>NZ_CP053924.1 GCF_014672695.1 Defluviicoccus vanus | reverse complement strand
CTTCACTCGTGGTGAAACGGCGCTTCTTGTTAGCATCCATAGTCGTGATAGGTCTGGCCGGTGTTGTCAGTGCGTGCGCCAGCAATGAGTCGCGAGACCGCTATCGCTTCGACGTGGTCAATCAACCGGTTCCCGTTGGTGCTCACTCGACCATCACGGTTCGTTTGACCGATGCGACCACCGGGCGACCTGTTGACGGCGCGACAATCTCGGACGCGCGCCTGACGATGACGATGCCGAGCACCATCCCTCCCGGTAAAGTTATCTGGCCTGACCGGTCTCATTCGGACGAGGTCCGGTTCGTCGGGTCATCTGGCGACGGGCAATACAGGTTGGCTGGCGACGTTTCGATGCCCGGGACTTGGACGCTGGTCCTTTCGGCGAGCGTCCCGGGAGAAGCCTCGCCGGTCGAGGGCTCCACGCGGTTTGTGGCCGCGCGGGAACGATCCGATCCCTGATCCTGTCAGCACACGGTCAAATAGAAATCCTGTAAGGGAGAAAGGCAATGATCGCCGTCGAGGTCGAGAGTGGAACGATTGTCATCACGATGACCGGGATTGTCAGCGACGCCGATTGGGATGCCGCGGTTTTGGCCCTTGAGGAGAAGCTTGGCGGGCAAGCCTCGGTTCATTCTACGTCGGCCAAGTTCCCTAAACGTCATGTTCTGATGGATTGGGAGAAACTCGAAGGCTGGGAGAAGGGCGCTCGATCGACATGTACGTGGTTTTGCATGGGAAATCAGGACATGATCGAGCGCTTGGCCGTCATCGGAGACGAGCGATGGCGAGATGAGACAGAACGCCTGGTCGATATCTACAAGAATGCGCAGATCAATTTTTATTTGCCGGCACAGCGCGAGCACGCCAAGAGGTGGCTCAGGCAGTCAGAAGAATAAGAAAATCCTGCATGCAAGCCCAACGATACTTTCTCACCGCGGTCGTATTCGTCGCTGCGTGTAGCAGCCTCGCGCCATCGGTCCTCGGGGCTGATATCCTGTCACCTCAGACCGAGATATCGCATGCGCCGGAGTCGTCGTCTGTCCCGGGAGCTCCGTGGACGAACTGCTGGCGATGGCGCGGGCGATGAACCCTGGCCTGGCGGCGGCGGCGCTCGACGCCCAGGCGGCGCAGGTGCGGATCGGCACGACCGGCCGATACCCCGACCCGATGTTCCGGACCGAGTTCGAAGACATTACCGGCAACGGCACTCGATATGCTCCCGATACCCTCGGACGCGTGAAATACACCGTCGAACAGACGATCCCGCTGTGGGGAAAGCTCGATCTGCAACGCAAGGTCGCCGTCGCCGAGGCCGGCGCCGCATCGGAGCAGCGCCGAACCGTCGAGAACGAGCTTGCCGCCCGCATCAAGACTGTGTTTGCCAACGCCTACGCGACCCGCGAAGCGATCCGAATAAACGAAGAGCTGCTCGGCGCGGTGGCCGCGATCGCCCGGGTCGCGCAAAGCCGGTACGCGCAGGGGCAAGGCGGTCAACAGGACGCGGTCACGGCAGAAGTGGAACGCGGTCGGCTACAGGCCGAACTGGCGCGTCTCGACGGCGAACGAAGGAATTGGAACGCGCAGATGAACGCATTGCTCAACCGCCCGGTCGGAGCTCCGCTGGCGCCGTCGCAGTCGCTGCGGCCGGTGCCAGCGCCGGAGTCGATCGAAATCGACCAATTGCTCGAGCGCGCACAAAGAGCGAATCCGCAGCTCGGCATCGACGCGGCGCGGATCACCGCGGACGAGCGGAGTGCCGAGCTGGTCCGGCGAAACTGGTATCCGGACCTTACCCTCGGAGTGTCGGTATTCGACGCCGATTCCAGCAGCGGTCGAGAGTTCGGGGGATACGAGGCAATGGTCTCGTTCGCTATCCCGCTGCAGTGGGGCCTGCGCCGCGCCCAGGAGGGCGAAGCGGTCGCCAGACTCGCCGCGTCACGGGCCCGGCGCCAAGCGACCGGCCTGGATCTGCAGAGCCAGATCGAGGCCGCATATTGGGCTCTTGTGTCGGCCGAGCGCGGAGAGCGTATCCTGCGCGACATCAACATCCCGCAGTCCAAGGTCGTACTGCAATCGGCGCTGGCCGGCTACCAACTCGGGCGCGTCGAACTCCCAACCGTGCTGCTTGCCGAACAGGCCGTGCTCCGCGTCGCGCTCGACCGCATCAACCTGCTGATAGAGCAGCAGGTGCGACTGGCGGAGATCGAGCGGGTAATCGGAGAAGACCTGTGAGGTGGTTCGTCCTGGCGGCGGTCGCCCTGCTAGCTGCCAGCCTCGGACTTGCGGGTGGTTACTGGCTGTCCCAGCAGGGCATGCTTTCGACCTGGCTAGACCGTTCGCCGTCCGCCGCAGGGCACGCCGGTCACGGCCGGAGCGAACAATCAAGCGAGCGCCGGGTGCTCTACTACAAGGACCCGATGGGGTTGCCCGATACCTCGCCGGTGCCGAAAAAGGACTCGATGGGAATGGACTACGTTCCCGTCTACGCCGACGAACAGCCGGACGCACCGGCGACGGCGCCTGCGGCGCATCAACACGGCGAGACGGCTGCCCCACCCAAGTCAGCGGAAGGCGAGCTGGGAGACCGCAAGCCCCTCTACTACCGTAACCCGATGGGGTTGCCCGATACCTCGCCGGTGCCGAAGAAGGACCCAATGGGGATGGATTACATCCCGGTCTACGCCGACGACGTCGAGGCGGCGGCGCAGGGGATGGTCAGGATAGCTCCGGAGCGAATCCAGATGATCGGCACGCGAAGTGAGGCGGTTTCCCGGCGTAACCTGGTCCGACCGATCCGCGCTGTCGGCACCGTGCAATTCGACGAACGCCGGACCTATGTCGTCTCGACGCGCTATGAAGGCTGGATCGAACGGTTGCTGGTCAATACCACCGGCGAGAAGGTGCGCCGTGGCCAGCCGCTGATGGATGTCTACAGCCCCGATCTGGTTCTCGCCCAGCAGGAATACGCGCTCCTGCGCCAGTCGATTGAAGAGAGTGGCGGCGGCGAGACGGCCGCGACCTCGCGCCGGTTGCTCGATGGCGCCGAGCAGCGGCTGCGTTTTCTTGATTTCCCGGCGGCCGCATGGCAGCGCTTGCAAGCCGGCGGACAGCCGCAATCGACCCTTGCCATCCCGTCGCCGGTGTCCGGGACCGTGATCGACAAGCCTTCGCTGCAAGGGATGCGGTTCATGCCCGGCGAGGTGCTCTACAAGATCGTCGATATGACTACTGTCTGGCTGATCGCCGAGGTCTTCGAGCAGGACCTGGCTAGTGTCCGCGTCGGCCAGGGAGCGACGATCACGGTGAAGGCCTATCCGGGGCGGAGCTTTGCCGGTCGCGTCGCCTTCATCTACCCCATCGTTGGCCAGGAAACGCGAACGGCTCGCGTTCGGATCGAGATGCCCAATCCGGATGATCTGCTGAAGGCTGACATGGTTGCGAATGTGGAGATTGCTTCGCCGCTTGGCCCCCGCGATGTGCTGGCGTTGCCGGAGTCTGCCGTCATCGACAGCGCGCGCCAGGTCGTGCTGATCGACCATGGCGACGGACGCTTCGAGCCGCGCGCGGTCACGCTCGGCGACCGAGCCGACGGTTACGCCGCGGTGCTCGACGGCGTCCGAGCCGACGAGCGGGTCGTCGTCAGCGCCAATTTCCTGATCGACGCCGAGAGCAACCTCAAGGCGGCGTTGAGCAGCTTTGCCGGAAAAGGGNCATCAGCACCAATGATCGCCTCAGTCATCCGCTGGGCGTCGCACAATCTGTTTCTGGTCTTGCTCGGCACGGTGTTTATTGTCGCCGCCGGTATCTATGCGGTGGCGAAGACTCCAATCGATGCCATTCCGGATCTCTCCGATGTCCAGGTGATCGTTTACACGGAGTTTCCAGGCCAAGCGCCTCAGGTGGTCGAGGATCAGGTTACCTTTCCGTTGACCACGGCAATGCTCGCCGTGCCACACTCGAAGGTCGTCCGCGGCTTCTCGATGTTCGGCGTTTCGTTCGTCTACATCATCTTCGAGGACGGTACCGATATTTACTGGGCGCGCTCGCGCGTCCTCGAGTACCTCAACTTCGCGTCCGGCCGCCTCCCGCGCGGGGTCACCCCGACGCTCGGCCCCGATGCGACGGGTGTCGGCTGGGTCTTCCAGTACGTCGTGCTGAGCGCCAAGCGCACGTTGGCCGAGTTGCGCACCCTGCAGGACTGGTACATCCGTTTCGCCCTGACCAAGGCGCAAGGCGTCTCCGAAATCGCGAGCGTAGGCGGTTTCGTCAAGACCTATGCGATCACGGTCGATCCGCTGCGTCTGAAGGCCTACGGTATACCGCTCGCCGACGTGATCGAGGCGATCCGTGCCAACAACATGGACGTCGGCGGCCGCGTCGTCGAAATGGCGGAGACCGAGTATGTGGTCCGCGGCCGCGGCTACCTGCGCGGGTTGGGCGACCTTGAAAATGTGATGCTCAAGACCGAGGGCTTAACCCCGGTGCTACTGCGGGATGTCGCCCGCGTCGAGCTGGGTCCGGACGAACGCCGCGGACTGGCGGAGCTCAACGGCCAGGGCGAGGTGGTCAGCGGCATCGCCGTTCAGCGGTACGGCGAAAACGCCCTTAACGTGATCAAGAACGTCAAGGAGAAGATCGCCGAGATCGCCCCGAGCCTCCCCGAGGACATCCGCATCCAGTCGGTTTACGACCGCTCGGAGGTGATCGGGCGCGCCATCGACACGCTGAAGCGGACGCTGATCGAGGAAAGCATCATCGTCGCCCTCGTCTGCATCGTCTTCCTGTTGCACGTAAGGAGCGCGTTTGTCGCAATCGTCATGCTGCCGGTTGGGGTGCTTATGGCGTTCATCGCCATGCACGCGCTCGGCATCAATTCGACGATCATGTCGCTCGGGNGCATCGCCATCGCCGTGGGGGCGATGATCGACGCCGCGATCGTGATGATTGAAAATGCACACAAACATTTGGAGCGTGCCGCCCCGGAGACGCCGCGCCTGCAGGTTCTGGTCGACTCCGCCATCGAAGTCGGCCCTGCGCTATTCTTCAGCCTGTTGATTATCACCGTTTCGTTCCTGCCCATTTTCACCCTGGAAGCTCAGGAAGGACGCCTATTCAAGCCGCTCGCCTATACGAAGACCTTTGCCATGGCGTCGGCGGCGTTCCTGTCGATTACGCTTGTCCCCGCGTTGATGGTGCTGTTCGTCCGCGGCCGCATTCTCCCGGAGCACAAGAACCCGATCAATCGCATCCTGATCGGGGTCTATCGGCCGGTCATTAGGCTGGTGCTTCGGGCAAAGACACTGACCATCCTGGCGGCCGTGGCGGCGCTCGGGATCTCTATCTATCCGGCCGTGCACATCGGCAGCGAGTTCATGCCGACCCTGAACGAGGGAACCCTGCTCTACATGCCGGCGACATTGCCGGGACTGTCGATCACCAAGGCGACCGAACTGGTGCAGAAGCAGAACGAAATCATCAAGTCGTTTCCCGAGGTGGACTCTGTCTACGGTAAAGCGGGACGGGCCGCCACCGCCACCGATCCGGCGCCGCTTGAGATGTTCGAGACGGTGATCAACCTGAAGCCGGAAAGCGCGTGGCGGGATGGGATGACGACCGACAAGTTGATCGCCGAGATGGACCAGGCGCTGCAGTTCCCGGGCGTGAGCAATGCCTGGACGATGCCGATCAAGGCGCGCATCGACATGCTCTCGACCGGCATCCGAACGCCGATCGGGATCAAGGTGTATGGTCCGGATCTGCAGGGACTTGAGGGGTTGGCGCGCGAGATCGAGGCGGTGGTCCGCACCGTGCCGGGCACGACCAGCGCGTTCGCTGAGCGGGTGATGGGTGGCTATTACCTGGAGATCGAACCGGACCGGAGCGCGCTCGCCCGCTACGGCCTCACCGTCGAAAACGTCCAGGAGGTCGTCAGAACCGGCCTCGGCGCGGATGCGGTGACGACGACCGTCGAGGGACGCGAGCGGTACACCGTCAACATCCGCTTCCCACGCGCCTTTCGGTCCAGTCCGCAGGCGATCGCCACAGATGCGCTGATCGCCACTCCGAAGGGCGGGACGGTGCCACTCGGCCAGGTCGCCAACGTCAAACTCGCCAAAGGACCGGCCAGCATCCGCACAGAGAACGCGCAGCTGGTTGTCTACATCTTCGTCGATTTTCGCGACCGCGACATCGGCGGGTACGTCGCCGATGCCCAAAAGGCGGTGGCCGAGAAGGTGCGGTTCCCTCAGGGCTACTACGCCACCTGGAGCGGTCAATTCGAATATCTGCAGCGTGCAGAAGCGCGGATGAAGATCGTCGTACCGGTGACGCTGGCGATCATCTTCCTGCTGCTGTACCTGAATTTCCGCCGGATCACCGAGACGCTGATCGTCATGCTGGCGCTGCCGTTCGCGTTGATCGGCGGCTTATGGTTCGTGCACGGCCTCGGATACAACATGAGCGTAGCCGTCGCCGTCGGCTTCATTGCGCTGGCCGGCGTCGCGGCGGAAACCGGCGTTATCATGCTGATCTACCTCGACCACGCCTGGGCGGAGATCAAGCGCGCTTGTGCGGCCGAGAAGCGCGGCCCGACGCGCGACGATCTCGCCCGCGCGATCATGATCGGCGCGGTCGAGCGCGTCCGGCCGAAGGTGATGACGGTGGTGGCGATTATGGCGGGCCTGCTGCCGATCCTCTGGTCCACTGGAACCGGGTCGGAGGTGATGCGACGGATCGCGGTGCCGATGATCGGCGGCATGGTGTCATCGACCGTTCTGACGCTCGTTGTCATCCCGGCGATCTATGGCCTTGTGAAGGGATGGCGGCTGCAGCCGGCCCGGGAAACCGAAAGCAAAGCGTCGGCAATCGGAACGGCTTAGCCGCAAGACGAATGTTCGGGCGGTTCGCAGACGTCGAAACGCTGCCGCGGGAGTGGGCGAAATGCATAAAGGTTCAGCGCAGAAGCCACCAGCGTCGACGAAAAACGACGATCGTCATCAGGGAATAACCGACCGCGGACACGCAGGTCACGGTCACTTAGTTGCGGACAGCCGACCTTCAGTCGCAACGGATCCCGTTTGCGGCATGTTGGTCGATCCGCACACGACGCCGCACCGGGCGACGCGCGGCGGATCCGCCTCCTATTTCTGTTCGACCGGCTGCCAGCAGAAGTTCGAAGCCGATCCGTCCCGATATCTCTCTCCGGAGCAGGCGAAACAGTCAGTCGAGCCGGTGCCCGAAGTCACCCTCTACACCTGCCCGATGCACCCCGAGGTGCGGCAGAGTGCGCCGGGATCGTGTCCGATCTGCGGGATGGCGCTCGAACCGCTGCTGGTCACCGCGGACGAAGGCCCGAGTGCCGAGCTCGTCGACATGACGCGCCGGTTCTGGATCGGGCTCGTGCTCACGGTTCCAGTGTTCTTCCTGGAGATGGGCGGGCACCTCACCAGTTTCACGGACGCGATCGGGCAGCAGGTGTCGAACTGGCTGCAGCTCGTGCTCGCCACGCCGGTCGTCCTCTGGGCGGGATGGCCATTCTTCGTCCGCGGCTGGCGATCGGTGGTCAGTCGCCAGCTCAACATGTTCACGCTGATCGCGCTCGGCACCGGCGCC
This sequence comes from Defluviicoccus vanus, assembly GCF_014672695.1. Classification (GTDB taxonomy): domain Bacteria; phylum Pseudomonadota; class Alphaproteobacteria; order Rhodospirillales; family Defluviicoccaceae; genus Defluviicoccus; species Defluviicoccus vanus. Next base: position 63,173 of record NZ_CP053924.1, on the reverse strand, counting down.
GCCTGGATCTACAGCATGACCGCCACGCTCGCGCCTGGTCTGTTCCCGCCGGCATTGCGCGCTACCGACGGCGCCATCCCAGCCTACTTCGAGGCGGCGGCGGTAATCACCGTGCTGGTGCTGCTGGGGCAGGTGCTGGAGCTCAAGGCGCGCGAANAGACGTCGGGCGCCATTCGCGCGTTGCTCGACCTGGCGCCGAAGACGGCGCGTCGGCTGCGCGCGGACGGCAACGACGAGGAAGTGACCCTCGATCGCATCGGCGTCGGCGACCGGCTGCGGGTTCGCCCCGGGGAGAAGGTGCCGGTGGACGGCGAGGTTGTCGAGGGCCGCTGCTCGGTGGACGAATCGATGGTCACCGGCGAGTCGATGCCGGTGACGAAGGAGCCCGGCTCCAAGGCCATCGCCGGCACGCTCAACCAGACCGGCAGCTTCGTCATGCGCGCGGAGAAGGTCGGTCGCGACACTATGCTGGCGCGGATCGTGCAGATGGTCGCCGAAGCGCAGCGCAGCCGGGCGCCAATCCAGCGGCTCGCCGACCGGGTGTCAGGGTGGTTCGTGCCGCTGGTCATCGCCGTCGCCCTGCTCGCCTTCGCGGCTTGGTGGGTGTGGGGCCCCGAGCCCAGGTTCAGCTTCGCCCTCGTCTCGGCGGTGGCGGTGCTGATCATCGCCTGTCCGTGTGCCCTGGGCCTGGCGACACCGATGTCGATCATGGTTGGCGTCGGCCGCGGCGCGCAGGCGGGCGTCCTGATCAAGAACGCCGAAGCGCTGGAACGTCTGGAGCGGGTCGACACCCTAGTGGTGGATAAGACGGGCACGCTGACCGAAGGCAAGCCGAAAGTGACGGCCGTCGTGCCCGCACCCGGTCTCGACGAGGCGGAGCTGCTTCGCCTCGCGGCGAGCGTCGAACGGGCCAGCGAACATCCGCTGGCCAACGCCATCGTCGCCTCGGCAACGGAGCGCAACCTTGCGCTCGCGGACGTCACCGATTTTGACTCGCCGACAGGGAAGGGCGCGGTCGGCACCGTCGACGGCTGGCGGGTGGCAATCGGCAACGCCGGCTTCCTCGCCGAGAACGGCGTCGCGACAGGCATGCTCGAAACGGAGGCCGACCGCCTCCGGAGCGAGGGTGCGACCGTGGTCTTCGTCGCCGTAGATGGCCGCGCGGCCGGCATGGTGGCCATCGCCGATCCGATCAAGTCCACGACGCCCGCCGCCCTACAGGCGCTGAAGGCGGAAGGCATGTGCGTCGTCATGCTGACCGGCGACAACCGGCGGACGGCCGACGCGGTGGCCCGCAAACTCGGCATCGACGAGGTCGAAGCGGAGGTGCTGCCCGACCAGAAGAGCGCGGTGGTGGAGAGGCTGAAGCGCGAGGGGTGCACGGTGGCGATGGCGGGAGACGGCGTCAACGACGCCCCGGCGCTGGCCGCAGCCGACATCGGCATCGCGATGGGATCGGGGGCGGATGTCGCCATTGAGAGCGCCGCCGTCACGCTACTTCGCGGCGACCTTGCCGGCATCGTGCGCGCCCGGCGGCTTTCGCGCGCCACCATGCGCAACATCCGACAGAACCTGTTCTTCGCCTTTATCTACAACGCCGCCGGCGTGCCGNTCGCCGCCGGCGTCCTCTATCCCTTCCTCGGGCTGCTACTATCGCCGGTGGTTGCCGCGGCCGCCATGGCCCTCTCGTCCGTGAGCGTCATCGCCAATGCACTACGGCTCAAGGTTGCCAGGCTGTAGTTTGGTGGCAGTTTTACTTGCGATGGTTACAATGATTGATGAACTGTAAGAAGCAGGAAACATCCATCACTTCGAATAAATAATCCTCCAGGAAACACTACACATGTAACGGCGTCTTGTGTCGGTTAAGCGTAGCAAAGCAGACCCCATGTTTCGCACTCTTGGTGTCGCCTTTTGGCGAACCGCGCCTTTAGATCAGCCAGGCCGACACGCCAGTTCCCGGTAGAGGGTCGACCGACCCAAGCCGAGCTGACGAGCAACCTGGGCTGGTCGCATGCCGGTATCGATGAGCGCGAACGCAGCCGCCAGCTTGTCTTCATCGAGCGGCGGGCGGCTNTGGCGTTTGCCGCGCGATCGGGCCGCAGCAATTCCATCTTTGGTCCGCTCGACGATCAGCCGCCGTTCGAAATGCGCGATCGCGCCGAAGACATGGAACACGAGCTCGCCGGCCGCGGACGCGGTGTCGAGCCGTTCCTCCAGCGAGCGGAACTCCAGGCCGCGCTTTTTGAAGTCGTCGACGGTTTCCAGAAGTTCCTTCAGCGATCGGCCTAGCCGGTCGAGTCGGACGACGCAGATGATGTCGTCCGCTCGGGCGTAGTCGAGCAGCGTTGCCAGGCCGGGCCGTTCAAGGTCNTTGCCGGAGACGACGTCCTCGAAGATGCGGATCGCTTTCGCCTCGTCGCGGAGCCGCNNCAGCATCCCAACCCCGGCTCCCATGTCCCTCATGGAAGCCAATGTGAACCCTCCGCCCCGGGGTCCCGATTGGACGCCGATCACCCCGAAAACGGGGTCCTTATTCCACGCCGATTCACACACCGCCGGGCTTCTTGCCGGTGGCCGCGGTCTTGGCCGTGCGAGCCGCCAGCTCGGGATCGTGTTCGGCCTGCTCGCGTGCATGCCGCTGCGGAAGCCACTCGTCCACCGACGGCGGCATCAGAAATCCGGTGTCGCGGTCGATCGGGCGGAAGTTGCTCATGCGGAAGAGGTCCGGGCTGGGGGGGGAGTGAATCAGTCCCGGATTCTAACGCACGGCTCCGCGTCGCGTTAAATCCGACAGGCTGCTAGGCAGTTGCAACACCTTGCCCTGGCACACCCGTGCCAGGCTTCTTTGTTGTTGGGCGGCGAAAAGTCGAAGGACGCTCGAGCGAATCAACCCCTTGTTCAGCCCCGACCGCCAGGGATCACTCGCAGCTTTGGCTGCGGTGCAGGCGGCGACGGAGCGACGTCGCCGAGTTCGTCGGGGTCGGAGAGGAGCACGTCGACCGCGAGCAGTTCGCGGACGAAGTCGAGCGCCTCCTCGACCGAGGCGAAGAAATTGCGGTCATACCAGAAGGACGGCGGCTCCATGCACCCAGCATGACGCCGGCGGGTTAACGGCCGGTTGCGCGACGCCAAACCCACCCCTCAACGTCGTACACGAGAGGAGAAGCCCCTGCCGCCGTGCGTCGCCGGAGAGCGCGAAGGCCTCGGGGCTGGGTTGCCGAGGCCTCGGCGTCACCTCCTCGCAACACTGCGTTCAGGCGTTCCTCACCAACGCACGAGAAGTGTGGATAGTGAATGATAACAACTTTTATCATGTGCTATGGTGAGGGGTATGGACGAGGCATCGAACCTCCCGGAACCCACCGGCCGATCGGTCATCCGACCGGCGGCGCCGCCGATCGTCGTGCCGGCGCTGATCGCCGCCGCCGGCGAAGAGGCCGCCCGCCACTTCATCAACTTCTTCATCGCCAGCATCCGCAACCGGCACACGCGCCGGAGCTATGCGCGCCAGGCCGAGCTGTTCCTCTCGTGGTGCCAGGCGCACGGCCTCGCCGACATCCGCGAGGTGCGCACCGAGCACGTCGCCGCCTACATCGAACGCCTGAGCCGGAGCCCGCTCGAGGCGGCGAGCGTGAAGCAGGCGCTCTCGGCGCTGCGGATGCTGTTCTCGTGGCTGGTCGTGCACCAGGTCGTACCGCAGAACCCGACGGCCTCGGTGCGCGGCCCGAAGCTCGTCGTCTCCGAGGGCAAGACGCCGTACCTGCCGCCTGAAGACGTCGTGCGGCTCATCGACAGCATCCCGGCCGACACGCTCGTCGGCTTGCGCGACCGTGCGCTCATCGGGGTGATGGCCTACAGCTTCGCCCGCGTCGGTGCCGCGGCCGGCATGAACGTCGGCGACTACTACCCCCAGGGCAAGCAGTGGTCGCTCCGGTTCAAGGAGAAGGGCGGCAAGCGCAAGCAGCTCGCCGCCCACCACAAGCTCGAGGAGTACATGGACGCCTACCTCACCGCCGCGGGGATCGGCGAGGAGAAAGGCGCACCTATCTTCCGCACCGCCCGCGGCAAGACCGGCATGCTCACCGGGAACCGGATGACGCAGAGCGACGCCTGGCGGATGCTGCAGCGGCGTGCACGGAAGGCCGGCGTCACCACTGCCGTCTGCAATCACTCCTGGCGCGCCAGCGGCATCACCGTCTTCCTCGAGAACGGCGGCTCGATCGAGATGGCGCAGTACATGGCCGGCCACGCCGACCCGCGCACGACCAAGCTCTACGACCGCCGGCGCCAGGTCGCCTCCGTGNGCGAGGTCGAGCGGATACGCTACGAGAAGACGCTGCCGGGGCCGGAGCCGGGTGAGTGAGCCTCCGCTAGCCTCGCCCATCCCATGGTTTCTGACCTCGACATCTACCGTGCCGCCCAGGTGCTCATCCGCGAGCACGGCGCCGACGCACCGATCCACGCAGCGATGCGCCACGATGAACTCTTCGAAGCCGGCGACCTTAACGGCGTTGCCGTGTGGAAGCGCATCCTCCGTGCGCTCGACGCGCTTCTCTCGAAGCAGCCAACCGGCGGCGGACAGCTTCATTAGCTGGCGGAGCGGCCGGTTGTTTCGGCCGCGTTCGTAACGTTCTCATGACGTCATACAGACGTCACTCCCACCTTGCACCAACGTTCCTCTCCCTCCCCCGTCGATCCCGCGTCGCTGCGGAGCGCTGTCATAGGTATAGCGGCGCGCAATTATGAACGGTCCGACGCGAGATTGGGCCATGCGTCTGAACCGGACGGTGTACTGTCATAAGGCCGGTTTTGCTGCCTGATGCTCGTTGAGGCAGCGATGGATGGTAGCGGGGTGGACGTTGAAGGTCCGGGCGTCGCGTCGTGGGTTGCGCCTGCTCGGCGGTCCGGTCAACCGGCGGTGATATTGCGCAGCGCTGGCCGATCAGGCAGCGCCCGGCATGCCGGAAGGGTCGCGGGCGGCATGACGGACGGCATGAATGATGATCTCGGCCTCGGTGGCCTCGTAGAAAACGACATAGGGATAAGGCGTCGTCGTCAGGCGGCGGATGGCCGGATCGTCCGTGCGGGTGCCGATGTGGGGATGAAGCAATAGAAGGTCGATGATGGTCTGAATGCGGGCCCGAATGCGCCGGGCTCCCTGCGGCGAATGAGCGGCGACGTAGTCGAGGATTGAGCTGAGGTCGGCAAGAGCCGGAAGGGTGTAGCGGAGCTTCACAAGCCGTGTTTGGCCCACACGGCCCGCACCTGCTCGTCGGTCGCAAATTCACCGCGGGCGGCGGCGGCTTTCGAGGCCGCGACAGCGGCACGTTCTTCGGGCGCGAGCTCCACAGGCGACGCCTCATCATCCGTGCCGGCAAGCCGGAGAACGACGCGGGCGATGTCGTCCTGAGCGTCCGGCGAAAGGCTGCGCGCCGCTTCAAGCGCCTGATCGAGGAGTTTTGTCATCGTCCAACTATATAATGTACGTGGCGGTGGAAAAATCCCTCACTGGAGCGGCGGCATGCTGCCGGCCATTGGCTCCATGCCGCCCATCATCCCCGGTCCCATCGGCCATGGTCCCATCCCGCAGTACTGGGACCACGGGGTGGGATTTTGCCGCTCCGCCTGTTGCGCGTCGGCCGTAGTGACGAGAAAAAGACCAGCCACGACGACAGAAAAAGGCAGCCATTTCATTGTCGACACCGGCCTGTTCGCCAGAGTTACAGCCTCGCAACAAGCATGTTACACCGCTGCCTTTGGCGGGGGAAGGGAAGGAAGGCTATGGCAACAGGCCTCTTCCGCCAATCGAAGAGAAGGCCCCGGCAAGATCCATGCAATATTATCTGCAGCACCAGTCGCAACAGTCATCTCCGCTCCAGCGCTTGGATGACGTCTGGTTGTTCAGGCGGTCCCCTATATATGCCCTGTTCGGGAAGCTACGTACGACAAATCCGGTCTGGAAGAAGCCACTGAAGCTGTCGTTCCTGCGGCAGCCACTAAAAGCCCTGGTCGACGTCAACCTATTGTTGAAGGAGGCGGGCATATTGGCGCGGAATGTCCGCCGATCAGAGCACCCGTCGTCAGCAAACCAGGACCTTGTCGCCCCTGTATAGGACCTGCCGTCGTAGTCGATGCCGATGAGTCTGCGGGCTGCGGGAGCAACATCGGCCTCAGTGATCGTTTCCGGCGTCGCCGACTCTGGAAGGATAACGGCACCATCTGTGCCCGCGGCGATAGCTTCGGCGAACGTGGCATAGCAGCCGATCTCTTTAACCGTCGAGGAGTGCTCGCCTTCCTTTACCGGATCGATCAGCAAGACACAGTGATCCTTATTAACCGCCACTCCAGGGACCTCCGCCTTCTCCATTACGACATCGCTCGCAGCCTGTGTGCTCGGGCTCACCCGACCAGCCCACCGAGCAGCAGCAGGCAAGCCGATACCATTGTACACGTCATTCGAGACATTTGTGTCATCCTCCCTACCTCAAGGTTAAGCGTGGTCCTGTAGCTCCCGGATGGCGTCAATGACGCGACGGCTCTGCGCTTGGGCATCGGCATGGCGAGGGAGTGAGCAAAGACGATGATAGACACCGACAGCCCTCGCAGTCCCGAATCGAACCCTACTCCTTTCTTGGGACTTGATCTCAGCCAACACCCTGAACCAACTTCAGAGTCAAGATGTTTGGAGGAGCGCCGTGCGAATCGGCGAGTTGGCGAAACGCGAGGCTTGCTCGGTCGAAACGATCCGTTTCTACGAGCGTGAAGGCCTGCTGCCGCGGCCGGCGCGCAGCGGCGGCAACTATCGGCTCTATTCCGTCGCAGACGCCGAATGCCTGGCATTCATCCGCAATTGTCGGTCGCTCGGAATGGCGCTCGCTGAGATTCTGGTGCTGCTCGGTTGCCGGGACACGCCCGACACCGATTGTCGAGAGGTGAATGCCCTTCTAGACGCGCACATCCTTCGCGTGCAGCAGCAGATCCGTACGCTCAGGGACTTGGGCCGAAAGTTGCGCGAAATACGTCAGTTGTGCAACGACCGCCAAAACCCGGAATGCCGGGCATGCGCTTGCGGGATCATCNAGAATGCTGGACCGGGCGCCGACCACGACGACCGGAGCAGGGACGATGAGAATCGAGGAAGACGGGAAATCAACTAGGGAGCCAACACGTTAGCTTGGCCGTGCAAGGTTACTCGGCGGCCGAGGAGGGCCGCCACCTGACCAAGTCGGCGCGCGCGTGGCTTATGATTTCCCAGGCGGAGTGTAGAAAGAGCCCTGCGATGATAGCGGCGACGGCAAGGTCCGGCCATGGCGTGCCCGTCCAGGCGACGAGGCCAGCAGCGATGACCACCGCGACGTTTCCGAGCGCGTCATTGCGGCTGAATAGCCAGACCGCGCGCACGTTGGCGTCGCCTTTGCGATGCGGCACCAGAACCCAGGCGGCAGCGACGTTGACCGCGAGCGCAATCGCCCCGAACACGCCCATGATCTCCGCCTCCGGGATGTGCAAGAGGAGCACGCGATAGGCGGTGGCGGCGAGGACCGCGATTCCTAACGCAGCCAAAAACACGCCTTGTATCAGCGCCGCTCGGGCGCGCCAGGCGAGACTCCAGCCGATGGCAAGGAGGCCGAGCAAGGTGATGAGGCCGTCACCCAAGAAATCGAGGGCGTCGGCTTTCAGGGCTTGCGATCCGGCAATAAAGCCGCCAATCATCTCGGCGACTCCCATCACCAAATTCAGCAGCACGACGACCCAGAGTGCCCGGCGATACGCAAGCGTTGTATGGACCAGGTCCGTCGCTCCGCACGACTCGTCGCTGCCTGCAGCCATCGCTCCCTCCTGGCTCTCGTTCCTTGACAGAAGCGTAAACGCTGAACCAGCTGCAGGGTCAACGAGAGGCTATTCCCACCTTGTAATAGCGCCCGCTGCTATCTTTGGCTTGTTCCGAAGGGAGCGCCCGGCCCCGGGTGGCCAGCCGGGGCCGGGCGGCTGGCGGTGGATCGGTTCCGCCCTGAGCCGTCGCGGGCTCTTCCGTAGCATGATCGCGCCAGCCTCTTCATCGGACCCGGATGGTTGCTCGAACGGNCAGGTTCGATTCACAAGGCGGGGTCAANNACGAAGATGGTCGACGATATCACGCGCACGGCGGGGATCGATACCGGCAAGGACAGGCTCGACGTCGCCGTGCACGGCTGGGGTGGTCCTTTCGCGGTCGAGAACACGCCCGCCGGCTGGCAGAGCCTTGCAGACCGGCTCAGCCACGAGGGCGCCCAGCGCGTCGGCATCGAGGCCAGCGGCAGCTACGAACGGGGCGTCGCCCGCCACCTGCAGGCGGCCGGCTTCACGGTCGTCGTCCTGCAGCCGCTGCAGGTCCGCGCCTTCGCCAAGCTGCACTTGCGGCGCGCCAAGAGCGACCGCATCGACGCGCTGCTGATCGCCGCCTGTACCCACGTCCTCGACCCGCGGCAGACGAAGCCGGCCGATCCGCGCCTGGATGGGCTCAGCGACCAGCTGACCTTCGTTGAGCAGGTCGAGGCGGATATCGCGCGGCTGAAGACACGCCTCGAGCACATCCGCGACGAGCGGCTGCGCGACATCGTCATCGCCGACATCAAGCGCCTGCGCGCCCGGCGGGCCGATGAACTTCGGCGGCTGATCGCCGCACTCCGCAGCCATGCCGACCTGGCGGGGCGCTTCGACCTGATGCTCAGCGTGCCGGGGATCGGCGAGCGCACCGCCCTCGCCCTCGTCCTGCGCATGCCGGAACTGGGCAGGGTCAGCCGCGAACAGGCGGCGGCGCTCGCCGGCCTCGCGCCGTTCGTCCAGCAGAGTGGACGGTGGACGGGCGAGACGCGCATCGCCGGTGGCCGCGGCCGGCTCCGGCGCTCGCTCTACGCCGCCGCCCTGCCGGCCGCCTTCCGCTGGAATCCGGCGCTCAAGGCCCTCTACCGACGCCTCGTCGAACGCGGCAAGGCACACACGGTGGCGGTGGTCGCCTGCGCCCGTCAACTCCTCGTCTTCGCCAACACCGTCGTCGCCCGCGGCACCCCGTGGACCGAAAGACCGCTCACTCCTTAATGGTTGCTACGATCTGCGGTCACTTTGAGCACGATAGCGGACAACAGCATGAGGAAGGCTGAATCGACCCACCTGGGATAGCGCGCGCGTTGGCGTAAGCCCGCTTTCCTATTCGCCTCAGGCCGAAGCCATGAAAAGGGCGCTCTTCTCATTGGCAGAGAGCGTGAGCAAAACGCTCCGATGGCGAGCGCGAGGCGAGGTTGGCGAGCAGGCTGGCAGCCAATGTGAGCATCGTCGCGCCCCCATTGGCAGCGAACGTGAGCAGGAATTGGCGCTGATTGCGAGCAGAGCCGCCGATGATGGCGAGCGCCAACACGTAAGGGTCGATGCTTCGCGAGAGCGTCACTGATTGTGGCGACCTCGGTGATCGGCGCAGCCGGCGCGTTCGAGCTGGATGGTTGCGTGGCGCAGGTCGTACTGCTCGGCCAGCACGTCCTGAAGGCGATGGAGCACGGTGTCGTGGTCGGCATCTTCAGAGATGTTGGCGTGAAGCGTTATCAGCGGTTTCTCGGGCGTCAACGACCACAGATGGACGTGGTGAACGTCGAGCACCCCCTCGACGGATCGTGCCAGCTCTAGTTGCAACATCGCGACATCCCGGTCCTGAGGTGCCCCTTCCATCAGCACATGCCACGATTTGGCGATCAGCGACCAGGCGCTGCGGACGATGAGAAGCGCCACCAACACCGAAAGGATGGGGTCGATCGGGGTCCAGCCGATCAACAGGATCACGATTGCCGCGACGATGGCGGCAACCGAGCCGAGCAGGTCCCCCAAGACGTGCAACGCCGCACCGCGGACGTTCAGGTTCTCGCGGTCGCCGCCGTGCAGGATGACGAACGCCGCGATATTGGTGGCGAGGCCGAGCAGCGCAATCACCAGCATTGTGCCGCCGAGGACCTCGACCGGAGCAAAGAGGCGCCGAGCGGCCTCGATCCCGATCCAGACGGCGATCCCGATCAGCGTGGCGCCGTTGACGAGCGCGGCCAGCACCTGGAAGCGGTGCTGGCCATAGGAGTGCTGAGGCGTGGAGGGCCGGCGGCTCACTCTGAAGGCGTACCAGGACAACCCGAGTGCGGCGGCGTCGGTCAGCATGTGACCGGCATCGGCAAGCAGCGCCAGCGACCCAGAGACGATGCCGCCTGCGACCTCTGCGACCATGAAGCTCGCGGTGATGAGCAGGGCCCAGAATACGCGGCGTTCGCCGTCGGATGTTGTTCCATCTCCGCTACGGTGTCCTATAACGCCGGATACGGCCGCGCCAGCGCGGTGGTCGTGCCGATGCCCGTGTTCCATACGTCCGCTCCCCCATCAGGCCGCAGAAGCACTACGGTGGAAGGCATCGTGGTATACGACGTCGACCACTGTTCCGGTTGGCACCGGGTTGGGTACCCGAACGGTGAAGTGGCTGGTCGCGCTTCTGAACTTTGAGCTCGTCCGCCAGATCAAGCGGGGCTGTTCTTCTGCGACTATCTGGCCATCGGGCGATATCACCGTGACGTGGACGTGCTTGCCGTAGGTCTCGAAGTGCGGCACGCCTGTGCCGTAGATTTTGCCCCGGATCACCGTCTCGTCATCATCTGTGTCAAGGTAGACATCGACATACTTGACGGGCGAGCGCGGACCATCATCGATCTTGACATCGACGGCGCCGGACTCCGTGAGATTGATGCGGCTTGAGGCGCAGGACGCCACTGTAAACGCAAAAAAGCAGACAAGTACTGCGGCTAAATTACGCATATTCTACCTCTATATGAAGTGTTTATTCGAAGTACAGTCGTTGTCATGCGACGACGTTCTCATGACTCACCATTCTTTTCGGCTCCGACTTCGCTTGTGAATCGCCTCTGATTTCGTCCTCATCCCGCTCGACGGCAAACCACTTGTAGATGGAGGGAATGACGACGAGGGTCAGGACGGTGGCCGTGATCAACCCGCCGACGACGACCGTCGCCAGCGGCCGCTGCACCTCGCTGCCGGTGCCGGTCGCGAACAGCAGTGGGACGAGGCCGATCATTGCCGCCGTGGCGGTCATCAGCACCGGCCGAAAGCGAAGGCAGCCACCCTCGATGGAGGCTTCGTCGATGGACCGACCCTCCCGCACCAGCTGATCGAGATAGGTGACAAGCACCATGCCGTTGCCGACGGCGATCCCGAACAGCGCGATGAAGCCGACGGACGCAGGGACGGAAAGGTTCTGTCCGGTGATCCAGAGGCCGACGATGCCGCCGACGAGTGCCAGCGGGATGTTCAGCATGATCAAGCCGGCGCTTTTCAACGAGCCGAAGTTCATGAACAGGAGAAAGAAGATCAGCCCGAGGGTGAGCGGGATGACCACGGCGAAGCGGGCGTTTGCCTCTTCCTGCAATTCGAACTGCCCGCCCCACTCGACGAAATACCCCGGTGGAAGCCGCAGCTTCTCTGCAACGATTTGCTTGCCTTCGGCGACGAACGAACCGATGTCGCGACCGCGGACATTCGCCTGGACAGTGGCGAATCGCTGGTTGTTCTCGCGGGTCACCTGCCGGGGGCCGATCACCTCCTCGATCACGGCGAGCTGCGACAGCGGAACGATCTCGCCGCGCGGCGTGCGCACGATGATTTCGCGGATCACTTCCGGGGTCGCGCGCGCTTTCTCCACGTAGCGCACGACGATGTCGAAGCGGCGGACCTCCTCGAACACCTGCCCGGCCTGACGGCCGCCGACTGCGGTGCTGAGCACTGCCTGCACGTCATCGACATTCAATCCATAGCGGGCGATCGCGTTCCGGTCGATGACGATGCGGAGCTGAGGTGCCCCGGTAAGCTGGTCGCGCTGCACGTCGCTGGCGCCGCCAATGCCGCGAACGATCGCCTCCAGCTCAGCCGACTTCGCCTGCAAGATGTCCGAGTCGGGGCCGAACAGCTTGACAGCGAGCTGCGCGCGCGTCCCGGTCAGCAACTCATCGACGGCAGCGGCGATCGGCTGCGTGAAGTTGAACTGCGCGCCGGGGAAATCCTCGAAGGCCTCGGCCATCTCCGCGTACAGCGCGTCTGGGCTGTCGGCCGACGTCCATTCCTCCTGGGGCTTGAGGGCGACGAACGCCTCGGCGCTGTTGATCGGATCGGCGTGGGCGCCGACCTCACCGCGTCCCACGCGCGTCACCACGCGGGTGACCTCCGGGAACGAACTCATCAGCCGCTTCTCGAAACGCAGCACCGTATCGCGCGCCTCTTCCAGAGAGATCGAAGGCGCCATGGTGACCCGGACCAGAAGGTCGCCCTCATTCAGACGGGGNACGAACTCCGAACCGATCCGCGGCAGAACGAGCCCGCCTCCGAGCAGAATTGCAACAGCCAGAACGATTGCCGCCCGCCGATGACCGACGAAGTAGGTGACGAGCGGGCGGTANGCCAGCAGCAGGCGCCTAACGAGCCACGGGTCATGGGGGTCGTCTTTCCCTGCNCCGGCGGGCTTGGGCCGGCGCATCAGCAGTTCAGCCGCGACCGGTGTGACGAGCGTGGCGAAAACCAGCGAACCCAGCATCGCGAGTGCCAGCGTGTAGGCGAGCGGCCGGAACGTCTTGCCCTCGACGCCTTGCAAGGTGAACAGGGGGATGAACACGACGATGATGATGATCAGTGCGAAGGTGATCGGCCGCAGCACTTCGGCAGCCGCGCGGGCGACGATCTCGCGTTTGCTTTCCGTCCAATGACCCGCCTTCAACAGCCTGTCGATGTTTTCGACGATGACGATCGAACCGTCGACCAGCAGGCCGATGGCGATAGCGAGACCCCCNATCGACATCAGGTTGGCTGAAATCCCCAGGACGCTCATCGCGAGAAAAGTGAAGGCGATGCAGAACGGGATGGACAGGGCGACAACGAGCGCCGGCCTCACCGCGCCGAGAAAGACGAGGAGGACGAGCGAGACCAGCACGATCCCTTCGAGCAGGGCGCTGGTCACCGTCTCGATGCATTTCGCCACCAGCACCGACTGATCATAATAAGGGACGACGGCAAGGCCTTTCGGCAGCTGCGTATTGATCTCGGCGAGGCGCTTCTTCACGTTGTCGATGACGGTGGACGTGTTGGTGTCGATCAGCTTCAGCACCAACCCGGCGACGGCTTCACCGCGGCCATCCAGCGCCGCCAGGCCCTGCCGGGGAGCACCACCGATGCGGACTCCCGCAACGTCACGGACGTAGATCGGCGTGCCGTCTTCGACCTTGACGACGATGTTTTCGATATCTGCGATGCTGCCGGCAAGACCAACGGAGCGGACGACCAGGAGTTCGGCGTTCCTGACGATGGATTGAGCGCCGACATTCGCGTTGTTGGCGGCGATCGCATCCGCCACCTCGTTGACGGTGAGCTTGTATCGAAGCAGCGCATCGGGCTGTACCAGCACCTGGTACTGTTTTTCTTCGCCACCCAGCGACAGCACTTCGGTGACGCCGGGGACCGTTTGCAGGTTGTACTTGATGATCCAGTCCTGAGTCTCGCGCACTTCCCTCAGGTCTCGCGTGCCGGTCTCGTCGGCGACGAAGAAGAAGAGAATTTGTCCAAGGCCGGTCGTTATCGGGCCCATCTCCGGTTCGCCGAACCCTTGCGGGATTTCCTCGCGGGCGATCTGCAGTCGCTCGCCGACGAGCTGCCGGGCAAAGTAGATGTCCGTGCCGTCCTCAAAGTAGATGTTCACCACCGAAAGGCCGAAGTTCGAGGTGGAGCGGATCTGCTTGAGATTGGGCAGGCCGTTCATTGCCACTTCGACCGGAAACGTGACGTATCGCTCGACCTCCTCGGGGGCCAGGCCTTCGGTCTCGGTGAATACCTGGACGAGCGCCGGCGTCACATCGGGAAACGCGTCAACCGGCAGGCTTCGGAAGCTGACCAGTCCGGCACCGATCAGCCCGACGACGAAGACGGCGATGAGCAGCCGGTTGGCGAGGGTGAGATAGATGAAGTGTTTCATCAGTGTGCGTGTCCATCGCCAAAGGATGCTTTGGCCAGTTGCGCCTTGAGCGTGAACGCTCCGGTCTGCGCGTAGCGCTCGCCCTTCTGCAGGCCGTCCACGATCTCGACGAAGTCGCCGTCGCTGCTGCCGGTCTTGATGGGGCGTGGTACGAAGCCTTCATCGGCGGCGACGAACACTACCGTCTCGCCCTCGTGGGTCTGCAACGCCGTTTTGGGCACCCGGACGCGCGCCGTCTGGCTGTCGACGGCGATGCGCGCGGTCACGAATGACCCGGGCCGCAGGCGACCGCCCGTGTTGTCGAGCACCGCCAGCGCGCGGGCGGTCCGCGTCTCTTCGCCGACGTTGGGAGCGATGAATCGGATCTGCCCGATTGCCGGCGAACCGTCCGGCAACGCCACCGACACCTTCTGGCCCACGGTCACGCGCCCGAGGTCCTTGGGATAGATGCTGATGTTCAGCCACACCGAGCTCAGATCGGCGACAACGAAAGCGGCGGTGTCTTCACCGATGCGTTCGCCCAGGGTCGCGTGGCGTTCAACGACGACGCCTTGGAATGGTGCACGCAACGGAACGATCGTGAGTTCCGCCTCGGGCTGGCGCGGCAGACGCTCGATGTACGCGTCATCAAAGCCCAGTGCATGCAGCTTCTGCTCGCTCGATCGCTTCTCGATCTCGGCTTCGGCGAGCGCCTGTTTGGCTTGCAGATACTCCTGCTCGGAGGTCACCTTGGCGCGCCAAAGCCCGCTTTCCCGTTCGAAGATGGCGCGTGCCAGGGTCAGGCGTTCGCGGTCCGCCAGGTAGTCGGCCTTGGCTTCGGCCAGCTCGCGACTCTGCATCAGGGCCAGCCTTTCGTCCGCTCGCACCGGATCGCCGAGGGACTTGTCGACCTTGATGACGACGCCCGGCACGCGCGGCGTGACGTGGGCGAGCCGGTCGCCGTTGAAGGCGATCTCAGCCGGAAGATCGATGAACACGTCCAGTGCTCCGGGTTCGGCGGTGCCTACGCCGATGCCGAACTCCCGCAACTGTTCGGGGGAGAGCTTGACTCCTTCGGCGTGGCCTTCGTCTTGGTGACCATGACCGTCGGTCCCTTCCGCCGGCCCGTGGCTTGTCTTCCCGACGGCCCTCTCATCATGCGGCTTGTCGTGCGCGTGGCCGGCGTCGTTGTCATCGTGGTCGGGCGGCTGACCGCTGTCGCCGGCCGAAGCTGGTGTCCGAAGAGTGTCATCGGCGTTTGCCAGATCAGCGAAGGAGCCGAGAGCGATCGCGCCCCCGATCATCACGAGAGCGGTTATCGTCGGGAGAATGCGGGTCATTTCGTCTCAGCCTCCGGTATTCGATGACTGCGCCGCCTCGACCGGGCGGGCGATGAGCCTTTCCAGGTCGGCGCGAGCTTTGGTGAGCGCGGCCCGCGCTTCGACGCCTTGCACCTGGGCCTCGAAGAGCGTGCGCTGGGCGTCCAACAAATCGATCAGGCTGAACTTGCCGGCCTGGTAACCGATCGTTGTCGCGGTGAAGACGGACTGCGCAGACGGGATGATGCGGTCATCGAGACTCCGCACCGAAATCTCTGCCCGCCTGACATCGTCGTAGGCTGCTTGGAAGTCCGCTCTCTGCCGCGCGAGGAACGCGGCTCTTCGCCGCTCCACCTCGGTGCGCCGAGATGTAGCGGCCGCGATAGCGCCCTGGTTGCGATCGAACACCGGCAGCGGGACGGACAGGCCGGCGACGAATGCGTAATCGTCGTTCTCGGCGAAGCGCCGCGCACCCAGGCTGGCGGTCACGTCGGGAAAGGCCGTCGCACGCGCCAAGTCGAATTCAGCCTCGCGCAGTGCGATCTCGTCCGACCAGCGCGCCGCTTCAGGAGCGCCTGCCAGCAGCGATTCCAGGGTGCTCGACGGCGGCATACCCGCGTCAACCTGGCTTTCCTCGGTGGCCCAGCCGACCGGCGAGCCGGCATCGCCCCATAACGCCGCCAGCGCGGCGCGGGCTGTCGATAGTTCCTGCTCGGCCCTGAGCGCCTCTGCGCGAGTGGCGGACCTCACCACCTCTATCCGTGTCGCCTCGACGGGCGAGACTTTGCCCGCCTGAACCCGCGCGCCAACGGCCGCAGCGAGGTCGTCGGCCAAGCGTGCCAATTCCCTCGTCAGCTCCACGTTCCGCTGCGCGGCGACGAGATCGGCATACGCTTTACGGGTGGACGTGATCAGATCCAGCCGCGTCGTCTCGTAATCCCAGCCGGACAGCCGTCTCTCGTAGTCCGCCGCCGTAGATCGGCGCCGGACCTTGCCGGACACATCGATCGGCTGAGCCAATGAAACGGTATATTCCGCCGTTTCGAAGCTCTGCTGATCGCCCGTTCCCCCGAAGTTCTCGGCCTCGCCGATGAGGTCTGGGTTGGGCCACAGCGCTGCCTGTCGCGCATCGCCTTCCCTGGCGCGGACGGCTTCCGCAGCGGCCGCCAAGTCCGGACTGTTCGCCAGGACACGCCGGATCGCCCCGTCGAGCGTGACGGCTTCTCCCGGCCGCGCATCCCGCTCGTTGACATCGGAAATGGGCGAAGACCGGTTGTTAAGACCCGCAGGTCCGGCGGGCTCGGCCGGCGGAAGCCCCAGCGTCCGAGGCGGTGGAAGCGAGGGTGTGCTGCGGATCGGCGAGGCGCAGCCGGTGACGACGGGCGCGAGTGCGCAAAGGACGATGAGGAGCGGCCGCGGCATGAAGTCCTGCACTGACACAATGAGACCGAAGCGAGGACGCGGCTGCGCCCTTCGCTATCGTGAACTCCGGCTAAGGGAGAGCTTCAGGTCAGGAGGCGAACGCTGCGCAAGGCGATGAGAAACGGATCGCTAAAATCGGCGTCCGGAAAAGGATAGCGGCCGTAACAAACGGCCGGTTCGGCGATGGGATAGTCTACAGAGGCGAAGGCGACGTCTTGGCTGGGCGGACCAGTCGGCAGGACTGTTCGCGGTGCCTCGCCGCGCTTGCTTGCAACCGTCGGCGAAGGTTCCGCCGGAAGAATACGGTCACTGCACCCTGGGCAACAGGATGCAGTGACCGCTGCAACACCTTTGTCGACAATGGACGCCGGATGCTGGCACGAACCGGCGGCTGCGAATTCCACAATGGTCCGACCGTCCTGCTCGGTGCAGAGCACGAACGACAGCGCCTTCCCGGGCTGAAGAGCCACATGCGCGAGCACGAGCAGCAGCCCGATGAACACGCGAACGGTCCCTGGCAGCTTGACCATCATGGTGAACTTCTACGTGTGGACGCTGCCGAGGGTCAAGCCGAGGTTGATCACGTTCCGTTTGACCCTTCAGTTGGTCCAAAGTTTACGCTTCCTAAAGGAACACGAGAGAATGTACAGGAGCGCGCAATGGCTGGCGGGTGCGGCGAGTCGTGCGGGGCAGAGAACCTGAGCCACGCTGCTTGACAGCGGGCGCCCTGCCGCAGCGCGGCCGGGCCTTGCTTTCTCACCCTGCGTACGTCGAGCAGAAGCTACAGGAGACGCTCGACCATGATCGTTCCTAGTCATCGGCGGCATGAGGTCTCGTGACTGTCGACCTTGGCCACACGGATCCGAAAAGTAGAGCGGCAACGCCGCAGGTGATCGCCGCATCGGCGAGATTGAATGCGGGCCAGTGATAGGCGCCCACATGGAAGTCGAGGAAATCGGTGACCGATCCGTCCTCGAGCCGGTCGACAGCATTGCTGAGCGCCCCGCCGACGATCGCGGAAAGCCCCAATCTCTCGATGGCGCTGTCGCTGCGCCAGAGCCACACAGCAAGGCCCGCCACGATGGAGAGTGCAACGAGGACCAGCACGTAGGGTGCATACGCATGCTCAGACCGGAGGAGACCGAAGCTGATACCGCGGTTATGGCTGAGCACCNNAGACTGAGGAATGGTGCCACAGCGATTGCGCGCATAGAGCAGCTGCTGCGGGAGATGCGCGCGGACGACATCCTCGTCGTCACCCGTCTCGACCGGCTTGCGCGATCGACGGCCGAGTTGCTGCGCATCGCCGAGGTCATTGCCGAGAAATCCGCAGGTTTGCAGTCACTCGAGGAGCCTTGGGCGGACACCACCAGCCCTGCCGGACGCATGGTCCTGACGGTGTTCGCCGGCGTCGCCGAGTTCGAACGCGCCCTGATCCGACTTCGCACCGACGAAGGACGCCAGGCAGCCAAGCGACGGGGCGTCTCGTTCGGTCGGCCGCCGAAGCTCCGCGCAACGCAGAAGACCCTTGTTCTCGCACTGGTCGAGGAAGGCAGGTCCATCAGCGAGGTCGCACGGACCTTCAACGTCCACCCCGCAACCATCCATCGCTGCCTCAACGAGCATCAGGCAGCAAAACCGGCCTTATGACAGTACACCGTCCCGTTCAGACGCATGGGCCATAGACAACGGCGTCCCCGAGATTGTCGAGGGCAGCACCTAGGAAACCTGTGGAGTCTGCAATAACGCCTACAAGCCCGGCGACAATCACTTGCAGGAAATTGATACCGAGCGCCCACAGCAAGGTCCTGCGTTCAGCGGCGTTACTTGCGTCAAGCTGGATCTCGGATTCGTTATTATTGTTGTTCGCAATCATGCAGATTTGAAATTGCTCGCAATCAGGTGAGTCGACCCAATGCAACGGCCGATATCAGAAAAACACCGAGTGCGCCTCGATAGATCACGAAGGGCCAAGCGGAAAAGCGCTCAAGCACGCGCATCAGCCCCCAAATCGCAAAGAATGCGGAGACAGAGGCTACGATGAGGCCAATGAGAAGAATGAACCAGCCATCGAGAGAGAGATTGGCTTTGTGGAGCTCCCAAATCTCCTTGAAGCCGGCCAGGGCGATTGCAGGCAGGCCAAGTAAGAACGAGAATCGCGCTGCTTCTTCTCGTTTCAGGCCGAGCGAAAGCGCAGCGGTCAAAGTAGAGCCCGAGCGCGATACTCCCGGTATCAGGGCGCCGATCTGCGCGATGCCGACGACCATTACATCGGTGAGAGTCACATTTTCGAGGGTCCGTTTGTGGCGGGCATAAATCTCCGCAAGCGCCAGGAGAATGGCCATGACGATGGAGGCCCAGCCGATGACTGCAAGCGTTCGTAGCGGAGAACCGCAGGCATTCAGCGTACTCGACAAAGCCAATCCCGTCAGGCCGATCGGGATTGTCGCAAAGACAATCCAAACAGAGAAACGGAAGTGCCGGTTGCTGAAATCTCGATGCGCAACGGCGCGAAGCGAGTTCGTGGCCAACTCGCTCACGTCACCCCAAAAANNATAGCTGACGACAGCAGCCAATGCTGCGAGCTGCATGGCTGCTGAGAAAGCGGAGCCGGGATCTTGCCAGCCGAGCAACGCAGGCACGATCCGCATGTGCGCCGTCGAGGAGATCGGCAGCAATTCGGTGATCCCCTGGACGACGCCTAGCAGGGCGACCTTGGCATAGCCCAACGCCACGAAACCGGTGTCGACGCCATTCGTGCAAGCTTCCGCCATGCAGGCTCCTCTATTGGCGAGCGCCGGCTCAAAAGCGCGGCGAACGAGATCGCGGTCCGCACGTCGGAAGCTGATGTTCGCGCCGACATAACGCAACCGCGCGATCCGATGCGGCCGCGCGAATCAACCGATGCTGCCGAGCATCGGAAACGTCGTCAGCATCCAAATGGCGATATCCTGTAGGCGTCCGTCATTATCGGTAGCGGAGTGCTCAGCGAATTGTAGGGTGCAGGAATTCCGGACATCATAGCCGCACGGTGTCGCGGCATGCTGCCCATCATTCCCTGCCCCATCATCCCCTGCGGCCCCATCGGGCCGCTTCTCGATCTCCGGCGCATATTTCTGCACCCAGCGATAGATGGTGGAGTGATCGACGCTCACGCCGCGTGCTCATCATCTGCTCGAGATCGTGGTAGCTCACCCCGTAGCGGCAGTACCACCGCACCGCCCACAGCACGATCTCTCCTTCGAAGTGGCGCCCCTTGAAGTCCGACACAGCCCAGCCCCCTCCCTCTCGCTCGGACCACATCCCGCCTGACAGCCGCGAACTTTGCAACAGAGCCGCCAGACGGACCGCTGCCGCCAGAAAACTCGTTGCTGAAATCTGCACAAGAATACTGTCTGCGCACCAGCTTTCCTTGTGGTCCCATCGCTGTTGGTCGCCTGCTTTGACGCGTGCCACCGAGGCCGATTTCGGCGCTCACGATCTAGCGTCCGTCTCAACGAATATGCGCTCAGTCTCAGCCAATGTGCGTTCCGGATGCGCTCCAGTCTCAAAGAGCGTGCATCGAAAACGCCCGTGAATCTCGCGTCGAGCCGCACATCATTGTGCGTCGCTACACCTAGTCATCGGCGGCATGAGGTCTCGTGACTGTCGACCTTGGCCAGACGGATTCGAAAAGGAGAGCGGCAACGCCACAGAAGATCGCGGTGTCGGCGAGATTGAAGGCGGGCCAGTGATAGGCTCCCACGTAGAAGTCGAGGAAGTCGGTGACCGCCCCGTCTTCGAGCCGATCGATAACGTTGCTGATCGCTCCGCCGAGAATCGCAGCGAGACCGAAACTTTGGATGGAGCTCTTGCTGCGCCAGAGCCACACAGCAAGGCCCGCCACGATGGTGAGGGCAACGAGGGCAAGTATAAAGGGCGCATAGGCGTGCTCGGACCTGAAGAGACCGAAACTGATGCCGCGGTTATGGCTAAGCACGAGATTGAAGAATGGCGTCACAGGGATCGCACGCATCGACTCCGCGAACACCGCCTCGGCGAGCCGCTTCGTTGCCTGATCGAGCACGAGGACGCCGATTGATAAAGCGATTGGGGCTGCCAGCCGCATGGCTATCAGCTCCGCAGCATGCGCAAGCCGGAGGCGATGACGATGAACTCGCTCACCTCGTGTGCCACCACCACGATCGGCAGTGAGAAGGCGCCGGCCATCGCGCCAATGATCAGTGCGCCGATGACGACCGCAGACAGTGCAAGGTTCTGCTTGACGACCGTTTGCGTGCGCTGCGCGAGCGTCAATGCGTAGACGAGCTTCTCGAGGTCGTCTGCCATCAGCGCCACGTCCGCCGTCTCCAAGGCGACATCGGTACCGGCAGCGCCCATGGCGATGCCAACGGTGGCTTCTGCGAGGGCAGGCGCATCGTTGACACCGTCGCCGACCATCGCGACATGGCCGCGCTCTTGTGCGAGGGCGCGTACCCTCGCGACCTTGTCCTCCGGCCTGAGCTCGGCAAATACCTCGTCGATGCTCGCTTCCTTGGCGATGGCGTTGGCCGTACGTGGATTGTCGCCCGTCAGCATGACGACGCTGCGGATACCGGCCTCGTGTAGAGCGGCGATGGCCTGTCTGGCGTTCGGCCGAAGATTGTCGCGCACGGCGATGAGACCCCAGGCAGTTCGGTCGTCGCCGACGACGATGACCGTCTTACCGTCCTCCTGAAGCCGGGCGATTTCGTTCTTGATGTCCGCAAGTGGAATGTTCAGCCGGTTCTCGAACAGCGCAGGATTGCCGATATAGATGCGCCGTCCATCGACCGAGGCCTCGGCGCCGGCGCCTGTCATGGAGCGGAAGCCGGTCACCACTGAGATGGCGAGACCCGACTCCTCGGCCCGACGTACGATCGCGCGGGCGAGGGGNTGTTCGCTGTGGCGCTCGACAGCGGCCGCAGCCGCGAGCAGCGAGTCTTCGTCCGCCGGGGCTCCGGCGCGTCGGGCGGCCAACAGGATGTCGGTCACTTGTGGCTCGCCGCTGGTCAGTGTTCCGGTCTTGTCGACAGCCACCACACTTACCTTGCCGAGTTCTTCCACGTACATGCCGCCCTTGATGAGCACGCCGTTGCGGGCCGCCGTCCCCAGCGCCGCGACCATGGTGATGGGGATCGAGATCACGAGAGCGCAGGGCGCGGCGGCGACGATGAACACCGTCGCTCGCAACACCGCGTCCTGCCAGGACAGGTCCAGGAGAACAGGCAGGCCCAAAGCAGCCACGATACCGAGGCAAAGCACGGCCGGGCTGTACCAGGCTCCGAATCGCTCAATGAAGCGCTGGCTGCGGCCACGTCTTTCCTGGGCCTCTTCGACCATCTGGATAATGCGGGCCAACGTGTTGTCGGCGTACGTCCGGGTTGCCCGGACCTCGAGCGCCGCCTCGCCGTTGATCGTGCCGGCGAACACCTGGTCGCCTGGACCTTTTTCGACGGGCACGNNCTCGCCGGTGACCGGCGCCTCGTTGACGCTTGACGCGCCGCTCAGGATCTCCCCGTCGGTCGGCATGGACTGACCGGGTCGCGCGATGAATGCCTCGCCGGCGCGCAACTCCTCGACGGGAATCTCGATCTCGCGGCCCTCGCGGCGGACAAGGGCGACCTTGGGCGCTAGCGCCATCAATGCCTTGATCGCTGAGCGCGTCTTTTCCTCGGTGTAGCCTTCGGCAGCCTCGGAGATGGAATAGAGGAAGACCAGCGTCGCGCCTTCCGCCGGCTGTCCCATGACTGCCGCCACAACGGCGGCCACCGACATGAGGAGCTCGATGCCGATCTCTCGCTCGAACACCAACTCTTCGATCGCCTCGCGTCCGAAGAAATAGCCGCCGACCAGGATAGCCGCCACGTAGAGGGGCAGCGAAACGACCTCGGTCGCTGACGCCATGCTCGCGAGCCAGCCCGCAAGAAGGAGGAGGCCGGACAATGCGGATGTGAGAACCTTCGGGTTGCGCCAAGGCTTCGGCAGACGCTGTTCGCGGGGATGTTTGCGCGGGGGATAGCCAAGAGAGCGCAGGCGTTCCGCAAACTGAGCAGGAACGGTGGTCACTGCCGCATACGCGATGCTCACCTTCGCCGACTTCGGATAGACGGTCACCTCGACTAGGCCGGGTGAACCGGCAAGCCCACGACGGATCGCGTTTGCCTCGTTCTCGCAGTCCAGATTATCGACATAGAACTCGACGGTTCGGGTCGCCTGATGCGGCATGAGCATGCTCCTCAATGAAGCGGAGGGCGCGCAGCGGGGGCGGACGGACAGGCCTAGCCGTCGCCTCTCTCGTCGGCCGCCTCGACGACGTGCTCAACTAGATCTTGCAGAATGCAGCGGATGCGGTCGTCGACGGGCGAGTAGATAATCTGCTTGCCGTTGCGCGTGGAGCGCAGAAACCGGCCCGCCCGCAGCATCCGCAGGTGATGGCTTACGAGCGAGCGCGGAATGTTGACCCGCGCCGCGATGTCGCCGACTGACGCCGGCTCGGTCAAGCAGGCAAGGAGGATGCGCAGACGCGTCGGCTCGCCGAGGAGGCGAAGAAGCTCCGCGAGCTCGGCGATCTGCGCACCCTCCAGCGTGGGCAACGGGGGTGGCAATAACATCGTAGCAATATGAGTACGCATGTTGTTATAATGCCATGTCGAAAGCCAGCGAGCAAGGGGCGAAGAGACCGGGGAAGCATATGCGGCGGCTCGGACGTGTCGTCGACGCGCTGCTACACGTGGCTGGTGGCGATTGGTTGGCATGTCTGGCCGTGACTGCAAGGAATTGCGAACGCCGTGCGTGCAGCAAGCATCCTGATGGCATCTGAGAGGCCCGACTTCTGCAGGCGGTGAAATATGAGAACTGAGGAGAAGCCGATGTCGACACGTAGCTGGTTACTCGTGGCTGTAATGGTTGCCGGTCTTTCTTTCGCCTCCACGGTCAAGGCGCAACAGGCCCAGCCGCAGGGTCCGAACCCCTGGTCCGAGTGCTGCGGATGGGAACAATGGCCGATGGAACCGGATACGATGGGGCGGGGAATGATGGGGCCGGGGATGATGGGGCGCGGCATGGGCGGGATGGCCGGCAGCATGCCGAGACACCATCAGGCGATGATGTCGGGCGTGCCGGCGCCGTACGACGGTTTTTCCGACCCGCTGCCACGGACCCGCCAGACGCTGGAGCGCGGTGCCACCGTCTACGCCGAGAACTGCGCCTCCTGCCACGGCCCGACCGGTCGAGGCGATGGCGAGGCCGGACGGGACCTGTCGCCGCCGCCTGGAAATCTGGCATGGCTGTCTCAAATGCCGATGGTTCGCTGGGACCCCTTCATGTACTGGACCGTCGCCGAAGGGGGTGCTTCGTTCGGCAGCGCCATGCCGGCATTCAAGGACACGTTGTCCAGCGACGACATCTGGGCGGTCATCGCCTATGTCCAGGCGCGGCTACCGCAAACCGCGGGGTCTGCACCGTGACGGGTGACTCGGCCCCCGCCAACGGCAAGTCACACGACATTGCTATCACAGTGCCTTTGTGAATGCGGCAGGTCAATCGGGCGACACGCTGAGATAGGCTGAGATTGGCTCGCGGGTCGTCAAACCAGAAAGAGGGTCACATGGATTACTATTTCGCCCGCACGCTTTCAGCGAGTTTTGACGATGCGCTGGGCCGCGCGACAGAAGCGCTCAAGCAAGAAGGCTTCGGGATCATCAGTGACATCGACGTCGCCGCCACCATGCGCGCCAAGCTCGGTGTCGAGTTCCGCAAGTACCGCATTCTTGGCGCCTGCAACCCTATGCTCGCGCACGAGGCGCTGCAGCTCGAAGACAAAATCGGGCTCATGCTGCCCTGCAACGTCATCGTACAGGACAAGGGTGACGGCCGCACGGAGGTCGCAGTGATCGATCCCGTTGCGTCGATGCTGGCAGTTGAAAACGCGCCCTTGAAACAAGCCGCAGAGATCGTCCGCGCCAAACTAAAGGCAGCTGTCGAACGATTGTAGGCTCCCCGTGTTACGGACGGTCCGAGCACTCCAATCGTCAGCCTCTCCTGCGACCTGGCCTTGACCCTGTAGTTGCTCCAGGGTCCATGAGTGCGGACCGGCGTGCACCACGGCTCCCGTCGGCTCCAATCAAGTGTGAAGCAGCGCCGAAGTTGGACCCCCTGCCGGAGCACGGTACGTGTTTGATATCACGAAGGGAATGCCGTTCGGGTGGGGTTCCGATCGGCGCCGATGGGGACCCCGGCGGAGAGTTGATTCTGGAAGTGATTACAACGAGTTGGCCCATCTTGGGCAGGGGGCCCACTTCGGTGCTGATCGACAGGATGGTGAGATTACCGCCGCTCAAGCACCAGCTCCGTGTTTTTGTACCGGAGCTGCCGTGAAAAACGCCCCCTGATCCGCACGACCGGATTGACCGGCACCTGCGTTGACCGGCCCTCGTTGTAAGCTCGTTCAGCCTCGGTCGGCTCCCATTTGACGCCAAGCTTGGTGAGCGCCTGGCGCGCCGCGCCCGCGAACCCGTTCGGGCTGTAGAGCAGCGTNCTCCCCGAGAGCCGCGAGACTGTGGCGCGGCCATAGACGCCGTAGCCGAGGCGCACGAGCCGCTTGTCGCGCACCAGGCCGCGCAGCGCCCGCAATACCTGGTCCTCGCCGCCGAGATCGGTGAATTCGCGCGGCAGAAACACGTCCTCCCCCGCCTTCCGGGCGATCCGTTCCTCGATCCTCTCGCGCAATGTCTTTGGCCGCCGCATGGCTCACCTGCAAAAACCCGACACATAAGATATGCAAAAAACCCGACATTAGTCAAGGAAAAGTCAATGACGATAGGCAGCTACGAGCCATCCAGGCATTCGCAACGGCATCAAGCGGCACAGGCCAGAAAGCACAAAAGCACGAAGCAAAAAGCCGGACACGCGGCCTGCGAGCCGCGTGATGTGTTCCTTTCATAACTCAGGGGCTCCGCCCCTCGCGCGCGGAAGGGTGCGCGGCTTTCAGCCGCCGACGGCCGGGGCATCCCCGACCTTCCGCGCCTTCGGCTTGTGCAGGCCGGGCGATCCCCCTCCCCGGCCGTCGCCCATCCCCTTGCTACCCCCGGTCTCGCCGACGGGCAGGGTTGCAGCAGCAGCCGCAACCCAAGTTCAAAGGAGAACGGGACATGACCAGCACCAGCCGCGCCGACATCTACAGCCGCATCACCGGTAAAATCGTCGCCGACCTCGAACAGGGCGTTCGGCCATGGATGAAGCCATGGAACGCCGATCACGCCGCCGGGAAGATCACCCGCCCGCTACGCCATAACGGCATTCCCTACAAGGGCATCAACGTGGTGATGCTGTGGTCCGCCGCCGTGACCAAGGGTTACGCCTGCCCGCTGTGGCTCACCTTCCGGCAGGCCCTCGAACTCGGCGGGCATGTCCGCAAGGGCGAGACCGGCGAGCTCGTCGTCTATGCCGACCGCATCCGCCGCACCGAGACCAACGACAAGGGCGAGGACGTTGAGCGGGAAATCCCCTTCTTGAAAGGCTACACGGTGTTCAACGCCGAGCAGTGCGACGGTCTGCCCGCGCATTACAGCGCTAGGGCCGAGCCCCCTCCCCTCTCGCCCATGCAGCGCATCGAGACGGCCGAGCGGTTCTTTGCCGCGACCGGCGCCGATATCCGCCACGGAGGAACCCGCGCCTTCTACGCCGAAGGGCCGGACTATGTGCAGATGCCCNCCTTCGAAACCTTCCGCGACGCCGAGAGCCACGCCGCCACCCTCGCCCACGAAATCGTGCACTGGACGAAGCACGGCAAGCGTCTCGCCCGCGACTTCGGGCGCGTCCGCCATGGCGACGAAGGCTGTGCGCGGGAGGAACTCGTTGCCGAGTTGGGTTCGGCGTTCCTCGCAGCCGACCTCGCCATCACCCCGGAAGTCAGGGACGACCACGCCGCCTATATCGCCTCATGGCTGGAGGTCCTCAAAGGCGATAAGCGGTTCATCTTCACCGCCGCTGCGCACGCCCAGCGGGCCGTTGACTATCTGCACGGCCTGCAGCCGCAACAGGCCGAGGAGGAGCGGGCCGCCGCCTGAGGCGGCCCCGTCCCCGAGTGTCCGCCATGCGCCACCCCGCTTCATCGACATCGACGGCCGCCGCTATGTCTGGCGCGATATCCTCGATCTTCGTCGCCGCCAGATCGAGGAGGCGGCGAAAGCCCGTCAGCCCGCGCTGTTCGAGCTCAGACACGATTGCCGCCCCGCCGCGGACCGCACTGCCGGCGGGCGTTACCTCGAACCGGGCCTGTTCGCGCGGATCGAGGACGAAAGCCAATAGCCCCCTCCCTGCCCCGCGGCCGATCCGGCCGCGGCAAGGCGGCGCTCTTGGGGGCCTTCCCCCGCCGCGCCGGCACATCCCCGCCCCTCCCCACCCAGTCTCTCCACGAGCCGTTGTCGCTCGCCCCGTTGTCGCCTGTGACCTTGCCAAGCCGTGCGGAAAAGCACGAAAACTGGTTTTCGTGTTAGCACGAAATCTGTGTCACAAGACTGGAGATTCGCTTAGAGGCCGGTTGGCTGGGGTGCGCGTTCGGACAGGGACGGCTGGTACGGAGCGGCGGAACCAAACGCGAGAGGTGCCGGGACAGTGCTAAGTAATTGTCCGGCATTGACTATGAAGCAATGCAAAAAGCACGAAAGCACGCAAACACGAAAAGCGGAAATGTTTGTCTTGCGTCCTTTCGTGCTTTTTGCAAAACCCGAAAGCGCACAAGCTGCCCAACCAGAAAACACGAGAGCGGCTTTTACCGAAGGCACGAAATCCAGCAATCGTCAGAACACGAAAGCCAGAAAGCCAATATGCAAGTTATCGTGCTCGCAAGCCAGAAGNGGGGCGCCGGCAAGACCACGCTGGCGGCTCACATCGCCGTTGCGGCCGAAGCCGTTGGCGACGGCCCGGCCGTGCTCATCGACACCGATCCGCAAGGGTCGCTTTCGGCCTGGTGGAACGTGCGCGCGGCCGAGAGCCCGGCGCTTGCACCCACGACGATCACCGAACTCCCCGCCAAGCTGGAGGCGCTTGCCGCCGCCGGCTATGCCTTCGCCGTCGTCGATACGCCGCCGGCGATCACCGACGCGATCGGCGCCGTGGTGGCCTCCGCCGACCTGGTGCTGATCCCGACGCGGCCGAGCCCGCACGACCTTCGAGCCGTCGGCAGCACCGTGGCCCTGGTGCAGGCGGCCGGGAAGCCTTTCGTGTTTGCCGTCACCCAGGCCAAGCCCAACACCCGGCTGACGGTGCAGGCGATCGCAGCGTTATCCGCCCACGGCCAAGTCGCGCCCTCCATCGTGCATGACCGCGTAGATTACGCCGGCTCGATGATCGACGGCCGCACGGTGCAGGAAACCGACGCCAAGGGCCGCGGCGCCGAGGAAATGTCCAACCTCTGGTCGTTCCTCAAGGCACGATTGCAAGAAAGCACGAAAACACGAAATAAAGAAGGAATGAGTGGCCATGACGAAAAAGCCCGCCGCGCTCTCGGCTGATCTCGTGGCCGTCAAGGGCGCGGCCGTCCCGGCGCCGGACATGCCGGGCCGGGCGAGCCCAATGCCGGGTCCACGTGCCGTCGCCGTGACGCCGGCGGCTGCAGCGAAGCCGGAAAGGGAGGGTCTTCNNTTGCCCCTCAATTTCCGGGTTTCGGCGTCCTTCCGTCGGGAATTCAAGACCTACGCCGCCCGGCACGACCTCAAGCTCAACGAGCTGCTGCGCCTCAGCTTCGAGGCGTATCGCCGCCAGAACGGCGACTAAGCCTCACGAGAGCGTCCAGGCTGCGTCTCACCAACGAGACTTAGAGCGCCTGGCATCACGGTCAGGGGCGACGTTCCGCCCCCTGCGAAGCTATCCTCGTTGATGTGCCGTCATTGATGCACGAAAGCACGAAATCGTGCCATGTTTGTCAATGATGACAGGCGGTTTAGTCGCCCGCGCGCAACCGAGTCAGATCAATAAGCGGCGTTCCGTCGTATCTCGGTCAAATTGCCGCGTCCGAAACCGCCCAGGAAAACCAAGAGATTCCAAGCCACAAGCCATTATCTTGTGCATGACCCCGTGGACAATCCCAAAATCTGGGGAGTAGTCTGGCTACTAGTAAAAAACCCTGCGGAGCCGTCTATGGGTGGTTGCCAGATCAAATCCAGTGCTGAAAGCGTCCGCGCCTATCGGCAGCGTTTGAACGCCTCCGGCGGCCAGGAGGTGCTCTTTCAACTGCCAAAGGCCACGGTTGAGCTGATTGACGAGATCAAGGAACGCCAGGGCCTGCGAAGCCGCAGCCAGGCATTGTTGCAACTGATCGAGCTGGGGAGGGAGGCTATCCGGCAAACCGCCTAGAAATGCGAAAGCCCGCCTTGCCGGGCGGGCTTCGAAAACTTCGTGACAGACAAAACTATCTAGAAACGGTGTGACGACCTCAATCTAGACAGTTCCGGCCTGGCTGGCAAGGGAAATCAGCTTTTCCTTGGATGGTCGAGCTTTGCCCGTCGCGATCCAACCGAGAGGAGGATCACGATGACGACGCAGGGCGCCCATGCGGCGCAACGGGGAACTTTGCCGGCCGCCCCACCGGATTCCGCCGGCTCACGCTAGGCCTGCTGAAAGCCGACCATGCGGCGGAGAGCTTCGCCGGGCTCCCGGACGGCGTAGCCGTGCAGGGGCAGTTGCTGGCCGCTTTCAAGGCCGCCGCTCCCAGCCTCGGCCTTTCACCGCGGATTATCCATGCGATCGACTGGCTGTTCCGCTTCACCCAGCCGCAGGACTGGGCGAGGGGAGGGCGACCGATCGTCTGGCCGTCGGCCCGCCTGCAGCAGACCGAGCTCGGCCTCGGCGCGAGCCAGGTCAAGGCGCTCAACCGCCAGCTCATCGAAACCGGCCTCGTCACCATGAAGGACAGCCCCAACGGCAAGCGCTACGGCCGCCGTGACGGCGAGGGCCGCATCGTCGAGGCCTACGGCTTCGACCTGTCGCCGCTTGCCGCCCGCCACGCCGAATTCGTGCGGCTGGCGAAGCNNAGGCAAAAAGCCGAGCGCGCCGAACTGGCGCGGTTGCGGCGGCGGGCAACGATCGCCCGCAACGGCATCGCCCAGATCCTTGAGACGGCGGCCGAGTACGGCTTCCAGGGCCAGGAGTGGGAGCAGCTCGCCCATGACAGCCGGACGCTCACAAAGGCGCTCAGGAAGGTCGAGAGGTCCGACGAGATGGCGCTTGGCGTGGAAAGCCTGGAGCGGCGGCAGCGGTCAGCGCGGGAGCACCTGGAAAATCTGCTGTCCGCGGTGACGCCCGATGTATCCGAAGCAGTGAATTCTAACCCCAGGGAGCCGGAAAACCGGCCCCACCNNAATATACCTACAAACCAAACCCTGANNTCCTAAAAGGATACGGTAATTGCCTTCCAGGAAAGTAGTAGGCCGAGGGGCGGGGCAGGGACCGAACACATACCAGCCGCGCTGCTGCAAGGAGCACAGAAGGACGAAAACGAGCGGCCGGTGCGAACCGACAGCGGCACGGTGATGAAGCTCAGCACCGCCGAGCTCGCGCATCTGGCGCCGCGGTTGAGGCCCTACCTGCGCAGTTCAGATCCCACCTGGCCGGATATCGTCGATGCCGCCGACTGGCTCCGCCACGACCTCGGCGTCTCGAAATCCCTGTGGGGCGAAGCCTGCCTCGCTATGGGCCGCGAGAAGGCGGCGGTCGCGCTGGCGATCGTCTCGGCCAAGCCCGCGGAGCATTTCCGGACGACGCCCGGTGGGTATTTCCACGGCATGGTGGCGAAGGCGAAGACCGGCGAGCTGCATCTCAACCGCACCATCTGGGGTTTGCGCGATGCCGTTGGGCCCGGCCGCCGGGACCGGCAGGGGAGGGAGGGTGACCGGCCGTGAACTTTGGCGCACCGGAGATCGAGCGTATCGCAAGTTGTCCCCGGCGAGCGGACCCGTGAGGCTTTGCCTGGTGCGTATCACCTTGCACGGTCATCGCCTGTACCTGGGGGAATCCCACCCTCGATATCAGCGTGCTGCAAATATCCTAGCGGGGAGGGCGAGGGGGCGGTAATGAGCCCCCTCGCGAACGAAAGCGGCGAATCGGAGCGGAGCGGCCATTCGACGGAGGGAGCATCCAGCAGACCAGCAAGCGACACGCGGCTCGGAGATCGTTAACTGCGGTCAAGCGTGATTCCATTTGCCTCGAGGAATTCCGAGCAGGCAGTCCGCACTACGGTGCCAACAGAAACATCGAAGCGGGCCGAAATCTCTTTGACCTGCGTCCACAACGCGGGCTCGAGTCTCAGCGTCTTGACTTCTTTTCGTCTTAGCGGGGTTGCCGCAAAGAAGACCCTTTCACGACGTTGCAGCCGGATAAGAAAATCACGGACCGCCTCTTCGTACAGATCCTGTATCCACACGCGGCGCCGCCGCACCCTGGGGTCTCGCGCGTCCGTTCGAGCGAGCGCCAAACGTTTGAACGCTTCAGTCATTCCGATAGGTAGGCTCATCGACACGCCTATATCAGTGCGTTTGTAGGCCATTCACGCCGCAACATATTGAAGGGATTTTGGTTTTATCACTGGCAGGCGACCACGCGGAAGATTAGCTCCTTTTGCAAACATTCTTCTTTCCATGCCAAAGGCGAAGTCCGACCTTTTGCCGATGCGGCAACAGGTCAGAAGTCCCATTACCGCCCGCTTGTAGTCCCATTGCCGCCTAATTTCAGCAGGAGACTCTCACCGATACGTCGCGGGTCTGACCCAACAGACCGCCGATTGTGCGGTAACTTTCAACCAGAGCCGGAACAAGCAGCGGCTTACCCGCGCAAGAGCTGGCCACACTCGCCATCCCACGCGGCGAGCAGAATTGCCCTGCCTCAAAAAGTGTCACCGATACAGTGACACTTTTTGCTGGACAATCCTGGAATGCGGGGTACTCTGTTGCCGTCGCGATCCTCGTGCCGCCGTTTCTCTTCCATCCCGCGTGCGCAGGCTCCCGACAGCGATCAAGAATTGCAAATTGATAGGGTGATGAGATGTCCACTCTCGCTCAGCGCTCCCGCTCGCCTGCGTTTTCCGGCGATCCTCAACCACTCCTAGCGACCGTCGGTCGTGTCGGCGCGCTGACGGCAATCGGCGCGGTCGCCCTGTTCGCGCCCGAGGCCTTTGCCGCCGGAGGCGGCACGCCGATCGACCAGGCGGCGACAAACGCTGTCGACATCGCGCAAGGGCTGGGTGTGGCCGCGTGCACGGCCGGCGTCATCGGCACGTGTGCCGGCGCGATCATGCGCTCCGGCGCCTTTATGGCAGGCGGTGCGACCACTGCGGTCGCCGGCGGCGCTTGGGCGGGTGCACCGGACGTCGTTCAGCAACTGATCGGCGGCGGTGCCGGCGTCGGCCTGTCCGATCTGGCGGTGCTTCAGCCGGCAACGATCGACGTCTTGGGGACGCTCGCTTCGCTCGTCACCAGTCTGTTCGCCTGAGAAGTCTGCCGGCTGCGCGGTTGCGGACCGGGCAGCGGCGCAGCCGGCAGGGGAGGGGGAGGGGATGTCAGACCTGCCAAGTGATTGGTCGATCCCGACGTTTCGGGGGATTTCCGAGCCAGTAACGCTACTCGGCCTGCCGCCGGAGCAGGCGGCGCTCGCGGTGTTTCTCGGCGCCGGCACCGCGGTTCTGCTGCTTATCTTCGCCGGGCTGATCCCGGCCGTTATCGCGGCGGCGATCCTGATCCCCAGCGTCTTCTTCGTATTCCGCAGGCTCTATGACAGCGACCCCTACTGGGGCGAGCACCTGACCACGCATCGCTGGCCGACCACCGTCTGGCTGGGGCAGTGACCGATGCAGATCATCATCCGCCCGCCCCGGATGCGCTGCCTCTCCGATGCGCTTGCCTGGGGAGCAATGCTCGCCCCCGACCTGATCGCCACCAAGCAGGCCGAATTCATGACGGTGCTGCGCTACCGGCCGCCCGACTTGGCGAGTTCCTCGCCCGAGCAGCTGGTCTCTGCCCGTCAACAGCTGAATGCCGCGATCCGCCGCTTCGGCCGGGGCTGGGCGTTGTGGTTTGAATGCCAGCGCAACGAAACCTGCGAGTACCCTTCGGCCGACTGGCCAGACCCGGTCAGCCGGCTGATCGACGATCAGCGGCGGGCACTGTTCACCCAGCCCGGCACGCAGTTTCGCAGCGGCTGGTACATCACCTTGCTGTACGCGCCGGCGACGGATGCCGCCGGCCAACTCGCCGCCCACTTCGACGAGAACCTGGCGGAGCGGCGGACGATCGATCAGCGCTACCGCGCCGAGCTCGACACCTTCCGCCGCGGCGTGGCGGCGTTCCAGGAGCACCTGGCGAGCTGCATGCCGGAGGTGGCGCCGCTCGCCGGCGACGACCTGGTGACGTACCTGCACAGCACCGTCTCGACCCGGCGGCACTGGGTACGGATGCCGCCGCTGCCGTGCTTCCTCGCCGAGTACCTGGCGAACGAAGACTATGTCAGCGGCTACGCGCCGATGCTGGGCGATCACCACATCCGGACGATCCGGATCAAGGGTCAACCGGACGCAACGGTGCCTGGCATCTTCGATACCCTCAACTACCTTGAGTTTCCCTATCGCAACGTCGCCCGGTGGCTACCCTATTCCCGCGAGGACGCCGAGCGGGAGCTCACGCTTCGCAAGCGCATGTGGGCAGACCGCCGGAAGACCCTCGCCACGAAGATCCTGGCGCGGTTCGTCGGCGACGACGGTAGCCGCGACAACATCGACGCAACGCGGCGGATGGAGGAGGCCGACATGGCGCTGCTGGCGCTTGCCAGCGGCGACTTTTCCTTCGGGCTGTGGTCGCACACCATCACCCTGAGCGATCCCGACCCCGACGTCCTTGAGGAGCGCTGCAAGGCGGTGCAGCAGGTGCTGGGTGCCGCCGGGTTTATTTCCCAGGTGGCGCGGCACGACGCCATGTCGGCGTGGATCGGCAGCCTGCCCGGCCATCCCCAGGGCGACCTCGGCCGGTTTCTTGCCTGCTCGCTCAGCTTCAGCGAGGTGGTGCCGGCGACGGCGGTGTGGACCGGTCCCGACCGGGACGAGCATCGCAACGGACCGCCGTTGCTGCGCTGCCTGTCCGAGGGCGCCACCGAGTTCCGCTACTGTCTGCATCAGCCCGGCTCCGATGTCGGCATGACCGCGGTCATCGGCCAGATCGGGGCGGGCAAGAGCGTTCTCCTCGGCGCGATGATTGCCGGCCACCAGAAGTATCCCGGCTCGCGGGTCATCGTCATCGATCGCGGCGCGTCGGCGAAGGGGATCACGCTGGCGCTTGGCGGCAGCTTCCACGAGCTTGCCGGCGACGACGCTGCAGTCAGCTTGCAGCCACTGGCCTTTATCGACCAGGCGGCCGAGTTGGGATGGGCGTTCGAGT
This sequence comes from Defluviicoccus vanus, assembly GCF_014672695.1. Classification (GTDB taxonomy): domain Bacteria; phylum Pseudomonadota; class Alphaproteobacteria; order Rhodospirillales; family Defluviicoccaceae; genus Defluviicoccus; species Defluviicoccus vanus. The sequence continues at coordinate 28,980 of NZ_CP053924.1, read as the reverse complement.
TCGCTCTCGGCTGCCTGGCACAGGAAGGCGTCGTCGCCACGCCGCGGCAAAAGGAAGAGATCACTTTGGCGCTGCAGACCCTCGCGACGCGACCGCAGAACCAGCGGACGCTGACCATGCTGCGCGCGCTCATCCAGGACGACGCCGTCAAGACGGCGCTAGGGCCGTTCTGTCTCGGGGGTGCCTGCGGCACTCTGCTCGACAACGACGAGCACCGGCTCGGCGCCGGCGCCGACGTCGTCTGCTTCGAGACCGCGACGCTACTGGAGCGGCCGACGGCCGTGGGGCCGGTGCTGGCGACGGTGTTTCACATGATCGAGCGCGGGCTCGACGGTCGGCCGACGCTGCTGGTGATCGACGAGGCATGGGCGGTGCTGGATCATCCGCTGCTGGCCGCGAAGCTGCGCGAGTGGCTGAAGACGGCCCGCAAGGCCAATGTCGCGGTCATCATCGCCACGCAGTCGCTCGTTGACATCGCGTCGAGCAGCATCCGCGAGGTGCTGTCGGAGAGCTGCCCGACACGCATTTACACCGCCAATTCGCGCGCCCTGGAGCGGGCAACGGCGGCGACGTACGCCAGCTTCGGGCTAACGCCGAAGCAGATCGCGATCATCGCCGAGCTCCGGCCAAAAGCCGAATACGTGGTCACCGTCCCGGGGCTGGNNCGACGGATCGAGCTGGCGCTCAGCCCCGTCGAGCTCGCCTTCATCGCGCGCAACCGCCCGGAGGACCGGGCCGCCATGGACCGGGTCCTCACTGCTGGGCCTCGCGATGAGTACCCCTGGCGTTGGCTCGCGCACTGCGGCTTCGACGCCGAGAACATCGCCAGGTGGCGCATTCACGGCGGCGCCGGCGCACCAGCCGCCGCCCTGCAGGCCGCGGAGTAGACGACCATGAAAAGGCGATTGCGATTGCTGGCGACGGTTTCGCTCCTCGCACTGGCCTCCTGTCCGGTGTTCGCACAGATACCAGTCACCGATGCAGGCGCTAACACCAGCCTCGCTACTCAGATCGCGCAGGGCGTCGAAGAACTGGCGAGCTGGGCACAGCAGCTCGAGCAGATGGTCAAACTGGTGACGCTCCAGAACATCGCCGGCGAGGTTCTTGGCGATGCGGTTGGCGGCGAATTCACCGACCTCGTGAATGCTGCAACCGATCTCTACAACGACGCCAACGGCCTTTACGGCTCGGTGACCAGCAAGGTCGGCCAGTGGCAGTCGGAAATTGGCGTCTTCATGCCGCCACCCGGCGGCTACGGCGAGATGAGCACCTGGGACCTCATCGCCAAGGCCCGCCAGATGCAGCGATTGCTCACCCAGGGCACGGCACAGGCGCAGCTCGCCCAATCGAAATTGATCGACCGGCAGGCCGCCTACATGCGCGAGGCGATGGCTGGGGGAGCACAAGCAGACCGAGCGCGTAGCGCCGTCTCCGCCACCCAGGCGGCATCGCACATCCTCGCCGCTCAGGCGGCACAGCTCAACGCGCTGAACAACACCCTCGGGACGCTGGCGACCAGCATCGAGATGAAGATCCTCACCGACGAAGGGCGGCTGCAGAGCGCTCGGGAGATGCAGAGGAAGGACATCGAAGCTGAGCGCAACGTTATCAACGCCGGTGCTGCGCAGATGCGATCAAATCCACTCCAATGGGGAAGGTAAAGGTCATGAAGATATTGGCATACATCCTAGCCACGTTGGCTGTAGGTGCGGTCGCACTGACAATTGTCGTAAATGTTTACTCGCATACACCAGACAACACGAAGGCACGAGAACTACAACAAAAGATATCGCAGCCGAGAGAAAAGCTATCGATGACTTCCAACGTAGCCATCAAAATCCATTCAAAGCGGACTGACCATATGGATACATTCTCTCAGTTCGGCGACGCCTTCGGTGTCGTTATCGCCAATGGGTTCGATCGGCTAATGCCGATCGCCCGTTACCTTGCAATCAGCATGATGACCATTGCTCTAATGCTTGTCTGCGCAGGGCTTATACTCCGGCGCAGCAACATCATGAACGCTGGGTTCATGTTCGCCATAACGGGTGGCTTCTACATCCTGGTCATCGAGAGCGTTATGCCGATCGGCGAGGGGATTATGGAAAGCGCAGTCCGCTATGGTCTAATTGCCGGCGGCAGTGGAATGAACGCCGCGACCTTTCTGAGATCACCAGATACCCTTTTCACAATTGGTTACGCCAAGGCAACGGACCTATTTGAGGTTGCTGCACTTGCTTGCGACAATTCTTCTATTGGTTGTTTAGGGGCAATCGATACGTGGTTGCCGACCCACGCAGCCGCTTGGGTAGTTTTTCTAACATTCGCACTCGTTGGCGTTGTTATGCTGGCGACAGCAATACTTTTCAAGCTGGCTTTGCTGGCTGGTGTATTGTTGTTGCCTCTCGCTGTGTTCCCACCGACGTCTTCTTTTGGTTTCATGCCAATCAGAGCCGTCATTCACTTTGCAGTGCAATTGATGGTACTGACGCTCGTGACCTCGGTCGCAGTACTTGTTTTCTCCAAACTTACAGTAGGTGCGCATCCTGGGTTCAGCTCAGCACGACCATTCCTTCTAGCCTCGCTCGTCTTTGTGGGCATGGTTCTCGGCTCGTCGAGGCTTGCCTACTCGCTGACATCTGGCGCGATGCTGCAGGCCGGCGCGCTGTTTGGCGCTCCTGCGGGCATCGCCGTAATGGCCGGCCGGAGTGTTGCCGGCCATCTCGACGGTCCAGCGACCGCAGCGACCAGCAAAGGCTGGCAGGCGCTGAAGGCCGCCGGCGCGCGGCTGCCGGGCGCCGCGCGCTCCGCTGGCAGGACCCTCGGTGCTGTGGGCCGGAGGGCGAACCCGTGAGCGGCGCGGAGCTCCTGCGCGTCAGCGCTGACCTTGCCAAGTCCGCCCTGCAGCGGACGAAGCGAGCCGGCGGCGGCGCTCCTCCTGCGTGGGAAGAGGACACCAAAGTCTATCCGTCGCTGGAGCGGGACACCGCTTTTGCCGCCGCTGCGGCGATCGTTGACCGTCGGGACGGCTATGCGATGCGGCTGGCGCGCGCGTGGCAGATGGTCAGCATCGTCGCGGTCATCGCTGCTGGCGCGCTTGGTGCCGGGTGGTACCACCAGGCGCAGAAATCCAGCATCGAGCGGTTCTTCGTGCCGATTGACCGGTTCGGCGACGCCGCCGAGGTGCACGTTGCCGGGCAGCTGACCCCGACGACGACGATGATGATCGCCACCGTCGAGCAGTTCATCGGGTGTGCGTTCGCGCTGTCGAGCGATCAGAACGTCAATGCCGAACGCTATCAGTGTCTCAAGTCGATGATCGATGGCCCGGCGAAGCAGCGCTGGAATGATTGGTACTACCAGATCAAGGACACCGCGACCGAGCGGCTGGTCCGGATCGTTACCATCAAGCAGACTGCCAATCCGAACATCTGGAACGTCATCTGGCAGGAGCAGGACTGGAAAGACGGCGTCGCCCGCCCCTGGCGCCGGATGAATGGCGACGTCACCCTCGAATACCGCGAACCCCGCAATGCCCGCGACGTCTTCGCCAATAAGCGCGGTCTGTTCGTCGTCAATCTGCTGTTTGCGCCTGAAGACAGAGCGGAACGAAACTGATGCGCGCCGCCGCCTTCCTCGTTACCCCGCTGGTGCTTGCTGCCATCGGCTGCACAACCCCCGAGGCGCCGACCAGCCTTGCCGTTCCGCCGGAGCTGACGACACCGCGCGGCAAGCGCGGCGGCAACCCCGGCGTCCGAGTCCCGGGCACTTGTTCCGGGCACCGCGAACCGCTTGTCCAACGGCCGCACTGTACGGCCAAGCACCGTCGATGCGGTGACGGTGTTTCCTTACCAGGACGGCAAGGTCTATCCGGTCGCGGTGTCTCCCGGATACCTGACGACGCTGTTGCTCGAGCCGGGCGAACAGATGCCGGGCAAAGCCGCGATCGGCGATCCCGATCCGGCGCGGTGGCTGGTCGAAAAGACCGTCGCCGGCAGCGAGAAAGGCCCAGTCGTCGCGTTGCTGATCAAGCCCGGCCTGGNNCGGGACTCAGCACCAACGTCTTCATCCCGACGAACCGGCGCATCTATCAGCTGGACGTAACCAGCTACGCGCGCCGGGCGATGGACATGGTGCGCTGGACCTATCCGGAGCGCAGCTCTTCGGCGCCGGACGNCCTTCGTCGCTCGCGACACGCCGTTCGACCCGACGACGCTCAATCGCGACTACCGGATTGACGTTGTTGGTGGCGCCCGCCCGCGCTGGACGCCGGTCGCCGCCTTCGACCTCGGTACCCGGTCGTACATCGAGTTTCCGGCGAACATCGGCCAGGTGAGCGCACCGGCGCTGTTCGTCATCGACGAGGGCGGACTGGCGACGCCGGCACCGTTCCGGCCGCGCGGACGCTTCTACGAGATCGACCGGGTGTTCGGGACCGCCGAACTCCGCCAGNGGCGAAACGGTGGTCCGCATCACCCGGGAAGGAGTGGCCGGATGACGGCGCCGCTCATTCCGCCACAGCCGGTGGGACGCAACTGGCGGGCGATCGGCATCGCCGCCGGCGTTGCCGGTATGTGTACCGCCGCCTTCGTCTGGTACTCCGTCGCGGGCAAGGGCGAGAAGCCGGCGCCGCGTGACGAGCGGACGGACTTCACCCACACTCAGGTCGAACTCCCGGCGCGGAGCTTTGACGTCGGCTACCAGTCGCCGCCGACGGCTGTCGTGGCGCCGCCGNGCGGCGGCGCCGACACCGCTGCAGGCACCCCCACGCGCTGATGCGAAGCCGGCAGAAAGCAAACCACCGAAGCCGATGCTGNNTCGATGTTCGCAACGACGGCTGATTCGACCGCATTACCCGCCACCGAGGCCGACAAAGGCACTCTTCCGACCCAGTCCGGTCCCGAGTATCGCCCCGGCACGAGCGATGGCGTCGACAAGCTGGAGGCCGATCAGAGGCAAGGACTGTCGGCACAGAAGAACCGCTGGCTGGCAAACGCTGGCACCGGCGGGGAGGATTACGTGACCCAGCCGTTCGCGCCGCCGATCAGCCGCTACATGCTGCAGGCGAGCACGATCATCCGCGCCGTCACGCTGAACGAGGTGAATTCCGACCTGCCGGGCGACGTTGCGGCGATCGTCTCCGAAGACGTCTGCGACACGCCGACCGGCGATCACGTGCTGATCCCGGCGGCCTCCAAGCTTTACGGCCGCTACAACGACCAGCTCAGCTATGGCCAGCGTCGGGCGCAGATCAGCTGGACACGCATCCTGTTTCCGGACGGCAGCTCGCAGAACATCGGCAGCATGGCCGGCACCGACGGCAGCGGGGCTGCCGGGGTCGAGGGCGAGGTCGATCGCCACTGGGGAGAAATGGCCGGGGCGATCGGTGCAACCGCGCTGTTCACCATCCTCGGCCAGGCCGGCACGCTGCTGCGCGGCGACGGCGGTAACACCAACATCGGCGTGGTCGGTGCCGGCGCCGCCGGCGATGCGGCGGCGCAGGTCGGTGGTGCGTTTATTCATCGCGAGCTCAATCGCCCGAATACGCTGATCATTCCGCAAGGCACGTCCGTTGCGGTGATGCTCAGCAAGGACCTGGCGCTGCCGCCCTATGAGGCGCACGTCTGGGCACGGCGATGAGAGCGGTCCGGCGGATTGCGGGCGGTCTTGCGCTTGCCTCCGGTGCCCTGGCCGGCACGCTCACGCTGCTCGCCGTCAGCGGCCTGCAGCCGCTGAAGCTGAACACCACGGCCTCGCTGCCGAAGGGGTTCTACGTTCGCAGCTTCGAGACGCCGCGGGTCGGGACGATCGTCTGGTTTCCGCTGCCGGCGCCGCTGCAGGCGTACGTCGCCGGCGTTCCAGGGGCGGCGCAGTGGTTCGCCAGGCCGGGCAACGGTCTCCTCAAGCCAGTGGTCGGCACCGCCGGCGACAGCATTTGCCGGACCGCTGACGGCGTGTTTTCGCTCAACGGCAGAGCGCTCGCCNCGGGCGCCTGACGCTGGCCCGACGGCCGGCTTCTGCCCTCCTGGCAGGGCTGCCGGCGGCTCGTCGAGGGCGAGCTGGCGGTGTTCGCCGATCGGCTTCCCGACAGCCTCGACAGCCGCTTCTACGGGGCGGTGGAGGCGGCGCAGGCGCGCGTCTACCGGCCGCTGTGGACGCAGGCGCGATGAGGCCTCGGGCTGTCGTGGCAGCGCTTGCGCTGCTCGCGCTGCCCGCTCCTGCGGCTGCGCTCGACCTCTCGGAGACCGATGTCGAGGCGATCGGCCGCGTCGTCTACGCCGAGGCGGCGGGCGAGCCTGCTGCCGGCAAAGTTGCGGTGATCGACACCATCCTGAACCGGCTCGGCAGCGGCCGGTTCGGATCGAGCGTACAATCCATCGTTGATCAGCCGAACGCCTTCGAGCCGGTCACCCGGGCCGGCGGCTGGCGGCAGCTGCCGCCATTGACGGCGACGCAGCGCGCCGAGCTGGCGACGATCCTCAGTCTCAAGGCCGGCGGCTACCTCGGCGATATCTCCAGCGGCGCATTGTACTTTCAGAACGCGGCGATCGTCGCCGAGCGAGTGGCGACGGGCAAGGTGGCGCCATCGCTGGTCCACTTCGGCGGGATGCCGAAGACGGCGGTCATCGGCCACCACACGTTCTACCGGCCCGACGATCCCGCCGGCGGACCACCACCGGGCACCACGACACCGGCGCGCCGGACACTCCGCAGCAGCTTTGTCGGAGACGATCCGGCCCTCGCGCCGGCGCCGCCTGAGACGGGCGAGGGCGAGACCGTGTTGGTTCTCTCCCTGACGTTCCGGTTGCAGAGGTTGCGTCGGCGCGATGAAACAGCCTGGTCATCATCGTGGTTGGGGTACCGCCCGTCGGGGTTGGACAGGCGCTGTCCAGGTTTTGGCTAAGTCATTGAGTCCAGACCTGTCCAACCAACTGTCCAAGCTGTCCAGATTTTCTAACTCATTGAAAAGAAAGGAAATCTACTGCGCACTTAGTACCCCGGCGGGGTGCGGGTCGGTCACCGGCGCCGCCAAACACAACCTTAGCGCGAAGAGGTGAGCGATGGCGATCTATCATCTGCGGCTCACCCCGGTGAAGAAGGCAGGGACGACGATCGCCCGCAGCGCCCACCACGGCGGCCACCGGCTGACGACGCGGGGTGCGCTTGGTAAAGCCGCCTATCTTGCCGGCGAGCGCTTGCGGGGGATGACGNGTCAGACAATCGATTATCGCGCGAAGGCGGACGGGGTTGAGCACAGCCAGCTGATCCTGCCCGGCGGCGGGACGGCGGATCGCGAACGGCTATGGAGCGCGATCGATGCGTACCCGACGCAGCGGCCAACGGCGACGATCGCCCGCGACATGATTGTCGCCTTTCCGCACGAACTTGGCTTCGAGGAGCGCAAGGCGGCGATCGCGCTCGGCACCTGGATTGCGGAGCGCTACGGGGTCGCGGTCGATCTCGGCATGCATCGGCCGGATGTTCATGGCGGGACGGATGAGCGCAACTACCACGCGCACTTTCTGATGTCCGAGCGGCGCGTTTCGGCGACCGGGGAGATCGGCCTGGTCAATCGGGGGCTCAACCAGATGGTGTGCTCGCGGCGGGACGCGCGGCGCGGCCGGACGCAGCGGCAGCAGACCGCGGCGGCGGAGATCCGCGCCGCCTGGCAGGAGATCGCCAACGCCGCGCTCGCCACCGGCGGGCACCAGGAACGCATCGACGCGCGGATGCTGAAGGCGCAGGGCATCGACCGCGCGGCGTCGCGGCACCGGGGTGCGGCGGCGACGAAGCGGCTGCGTGAAGCGGAGCAGNGGGAGGGAGGGGAGCAAGTGCGCCGGCGCGACGGTCCGACGGAGCGCAGCAGAGGTGCGGCGGCGGTGGCAACGGCCGGCCGGACGGTTGCCGAGCTGCGCGCCGAGCTGGCCGCGGCAGCACGCGAGCTGGCGGGGCGACGTCGGGTGGCCGGCGATCGGATTGCCGCAATCCAGGAGCAGCGCAAGCTGGCGGCGATGGGGCCGGCGATCACCGCCGAGATCGGCAGCGTCCAGGGCTGGCTGCATGATCCTGCGCGGCAGTTGTGCCGTGCCTGGGAGGCGGCCGATCGGGCGAGCGCACTGCGGCGCCGGGTCCGCGAGGCGCGGCGGGCACGGGCGGCATTGCGGGCGCCGACGCGGGAGGAGGCGGCCGAGCTGCGCGCCGCCGGCCGGACACGGGCGAGGGCCGACAAGCTCTGCCGGCGGGTCGAGAAGGCGCTCGACCAAGTGGCCCGGCTCGATCCGGCGGAGCGGATCACCGTCCCGGCGGCGCCGGTCAACAGCCGGCAACTCGACACGATCGAGCGGGAACTCACGCGCCACGCCCGGAAAGCGCGCGAGTCGGCAATGGAGCTCCAATGATCAGCCACCGCCGCGTTCTCGAGGTCTCCACCGCGCTGACGATGGGAGCGCTCATCGGCCTTACGGCGGGTACGCAGTACGTCGCCTGGCGGCTCGGCTACCACGCCGCCCTCGGCGACCCGCTGGTGCTTGTCGGCGCCCTGCCGCTCTATCCGCCCTGGCGCCTCATCGCCTGGCTGCCCTGGCGCCACGCCGTCCCGGCCGTGCGTGTCGGGCTGGCGATCGCCGCTGGCTGCGCCTCGCTGCCGGTCTGGGCCGGCGTGGCGAGTCTGGTCCTGTCACGGCGCCCGCCGGCCTTCGGGACGGGCACCTGGGGCACACGACGCGAGGCGAAGCGCGCCGGCCTGCTCGCCCGCCGGCCGGCCGGGACGGTGCTGGGCCAGTGGTCCGACGGCCGGCTGATCACCTATGCCGGCGACGAGCACCAGCTGGTTGCCGGCGCGGCGGGATCGGGCAAGACGACCGGGCCGGTGATCAGCTCGCTGCTCGCCTGGCCGTCGTCGGCGCTCGTCTACGATCCGAAGCGCGAGCTCTACGCGCAGACCGCGGCGCATCGCGCGCGGTTCAGCGGCACGTTCTACATCGACCCGACCTGTCCGGAGAGCGCGCGGTTCAACCCGCTGTGGGAGATCCGCACCGGCAGCGTGCACGAGATCGGTGACGTTCAGAACGTCGTCTCGATCCTGATCGACCCGAGCGGTACGAAGAACAGCTACGAGTACTGGGACTCGGACGCAGTCAAGATGCTGACCGGGCTCATCCTCTATGCCCTGCGCGAACGGCCGCGCGACGAGCAGAACCTGGCGGTCGTCAACGACATGCTGTTGGACATCCAGAACACGTTGCAAGCGATGAAGCAGTCGGTGCATCCGCGCGTCAAGGCGATCGCCGAGTACCTGCTGAGCCTGCCCGACAAGCAGTTCGGCGGCGTGCACGGCTCGGCGAGCTCCGCGCTGATCCTCTACGACGATCCGATCGTCGCGCGGAACACGAGGTGCAGCGACTTCCGCATCTCCGACCTGGTGTGCAGCGATCAGCCGGTCACCTGCTACCTGCAGGTCCGTCCGACCGACGCGGTGCGGCTACGGCCGCTGACGCGGCTGATCCTCACCCAGGTCGCGCAGGCGCTGATGTACGACACCAACGCGGCGACCGACGGCCGGGCGAAGCAGCACCGGCTGCTCTACCTGCTGGAGGAGTTTCCGAGCCTGGGCCGGCTGGATTTCTTCTCGACGCAGATGCGGGTGATGCGCGGCTACGGCATCACCGCGCTGCTGATCGTTCAGTCGTTCAAGGACATCATCAGCACCTACGGTCGGGACCAGACGATCGTCGACAACTGCCGGATCGTCGTCTGCTTTGCCGCCGCCGATCCGGACACGCAGAAGATGATCTCGACGATGCTGGGCTCGGCGCCGGAGGCAAAGGTAAGCGTCACCCAGCCTCGCGACGGGTTCACCTGGTTCAAGGGCAGTACGTCGTCGTCCGAGCACCGGCGCGCGCTGCTCGACCCGGGCGAAGTCCGCCAGCTCGGCTACGACGAGCAGCTGGTCCTTGTCACCGGCGAGAAGCCATTCCGGACGCAGAAGGTGCAATGGTTCCGGCACCGGCTGCTGCGCAAGCTGGGCACCAACCTGCGCCGCGGCGGCCAGGCGCCTGGACAGAACCCTGCAATCCTGACGATGGCGCGCCAACAGCCGGCCGCCGCCTCGGCGCTCCCCGGCGAGCGCCTGGCGGAGCCGCAGAGCCCGCCTGAGACCACGCAGCTGAAAGGCGCCCCTCCTGACGACGTCCTTGCGCAAATCGCCGCACAGCTCGGGAGCAATAACAAAGCTGCGAAAACACTTTTTCCGGACAATGTCGAGATGGCGCGCAAGTGGATCAGCAGCGCCCGCGAGCTCCCGTCGGCTCACGCGTCCNTTCGTCGCGCGTCTCGCCGAGGTCCTGAAAGACTGCGCCGGCGACGCGGATCAGCTGCGGGCACGCCTGACCCCTGACTTCGTCGCGCAGCTCCGCCAGGAGGAGCCACGCGCATGAGTATTGTCGAACTTCGCCTCGAGGACGGACTGCGGCATGCGCTCGGCGCGGACGTCGCCCGGCTGCTCGACGAGCCGGCGGTGACCGACCTTCTTCTCAATGCCGACGGCCGGCTATGGGTTGACCGCACGGGCCGCGGTCGCGAGGACACCGGCTGCACGATGACTGCCGCCGACGCCGACGCGGCGCTGCGGCTGATCGCCCATCACTGCGGCGTGCCGCTGACCCGCACCGCGCCGGTGTTGTCGGCAACGTTGCCACGCACCGGTGAGCGGATCGCCGCGACCATCGCGCCGATCACCACCCGGCCGACGTTCGCCATCCGCAAGCCGCCGGCGGCGACCTTCGAGCTCACGGCGTTCGCGCCGAAGGCCGCCGCCACGGGCACCTCGGCTAATCGGTGCCGGCACGCGGCCGAGAGCGGCATGTTCGAGGCGCTGCGAGCCGCGGTCGAGGCGCACCGCAACATCCTCATTGCCGGCAGCACCGGCTCCGGGAAGACCTCACTCCTGTCCGCGTTGCTGGCGTTGCCGAGCGTGCAGCGCGACCGCTGCCTGGTCCTGGAGGACACCCAGGAAATCCGCATCGAGGCGCCGGACCACGTGCGCATGCTCACCTCGGCCGACGTCGGCATGCGCGGGCTCGTGCAGCTGTCGCTGCGCTATCGACCGGACCGGATCGTCCTCGGGGAAGTGCGTAGCGGCGACGCGGCGATGGAGCTCATCCACGCGATGAACACCGGGCATTCGGGCAGCTTCTGCACCGTCCACGCCAACAGCGCGCCAGACGCGCTCGGCCGGGTGGAGGACCTGTGCGCCGAGGTCTGCCCGCAACCACCCTGCCGCTCGATCGCCACGGCGATCGGCTGCATCGTCTTCGTGCAGCGGACAGCGGGAGGTCGTGAGATCACGGAGGTGGTTCTTGTCGATGGATGGCAGAACGGCAAGTACGTCACGACGGCTAAAGGTGAGCGATTGGGTGCGCTCCGCATCTGTGAGTGATTGGGGAGACGGCACAGTTCGCCGACCAACTGTGAGGGATTGGGGGAACAGCCTCCCAACTGTGAGTCCACATGTTGACGGCCTCACAAAATGTAGACAGGATCGCTGAGATCGATCGCATACATAGCTGCGCATGACTAACGACGAACCCAAACGCTATAAGACCGTAGACCGCCGGGTGATCGGCTTTCCCCTGGATGCCAACATGCCGGGCGAAATGGTCAAGCCTGGCGAGTTGATTGATATCAAGGAGATTTCACCGCTCACCCTTACCGACCGGCGGATTTATAACCTGCTTATCGCGAATGCCTGGGAGCGGATCACTGAGTCCGTCGAGCACGTCATCGAGAAGTCCGACCTGCGCGGCACTCACAACGGCAACGAGCGCATCGAGGACTCGATCCGGCGCCTGATGAGCGCCATTGCCGAGGTGAAGATCATCCGGGACGGCAAAGTCGCCATCAAGCGCGTCCAGCTCCTGGGCGGCAACGTCGAACAAGAAGGCGAAAGAGGACGCCTGTATTACACCTTTCCCAAGCAGCTTATCGAAATCATCAAAGAGAGTGAGGTTTTCGGGCGCCTGAAAACCCAAATCATGTACTGCTTCAAATCCAAGTACGCGCTCGCTCTCTACGAGATCGTTCAGAAGCGTGTCGGCCTGAAGTTCAAACAGGCCGAGAATTTCACGGTCGATGAGCTGCGGGCCCTGCTANGGGTGCCCAAGGACAAGTTGACGCGGTTTCCGGACTTTAACAAATACGCCCTGCNNAAACCAGCCCTACGGGAGGTCAACGCTCTGTCCGAGCATCATGTGACCATCGGCATGATCAAAAAGGGCAAGCGGGTCGAGCAGCTCATGCTGATGTGGCTGGAGAAGACAGCCGAGGAGAAGCGGCAGGTGTTCCGGGAACTCGAGCGTTGCAGCGTCGGCCGCTCCGCCCGCATCCGCAACACCGTCGAATCGGTCGCCTTCTGAGGCCTCCCCAATCCCTCACAGTTGGCTCCGGCCATCAGACGCTTCCGTGAGGACGCACCCAAAAACTCACAGTTGGAGTTATCCACAGGCCGGCTCCCCGATTCCTCACGCCAACGCCCCCGATTCCTCACGCCAACGCCCCCGATTCCTCACGCCAACGCCCCCGATTCCTCACGACGTTCGCTCCGATTTCTCACCGCACGGCCAAGAACATTCACAAACACAATAAGTTACGGCGCATGAATCTGAATCTTATTGAATTAAAAAGAATCTGAAAGCGCACAGGAATATTATCCGTGGATAAATCCATCCTATGCAACGCCGCCCTACGGGCGGCTAATACAGATCGGCCCAAGAGGGCCGATCATCTATTACAAGCGCCCCTGGCCCTTCGGGCCACCCGCGCCCCACCCATTAATACGGCGTTCGCTCCGCTCACACTTTATCCAAAGGCGAGGGGGCTCATCGCCGCCCCCTCGCCCTCCCCGCTAGGATATTTAAAGCACGATGATGTCAGGGTAGAATCTCAAGCACGGTACAGCCGGGGACGGCGATGACCGTGCACGGTGATAACTCACCAGGCAAAGCCTCGCAGCTCCAACCGCGGGGCTTTGCCGTCTGGGGGCAGGGGACGGCAAGGAGGCCTGCACAAGCTGGAAGAGGTGGCCGCTGGAATGGCAGCGCTTCTTCCTGGCCTCGTGACCGCGAAGCGGCGCGCTTTGGCCGTCTCGGGGTCACAACATCGCGTACCAGCCGGCATGGGAGAGCCGCGATGATCCACCATGTATCGATCCCGGCGCGCGAGCCGCGCCATGTCGCCGAAGTCTTGGCCGAATTGATGGGCGGCACGTGCCATCCGTTCGGGCCGCTCGAAGGTGCTTTCACGGCAACGAGCGGCGACGCGCACGGCACGATGATCGAGGTCTATCCGGAGCGGGTGACCCTGGACATTCCCTCTAACGACGATCAGGTCGTGTTCGGCGAGAACAAGGCGCCGCCAAATGCTTGGCCGTTCCACGTGCTGCTCTCGGTACCGCTGGAGCCGGACGAGATCGAGCGCATCGGCAAGCGCGAGGGCTGGCGCGCCAAGAGCTGCGGTCGCGGCATGCAGGGGCGGAAGCCATTCTTTCACGTGATCGAATTCTGGCTCGAAAACCGCCTGATGATCGAGGTCGTCTCGCCGGCGATGGCCCGGGAATACGAGGACTTTCTGAAGAACGCGCAGTTCTCGGTGATGAGCGACCCCGAATCCTTGCAGCTGATGCGCGCCACACACCTCGCGCCGCAAGAAGGGGGCGGCACATAGAACGGGCCGGATAGGCACAGACCCAACATTCGTGTCATCGGCCGGCAGTTTTGCTTGCCAGATAACCTGTCTGGGGCCGGTCGGGGCCGCCGCCCGCCGGCTGCCGGTCGCACCCCGCGGGCCGTCTCGACTGCTGCGGCGGTTCTGCCGCACCCGCCGGCGATCCGGGTGGCGAGCACGCGGATGGGGGTCGTCCACGGGAGGCGGCGCTGCTATCGTCGACGGACGTTTGAGTAGTGCGCCGACGGCGGCCGATCGGGATCAACGCGTCTCCACAAGGCAAGGAGGGTGGGGTGAGTGATCTGGCCAGGGATTCCGCCTGGGGCGGTTCTGCGATCTCTCGAGTCGCGACAGGCGGGACATCATTACGCTGATGGCACGCGTTGCCGAGCAGGCCTACCGCCGCGGCGTCCAGCAGGGGCCGGTCTCGTCGGCAACCCGTCGTTTCGCCGGGAGCTGTGGGAGTGGCGTTACCGCCCGTCGCTCGACCTGGCGCCATGGGTCGATCGGCCGACGACGACAACCAGTCGCCAGCGGCTCGCCGCCGAATGCGGCGGGCAATTGCGCCGGCTAGGGTTCGCGTTCGACGACGACGATGACCGCCCGCGCCGGCCGGTCTGGACCGGATACACGCGCGAACAACATCGCCGGATGCTCCGCCAGGACAGCGACGTGCCGTCCCCGCGGTCTTGGACCGTGCGCATGAACGGGACGGCCTACTGACATAAGCTGCGTTTCGCAGAAGCCAGGACATTTGTGACGTTAGAATTCCACGAACGCCCACAGGTGTTTTCAATAAGATAGCGTTCGCAGAGTACCCCTGTGAGTATAATCGGATTTTTGCCGATATGTATTGCGTAGGCCGCCTGCTGAAGCTTCGGAGCGTGTGAACGGACTCGTTAACACATTGAGGCCAAATGACATTTTCCTTATGACAGTACACCGTTCCATCCATGCGCACGGTCCAACATCGCCGATCTGATCGACGACCGGGGGGTGGATCATGGGCGAGGTGCACGAAGGGGCGTTTGCGGAAGAGCACGAAATCCCGCCCTACGTGTCCTAAAAATACTCGCCGGAGCTCTATATGTGAAACGGCTCCGAAGTTGGACCCCCTGCCGAAGTGCCGTAAGCGTTTGATGTCACAAAAGGAATTTCGTTCGGGGTGGGGTTCCGATCGACGCCGATGGGGACCCCGGCGAAGAGTCGATTCTGGTAGTGATTACAACTACTTGGTTCATCTTGGGCAGGGGGCCCACTTCGGTGCTGATCAACATCGAGTTGCTTCCGTTCAAGCTCCGGCAACATAGGCGGGGAAAAGCCCTCGGCATGTTCTTCAGCGATCACCTTTCCATCCGCAGAATACGCGCGGGCAGCAACAAAGTGGCCATCGGGAAGGTGTGCGCGCTCGCGCAGCAGATTGACGAGCGCCAACTCAACCTCCTCATGGTCAGCAGCCCCGCGAGCGAAATGCGCCGAGAGTTGCGAGATGAACAGCGCCGCCTCGGAACGAGCGAGCGTTGCAATCGCATGCCCCTTGGCAAGAAGCCCGAAGGCAAGCACCGTTCCGCCGACGACGATGGATACAATCAGCGCGCTGACGGCGAGAATTCTCACCAGCGTCCGGCGAATATCCTGGCTCATCCGTTCTTAAGCCCCGGCCTTAGGTTCATTCCCTGTGTTCGGCAAACATCAAGGATACCTGAGTGGAAATGAGACTACGCTACCTAGCCAATTATTGAGATTGTCTTTTGACATTTCTCACCAAGTTCGCGGGTGGTCGGATAGACAGCGTGCTTGCGAAGCACTGCGGAATGATGTACACTCATACTATGGAGAATAGGCAGAGTGTCCGCTTCTTCTTGACGTTGTGCGTGGTACTTACGGTAATTGCTTGGCCAACTCTCCTTGCGTACCCGAGATTGACCAGCTGGGCACCGTCAAGTTGGCCGAGAGCAGGCTTGGCAGGAGCTGGGTTGGTCGGGTAACTGCGCGGGATGAAGACGCCGCGAGACCCGATTTACGCTGGCCATCGCTACCCCGCTGAGCNNCTGCGGATGGTCGAGGAGATGCTGGCCGCCCGCGGCATATCGGTGACGCATGAGACGATCCGGCAATGGAGCNCTGAATTCGGCCGGGAATTCGCCGACCGCATCCGTCGGCGAGCGCCTCGCCGTGGCGACAAGTGGCACCTCGACGAGGTCGTCATCGGCATCGCCGGGAAGAAGCATTGGCTTTGGCGTGCCGTCGACCAGGATGGCTTCGTTCTCGATCTCCTCGTCCAGAGCCGGCGCGACACGAAGGCCGCCAAACGCTTGTTCCGCAAGCTCCTCAAGAAGCAAGGTCGGGCACCTCGTGTGCTCATCACCGACAAGCTGAAGAGCTACGCCGCCGCCAAGCGGCAGATCATGCCCGGCGTCGAGCACCGACAGCACAAAGGTCTCAACAACCGGGCCGAGAACTCCCATCAGCCAACCCGACGACGAGAGCGGGTCATGAAGCGGTTCAAGTCTGCGCGGCAGATCCAACGCTTCCTTTCTGTCCACGACCAGGTCGCCAATGTTTTTCCCCGCCGCCGAGACCACGACACCGCCGCAACCCTCCAGTCCGCCCGCTCTNCGACCTGGGCCGAGGTCTCCGGCGTCGCCATGGCTGCATAATCACGCCTGTCGCGGTGCATCGCTCAGTCCATCGCGCTTGCCGCCAATCTGAAGATGCCAAGTTGGCGGTGCCCCTCAGTGTTCTGGCCTACAACCTGAAGCGCATGATCGCCATCATCGGCGTAAAGCCGCTCATCGCCGCGATCAGGGCGTGAAACCCTCGTCTCGTCCCAAGCCCAAATCTCAGAAAACCACTGCCTGACGGGCACAATCGGTCGAGGCATCGCAAATAGGTCGGGCTGAACCCGCTTTTTACACAGCCACTCCCAATTTCGGAAGTCATCTACGTAACTGATCAAGTCTGCTTTGGCTCACGATGCAGTCGTAGGTTCGAAGACATTCTCGCATTATCATTTGTCAACTGACAATCATGGCTTGCGTTAAGGAGTTCGTTCACGGGATGGATGACATGGCGGCAGTCGCCTTCACTTCCAGCGCAGGCTCGCAATCCGGGCCAAGCGGATGTTGCACGGCCACGCCGGCAACGAACCTTTGCATCTCTCGATACCGGACGCGAACATCCTCTGTCACCTGGTAATACATCAGCAGTTCACGAAGCGGCGCCGAAAAATCCTTGTGTGCCGCCAATACCGCAACCAGGGCGCCGAAACTGATCTTACCCTCTATGACGAGATACCCGCCTATGAGGTAAAAGAAGAATGGGACGAGGTTGTTCAGGAAATTGATGGCGGACTTCATCAGAAATTTCTTCTTGAAGATGCTGAAGCGAAGCTCCTGGATGTGGCGAATACTTGAGAACAAGAGTCGAAGCTGGCGTAAGCCCGCCTCTGGAAGAGGTTGCCTTTCGCCGAGCAGGCCGCCCAGACGCCTGACTTCGCGGACGCGCGTCCGGTTCAACTCGTTGATTCTGCGCTGCAGTGGAGGAATGACCGCGAGTTGGATCGGCAACATCATCAAGGCCGCCCCGCCCAGAACCGGATCCTGGAGCAGCATGAAGGTGAGCAGGGTCAGAAACGTCCCTCCCTGGAACACCGGCGTGACGAACGCCTCGCCAGCGAATCCAGCGACCGGTTCCACCTCCTGAACGATGATTGGAATGAGCTGGGCCTGTCCGCCCGGCCGCCCGTTGCGACGCCAACCGCGATAGACCATGAGCCGTAGAAGCCGGATGAGAAGTTCGCCAACCCGCCCCTGGTAGACGTTCAGCCAGTATTTGATCGACCCGTTGGCCAGCAGACTTGCGAGATAGAGAAAGCAAAGTACGACCAGGAACTGGACCTGGGTAAAGGCGATGTCGTCGATCTGTATGACTTTGGTCGCCGAAGCGATGGCGTGATTGACGATGTGTTTCGGGATCTCCAGCGTCAGATAGAGCGTCGGCATCGCGGCCGCGGCAACCAGCAGCAATATGGCCTGACGGAAGCGTGTTCGGCGCAAGATCAGCTTGAAGATGCCGTCCGTCAGGCCGACGGCATGCGCACGATGCAGGTCTTCGTCGAGACTTCCCCTGAGCGCCCTGCGCGCCTTGACCCTCGCCCAGAGAGCGAAGGCGATCCAGATCAGGGAGAGAAACAGGATGACGGGCGTTCCATATACGACGACATGGAGCACCGCATGGAGAAATCCCGATGAGGTGAGGGCGGCCAGTTCCAAGGCCGCGTGCCCGCAATCGTGAAGCCAATCGATGAAAGACATTTGCACCAATCAGGGGCCGATTAGAACTGTCTCAAGTAAATACCCGGTCTTACGGTGCGGCATTGAGCCCTGCCGTGTTCATCGGCGAGGCTGCTCTGGTGGCGAGAACGAAAAATGCTGCCGCGACGTTCAATTCGACGGCCATGCGAGCGTCCCGTCGTAGTTTTTCGTCGCGGCGGGCCCGGCAGCTGTGCCCGGGTCACTTAGATTTTTCCGCGAGCCACGCCTTCATCCAAGCGATTTCCTTTTGCTGGGCGGCGATGATTTCTTGGGCGAGCTTGCGAATTTCCGGGTCCTTGCCGTACTTGAGGACGATTTCGGCCATATCGATGGCTCCCTGATGGTGAGGGATCATCCCGGCAACAAAGTCGCGATCGGCATCACCAGTGAAGGTGATCATCATGTCGCGGTGCATCTTTTCGTTGGCAGCCTGGTACGCCGAGATGACCGGATCGATGGAGCTGGTCCCGTGATGGTCGTGGGATGGCTCGCCGGCTGTGCCCGACATTTGTTCGTGCTCCATTGGCATGGCGCCCTGGGGCGGGGCGCGACGGGCGTCGGGGCCGTTTGATCGGTGCCCTTCGAGCCGCCGCCCGACTGAGCGGTCGCGTCACTGGTGACGGCCCAGCCGACGACGAGGGCTGCCGCGAGGGCGATCACGTAGCGAAGACGATTGTGCGGCGCTGCGGACAGCATAGCTTTTTCCCCTTGGCCTGAGTGGACTCTGAAATCCAAGACCGGGTGAATTTAGACGCTCCCGGTTGCTGTGGATTTGCGGCAGCGTTACGAAGTATTGCCGGGTCGGCAGAGGTGGGCGGCCACGGGCAGGGTTACGGTAACCGACAGGCCGCCGGCGTTTCTGTTCACCAGCCGGACATCGCCGCCGTGGGCGCGGATGGTCGAGCGTGCCACGGTGAGGCCGAGGCCGGAGCCGCCGGTTTCGCGGTTGCGGCTGATTTCCAGCCGATAGAATGGATCGAAGACCCGGTCGAGTTCGGCCGTCGGAATGCCGGGGCCGTCGTCGTCGATGGTGACCGTCAACTCGTCCGCCTGCTTCGCGAGCGACACGCGGGCGCGTGTGCCGTACTTCACCGCGTTCTCGACGAGGTTGGAGAACGCGCGTTTGATCGCCAGCGGCCGACACGGAAGCGGCGCGTGAGCTCCTGTGCGCAGCACGACATCGTGACCGCTGTCGACGAGATGATCGCAGACCGTCTCGAGGATCGAGCCGATGTCGACCGCCTTGACCTCCTCGCCTATTGAGTCGCCGCGCAGGAAGTCGAGAGTGGACTGAATCATCGCTTCCATCTCGTCGAGATCGCTCTCAATCGTCTGGCGCAACTCATCGTCCCGGACGAAGTGCGCCCGCAGGCGCAAGCGGGTGATCGGTGTCTTTAAATCGTGCGATACCGCGGCCAAGGTCTGCGTTCGGTCGTCGATGAGCCGCTTGATACGTGCTTGCATCCGATTGAAGGCTGTCGCTGCAAGACGCACCTCCCGCGGGCCGGCTTGCGGAAGATCAGGCGATGCGGCGTCGATGCCGATGCGATCGGCGGCGGTAGACAGCGACCTGAGCGGCGCGGTCACCGAGCGGACCAGAAAAACCGAGACGAGAAGGATGCCGAGCGCCATCGCGGTCAGCGAACCGAGGACGCTGTGATCCGGCGCTGAAGCCAGCCGCAGCGTAGAAACGCTGAAGTTCAGCCAACTGCCGTCAGGCAACTGCACCGATGCGAGCAGGAGGTGATGGAAGGCATCGTCGTCCGCCCCCTCTCGCGATCCGCCTTCGTCGGCGAAAGCAAGGCGGATCTGGTCATCGGCGAGTTCGGGCACCAGTTCCCGCAACCGCTGGCGAACGAGGGTGATCCTATGGCTTTCGGCACCCGTCGGATTGACGAGGCTGCGTGTGCTCCAGTGGATCTCCATGGTCGCGGTAGAGAGCGCATGGGCCGTTTGGTCACGTGCGGTATCAGGTAAGGGGGCAACGACGCGCTTGACCGAGACCAGGCGCTCCGCGAGTTGTTGCTCGCGGGTCGTGCCCAACAGGTCCTCAATGCCAATCTGATAGATCCAGATACTCCACAGGTGGAACAGGCCGAGGCTGAACAACAGGATGACGATGGTTCGTCCGGCCAGCGTGTCAGGGATCAGCCGTCTCAGCACCTCTTCACCGTCGGCAGAAAAATGTAGNCCGGCGCCGCGCACCGTCTTGATCAGCGGGGGCGAATTCTCGCCACCCTCGAGCTTGCGCCGGATGCGACTGATCTGCACGTCGATGCTTCTGTCGAACGGATCAGAGGTGCGATTGCGCGCCAGTTCCAGAAGCTGCTCCCGCGTCAGGATGCGATTGGGGTGCTCGACGAAGGCGATCAGCACGTCGTACTCGCCGCCGCTCAGATCGACGACGACGCCGTCTGTGGAAGTCACCTCACGTCGCAGCGTATCCAGAGTCCAGCCGCCAAACCTGATCAGCCGTCCGCCAAGTGTTGGCTCTCCTGGTTGTCTCGTTGCAGCCCGTCGTAGGACAGCCCGAACCCGTGCCAGCAGCTCCCGGGGATTGAAGGGTTTCGGCAGATAGTCGTCCGCCCCCACCTCGAGGCCGACGATCCGGTCGGTATCCTCGCCCTTCGCCGTCAGCATGATGATCGGAACCGACGAAGCGGTTCGCAGCTCCCGACAGAGGTCGAGGCCCGAGGCGCCAGGCAACATAAGGTCGAGGATGATCAGATCGATCTCCGCGGACGCGAGCGCTTCACGCATCTCGCGTCCGTCGCTGGCGCCGGTGACACGGTAGCCGTTCTCACGCAGAAAGCGCCCTATCAACTGGCGGACCTGACTGTCGTCATCGACGACGAGGATGTGAGCTTCCGGGTCCATGCTACGTACGTTTGTCCGTTCGTTCCCGCACGGATCGGCCCATGGCTCGCCGACCGTCAGCCAAGGGGAGCATACCGGCCGAGCTGCGGGCGCTGGCCAGGCAGCGTCAGAGATACCACGACCCTCAAGCCCGGCTGCGCAATGAACACACCGCGGCCACGCATCACGTTGCCGTCCGCCGGGTGCAGCGTCACGATCTCCTGCTTGCCTTGGGCCAGCACGGTCGCCGTGGCGATGACGCCTTGCGCCGACATCGGCTTGTTTTCGGCATCGAACAGATAGACGACGATCTCGTTGTCCTGCGCGACCAGTTCGACGTGGCCGCCGGCGAGATCCTGCATTTGCCCCCGTTTGGACCGCGAGCTGGTCCGTGGGCATAGGCAGTTGCGACGATGATACAGAGGCTTAAGACAAAGACGAGGCTGCGGACGATCATGTTCAGTCTCTTTCCTGGTGCGTGGTCATGGCCGGTCCTCAATACGCCTCCGCCGTTTTCAGTTGTGCCTGCTGTTCGCGCAGCCTGACCAGGGTTNNTCTCCCGAAGCGGTGGAACAGTAGTGGAGTAAGGAGCGTGTCGAGGAGGNNGGTGGCGCTGATCAAGCCGCCGAAGATGGTGATGGCGACCGGATGGAGAATTTCCTTGCCGGGCGCATCGGCGTTGATCATCAGCGGGAGCAGAGCAAGCCCGGCGGACAGCGCCGTCATCAGCACCGGAGTAAGCCGCTCCTGGCTGCCGCGCATCACCAGCGCCTTGCCGAACGTCTCGCCTTCGTACAGGGCGAGATTGATGTAGTGGCTGACTTTCAGGATGCCGTTCCGGGTGCTGATCCCGGCGAGCGTGATGAAGCCGATCATCGACGCCACGGATAACGGCTGACCCGCGATCCACAGGGCGGCGACGCTGCCGATCAGCGCCAGCGGCACGTTCCCCATGATGATCAGCGAGAGGACGGCCGATCTGTAGCGGCTGTAGAGAACGACGAAGATTAGCGACAGCGAGATCAGGGACAGCGAGGCGATCAGCCGAGAGGCCTCTTCCTGTGCCTGGAACGTCCCTTCGAGGCGGGTGAAGTAACCGGTCGGGAGCTGCGCGTTGGCGATCTGGCGACGGATCGCATCGACGACCGCCGCCATGTCGGTGCCGTCGGAGTTCGCCAGAACGACGATCCGGCGCTGCCCGTTCTCGCGCTGGACCTGGTTCGGCCCGTCCGTCTCGACGACGTCGGCGACCCTGCGCAGCGGGACATGCCCAAGCGGTGTCTCGATGATCACTCTTTCGAGGCCCGCACGCGTACGGTCGGCGTCGCCCAGGCGGATGGTCACGTCGAAGCGCCGGTTGCCGTCGACGATCTGGGAGACGACGAGACCATTTGACAAGGACTGAACGGCTTCGGTGACCTGTGCCGGCGTAACGCCGTAGAGCGCAGCACGTTGATAATCGACCTTGACCTGCACTTGCGGAATGCGGACCTGCTTCTCCACTTGCAGATCGACCAGACCCGGGATCGTCGAGAGCCGCTGCCGCATCTCCTCCGCCAGTGTCCGTAAGGTGTCGATGTCGTCGCCGTAGATTTTGAGGGCGATCTGCGCACGAACGCCGGACAGGAGGTGGTCGAGGCGATGGGAGATCGGCTGGCCGACATTGACGGTGACCGGCAGCGCGGCGAGGCGGGCACGGATGTCGGCGAGGATCTCGTCGCGGCGGCGCGACGAGGGATGCAGATCGACGTCGATCTCGCTGGAATGGACGCCTTCGGCATGCTCGTCGAGTTCGGCCCGGCCGGTGCGCCGGCCGACCGTCTTCACTTCCGGCACGTCCAGGATCAGCCGCTCGGCTACGGCGCCGATGCGGCTCGACTCCACCAGCGAGATCCCCGGATTGAACTGCAGGTTGATCGTCAGCGTGCCTTCGTTGAACGGCGGTAGGAAGGACCTTGGCAGCATCGTCACGGAAGCCGCGGCGACGGCAACGGCAATCCCGGCAGAGAGGTAGACGAACGGCGCGCGTTGAAATGCCCAGGTGAGCAGCCGCTCGTTTNNGCCGCGCTTCAGCGCGCGGACGAGCAGGCTGTCGCGCTCGCTCAACCGCCGCATCCGTGGCAGCAGGTAGAAGCAGAGCACCGGCGTCAGGGTGATCGCGGTGATCAGACTCGCCAGGATCGAGACGATGTAGGCGACGCCGAGCGGCGCGAACAGCCGTCCTTCAATACCCGACAGCGCGAACAACGGGACGAAGACCAGGACGATGATGATCGTCGCGTAGATGATGCCGGAGCGCACCTCCGTCGAGGCCGCGGCGATCACCGCGAGCGGCGTGCGCGGACTGCCTGTATCCCGGTTCTGCTTCAAGCGGCGGAAGACGTTCTCGACGCCGACGACCGCATCGTCGACCAGTTCGCCGATGGCGATGGCGAGGCCGCCCAACGTCATCGTGTTGATCGAAAGACCGAAGTACTTGAACACCAGGATCGTGATCAGGATCGAGACCGGGATCGCGGTGATCGAGATGAAGGTCGTTCGCCAGTTCAGCAAAAACAGGAACAAGACGATCGAGACGACGATCAGCGCTTCGACCAGCACCCGCTCGACGTTGCGGATCGAGGTCTCAATGAAGTTGGCCTGTTTGAACAAAGCGTCGTTGATCCGGATGCCGGCCGGGACGACGCGCGCCAGATCGCTGAGCGCGGCCTCGATCTGACGCGTCAGCGCGACGGTGTCGGCGCCGGGCTGTTTCTGGACGGACAGGATCACCGCGGTGTTGCCCATGAACCCGCCATCACCGCGCTTGATGCGGGCCGCGAAATCCACCTCCGCCACGTGCCGCAGCGGGATCGGCTGCCCGTCCCGAACGGCGACCACGAGGTTGCGCAGGTCGTCGAGCCGGGCGGTCCGGCCGATGCTGCGGATCAGGTATTCGCGGCCTGCCTGATCGACATAGCCGCCGCCGGTGTTGATGCCGAACTGGCGCAATGCGTCGACGATCTCCGCATGCTTGACGTCGAGGGAGTCCATCAGCGGGATGTTCGGGGTGACCCGGTACTGCCTGACCTCGCCGCCGATCGGAATCACCTGCGAGACGCCCGGAATGGTCAGCAAGCGCGGTCGCACCACCCAGTCGGCGAGATCACGAAGGTCCATTGCCGATGCGGTCTCGCTGGACACCGCGATCAGCATAATCTCGCCCATGATCGAGGAGATCGGCGCCATCTGCGGCACGATATCCTTTGGCAATTGCTCGCGCACAAGCCCCATCCGTTCGGTGACTTGCTGCCGATTCAGGTAGATGTCGGTTCCCCAGTCGAACTCGACGAAGACGATCGACAGCCCGACGGTCGAGACGGAGCGCACTCGGGTTACGCCCGGTATGCCGTTCATCGACGTTTCGATCGGGAACGTCACCAGCTGCTCGACCTCCTCGGCCGCCAGTCCTTCCGCTTCCGTCATCAAGGTGATCGTCGGCTTGTTCAGATCGGGAAAGACGTCGACGGGGATCGTCGGCAGCGACATCGCGCCGTAGACGATCAAGATTGCCGCCGCGATCACGACGAACAGTCGGTTGCGGAGGCTGGCGTTGACGAGTGTGTTGAACACCTGGGGCGCCTCAGCGGATCTGGCTCAGCAGTTCGGTACCCTCGGTGACGATACGGGCACCCTCGCCGATACCGGCCAGCACGACGATGCGCTCCCCGTCGAACGGGCGGAGCCGCACCGGACGTGCTATGAAGCGTTCGGGTGAAACATGCTCGAAGACGACATCTTCGCCGTTGGCGGTGCCGATGACGCTGGCGGACGGGAGAACGATCCCTGTCTCCGTTCTCGCCTCCTGCAAGATCACGGACACCGGGGTGCCGACCTTCAGCGTCGGCGACGCCCTTGTGATGCGGAACTGCACGGGCACCGCCTGCTGCCGCAAGGTGAGGCTGCGGCCGATAAGGTCGAGCGGCAGCGTCTCGCCATCGGCGGTCGAGGCCACGGCCGCGCGAATGTCGGCGACGGCCGCAGGATCGTAGGCGATGGCCTCGACCCACAGCTTCGCCGGGTCGACGATCTCGAACAGGACCTCGCCGCCATCGATGAGCTGGCCGGTGACGACGTTGGCCACCGAGATCACGCCCGAAGCCGAGGCACGGACCACTTCCCGTTCGGCCAGCGTGGGCGCCAGCGCCCGCCGCCGCTGCCGCAACCCGTCCAACTCGCGCCGCGCCTCGTCAATCTCGCGTTGCGGCACGCTGCCTTCGAGCTGGGACAAGCGCGCCACCCGCTGCTCGGCGATGGCGACGCTGCTGTCGATCTGCGCGAGCTGTTCTCGCACCCCGCCCCGTTCGAGCGTGGTGATTACCGGCGTGACCGTGGCCAGCACTTGCCCCCGGACCACGCGCTGGCCGATGACCGGAAGGCCGTCCTCCGACGGCTCGATGCGGCCGCCCTGCGCCGCTTGCACGCGTCCNCCGGCGGTCGGATCGGCGATCACCCGGCCGGTGATCGAGGCGGTTCTGGATACCTCCTGGACGCGGGCCGGCTGCGTGCGGACGGTCAACAGGCGCTGCGTCGGCTTCGGCACGAACAGGCTGCCATCGGCGAGCCGGCGCGGGCTGTCCACCGCAGCAGCCGGCGAAGTGATCGTAGCAAGCGGTTTGTCGGCCGCTCCATGATCCTCATCGCCGTGAGCGAGCACCACGCGGGCAGAGGTGGCAATGGCGAGAACCGCAAGCATGATAACGGCGCCGACGCGGCGCTTCGACCCGACATCGCTCTCCGCATCGCTCTCCGGCGCTGACGCGAGCGGCACGGCAAGCGGCGCTTGGGGCGCAATGTTCCGCCGCGGCGCCAGACTGCGGCCGAGAACGAGGCCCACGACCAACAGTGCGAATCCGATGACCCACAAGACGGGAGAGCGAGCGAGCACCGCCATGCTGCTCTCGCCGACGGCTTCGCCGATCGCGCGTTCTCCTGGCAGGTCGAGCGTGCCGATCAAGAGGTCGCCGATCTCCCCGGTGTCGATCGCGAACACTAGGTCCAACGGTCCGGCTTTCGCCAGCCATGGCGCCTGGACGAGGAAGCTGCCGTCCGGCCGCGGGTCGGCCCGCACGGTGGCGGCGTCTGCGGTGACGTCGATCGTCGCCCGGGTCACCGGCTCGTTGCTGCCGAAGCGGTCGAGGAAGATGATCATCGCCTCGCCTCGGACGATGCCGACGAGATCGAAGCTCTCGGAGCTCGCTTCCACGCGCGGAGCGACGGCGGTGAGGGGCGCGACCGGAGGCGCCCCATGATCGTGGCCCTCGTGAGCCGGCGCGAGCGAGGCCGACATCGTCATGACGGCGAGCAAAAGGAAGGCGATCAGGACGCCGACGACCGGTCCGCGCTCGGCATGGCTCGCATACGGCTTCATCTCTCTGCTTCCTTCGTCGGCGCCCAAGACCATGGGTCCAGTCCAAGTGCCTGATTGAGACGAGAACGGGCCTGCATGACGGCGATCTGGCTTTGCAGCCGCGCGACGTCGGCCTCGAACAGATTGGCACGGGCCCGGACCAACTCGACGAGCGCGCCCTCGCCGACACGGACGCTCCGCTCGACAAGGTCAAGGCGCTCGGCAAACGCGCGATAGCGCTCCTCGGCGAGAGTTTCACGTTCTTTCGCCGAGGCAACGTCGGCTTCGGCTTTCCCGACTTCGGCCTGGATCTGATAGTCGGCGGTGCGAAGCTCGGCGAGAGCCCGTGTCCGTTCCACCTCGTTGGCCTTCCGCCGCGGCTCGTTCCGCCCTTCCGTGGCGAACGGGATCACGACCCGGACGCCGATGCGCTTGTCGTACGGTTCATTGTAGAGCTGCCGCTCGACGACGCCCAACAGCGCGACCTCGGGGCTGTCCCGGTCCTGGACCTTGAGCAGGCGGGCGGCCGCCTCCGTAACGTCCACAGTCCTGCGTAAGGCGATACGCCGGGGGTGGTTTGCGTCGGTCTGCGCCGGCACCTCGGGTTCAATGAAGTCGACCGGCGGCTCGGCTCCTGTCAGGGCGTGAAAGGCGAGACGCGCCTGGGTCGCCGACGCTTCTTCGGTGCTGAGGATCGACCGCGCATCCGCGGTTTCGGCGACCGAGAGCAGCAGGTCGGCTCGCGCCATCTGTCCCGCGCGCACCTGACGGTCCAAGTCGCTCTGAAGCGCACGGGCGGCATTCAGCCGGCGGCGCGCTACCTCGACGGCACCAGCAGCGAGTCGAAACCGCCAGTACGCGTCGCGCACCGCACCGGCAACGGCGAGTCGCGCCACGGCCAGCTCGGCGTCGAGCTGGACGAGCTCGGCGTCCGCCACTCTTCTGATCGCGGTGCCCTCGCCCGGCAGCCACAGCGGTGTGCCGAGCTCGACGTCGTACTCCCGATAGCCGTCGTCGCCGGTGACATAGTCGTTGAGGTGCCCCACGCCGAGGGCAGGCGGGCCGGGCGTGAGCCTTCCCGCGGCCCGCTTGCGCGCCAAGATCTCCGCCCGCCGCGCCGTCAATGCCGCGATCTCTGCGTTCCTCGCCCAGGCGCTTTCCAGAACGTGCCTGATGTCTTCAGCATGTGCGAGGCGAGCGGGTCCGCCAAACACCGACAAGGCCAGTATGCATAACCACAACCACTGCAAGCGAAACCTCCAGGAAGCTGTGCGGAACCGCCACCCGAACTTATGACGGCTCTTCGATGCTCCTGAATTGCAGTTGCGTAACAAAATGTTTCTGCGGGGAGCCATTGCAGTCGGAACCCTGCGATCGCGACGACCAGCTGGCTGCTGAGCGCTGATCTTCGTCGGAGAAGCTGCGCCTGGAGTTTCCGACCCGGTCCGGCGGACCGCTCTTACCTCGCGACGACCCGACCCGCTTAAAGGCTGGGCCGCAAAGTGCTCCGGAAACACTTTTTTACAAACGGGAAAAATTGTGGAGACGGCGTGCGAGTACGCTCTTCTCGTCGCCCGCGCGAGGGCGCTTCATTCTTACAGGAGACCCTAATGAAACTTCGTGTTTCGCCGAAGATCTTCCCGGGCCGGCAAGCGCTGCGAATGATCGCCGCAGCCCTGATCTCCTTCTCCTCCGCGGCCTGTGCCGCCGACGCCGACCGATCGCAGGATTATCGCTTCGAAGTGGTCGATCAGCCGGTCGCGGTGAGCGCGCACAGCGAATTCGACGTCAAGCTGACGAAGACCTCCACCGGCCAGCCGGTGGAAAACGCCCAGATCACACAAAGTCGTCTCGAAATGACGATGACGCGCCCGCCGCAGTACAAGAGCGCGACTCCCGGCCCCACGAGTACGGAGATGGGCGGAGAAGTGAAGCTCGTCGGAACACCGTCGCCCGGTCTCTATCGGCTCATGGGTGATGTGTCCATGCCCGGAACGTGGAAACTCGGCATCGTCGCGACGGTCCCGGGCGAGGCGCAGCCCGTCGAGGGCACGGCGACGTTCAAGGCCGGTCGGTAGCGGTCGCTATGGGATCTCTGCCGCCGGGTGGCGAACGCGTCGCATAACCGGCGCGTCGCCGCCCGTTCCACGGCTTCTCGCACGCGGGACAGGACGAGGGCCGATGTTCACATTCAGGCGCATACGCTTCTTCATCCTGATGGTTTTCCTGACTTCCTTGTCGGCGTGCGCCATGGGGCGGACCAATCTGGTCGACACCGGTGCGGTAGACGTGCAAGTCGAAAATACACCGAAGATCAGCATTCAGGGCGTTACGGTCTTGGCCGATCAGGAAGAGACCATCGTCTACGGCCGGGTCCGGAGACTGGGAGTTTACAACAATCCATTCTCTGGGAGGCAGGTCACGGCTAAAGCCGTGTTTCCGGACGGATCGATTCATGAAAAGGCAGATACATTATTGACGAGAACACCGCGGGCACGAGGCTTCCGCTCAATTTATCCAGTCGCAAACTTCAAGATCGTTTTCTCGGAGCAGCTTCCGCGAGGGACCGACCTTGTTCTCAGTTTCGGCAATCGATTCCGAAGCGATGGCTGACTCTGCGTGTGCATTACGTCGTAACGAGAATCACGGTCAATAGATTGCGCGTCCAATCATGGAGTAGCTCGGCGATGTCGGACTATA
>NZ_CP053923.1:1032500-4156012 GCF_014672695.1 Defluviicoccus vanus | reverse complement strand
GCGCATAGTCGGCCTCGCCGAGATGCCATTTGCCGGTGAAATAGGTCTGGTAGCCCGCCTGCTTGAGGACCGACGCCAGCGTCCACTCGGCAGCGGGCAACCCGCCGCCCTGACCCTGAAACGCGACGGTGGTCATGCCGCTTCGGTTTGGAATGCGGCCGGTCTGGATTGCCGCGCGACCGGGTGTGCAGCTCGGCTGCGCGTAGAAGGTGGTGAACATCATCCCTTGTTGCGCAAGCTGATCAAAATTCGGTGTTGGCATCCCTCGTGCGTTTCCCCCGAGGTAAGGCCCCAAATCGCCGTATCCGACGTCGTCGCCGACGATCAAAAGAATATTCGGCTTGCTACCCGCTATGGACTGGGCCTGAGCCGGAATTGAAGCGATGGTTCCGATGCAAATCGCAAGTATGGCTAGAATACAATGTATCGTACGAGTCATGTTGTCCCTCCGCCTGGAAAGTGCTTGTTCAGTTATCACTATCCACCCTTGGTGATGTGGTTCGAGCAATGACTCTTCGAAGAGCCAGTGTCTGTTCGCCCCTCCAACCTGTTTCTCGGCCTCATCTATCGTAAAACACGAGAGGTGAAAGGTACCCGGACCTGAACTGCGCCGCCTCATCTTGAGATTAGGGAGTTGGTGACAGACAAGCGGCAAGGTTGCCTTGGCAAATCGTCCTTTGCCAGTGCCAGCAATTTAAGAAGTTTAAAAGCATCCGCTTGTTGCCGCGCGTCTTTCAGACCGGGCCGTGTGGTGTATCGTTCGAAGCGACAGGGTATTAGCGCCCAAACGGAATCTCTTTGCGATTCGAATTCATCTCATCCAGCTCTAGGCGAGAGGCTTAGATCAGACGGCGCTTAGGCCAGATCGAAGGTGGCGGGAAAATGCGTCGGCTGCAGCTGCGTTGCCGCCGCCGCATGGCCAATCCGGTTCAGCGCCTCGCGATTGCCGGCATTGCTCATGTCCTTCAGCGATTCCAAGCCGGCGATCAGATCGGCACAACCGAGCGTGGTGAGCGGCGCCGCGTCCAGCTCGACATTGTAGCGCAAATAGGACAGCAGCGGTGCCGGGCCGAGTTGATCGTCACGCAGGTCACCGATCTCCCGGTCAATCATCAGCGCCGTCGGACTGTCAGACATCCATTGCAGGATCAGCTGATTTTGCCAGGAGGCATCGCCGCCAAGCAAGCCGGGGACGATTCGCGCCCACTCCCACACCGCATTCGAGAAGGGACCGCTGGGAACCTGTGTGCTTTGCCAGTAACCGGTGCCGATCGAAACCAGCAGCAGCTTGTTGGCGCCGGTCGGCCAGTGAAACGGGAAACCTCGCAAGGTGGCAACCATCAGCAGCAGCAACGCCGGATTGTTGTACAAGCTGATCCCGCCGTCGATGAAGTCGGCCGTTTCCTCCCCGGTCTCGGTATAAAACGACAGCCGTTCAGGCGCGAAATAGGTCGGTGCGGCGGTGCTGGCGCGAATGCATTGGCTCAGCTGCATACGCGAGTTATGAGCGTAATACATCGCACCCGGATGATTGAGCAGCGGCCAGACGCTATTGGTATCCAGCCGCTTGGCGACGATGCACAGCCCGGTCCTGATCGCCTCGCTGCCAAGGCAGACGTCGCCGAAATGCTTCTGCAACTGTGTCACCAGCGGTGCTGCATCGAACCTGCCACGAACCGCTGCGAGGCGCCGATGTGCCGCAAACACCTCGCCGCCAAAGTCGAGATAGAGCTTCTCGATTTCGGCGGCGCTCATGCCGATGGCGAGCCCGGCGGCAATGACGGCGCCGGTGCTGGTGCCGCCGATGAGATCGAAATAGTCGCACAGCCGCAGATCCGGCCGGCCATGCCTGTCGCGGAGCATGGCCTCGATGGCGGTCAGAAAACCCAGCGACAGTGCACCACGGATACCGCCGCCATCAAGTGCCAGGATCCGTTTCGGGCCCGGCCGTGTCAGGTGATCATGTAACGAGGGTTGCATCGACTGCCCTGTTGGTTGCGGGTCACAATGCTGTCGGGTCGATGACCAGCGGCTCGCGACCGGTGTACTCGCGAATGCGCCGGATCATGTGCTGGGCGCCACCGGGCTTTTCGATCGATTGGCGGTCCAGCAGCGTAATAAATTTGAGAGTGTCGAGATCGAGCGAGAGGGCGCTGTAGAGCTGCCAACGGTTGTTGCGATCATACATTTTGCCGCGCTCGCCCTCCGGCGTCGGGCCAATCTCGTCCGGCATGATCAGCAGCGTCGTCTGCGGGTTGTGCATCGCCGCATCGAACCGCTGAACCCAGCTCTGGTCACTGTCGGCGAAGGTCACGGAGTCGTGGAGGAACTGGGGAATGCGTTGCGGCAGGCGCATTTCGAGCGCCATGCCCCGCTGCAGGCAGGCTTCGGCAAACAGCAGATCGCCGCCGCAGGCACCACCGCACAAGGCCAGATCGCCGGGACCGGCCTTGATGCTGTCCAGATGTGCGGCGATCGCTGCTGCCGCCGCCGCCACCTTCGTCGCCGGAAAGCGCGCTGGCTTCTTGCCTTCGCCTTCGCCGCGCTCCTTCGGATTGTCGATCATATGGCCGGAGAAGAGAACGATCCGCTTCGGCCGTTCCAGCCGCGCCCCCTGCAGTACTGACAGTTGCGTCTCCGCCTCGGCGATCAGCGCCCGCGCCGGCTGCACCAGTTCGGCGCGAAAGTTGAGATCGAGCAGAATATCCAGCTGCTGGCGGGTGGACTGCAATGCCGCGCGATTGCTGTCGACGACACCTTGCGCCGCGGCGGCCGCAAAATCCTCGAGCGCTCCACCGCCGTCGCCGTCGGCCACCAGGCGCAGCTCACCACGGGTGGCAAAGGCCCAATAGTCGTGACGCAGGTCAGCATTGCAGCGCTGCAAGATACAATCGACCGTCCAGCGCACCCCCTGGGTGATCAGGTCCAGATCCACCCTCGACGTCCTGCCGGTCAGGTTTTCCCACAGCCGGCCGAGGGTGAGGGTGTTGATACCCGGGTAGGAATCATAGGGGCTGGCACGAAAGCCCTTGGCGTAGGCGTCGATGGCCATTTCGAGAAAGGCAGCGGCCGCCGTCGCCTTCTGACGCCGGGCNGCCGGCGGCGTCCCCGCCTTGCTCCACAGGCGCAGCCAGTGATCCTTGTAGGTCAGGCCGAGCAAGCTGAGGGTCTCTCCGGTCCGATGCCGCTCCGCCAGTTCGGACAGTCTGGCCCTGGCATCGTGGAAGCGACCCGCACGGCCGAGGGCGATGCCATACTGCTGTTGCAGCCACAGATTGTCCGGGTCAAGGGCGAGGCCGCGCTCGATGATGGCCAGGGCAAACTTGACGCTGTCGAGCTTCAGCAACGCCTGTACTGCCGTTTGAATCGCCTCCAGTTCCAGGAACCGGTTCGGCGTCTCATCGGCTAGGAGGAGAATATCCGCAGGCCGCTGCTTGCTCACCGCCGTCGCCACCAGCGCCTGCCAACTCTCAAGTCGCTCCCAGACCTCGGTGATATCGCCCACCTTGAGGTTCTTCCAGGCCGGCTCCTCCAGATTGGGTAGAAAGCGATAGACCGGGCTGGTCTTGCGACCGCGCCAGGCGGCAAGTGTCGCCCCAATCATCTGCGTCAGCTTTGCTCTGTCAGCTTCGACCACCGTCTGGTCCACCGGCGCGCGGATCGGCGCGTAGAGCAGGCTGCGCTCGCCAACCACGTCGAAGGGCAGGAACGGCCGCTCGCTGCTGAAGATGGAAACGGTGGCGTTGTCGCGTAGCGCGTGGCGGACGCCCAACTCGTAATAGGCGTTGGGGTTGTCGATGGTAAGATCGGCTACCACCAGATCAGCGAGTAAAAGGTCCTGAAACATGTCGCCGTGGATGCCACCGGCGCGCATCTCCTGGTCGGCCCGACGCGGCTCGACCCCGGCCGCCAACATCGCCGGCTCGATCAACTCACGGTAGACGAGGTCGAAATCGATCTCCTCCCCCTGCGCGTTCTTCTTCCTGCCGAATGGCATCACCACGAAGCCACGCGCCGGAGCCCGGCCGTTAACCCTCTCCATCCTCGCCTGATCCCCTCCACACATGTCGCCTCATCCCCTCCACACATGTCATCGCCATGGTTTCGGCGCCATTTCGTCGGCGCCGTGATGCATTACCTCTCCGTCGCTTCATCACCCAAATGAGTATACACCGAATTCATTGCCCGGGAACTGTCCACCGAATGCCGCCACGGGTGTTGCATCCTGGCGCGCGGATCGCTACTCGCTCTCATTAACCAGCCGAGATCATCGTCCGAGCGAGAGCGAGCACCGAGGAGGAGCCGTCGATGGCCAAAACCCTGCATCCCGAAACCTTGGCACTTCATGCCGGCTATCGCGCCGATCCGNCCACCGGCGCCGTCGCCGTACCCATCTACCAGACCACTTCGTACCAGTTTCAGAGCGCCGAACATGCCGCCAACCTATTCGCGCTGAAGGAGCTGGGCAACATCTATACCCGGATCATGAATCCGACCAACGACGTGCTCGAAAAACGGATGGCGGCGATCGAGGGCGGCGTTGCGGCGCTGGCGGTCGCTTCAGGCCAAGCCGCCTCGGCGTTTTCGGTGCAGAACCTCGCCGTTGCCGGCGACAACATCGTCAGTTCGACCGACCTCTACGGCGGCACCTGGAACCTGTTCGCCAACACGCTGAAGCAGCAAGGCATCGAGGTCCGCTTCGTCGATCCGGAGGACCCGGAAAACTTCCGCCGCGCCACCGACGACCGCACCCGCGCCTACTATGCCGAAACCCTGCCCAACCCGAAGCTAACGGTATTTCCCATCGCCGAGGTGGCAGCGATCGGCCGACCGCTCGGCATTCCCTTGATCATGGACAACACCGCCGCCCCGCTGCTCGCCCGCCCCTTCGACCACGGCGCCGCGGTTGTCGTCTACTCCACCACCAAATACCTGGGCGGTCACGGCACCTCGATCGGCGGCCTGATCATCGACGGCGGCAACTTCGATTGGGCAGCCTTTCCCGAGCGCCAGCCGCTGCTCAACACCCCCGATCCCAGCTACCACGGCGCCGTCTGGACGGAAGCGGTGAAGCCGCTGGGCCCGATCGCCTACATCATCAAGGCGCGGGTCACCCTCTTGCGCGACCTCGGCTCGGCAATGAGCCCCTTCAACGCCTTCCTCACCCTGCAAGGGATCGAGACCCTGGCGCTGCGCATCCACCGGCTGAGCGACAACGCCCGTCAGGTCGCCGATTATCTCTCCACCCATCCGGCAGTCGTCCGCGTCACCTATCCGACGCTGCACGCGGGCGAGCAGAAGCGCCGCGCCGAGACCTACATGCAAGGCGGTTACAGTGGCCTCCTGGTCTTCGAACTGAAGGGCGGCCGCGAGGCCGGCCGGCGCTTCATCGACGCGCTGCAGCTGTTCTACCACGTCGCCAACATCGGCGATGCCCGCAGCCTCGCCATCCACCCGGCGACCACCACCCACTCGCAGCTCACGCCGGAGGAACAATTGGCGAGCGGCGTCAAGGAGGGCGACGTGCGGCTCTCCATCGGCATCGAACACATCGACGACCTGCTCGCCGACCTGGCGCAGGCGCTCGACGCCGCGGGGATCTAGGTGGCCAACGGGGGGCGGCCGCCGCGGGCCCGATCGGCGCGATCTGGCGTTGGTTCGACCACCCATCTCTCCCTCGGCCGGGAGATGCGGCTCTCCTATCTGCCGCCGCTGATGGTCTATGTCGCCGCCGGCGTCTCGGGCTTGACCGGCATCGTCGGTGTCTTCTTCGTCAAGGACTACCTCGGATTGTCGGCGGCGTTCCTCGCCGCGCTCGGCTTCTGGGTCGGCATCCCCTGGGTGCTGAAGATGCCGCTCGGCCACCTGGTGGACCTGATCTGGCGCCACAAGGCGGGGCTGGTCTACTTGGGTGCCGGGATGATCGCCGCCAGCTTGCTGATCATGGCGGCGCTGATCGGCGACCGGGCGGCGATGGCGGCGATCATGCCGGTGGAGGCCTGGTACGTGCTCTCGGCGCTGCTCGCCCCGGTGGGCTACGTCCTGCAGGACGTGGTCGCCGACGCGATGACCGTCGAGGCGGTGCCGCGTATCGATGAGCGCGGCCAGCCGGTCGATCCGGCCTCACGCAAGCAGATGAACACCACGGTGCAGACGCTGGGCCGGGTTGCCATCATCGGCGGCAGCGTCCTCGTCGCGCTGATCAATGTCTATCTCTTCCGCGGCGTCGAGACGCTGAGCGAGCCGGCGAAGGTGGCCATCTACCGCAACGTCTACCTTGCCGCCCTGGTGATCCCGGCGATTTCGGTGGCCGGCGTCGTCCTTGCCAGCCTGATCGCCCGCCACCACGTCGGTCGCCTGCGCGCCCGCGGCTTCAGCACCACCGATGCCAGGAGCATGCTCGCCGGCGACCGCGAACCGACGACGCCGAACTGGGCCATCCTCGGCGGCGGTGCGGTATTCGTCGCTTTCACCCTTGGCCTCGGCCTGCTCAACGTCCCCTTCGACCAGGAGATCATCTTCGCCGGCTCGATGGCGATCGTCATCTTCCTGATGCGTCGGCTGCTCAGCGCCCTCGATCCGCCGGCAAGGCGAACGCTGATCGGCACCGCGGTGGTGATCTTCGCCTTTCGCGCCACGCCGTCACCGGGACCCGGCGTCACCTGGTGGATGATCGACGAACTGGGGTTCGATCAACAGTTTCTCTCCGTGCTCTCGGTGTTCGCCAGTGGCGTCACCCTGGCCGGCCTGTTCCTCTGCCGTCGCTTCGTCGCTGAGCGGCCGATCGATCAGGTGGTGGTGGTGCTCACCATCGCCGGCGCCATCCTCGGCCTGCCGCTGCTCGGCATGTTCTACGGCCTGCACCAGTGGACGGCAGCGGTCACCGGCGGCGTGGTCGATGCGCGCACCATCGCCATGATCGACACGGCGCTGGAATCGCCCTTGATGCAGATCGCCATGATCCCGATGCTGGCCTGGATCGCCAACTCGGCGCCGGCGACGCTGAAAGCCACCTACTTCGCAGTGATGGCGTCGTTCACCAATCTCGCCCTGTCGCTGGGCCAGCTCGGCACCAAGTACCTGAACCAGATCTTCACCGTTACCCGTGAGGTGCGAGACGCCGCCGGGGTCGTTGTCCCCGCCGACTATTCGCAGCTCGGCTGGTTGATGCTCACCGCCGGCGCCATCGGCCTGGCGCTACCACTCGCAGCAGTGTTTTTTGCCCGAAGGCAGCGGTTGGGAGTAGCCTGAGATGAACGCCGACGAAATTATCCGCCGCCTGCAGTTGATCCCGCATCCGGAAGGCGGGCACTACCGCGAGACCTACCGGCACAGTCCCGCCGACGGTGGCCGCGGCGATGCGACGCAGATCTACTACCTGCTGCGCGGCGGCGAGCGCTCGCACTGGCACCGGGTGGATGCGATCGAGATCTGGCACTGGTATGCCGGGGCACCGCTGCGCCTCGAGGTCGCCGCCGACGGCGAGGCACCGCTGGCGGTCATTCTCGGCAACGACTTCGCCGCCGGTCAAGCGGCGCACTACACGCTGCCGCCCTTCGCCTGGCAGGCGGCGGAGAGCCAGGGCGCCTGGACTCTCGCCGGCTGCACCGTTGCCCCCGCCTTCCAATTCGAAGGCTTCGAGATGGCGCCGCCCGGCTGGTCGCCGGACGACTGACCCAGTGCTCCCTACCCTGCCGGCCGGATCAGCGCCCGGTAGGCGTGCCAACTGGCGTGGCCGATCAAGGGCAGCGTCACCGCCAAGCCGACATAGGCGGTCAGCAAACCCGCCGCGGTGAACAACACGATCAGCGCCGCCCACACCGCCATCACCCGCGCATTCATCATCACGCAGACGACGCTGGTGACGATCGCCTGCAAGATGTCGACGTCGCGATCAAGCAGCATCGGCAGCGACACGACACTGACACTGAAAACGATCGTCGCCATGCCGGCGCCGACTACCGTCCCGATCCCGAGAAAGGTGAGGCCGTCGACGGTGAACAGCAGCGAGGTGAGAAGATGGCTGAGCTCCGGCGGCTTATAGGGAAACGACACAGCGAAGATCAGTGCCGCGAAGCGCAGCCAGACGATGAGGAACGCCACCAGCAACAGCCCCATGCCGAGGAAGCGGCCGGAATTCTTCCGCCAGGCGGCTAGGGCGCGACCGAGACTGGCGCGCCGGCCAGCCTCGAGGTCGCGGCTGATGGCATAAAGGCCAACGGTCAGCGCCGGGCCGACGAGCATGAAGCCGGCCACCAGCGGGGCGATGAGATAGGCAAGATCGGCGAGGTAGAGACCGACGGTGAGCGCCAGACCGGTGGCGGCGATCAGCAGTCCGTAGAGGAAACTGACCAAGCCGGCGCGTCGGAAGTCGCGCCAACCGGCTGCCAGCCAGCCGAAGGGCGCATCGCTGCCGACGATGATGACACGGTCGGCGTATGGCAGAGTATTTGGACGGATTACAGGTGTCGGTTCTCCGGACATGTTGCTCTCCCCTGAGGCCACCGGCTTGCCCGGATTTTAGTTCGTCTGCGGGTTGAGCCACCGGCGGCTTTCTTTCGTCGATGATGCCTTCCCGGCAAAACGTCCGTCAAGGGATAGCGCGGTTCGGTCGTGTCTCCGTAAGCCTGCTTCCGAACGCCCCGCCGCGATCCGACGAATTATCCCATCCGCTACCGTTCGGAGGTCGCTGTTGTCTGCGTTCGCTATGCCGCGCATTGCGACGGTGAGCGACCCGGATCGTCGGCGATTAACTCCCCGTAGGGCAGATCTAAAGCGAAGCGTGACCTGCCGGATGCGCCGGTGCATCCCCCGCATGCGACGGGTTGCGCTTCGCTTCAAACTCGCCCTACAAAATTACCCCGGCTACGCGCTAATCCGGGATTGGCTCGAAGGCAAAGCACGCTGACCTGACCATGGTTCTCTGTCGCCGACCATCGCCCGGCTTTCGGCCGGGCGTCCGCCGACCAAGGCCAAATTCTTCATCCCTTGGCCGCTACGTCGGTGATGGCACCCGAAACCCGTTGGTCGGCGCGGGAAGCGAGATTAGTGTCCACTCCCTGGCACGCGGGCAATGCGGCCGGTGGACGACGATTTCCATGGAGCAGGAGCGACGGCGATGAAGCGTGATGTCAGCAAGCTGCTCGGACTGGAACCCCATGAGAAGATCGCCACCGGCATCGAGGGATTCGAGCTGATCACCATGGGCGGTCTGCCCAAAGGCCGGCCGACCCTGGTCGGCGGCAGTTCCGGCTCCGGCAAGACGATGTTTACGATGGAGATCGCCTATCGAAGTGCCTCCATGTTCGGGCGGCCGGCGGTATTTTTCACCATGGAGGAACCGGCGACCGACATCGTCCGCAATGTCAAGCGGATGGGATGGGACATCGACCCCCTCATCCGGGACGGCCGGCTGGTCATCATCGATCTCTCTCCCGTGCCGGTGGCCCACCAGGAAGTCGGCGACTACGACCTGGAAGGTCTGATGGCGCTGATCCGCAATGCCGTCCAGGAGACCGGCGCCCACATCGTCGTCATCGATNCGCTCGGCTCCCTGTTCCAGCAGTTTTCCAACATGGCCGTCATCCGTCGCGAGATTTTTCGTGTCACGCACCTGCTGCGTGAACTCGGCGTCACCGGCATTCTGACCGCCGAGCGGCTGGCGGAATACGGATCGATCTCGCGCTATGGGGTCGAGGAGTTCGTTTCCGACAACGTGATCATCCTGCGCAGCGTGCTGCGGGCGGAAAAGGTCCGGCGCACGATCCAGGTGGTGAAAATGCGCGGCGATATGCATTTGGCCGGCGAATATCCGTTCACCATCAGTCAAGGCGGCATCAGCATTCTGCCGTTGTCGGCGCGGGAGCTGAAACAGCCGTCATCGTCCCGGCGCATCAGTACCGGCAACGTTGCGTTGGACAAGATGGTCGGCGGCGGGTTGTTCTGCGATTCCCTCGCCCTCGTCAGCGGCCCGACGGGCAGCGGCAAGACGCTGATGGCAAGTACTTTCGCGGCCGAGGCCTGCCGCACGCGAGAGCGGNTGCTCCTGCTCGCCTACGAAGAATCGCAGCCGCAGCTGTTGCGCAATGCCCAATCCTGGGGCCTCGACTTCGAGCATTGGGAAGGAAGGGGGCTGTTGCGTGTCGTGTGCCAGTACCCCGAGGCGATGGGCCTCGAGGACCATCTGCTGATGATCCAGCGAGAGATCGAGGCGTTCAAGCCTGCGCGTTTGGTTGTCGACAGCCTGTCGGCGCTGGAGCGCGTCGGCGCCGTGCGCTACTTCCGCGAGTTCGTCATCGGGCTGACCTCGCACACCCGGGAGAAGGAGCTGTGCAGCCTGTTCACCAGCGCAACACCACGGTTGTCCGGCGGCGACTCGATCACCGAAGCGCACATTTCGACGATCACCGACGCGATCGTCCTCTTGCGCTACGTCGAGGTCGGCGGCGAACTGCGGCGCGGCATCTCGGTCATCAAGATGCGCGGATCGCAGCATGCCAAGTCGATCCACGAGTTCAAGATCGACGCCCGTGGCATGATCATCGGCGCCCCCTTCGTCAACGCTTCGAACATAGTGCTCGGTGGACCGGCACCGACATCGACCCCGGACCTGGAAGGCAAGCAGCTCGCCGAGGTCATCGAAGACTGGCACGAAGAGCACGAGTCGGTCGAATGAAGCGCACAGGCGGTAGCGACAGCCGGCGCAGCGCAGCCCCCGTAAGCGCAACGCAAACGGGGAGCGGCGGACGTCGGGTCTGACGGGTCATCAACGTCGATCGGCGGTCGCCCTTCAATTTTCCGCACTGTGGACATGGCCGACAGCCAACGGGCGCCTCCGAAGCGGACCCGGATCGCGACAGCTTGGCCGGCGTGGGAAGGCACTGTTCGACGCAAGTCCATGTAAATATAAGGCGGCAGCCGAACCAGGATGAGGTTGGCCGGAACCTTGACGTGCCAGAAAACGACAGCGCTCGTAGCCGGGGTAATTTTGTAGGGTGGGTTTGAAGCGAAGCGCAACCCGCCGCACGCGGTGGATGCACCGGCGCATTCGGCAGGTCACGCTGCGCTTTAGACCCGCCCTGCGACAACTTAACCCCGGCTACGCGCTGCTTCCGAACGCCCCGCCGCGATCCGACGAATTATCCCATAAAGAGACATGGCGGGTGCGCGAAAGAGACTGCCGCAAGCGTTGGGAACGGGGAGAAGCGGAACCGAATAGCGCACGGCGCACCAACGGTTCCAAGGTTACTCCCCAACGCCCCAGTCTTCCGGAACCAGGGCCGGGGGCTTTGTCCAAGGACGTTCTACCAACGCGTTCTGAAACCATTGCTCGCGAAGGTTCGCGTGCTCGGTGACGATTAACTGGAACCCGGGTGCGTCGTCCTGCGTGAAATTGAGCAGCAACTTGAACAGGCGCCGGACTGCGTTCAGATCGGCATCCGCCTCCGTCTTCTGGATCGAGCCGTCGGCTTCCTGGTAGACCTGCTCGGAAGGGAAGTAGACCTGGGACGGCTGGTCGATCAGCAGGAACCGCGGAATCGGACGGTTGTTCTTGGCCGCAAACAGATGCAGGGCGAGCAGAGCCGAGAGGTGGTAGGCTAGATGGTTCTCGCCGCCGCCTGTGCGGCTCATGGGGACGGGTCGTTCTGGACGGTCGAAGACCACTGTGATGTTGGCCAGGTCGAATCGCGCCGGGAAGTCTCGGAATTCAGCCTCAAACTTCTGGATGTACTGTGAGACATACGTCGAAATGATGTTCAGTATCGAGCTGAGCCGATCCTTACTGTCGTCGGTGCCGATGCGTTTTTCCAGATCCTCGACCTTCAGCTTGAGCCGGCGATGCTCACCCTCAAGCCGGGCTACTTCTTCGTTCGGTGCGAGATCTTCCAGGAACAGGCTGATGCGGCCGACCACCCGTGCGGCGGCGTTGTTGCGCGTCCCCATCTCGGCGATCACTTCGTTAGCCGCGATCGCCGCGGACAACTCGGCTTCCTTCTCTTTAATGGAGCGGGCGATTTCCTGTGTTTCGCCATCCAGATCGGACAGATAAGCTTCGAGCTTGGGGCGTTGCGCGATGGCGATGCGCAACTGCGCGTCGAGTGATTCAAGTTCAGCGAGCAGGACCATGGCGACTGGGGATTCCAGCGCCAAGTTTTGCTCGCTGAACGGCCACTGCCACTCGCCACTATCCGGGTTCTTCGGCAGGGCCTTAATCGAGGCCAGTCGGTCCAATTGTTCGGCGGCCTCGCTCTCGTATCCGCCAGCGCGCCTGGAGAACTGACGGGCGGCGTCAATCCTGGACTGCGCTTCGCGGCGGTCCTTGCGCAAATTGCTCAGTTCTTCTTCGAGACGCGAAATCCGGCTCCCGTCGTCTTCTGGAACTTTCTCGGGCTTCCAGGAGAGGGCAATTTTTAAGGTCTCGATGATCTCATCCGCACTAGGGTCGAGGCCGGTGCCGGCGATAACCCCAACGGCCTTTGCCTCGGAGTGGAGGCCGATCGCCTTCTCTTGCGACGTGTCAATGGCATGGCGCGACTGTTCACGCAATTTCAAATTGAGCTTGAGGTCGCGTTGTGCAACGCGCAGCTTGGCGTCGAGTTCGTAGCGGTCTTGGGAGGAGACGCCAAGCAGGATTGGCAGCGTGTCGCGGATCGCCTGCTTCTGAAAGTCTTCGTTCTGGCGATAGAGGAGCTGATCCTTGTTGGCGACCAACCCTTGTTTCTGGAACAAGTAATAGAAGGTGTGCTTGACGTTCGCGTCGTAGCTGTCTCGGCTGTGTTCAAGTGCGACATCGGTGCGGTTCTCNGGAATCCCGAGCAAGCGCGAGAGCAGGGCGACGATGGCATCGTCGTCCGAGTTCTCGACCAAATCCCCGAACGAAGGTGCCTGCAGCTCGGCACCCCGGCGCACCATGGCGGTGCTGCAACTCGCTCCACCGCCGTGAGGCGTGGGCTTGGCGACCAGAACCTGCTCGCCATCGAAGGCGTAAATCACAGCAAACCATGCGACTTTGTCTCGAATAACGCCTTCCGGAACGTTGAACGAGGAGCGCCCCATGCAGTATTCGACGATCTCGGAAAGCGCCGACTTACCGGTGGAGGAGCGGCCGGTGATGACGTTCAGACCGTCCACTTTAAACTGCAGGTCGCGGCGCTGCCCGTCATGGCTATAGATGTGGATGGACTTGATCTTCATGGACGGATTCCGAAGGTCGTATATACTGTCACTCGGTCGCCTATTCGTGCGAACTGCCTGCCGACAAAGCGCGCCACGCGCTGGCAGGAGATGGTCTCGTCAGTTCCCGTAACCGACTTCCGAACCTTGTCAGGGACGGTTTGCAAACGTCCATCATCTTCGACCGAAATGCAGCCCCTCTCCATCAGCAGGCCGAAGCCCTCGAACGAATAAGGCAGCATCGCCGTGACCCTGGCGGCTAAGCCGACCTGTACCTGCGGATATTTCTCCGCAACCTTCAGAAGGTAGCTCCGGCTACTGGCGGCGATCACTTCGCGCAATCTTTGTGCAGGCAGAGGGGCAGGATGAGCAGGGAGAGCGAAAAGGGCATTCCACGGATGTCCTCCTCCTCGTAGCCTTGCATGGCACGGAACAGGACCACGCCGCAGAAGGCGGGGTTGAACAGGTGCCTTATCTCGAAGGGGCGCTGGTTCCAGGGCTTCACGTAGACACCTCCAGCACTCTGCCGACGCGTTCGAGGAACCTTGGATGCCAGTAGACCCTGGGTTGAGAGGCAACATCGGCCAGAATGTGGAAGGATCCGCGGGTCACATAGGGCTCGGTGACGCGCGTGCGAATGCGCAGCGATTCAATGTTGCCGCTCACAAATTCTGCCCACTTGTAGAGTTCTCTGCCGGCCTGTTGCAGCAAATGCTCGGCGCTGTTGCCGTCAAGCTCCTCAAACACGACATCCCTGTATCTCTGCCACTCGTCGACGAGGCGGTCTTCGTAGCTTTCGATCTCTCCTGACACCAGCAAGTTCTCGCGCGCCCACTGCGAGCGTTGTTCGAATGCCCTATAGTAGTCGAGGATCGCGTTGCGGATGCGGCTGGAGGAGATTCCGATCTCGCGCAGTTGCACCACGAAGGCCCGGGGGTCGTTTTCGGTGTCGATCTCGCCTGCCGGTTCCTTGCCACGAAAAGTGATGGGAAGGTTGTCGAGCTTGTATTCCTCCGCCAAGACAGTGAGCTTGTCCGATACCTCGTAGCCGAAGATTCCTTCGTCCCTGCCGCCGGTCAGTTGCTTAATGACTTCGTCGTTCCACCATCCCTCAAGCCGCTCGAACACGGCGATCCGGTGTTCGCGCCGGATGCTGCGCATGTGCCTGTCCTTAATGGCCTCTGGAATGTGCTCGATCCGGGGGCTGCCATCGAGAATCAGGATGCGGGCGAGAAAGTCCCGCTTTTCGGCGGGAGTCAGTTTGTCGAACTCATCTGCGATTCCACCGACAAGACCGGACTTCGACCTGCGTAAGGCTTCATCCGCCTGTTCGGCCAGCATCTTGGCTTCGTCGCCCGCGTGTGCCTGAGCCGGCAGGAACCCTTTGAGGAACGACGTGTTCGGCACCGTACTGGTGGTGAACAGGAAGAAGCGCAGGTTCGATACGCTAAGACCGTCGCGCTTGTAACGTGCCAACCATATCCGGACTGACTTCCAGAAGTCAGTCGACAGGTCGGTCAGATGGTCACCGGCGGCCTTGTGCTTGAGCGACGCGAGGGACTTACTTCCATCGGTATCAACAAAATCCAGGTCGTCGTCCTTCTCCAAAAAGACGGCGGTGTTTTCGGGCAGTTCCAGCAGCCGGAGTAGGGCGAGGCGAGACTGGTAGAGGTAGCCCAGGCCCTGTTGGGCGGCTGAGAACTTGTCGTTAGCCGGGTCTTTCATGGACAAGTTCAACCGAGGCGTGATTGCGATTTTCCGAACGCATTCAAAGCGCGATACGCTCCCTCGCGTCAAGAGGGGCTTCATTTGGGGCGATGAGCAATGAAGGGCCTGTTCCACCTCAACCCGAAAGCCGCGCCGGAGAATATCCCCGCTACCCGTCGCAATGGCTACCATAGAGGACACGAGCGTGACCGAGGCCGTAAACGTCGCTCCTGGCGAAACGCGTGAATTCAAGCTGCGCCACCCATCCACGGTTCGGTTGTCTCTGAGGCTCATGCGCCGGCGCGACGGCCGAAGAGGATCAGCATTGCACCGGCGACGCAGAGCGCGGCGCCGATCATGTCCCAGCGGTCGGGACGCGAGCCTTCGATCGCCCACATCCAGACCAGCGAGGCGAGAATGTAGATGCCGCCGTAGGCCGCATAGGCACGGCCGGCGAAGTCGGCGTCGATGCGGGTCAGCGCCCACGCGAACAGCGCCAGGCTCGCCATGCCAGGCAGCAGCCACCACGGCGATTTCTCCAGGCGCAACCACGCCCAGAAGGCAAAGCAGCCGCCAATCTCGGCGAAGGCAGCCAG
The DNA here is from genome assembly GCF_014672695.1 of Defluviicoccus vanus. GTDB lineage: Bacteria > Pseudomonadota > Alphaproteobacteria > Rhodospirillales > Defluviicoccaceae > Defluviicoccus > Defluviicoccus vanus. The sequence continues at coordinate 4,140,536 of NZ_CP053923.1, read as the reverse complement.
GACGTAGGTCGGCAGGGTCCATCGCATGGCTCTGTCTCCGGACGTCGCGTGGCCCGAGGCGGCGGTGACCAGATTAACCGCGCCAATCATGCTGCGTTAGGCTAATCTCCGCGCGGAACGATAAGAACGCGCGTGCTGAGGCATGCCTGCGGGCCTGCTGCACCGTGCGCCTGCCAACCCCAGCCCGAAAAAATCAAACAGCCTCAGGGAGATCGCGTCATGACCGACCTCGTGCTTCGCCTGCAAAAGCCTGCCGAATGGGCCGCGTCCGTCCGCATCCATTATTGGAACGCGCAGCCGGGCGGCAGCGGGACGACCTGGCCGGGCGTGGCGATGACCGATGGCGGCGATGGCTGGTTCTCGATCACCTTGACCGGCATCACCTCGGCCAACCTCGTCTTCCACGACGGCGCCGGCCACCAGTCGGTCGACCTGCATCGCGAGCAGGGCGGCTGGTACCGCAACGGCCGCTGGTACGACACGGAGCCCACCGCCGAAGACGTCGATCCGCCGCAACGCCCGGGCGGCACCATTGCGCCCACCGCGCCGGCCCCCGCCCCCAGCATCGGCTCGCACGGCTACGGCAACCCCGACTTCCGCGAGGAGACGATCTACTTCCTGATCACCACCCGCTTCTACGATGGCGATCCGTCGAACAACTTCTTCTGCCGCGACCGCATCGCCTTCGATGCTGCCGGCAACCCGACCGATCCGCACTGGCGCGGCGATTTCAAGGGGCTGATCCAGCGCCTCGACTACATCCGCGACTTGGGATTCACCGCGATCTGGATCACCNCCCCGGTGGAGAACCGCTCCGGCCTCGACTACCACGGCTACCACGCCTACGACTGGAACCGGATCGACCCCCGGCTTGAAAGCCCCGATGCCACCTATCAGGACCTGATCGACGAGGCGCACGCCCGCGGCATCAAGATCATCCAGGACGTGGTGATCAACCACTCCTGCCAGTACGGCATCCGTGGTCAAGTCCACATCGACCACCTGCCGATCAAGTACTACGTGCCGCAAGGCCGCGAGCAGGGGCAGGAAAACAACGGCCCCTACAAGGGCAACCTCGGCAACTACACTTGGCCGAACCGTGACGACATCGACAACCCGGTCGCCCCCGCCTGGTATCGCGAGCGCCACGGCCGCGATCCGGACGGTATCGAGCCGCTGGTCGATCCGAAGACCGGCGAGACGGTGCCGCGGCCGGGCTACAACCCCGGTCGCTTCTTCGGCATCGACGCCGGCTCGCTCGATCCCAACTGGTACCACCAGGACGGCTTCATCATGGGTGGCGACTGGGAGAGTGCCTGGCCGTTGCAGCAGAAGCACATCGCCGGCGACTGCATCGACCTCGCCACCGAGCGGCAGAACGTCAAGGACTACCTGAACAACGCTATCAACCGCTATCTCGACATGGGCGTCGATGCGATCCGCGTCGATACGGTCAAGCACCTGGAGCGCAACAACCTCCTCGAGTACGTCAACGCCTGGAAGGCGCACAAGCCGGGGCTGTTCGTCTTCGGCGAAAACCTGGTGAAGGGCTACGGCTGGGGCGACATGGGCGGCGGCGACAACGGCCCCTCGCCGATCCGCCCCTGGTGGTACACCCGGCTGGGCAACGATCCGCGCAATCCCAATTCCGGTGGCGACAGCGGTTTCGCCGTGCTCGACTTCGGCCTGTTCTCGTCGTTCCGTGACAACGTCAGCCGCGGCCATTTCCAAGGCATGGCGCAGGCGATGTCGATGGACTGGATCTACGGTGATCCGACGACGCTGATCACCTTCCTGCAGAACCACGACGTCGGCCCCGACAATGACTTCCGCTTCCGCTTCAAGGGCGATCAGTGGATGGCAGCATCCGCCTACAACGTTCTGTGGACGGTGCGCGGCATCCCCTGCCTCTACTACGGCGAGGAGATCGAGTTCATGAAGGGGGCGCCGCAGGACGTCATCGGCAACAACGACACCCTCGATTCCACCGGCCGCGCCTACTTCGGCGACCACATCACCGACGCCACCATCGGCCAGACCCAGGCCCACCCGCTCTACCAGCACATCAAGCGCCTCAATCAGATCCGCAAGGCGGTGCCGGCGCTGCAGAAGGGGCAGATGCGCGACATCCGCGAGTGGGGCTCCGGCATGGCCTTCATCCGCGACTGGAACAATGGCGAGAGCTACGCCGTCGTCGGCCTCGCCATCGGCGGCGACCAGGACGTGACGGTGGGCGGTCTGCGCGGCGGGACGTATCGCGATGCGGTGACCGGCCGCGAGGTCGGCACCGGCGACGGCGGTTCGATCTCCTTCCACGTCCGCGGCAACTCGGCCGGGATCTACGTCCTCAACGGTCCCGGCAAGATCGGCGTCGACGGAGCGTACCTACGGTAAGTGGCAAGGATCCGCCGTGCAGATTGTCCCCACTCCGGCGCGGCCTAGGGCGCGATAAAAGCATAGACAGCGTTCGCTCGCGCGACTAGTGATGACGCGTGTCGTGAGACACGCGTTTTCCTTTACATGGGGCGTGAACAGGGTGGCGGATATCGAGCTGAACCCTCGCGTCGCCGATCGATTCGTTGTTCTCGACTGGCGCGACGAGAAGGATGATCCGGAGGGCTTCCGGACTGCGCTGGTGCACCACTACGAGGCCGGCGACGTGCTGATTCTGCGCAACGCGCCGTTCGAGATCGACCTCGACCTCCTCAACAGGGTCTCGCTGCCGAGCGGCAAGCAGTTTCAGAAGCTCGCCGACACCACGTTTCGGCTGACCAGCCTTTGCCGCGCCGATCCGCGCAAGGTGTTCCGCGCCGCATTCGGCAACGACGTACTGCTCTATCTCCGCTTCCGCCGCGAAGTCGATCGCGTCAGCGCCTGTCTGCGCGACTTTGCCCGCGACGTCTTCCGGCCATACCGTTATCTCAAACAGGGCGTCAGTTGGCGCTTTACTAAGACCACGCAGGAAGGTCTGCACGTCGACTATTTCCGCAAGGACGAGGATCTCCACTACGTACGGATTTTCATCAACGTCGACAAACAGCCGCGGGTTTGGACGCTCAGCCATTCGCTGGAAGAGCTGATCCGCCGCCATTACGACCAGGCAGGTCTCGGCGAGGTGCGGCATGCGCCTTCGAACAAGGTCTGCTCCCGACTGAACAAGCGCGTGTTTGACCCGATGAACAAGTTTGCGCCCGGCACCATGGACCGCCACTTCGTCCACTTCGCCCCCGGCGACGTCTGGCTGTGCGAAACCCGGCTGAACTCGCACGAAATCTACGCCGGGCACCGGATGGTGGCGACCGGCTTCTACGTCGACCCGACGTCGATGCTCAACCCGGCCGAGCGCGTCGACGCCCGGGTGCAACGCGCCCTGGAAGCCGCCGGTGGCATCGCCCGATAGCCGCTCCGCCGTCGGCGAACCCGGCCGATAACCCCGGCGTCGCTGAGTTTCCCAGAAACCGACCTCGCCATCGTCAAATGGAAGATCGGCTTCAACCTCGCCGCAGCGCTGGGCGTGATTCCCCTGTTGCTGCGGAAGTAACGCTGGCTGGCGCCGCGGGGCGCGGTAATTTCAGAAAGTCAGTGGTCGAAGATGGGCGGCTAACGCACCACTCGAAAACCAACACAGTCAAATCGGTTGAACGGTTTCGAATTGTGTCGGACGAGAGAATTGGCGTGAGCCTGATCGTAGTTCCAAGCCCCACCACGCAGCACTCGATCGCTTGGCGAACTCCTGTCAGCTGAGTTGTAGAGAGTATCGCACCATTCCCAAACATTGCCCGCTAGATCATCGATGGTCCGATCTGCCTGTCGTGCCCCTGGGAACAGCCCTACCGGCGACGTGACGCCAAGACCAGCCTCCCGCGTATTGCAGATGCCGTCTCGCCAAAAGTTGCCCCAGGGATACTCAAGGCTATTCGGACCGCGGGCGGCAACTTCCCATTCCCCGTCACTGGGCAGCCGGCCGCCCGCCCACCGGCTACACGCCTCGGCCTCCCAGAAGCTTACCCCCACGACAGGCTGATTTTGCGCGTTCCAGCGCCCGTCGCTCCAGAAGCGCGGTTTCACCACTTTCCTCCCCTGAAGCCAATTCCAGCCGTCCTCAGACCACCACTCTTGTTTATCGTATCCCCCGGCGTCTATAAACGCCACGAATTGACCGTTTGTCACGGGGTAGCGCCCAAGCTGGAACGGCGCCGTGATCTCGATTGCCTCTCCCTTCGGCCCATAAGGATAAGTCCCAGGCGGTATTTCGACATACCCGGCCGGATCGGATAAATCGAAGATCCGCGGATCGCCCACCCGGCCTAGGGTAAGCCCCAACGCTTGCCGCACCTGCAGATCCATATCGTCCTTAATCGCAAGCCCACAAAGTAACTTTTTCAGCTTCATCGGCACGTCATAATTCTTAGCGACACACAGATCGATCGCTTCCGCTATGAACGCCGCTGACGGTAACTTTATTCTCAAGTCGCAGCGGATCAGATCTTCGATCAGCTTGGCGAGCATCTCAGTACCCCAGCGGGGCGTCTTAGCGGCGATCTGTCCAGCGAACAAAAACATTAGGGTTGCCCGCCATTCAGCAATAGCACTGCGGGCACGGAATATCGGGAGCAGGTCATCCTCGGTGTGCAAGATCCGCTCTGCAGCGAGGAACTCTTGCACGCTTAGGTGATAGAAGGTGGCGCGGTGTTTTGACTTTGGGATTAGTACGCCAGATTGGTTCAATAGTTGATCACGCTGTTCCACTGGTTCGAGTCTGCCACGTTGCTCGTAGGGACTCTCCGCCATGAAAGCCCGAAGGATCCGTTCGATCTCCAGGTAGCTGATTTCGGCCGCCGGGCTTTCGCGCGGTGCATCCTTGTCACCTACGTGCATGCCATATGCTATCGCCTCCAGCCTAGCCCGCGCCGGTTCCCGCTGCCGCGCCTCGTCGCGGAAGCGGTGAAAAAGGACGTTGTTAACAATCCGCCGGTATAGGTCATAGCGATCCTCTGGCAGCTTGCCGCCGCTGTCGTAGAGGATACAGAGCGCCGTCAGCATCATCGGGTTTTCGACCAGAGGCGCTAGGTACTCACGTTCGCGAATGGTAGCGATCAGGTCCTTTGTCTGCTCCGGTTTGTCGAGGGCATGGAACCAGCGGGCGATGAACAGATCTTGCAGTTGCTTTGGTAATGGCTCCAGCGGCGCCTGCGTCAAACCTAGCCTGCGTAGGCCCTCGTCATCGAGCCCGTAGGGTCGGCTAGTCAAGAGCACCCGGTTGCCAACCTTCAACCATTCCGGCAATGCGTCAGCAAGGCTGCTCACCAGCAGGTCGCGCGGGTAGGCCTCCACCCCGTCGCGCGTGTCCGAGATCGGCACCTCGTCTAAGCCATCCAGCAGCAGAAGGACCTTGCCAGCGTGAAGGTGGGCGAGAAGGTTCTCGGGCGTCAATCGCTCCCCAAACATTCGGCGCGCCCACACCGCAAGCGCGTCCTCCAATTGTTGACGACTTCCGGCTTGGCGACCGCGGCCACAGTCGATGTCTCCATGGAAATCGTTCAGCCGAATCAAGAGCGGCAGTCTCTTACGCAGGCTCTCGGGAGTCGTCTCAGCAAACTCGTTTGGCGTCGGGATGCAATGCGAAAGCTCGTTGGTCGCAATGCTCTGCAGTACCGTCCAGCCGCAGAAGGTCGATTTGCCCGAACCAGCCGGAGCGGGGACGTAGAGCGACTCCTGATCGAGCAGCTTCAGCAGGGGAATTTGTTGGGTTAAGGTCCTAGCGGCTGTTGTATCGACGATCACGCGCCCGGACGCGTCTTCCGCTGAGTCAGGAGGAACATCCGATTTAGGAAATTGGCTCTCTACTTTAACCAACGCTGGCACGTACACATAGTTAAGCTTCAGTGCCAAAGCTTCATGCCGCTCTTGGCCGAGGAGACTAACATCGGCGTACTCACGGCGCAGCCATTCGATGTATTCGAGCGAGATTTTCGGCTGGGACGTGACGGCCGGGTCTTCAATGACAGGTGCCGGCCAACGCCGATGCATCAATTCGTCGAGGTGCTGCCGTAACTGCCCCCAAATTCGTCCAGTTTTGGATACTCGTTGACACCACCAGCCAATGATCCGTCGGCGTTGCGGAACCGGGCGAAGAACGACTTGACCAGTTTGTACTGCGCAAGCTTGTCGGCGTAGNTCATCGTCATCCAAGCCAACCTGGGGTGTTTGCGTCCGCCGGTAGACCAGCACCTCAGGCTTCGGCTCCCGGGTCGAGTTGATCGCGTCGAGGTACTCCCACTCCGTCCCCGAGAGGTAGCGCTCGCCGTCCGGCTTGTGGATCGTCTCCGGCAGCGGCGTGCCCATCCGCGCCCAGAGGATGACGATGACGATGTCGCAGAGGGATGGTGGCGGTAGGCCCTTATTGATCGACTCCTGCGGGGTCAAGTTCGCCAGCATCGGGATGCGGGCGGCGGGATCGTCCCAGGCGATCACCTCCAGCTTCAGGTGGCGAAAAGAGGGATGCTTCTGCAGCTCGCCCTCGATCAGCCCGCGGGCAATGTTCCGCTCCTCCGCCACATCGCTTGGCGAGGACAGAAAAATGCGGACGATTGGCGCACTGTCGCCGGCCGGTTTGGCCATGCGCGTTCCCCCATGCACGGGTCTTGTGCAGGAATTATTGCCGGGAGCGAGGCGAAAAATAAAGCAGGAGCGCCGCTGCCCGCCCGCCCTCGCTGCCTATTTCTCCGCGTAGTAGCGACGGATGACGTCGCAGATGGACGCCACCTCGTCTTCCTTCAGTTCCGGGTAGCTGGGCAGGGTGATACCGCGCCAGCCGAGATCTTCCGCCACCGGATGCTTCTGGTAGCGGCTCGCATACATCGGCATCGTATGCAGCGGATAGAACACGGGCCGGGTTTCGATCCCAACTTCGGCCAATTTGCAGCGCAGCGGATCTCTGTCTGCCACCGCCTCCACCAGGATGGAGACCATCCAATAGCTGTGGACGACGGGTCCCACCTCGCCATGCACCTGCACCGGTACGCCCTCAAGGGAGCGGGCATACCAGTGCGCAACGTTGCGCTTGCGCTGCAGGATATCGTCGGCACGCTCCAATTGCGCCAGACCGATCGCGGCGCAGATATTCGTCATCCGGTAGTTGTAGCCGACAATATCATGCCAGTATTCGCGATGCGCTGCCAGGCCCTGCCCTTTGAAATGGGTGGCCCGGTCATAGAGCGTCAGGTCGTTGGTGACCACTGCGCCGCCTTCGCCGGTGGTAATCGTCTTGTTGCCGAAGAAACTGTAGATACCAATGTCGCCGAAACTGCCCACGTGTGTGCCGTCGTAATAACTGCCGAAGGCTTCGGCGCAGTCCTCGATCAGGAACAGCCGGTGCTCTTTGGCGATCCTGACCAAGGCCGGCAGGTCGCAGGGATGGCCATAAAGGTGCACCGCCATGATCGCCCGCGTCCGCGGGGTGATGCGGCGCAGCACGTCCGCCGGATCCATCTGCCAGGTATCCGGGAGGGAATCGACGAAGACCGGCACCGCCCCGGTATAAGTTACAGCGTTGGCGCAGGCGATATAGGTCAACGTCGGCAGGATGACTTCGTCACCCGGCCCAAGCCCCAGTGCTACCAGGGCGAGGTGCAGTGCGACGGTGCCATTGCAGGTGCAGGTAGCGTAGGTGACGCCCACGCGCTCGGCAAAGGCAGTGNNCTCGAACAGCGGAATAAAGCGTCCCTTCGACGATATCCAGCTGCTGTCGAGACATTGATCCACATACGCGCGTTCATTGCCACGCAGATCCGGTTGATAGACTGGAATGCGGAACGGTTGCTTGCTCATCTGTTTCCCTCAAGAACGATCCGGCCCGCGGAGCTTCCCAGCGACCGTCCTCAACCAACGGCCAGGCCCGCGACAAGTATATTTTTATTTCAGTCGCAGTAGGCACTTCAACTATCAGCAAAGCCAATCGATATCAAGCCCCATGCGATTCGTCGCTGATCACTACTTGCCGGACCACCAGCCTTATAATCATAATTGGCTGAAATATTGATCTTGTTACTTATCTTCGTTCTGGTGTTAACGGTTGCACACTGTATTTTATAGTGATGCTCGCCAATCTGCAGCTTGACCGAGCCAATGACCTGGCCATTGATTGCCAACGTCAGTTCCGGATTGCTGATACCCGCATTCGCCACTTCCGATCTGACTAAAGCGTTGAGAACCAAGCGCTTCGACCACCGACCAAGGACCAGGCTCGCTTCCTTGCGCGCCCAGCGCAGCTTGGCATCGTCACCGTCCTTCGGATAGAAGCCATCGGTCAGGAAGGGGTGGCCATCGGCGGATCGCAGGTCGATAAGCCGTGGCACTTTGGGAACGGGCCGTAGGTCGTCGGGCAGCTGCAGCGGCTGGCGGTAGAGCTGCGCCTCGGCAACGCTGAACACGTCCGCATAGTCCTGCCGATCGACCACCGCCTGCGCAAGGCGCTGGCGATTGAGCAATCGTCCCCGCTCGCTGAGCGCGATGATCAGGTCGTCCATCAAGCTGTCGCCCCAGCACTGGCCAGCCAGCCCGTCGATCCCGCTGGCCCGGAGTTCGCCGCCGTTGTCACTGATGCTGACCACGGGGACACCGCAGCGCAGGGAGTCCTCTTGCAACTGCGCCGCATCGGTCGCCGACGCGGCCGCGTGGAGCAGGATCCGCAGGTCGGCAAGCAGATGCAGGCTGGTCCACACCACCGGTGGCGCCTCGCCGATCAAGACGACATCATGATGCAGGACAAGGGAATCGATCCAGTCATTGAGCCGCGCCAGCAACGCCTGCCCCAGCCGCGTCACATCAAGCAGGACCTTGAAGGAGCAGAACCGCTCGCGCAGCAAGCTGGTCAGGGCAGCGACCAGGCGCTGCAATGCCGCCTCGCTGACCGCGTCGTCGACGCTAACGAACAGACACGGGACAGACTCGAAGGGAAAGTCGTCCAGGTAGTTGCGGATCACCGGCGCCCGCGGTGCGGCAAGCGGCGGTGCCTCGCGCAAGTGCAGGCGGAGAATGGCGGCAGCCCGTTGCCGCCGCGTCAGTGGTCGCGCCGGCGATGACGTGGTGTCGCCGGCCAGCTTGTCGCTTTGCAGCAGATCGTCGATCAGTTCGGCGAAGAACGCCTTGACCCGGCCTTGGTCATCCACCGGCGAGTCGCTGCAGGCGCGCAGCCCCGCTGCGGTTGCCGTTTCCATGCTCTTCAGCGCCGCGGCGCTCGCCTCGATATCGAAGGCGGAGAAGAAACGCGTGTTGGTGCCGAACAATTCGGTGAAGTAGCGCATCTGTGGATAGTCTGCGCTCAGCGACGGCACCCCCAGTTGCGCCGCTTCGAAGCAGCTTGCGGTGCCATTATCATAAATGACGTTGTGCCACAGGAAACACGCACCTTTCAGAATAAACGCATACTTTTCCACCGGCAACGGACCGGGAAAATATAAGTTCGCCAGCAACTGCGGTGAGCGTGCGATCCTGTCCTGCAATGGCTGCGTATAGCCTGCATTCAGATTGCTCCCTCGTTTCGGGTCGAAATATTCTGATGCACAGCCGGTAATAACCACCGGCAGTGACCCGCTATACTTATTATAGTAAAGATCGAGCGCGTCCAGCGCCCGCTTATGGTTCTTGTGGGCAGTGTCATTGGTCGTCCACATGAAATACCGGCTGAAGGGAAGCTCCTCCGGCGAGGTCGGCAGACGCGAAAAATCTTCGATGGAAAACAGCGGCGCCAGCCGTGTCTTCGACCGTGGCACGCCGGCAAAGGCGATGTCGTCCTCCAGCGTCCGCGGTGTCGTGCTGAAGACCACATCCGCCTGCCGGCAAGACTCGATCATGTAAGCAATGTCTTCCCAGATCGGGTTGCGGGCGTGCGGAAAATATTCGGCCGCGTGCGGGACCACGTGCACGACCCAGTCGGCACAGAAAACCGCAAACGGCCGCAGGTGGGCGACGGCGCCACCGCCAGGACAGCCAAACAGGATCCACGCATCGCAGCTGAGATAATCGAAGCCGGCAAGGCTGTAGGGACGGATATACTTGATGCCGTTCACCTCGGCGGCCACCGTCCACTGCAGATCCACCAGCTGAAAGCGCGGCTGGCCGCTCAGTTGCGCGAACCGCCGTTCGCCGCCGTTGGCGAGATTCGCCCCGAGGACCACATCATAGGCGCCCGATTTGGCCGGCGTCAGGTCAAGCAGATAGCGGCAGAGCTGGATCGCCGTCCGCGCCATCCCGCTGTTGAGGGCATAGTTGCCGGGAAACAGGATGGCGACGCGTTGGCGGCGATTGGGTAACCACTTGACCATGAAAGCATCCAGCACTGCCGCATCATGCCGGCCGTGGCGCTCGCGGCCGCGCCGGCACCCCCATGGCGAGACAGTTGGCGGCAAGATCGCTCACCACCGCGGCCCCTGCACCCACCTGGGTATACGCCCCGATGCGTACACCCGGTTTCACCACAGCACCGATACCGACGCTGACGCAAGTATCGAGTGTGACATTTCCCGCGAGCGCCGCCCGCGGCGCCACGTGGACCCCCTCGCCCAGCCGGCAATCGTGCTCCACTGCGGCCAGCGTATTGATGATGGCGAAATCGCCGATCACCGCACAGGCGTTGATCACCGCCCCCGGCATCACCGCGACGCCCCGGCCAACCACCGCGGTGGGCGACACCACCGCCGCCGGGTGCAACACGCTGATGAGGGTGAAGCCCTGCTGCAGCAGCCGCTGCCCCAGCGCCAGCCGCAGCCGGTTGGCGCCGATGGCGACGAAGGCGTGGCGGACGCCCGCGGCAAACAGCCGCGGCAACTGGTCGTCGTCGCCAAGCACCGGCACACCGATCACCTCGGCAGCGGTCGCGGCGGCATCGGTGCAGCCGAGAATGTGATAGCCGCCGATGGCACGGATGATCTCGATCACCACCTTGGCATGGCCGCCGCCGCCGATGATGACGAGGGGGACGGGCGACGCCGGGTCTGGGGATGCTGCCAAGCCTCAGCCTCCCGCGGTGGCCGGGTCGGCCAGCCGGATCTGCTGCTGCAACGCCCGGACCCGGGCGACGCTCTCCGCCTGCTGCAACGTCGTGAACGCCGCCGCCGCCGCGTCGAGGACGGTAAGCGCCTCCTGCGGATGGCCCGCCTGCGCCAGAACCTGGGCAAACAGAAGACCGACGTGGCCGATGCCGTCGGCCCGGCCAAGCTGTTGATAGATCGCAAAGCTCTCGGCCAATTCATCGAAGATGATTTGCGCCTCGCCGGACTGCAGTCCACCCCGATCCAGACGGATACGAGCGCATCGATACCGAACGTTGGCGATGCTGTCGGCGTCTTGCATCGCCTCCGCCACCGGCAGCCTCTCTTCCAGGTGAATCCGCAGCGCCTCGTCCCGTTGCCCGCGCGCCTGCAGGATGTTGGCGATCTGACCCATCGTCACCGCGCGCGAGCGCACGTCGCCCAGCCGCTCGAAAGCCGGGAGAACGTCCTCGCGGAAAGTGCGCAGCGCCTCGTCCAGTTGCCCACGCGCCTGCAGGATGTCGGCGATCTTCCCCATCGTCACCGCGCGCGAGCGCACGTCGCCCAGACGCTCGTAGACCGGCAGTTGCTCGTCGGTGCGGATGCGCAGCGCCTCGTCCAGTTGCCCACGCGCCTGCAGGATGTCGGCGATCTTCCCCATCGTCACCGCGCGCGAGCGCACGTCGCCCAGACGCTCGAAAGCCGGGAGAACGTCCTCGCGGAAAGTGCGCAGCGCCTCGTCCAGTTGCCCACGCGCCTGCAGGATGTCGGCGATCTGACCCATCGTCACCGCGCGCGAGGGCACGTCGCCCAGGCGCTCGTAGACCGGCAGTTCCTCCTCGCGGCGGATGCGCAGCGCCTCGTCCAACTGGCCGCGAGCGGCAAGGATATCCGCAACCCTGCCGAGGGCGTGGGCGCGCAGAGCGTCGTCTCCCAGTTCCTCGGCAATGGATGCAGCTTGGCGAAAGAGGTTGAGGGCACGATCCCACTCGCCGCGAACGTACAAGGCATCCCCCAGGGCTATCAGTCTGCGTGCCCGGTAAGCCTTTGCTCTCGGTGACTGGTCGGCGGCGGCAGAGCTGAGCTCCTGAATCTCTTGTTCGAGCGCTCGCACCTCATCCGCGGTCAATGCTTCAGGGAAAGCATCAAGCGAAGGTTCGGAGACGCCGGGGACAGTTTTGGGCGCTGCTTCACCCTCGATCTGGAATGTCGCTGCCCGCCAGTGCCAGAGGTCGGGCGCCAGCCTCGCAAACAGCGAGGTTGCATACGGCGACAGCCAAAAGACCACCGGCGCGTGACAGACCAGAGGAAAACGGTCCCGCTGCAGATTGGCGGTTTCGAGCGCCTCGGTACCCACCGCTGGGCGGTCGGAGAGGAGCAAGTCGAGCCCAGTTACCATGATCGCCGCGCGGGCGTCGTCACCGTCCTGCACCTGGCCAAGGTGGTTGTGGAGCGCTTCGAGAAGGACGAACCGACTGCTGACCGAGCTCAGATCAAGCACGGAAATAACGATACCGCTCGCTTGCTGCGCATCGGCGAGGCGTCGAATGCTATAGTCGCGTAGTGTTCTGTCGTTATATGTCGCGAGATAGAGTTGAAAGCCGCGCGCATCAGCGATGGCAAGAGACAGGCGGCGGATCTCCCGCTCTATCTCATGCGAAATCGTTGCGGCCGGAAGCCTTTCATTCCATGCTTCGAGCGTCGTCGTCATTCCGCGTTGTCATTGAATGTGTCGATCCGTTGGACGATGGGGTGAACATCGTACCAACTCCGGTCGCCGTTGTATTCGAGCACGCTGCCATTCAGCAGCAACTCACTGAAAAATTCGCGTTGCTGTTTGACACTGGTCGCGTCCGTTTTCTGCTCTGGCGACTCCCAATCCGCCTTGGTTTGATGGATCTCACGCAAGAGCGGAAAATAGACATGGCGGGGGATCAGCAGCCGCTCGAAGTCAATACGCAGTTCCTTCACTGCCGCGTCAGCACTCGCTTGGTCGATCTGCGTCTTGCCGTCGGTACGCGCTTCCAACTGCGCGTAATTGATCAGCCGCAACAGATCGCGCACGCTGCCTCCGGACATCCTGGCGAGAAATGCGACGATATCGTTGGAGGTAAACACCGCGTCCACGTCTGCCCGCGCCGCAACCAGCCGGACGAGCGCGTCAATACCCGGCTGATAAGCTTCGTTGTCAAGATTGCTGATTTTGATCATCGGCATCGTGAACCGGTTTTCGAACACGGTGCCGATATTCCATGGCGCCAGGATCATCGCAATCGGCACGGTAAAAATAACGTGCGCGCGTAGTTGCTTCAGGAGATCGCCGTTCTGAAAGAACAGGCGGCGGCAGACTTCTTCCGGCAAACGATCGAGATTATCCTGAACGATCAGCAAGTCGGGTGCCTTATTCGCCTTTTCAAGCGCATTTTGCGCCTGATCAAGAAGGATATTGACTCTATCAACCAGTTCTCGGCCGTAATTTTGCAGCGTCTGCCGAATAACCTTGCGCTGTTCAATATTACCTTGGATGCGTGACTTGATACGGGCAAGCAGTCGCAGGCTCGCCACCCACCAGTCGGCCTTTGTCTGTCCTTTCAATTCCATTTCGGCGGCAATTTCCGCCTTCACCGTACTGGTATCTTCGAGCGTTTTCTCAGCAAACCATTCGACCGACTCCACATGCTGCTGTTTTAACGGATGTCTGTCGCTGGCAAACCGATCCACTACCGCATCGACCATCCACAGCAACAAATCGGTATAGTCGCAGTCACGGATCAGGTTTTCGTCGACAAATAGGTGCAGGCAGGTGAACCGGTCGCCGAGGTCATGCTCCAGGCGCAGCAGTTCGGTCGACTTTCCAGCGCCGCGGTGACCGGTGAACGCGATCTTTGCGTAGCGGTTGTCGCGCGCTCTGTGATCTTCGATGCACAGCCGCATCTTCTGCAGCTCGCGCGTGCCACGGCCGGCGGAAACGTCGGCGTAACGCGGATCGCCGCTCTTCAACGGCTCCTGCAGGGTCTGCGCCGAAATTTCCTGCAACGTCTGCGCGGGTCGCGGGTGGCCTTCCGCTGGCATTTCGCCCTCCCCAATGGACCGACTGTTCGACACGATCGCTGAACGGCCGCCGCGGACAGCAGGTGCGTGCCGGTAACGATGATGGCGGACGAGGGCTCTGCGGCGCAATCACCCTCCCCGTGCGGCTGACGGCCGATTGATGGCTTGACCGCATTCGCCGCCAGGATTATGTTCGCCATATGTTCGATCGGTTCGCCGCTGGGCGTTAACGTGTTTTGACGACAAATGAGAACATTTGACGACAAATGCCGACATTTTTGCCGGCCAACAGAATTAAATCATTTTATTACAACCAGTTAGCATCGTGTGAAGGGGTGGTGAACAACCCCCGAACCAGTCGCGAACAGCGGAAAATTGCCGTGTACACGCGCGTTTAGGTCTGTTCCACGGCGCGGCGCGGCCGCGCCGCCTCACCGGCATTGACGCGCCGCCGTCCGGTCGCCTAGGAACTCCGTACCGTAGCGGCATCCTGTGGCGCCGCCCCAACCGGCGGTTATCATGGACCCGACGCAAAGCCCACGCACCAGCTATATCGCCATCGCCCTGGCGGTGATCGTCGTTGTCATCCTGTGCAGCGTCGCCTTCGTCATCGCCCGGCCGTTCCTGGCGCCGCTGCTGTGGGGACTGATCCTCGCCGTCGCCACCTGGTCGGGCTTCACTTGGTTCCGCCGACGCCTCGGCGGCCGCAATACACTGGCGGCAGCGCTGATGACGGTGTTGCTCGCCCTCGTCCTCCTCGGCCCGCTGGCGCTGATCGGCGCGGTGATGACGGAAAATGTCGTCGTTCTCGGCGACCGGCTTCGCGCCGCCATCCAGGACGGCCTGACGCCGCCTGATTTCCTCGCCCACATCCCGTTGATCGGCGACAGCCTCAGCGAGCGCTGGCAGGCGTTGGTCGCCGATGGCGAACTCTCCGACGAAGCGCGCCAGTTGCTGCGCGCCGCCGTTCAATGGCTGCTGAAGATCGCCGCGGCGTTGGGCAGCGGCATTGCCCAGCTGGCACTCAGCATCTTCTGCACCTTCTTCTTCTATCGCGACGGCGAGGCAGCGCTGCGGCGGCTGACCGACCTTGCCGCCCACATCGCCGGTGACCGGGGCAGGCATCTGCTCACCGTCGCCTACGGCACGCTGAAGGGCGTCGTCTATGGCGTCATCGGCGCGGCGCTGGCGCAGGCGTCGCTGGCAGTGTTCGGCTACTGGCTGGCGGGGGTACCCGCCCCCTTTCTCCTCGGCCTTGCCACCGGCTTCTTCGGCATCATCCCCGGCGGCCCGGCGATCGTCTGGCTACCGGTCGCCTTCTGGACGTTCCGCTCCGGTGACACCGCCTGGGGCATCTTCATCGTCATCTGGAGTGCCACCATCGTCAGCAACATCGATAACGTCATCCGGCCGCTGTTCGTCTCCCGCGGCAGTGCCCTGCCGCTGCTGCTGGTGTTGATCGGCATTCTCGGCGGCGCCATCGCCTTCGGACTCATCGGCATCTTTCTCGGCCCCACCATCCTCGCCGTTCTCTACGCCCTGATGCGGGAGTGGAGTCCGGGCGAATATCGCCGCCAGCCTGCCGAGGCAAACCCAACGGCAACTACTTGAGCGTGATCACCATCGCATCGCCGCCAAGGCTGAGCATCAGCCCCGCGCGCCGCGCGTCCAGATGAATGATGACGCCCTCGGGGTTGTTCAGCCACATCTCCCCGTACTCGCCGTCCCGGCGACGGCACCGTAGCGCACCTGACTGTAGGCGCCGGGAAAGGCGTCGATGTTTTTTAGCCGATAGACTTCGCCCGTCGCCTCAATGGTCGACGCACCGATGCCGCCGATGCCGAGGCCGCCGACGTAGAAGGGGTAGGACTTGCCACGAAAGTACAGCGTCCCCTCGCCGCCCTGGCCGCTGCCGATGAAAGCCGCCGTTGCCGCTTGCAGGCTGATCGTCGCCGTCGGTTTTTCGTCTGGTGTCAGGCTGACCGAAGACAGCGAATCGTCATCGCTAAATACCCGGCATCCCGCGAGCAGCAGCAGGCAGAGCGCAACCATTAGCCGTTTCATGCGTTTTCATCCTCATCCGAATATTCATCCCAAGGCAGTTCATTATAATCCTTCGCGTTAAAGGTTATAGTGATTGCTGCGGTGTTGCGACGACGCACGCGGCAGCCCCCATCCACAGGAGAGGGCGTATGATGGCAAAGGTCTTCTTTACCCCCAACATCCAGCGCCACGTCGCCTGTCCGGAAGCCGTGGCTGCCGGCGCAACGGTACGTGAGGTGCTGGAGCGCATCTTTGCCGCCAATCCACGCGCCCGCGGTTATGTCCTCGACGATCAGTCGGCGCTGCGCAAACACATGACCGTTTTCGTCGACGGCAACGCGATCCGCGACCGCGTCGATCTTGCTGATGCGGTCAGCGAGGATAGCACCATCTACGTCTTCCAGGCCTTGTCGGGAGGGGCGTCATGAGCGAGCGGCTGCTCGTTGCGACCCGCAAGGGCCTGTTCACCGTCGCCCGCACAGCGCGGCAATGGGAGATCGCCGGTGTCGACTTCCTAGGCGACAACGTGACGCTGACGCTGAGCGACCGCCGCGATGGCCGGGACTATGCCGCCCTTGATCACGGTCATTTCGGCGTCAAGCTGCATCGCTCGACCGGATCGGGCTGGCAGGAGATCGCCGTTCCCGCCTATCCGCCCAAGCCGGAGGGCTATGAGGAAGCGGACATGTGGGGCCGCCCGCTACCGTGGAACACTGTGCGCATCTGGGCGCTTGCTGCTGGCGGCAACCAGGAGCCGGGCGTGCTGTGGTGCGGCACTATCCCCGGCGGCCTCTTTCACTCGACCGATCACGGCGACAGCTGGGCGCTGGTGGATAGCCTGTGGCAGCATCCGAAACGTCGGCAGTGGATGGGCGGTGGTGCTGACCTTCCCGGCATTCATTCCATCTGCGTCGATCCGCGTGAGCCGCAACGGCTGTGGATCGCGGTCTCCACCGGCGGCATCTGGTTCACCGATGACGCCGGCGCCAGCTGGTCGCAGCGAGGCGAAGGCATGCGTGCCGATCACGTACCACCAGAGTTGACCCACGATCCGATTGCGCAGGACGTCCATTGCCTGGTCCAGTGCCCGAGTGCGCCGGAACGGATGTGGGTGCAACACCACAACGGCATCTTCGTTTCCTCCGACGAGGGGCGAACATTTAGCGAAATCACCGACGTCGAACCATCGGTGTTCGGCTTCCCGGTGGTCGTCCATCCAAGCGATCCTGAGACCGCCTGGTTCGTTCCCGGAGTGAAGGACGAGAAGCGCATTCCCTGCGACGGCCGGCTGGTGGTTACCCGCACCCGCGACGGTGGCCGCAGCTTCGACGTCCTGCGCGATGGCCTGCCACAGACCCACGCTTACGATGTGGTCTATCGCCATGCGCTGGCGATAGACGCCACCGGCGAGCAGCTTGCTTTCGGCTCTACCACGGGCGGGCTGTGGATCAGCGAAAACCAGGGCGACAACTGGTCCTGCGTCAGTCACACCTTGCCGCCGGTTTACTGTGTCCGCTTCGCCTGAGCCACGCCTGGACGACCGGCTGGCACATCTGGCGGCGGCACGGTCATGCCTGACGCCGCGTGGCCGACGGGGTTACCGTCGGCCGCCCGGCCCGCACCGCTGAACCGTTCAAACGGCCAGCGATTTCAGATAGGTCTCCTCACCCTCGATCCAGCGCTCGAGGATGGCGACGTGCTCGGACTCTTCCTTGACGAACTCCTTCGCCATCGCCTTGATCTCCTTGTCGTTGGTCGTCTCGGCGACATGGTGATAGAATTCGAAGCCGCGGCGTTCGCCATCAAGAGCCGCCTTCAATGCATCGCGCTTCGACATTGCCGGATCGCCAGCCCAAAGTCCGGTGACTTCCGGTGTTTCGAAGTGCGGCCACATGAAGTCTTCCGGGGTGAATTGCGCGGTCTCCAAGTCTGCGGCGCGCTGCTTGGCTTCCTCCCAGTGCAGACGGGAGTAGCCGGCAAGCTGACGGAACAGCTTTCCGACCTCGTCGTTCTTGCACGCCTCCATCGCATCCGCCAGTTCGTCGAAGTGGAGTGCCGCCTCTTCCTCCACCTTGATCGCGTAAGCGAGGAACATCTCGACACTCTTCATCCGCACCCCGCCGGTGAAGGTGTGGGCGGAGACACTCATCGCTGGCTTTTTCGCCGGTAGTACCTGGTCGCCTTCGAAGGAGACGAGAATGTCCTCGTGGCGAATGATGTACTGACAGGCGAGGCGATGCGGCGGCGGCATGTCATTGACTTCCGCATTCTCAATTTCCGCGGGCGTGATCTTGCCCAATTGGCGGAGGACCTCCTTTTCCTTTTCCGTCACCGTCAGGCTCATCGGTCCATTTTCACCCTGGTACTGGACCTGCACCAGGCACGAGCCGCACTCGCCATCGCCGCAGTCGAAGGGAATCGGCACTTTGTGTGCCTTGGCGAGGGACAGCAGGGTGCCGCGCTCGCCGGCGACGCCGTAAACGGTGATGTCTTTCGCCATCACCGGGGATCGAAAGGTAATATTGGCCATGAACTGGTTCTCCCTGGTTATGATCGCTTGAGGCGGCGACGCGAGCGCACACGCCGCCGCCCTGGATGAGGTCCGGGGTGCGCGTCGGCAGTCGGTGAGCCAAGTCGGCCCCGCTAGGCCATATATTTGCAATGGGTATGCCAGCGCCGAAGCGGGCAGAAAATCGCCTGATATCAGACAGTTAAACTACAGGCGACGACAGTGCCCTGTCGCCAGGGCAACAGTCGCGGCGACAACCGCCAGACGGCGGTGTCGCGAATCGGACAAAACGGAACGATTAAATGGCGGCAGCCTCCTCCGCACCATCGATCGCCTCGACGCGCACGCTGCCGGCGGCGGGATCGATGAGAAGCCGACGACTGTGAAAGCGGGCGAGACCCGGTTTGTGGGCGATGCCGACCAGCGTCGCCGCCGGCAGCCGCTCCTTCAGCAGCTGGTACAGATCAGCCTCGGTCGCCGCATCGAGCGCCGACGTCGCCTCGTCGAGAAACAGCCAATCCGGCCGATAGAGAAGCGCCCGAGCGAAAGCGATCCGCTGCTGCCCTGGTGACAGCGCCATCGCCCAGTTGCCGGCCTCGTCGAGCCGCTCCCCCAGGTGGGGCAGCCGGCAGAGGGCCAGGACCTCGGCAACCGCTGCGTCCGTTGCCAAGTCGAGCGCCCCCGGGTAGCACAGCACCTCGCGCAGGCTGCCCAAGGGCAGATAGGGACGCTGCGGCAGGAACAGAACGCGGGCGCCCTCCGGCAGGCTGATCCGGCCGCGGCCGAAGGGCCAAATGCCGGCGAGCACCCGGAACAGCGTCGTCTTGCCGCTACCGGACGGCCCCTGCACCAGGACGCTTTCACCGGCGCGGATCGTCAGATTTACGTCACGCAACAGGACCCGTCCGTCGGGCAGCGCCACGTCCACGTCGTTGAGCCGCAGTAAGTCAGCCGCGGCGTCGTTCTCGAAGGCGTGCTCACTGGCGGCAGCGCGCTTCGTCGCCGCCATCGTCTCACCAAAGCCGGTGAGCCGGTCGATCGTCGCCTTCCAGTCAGCCAGCGTGGTGAAGGTGTCAACGAACCAGGACAGCGCCCCCTGCACCCGACCAAAGGCGCCGGCGGTCTGGGTCAGCACACCCAGCGGAATTGCGCCGGCGAAGTAGCGCGGCGAGGCAACCACCAGTGGGAAGACGTCTGCCGCCTGACCATAGAAGGCGGTGAACCACGTCAGGCGTTTGTTGTAACGCATGTAGTCCCACCAGACCTTGTAGATCCGTTCGAAGGCGCCGCCGATGGTCCGCTCCTCGTCCTTTTCGCCGTTGTAGAGGGCGATGCTCTCGGCGTTTTCGCGCACGCGCACCATCCGGTAGCGGAAGTCGGCATTGTAGCGCTGCAGGTCGAAGTTCACCCGCACCAGCGGCCGGCCGATCTTGTAGGTGAGCCACGACCCCACCGCCGCATAGACGATTGCCACCCACATCATGTAGCCCGGCACCTCGATGCCACCCATGATCGGCACGGTGATGCTGCCGGAGAGATTCCACAGGACAATGGTGAAGGTGACCAGCGTCAGCACCTCCGAAATCAGGCCGAGAACGATGGCCAGCGTCTGCTGGGTGAAATTGTCGCAGTCCTCCTGGATCCGCTGCTCCGGGTTGTCGGTGCCGTGGCTGGTCAATTCCATCCGGTAGTAGGTTCGCTCCCGCAGCCACTCGCCCACGTACACGCCCGTAAGCCAGCGTCGCCAGCGNATCTGCAGCATCTGGCGAAACCAGAGCCGGTAGACGGCGATAAGGATGAATGCGGTAGCGATGATGACGAAGTAGCGCAGTTCGGCCCAGAACGCCTCGACGTTCTTCTCCTGCAGCGCATTGAAGAAACGGGCGTTCCAGTCGTTGGCGAGCTTCAGGATCCAGACAAAGATGACGTTCAGAAAGATCACCAGCGCCAAGATCCCGCGCGCCAGCCAGCGCTCCGGCAGCCGCACAGTGCGGCCGAAAAGCGGGAATTCCGCCGTGCCCTCGGCCCACCAATAGGGCGCCGCCAGCCGCCACAGCTTGCCGAGAAACTGCGGCGTTGCGCTCAACCGCTTCAGGAAATCTTGGCCCATGCCCCTGCCTTTACCAGCGCGCCGGCGCCGGCACCCGTGCCGGCCCGCCCGCGATCAGATCGCCACCCGCCTCCCCGGACCAGCCCAGCAAAGACCGGCGCCAAGGCGAAGCCCGCTCTTGTACCGCCACGGGCCCGGGGATGCCACCTCCGCGGTCGCGGCGATCTCCGGCGTCACGCAGCCGTGAGCCGGCGGCACGGAGCGCCCGACGCCCGAGGCGTAACGATAAATGGCGGAGATGAGAATGGGGCGGGCAGCGTGCTGCCGCCGCGCCGACCCACGACCGGGCGGTGTCCGGCCGTGGGCACGGCGTCGAGCTGATCAGCTCATGGCGCGGTCGAATACTTCGCCACGAAGGCGTCGCCCAAGCAGCGATTGGTGGCGCACAGCGGTCTGTCAGGGTGCAGCAGGTCTTGACGCGGCGATAACCGCTGCGCACATGCCACTCGCAGCCATCCCTGCGCACCGTGCCACCCAGGCCGTTCGGTGCCCATCCTGATTAAGTGCTGTGTCATGCCGTTGTCAGCGAAGGAGACGTCTCTTGTCGGTGCTGTTTACGCCCCTTTCGGTCGGGGGCATGACATTAACCAATCGGATCGTCATCGCCCCCATGTGCCAGTACTCGGCGGTAGACGGTTGCATGACCGACTGGCACCTGATCCATCTCGGTCAGCTGGCACTGTCCGGGGCGGCGCTGCTGACAATCGAGGCGACGGCGGTGGTGCCGGAGGGGCGGATCACCTACGCCGACGTTGGTCTATGGTCGGATGAAAACGAGGCGGCAATGCGCCGTGTCCTCGAAAGCGTGCGGCGCTGGTCAGATATGCCGATCGGCATCCAGCTCGCCCACGCTGGCCGCAAGGCATCGACGGACCTGCCGTGGCAAGGCGGCGCGCAAATCCCACCCGACGCGGTGAACGGCTGGCAGACGCAAGCGCCATCGGCAATCGCCTNNTACGCACCAGGGGAAGACGCCCCGCAGGCGCTCGATCGCCACGGCTTAAACCGTATCCGCGAGGCATTCGTCGCCGCCGCCCGGCGAGCGGTGCGGCTGGGGTTGCAGTTCATCCAGATCCATGCTGCCCACGGCTACCTGCTGCATCAATTTCTGTCACCGCTGTCGAACCAGCGCGACGACGCCTACGGCGGCAGCCTGGAAAACCGCATGCGCCTTCTCCTCGAGGTCTTCGATGCGGTCCGCGCCGCGACCCCCGCCACGGTACCGGTATCGGTCCGCGTCTCCGGCACCGACTGGGTGCCCGGCGGCTGGGACGTGGAGCAAAGCATAGCCGTGACCGAGGCACTGGAAGCCCGCGGTTGCGCCGCGATCCACGTGTCGAGCGGCGGCCTCAGCCCCGAGCAAAAGATTCCACTCGGGCCGAGCTACCAGGTGCCGCTGGCCCGCGCTGTGAAGGCTAAAACGACAATGCCGGTGGTGGCGGTGGGTCTCATTACCGAATTCGAGCAGGCCGAGGCGATCGTCGGCACCGGCGATGCCGATCTGGTGGCCCTCGCCCGCGCCATGCTCTACAACCCGCGCTGGCCCTGGCATGCCGCCGCCCATCTCGGCGCACGGGTCAAGGCTCCGCCGCAATACCTGCGTTCGCAGCCGCATCAATACCGCGACCTGTTCAGTATCTGACGCGCGCATCCCGCCGCTCTACGACGCAAGACGAGGCCGGCGCCGCTGCTTCCGGCTTGCTGCCGTTGGCGCTATCTTCGCCGCCAGGGAGAGCCTGCCGAATGACCGATGCCGCCCGCAGCGGCCGCCAGGAAGCGGTGAGCGAACTGAAGCGCGCCTTGATCGTCGCGGCAGCGAGGCGCGTCTTCGAAGCGGACGGATTGGAAGGTGCCAGCGTGCGGGCGATTGCCAGGGAAGCCGGCTATACTGCCGGGGCAATCTACTTCCATTTCGCCAACAAGGAGGCGATCTACGCCCAGGTGCTGGAGGAATCGCTCGACCGGCTGGTCGCCGCAGTCGACAGGGCAGTCAGCCTTGCCGGCGACGATGCGGCACGGCAATTGCCGGCGGCGGCGCTTGCCTTCTTTGACTTTTATGCCGAGAACCCCCGCGACCTTGATCTGGGATTCTATCTCTTCCGCGGTGG
The DNA here is from genome assembly GCF_014672695.1 of Defluviicoccus vanus. GTDB lineage: Bacteria > Pseudomonadota > Alphaproteobacteria > Rhodospirillales > Defluviicoccaceae > Defluviicoccus > Defluviicoccus vanus. Next base: position 4,117,685 of record NZ_CP053923.1, on the reverse strand, counting down.
CGTCCGCCCGCGGGGCCTGTCGCGCGACCTCGATGCACGGCTGAATGCGCGATTGACCGCAAGCTTGGCACCGATCGGCACCGCCGCCCGGGCGCTCGGCGCCGATGCGACGGCGGCAACGGCACTGATCGCCGACGCCTTCGCCCACGCCGCCGGCCTCCTCCTCCTCGAACACTCCGGGCGTATCCGTCTCTTCGCCAGCAGCAGTCGCAAGTTGATGGCTGATTACATCGCCACCGTCATTGCCCGGCTCGTCGTCAATAGCAGGACCGACTGAGCGAGCCCTTCCTCGCTTCGATGCGGCACGCTCACGCCTTGGCGAAGGGCACGGTAAAGAAAAACGTCGCTCCGTGGCCGGGCCGGCTGCGAACCCAGATGCGGCCGCCCAGATGCTCAACGATGCCGCGACAGATCGCGAGCCCCAGGCCTGAGCCCATTGGGTTGCCGGTCTGGCCGCTGCGCACTTGGTGAAACTTCTCGAAGATCGCCTCCTGCTCGTTCAACGGAATGCCAGGACCGTTATCCGCAACGCTGACCGTCACCTCATGGTCGGCGATCCTCAGGCCCACCTCCACCCTGCCCACGTCCGGCGGACAGAACTTCTGCGCGTTCGACAACAGGTTGATGGTGAGCTGGATCAATTGATCACGGTCGCCGCGGATGGCCGGCACCAGCTCCGGCAGCTGCACCTCAAGGGCGATCCGCCGTTCGTCGAATAGCTGGTGCAAGGCGGTGACCGCGTGGTCGATCACTTCGCGCAGATCGACGTCGGTCATCTGCCACTTCATCCGCCCTGTCTCGATCTTGGTCAGGTCCAAAACCTGGTTGATCAGGCGGGTCAACCGTTCGCTCTCGCGAATGATAATGGTGAGGAAGTGTTGCCGCTCGCCGATGTCAAGATCGGGCGAGTCATGCAGAATTTCGGAGAAGGAGCGGATGGAGGTCAAGGGTGTGCGAAGTTCATGGGTCACGGTCGAAAGGAAGTCGTCCTTCATCCGGTCGAGATCGGTTAGTCTAGCGTTCACTGCCTTGAGTTCTGCTGTCGCCCGCTCCAGTTCGTGCGACTTCTGTTCCAGCTGGCGACTATACTCCAGAACCTGCGAGGTTTCGTCGAGGATCTGCATGATCTCTTCGGCGCCGAACCCCTGGCCCTTGAACGTGCTTGCCACCATCACCCGTGCCGAGGCGGCACCAATGACACCGGCAAGCCGCCGCTCGACGAACTGCACCAAGTCGCCATCGGCGCGCATGTTGGCATCGAGCAGCATCCGCCGCTGCTGAGCGTACTCGGTAAACACCTCGTCCGTGCGCTCGCGGCCGAGAAAGCGCTCGGCCAGGGTGCGCAAGGCTCCCACCTGTACCGTTTCCTGCAGGTAACCGGCGGCGACGTTAGGACGCTGCTGGCGGAAGACCTCGACGAACAAGGTCGCCTGAATGCGTTCGATCGTCGCCTGCCGGTCGAACAGCGAGACCATCACCAGCGCGCCCACATTAGCGAACAGGCTCCAAAACAGCGAATGCGGAACCGGATCAAAGCCGCTGAGCCCGAAGAGCGCATAGGGCATCAACAGCTCCCAGCCAAATGGTCCGTGGTCGACGAAGCTGTGCGGGAGCCAGCCGGAAAGCGCAAACGACGGCAAGAGGAGCGTGTAGGTCCAGATGACAAAGCCAAGACTGATCCCGGCAAGGGCAGCGCGACGGGTAGCATGCTTCCAATAAATGCCGGCAAGCACGGCGGGGGCAAACTGTGCGGCGGCGGCGAAGGCGACCAGGCCGATCGACGCCAGTGCATAAGATTCACCGATCAATCTGAAGTAGAAGTAGCCGATGCCAAGAATGATAACGATGGCACCGCGACGTATATTCAACAGCAATTTCGATAAATCTCGCCGTTCCCCCAGATGCAGCCAGGCACACTTGAACAGAATGGGCATCACCAGATCATTGCAGATCATCGTCGACAGCGCGATCGTCTCGACAATCACCATTCCGGTGGCGGCCGATAATCCACCGAGGAAGGCGAGGACGGCGATCTCCTCCTGGTGCGCTGCCATCGGCAACGCCAGGACGAAGGTGTCCGGGGATACGGCCGGGCCACCGGCGGCCCCCGTCGGCAAGACAAGCATCCCCGCCAGCGCAATCGGCAGTACGAACAGGTTAATCAACAGCAAATAAAGCGGAAACAGCCAGATCGCCTTGTTGAGGTGCTGCTCATCGGTGTTTTCGACGACGGTGACCTGAAACTGTCGCGGCAGGCCGATCACGGCCAGGAACGCCAGCAGCACCAGCGGCATCCAGTCCCGGCCAGCCGACTCCATCGTCATCAGCGAAGAGATGTCCGGCCTGGCCAGCGCCTGGCCGAACAGATCGCCGAAACCGTCGAACATGCCGAAGGTAACGAACAAGCCGACGGCAAGAAAAGCCACCAGTTTAACAACGGATTCGAAAGCGATCGCCGCCACCATCCCCTGATGATGTTCGGTCGCATCGATATGGCGGGTGCCAAAGAGGATCGAAAACAGCGCCATCAGCCCGGTCACCCACAGCGCCGTGTCGCCGACCACGGCAGGCGCCGCCACCGCGGGCGGTGTCAGATCGGGGTATTTGACCAGATAGTCGAAGCTTGTCGCCACAGCCTTCAACTGCAGCGAGATATAAGGCATGATCCCGACGACAGCGATGATCGTCACCAAGCCTCCCAGCAGGTGACTCTTGCCGTAGCGCGAGGAGATGAAGTCGGCGATCGAGGTGATCCGGTGCAGCTTGGAGATGCGGATGATCTTGCGCAGCACCAGCCACCCCAGGGCGAACATGAGGGTAGGACCGAGGTAGATCGGCAGGAAGCCGAACCCTGATTCCACCGCCCGACCGACGCTGCCGTAGAAGGTCCAGGCGGTGCAATAAACCGCGATCGACAGGGCATATATGGTCGGATTGGCGACCAGGCTTCGCCCGGCGCGGGCGCGCTTGTCGCCATAATAGGCGATCGCAAAAAGCAGACTGACGTAACAGAGCGCAACGGCAATGATGATCCAGCTGGGGAGATGGGCAACGGTGCCGCTCATTCGTTGTCCCCGTGCGGGCCGATGGTGGATGCGGTCCTTTGGCTGGCGACGCCGGCGCGGCGGCTCACCAGCGCCATGAGCGCGATCAACACCGCCCAGGAAACGAACAGATAGAAATAGAGAAGAGGAACGCCGAACACGAAGGCAGGAACAGTGCTGGCCGCGCCATCGAGATGCTGCGGCCCATCGAAGATATCGAGCAGCAGCGGACTGAACAGGACCAGTCCGAGACAGAACACTGCGAGAAAAGCTTCGTTGACCCGATTGTCCTCTTCCATCGCTGTCTCTCCTTGCCGGTTCACCGCCGATACGTCCTCGTCAACGCCTGCAGCCGCCAGCAGATTACAGGGCCTCCTGCCGCCTGCGGATCTCGACCATCTTCTCCGATACGGCGAGCGCTTCGTCGAGGGTGACGACTCCCCGTGCCGCCAGGAGGTTGATCATTTTAATGAATATGCCGGCGACGACCAGCGTGTCGCCGAGGGCGGTGTGACGCCCTTGCACCGGAACGCCGAAACGATCCGCCACCGCATCGAGACCGTGTTGATGCGTGTGATCATGCAGGTAGGCTGACAGCAGCAGGGTGTCGAGCACTGGCCCGGTGAAGGCAATTCCGCTCTCGGCTTCCTTCTGCTGCAGAAACTTCATATCGAAGGCGGCGTTATGGGCAACAAGGACGCCATCGCCAACGAAGGCGCGAAACTGCGGCAGCACGACGGCGATCGGCGGCTTGTCGGCGATCATCGCCTCGGTGATGCCGTGAAAACGGATCGACTCCTGCNNTGGTATCGGTCGCTTCGGATCGACCAGCCGCTCAAAGCTTTCCCCGGTCAGGATGCGTCCATTGACGATGCGGACGCCAGCGATAGAGACGATCTCATCCCCCTGCAGCGGTTTGAGACCGGTGGTTTCCGTGTCGAAGGCAACGTAGTTCAGCGACGTCAGCGGCAGACTGCCACGGGCGTCCGCGATTGCCGGCCGGTGCAGCAGATCCCGGTGCAGCAGATCGAAGTCATAAAACTCGGGACGCTGCGGCAACTCGGCGCGCCGCGTCCGCGGCTTGCGGTTAGCTGGCGTCAGAGGTAGCCGCAGCTGCGCCCGATCGGCATCGTACGCCAGGCTCCAAACGTCGGTGCGGTGCCGCTGCAGAATTTCCTCAAGGCTGAGCCCACCCAACGCGTCATCGACAGTGTCGGCAAGCCAGTGGCCGAGTTCGTGCGTCGGCACCACCTTGCCGTTCCAAATGACATCGATGTAGACGTGCGAATCGCCGGCGGTAGCCTCCACTTCAAAGCTCCCTGCGCCGATGTAGCCGCCCACCCGGACAATCAGCCGATCGAGCAATTCCAACAGCGAATAGGAGTCGCCGCGCAGCCAAGCCGGCAGCCCGACGATTGTCATGCTGATATCGCGCTGTTCGCGTAATCGCCGCTCCAGGCTATGCAACAGGTTCGGCGAATAAATATCGGACATTGGCCAATGCCCCGTGACCAAATCCCGATATTGCGACGCCAACTGCTCAACGTGCGATGACAGCTGATAGCTCTCCTGCAGCACCACGCGTTTGAAACCATCTTGTTCATCGAGTGCCATCGCCGCACCACTGGACAGAATTTCCGCCGCCGCCCGCAGGTTGGCCATGGGTGCGCGCAACCCTTCGGTCGCATCGCGCAGAAGCCGGTCGCGGCGGCCGATGGTCGCCAGATCGTCGGTGCGATCCTCGAAGGAGAGGACATAGCCGGACGCTTTGCCTTCGGCATCAAGGATCAGGCCGATACGGCCCTGCAGCATGTGCCGGCCATCGGTGGTGGCAACGACAAAGGGGGCAGTCAACCGATCGGCATGACCGCGGTAGTCGCCATCGCTGAGCCGGCGCGTCAATCCGCCGAGCGCGTGCTCGATCGGCTGGCGGGTCATGAAGCGGAACATGGAGCGGTCAAGCCCGATATCCCCGCCGATATGCAGGAGTGCCAACGCACGGGCGTTGTAGAGCAGGATGCGATGATCGAGAGAGCAGACGATCACCCCCTCGTGCAGGTCGCGAAGCACCGTCGCCAGCTGGTTCTTCTGCGTCTCCACCTTTGTCGTCGCCGCGGCAATCGCCTCGCTGGTGCTGATCCGGGCGAGCGCAATCTGCCGGATCAGCTCATTGACGGCGCTTGGCAGGCCACCCAGCTGGTGGCCCTCCTCAATATTGATGCGATGCTGATAGTTGGCATGAATGGCGGTCTGGATGCCACGGACCATGCTCACCAGCGGCTGGGTAAAGGCGCGGTCCATGTAGGCCCAGAGCAGGACGATGACGGTCACCAGGACCACCGCCAAACCGCCGCCGTAGATAACGATGATCGTGGTCAGTTGGGCTGCTGCCTCCGGCAGCCGGACGATGACCAGCAAAACAGCCACCGCCACCGCTGCGATCACTGCCGCGGCAAAGGCGGCGAAGCAGATGGCCAGGACGTTTCGCGGATTCAACACGGGGCCCTCGCCAATCCTGAGCAACCTCCCTGGGCAACTTCCTTGGGCGTCAGGACATACCGTCGAGAATCTGCTTTACCTTCTCGGTCAGGTCACGGGTCGAAAATGGCTTGGTCACGTAATCATTGGCACCGAGAGCGATCCCCTTCTCCCGATCCACGTCCCGACCCTTGGCGGTCAGCATGATGATGTAGACGTTTTTCCAATCGGGATTAGCCCGGACCGTCTGACAGACGTCGTAGCCATCGCGCTTCGGAATCATCACATCGAGCAAAATCAGGTCGGGGGCGCGCGCTTCGACAGCACTCAACGCTTCTTCGCCATCCCTGGCGATTCGCACGTCAAACCCAGCCTTTTTCATCAGGAACTGCAACGAAAGGACGATATTTGGCTCGTCTTCCACGACGAGAATGGACTTCGGCACTCCCACTTCTCCCCTTTGGGATGGTTCTTCAAGAGAAACCGGGCAAGCCTCGATTTGCCTCCTTTAGGCGATGGCGAAGGCGAAGTATAGCACGATTTCGCCCGCAGCATGGAGTTACGCTGCCGCCAGCGCCGAAGTCGGCGCACAGAGCCTTGACCGAGGCGATGGATAGGCCGCACCGGCATCACGGATCAATTGGCCCATTTGGGCTCTTCAGGCTATAATCCGCAGCTGTTGATCTACTGGCGAGCTGCCCGCCGCGTGCGCTTCTGCCCGCATATGGGCGCCGTTCAAGGGGGAGCCCCGCCATGGCTATTGATGTCACCGCGGCCGGCCGGCCGGCATGCGCCCCGCATCTCGCCGATGATCGCCGGCGTCATCTCGACGCCGCCATGCAGGGGTGACCAACATCATCGCCTATGTTGCCAGCCGGCAGCTGGAGATGGATGCGGACCTCGTGCGCCAGTTGGTGATCCTGCGCGATGCCTACATCGCCGATCGCTGGCAAACGGCCGACGAACAGGCCTTCTGGCCTGCCTACCACACCTTCGTCGCCCGCACGGGTGTGCCGATCGATGCGCTGATCTTCAGCCGGCGATGGACCCGCTGCATCGCCTGGGGCGCCGCGTTGCTCAGCATCGTCGTCCTGGTGCTTCTCGTTGCCCAATTGAGCTTCTGGGCCGGACTCGACTCCACCGTCCGTCAGATCGACGCCCTAGACGGCGAGCTGGGGGCGGCACGGGACAGGTTGCGTCTGCTCACCCTACAGGGGAAGGCGGACGCCGGGCTCCCAACAATTCCGGCGATGGCGACACCAGCGAATGCCCCCGCGCCAGCGATGCGTCGGAGCCGTCACTGCAAGCACGTGCCGAGCGCGACGCACTGACGCTCGACCTGCAAACCAAGTGCGTCCAGTTGATGGCGCTGCACAAGGTCCTCAACGAGCGGGTGGGACGCGAGAGCTTCCTGCTGCTGTCGAAGCATATCCCCGATGCTGCGACGATGCCCGATAGCAAGGATGGCTGCGAAACCAGCCTTGAGCGCACCATGGCGATCCGCGCCTATGTGATGGGAAACGCCAGAATTCTGCGCCAGGCGCGTCAGGACTATGTCCTGCCGCTGCTGTTCGGCTTGCTCGGCACCATCGCCTACCTGCTGCGGTCGTTGGCGGAAGATATTCGCGACAGCAGGCTGACGGTGACCGGCCTGGTCAGCGCAGGAGTGCGCATCCCCCTCGGAATGCTCGCCGGGCTCGCCATCGGCTGGGTTCAGGGCGAACAGCAAGGCGACGTTCTCAATCAGTTGGGGCCATGGGCGCTCGCCTTTGTCGCCGGCTATAGCGTCGAGCTCCTATTCACTGCCATGGACCGCATCATCGATGCCTTCACCGGCACCCGCGCGGCGGCCGCTGACGGCACGACTGGCAGTGGTGACGTCCCGCGTGCGCCCGGTTGACCGCGGTGCCGAAACGGGTGATGGATACGAAGGATACAGCGCCGTCGGGGGACGTGGGTACATCGACGCCCGCAGACGCGGCGCCAGATGGCGGATGGCGACCATGCGAACAGCCAGCGCACTTCTTTTGGTTTTGCTCGCCTTCATCCTCGTCCACCCGCAGGCCGAGGCCGGGGCGACGTTGGATGCGGTGCGTCAGCGCGGGCAGATCCGCTGCGGCGTCACCGAGGATCTTTACGGCTTCAGTGCGCCGGATGGCGAAGGCCATTGGCACGGCATCGATGTGGACGTCTGCCGTGCGGTAGCCGCTGCCGTCCTCGGCGACGCCGGCAAGGTCCGCTTCGTGCCGCTCAACGCCCAGATGCGGCTGACGGCGCTGCAGTCGGGCGAAATTGACCTCCTCGCCCGCAACACCACCTACACCCTGACCCGCGATGCCGCCGGCGGCCTCAACTTCACCGTCGTCAACTTCTACGACGGCCAGGGATTCCTGGTGCCGAAGAAGCTGGGCGTCAGCCGGGCGAACCAGCTCGCCGGGGCAACGATCTGCGTCCAGACCGGCACCACCAACGAGCTCAACGTCGCGGATTACCTGCGCGCGCAGAACATCGAGGCGCGGACGCTGACCTTCGAGAAGTTCGCCGAGGCGGTGTCCGCCTACGTCGCCGGTCGCTGCGATGCCTTCAGTGCCGATGCCTCCGGCCTGGCGGTCATCCGCGCCGAGAACACCCCCAACCCGGACGACCACCTCATCCTGCCCGATATCATCTCGCGCGAGCCGCTGGCACCGGCGGTGCGTCAGGGCGACGATCAATGGTACGATATCGTCAAATGGTCGCAGTTCGCGATGATCGAGGCGGAAGCCCGCGGCTTGACCGCAGCCAATGTGGATGCGATGCGCAGCAGCGCCGATCCGGCGATCAAACGCATGCTCGGTGTCACCCCTGGCCTGGGCGCCGCGCTCGGCATTGCAGAAGGCTGGGCCTATGCCATTATTAGCCAGGTAGGCAACTACGCAGAGAGCTACGAGCGCAATGTGGGTGCCGGCTCGAAGCTGAAGCTGCCGCGGGGGCTGAACGCACTATGGACGGACGGCGGGCTGATGTATCCGATGCCGCTGCGCTAGCAGCGAGAGCGTGCTTTTGCTGCTTCCAAGCTCGCGATCGAGTCCACCCCGCCGAAGCAAGCTGATATAACCGGTGCGTCGCATCACCGGTGCGCCCAACCGAGAACGAGAACGGTACCGCACCTCGACGGGTGAGGCCCCCATAATCTTCCACGGAGGAGAGAACTAACCATGAGCGGAACACTGAAGCCAGGTGTGGTCACCGGCAAGGACTACGAGACGCTGGTATCGGCATGCAAGGCGGGCAGCTACGCCCTGCCGGCAGTCAACGTGACCGGCACCAACACCATCAACGCCGTGCTCGAATCCGCGGCGAAGAACAAATCCGACGTCATCATCCAGCTGTCGAACGGCGGCGCGCAGTTCTACGCCGGCCAAGGCCTCCCCAACGGCAGCCTGGCCAAGGTTCTGGGCGCGGTCTCGGCGGCGAAGCACGTGCACCTGTTGGCCGAGCACTACGGCGTCTGCGTCGTCCTCCACACCGACCACGCCAACAAGAAGCTGCTGCCGTGGGTGGCGAGCCTGCTCGATCACGGCGAGGCCTTCTTCAAGGAGACCGGCAAGCCGCTGTTCAGCTCGCACATGCTCGACCTGTCGGAAGAGCCGATCGACTGGAACCTCAACGAGTGTGCCAAGTTCCTGCAGCGGATGGCGCCCCTCGGCATGAACCTGGAGATCGAGCTGGGTGTCACCGGTGGTGAGGAAGACGGCATCGGCGGTGAGTTCGACGAGAGCGCCGACAACGCCAAGCTCTACACCCAGCCGGAAGACGTGCTGCAGGCCTTCGACAAGCTCTNNTCCGAGATCGGCATGTTCTCGGTCGCCGCGTCCTTCGGCAACGTCCACGGCGTCTACAAGCCGGGCAACGTCAAGCTGCGGCCGGAGATCCTGAAGAAGTCGCAGGACTTGGTCTCGCGCAGCCACAACACCGGCGCCAACCCGCTCAACCTCGTCTTCCACGGCGGCTCTGGCTCCGAGAAGGCGCAGATCACCGAGGCAGTCGGCTATGGCGTGTTCAAGATGAACATCGACACCGACACCCAGTTCGCCTTCTCCGAGCCGGTCGGCAAGTTCGTCGACGCGCATCCGAAGGCGTTCAAATACCAGATCGACCCGGAGGACGGCACGCCGTTCAAGAAATACTACGACCCGCGCAAGTGGCTGCGCGACGCCGAGGTCGGCCTGGTCGATCGCCTCAGCGAAGCGTTCCACGATCTGGGCGCCACTGGCAAGACACTGGCGGCGTAAGACCGAAACAACGACATGCGAACCCGCCGGCCCGTAACCTCGGGCCGGCCATGGTTCGCCTTCAAAGCAAGATTGTTCGTCTGATCTGAAGCAGTTCGCCTGCCGCGAGCTGCTTTTTTTTTGCCCCCTCGCCCAGCGCTCGCCGGCTGATTTTCCCTGGCGGTTGCGCCGTTCGCTGCGCATACTCACCATAGGGACCCGCAAGGGGGGACGAGGCATGGCCGGACCGGCCGATCAACAGTCGATCATCGCACAACCGCCTCCACAGTATCTGCGCGTCTTCCTCGCCTCGCCCGGGGACGTGCGGGAAGAGCGGACGCGGGCGCGCGATGTCCTCGATGGATTGCAGCGCCATCCGATGCTGGAAGATCTCGTCACGTTCAAGGTCATCGCCTGGGACGACGACCACGGCACGCCGATGCTGGGGACGCTTTCGCCGCAGCAGTGCGTGACGCGATTTCGCGGCCGCCCCGCTGACTGCGACATCGTCATCGTCGTCTTCTGGGGGCGGATGGGGACGCCGCTGAAGGAAGAGCGGAAGCCCAACGAAACCCTACCTCTCCGGCACCGAATGGGAGATCGAGGACGCGCTCAACGGGCGCCCGCTTCCCGACATTCTTCTCTACCGCCGCACCGAGACGCCGCGCGTGGACCTGAGCGACCCAGAGTCGGTGCTGCTCGACAAGCGGCAACAATTCCAGCGCGTCGCGGATTACTTCGCCCGGCTCGAAGCGGGTCAAACCGCGATCCGCGGCTTCAATCCCTACGAGACACCGGCGGCGTTTGCATCGACACTGGAGTCGCACCTGTTCCGCATCCTCCGCCAGCGGATCGATGCCGCCCGCGCCAAAGAACTTCTAGCCATTCGCGTACAGCAAGAGCCGATTGCAGCAGTGCTGGGCGCCGAGCACATGGGCGAAAAGATCAGTGCAGCGGTTGATGCTATTGCCGCGGAAGCAAGGGTATCTGACGGCGAAGCCGACCGTGAGGCGACGATCGAACTTGCCTTGAGCAGCCTTGCTGAAGGCCGTACGGCCGAGGCCAAGGGCGTGCTCGCCGAAATACTACAGCGGAAGGCGGCGGAAAGTCGAAGTTCGGCGCAAGCTGCCGCAGAGGCTGCCCGGCATCTTGGGACGCTTGCCATGCTTGACGACACGCTCGAAGCGCTAGCCGCCTTCCGCCGCTCTGCAGAGCTCGATCCGTCCGATACCTCGATCTGGATTCACGTTGCCCAACTGGAATGGCAGCGGGGAGATCTGGACGCTGCCGCTGCAGCGGCACAACGAGCCAAGCTGGAAGCGGAATTGAAGGGTGTCGAACGAGATGTAAAGGTGGCCAACGACGAGCTAGGCGACATTTTGTTTGACCAAGGTGATTTGAGGGCAGCCAGCAAATGCTACCGGGACGCTTTCGCCATTATCGAACGCCTCACCAAGATCGACCCTGGCAACCGTGAGTGGCAGCGCGACCTTTCCATCTCCTATAACAATATTGGCGATGTGTTCCGCAATCAGGGAAATCTCGCCCAGGCCCTCGACAGCTATAAGGCCTCCCTAGCCATAAGAGAACGCATTGCGAAAGAAGACCCCGGAAACGCCAACGGACAACGTGGCCTCTCTGTCTCACATAATAATATCGGAGATGCGCTTCGCGACCAAGGGAAGCTCGCCCAAGCGCTCGACAGCTACAAGGCGTCGCTCATCATCAGAGAGCGTCTAGCCCAAGCCGACCCAGCAAACGCAAAGTGGCAGCGCGACCTCGCTGTTTCACATAAAAAGATCGGCGACGCCCTCCGCAATCTGAAGGACCTCGCCCACGCTCTCGACAGCTACAGCGCCTCGCTCATCATCAGAGAACGCCTCGCCCAAGCCGACCCCGGAAACGCAAGGCGGCAGCGTGACCTCGCCGTCTCCCATAGCAATATCGGCAATGTGCTCCGACAACAGGGAAGACTGGCCGAAGCTCTCGACAGCTACAAAGTCTCCCTTGCCATTAGACAACGCCTTGTCCAAGCCGACGTAAGAAACGCAAAATGGCAACGTGATCTCTCCGTCTCGCATGACCGGATCGGCGACGTGCTCCAAGATCAGGGAAACCTCACGCAAGCGCTAGAGAGCTATCGGGCCTCCCTCGCCATCAGAGAACGCCTCGCGCAAGCCGACCCTGGAAACGCAAAATGGCAGCGTGACCTTTCCATTTCGCATGACCGGATCGGGGACATGCTCCGCCAGCAGTGCAATGTCGCAGCGGCGCTCGACAGCTACAGGACCTCGCTCTCCATCGCCGAACGCCTCGCCGCAACCGAACCCCAGAACGCCGAATGGCAACACGACCTCTCCGTCTCGCATAACAAGATCGGCGACGTGCTCAAAGACCAGGGCAACCTCGCCCAGGCCCTCGACAGCTACCACGCCTCCCTCGCCATCGCCCAACGCCTCGCAGACGCCGACCCAGGCAACGCCGGATGGCAGTATGACGTGGCGCTGTCGCTCGGGCGGATAGGCCTGATCGGCGCAGCCAACGGCGATCGGGAGGGTGCGCTTCGCGTCTGGCGGCGTGGGCTGGCGATCATGCAGCGGCTGACGGCGCTGGCCCCGGACCATGCCGGCTTCGCGGAGACGAAAGCCTGGTTCGAGGCACGGATCGCGGAAATCAGCGATTAGGTTTCTTGTTTCGGCCGACACCGCCTTCGGCCGCGGTCGCCCTCACCCGGCGCATTCGCGCCGACCTCTCCCGGAGGGAGAGGTTATGATTCCCCTCGCCCGCGGTCGCCCTCACCCGGCGCATTCGCGCCGACCTCTCCCGGAGGGAGAGGTTATGATTCCCCCTCCGGCCGCGGCCGCCCTCACCCGGCGCATTCGCGCCGACCTCTCCCGAAGGGAGAGGTTATGATTCCCCTCGGCCGCGGTCGCCCTCACCCGGCGCATTCGCGCCGACCTCTCCCGGAGGGAGAGGTTATGATTCCCTTCGGCCGCGGTCACCCTCACCCGGCGCATTCGCGCCGACCACTCCCGGAGGGAGAGGTTATGATTCCCTTCGCCCGCATCGTGGGAGAGGAAAGGGCCCGGCGCGGCAGCGGCGGGAGGGTGAGGGCGACGGCGGAGGCAGGGGAGGCCGGCCAGCGCCGATCCGCCCCCTCACGCTGGCAAAGATACGACAACCGTCAATGGCTCCACGCCGCACTCGGGACCCGGACTCCCGAGCAAGCCGAGCTTCACGCCGCATAACCAGGCATCCACATTTCCGGGGAAGATCACCCTGTGAATGACCGACATTGCGGACAATGCCAGCTTCCGACGCGAAGATTTCAGCGGTGCTGGTCCATATATTCGCGGAGCGCACGGTTGATCGCCGTCTGATAGCCGCGCTCCACCGCCTGGGCCTTGAACCAGGCGACCACGTCCGCATCGAGGCGGATGGTGACGCTTTGCTTCGGTGCGCGGAAGAAGCGGCGGTTCACCGCTCGCTCCAGGGACGAATCCTCCGGCAGTTGCCTGATATCGACATCCGAATCTTCCGGCGAGCGTTGGCACTCGTGGTCTTTGAGTTGGGCAATGGCGTCATACTTCATCGCTGTGCCTTTCATCGCGGGCCGTCGCCCGTCAGGTTGATGTTCGGCGCGCACCGGTTGTCGATCCTCAATCAGCCCGCGCGATTACAACTGTGTACACCTCTATGAGCCAATATTGGCATATTTGAGGTATTTCTTGGCCGGTGCGACGTTTTGTTACCGATCGTTGCAGTGAAGTCGCAGGCATAGATTGATTGCCGGCACAGAGCCGGGCACATCAGCACCCCTGGCGAGGCGCTCATCAGGACGCGGCGAATGCATGACAGCGGAAATGATCATCAGCATGGCGATGATAGCCATTACCCAGGCGAGGCGGCGGCAGACGCCAGCCGGCACTACCCTGCCCGGCCGCAGGTGGGCGTCGGTGCCATCGTCTTTCGCGACGACCAAGTGTTGTTGATCGTTCGTGCCACGCCGCCTAGACAGGGCGAATGGAGCATTCCGGGCGGCCTGCAGCAGCTGNGGGAGACTGTGGCTGCGNCCGCCGCGCGCGAGGTGATGGAAGAGACCGGCGTCGAGATCGCCGTTCTCGGTGTCGCCGCGGTGATCGATTTGATCGACGTGGATGCGGCGAGCGCCGTTCGCTACCACTACACCTTGATCGACGTTGCCGCCGAATGGCTGTCCGGCGAGGCGGTCGCCGGCAGCGACGCCGCCGCCGTTGCCTGGACGCCGCTCAGCGACGTGGCGGCACTGCCGATGTGGGCGGAGACGAAGCGGGTGATCGCCGAGGCCACGCGCCTGCGCGCCGACTCCTCCCAACCCTGCCCGCCCCATCTCCAACGCTGAGCCGTGCCTGATCGAGTGCGTTGAGCCCTGGCGCACAGCTGATTATGGTGTCGCCTCCGCCATGCGCTGCATCGCCGCGTCCATGGCGGATGATAACGTGGATTGTCCTTGGCCTCCTCTCGCGCGCAAGGCGCCGCCATATGACCCGACGCATCAGCCGAGTCACCACAAGACGCTCCCGCGCGTTGGTTGGCGATTGGCAACCTGATCGCCGGCTTGCTCGCGCTGCTTGCCAGCCCGGCCGCGGCGGCCGATCTGATCACCTCGCTGTCCAACAGCCTAGTGGCGATCACCACCGGTTTCACCGGTTCAAACGTGCTGGTATTCGGCGCCACCGACGGTGGCGGCGACGTGATCGTGGTTGTTCGCGGACCGGAATCGCGTGAGGTGGTGCGGCGCAAGGCAAGAACCTTTGGCATTTGGATCAACGAGGCGGAGGTTGTCTTCGACAATGTCCCCGGCTTTTTCGCCGTCGCCAGCAGCCGCCCGCCCTTGAGCAACGTGCCGCCGGAGGTGGCACGGCTGTACCAGATCGGCACCGACCAGCTGCGGCTGTTACCGCAGCGGCCGGAGGCGCCGGCTGTGGCGCAGGAATTTCGTTCGGCGCTGATTCGCGCCAAACAGCGCGACGCGGTCTACAGCCAGGAAATCAGTGAGATTCAGTTCCTCGGCAATCGGCTGTTCCGCACCGACATGTGGATCCCCGCCAACGCTCCAGTCGGCACCTACTCCGTCAGCGTCTACCTGCTGCGCGATAACGAGATCGTCAGCGCCGAGATAACCCCGCTTCTCGTCAGTCGTGTCGGCTTCGAAGCGCGGGTCTTCGAATTCGCCCATGACTACGCGGTCGCCTATGGTATCCTCGCCATCGGTATTGCGGCGATCGCGGGATGGATCGCTAATCTGGTATTCCGCAAAGGTTGAGCGGCGGCTGTGGGAAATTCCGAGGATCGTGAGTTCGCTGTGGCACGCGAAGCCTCGCGCGACATGCCAAAGCGGACCTTTCTCTGCGTTGTCGATGAATCTGAGGAGCTGCATCAGGCGCTACGCTATGCCTGCCGCCGTGCCCACAACACCGGCGGCCGGGTGGCGTTGCTTTACGTCATCGAGCCGGTGGAATTTCAGCACTGGATGGCGGTCGGCCACCTGATGGCCGAGGAGCGACGCGAGCAGGCGGAAGAAATGCTGCAGGTGGTCTCTTCGGTGGTGCAGAAGCTGTCCGGCGTAACGCCGGTGGTTTTCATCCGCGAAGGCAAGCTCACCGAGCAGTTGATGCAGCTGATCGAAGCGGAGCCGGACCTGTCGGTGCTGGTGCTCGGCGCCTCCACCGGCACCGAAGGCCTGGGCCGGGTGATCTCCTACATCTTCAAGCGCCTGGGGCGGTTGCGCATTCCGGTCACCATCGTGCCAGGCGGGCTGTCCGACGAGCAGATCGACGCGATCAGCTGAGCGCCGCCGCCACGCAACGTTGGCGCTGCGGCCGCAGGGCAGCGATGCTGGTGGCATAGTCGGCGCCGCTGAACACGGCGCTGCCGGCGACCAGGACATCGGCACCGGCTTCGATCACCAGCGGCGCAGTCTCGGCGTTGACGCCACCGTCCACTTCAAGCTCGATCGGCCGGTCGCCGATCATGGCGCGGAGGCGGCGGATCTTGTCGAGCTGTGCCGGAATGAAACCCTGACCGCCGAAGCCGGGATTGACGGTCATCACCAGGATCAGGTCGAGACGGTCGAGGACGTGTTCGATCACCGCGGCCGGCGTCGCCGGATTGAGCGAAACCCCTGCCCGCTTGCCGAGCGCCTTGATCATCTGCAGGCTGCGATCCAGATGCCGGTCGGCCTCGGCGTGCACGGTGATGATGTCGGCGCCCGCCTCCGCATAGGCGGCAAGATAAGGCTGCGCCGGATCGATCATCAGATGCACGTCGAAGGGCTTCGCCGTATGCGGCCGAAGGGCACGAATCACCAGCGGCCCGATGGTCAGGTTAGGCACGAAGTGACCGTCCATGACGTCCACATGCACGTAATCACAGCCGGCGGCGTCGAGCGCCCGCACCTCCTCGCCCAGGCGGGCGAAATCGGCCGAGAGGATGGAAGGGGCAATCTTGATCATCGGTGCATTCATACCAAGGGTGCCGGTTCGCCGGCAAAGGTGCCACGCGCCGCGGCGAGGAGCCCCTTGCCATCGGCGACCAGACTTTGTGCCGTTGCTTTCAATTCGCCGCTCGTCATCGCGCCGGCTCTTCCCGTCCTGCGTGCCCTTCCCGTGCTGCGGTGCTTGATCCCTGGCTTTGACCTCTCTGCCCGGAAGGACAGTTAGCCGACCACATCCATGCCGAACCGCCGCCGCCGCCGGGTCAACTCGCCGCGGTGGCCCAGCGCCAGCTTCGTCTGGGTGACCACGTTATCGGCGGTGATCCCGAAATGCTTGAACAGCACCTCGGCCGGACCGGACAGGCCGAACCCGTTCAGGCCGACGAAAATGCCTTCCGAGCCGATATAGCGGTCCCAGCCGGGAGAGATCGCCGCTTCCACCGCAACACGGACGCACTCCGGCCAAGCAGGACCGAGCACCTCGCGGCGGTACTTCTCTGGCTGCATGTCGAACAGCTTCCAGCAGGGCATGGAGACCACCGCGGTCGGAATGCCGTCGGCCTGCAGACGGTTTCGCGCTTCCACCGCCAGATGGACTTCCGAGCCGGTGGCGAACAGGGTGACTTCGCGCTCGCCGCCCTCGGCCTCGTGGAGAACGTAGGCGCCGCGGGCGGAGAGATTGACGCTGACGTGCTCGGTTCGCACCGCCGGCAGCGCCTGCCGGCTCAGCACCAGACACGACGGCGTATCGCTCTCGGTGATGGCGATAATCCAGCATTCGAAGGTCTCGATGGCGTCCGCCGGGCGGAAGACCAGGAGATTCGGCATCACCCGCAGACCGGCCAGGGTCTCCACCGGATGATGGGTGGGGCCATCCTCACCGACGCCGATCGAATCATGGGTCAGCACATAGATCACCCGCTGGCGCGTCAGTGCCGACATCCGCATGGCGCCGCGCATGTAATCGGCGAAGACGAGGAAAGTGCCGCCGAAGGGAATGAACCCACCATGCAGCGCCATGCCGTTCATCACCGACGCCATCGCGTGTTCACGCACGCCGTAATGCACATAACGACCGGTAAAGTTGCCGGGGGTCAATGTCGTCGAGNNATGGCTCGTCTTGGTGAACACGGACTCGGTGAGATCGGCCGAGCCGCCGATGATCTCGGGGAAGGTGGCGGTCAGAATCTCCAGCGCCTCGCCCGATGCCTTACGGGTGGCCCATTTCGGCTGGTCGGTTGCCAGCTTGCGCTTGAACGCGTTCAACGGCGTCTGCCAACCGGCTGCCAAGCGGCCGCTACTGGTGCGCCGAAAGGCTTCCTGCTTGTCCGCCGGCAGCGCGGCGAAGCGCGCTTCCCAGGCCTCACGTTCGCCGATCGATCGGCGACCCGCCGCACGCCAGGCGTCGAGGATGTGCGCCGGAATGACGAAGGGCGGATAAGGCCAATTGAGGGCACGCCGCACCCCGGCGATCTCTTCATCGCCGAGCGGCGCCCCATGGGTGGCAGAGGTGCCGGCCTTGGTGGGCGCGCCTTTGCCGATGGTGGTGCGACAATCGATCAGCGATGGCTTGTCGGACAGCCGTGCCTTGGCGATCGCCGCCGCCACAGCATCCGGATCCTCGCCGTCCACCACCGCCGCGTCCCAGCCGCAGGCTTCGAAACGGGCAAGCTGATTGTCGGCGGTGGCCAGCGTGGTGGGCCCGTCGATCGAGATCCGATTGTCGTCCCAGAGGACGATGAGTTTGGACAGCTTCAGAAACCCGGCGAGGGAAATCGCCTCCTGGCTCAGCCCTTCCATCAGACAGCCGTCACCGACGATGCAGTAGGTGTAATGATCGATGATCTCGTCGCCCCAGCGGGCGTTGCGCAACCGCTCGGCCAGCGCCATGCCCACCGAATTGCCGAGCCCTTGGGCCAGTGGCCCGGTGGTGGTCTCGATGCCGCAGGACACTTCGTACTCCGGGTGGCCCGGCGTCTTCGAGCCCAACTGGCGGAAGCGCTTGATTTCCTCGATCGTGATCTCTTCGTAGCCGCTGAGATACAGCAACGCATAGAGCAGCATCGAACCATGTCCGGCGGACAGGATGAAGCGGTCACGGTCCTGCCAGTCGGGACGGGTTGGATCGAACTTGAGGAAACGCTGCCAGAGCACGGTGGCGACATTCGCCATCCCCATCGGCATGCCGGGGTGACCGGAGTTCGCCCGCTGCACCGCATCGGCAGCGAGGATGCGAATGGCATTGACCATTTCATCGTGCGTCGGCAGGCGTTCTTCCGCCGAAAGGGCGTCCGCCGCCAGGGCATCCTCCGAAAGGGCAGCCGGCTCGGCAACAGCAGCGGGAAGCGCGGTGGACATCGGCTGGTTTCCTTCAGTTCGCATAGGTTCCCAACGCGGCAGTAAGCAGGTATTGCGTCAGGAGCAACTGCGACAGCGCAAGCGACGGACTGTGCTGGACGGTGGACCGGCCATCACAGAAGGCGCCAAGTCGCGGGAAAGGTTGGGAAGGATCGCGCGAGCCATTGGCGACGGATCGCCAGAGATGTGCTTCGATCGCCGCGCTGTCGGCGCCAACGATCTCGCCATATATGTGCAGCGCGTCTGCCGGTCGGCCATCCACGTCGCGGGCGAGTTCCATCTCCAGACCACGCGGCGGCGACAGTTCCAGAAGTGTGGTGAGATCGATCTGCGGCAGTGTGGGACGCAGCAGATGGCGGACATTCAGCGGGCTGGCGATCTCGTCCGGCTTGTCATCCGGCGGATAGAAGTTGACCACCAGATCGGCGTAGCCACGCTGCGGCAGGACGTTGCTGACGCTGTCGCGGTTGAGACGATCGAGCGACGCCATCACCTGCTCCACCGTGTAGCCGCCCTGCGTCGTATCGCGCTGGAACTTCCAGCGCAGCCGCAACTGTTCCCGCGGGTCGAGGAAGATCTTCAGGTCGTAGGCGTCGCGCAGCGACGGCGTCGAGTAGCCGAGCAGACCCTCGAGAATGATGAACTGGCGCGGCACCACATACTCCGGCGGTTCAAGCGTCCCACCTTGGTGATTGTACACTGGTTTCAAGATCGGCTGGCCGTCGCGCAGCAAACCCACATGCTGTTCGAGAATGTCGATGTGATTGCCAGCGGGATTGTGGGCGGTAACCCCGAGTTCGGCCCGCCGCCGCCGGTCATGCTTGATGTAATCATCCATGCAGATGATCAGCGTCCGCTCGATGCCAAGGACCTCTGCCAGTCCTGCCGCCATCGTCGATTTTCCGGCTCCTGAATCACCGACTATGCCGATAATCACCGGATGTTTTCGTGTCTGCTGCATGGGCACCGTTTTCGCCGCCGCACCAACCATTGGCGGCACCATAATATATGTTATCAATACCTGCCGATAAGAGGTTTGGGAACCCTCGGTCGATCACGTGTTGCTACAATGGGCAACAGTTGGATTCAAAAGCAGCGGCGCGATGCCAGCGGCACCAAGGCTTCACCGCCGGGGACGCCCTAAATCGCTTCTCCCCTCGCCTCGCCTCGCCGCACGTCCCCTTGCCACGCACGCAAGTTGTATCGCCCAGTTGGCGGCAGCAACACGACCACAAGGCAAAGGGGGGCGCGATGGGGCGAGAGATGGGATTCGAACCCACGACACCCGGGACCACAACCCGGTGCTCTGCCAACTGAGCTACTCCCGCCATCGGCAGGGTGATGTAGCCCTGTCAGCGCGAAACCGTCAAGGGTCACCAACCAAAGGACGCCACACATTCGCACGTGGTGGCAACGAACCCGGCGCAGGTCAGAGGTTGTGCCACTTTTCCACTCCGATTAATTTCTAGGCCGATGCCCAGACTTTATGCAGCCACGTGCGGCGGCAAGGATTTGTAGCGGCTTGAAAAGCATGCGGGTCAGGTACAAATCGGCGCGCCGGGAGTATGCTCAACGATTGGCACGGCTTGTGCTTTTGAGCTACCCAATATCGGTTCGGCGGAGCACGGGCGCCCTGGCGCGTGCCGCCGTTTCGACGCAGCGGCAGAGAAGCGGGCCAGCAACGCGACTGAGGCAAATTCCGATGAAGAAAATCGAAGCCATCATCAAGCCGTTCAAGCTTGATGACGTTAAGGAAGCCCTTCATGAGCTTGGACTGCAAGGGATAACCGTGTTGGAGGCAAAGGGGTTCGGACGTCAGAAGGGACATACCGAGCTCTACCGCGGCGCCGAGTACGTGGTCGACTTCCTACCAAAGGTGAAGATCGAACTAGTTGTTGAGGATAATCTGGTGGAACGCGCGGTGGAGGCGATCCAGCAAGCGGCACGTACCGGACGAATCGGCGATGGCAAGATCTTTATCTCAACCATTGAGGATGCCATCCGTGTCCGCACTGGCGAGCGAGGTGTCGAAGCGATATAAAACCGCCCGCGATAATACAAACTCGAAATTCCGACATTCATTGTTGATGTTTCGTGCGGCAACGCAAAGGGACCAAGGGAACTAGCACTATGGCTTTGAACTGCAAGACAGCTGAAGACGTGATGAAGGCGATTAAGGATAACGACGTTAAATACGTCGATCTCCGCTTCACCGATCCACGCGGCAAGTGGCAACACTTGAGCATGACCGCGGAACACACCGAAGAGTCGTATTTCACCGATGGTGTCATGTTCGACGGATCGTCGATCGCCGGCTGGAAAGCCATCAACGATTCCGACATGTCCTTGATTCCCGACGTGACGACGGCGGTGATGGACCCGTTTTTCGCACAATCAACGATGATTGTTTTCTGCGATATCGCCGAGCCGTCGACGGGTGAGCCGTACCTTCGCGATCCCCGTTCGATCGCCAAGAAAGCCGAAGCCTATGTCATTTCAAGCGGCATCGGCGACACTGCCTACATTGGTCCCGAAGCCGAATTTTTCGTTTTCGACGACATTCGCTACGACGTGAAGATGAACGGCTGCTTCTACGAGTTCAGTTCCGACGAAGGCCCCTACGTCACCGGCCGTATTCTGCCCGAGGGCAACGCCGGTCACCGTCCGCCGGTCAAGGGTGGCTATTTCCCGGTCCCTCCGGTCGATGCCTGCCAAGACCTGCGCTCGGAAATGGTTTCGGTGATGATGGAAATGGGCCTGAAGATGGACAAGCACCATCACGAGGTCGCACCGAGCCAGCACGAACTGGGGCTGATGTACTCGACCCTGGTCAAAGCCGCTGACGACATCCAGATCTACAAGTACGTCACCCACATGGTGGCGCAGACCTACGGCAAGACCGCCACATTCATGCCGAAGCCGGTCACCGGCGACAACGGCTCGGGCATGCACACCCACCAATCGATCTGGAAGGCCGGCAAGCCGCTCTTCGCCGGTTCCGGGTATGCTGACCTCTCCGATCTGGCGCTCTATTACATCGGCGGTATCATCAAGCACGCCAAGGCGCTGAACGCCTTCACCAACCCAGGCACCAACAGCTACAAGCGGCTGATCCCGGGCTTCGAAGCGCCGGTGCTGCTTGCCTACTCCGCGCGCAACCGCTCCGCATCGTGCCGCATTCCGTTCTCATCGAATCCGAAGGCGAAGCGGGTTGAAGTCCGCTTCCCCGATCCGCTGTGCAATCCCTACCTCGGCTTCGCGGCGATGCTGATGGCCGGACTCGACGGCATCCAGAACAAGATCCACCCTGGCGATGCCATCGACAAGAACCTCTACGATTTGCCGCCGGAAGAACTGGCGCTGGTTCCGACCGTGTGCGGTTCGCTGCGTGAGGCGCTCACCAGCCTTGACGGCAATCGCGACTTCCTGAAGCGGGGCGACGTGTTCACCGACGACTTGATCGATAGCTACATCGAGCTCAAGTGGGAAGAGGTGTACAACTTCGAGCACACCCCGCATCCGGTCGAGTTCCAGATGTACTACAGCTCCTAATACTGCTGCCGAAGACGTGGGGAGGTCTGCAGTTCCTCCCCACGTCTTCCCCTTCGCCGTCCCGCGATCGGCTGATGCGCGCCTAGCCCTGAAGGCCCTTACGCCGGGCGTACCGCGGTTAAACGGTACCTGCGCGCTCGAAGCTGCACCCCCTCGCTGTCTCGCCGACCGTGATCGGTTAGCGCCGCAGTTGCGGCATCAGTCGATACCGTCCATCCGCCAGTGCGCCCGCGACAGGTGGATACCGCATTCGGTTTTTTCCAGGTTGCGCCAGCGGCCGGCACGAGCGTTTTCGCCCGGCTTTACCCGATCGGTGCAGGGCATGCAGCCAATGGAGAGGAAGCCATCGGCTTCGAGCGTGTGACGCGGCAGCGCATGGCGGACGAAGTACGCCTCAAGATCCTGCTTGTCCCAGCCGGCCAACGGATTGACCTTGATCCTGCCACCGTCGTCGAGTTCGAGGAGTGGCAAGGCGGTGCGCTCGCCACCCTGAAAGCGCTTGCGGCCGGTGATCAGCGCGTCGAAGCCGAGCACGGCGCGTCGCAGTGGTTCGACCTTGCGGACGTAGCAGCACATGTCCGGGTTGCCGTACCAGAGGATGCCGTCGGGATCGACCGCCTCCACTTCACGCTCGTCCGGCTTGATGCTGCGGATGTCGGTGAGGCCGAGCAGGCGCTGCAACTGGTCCCGATAGCGGAGCGTTTCGCCGAACAGCTTCTCGGTGTTGAGGAAAATCACCGGCGTTGCCGGATCGATCTGCGCGACCATGTGCAGCAACACTGCCGCCTCGGTGCCGAATGACGAGATGAGGGCGATTCGCCCCGGAATTCGTCGNCAGATCATCGCCTGCAGCAGCGACAGCGTGTCGCTGCCGGCATAGCGAGCGAGCAGCGTGTCACGCAACGCGATACCACGCACGGAGGCGACTTCACCGCCGTGATCGATGGCAAGCGATTGGGAGGACCGGCTCATGGCGCCGCTCGCCGTTCCNTGGCGCCGACTGGCATGGACGGTCGCGCGTCCATCGCCGGTCGGTTGGAAGAAGACGCTGATTTCCGCCAGCGCTCGCTGCCAGATTTCCACCGCCCTCGCGTCTGCGACCTCGAAGGCATTGAAACCGCAGCGATGCATGAACAACAGTTGATCGTGCAGCACGTTACCGACCGCGCGCAGCTCGCCGGTGAAACCGAACCGCTCGCGCAGCAGACGCGCCGTTGAATAGGCCCTCCCGTCGCGGAAGGTGGGAAACTCCAGCGCAATCAGCGCCAGATGCGGCAGATCGTCGGCCAACTCGCTCGCCTTGTCGCCACTGGCAAGCTGCACGCCGAGAGGAGTACCGCGGGAAAGCAGGGCGTCACGCTCCGCCTGCCAACGTGCAAGTGTCACCAGCACCGCACCGTCAGCGGGCAAAGCCTCGCCGTCGGCAACGAAGCGCCACGGATCGGCGACCTCCTGGCCGTCTTTAATGAGTGGCATAGAGCCTCTCCTTGAANNTGGTTCGAGACCAACGCGCCGGTAGGTGTCGACAAAGCGCTCGCCGCCGTGGCGAAGGTCGAGATAGGTGTCCACGAGGCGTTCGACGGCGCCGACCACCGCTTTTTCCGAAAACGCCGGGCCTACAATGTTGCCGATGGCTGCAGTCTCCGTCGCGTCGCCACCAAGGGTAATCTGGTAGAACTCCTGGCCTTTCTTATCGACGCCGAGAATGCCGATGTGTCCCACGTGGTGGTGACCGCAGGCATTGATGCAGCCGGAGATCTTGATCTTCAACTCGCCAATGTCGTGCAGGCGATCGATGTCATCGAACCGCTGGCTGATTTCCTGCGCAATCGGGATCGAGCGGGCGTTGGCGAGACTGCAGTAGTCGAGACCAGGACAGGCGATGATGTCGGTCAGCAGGCCGATATTCGGCGTGGCCAGTCCCAACGGCTGCAGCGCCTGCCAGAGCGGGTAAAGGTCGTCCTGGCGGACGTGCGCCAAGGTCAGGTTCTGCTCGTGGGTCACCCGGACCTCGCCGAAGCTGTAGGTGTCGGCAAGATCGGCGATCGCCTCCATCTGCGCCGCGGTGGCGTCACCGGGCACACCGCCATGCGGCTTCAGCGACAGATTGACGATGGCGTAACCCGGCTGCTTGTGGGGAAACAAGTTGACCTGCGCCCAGCGGGCAAATGCCGGATCCTCGACGCGGTGACGTCGAAGCTCAGCGAAACTCACCGGCAGGGTGGCGAAGGGCGGCGGCGCAAAATAGGCCTGGATCCGCTCCAGTTCGCCCGGCGGCAACTCGACCGGACTGTCCTTGAGGTAGGCCCACTCCTCCTCCACCATCTGAATAAATCGTTCCGCTCCAACCTCATGGACGAGAATCTTAATCCGCGCCTTGTAGAGGTTGTCGCGCCGTCCGAGCAGGTTATAGACGCGGAGAACCGCCTCCAGATAGGAGAGCAGATGCTGCTGCGGCAGGAACTCGCGGATCGTCTTGGCGATAAAGGGNGTCCGCCCCTGGCCGCCACCGACCAGAACTTGGAAGCCCACCTCCCCCGTGTCGTTGCGGACGATGCGCAGGCCGATGTCGTGCACGGCCACTGCCGCCCGGTCGTGCGGCGAACCGGTGACCGCGATCTTGAACTTGCGCGGCAGGAAGGAAAACTCCGGATGCAGCGTCGACCACTGGCGGATGATCTCCGACCAGACCCGCGAGTCGTCGATCTCATCGGCGGCCGCGCCGGCGTACTGATCGGCGGTGACATTGCGGATGCAGTTGCCGCTGGTCTGGATGGCGTGCATCTCCACCGCGGCCAGATCAGCGAGAATGGCAGGGACGTCGGCCAGCGCCGGCCAGTTGTACTGCAGGTTCTGCCGGGTGGTGAAATGGGCGTAGCCCTTGTCGTAACGGCGGGCGATGTGGGCGAGTTGACGCATCTGCCGTGAGGACAGCATGCCATAGGGAATGGCGACCCGCAGCATGTAGGCGTGCAGTTGCAGGTACAGCCCGTTCATCAGCCGGAGCGGCCGGAACTCGTCTTCCGAAAGCTCACCGCTCAGCCGGCGGTTCACTTGGTCGCGAAACTGGGCAACCCGCTCGGCGACAAAGATGTGATCAAATTCGTCATAGCGATACATGCGAGACGTCCTTCTCCGCTTGCCTGCCGAGGTCCGATCGCACCGTCGGACCGGCGGCGCGAATGCGTTCGCGCAGTTGCACCGGGGCAATACCCGTCGGCGTTTCCCGCACTTCGATGAGGTAGGGCCCGACCACCAGCCGGGCATTGAGCGCGCTCTCGGCGCTCGTCATCAGGCTCGCGGCCGCAACCGCATCGGTTGCGATCCGTGCGTCGGCCAGCGCCTCGGACCAGGCGTCGTTCGCCGCGAGGAAAACGACCAGGCCGTCGGCCAGACGGTTCGCGGTTACAATCTGCATCGGCAGAAGGGCTCCTTACTGTTTTCTATCCGGCGACCGCAGTGATCGCAGCGGGCCGAGCCACTGCGGTCGCCGCACGGCGAACGACGTCGCCGATGATGATCAGTGTTGGTCTGGCGTCGGCGTCGACGCAGGCGTCGGTCACCTCGGCCAGGGGACAGACAACGACCCTTTGATCGGCCAGCGTGCCGTTGTGAATGATCGCAACAGGCGTCGCCGGGTTGGCCTGCGCGGCGAGCAACCGGCCGGCGATCCGCTCGGCAACCGAGGCACCCATGTAGACGACGAGGGTCTGGCCGCCGCGCGCCAGCGCCGGCCAGTCGAGATCAGGCTCACCGTCGCGGCCATGAGCGGTGACGAAGGTGACTGCCTGCGCCACGTCACGATGGGTGAGTGGGATGCCGGCGGCAGCCGCACAGCCAAGCGCCGCGGTGATCCCCGGGATCACATCGACGACGATGCCGCGCTCGGCGACGAACGCCTGCTCTTCGCCGCCACGGCCGAAGATGAACGGATCGCCGCCCTTGAGGCGAACAACGCGCAAACCGGCACGCGCCCTCTCTACTAGTAAGTCGTTGATCTCCGCCTGGCTACGGGCATGACTGCCCTTGGCCTTGCCGACGTAAATGAACTCGGCGTCGCGCCGGGCGCGGTCCAGCACGTCGGCGCCGACGAGGCGGTCGTAAACAATCACGTCCGCCTCCTGCAGGGCACGTGCGGCCTTGAGCGTCAACAGCTCGGCATCGCCGGGACCAGCGCCGACGATGACAACCTGCCCACGGCAGGCCAACGCATCCTCGTCAACGCGGTTGATGGCGGCCAACATCTGCTCCCGTGCCCGCCGGCCCTCGCCACGGAGTACCAGGGTGGCGATCGGTCCATTGAAGAACCGCTCCCAAAACCGGCGGCGCATCCGGCCATCGGGGCGAACCGCGGCGACAGCATGGCGAAAGCGCTCGGCGAACAGCGCAAGCTGGCCCAGGTTCGCCGGCAGCATCGCCTCGATCCGGGCGCGGATTTGCCGCGCCAGCAACGGCGCCGTCCCGGCGCTGGAGATGGCAACGGTGATCGGGTCACGATCGACGATCGCCGGCATGATGAAGGTGGACAGCGCCGGCGCGTCGATGACGTTGACCGCCGCACCGGCAGCGCGGGCCGCCGCGGCAACGCTGGCGTCAAGCGTCCGATCGCCGGTATCGACGATGACCATCGCTCGGCCGATGGCATCGGCTTCGGTAAATGAACGCCTATGCAGCGTCAGCGCGTTCCCATCGACCAGCGCCGCCATGTCGCGGCCGGGTTTATCGGCGGCAATCACGGTGACGCTCGCACCGACGCTTAACAGTAGCCGTGCCTTGCGGGCGACGGCATCGGAGGCGCCAACCACCAGGGTGTCGCGGCCCGTGAGGTCAAGACAGATTGGCAGATAGCGCATGGCGCTCGACCTCCAGAAGCAGTCGACGGCCACGCAAATAACACCATGCGCGCCGTAGATTGTTACAAAACTATATATAGTTTGCTGTAGATTGCGTAACAAGTACAAATATCAACTGTATATTAGCGAGCTTAGCGTGTGGGACAGGGTTCTGTGCGGTTCGAAGAGCCAAACGACCGAGGTCACACCCGACCAAGCATCGCGCATGCCAAATCGCTTGACACGGAAAATTCACCGGGAAGACGCCGGCCTGTCAAACAATGAAGATATGTTAACCAAAAGGAAATTGCAGGGCTAATCTGCAGGTATCTCCGTCAATATGAAATGGGAGTAACAGGCATTTGCTGCGTTACTGCAGCATTGCCTGGAGGGGAAGGTCGCAGTTTTCTTGCGGTGCTGGGGTATCTATTTCGTCCAGATACGATGTGCTTCGCACATTCGTGAAGGAGTTTCAGGATGCGATTGCTTAGCCCCGTTTGCCTTTCGGCGGCGTTGCTCGCCGCTGTTTCACCCTGTGCTATCGCGTTTGCCGCCACGACGACACCAATTAAACACGTGATCATTGTTGTCGGTGAAAATCACACCTTCGACAATCTGTTTGGCACCTATCAGCCGCTGCCGGGACAGACCATTGACAATCTCTTGAGCAAGGGCATCGTCAACGCTGATGGGTCCCCCGGCCCAAATTTTGCCCTCGCCGCGCAGAACTACGGCAAGGACACGCTCAAGTATAAGGCGAAGACGCAGACGGCCGGGACCTACGACACACTGCCTCAGCCCTATACCACCTATGGCATCGGCCTGCCGCAGGGTGTTCCCGACACCCGGTTCCCGGCCAACCTGCCAAACGGTCCCTACCAGATCAGCTGGTATGTGCCTTACGCCGCCTACACTGGCGATCCCGTCCATCGCTTCTTTCAAATGTGGCAGGACGTGGATGGCGGCAAGTTGGACAAGTTTGTCTGGGTCGAGGAGACCATCGGCACCGGCTCCAACGGCAGCNCCTCCCCGGCAGGCGGCTTCAATCCGCAAGAAGGCGCAATCTCCATGGGGTTCTACAACATGAACCCTTACGTCGACGCGGCGGGGAAGCCGCATCACGCGGATGCGCTGACTTTCAGGCGATTGGCTGACCGTTTCGCCATCAGCGACAATTACCATCAGGCGATCATGGGTGGCACCGGTGCAAATTTCCAGGCACTGGTTTCAGGTGATGCCGCTTTTTTCACCAATCCGGACGGTTCCGCAGGTGTTCCTTATGGCAACCAGATCGAGAATCCCAACCCGGTAAAAGGAACGAACAACTACTACAAGCAAGACGGCTACAGCGGCGGCTCGTACGTCAATTGTTCCGACAACGGGGCTGCTGGCGTCGCCGGCGTGAAGGAGCAGTTGCAGGCGCAGCATGTCAGCAACGCCAACTGCGCGCCGGGGCACTACTATCTAGTCAACAACTACAACATGTATTGGAACGAGGACGGGACAACCAAGACGCTGGGCTCGGACAAATTTGTCCTGCCGCCACAGACCATTCCGACGATCGCCAACGTCATGACCGCGCACAACGTCTCGTGGAAATACTACTCGGCCGACCGCGGCGACGATACGACCGTCTTCGCCACCAACGTCAATGGCGTGCCGCTGCTGTTTCATTCCTATTGCGGCATCTGCGATCCGCTGACGGGTTATGCCAGCATCATGACCACCAAGCAGGCGACGAACCTGCAGAACTACGGCGCATTTCTCAATGACCTGCAGCAAGGTACGTTGCCGGCGGTGTCGTTCGTCCGGCCATTCGAAGCACTGGCCGGTCATCCCGCCGATTCAACTACAGACCAGTACGAGCGATTCATCAGCGATCTGATCGATCAGGTAAAGAAAAACCAGAGTATTTGGAGTGATACCGCAATCTTCATCACCACTGACGAAGGCGGCGGCTACTATGATTCAGGGTATATTCAGGCGCTTGACTTCTTCGGTGATGGCACTCGTATTCCGTTGATCGTCGTCTCCCCCTATAGCAAAGCGGGTTATGTCGACCACACCTATTACGACCACGTCTCACTGCTGAAGTTCATCGAGGCGAATTGGCAATTGCCGACGATATCCAACCGCAGCCGCGACAACCTGCCGAACCCGGTCGAGAGTTCCAAAAACCCCTACGCTCCGGTCAACGGGCCGGCGATCGGTGATCTGATGAACCTGTTCGATTTTTCGGCACCGCGACCGCACCCGCTGCCGCCGCGCGCCTAGTCGCAAACGACCTGACCGACTGCACCGGCCGGCTTCATGTCGGCCGGCTTTTTTGTTCCACGCGGCTAAGGGAAAATTGGCGCCTGCGCGAGGCCCATGGTCTCCGGCAGGCCGCAGACGACGTTCATGTTCTGCACCGCCTGTCCGGACGCACCTTTGACCAGATTGTCGATCACCGACAGCAAGATGGCGCGGCCTGGCAACCGATCGGCGAACACGCCGATGCGACACTGGTTGGAGCCCCGAACGTGACGCGTCGCCGGAACAGTTCCGGCGGCGAGAACCTTGACGAAGGGCTCGCCCTGGTAACGGGTGGCGAGCGTCGCCCGCAGATCGTCGGCCGATGCGCCCTTGGCGAGACGGACATAGATGCTGGAGAGAATGCCGCGGTTCATCGGCATCAGATGCGGGGTGAAGTTCACCTTGATCGCCCGTCCGGCAGCAAGCGAGAGCCCCTGCTCGATCTCCGGCGCATGGCGATGCGACGCCACACCATAGGCATGGATCCCCTCCGCCACCTCGGCGTAAAGCGATCCTTCCTTGGCGGCGCGACCGGCACCGCTGACGCCGGACTTGGCATCGATGATCACCTCGTCAGCCTCAATCAGACCAGCCTCGACGAGCGGGATCAGCGGCAACAACGAGGAAGTGGGATAGCAACCGGGACAGGCAATGATCCGCGCCGCCTTGACGCGATCACGCATCAGTTCGGTCAGCCCGTAAACGGCCTCGGCCTGCAGCGCTGGGCTCTGGTGCGGCAAGCCGTACCATTCGCTGTAGACCGCAGGATCGGCGAAGCGGAAATCGGGCGACAGGTCGATGGCCTTCACCTGTGGTGGCAAGGCAGCGATCACCGGCTGGGAGGCCCCATGCGGCAGACCGAAGAAGGCGATATCGATGCCTTCCCAATCGACGTTGTCCACTGCCACCAGGGGCGGCAACGCCCCCTCCCCGCCCGCGCCGGCAAGATGCGGAAACACCGCGTCAAGCGTATTGCCCGCCTTTCGGTCGGCGGTCAGGGCAACGACGCGGGCGGCGGGGTGACAAACGAGAAGCCGCACCAGTTCCGCACCGGTATAGCCGCTGGCGCCAACGATGGCGACGCGAAGCCGGTTCGCGTCGTCGGTCATCGCATTTCTCCGCATAAGTTGTCGCGCCACCCTCGCCGATGCGGGACGTGGACGCGAGGATGTTAGGACTTAGCGCTTCGAGAACTGGAAGCTGCGACGTGCCTTGGCACGACCGTACTTCTTACGTTCGACGACGCGTGAATCGCGGGTCAGGAAGCCGCCTGACTTTAGTGCGCCGCGCAGAGCCGGCTCGTAGCGGACCAACGCCCGACTGATGCCGTGCCGCAGCGCACCCGCCTGGCCCGACAGACCGCCGCCGTTGACGCTGCAGGAAACGTCGTACTGGCCAAGGCGGTTGGTAACAGTGAATGGCTGATTGATAATCATCCGTAGCGTCGGCCGGGCGAAGAAGACGCTCACATCGCGGCCGTTGACGAGAATCGTTCCCCGTCCCGGCTTGATCCAGACGCGGGCGACCGCATCCTTGCGTCGGCCGGTGGCGTAGGCGCGGTTGAAGGCATCGATCTCCGGCTGGGCCGCGGACGTCTCCTCAACTACCGCCCCACCCGTCATCTTTTTCAGTTCGTCGAACGCTCCAGTGGGTTCGGCCATCGGTTCGTCTACCTCTTGTTCTTGGCGTTGATCGCCGCCAGGTCCACACTCACCGGCTGCTGCGCTGCATGCGGATGGCTCGGCCCTTTATAGACGTGGAGCTTGCGCATCTGCTGTCGACCGAGCGGTCCGCGGGTGATCATCCGCTCGACTGCCTTGACGATAACGCGCTCCGGGTACCGCCCGTCCAGGATCTGCGCCATGGTCCGCTCTTTGATGCCACCCGGATGACCGGTGTGCCAATAGAAGACCTTGTCGCTGCGTTTGCGACCGGTGAGCTTCACTTTCTCGGCGTTGACCACGACCAGGTGGTCACCGCAATCCATGTGTGGCGTAAAGGTCGGCTTGTGCTTGCCACGCAAGCGCATCGCCACATACACCGCGAGCCGACCGAGAACCACGCCCTCGGCGTCGATCACATACCAGTCGCGATTGATGTCCGCGGGGCGTGCGGAATAGGTCCTCATGGGGTCCTCGGATGTCGACTAAATACCATCCCGCAGCGAACACGAATGCGAACGCCGGGAGGGGAGATGTAGGCGAAGTCGTTGATCTCTGTCAACCGGTGCGGAAAATCCGCCTGGTTCAAGCGGTTCCTGCTCGCATTTCTTCTCGATTTGCTAAAATGATACGAAGATCAAGCCGAACGGTTTGATGGAGGAGATACGCAGTGCCGACCTCGTCCGCCAAACCGTGCGCACGAACCACTGGCCAACGTTGGAAACCCCTATGCCATTGATTGAATGGACGCCTGAGTTCAGCGTCGACGTCGAATCCCTCGACACCGACCACAAAGTTCTGATCAGCTTGCTCAACCAGTTAAGCGAAGCGATCACCGCCGGCGAACCGCGGAGCACCGTGCATCGTGTTCTCGATGCGTTGCTGGACTACACCATCTACCACTTCGGGCGCGAGGAATCGCTCATGCGCGCCTGCTCGTATCCCGATTATGAAAGCCATGTCCGAACGCACGCAACGCTGCGGGCGCAGGTTGCCGATATCCGCGATCGCTACGTGCGCAATCCAGAATCGATTCACTCCCGCGAGGTTCTTGCCTTCCTCAAGACGTGGTTGACGACGCATATCGTTGGTCGCGACCACCTCTATGTTCCGTTCATGGCCAAGCAGCGGGATGTGGTCGATGAGGCGGACCGCAACTTCGGGATGACCAGCGAAGCCAAGGCGACGGCGGCGATCGCCGGCTAGACAACGCAGCGATCGTGATTGCCGCGGTGGAACATAGGGTAAAGCGATGACAGCAGCAGTGGACTCGGCCGCCGCCAGTACCAGTAACGTTCTTGTCCACCTGGGCAACGACGGTATCGCCCGGCTCACCCTCAACCGTCCCGAGAAGTACAACACCCTTTCGGTGGCGTTGATGGCGGAGTTGCAGGACACTTTGGATCAACTCAGCATCAACCGCAGCGTTCGGGTGGTGATTCTCGCCGGCAGCGGCAAGGCCTATTCCGCCGGCCACGATCTCGCCGAGTTACAGGCATGTCCGAGTAAGGACGAGGCAGCCGCCCTCTTCGCCCGCTGTTCGCAACTGATGCTGGCGGTGACCAGGCTGCCGCAGCCGGTGATTGCCTGCGTCAACGGCACCTGCACCGCTGCTGGCACCCAACTGGTCGCCGCCTGCGATCTGGCGGTAGCAACAGACACCGCGCGGTTTGCCGTCTCCGGAATCAATCTCGGCCTCTTCTGCTCGACACCGATGGTGGCACTGACACGGAACATCCCGCGCAAGGCGGCGATGGAGATGCTGCTGACCGGTGAATTCATCGACGCGGCAACGGCACTACGGCTGGGCTTGCTCAATCGCGTCGCCGCCGAGGCCGAGCTCGATGCCGTGACCGAGGCGCTGGCGGTCCGCATCGCCCGCCAGTCGCCGGCGGCGATCGCGCTCGGCAAGCAACTGTTCTACCGACAGATCGAAGCCGGTATCGAGGCTGCCTACAGTCTTGCCACCGAAACGATGGCGCGCAACCTGGTTGGCGAGGATGCTCGCGCCGGCATCGAGGCGTTCATCGCCAAGCGACCGATGCCCGAATGGTCGGAAGGTTAGCACGGGTGCCGATCGTCGATGATGATGCGGGACTGGCGCGCATCCTAGCCGAGACGCGAACGATCGCCTTGGTCGGTGCGTCGCCGCATCCGTGGCGCGATTCGCACGCGATAATGGCGTACCTGCAGCAGCAGGGATTTCGCGTCATCCCGGTCAATCCAAATGCACGCGACACTCGTATCCTGGGGGAATCCGTCTTTGATGATCTCGCATCGATCGACGTCCCGGCAGAGATGGTCAACGTGTTTCGCAATAGCGACCGGGCAGCCGAGGCGATCGATGCAGCGATCGCGAGCAAGAACACGCTGGGCGTGCGCAGCGTATGGTTGCAGCTGGGCGTGCGCAACGCCGCAGCGACAGAGCGTGCCTGCAATGCGGGGCTGGAAATGATCGTCGATCGTTGCATCAAGATTGAACATCGTCGCTTACGCCAGCGAAGCAGCGCCAAGGATACGTCAGGTCGGCAATAACGTACGCCGGCGCACATCTTGCGGCGTGCTTCAGGATAAATAGTGCCTGACCTAAATGGGTGGGAGACCAAGGACAAGCGCGATTAGCGTCGTGTTCTTATAGCGCTCGATTTTCCTCCGAATCGTGTGTACAAGATCAAGTCTGATCGAATCAAATGAGGTCGCTCGCCTGTGCAGCCAAGCTGATCATTGTTCCCTTTCCGGATTGGCCGTGCTACGACTGTAGAAACGACGTGGGCGTCTAGACAAACTGGTACAACTTAATATAACCTCACTGATATGAAAAGAATGGTAATCGACGATAGTCCGGATNCAATCGACCGCCATGTGGGCACGCGCATTCGTGGGCGGCGTGTTGGCTTGCGCGTCAGCCAAACAAAGTTGGGGCAAGCGATTGGCGTTACATTTCAGCAGATTCAGAAATACGAGAGCGGAACAAACCGGGTTGGCGCCAGCAACCTGTTTAAGATTTCGAAGGCACTTGGGGTGGATGTCTCCTTCTTCTTTGAAGGCGTGAATAACGAACCATCCATGGAGGCAGCCATTGCTAATAGTGGTCTGTCCGATGTTGCGCCGCAGCCGTTCGAAGTCAACCCGATGAATTCGCGAGAGGCGTTCGAACTGATGCATAACTATTTTCGCATTGGCGATCCGACCATCCGCAAGCGCCTTTTTCAGTTGGTTCGTATCCTCGCCCACTCGGAAACCGAGAACTAAAGCTGTTTTCGTCTACCCTTGAGCGGGGTTCATATTGTGGTCCATCGGCGCTAGCATAGGTTGATCGGTCTCGATCACTTCTCAAAGACACTCCCCCTCGTTCCCCCAACGGATGGCGTTCGCCGTTCGAGCACAATCAGCGCCGTGAACAGCCTCCTCGCCCTCTTCGTCCTCGTTGCCTTCGCTGTCTCCGCTTTTCGGCAGCTGCGCGAATCGGGCGGCGTCGATGTGATGCTGCAACTGAGTCAGGCGATTGTTGACGAGGCGGGGCACGCGGTCAGCGTCGCCTTCGGCCTGATCGGCGTGTTGGCATTGTTTCTCGGCATTATGAAGGTGGCGGAGGCCGGTGGGCTGCTGCGCCTGCTCACCCGCCTTCTGTGGCGACCGATGTTGCGGTTGTTTCCGGAGGTGCCGCCCGAGCATCCGGCGATGGGTGCCATGATCATGAACATCGCCGCCAACATGCTCGGCCTCGGCAACGCGGCGACGCCGTTCGGCTTGAAGGCAATGCAGGCGCTCGATCAGCTGAACCCGGTCAAGGGGACCGCCACCACCANNGCCCNNATGGTGCTGTTTCTTGCCATCAACACCGCCAACGTCACCTTGTTGCCCACCAGCGTTATCGCCCTCCGCGCGGCCGCCGGCTCGGCCGACCCGGCCGGGGTGACCGTAACGACGCTGTTCGCCACCACCTGTTCGACCATCGTCGCCATCATCGTCGCCCGGTTGGGCGATCGTCTGTGGCCTGCAACCGCGCCCGCCGCAGCAACAACGCCAGCTTTGCCCTCGCCGCCGGCAAGCGGGCCGAGGCCTCAGGATCCGGTCGGGTTTGGCGCCACCGCGCCCGCAGACGGCGAAGCGCCCACCGAGATCATGGCGTCCACCCAGGCCGGCTATGCGGCATGGGTTGTGTGGCTTTCGGCGNCGGCGATGCTGGCGCTGATGCCGTTGCTGATCATTTTCGGCCGCGATTTCGGCTCCTGGCTTATCCCGGGTTTGATAACTGCGCTTGTCGCCTTCGGCGTCTGCCGCCGCGTCGCCGTCTATGAAGCGCTGGTTGAGGGCGCGCGCGAAGGCTTCGATGTGGCGGTCCGCATCATTCCCTATCTGGTGGCGATCCTCGTCGCCATTGGGATGGTGCGCGCCAGTGGCGCCCTCGATGGCATGATGCAATTGCTCTCGCCACTGACCGAAGCCCTCGGAGTGCCGCCGCAAGCGCTGCTGATGACGGTGCTGCGCAGCCTCTCCGGTTCCGGTGCCTACGCCTACCTCGCAACCATCCTCAACGACCCGGCGGTGGGACCGGACAGCTTTACCGGCTACCTCGTCAGCACCATTCAGGGCTCGACCGAGACCACGTTCTATGTCCTGTCGGTCTACTGCGGCGCCGCCGGCATCCGGCGGATGCGTCACGCCCTGCTTGCCGGCTTGCTCGCCGATCTGGCCGGCCTGATCGCGGCGGTGTTCATCTGCCGTACGCTCTACGGCAGCTAGCTCTACTAGTAGATATTGGCCGCAGATTGTTTTTGCAGTACTCCCGTAATACGGGTATATTGAGAATATTTTTCTTGTATTAGATGTGCCCCATGGATACTCTCTTACCGTGAAGCGGTGACGCTTCACTCGCGCTTCAGGAGACGTTCCATGGCAACAAGCATCACGATCAGCACCCAGCGTTACGAGCGCATTTTCGGTCGCAAGCCGCAGGGCTTCGGCCTCTGGTACTTCCAGTTTCCCGGCGGCCGCGTCTTTACTCATCTGGGATTCTACGCTGCCGCAAGTCAGGCCGCGACCGACCACGCGCACGCTATTCGCTGCTGCATGCCGCTGCTGATCCAGGTGTCGGCGTGAGTGCGTTGGCGATGCGGCATTGGCGCGACACCCCTGTTTGGGGTATATGACTTGACCTAGGCGCAAAATCCATATATTCTCATTTTGTTCCTATTTTGACGATCTTTTGTTCGATGCTTTACGGACCGCACAAGCGGCCATCTGGCTATAGGAGACCCGCGATGATGACGCCTACTCCGGCCGAACGTGCCCTCTACACAGATCTGACCGCGCTGCTGATGCGGATGCAAGGCGAGTCCATGGGGCTGGTGGAAGCGGCGATTGAAGAGCGTTTCCAGGCCTTCGTGCACACTCAGCAGCCAGGTGGCTGTGGCCGACTGGAGATCACCCAGTCCTACACGGTACATGACGACGCCGAACCGTGGACGGAATACCGCACCGAATACCGCATTGGCGCGATGGTGCCGCCGCCTTCGACGCTGGCGTCATGCAAGAAGCCGGCGGCGATTCCCAACGAATGCACGCACGCCGGCAGCAACATCGTTCCCTTTCCACGCGCCTGCGCCCGCAAGCGGACGATAACCGCCACCGATGTGGCTCGGCCGAGAGGCTTCTAGATACGCCGGCTTGCCCCGCCGAGCCTGTCTGCACATTATCTACTATGGAAATGCGTGCTCAGCCTCCACCGTCTTACCGATGGCGGGAACCAGCATCGGCACCATGGTCTCGACAATCGGCAAGGGATCCTGCGGTGGCAGCGCCGCCGTGACGCTGCCACGCCACAGCGGCGTCTGGCCTGCCACACCGAGCACGAAGCTGAGCGCATAGTTTGACAGACCGGTTGTTGCAGCATGCCGCAACTGCAGGTTCACCTGCGGCGCAACGTCCTTGAATTCGGCCATATTCGGCCCCGTATTCAACTCGTCGGACAAATCCCCGTTCTCTTCGGCTGCATCCTCATCAGCTGCCTCTTCCGCGCCGGCTTCCGTTGACAATTGCGTCGCATAGACCAGTTGCAGCGCCGCCTGGGAATCAACGGCATAGCCCTGAGCCGTGAGTGCGCGCTCGATCGTTGGCTGCAGCCGGATGTCACTTTCGGTGAAATCCTGCGCGACCACCTGCAACGGCGTTCCCATCGGCAGCGTTGACGCCCCGACGCCACGCACATGCGCCACCCAGGCATCATCAGCAGTGGCAAATGACGCGCTGAGGAGGCAAGCGAAGGCAAAAAAACACCGACACCACAGCGCGCTTGCCGCGGCTGTGGACGGTAGGGGTAGCGCTGGCGTTTTGGCACGCATGCCGGCTGAACGGATGGCTGCATGATCGATACCTGAGTTGCGAACCGAGGAAAGGCGCCTGATCGGCCATGTCGTCCTGCCGCCGGCCTCCCTACCCTAGCGTAACCTGACCGGGGAGGGAATCTCGTCGCGGCCCAGGGCTGCGCACGCGAGTGCTCGCCGCTCCCGCCCGAGCGTGGTAAACCCGCCCCCATGCTACGCATCGAAAAACTGACCTATCGCGTCGGGCCGCGGGTGTTGTTCGACGAGGCTGAGGCGACAGTGAACACCGGCCACCGCGTCGGACTGATCGGCCGTAATGGCAGCGGCAAGACGACGCTGCTACGGATGATCGATGGCTCCCTCGAAGCACACGAGGGTCGCATCCACGTGCCTCGGCGCTGGCGAGTCGGCATCACCAGCCAGGAAGCACCGTCGGGAACGCAGAACCTGATCTCTACGGTGCTCGCCGCCGACCGGGAACTGGCTGAACTGCAAGCCGAGGCAGAAATCGCCACCGATCCGCATCGCATCGCCGAGATTCACCTCCGCTTGCAGGAGAAACACGCACATTCCGCCGAGGCACGCGCCGCCCGCCTGCTCGCCGGTCTCGGCTTTAACGAGGCGGCGCAACAACGGGCCTGCGACGAGTTCTCCGGCGGCTGGCGGATGCGGGTGGCGTTGGCGGGGCTGCTGTTCACCGAACCGGACCTGCTGCTGCTGGATGAACCCACCAACCATCTCGATCTGGAGGCGGCGCTGTGGTTGGAGGACTATCTGCGCGACTATCCCGGCACCGTGATCCTGGTCAGCCACGACCGCGGACTGCTGAACCGGGCGGTGGACGAAATTCTGCATCTGGAAGGCGGCAAACTGACCCGCTACCAGGGAGGCTACGATCGCTTCGAGGAGGTCCGCCGCATGCAGGCGGAGGTGAACGCCAAGCTCCGCGTTCGCCAGGAGACGCAGCGGCAGCACATTCGCAGCTTCGTCGAACGATTCCGCTATACGGCATCAAAGGCGCGCCAGGCGCAATCGCGCCTGAAGATGCTCGACCGGCTGCAGCCCATTCCGGAACTGCGTGAGGAGGAGCCGATCACCTTCGCCTTTCCCGACCCGGAACCACTCGCGTCGCCGCTATATTCCGCCGAAGCGGTAAGTCTCGGTTACGATGGCCGACCGGTGCTACGCGACCTCTCGTTCCGGCTCGACGCCGACGATCGCATCGGCCTGCTTGGTGCCAACGGCAACGGCAAATCGACCCTGCTCAAGCTGCTCGCCGGCCGACTTGCACCGCTGGCGGGAGAAATCCGCAAGTCGAGCAAACTGCGCATCGGCTATTTTGCCCAGCATCAGGCGGAAGAACTGGATCTGGAGGCCAATCCGGTGCTTGCCCTGTCGCGCCGGCGACCGCGGGACGTCGAAACACAATTGCGCGCACATCTCGGACGGTTTGGCTTTTCGCAGGAGCGCGCCGAAACCAAAATCGCCAACCTGTCGGGTGGTGAAAAGGCGCGCCTGCTGTTCGCGCTGATGAGTGCCGAGCGCCCGCATATTCTGCTGCTGGACGAACCCACCAATCACCTCGATATCCTCTCGCGTCAGGCGCTGGTGCAGGCGCTGAACGGTTTTGCCGGCACCACCGTCATCGTCAGCCACGATCCGCACGTCCTGGCGCTGACCGCCGACCGGCTGTGGCTGGTTGACGGCGGGCGAAGCGTTCCCTTCGACGGCGACCTGGACGAATACCGGACACTGTGTGCATCCGGTAGCGGCAGTGCGACCGCGAAGCCGGCAGGCAACGACCGCGGCACGCCGAGCAAAAAGGAGGCGCGACGGCTGAGCGCCGAGCGGCGCAACGCTTTGGCGCCGCTGCGGCGTCAGGTGCTTGAGGCCGAGGCAATGGTCGCCCGTCTGGAAGCGGAGAAGACGAATATGCGCGACGCCCTGGCCGATCCGGCACTCTATCAGGGGGATGGACGACGCGCGGCTGACCTGCGTCGGCAATACGCTCAGCTCGAAAAATCGATCGCCACCGCCGAAGAAACATGGTTCAGCCGGCAACAGGCCTTCGAGGAGGCGGAAGCGGAGCTGTCGCAAGGTGACTGAGTGCGGGTGATCGAAGGAGGGCTGTGCGGACGGACGGTGTTCGCCGAAAGCAGGGTCCTCCCGGGAGCTTTTCGCTGCCTACGTGGTCGTTGCCAGGAAGGGCGGCGCGCACTTTCTTGATGCGTCGGCGATCGTCTCCACCAGTCCCGCGGATGGAACGCATCGAGATCCAGCCGAGGCGCAGAGTCTGGCGCTGGCGCTTGCGATTAAAGCCATTCTAGCAGCCTGTCGGACTTGCGTCTCGGGCGTCGCCGGACCTGCGTAGGGATCGGTGCGTCGGCGCCTCTGTCAGCGCCATTTTGGGCGGTGCGGTCGCGCTGGCGCGCCTGCGGAACTGGCCGCGCAGGCTAGACGGCGCGGCTGAGGGCGAACATCCGCTTCAGGTTCCATGCCATGGTCACAAGCCTCCACTCGCCACGGGCGGCATTGAGCCCGCGCAGCAGGAACTGCCGGAACCCCAGCACGGACTTGATGATGCCAAAACACTGGCTCGGGCGTCTGCTTGCGCAGGGCGTAGAGCGCGCGGCCCTGCGGCGTGCGCAGCCGATACGCCATCGCCTGAACCGGGGTGGGGTCTTCGGGCGCCGGTGGCGCCGCAGCGAAGCGCTCTTGCAGGCTGAGATGATGCGCCTCGCGACCAAGTGCGATCAGCGGTTCGATCCCGCCGGCCACACAGGCCTGCACATTCGCCTCGCTGAAGTAGCCATTGTCCGCCAACAGCATGTCCGGCCTGCCGAGCACGTCCGGCAGAGTGCCGATCTTGTCCAGCATGGGTGTAAGCTGCTGCTTGTCGTTGGGCGCCTGCACCACGTCGGCGACCACCACCAGCAGACTGCCCGCCGCCACCGCCGCCTGCGCATTGTAGCACTGCTCAAAACCGCCGCCCGCCACCGCCATGATGCGGCTTTCCTCGTCGGTCAGATTGATCTGATCCGTGGGCAGCGGCGTCGCCACCGGCGGCTTCGGCTCACGGCCCGTGGGCTTCTTGCCGGTGGCCGCTGCCTTGGCGTCCCGTGCTGCGAGTTTCGCCTGATGGTCTGCCTGCTCCCGTTCGAAGCGTTCCTTCGCGCGGGCCTCGATCTTCGCCCGGGCCTCGGCGAGCCTGGACAACCGTTCCTCACGTCGCGCCAGTTCGTCGGGGATCGACATGCCGTCAGCGATGTCCACCTGGTCCGCCGCTTCTGCCTTGGCCATGAGATCGGCCACTTCGGCCTGCAGTTGGGCCTCCAGCTTGCCCGCATGGTCATAGGACAGCGCGCTGTGCCGGCTGGCATTGGCGTGGACCTTGGTCCCGTCGAGCCCGACCGTTCCCAGCTTCAGCACGCCCATCTCGCGCGCGAGCACCAGCACCTGGACGAACAGCTTCTCGATCTGCGGCAGAAAGCGTCGGCGGAACGCGGCGATGGTGTCATGGTCCGGATGATCGTTCGCCGCGATGAAGCGGAACGCCACGCTGTCATAGGTCGCCCGCTCCAGCTTGCGGCTGGAGAACACCCCGGTGGCGTAGCCGTAGATCAGAATGCCCAGCAGAAGGCTGGGGTGGTAGGACGCTTCCCCAGAGCCACGGTAGCTGCCGGTCATCGGCCGCAGATCCAGCCCCGCGATCACCTCCACCACGAACCGCGCCAAGTGCCGCTGCGGAAGCCACTCGTCCACCGACGGCGGCATCAGAAATCCGCTGTCGCGGTCGATCGGGCGGAAGTTGCTCATGCCGAAGAGGTCCGGGCCGGGGGCGTGAATCCATGCCCGGATTCTATAACCCACAGCTCCGCCTCGCGTTAAGTCCGACAGGCTGCTAGCACCACTGCTTTGCACGTAATCCCCAGCCGCCGCCAACGCACAGGCGACACGTCAAACCCGCTGGGTCCTGCTTGACGATTTGTTGGCAGTGACAATTTCAACCGCAAGAATTGCGGAAGCGCAGGCAGACGCGAGATCAGCAGCGTTCGGGAACGATTGCCTGGACGACAAACCCGTCTTCGGGCGGGAATCGTTCGGCGATCAAGGCCCGCGCTTCAGTTTCGCTGCGCGCGACAACGTCGCGCACCTGCACCTCTGCCCAGTGGTCGTTAAAAAACGAGTGCCGTCGTCGCGTGGTGACGAGGCTCCTGACCTGTTGGTTGAACAGCTCAACCATATAAACCTTGTAGCCGTTATTCGGCAGGTAGAGCATTTTTTTGCAGACGCCTCCGCACAACCTCTTAATCTTTTTCGATCGCTCAGATCGGCAGGGGTATTGGCCCTCCCAGATGGCCAGTCCGAGGCAGATATCCCGAACAAGACTAGTGTAGCGTATATTTGCCACCAGTTTAAGTGGGTAATTTTCTGATGATGTTGGTAATCATTTTCATCTTTTGAACGCTGCTTCGAACTTCGCATGCGCTAACACGCGTGTAACACCAGTTGCCTGATGCTGGCATTGCGTGCCTTGCTTGATGCCTCAGGCTGAAGTCGCCTATCGATTGGCGTGGCCACTTGGCCGGCAGCGAAGAACGTCTACTGACGGAACTCGTTCCACGCGGGGGAACCTTTCCATCATCAATCTTTGCTCACGGTCAGGCGATTATTTATCCGTTCGGGTCAGCGGCAGCCGATGACCGTAACTTCGATTGTCCGACGACGTGGCCGGTTATCGTGGTTGATGACGACGACTTGCTGCCAGGTGCCAAGTCGCATCCGCCCTGCGCGGATCGGGACGATCAGCGACGGGCCGAGCAGAGCCGCCTGAACATGGCTGTGACCGTTTCCGTCGTGCCACATGAGTTCGTGCTTGTATTCCATATCGGCCGGGGCAAGGCGCATGATCGCCCGCTTCAAGTCTTCAACCGCGCCTGGCTCGAATTCTATCGTCGTCAACGACGCGGTTGAGCCCACCGCCGCAAGTTGGGCGCTGCCGTCGCGGACCTGTGCGGCGGCAACGATCGCCGCAAGCGGTGTCGTGACGTCGGCGACAGCGGGCCCCATGGCGAGGGAAATGTCGAACGCATCGCAGTGAACGATTGTCTCTCCGGCCATGGCATCCCTACCTGCAAAGCGCCGACACTGTGGCATCGGCCGTATCAACACAATGCTCAACCCATTGTGACGACAAACGATCGGCATCGAAAGACGTCTGCTACGGGGCAAAGCCGTTTTCACAGCTGACGCCTCTGAACGCCAGCGAGCGGATACGTCGATGCGGCTGGCGCTTCTGAACAGATGTGCTAGAAGGAAGTCGGTTTAAATCACTTCGCGGTTGCCCGCCTTGATGAGCTTATGACGGTCGTTACTCGCTTCGCCCCCTCTCCCACCGGCTTTCTACATATCGGCGGTGCCCGGACTGCGCTTTTCAACTGGCTGTTTGCCCGCCACCATGGCGGCCGGTTTTTGTTGCGCGTTGAGGACACCGATCGGCTGCGCTCCACCGATGCGGCCATCGCCGCCATCTTCGACGGACTGCAATGGCTTGGTCTGACCTGGGATGAGGCGCCGGTATTTCAATCACAGCGGGCGGATCGCCACGCCGCCGTTGTCCGTGAGTTACTTGACCGCGGGATGGCTTATCGCTGTTTTGCCACCCCCGAAGAACTGACGGAGATGCGCGAAAAGGCGCGCGCGGCCGGACGGCCGGTCCGCTATGACGGCCGCTGGCGCGACCGTGATCCGGCCACCGCGCCGGAGGGGATCGACCCGGTGGTTCGCCTCCGGGCACCGCAAAGTGGCGCAACCGTAATCGACGACCTGGTGCAGGGCCCGGTCAGCGTGGACAACGTCCAGTTGGACGACATGATCCTGCTGCGGGCCGACGGAACGCCCACCTATATGCTGGCAGTGGTGGTCGACGATCACGATATGCACGTTACCCACGTCATTCGCGGGGACGACCATCTGACCAATGCCTTTCGCCAACACCAGATTTACGCCGCTCTCGGCTGGCCGCAGCCGCTGTTCGCCCACATTCCGCTGATCCATGGCGGTGATGGGGCGAAGCTGTCGAAGCGGCACGGGGCGCTCGGTGTCGATGCCTATCGCGACATGGGCTTTCTTCCCGAAGCGCTCTGCAACTATCTGCTGCGGCTCGGGTGGAGCCATGGCGACGATGAAATCATCAGCCGTGACGAGGCGATTGCCTGGTTCGATCTCGATGCGGTCGGCCGCTCCGCCGCCCGATTCGACCTTGCCAAGTTGACGAGCCTGAATGCTCACTATATTCGTTTGACCGATGAACGGACACTCGCCGATTCGGTCTTGCAACGGCTGCAGCAGCGATTGGACGGGCGGCTCTCTCCCAAGGCCGACGAACGTATCCGCAAGGGATTACCCGGTTTGAAAGAGCGAGCGAAGACGATCGTCGAACTGGCTGATAACGCCATGTTTTATGCGATGGACCCGCCTTTGGATTTCACGGCTGATGCGGCGCGTTTCCTCGCCCAATCGGCGGTGGCAAATCTTTCCACGTTGGGTGAAATTCTCCGTAGCCAGAGCGCATGGACGAGTTCCGAACTCGAAGGCGTCGTCCGCGCC
Organism: Defluviicoccus vanus; assembly: GCF_014672695.1. Lineage (GTDB taxonomy): Bacteria > Pseudomonadota > Alphaproteobacteria > Rhodospirillales > Defluviicoccaceae > Defluviicoccus > Defluviicoccus vanus. The sequence continues at coordinate 4,073,802 of NZ_CP053923.1, read as the reverse complement.
TTTGCCAGCGCCCATCCGCCGCTCAAATTGAAGGATGTAGCGCAGCCGCTGCGTGCTGCGCTTACCGGTTCGACGGTGTCTCCGCCGATATTCGAAGTCATGGAAGTGCTTGGCCCGGAGGAAACTCTGGGGCGAATTGGTGCCGTGGTCGCGTCTGCGGAGGGCAAGCTTCAGGCGTGAGGCGTACTACACGGGACTGCATACAACTGTAAACCAGCAGGGCATCGGTGAAAACGCCGGCCAGTGTAGGATTGTGCAGAGGATAATAGAGATGAATGAAGCTTTGAACCCACAGGCTGGTAAGCGAACGGTAACTCTCATCGATAACGTCAGCGGGAAGTGTTTCGAGTATCCCCTGTTAAGTGGTTCTACCGGTCCTGATGTTATCGATATTCGCCGTCTGTATCAGGACACCGGCTATTTCACTTTTGATCCTGGCTACACGTCGACCGGAAGTTGCGATNCGACGATTACGTATATTGATGGTGACAACGGCGTTCTGCTCTATCGCGGCTATCCCATTGAGGATCTGGCCGAGCACGCCGACTTCATGGAAACCTGCTACCTCCTGCTGTACGGCGACCTGCCGACGCTGGAGCAGAAAAGCAAGTTCGAGCACGACATCACCTATCACACGATGGTGCACGAACAGATGCACGCGCTCATCGAGGGGTTCCGCCGCGATTCCCATCCGATGGCGGTGCTCGTGGGAATGGTCGGCGCCCTGTCCGCCTTCTATCACGACTCGACGGACATCACTAATCCGCGCCACCGGATGATCGCCTCCTATCGGATGATCGCCAAGATGCCAACGTTGGCGACGTGGGCGCTCAAGTATTCGATTGGTCAGCCGTTTCTCTATCCGCAGAATAGCCTCGGCTATTCGAAGAACTTCCTGCATATGATGTTCGCTACTCCTTGCGAGCATTACGAGGTGGATCCTGTTCTCGCGCGTGCGATGGACCGCATCTTGATCCTGCATGCCGACCATGAACAGAATGCTTCAACCTCTACCGTGCGTCTGGCTGGGTCGAGCGGCGCCAATCCGTTTGCCTGCATTGCTGCCGGCATCGCGTCCCTCTGGGGTCCCGCCCACGGCGGCGCCAACGAGGCGGTGCTGAAAATGCTGCATGAAATCGGCGACAAGAGCCGTGTCGGCGAATTCATCAAGCGCGCCAAAGACAAGGACGACCCGTTCCGCCTGATGGGCTTCGGTCACCGGGTGTATCGCAACTATGATCCGCGCGCCCGGATCATGCGCCAGTCTTGCTACGAAGTGCTGGATGCGCTCGGCGTGCGTGACGAACCCTTGCTCGACCTAGCGATGGAGCTGGAACGGATCGCGCTTGAGGACGAGTACTTCGTCGAGCGCAAGCTCTACCCGAACGTGGACTTCTACTCCGGCATCATCTTCCGGGCGATGGGTATCCCCACCTCGATGTTCACCGTGTTGTTCGCCGTCGCCCGTACCGTCGGATGGGTGGCGCAGTGGAACGAAATGATCGAGGATCCGACGCAGAAGATCGGCCGGCCACGTCAGCTTTATCGCGGCTCGCCCAAGCGGGCCTTCGTCCCTCTCGCCGATCGAACCTGAGGACGGTTAGCCGCGTCAGCCTTGGTTCGGCCGCAGTTGGGTCCTCAGATTATCCGGCTGCCGCCGCACCAACCGCCGCGGATCACCGGCGACTGCGGATAGTCTCTGACCCAAAGCAGATCAGCACGCTTGCCGACGGCGAGTTCGCCCCGATCGTTGAGACCGGCCATGCGTGCCGGGGTGCGGCTGGCTAAGGCAACTGCTGAGGTAAGGGTTAGGCCAAGCTGGTGGTGCAGCAGGAAACACGCCTGCAGCAGGCTGGTCGGGACGTAGTCGGAGGCGAGTGCGTCCACCAGCCCTTCGCGCACTAATGCACGCGCCGAAACATTGCCCGAATGCGAGCCGCCAAGAATCACGTTTGGCGCCCCCATGACCACGGCCATGCTGCGGCGGTGCGCTGCCCTAGCGGCGATCGCAGTGGTGGGAAATTCACAGATCGACACTCCGTTCCAGACCGCCTCCGCCACGTGATCAACGGTGGTGTCGTCATGACTCGCGAGCGGTAGATGATGCGCACGGGTGAGCGTCACCGCTGCGCGCCGCGCCGCATCCGCGTGCTGCTGTTGCAAACCCTGGCGGTGCAGCACCACCGCATCGAGGTCCACCTCGGCCTCGAAATGCTCGCCATTGACCTGCCGCCACTTGTCCAACTGGCGCCACTGCCGCTGCCCCGGGGTATGATCCATCAGCGAAACGAGACGCACCAGGGGATGGCCGATGTGGCGCGCCAGCACGCTGACCGCGTCGATGGACGAAACCTCACAGCGGAGATGCAGCAGGTGAACGCAGCTCGACAGCGCATCCGCCTGCGCCGCTTCGATGGCAGCGATGGCGCAGGCCAACGTGTCATCGCGACCACTGCGACCGGTAAACTGGTCGCCGACGCAGAGGGAATCGAAGACCGTCGTCACCCCGGAAACAGCCATCTGTCGATCGTGTGCTAGAAATGCGTCAAACGTCGGCCACGCCACGCCGCGTCGGGGTTGCAGGTGACGCTCCAGATTGTCCGTATGCAGGTCAACGAGCCCCGGGAGCAGCAAGTCTCCTTCAAGGTCAACGACTCCGGAAAGGTGGCTGACCCCGGTGTCGATGGCGGCAATGAGGCCATCGCGGACTACCAGCGAACCCTGGATGATCTCGTCGCCGACAACAAGCGAACCGCGGTTGAAAACGATTTCCGTCGAACAACAGGGCGCCGTCGGCTGGGTTAAAGGCCGGGGGCGCACGGTGTTAAAGAGAGAGGATTAGCCAATACCTGCACCGGCTTCGGCAGCGCCGCAGCATGGCCTTGTATATGCAGTCTTTGGTCCGGTCCGGCCATCACACTATCCTCGCTGTCCTGCCGGCATCAGGTTCGCCGGCAGCCCCGGCAGCGCCAGGGGTAAACGGTCCCATTTCCATGCAGCCATACTGCAAATGACCACCGGTAAGAAGGAAGCGTACGATGACGAGGGGACGCCGGCAGTGATTGTGTTCACATGCCAGCTGCCAATATTGGTGCCGATCGGCGCATCCACATTAGCGAGCTTGCTGGGGCCGGCGTGCGTGACGGCGTGGCCATTGACGACCCGCGGCGATCGTTCTCGCTAAGCACCGCCGCGACGCGGGGCTGCCATCCTCAGTGCTCGCGGAAACTCCGCGCGATCACCATCGACAGCGGTTGCACCAAGTATTCAAGCAAGGTGCGCGGTGTGGTGGAAATGAATGCTTCGGCCGGCATGCCCGGCCCGAGGACGATTTCCGGATCCAAACGTTCAAGTTCCTCGCGGTCGACACGAAGCTTTACGATGAAAAAGCTGCGACCGGATTTCTCGTCCATGAGCGAGTCCGCCGAAACGTGATCGACGGTGCCGTGGAGCTTGTACATGACCCGCTGCGAAAAGGAGGGAAACATCACGAAGGCGTGCTGACCGGCGTGGACATCGTCCACGTCCTTGGGAGAGATTCGCCCATCAATAATCAGATCATCGTGCTGCGGCACAATGTCGATAACCGGTTCACCCGGACGGACCACGCCACCGACGGTCTTGATCTTCAAGGTCAGCACCGTACCATCCACAGGAGCGGTGATGGTCTTACGGTGCAATTTATCGAGGCTGTCGCGGATCTGTTGTTCGATCTCCTGCCGCTTTGCCTGCGTATCGGCCAATTCCTTGTCGATATCTTCCAGGCGTTGCTGACGGATATTCATGATCTGCATGTGGGTTTCGCCGATCTGCTCGCGCGAGCGGGCGATCCGCGCCACCAGATCCCCCTCCTGCCCCATCAGGTCAGCCTCGCTCCGCTGTAGGGCGAGCAGGCGCGGCTTCTTCTCGTAGCCCTTCTCGTACAGTTCGGCGACGCCCTTGATCTCTTCGCGAATCAGATCCGCCTGACGACGGACGCCTTCCAGCTGACGCTGCGCACCGACGATCTGCTGGTCGAGCTGGGCAACACGTTGATTGAGGATACTTTCCCGGCCAACGTCGTTGCTGCGTCGCGCCTCGAACTGATTGACCTGCTGATCGATGACGGCACGAACTTCCGGATCGCTACCGTTGGCGAGGATCGGATGGGTAAACACCACCTGATGCGATCCATTGCGCTCGGCAGTCAGCCGCGCTTCGATTGCCGCCAGCGTTCGCAGCCGGCTTTCAAGCGTCCCCACCTCGGCTCGCGCGCTCACGTCCTCAAGCACCATCAGCACCTGTCCGGCGCTGACCTGATCGCCCTCTTTGATATCGATTTCGCGAACGATCCCGCCTTCCAGATGCTGCACGGTGCGTCGGCTTCCCTCCGGGCTGACCACGCCCTCGGCAATGACCGCACCGCCAATCGGGGCCATCGCCGCCCAACCGCCACCGATGACGAAGAACACGGCGGCGATCAGCAGCCCTATCCCCGCCGTCACCCGCAGGTCGCGGCGAAGCGGCGGGATCGGCTGGCGATGCGGGGAACGATCACTGGCAGCGCGGGAACAATGCTGGCAGGCGCTTGTTGCACCGGTTGGCCACCCAAGCCGGAGTCGCCTGTCTTTACCGGCGGGTTGTCGGTCATCGTCGGCCTTACCCGCCCGCCGACGACGCACCGCGTCCAGCGGCCGCCGCGGTCGCACCTTGGCCAGCTTTGCCGGCGGTNNAGCCGGCACCGGCACGGCAACCGGACCACGCGACGCCCTTAGCTTCTTCAACACCTCGTCACGCGGCCCAAACAGTTCCACCTTGCCGTCGCGCAGCAGCAGCAGCTTATCAACGGGCTGCAGAATGCGTGGCTGATGGGCGACGATCAACACCCCCCCCCCANNGCTCTTGATTTTCAGAATGGCGCCGATCAGCGAGTCCTCGCCTTCGGCATCGAGACTGGCATTCGGCTCGTCGAGAACAACCAGGCGCGGCCGACCGTACAGCGCCCGCGCCAAGCCAATGCGCTGACGCTGGCCACCGGACAGGATTGACCCGCCGTCGCCGATCTCCGTCTCATAACCCTTGGGTAAACGCAGGATCATCTCGTGCACACCCGCGGTACGCGCCGCCTCGACGATCGCCTGCGGATCGGAATTCGGCGCCAGCCGGGCGATGCTGTCGGCGACGGTCGAGCCGATCAGTTCGACGGTTTGCGGCAGGTATCCCACATAGGGGCCGAGGTCTTCCGACGGCCAGGTAAAAATGTCAGCCCCGTCCAGGCGTACGTAACCGCGCGTCGGCTGCCACGACCCCACCAGCAGCCGGCACAGCGTCGACTTGCCGGCGGCCGACGGGCCGATGATGCCGATCGCCTCTCCCGGTTCCATGACGAAACTGACGCCCTGCAGGATCGGCGTCTCGCGGCCACGCGGCACGAACACCACCTGCTCGCAGGTGAGGCGACCGCGTGGCGCCGGCAATCGCATCGCCGGCGCAGGCGGCGGCAGCCGTTCGGCCAGCTGCCGTAGCCGCTCGTAGGCATCGCGCGCTGCCACCAAACTCTTCCAACTGCCGATGGCCTGTTCCACCGGCGCCAGTGCCCGACCGAGGAGGATCGACGCGCCAATCATGCCTCCCGAGCTCATCTCCTGCTGCAAGACGACGTAGGCGCCGAGGCCGAGAATGAACGACTGGACGAACAGGCGGAAAAATTTGCTGATACCGAGGATGATCGCGTTGCGATCGCCCGCCGCCACCTGCATTGCCAGTGCCTCGTCGTTACGGGCAACCCAGTCGGCGAGGAAGCCCGGCAACATCCCCATGGCGTGAAAGACGTCGGCATTGCGCACCGCCGTATCGGCTCGCTGGGTGTTGTTGATCGACAGGGCCGAGGCTGATCTCAACGCCCGGCGCGACAGGTATTCGTTGAGGATAGCGATACCGGCGAGAATGACCGCGGCGCCAACGGCAAACATGCCGAGCAGCGGGTTCAACACCCAGATGACGGCGAAANNGATCGGCGACCAGGGGGCATCAAACAGCGCGTTGACACCGGCGCCGCCCAAGTACGCACGCACCTGCGCCAAGTCGCGTAAGGGCTGGGCGTTCGCCGGTAGCCCGTAAAGGACACCCCGCATGCTCATTTCGATCAGCGTCGGCGACAACCTACGGTCGAGCCAGCGGGCAATGCGGCTGAGAACCTGTCCACGCAACGCCTCAAGGGCACCCATCACCATGTAGGCACATGCGGCGATGATGGTGAGAAAGACCAGGGTTTCCAGACGACCGCTGCCGAGGACGCGGTCGTAGACCTGCATCATGTAGAGAGTCGGGGTCAAAATCAGCAGGTTGATGAAAAAGCTGAACGCCCCAAGGAGAAGAAACCCTGATCGGCATTCGCGAATCGCGACGAGAATAACGTTCTTGCTTGCCGACGCCATCACCGCTTCCCACCGCCTGCCCCCGCGGCACCACAGATTACCTGGAGATGCAGATGCGAGCGCACCAGCAAATATCGCCTGATGCAAGTATCGCCGCTGCTGCCCCTTTCGTGGCGTGCGGCTTTGATAGTGGAAGCCCACCAGACACACAAGGGGCGCTCATCAACGGCCGCCGCGGGCCTTGTCAGGGAGGAGACGCGGCAGACGCGCCGCACGAAGGCGGTGAACACGCATTTGAGTGGCTACGGGATCAGCAGCCGCCAGCGTTGGCTGGACGCGTACCGGCAGCGACGCAGGCGGGGCAGGCGCCGTAAACCTCAACGATTGCCGCAGTCATAGTGAAGCCCTGTCCGGTGGCACCGCGGTTGAGCGTCTGGACCAGTTCGGCATCGCGCAACTCACTGACGATGCCGCAGTGCTCGCAAATGAGAAACTGGGCGGTGTGCGACTCATCCGGACCGCTGCAGGCGACGAAGGCGTTTCGGCTGGCGACGCGGTGCACCAATCCCTGTTGGACGAGAAAGTCGAGAGCACGGTAGACGGAAATCGGCGCCGGCAGCCGGCCATCCTGACCAAGCTGCTCAAGGATCTGATAAGCACCCACCGCTAGATGGCTGCCGGCAACCACCTCCAGCACTCGACGCCGTTGCTGGGTCAGGCGGACTCCCCGCTCGGCACAGCGGCGCTCCGCCGCCAGCATCAGCGCGGCGATACATTGACCATGATCATGGTCGCAACGCTGCATCTCCGCCACGGCGGCAACCCTTCATCAGCATGGTCGAGACACGACAAGTGCCGGCGCCAGGGTATATCACCGCCGATCGTGAGGCAAAGGCGAAGGGGGCGATGGTGGTGCTCCCTTCGCCCGGTCGCTCAATGCATGCGGAGTTCGGCGTCGGCAGCGAAAACGCGTGCCTTGCGCGCGCGGATGAACACCGGCTGGCCCGCCTTCAGGTTCAGCTTGCGATACTCCTCGCGCGAGAGGTCGGCTTCGATGATGGTCTCCTCGCTGTTGCCGTTGGGGAGCGTCAGCTCCACTTTGATGAACGGCCCGGCGCCGGAAACGTAGAGTACCGTGGCCGGAGTTCCGACCATCACCGGGCCGGCGAAAATCTCCACGTCATGCGGACGGACGTAGGCAAAGGCGTTGTTCGCTTCGCCATTCATTGTCGCTGACAGGGTCAGTTCCCCACCCGGGAAGGTCAGCCTGTCGTCATTGCGCACGCAGGCGAGGCGATTGACGTGGCCGAGAAACTCGTAGGCAAAGGCGGTTGCCGGATGATCGTAGACGTCCTGCGGCGGCCCCACCTGCTCAATGCGGCCGCGATTCATCAGCACCACCCGGTCGGCGAGTTCGAGCGCTTCTTCCTGGTCATGGGTGACGAACAGGCTGGTCAACTGCATCTCGTCATGCAGTTTGCGCAACCAGCGCCGCAGGTCCTTGCGGACCTTGGCGTCGAGGGCGCCGAAGGGTTCGTCGAGGAGAAGGACGCTGGGTTCGATCGCCAGGGCGCGTGCCAGGGCCACGCGCTGGCGCTGGCCGCCCGAGAGCTGCGAGGGATAGCGCTGCATGAACGGATCGAGCTGCACCAGGTGAAGCAGCCGGGTCACCCGTTCGCGGATTGACTCCTTGGTCGGCCGCTCCTTACGCGGCTTGACGCGGAGACCGAAGGCGACGTTTTCAAAAACCGTCATGTGTCTGAAAAGAGCGTAGTGCTGGAAGACAAAGCCAACGCGGCGCTGACGGAGCGTCCGGCTGTTCACGTCTTCGCCGCCGAACAGGACGAGTCCTTCGGACCCCCTNTCCATGCCGGCGATGATCCGCAGCAGCGTTGTCTTGCCCGACCCGGACGGGCCGAGCAGCGCCACCAGTTCACCCTGCTTGACGCCCAGGCTGACATTGTCGAGGGCGACGAAATCGCCAAATCGCTTACCAATGTTCCTGACTTCGATGTCCATGCTGACTCTCCTCGACCGCCTTTAAAGCGGTGCGCCGCGGCCGGTGTCGCCGGACCGCCATTCAATGAATTTCTTGAGAACAAGGGTAATCAACGCCAAACCCGCCAGGAGCGAGGCAACCGCAAACGCCGCAACGAAATTGTACTCATTGTACAAGATCTCAACGTGCAACGGCATGGTGTTGGTTTCACCGCGGATATGTCCCGAGACCACGGACACAGCACCAAACTCTCCCATCGCCCGGGCGTTGCAGAGGAGAACGCCGTAAAGCAGGCCCCACTTGATGTTTGGCAAGGTCACGCGGAAGAAGGTCTGCAAGCCGCCGGCACCAAGCGACATCGCCGCCTCTTCCTCTTCCCGTCCCTGCTCCTCCATCAGCGGAATGAGTTCACGCGCGACGAAGGGGAAGGTGACGAAGATCGTCGCCAGGACGATGCCCGGAACGGCAAAGATGATCTGGATATCGTTATCGACGAGCCATTGGCCAAACCATCCATGGATGCCGAACAAGAGCACGAAGACCAGACCGGCGACCACCGGCGACACTGAAAACGGCAGGTCGATCAAGGTGATCAAGACGCTCTTGCCGGCGAAGTCAAACTTGGCGATGGCCCACGAGGCAACGATACCGAATAGCATGTTCAGCGGAACGGCGATGGCCGCAACGAAGGTGGTCAGGCGGATGGCGGCAAGCGCGTCAGGCTCTACCAGTGCCTGGAAAAACATGTCCACGCCACGCCGAAACGCTTCGACGAAGACGGCGGCAAGCGGCATGGCGACAAACAGCAAGAGGAACAACAGCGCCGACAGGGTCAGGACGACCTTGAGCCATGGCGGTTCCTTGATGGCAATACGAGAAGCTCTCGCAGCGGGAGTGATCATCGTTCCAACTCGCTTTCGCTAGGTACGGTGCTCGTGCCGGCGGCTCCAACGCTGCAGGACATTGATCACCAGCAGGAGAATGAAACCGGCAAGTAGGACAACGGTGGCGATCGCGGTCGCGCCTGTGTAGTCGTACTGCTCGAGCTTGATAATGATCAGCAGCGGGGCGATTTCCGAAACCATCGGTAGATTGCCGGCGATGAAAATCACCGAACCGTACTCGCCCAGTCCACGGGCGAAGGCGAGCGCAAAGCCGGTGACCACCGCCGGTAGGATCGACGGTAGAATGACCCGCACCATCGTTTGCAGCCGCCCGGCGCCAAGGCTGGCCGAGGCCTCCTCCAACTCCGGATCGAGATCCTGCAGCACCGGTTCCACCGTTCGGACGACAAACGGCAGACCTTCGAACAGCAGGGCCAGAACGACCGCAAGCGGCGTGAAGGCAACCTTGATACCAAGAATGGAGAGAGGGCCACCGATCCAGCCGTTCGAGGCGTAGATGGCAGCGAGCGCTATCCCGGCAACTGCCGTCGGCAGCGCAAAGGGCAGATCGACGATGGCATCGACAAGGCGCTTGCCGGGAAAACTGTAGCGCACCAGCACCCAGGCGACGATCACACCGGCGACGGCATTAATCCCTGCCGCGATAAAGGCCGCACCAAAACTCAGCTTATAGGCGGCGAGCGCCCGCGGCGTGAATGCTGCATCGAGAAACGCCTGCCAGCCCATACCGGAGGTGGTGATGATCAGCGCCGACAAGGGCAGCAGAATCACCAGACTGAGATATGTCAAGGTGAGGCCGAGAGTAAGACCAAATCCCGGCAGCACGCTGTCACGGCGCCAGACGCTGAGACGCTGAGCGATCGCAGTCATCGGCTATCTCACTGGCGTGTAGATTTTATCGAAGACGCCGCCATCTGAGAAGAACCGCGCCTGCGCTTTCTGCCAACCACCGAACACGTCGTCGATGGTGAACTGTTCAAGCTTGGGAAAGCGGGCCAACTCAGCCGCAGGCACGCCGTCCGTTCGGGTTGGGCGGAAATAGTGCTTGGCCGCCAGCCGCTGCCCCTCGGGTGAATAGAGATATTGCAGATAGCTCTCCGCCACATCGCGGGTCCCGTGCTTGTCGACCCAGGTATCCACCAGCGCCACGGTGGGTTCCGCCCGGATACTGATCGACGGCACCACTATTTCAAACGTATCGGTGCCGAATTCTTCCTTGGCCAGAAGCGCTTCGTTCTCCCAGGTGATCAAGACGTCGCCGAGGCCACGCTGGGCGAATGTGGTGGTGGCGCCGCGCGCTCCTGTCTCAAGGATCGGCACGTTGTGAAAAATGTCGGTGACGTACTTTTCCGCCTTCGCTTCATCACCGTCCCAATGCTTGAGTGCATACCCCCAGGCAGCGAGAAAGTTCCATCGCGCCCCGCCAGAGGTCTTCGGATTGGGGGTGATGACGGAAACGCCGTCGCGCGTCAGGTCGTTCCAGTCGCGGATGGCCTTCGGATTGCCTTTGCGGACCAGAAAGACGATGGTCGAGGTGTAAGGGGCACTGTTCTCGGGCAGACGCTTCTGCCAATCAGCCGGCAAAAAACCGGTTTTCGCCGCGATTTCATCGATGTCGTAGGCGAGAGCGAGGGTGACAACGTCCGCCTGCAGACCATCAATCACCGCACGGGCCTGCTTGCCTGATCCGCCATGCGACATGCGGACGATGACGCCATCGCCGGCCTTCTCCTTCCAGACCTTGGCAAACGCCGCATTAAACTCCTGATAGAATTCTCGAGTTGGATCATAGGAAACGTTGAGCAGCGTCTTGTCGGCTGCACGGGCGCTGCCAGCAGCAAAAATCAGGGCGCAGCCGGCGAGAATGGGCAGAAATCGGCGCCGTCCGAACACACAATCCTCCTATCCCAGGCAACAAATTACAACTTGCGGTATAATACCCAACTCGCAGGATTTAGTCTATCTATTTAATTATGTTAGTGGCAAAAAAATAATCACACCTGTTACGGTGCGATCACACTCAGGTCACGCCAACCTTGATCAGCCCGTGCAGCGCCGCATTTGCCGTCATGTCGGCGAGGGTGCGATTGTCGAGAATCTCGGCCACCGCATCCCGCACCTCGCGCATCACCCGCCGCACCGGACAGAACTCTTCGTCCTTACAATCGTTGCACGGACGATAGGCGCTGAGACTGGCACAGGGAATAGGTGCCAATGGTCCATCCATAAGCCGCACCACCTGCCCCACCGTCACCTGCCCGGGCGGGCGGGCCAGCGCATAGCCACCATTGCGGCCGCGCAGACTGTAGACAATACCGTCGCGCTTTAACTCGAGCAGGATCAGCTCCAGAAACTTTTTCGGTGCGTTTTCCTTCGCGGCGATGTCAGCTACCAACATCATCGTCCCAGGTGGCGAGGTCGCCAACTGGAACAAAGCCTTCAGCGCATACTTCGCCTTTTGGGAAAGCATCCGGGCGTGACAATCCAACCAGAGATTTGTCTATTATCCAGATTGGATTTCCACACTATCACGGTGTTGTCAACTGGCATTTGCGCCGAGTTGTTCAGGCAAGCGCCGCCATCAGCCAAGCCATGGCGGAAAGCGTCGCCACCGCGCTCAGGATGCAGATCAAAGCACCGAATGCCGCCAGTTCGCCGTCCGAAGCCAGTGGCCGCCACTCCTCCTCGCTCGCCGCATTGAAGGCCGCACTGGTGATCGCTGCATCGGGCGAAGCGGCCGCTTCCGGGGAGGCCTCCTCCGTCACTGGGGCGACAACCTCTGCGACAAAGTGCAACACGGGCGATGGCGGCTCTGCCTTGGCCGCCGCAAGGCCAGCACCTCGCGATAGACGCCGCAAGGTGACCTCCGCCACGTCATGCCAGTTCAGCGGCAGGACCGACCACCCGGCGTGCGTAGATGCGCGGTGACGGTTGCCGAAATGCATCCAACTCGGCAGCAAGTATCGCGTCTGCGTGTCTTGTCCACTGGAGAATTCAACCATCGCCACCTGCCCTGCACGGTCGGCATAACGATCGACGCGCTTACACCCTATTTACCACTAGGTTAATATTAGACGATATTGCCTATTATATCCATAGGCAATTTACCGATACCCGCCGCCTCTGCGAGCATGCCACGTTGCGTGCGGGTTCAGCGACGGCGGAGAAAGAGCGCCCCCACTCCGGCAAGCCGATGCGATCGCTCCCCATGCGACCGGCGGGCAGCCCGTGACCGTCGATGGGCGACCACTCGGACAAATTGGCCCAGGGCAGGCTCAGGCTTTCCGCGGCAAGATTGAAGATACAGAGAACGGCCTGCCCCTCGTCTCGCCGCTCGAAGACCAACGCCGGTTCCGCCGCATCGAAAAAGCGGATCGCTCCATCGATCAACGCCGGCTGCTGCTTGCGCCAAGCGAGGAAGTGTCGCGTGAACGCCAGCACCGACGCTGCATCCGCCTCCTGCCGGTCGACCGCCAGTGGCAGGTGCTGCGAACAAACGGGGAGCCAGGGCTCCACCGAGGTGAAGCCGGCAAAGGGGGCGTCGGCCTGCCATGGCATCGGCGTCCGCGCGCCGTCACGGCCACGGTGGTGCGGCCAGAAGGCTTTGCCTTCCGGATCCTGCAACTTCTCGAAGGGCACCTCGGCGTGTGGCAGCCCCAATTCTTCACCCTGGTAGAGGAAGGCGGTGCCGCGCAGCGTCGTCAGCAGCGCGATCATCGCCTTGGCAAAGGCCGGGTCGCGGCCGCCGGCCGCCTCCCAGCGGCTGACCACCCGTGGCACGTCGTGGTTTGAAAAAGCCCAGGACGGCCACGCCGCCTGCGATCGGTGCTGCAAGTCCTCCACCGCGCGGCGAAACAGCGGCGCGTTGAAGGCCTCGCGCATGAAGACGAAACTGTAGGCGGTATGGTAGCGGTCGGGACCGTCGGTGTAGGCCACCATCGTCCCCACCGGATCCTCGGCCGCGAGTTCCGCCACCGCCATCGTGCCGGCATAACGATCGAGCAGTTGGCGAAAGCGGAGGACAAAGTCGAGTGTCTCAGGCCGATTGCGCGTATATAGCGGCCGCTGCAGCCAATAGGCCTTGTCCGGTGCCGGGTGGCCGGAGGGCGGATTGTCGCGCAGCGCCGGATCGTGGCAGAAGAAATTCGCCACATCGACGCGGAAGCCGTCGACACCACGGCGGAGCCAGAAATCGGCACTGGCGAGGATTGCCTCCTGGACCNNGCGCGGATTGTGCACGTTGAGGTCCGGCTGCTCCTTGAGAAAATTGTGAAAGTAATATTGGCGGCGGCGCGACTCCCACTCCCAGGCGACACCGCCGAACACCGACAGCCAGTTATTGGGCGGCATGCCATCCGGTTTCGGATCGGCCCAAACGTACCAGTCGGCTTTCGGGTTGGTGCGGTTCTGGCGACTTTCCGCGAACCACGGATGCTGGTCCGATGAGTGCGAATAGACCTGATCGATGATGACCTTCAGGCCGAGCGCATGCGCGCGTGCCAGGAGGCGATCGAAATCGCCGAGGGTGCCGAAAATCGGGTCGACATCGACATAGTTTGCAACGTCGTAGCCGAAGTCCTTCATCGGCGAGGTGAAGAACGGCGACAGCCAGATGCCGTCGACGCCGAGCGAGGCAACGTAGTCGAGCGCCGCGGTGATTCCCGCCAGATCGCCGATACCATCATCGTTAGAGTCACGAAAGCTGCGCGGATAGATCTGATAGATCACCGCCCCNCGCCACCAGTCGCTCAACGCCACCCTCCTCGCCCACTGCAACAGAACGAGGGCCGCCCCGATCGGCAGCGGCCCTCGTATCGCAGTTCAGTCATGTCGCCTTCGAGACGATCAAACAAGTCCCGAAAGAAGGTGCCGTCTGGTTGCTTCGCTTACATGACACCCATCATTCGCGGCAGCCACAAGGACAGCGTCGGCCAGTATGTGACCAGCACCAGGAAGACAAGCATCGTCAGCAGCCATGGCCAGGTCGCAACCGTAAGCTCGGTAATCCCCATCTTGGTGATGCCGCTGGCGACATAGAGGTTCAGGCCCACCGGTGGATGGCACATACCGACCTCCATATTCACCACGATCAGAATACCGAAATGGATCGGGTCAATCCCCATCCGGGTGGCAATCGGGAACAGCAGCGGCGCCATGATCAGGGTGATCGACGATGGCTCCATGACGTTGCCGGCAAGCAGCAGCAGAATATTGACGCCAAGCAGAAAGAGGATGACGCTGAAGTTCTGATCGATCATCCAACTCGCCATCGCCTGGGGAATGTTCTCGTTGGTCATCAAAAAAGAGAACAGGATGGCATTGGCGATGATAAACAGCAGCATCGCGCTCATATTTGCCGAATCGAGCAGGACCTTTGGCACCTGCCGGAGCGTCATGTCCTTATAGATGAAGACAGCTACAATGAAAGCATAGACCGCGCTCATCGCCGCTGCTTCAGTGGGTGTGAAGATTCCAGCGTAGATGCCACCTATAACAATAACGATCAGCAGCAGTCCCCACATGCTCTCACGAAATGTGCTAAGAACGGTGCTGAACGGCGCCCGTGGCATCCGTGGATAGTCGTTCTTCCACGCCCGATACCAAGTGACACCGGCGAGCATGCTGGCAAGAACGATGCCAGGGACGATGCCGGCCATGAACAAGGTGCCGATCGAGGTGTTGGTGGCGACGGCGTACATGACCATGACGATCGACGGCGGAATAAGGATGCCGAGCGCCCCGGAGGTGGTAATCACACCGGCACCGAACCGCTTCGGAAAACCGAACTTCACCATCGCCGGCAGCAGGATCGAACCGATGGCCACCACTGTCGCCGGGCTGGAGCCGGAGACCGCGGCGAAGAGCGCACAGGCCATGACACCGGCGATGCCAAGGCCGCCATGCAGGTGACCGACACAGGCGGTGGCAAAGTTGATCATCCGCCGTGCGACACCGCCGTGGGTGAGAAAGTTGCCGGCAAGGATAAAGAACGGGATCGCCATGATCTCGAACTTCTCGATGCCGGTGAACAGCTTCTGGGCGACGATCTCAACCGGAACGTCGGTAAAAACAAACAGAAACGCAAGGACGGTAAGACCAAGCGAAACGGCAATCGGCATCCCTGTCGCCATCAGGACGATCAGCAGGCCGAAGAGGAATGCGGCGGTCAATCCTTCCCTCCCATGCGAATATTTTTGTCGGCTTCTATGGCCGCGNGCAATCGGTTCATCCGCATCCAGTTCGACGCCCTCGACTTTGCCATGATCAACCCGCTGCAGGTGGCCGGTCTTGAGGAAGATGTACGTCGCCTGCAAGAAGCGAAAACACATCAGCGCCGAACCAACGGGTATGCACAGATAGACGAGCCACATCGGCCATTCGAGATCGGAGGAAACCTGCTCCGTTCCGTGCAGGGCCGACACGAACGTCGCCCCGAACCAGGCAACCAGGCCGGTAAACAAGGCGCCGGCCAGGAGCCCGAAAGCTACGAAGATGCGCCGCCAGTTGGTGTCCATCGCGTTGACGACGACATCGACGCCGACGTGAATACCAGTACGAACACCGTACGCAGCGCCAAACTTCGCCATCCAGATGAACATGAAGATGCACAGTTCCTGCGCCCAGGACATGTTTATCTTCAACAGGAAGTCCTGCAGAATTGGAATGCCGGACCCGTAACGGTGGACAACTGCGGCGAAGATGACCAGCGTCGCCGCAGCCATGAGAAAGGCAATCAGCCATTCCTCAAGGTGATCGAGAATTCGTAGGAGCATTTGCCTCACCGTGCGGCAGGCGCCCGGTCTGCACCAGACGCTTGCCGCCTTGTTATGTCTAGTTCTTGCCTTCGATGATGCTACCCGCCTCCTGACGGATCGCCTGAATCAGCTCCTTGCCGATGCGGCCCTGCATCTCCTCATAGACCGGCTCAAGAGCGACGCACATTGCTTTGCGCTCCTCGACGGTCGGCGTGAAGAAGTCAGTCTTCCCGCTTGCCTTCATTGCCGCAAGTGCGTCGTCGTTATCCTTTTGCGCAATTTCATTGTTGTAGGCGGTTGCTTCGGTCATTGCCTTTGACAGCTGGGTACGAATGCCTTCCGGGAGACCATCCCAGAACTTCTTGTTAACGATGACGGCATAACCGAGGTAGCCGTGCCTGGAGACATTGGCGTATTTTTGCACTTCGAACATTTTCTGCGTATACATGTTCGATGGTGGGTTTTCCGTCCCGTCAACGACACCGGTCTGCAGACCTTGATAGACTTCAGAGAACGGCATCGACTGCGGAATCGCACCGAGCGCACGCATTTGTGCCTCGAGTACCTTTGAGGACTGCACCCGCATCTTCAGACCCTTGAAATCGGCTACGGTCTTGATTGGCGAGTTGGCGCTGAAGATCTTGAAACCGTTATCCCAATAGTCGAGGCCGACGATGCCGCGCGACTCCAGTTTCTTCAACAGTTCTGCACCAATCTTACCGTCGGTGACGCGGTGCAGTCCCGCCCGGTCAGGAAACAGGCACGGCAGGTCAAACGCCTCGAATTCCTTGGCACCGAGCGGACCGAACTTGGCCAGTGATGGCGCCAGCATCTGAACGGAACCAAGCTGAAGCGACTCGAGCTCTTCTTTGTCTTTGTAGAGCTGACTGTTTGGGTAAATTTCGACTTTTACCTTGCCGCCGGTATACTGTTCGGCAAGCTGCTTGAAACGTTCTGCCGCCTGCCCCTTCGGTGTATCCGGAGCAACGACGTGGCTGAACTTGATAACGATCGGCTCCTCAGCCAATGACACACCGCCAAGGAGACAGGCGGCGGCAGAGATAAGGGCTAGAGCTAACCTCATGATAACGAACCTCCCAATTCAGGTTATTCTGAGCGATCGCCTGAGCCTTCCGACCAGTTGCGATCACCAACCATTTCTAATGGTTGTTAAACAATTTCCCTTATGTGTACGTCAAGATAACAATCGAACGCCTGATGAATTGTTTGCGAAAGATATCACACAAATAATCAAATTGTGCGCCGCAACATGATCTGAAGCGGATAAAGTCATTGGCGTGCTGGCTTACATCGGCGCTTTACCCCTTTCCTTGCTCAAATATCACGCCACATCAGAGTGGAGGGCGTATCGAGCCCGGCGAGGCGAGCGGATGTCTTTTTCAAGACCGATGCGCCAGTTGAGGATAGCGTTGAGAATAGTGCCGAGGCTGGCGGTCCTGGTCGTCGGCCTCAACATCTGCATGGCCGGCTGCAGCAATGGAAGCCGCGTTACGCCGGGCTACGTCAATCCCGGTGCGTGGGAGTTCGCCCGCGGCGTCATGGCCAAGGGACCTCTGCTCGTCCGCGTCGCCGGCACACCTTACGCCGCGCCGCGCCAGGTGATTGACGCCCGTATCGAGCACTCCATGCAGCAGGCGTTAACCTGGTACGCCAACCCACGCTTCAGTACCGACCCCGCCAGTGCCGTTGGCGGGTCGTTTTTCGTCAGCCTCATTTTCAACACCGGCTATGTGGGGGCCAGTCAATGCGCGCTGCAGTCTGACGCCGGCGGCACTCCGCAATCGCAGGGTGCGATCCAGCTATCCGCGGCCTTTTGCGATGGCGAGGAGTTGCTCGCCACCGCTGCAGGCTCATTGCCGCAAAGCACCGGCGTCGATGATCCTGCATTTGCACTTTTACTTGGTGAAGTCACCCGTTCGCTTTTTCTATCTCCGCCATTACATCCTTGGCCGCGTGGAATTGGCATCGGCTTGTAGCGTCGGCCGGTGTGCTGCGGTGGCGAAACACCTCAGTCCAAAGGGGTGGTTAAGCCGCTAGCGGCGCAAGCGGTTGCGCACCAATTGGGCAAAAGAACCACAGGCGGTGATACCTTAGTCATTTGCTCGGTTGTAGGGATTGTCGTGGCTGCTGCAAGCGTCAGAAAACATTGACGACTTGCCAGCCTGCAGCGTGGCATTGGTTTTGCTTAAGTTTAAGATAATCGGCGATGCAGACCGGAGCACTGAAGGTGCCGATGACCGCCACGCCGTCGCCCCCTACAGGTTGAAAACGGCAGCATCGCGCCGTTGTGTTCGATCAGTATGGTTGCGTTTGGAGCAATACTGTTGGCGGTCGTTGCGGTGCAGGGCGGAGATAACTCGAATAACGAGATATTTCTGTCGTCGAGCAGGTTGAACAGGGAACGGATGGGACGATGCGATTGTTGGTATTTTCTATCGGTGAGGTTCGGGCATGACCATCGAACGTCCTCGCAATACCGCTGCATTGTCATTGGTAAGTCTCTACGAGATCTCCAAAATTCTGAGTTCATCAACCAATCTTGAAGCTTCTTTGCGCGCCGTTCTCAACTTGATGTCTTCGTACCTCGAAATGCGCCGCGGCGTCGTCGCCATCGTCGATGACGCGGGTGCGATCGAGGTGACTGCCGCCTGTCCCGGTCGCGTCGCCGATCAGAACGGCGGCGCCAACCTGCCGGAGGAGGTTGCACGGCGCATCCTCAATGGCCAGATGCCATTCGTCACCGAAAATATTTCCGAGCATCCCCTGCTCGCCGACTATGTGGGCGCTACCGGCGCGCTTGATGACGAGCGGATATCGTTGATCGGCGTCCCGATCAAAACCTTCGGGCGGCCCTTCGGGGTGCTGGCAGTGGCGCGGGTCTGGAACGATGCCACTGAAATCAGCTTTGGCGACGACGTCCGGCTGTTGACGATGGTTGCGAACCTGATCGCCCAGACGGTGCGTTTGCACCAGCGGGTGGGTGAGCGCGAGGCTATTCGTGCGGTGCCGCGCAACAATCTGAAGCCGGCGGTACAGACGGCACTCAAGGAGATGGGCGTCGACACCGTCATCGGCCACTCGAAGCCGATGCAGTCGGTCTTCGCCCAGGTGCACCTGGTGGCGCCGACCAAGTCGACGGTGATCCTCCGCGGTGAAAGCGGTACCGGCAAGGAACTGATCGCCCACGCGGTGCACGCACTCAGCCCGCGCAAGGACGGCCCCTTCATCAAGGTCAACTGTGCCGCCTTACCGGACACGCTGCTCGAGTCGGAACTGTTCGGGCACGAAAAAGGTTCGTTCACCGGCGCTATTCACGATCGCAAGGGTCGCTTCGAGCTTGCTGACGGCGGCACGCTGTTTCTCGACGAAATCGGCGAAATTTCACAGACCTTTCAGGCAAAGCTGCTGCGCGTGCTGCAGGAGCGCGAGTTCGAACGTGTAGGCGGCAGCCGCACGATCAAGGTTGACGTGCGCATCGTCTGCGCCACCAACCGCAACCTGGAAGACGCCGTCGCCAAGGGTGATTTCCGCGCCGATCTCTATTACCGCATCAACGTCGTACCGGTGTTTATCCCCGCCTTGCGCGAACGCAAGGAGGACATCCCGTCCCTCGCCGAACACTTTCTCAATCAGTTCAACGAGGAGAACGAGCGCCAGATGCGCTTTGCCGGCAGCGCCTTGCAGGTGCTTGCCCGCTGCTCCTTCCCGGGCAACGTGCGCGAACTGGAAAACTGCGTCCAGCGAGTGGCGACGATGACCCGCGGCGAAGTGATCGAGGATCTGGCTCTGCCGTGTCAGACGAGCCAGTGCCACTGTCAGGTCCTGATGCCGCGGCCGGCGTTCCAGATGGCAACGGCACCGACCGAAGCGGAGCAGTTAGCGGATGCGGCCGACGTTGCCGATTGGAACGAGATGGACGATCTCGACAATCTTGATGCCCTGCCGCAGCGCGACCGACTGGTCCGGGTGATGGAAAAGTGTGGCTGGGTGCAGGCGAAGGCTGCCCGCATCCTCGGCCTGACACCGCGTCAGATCGGCTACGCCCTGCGCAAGCACAACATCTCCATCAAGCGACTGTAGGTTTTGCGACAGGATGTCGCGGAGGCAACATCGTCGCGACCGTTGCGACATCTGCCATAATCGTTGTACATCAAGGAACTATGGATTTGGCCCGCTTCTTGCTCAGACTCCCAGGTGCCGGAATTGGCTGGTGCCGCCGTCAGCACAAGGGAGATGCGCGGGTGAGCAGCAGCATCATTTCGCTCAAGGACGCAGTTGCCGGCTCAACGACCGTTGACCGCGCATCGAAGCCTACCAGTACCGGCGGTGGCTGCTCCACAAGTGGTTGCGGCACGCCGTCGGCCGAGGCTGCCATTCCCGCCAGCGTGTTGGCGCGGATCAACGATCATCCCTGCTACAGCGAAGAGGCACACCACAATTTCGCCCGCATCCACGTTGCGGTGGCACCGGCATGCAATATCCAGTGCAATTACTGCAACCGGAAGTATGACTGCGCCAACGAGAGCCGGCCGGGGGTCGTCAGCGAGCGGCTGAGCCCGGAGGACGCCGTACGCAAGGTGCAGGCGGTGGCGGCGAAAATGCCCGAGCTTTCTGTCGTCGGCATTGCCGGCCCCGGCGATGCGCTCGCCGACTACCGTCACACCTTCGCCACCTTCCGCCTGATGCGCGAGGTACTGCCGGATCTGCGTCTCTGCCTCTCCACCAACGGGTTAGCGCTGGTTGACCACGTCGAAACCATCAAGTCGCTCGGGATCGACCACGTAACGATCACGATGAATGCGGTGGATCCGCACGTCTCCGAGGGAATCTACGACTGGGTCTATTTCAACAACCGCCGCCTGCGCGGTCTTGAAGCGGCGACGGTGTTGCTCGACCGGCAGATGGAGGGTCTCGATGCCCTCGCCCGTGCCGACGTCCTGGTCAAGATCAATTCGGTGCTGATCCCCGGCATCAACGACGATCATCTGGCCAAGCTCAACACTGTCGTCCGTCAGCACGGTGCCTTCATCCACAACATCATGCCGCTCATTTCCGATCCGGCGCATGGCACCTACTTCGGCCTCAACGGCCAGCGCGGACCGTCGCCGGAGGAACTGCAGCGCGTCCAAGATCAGGTCAGCGGCGATGCGCGGGTCATGCGCCACTGCCGACAGTGCCGCGCCGATGCCGTGGGCCTGATAGGCGAAGACCGGGGTCAGGAATTTACCATGGCGAAGCTGCCGGAAACCGTCGAGGATACGACGCGCGAACGGGAATCGTACCGCGCCTTGATCGCGCACGAGCAACAGGACAAGACCCGTCAGGCCGGCGACGCTCGCCGCACCATTCGCGCGCTCGAATTGACGGAGGAGACGCTGGTCGCCGTGTGCAGCAAGGGCGGCGGCCGGATCAACGAGCACTTCGGGCATGCCAGCGAGTTCAAGGTCTACGCCGCCGACAGCAATGGCCTGCGTTTCATCGGCCACCGGCGGATCGACCGCTACTGCGGCGGCGGTGAAGGGGACGACAGCAAGCTCGAGACGACGATCGTCGCCCTGGCCGGCATTCGCCACGTTCTCTGTGCGAAGATCGGGAATTGTCCGCGCCAGCAATTAAGCGAAGCCGGGATTACCGTCAGTGATGCCCAGGCCTTCGAGTACATCGAATCGGCGATTGCCGCCCACTTTCACGACTGCTACGCCCAAACGGTTGCAACGGAACGACGCGCGTAGCACCATCGGCGCCCGAGGCGCAGGGCTCCTCACGCGCCAAACGATGAAGGAAGAGAGAGCATGGCCTACGTAATCAACGAGTCCGCCTGCACCGGTTGCGGTTCATGTGAATTCGGCTGCCCGAATGCCGCCATCAAGATGAAGGGCGACATTTTCGTGATCAATCCGAGCAAGTGCAACGAGTGCAAGGGACATTTCGACGAACCACAGTGCGTTGCCGCCTGCCCGGCCGACTGTATCACCCTTGCCGCCTGACCAACGCGGTTCAGATCGCAGACCGCAGCCGCGAGGATACCGAGTATGGAGCCGACCGAGATCGAGATTGCTTCGCCGCCCGAATTCGAGCCAAGCCAGAAGGTGCGGTCACTGACTGCAGTACGCAACGATGGTTCGTATCCTGGTGCCGCCCGTGGCGAGGTACTGGTCGAGGTCGGCGACTTGGGCTACGTGCAGTCGATCGGCGAATTTCTGAACCGCTACTACATTTATGCCGTCGATTTTTTCGAGCGAGGACGTATCGTCGGGATGCGACGTGGCGAGATTGAATCGGCGGAGNAGNTTAGCATGAAAGTGACCGTCGCCCGGCGGGGCGAACAGTACTCCCTCTACATCGCGAAGAAAGATCTGGAGCAGGACATCGTCGCCAGTGAGCGACCGGCACTCTGGGGCGGCTGGGTGGAACTGGCCAATGGCTGGCGGTTTGCGATGCCCGAAAAGGACGCAGACACCCGACTGCCCCTGACCCTCGAAGCGAAGCGTCTGAGCGGCAGCGATTGAGCGAGTGGTGCTCCGGCACCGCTCGTATCCCACGGATCTCCCCTCCTCGGCTTATTGATAACGTTGACGCCTCCCGCCATGTGACAGGAAGTCGCATCGCTGCCTGCGCGGGCGGCGCACCAGGGAATTCAGCATGTCCAATAGCGTCTTTAAAAAAGTGGAACTTGTCGGGACTTCGCCCAGTTCGATTACCGATGCGATTGACAACGCCGTGGCCGCCGGGTCGGCCTCCATTCCCAGCATCAGCTGGTTCGAGGTGCAGGAGATCCGCGGTCACGTGGAAAACGGCAAGGTTACCCAATACCAGGTTGTGGTTAAGGTGGGCGCCCGCCTCGACTGAGACGAAACCGTCAAGCGCAGCATTGGCGGCACTTTCGCCCGCCGCTGCCCCCACGGCTCCGCCGCCCTGCCGCGTTCGCCCCCTTAGTCGACGCGTCAGCGGCGGAGGTGTGCCACCGCCAATAGTCGCGGCACCTGTGCCTTAATTTCCTCCGTCACCTTCGGATCGAGCCGTTTCAGCCAGGCATCGGGCAACGTCGATGCGCCGTAGGTCGCGCCAGCCAGCATCCCGGCCAATGCCCCCGCCGTATCGGCGTCACCGCCCATGTTGACGGTTTCGGTGACGCAGCTGCGGATGGTGTCGGTCAGGAAGTAGTGCTTCAAAACAGTGCACACCGTATCGACGATATAAGCCGAGCAGGGACCGCGAAAGCGATCAAAGCGAAACTGCGTATGCGCAGCGATGAGGATTTTTGCCTCATCCCGGCAGGCGGCGACGCCGCCGCCCATGACCAAGCGCTGCACCATTCGTCCCATCGCCAAGGTGGCCGCGTCGGATAGCGGGTGGTTGTGGGTGATGTGACACTGTTCGAGTGTCCACTGCTCGAACTCCACCGGCCGGCCGATGGTCGCCAGCGCCACTGGCAGGTTGCGCATGCACGCCCCGTTGCCGCCATCCCCGTCGCTGGGCGGCGTCGTCATGCTCCCATCGAGGATGTAACGGCGAACGCCACGGCGGACGGTATTGCCAACATCCACCGGCACCCGCTTCAGCCAGGCTGCAAACTCGTCGCACACCCCCTTCAGATCCCAACCGCCAGCGTGAAGTATCGCCCGACCGACGCACAGCGTCATGTCGGTATCGTCGGTGACCTGTCCCGGATCCAGCTTCAGCCAACCGCCGCCGATCATTCGCGAGTGCACGCCGTATTGGCGGGCAATCTCCGACGGGGTCATGAATTCAACCGTCGCCCCCAGGGCATCGCCGATGGCGAAACCAAGATACGCGCCCAAGGCACGGTCAAGGACGGCGTCGGTCGGCTCGATGGGAGTCGCCGCGCTCATATCATCTGCCCTTCGTCTGCGATCAGTAGTACGACGCGGTTACGAGATAATCGCCGCCAATCACCAACAGTTCGCCCTCACCCTTCAAGGTGTGTCGGGGCAGAAGCGCATTAAAAAACAATATCTTCATCCTTGGCACTTCGGCCTCCAAAATGTGATCGCCAAACCAGCTGGCCATGTCCCGCTCGCTCGTAAATGACACAAGATTGTTCAGACGCAGGACAACCTGTCGGCGGGATCGTCGCTCAACGATCTGATGCTCTTCGAAATCGTTGACGCCGCGGTACAGGCGGAGCAACGGCTGCTCCGGTTGGAATCGGCTAAGCGCCCACTGGGCGAACTCGTACAGCAGATCGAGCTGGCTGAGGATTGCGTTATTGTCGAAGCGGCTACTCATTTTTNNCTCTTCGACATAGCGCGCCCAGGCGGCGGAGTGAAAATCGGTGAGCGGCTGGCGGTGGAAGGTCGGTACGAGGCCGAACCGGCTCTCCACCCAGCCTTTCAGCATGGCGCCCTCGGATGCATTGGAATCGAAGGCCCAGCCGCGCAGCAGGCGCAGGTAGCTGGATCGATATCGACGCTTCACCGGCGGCTCATTCGGAGCATCAGTCCCGTGGAGCGGCTTCCGTTCCTCGGATAATCCGAACATGGTCGCCATGTAGGCGGAGAACAGACCGCTTGCTTCCTCAAGCGAACCGGCGGCATCCAGCAAGCGGAACAAATCGGTGTTCATCTCGCGCACACCGGCAATGTGCACCGATCGATTGCTGCTGTTGTACGCGGCGCTGGCGAACAGGCCAGTTGGAATGCCGATGAGGTTGGTGCCGTCACCCCGCCGCCAGGCCGCTCGAGGCGATTTCGTAGCCTGGTCCATCGGGCCCTCGTCACCCTCCTGCATAATCGTTCTCACTTGCAAGCAAACACCGGACCATCGCCCCCCGGCGCGCGGTCGTTGATGACGAATGCTGTCCCGGTTCGAACAGTTTGTCGGAGATTGTCGCCTTCCGAACACCACGACCTGGATCGCCTCACTTCCATATAACATATTGATATTGCTTTATTTTTCTAGAGTTATGGCGGTTGGCACACACATTGCTTCTTAAGGCCCAAGGGCGCTTAGCCCACGTGTTTCCCGAGCGACAGGAGTTTAGATTATGGCAGCTCTCCGTCAGATCGCCTTTTACGGTAAAGGCGGCATCGGCAAATCCACCACCTCCCAGAACTGCCTCGCGGCGCTGGCGGAGATGGGGCAAAAGATCTTGATCGTCGGCTGCGATCCGAAGGCTGACTCGACTCGTCTGATCCTGAATTCGAAGGCGCAGCAGACCGTACTTCACCTTGCCGCCGAGAAGGGCTCGGTTGAGGACCTCGAACCCGAAGAAGTCATTCGCGAAGGTTTCAAGGGGATCAAGTGCGTCGAATCCGGTGGCCCGGAGCCGGGCGTCGGCTGCGCCGGCCGCGGCGTCATCACCGCCATCAACTTCCTCGAGGAGAACGGCGCTTACGACGACATGGACTACATCTCCTATGACGTTCTGGGCGACGTGGTCTGCGGCGGGTTCGCGATGCCGATCCGCGAGAACAAGGCGCAGGAAATCTATATCGTCATGTCGGGCGAGATGATGGCGCTTTATGCGTGCAACAACATCTCCAAGGGCATTCTCAAGTATGCCACCACCGGCAGTGTCCGCCTGGGTGGCCTGATCTGCAACTCGCGGATGACCGACCGCGAGATTGACCTCTCCGACGCGATGGCGAAGAAACTCGGCACCAAGCTGATCCACTTCGTTCCCCGCGACAACGTGGTGCAGCACGCCGAGCTGCGTCGGCAGACGGTGATCCAGTATCAGCCGGACCACCCGCAGGCAGACGAGTACCGGGTGCTGGCGAAGAAGATCCACGAGAACTCGGGTAAGGGCGTGATCCCGACCCCGGTGGGCATGGATGAGCTGGAAGAGATGCTGATGGACTTCGGCATCATCAAATCCGACGAGCAGATGATCGCCGAGTTGGAGGCGAAAGAGGCTGCTATGAAGCGGGTTGCCGTTAACGCCTAGTCCTGTTGCAGCTAACGGCCCCCAAGCGGAGGAGAGACGGATGACCGTCGTCAAGACAATCGAGTACAAAAACGACAAGGAGTTTCACGAGGCCCTAATCAAGGAAGTGCTGTCCGCTTATCCGGAAAAGACGGGTAAAAAGCGCGCGAAGCACTTATCCGTGACCAATGATGGCGCTTCTGACTGCGGTGTGAAGTCGAACATCAAGTCAATTCCCGGCGTGATGAGTGTCCGTGGCTGTGCCTATGCTGGCGCCAAGGGCGTGGTCTGGGGGCCGGTGAAGGATATGGTCCATATTTCGCATGGACCGGTGGGCTGTGGTCACTATTCATGGTCACAGCGGCGCAACTATTACGTGGGAACGACCGGCGTCGACTCCTTCGGAACCATGCAGTTCACCTCCGATTTCCAAGAGAAGGACATCGTCTTCGGCGGCGACAAGAAGCTGCGGAAGGTGATCGACGAAATCGAAGAACTGTTCCCGCTCAACCGTGGCATTTCGGTGATGTCGGAATGTCCGGTCGGCCTGATCGGTGACGACATCGAGTCGGTGTCACGCGAGAAGGGTGAAGAGATCGGCAAGCCGGTGGTGCCGGTGCGTTGTGAAGGCTTTCGCGGCGTCTCCCAGTCCCTCGGTCACCACATCGCCAACGATGCGGTGCGCGACTGGGTCATGGGCAAGAATGAGCACCCCGAGTTCGAGAGCACGCCCTACGACGTAGTCGTCATCGGTGACTATAACATCGGCGGTGACTGCTGGTCCTCGCGAAAGATCCTCGAGGAGATGGGGCTGCGCGTCATCGCCCAGTGGACCGGTGACTCGACCCTGGCCGAGTTGGAGATCGCCCCGAAAGCCAAGCTCAATCTCATCCACTGCTACCGGTCGATGAACTACATCTCCCGGCACATGGAAGAGAAGTACGGCACGCCCTGGTTCGAGTTCAACTTCTTCGGTCCCTCCCGGATCGAGGCTTCGATCCGGGCGATTGCGGAGTTCTTCGACGACACGATCAAGGAGAAAGCCGAACAAACGATTGCCAAGTATCGGCCGCTGGCCGACGCGGTGATCGCTCGCTACAAGCCGCGCCTCGAAGGCAAGAAGGTCATGCTGTTCGTGGGTGGTTTGCGTCCCCGCCATATGATCAACGCCTACGAAGACCTCGGTATGGAAATCGTCGGCGCTGGTTATGAATTCGCCCACAAGGACGACTATCAGCGGACCATGGACTACGTGAAGGATGGCACGCTGATCTACGACGACGTGACCGGCTACGAGTTGGAGAAGTTCGTCCAGAAGATCCGTCCCGATCTCGTCGGCTCCGGCATCAAGGAGAAGTACTCGACGCAAAAGGCGGGCATCCCATTCCGTCAGATGCACTCTTGGGATTATTCGGGTCCTTACCATGGGTACGACGGCTTTGCCGTGTTCGCCCGCGATATGGACATGGCCGTTAACAGCCCGACCTGGGGTTTGACCAAGGTACCCTGGGCTACGGCTGAAGCCACCCCGACTGAAGCCTAAGACCGGACGCTCCCCTCGCTTTCACAACCGAGCCCACGCCCCTCCCCAACGGGAGGGGCCGCGGTTCGGGAGGGAGGCGGGATTTGGAACGTCATTAGGAGACATTTGAGATGCCGCAGTCTACAGACCAGATCAAAGACCACGTTGCACTATTCAAAGATCCCGAATACCAGGAAATGTTCGCGCGCAAGCGTGAGGACTTCGAGTGTGGCCATTCCGCTGAAAAGATTGCGGAAGTTGCCGAGTGGACGAAGTCCTGGGATTATCGGGAAAAGAACTTGGCGCGGACGGCCGTAACGGTCAATCCTGCCCGCGCCTGCCAGCCGCTCGGTGCCACCTTTTGCGCATCGGGTTTTGCCGGCATGCTGCCGTTCGTGCACGGTTCGCAGGGGTGTGTCGCCTACTTCCGCTCGCACCTCACCCGTCACTTCAAGGAGCCGTCGACCCAAGTCTCCTCGAACATGACCGAGGACGCCGCCGTCTTTGGTGGCCTCGCCAACATGATCGACGGCCTGCAAAATTCCTACACGCTCTACAAGCCGACCGCGATTGCCGTCTCGACCACCTGCATGGCGGAAGTCATCGGCGATGACCTGCAGGCGTTCATCACCACGGCGAAGCAGCAGGGCGCGATCCCTGCGGACTTCCCGGTCCCGTCGGCACACACGCCCTCCTTTACCGGCAGCCATTGCGATGGCTACGACAACATGCTGGAAGGGATCCTTAGCTACTTCTGGGCCGATCTTACGCCGACCCCAAACGAGAAGATCAACGTCATTCCCGGTTTTGACGGCTACTGTGTCGGCAATAACCGTGAACTGAAGCGGATGTTTGGCCTGATGGGGGTCGACGCGACGATCATCAGCGATCCCGCCGACATCTACGACACCCCGGCCGACGGCACCTTCCGCATGTATGCGGAAGGCACGACGATCGAAGAGGCGAAGGACGCGATCAACGCCAAAGCCACGATCAGCATGCAGCAGTACTGCACGCGTAAGACGCTTGGTATGATCAAGAACAAGGGCCAGGCGACGGAAGCCTTCAACTATCCCCTCGGTGTCGCCGCGACCGACGAATTCCTGATGAAGCTGTCCGAGATGACCGGCAAGCCGATCCCGCAGGAACTGGCGATCGAGCGCGGTCGCCTCGTCGATGCGATGACCGACTCGCAGGCCTACCTGCACGGCAAGACGTTCACCGTCTTCGGCGATCCCGACTTCTGCATCGGCATGGTCCGCTTCCTGATGGAAGTGGGTGCGGAGCCGGTGCACGTGGTTGCCAGCAACGGCAACAAGGCCTGGGCAAAGAAGGTGAAGGCAGTTCTCGACTCCTCTCCCTTCGGTGCGCGGGCCCAGGTGTGGCCCGGCAAAGACCTGTGGGCCGTGCGTTCGCTCCTGTTCACCGAGCCCACCGATCTGATAATCGGCAGCTCCTACGGCAAGTATCTGGAGCGCGATACCGGCATCCCTCTGATCCGGCTGTCGTTCCCGATCTTCGATCGTCACCACCATCACCGCTTCCCGACCTGGGGTTATCAGGGCGGTCTGCAGGTGTTGGTGCGCATCCTGGATAAGGTGTTCGACATCCTGGACTCGCAGACAAACGTCGCCGGCGTCAACGATATCAGCTTCGACCTGACTCGCTGACCGGCGGCCGATGGTCGAGGGTCCCTCCTCGCTTTCGCCTCGCTTGCGCCCTCTTCCGCCGGAAGAGGGTGGCAGCGGAGCGGAGGTTCTGCTTTTGCGCCACCACCGACGGTTCGACGGGAGCTGCCGATGCTGACGGACAAACTTGCCAAAGCTTTCGATGAGCCCGGCTGCGCGGTCAACCGCGACAAGACGGATCGCGATCGCCGTGCCGGTTGCTCCGCGAAGACCCTCACTCCCGGCGCTGCCGCCGGCGGCTGTGCCTTCGATGGCGCCAAAATCGCCCTGCAGCCGATTACCGATGCGGCACATCTGGTGCACGGGCCGATCGCCTGTGAAGGCAACAGCTGGGACAGCCGCAACGTCGGCTCCAGCGGCCCAATGCTCTACCGCACCGGCTTCACCACCGACCTGACCGAGTTGGACATCATCCACGGTGGCGAGAAGAAGCTTTACAAGGCGATCAAGGAGATCGTCCGCCGGCATCAGCCGCCGGCGGTGTTCGTCTATGTCACCTGTGTGCCATCGCTGATCGGCGACCACGTGGAAGCGGTGTGCGCCGAAGCAGCGAAGCGCTTGGCCACGCCGGTGATTCCGGTGACGGCACCCGGTTTTGCCGGATCGAAGAATTTCGGTAACAAGCTCGCCGGCGAAGCGCTCCTCGATCATGTGATCGGTACGCGCGAGCCGGAGGACTCCACCCCTTACGACATCAATCTGCTGGGCGAATACAACGTCGCCGGCGAATTTGCCCAGGTCCGACCGCTGCTGGAAAAGCTCGGCATCCGCGTCCTGGCGACGATCACCGGCGACGCCCGCTATCACCAGGTCTGCACCGCGCATCGGGCGCGGGTGAATATGGTGGTCTGCAGTCAGGCGCTGGTGTCGCTGGCGCGGAAGATGGAAAGCCGGTTCGGCATCCCCTACTTCGAAGGCTCCTTCTACGGCGTCGAAGGCACGACCACCTCGCTACGGACGATCGCCGAGATGCTGGTGGCGCGTGGTGCGCCGGCGGAGCTGATCGAGCGGACGCGGACGTGGACCGAGGACGCTGCTGCGGCAACCACTGCCTCGTTGGAGCCCTATCGCGCCCGCCTCAGCGGCAAGCGCGTCCTGCTCTACACCGGGNGGGTTAAATCCTGGGCGATGATCAGTGCCTTGACCGAACTCGGCATGGTGGTGGTCAAGACCTCGGTGCGAAAGTCGACGGTGGAAGACAAGGAGCGGATCAAGGCGCTGATGGGTGACGATGCGCCGATGGTAGACCAGATTCCGCCGCGCGAACTCTTCCGCATGTTGAAAAGCGGCGAGGCCGACATCCTGATGTCCGGCGGCCGCACCCAGTTTGTCGCCTTAAAGACACGAACCCCTTGGCTCGACATCAACCAGGAGCGGCACCACGGCTATGCCGGCTACGAAGGCACGGTGCGCTTTGCCCGGTTGGTGGACAGCGAACTGGCGAACCCGGTCTGGTCGCACACCCGGCGGCCGGCACCTTGGGACGCGGCCCCGGCGGAGNCAGTTGGCATGAACAGCATTCTCAACCCGGCGCGCGCTGCCAGCACCAATCCGCTCAAGGTCAGTCCCGCCTTGGGCGCCGCCCTTGCCTTTCTCGGCATCGATCGCTGCATTCCGCTGTTTCACGGCAGCCAGGGCTGCACCGCTTTCGCCCTGGTGTTGATGGTGCGCCACTTTCGCGAAGCGATCCCGCTGCAGACCACGGCGATGAACGAGCTCTCGACCATTCTCGGTGGCGCCGATCATGTGGAGGAAGCGATCATCAACCTCCGCTCGCGGGCACAGCCGCGGGTGATCGGCTTGTGTTCCACCGCCCTGACGGAGACCCGCGGCGAGGATATGGCCGGTGACCTGAAACAGATTACCCGCAATCACCCGGAGTGGTCGGACCTCGACATCGTCTATGCGTCGACGCCGGACTATATGGGCGGCTTGCAGGAAGGCTGGAGTTCCGCGGTCAAGGCGACTATCGAATCGCTCGTTCCAGCCGCCACCGGCCAGAAAACCCTTCGCCAGGTCAATCTTCTCCCCGGCAGTCACCTGACGCCCGCCGACGTGGAGGAACTCCGCGATCTCATCGAAGGCTTCGGCCTGCAAACGGTTGTCCTGCCGGATCTGTCGCGTTCGCTGGATGGTTGGGTGCCAGACACCCACGTGCCCACCTCGCTTGGTGGCACCACGGTCGCGGAAATCCGCAGCCTTGGTCAGTCGGTGATGACGTTTGCCGTCGGCGAGCAGATGCGCCCTGCAGCGGCCGCGCTCACCGCCCGCGCCGGAGTACCCTACCGAGTGTTCCCGTCGATGACCGGACTTGATGCCGTCGACGCCATGGTGGAAACATTGATCGAGATCAGCGGCAGCGGTCCCAGCGACCGGGTCAAGCGTGAGCGGAGCCGGCTGGTGGATGCCATGCTCGACGCGCATTTCCCCTTTGGCGAAGCAAAGATCGCCATCGCCGCCGAGCCCGATCTGCTGCTCGCTCTCGCCCGCCTCGTCACCAGCCTGGGGGCAAAGGTCACCACCGCAGTGACGACGGTTTCGTCCGAACTGTTGGGCGATATCCCCGCCGACACCGTCTGCATCGGTGATTTGGGCGATCTCGAGGATGCCGCGGCCGGCACCGATCTCATCCTGACCAATGCGCACGGGGCAGCCCCGGCGCAACGCCTTGGCCTGCCGCTGTATCGAGTCGGCTTCCCGATTTTCGATCGCCTCGGCGCGGCACATGCACTGTCGGTGGGCTATCGCGGCACCCGTCGCCTCATTTTCGATCTTGGCAACCTGCTGCTCGACCACAGCGGCGAACACGAGGCCGCCCACGACAGTGCTCCCGCAACCCGTCATGTGGAACCACCAGAACGGATGGTGAGCCATGCGTAGACTAAGAGTGGTTGAAGCCAGCCCGATGCCTAAGTCGGCTGCCTCGGCCGAAGGAGGAGTTATGAAGGTCGCGTTCGCGACACAAGACCTGCACATGCTTGATGCTCATTTTGCCGGTGCGCGCAACTTCGCCGTCTACGAGATTGCCCCAGACGGCTACCGGTTTGTTGAGGCGGTGCGCTTCGATGCAGGCAGCAAGCAGGATGGAAACCATGCCGAGGATGGCCACGATCGGCTGGAGGCGCGGATTTCGGCCATCGACGACTGCTCACTGCTGTTCGTAGCCGCCATCGGCGGACCGGCAGCGGCACGCGTCGTGGCGCACCGCATTCATCCAGTCAAGGTCCCGCGGCCGGAGCCGATCGCCGACATTCTTGAGCGACTGAAGACAATGCTGAACGGCTCGCCGCCACCGTGGTTACGCAAGGCCTTGCGCAAGCACGATGATCAGGTTCCTTCGTTTGTTGATGATGAGGAGGACGAGGAANTGAGTGACGAACCGGCAGCAACGCCACCTGCGCCTGAAGGCGTCGATCCGCTCAAGCTGCCGTTTATCGTCACCCTCGTTCGGCAAATGCGTGCGCACGATGCGCATGGTGTGTGGGCGAAGAAAAGCGATGCCGATGTGTTGGAGCCGTACATCCTCAGCCGCGAGCAGCGGCGGAAGATTCCGGTCATCGCCGATCCCGACCGGCGCGCCATCTGGCGGGTGGAGCAGTTCTATAATGCCGTCGGCCTGAGCGTGGAACAGGCAACCGGCATCATTGCCTCACCGATCCTCAAGCTGTCGCACGAAGGCTACGGCCGGCTGGTGATGCTCGCCGGGCGACTGGTCGTTGTCAGCCGCAACCTGCGCGACATTCACCGTTTCGGTTTCGACACTCTTACCGACCTCGCCACCGAGGGCAACCGCTTGGTGGCCGAAGCCACGTCGATGATCAACGCCTACCCCGAAATCGCCAAACTTTGAGATTATGTACCAGGGAGGATAGAATGAGTGATGGTCCCTTTTTAACTCGTGACGGCACGCCGTGGACGCCGCTCTACCTGGATTCCATCGATCCGGAAATCTGCATCGGTTGTGGCCGCTGCTTCAAGGTGTGCGGCCAGAACGTCATGGCGCTGAAGGCGATCAATGAAGACGGCGAAATCGTCGATCCCGAAGAAGAAGAGTCGGAGCGGATGATCACCGTCGTCGAAAACAGCGGCAACTGCGTTGGCTGCCGCGCGTGCATGCGCGTTTGTACGACCAAGGCGCAGCACTTCGTCGCCGCCTGAGCGCGCATTGACCCCCCTGTCCTGACCGCGGTCGATGCCTATGGGCTGTTGAACGGCGGCGGCCGGGACGAGCGGGAAGGCGCCGCCGACGATGGCGATATATTTGATCGCCATGTGTTTGCGTGTGTGCTGGCGATCGCCCTGAGCGAGACGGAGCGGCCCCTTACCGATGCCAGCGGCCTGGGCCGCGATGCACTGCAGCGTCTTTTTGGACGCTATTTTCCGCATGCCCAGGCTCTTCTCACCTCCCTTCCCGCCGAGGCGGCAGCGGTGGCAGATGCCGTCGAAGAGCCGGATTTGCATCAGTTGCTGCTCGACAACCGGACTTGCGATGAGGAGTGTTCGGCTTGGTTGGCAGCGATGGTTGCGCGCCGATCGCTCGGCGCCAATCATCTGTGGCAAGACCTCGGGCTGACCAATCGCGGCGAGCTGAGCCGCCTCCTCGTCCGCCACTTTGCACCCTTGGCCCTGCGTAACACCAAAGATATGAAGTGGAAGAAGTTTTTTTATCGTGAGCTCTGCCAGTTCGATGGCGTCCTCGTCTGCAAGGCGCCGAACTGCGAGGTTTGCACCGACGTGGGTATCTGCTTCGCCGAAGAAACCGGAGAGCCGCTGCTACCGTTGCGTCGACCCATGTCATAAAGCCGACAACGCGTTCATCTGTCCCATATCCGACAACCCGCACAAACAAAAAACACCCACAGATCAGTATGTTAGATGTTGGTACGGACGTTGCATTGATTTCCTTGGCAGCGTCGCATGTGCAGGCGACGGCAAGAGGAGCGATAGCATGGTGGCACTCACCGACAACGCGAAAGAGGTTCTTCGGCGCCTCATCGCTAACTCGAATGGCCAAGCGACCGGCCTCAGAATCAGCGTCCAGGAGGGCGGCTGTGCCGGCCTTAAGTACATCCTCGGCCTGGACGCCAATGCTCGCAAGGTCGACCAGGTGTACGAATTCGACGGCGTGCAGGTTTTCATTGATCCTTTCAGCCTGCCAATGATTGACGGCATGCACATCGATTACGTCGAGAGTGTTGAAGCCGCCGGCTTCGTCTTCAACAACCCCAATATCGGCAACCGCTGCGCCTGTGGGAAATCGTTTACTCCATGACCGATGCGCTAGAGCATGAGAACACGGCTGCCGCACCGGGGCCGGTGATCAACGACACCACGCTGCGTGATGGAGAGCAGACCGCTGGTGTTGCTTTCACCCACGAAGAGAAGATCGCCATCGCCAGCGCCCTCAGCGATGCCGGCGTCGGCGAGATGGAAGTCGGCATTCCTGCGATGGGCGCGGACGAACAGGCGGGTATTCGCCGCATCGTCGCCCTCAAGCTGCCGGCCACTGCCATCGGCTGGTGCCGGGCGACACGCATCGACATCGATGCGGCGGTTGCCTGCGGTCTGGCGATGATCAATCTGTCGATCCCGGTCTCCGAACAGCAGATCCGTCGCAAGCTCGATCGGGATTCGGCGTGGGTGCTGCAGCAGTTGGCCACCCTTATTGCCTATGCGCGCGATCGCGGCCTTGCCGTAGCCGTCGGTGGCGAAGACTCTTCCCGTGCCGATCCGGATTTCCTCCTTCGTGTCATCGAAGTCGCCGAACGGACCGGCGCCAGACGCTTCCGTTTCGCCGACACGCTCGGTGTCCTCGATCCTTTCCTCACCTACGACCTGTTCCGCCGCCTGCGCGCCGCCACCGATCTGGAGTTGGAGATCCACGCCCACGACGATCTGGGCCTCGCCACCGCCGTTTCCCTCGCCGCCGTACGCGGCGGCGCCAGTCATGTGAGCACCACCGTCAACGGTCTCGGCGAGCGGGCCGGCAATGCGCCGCTGGAGGAGATCGTCGCCGCCGTCGCCTTTCTCTACCACCGCGAAACCGGCGTCGACCGGCGGCGGTTGCCGCAGATCTCCGCACTGGTGGCCAATGCCTCGCAGCGCCCCGTTCCCGCGGGCAAGAGCATTGTCGGTGGCGCCGTCTTTACCCATGAGGCCGGTATCCACGTACACGGTCTGCTGCGTGATCGCCTCAACTACCAGTCCCTCGACCCGGATGACTTCGGGCGGGAACATCAGGTGGTGCTCGGCAAACATTCAGGGGCAGCTGCCATCCAGCACGTTTATACCCAAATGGGGCTACCCATCGATCGTCATCGCGCCGATGTCATTCTCGAATGGGTACGTCGGTTCGCAACAAGCAACAAGACGGCACCGTCGCCGACGATGCTCCGCCACTTCTACGAGCGGACCCGTCAACACCAGGAGGTCGCGGCATGATTTCTCTTCCCTCCGAACTCCAGTCTTTGGAAACGGCGGAAGATTTCCTCGATCACTTCAAGATCGACTATGACACCGCAGTGGTTAACCGGCTGCGCCTGCACATCCTGCAGCGCTTCCATGACTATCTGATCAAGGCAGAGGAAGAGCCGGCCGATGACGCAGCCCGCGATGCCCTGCTGCACGACTATCTGCTTCGCGCCTACGAGGACTTTCTCAGCTCCGGTCCACTGACCGAGAGGGTGTTCAAGGTGTTGCGCGACGCGGAGAAATCCTGCGAAGAAAAAGAGTCGACAAGCGTATTCGTGCCCCTCGATCAGATCGGCGGCGTGTTCCCCGGGAATAACTTGCCGTTTCAGGGGGATCTTCGCCATCCCCTTTGGGGGCACTCAGACCAAAATGGCTATTTCGTCGCGACCGTAATCCGCCTAGGGTTTCGATAGGGACGGCTAGCGCATCGCAGAAGACGAGAAGACCAACGATGTACACGATTCTTCGCCGCGAGGCATTTTCTGACATCACCTTCCTCTGGGAAGTGGCCGCTCCCGATGTGGCCAATGCTGCCGAGCCAGGGCACTTTGTCATGCTCCGCCTGCATGAAGGCAGCGAGCGCATCCCCTTGACCGTCGCCGACTTCGATCGCGAGAAAGGCACCATCACCATGGTGGTGCAGTCCCTCGGCAAGACGACAATCGAGATGCGTGATCGCTACAAGGAAGGCGACAGCTTTACCGATTTCGTCGGCCCGCTCGGCCTGCCGCAGCATGTCGACAAGGTGGGCCACGTGGTTCTCGTCGGTGGTGGTCTTGGCGTCGCCCCGGTCTATCCGCAGCTGCGCGCGTTCAAGGAAGCCGGCAACCGCATCACCGGGATCATCGGCTTTCGCAATCGTGACCTGGTGTTTTGGGAAGACAAGTTCGCCAAGTACTGCGACGACCTGATCGTCTGCACCGATGACGGCAGCTACGGCAAGCCCGGCTTTGTCACCACCGCATTGCATGAACTTCTCGAACGCGACAAGCCCGATCTGGTGGTCGCCATCGGCCCGCTACCGATGATGAATGCCTGCGTCGAAACCACCCGCCCGTTTGGCGTCAAGACGATGGTGTCGCTGAACGCCATCATGGTTGATGGCACCGGGATGTGCGGCTCCTGCCGCGTCACCGTCGGTGGCGACGTTCGCTTCGCCTGTGTCGATGGCCCCGACTTCGACGGGCACCAGGTGGACTTCAAGGAACTGATCGCCCGCCAGCGCCGGTTCAAGAGTGAGGAATCCAAGGCCAGCGATGACTACTCCCACCTCTGCAACCTGGAAAAGCAGCTCTTCGACGAAGGCAAGCGCGGCTACAAGAAGCTGAAGGAACTGGCGCCGCACCAGACGCCGATGCCCGAGCGCAACGCCACCGAGCGGGCGCGCAACTTCAAGGAGGTCAACCTCGGCTACTCGATGCGCGAGGCCTTCCAAGAGGCTGAGCGTTGCATCCAGTGCGCCAAGCCAACCTGCGTCAGTGGCTGTCCGGTCACCATCGACATTCCACGCTTCATCCGCCATGTGCTGGTGCGCGACCTTGATGGCGCGTTGGCAGTGATCAACGAGTCCAATCTGTTCCCGTCGATCTGTGGTCGCGTCTGTCCGCAGGAGACGCAGTGCGAAAGCCAGTGCGTCATCAACCGGAAGATGGAATCGGTGGCGATCGGTCGGCTTGAGCGTTTTGTCGGCGATCATGCGCAGGCCAAGCCGGTGGTCCCCGCGACCTTTGCCGAGTCTTTGGGGCGGGTCGCCATCGTCGGCTCGGGACCGGCGGGACTCGCTGCCGCGGCCGATCTGGTCCGCTTCGGCGCCGAGGTAACGGTCTACGAGGCGCTGCACGTGGTCGGTGGGGTGCTACGTTATGGCATCCCCTCCTTCCGCCTGCCGCGCGACATCATCGACCGTGAGGTGAAGCGGCTGGCCGACATGGGCGTCCACTTCGAAACCAACAAGGTCATCGGCAAGACGTTTACCATCGCCCAGCTGATGAACGGTCAGGGTTACGATGCGGTGTTCGTCGGCGCCGGCGCCGGCGCCCCATCCTTCCTCGGCATCCCGGGCGAGTTTGCCGGTCAGGTCTACTCGGCGAACGAGTTTCTCACCCGGATCAATCTGATGGGTGGGGACAAGTTCCCCTACCTCGACACGCCGATCACCCTCGGCAATAGCGTTGTCGTCATCGGCGCCGGCAATACGGCCATGGACTGCCTACGCGTCGCCAAGCGGCTTGGCGTGCCCACCGTGCGCTGTGTCTACCGCCGCACCGAGGCCGAGGCTCCGGCACGCATCGAGGAACTGCGCCACGCCAAGGAAGAAGGCATCGAATTCCTCTTCCTGCATGCGCCGGTGGAAATCCGCACCGATGCCGACGGCAACGTCGCCGGCATGAAGGTGCAGAAAATGGTGATGGGTGAACCCGACGAGAAAGGCCGGCGCAAGCCGGTGCCACTCGATGAGTTCGTCGAACTCGACTGCGACACGGTGATCTACGCCCTCGGCACCAACGCCAACCCGATTATCGGTCAGTCGGCCAAGGACCTGGCGTTGAACAAGTGGGGTAACATCGTCGCTGACGATGCGACCCAGGCGACCAACCTCCCAGGCGTATTTGCCGGCGGCGATATCGTCAGCGGTGGAGCGACAGTCATCCTGGCGATGGGTGCCGGACGGCGGGCGGCGAAGGCGATCGGCGCCTATCTGCAGCAGAAGAAGCAGAAATGGCCGCTCACCGCAGACGACTTGGCAGCCTTCGTGCCGCCGGTGCCGCTCGGCTCCGCTCAGGATGCCAGCGCCGCGCCAGCCGCCACCGTTGCCTGAGATCAAAGGAAAAGAAGCATGCTCTGTCCCAAATGCCACCAGCCCCTCGAAGGCGAGGAGGCGTACATCTGCTGTGCCCAATCGATGGTACAGTGGCACTGCACCGACTGCGGCAAAGTGAGCGAGGGGTTTGCATTCCCCTACGGAATGTGCCCCTATTGCAATGGCCGTCTTGAAGTGCTTGGCGATCGCGATCTGGAAGACGAAGCGGCGCTGGCCGCGATCCGGACCGCATTCGAAATCGAGCTGGGTGGCCAAGCATTCTACTTGCGCGCCAGCCAGGAATCACAGGACCCGATGCTGAAGGAACTGTTTGGTCGATTCGCCGAGATGGAAACCGAGCACATGGACACGCTGGCCAAGCGCTACCATGCGCAGGTCACCGCACCATCAAAAGACTTCTCGCTCGATCGGGCGGCCATCTACGCCGGGCTGGAGAATAAACCCAACGATCCGTCCAGCCTGTTCCGCATCGCCATCGCCTTCGAGGAGCGCGCTGTCGCCTATTTCAGCGAACGGAGTGAGCAGGCAGGTGCTGATTCAGTTGAGCATCAGCTCTACAAGGAATTGGCTGCGGAGGAACGTGAACACGTCGCCCTCCTCACCACCGAATTTGCCCGTTGGCAGGCCGGCAAACCGGGCCTGCTATGATAGACGCCCCGGGGCCGTTGGCGCGTTTGGCGTCAGCAGCTCAAAGTTGACGACGGAATCCCTCACCCAGGCTGTCCGCTTTTCGCTAAATCGAGTGTTTTGCCACGCCAGCTGGCAAGTCCATCAGGGAGCACCAAAGGCAACCGAAACCGCCTTCGATCAACGGCGGCCTTTGGGTGAGGGAACCAACCGACGGGGGCGATGACGCCCCCCGTATCGTTTCGGTCGCGCGACCGCTGCCATCGCCAAATCGCTCCAGGTCTGGCATAATTGGTATCCACATCGCCAACGACGAACTGCCGCCAATGCGCTGCCTTGTTTCGCGGTTGAAGGCCCTCGGGTCCGGCCAGTTGCCGCTGCGTGAGGCGTTCTGGGACTGGGCGGTATTTTGGGGGCTCTTGATCAACCTCGCAGGCAGCGCGCTGTCGCTGGCGGTGATCGTGCTATCGCGCCACACCGGCGCTGCCGAGGCAATAAAGCCGCTGGCACCCGTGCTGCTGCTTGCGCTGCATCTCCTTCCCCTACCCTATAACCTTCTCTTCGTCGTCGGCGTCTGGCGCAGCGCCGGCCATGCAGGCATCCCGCCGGTAGTCGCCGGCGCAGCACGCTTGGCGGTGATCGCCCTGTTCAGCCTCTTCCTGGTGATTTGAGCCCAGATCCAAAGGTCCGAAGCCAGGCACGATTGACCGTCGTCGCCATCATCCCTATCTGCAAGTCAACCGGATCCGGGCCCCTCTGGTAGCCGAGGCGTCGGCTATGATGTCGGATCCTTACGCCTTAAGCTTGCGCTGGCGCGGCGCGATATTCAGAGGGGTCATGCATGGAGGTTCTCAGCACCTTCCTGTTCGCAGACTTTCTTGGCAAAGCCACCTGGCTGTGGATTCTGTTTCTTGGTCTCGTTGTTCTTCTGCTTGTCTTTGATCTGGGCGTGCTGAACCGTAAGCAGCATGAAATCAGCGTCAAGGAAAGCCTGTGGCTGTCCGCACTCTATATTGCCATCGCCTGCGCCTTCGGTGGCGGGCTCTGGCTCCATCTGGGGTCGGATGCCGGGGTCAAGTTCTTCACCGGCTATGTTATCGAGAAGTCGCTGTCCCTCGACAACGTTTTCGTCATCGCCCTCATCTTCTCCTTCTTCGCCATTCCACGCCGCTACCAGCATCGCGTCCTGTTTTGGGGCATTCTCGGCGTTATTGTCCTTCGCGGCCTGCTGATTGGCGTCGGCGCGGCGCTAGTGAGCGAGTTCAACTGGCTGCTTTACATTTTCGCAGCATTCCTCATCCTGACCGGTATCAAGATGCTGTTGGCCGCCGACCAGAAGCCGGACATCGCCAACAACCCACTGCTTAAGTTTCTGCAGCGGCGGCTGCGGATTACCGATGATTTCGCTGATGGGCATTTCTGGGTGCACAAGCCCGATCCGCTGTCCGGTAAGCTCGTTCGCTACGCAACGCCGCTCTTTCTCGCCCTGTGCCTGGTCGAGTTTGTCGACCTGATCTTTGCCGTCGACAGTGTACCGGCGATCTTTGCGATTACCACTGATCCGTATCTGATCTATACGAGTAATATATTTGCTATTCTCGGCCTCAGAGCATTGTATTTCGCCCTGGCAGCGATGATCCATCGCTTCGGCTATCTGAAATACGCGCTGGCGCTGGTGCTCATCTTCATCGGTGCAAAGATTTTTTATAGTGAGCTCTACGGCAAGCTCGACCCGACGATCTCCCTTGGAGTGACATTTGCCCTGCTTGCGGGTGGCATCATCGCTTCTCTGTTGCGCCGCGGAAGCAGTGGCAACAGCGACAGCGGAAATTTGGCCGCCTAAGTGTCTGACTCGGAATCGCATAGGTTGTTCAGCCTCTTGCGATACGTCGCGAGAGGAGTTTGACGCTGGCCATCATGATCCAGCATTCGGCGCTGGCGATCGACTTTTCGAAGTCCTTGGCCAGTCGGCGGTTGCGGTTGAGCCAGGCGAGTGTCCGTTCGACCACCCAGCGGCGCGGCAGCACCTGGAAGCCGTCGGCGTCGGCGGCGCGCTTGACGATCGCCAGCGTCCAGCGGCCCAACCGGCCGAGCGCCGCCCGCAGCTTCTCCCCGGCGTAGCCGCCGTCGGCAAAGACGTAGCGCAGCCAGGGAAAGGCGCTGCGGATCGATGCGAGGAGCGGCACCGCGCCGTCGCGGTCCTGAATGCCGGCGGAATGGACGATCGCCGCCACCAGCAGTCCCAGGGTGTCGGTGAGGATGTGCCGCTTGCGGCCGTTGACCTTCTTGCCGGCGTCGTAACCGCGCGGGCCGCCCGCCTCCGTCGTTTTCACCGACTGGCTGTCGATCACCCCGGCCGACGGGCTCGCCTCCCGTCCCGCCGCCTCACGCGCCGTCAGCAGCAGGTGATGGTTGATCCGCCCCCAGGTGCCGTCGTCGCGCCAGCGATAGAAGTAGCCCTGCACCGTCGAGCGCGGTGGAAAATCCTTCGGCAGCATCCGCCACTGGCAGCCGCTGGACAGGATGTAGAACAGTGCATCGACTACCGCCCGCAGCGCTGTTGCGCGCGGCCGTCCCAGCCGGCGCGCTTGCGGCATCAAAGGCGCAATCAGCGCCCATTCCTCGTCCGTCGTGTCGCTTGCATACTTCAGTCCATCCCGCCGATACTTCGGCCGAGTGATTTCAGTCCAGGGCATCTTCGTCGCTCCGTCTTGCTGTCAACCAGACAGAATCACAACCCACTGAAATCACTCAACTCTTTTTCGGCCGGGCTCTAAGAACCCGAACCCGTTCCGCGGCCACCATGCAAAGCGCAATGGCGCCCATCCGACGGCCCGACCTTTCGCGACCTTGCCGCGGCGGGAGTCCGCTGTTAAGACGGGCACCTAACCATAAGAACATCAGCACTCATACAGGGAGGGACGTTGCTATGGACGGCGCGCTTCCGCGTTCCAGTTCGTCACATTCAATGACTGATCCGATCAAGTGCGGGGCGATCATGACGCCACCGCTAGCCTTCGTCGCCCCGAACGCGACAGTGGCAACCGCGCTCAATGTCCTGCTCGAATACCGAGTGCTTGGCGCCCCAGTGGTCGAGGCTGATGGCACCTACCGCGGCATGTTCCTGCGCAGCCTGCTGATTGAGCGCCTGCTGCCGCGTATCGCGGTGCTTGAAGAACAGATGACCAATGTGGGCCGGATCATCGACGCCGTCGTCGCGGGAGAAACCCTGGACGACCTCCGCCGGCGATATCGGGACATCGCCGGCGACCGCGTCGACAGGCACATGGACCTCAAGACGCCTCCGGTGCGGCCGGATACCCCATTGATCGAAACCGTCCATCACCTGCATCTGCATCGATCCATGCTTCCTGTGGTCGACGCAGCAACGAACAAGCTCGTCGGTGTCGTTTCGACCTGGGATCTGCTCAAGAAAATATCCGCGGATCAGTAGTTTTCCGCAGCGACAGGGAGGACTTTCGTGGAAGCCCATACAAGTGCCGCAGCGGGCGCCATCTTCGGGCTCGACCCGATGTGGCTCGCTACGACCATTTTGATCCTCACCTATGCGGTGATCATCAGCGAAAAGCTCAATCGCGCCATTATCGCGCTGATCGGGGCGATGCTGATGATCATGGGTGGCCTGCTGACGCAGGAGCAGGCGATTGCCGGGATCGACTTCAATACCATCGGCCTGCTCGTCGGCATGATGATCATCGTCTCGATCACGCGCAAATCAGGCCTCTTCGAATATCTGGCGATCCGCTCGGCGAAAATGGTGAAGGCCAGCCCGGCCGGCATCCTGGCCATGCTGGCAGCGGTCACCGCGGTCGCGTCCGCCTTCCTCGACAACGTCACCACCGTACTGTTGATGGTCCCGGTGACGCTGGCGATCACCGAAGCATTGAAGGTCAATCCCTATCCGTTCCTGTTTTCTCAGG
The DNA here is from genome assembly GCF_014672695.1 of Defluviicoccus vanus. Lineage (GTDB taxonomy): Bacteria > Pseudomonadota > Alphaproteobacteria > Rhodospirillales > Defluviicoccaceae > Defluviicoccus > Defluviicoccus vanus. The sequence continues at coordinate 4,030,807 of NZ_CP053923.1, read as the reverse complement.
TCCTTGCATCGAATATCGGCGGAACGGCAACGCTGATCGGCGATCCGCCCAACATCCTGATCGGTACGCTGGCCAACCTGTCGTTTAACCAGTTCGTCATCAATCTCAGTCCCATTATCATCGTTATTCTCGCCTTCCATCTCGCCTCGATGCACTTCCTCTGGGGCCGAAAGCTCAACGCCACGGCTGCGGCACGGGCGCATGTCATGGGCTTTGATGAACGCAAGGCGATTACCGATCCATTACTCTTAAAGAAGGCCCTGGCCGTGGTCGCCTGCGTCATCGCCGCCTTCGTCACTGCCCGATTCATCGGTCTTGAGGCTGGCACCATCGGCATGGCGGGTGCTGCCGTCCTCCTGCTGCTCGACAATATGGGCCATTCGGCCGAGCACCAGTCGGAAAGCGTTACCAAGGTGTTCAACGAGATCGAATGGATCACGATCTTCTTCTTTATCGGCCTCTTCGCGGTCATTGCCGGCGTTGAGCACGCTGGCGTTCTCAGCCTGCTTGCGCACAAGCTGGTGGAAGCCACCGGCGGCGACATGACGCTGACCGGGATCGGCGTGTTGTGGGCATCCGCCGTCCTGTCAGCAATTGTTGACAACATTCCCTTTGTCGCGACGATGATCCCGTTGATCAAGGCGATGGCGCCATCGTTTGGCGGCGCCGACGCGATCCAACCGCTGTGGTGGTGTCTGTCGCTCGGTGCCTGCCTCGGCGGCAACGGCACCCTCATCGGCGCATCAGCCAACTTGACGGTTGCCGGCATCGCCGAACGCAACGGCGTCCCCTTCCGCTTCCTGACCTACACCAAGACGGCCTTCCCGCTGATGCTGATTCATGTCGCCATGTGTCACGTCTACATCATGTGGCGCTACTTCTAAGCCCTCATGGTCCGAAAGGGACTTTGAACGGCCGCTGATCGGACGCGAGAAGCCGGTGCTCCGCGCTTCTCGCCCCGATCCGCTATCCGGCATCAGCAGGTGCCACGGCCGATGATGCTTGACGGTCGCCGCTGGCGAGAGACCGATCACCCAACAACGCACGACAGAGCGTGCCATCGGTCGACCACAACAGAAGCAACGGGGAGAATAGGGTGCAGGAGCATACCTTGGCGACGGGTGCGCTGTTCGGGCTTGATCCCATGTGGCTGGCGACGACCATCCTCATTGCCACCTACGCGGTTATCATCAGCGAGCGGCTTAATCGGGCGATCATTGCCCTGATCGGGGCGATGCTGATGATCATGGCCGGCCTGCTGACGCAGGAGCAGGCGATTGCCGGCATCGATTTCAACACCATCGGCCTGCTCGTCGGCATGATGATCATCGTTTCGATCACGCGCAAATCGGGTGTCTTCGAGTATATGGCCATTCGTGCGGCGAAGATCGTCAAGGCGAGCCCGGCTGGTATCCTGGCGATGCTGGCGGCCGTGACCGCGGTTGCCTCGGCTTTTCTCGATAACGTGACCACGGTATTGCTCATGGTGCCGGTGACACTTGCCATCACCGAAGCGCTCAGAGTCAACGCCTATCCGTTCTTGTTCTCGCAGATCCTCGCTTCGAACATTGGTGGCACCGCAACCCTGATCGGTGATCCACCCAACATCCTGATCGGCACCCTGGTCGACCTGTCATTCAATCAGTTCGTCATCAACCTGACACCGGTGGTGGTCATCACTCTGCTCGTCCACCTCGCGTCGATGCACCTGATCTGGGGCCGGAAGCTCGTCGCCGCGGCCGATGCCCGTCACCACGTCATGGGGTTCGACGAGCGCAAGGCGATCACTGACCCGCGATTATTGAAGCAGGCGGCTGTCGTCATCGCCTGCGTCATCGCCGCCTTCGTCAGCGCTCGCTTCATCGGCCTCGAAGCGGGCACCATCGGCATGGCCGGCGCTGCAGTCTTGCTACTACTCGATAACGTGGGGAAGAGTGCCGAGGAGCAGTCGCACAACGTCACCCTCGTCTTCAACGAGGTGGAATGGATCACGATTTTCTTCTTTATCGGCCTGTTCGTCGTCGTCAGCGGCGTTGAGCATGCGGGAGTTCTGGACCTCCTCGCCCACCAATTGATTCAGCTCAGCGGTGGCGACATGGTCCTGACTGGTGTCGGTATCCTCTGGAGTTCGGCAGTGCTCTCGGCGATCGTCGACAACATCCCCTTCGTAGCGACGATGATTCCGCTGATCAAGGCCATGGCGCCCGCCTTCGGTGGCCCGGAGATGATCGAGCCACTGTGGTGGTGCCTGTCACTTGGCGCGTGCTTCGGTGGCAACGGCACGCTCGTCGGCGCTTCGGCCAACTTGACCGTGGCCGGCATCGCCGAGCGCAATGGCGTGCCGTTCCGCTTCCTTCGTTTCTCCAAGGTCGCCTTTCCGCTGATGCTGCTGCATATCGCCATCTGCCACGCGTACGTGATGCTCATGTTTTTTTGATGCCGCTTTTTCGTTTGTCGCCGCCGCCAGCGGGCGAAGGGTGCAGGTTGGTGGTGAGCAATCCGCGCCCTTCGAGATCGCGTTCGATGGCGCTGATGATCGATTCCGAAACCTTGGTGGTGATGACGTCGGAGGCCACACTGCGAAGGATGCGGCCGATCAGGCGACGATCGGTGATGCCAAGGCGGCTGAGCAGGCCACGCACCGTCCCCGGCACGATTGCCTGCGCGCGCGACGCAATCAGCGGCATCAGGGGTTGCAGGTGCGTGCGCCGCTGCAGCTTTGGCCAGGGGCGCGGTTCGATATGTCGTCGCGCCGCGCCAATCAACGGAATAACCTGCAGATGCTCACCACTCGGCCGCAGCTGCCCTTCCGCATTTGCCACCATCGGCCGATACTGGGCGAGCACCNNTGCGGATNNCGCCCCCACTTTCTCTACCCATGGCCTGACGATCGGATTGTCCACATGCAGAAACAGGTGGTCGTGCAGGAATCGCTGACAATTGACCCTGCCGAGCTGAAAGTCGTGCATGCGAAACTGTTCGTGCATGAAGCCGGCAAAACCGNNGCCAAGGCCATCAGCCGCCAGGTTCGTTTCGTCTGCTAGCTTGTTGTCGCGGTCAGGCGCAATCAGGCAGAGACTGCGCATATCGTGGTTAAGGGCGTGCAGGACTTCACTCGGCTTGAATTGCGCATGGGCGCGGAGAATTGGCAGCAGCGAAAGGATCGAGGAAATCATGTCCGGCGGCTTTACCGCCGCTGATCGCAGGGCCACTTCCTGGCTGGGGAATGGGTCGATCAGGATCAGCGATCGGTCGACCCGGCGGGCATCGCCGGGATTGTCTCCTGCCCGCGCCTGAGCGAGGGCGGCGCGTACGTACTCGATCGGCTCATTGTTAATCAGCCCACCATCGACGCACCAGAAATGTGGGCTGCGGTCGCCGGTCGCAAACGGCAGCATCGGCGCGATGTGCACGGCGTGGTCTGGAATGGGCATGTTGCCCAGGCCGAACCAATGTGCGCCCGAGTGCTCGGCACGGCTATGGTGAAACGGTCGCGCCGGCAGGCCACCGGGAAAGGCGGAACTCGCCAGCGCCGCATCGCGGACCCACTTCCAGCCGTCCAGGTCGGCGAAACCGACGGTGTCCGGCCCATTGACACCGATCGCTCCCGGCGGACGCGGCTGTGCCGGCTCAGGCCCGCTGCGAAAAACGGCAAAATGCGCGCATCCGGCGTGGCTCGAAACCCATTGGCCATTGATGCCACAAGCAGACGCCATCCGGATCAGGTAGGGAACGCCCTGCATATTGGTGAATGACAGGAAAAGCTGCAACGGGTTGGCGAGGTACGATGGCGGTGGTGGCAGCGGCTGCGACACTGCCACCCGGACCGAGGCCACCGCAGCGTCGGCGATTCGCTCGAGGACCTCGCCGTTCAACAAGGAGGGCACGACGCCTTCTTCACGGTGAAGATCGGCCGTCTGCAACAGGCCATGGATGTCAATGTCGCGCACCCAACTGCGATAGAGGAGATTGCGATCGGCATTTTCGACTTCGGCAGAGGTGGCAGCCGTTGCTAGGTTGGTCACTGGATGACGACCGACGAAGGGCAGCATGCCGAGCAAAGCGGCGACGATGCCACCAGCCGACGTTCCCGCCGCGGCACGAATGACAACCTGGTGGTCGGGAATAAGCGGATCGCCGCTGGCCTTTGCCGTCTCCCAGGCATCAAGGGCCTCCAGCAGAAAATCGATCACGCCCGCGGTGTATGCACCAGCGGAGCAGGCGCCGGCCATCACCAGGCCGATATCGAACGTTCGCGCGTCCAGTGACTGCCGCGGCATCTCAGCGTCTCCAGTAAGTCAGGACCGAAGGAAGCTGTGATCGGCCTAGAAACCTACACCAGGGACGATCACCGCCGCGCTGAGTACACCATAGAATATATTCTTATGCAACGGAGAATTTTCAGGCGCGGTGATCCGCCTCACCGGCCCATGCTGAGGCTCCGACGATCGATGGCCACCGACTTGATGACGGCGAAAGCCTCCTTTCCCGGCGCAAGGTCGAGCCGATCGACGGACTGCCGCGTCATCCGGATGACCAGAGCGGTTGCCGCCACCATCACCTGGACCTCGGCGTGCGCGCCCTCTTCGCGCTTGACCGCACTGATGCGCGCCGGCAGCACATTCAGGGCACTGATCGCCTCCGGCCGGTTCAACGCCAGCATCACGTCGCGGGCGCGGATGCGAACCCGCAACTGCTGGCCGACCGGCAGCTCGATATGCGGGATGAGCAACTCGCCTCCGGAAAAGGCAAGCCGGGTAAGCCGATACGCATCGTCATGGGCGGCAATGCGCACCTTGATCACCGCGCCGCCTTCAAACGCATCGACGTGGGCGAAGGAATCCAGATTGGCCAATACGTCCTCCACCGGTCCGCTCATCACCGGTCGCCCCTGATCCATCAGCACCACAAGGTCCGCCAGCCTGGCTACCTCCTCGATGGCGTGACTGACATAGACGACAGGCAGGCCGGTTTCGTCACGCAGCCGTTCGATGTAGGGCAGGATATCCGCTTTGCGATCCGCATCGAGGGCGGCGAGCGGTTCGTCCATCAGCAGCAGTTTCGGCTGCGCAAGCAACGCCCGGCCGACGCCGACCCGCTGTCGCTCGCCACCGGAGAGGCGCGCCGGGCGACGGGACAACAGCGATTCAAGCCCGAGCAGATCGATCACCTGATCGATAGCAATCCGCCGATCGTCTTTCGGCGCCCGTCGCAGCCCGTACAGCAGATTGTCGCGGACCCGCATGTGGTCGAACAAACGTGCATTCTGGAACACATAGCCGATGCGCCTAGCCCGCATCGGCAGGTCGATGCGCTGCTCGCTGTCAAAGAGGACGGTGCCGTCGAGGGCGATCCGCCCCTGCTCAGGCCGCAGCAATCCGGCGATGGCGTTGATGACGGTCGTTTTGCCACAGCCCGAGGGACCGAACAGGGCGGTAATCCCTCGATCCGGCCCATTGAAGGCCACGTCGAGGGTAAAGCCCGGGAATTGATGCTTGAGAACGACTTCGAACATTAGCCCCTGCTTGCGNCGGCGTACGCGCCCGGCAACGACTTCCGCGAGCAACAGTCCGCCGAGAGCGAGCATGATCGAGAGCGTGGCCAGCCGTGCGGCCATCGCTTCACCGCCGGGTGTCTGTATCGCGGTGTAGATAGCGAGCGTGAGCGTACGCGTCTCACCGGGAATATTGGACACAAAGGTGATGATTGCCCCGAACTCTCCCAATGCGGCGGCGAAGGCGGTAATNTCCCCGGCAAGGATGCCCGGAAGAATCAGCGGCAGGGTGACGGAACAGAACGCATCAAGCCGGCTGGCACCTAGCGATCGCGCGGCGATCTCCAGGCCTGGGTCAGTCGCATCCAGGGCAACACGGATCGCTCGCACCTGAAACGGAAACGTCAGCACCGCCGATGCCAGCGCCGCGCCGGTCCAGCTGAAAATAAAGCGAATGCCGAATGTTTCGTACAGCCATCCACCGATCGGCGCCCGCGTGCCGAATGTCAGCAACAGCAGGTAGCCGAGGACAACCGGCGGCAGGACCAGCGGAATATGCACGATACCATCAAGAAAGATGCGCCCGGGGAATCGGCAACGGGCCAGGACGAAGGCGGTGACGACGGCGACAGGAAGGCTGGCCGCCACCGCCACACTGGCGATGCGCAGACTGAGTAGAAGGGCTTCGATTTCCGCGGGTGACAGTTGGAACAGGGTTAGGACTCCTTCGCGCCGGCCGCTACGATAACGGGCTCCAGCAAGCGTGATGCCACGTTACACTTGGCATGCGATAGACCTCAGGCACGTTACCAGCCGTAGAGTGAGGAAGGGTTCAGCAATGACGAACGCGCAAGGTTTTTTGGCAACGCCGTCGCGCCGCAGCGTCCTCATGATGGCCAGCGGTGCAATGGCGCTGGCGGCGTTGGGAAAGATCGGCTGGTGCCACGCGGCACACGCCGCAGTGCCTTTCGAACTCCCTCCCCTGCCCTACGCCGAGGACGCGTTGGCGCCGGTGATTTCGCCGACCACCATTGCCTTTCATTACGGCAAGCACCACCGCGGCTATGTGGAGACCGTCAATAAGCTGGCAACGGCGGCCCTTGCCGAGATGACGCTCGACGAGATCGTCCTCGCAGTCGCCGGCAACCCCGACCAGACTGCCCTATTCAATGCGGCGGCGCAGGCAAGCAACCATACCCTATATTGGGACAGCATGCGGCCGAATGGCGGTGGCCGGGCGAAGGGCGAGTTACTGCGGCGGATCGAGGCCGATTTCGGCAGTTGGGAAACCTTCCACGGTCGTTTCGTCCAGGCCGCAATGGGCCAGTTCGGCAGTGGTTGGGCATGGTTGGCCGCCGGCCCGGACGGGGCGCTCCAAGTCATCGCCACCAGCAACGCAGACACGCCGCTCGTACAGGGATGGACACCGCTGCTCACCATCGACGTATGGGAGCATGCCTATTATTTGGACTACCAGAATCGGCGTGCTGACTACGTCAAGGGCTGGATGGAGTCCCTCGCCAATTGGGATTTTGCCGAAGAGCAGTACGGCAAAGCCAGACTCTGACCCGGATTCGTCCCCGGCACCGCCCTGTCGCTGTCCACCTTCGTTCGCACGTCAACATTGCGCAAGCGCACAAGGCGCACAAGGCGCCCGCCAGGATTGTTGCAGTTGCAAACCACACAAAAAAAATGGTAGATAAATGTGGAAAATCTCATTATCGATTGCTCCCAAGCTCGTTTGTATCTCGCAGCAGATGGGCGCAGTAAAGGCAAGTGATCGTCTTGCTGTATAGCTAAAATCGACAACAAGGGAGGTAAATGTCTGGCCGTCGATCCATCGTCGATAAAATGATTGAGGAAGCTTACTTGTACTGGGTTTGCTATCCCTTGATCATACCGTCGAAAGATTGACCGCAAGGACAAAGGTCGTCTGGGCATTACGTTTTAGGATTTCAGCAGTTATCCAGTGCCTAGCCGCCAACCAGAAAAGAATAATACTACAGGCGGGGCAGCCGATGTCCCGCCTGTTTTCTACGTGGCGTCCGCATCCTGTTGTGGTGCACACACCGCGTCCTCTCAAAATTCCAGTCGCGCCTGCAGTGAGATAATGTCCGCGGATGTTTCGACGTCACCGGAAAGATTGCCGCGCGTCGCATTGCCTGCCTGACCCGCTGAGAGGTTGATGCTCGCATCCTGAAANAAGACGTGCGCATAACCAAAATCCAGCTGGACGTTGGGCAATGGTCGATAGCCCGCACCGAAGGCAAACCAGCCACGATCATCGGTGGGAATCCGCGGCGTTCGCTTGTCGTTGGGGCTGGCTCCCTCGTCCCAGGCGCCACCTATGCGCAACGTCCACTCTGCCGTCGGACGATAGGTCACCCCCATGGCGCCGAACCAAGTGTCGTTCCAGTCGTTTTCACTAACGCTGTCAGGCTGCGCCGGATTGCTGAACTTGACCGTCAAGTCCCGGAACGAACTCCAACCGGTGCGTTCGACGGTCCCCATGATCGCCCATTGGTCGGTGATGTCATGATAGAAGCCGAAACTGGCCGTCCATGGCGTCGTCATTGCCGCGTTGGCCTTGGATGGGGTAAACGCCCCGGACGCACGCGAAATTGCCGCGCCGACGCCGGCACTATCAAGACGGAAGTTGGCATGCCCACGCAGCGTTTGCTCGATCTTTGAGCGAAATGCGGCGCCGAAGCGGGTTCCCGGCGCCGGTTCGTACATCATTCCCAGGCTGTAGCCGTAGCCCCAATCATCGCCGGTGACGCTGGCGCGGCCGTCCTGCTGCCCGGGACGAGAGCCTGGTATCCGGCTGGCTTGACCGATCGAGCCGAAGTCTATGGCATTAGTAAGGTTGGCATCGATGTATTGAAACTGCGGACCGGCGGAAATGGAGAGCCCATCAATAATCTCGTAAGAAATCGTCGGGGTGATCGATGTACTCACCAACTTCGAGTGCAGCGCATAATAGCGGCCTATCCAGCCATCGGCATAATCGGATTCCAGACCGAAGGGAACATTCACCGCGAGGCCAACTTTGATATTCTGCTCGAGGTCCAGGGTCTTCCTGAGATCCCACAAAGCATAAAAGGCCGGGATCAGGACATCCGGCGCAATGTCCTGACCGCCATCGTTGCCGCTCAGCCCGACGCCCCGGGCGGTGCTGGCTTGGCCATTGCGAAAGCGGGCATCGGGGATAAGCAGGGCACCGCCGAGCAATAGTTGGTTCCCCTCCAGGCGCGTGACGCCGGCTGGATTGCTGAATAGGGAACTCGCATCCTCGGCCGCCGCGCCATTGCCAGCAAGCGCGTTGCCGAGGCCACTCGTGCTCTGCTCCCGCAGCGCGTATCCGGCAGCAATCGCCGAAACTGCACCCGGCATCAGGATCACTCCTGCAAGGCACAAGATCAGGCCCGCTCGGCGCAAGCCGACGAAACACCTAGCCCTTCGTAGCAAACAGCTGGACATGGCCCCCTCGCATTTCTTGCGTGTTTCCTGCTACCAGCAAAAGAAAATTACTCAACCGCCAGTCAGGGCACACCATTTATTATTATTGTGACCCATACAGGCCATGTCTGAAGTTTTGATCACATTCGCGTTCACGGCAAGCATTTACGCAGCGTGTAACAACGAAGAGCGACGACGTGCGGCATCAAAGCTCCAGTCGCCCAGCGGTCCTCAACATGAACGGAGCTTAATGTTGGCGCCAATCTGGCGTAACGCCGCTTGGCGCATGGTGCGCATCGACAGCGAGAACACATCCCGAGCGGAGCGAGACTGAATGACTGATCTAACCCGGCGTGGGCAGCGAAAATTGGCATTGCGGGTATCCGCAATCGCGCTCGTCGCAGGGCTGGCGCTGGCCCCGTTGACTGTGCCCAGCATCGCTTTCGCCCGTCCCGCACCGGAAGGGTTCGCTGATCTGGTAGAGCGCGTCGGGCCCGCGGTTGTCCAGATCGTGACCAAGCGGCAGGTCGAAGCAGGCAACCAATCAACGATGCCCGACGAATTTGCCGACGGCCCGTTCCGCGATTTTTTTGAGCGCTTTTATGGCGATCAGATGCCGGCCCCGCCGGGAAGCGGCGGTCACCACCAAGGTCCCAGCGCCCAGAAAGACACACCGCCACAGGGCCGTGAGATGGGGCTTGGCTCAGGCTTCATCGTCACCGGTGACGGAACGATCGTCACCAACAACCACGTGATCGATGGCGCCAGTGCGATGACCGTCCGGCTAAAAGATGGACGGGAATTTCCGGCCAAGCTGGTCGGATCCGACAGCAAAACCGACCTCGCCGTGCTCAAGATCGATGCCAACGCCTCGCTTCCATCACTTGCCTGGGGTGACTCCGACCAATCCCGCGTTGGCGACTGGGTGGTCGCAGTCGGCAACCCGTTCGGCCTCGAAGGCACAGTAACCGCCGGCATAATCTCCTCACGCGGCCGCGACACCGGCGCCAGCCCTTACGTGGATTTCATTCAGATTGACGCACCGCTGAACAGTGGCAACTCGGGTGGTCCGCTGCTGAACGACGCCGGCGATGTGATTGGCGTCAATACGGCCATCGTCTCGCCCAACGGCGGCAGCGTCGGTATCGGCTTTGCCATTCCCTCGGACACGGCGAAAGCCGTCGTCGCGCAACTGGAAGCGAAGGGTGAAGTGGACCGTGGCTGGCTGGGCGTCGGCATCCAGCCGGTAACGCCCGACGTGGCCGACAGCCTGGGCCTGTCCGAAGTCAAGGGCTCGGAAGGCAAAGGCGCCCTGGTCGCCACCGTCGCTGCCGACAGCCCGGCACAGAAGGCCGGCCTGCGGCAAGGCGATATCATCCTCGATTTCGATGGCCACAGCGTGACCAGTCCGCGCGATCTCAGCCGCGTGGTCGCCAGCGCTGAAATCGGCAGTCACAAATCGATGAACGTCTGGCGCGACAATCATACGCTCACCTTGAAAGTCGCGGTTGGCGAGNGCTCCAAAGCAGCAGGTGGCAAGCGGCGAGAATCAGCCAGCGATAGCACTGACCCAGCCGCGGTGGACTTGGCCGCGCTCGGATTGAAGCTCGCTCCCGGCGAACAGAAGCCGTCACATAAAGCGGGTGCGGTCGCTGGTGTGGTTATCGCCAGCGTCGACCCCGACGGCGACGCCGCCGACAAGGGCATTCGCCCCGGCGATGTCATCCTTCGGGTCAACGATCGTGTGGTCAGTTCTCCTGCCGAGGTGATCAAGGCCGTCGATCAGGCCAAGGCCGAAAACCGTAAGGCGGTGCTGCTCCTGCTGGAGAACCGCGACGGGCAACACTTCGTTCCACTTAAAATTGCAAACGCGTAATTGAATTCGCCGCTCGGTCCCCTCTCCATTCCTCCAACCCCGCGAGCGGCGAGGGTAAGCGGATACCTCGACACGTCTTCCGCCTTTGCCCAGGGCCCCGTTCCTACGACTCCCAGGGAACGGGGCCCGCTCTTTTTGTTAGTGATCCCCGGCTTTTGGTTGGTAATCCCCGGCGGCTCGCGTATAGCGAGGATTCATGCGCATTCTGATTGTAGAAGATGATGCGGAGACAGCCGAGTACCTAGCGAAAGGGCTCAGCGAAGGCGGCCATGTCACCGATCACGCCGCCTCGGGCGCAGATGGGTTATCCATGGCCCTGGACGGCAGTTACGACGTCATCATCGTTGATCGGATGTTGCCCGGCATGGATGGGCTTTCGCTCATTCGAGTCCTGCGCGAGGAAGGTCGCGCGACCCCGGTGCTGATTCTGAGCGCCCTCGGTCAGGTAACCGATCGGGTCAAAGGACTGAAAGCCGGCGGCGATGACTATCTGGTGAAACCGTTCGCCTTCTCCGAGTTGCTGGCACGTCTCGAAGCGTTGGCGCGGCGGGCAAGCGCCGAAGCCAAGATTATCACCCTGCTTCAACTCGCCGATCTCAAGCTCGATCTCCTGGCACGCACGGTCAGCCGCGGCGGCAAACCCATCGACCTGCAGCCACGGGAGTTTCTCATCCTCGAATACCTAATGCGGCATGCGGGACAGGTGGTCACTCGGACGATGCTGCTCGAGGCCGTCTGGGATTATCATTTCGATCCACAGACAAATGTCATCGACGTTCACATCAGTCGCCTGCGCGGCAAGATCGACAAAGGCTTCTCGCCGCCGTTGCTGCAGACGATCCGCAACGCGGGGTATTGTCTACGTGCGCCTGCGTAATGTGGTTCGCACATCGGCCTTCCGGCTGATTTTGCTCTATACCGTCGTCTTCGCCCTCTCCGTCTCGCTGCTGCTTAGCTTCATCTATTGGCGCACGGTTGCCCTGATCGACCGTCAAGCCCGCGAAACCATCGAATCCGAAATCCGCAGCCTTGCCGAGCAATATCAGCTGCGCGGCCTCCTCGGTGTCGCCGAGGTGATGGATCAGCGCGTCAAGCAGCCGGGCAATAGCGATCACGTCTACCTTCTCGCTTCTCCCTCGAAGTTGCCGCTGGCCGGCAACCTGGAGGCCTGGCCGGATACGCTGGACGACGACACCGGCTGGATCCCGCTGACAGTGGTCAAATCGGACGAAGGTCAGTTGATCCCCCACACCAACCTGGCGCGGACGCTGATTCTTCCGGGTGGTTTCTATCTCCTGGTCGGTCGCGATATGCATGAGCGGGGCAAATTCCGCCGCATCGTCCTCGAGGCTCTGGCTTGGTCGTCGGCGGGAGGTGTGCTCCTTAGTCTGATCGGCGGCATCGTCGTCAGCCGCCGGATGTTGCGACGCGTGGAGACGGTAGCGCTCACCGCCCGTCGCATTGTCGCCGGTGATCTGACGCAGCGGGTGCGAGGCAACGGCAGTGGTGACGAGTTCGATCGCCTGGCCGACATCCTGAACGCAATGCTCGATCGCATCGAGCGGCTGATGGCCGGGATGCGATTGGCGACGGACAGCCTGGCACACGACCTGCGGCGGCCGCTAACGCGACTCCGTTCGCGGGTGGAACTGGCGCTGCTGCAGCCAGCAGCCGCGGTGGAAGACCGGGAAGCGCTGGCCGATGTGTTGCATCAGGCGGATGCAGCCCTCTTGATGTTCGACAATCTGCTCAAAATCGCCATGGCCGAGTCGGGACCGATGGCGAGCGAGCTACGCCGTCTCGACCTGACGATGCTCACCCGCAACGCCGCCGAGCTGTACGAGCCTGTCGCTGAAGAAAGCGGTATCGACTTCATCTTTGAAGCGAGCGCTCCGGCGATGATTCTCGGCCAGCCGGAACTGCTCGCGCAGTCGGTTGCCAACCTCCTCGACAACGCGGTCAAGTACACGCCATCGGGAGGCAGGATCGTCGTCTCGGTTACCGCCACGGCGACAACGGCAACCCTAAGCGTCGCCGACAGCGGGCCAGGAGTGCCCGCAGCCGACCGCGAGCGGGTGCTGGAGCGCTTTGTCCGCCTCGATGAATGTCGCTCCAGTCCCGGCTCGGGATTGGGCCTAGCGCTCGTCGCTGCCGTCGCCCGCCTGCATGACGCGCAGCTGACGGTAGACGACAATGCGCCTGGCCTGCGGGTGACGATGACCTTCACCATCATCCGGCCGGAGGCTGCGCGTGCCGATGACCGGCAAGCGGCGGCGCTTACGGCTGACGAATGGCTTCGAATTCCAGAATGATCTCCACCTCGTCTGCCACCAGGCCGCCGGCGAGAGCGTAGGTCATGCCGAAGTCGCTGCGCTTGATGGTCGTCCGCGCCGACAGGCCGATGGCGTAGTGATGATCGCCGAAGGGATAGTCGCCGCTTTTGTTCCAGACCACATCCAGCGTCACTGGCTTGGTGACCCCGCGGATGCTCAGGTCGCCGGTGACCGTGCCCGTGTGCTCCCCNGTCGGCTGTGCCGACGTCCCGGTGAAGGTGATGGTTGGATATTGCTCGGCGGCAAGAAAATCTGCCGAGCGCAGATGCGTGTCACGCGCCTCGTTGTTGGTGAAGACGCTTGCGGTGGGAATCACCACCTGGATGTCCTTCACCTGCGGTATACTTTCATCGAAGACGAACGAGCCCTCGGCGCTGCGGAACAGACCAAGCGTTTTGGCGAAGCCCACATGCGAGACGAGGAAGGCGATGCTCAGGTGAGTCGGATCGAGTTGATAGGCACGCGACTCCGCCGCCGCGGGGCGTGCACTGAACGCCAACATCGCGACCATGACCGCGACAGACAATAAAGTCGTCACCCGACTCCGCTGATGCACTATCATCATTCTCACCTCTCGTATCCTGCGCCTCGAACATCGGCGGCTGCGCCGCATTCTGCGTTGCCGCAGCATGGCCTTTTTCTTCGCTCTATGTTGGCAACAAGGATGCGAAGTACCAGTTCGCCGAAAAAACGGTCCGAGGAGGAAGGATGGAGAGCGCAACGCCCGATACGGCGCGGGCATTCTGGGTCACGCAAGCGAATACCGGTGAGATCTNNCGCCCGGAAGCGCTGACACCCATGGCACCAGGACAGCTGACAGTGCGCACCTTGTTTACCGGGATCAGTCGCGGCACCGAGATGTTAGTGTTCGAGGGATTGGTGCCGGCGAGTCAGCATCAGGACATGCGCTGCCCCTTCCAGGCGGGCGAGTTTTCCTTCCCGATCAAATACGGCTATGCGCTGGTGGGTGAAGTGGAAGCCGGACCTGCGGCACTGCTCGGGCAGACGGTCTTCTGCCTTTGGCCGCACCAGGATCGTCTCGTGGTCGCCGCCGACGTGGTGANNTTGCCGTTCCCCCCCCAGGTGCCGGCGGCACGGGCTATCCTCGCCGCCAACATGGAGACGGCGTTGAACGGGGTCTGGGATGCTGAGATCGCTCCCGGCGATCGGGTCTGTGTCGTCGGCGCCGGTGTCGTCGGCCTCCTCGTCACCTGGATCGCCGCCCGCATGCCGGCCGTTGCGGTCACCGTCGTCGATCCCGATGCAGGCAAAGCCGCGGTGGCCCGGGCATTGGGCGGCGTCTTTCACACGTCCCCTGACGAAGAGGGTGATTTCGATGTGGTCGTGCACGCCAGTGGCAATCCGGCCGGACTCCAGACCGCGCTCTGCGTCGCCGGCGACGAAGCGACCATTGTCGAACTCAGCTGGTTCGGCAACCGCCAGGTCGAACTGGCCTTGGGCGAAGCCTTCCACTCCCGTCGCCTGACCATCCGTTCGTCACAAGTTGGCCGCATCNCCCCTCGTCGTCGTCCCCGCTGGACCCACCGCCGGCGGCTGGAAACCGCCCTGGCGTTGCTTGCCGATGACGGCCTCGATTGCCTGATCGACGGCGAAAGCTCATTTTTGAGCNTTCCGGCAGTGATGCGATCGCTTGCAGACGGATCACGTTCCGGCCTATGCCATCGTGTTCGCTATTGATCGAAGAAGGTCCCTGGCCATGTTCACGGTCTGCGTGCGTGACCACATGATGATCGCCCACAGCCTCAAGGGTGAGGTGTTCGGGCCGGCACAGCGACTGCATGGCGCGACTTACGTGGTGGACGCGGAATTTCGCCGCGCTGAGGTTGACGAAAACGGCATCGTCGTCGACATCGGCTTGGCCACGGAGGCGCTGCGGGCGATTCTCGCCAAACTGACCTACCGCAACCTGGACGACGAGCCGAGCCTGGCCGGGATCAACACCACCACCGAGGTGCTTGCCCGCTGCATCTTTGCCCGACTGCGCGAGGCGATCGTTGATGGCGCGTTGGGGCCGACGGCACGCGCGATCGAGAGTCTGAAGGTCACGCTGCGGGAGACACCCAGTGCTACAGCCTCCTATGAAGGACCACTTGCCCTCTCGCCCGTCGGCGCCGGATGAGAAGCGACGCCACAGCCACCGCCGTCCACGTCATCAGCCCGGGGCGGCTGGATACACCCACGGGTGGTTTCGTCTATGACCGGCGGATGGTTGCCGGCCTGTACGCGGCGGGCCGCTGCGCCGGCGTCATCGTTCTGCCGGGGGCGTTTCCTTCGCCGTCGCCGGCAGCCGTCGACGCGGCAGCCAAGCTGCTTACCGCGCTGGGCGACGGGAGCTGGCTGCTGGTGGACGGGCTGGCACTGACGCCACTGGCACCGCTCTTCTGCGCGGCGGCAACGCGTCTCAACCTGATCGCCCTGATCCATCATCCGCTGTGCGATGAATCGGGCCTGACGCCAGCCGCGGCGGCGGCGCTGTTCCAGCGCGAGCGGGACGCTCTTTGCTGCGTGCGCGGGGTGATTGTCACCAGCGCAACCACTGGACGGCGCCTGGCCGATTTTGCCGTGCCGGCGGATCGCATCGCCGTCGTCACCCCTGGCGCCGTCGATCGGCCGCAGCGCCGGCGCCGTGGCGGCCAAGGGAAGGCGCCGACCGAAGTGCTGTCCGTCGGCAGTCTGNATCCCCGCAAGGGCCAGGACCTGCTGCTCGCGGCCCTGGCATCGCTGCGCCATTGCCGCTGGCGAGCGAGCCTCGTCGGCGCGGCCCGCGACGCATCCTTCGCCCGCCATCTCCGGCTGCGTATCCGCGCTCTTGGCCTCGGTTGCCGGGTGAGGATCTGCGGTGCCCTGCCCGCCCATCGTCTCAACCGCTGTTACCAGCGCGCCGACCTCTTCGTGCTCGCTTCTCGCCACGAAGGCTTTGGCATGGTGTTGCCGGAAGCGCTGGCGCACGGCCTGGCGGTGATCGCCACCACTGCCGGGGCGATCCCAGAGGCCGTGCCGGCGGGATCGGCTACCCTGGTACCAAGCAATGACCTGCAGGCCTTGACGCGCGCCATGCGGCCACTGCTCTGTCGACCCACAACACGGCTGGTGGCGGCATCCCGCGCACAGCGCTTTGCCCGGCACGCCCGCCGCTGGTCCACCGCCGTCCAGGAATTCGAAACCGCGTTGNAACAGGATCATGGCTCAATGAGTGGCTTTACCGCCGAATGGCTGGCGCTGCGCGAACCCGTCGACCATCGCTCGCGCGCGCCGAAAATCAGCGCCGCCGTCCAGGAGTGGGCGACCGCCCGCTGGACACGCACCGGCCGCCCCTTGCGGATCATCGACCTGNGCAGCGGCACCGGCAGCAACTGCCGATTTCTCTCCGAGCATCTGCCGCTGCCACAATCGTGGCGGCTGGTGGACCGCGACCCCAACCTGCTCGAGGAGGCCGCCAACCGCCTCGATCGTGGCCACAACGGCCGCGGTTTGCCGCCCACCATTCTCCGGGTGGATATGGAGGTGGTCGACCTGACCACAACCGACCTGAGGGCGCTTGTCGCCGGCGCTGATCTGGTTACCGGCTCGGCGCTGTTCGACCTGATGTCGGAGCGAGCGCTACGATCGCTGCTCGCTGAGGTGGCGCGGCCCGGGCACGCCTTCCTCGCCACCTTGACCTATGACGGGCGAGTGCGCTGGGCACTGGCCGATCCGGATGACGCCCTGCTCGGCCGGCTGATCAATCAGCACCAGCTGGCGGACAAGGGTTTCGGGCCAGCGCTCGGACCGAGCGCGTGTGAACTGCTGGGTGAACTGGTGAAAGAGACGGACGGCCGGGGCAAAATCGCCGATAGCGACTGGGTGCTCGGCCCCGACGACGCGCTGCTGCAGGGCATGCTGCTTCCCACCTGGGCGCTCGCCGCCAAGGCAGTATCCCCGAATGAAGCAGCAACCATCGATGCCTGGCTGCAGCGGCGGCAAAGCGCCGTTGCCACCATCGGCAGCCTGCTTGTGGTCGGCCACCGGGATCTGTTCGCCGCCTGGTAAAGTATGGCGCCGCACCGCTGCCAGTCAGGCAAGCTGGCAGTCAAACAGGATATCCGCACCAAGCGGCTGCGGTTGCGCCACTAAGCGCAGGGCGTCATCCATGTGGGCGACGGGCGGTAGCGTGATCGCCGCGGTACCCGAGCCCAGCAGCAGCGGTGCCACGGCAATGTGCAGCCGGTCCAACCGGCGGTGACGGAGAAACAGCGACACCGTTCGCGCCCCGCCTTCAACCAGGACGACGCGCAAGCCGCGCTCGCGGAGACAGGCAAGGATATCGCCTGGATCGATTTCACCGCTGCGCACCNNTGCAGCGCCGCCACCTGAACCTGGGAGTTGGTTGCTGCCGGGTGACTGGCGTCGTCGTCGCCAACCNAGGATCAGCGTCGGCGCGCGGCCGTCGAACACTTGGGCGGCGGGCGACAGCCGCCGGTGCGGATCGATGACGACGCGGACCGGATTGGCGCCCTCGACGCGCCGCGTCGTCAGCTGCGGATCGTCCAGATGCACAGTGGACGCACCGACGATGACCGCATCCACCAGCCCGCGCAGCCGATGCAGATGATCGAGACTCTCACTGCCGTTTATGTACCGGGAGTGGCCGCTGTAGGTGGCGATGCGGCCATCAAGGGTCTGGCCCAACTGGCCAATGGTCAGCGGCCCGCGCGCCATCGCCTCGACCAGACGCAGGTAGACCGCAGTCAAGCCAGCCCCGTCGGCATCGGCAGCAAGCAGCGCCAGCCGGTCGGTGAACTCTCGATGGTTGGGTGACGACTGGGTGCGCTCGCATTCGTCGCCAATGGTCCGCGCCGCCGCCGCCAGCTCCAGCACCTCTGCCCAGACGTCCGGCCTCAGCCTGTCACCCTCCACTTGCGCCGATTGGCGGCATCGCACTCAGCCAGCAACTCTAACGAAAACGCGCGGCGATAACGATCACCTCCTGCGCGCAGCAGCGATAAACCATCAGGCGCGTCGCCGCCGACGCAAGGCGCCGGTACCTTTCGGGATAATCCAGGGACAGACGCTGCGTATCTCCACTGAATGCTCAACTTCCTCCGGCGTTGCACACAGCCGCGAGCGGACAAGCCACGCACCAACGCTGGCGCGCGACGTGAACACTGCCAGCGGGGGCGCCAGCATCAGGCCGGCAATGACCGGTGCCGCCCACGGCAGCAGCGCCGCATTAACGACGGCAAGCGACGCCAGCCATGCGGTACCGAGCAGCGTCTGCGGCCAGAGGTGGGCGAACGCCTCAGCCCAGGTGACCACGCGCCCGGTACGGATCTGGGCGCGCCAACCCGCCGCACGACGCACGATCAATCCCGCCATGAACAGCGTCTGGGCAACGCTGATGGTTGGCGCCAGCAGCATCGAGAAGACCAACTCGGAAAATGAGCCGGCAAGCAGCCGGCGTGCGCCGCCGAAGGCCAGCCGCTGGCGGCGATCGCTCAGGGCACAGGCGACGCCACACAGCTTCGGTGTCAGCGATATCAGGACGATGGCAGCGAACAGCGCTAGGCCGATGCCCGAGGCCGCGATGGCTTCGCCGCCCAGGGAGAGCTGCAGAGGGGGCGTCAGCGCTGCCGTCGGCCCGAGCAGCAGCCTCACCGTACCAAGCATCAGCAGGGCGAGCAGGCATGGCGCGTTGGTGTACATCAGAATCGCCAGGACGAGTTGGCAGCGGCTGAGCGCTGGCAATCCTGGCATGCGAAGCAGCCGGACGTACTGCAGGTTGCCTTGGCACCAGCGCAGATCGCGCTTGATGAAATCGGGCAATGTCGGCGGGTTGGCCTCGTAGCTGCCGTCTTCCAACGGCATGACGCGGACATGAAAGCCGGCGCGACGCATCAGCACCGCTTCGATCTGGTCGTGACTGAGGATAGCCCCCGCCAACGGCGACCGGCCAGCCAGCTCCGGCAGACGGCAATGCGCCATGAACGGTGCCAGGCGGACGATGGCGTTGTGCCCCCAGTAGGGGCCGCAGTCGCCCTGCCACCAGGCGCTGCCGACAGTGTACACCCGCATGCCGTGGCGCATACCGAACTGAAACAGCCGGGCGAAGGCGCTTGACGACGGCAGGCCAACCACCAGCGTCTGCAGGATACCAAGCTCGGGATTCGCCTGCATCAGCCGGACCAGCCGCAGCAGCGCCGAACCGGTCATCACACTGTCGGCATCGAGGACGATCATAAGATCGTAGTCTTGACCCCATTGATCGCAAAAGTCGCGAATGTTGCCTGCCTTGAAACCGTGGTTGTCCACCCGCCGCCGGTAGTGCATGCGCCGGTGCGACAGCTTGGTCTGCGCTTGCCATTCGGCAAACAGTCGCGCCTCGTGCTGCGCCAGGACGTCATTGCGGCTATCGCTGAGAACGAACAGGTCGAAGGCATCGCCGTGGCCGGTTGCATCGAGGCTGGCGATGACCGTCTGCAGATGGCGGAAGACAAGACCTGGGTCTTCCTCGTGAATGGGGACGACGATGGCAACGCGTGCGCTGAGTGGCGCAGTCCCGCCTGGCATGGCCAGCGGCAGGACGNNCGCTGCAGGCCACCGGCGTCGGCAATGNAGGATCGCGGCACCGATCACCGCATTCCAAAACCCCACCACCAGCCACGGCAGCGTGGCGGTGAACACTCCCAGCATCGCCAGTTCGATCCAGCCAAGGCCATTGCCGCCCAGCGCCAAGGCGAAGGCAGCGACGAGACAAAGCATGGTCGCCACAACCAGCAGCACGAAAGCGGCGCGACGCCGGCGAAGATTGACCCTAGCAGCTGAGTGGGGAGGCAACGGCGGCGTGTCGAGTTGGTCGGCCGTCGGTGAACGCTCATCGCGATTGGACAACGGTCGACCTCGTTATTTAGGCAGATTTCGGCGCTGCGCCAGACACCGTTCAGGTCGGCGGATCGAGGACAATGGACAACGGATGACATGGTCGGTCGCGACGTGACCATCCGCTTCGATCTGCGGGCGAACCGCCGACCGTAAGGTTGCGTCCGTGCTTGCCGGCAATGCGCACTCCGGTCAGTGCAGATCAATCGCTGCCGCCTTCAGGTCACTCAGCGGAACGAGTGCAAGGGCACCCTCGTGCGTTGCGCGGAGAATCACCGGCGGCGCCACACCAGCATCGAGCGCTTCGAGCCAGCGGGCGGCGCAGAGACACCAGCGGTCGCCGGGCATCAGGCCGGGGAAGCCCACTTCGGGGCGCGGCGTGGTAAGATCGTTGCCTTGCGCCTTGCTGAAGGCAAGAAACTCGGCCGTCATCTCGGAACAGACAAGATGGACCCCCACATCCGACGGGTGCGCCTCGCAGCAGCCATCGCGGAGGAATCCCGTCATTGGTGACGTCGAACAGATCGCCAGCGCCTCACCGAGTACGTTCCGATCGTCGTTCTGCTGCATGCATTGCACTCCCCTGCGACCTGTTGCACGCCGACCATGCGGACGGAGTCCACGGCGCTCGCTGCCAACGCGGCAGAGCCTGTGCCAGCGTCAACGTAACGCCCCTCCTGACCTAAACAAGGGCTTAACGACCGCAGACGGGCTTAATTTTGGTGAGAACGACGGCGAGAGTAGGCAAACATCGCCACCTATCGGTATCGGCCGCGCGGATCTGGGTGGCTGGGGTTACTTCGGTTACATCGATGGCCAAGCAAACAGGCAGCGCACCGAAGACACCTTCGGGACGGGAAAGGTGGTAGCCCGGCTTCGTCAGCCGTGCGTCCGAACCGCTTTGCGCCTCGCGGTTGCGGAGGCCGATAGGGCTTACGACGGGGAGCCGGGCTACCCTTGGGTATCGATACCGCCTGCAAGACGTAAGCAATGTTCGAGGCCGCATCAAGTGCGATCAACAAACTCATTCGTTGCCGCGATGTTTGCCGCCGCCGGTTTGAGTACCACTGCCGACAAGGCTGCCAGAGGCAGCCGCAGCGAAAAGGCCTGTCCGCTGGCGCCAAACTCATCGGCGACCAGCTGCTGGCCNGGTGCGGGGGTGGCAAAGCCGCCAAAGCGCGCCTCATTGCTGTCGAGCAGAATCTCGTAGGTGACCGGGTAAGGGATGCCCAGACGATGATCTGGCCGCGAGACAGCAGAGAAATTGAATACGAATACGAGTGCATTACGCGGATCACGCGCCTTACGGGCGAAAGCGAGGATGCTATTCTCCGCGTTGCCCACCTCCAGCCACTCGAATCCGGCACCGCGAAAGTCGGCTTCGAAGTACGCGCGCTCGATTCGATAGAGATGGTTGAGGCTGGCGACAAACTCCTTCAGGCGTTGATGCCCTGGCTGCTGCAGACGTGCCCAGTCGAGTTCGCCGGCCTCGCTCCATTCGGCCGGCTGCCCGAACTCCTGTCCCATGAACAGGAGTTTTTTACCGGGATGCGACCACATGTAGGCGTACAGCAAGCGTAGATCTNNCGCCAGCCGCTCCCAATCATCACCCGGCATCTTGGTGAACAGCGAGCCCTTCATGTGCACGACCTCGTCGTGCGACAACGAGAGTATGAAGTTTTCATCAAAGGCATAGACGAGGCTGAAGGTCAGCCGGTGGTGATGGTGGCGACGCTCCTCCGGCGGCCGGCTCATGTAGGCCAGAGTGTCGTGCATCCAACCCATATTCCACTTGAAGCCAAAGCCGAGACCGCCCTCGTCCGTCGGCCGTGAGACCTTGGGCCACGAGGTAGATTCTTCGGCAATCATCATCGTGCCCGGAAAGCGGGCATGGACAACGGCGTTGGTGTGCTTGAGAAACTCGATCGCTTCGAGATTCTCCCGGCCGCCATACTTGTTGGGAATCCAGTCGCCAGGTTTTGGCCGGGAGTAGTCGAGATAGAGCATCGACGCGACGGCATCGACCCGCAGCCCGTCGAAGTGATAGTGCTCGAGCCAGAACAGCGCGTTGGCGATGAGGAAGTTCTCCACCTCATGCCGCCCATAGTTGAAGATCAGCGTTCCCCAGTCGCGATGTTCGCCCTGACGCGGGTCGGCATGTTCGTAGAGATGGGTGCCGTCAAACCAGGCCAACGCGAACGCATCCTTGGGGAAATGCCCAGGGACCCAGTCGAAGATAACGCCGATGTCGTTCTGGTGGCAGGCGTCGATAAACTCCATCAGCTCTTCCGGGCGGCCGTAGCGGGCGGTCGGTGCATAATAGTTGGTAACCTGATAGCCCCAAGACGGCTCATAAGGATGCTCGGCGATGGGCAGCAGCTCAATGTGGGTGAACCCCATCTCCTTAACGTAGGGAATCAGCCGCTGGCGAAGATCGGTGTAAGTGGCCCGTCCCGTCTTCGCATCGCGCCGCCAGGATCCGAGATGAAGCTCGTAAATGCTGACTGGCTCCTCCCAGACCCGTGACCGCTGCCGCCGCTCAATCCACGCCTTGTCGCCCCACTGATAGCGCCGTTGCGGCTCGTAGACGATGCTGGCGTTGGTGGGAGGCAGTTCGGTGTGAAAGGCGTACGGATCGGCCTTCACGTAGGTGTGGCCGTTCCGGGCACGAATTTCGAACTGGTAGACTTCGCCCTCGCTGATCTCCGGAATAAAAATTTCCCACACCCCTGACGTCCCGAGGCGGGTCATCTGGTGGTAGCGGCCGTCCCAACAATTCATCGCGCCAACGACGCTTACGCCTTCGGCATTGGGGGCCCAGACAGCGAAACCGATGCCGGCGACGCCATCGACGGTGCGGCAATGCGCGCCGAGCTTATCGTAAATGCGGTAATGGTTGCCCGAGTTGAACAGGTGCTGATCGAAGGCAGTGACGCCGTAGTTGGTAAACGCATAGGGATCGAGAATGGCGCGGGAGGCAGACGANCGCTCCTTGACCAGATACCGATAGGCCTGCTGTGCGTTGGCCGCATCGATCATCGTCTCGAATAAGCCGTCGGGATGAATTTTNTGCAGTTCCCGGATGATGCCGGGCTCAGCATCACTGCGCAGCAGCACCTGTTCTGCCCGCGGCTGCAGGGTGCGTCGCGGCACTGCCGCTATCGTCGCCACCGCAGCCGGACGCAGCAGGGCACCCGGGTCCGGATGCCGCGCCCGCATCAATCGCTCCATCTCCGCCGCAGGCAGTTGAAGGGACGCATACATCAATGGCGCCGCCTGGTCTGCGGCGGTTGGCGGCGCCAATCGCTCCCGNAGCCTCCGCAGGTGGGCACTGGTGGCTGAGGGGGTGCGGATCACCGCCTCCCGGCCTGCCGTCAACTGCGGTTCGAGCAAGCGAAGCTCCGCCAGCAGACCGGCAACCAGCGGATCGCTGCGCCAGCCGTCGGCATGGTAGCGATCGGCCCAGAAGGCTGCCTGCGACAGCAGGACACTGCGCACCTCGCCCTTGTTGACCGCGAAACGAGATGCCGCAGTCTTCTCCGTCACCGGCGCCGACGGGCGGACGTCTTCGTATACGGGAGTGCCGTCGAACCAGCACAGGTCGTCGAGTCCCGCCGGCAGCTGCGATTGAAAGGCGGGAACAATCACGCCAAGCCCGGCGGCATGAGTGAGATCGACGAATTCCATCAGGTCTTCGGGCATGCCTTGGGCGTTGCCGGGTGCGAACAGGCTGGCGCTGCCCCACAGTCCTGGCGCCTGCGAGGTCAACTCCACATGGGTGTAGCCATCGGCGGCGATGCGCCGCAGCGCTCCCGCGCTGACCAGCGCCGCCAGCGATGTCGCGTCCAGGTCGAGCGGGTAAATGGCAAAGCCAGGCACTCTTGCGCGGTCGTGCGGCCAGCGCGCATCGAGCCAGCCATGCCCCCAATCAATATCGTGCACGATCGACGCGGTGTCTGGCGGTGATTCGCTGCGGAAGGCGAAGGGGTCGGATTTCAAAAACGTACCGCCGCCAGGCGCCCTGATCTCGTACTTGTAGAGATCACCCTCCCCGGCACCGGGGATAAAGATTTCCCAGACGCTGCTTCCTTGGTGGCGCTGCATCGGATGGCAGCGTCCGTCCCAGTGGTTGAAGGAGCCGACGACACTGACACGCTCCGCCTTTGGCGCCCACACAGCGAAGCGTACGCCCGACACCTGTTGGACCCGCAGCACATGCGCGCCCAGCTTGTCGTAGAGCCGTGTGTGACGGCCCTGCGCAAACCATGCGGCGTCATCCGCCCCGAAGGCGAACCGGCTGAAGGCGTATGCATCGCGCCAGGAATGCTGGTGCCCGTCGGCATCGAAGCTGACGAACTCGTAGGCGAAGCCTTCACCCGGATCACTGATGACACCCACAAACAGGCCGGCAGGATCAAGCCGTTGCATGGGCAGTGGTTCCGCTGCCGGCTGCAGCGCTCGAACGAAGAGTTGCCGCGCNGGTCGGGGGGCAAAGGCGCGGACGGTAACTTGCTTGCGGTCTGCGGCGAAGTGCGGCCCAAGGACGCTGTGCGGCGCATCGTGGCGGAGTTCCAGCAGCCGTTGCACGTCACCGGCGGCCAACGGCAGCGGCGTCAAGGCACGCGCCACCGGCGCGCTGGCGCGGTTGCCGGCAGTGCTCCCGGGGTCGGATTGTTCACGCCTGTTTGCCGCGTCACCCGTCCCCACGTCTGACGGTGACAATTGCGACAGGGGTCCCGGACTTTTCGCCATCTGCCCATCCCACGCACTGTGCATATCGCACCACGCCGTCGGCGCCGTCGGCTCTGCCTCAGCGGCAACCGGCGGCAAGCCGATCGCGGTGCACGAATCATCATACTGCCGAGTCGAGGCGACTCGCGTTATCCGCCTCTTGGTGCGGCTCGGCGCCCATTACGCACCTGCACAAAAAGCCTAGTGACCGGGCACAGACGGGTCAAGGCTGGAGGGCGCAACAAGACAACGACAGCCCCTAATCCATAACTGATCAATCAATAAACGCCGCCAATACCCCGTCTCGCAGCTGCGGAACTTGCGATAACCGGTCGCTTGATCGTGGCCAGCCTCTGATCCTGCAAGCCAATATATTGCAAGGGCATGGCACAGCGTTGCTGCCTGCTAAGCCTTCGGGCGATAGGCGCGACGGCCGATACTCGACTCATTCCGGTTGATTTCTTTTTGCCGGGTGGTGCAGACAACATCAGCACGTTTCCGGATGAACTCTCTTCATTCGACCGTATCGGTCGCATTTCAGACGATACCCCGCCGTGGGTCAGAGGAAGGGATGACATGCCAACGCTACAGACACCGCCTCGAACCGGAGCCTATGACGCCCGGAGCCCAGGAAATGATCTGAGATGGCACTGACCCTGATCCTCGCCTGCATTGCCGCGCTTTTTCTGCTTGCCCCTGTCGCCATCACGATTCGCGCCGGTGCGGTGGCACGACCGGTCGTCTACGGCTTGTCCGCCACCGCATGCAGCATCCTGTTGATTGCCGCCGCGCCAACGCTGCTGGGCGGTGACACCTTGGTGCAAATCCTGCCGCTCGGCATTCCCTGGATCGGTGCGCATCTACGCCTCGATGCGCTGGCCGCTTTCTTCCTCGTCGTCGTCAATCTGGGCGGGGCCATTGCCAGCCTCTACGCGATCGGCTACGGCAGGCATGAAGCGGCGCCGGAGCGCGTGCTGCCGTTTATCCCGGCGTTTCTCGCGGCGATGAATCTGGTGGTCATCGCCGACGATGCCTTCGTCTTCCTGTTCGCCTGGGAACTGATGTCGCTCACTTCGTGGGCACTGGTCATGACCGACCATCGCGACGGCGGCAGCCGCCACGCCGGCTACGTCTACTTGGTGATGGCCAGCTTCGGTACGCTCTGCCTGCTGCTCGCCTTCGGCCTCCTCGCCGGCAGCCATGGCGGTTACAGCTTCACCACGATGCGGCTCAGTACGCTGGCGACCGGCCTGCAACCTGTGCTCCTGCTATTGGTTCTGCTCGGCGCCGGATCGAAGGCGGGGATTGTCCCCTTGCACGTCTGGTTGCCGCTGGCGCATCCGGCGGCGCCCAGTCATGTCTCGGCGCTGATGAGCGGGGTAATGACGAAGGTGGCCGTTTACGGCTTGATCCGGATCGTTTTCGACTTGGCCGGCCCGACCGCGTGGTGGTGGAGCATCGTCGTGCTGGTGGTGGGCGCGATCACCGCGGTGCTGGGCGTGCTGTATGCGCTGATGCAACACGACCTGAAGCGGCTCCTCGCCTACCACACGGTGGAGAACATCGGCATCATCTACATCGGCCTCGGACTGGCGCTCGCTTTTCAGGCCAACCAGATGGCCTTCGGTGCCGCCCTCGCCCTGACCGCAGCCCTGTTTCACGTCCTCAATCATTCGCTGTTCAAAAGCTTGCTGTTCCTCGGCACCGGTGCGGTGCTGACCGCCACCGGCCACCGCGACATGGAGCGACTGGGCGGCCTGATCCATCGCATGCCGGTGACGGCGCTGACGTTTCTGATCGGCTGCGCGGCGATTTCGGCCTTGCCGCCGCTGAATGGCTTTGTCTCCGAGTGGCTGACCTTCCAGGCAATTCTGCTCAGCCCCGCCTTACCGCAGTGGGGATTGAAATTTCTCGTCCCCGCCGTCGGCGCTTCCCTGGCGCTCTCCGCCGCCCTCGCCGCCGCATGCTTCGTCAAAGCCTTCGGGGTGACCTTTCTCGGCCGCCCACGTTCGCCCGAAGCCGCCGTCGCCCGCGAGGTGGACGTCTTTTCCACCGGCACGATGATCGGGCTCGCCGTGCTTTGCCTTCTTGCCGGCGTACTTCCAGGCCTCATCGTCGATGCCCTGTCGCATGCCGTCGCCGAACTTGCCGGCGGCACCCGCCTGCCGCCGCAATCGACCCTGCCATGGTTGTCGCTGATCCCGGTTTCGGCCGCCAGGAGCTCCTACAACGGCTTGCTGCTGCTGATCTTCATCGTCTGCACCGCATCGCTGATCGCTGTTGCGGTCCACCGTTTCGCCTCGCGGGCGGTACGACGAGCGGCAGCATGGGATTGCGGCTTCCCCGATGCGAGCCCGGCAACGCAATACACCGCCGGTAGCTTCGCCCAACCGATCCGCCGCGTCTTCGGTCGCCTCGCCTTCCGCGCGTCGGAACGAGTCGAGATGCCGGAGCCAGGCCGACTGGAGGCCGCCCGGCTGCATGTCAAGGTGCACGATCTGATCTGGCAGTGGCTGTTCGTCCCCATCGCCAAGGCCGTCAACGTCGCCTCCATCCGTTTGAACAGGCTGCAGTTTCTGACCATCCGAAGTTACCTGGGGCTGGTGTTTGCTGTCCTGGTCATTCTCCTGGCGGGTCTCGCCCTATGGCAGTAGTCAACGACATCATCATTCAGGCGCTGCAGATGCTGCTGGTGGTGGCGGTCGCCCCCGGGCTGACCGGCTTCGTCCGCTGGGTCAAGGCCCGCCTGTTGCGTCGAAGGGGACCGTCACTGCTGCAGCCCTATCGCGATCTCTATCGCCTACTGCGCAAGGAGGTCGTCCTCGCCGAGAGCAGTTCCTGGCTGTTCCGTGCCGTTCCTTACATGACCTTTACCGCCATCTGGGTCGCGGCAGCGCTGATCCCGACCTTTGCCACCGGAACGATGTTCAGCTGGTCGGCTGACATGATCGCCATCGTCGCCCTGCTTGGTACGGCGCGGTTCTTCCTCGCACTTGCCGGCCTCGACGTGGGCACCAGCTTCGGTGGCATCGGCTCAAGCCGAGAGATGATGATCGCATCGGTCGCCGAGCCGGCGATGCTGATGGCGGTATTCACCCTATCGCTGCTCGCCGGTTCGACCCAGCTCTCGTCGGTGGCCCATTTCATGCTCACCCAGCACGTCGGCCTGCGCATCTCGCTCGGCCTCGTCCTGGTGGCGCTGCTCATCGTCGCCGTCGCCGAGAACGCCCGCATTCCGGTGGACAATCCGGCGACGCACCTCGAACTGACGATGGTGCACGAGGCGATGGTTCTCGAGTATTCCGGCCGTCACTTGGCGATGATCGAAGCAGCGGCGTTTCTCAAGCTGCTCCTCTATGCGTCGCTGCTAGCCTGCGTTTTCCTGCCCTGGGGTACCGCCGCCGTCGGCGACGGCCCTGTCGCGTACGGCATCGGCATCGTCGCCTATCTCGCCAAGCTCACCATCGCTGGCGGGCTGCTTGCCGTGTTCGAGACGTCGATCGCCAAGATGCGGGTATTCCGCGTCCCAGAGTTTCTGGGGGCGGCGCTGATGCTGGGGTTGCTTGGCACCCTGCTGCTCTTCGTCTCGCGGAGCCTGTGATGCACAGTCTCGCCTTTGACGTCTCGCATCTGTTGGCCGGCAGCCTGGTGTTGCTCAGCCTGATGCTGCTCTACCAGGATCGGCTCTACAGCCTCATTCGCGTGTTCGCCCTCCATGCCATCACGCTTGCCCTTGCCGTCGCCTGGCAGGCCATGGTTCAGCACGCCNCCCACCTTTACGTAACCGCGTTGATTGCACTGCTGTTCAAGGGGATGGTGATCCCCTACGCCCTGCACCGGATCGTCGAACGGCTCGGCATCGGTCGGACGATCGAAACGGTTGTCGGCATCGGCCCGACCATGCTGGTGGGCATCAGCCTCGTCGCACTGTCGATCATGGTGATTTTGCCAGTAACCGAACAGGCAGATGCGCTGACCAAGGAGGATCTGGCCTTTGCGCTTTCCGTCGTGCTGCTTGGCCTGCTGATGATGGTCACCCGCCGCAATGCGGTCAGTCAGGTGGTGGGATTCATGTCGCTGGAGAACGGCCTTATCCTTGCCGCCGCCGGCGCCAAAGGCATGCCCCTTGTGGTCGAGATCAGCATCGCGTTTTCGCTGTTGATCGCCTTGATCGTCATCGGCGTTTTTCTGCTCCGCATTCGCGAGCGCTTCGACACAGTTGACATCCATGTTCTCGACCGCTCCCGCGGCGAACAGCCAGGAGACGCGTCATGACCGTGTCCGGCAACTTGGCTTTGGCCGCGGTGCTGCTCATTCCGGCGATCGCCGCAGCGGTCCTGGCACTCATCTCCTCCTACCGGCTGGGAGCGGCGATCAACGTGGTGGCCACCGCGCTGACGCTTGCCGCAGCCTCGCTGCTGGTGATCAGCCCGACCACGGCGTCGCTCTATTTCAACGTCGACGACTTCAATATTTTCCTGATCATTCTCAATACTTTCGTCGCCTTTACGACCAGCGTCTTCAGCGCCAGCTACATCGGCCACGAACTGGCGAGCGGCCGGTTGACCGCAGGTTACCTCCGCTTCTACCACGCCATGTATCAGGTACTGATGCTGGCGATGAACTTGGCGCTGCTCGCCAACAATATTGGTCTGATGTGGGTGGCGATCGAACTGGCGACACTGACGACGGTGATGATGGTCGGTATCTATCGCACCCCGGCAGCGCTGGAAGCGGCCTGGAAGTATTTTATCCTCGGCAGTGTCGGGATTGCTCTGGCACTGTTCGGCACGATCCTGATCTACCTTGCCGCCCGTCCCTCCGTGGGCCAGGGGTTCGATGCCATGGCCTGGACCATGCTTCTGGCGCACGCGCCATCCTTCGATCCGGCGCTGCTCAACCTCGCCTTCATCTTCCTGCTGCTTGGCTACGGCACCAAGGTGGGGCTGGCGCCGCTGCATGCCTGGCTACCGGACGCCCACGCCGAAGGTCCAACGCCCATTTCAGCGGTGCTATCGGGGCTGCTGCTCAACGTCGCCCTCTACGCCCTGCTGCGCTTCAAGATCCTCTTGACCGCCAACGCGGCCGCGCTGGCCCCGGGGGCCNTGATGATCGGCATGGGGCTGGTCTCGCTGACATTTGCCGCCCTGATGCTCTACCAGCGGCGCGACATCAAACGGATGTTTGCCTACTCCTCCATTGAGCACATGGGCATCATCACCTTCGCCTTCGGCCTCGGCGGGCCGATCGCCAGCTTCGCCGGCCTCTTTCACATGACGATGCACAGCCTGACCAAGTCGGCGATCTTCTTTGCCGTCGGCCATATCAGTCAGGCGAAGGGGACACAGCAACTGGCCGATATCCGTGGTTTGAGCGAGAGTCACCCGGTGCTTGCCTGGGGCCTCATTCTCGGCGTCATCGCTATTGCCGGGATGCCCNCCTTCGGCATCTTCATGAGCGAGTTTCTTGTCATCACCTCCACCTTCGCCCGGGAGCCCCTGCTCGCCATTCCACTGGTCAGCGGTCTTCTGATCGGCATCGGCGCACTCGTCCTGCGCATGCAGGGGCTGGCCTTCGGCCCCACCACCGGACCCAGCGCACCGGTGCATGCCTCCTATTTGCCGTTGTTCGTTCACTTGGCGATCGTGCTCGCCGCCGGCGTGTTTCTGCCAAATGCGGTGGTCGCCTGGTTCCGGGCTGTGGCGGCGATGATCGGCTGAGCGAGAGGAACGCCCGCATGCACGCATTCGCCACCATCCTCGGCGACGACAAAGCCGTCTTGCAGCCGGACCATCGTCCCTGGCCGCGTTATCAGGTGGACGAAGCCGCCTGGATCCGGGCGGCGCATGCCATGCGCAATGGCGTCTGTACGCTGGTGGGCTATTGGGGCGAGGCGAAGCAGGTTCACTTGGCGCTTGCCACTGCGTCCTACGACGCACTGTGCGTCCTCAGCCTCGCCTGCCCCGAAGGTCACTTCCCGTCGATCGCCCTGGTGCACCTGCCTGCTGCCCGCCTGGAGCGGACGATCGCCGACCTCTTCCATCTGCGTGCCCGCGGAGCGGCCGACCTCCGGCCCTGGCTCGATCATGGGCGCTGGGCAGCGGGCGTAGGCGCCGCGCCGGCTGGCAGCGCCTACGCCTTTCTACCGGTGGAAGGCGAAAGCCTGCATCAGATTCCGGTGGGGCCGGTGCATGCGGGGATTATCGAGCCTGGTCACTTCCGCTTTACCGCCTGCGGCGAGACGGTCGTTCGCCTGGAGGAACGGCTGGGCTACGTGCACAAAGGCATCGAACGCTTGATGGCCGGCGCATCGCTGGCCAAGGCGGCGCGCTTGGCCGGCCGCATTTCCGGCGACAGCACCGTGGCCTACGCCATCGCCTTTGCCGGTGCCATCGAAGCGGCAACGGCAACCCGGGTACCGCCGCGCGCCCAATGGCTACGTGGACTGATGGCGGAACTGGAGCGTATTGCCAATCACCTGGGCGACATCGGCGCCATCTGCAACGACGCCGCATTTTCGGTCATGCTTGCCCACTGTGGCTTGTTGCGCGAACAGGTGCTGCGTGCTGCCGAGGCATGCTTCGGCCACCGGTTGATGATGGACCGTGTGGTGCCTGGCGGCGTGGCCACCGATCTCACCGACGCTGGAGCCGTGCACATCGAAGCCCTGATCGGCGAAATTCGCCGTTGCCTGCCGCCATTGATCAGCCTCTATGACAACGCCGCGTCGCTGCAGGATCGTACCGTCGGCACCGGCTTTCTCCGTCCCGAGCTGGCCACACGCTTTGGCTGTGGCGGTGTCGTCGGTCGCGCCTCCGGCCGGGCAATCGACGTGCGCCGCCGCCCGAGCTACCCGCCCTATGACCAGTTGGCGTTCGATGTACCGGTGCTGATGCAAGGCGACGTCAACGCCCGCGTCTGGATTCGCATCCGCGAAGTGGAATGCAGCCTGGCACTGATGACACAGATGCTGCGACGGCTGCCGGCGGGGCCGCTGGCGACGACGATTGCCGCGGGGGATAATGCCGGCTCACCGCAGGAGGGTATGGCGCTGGTGGAAGGGTTCCGTGGCGACATCCTGGTCTGGGTGCGGCTGAACCCGGACGGCAGCATCGATCGTTGCCATCCCCGCGATCCCTCCTGGTTCCAATGGCCGCTGCTTGAAACGGTCATCGACGGCAACATCGTCGCTGACTTCCCCCTGTGCAATAAATCCTTCAACTGTTCCTACTCCGGCCACGATCTGTAAGCGCATGCGTAACCCCTTTTTCTCAACCTCTTTCGCCCGTCGCTGACCGAACCGGCACCACAGCCGGATGATGCGGCGCTCATCGAGCTGGGACAGCGGCTGGACGCCGCGGCGCGCCGCCGGCTGGGGCGCAGCCTCGCCATTCGCGAGGTGGATGCCGGCTCCTGCAATGGCTGCGAGCTCGAAATCCACGCGCTCAACAACATCGTCTACGACCTGGAGCGCTTCGGTCTTCGCTTCGTCGCCTCGCCGCGCCATGCGGATGTCCTGCTCGTCACCGGACCGGTGACGGTGAACATGCGCGAAGCGTTGCAGCGGACTTACGATGCGACACCCGCACCGAAGTGGGTTGTCGCCGTCGGCGACTGCGCTCTTGACGGTGGCGTGTTCGCCGGCAGCTATGCGGTGGTGGGCGGCGTGGCCAAGGTGGTACCCGTCGACCTGCACATTCCCGGCTGTCCACCGACGCCGCAACAGCTGCTTTCGGGGCTACTGGCACTTCTGCAGACCACGAGCTGACAGACGCCCGGCTGACCGCGCGGCGCGGCGTAACAGAACAACTTTTCCCTTCCTGGACAAAGAAGTTGAGGCGAGCCCGCATGCCCCCGGCACGCTGGCGGCGCGGATGCTTTTTACTCGCGGGTAGAATTGATTGCGGGCACACTTCATAGCCGAGCCGCAGACGGCCGCCGCCAGCGTCCCTACCGTCGGAGATGGTCGCCGCGACTGCGTCCTTTGCCGTGGAGGCACCGATGGAATCTCCTGTTAGCCGCCAAGCCTACGTGGAAAGCCTGAACGCGGTACAGCACTGGATGCACACCGAACTCTTGACCTTCGGTACGTTCATCCAATGCCTGATCATCATCACGGTAAGTATCGCTGCGATGATGATCGCCCCCGCGGTCAGTGGCTGGGTCCGGACCTGGCATCGGCGGGTGGACAGCGAGACGCGGATCGGACAGACGACGAACGCCTTCCTGCGTCGGCTCTCCTTGTTGCTCATGCCGCTGAGCGTACCGGTACTGGCGTTGCCGCCGCTGTGGATTGCGCATGCGGTGGCGCAAGCAGCTGGCTGGCAACACCAGACGCTTCGACTGGCGGTCAGCCTGCTCGCCGCCTGGATCGTGATCAGACTGACCTCGAACTTGGTTCGCGACCGCTTCTGGGCGCGGGCGATCGCCGTCCTCGCCTGGATCGTCGCCGCCCTCAACATTTTCGGCGTGCTTGGCAGCACATTTACCTTCCTCGCCAGCGTCGGGATCACCTTCGGTGGCCTGCGCATCTCACCGATCGCTGTGTTTACCGGACTGCTGTGGCTGGCGATCCTGCTCTGGCTCGCCACCTGGATCGCGCGGATGCTGGAGAGCCGCGTCCTCGCCAAGTCAGGCATCCCGCCGTCGCTGCAGGTGCTGTTTGCCCGCATCGTCAAGGTGATGTTGATTGTCGCCGCCGTTTTCATCGCGCTTGGGACCATCGGCATCGACCTTACCGCCTTCGCCGTTTTCACCGGTGCGTGCGCTGGCGTCGGCATCGGCTTCGGCCTGCAGGCGATTTTCAACAACTTCATCGCCGGCCTGATCCTGCTGTCGGAAAAGAGCCTCAAGGTAGGCGATTTCGTCGACCTGGAGCGCGATCACCTGGCGGGAACCGTCCGCCATATCAATATTCGCAACACCATCATCACCACCCCCGACAACATCGATGTGGCGGTGCCCAATTCCGAGTTCGTCAACGGCCGGTTCACCAACTGGACGATGCTTGATGCACACGCGCGCATCCACGTGCCCTTTGGCGTTGCCTACGGCACCGAAAGCGAACTGCTTCGCCGGGTGGTGTTCGAAGCGGTCGAAGGAGTCAAATTCACTCTGAAAGGCGTGGAGGGACGCGATCCCCAGTTGTGGCTGGTGCGCTTCGGCGAAAGTCGGCTCGAACTGGAACTGGTGGTCTGGTTGACCAGCGAAGGCATCCATCGACCCGCAGGTGCACGCGCCGCCTATGCCTGGGCCATCTACGATGCATTGCGCGCGGCTGGCATCGCCATCCCCTTCCCGCAACGTGAGGTGCACCTGCACGGCGTGGCTGTCAGGACGACCGGCGCACCGCCGGCTTAACGCCTCTCTGACCACAGTGCGAAAACCCGGACTGGTCAAGCCGCGTCCGTCTGGAACTTCACATCACTCTGCTTCAACACTTCGCTTCGACGTTCAAGATATTCAGCGTTTTCAATTAGTTAATAGATCTTGGCGACCCTCTCCCTCTTGGCACGATTTCTGCTTGTTTAAAGCAAACAGGAGCGATATTACGTCATTCCTCATGAGATCTTGGCTAATCTGGGACGACAACTAAATAAATAGAGAGGAACGTCATGTCTAATACCATAGCGGCTGAAGGACAATCCGCAAAAAGAAGAAACTATACAACAGCCTGTATTTCCAAGTTATTTGCGCCATAAGTATCGGCGTGCTTCTCGGACACTTCTACCCGCAGATAGGCGCGCAGATGAAGCCTCTTGGTGATGCATTCATCAGGCTGATCAAAATGCTGATCGCTCCGATCATCTTTTTCACAGTTGTGCATGGCATTGCCAGCATGAAAGATATGAAAAAGGTCGGTCGCGTCGGTCTGAAAGCATTACTTTATTTCGAAGTATTGACCACCCTGGCGCTCGTTGTCGGCCTCATCGTTGTCAATGTCCTGCAGCCGGGCCACGGCATGAACGTCGATCCCAGCACTCTCGACACTAAGGCGGTCGCCAGCTTCACCGCCAAGGCGTCGGAGATGAGCACCATCGACTTTTTCATGCACATCATTCCCACCACTGTCGTCGGTGCCTTTGCCGAAGGCGAAATCCTGCAGGTGCTGCTATTTTCCGTTCTCTTTGCGGTAGCGCTGCAGCTTCTTGGCGAACGTGGCGAAGCGGTGCTCCACTTCATCGAGACCTCTGCCCAGGTGATGTTCGGTATCGTCGGCATCGTCATGCGCCTCGCGCCGATTGGTGCATTCGGCGCCATGGCGTTCACCATCGGCAAGTATGGCGTGGGCACGTTGCTGTCACTTGGCTCGCTGATGGCCAGCTTCTACATCACCTGTCTGATTTTCGTCTTCCTCGTGCTCGGGACGATCGCCCGGCTGTGCGGCTTCAGCATCTTCAAGTTCGTTCGCTACATCAAGGAAGAGCTGTTGATCGTCCTTGGCACCTCATCGTCCGAGTCCGTGCTGCCGCGCATGATGGCGAAGATGGAAAACCTGGGCGTCGAGAAGTCTGTCTCCGGCCTTGTCATTCCTACCGGCTATTCCTTTAACCTCGACGGCACCTGCATTTACCTGACGATGGCGGCGATCTTTCTTGCCCAGGCAACCAACACCGACCTCTCGCTGGCGCAGCAGCTGGGCATCATCGCCATCCTGTTGCTGACCTCTAAGGGAGCCGCCGGCGTGACCGGTTCCGGCTTTATCGTCCTCGCGTCGACCCTTGCCGCCGTCGGTCATATTCCGGTTGCCAGCATCGCGCTGATCCTAGGTGTCGACCGGTTCATGTCCGAAGCTCGGGCGCTGACCAACCTCGTCGGCAACGGTGTCGCCACGGTCGTCGTCGCCAAATGGGAAAAGTCTCTCGATACCAAGCGGATGCAGCGGATCCTCAACAAGGAGACGGCTTCGGAAGCCGACGATCCGGAAGCGGTGCTCATCTCCGGGAAAGCTGCCTGACGGCAGCCTGTCCCTGCCGCCGGGTCACCTCCTCCCTGCCCGGCGGCAGGGACGTTTTTTCGATCCTGAATGCGGCCACCCCGGGCGCACCCGCTGCGGTGCGCCCTCGCTGTCCGGGACAACGCAAACACCAGTGAACTTTACCGTACCAGTCGGGAAAAACGCATCATGATCGGCCATGCCAATCGATGCTATGGCGCCGGGAAAGCTGTCGCGGTAGGTTTATTCCAGTCCCCGACTTGGGTAATCCCAACCCTCGATCCACCACTGATGGACACGGCTGTTTCCCCACCGCTCACTTTGCGACGACGGCTTGTACTTGGCTCGCCGCCTCAATGCTGCTGCTTGTTGCCGTGGTCATCGCCGGCCATTTGGCCGAGCGTATTCAACTCGAACGGTTGCACGAGGAGGACCGGGTCCGGGTCGAACGCTATGCGGAGATCCTTTCCGGCGAGCTCTCCCGATACCACTACCTGCCGCGCATCGTCGGCCTCAATCCGGCGGTAACGGGGCTGCTTCGCGATGGAAGCAATCCGCAGCAGGTGGACAAGGTCAATCGCTACCTCAGCGAGATCAATCGGGAAGCAGGGTCGGAGGCGCTTTATCTGGTGGATTCCNGCGGCATCGTCCTCGCCGCCAGCAACTGGAACGATGCCGTCAGCTTTGTCGGCATCGATCTTTCCTACCGGCCCTACGTCAATGATGCCTTTCGCTATGGGATCGGTGAATTTTACGGCGTCGGAACCAGCAGTGGCGAGCCGGGCTACTATTTCGCCCGTGCCATCGATGTCGATGGCAGCCGCCTGGGCGGGGTCGTGGTCAAGGTTGCGCTCGACCGCGTCGAGAACCCCTGGGGTCCGGGCGCCGATCCCGCCATGATCGTCGACGAATATGGCGTGGTCATTCTGACTTCGGTTCCCGCTTGGCGCTATCGAACCCTCGCCACCCTTACGCCCGATGAACTGAAAACAGTTCAGGCAACGCGGAAGTACGCCAACGTCGAGCTGCATCCCCTCGGACTGCGCATCGAAAGCCCGATCACCAGCGGCTTCAGCGTCGTCTCCCTTCCAGATGAGGACGGCGCCGGTGAACGGGCCCGCTATATCGCGCAGCAGGCCAACCTTGGTCACTCTGGCTGGCGGATCATGGTGCTGACGCCTGCCACCAGCGTGGATCTGCTCACCGAAGCGACGCAGATGGTGGTGGCGCTGACGCTCGGATCGCTGTTCCTGCTTTCGCTTTATCTCTCGGCGCGACGACGGGCGGTCCGGCTGGGCCTTGCCGCCAAGGCAGCGCTCGAGCAGGCCAACGCCGATCTCGAACGTAAGGTGGCCGAGCGCACCCGCGACCTGGTTGGCGCCAACGAACGGTTGCGGCAGGAGGTCGGCGAGCGCGAGCGGGCGGAAAAAGTCCTGCGCGAGGCACAGGAAGGCCTTATCCATGCCGGCAAGCTCGCGGTGATCGGTCAGATGGCGGCCGGCATGACGCACGAGCTGAACCAGCCGGTAGCGGCGCTGCGAACGCTCGCGGACAACACCGCGCTGCTCCTCGAACGTAACCGCCCCGACGCGGTGCGCGCCAATCTCAAGATGATCGAGCACATCGTCGGCCGGATGGCGAAAATTACCAGTCAGCTGAAGGCGTTCGCCCGCAAGACCGAGGGGCGTGCCGAGCCGGTGCGCGTTGGTCATTGTCTCGATCATGCCATCGCCCTGGTCGAGACCAAACTCGCGAAGATGGAGATCGAGGTGATGCGCGAGCAGAACGAGCCGCCGCTGCTGGCCCTGTGCGACCCAGGACGCCTCGAACAGGTCCTGGNNGTCAACCTGCTCGGCAACGCTGCCGACGCGCTGGCAAACAGGCGTGACGGTCGGATCGATATCCGTGTCAGCCGCATTGCCAATCCCGAGGACGAAGGGTCACGCGTGGCGATCACTGTGGCCGACAACGGGCCCGGTATTACCGACGATGTGCTGCCGCGTCTATTTGAGCCTTTCTTCACCACCAAGAGCGCCGGCGTCGGTCTTGGCCTGGGACTGACGATCTCGGAGGGACTGGTCCGCCAGTTCGGTGGTGAGTTGCGCGGCGGCAATCGCCCCGAAGGTGGCGCGGAGTTTATCGTCGAGCTGCCGAGCGCCGCAGACGAGANNCCACTGCAGCCGGTCTGGCGAGCGCCTTCCATGCCTGAGGAGCGCATGTGCGAAGACATCCGGGTCATCCTGGTGGAGGATGACCCGGCCGTTCGCTTTGGTGCGGCGCAGGCGCTGGAACTGGCCGGACTTGCCGTGGAGACCTTCGATGCGGCAGATGCGTTGCGTCCACATCTGCACCCGCATCTGCCGGCGGTGATCGTCACCGACGTGCGGATGAAAGGCATGAATGGCCTGCAACTGCTCGACCATGTGATCGCCATCGACGCCGATCTGCCGGTGATCGTGATAACCGGGCATGGCGACATCTCCATGGCGGTGGATGCCATGCGCCGCGGCGCCTACGACTTTCTGGAGAAGCCATTTGCCTCGGAGCAATTGGTAGGCACGGTACAACGGGCCCTGGAGAAGCGCCGTCTCACCTTTGAGATCCAGAACCTTCGCCGCAAACTGGAGGACCGCGAAGGAATCGAGCAGATTCTGATCGGCGAATCATCGGTGATGGAACAGCTGCGCCGAACGATCCTTGCTCTTGGCAAAGCTGCGCCAGACGTCCTCATCTTCGGCGAGACCGGAACCGGCAAGGAACTGGTCGCCCAGTGCCTGCACCAGTTCTCCTCGCGGCGGAAGCACCACATGGTGGCGCTCAACTGCGGTGCGCTGCCGGAAACGATGATCGAAACCGAACTTTTCGGCCACGAGGCAGGCGCCTTCACCGGGGCGCTGAAAAAGCGCATCGGCAAGATCGAATACGCTGCCGGCGGCACCGTCTTTCTCGACGAGATCGAATCGATGCCGCTGTTGATGCAGGTCAAGATGCTACGGGCGATCCAGGAGCGGTCGGTGGAACGCCTGGGATCGAACGAGCCGATCGCCGTCGACGTACGTTTCGTTGCCGCGACCAAGATCGACCTGAAGGAGCTGAGCGACGAAGGCAAGTTCCGCGCCGATCTCTACTACCGCCTGAACGTCGTCCATCTCGATCTGCCGCCCTTACGCGAGCGGCGCGAAGACATTCCGGTGCTGTTCGAGCATTTCGTCCTGCAGGCGGCGAGCCGCTATCGGTGTGAGGCGCCGTTGGCGTCTCCGGCATTGATGCACGCCTTGATGGGGCACACCTGGCCCGGCAACATCCGCGAACTGCGTAATATCGCCGATCGGTTCGTCCTCTNNGGTGTGCTGGGCACTGTGTTCGGCATCGAGACGCGGCCGAATGCGGCCCTCTCGTCGAAGAGCCTGGCCGATCAGGTGGACGACTTCGAGCGAACACTGATCCTGGAACAGCTGCGGCGGGATCGCGGCAACGTCGCCGTGTCGAGCGAAGCGCTGACACTTCCGAAGAAAACTCTCTACGACAAAATCAAGAAATACAACATCGCCCTCGAGGACCTGCGCTGACCCCTCCCCATGCCGCTGGCCGCATCATGTCGCTGGTTGGGGCATTGCGGAGAGCGTTGACAAGCGCGGCGGCGGCTGTTGAAACACCCGAGTGAGCATGAAGTGGGGAGCTTACGCCATACGCGAGGCTAGGCTATGGCGTTCGGCTGGAGGGTAATCAATCCGCAATGTCGCGTGTTGGAGAACTGCTTGCCGCAGCCGCCCAAGCGAGGGGCAATGGTGCACCGGCCGAGGCGGCCAGCCTGTTGGCCGAGGCGCTTACCTTGCACCAGGAAACCAAAGAGCCGGTGCCCAAGGTGGCCTATTACGAGCTCGGCCTCATCCTCTATGAGCTGAAGCGATATGCCGATGCGGAAACTTGGCTTCGCATCGCCGCTGCCAAGCGACCCAAGGATTTTGCCACCGCCAATCTGATGGGCGTGGTCATGCGCCGGCTCGCACGCTTTCCCGAGGCGCTCAAATGGCTCGAGCAGGCGCAGAAGCTCGACCCGCGCGCCGTCTCCNCCTTCGTCAACAAGGCAAACGTCTACATCGCCCTGGGCGACGGGCCGCGCGCCAAGGAGGCGCTGCGGCGGGCCGTCCGCCAGGAACCGAAAGTCGCCGAACATCACCGGATGCTGGGCGTCGCCCACCGCCTCATCGGCGACATCGAGGGCGCAAAGCAGAAGTTCCAGGTGGCGCTGTCGCTGGACGCCCGCAACATGCAGGCATGGATCGACCTGGCCGGCGCGCTGCAGGAGCTGCAACAGGGCGAGGAGTGTCTCGCCGTTCTCGAAGAAGCGCTGAAGACGCTGGGCGAGCCGCGGCAACTGGTGGAAGCGAAGATCAAGGTACTACGCTCGTTGGGGCGGACGGCCGAGGCCGAAACCTGGACCACTGCCCTCCTGGAGCGTTACCCCGAAGCCGGCTGGCTGCACTACCAACTCGGGCGGTCCGTTGCCCCTCGCGATCGCGATCGCGCCAACCGGCACTTCCGCGATGCGGTCCACTTCAGTTCAGAAGCGGCGATGCTCACCGAACTGGCCGACAGTCTCGATCGCACCCGCGGCCCGGCGGAAGCCGCCAACATCCAGGAGGGCTATGAGGTCGCGAAGCGGCGTCTCGATCTCGGGGGCGATGTGGCCGCGGAAGCGAAGGTGCTGCACAACATCTTCTTTCGCGTTGCTGACTACGAGGCCGCCGGGCGCTTCGGCTCCTTCGCGGCGATGGGGCGCCGCTATATCGCCCAGAATGAGATAGCCGGTCTGCACTATCTTCTCGGCCATGCCCGCACCACCGAGGACCGGCTGTTGCTGGTGGATCTGCACCGCGCCTGGGGCCAGCGGGTCGATGCCCGCGCCACCAAGTCGCCGATCCGTCACGCCCCGGCGATCGTCGGCCGGGCGAAGATCNGCATCGGCTTCGTATCATCGGATCTGCGTCACCACCCGGTGAGCTATTTCACCCTGCCATTGCTGGAAGGCTACGATCGCTCGCGCTTTGAGGTCTATTGCTACTCCTGGTTCACTCGCGTTGAAGACAGCGTGCAGAAGCACATTACCCGGATTGTCGACGCCTTCCGGCTGCGCCCCAATATCGGCGCCCGCGACGCAGCACAGTTGATCGCCGACGATCAGGTGGACGTGCTGTTCGAACTCGGCGGCTCCACCGACATGAACAAGCTGGAAGTCATGTCGTGGCGACCATCGCCGCGCCAGGCCAGCTGGCTGGGATACCCACATTCCGCCGGCCTTGAGAGCATCGACCGGATCCTCGTCGATCGGTTTCTCAAGCCGCCGATCCCGGGCCTGTTGATCGAGAAACCCTTCGAGCTTGCACACAGCTGGGTCACCCTCGGCCGACTCGGTTTCGACGATCGCGAGGCGATTACCCCCGGCACCCCGGAGGAACGCACCGGCCACCTCACCTTCGGCACCGCGAATGCCTGCTACAAATACAATCTGGAGCTGCTGCAGACGTGGGCGGAGATCCTCCGCCGCGTCGACGGCTCGCGCTTCGTCTTCCTTCGTCCGGAGGGTGCGGTACCGGCGTTTGTCGCCAACATTCGCCAGCAT
Organism: Defluviicoccus vanus; assembly: GCF_014672695.1. Taxonomy (GTDB): domain Bacteria; phylum Pseudomonadota; class Alphaproteobacteria; order Rhodospirillales; family Defluviicoccaceae; genus Defluviicoccus; species Defluviicoccus vanus. The sequence goes on along the minus strand of NZ_CP053923.1, from coordinate 3,989,479 downwards.
TTCGAAGACGCCGGCGTCGCCGGAGAGCGGATCGAGTTCATCGCCGTTCGTGGCACCCACATGCGTCACTACAACGACATCGACATTGCTCTCGATACGTTTCCGCACGTGGGCGGCACCACCACCTGCGAGAGCCTGATGGCGGTGCCCACCATCACCGTCGCCGGTGAGGCCTTCTATGAACGGATGAGCTACTCCAACCTGAATAACGCCGGCCTCGGTGACCTCTGCGCCACCAACCGTGACGGCTATATCGACATTGCCGTGGCGCTGGCCGGCGACGGGCAACGGCGGACAGAACTGCGGCGAACGATGCGTGAGCGGCTGCGTGCCCACCCCATAGGCCGCGCCGACATTTTCGTTGCCGATTTTCAGGACGCGATCGTCCGCTGGATGGATGAACAGGGGAGCCGATGAAGGCAGTCATTCTCGCCGGCGGCCGCGGCACCCGGCTGGCTGAAGAATCGGCGGTGCGTCCGAAGCCGATGGTGGAGATTGGCGGCCGGCCGATCCTCTGGCACATCATGAAGATCTATGCTGCGTATGGCATCCACGACTTCATCATCTGCCTCGGCTACAAGGGCCTACAAATCAAGGAGTATTTCGTCAACTATCGCCTGTATGCGGCGAACGTCAGCATCGATCTGGCCGGTGGCATCGTCGAATTCGAACGCTCCACCGCTGAGCCGTGGCGGGTAACGCTGGTGGATACCGGCGAGGAGACGCAGACAGGCGGTCGCCTCAAACGCATTGCTGCCCGTGTTGCAGGCGATGAGGCCTTTGCATGACCTACGGTGATGGCGTCGCCGACGTTAACGTCACCGACCTGCTCGCCTTTCACCACGGGCACGGCCGTCTGGCGACAGTTACCGCGGTGCGTCCGCCTGGCCGCTTCGGTGCCCTCGACCGCGACGGCATCAACGTGCGCGCGTTCATGGAGAAGCCGCGCGGCGATGGTGGCACGATCAACGGTGGTTTCTTCGTCCTGTCGCCGGCGTGCCTCGACCGCATCGACGATGATGCGACAGTCTGGGAGCAGAAACCGCTGGAAAGCCTCGCGGCCGACGGCGAGCTGACCGCCTTCGATCACGACGGTTTCTGGCAGCCGATGGATACCCTGCGCGACCGTGACCACCTGGAGCGACTGTGGGCAAGCGGCCATGCGCCATGGAAGGTGTGGTGATGCGCTGCCCCGATCCCGGCTTCTGGCGGGGGCGCCGCGTGTTGGTCACCGGCCATACCGGCTTCAAGGGCAGTTGGCTCTCGCTGATGCTCACCCAGCTCGGCGCCACCGTGATCGGCATCGCCCTCCCGCCGGAAGGCGAGCACAACCTGTTCAGCCTCCTCGCCGGCTCACTGCGCCTTGACCACTGGCTCGCCGACATCTGCGATGCGGGTGATTTCGCCGCGATGGTCGCCGACAGCAACGCGTCAGTCGTGATGCATCTCGCGGCGCAGGCGCTGGTGCAGCGCGGCTATCGCGATCCGGTCGGCACCTATGCCGTCAACCTCACCGGCACCATCCACCTGCTGCAGGCCTTGCGCCGGCTGCAGGGGATCGAAGCAGCGCTGATCATCACCACCGACAAGGTCTATCGCAACGACGGCAGCGGCCGCCGTTTCGTCGAGACCGATCCGCTTGGCGGCGAAGATCCCTATAGCACCTCGAAGGCGGCGGCCGACCTGGCAGTGGGCAACTGGCGAGCGTCATTCGCGACCGAGCTGCCGTCACTGGCGACCGCTCGCGCCGGCAACGTTCTCGGTGGTGGCGACTTCGCCGAGGCGCGGCTGATCCCGGACATGGTCCGTGCTGCCGCATCGTCTCAGCCTCTGGTCATCCGCAACCCGCAGGCAACGCGGCCCTGGCAGCATGTGGGCGACGTCCTCACCGGCTATCTGCTTTACGTCGAAGACCTGATCGGCCGGCCGACGCAAACACCGCGCGCCCTAAATTTCGGCCCGGAGGCGCAGCGCGAACCGTCGGTGGTCGAGGTGCTGGATGCTTTCAGCGCTGTCTTCGGGGCGTCCATCCCCTGCTCGCATGCTCCCGACCCCAGCCGGCCGGAGGCGCAGCGCCTGACCCTGGATTCCACCATGGCCCGCACGGCGCTGCAGTGGCAACCGCGCTACGATCTCGGCCAAACCCTCGCCTCCTCCGCCCGCTGGTACGCGGCCTGGCGGCGTGGCGAGGACATGGCACGGCTAACCGCGATGGAAGCGGCGGACTTTTGCCAATGACCGCCCACCACCCTGACGCCGCCCACCCCATCACCGCTCGTGCCATCGACGCCTGTCGCCATTGTGGCGGCGCGCTCGCCATCCCTTTCTGCGACCTGGGAACGACACCGCTCGCCAATTCATTCCTGCTGCCGGACGCAACGGCACCCGAGCCGGTGTTCCCGCTCAACGCCGTCGTCTGCGAACGCTGCTTTCTCGTCCAGCTCGATCACATCGCCGACGCCAGCGCCATCTTTGCCGACTACGCCTACTTCTCTTCCTTCTCTACCTCCTGGCTGACGCATTGTCAGCGTTACGCCGCCGCCGTCATGCAGCGCTTCGGCCTCGGCAAGCGCAGCTTCGTCGTCGAAGTTGCCGCGAACGATGGCTACCTGCTGCAATACTTCCTTGCCGCGGGCATTCCCTGCCTTGGGGTCGAGCCGGCGGCCAACGTTGCCGCTGCAGCACGTGCCCGCGGCGTGCCGACGCGCGAAGCCTTCTTCGGGCTTACGACAGCGGGCGCAATCGTCGACGAAAGCGGCCATGCCGACTTGGTCATCGCCAACAACGTCTTGGCCCACGTCCCCGACATCAACGACTTCGCCGCCGGTCTGGCGACGCTGGCCGGACCCAAGGGAGTGGTTTCGATCGAGGCGCCGCATCTGCTCGCCATGGTGGACGGCATCCAGTTCGACACCATCTATCACGAGCACTATGCCTACTGGTCGCTGCACGCCATGACGGCGGTGTTGGCACGGGCCGGACTCACGGTGTTCGACGTCGAAATGCTGCCGACCCATGGCGGCAGCCTGCGGGTGCTCGCCACCGCCGACGGCACCAACCGCGGCACCTCGGCCGGTCTTAGCGCCGTCCGTCAACGCGAAACCGACGTGGGAATCGACCGCGCCGATTACTATGCCGGCTTCCAGCCGCAGGCGCGCCGGGTGATCGATGGCTTCGCTGCCTGGCTCGCCCAGGGGCGAACGCGGGGGCGAACAGAGGGCCGTCGCGTCGCCGGCTACGGAGCCGCTGCCAAGGGCAACACCTTTCTCAACGCCGCCGGCGTCGGTGCGAGGGACCTCATCGCCGTCGCCGACCTCAGCCCCGCCAAGCAGGGCAAGCTGCTGCCGGGCAGCCGCATTCCGGTGATCGCACCCGAAGGGTTGGCGCAGCTTGCACCGGACGACGTACTGATCCTGCCGTGGAACCTGGCGGACGAGATCACCGATACGCTTGCGGCGCTCCTATCCGCAAGCACCAGGCTCTGGGTCGCGGTGCCGGAGATGCGGCAGTTGAGCGGACGGACGTGAACTTCGAGGCAACCCCGATCGAGGGCTTGTGCGTTCTCCGAGCAACGCAACATGCCGACGAACGCGGCCATTTCGCCCGGCTGTGGGACGAGACGGAGTTCACTGACGCCGGTCTCGGCTTCCGACCGACGCAGATCAGCACGTCCTTCAACCGGCAGCGAGGAACCCTGCGCGGGATGCACTGGCAGGTGGCACCGCACGCCGAGACGAAGCTGGTCCGCCCGGTCCGCGGCCGCATCTTCGATGTTGCTGTCGATCTGCGCCGCCAATCGCGCCACTGGGGGCATGGTTCGGGGTCGAACTCGACGCCAGCGAGGGCACCGGCCTGTTCATCCCAGCGGAGTTCGCGCACGGATTTCTGACGCTCACCGACGATGCCGAGGTTCTCTACCTGATCGACACCCCGCATCAGCCTGAGGCAGCGCGCGGTGCCCGCTGGGATGATCCCGCACTCGGCATCGCCTGGCCATTCGATCCCGAGATCGTCGCCGCCCGCGATCGTCAATGGCCATTGCTGCGCCGGCCGGAGGGGTGACGATGAGCAACCGGGTGGTCCTGGTCACCGGTGCCAGCGGTTTCCTTGGGCGGCAGACGCTGGCACCACTTGCCGCCCACGGCTTCATCGTGCATGCGGCCAGCCGCCGCCCAGTGGCAATGGCGGGCGTCACTTGGCATGCGCTCGACCTGTTCGCGGAGACGCCGCGGCGGGCTCTGCTCAGCCAGCTGCGGCCAACGCATCTGCTGCACTGCGCTTGGACGGTGGAGCATGGCCGCTTCTGGACCGCGCCGGAGAACGCCGACTGGGTGGCGCTAAGCCTTTGCCTGGCGCGCGAAGCGGCCAACACCGGCGTCAGCCGCTTCGTTGGCGTCGGTAGCTGCGCCGAATATGACTGGCAGGACCATCCGGACCACCCACGCACCGAAGCCGACCCGCTGCGGCCAGCGACGCCCTACGGCTTTGCCAAGCACGCGACACGTACGTTGAGCGAACTGATGCTGGCGGCAGCCGGCGTGTCCTTCGCCTGGGCACGGATGTTTCACCTCTACGGGCCGGGCGAGCCGGAGCAGAAGTTCCATGCGGCCCTCTGCCGCGCCCTTGACCGCGGCGAGCGGTTTATCCTCCGTCACGGTCAATTGATCCGTGACCTGATCCGCATCGACGCTGCCGCTGACGCACTGGCTGCCCTCGTCGCCGCCGAGACGGTCAGCGGTGCGGTAAATATCGGCACCGGCCGTGGCATCGCGCTGGCCGACCACGCGCGATCATTGGCCACCCCTCGTGGACTCGACCACCTCCTCGAGGTGCGCAGCGAGCCCGCACCAGGCGAGCCGCCCAGCATGGTGGCCGACATTCGCCGACTCTGCCACGAGGTGGGATGGCAGCGCGGCGAACTATATGCGTGATCGATCGGCGGATCGGATCAACACCGGTTACCAGTAGCACGCAGCGCCACCGCGGCGGCCTTGGCCTGACCGGCCTCCGGAGCCCATGCCCGAACCGCCACCGCGGCCACCCTGCGCACCCATGGCCCATTGCGGACGCAAGCTGTCGTCGCGCAACTGGATAGTTGCACCTCCTACCGTCAGCGACTTCGCCACGTAGGCGTCCTTCGGCATGGCGTCGGTGCGGAAAGCTTCGAAGGTGATGTCTTGGCCGGGCGACAAGCGATCAACAGTCTGATTGAGCGCCGACTTTGGACCGAGGTGCAGATTGATGATCTGCCCGTCCTTCGCTTGCACCATCAGGTGCACGCCCTCGGCGGAGCGTCCGGTGGTCCGTTCGCAGGGAGCGATTTTTATCTCCTTGATGGTCCCCGCCATCACCGCGATCGGTGGCTTTACCGGTTGTTGCGCCACACCGGTCGGCTCGCCCATGCCTTTTTGTGCCATCGCCGGGACCGTGAAGCACACGGTTGAAAGGAGGGCGATGAACACTCCAAACCTCAAATAGCTCCTGCGCATTTCCGCCTCCATTTGCGAACTGCCGTACATCCGCGGGATGCACCCTGTCCGCAGCGCTTCGGCAGACGTTTGACGCCATCGATGCCTTGGCTGCGTTGCCGCAATCGGCGTCTATTCAACCCGGAACGCGGCGTGGCAGCCGCGGCATTGGCTCGTGATACCCTGCAGCGCCGCCATTGTCTTTTGCCAGTCGGCCGCCGTTGGCGGCGTAGGCACTGCCTCGGCCGTCACCGCGAAATCGGCGGCCGCCCGATGCATCCCAAGCCCCATCTCGCGGAACTCGATGGGAAGATAGCGGCCAAACCCGGCGCCCGAGCCTTGCACAAGTTGCTCGCGCGCGACCTTCGCCGCTGCCTTGAAGTCGGCGCCGGCGAGTTGCCCCATCACCTCGTCAAGCGAATCCATGTGATGGCGCATGTGAGCAAGGAAGGCACCACGCATATCCGATGGCAGCGTGATTACTTGCCGCGGATCCGCATCCTCGGCGGTCGCGGTCGCCGTGATCACGATCAGGACCAGCACCAATAGCGGATATCTTGGCATGCCTGCCTCCTGCAAAGCCGATGTTTGGCGTCGGCGAAGCGCCACGCGGCCGCCTTCGGGTCAGGCCCCCTTGCTGATCGGACAGGTGCGAATACCGAGCAGCCGATAGGCGGGGCACCAGCCGATGAGGGCGGTGACGATCGGAATCACCCCGATCCAGCCCCACGGCGTCTGCGGGCCAACGAAANNAACAAGGGCGACGAGTATCACCCCGACGACGATGCGAAGGACGCGATCAACCGTCCCCATGTTCTTGCCCATATTGCCACCCCTTTCCGGATACGTGGTTAGCAGGGTCCAGATTCGTGACTCGGTCGGGCGCCTTCGTCCCTGACCATCTTGCAAACACTTTTCTCGCCAATGCGTGGCCCGCCAGGCCAAAAACGGTGCGCCGCCGGCCTTACCCTCAATAGAGCGATCGAAGGCCGGACCAGCGACGCCGCCGCCGAAGCTCTCAGACGCGCAGACGGTATTCGCTGATCGTCTCGTCAACCCAATCGCGCATGAGGGCCAGGAACTGATCGGCCGAGGCGCAGGGTGCGCGATCGAAACCATAGGCCTGCAAGAATGCTTCCTTGGCTTCGTGGAAGCGATATTCCGGTTCTCCTGCCTGAGCCCGCAACAGGTTGGCCAGCTCGCTCTCCTCATTAAACAAGGCCTTGAGCGAGGCGTGATCCATGGGCAACTGCCGCAACTGGTCAGCCAGATCGAAGAGTGCCTTCTGGCTTGCCTCGAGTCGTGGATCGTCAACATTACCCTGCGCCATCTCCGCGCGCGTCGGCGGCCGTTTCGATCTCGGCGATCAATGCGGATTTCCACTCTTGCAGTTTCATTGCCTTTCCTCCTTCGCGGCGAGTCCGGTGCGGCCACCCGATCAGGCATCGGCGGCAAATCATCTCCAGATCTTTAATCGGTCCGCACTCTTGCTCTCGCACTATTAAACTGGTACACCAAATACCTGTTTATGGCAACAGGAGACTGTAACGCCTTGCGATTAACCCAATTCTCGAATATCGCCATCCGGGTTCTAATGTACGCTGCGCTGCGTGGGTCAGCGCCGAGCGCGGTTCCCGATATGGCCAGGGCTTACGCCACCTCCTACGATCACATGAAGAAAGCAGCGGCCGAACTTGCTCGCCTCGGCTATCTGCACAGTGTGCGCGGTCGTACCGGTGGAATCCTGGCGNCGAAGCCGCCGGAGCAGATCAGGATCGGCGAGGTCATTCGCCAGACGGAAGGACGCATCGTCCTCGTCGAGTGCTTCGATCCGTCGACCAACACGTGTCCACTGGTCGACACTTGCCAACTGCAGATTGCTTTGACGGAGGCAATGGCCGCCTTTCTTGCCGTGCTGGACCGCTACACGCTGGCAGATCTGCTTCGTCAACCCAGCCAGATGGCGTCCCTGCTCGGTATCGCTGACGGTGAGGTCCGCCTGCCTGCGGAGCGGATGTCATCCTGTGCCGATGCCGCCGCGGCCGAACGCAACATCGCCCCGGTAGGGCGCCGGGGCGATGCGTAACTTCTCGTCCGGAAGAGGGACGGCGTTGGCGTGCCTCAGAGGACGCGCATGTAGGCGACGAGATCTTTCTTTTCGTCGGCGGTGAGCTTGGTGCCAAGGACGAGGTTGAAGAATTCAACGGTGTCTTCCAGCGTCAGCAGCCGGCCATCGTGCAGGTACGGCGGCTCCTTGATCCCGCGCAACGGGAAGGTCTTGATCGGCCCATCCATCGAAGCCATGCGGCCATTGATCATCTGCGGCTTGAAGAACCGTTCGGTCTGCAGGTTGTGCATCGAGTTGTCGGTGAAGTACGGCGCCGTGTGGCAGGCAACGCACTGGCCCTTGCCATTGAACACTGCCTCGCCGTTCAGCTCCGCCTTCGTCGCCTTTGCCGGATCGAGCTTGCCGAAGACGTCGAGCTTCGGTGCCGGCGGGAAGTCGAGCAGTGCCTCGAACTCGGCCATGAAGTGGACCTGGCTGCCACGCTCAAGGATGTTGACCCCCTTCTTGGTGGCGATCACCGGATCACCATCGAAATAAGCCGCGCGCTGCTCGAATTCGGTGAAATCCTCCACCGTCTTCAACGCCCGCTGCGAGCCGAACAACCGCTGGATGTTCACGCCGCGCAGCGAAGGGGTGTCGATTCGGTGGCGGAATTCCTGCGGCCGGATGTACCCGACCAGGTGTGTCGCCGCGTTGGTATGACCATTGACGTGGCAGTCGAAGCAGGTGACGCCGCGGCTGGGCAACGCCGAGCGGCGATCTTCCGTCTGATTGAATTGCTGCTGCGGGAACGGCGTGACCAGCAGCCGCACCCCTTCGATCTGCTTCGGGTTGAGGAGCCCATTGAACAGCGACCTGATGCCGGCACTCTCGCTGACGGCAACCCATCATCTGGCCACGGACGTGGCGGTGCGGCCCTTCAGTGCCCGGGATGCGCGTCGCAACATCGGACTTGTCTGGCGTCGCAGTTCATCGCGTCTTGCCGAGATGCAGCACCTTGCCAGCTTCATCCGCCAGCACCTCCCGGCCAACGTGACCGCCATCGAGGAGCCGGTGGATTCCAGGGCATGCTATTGAGCTTCGATCACGCTACGGCGTTCAAGGAACCGGCTGCACCGCGGACCACAGTCAGGCGGCTGCTCAGAAGGCGCGCTCGATGCAGAAGTCGACTACCTCAAGCAGGATCCGCTTGATCGGCGAGTCGGGGAAACAATCGAGGGCACGCGCCGCCTGTTGCCCGAACGCCTTCGCCCGGTCGGTGGCCTCGGTGAGCGCATCATGGGCGGTCAGCAGCGCCACTGCCTCATCGAGGTCGCGTTCCTCCTGCTCCAGATCTTCGATTGTGCGACGCCAGAAGGCGCGTTCTGTCGCGTCAGCGCGGGCAACCGCCAGCACCACCGGCAGGGTCATCTTGCCTTCGCGGAAGTCGTCACCAATCGTCTTGCCGAGCGTCGCCTGCCGCGCCGAGTAGTCGAGCACATCGTCCACCAGTTGAAAGGCGATGCCGAGGCTCATGCCATACTCTTCGAGCGCATCGCTTTCCGCCCGCGGCCGCCCAGCGACGACGCCGCCAATGCGACACGCCGCAGCAAACAACTCCGCCGTCTTCGCCCGGATCACGTCGAGATAGGCAGCCTCGCCCGTCGCCAGGTCGTTCGAGGTCAGCAGCTGGCGCACCTCGCCCTCGGCGATGGTCGAAGACGCCCGGGAGAGAATCGCCAGCACCTCCAGCGAGCCGTCTTCCACCATCAACTCGAAGGCGCGGCTGAACAGAAAGTCGCCGACGAGGACGCTCGGCTTGTTGCCCCAGACCGTGTTCGCCGACGCCAGTCCGCGGCGGAGTGCCGAATCGTCGACCACGTCATCGTGCAACAGGGTGGCGGTATGAATGAATTCGACACAGGTGGCGAGCCCCAGATGCCGCCTGCCCTCGTAGCCACACAAGCGGGCAGCCGCGAGCGTCAGCATCGGCCGCAGCCGCTTGCCGCCGGCCGCGACCACATGCCCCGCGAGCTGAGGAATCAACGCCACCGGGCTCTGCATTCGCTGCAGAATCAGTTCGTTGACCTCACGCAGATCGTCCGCGACGAGTGCGATCAGGCCATCCAGCGATGCCCCGCTCTCGGCCCGCCCGTCCACGCCAACGGCAACGCCCACCCAGGGGTCCTCCTTTAATTGCGCTATTGCTTGACGCCCACCAACCGAGCAGCGAGCATAAAGACGCGTTTTTTGTTCGGTCAAGCCCACAACGAGCCCTTATGACCCTCAGCCCATCGCGCGAGCCCACCGGCGCCATGGTTGAACTGATCCGTACAACCGATCCCGTCCTCTTGTCATGGCTAGAGATGACTTTTCGTCAACGCGGCATCAAGTTTGTTGTGTTCGATGCCTACACCAGCACCGTTTATGGTGGTGCATTGGACGCTATCCCGCGCCGGGTTGTAGTCTGCGAGGAGGATCTGCCGGCAGCCCTGTCGGCGCTGGCCGAGGCAGGTGATGCCAATGCCTGACGAAACCACCCAGGACAAGTTGCTTGGCGGCCGGGTACAGTTGACGCAGCCGGCCGCCGGCTTTCGCACCAGCATCGACCCCATCTTCCTCGCCGCCGCTGTTCCGGCGGCCGCGGGCGAGAAGGTGCTGGAGGTCGGTTGCGGCTCCGGCGCCGCTTCCTTGTGTCTGGCCGCACGCGTCGAAGGCGCCTTCGTTACCGGTCTCGACAGCGACCGGGCTCTGGTCCGCCTCGCCGGCGTCAACGCCGACAGCAACGGCTTCGCCGGTCGGGTGCAGTTCTTCGTCGGCGACCTGTTGGCTCCGCCGATCCGCCTCGCCGCAGCCTCCTTCGACCACGTGATGGCAAATCCACCCTTCCGCCCGGCGNGACACCGGGCAGGCTTCCCCGATCCCGGCCGTGCCGCAGCGATGGTCGAGGGCAAGGCAGGGCTGGAAGACTGGCTGCGCTTTAGCCTGATGATGACCCGCCACACCGGCACCATCACCTTCATCTACGCCGCCGACCGTCTCGACGCCCTCCTGGCTTCCCTTTATGGGCGTGTTGGCGGCATCACCATTTTCCCGCTCTGGCCCACCCCCGGGCGGACAAAACCGGCGAAGCGCGTTCTCGTTATCGGCCGCCGTGGCGCCAAGGGACCGCTGACACTGATGCCCGGGCTGGTGCTGCATCGCCCGGACGGCAGCTATACCGAGGACGCCGAAGGCGTACTGCGTCACGGCAAGGCAATCGATTGGTAGGCCATCCCTTGTGAAAGCAGAAGAGGTCCAGGTGACGACGATCCGGCCGGAAGGCGCCTGCGTCTGGCGCAAGGCAGTCTGAGCCATGCGGCTGCGTTCGCTTTTGCGCTGGCTGCCCTTCAAGCGGTTTCGCCACCCGCCACCGGTGGTCGCGGTGGTGCGGTTGAGCGGCATCATCGGTGCGATGGGCCCTTTCCACCGCGGCTTGGCGCTAAGCACGCTCGCGGCCACCCTGGAACGCGCCTTCAAGCTCGACGGCGTCAAGGCGGTGGCACTGGCCATCAACTCGCCCGGCGGCTCGGCGGTCCAATCGGCACTCATCGCCAGGCGGATTCGCGCCCTGGCCACCGAACATAAGCTGCCGGTATTCGCCTTCGCCGAAGATGTCGCGGCGTCCGGCGGCTACTGGCTCGCCACCGCCGCCGACGAGATTTTCGCCGATGAAGCCTCGATCGTCGGCTCGATCGGGGTGATTTCCGCCGGCTTCGGTTTTCCCGAACTGCTGCAGCGGTGGGGTATCGAACGGCGTGTGTATACGGCGGGAGAAAGCAAGAACGGTCTCGATCCATTCCTGCCGGAGCGCGCCGACGAAGTGCGCCACCTGAAGCAGCTGCAGGCCGACGTGCACGAGGCCTTTCGTCGCCATGTGCGGGAGCGCCGCGCCGGAAAACTCAAGGCTGCCGAAGACGACCTGTTCAACGGCCGCTTCTGGAGTGGCAGGACAGCCCTCGGCCTCGGTTTGATCGACGGCCTCGGCGATTTGCGGGCAACGATGCAGCAGCGATTCGGCGACAAGGTGCGCCTGCAGCTGGTGGGCGAAAGCCGCCGCTGGTGGCAGCGGCGACTGGGATTGCCGGGCGTGAGTGCTCGCGCACACGAGGTTGACCACATCGTCGGCGCCGCCCTTGCCGCAATTGAGGAGCGTTCATGCTGGAGCCGCTACGGACTCTGACGTCGGCGCCGGTCGAGCCGCTGCCGGACGGTCGCGCTCCCCGGCACGAGCCCATCGCCGGGCAATGGGTGATGCTTGAGCCGCTCGATCCCGCCCGGCATGCGGCCGACCTGTTCAACGCTGGTGCCGACGAGGCGATCTGGCGATGGCTGTGGTACGGTCCCTTCGACGACCGGGCGGCCTTCACCACTTGGCTGGAAGCGTGCGCCGGCAGCCGCGATTCGTTGTTTTTTGCCATCTGCGAGCATGCCAGCCGCCAAGCCCAAGGCATGGCGGCGCTGCTGAATATTCGTCCCAGCGACGGCGTCGCCGAACTGGGTCACATCTGGTTCGCCCTCTCCTTGCAGCGCACCGCGGCGGCAACGGAAGCCCTCGCCCTCCTCATCCGCCATGTTCTGGGCAACCTCGGCTACCGGCGGTTGGAATGGAAGTGCGACGCCGCCAATCAGCCATCGCGCCGAGCAGCGCTGCGGCTTGGCTTTCGCTTCGAAGGCATCTTCCACCGCCACATGGTGGTCAAGGGACGCAACCGTGATACCGCCTGGTTCTCGCTGCTTGCCGAAGAATGGCCGGCGACGCGGCGGGCGCTCGATCGCTGGCTCGCCCGGGATAATTTCGACGCGGAAGGCACTCAGCGACGCGCGCTGGCGGCGATCCGCGCCGATGATCCCGCCGCCGGGATCTTGACCTCGGGGCCATTACCCACCTAGATCAGGCGCATCATGATCGCACCCGCCCTTCGCCTCGTTCTTATTGCCGCCGCCGGCGCCACCGCCGGCTGGCTCGGCTCATCCTTCTGGCGCCGCACGCACAATGCCGAGACTGACGCCACCGACGGGGCCGCGCGGGCGCGGACCGGCGACGAACGGCGCATCCAAACCGTCGTATGGTGCGAAACCTGCCATGCGCATATGGCGCTTGAGCATTCCTGCGAGGCGGCAGGGGTGCGCAAGGTCCCGGCGAGCGGCCCGGCGACACCGCTTTCGCCCCTGGTCGGCGACCTCTCCGCCGGCTAGCCCGTTCCTCGGTCTGCCGGGGCCACAAGGGACCGCCCGTGGCCCTTGCACGCCCGCGGCGGATTTGCCGCGGGCCAGAGTCAGCAAGAGTATCGCTGGCTGGCGCGCGGAATGTCGTCATTCGTCGTCTTTTGTCGTCATCCGGTGACGGTGATGTCGTCATTTTCCGGCCGAAGCCGTCTTGATGTCGTTCTGTTCGTCATCATTGTGTTGTCCTCCCTTGCGGCGTCGACGAGAGAGGGATAGGAATATTATCAAACGCAGCTCGTTGCCGCAAGCTCCAACGCTGCAGCCGACACGCCCGGGCCCAGCGCCAGGGTTTGTGCGAGAATCGCCAATAACAGACTCAACTGCTTCGGTCGAGCGAGGCCGCTTTACCTCAGGGAGCGTCGCTTAGGACGAAGAGCGCAAAAGGCGTGAAGTGCCACATCCCGACATTCGCTCCCGCCGATGTTCTCGCGTTATTCAGGAAGTGGGTGCCCGTATCAACGAGCCGGGGAAAAGAGCTGAGCAGGTTCTGAAAATCCTTTCAGGGTTTCAGAACCTGCTGGCTCAAATTCGAGATCGACACCAATACACGCATCCCTGACTTCCCAAGATACAAGGATGACGTTTGTTTGCGCGATGTCACACCGCTTGACAGAGTTTGTCAGGCCTTTGCAAGAATTTCTATCACCTTGTCCGCATCGTCTAGCGAGTCCACCGCCACATAGGCGAGAAATTGTGTGCCGATCACGGAGGCAGAGAAGCCGCGCAGGCTAATTCCCCCGTCGGCCAGCTTCTGAGTCAACTCCGCGGCGATGCCCGGCCGGTCACCGCCCATGACTCGAACGGAATGGAGGGTATGCGCAACGTTAAAACCCACCTGCGCGGCTGCGGCGATTTCCCTGTCACCTCGGAGTGGCGTGACGAACACTACTCCCTTGCCGGGTTCTGCGCGCCGAGCGATGATGAATTGCAGGTCTGCGCCCGCTTCCCGCAGCTCAGCCAGCACGCGTGCAAGGTCGCCGGGTCTGTCTTCGATGGTCGCCGCCCACACATCAACACGTTCTACATATTCCACGAGAGGATCCATAATAGTCCTCCTTCCTCTCAACTTGTTGTGCGCTAAGTACAGTCTCGGTCATGACTCGCCCAAAAGCAAGTCGCAGCGGGGACTTCTTGACGGAATTCGCCTTGAAGCCCACCCCGTGTAGGCCGCCGTCACGCTTAGCCGCGAGTCAGCGCACTGCATTCGGGCTACCCATCCGGTATGCCGCTGATAGCGGCGCGAAAGCGCCGAGGGCCACTGTGGGTCACGGAGCGCCGCATGGGGGCCGCGCCACCGTGTACGGTCTACCCTTCGACAGCGGACATGTCGCGAACAACGGCAATCGACGTGAATGGGATGTTGCGGTTTCATTCATCCGCTGCTCTCAGTCGATCCCGCTCACGCCCCTTCCTCCCCCTGCCTTGACCCCCTCCGAGGTCGGCAGTATCGTCCGCCCCCATACGAAAGCGCCCGGTAAGGGCGGCGATCTTCTATTGTCCTCTTCGCTCCCCTCCTGCAATCGGTGCCATGGCTTCCAACCGGCCGTCTTTCCAATCGCTGATCCTGTCGCTGCAGACCTTCTGGGCCGAACGGGGATGCGTCATCTTGCAGCCCTACGACATGGAAGTGGGCGCGGGAACCTTTCATCCGGCGACGACGCTGCGCGCGCTCGGTCCCGAACCCTGGCGCTGCGCCTACGTACAGCCGTCGCGGCGGCCCACCGACGGCCGCTATGGCGAGAACCCCAACCGGCTGCAGCACTACTATCAGTTTCAAGTGCTGCTGAAGCCCTCGCCCGCCGACTCCCAGGATCTCTACCTGCAGAGCCTTTATCACCTCGGCATCGATCCCAGCATGCACGACATCCGCTTCGTCGAGGATGACTGGGAGAGCCCGACGCTCGGCGCCTGGGGCCTCGGCTGGGAGGTCTGGTGACGGGATGGAAGTCACCCAGTTCACCTATTTCCAGCAGGTCGGCGGCATCGAGTGCAACCCTGTCGCGGTCGAACTGACCTACGGCCTCGAACGGCTCGCCATGTACGTCCAGGGGGTCGAGAACGTCTACGACCTGGACTTCGATGGCTGCGGTACCACCTACGGCGACGTCTTCCTGCAGAACGAACGCGAAGGCTCCGCCTACAACTTCGAATACGCCGATACCGAGCAACTGTTCCGCCACTTTGCCGATGCCGAGGCGGAATGCACGGCATTGCTGGCGCTGGCGAAGCCGCTGGTGCTGCCCGCCTATGACCAGTGCATCAAGGCAAGCCACCGCTTCAATCTCCTCGATGCCCGCGGTGTCATCAGCGTCACCGAACGCGCCGCCTACATTGGCCGGGTGCGGACGCTGGCCAAGGCGTGCTGCGAAGCCTGGCTCGCCAGCCGCGGCCACGGCGGCTGATCGCGATGGCAATGATGATGTACGGCTTTGGGTGCGGCGGCGCCCTCACCCCTACCCTCTCCCGCAAGCGGGAGAGGGAGCAATATTCCCTCGCCCGCTTGCGGGAGAGGGAGGGCCCGCACAGCGGGAGGGTGAGGGCGCGCGCAGCCGGCCGAGGGAGGCCAAGTCTAATGCCCGAGTTTCTGCTCGAACTGTTGTCGGAAGAGATTCCGGCGCGGATGCAGGCGCGTGCCGCCGACGATCTCAAGCGCCTTGTCTGTCAGGGCCTCGACAAGGCAGGGCTGAGCTATGGCCGTGCGGCAGCGTTCGTGACGCCGCGGCGGCTGGCGCTGGTGATCGATGGATTGCCGGAACACCAACCAGATGTGACCGAGGAACGCAAAGGCCCCCGCGTCGGCTCGCCGGAGAAGGCGGTGCAAGGATTCNTGCGCGCCGCCGGATTGACCAGCCTCGATCAGGCGGAGGTGCGCGACACCGACAAAGGCCAGTTCTATTTCGCCGTCTCGACGAAGAGCGGCCGGCCGACCGTCGATATTATAACGGAAATAATTGGCGAAATCATCGAGGCATTTCCTTGGCCGAAAGCTATGCGCTGGGCAGAAAACAGACGCTTTCGCTGGGTAAGGCCATTACATCGGATACTATTTGTTTTCGACGGCGTGTCATCACATTCCCTTCGTGTACAAATGCCGTTTCGGATGGGCCAAAGTGCTCTCGGCCAGCGGCTGATGGACTTCCTCGATGTACCGAGCGGGAACTCGACTGTAGGTCATCGCTTCCTGGCTCCCAACCCCTTTGCCGTGACCGGCTTCGCCGACTACCAAGCGAAGTTGCGCGCCGCCAAGGTCGTCCTCGACCCGGCGGAGCGGCGGCAGATCATCCATGACGGCGCTGAGCGACTGGCGGCGGCGGATGAGCTGACGCTGCGCGACGATCCGGGGCTGCTCGACGAGGTGACCGGTCTCGTCGAATGGCCGCTACCGATGATCGGCAAGATCGATGCCGCATTCATGGATGTGCCGGCCGAAGTCCTGATCACCGCGATGCGGGCGCACCAGAAGTACTTCTCCCTTCTCCGCGCCGACGGCTCGCTGGCGCCGCACTTTATTCTCGTCGCCAATACCGAGTCCGCCGACGGTGGGGCGGCGATCGTCGCCGGCAACGAGCGCGTGCTGCGCGCCCGGCTGTCGGACGCCAAGTACTTCTGGGACCAGGACCGCAAGCGTCCGCTGGCGACGCGGGTGCCGAAGCTGGCCGAGCGGGTGTTCCATGCCAAGCTCGGCTCCGATCTGCAACGGGTCGGACGGTTGGAGCAACTGGCCCGCTCTCTGGCACCGCAAGTTGGCGCCGATCCCGACTTTGCCGCCCGTGCCGCCCATCTCTGCAAGGCCGACCTGATGGCGCAGATGGTGGGCGAATTTCCCGAGCTGCAGGGAATCATGGGCCGCTACTACGCCCGCAACGACGGCGAACCGGCTGAGGTCGCCGATGCGATCGCCGAGCACTACGCACCCAAGGGGCCGTCTGATCGTTGCGNNCCAACCGCACCCGTCGCCGTCGCCGTGGCACTGGCCGACAAGATTGATACCCTCGCCGGGTTCTTTGCCATCGACGAGAAGCCGACCGGGTCCGGCGATCCCTTCGCGCTGCGCCGCGCCGCGCTTGGCCTCATTCGCCTGATTCTCGAAAACGGTCTGCGGCTGCAGTTAGTCGCATTGCTACGCGCGGCACTCACCGCTTATCCGGAGGCGATCGTCGGCAGCCGCAGCGAAACCATCGCCGCCGACCTCCTCGCTTTTTTCGCCGACCGGCTGAAAGTGCACCTGCGCGAACAGGGGGTGCGCCATGACCTGATCGCTGCCGTGTTCGCCGATGGCCGGGAGGACGATCTCGTTCGTCTTTTGGCCAGGGTGGAGGCGTTAAGAGACTTTCTCAACACCGATGACGGTGCTAATTTGCTGACCGCCTACCGACGGGCGAGCAATATCGTTCGCATCGAAGAAACGAAAGACGGCGTGCGGTATGAGGGGGAAGTCGAAACAGGGCTTCTCTCCGAGCAACGGGAAACCGAGCTATATCACGCGCTGAGCGAGGCACGTGGGCGCATCGCGCAGGCGCTCGCAGGGGAGGAGTTCAGGGAGGCAATGGCAGTCCTTGCCGGACTGCGCNCCCCCGTCGATGCTTTCTTCGATCAGGTCCAGGTGAACTGCGCGGATCGGGATATCCGGGTCAACCGGTTGAAGTTGCTGTCGCAGATCCGCTCAGCGCTGGGTGGGGTGGCAGATTTCTCACAAATAGAAGGGTAGGAAGCACGCAATGACAAAATGGGTTTACTCGTTTGGGGACGGGAAAGCAGAGGGTGGTTCGAAGGACAAGAACCTCCTCGGCGGCAAGGGCGCCAACCTCGCGGAGATGAGCAACCTTGGCATCCCGGTTCCGGCCGGTTTCACCATTTCGACCGAAGTCTGCACCTACTACTACGAGAACAAGGAAACCTATCCTTCCGACCTGAAAGACCAGGTCACCGCGGCGATGGCCGGCGTCGAGAAGATCATGAGCGCCAAGTTCGGTGCAACTGACGGTCCCCTCCTTCTCGTCTCCGTCCGCTCCGGTGCGCGGGCATCGATGCCGGGGATGATGGACACCGTCCTCAATCTCGGCCTCAACGACGTCACGGTGCAGAACCTGGTCAAGCTGACCGGCAACGAACGCTTCGCCTACGACAGCTATCGCCGCTTCATCCAGATGTATTCGGACGTGGTGCTCGGCGTCGGCAAGCACGAGTTCGAAATTCTCATCGATCACTATAAAGAGAAGGTCAACAAGGTCTACGACGTCGACATGACCGCCGACGACTGGAAGGCACTGATCGAGCAGTACAAAGCCGAAGTCCAGAAGGAAACCGGCAAGCAATTCCCGCAAGATCCGCAGGAGCAGCTCTATGGCGCCATCGGTGCCGTGTTCGGCAGCTGGATGAACAAACGCGCCATCACCTATCGCAAGCTGAACAGCATCCCCGATCACTGGGGCACTGCCGTCAACGTCCAGGCGATGGTGTTCGGCAACATGGGTGACGACTCGGCGACCGGCGTCTGCTTCTCGCGCAATCCGTCGACGGGCGAGAACCTGTTCTACGGTGAGTATCTGGTCAACGCCCAGGGCGAAGACGTGGTCGCCGGCATTCGTACGCCGCAACCGCTCTCGCTGGCGGAAAAGACGGCAATCGGCTCCGACCTGCCGGCGATGGAGGAAACCCTGCCGTCGCTGTACCACGAGTTGGTGTCGTTCCGGGACCGGCTCGAAACGCACTACCACGACATGCAGGACATGGAGTTTACCATTCAGAAGGGTAAGCTCTGGATGTTGCAGACGCGCAACGGCAAGCGCACGGCTGCCGCCGCGCTGCGCATCGCCGTCGAAATGTGCGAAGAGGGTGTGATCGACAAGGCGGAAGCGGTGAAGCGCGTCGATCCGGCGCAACTCGACCAGCTGCTGCATCCGATGATCGACCCGAAGGCAACGAAGGATCCCCTCGGCAAGGGTTTGCCGGCATCGCCCGGTGCCGCGTCCGGTCAGATCGTCTTCTCCGCCGAAGATGCCGAAGCCTGGGCGAAGGCCGGTAAGAAGGTCATCCTCACCCGCATCGAGACGTCGCCGGAAGACATCGGCGGCATGCACGTCGCCCAGGGCATCCTGACCACCCGCGGCGGCATGACCAGCCACGCGGCGGTGGTCGCCCGCGGCATGGGCACACCCTGCGTCGCCGGTGCCGGTGAGCTGCGCATCGACTATGCGGCGAAGACGATCACCGCTGGCAACCGGGTGCTGAAAGAGGGTGACGTGATCACCATCGACGGCTCCAACGGCCAGGTCCTGAACGGCGAGGTGCCGAAGATCCAGCCGGAGTTGACCGGAGATTTCGGCAAGCTGATGGGCTGGGTCGACGAAATCCGCAAGCTGCGAGTCCGTGCCAATGCCGAAACGCCGCTCGACGCTTCGACGGCGCGCAACTTCGGCTGCGAGGGCATCGGCCTTTGCCGCACCGAGCACATGTTCTTCGATCCCCAGCGCATCATCCACGTCCGCGAGATGATCGTCGCCACCACGCTCGAGGAACGTCGCGCGGCGCTGGAGAAGCTGCTGCCTTATCAGCGCGATGACTTCATCAAGCTGTTCACCATCATGGCCGGGCTGCCGGTGACCATCCGCCTGCTCGACCCGCCGCTACACGAGTTCCTGCCGCACACCGACGCCGACTTCGCCGAGGTGGCCAATGCGGCCGGCAAGACCGTCGCCGACGTCAAGGCCAAGGCCTCGCAGCTGCACGAAGCCAACCCGATGCTCGGCCATCGCGGCTGCCGCCTCGGCATCACCTACCCCGAGATTTACGAAATGCAGTGCCGGGCGATCTTCCAGGCGGTGGCCGACGTGAAGATGAAGGGCGAGACGGTGCTGCCGGAGGTGATGATCCCGCTGGTGGCGGTGAAGTCCGAGTTCGACCGGCTGAAGAAGATGGTCGACGCCGTTGCCGCCGAGACGATGGAAAAGACCGGCGCCAAGTTCGAGTACATGGTTGGCACGATGATCGAGCTGCCACGGGCAGCGCTGATCGCCGACAAGATCGCCGAGGGGGCGCAGTTCTTCAGCTTCGGGACCAACGACCTGACGCAGACGACGTTCGGCCTGTCGCGTGACGATGCCGGCCCATTCCTCGTCCAGTATCAGGAGCTGGGGGTGATCCCGAACGATCCCTTCGCCAGCCTCGACCAGGAGGGTGTCGGTGAACTGATGAAGATCGCCTCCGAGCGCGGCCGCAAGACCCGCCCGGACATCAAGCTCGGCATCTGCGGCGAGCATGGTGGCGATCCGGCGTCGGTGCACTTCTGCCACTTGATCGGCCTGAACTACGTCTCCTGCTCGCCCTATCGGGTGCCGATTGCGCGGCTGGCGGCAGCCCACGCCGCCCTCGGCGTCGGCATGGTCAGCACGACCGCGTAAGCGACGAGTAGAGATAGATAGAAGACCACTTGGGAAGCGCGGTGTCGGAAGGCCGGCACCGCGCCCTCACCCTCCCGTCGCCACAGCCGACGGGCCCCCCCTCCCGCCCCGCGGGCGAGGGATTTTTCTCAACCTCTCCCTCCGGGAGGTCGGCGCAAACGCGCCGGGTGAGGGGACAGCCGACGCCGCTCAGTTTCGGCGTCGGGTAGGCCTCAGCGGCGCGGTGTCTCAGTTTGGAGCAGGGCCGGATGTCGCCATTCGCGACGATTCGACATAATCAGAAGCGGACTCGAAAAGAAGCGCTTGTCGGCGAAGTACGGACATGGGGGCAGCGGCACGACGTCCGAATCTTCTTGGCCACCGGCACTCCCAAAGCTGGCCCCGTCAGGACAGGCGAGACGTCGGAAAGTGCGCCGCGCGATACCTAGGCCGTCGTTGCGGGCGGCGGCGACGCGGCTATAGTGGGAAGGTCATTTGGGGGCGGACCCGGCAAATCGCTGTCGGTCTGCCGGGCTGGACGAAAAGGGGGGCGATGCCGGACACGCACGCGTCGGCGGTTACTGCTGGAAATACGATCAATCTCGCCCTCGACCGGGTGGCCGCGGCCGCCGACCAGTCGTTGGTGGTCGAAGGCCTGAGCCGGACCTTGATCCTGTTCGGGCTGCTGTTCGCCGGCGCCAGCCTCTGGCCGCCGGCGAACGTGGCCTGGGCAGGCATGGCCTCGCTCGCTTCCCTGGCCGGTGCCGCGCTCATGCTGCCCTACCGGCTGCCGCAACACCGATGGCTGGCGAATGCGCTTGGCGCGGGGTTGATTCTCCTCGCCGCCGCCGCGCTGGCCCTGGCGGTATGGACGGTGACGCCCTTGGCGCGGATTACGCCGTTCGCCGCCATGACGCCGGACTTCGATACGGCCCTCGCCGTCGCGAACCAGCACTATGGGGCGACGCCCTGGCTGATCAGCCGCGCCATCGCCGCGGTGCTGCTCGGGCTGCTGTCGATCGAGCTGATCGCCGCCTACTGGCTCTTGCTCCGGCTCGATGCCGATGAGCGCCGGCGCCTTGCGCAAACGACGCGGCGGGGGTCGCCGGCGCCATCGGCTGGCTGTTCGATCTGCCGCCCGCGGCAGGCCGGTATTTTCGCCGGGCGCCATTCTCGCTGACCCTCCTGCTCCTCGGCATGCTGTTGTTCATGACCGCGGCGACGAACATCGCCGGCGCATGGGTGATCCAGGCTATCGGCGCGTTGAAGGCGGTCGCCGACTGCTTCGACCGCGGGGGCCTCGATACCGCCTGTTTCGAGGGGATGGGGCAGGCCGCCGCCGGTGGCATGGCGCTGCTCGCTTTCTGCTCCGTCGTCGTCTTCCCGCTGTTGGGGACGGCGCTGACCCGGCTCGCCCGCTCCTGGGCCGCGCGATCCGCGGCCGAGCGCTTGAATGAGGACGAGCGTCCGTCGATCCTGTTCCTACGCTCGTTCGAGGACGACCAGGTGACACTCATGCCGCCGCGGCGCACTCCAATGCGGTTTTTGCTCGGGGACTGCGCCCGCCGAAGCCGCNTCGACACCCTGCTGCTTGAGGAGTTCCTCGACCGGGCGCCCNCCCGCGCGCTCGGGCGACAGAGGGAGCGCACCGGGAAGTTTCGCCCGTATGGGGCGCTGCGTGAATATNCCCCCGATGAGAAATGGAAGGCCCGGGTGGAGGAGCTTTCTGCGGATGCCGTCGCCATCGTCATCGTCTTCGATGCGGCGTTCACGCCGGGACTGTGCTGTGAGTTAGAAATGCTCGGCCGCAACCCGCAGTTTCGCGCCAAGACGGTGTTCGCCGTTCACTGCGACGTCCCGGCCAACGAGCGGGCCGCGGCGTGGCAGCGAATGGGCGAGATCGCCGACTTGTCGATCCCGGCCGTTCCCGACCTGCAGACTGTTTCGTTCGAGGCCACCGGCAGATGCTGGACCACCTCAGCCCGCCGAATTACGGCGACGACGATTCGCCTCGTAATGCAGCATAAATTTGCAATGCCGGCGCCTCTTGAAAATTCGAAATAACGGAATACCGCAACCGGCAACCGCGAAGCACGCATGCTCTGCGATTGTCTCCCACTTTTAAGAAATCCATGGAGGCAATATTGAAAAATACTCGTCGTTTGTCTTTGATAGCAACGATGGCGTGCTCCGTCGTTAGCACTTGTCCAATTACGGGTGCCTCGGCTCAGGCGCCCTCCACGCCCACGATAATTTCGAATATTCTTGAGTTGAAAACCGTGGAAGGCGATACCCAAACATCGCTGAGCTGCGGTATCGAAGCCGAAGGCAATGAACAAATCAAACTAAGCGATTTGCTCAATTCAAAGATCGTTCAGACGAAAAGCGGAGCTTTCACAGCCACCGTGATGACGCCGGCCGGCCCGATGATTATGGTGCGCGATCTTCAAGAGAAAAAGTGCGCGTCCAGCTTGTCAACAGAAATAACGCGGTGGTCGCCAATGAATGCGATTATGGCAGCTGGACCCTCAGCAACTGTAAGATTGGTTCGATGTTTCCAGTGACTACGCAATGGACGACGCGGCCAGTCTGGGGGCAGATAAGGGACGTCGCCGACAGCCTCAAAGCGGATTGCGCGGCCCTGATCGTCGAGATGAACAACAGATGGATCGCGGGGAGGCTCCCGTGCAGGGACAGTCACCCCTTCCGCAAGATAAACAATCGATTTTTGCGCGTAGAGAAGCACTTGTGAAGGCATTGATGCTCAAGGAGTAGGCCAGCGTTATCCATAAAGTTTTATCTTCTGTCTTCAACGTGTGCGTGCTTTGATTCCCAACTGTGAGGTTGTGGATAATGGGCATCGGACATGGACACCAGCCCGCCGCATCCTTACTCGTTCTCTCTCGCTGTGGCTCGCAACTTCGCCGTCACGATCGGACCTAAAGCGGACGCCGACGAGTCCGACCCTCAAACGGTCGGAAATGGGATCGAGCGGATCGGACTGCTACGGGCTCCGGGTGGAGCTGCCACGCTGCCGCCACTCCACCCCTCCACCCCTCTTGCTTTCTTCCGCAATAGGGGTAACCGCGATGGACGACAACGCGGGGAAAGCCATGCCCGACATTTTCATTTCCTATGCACGCGAGGACCGGGAGATCGCCGAGCTTCTGGCGCGGGCGCTGGAAGCCGAGGGCTGGTCGGTGTGGTGGGATCGGCACATTCCCGCCGGCAAGCGCTTCGACGAGGTGATCAGCGCCAGCCTCGACAAGGCCAAATGCGTCGTCGCCCTGTGGTCGACGGCGGCGATCGCCTCGCAATGGGTGGCCGAAGAAGCCGAAGAAGGCAAGGAACGGGGCGTCTTCGTCCCGGCGCTGATCGAAGCGGTCGAGCCACCACTCGGCTTTCGCCGCATCCACGCCGCCGACCTAATCGGCTGGACGGGCGATCCCGGCCACGCCGGATTGCGGCAGATGATCGGCGATATCTGCACCATCATCAGCATGCCGGCCCCGTCCGCGGATGCTGCCACGACCGAGAGCGCAGCCGCACCTTCGCATCCGTCCCTATCACCGACACCCTCGCCTCGCCGCCGCTGGCGGTTGCCGCTCATTGTCGGCGCCGGCGTGCTGCTGCTTGCCGCCGCGGTGACGGCCTTTCTCATCACGCCCGATCGGCAGCTCCGCGTGGAGGAGGTCGCGAATGGCGCCGCCGGCGCCCACAGCGACACGGCAGCGCCTGCCGTTGCCCGTATCGACGGACGCTGGCAGGGGCAGGTCAGCTACGACTGGGGGCTGGTACAGAACGAGACGTTCAGCTTCCGCACCGTAGGTCGCACCCTGACCGGGAGCGCCGGATTCCTCGGCGTCGCCCGTGCCATGCTCAATCCCCGCATCGAGGGTGACGAGGTGCGATTCGATGTCCGCTGGCAGGAGACGCTCGGAAGTAGCGAGCGCGACGTGGTCAATCACTACATCGGCGCCCTCAGCGGTGACCGCATCGACATGGTTGTGACCATCGAAGGCGGAGCCTCGCCGCATCCGCCGATCGAGTTCGTCATCAGCCGCATTCGCGATTGAGGCAACCTCTCGCAATCGTGAACGAAAGCGGCCTTTTTGGGCAGATCAGGCCAATCAATGCCCGAATGCAACCCCATACGCGCGCATTGCCGCCACCCCAACTTCGCAACTGCAGAAAAGCCGCACATATGCTAGGGTTGTATCTCGTTAGAATTTTAATGATCCAAGGTGACGGCTATGGACGGCCATCTGGTAAGTGAAGCCCCGACGTGGCAACTAGCATGTGGCGCTACGGCATTTCGCTGTGGCGCGCGCTTGACCGCGAGCGGCTCGAATTCTTTGATCCCTTCCGCATCGCCGCCGTTATCGCCTTCCGCGCCGCCCGCCATCACCCCCCAAGCCTTGCCACGTTGGGGCGGACGTTGGAGTACAACGCCGAACTGATCAACAAGGCCAACTGGGCCAATCAGGAGGCGCTATCCCGCTACCTGTGGGACGAGTACGAGAAGGGCTGGAACGCTTGGTTCAATACCCTTTATCACCGCGAAGGTGAGACCTTCGCCGAGTTCGCCAGTCGCCAGGCGGATGTGATGGAAGGGGTGGCCAACTTCAACGAGGAGATCGAGAAGGTCAAAAGCGTCTTCGGTTTCCATCTGCATCGGCCCGAGTACAAGCTGATTGAGGAGACCGAGTGCTTCCGCATGTATCAGGTGCTGCCGCTGAAGCCGGGCGTTGTCGTGCGCGACGACGTCAAGCCGATGCTGCTGGTCTCGCCCTACATGCTCGGCAGCCACATCCTTGCCTTCCTACCCTACGAGGACAAGAGCTACGCGCACGCCTTCGCCAACGCCGGGGTTCCCACCTATGTCCGCATAGTCAAGGACATTTGGGAGACCGAGGCAGTGCAGACAATGACGCCAGAGGACGACTGCCTGCAAACGCATGCGCTGTGCAAGACGCTGGTGGAGCGCCACGGGCGTAAGGTCACGCTAAACGGCACCTGCCAGGGCGGCTACATCTGCCTGATGAACCTGTTGTCGGGCACCTACGGCGACGTCTGCGATACGCTGATCACCAACGTCACGCCGGTGGACGGCACCTACAGTCGGGCAATCACCGGCACGCCGGAAATGCACTTCGATTTCATGCTGTCACAGATGCCGAACGGCAATTACGTCGCCAACGGCTACCTGCTCAGCTTCGGCATGCGCCTTGTCGCCATTTCTCAGGAGACGCCGCTGATCCAGGTGATCAACCAGGCGCGGCTCTACGAAAAGGGAAACTTGCATCCGGGCAAATCGACCGCAGCGCTGTTCCATTGGCTGCGCAAGGACCGCGTCCACCTGCCGCCGGCGATCGCCGAGATGAGTTCGATCTCCTTCCAGCAACCGATCGACGCCGAAGGGGTATTGCCGGTCAAACTGTTCGGCAAGCCGCTGCGTATCGGTGACTTGGCGAAACTAGGGGTTCGCTGGTACCAGGACTATGCGCTGAAGGACACCCTCGTGACGCCCGCCTGCGCCATTGCCGGTAATCGCTTTCTCGATGGAACGGGCGTGCTGGAATCGGTTCCCTTCCCGGGCGGCCATGTTGCCATCCTCACCAGCCCTTACAGCGAACGCAGTCCGGTTGATGGCCGGTTCAAGGGCAAGGACGGCCAGAGCTATCGCGGGCCTGTCCTCTTCCAGCTTGAGGTCTCGGCACCGAAAAAAATGCTTGCCGTCGCCTGAGCCCAGCTCCCACTACGCGGACACGGAAGCAGACAGGTAAAGACAGGAAATAGACACTGGGGACCGGTCGCCACTGCGGTACCGGCCCCCAGGTGTTGAGTTTGTGGCAACGCGCCACCACCGCACGCCATCTGTTCAGGCGTGTTCCACTTCGCCGTGCTCCATAAGGTGAGCGGCGGCTTCCTCGGCACTTTCGTAGATGTGTGGCGCCAAATGGCGCTGTGAAAGCGACTCGCCCAGCTTCAGGCGTAAGAAGGCGCTGGTGGTATAGCGGGTCACCCCGAGGTAGTGGCGATCCATCACCCGGCGCACCATGTCGGCATAATCGTCAATCAGGTTGGAATCGATATCGAAGTCGTCGTAATTGACGATGGCGAACACCTTCCTGCCCACCGGCTCCAGCGTTCTGCGCACAGCGCGGTCGATGTCGGCGATATCGTCGCGACTGCGCACCGACATCCGCTCGAAATTGAGGAAAAAGATGTTCTGTTCCGGATCGTAGGACAGGCGCTCTTCCAACGGCAGACGCAGCAGATCGTCGCGCAGTCGCATTGGCGCATCGATGAAGATGCGCGCGTCCATCAGCTTCAACTCGCCGCGGATGATCGGCTTGAAGCTCATGTGTGCCAGGATATCCCGTTCCAGGTCGACCCCGGGGGCGATTTCGGTCAGTTCCAAGCCGTCTTCGGCCAGACGCAGAACGCAGCGCTCGGTGATGTAGACGACCGTCTGGCCACGTTTGCGTGCGTACTCACCGCTGAAGGTCCGGTGCTCGACGGACTCAACGAACTTGTCCGTGTCGCCGTCGCAGACGATACGCAAACGGCTATCGGCAATCTCGAATTTGAGCGCACCGGCGTCAAAGGTACCGACGAAGACCAACTTCTTCGCGCTTTGCGAGATGTTGATGAAACCACCGGCGCCGGCGAGCCGCGGACCAAACTTGCTGACGTTGACGTTGCCTTCGCGGTCCGCCTGCGCCAAGCCGAGGAAGGCAAGATCGAGGCCGCCGCCGTCGTAGAAGTCGAACTGGCTCGGCTGGTCGATGATCGCCTGGGTGTTGACTGCCGCACCGAAACTAAGACCGCCGGCCGGGATGCCGCCGATCACGCCGGGTTCGGCGGTGAGGGTCAACAGGTCGATCACGTGCTCTTCGGCAGCGACGTCGGCAACGCCTTCCGGCATGCCGATGCCGAGGTTGACCACGGCGTTCGCCTCCAGCTCCAGCGCCGCCCGCCGGGCAATGATCTTGCGTTCGCTCATCGGCATCGGCGGGATCGATGCCATCGGCACCCGAAACTCCCCNGCGTATGCCGGATTGTATTGAACGGCGAACGTCTGCATGTGCTGTTCCGGCTTTTCGGCGACGACAACACAGTCAACGAGAATGCCGGGAATTTTGACTTGGCGGGGATTGAGCGCACAGCGATCGGCGATGCGTTCCACCTGGGCGATGACAAGTCCACCGGAATTGTGGGCGGCCATGGCGATGGCGAGCCCTTCCAGCGTCAGCGCCTCCTTCTCCATGGTGATGTTGCCGTCGAGGTCGCCCGTGGTGCCGCGGATGATGCCGACGTGAATGGGGAACGTCTTGTAGAGCAGACATTCCTTGCCGCCGATGGTCATCAGTTCCACCAGGTCTTCGGTGGTACGCTCGTTGATCTTGCCACCGCCGTAGCGCGGATCAACGAAGGTACCGAGACCAATCATCGACAGGTGCCCGGGTTTGCCCGCCGCGATATCGCGGAATAATTGCGAGATGACCCCTTGCGGCAAGTTGTAGGCCTCGATGGCGCCGGAAATCGCCAGCCGCTGGATCTTGGGAACCAGCCCCCAGTGACCGCCGATAACACGCCTTATCAGCCCTTCGTGGCCGAGATGATTGAGCCCGCGCTCTTTGCCGTCGCCCTGACCGGCCGCATAGACCAAAGTCAGGTTGCGCGGCTTGGCCAGTGACTGCGGCACGTCCTCGTCGTCGGCGAGATAGAGTTCCTCCAGGGCGACAGCAATCGCCTCGGGAAAACCGATACCGACAAAACCGCTGGTGGCGATGGTATCGCCGTCGCGGATCAGCCGGACGGCTTCCCGCGCGGTGACGATCTTCCCCTTCTCCGGCAATTTCGTGTAGGAAAGGACAGGGTGGGAACCAAGCTGCTGTGCCATGTTTTCTCCAGGCGCTGTTTGTCTTGACACGAGTGTGTGCGTCGACGACAGCGGCGCTCAGTAAATGCCGGTCAGGTAGAAGAAGCCGATGGCAACGAAGACGGCCGTCGTCTTGATGATCGTCACCGCAAAGATATCGCGATACGAGTCGCGATGGGTTAGGCCGGTCACCGCAAGCAGGGTAATCACTGCGCCGTTGTGCGGCAGCGTATCCATGCCGCCACTGGCCATCGCCGCAACCCGGTGCAGCACTTCAAGGGGAATGCCGGCCGCCTGCGCGTTGGCGATGAACGTCTCGGCCATGGCGGCCAGGGCGATGCTCATCCCGCCCGACGCCGAACCGGTAATACCGGCGAGCACGGTAACGGTAATCGCCTCGTTGATCAGTGGGTTGGGGATCTTTTCAAGAAAATGCGCGACAAGAGCAAACCCCGGCAGCGCCGCAATGATGCCGCCGAAGCCATACTCTGACGCCGTGTTCATCGTCGCCAGCAACGATCCGGCAACCGCGAGCTTGCTGCCTTCGGCGAATTTGCCGCGGATCGGCTTTAAGGCAAAGGCGACGACACTGAGAACGCCAATCAGCAACGCCCCCTGCACCGCCCAGATCGCCTTGACTTTGCCGATGTCGATGGGTGTCGGCTTGCCGGTGCCAAGGATGAAATCATAGGTCGAGCCGTACAGATCAGGGATGACGTGAGTGAACAGCGCGTTCAGTACGAAAACGAGGATCAGCGGTGAAATGGCGAGGATCGGGTTTGGCAGCTTTTCGTGTTCGAAGGGCTCGGGCTCGTTTTCCAACCCACGGATCAGTCGATCGGAATAGCCTTCGCCAGCTGCGGCCGCCTGGCGACGACGAAATTCGAGATACGCCATGCCAGCGACAAAAATGAACAGGGCACCGACGGTTCCCATCCANGGCGCCGCCCACGTGGTCGTCCTGAAGAAGGATGTGGGGATGATGTTCTGGATCTGCGGCGTGCCGGGCAGCGAGTCCATGGTGAAGGTAAAGGCGCCGAGCGCGATCGTTCCCGGGATCAGCCGCTTCGGAATGTTGACCTGGCGAAACATCTCGGCGGCGAAGGGATAGACGGCAAAGACAACCACGAACAAGGAAACGCCGCCGTAGGTGAGGATCGAACAGACGATGACGATCGACAGCATTGCCCGCTTGGCACCGATCAACTTCACCACTGAGGAAACGATCGATTTCGAAAAGCCCGACAGCTCGATCAACTTGCCAAAGATGGCACCAAGCATGAAAACAGGAAAGTACAGCTTTACGAATCCAGCTAATTTCTCCATAAATATGGTAAGATAGGCCGGAGACACCAGCATAGGATCCGTTAAGAACACTGCAAGCAGTGCACATATCGGCGCAAATAGAATAACGCTGAATCCGCGATAAGCGATGAAGATCAGCAAACCAAGCGCGAAAAGCACAATTAGGATGTTCACAGCAGCTCCCTATCTTTCAGTTTCTTTTAGTTACAAGTAATTCTAGCAACTGTAGGTGCCTTGCGAGAATAGGATCAGCCTCTCCAGCTCAAGATCTTTGATTACGTGTTCATGGTGCGAAATAACTTCCTTCACCAGATCGCCAATCGATAGAATTCCGAGCAATTCTCCCCCNTCCAATACCAGCAGATGGCGCGTGTGGTGCGCCGTCATCAACGCCATGCACTGAGGGACTGTCTGCTCGGGCGTGACGGAAATGACGATTGTATTCATCACCTCCCTCACCGATGTTTCCTTGGCCGTTCGACCGAGCAGAATTCCTTTGCGTGCGTAGTCGCGTTCGCTCACCAGCCCGATGACACTCCCGCTTGCATCGAGGACCACCACCGCGCCAATGTCCCGCTCGGCCATCAGTTCGAGCACATCCCACACGGTTGCGTCGGCGTTGACGCTATGCACGCCGGCTGGCTTCGCCGTCAGCAACTGCCGAAGTGATCGATATGGCTTCTCCATCCCTCACGCTCCTGCCTTGAACAGAATCAGCGTCTTTTTCTTGATCCCTAGCACATTTTACCAACAAAGACCATACAGACGACTAGAGTACCTGGCGGATGGGGCAGGCTGGAGACAGAAGATACAGGCAGCGGCAGAGTCCTGACGCACTTGCAGCATCTTGCTTTATTGCATCGCACAAAGATGGTTTAAGCGTCGACTCTTCGCCTGCAGTGCTGAATCGCCTCTTCTGTCTTGGCGAGAACGCTCCGCTCAAGGCATAATCAGTATGGACGCGAATCGTATATAACACTGCCGCGATACAGATAAATACTGAGCCGCATCTGGAACAATACTTTTCAGGAGAAAATATTGGCGCTGATTGAATCCGCCTCTTGTTTCTTATTAACGGCCGGACGCATCTGCTTATCTCAACGTCAATTGAACGACCTTTACAAATCGCGCACCGTCACGAGCATTTCATCCATCGTCTTGAAAGCGGTCGCCGCGGAATTGTAGGCCTGCTGCGTCTGGATCATGCGCGAGAACTGATCCTCGAGGTCGACGGTGGATGCTTCCAGCGTCTCCGGCAGGAGCAAACCGGTGCCGCCCTCCCCCACCCCCTGCACTGTCAGCGCGCCAGAGGTATCGCTCATGGCGTAGACATTTCCTTGCAGCGGTGTCAGGCCATCGATGTTGGGAAAGGTGGCAAGTGGCAACCGATAAAGGCGCTGCGTCTGCCCATTGGCAAAGTAGCCGTTGAGGTAGCCGTCGCGGTCGAATTCGATGCGCTCGAGACTGCCCTTCGGATAGCCGTCGTCACTGTTGTCACGCACCTGAAAGCCGCTGGCATATTGCGTCGACGACGACACATCGAGCGAAAATGCCGAACTGCTGCCATCGGCATGGGTGATCGCCACACGATAACTGGCTGGACCGGCAACGGTCGCCAGATGGCAGCACCAAATGCAGGGGCAGGACCACCAGAAGATCTATCTAAAATATTATTATTATTTAACCACAGGCCCTTGGGCTTGCGGCGACCATGCACTGCGGCTGGGAAGATTTTGCCGGGCAAAGAAGCGCATCGCTGGACGTACCGGCGCGAAAAAATAATCCGGCAGCGCGATGTTAAGCATTCTGCTCCATCCTGCCTCAGTCATTTCGCCTTCAGCGTGGGAGCCAGGATGAAATCGTCGGTCGTCGGACCCGGTACGCGGGTACAGGCTGCATGCCGCAGCTGCAGCTCCCGGGGTAGCGCCAGTAGCGGCTTTGCCACCCATCTGCACACCGATGCACCGGCTGAGCCGGCAACGCGGGCCTGGATACGATCCTGAGTGAAATCGAGCTCCGCGCGGAGGTAGAGATCGCCAAACGGATGCCGAACCGATCTGCGTCCGGCGAGGCCCCGGCAGTTGCACCCGACTGATTTTTATTTATATTTTTCAGTATGTTGGAAAATAGCTTCGGATACAAATTGGCTTGCGACCTGACGCTGCGAAAACTATAGTGCCGAGCGCGGACTTGGAGTGTTTCTAGTGGGCGTAGCAGATCCCGTGAGGAATACGAGCTTACCCCCGATTACCGGCCGACGGACGGCGAGCCGTTCATGAACCCGGTGATGGTGGAGTATTTCCGCCAGAAGCTGCTTGCTTGGCGCGATGAACTGTTGGATGAGGCGCGCGCGACGTTGACGGCGTTGCAGGAGGGAGGCAACGCGTCAGAAGCCGACATCGCCGACCGTGCCACCTCGGAAACCAACCGCTCCATCGAATTGCGCACCCGTGATCGCGCCCGCAAGTTGATCAGTAAGATTGACGAGGCACTGGATCGGATCGAGGCCGGCACCTACGGCTTATGCGAGGAAACGCACGAGCCGATCGGCATTTCCCGTCTTGAAGCCCGGCCGATCGCCACCCTCAGCCTCGAAGCCCAGGAGCGCCACGAGCGGATGGAGAAGACCCACCGCGACGAGTAGCGGCGGGCTATACGGAGCGGTACCGCACGGCCCACGCGCCACAATCCGCTTTCCTGCTCCCCGATTACCTCTTCGTTACCTCCGCAGTGGCATTTCGCATGACCTGTGGCACGCTATGCCGCAAGATGCCGCATGGTCGCGTCGTCCGGCTCACCGGTGACCGCGAGGCCCTGCTGTTGCTGGAACGATGCCAGTGCCTGACGGGTGAAGCGGCCGATCAAACCGTCGCTCGGGCCCGGCGCAAATCCGCGATAGGTCAGATAGATCTGTGCACTGCGCACCCGCAGGTCAGGCAGCGGCCCTTCCGCCCAGCGGCGAAATTGCTGCGCCAGACGCTCGTCGTAGCGGTTCTTCGCGTAGGCGGCGCCATTGTAGCAGCGGGCGAATGTGCTCCAGTCGTGGCGGATCAGCGCCTGCCGGCAGGGCTTCCCCTCGGCAATGAACTTGGCCATCACCAAGAGCTGCGCATCTTCGCCCTCGAGCATCGCGGCAACCATGGCTTCGGCGCTGGCGAACCCCAGCCGTCTGGCGTGGTGCCCCATCACCTGACCGATGCCCCAGGAGGTGCTTTCCTCGGCCGCCGTGGCATCGAGTGCCATTGCTTTCGCCAGACGGTCGTATTGTGCCGCTCCCATCTGGCCATAACCGCCGCACGTGGAATTGCTGATATCGGGAAAGCGGGTATCGAACCGTCCACCGGTGCGCGCGCTGAAGACGTGGCGCTCGAAGAGGATGAGCGGTCGCCGATCTGACAAGAATCCTGCTCCAAGCGTTTCAACCGAAAGCACCGTCCAGATTTCCGCCACGCCGACCCCGATCGCCGTCGCCGCCGCCGCCAGCCCCACCGCAGTCAACGCACCGCCTTTGCCTTGAAACGCCACCATTATGATCCTCTATCGTCGTGCCACCACCGGCCCAGAAGCTCGGCCGACAATATAGGATCATTGACTAGCTTACAAGTTTATTTTCCTATTAAAGAAACCGCGAAACCAACTCACCTCTTGCCCTCAGAATGGCAGGATGATGTCGAGAAGCTGCGAGCCCCAGCGCGGCTGCTGCAGGCGCTGAGGCGAAGTTCGGGACCGCGCAGGGTGACGGCCCCGCGCACCGCGATCGCCTCCGCCGGCATCGCGGTCGGACCCATTCATTCTTTTTGCCTCCTATCCGACGTTGCCGGTCACGCCCGACGTGCGGCTCTGCCGCGGACGGGTGGATAAGTCGCTGCTGCTGGTGCGATTTCGCAGCCTTGAAATGGTTGGGGCGATGCGTGCCGTCCTGCCGCCGGAACCGCTGACCGAACGGATCCTGGTGATCGTACCGGAAAAAGGCTCGGTCACCCTGCACGACCTGCTGGCGCAGATTGCGCCGGAGCATCGCAACATTGCCGCTCGTGCCGTCGTCTGGCTCGCCAAGATGGGCGCGATCACGATCATTCCCCCGCTGTCGCCACGTCGGCAAGCGCGATGACGGATTAGCAGTCACCGATTGGCTGTAGCCCTGGCGCTTGATCGGGTGCGAACACGCGCAGTGCGGCGCGAACCACCTCGAACACTGCCGGTGTCTTGGTTATCACTTCGCCATCCACATTCACTGGCATCGGTCGTTTCGTCTCGATGCGAATTTCCTCTCCATGCCGGCTATGGATGTCGGGCACCGGCCGATGCGTTCCCCAGCGCAACTGCGGCGCCAGGGTCATCAATCGCCACCAGGGATGCGGCGGTAGGGCGTAGAGGTCGAGGCGGCCGTCATCGATTGTCGCGTCGTCGACGATGGTCATGCCGCCGCCGTAATGGCGGCCGTTGCCGACGGCGATCTGGATCGTCTCGATCACCTCGGCGGTGCCGTCACAGTTGATTTGGGCGTGAAAGTGCTTCGCTGCGCGTACCGCCTCCCAACTACAGCGCAGGTAGGCCAAAATCCCCCATCGCTGCTTTGCTTCGCAAGTGAGCCGGTCGGCGATGTCGACGCTGAGGCCGACGCTGGCGACATTGAAGAAATGGCGCCCGTTGACCCGGCCAATATCGATCAGCCGCGTCCGCCCGGCGGCGATCACCTTCGCAGCGGCGATGAGCGCAAAGGGAATGCCGAGGGTGCGCGCCAAATCGTTGGCATTGCCCATGGGCAGAATGCCGAGCACAAGACCGGTCTCGAGCAGCGTATCCGCAGCCGCCGACAAGGTTCCGTCGCCACCGATCAAGGCAAACCGCCATCGCCGATCAAGCCGTCAACGTCGCAGACGCCGCCACCAAACGCCGTTCTTCGAAGTGTCCGGCTGGTGACGCGGTGGAAGAGATTGACCGTCGACCAGAGCAGGTCCTTGATGTCGGGTTCGCCATGGAGGGGGCGCACCACCCCGGCGATAAGGTGATGAGCCGCGGCATCAGACCGAAGGCGAAGCGGATAACCGCTTGATCGGCGGCGCAGGTCGGCAGATGAACCTTGATCTTGGTTTTCATCTCGACGCTGCGGCCAGCGATGCGGCGGACCCGGTCCAGGTCGTGGAGGCGTCGAAGAATTCCTTCGGACGACAGCCGGCCGCCGTCGAACCGGGCGACGATTTGTTTGCCGGCAACCGGTGACAGGCCAGGCAGCGGCAGCGTCGGATCAACCATGGCGGGTGGGCGCTGCGGAAACGACGTGGATTGGCTTCGACAACCGAATCCTAGGCGATTCCAATGGACTACCCTACACCCGCCAACCTCGATGCATTATCCGTTGGGGTGGACGGCCCCGCGGCATCTGGTGCCAAGGTTCGCTGTCAAAGTGAACAGGAGCCGTCCATGACCGAGATTACCCGCATTGCGATCGACACGTCCAAGTCCGTCTTCACCCTACATGGCACGGATGCCGACGGGCGGGCGGTGCTGCGCCGCAATCTGCGCCGCCAGGACATGGTACCATTCTTCGCGCGCCGCCCGCCGATGGAGGTGGTGCTGGAGGCCTGCGGCGGCTCGCATCACTGGGGCCGTGTGCTGGCTGGGCTCGGCCACACGGTGCGGTTGATCCCGCCGCAATACGTCAAACCCTTCGTCAAGCGCGGCAAGAACGATCGCAACGATGCCGAGGCGATCAGCGAAGCCGCGGCGCGGCCGGAGATGCGCGAGGTCGCGGTCAAGTCGGCGAGGCAGCAGGCCAACGCGATGCTGCTGTCGGTGCGCGAGCTTCTGGTGCGCCAACGCACGCAGCTGGTCAACGCGCTGCGCGGACACGCGGCCGAGTTCGGTCATGTCGCCCGCCTTGGCCGCCAAGGCGTGGCAAAGCTGCTGGCCGATGTGGCAGAGGACGCGGAGCTGCCGACGCCGGCGAGGGACGCATTGGCGTTGCTGGGCGCCGAGATCGGTCGGCTGGATGCGCGGCTGGCCGAAGTCGACGCCAGGCTGGTGGCGCAACACAAACAGACGCCAACCAGCAAGATGCTGGCGGAGGTGCCGGGGATCGGGCCGATCGGCGCGTTGAGCCTGGTGCTGCGGGTCGATTTCAGCCAGTTCAAGTCGGGGCGGCATTTCGCCTCCTGGCTGGGGCTGACTCCGCGCGAGCATTCCACCGGCGGCAAGACGCGGCTGGGCGGGATCAGCCGCGCCGGCGACGAGCGGCTGCGCCAGTTGCTGGTGCTGGGAGCGACCGCGGTGATCCGACAGGCCAAGCCGGGAAAGGCCTCGGCGTGGCTGATCGCTTTGCTGGCAAGGCGGCCGCGCAAGCTCGCGGCGGTCGCCCTGGCCAACAAGATGGCGCGCATCGTCTGGGCGATGATGACGAGTGGAGAGGCGTATCGCCAGCCGGCCACCGCTTGACCACTCGTTGATGCCGCAGGTGCAGGGCTGAGGACGGAGAGATGCTGATCGGTCGAGCCGACGATCTAAAGAGCCCGGGTAGCCTGGTGGCCATCAAGGCCGCCCATCCGTTTGGGCGTGGATCGCGGAACCCATCTGGGCCAGCGGACACTGTGCCGCGCAAAACAGGCCGGACACACGACTGCCATCGCACCAGATCAGATTTTCTCCCCCTCACCCCTTGCACCCAGGGGGCCGACCACACACGGGTTAGGTCGTCGTCGCATCCGGCTCGTCCTCATCGCCGCGAAATCCCTGGGCGATCACGTACATCTCGGCGGACTCGGCGCGCGATGCGGGCGGCTTGGCGTGACGAACAGTGGCAAAACGCGCCTTCAGTTGCTGCAGCAGCTTGGCCTCGGTTCCACCCTGCCAGACCTTGCAGAGGAATGCCCCGCCCGGAGCCAGCAACTCCAACGCCACCTCGAACGCCATCTCGGCCAACGCCATGATCCGCAGATGGTCGGCCGAAGCGTGGCCGGTCGACGGCGGCGCCATGTCACTCAGCACCACGTCCGCCGGGCCGCCCAGCAAGGCGCGCAGGCGATCAGGCATCGCCACGTCGCAAACGTCGCCCTCAACCAGTTCGGCAGCGGCAATGGGTTCGATCGGCGTCAGGTCGGCCGCAACGACGCGACCTCCACGCCGCTCACCAGCGCGCACCCGCGCCACCGCCACCTGTGTCCAGCCGCCCGGTGCCGCTCCCAGATCGACGACGCGGAGCCCCGGCCCGAACAGGTGAAAGCGGTCGTCCAATTCGATCAGTTTAAAGGCGGCGCGGGAGCGGTAGCCAAGCCGGCGGGCCTCGATGACATAGGGGTCGCGCAGCTGGCGTTCCAGCCACTGACGCGACGAGGCCGTGCGTCGCCGGCGGTTGGTCATCCGCTTGGCAGCTGGATCCGGCGGGCCGGTTGCGCGCCATCAGTCGCCTCTAGTCTGCCGAGAGAGCAAGCGCTGCATCCGCCCCCGCATCGAAACCGCGCCGAGCACCCTCAAGCGCCTCGGCATGCATGGCAAGGATCAACCCCTCGCGAACGCCTCGGTCGGCGACGCGGATCCGCCCCACTGGCCACAAGCGGCAGATGGCGTTGAGAATGGCACACCCGGCGATAACCAGGTCGGCGCGCTCCGGGCCGATGCAAAGGTTGGCAGCGCGCGCCGCCCAGTCGGTCACCGTCAATTGAGCAATCAGCGTGTCGATATCGGCGAAGTGAATGGCGCGGCCATCGACGCGTGCCCGCCGATAGCGGCCAAGGCCGAGCGAGAGCGCCGCCAGGGTGGTGACAGTACCGGATGTGCCCACCATCTGCACTTGGCCCGCGGCAACGGCGGAGGCGATGTCGTGCGCCGCATCGAATGGCCGCAATCGGGAGCCGACAACGCCGGCCATGGCGGCGAAGCTGTCGGCGTCCACCCGATCGCCGCCGTAACGTTCGGCAAAGGTGACAACGCCCGAGTCCAGCGACATGGTGGCAAGAAGCTGCGGCGGCCGGCCCGGCCGCTGCGCCGCCCACACCACCTCGGTGGAGCCGCCGCCAATGTCAAACAGCAGCACCCAGGGATACCTCGGTTCAAGCAGATCGGCACAGGCGAGAAGCGTCATCCGCGCCTCGTCCAGCGGCGAAATCAGTTGCAGGTCGAGGCCGGTGGCGAGTCGCACCCGGGCGACGAATTCGTCGGCGTTGCTGGCGCGTCGACAGGCCTCCGTCGCCACTGCCCGTGTTCGCCGAACCTGCGCATCGGCAATACGCTCGGCACAGACATGCAGTGCCGCGATGGCGCGCACCATCGCTGCTTCACTGAGACTGGCATGGCGCGTCAGCCCTTCGCCCAAGCGAACGGTGCGCGAGAACGCCTCGACGACGCCAAGACGGCCATCGTTACCGGCGCGCGCGATCAGCAGGCGGCAGTTGTGCGTTCCCAGGTCGATAGCGGCATAAAGCGGTGCCGCCTGCCCCGCCGTCGCGGCGGCTGGTCGGGCCTGTCGGCCGGGCGCGCTGTCTCGGCCTCGCATCCGCGGCTCTCCATCTGGCAGCTATCGGCCGCTGCCACTGGCCGCACATGATCGTGTGCTTTTTGGATCCGGTCGAAGCTTACGCCAAAATGCCGCCCCCTGCACAACCCCTTCCGCCGATGCGGTCGGGCAAAAGCATGACAAGCGGGAGCAAAAGCGGAAAAGTGACTGCGTGTCGGGCACGCATCCCCCTTGGCCCGCCTTTCTCCCTTGTGCTAAGAGATGCGCCAGCAAGCAGCCTATCCGACGTTGGGGGATAGTTTAGCGGTAGAACTTCCGGCTCTGGACCGGACAGCCCTGGTTCGAATCCAGGTCCCCCAGCCAATATTTATCTATCTGTATCAGCAGCTTACCTTTTCACCCGAGGCACAGAACGCGCCCCGGCACGTCCCACCAGACTGATCGACAGGCCACTCGCAAGCGTCTCGCCCCTCGGGCGCAGCCGCGCACCATTCACCTTCCGGTGGATGCGCACCTCCGTCTCCGGCGTCGTCTCGGTAAAATCAGCGATCTGGTCCACCGTCCACTCGACCGCCAGCCATGATATCGCAGCCTGCTTCAGGCTGTGCGGTGTTAACCATTCCCGCAGTCCGGCACGGATCCACGTCACGGCGAACCCGCGCTCGATGTCCTTCAGCCGCCGCCCGCAGCATTCGATTACGTGCTCGCACGTCCGATACGCCTTGCATCGACGGCTGAATGCCCAACTCCGCGGCGATCTGCATCAAGGGACGACCGCTCGACGCCGAAAAGCGACCGCTGCCCGCTTGAACTCATCTGCGAAACTCCGACGCAGTTTCGTCAGCAAACACCTTCCTGCTCCTCGCAAAGCTTAGCAAAGGTGTCCACCAACTCGGGGAAGGTTCAGTCACACCTGAAAGCGAGTCTGACGACTGCGCCTCGCGACAGACAATCCCGAGATCCTGACCTGGGTTAGTGCACTCACTCGCGGAGCTACATACCGTACAAATTCATAGCGTTGACGACTGGCGAACGGCGAGGGCTCTACCGAGCGGATTCGGGAACCGTCTCCTCTGCCCGAAACGAGGCCCCACGACTCCTGTGGCTGCGCGCGTAAACCGCCCGTTCAAGTGCCTTCGCCGTCTTCTCCGCCGCAAAACAGATGCCTGCGGTCGCCGCACAGGGAAGGCTTGGCTTGGCGAGATCGCGGCGCTGCAAGCCGGCGTCTTAATTTGTCGATCTTTTCTCGCGGCACCAGACCGCGACGACGACGGAATCCGCAGGCAATGAGAGGAACTTCGTGCGCTCACTCCAAGCAGCATGACGAAGAGAAAATGATGAAATTCAGGCCACTGCACGACCGAATCCTGGTGAAGCGGATCCAGCAGGAGGGGAAGACCTCCGGTGGACTCATCATCCCGGACACAGTTCAGGAAAAGCCGCAGGACGGCGAGGTGGTCGCCGTCGGCCAAGGAGCGCGTGGCGAGGACGGCGAACGCATTCCACTCGAGGTCAGGACTGGCGACCCCGTGCTGTTCGGCAAATGGTCGGGCAGCGAGGTCAAGATCGACGGGCGAGAGTTCCTCATCACGATAGAACCCGATCTTTT
The DNA here is from genome assembly GCF_014672695.1 of Defluviicoccus vanus. GTDB lineage: Bacteria > Pseudomonadota > Alphaproteobacteria > Rhodospirillales > Defluviicoccaceae > Defluviicoccus > Defluviicoccus vanus. The sequence continues at coordinate 3,950,066 of NZ_CP053923.1, read as the reverse complement.
CGGGATTATCGAGGGTTAATCACCCCGTGTTCATTGGTCGCTAATGGGAGCTGTCCAGCCATGGCTGCGAAGGATGTGAAATTCGGCACCGATGCGAGAACGAAGATGTTGTGTATGGCGGTGACAAATTAGGCCACGTAGCGGCGGCGATTGGTGCGGCCGCGCCGGAGTAAAATCTGGCCAGTGGTTAGGCTGTCTCTTTTTTGTGGGGGGCGGCCGGGGATGTTTGCCGTGGAAGTCTACGCCGCCGTTCGGCATTTCGTTTTCATCGAGGGCAACAGCCGGCGTGAGGCGGCCCGGGTGTTCGGGCTGAGCCGTGAGACGGTTTCGAAGATGTGCCGGTTCTCGTTGCCGCCCGGCTACACGCGAACGAAGCCGGTGAAGAAGCCGAAGCTTGGGGTGCTGCTGCCGGTGATCGACGCCATCCTCGAGGCCGACAGGACGGCGCCTTCGAAGCAGCGGCATTCGGCCAAGCGGATCTTCGAGCGACTGCGCGACGAGCACGGTTATGCCGGCGGTCTGACGGTGGTGAGGGACTACGTCCGGGTTGCTCGGGGGAGATTGCGGGAGACCTTCGTGCCGCTGGCTCATCCGTCCGGTCATGCGCAGGTCGACTTTGGCGAGGCGATCGGCGTGATCGGCGGCGTCCGGCAGAAGATCCACTTCTTCTGCATGGACCTGCCGCAATCGGATACTCCTTTCGTGAAGGCCTATCCGGCGGAGACGACGGAAGCCTTCCTCGACGGGCATGTGTCGGCATTCGCCTTCTTTGGCGGCGTGCCGTTGTCGGTGCTTTACGACAACACGACGCTCGCGGTGGCGAAGATCTGCGGCGACGGCAGGCGGGAGCGCACCCGGGCCTTTTACGGAACTGCAGAGCCATTACCTGTTCCAGGATCGCTTCGGCCGTCCCGGCAAGGGCAACGACAAGGGCAAGGTCGAGGGGCTGGTGAAGTATGCTCGATCGAACTTCCTGACGCCGATCCCCCAGGCGGCAAGCTTCGACGATCTCAATGCCATGCTGGAAGAGCGCTGCCGGCAGCGACGAGGCGAACGCGCCGGTCGCCACGGCGAAACCATCGGCGAGCGTCTCGTCGCCGACCTCGAAGCCTTCCGGGATTTGCCGGCGGTGCCATTGGAGCCGAGCGAGAAGCGGGCGGCCCGTGTCTCATCGACCGCCCTGGTCCGCTACCGCGGCAACGACTACTCGGTACCGACGGCATACGGCTTCCGGGATGTTGTGGTGAAGGGCTTCGTCGACGAGGTGGTGATCCTTTGTGCCGGCGAGGCGATCGCCCGGCATCGTCGCTGCTATGGCACGGGCACCTTCGTATTCGAGCCGCTGCACTATCTGGCGCTGATCGAGACGAAGCCGAATGCCCTCGACCAAGCGGCGGCGCTGAAAGACTGGGATCTGCCGGAGGCGTTCCAGCACCTGCGCCATCTCCTCGAGGCGCGCATGGGCAACCGCGGCAGGCGGGAGTTCATCCAGGTGCTGCGGCTGATGGAGGCGATCCCGATGGAGATGGTGGCGAGCGCGGTCAGCGAAGCGATCCGGCTCGGCGTCATCGGCTTTGATGCGGTCAAGCAGATTGCTCTGGCGCGCGTCGAGCGGCGGCCGGCCCGGCTCGACCTGACGGCCTATCCACATCTGCCGAAAATGGACGTCAGGATGACGGCGGCGGCTGACTACGCCGTTCTCGTTCCCGGGACAACGGCATGACCGGCAAGGCGGGCGCTGATGCGATGCCGGCGGGAACGACAAGCGGCACACCGCAGGTTCTGCTGGCGCATCACCTCAAGCAGTTGAAGCTGCCGAGTTCTGCGGGAATACGACAAGATCGCCCGCGAATGCGCACGCGACGGCGTCGATCATCCCCGCTATCTGCTGCGCCTGGTGGAACTCGAACTGATCGACCGAGAACGCCGAATGGTCGAGCGGCGGATCAAGGCAGCACGCTTCCCGGCGGTCAAAAGCCTCGACACCTTCGACTTCACCGCGATTCCCAGCCTCAACAAGATGCTGGTGCTCGAGCTGGCCCGCTGCGAGTTCATCCTGCGCCGGGAGAACGTCATCGCGCTCGGCAACAGTGGCACCGGCAAGACCCATGTCGGGCTCGCCCTCGCTCTTGCCGCCTGCCAGAAGGGGTTCACCGTCGCCTTCACCACCGCGGCCGCCCTCGTGCACCAGTTGATGGAGGCGCGTGACGAGCGCCGCTTGCTGAAGCTGCAACGCGATCTCCAGTCGGTGATGTTGCTCATCGTCGACGAACTCGGTTACCTGCCGCTATCGCCGACCGGGGCGGAACTTCTGTTCGAGGTGTTCTCCCAGCGCTACGAGCGCGGCTCGACCCTCGTCACCTCCAATCTGCCGTTCGAGGACTGGACCTCGGTGCTGGGATCGGAACGGCTCACCGGCGCGCTGCTCGACCGCCTGACCCACCACGTCCATATCCTCACCATGAACGGCGACAGCTACCGGTTGAAGCAATCCGCCGGACGTCGTCGTCCCCCCACCGCAGCCGATCGGGCGGAGCAAAACCAGACCANNCCGCCGAGACCGTCGATCCCGAGACCGGCAAAACCAGCAAGCCCTGATCCCCGAGGCAAAGCCGACGCACGGCAAGGGGCCCGATCGGGCCCCTTGCCGTGATTGCACCGCTCTCGCCCAAATGGCCTGCTTTTACTCCGCTACAGTGGCCCAGAATTGCTCCGCCGTTGACACATTGATCCGTATCAAAACTCAAAATGAGGGGATTCCTGAGGTCGGCGGAAGCTAACACCTCCAGGCGCTCCTCCGAAAACCGGTTACTACGAGCAAGGGCGTAGGTAGAACAGCGCTTTTCTGACGCTCGATAATTGACGCATTTGTTGGAACAGAAATTTGCAAAGCACTAATGTAAGTCAGTGCGCACCCGTCGTTAGCGGGTACGTTGGTATGAGAAAAAGCATCCGAATTACGCGCTACACGAGGGCTTATGAGAGCAACGATGACTTCTGACTATTCATTATTTATTTCTGTTTTACGCTCGCTTCGCCTATTGGCGCGCATCTCGGTTGAGTCCAGCGACTCGCATACGCAGTGGGAAGAGGAGGATCGCTTGAGGGAGGATTCGTCGGCGGCTTGGCTCACCACGTGTCGGGAGCCCCACCGGGTCGTCGCCACTTGGTTAGTCATGTGGGGCGTCATCCTGTGGGGGATTGCCAGCCTGTGAACTGGAGGACAGGCGACACATCCGTGTTCCCACGTGCGCACCACGGCGAGATCCGGCGCATCTGGGAGTGATCTTCCCCGGAAAAGTGGACACTGGGTTATGCGGCCTGAAGCTCGGCTTGCTCGGGTGTACGGTAGCCGAGGGCGGAATGAAGCCGCTGACGGTTGTAATAGGTTTCGATGTAGGCGAACAGGTCCCGCTTGGCTGCCTCGTGGCCCGCCTGGCAGGAATGGCTCGTCGCTCACAGCACCACCGGCGAAGTGCCGGCGCCGAAGGCGCTTGGCGCACCAGAGAAGGGCTACCCCCCTGTGCGATGCGCCTGGAACGTACGTGTTTCAGGCGTAGGGAAACCCTGACCCCGGCGCGGACGCAAGATCCGCCCCCGGACTAAGTGAGCCGGCATCCAGCCTAGCTAGAAGTTCATGCCGCCGCCCATTCCACCCGTCCCGCCACCGCCCATCACAGGCGGCGGCTGCTTGTCTGGTCTCTCTGCGACCATGCACTCCGTCGTGATCAGGAGGCCCGCCACCGACGCGGCATCTTGCAAGGCCGTGCGGACAACCTTGGTCGGATCGATGATACCCGCCTTGAACATGTCGACGTACTCTTCCTTCTGAGCGTCGAAGCCCCAGCTCGCATCGCCTTTATCTAACAGCTTGCCGACGACGACAGCGCCGTCGCAACCGGCATTTTCGACGATCTGCCGACACGGCGCCTGCAGGGCGCGCCGGACGATGTCGACGCCGGCTTGCTGGTCGCTGTTTCCTGGCTCGACCGTATCAAGCGCCTTCGAAGCGTAGAGCAAAGCGACGCCGCCGCCGACGACCACGCCCTCCTCGACCGCAGCACGGGTGGCATGCTTGGCGTCGTCAACCCGGTCTTTTCTCTCCTTCACCTCGGTTTCGGAGCCACCGCCGACGCGGATTACCGCGATGCCGCCGGCCAGCTTGGCGAGCCGCTCCTGCAATTTCTCGCGGTCGTAGTCGGAGGTGGTGTCCTCGATCTGAGCGCGGATCTGGTTGCAGCGGCCGGCAATGTCCTCATGCTTGCCGGCGCCCTCGACGATGGTGGTTTCATCCTTCGTAACCATCACCTTCTTGGCCTGACCCAACATGTCGAGGGTGACGTTCTCGAGCTTGATGCCGAGATCCTCGCTGACCGATTGGCCGCGGGTGAGGATGGCGATGTCTTCCAGCATCGCCTTGCGGCGATCACCGAAACCCGGCGCCTTGACTGCCACCACCTTCAGGCCGCCGCGCAGCTTGTTGACGACGAGGGTGGCGAGCGCTTCGCCCTCCACGTCCTCGGAGAGGATGAGTAGCGGCCGCCCCGACTGGATGACCAACTCAAGGATCGGCAGCAGTGGCTGCAGGCTGGAGAGCTTCTTCTCGTGAATCAGAATGTAGGGATTCTCAAGATCACAGGTCATCTTCTCGGCGTTGGTGACGAAGTAAGGCGAGGTGTAGCCGCGGTCGAACTGCATGCCCTCGACCACCTCGAGGTCGCTGGTCAGGCTCTTCGCCTCCTCGACGGTGATCACGCCCTCCTTACCGACCTTGCCGATGGCCTTGGCGATCATGTCGCCGATCTCGCGCTCGCCGTTGGCGGAGATGGTGGCGATCTGGCCGATCTCCTCATCGGTGGAGATGCTCTTCGAACGCTTCTTGAGATCATCGACGACGGCGACAACGGCGAGGTCGATGCCGCGCTTCAGGTCCATCGGGTTGAGCCCGGCTGCCAGTGACTTGACGCCCTCGCGGACGATGGCCTGAGCCAGCACCGTCGCCGTCGTGGTCCCGTCTCCCGCCTCGTCGGACGTCCTGGTTGCGACCTCGCGCACCATCTGCGCGCCCATGTTTTCGAACCTGTCGGAAAGCTCGACTTCCTTGGCAACCGTCACCCCGTCCTTGGTGATGCGCGGCGCCCCATAGCTCTTCTCCAAGACAACGTTGCGACCCCTGGGACCCAACGTCACCTTCACTGCATCGGCGAGGACGTTGATGCCGTGCAACATCTTCGTTCTCGCATCGGTGCCGAATTTCACATCCTTCGCAGCCATGGCTGGACAGCTCCCATTAGCGACCAATGAACACGGGGTGATTAACCCTCGATAATCCCGAAAAGATCGGGTTCTATCGTGATGAGGAACTCTCGCCCGTCGATCTTGACCTCGCTGCCCGACCATTTGCCGAACAGCACGGGGTCGCCAGTCCTGACCTCGAGTGGAATGCGTTCGCCGTCCTCGCCACGCGCTCCTTGGCCGACGGCGACCACCGTTGAGCCGCATGCGCCGCGTTACGCCGACGTGCAATGGATCGACCACGCAACGCGCCGATCCTCCCGCTGTGGGCGACCGTATGCGATATGTTTGACAGCGAAAAAGACGGCGAAGGCAATCGACCGGGCGCTCACTCATGCCGCGACAAAACAAGGGGGCCCTGCTTTGGGCAGAAGAGACAGTTGTCACTCCCGCTCGTTGATGCCTTCGCCGTTCGCTCGTTATCATCACCACGAATTTATAATCTAGAACCGGTGAGACACTGGGCGCGCTAATCCATGTTAGCATTCTGGATTTGTCGTGGTCCGGGTCAGGCCCACAGAGGCGGCATCGCTCGCAATTTCGGTGATGGTCGTGGTTGAGGCGGGCGCCGTTGGTCGGAGTTCTGCGATGGAGTAACCGGCTAGCACGGACTACGGTCGGAACGCTCGCAGACCAACGAAGCGACGCGATACCGACGGCGACCGAGGCGAGGCCTGCTATTCGCGGAAGCGGTCATATACACCCGTCGAAGTCCACGCCGCCATCTTGAGCCTGCGGCATACCTCCAAGCATGTCCCGAAGGCGGGTATGTGCGCGATCGACTAAGAAGCGGATTCTATCCACCGTACAGCCGCAGATATGCGCCGCATTCGCATACGAAAAACCTGCTGGGCCAATGAGGATGAGCGCCGCGCGCTGCTCAGCAACCAATTGCAGCAGAGCAAGCCGAAAAACGATGAGGGAGACATCTTTCTGCAGGGTCAACTGGCTCGGCGAGGGGGTCTCCTGGCTGACGGTGCTTCCGAAATTCAGCGGCCCGCTGTTCCCCGGGTCGGAAAAGTATTGAGCATATAAAATCTTAAACAATGATAATCCGACGTCGGTCTCCGACCTGACCCAGTCCCCATCGTGCAGAGCCTTGACCACAGCCGCGTACACGCAGCCGTCGGCGTGATCGCGATCGTCGTCAAGCGTATGCGCAAAAGCTCTCAGATGCTGAATAACCGGGATGATCATCGTGTCACGATCGCCGGTTTGCCTCGACATGGAGTGACCGGTGTAATTCATTGTGCACTGTCCCGTATGATCGAGGCTCAGCTACCTCGAAAACGGTAAACGCGGACAGAGCGCGATGCACTAACGTGGGTCAGTCTCGGCGCCCTTTATCCCGGAGGTCTGGCCAACTCGCACGGAGACCTCCCAGCGTCACGTTCCGTCGATGCCGCCGTTGAGGTAGGTGCTATCATATCCTGCCAGTGCCCTGAGGCCGGGCAGGTCCTGGATGATCACCTGACGCTTCGTCAGCGTGATCAGTCTCCGCTCGCGCAGTTGGCGAAGGACCCGATTGACGTGAACGGCGGTCAGGCCAAGCGCATCGGCGAGGACGTACTGGTTGAGCGGGCAAGCGAAACCTTCAGAGGTCGCCAGACCGACCATTTTCAGCCGGTGCCCCAGCTCGAGGAAAAGGTGCGCCAGGCGTTCGATGGCGTCGCGGCGGCCGATGTTGACCAGATGTTCGACCACCATCGCCTCGTCGCGCGACGTGGCCCACAGGATGGCGATGGCGATGCGGGGAAACTGACGGAAGATCTCGGCCAACGTTTGCCGTGACACCTCGCTGATCACGGCGTCGGTCAGGCTGGCGAACGAATGATCCGAGGTCCGCAGCAGGACGCTGCGCAGGCCCATGAAATCGCCCGGCAGCGGAAAGCTGATGATCTGCCGGCCGCCGTTCGGCACCAATTTGTAGCAGTTGGCCCAGCCTTCCTGCAGGATCCAGGCTCGGTGATCCGTTTGTCCTTCGTAGACGATCTCGGTCAGCGCCGAGACACTGCGACGGCGCGACTGCAGCGAGGCGAGGCATGCCATCTCGTCCGGCGACAAGCGGACGAAGGTGTTCAGCTTTTTCGCCAAAACAGTTTCGACCTGAGCCAAGTGTTATCCTTCTATCTCCGCCACGGGCCCCGTGGCGGAGCCCCAAACGTTCGTCGCCATATCGGTTCGCCGGCGATGGATCTGGCCGATCATAAGGCCCGATCGGTTAACGCAATTGAATACCGATAGTTCGAGCGCGGCTATCACACGTTAGTATCTCCGCGTCGATCAGAGCGTATTATTCATCATCAATCGAATTGGAGCGTGGCTCGGCATTCCGCAGGATTATCGCTCCGAATGGAACGCTCATGAATACGATTTCAGATGTCGCCGGCCTGGCTGCCCTTTCGATCTGCGAGTCGATACTTTTGTCGCTGACGGATCTCGATATCATCGAACAGGGAGAGGCCGTCTGCATCCTCGAAGACGCCGCTGCGGCACACCGCGGCGCTATCGCCGAGGCGAAAAACCCCGAAGCGCACGAGGCCGCCGCCGTCGTCATCGACCGCATCATCAAAGGCAAGAATTCGGTGCCGCGCGACAACGGATGACGTCACGCGCTCCTTGTTGTCCCAGGTTCCTACCATATCTCCTGCCGGTCGATCCTGAAGTCAGAGGTGAAATTAGTGCAGCTGTTCGAGTGCCAGCATTGCGGCCAGCTCCTCTTCTTCGAAAACACCCGCTGCGAGAGTTGCGGACACACTCTCGGCTACCTGCCCGAACTGTCCGTTCTCAGCGCACTCACGCCGGAGGGCGACGGTCGCTGGCGGCCTCTCGCCGCTCCCGACTGGGTAACTCAGTTCTGCGCCAACGCCGCGTATCAGGCCTGCAACTGGCTGGTGCCGGCGGCAGGCCCGCTGATATTCTGTAACGCCTGCCGGCTCAATCGGACCGTTCCAAACCTCGGCGTGCCGGAGCAACTGCAGCGCTGGCAGCGTCTCGAGGCGGCCAAACATCGGCTCGTTTATGGACTGCTGCGGCTTGGCTTGCCCTTGGTCGGCCGGGCCGAAGAGCCTGAGACCGGACTGGCGTTCGACTTTCTTGCCGATTCCGGCAGCAGCGACACCCTCGACCCGGTAGAGATCATTACCGGCCACATCCGTGGTTTGATCACGATCAATATCGATGAAGCGGACGACGCCAAGCGAGAGCGGAGCCGGCAGGACATGGCCGAGCCGTTCCGGACGCTGCTCGGCCATTTTCGCCACGAAATCGGTCATTACTATTGGGATCGCCTCGTTCGCAATGGCGTCTGGTTGAGCGCGTTCCGCAACCTGTTCGGCGACGAACGGCAGAACTATCTCGCGGCATTGGGCAACCACTATGCAGCTGGCCCACCGGCGGACTGGCAGGAGCGTTTCGTCAGCAGCTATGCCAGCACCCACCCGTGGGAGGATTTTGCCGAAACTTGGGCGCACTACCTGCATATCGTCGACGCACTGGAGACCGCATATGCATTCGGCNTGTCCGTCTGCCCGTGGGCCGGACGCGATCCGGCACTCCGAGCGAGCATCGACTTTGATCCCTACCGCCAGAAGGATTTCAATACGCTCGTTCGGGCTTGGCTGCCGCTCACCTATGCGGTCAACAGTCTCAACCACAGCGTCGGCCAGCCCGACCTCTACCCATTCGTCCTGGCACCGACGGTGATGGGCAAGTTGCGGTTCGTCCACGGCCTCATTCACGTCGTGGAGCAAAACGTGCCCGCTCTTAAGTGAGGTGATGTGGGCATCTCTCGCCGGCGCCCCTGCAAGCGCTCCTGCACAGGCACGATCGTCAGACTGGCTGGGGACATCAGAAGACGAAACGACCGCCGTTAGCGGGCGGTCGCATGGACTAGCTCCCCGCTGCATCAGTGTTAGTGGCTCACTGACTCCTTCGCAGTGGGCTCAGCCTTAACCGCCGCCGCGTCCGTGGTAGGCTGCGGCGCCGCGCGATTGAACTCGTGCAGGGACTGGACAACCCGGTCACCGATCGCGCCTACCGCATCGAGCTGTGCCTTCGAGACCATTTCGGCGAGTTCGCGCATGCTCCGTAGCGCCGTATCGAAGCCTTCCTTCATGAGCGAGGCCTGCTGCGTCGCAATGTCGAGTGGCGTGCCAGCCTTGGCAAGTGCTTCCAGCGAGCCAGCCGTGTGGTTCATGGTCTCCTGGAAAATTTCCGCCTGTCGCTTGCCGATAGCTTGAGCGCCATCCAATGTCGTGCGACTGGCGTTGGCCAAAGCCTCAATGTTCTTCCGCTGCGTCGCCATCACAGCCTCAACGTCGACGCCAGGAATTGCGAGCCATTTCAGCTTTGTTACCAGATCCTCTGCGATCTTTGAGGAATCCAAGAATTGATCATACGTTTTTGTCATCACATACTCCAAAATAATACCGGTCTAATGGGAAGCGCCGGCAACTCCGTATCTGTAATGATATTCTCTTAGATACTATATTAATATATAGTGTGCTCTTTGGTGTATTTCAATATGCGGGAGTATATCTAGGCCAACCGTGTCTCGCGCAGGTCGCATTCATGGAGCAACGGCATAAGGCGGAGGAGCTGCTGGAATGCTGTCGCCGAACCGACTGTGCCCGTTTCCGGCAATGACTAATCGGCGAGCGTCCGCTGTGCTGTTCCACCCCCGGTGGTTGCAAGCGAAGCCGCCCTCATGCCGGATTGACGGCGTCGATATCCGTGGGGCCGAGGAGCAGGCCCAGTCCGGCCAGTTCGAGAGCTTCGTCGAGGAGTGACCGCACAGCGCCGGCTGTCCGCATCGCAAGCGCGCGATGCAGGAGTTCTTCCGCCTGACGGCGGTGGATCGTCCGGATCACTTTCTTGATTCGCGGCAGCCGAGGCGAACTCATGCTGAGACTATCGACTCCCATGCCCAGCAAGGCGACGGCGCCGGCCGGGTCGCCGGCCATTTCGCCGCAGACGCTGACCGTCCTTGCTGCGCTGTGCAGGTCGCGAACGGTTCGGTAGACGGCGTCGATGACCGCCGGATGGAGAGGGTCGTAAAGCCCGGCGACTCGATTGTTGTTGCGATCGACCGCGAGCAGGAACTGGGTCAGGTCGTTAGTACCGATGCAGACGAAATCGACCTCGCGCGCCAGGATCGGTGCGAGAGAAACTGCGGACGGCACCTCGACCATGACGCCAAGCGGCGGACGTCCAGCGTCGACATCCTCGTCGCGCAAGTCACGCAACGCCCGCTCGTACAAGGCCCGGGCGGCCTCGACCTCCTCCATCGCGCTGACCATCGGCAACACTACCTGGAGGTTGTTCAGACCGGCGTTGGCTCGCAGCATGGCCCGCATCTGAATGAGAAAAATCTCCGGATGGTCCAGAGTGACTCGGATGCCGCGCCAGCCCAGCGACGGGTTCTCCTCGACGACCGGAAAATACGGCAACGATTTATCGCCGCCGATGTCGAGGGTGCGCATGATGACCGGACGCGGCGCAAACGCCTCCAGCACCTGCCGGTAGGTCCGATACTGGGCGTCCTCGCTCGGAAAGCGCTCCCCCAACATGAAGCTGAGTTCGGTCCGGTACAGGCCGATCCCTTCCGCGCCGCTGCCAAGGGAGGAGGCGACGTCGGACAATAACGCCACGTTTGCAAAGAGACGGACACGCGTGCCGTCGGGCGTTTTCGCCGGCTGATCGCGCAAGTCCCTGAGATCGGCGGACAGGCCTTCTTCATGTCGGATGATCTGCTCGAAGCTCTGCAGCACAGCCGGCGACGGATTGATGAACACCCGGCCGCGATAGCCGTCGATGGCGGCAAGGGCACCGTCAAGGTGGCCGATCGGCAGATCGCCGATGCCCATGACCGCAGGAATCCCGAGCGAGCGTGCCAGAATGGCCGCATGCGAGAACGCCGAACCGCGAGTGCTGACGATGCCGACCAGGCTCGTCACCGGAATGTCCGCCATCCCGGCAAGACTGATCTCCTCGTCCATCAGGATGCATCGGTTCGGGCAGGAGCGGGGTAAGGCACCGCGCGAGTGGAGATGCAGAAGGATGCGGCGTCCGAGACCGCGGATATCCTCGGCGCGGGCGCGAAGGTAGGGGTCCTCAAGGTGCTCAAAGTATCCCGAATACTCGCCGATCGTCTCGCGGAGCGCGCCCGGCGCCCAATTTCCGGCGTGCACGCGTTCGACTGCGGCGGCAATCAGCTGATTGCTGTCGAGCAGCATGACGTACGCATCGAGGATCGCCTTTGCCTCGACTGATAAGGCGGCTCCCAACTGTTCGCTGCGACCGCGGATCTCCGTCTGCGCAGCGCTGAATGCCGCCCGTAGCGCCGCCTCTTCGGCATCCCTGTCGGCAGGTACGCGATCGGGAACGGCGGCGAGGTTGGCAAGCGGGTCGGGAAGAGTTATCGTGCCAATCGCCACACCCGCAATGCCGGGAAGCCCTTGGAGAAAATCCGGCGTTTCGGCGTGTTCGCGCAGCAGCCGGCTGATCGCATCGCCGCGGGTAACGTCGTTGATTGCACCGGCCAACTGGGCGGCGATGGTAACGAGGAAGGCGACCTCGTCGGAATCGAAGCGGTGCGTAGACGCGCGTTGGACGACGAGCACGCCGAGGACACGGCGGAGGTGGATCAGCGGCACGCCGAGAAACGACGGGTAATGCGTCCCGCCTGGTTCGGGACGGTAGCGCGGATCGTCCGGTGCAGCCGCCAAGTTGACCGGTTCCTGCCGTTCACCGACACAACCGACGAGGCCTTCGGTAAGCCCGAAGCGGAAAACTCCCACCTGCGCCGGGTCCAATCCCTCTGTCGCCATCAGGACGAAGTGGCCGCCGGCGGCATCAACGAGATAAACCGAGCAGGCGTCGACCCGCATCGCATCCCTGACCCGGCGCACAATGATTGCAAGCGCCTCGTCACGATGACCCGCTGCGCTGACCTCCTCCACGACGCGCCGCAAAGCTTCGAGCATTCCGCGTTCCTATCGTTGTCGACGGTCTTCGGCCGCGCTCTGTGGGTGCGGACGGTGTCGACGATAGCGAGCCGCCTGTTGTCGGTTGTGCGGAACGCGCCGCAGCCGACGGCTTCTTGCCTTACCGATCACAGTAGAACCAATCCGCGCGCTCCGGCAAGTTACCCTTACGCGTCACATCCTCCGGGCGATTGCGCGTCCGCCAGCCGGCTCCCTCTCCGGCAAGGATGCTGCGCTTTGTAACGATCGCGGTGGCCGCACCGTTGGTATCGGCCACCGCTCCAGCCGCGGAAGCAGACCCGCGGACGGCAATCAAACTTCCCCCGAAATGCGGTGCGCACTCCTCGAACACATGCGCCATCACATGGATGCGCTCGACGACGTTGATGGCACAGCTTGCCGCCGCCGATTTCAAAGCCGCGGCGATTGTCACGCACGAACAGCTTGTACCCGGGTGCAGGCCTTGGACGTTATCTGCCGGTGGAGTTTCGCGAGATGGGGCTGGCCATGCACCGTGCCGCAGCAGAGTTTGCCGGCGTCGCCGAGGCGGCGCCGGTGCCGCCGACGGCAGCCGACTGGAAGACGACCATGACAGCGCTCCAGGCCATCTCCAACCAGAGGCCCGCCTGCCACTCCGCGTTCCGCGTCGAGTAGACGCGGAACGCGACGACGAGTCATGCGCTCCTCGCCCAAACTCCTCTGTAGGAGGCCAGCGGACCAGGGGCACCCCGGCGCCGGCTCGGTAGTCAGAATGGAGACTGTTATGCAGACAAGAGACATGTCGTTCGGCATGATCATGGCGTTCCTGGCGATGGTGGTATTCGCCATGCCGGCAACGGCCCAAAAAGGGACGGGCGAGCGGACCGGCGTCGCTCAACATGTCAATCGGCCCTTTAATTGCGGGTGGCATGTCAAGGCCTGTTTGTGGTGCCAACGCCGGGGTCATGGTCCTTTCCGAGGTCGCGGCCTCATGATGATGTTCGGGTCGGGTGCCTCAACGTGTGGAACGACATGCGGCGGAGCCGCTATCAGCCGATTGACCGAGGTCACCGCAACCACCGTCCCGGCGGGGACATCACGGGTTCCGCAACGCGGGCCCGAGAGACGATTGTAGTGGGTCAAGCCATCTTCGGCTGGCCCCATTCGAAGACGGTGCCGTCGACCCAAATGCAGTGGAGGATGATCGCCATCTTGCGGGCGATCGCCACCTTGGCCTTCTTGGCGCCGATGCGCTTCATCAAGCGGACGCCCCAGGCCTTGAGCGTCGACCACTTGTGGGTGCGGTGGAGAAGCACACTTGCCGCTTCGAACAGGTAGGATCGCAACAGCCGATCGCCCCAGCGGGAGATGCGGCCAGTGGTGTCCATCTCGCCGGATTGGCGACGACGGGGTGTCAGGCCAAGATAGGCGCCGACGGCGGCGGCCGATTGAAAGCGCGAGGGATCGTCGATGGTGTGGCGGAAGGTCAGGGCCGTCACCACGCCGACACCTGGGACGGTCATCAGCCGCCGGGTCGTCGCATCGGCCCGGGCAAGACGTCTGATTTCGTCGTCGAGCTTTCTCTGCTGGCGGCAAACCTGCTCATGAATGGCGAGCAGCGGGTCAATAATCGGTCGAAGCAAGTGGTCCTCGACCAGGAGTTCGCACACATGCTGGCGGAAGCGCGAACCGATCGCCCGGCCGAACAGCAGGCCGTATTCCTTGAGCATGCTTCGCACCTGGTTCTCAAGATCCCGGCGGATGCCGACGAGCCGGGCGCGAGCGACCAGAGACGAGCGGATGGTCTGGCTCTGCTCGCTCTTGATGCGGACTTCACGATACCAGCCGATGCGGACGAGTTCGGCAAGGCCGCGCGCATCATTCTGGTCGCTCTTGTTGATCCGCACCGACAGCGCGGCGTGGGCATGACGCGCGTCGATGCAGACGACCGGCAGCCCGACCCGCTTGAGCTCATGCCAGAGCCAGCTCGCCATGGCGCCAGTCTCGAAGCCGATGCGCTCGGCAAAAGGCGCCCGCTTGCGGATCATCGCGGCCAATGCCCCGGGCTCCGACTTCGCCTTGCCTTCGAAGACGAATTTGCCGGCGTCATCGACGACACAAATCGAGGTTTCTTTTTGCGAGACATCCAAGCCGACGTAGTGCTTCACCGTTCGCTCCCCATTCCCTTGGTGTTAATCGCGTAAGCCGCGAGGTAAACCGTTGGGGTGGACGGCCCCGCGGCATCTGGTGCCAAGGTTCGCTGTCAAAGTGAACAGGAGCCGTCCATGACCGAGATTACCCGCATTGCGATCGACACGTCCAAGTCCGTCTTCACCCTGCATGGCACGGATGCCGACGGGCGGGCGGTGCTGCGACGCAATCTGCGCCGCCAGGACATGGTGCCATTCTTCGCGCGCCGACCGCCGATGGAGGTGGTGCTGGAGGCCTGCGGCGGCTCGCATCACTGGGGCCGTGTGCTGGCTGGGCTCGGCCACACGGTGCGGTTGATCCCGCCGCAATACGTCAAACCCTTCGTCAAGCGCGGCAAGAACGATCGCAACGATGCCGAGGCGATCAGCGAAGCCGCGGCCCGGCCGGAGATGCGCGAGGTCGCGGTCAAGTCGGCGAGGCAGCAGGCCAACGCGATGCTGCTGTCGGTGCGCGAGCTTCTGGTGCGCCAACGCACGCAGCTGGTCAACGCGCTGCGCGGACACGCGGCCGAGTTCGGTCATGTCGCCCGCCTTGGCCGCCAAGGCGTGGCAAAGCTGCTGGCCGATGTGGCAGAGGACGCGGAGCTGCCGACGCCGGCGAGGGACGCATTGGCGTTGCTGGGCGCCGAGATCGGTCGGCTGGATGCGCGGCTGGCCGAAGTCGACGCCAGGCTGGTGGCGCAACACAAACAGACGCCAACCAGCAAGATGCTGGCGGAGGTGCCGGGGATCGGGCCGATCGGCGCGTTGAGCCTGGTGCTGCGGGTCGATTTCAGCCAGTTCAAGTCGGGGCGGCATTTCGCCTCCTGGCTGGGGCTGACTCCGCGCGAGCATTCCACCGGCGGCAAGACGCGGCTGGGCGGGATCAGCCGCGCCGGCGACGAGCGGCTGCGCCAGTTGCTGGTGCTGGGAGCGACCGCGGTGATCCGACAGGCCAAGCCGGGAAAGGCCTCGGCGTGGCTGATCGCTTTGCTGGCAAGGCGGCCGCGCAAGCTCGCGGCGGTCGCCCTGGCCAACAAGATGGCGCGCATCGTCTGGGCGATGATGACGAGTGGAGAGGCGTATCGCCAGCCGGCAACCGCTTGACCACTCGTTGATGCCGCAGGTGCAGGGCTGAGGACGGAGAGATGCTGATCGGTCGAGCCGACGATCTAAAGAGCCCGGGTAGCCCGGTGGCCATCAAGGCCGCCCATCCGTTTGGGCGTGGATCGCGGAACCCATCTGGGCCAGCGGACATCGTGCCGCGCAAAACAGGCCGGACACACGACTGCCATCGCACCAGATCAGATTTTCTCCCCCTCACCCCTTGCACCCAGGGGGCCGTCCACACACGTTCTACAGGCGAACTCAGACCGCAATTACGTCATCGTGCGGAAACGGGACCCTGGATCGGCGTTCAAAAGGGGCTCTGACTCAATTTTGATGAAGTTGGGGCGCTGTATCGCATTGGTTTCACAGAGGAACCAACGTGATGCAGNNCAAGCTCTCCGAGTCTCGGCCCTCGTCCCGCCCGGCTTTGAGGTGATGAGCTTCGTCTGTGATGGCGCGATGACCATAATCACCGCCCGCCACAGTGGCAAGTCCAGTTGCTATCCCGGATGTGGCGCACCGCCCGGGCGTATCCACAGTCGATACCTCCGACGCTTGGCTGACTTGCCATTAGCGGGCCGGCCGGTTCGGCTCGTGGTTGTTGCGCGGCGCTTCCGCTGTGACGCAGTTCTGTGTTCGTGCCGCATTTTCACCGAGCGCTTCGATGACGCTGTGCTGGCGCCGTGGGCGCGACGAACGGCGCGGCTCGACTATGTGGTCCACCACCTCGGACTTGCCCTGGGCGGGCGCCCGGCGGCATGTTTCGCGCATCGGCTCATGCTGCCGGTGAGCAATGACACGTTGCTGAGGGTCGTGCGCCGGCGCGGCCGTGCGCGCTTCGTTCCGCCGACGGTGATCGGCATCGACGACTGGGCGTGGCGGCGGAACCAACGCTACGGGACAATCATCTGCGACCTCCAGCGACGCCGGCCGATCAGTCTCGTGCCCGACAGAGAACCTGCCACCGCGCAGGCTTGGCTGGCCGACCAGCCACAGATCGCCATCGTCACGCGCGACCGCGGCGGAGGTTACGCCTTGGCGGCGGCCAATGCGTTGCCGCAGGCTACCCAGGTCGCCGATCGTTGGCATCTCATGGAGAATGCCAGCCAGGCCTTCCTCGACGCAGTGCGCAAGTCGATGCGTCAGATCCGATCGGCGGTCGGCGCCACGACGATTAATCCCGACCTGCTGACCGCCGCCGAGCGCATCCAGTATGAAGGCTATTTGCGGCGCGAGGACACCAACGCCGCCATTCTCGNNCAGGCCGAGAAGGGAGCCTCGATCAAGGAGATCGTGCGCCTCACGGGACATAGTCGCGGCCTCGTCCGCAGAGTGCTGCGAGGTCAGCGGTCGGATGTATTCAGGGTGCGCGAAAGCTCGCTCGAACTTCATCTTCCATGGCTCGACGCGCAATGGGCGGCCGGACAACGCAACGGCGCCGACCTATGGCGGCACCTCAGGACCCTTGGCTTTCGCGGTTCGCTCCGGGTCGTCACCGAAAGGGCCACCCGTCGTCTCCGCGCCGACAAGGCGGACGCCGAGAGCCTGCACCGCGTTCCATCCGCGAGAACCATCACGCGGCTCATGACCACCGGCCGCGATACGCTCACAAAGTCGGAAACCGTCACCATCGCCGCCTTTCACGCCATGATCCGCAAGAAGGCCGAGGCGGATCTCGATCCATGGCTCGAGCGGGCCCGGGCAAGCCTCGTCGCGCCCTTCGCCAACGGCGTCACCAAGGACAAGGCCGCCGTCACCGCCGCAATCGCGTCAGCTTGGTCAAACGGCCAGACCGAAGGGCAGATCACCAAGCTCAAGCTCGTCAAACGCCAGATGTACGGCCGTGCCAAGCTCGACCTGCTTGAAGCCCGGCTCATTGGCGCCGGCTTTGACCCCCGCTGCACCAAAATTGCGTCAGAGCCCTTATTGCATGCCGATTCAACGCCGGCAAAGGCCAATGCTGTAATTCGCGTCCTGAGTCTTCTCTTGGGGTTTGCAGTAGAAGAAGGATTTTTGGATCGTAACCCAGCGTCATCACCTCGAATGAGGAGCGGGCCGCCCAGACAGCAGCAGTGGACAGACCGTGATATCGCAATATTCTCTGAGCTTGCGAGGTCAGATGATCGACGGTCCCTTGAGCTAGGTCTAAAGTTCGGCTTTTCCTTGGGCAGCATCAGTCAGATATATTGGTCATAACTTGGCATCAATATGAAGGACAGGTGATAACACTCAAAAAAAAAAACAATCATAATAGTTTCCATTCCCGTCACCGCTGAATTCAAGGCATTACTTGACCGAACCAAGAGAACATCCACCCATATTGTTGTCTTGGAAAAGACAAAGCAGCCCTACAAAGCATTTTATTTTCGGCACGCGTTTAGACGCGCAGCCAATAAAGCGGGCCTGAAGGATCTTCAGTTTCTCGACTTCAGATGCTCCGCGGTCGTACGTCTCGCAGAGGCTGGCTGCACGATTCCGCAGATTGCTGCGATCACTGGGCACCAGTTGGAGCGCACGAAGGCGGTCTTGGAAACGTATCTTCCGCGAAACTCGGAGATGGCGAAAGCCGCTATCCACACGCTGGAGTCGTACAGAAACAGAACGAAGTCGCAAACAAGCTAGGAAAGTGGTCGGAAAAGTTGGAAACCCTTTCGTAACCCCTTGATGTTGGTAGGCGCGGCGGGATTCGAACCCACGACCCTCTGATTAAAAGTCAGATGCTCTGCCGACTGAGCTACGCGCCCTCGCACTTCCCCCGGACCGTCCGCTGCACTTGCCGACAGCGAAGGCAAGGGATTCCTCCCCTGCCCGACCCGGGCCCTGAACATGGTATTGCCTGCGGTCGCGGCGATACGTCAAGGCCGTTCTTTCATCGTGTCCATCGCCGCCGACGGTGCCGTCCCCGCCGCCGCCACAATGAGGCTTAGAAGACCGCCTGAAACTGGTGCTGCCCCGCCAGTTTCTCCGACACCCGGCGCTCCACCTCCGCCGGCACGAAGGAGCGGATGTCGCCGCCCAGAACCGCCACCTCCTTGACGAAGCGCGAGGCGATGAACTGCTGACGTTCGGACGCCATCAGGAAGATGGTCTCCACCTTCGGATTCAGCCGCGTGTTCATCCCCGCCATCTGGAATTCGTACTCGAAGTCCGAAACGGCACGCAGGCCACGCAAAATCATCGACGCCCCCAGCTCGACAACAAAATGCATCAGCAGGTTGTCGAAGGAACGGATCTGGATTCGGGTGCCATCGCCATTGNNCAATTTGGCAACCTGCTCCTCCAACATCTCCACCCGTTCTTCGAGGCTAAAAACNGGTCCCTTGCCGGGATTGGCGGCAACGCCGATCACCAGCTGGTCGACCACGCGCGTGCCGCGGGCGATGATGTCGAGGTGACCATTGGTCACGGGATCGAAGGTGCCGGGATAAACCCCGACGCGCGCTATACTCAACGTCTTATTCTCCTCCCGCGGCGTCTTCCCGGACGCCTGGATTAGTCATGCTGATCGCCCCCTTCGAGCCTGCCTTTTCGCTTTTTATTGTTTTCAAACATCACGCGCCTTGCATCGACGATGATCACTGCGGATCCGGCGGGCCCTGCCGCTCGCGGAACAGTGGACCGGGATCACCGCCGCTGGGATCGCTGCCAAGCGGGCCGCTGGCGTCGGCATCCTCGCCCTCGCCGCCGTCTTCCACATCGCGGATGCGGGTGACCGACACCACCCGATCTGCGTCGGTCATGTTGAACAGTTTAACGCCGCGCGCCGTCCGTCCCATGACGCTGATGTCCTTCACCGGGCAGCGAATCAACTGGCCGGTCTCGGTCACCATGACGATCTGATCGGTGGGGAAGACCGGGAAGGCCGCCACCACCCGGGTCTCGCCGCCCGGGCGCGACAGGTCGATGGCATTGACGCCGCTGCCATCACGGCCGGTGATCCGGTATTCGTAGGACGACGTTCGCTTGCCGAAGCCGTCCTCGGTAACGGTAAGCAGAAACTCCTCCCGCTCCGCCATGTCGCTGAACTCGGGATGGTCGAGTTTGCTCGCAAGCGCTTCATCACGCGCCCGCTCCTCCTCCTTGCCGGCGTAGTCGCTGGAGAGCAGCCGGCGCCGGGCATTGATGGCGCGCAGGTATTCGTCGCGCTGGCTGGCATCCGCTTCCACATGGAACAGCCCGCTCATGCTGATCACCGCGTCGGACGGCCCAAGCTTCAGGCCGCGCACGCCGGTGGAGGTGCGGCCGCTGAACACCCGTACTTCGCCGACGGCGAAGCGGATACATTGGCCGTGCCGGGTGAACAGCAAGATGTCGTCGGCTTCGGTGAAGGTGCGGACCCGCACCAGCCGGTCGCCCGGATCGAGCTTCATCGCGATCTTGCCGCTGCTCGGCACGTTGAAGAAATCGCTGAGCGAATTGCGCCGGACGTAGCCGCTGGCGGTGGCGAAGATAACGTAGAGTTCCGCCCAGCGTCCCGCGTCTTCGGGCAGCGGCAAGAGGGCAGTGATCGTTTCGCCCGGCTGCAGCGGCAACAGATTGATCATCGCCTTGCCGCGAGACTGTGGTGTTCCCGGCGGCAGCTTGTAGACCTTCAGCTTGTAGACGAGTCCGGCGGAGGAGAAGAACAGCACCGGCTGGTGCGTCGAGACGACGAACACCTGGCTGACGAAGTCTTCATCGCGGATGGACATGCCCGAGCGGCCCTTACCGCCACGCCGCTGGGCGCGATAGGTGCTTAAGGGGACCCGCTTGATGTAGCCCGTGTTGGTAACGGTGACGACCATGTCCTCGCGCTGGATCAGGTCTTCGTCGCTGGCGCCGGGTTCTTCTTCAACCAGCAGTGACCGCCGCGGGTTGGCGAACTGCGCCTTGATCTCCAGCAGTTCCTTGCGCATCAGCGCCAGCAGTGTCGCCCGCGAACCGAGGATACCGAGGTATTCGGCAATCTGCGCGCCAAGGGTGCGCAGTTCGTCGCCGACCTTCTCCCGTTCGAGGCCGGTCAGCCGGTGCAGGCGCAGATCGAGGATGGCGCGCGCCTGCTCGTCCGACAGCCAGTACTCCGTCCGCTCCGCCTCGCCCGGCTTCGCTTCCTCCACCAGCAAAATGAGCGGCATCACGTCGCCAATCGGCCAGCCGCGCGCCGTCAGCGCCGACCGCGCCGCCGCGGGGTCGGGAGAGCGACGGATGGTGGCGATAATTTCGTCGATGTTGACGACGGCGATGGCGAGGCCGACCAGGACATGCGCCCGCTCCCGCGCCTTGCGGAGGAGAAAGGTGGTGCGCCGGCGGATGACCTCCTCGCGGAAGACGAGGAAGGCCTCCAGCAATTCCTTGATCGTCATCGTCCGCGGCCGGCGGCCGTCGAGGGCGAGGAGCGTCATCCCGAAGGTGGTCTGCAGCGGCGTGTGGCGATAGAGCTGGTTGAGTACCACCTCCGGTTCGGCATCGCGCTTCAGTTCGATCACCACCCGGATGCCGTCGCGGTCGGACTCGTCGCGCAGGTCGGAGATGCCTTCGATCTTCTTGTCGCGCACCGCCTCGCCGATGATCTCCACCATCCGCGCCTTATTGACCTGATACGGCACCTCGTCGACGACGATCGCCGCACGTTCCTTGCGTAGCGTCTCGAAGCGGGTCTTCGCCCGCATTACCAGCGAGCCGCGACCATTGAGGTAGGCAGAGACGATCCCCTGGCGACCGAGGACAATCGCCCCGGTGGGGAAATCAGGGCCGGGAATATGCTTTTCCATCAATTCGTTGATGGAAATCATCGGATCGTCGATCAACGCACAGCAGGCATCGATCACTTCGCCCAGGTTGTGCGGCGGGATGTTGGTCGCCATCCCGACGGCGATGCCGCCGGCGCCATTGACGAGGAGATTGGGATAGCGCGCCGGCAGAACCGTCGGCTCGGTATCTGAGTCGTCGTAGTTGGGCTCAAAATCGACGGTGTTTTCGTCGATATCCTCGATCAGCGCGTGCGCCGACCGGGCCAGACGCGCCTCGGTGTAACGCATGGCCGCCGCCCGGTCGCCGTCCATCGAGCCGAAGTTGCCCTGACCGTCGATCAGCGGCAGCCGCATGGCGAAGCTCTGCGCCATCCGTACCAGCGCATCGTAGATCGCCGAGTCACCGTGCGGGTGATACTTACCCATCACGTCACCGACGATTCTCGCTGACTTGCGAAACGGCTTGTCGTGCGTGTAGCCGTTCTCGTACATGGCGTAGATGATCCGCCGCTGTACCGGCTTCAGTCCGTCGCGAGCGTCCGGGAGAGCGCGACTGACGATCACGCTCATGGCGTAATCGAGATACGAGCGCCGCATCTCCTCTTCGATTGCAACCGGCGTCAGTTCNGAAACCGGGACCGTCATCGGCGCCGTTGATCACCTACACCTCTCTCGTTGTTGCTGCATTGGCCGTGGCGTATCGCGCACAGTGGGTCGAAAAACTGACACTAACATGCCTCTTCGGTCACAACAATTGAGGCTCCGGAATGGGAGCCCGTCGATTTGCGAGGCACTCACCTGCTGTTAAGGCAAAGGTGGCCAGTTCTGTGCAGCGAACACCATCCGGACAACGACGACTTCGCAGGTCTGCTATTCGACCGCGCCGGCCTTGCGGCTGACGTCCCCTAGAAGGGGATCTCGTCGTCCAGATCCTGCGCAGCCCGCCTCCCCGACGAGGCTGGCGCCGGGTCCATCGGCTGATATCCCATGTCTGCCCCACCGCCGGCGCCGCTGCCCATCCCACTTGCGTCACCGCGACCATCAAGCATGGTCAATTCGCCCTTGAAGCGGCCCAGCACCACTTCCGTGGTCGTCCGCTCCTGGCCGTCGTTGCCGGTCCACTTGCGGGTCTGCAGCGAGCCCTCCAGATAGATCTTCGAGCCCTTGCGCAGATAGCGTTCCGCCACCTCGGCCAAGCGATCGTTGAAGATGACCACCCGGTGCCACTCCGTCCGCTCACGCATCTCACCGGAGCCGCGGTCTTTCCACCGCTCCGACGTGGCCACGGAAAACTGGACGACCTTGCTGCCGTCCTGCAGTTGCCGCACCTCGGGGTCACGACCGAGGTTGCCGACGAGAATGACCTTGTTGACCGAACCAGCCATGGGGAATGCCGCGGGTTGTTGCAGTTGACGCGCTGTGGTGGAGGCGGCCCTTGCGTCGCCTGCCCGCCGTTGCGGGTTCTACGCCGATGCCGTTCTCTACTTTAGCCGGAAGTTCACCTAACTCGCCATGCGGAATCGCATCCGGCAACGAAAGGAAGCGGCGGACGTGCCGGAACGCCCCCTACCCCGCGGCGCGGCGCGGGAGTATAGGGAAGGTTTCCCGCCGCGTTCGATGGCGCAACAGCAGCGGCAGGCAGGTCACGGCGGTTAATGGATAAGATCATCGTCAAGGGAGCGCGCGAGCACAACCTCCGCAACGTGGACGTGGAGATCCCCCGCGATCGGCTGACCATCATCACCGGATTGTCCGGATCCGGCAAATCGTCGCTCGCCTTCGATACTATCTACGCCGAAGGACAGCGCCGCTACGTCGAGTCACTCTCCGCGTATGCGCGACAGTTTCTCGAGCTGATGCAGAAGCCGGACATGGATTCGATCGAGGGCCTCTCGCCGGCGATCTCCATCGACCAGAAGACGACCTCGCGCAATCCCCGTTCCACCGTCGGCACCGTCACCGAGATCTACGATTACATGCGGCTGCTATGGGCTCGCGTCGGCATCCCCCACTCGCCGGCGACCGGCCTGCCGATCGAAAGCCAGACGGTGAGCCAGATGGTTGACCGCATTCTGGCGATGCCGGAGGGGATGCGGCTTCTCCTGCTCGCTCCCGTGGTCCGCAGCCGCAAGGGCGAGTATCGCAAGGACCTGCAGGATCTGCAGAAGCGTGGCTTTCAGCGGGTCAAGGTCGACGGCACTCTGCACGACATCGACGCGGTTCCCGCGCTCAACAAGAAGACGAAACACGACATCGAGGTGGTGGTCGACCGCATCGTCGTTCGCGCCGGTACAGAACAACGGCTGGCGGACAGCCTGGAAACGGCACTGGCGCTCAGCGACGGCCTGGTGATCGCCGAGAACGCCGACGGTGGCGAGCGGACGACCTTTTCGGCCAAGTTCGCCTGCCCGGTTTCCGGCTTCACTCTCGATGAAATCGAACCGCGGCTATTTTCCTTCAACAATCCGGCCGGTGCCTGTCCCGCCTGCGACGGTCTGGGCACCGAGATGTATTTCGATCCCGAACTCGTCGTCCCCGACGGGCGACTGGCGCTGGCCGACGGGGCCGTGGCACCCTGGGCCAACTCCACATCACACTACTACCGACAGACGCTGGACAGCCTCGCCAGTCACTTCGGTTTTTCCCTCGGCACGCCGTTCAATGCGCTGCCAGATACGGTGCAGCGGGTGATCCTGTTCGGATCCGGCAACGAAGTGATCGCGCTGAACTACGAAGATGGCGTCCGCAGCTACGAGGTCCGTAAACCCTTCGAAGGCGTCATTCCCAACATGGAGCGGCGTTGGAAAGAGACGGATTCCGCCTGGGTGCGCGAAGAGTTGGGGCGGTTCCAAACCATTACCCGCTGCGACACCTGCGGTGGCAAGCGCCTGAAGCCGGAGGCGCTGTGCGTCAAGATCGGCGGCGCCGACATCGCCACCATCACCGAGTTATCGGTGGCCGACGCCGGACGTTGGTTCGAGGCGATCGATGCCAGCCTGACAACGCAGCAGAAGGAAATCGCCCNNCGCATCCTGCGCGAGATCAACGAGCGATTGGGTTTTCTCAACAACGTGGGCCTCAGCTATCTGACACTCGCCCGGACATCGGGGACCCTGTCCGGCGGCGAGAGCCAGCGCATCCGGCTGGCCTCGCAGATCGGCTCAGGGCTGACCGGTGTCCTCTATGTCCTGGACGAGCCATCCATCGGTCTGCACTCGCGTGACAACGACCGCCTGCTCGCGGCGCTGAAGCGCCTGCGCAATCTGGGCAACACCGTCATCGTCGTTGAGCACGACGAAGAGGCGATCCGCGCCGCCGATCACCTGATCGACATGGGGCCGGGCGCCGGCGTCCACGGTGGTCGCATCATTGCCCACGGCACGCCGGAGGAGGTGATGAGCAATCCCGAGAGCATCACCGGTCAGTATCTGAGCGGCCTGCGCGACATTCCGCTGCCGACGCGGCGGCGGACGCCCGGGGACGCTGCGGCAATCACCGTAGTCGGCGCCCGCGACAACAATCTCAAAAAAGACCTGACCGTCGCTTTTCCCCTCGGTACCTTCACCTGCGTCACCGGCGTTTCCGGCAGCGGCAAGTCGACCCTGGTGCTGGAAACACTCTATCGCGCCCTGGCACGACGGCTGCACGGCGCGCGCGAGCACCCCGGCGCCCACGACCGAATCGACGGGCTGGAGGCGGTGGACAAGGTGGTGGACATCGATCAGTCCCCCATCGGGCGCACCCCACGCTCCAACCCGGCCACCTACACCGGTGCCTTTACCCCGATCCGCGACTGGTTTGCCGCACTGCCCGAGGCGAAGGCGCGCGGCTACCGCCCCGGTCGCTTCTCCTTCAACGTCAAGGGCGGTCGCTGCGAAACCTGCCAGGGCGACGGCGTGATCAAGATCGAAATGCACTTCCTGCCGGACGTCTATGTCCAGTGCGAGTCCTGCAAGGGAAAGCGGTACAATCGCGAAACGCTTGACATCACCTTTCGCGGCAAGTCGATCGCCGACGTGCTAGAAATGTCGGTGGAAGAGGCCGCCGAGTTCTTCAAGGCGGTGCCGGCGATCCGCGACAAACTGGTAACGCTGCAACGCGTCGGCCTCGGCTATGTTCATCTCGGCCAACAGGCGACCACGCTGTCGGGTGGCGAGGCACAGCGAGTGAAGCTGGCGAAGGAACTGTCGCGCCGCGCCACCGGGCGGACGGTGTACATCCTTGACGAGCCGACCACCGGCCTCCACTTCGAAGACGTCCGCAAGCTGCTCGAAGTCCTGCAGGCGTTGGTCGATCAGGGCAATACGGTGATTGTCATCGAGCACAACCTGGAGGTGATCAAGACCGCCGACTGGCTGATCGACCTTGGCCCGGAAGGCGGCGGCGGTGGCGGCCAGCTCGTTGCCGTAGGCTCGCCGGAGGACGTGGCGGCGAATGTGGAGAGCGAGACCGGTCGCTATCTGGCGCCGTACCTGCAACGCAACCGTACCCGGCTGCGCGCGTGAGCCAGCCGGCATCGGCAAGCGTCGAGCCTATGTTCGGGCTTTCATGCATGTTACACGGTGATGAATGCATGGACCGGCTCAACGCTGCAGAACAAACATCGACACATCGGGCGACAGATGACGCCGAGACGACGTGAATCCCAGACGTCCCACGACCATCGTGGCCCGATCACGATCCCGCGGGCCCATGATCCGGCACGGTATTATCGGGACATCTTTGGCTTCGATGTCGGCTCCATCTTGTTTTTCTCAGGCGCGATCGTCTGTTTCGTCGCCATGTCGATGTTTATACCGGCGCTGATCGACTACGTTGATGGCAACACTGATTTTCACGTCTTCCTGAGTTGCGCGGCCATTCTGTTGTTCATTGGCATGGCGATGGCGCTCACCTTCCGCCGCCATGGTTACGCGATGAGTTTGCGCGAGGTGGTTCTCGCCGCACCGGTGACCTGGATCGTCGTCGTCGGCCTCAGCGCCTTGCCGTTCGTCTTTTCCAGTTTTCACCTCTCCTATACCGATGCGATGTTTGAGACCATGTCGGGTGCGACCGCAACCGGCTCAACGGTGATCGTCGGTCTCGATACCGCGCCGCGCGGCCTGCTGATGTGGCGCTTCCTCATTGTCTGGTTCGGCGGTTTCGGCTTCGTCACCCTGGCGGTTCTTGTGCTGCCGTTCCTGCGCATCGGTGGCATGCAGTTGTTCGTTCTCGACCTGTCGGCGCAGTCGGGCAAGTTCGTGCCGCGGATGATCGACGTGGTGATGAAGGTCGGGGCGGTCTATCTGCTGCTGACCATCCTCGGTGCGATCGCCTTTCGTGCCGCCGGCATGTCGACCTTTGATGCCATCGGCCACTCGATGGCCGCCGTCGCCACCGGCGGCTTCTCCTCCCATGACGCCGGCCTCGGCTATTTTCAGAGTGCGAGCATCGAATGGATTGCCGTCGTGCTCATGGTGCTGGGTGCGCTACCATTCGTTATCCTCATCGATACGGTGCGTCGCGGCGTGAATTCTATCCTTGAGGATTCGCAGGTCCGGCTTTTCCTCGGCATCATCATCGCCGCCAGCCTTGTGCTTACGGTGTGGCTGGTGGTGCGCCAGGGCATTGGCCTGCTCGAAGCCCTGCGGCAGGCGACGTTCAACGTCGTCTCGATCATGTCCACCACCGGCTTCACCTCACAGGATTACAACCAGTGGGGCGGGTTTCCGTCCATTCTGTTGCTGGCGCTGATGCTGGCCGGTGGGTGTACCGGCTCCACCGCCGGCGGGATCAAGGCCTTCCGCCTCTATGTGCTGCTGCAGACAATCCGCATGCAGCTGCATCGGCAGATTTACCCGCACGGTATGTTCGTCATCACCTACAATCGCAGCCCTGTCGCCGATGCGGTGCGCGCCGGCGTTACCGGTTACTTCTTCGTCTACATTACGACGTTCTTCAGCTTCGCCCTGCTGCTTGGACTGACCGGCTTGTCCTTCGAAGGCAGCCTTGGCGCCTCGGCGACGGCCTTGGGCGGCGTCGGCCCGGCACTGGGATCCGTCATTGGCCCATGCTGTACCTTCGCTTCCATTTCACCGCTCGCCAAATGGCTGTTGAGCGTTGAAATGCTCGCCGGGCGGCTCGAGATTCTGGTGGTCGTCATTCCCTTCACCCGAACCTTTTGGCGAACATGAGCACGTCACAGCCGGTGCACGTCATTGGCGGCGGCCTTGCCGGGTCGGAGGCTGCATGGCAACTTGCCAGCGCCGGCGTCCCGGTGCTGCTGCATGAAATGCGACCGCAGCGATCGACACCGGCGCACCAGACGGGGACGCTTGCCGAACTGGTCTGCTCCAATTCCTTTCGCTCCGACGAGGCCGACGCCAACGCCGTTGGCCTGTTGCATGAGGAACTGCGACGGCTGTCATCGCTGATCCTCACCGCTGCCGACCGTCATCGCGTCCCGGCGGGCAGCGCCCTGGCCGTCGACCGGATCGGCTTCAGCACCGAAGTGGAGGCCGCTCTCGCCGCCCACCCCCTGGTGACGATCATCCGCGAGGAGGTTGCAAGCCTGGGTGCGGCGGAATGGCCGTCGGTGATCGTTGCCACCGGCCCGCTGACCACACCGTTGCTGGCGCAAGCGCTGCAAGGGCTGACTGGCGAAGACTCGCTGGCATTTTTCGATGCGATCGCTCCCATCATCCACCGCCATTCGATCGATTTCACCAAGGCTTGGTTTCAGTCCCGTTACGACAAGGGCGGTGGCAACGATTACATCAACTGTCCGCTGGATCGCCCGCAGTACGAAACCTTCGTTGCCGCCCTCACCGCCGCCGAGACCATGCCGTTCAAGGACTGGGAGCGCGACACGCCCTACTTCGAAGGCTGCCTGCCGATCGAGGTCATGGCCGAACGCGGCCGCGAAACATTGATGTTCGGGCCGATGAAGCCGGTCGGCCTTGCCAATCCGCATGACGGCGGCCGTCGTCCCTATGCGGTGCTGCAATTGCGTCAGGACAACGCCCTTGGGACGCTGTTCAACATGGTCGGCTTTCAGACGAAGCTAAAGCACGCGGAGCAGGTCCGGCTGTTTCGCAGCATTCCCGGCCTGGAGCAGGCGGAGTTCGCCCGGCTTGGCGGCATCCACCGCAATCTGTTCGTCAACAGCCCCCGCGTTCTCGACGACGTGCTGCGGCTGCGCGCCGATCGGCGAATTCGCCTGGCCGGCCAGATCACCGGTTGCGAGGGCTATGTGGAAAGCGCGGCAATCGGCTTGCTCGCCGGCCGCTTCGCCGCTGACGAGTGGCATGGCCGCACGCCTGTACTGCCGCCAGCGACGACGTCCATTGGCGCGCTGCTGCGACACATCACCACCGGTGCAGTTGCAGCCACCTTTCAGCCGATGAACGCCAATTTCGGCCTATTTCCGCCGCTTGATGGCGGCAGCGGCGCGCCGGTCAAGGGCAAGGCCAACCGGCGGCAGGCGCTCAGTGCCCGCGCCCGCCGGGACATGGAGGATTGGCTCACCGCCGGGAATGCGGTCTGCGGCGGCACAGCAGAGACCGCCGCAGCCAGCGATCGTTAGCGGGACGCGCTGGTGGTGCAGGCGGTGTAGCCGTGCCGCTCGCGAATCCACGGCTTGTCGGCGACGGTGGTCAAGGCGACAGGCGGCGACTTCAGCACTTCCTCAAACAGGTCGGAGGCGAACTGGCAATAGGTATCCGCCTGCATCTGGCTTTGCTTTGATGCATCGTTAGCGAGACGGGTAATCAGCGAGTTCATCCGCGTCGTACCCTGGGCGCCGCCAGTGCGTTGGAAGAAACTGCGCAGGTCATTGCCGCGGCCGGTCAGCACGTTCTGATAGGAGTTGATGAATTCGTTGTAGCGCGTCCGCTCCTCGCAACTGAGCGCCGCCACCATCAACTCCGTCTGCAGAACACGCGTATTCAAGGCGGCGAGGTCACGATCACTCACACACGCCGCGCGTGCCGGCTTTTTCGCCGCAGCCGCCACCTGGGGCACCGGTTTTGCCGACGCCTCGATGTGAGACTGGGACGGTTTCGGCGCCGGCTTTGCCGCAGCTGCCTTCGGCGTCTGCGCCGTAGAGGTTGCTGCTGGCGACGCTTGAGTCGCCATTGCCGGCACTGCAAGGACGGCCACACCGGCGACAAGCACCGAAAGCCAAACCATACGCCGCGCATGCCGCTTTGGCATTGAATACCTCCGCTCAACCCTTGATCATTGACGTCAGGTATGCCAGTTGCCGATCGATGCGGCAACCATTGTTGTCCCTGTGGCGGGATGGACCACTTTCCGACACAAAACAACTGTTGCCGCCACGGATCCTGCACCACCAATAGCATCGCTACGGCCGAAGGCACTTTGTGGCAGAGCGCCAAATTGGCCGAATCGGCCACATTCCGGCAGGTCGGCAGTCTGCCGCCCTCAACTATCCGGCGAGCCGCCCGCTGCGAGCACTGGCTCCGGCGCAGACACCACCGGTTAAGTCTCCGTGGCGGCAGGAACACCAATGTTCACTTTTTTATTGTCTTAGGCGATGG
Organism: Defluviicoccus vanus; assembly: GCF_014672695.1. Taxonomy (GTDB): domain Bacteria; phylum Pseudomonadota; class Alphaproteobacteria; order Rhodospirillales; family Defluviicoccaceae; genus Defluviicoccus; species Defluviicoccus vanus. The sequence goes on along the minus strand of NZ_CP053923.1, from coordinate 3,920,238 downwards.
CGAATCGGCACCATGGTTGAATATGTTATGATTGGTGATCCACAACAATGAAGAGGACGGTTCGCATGCGGTTACGCGAAGGGTTGATGACAGGAGCGATGATGATGGTGCTCCTCGCAGCGCCCGGTTCAGCCACTTACGCGGCGCCGCTCCCGGCGGATACGACGCATAACCAGGCGACCGACAAGCTGTTCACCGCGGTACACGCCAACGACTTCAGCGCCGTGCAGGCAAGCATCGCGGCCGGAGCTGATGTGGAGGCGCGCAACAGCTGGGGCGTCACCCCAGCCGATCTGGCTGTGGACAAGGGATACTTCCGCATCGCCCACTATCTGGTCTCCGTGCGCAACTTTCAGCACACCAAGACAGAACAGGTACCACCACCGTCGACACAAGCCGGCGGCAATCCGGTTCCCTTGGCGGGCAACAAGGCAACCGCTGCCGCCACGGGCGGACGGGCGGCAACATCGACGCCGGCAGCAGCGAGCCCCGTCGCCCATGCGGGGACAACGCGGACGCCAGCGGTCCCCGCACCCGTAACCTCCGTCCCTACCACTTCATCCGCGACCACCGCGGCCGCGACGGCGCCAACCGCTGCGAACACCGCTACGACGACTGCTTGGCGGCCGGAAGATGGCCCCAATCCCTTTGATCCGCACACGCCGGCCTACGGCTCCACCGGCCCTGCGGACAGCAATTAGGTGATTCCGGCATTACCGTCCGTGGGCTCATGGTAGAGCGAAACAGCAACGACACCCGCCGATTGTCGTAGACTCGCGAGTGCGGCTAGAAGCGGCCAAGGCTGGCGTTGAAGGCGACGCGTAGCAGAATCGTCCTGCTGCGTTCGCCAACCAGACGGTCAAACGGATCGTAGTTGCAGCGTCGCAGTTGCGCCAGGTAATGGTCGGCGAGCGTTGCTACCAGCAGCGCCGGTAATGCGTTGCGCGCGATCCCGCTGCGTTGAGCGCGGGCGGCCTTGAGATGCTCCCAGGCCACGGTCGCCACCGCCTCGACAACCTGACTCAGTCCCGGGACACTTCCTTTCTCGAACAGGGCAAAGACGTCGAGGCCGGCGCGCCGGTTAAGCGCCGTCGGCAGGTAGACCCGGCGGGCACGGGCGTGAAACGGTACCGCGCGCAGCAGTCCGATCAATGCCCAGGCGATGGCGACGTGCCGCATCGCCGTCGCCGTTGCCTCGTCGCCGCCGCAGCCAAGAACCTGCAACGTCAACGCCGACAGGCTCGCGGCCGTCTGTTCGGCATAACTTTCGAGTGCCGCGAGATCATCCGGAGCGGCCGCTTCCAGGTCACGCTCCCGCCCCTCCAGATAGCGCTCGAAGTGATTGGCCGTGAGGTCAAAGGAACGGACCGTATGCGTCAGCGATGCCGCGACCGGGTGTGATGGTGTGGCGCCAAGGTAAATCTGCTCAATCGTTTCCCGCCACCATTGGAGACGGATCTGCCCCAGCAACGGCTCTCGGACCTGCTCGCGGATACGGGCAATTTCGAGGTTGAATGCAAACAGCGACAGCAGCCCCTCGCGTCGCGCCGGTGCGGCGTAGGCGGCACAAAGGTAGCGATCGTTATCGAACCGCTCCACCTGATCCGCGCAGTAGGACAACTCCGCTCGTGTCATTGCTTTCATTCCTCCAGCGAACGCACGTTATAAAGCGGAACCCTGCTCATCCATCCGCCGAATTTACGTCAGGCCAATTGCGGCAATGACGCTTATCGAAACCGATCCCGACTGTGCGCCAAGCAAATGCCTGCTGCCCGCTGCAGCGCGCGCAGTTGATCGGTTGCTGCTGGACGCGCGGTCGTTGCCCCGCCAATTCGGCGCAGCTGGCAGGCGGCGAGCCTGTTGTGCCGCGCCAACAAAGTCGCCCGCCTGCTGCAATTCCGTGATCCGCTGCACGCCTCCGTCCAACTCTCAAACAACCAGCGGCGGCGGTGCCTGATTCTCGGTTTTTTGTCTCGTGGGTCAAAGCGAAGGGCGTGAGTGCCCCCAGCACTCTTTTCATCAGCGCTTAATGAACGTATCTCTCAGGTATTGCGGCCTGCCGCAAAGCGGACACTCAAACACCATCGGGAAGAGGGTAATCATGGCGTTCGAACTCCCACCACTGCCCTATGCGCAAAATGCGCTGGAGCCGCACATCTCTCAGCGCACGCTGGAGTTCCACTACGGCAAGCATCATGCGGCTTATGTCACCAATCTGAACAACCTGGTGAAGGACACACCGCTGGCCAGCCAGACTTTGGAAGAGGTGATCAAGTCGGTGGCCGGCGATGCGAGCAAAGCTGGTGTCTTCAACAATGCCGCGCAGGTATGGAATCATAGCTTTTACTGGCAGTGTATGAAGCCGGCTGGTGGTGGTTTGCCGACCGGTGACGTCGCCAGCGCGATCAATGCCGCTTTTGGCTCCTTTGATAAGTTCAAGGAGGAGTTCAAGACTGCCTGCGTTACCCAGTTCGGCAGCGGTTGGGGATGGCTGGTGGCCGCAGACGGCGGGCTGAAGATCAGCAAGACCGCCAACGCGGAACTGCCGATGACGGCGGGCCAAACAGCGCTCCTCACCTGCGATGTGTGGGAGCACGCCTACTATCTCGATTACCAGAATCGGCGCCCCGATTACGTCCAGATGTTCCTCGACCAACTGGTGAACTGGGACTTCGTCGCTGCGAACCTGAAGAAATCCTGAGGCTTATCCAGTCCTCACCTGAGGGGGATCGGCGGCATCGCCGATCCCGTCGACCGGCAGCAGTTCCGTCCGGCAACGGGCCACTCCCGCTCAGTTTACCGCGAGGAGCGCTGCCGCCACCTCCCGCCCCTCGAGCACCAGGACGTTGTACGTCCGGCAGGCGGCGCCGGTGTCCATCCATTCGAGGGCGACGCCGAGTTTGAACAGCGCCTGCTGCATCGCCAATGGTGTGGGCGAGAACTGGCGGCCGCAGCCAACGATCAGCAGCCGCACGCCTTCCTCCGTCCGGGTAACCGGCATCAGGCTGTCGAGGCTTACGTCGCCTAGGGTGACGACCGGCCAGGGATGNGTGCGATTGGGAAACACCAGCAGCGAGCCCTCGTATCGCTTACCGGATATCTTGAAGCCGCCGTCGCCGTAGCTGGTGATCAGTTGCTTGCCCGCCCCGGGGCGCGGCGTGATGTCCAGGCCCGACATGCTTGCTCAGGCTGCGCCCTTAGGCGCTTCCTCGGTCGCCGGACTGCTGCTGCCGCGGCGCAGATTGAACACCGCGAGCAGCGGGACGGCGGCACCGATTGACGAGTAGGTGCCGATCAGCACGCCCCAGATCATCGCCAACGCGAACCCGCGGATCACCTCACCGCCGAAGATGTACAGCGCCAGCAGCGCCAGCAGTGTCGTGATTCCGGTGTTGAAGGTGCGCGACAATGTCTGATTGAGCGACAGATCGAATAGTTGCTCGATGGGCATCGTCTTGTATTTGCGCAAATTCTCCCGCACCCGATCATAGACGACAACGGTATCGTTGATCGAATAGCCGGCAATGGTCAGCAGCGCCGCGACGGTAGTCAGGTTGAATTCAAGACCGAACAGTGCGAACAGGCCGATCGTGGTCATGATGTCGTGCAGTTCGGCGATCACCGCGCCGAGAGCGAACTGCCATTCAAAGCGAAACCAGATGTAAACGATGATGCCGCCGATGGCCGCGAAAAGTGCCAAAATGCCGTTGGTGAAGAGCTCACTGGAAACCTGTGGTCCCACCACTTCGATCCGTCGGTAGTCGATGTTCGGCCCCAGGGCGTCTTTGATCGTCTTGACCGCCGCCTGTTGCGTTTCCTCACCGCCCTGCTGCCGCTCAATCCGGATCAGGATGTTGTCCGGCTCGCCGAATTCCTGCAGCCCGACTTCGCCCAGATTGAGGTTGTTCAGGGTACTCCGCAACGTCGCCAGATCGGCGGGCCCCTCGGTCTTGATCTCAATCAGAATACCACCGGAGAAGTCGATGCCAAANTTAAGCCCCTAAAGNATCAGCAACAGTATCGACGTGACGATCAACAGCGTTGAAAAAATAAAATAAACCCGCCGCCATTTCATAAACGGTATTTTCGTATCCGGCGGGATNATACTGGAAGCCACGCATTCTCTACCCAATCAGATCGGTATGACTCGCGGCTTCGTTTGGCGAAGCCAGACGGCGACGATAAGCCGGGTCACGGTGATTGCGGTGAACATCGAGGTTATGATGCCCACGACGAGCGTAACCGCGAAGCCCCGAACCGGACCGGCGCCGAGAACGTAAAGGAAAATGGCGGAGATGACGGTCGTCAGGTTGGAGTCGATGATCGCCGACATCGCCCGACTAAACCCGGAATCCAGCGCCGATACCGGTGTGCGCCCGGCACGAATCTCTTCGCGAATATGCTCAAAGATCAGCACATTGGCATCCACCGCCATGCCGATGGTCAAGACAATGCCGGCGATGCCGGGCAATGTCAGCGTCGCCTGCAAAGCCGACAGGACGCCGATGATCAGAATCAGATTCACCATCAGCGCAAAGACGGCGAAAATTCCGAACAGCCCGTAGACGAGAACCATGAAGATAGCCACGGCAACGACGCCAATGACGCAAGCGATTTCGCCGGCAACGATCGAATCGGCGCCGAGACCGGGGCCGACGGTCCGCTCTTCGACGGTCACCAATGGCGCCGGCAGCGCTCCNGCCCGCAGCAGCAGCGCCAGATCCTGCGCCCCGGCAACATCGAAATTGCCGCTGATGATCCCGGTGCCGCCAAGAATTGGCTCGCGGATCACCGGCGCGCTGATGACCTGGTTGTCGAGGACGATGGCAAGGCGCTTGCCCACATTTTGGCTGCTGGCATCACCGAATCGCCGCGCTCCCACGGCGTCGAACTTGAACGACACCACCGCCTCGTTCTGCTGGAAGGTCGGTTGGGCATCGATCAGATTCTCGCCACTGACAAGAATGCGGCGGCGGACGGCGATCTTACCGGGATTCCTGCTGGCCGCGNNTTGGCGCTCCAGCATCGGCAGCGCCATCGAACCGGGTGGAGCACGACCGGCAGCCAAGGCAACGGGATCTGCGTCGTCATCCACCAGGTGAAACGTCATCTTCGCCGTCTTGCCGATCAGCGCCTTGATCCGCCCCGGGTCATCGACCCCTGGCAACTGCACCAGAATCCGGTCGGCACCCTGCTGCTGGATCGTCGGCTCGCGCGTTCCGGTCTCGTCGATGCGACGGCGGATGATCTCGATCGCCTGTTCGACGGCCGCAACGCGACGCTTGTGAACGCCATCCTCGGTCAGGGTAACCGTCACGAGTCCTTCCGCGCCGGGAAAGGCTGTTACCTCCGGATCGAACTTGCCGATCAGCGTCGCCACATCGCTGCTACGTGCCGGATCGGCAAGCGTGACCGCGACCCCATTTGCCGTGGGGACCAGCGACTGGAACGGGATCTGTGCCTTACGGAGTTCGTCGCGGATCCCATCAGCCAGCGTCTCAAGCCGCTCGCGGATGATTGCCGAACTGTCCAGCTGCAACAAGATGTGCGATCCGCCGCGCAGATCGAGCCCGAGGTTGATCTGCCGATGCGGCAACCATGCCGGCAACTGCTCCGCTGTCTGCCGCCCAAGCAGATTGGGCGCTGCGAAGGCCGCGCCGAGAAGGCAGACGGCCAGAATCAGGACGATTTTCCACTTGGCGATGTACATGAGGGTCGACGGTTCCGGCAGATGCTACTGGTCGCGCTTCCCGCCGAAGAGGCGTTTGAACGGGGAAACGATGCCCGAAGAGTCCGCCGGCTTTGCCGCGGCGCTGTTGGCGTCGGCAAGCTTGTCAGTCGTCTCACCACCGGTTGGTTTGCCGGCAACGGGCTCTGGCTTGGTCACAATCCCCGAGATCATCGACCGCTGCACGCGCACGCGCACGCCTTCCGCCACCTCGACCAGCAGTTCGTTGTCATCCACCACTTTGTTGACGGTACCGATAATACCCACACCGGTGACAACGCGATCGCCGCGCCGGACGGCTGACAGCATTTGCTTGTGCTCCCGCATCTTCTTTTGCTGCGGACGAATCAGCAGAAAATAAAACACGGCAAAGATAAGAACGATCGGAAGGAATGCTTCGATCATCCCCGGGCCAGAGGCTGCCGGTCCAGCCTGGGCAAATGCCGGCGATACGAACATCGATAACTCCTCGATCCTGCGCGGATCGGGGGACTATAACCGTCCGCATCGTCATTGCAATCGTCAACGCCGACGAGCGGCAACGAAACAGACGCAACTCCAGGACATGATCGATGGCTGCAAACGACCCCTTGTCGCTGCTTCGCCGCGTTGCCGAAGCGATCGAGCATCTCGCTCGTACTATTCCCGTCGCAGCTCCGGTGGAAGCCGGTGCAGTGAGTCCCCCTCGCCGGCATCCGTTACCGACGATTGCGNACGCCTTCGTCTGGCAGGCAGAGGAAGGACGGCTGCAACCAGTGCCGCACGTCAGCCGGATGGAGTTTGCCCTGTTGCAGGGAATTGACCGGCAGGCGGACATCCTGCTGGAGAATACCCGGCGCTTCGCCCAGGGCCTGCCGGCCAATAACGCCCTCCTGTGGGGCGCCCGCGGCACCGGCAAGAGTTCCCTGGTCAAGGCGGCACACGCGCGGATCAATGAAGAGATGCCGCACCGGCTCGTCCTGATCGAGGTGCACCGGGAAGACATCGCCACGCTGCCCAAGGTTCTGGCGCTGCTGCGCGGCAACCAACGCCGCTTCGTCCTCTTCTGCGACGACCTGTCCTTCGATGGTCGCGACAATGCCTATAAGTCATTGAAGGCGGTGCTTGAGGGAGGGATCGAAGGCCGACCGGATAACGTCGTCTTTTACGCCACCTCCAACCGGCGCCACCTGATGCCGCGCGACATGATCGAGAACGAGCGATCAACGGCGATCAATCCGGCGGAAGCGGTGGAAGAAAAGGTCTCACTCTCTGACCGCTTCGGCCTCTGGCTCGGCTTTCATCCCATCGACCAGCCAACATATCTGAACATCGTTGCGGGCTACGCCCGGCATTATCGCCTCGAGATGCCGGCCGATGCGCTGCAGAGTGAGGCGCTCGCCTGGGCCGCGGCACGCGGCGCCCGTTCAGGACGCGTCGCCTGGCAATTCATTCAGGACCTGGCCGGCCGATTGGGGCAAGCGATGCCGCCGTCACACCCTTAAGCCTGCTTCGCCCGCCCTGCATCTTGAACCGCATTGGGGGCCGCATTGGGTGCCGGTGGGTCAATCGACGGCGTAAGGCGCCACCGTGTGGCCGTGGTTCAACGGTCCGTGGCCATGGCCGAAACCGGGGGCACTCAGGATGGCCTGGCGCACGTAGGCGCGGGCGCGCACCACTGCCGGACGCAGGGCAAGCCCTTGCGCGATACCGGTGGCAATCGCCGACGCCAGGGTACAGCCAGTGCCATGGGTGCTGGTGGTGTCCAGACGGGTGCTGGCAAACGCCTCGAGCGTGCCATCGGCCAGTCCAAGGACGTCGGTGAGGATCGGCCCGCTGCCGTGTCCCCCNTTGAGCAGCACTGCCTGCGGCCCCAAGGCGATCAGGCGACGCACCAGTTGGTCAGGCGACGCCGCCCCCACCAGTGCTTCCGCCTCCGGCAGGTTCGGTGTCAGCACCGTGGCCATGGGGATCAGTCGCTGGCGCAGGCATTCCGTCGCGTCGGCGGCGAGCAGCGGATGGCCGCCCTTCGCCACCATCACCGGATCCAGCACCAAGGGGATCGTCGCGGCGCAGCGTGCGAGTACATCGGCAACCACTTCGATGACATCGACCCGATGCAGCATGCCGATCTTGATGCAGTCGGCGCCGATGTCGTCAAGGATCAGTTCGATCTGCTGCGCGACGAAGGCCGGCGGCACATCAAGGATGGCAAAGACACCGCGGGTGTTCTGTGCCGTCAGCGCCGTGATCGCCGTCGCGGCGTAACCGCCGAGGGCGGTTACCGTCTTGATGTCGGCCTGAATGCCGGCGCCGCCGCCCGAGTCGGAGCCGGCGATGATAAGAACACGACCGCGCATCACCCTGCTCCACCTCCGACCCGGTGCATGACTCAGGCGGCGACGGCACGTATGGCGTCGCAGATTTCCTCGACAACCTTGCCGATCAGCGACTCGTCCTCGCCTTCCGCCATGACCCGGATCACCGGCTCGGTTCCGGAGGGACGGATCAACAGCCGGCCGCTATTCCCCAGGCGGTGCTGACAGTCGGTGATCAGCTGTTGCACCGTGCCGTTTTCCAGCGGCGCGCCGCCCTGGAAACGGACATTGCGGAGCAGCTGCGGCATCGGCTCGAAGGCAACGCAGACTTCACTTGCCCGCTTGCCCGACGCGACAATCACCGCCAGCACCTGCAACGCGGCGATGGTGCCGTCGCCGGTGGTCGCATGATCGCTGAAGATGATATGCCCCGATTGCTCGCCGCCGATATTGTAGCCATGCCGGCGCATGTACTCGACCACGTAGCGATCGCCGACGCGAGTGCGTTCGAGCGTCAACCCCAGGCCGTTCAGGTAGCGCTCCAGGCCCATGTTCGACATCACCGTGGCGACGATCCCGTCCTTGCGCAGCTTGCCGTTCGCCTGCCAGTTCTTGGCCACGATCGCCATCAGCTGGTCACCGTCGATCAGCGTCCCCGTCTCGTCGGCAATCAGCGCGCGATCAGCGTCGCCGTCGAGGGCGATGCCGAAATCGGCGCGGTACTCCTGCACCGCCCGGCACATGGCCTCAGGCGCCGTCGAACCACAATCTTGGTTGATATTGATGCCGTCCGGATTGTCGCCGAGCGGAATCACCTCCGCCCCCAGTTCCCAAAGAACTTCCGGCGCCACCTTGTAGGCGGCACCATTGGCGCAATCGAGAACGATCCGCATCCCCTGCAGGGTCAGACCTTTGGGGAACGTGCTTTTGACGAATTCGGTGTAACGCCCGTGTACGTCGTGCAGTCGCTTGGCGCGACCGAGATCGGCCGGCGCCGCAAGCTTGGTGGGCAGTCCGTGGGCAACATGCTCTTCGATCTGCTCCTCCACCTCGTCGGAAAGCTTATAGCCGTCCGGGCCGAAGAGCTTGATGCCGTTATCCTCGAAGGGATTGTGCGACGCCGACAGCATCACCCCCAGGTCGCAGCGCATCGATCGGGTGAGAATGGCGACCGCCGGCGTCGGCATCGGTCCGACAATGATCACGTCCATGCCCATGGAAATGAACCCGGCCGTGAGCGCCGCCTCCAGCATGTAGCCAGACAGCCGCGTATCCTTGCCGATCAGGACCCGGTGTCGGTGACGGCCACGGCGAAAATGCAGACCGGCAGCCATGCCAACCCGCAACGCCGTCTCAGCGGTCATTGGCGCGGCGTTCGCCTTGCCACGAATGCCGTCCGTTCCAAACAGCTTTTTCCCCATGTGCTCTCAACCCTACAGCCGTTCAATCCGACACTTATGCCGCGTTCAACGCCGCACACAACTATGACGGCTGTTACACACCGCACCCCGCAGCGGCTGCGACGCCTCGACGACATCTCCGGCGATCGCCTTATGTGCCAAAACCACCATTGATCGCCTGCCATACGGCAATTGCCTGGCGTGTGTCCACAACATCGTGCACCCGCAGTATGGACGCCCCTCGCTCCAACGCGGCCAGTCCGGCGGCAATGGAGCCGGCAAGACGGGCCGTGGTGGCTTCATTGCTGCTGAGATGACCGATGAAGCTCTTGCGTGATACGCCTATCACCAATCCGCAGCCAAGCGTAGCATACGTCTGCAACTGGGCCAAAATTTCAACGTTATGACGAACGCTCTTGCCGAAGCCGATACCAGGATCGACGGCGATCCGATCGAAGGCGAGACCGGCATCGCGACAACGCTCCACCCGTTCCGCCAGCCAGACGCGAACGTCGTTCACCACGTCGTCGTAGCGAGGATCGTGCTGCATTGTCGACGGCTCGCCCCGCATATGCATCAACACCACCGCCACACCCGTTCGCCGCACCAGTGGCAACGCCCGCGCATCGCCGCTCAGGCCGCTCACATCATTGACGATGCGGGCACCAGCGGCGATCGCCGCCGCCATGACCGGCGCGTGGCGCGTATCAATGGAGACAAGGGCCCCTTTGGCCGCCAGTGCGGCAACCACGGGGACGACGCGCGCGGTTTCTGCCGCCACCGAGACCGGTTCGGCACCAGGCCGGGTCGACTCGCCACCGATATCTAGGATATCCGCGCCGGCGGCCCACATCGCCTCGCCGCGGGCGATCGCCGCTGCCGTCACAAAGGTTTCGCCGCCGTCTGAAAAACTGTCGGGGGTAACGTTGATAATGCCCATCAACCGCGGGCGGTCGAGCGACAGACCGGCAAACGTCGGGACCCCCGGCGCTCACAGCGGCGTCATCTTGGCTCGATGCCGCCGGTTGGGTTGTCTTCAAACGCTCCACCAGGGCACTGCTGATGATCGATCCGCCGCCGTAAACACTGGGGTTTGCCGGCGGTGGATGCGGATCAGGCCCCCGGCTGCGGCTCGGCGCCGAGACCGCCGTGGGTGTGGGCCTCCGGACCGGTGCGCTTGCCCGATGGTGGCATGGAGGACCGCGTCCCTGGTCCCCGGCTCGGCTCATTGGGCGACTCCGGACGATAGATGCTGCCACCCTTCAACAGCGTATCCACCTCGTCGCCGGACAGCGTTTCATACTCAAGCAGCGCCGTCGCCAGTCGATCCAGGTCGTCGCGGTGGTCGGAGAGGATGTTGCGCGCCCGCAGTTCACCCTCATCGATAAGCCGGCGTACTTCCTCGTCGATCAGGCGCGCCGTCGCATCGGAGACGTGCTTCTGCTGGGTGACCGAATGCCCGAGGAAGATTTCCTCCTGGTTATCGGAATAGCGCAGTGGCCCCAGCCTGTCACTGAAGCCGAACTCGGTCACCATACGGCGAGCCATCTCCGTCGCCTGACGGATGTCGTTGCCGGCACCGGTGGTGACGTTCTCCATACCGAAGACGATTTCCTCGGCCACCCGGCCCCCAAACAGCACCGTCAGTTTCGATTCCAGTTCCACTTTGGAGTAGCTATAGCGATCGCGCTCCGGCAGGCTCATCGTCAGCCCCAGGGCGCGGCCGCGCGGAATGATCGTCACCTTGTGCAGAGGATCGTGGCTGGGGACGTTGAGGCCAACCAGGGCATGCCCCGCCTCGTGATAGGCGGTCAACCGCTTCTCTTCCTCGGTCATCACCATCGAGCGCCGCTCGACGCCCATCAATACCTTGTCCTTCGCCGACTCGAAATCTTGCATCGCCACCAGACGCTTGTTGGCGCGTGCCGCCAGCAGTGCCGCTTCATTGACCAGGTTGGCAAGATCGGCACCAGAGAACCCGGGCGTGCCACGAGCGATCACGCGTGCATCCACGTCAGGGCTCACCTGGATCTTGCGCATGTGGACCTTCAGGATCTGCTCGCGGCCGAGGATATCCGGATTGGGCACCACCACCTGGCGATCGAAACGGCCCGGCCGCAGCAGCGCCGGGTCAAGGACGTCCGGGCGGTTGGTGGCGGCGATGAGGATCACACCTTCGTTGGATTCGAAGCCGTCCATCTCAACGAGGAGTTGGTTCAGCGTCTGCTCGCGTTCGTCGTTGCCGCCGCCGAGGCCGGCGCCGCGATGGCGGCCGACAGCGTCGATTTCATCGATGAAGATGAGGCACGGCGCGCTCTTCTTGCCCTGTTCGAACATGTCGCGCACGCGCGACGCGCCGACGCCGACAAACATCTCGACAAAATCGGAGCCGGAGATGGTGAAGAAGGGCACGTTGGCTTCGCCGGCGATCGCCCGTGCCAGCAGTGTCTTGCCGGTGCCCGGCGGCCCGATGAGCAGGCAGCCCTTGGGGATGCGACCGCCCAGCCGCTGAAACTTCTGCGGATCCTTGAGGAACTCAACGATCTCTTCCAGTTCCTGCTTCGCCTCGTCGATCCCGGCCACATCGGTGAAGGTCACCCGCCCGGTCTTCTCGGTCAGCAGCCGTGCTCGCGACTTACCGAAGCCCATGGCCTTGCCGCCGCCGGCCTGCATCTGGCGCATGAAGAAGATCCAGACGCCGATCAGTAGCAGCATCGGAAACCATGAGATCAGCACGCTCCAGATCGTTGGCGCGCCATCGTCTTCCGGCTGTGCGGTGATGCGGACGCCCGCCTTCTGCAGCCGCGCGATCAGACTGTCGTCGGCAGGGGCGTAGGTCGTGACCGTTCGACCGTCGCGCAGCACGCCGTTGATGGTATGACCCTTCAGCGTGACGTCGCGTACCTCGCCACTATCCACCTCGGCGATGAAATCGGAATAGGTGACCGACTGCAGCGCGCCACGCGGTGCCGAATTCTGAAACAGGTTAAACAGGGCGAACACCAGGAGCGCGATGATGATCCAAAGCGCCAAGTTGCGGCTAATGTTCACAATTTCTTCCCAAGCATGCCGGATGACGCGTCAAGCGACGGAAGGAGAGCCGGCCCCAAAACAGGGATATGCACTCCCATTGCCTATCAGAGATAATACAGTGAATCGATTACACAATGATAGAGTTGGCATCGTCGAGGCAGCGGCGTGGCAAAAACGCGGCGTTCACATGAACGTCAGTATCTTGCCCCCTCGTCTATAGCCCAAATGAGGAACTTGGGCAAGGCCGTGGGTGTCGACGAGTGCTGGCAGCGTCGGCCAGACCACTTTCGGCACCGCCGATGGGTTGGGCACCACCCGCTCGTCGACAGGTATAGCTGCCAGCGCCTGCAGCTGCAGTGATGCCGGCAGGGCTGTCGCCGTGGCCACGATCCTGATCGCAAACCGTCCATCCCAGTGCACCACGCCCGCAGTCGACATCAGTTGCGGCGACACCAGCTGCGGCAGTGGCAGATTGCGCCGTTCGCGACAGACGAGAAGGCTGTGCGCGCGGCACTGCAGGCGGCAGCGTCCGAGCGTGGCCACCATCCCCGGTGCCGCCACGAGGCAACGCTGGCGAAGACGATGAACAGCCGCCTCGTCCGGCTCCCAGCAGCCTCCGCCGACCGCCATGATCAGCCGTCCCAGCACCCGGACGGCGAGGAACGTGGGCGCGTCGCCGAGGCACGACAGATCCATCTCGGCGTAGCCGGCCGCGTGACAGGTGACGCCCGACGCCAGCCAAGCCACTGTCGCTGCGTCCGTCATCGCTCGCGCGTGCTGCATCGTCGCATGGATCCGGCTGATTTCGCCGCTATCCAGGCCGTTCGCGGCCAGCGACGGCAACGCTCGGCGGACACGAACGCGGGCAAAGGTGCTCGATCGATTGGTCGCATCCTCGACCCACGGCTGCCCCCTCGCCGACAGATACTGTCGTAAGCTTCCCGGCTGGATCCCGAGCAACGGTCGCAGAATCCGGCAATGCGGGGTGACGACCACCGGCTGCATCGCTGCCAGGCCGAAGACGCCACTGCCTCCCAGCAGGCGCAGCAGCATCGTCTCGGTCTGGTCGGCGGCATGATGCGCCAGCAGCAAGTGAAGGACGCACGCCTCCCGACACGCCGCCACCAGCAAGCGGTAGCGTGCCTGCCGCGCTGCCTCCTGGATACCGGTGGCCGGCTTCGTCTCAGACCAGACCAGAATACGATGCTCGATGCCGTGCGTACGAAGCCAGCAGCCAACCTGGGCCGCTTCAGCCGTGGAGTCCGCCCGCAGGCGATGATCGACGGTGAGGGCGGTAACCCTGCCGCCGCGGGTCAATGCCCATGCGTGAACGAGCAGGCATAGCGCGAGACTATCGGCACCACCAGACACCGCCACAGCCAGATGCGGCGCCGGCTCGAACGGTTCCAGCGCCGCCATTGCGGCCTCGAAGACGGCGGCTACCCCCCCGGACAGCCGTCGCCGCCGGACATCGCCACCAACTAGGAACAGCCGATGCGCTGACTTTCCTGCGCTGCCTTATCCTTGATCTGTGCCGTTGCGTTCGGGAAGGAGCGACTGAGCTCGCGGAAGCTGGCGCAGGCCTCTTTCTTCTTGTCGAGCTTGCCGAGCGCCATCCCCAACTTCAGGAGGGTATCGGGCGCCTTGGGACCGGTCTTGTTCTTTTCATAGGCGTCGAGAAAGGTTTCGGCGGCGCGGGGATAATCGCTGCGGGCGTAGTAGCTCTCGCCCAGCCAGTAGCGCGCGTTATCTGCCAGTGAATCGTTGGGGTTACGCTGCAGGAAATCGCTGAACGCCGCCGTCGCTTCGGCATAGCTCGCCTTCTGCATCAATGAGAAGGCGTAGGCATACTGCTCCTTGCTAGAGCCAGCCGGCAGTGTGGAACGTGCCGCTGCCGCAGAGGCATCTGGCGCCGGTGCTGGCGCCGGTGCTGGCGTCGTCGTAGGCGTCGTTGGCGTTGGCGCTGGCGTTGGCGTTGGCGTTGGCGGTGGTGGCGAAGCCGGTGCCGGCGCCGATCGCCCGGCATCCGGTTCAGCGCCGGTGCGCGACAGCACGGTCGGCCCAGCCGCGGCACCGCCGTGGCGGCGGCGCTGCCGCCACTTCCGCGCCCGGACGCCGCCCTCAGTTCGTTCAGCTGCACATCCAGGTCGGAGGCCAGCCGCTCAACGCGATCGTTGAGTTGCCGCACCTGATAGCCGAGATTTTCCACCCGGCCGGTGACGCCGCGCAGGTCCTGCTCAAGCTGCGTCATTCGCGCATCCATCCGCGCCACGGCCGCGCCCGGTCCCACAGCACCAGAGTGATCATCTCCCGAAAACCCGGGTGAGGTCGACTGCGCCAGGGCCGTCCCGGCCATCAGACTCGCCACGACGACAGCGACGCCCCGCCATCCGCGCATCCCCGTTCCTTCCCTAGACGATTGCTTCATCGCTCATCTCTCGGCCCGTGGCGGCTTCAACCCTGAAGCCCGGATTTAGCTGGAGGGCGACCCGCCGGACACCACGGTCACCGCGCGCCGGTTTTTCGCCTGTGCCGCGTCACTGTCACCAAAGGCGATCGGCCGCTCCTTGCCGTAGGAAACCACCCGAATACGGGTTGGAGAAACCCCATAGGCCACCAGGTAATCCTTCACCGACGTTGCCCGACGTTCGCCCAGTGCCAGATTGTACTCACGGGTGCCGCGTTCGTCAGTGTGACCTTCGACCACGACCGAGACGCCGGTGTTACGCAACAAGATCGCCGCCTGCTGGTCCAAGGTTGCCTGGGCGCTGCTGTCGAGGGCGTAGCTGTCGAAGCCGAAGTAGACCGTGTCACCGACACCAACCAGTTCCTGCGCCACCTGCGCTGGACCGCGCCCGCCGCCGATCCCCTGCTGCTGAACACCGCCGACGCCGGCGCCACTCCCCATCGAACTGCCGTACCGGCTGACACCACCGTCGGCGCCGGTACCGGTGGAACCACTGCCAACCGACGACGACGTTGTGGTCGTGGGCTGCGGCGTATCCGGGGTGCTCTCACAGCCGACCAGAAGCAGGATGACCGCAACCGCTGCCAACACAGGCCTTAGCATGTCTCTTGTCCCTTCTCGATCGAAACGCCCTTACGGCTGTAGCGGCGACCATGCAGGGTCGGACGCATCGCCTGGCGTCGGAATCTCACGTTCGTTGCGTCCCATGACATCGACGGAATAGATCCGCGACCGGCCGCCGCCACCGCCGGCATCGGTCGGCTCCTTGCGGAAGAAGGCCAGCACCCGGCCGTTGGGCGCCCACGTCGGCTCTTCCACATCGTAGCCGTCGGCGACGATACGCTCGCCGCTGCCGTCGGGAGTCATCACCCCGATCGCAAACCGTCCGCCGGCGATCTTGGTGAACGCAATGGCATCGCCACGCGGCGACCAGACGGGTGTGCCATACTTGCCTTGGCCGAAGCTGATTCGCCGTGCCTCACCACCCTCCGCATCCATCACGTAAAGCTGCTGCGAGCCGCCACGGTCGGAGTTGAAGACAATTTGTCGACCGTCGGGCGAATAGGAGGGTGAAGTATCGATCGCCGAGCTGGTGGTCAGCCGTCGCGTCGCCTTGGTCCTGAGATCGATGGTGTAGATGTCGGTATTCCCGTCTGTCGCCATACTGAAGATCAGTTTCTGACTATCGGGCGAAAACCGTGGCGAAAAGGTCATGCCGGGGAAACTGCCAACAGCTTCGCTGCGGCCGTTCTCCAGCGAACGGATGAAGACTCGGGGCAAGCCGTCGCTGAAGGCGATGTACGCCAGTTCCTGCAGCGTCGGCGAGAAGCGCGGCGTCAGCACCAGATCCGTGCCGTCAGTCAGATAGCGATGGTTGTATCCGTCCTGATCCATGATCGCCAGTCGCTTGACCCGCCGCGTCTGCGGACCACTCTCGGCAATGTAGGCGATCCGCGTATCGAAATAGCCTTCCTCGCCGGTCAGGCGTTTGAAGATCGCATCGGCGATGATGTGTGCGATACGCCGCCAGTTGCCGGGAGCGGTAAAATAGGCAAGTCCGGCTTGCTGCTGCTCCGAGACCACGTCCCACAGGCGGAACTCGACCTTGAGGCGGCCATCGTCGGCCACGGTAACCCGACCATGCACCAGCGCCAGCGCGTTCAACACTCGCCAGTCAGCGAACTTGGGCGGCGTGTCCATCGATAAATTCGTCTGCAGGAACGCATTGGCATCAATGGGACGGAACAGTCCCGAGCGTTCCAGATCCGCGGAGATCACCTTCGCGATATCGCCGCCAATGCGGCCGGTATCGCCGCCGCCGCCGTCAAAGGGCACGATGGCAATCGCCACCGGCTCGACGACGCCGCGGGTGATATCGATACGTAACTCGCTTCTCGCCGGCGGCGCGAAGGCCAAGGCCGCAATCATCACAATGACAGCAACCAGAATGGACTGCGACCGAAAGCAAAACCGGATCATGTTCGGAACATCTCCGCCGGGTTAAACACCAGAGTGAGCGTCCGCCAACGCTCATATTTTTCCGGCGGCAATTTGAACGGTTGGCAGCGTGGGTTCAATACGGCGCGTTTGGCGCTCTCCGCTGTCGCCCGGTAGGAGGGATCGCTGTCCATGCGCGCCGCGTTTTCGATCACCGCACTGCGCGGCCTGCCGTCGATGCCCATCTCCACCCGGATCGACACCACCATGTCGGCGGTGCCCTTCAGCCCGGCCGGCACGTTCCAGCATTGTTCGATCTGGCGGCGGACCCCTTCGATCTCGCTCGCCGTCACCGGGCCTGCTTGTGCCGACGCCGCTTGGCTTGCCGCGCTGGCAGCCGTCGGGGCGCCTCCCGAACGCAGAGCCTTGTTCACCTGATCGGCGAGTGATTCGCCGTCGCGGCCGTCCGCAGCCGCCACCTGCTTCGGCTTCGCGGCGGCGCGACTGTCTCCGACCGCGGTGGACTGCTTCATCCCCTTGACCGCCTTTGTCACCGAGGCGAAGTCGTCGTCCGCGTCGTCGGCCGGTTTCGCCGCTTTCGCCGCTGGCTTCGTTGCCGCGGCCACCTGCTTCGAGCTTGCCTCAGGCTTGGCGACGTCCGCTTTATCCGCTTTCTCCGGTTTGGTGGATTTTTCCACCTTCTCGACCTTCTTCTCCGGCTCGATTTTCTTCACCGGCTCGGGTTTCTTCTCCGGTTCCGGTTTCTTCACCGGCTCGGGCTTCTTCTCCGGGGCCGGCTTTGGCGGCTCCGGTTTTGGCGGTTGGCTTTTCGGTTTCGGCGTCACCGTCTTCACCGGTTCCGCACGCTTGTCCTCTGCCGGCTTCGCTTCCTCCGGCTTCTTCTCCACCGGCTTTGGTTCAACCTTCTTTGGCTCGACCTTTTTGGCTCTGGTGGTGTGTTGTCCGCCACCTTGACCGGCTCGGCTGGCGGTGCGGGTTTCGGCTTGGGCTCGGCCTTCACCGGTTCCGGTTTCGGCGCTTTCGCTGCCGGTTTCGGCCGATCTGCCTTTGAGGCGGCCGGCTTTGGCGCCGCGGCCGCGGGGGCCTCGGCCTTGATTGGCGGTGCCGGTGGCGCGGCAGCGCTTTCCGGCGTAGCATCGGCCGGCGGTTCAGCTTTCGTCGCTGATGCGGCTGGCGATTTCCCGCCCGGTGTCTTCCCAGCCGGTGCGCCGAACGCTTCCAGTTCCACCGTCAGTGGCTCATCGAGCACGATCGGCGTGTCATGCCAGTTTGGCAACACCACGAACAGCAACGCGATGACCAGCAGATGCAGCGCGACGGAATAGTAAAGCGGGCGGCGCATCGTCGTCAGGGAGCGGCACGGGACGCCGTTGTCCGCGGCCGTTTGCCATCCGACTTCGGCGGTTCGGTCAACAGCGCTACCTTGCGATATCCTGCCTCGTAGACAGCCCCCAGCACGCCCATCACCTGACCGTACTGGATTGCCTGATCACCGCGGACAAAGATGCGGGCATCCTTGTTGTTCTGGGTGATCGCAGCAAGCTTGGTTGGCAGCGTCGAGAGGTCGACTTCCTTGTCCTGAATGAAGATACGGCCGGTGCGGTCGACACTGATCGCCAGCGGTTCATCCTGCTCATCGAGCGTCGCCGCCCGGGTCTGCGGCAGATCGACGTTGACGCCGGTGGAGAGCAAGGGCGCAGTGATCATGAAGATCACCAGCAGCACCAGCATCACGTCCACCATCGGCGTAACGTTGATGTCACACATGGGGCGCGACGGCGTCCGGGTGAAGCGCTTGCCGGCCGCCGACGATTTGCGCGAGGTCAGGGCGACGCCCATGGCTACCGCCGGTCCTCCAGCTGCCGCGACAAGATGGCCATGAACTCGCCAGCGAAGCCATTGATCCGCCCGGCGTAGCGATCGAGATCGCGCGACAGCTTGTTGTAGGCAAGCACCGCCGGAATCGCCGCCAGAAGGCCGAGCGCGGTGGCGAACAACGCCTCGGCGATGCCGGGTGCCACCACCGCGAGGCTGGTGTTCTTGGTGGCGCCGATGGCGCTGAAGCTGTTCATGATGCCCCAGACAGTGCCGAACAGGCCGACGAATGGTGCAGTCGAACCGGTGGAGGCGAGGAAAGTCATGTAACGCTCCACCCGATCCAGCTCACGATTCGCGGTCAGCTGCATCACCCGCTCCACCCGATCGGCCAGATCGGTAGCCGTCGCCGCCCCGTCGCCGTGCTTGGCGGCAAAGCGGCGCCACTCGCGCATGGCGGCAACGAACACCGCCGACAGGGGATCGGGCGGCTGGGTATGGATGCGGTCGTAGAGATCCTCCACCGCGCCACCGGACCAGAACGACGCCTCGAAGCGGTCGGCCAGACCGTTCAGCCGGCGGAGATTGAACAGCTTTTCGAAGATAATGGTCCAACACCACACCGATGCCGCAAGCAGCATCAGCATCACCGACTTGACGATCCAGTCGGCGTTCATGAACAGATCCCACGGGTGGAGCCCGTGGCTGACCGCCGGTCCAGCAACGGCCACTGCGCTGACGATATTGCTATCCATTCCCATAAGATCCAGGGCTGTTCTGCACCAATTGGCAGAAGACGGCATGTAACGGCAGTGGCATCCGGGTTGCCCGGCCATCGGCCGTAATACATGCGAGTTTGAGGGTTATCCGCACCAGGTCAATACCATTGCAGGAAATCTGCTGCTCCATTCGCATTGAGGCGCCCCGCATCTCCGTAACCCGCGTGCGCACTTGCAAAAGATCGTCCAGACGCGCCGGTTGGCGGAAATCCACGCTCAACGAGCGAACAACGAAAGCAATCCCGTGATCGCGCAGCAAACGGGTGTGGTCAAAATCGAAGTCGCGCAGCATGTCGGTTCGCGCCCGCTCAGCGAACTTCAGATAGTTGGTATGGTAGACGAGTCCAGTGGAATCCGTGTCCTCGTAGTAAATTCGCACCGTCTGCGCGTGAACGTAGCCGGACGTAAGGTGCTCACTCGTCATCGCCGTTCGCCACCAGGAAGTCGTATTGCGCCATGGCTGACGCCGGTGGCGGCAGCCCTAAGTGAGTGTAGGCACTCGTCGTCAGCATCCGGCCGCGCGGCGTGCGCATGATCAGGCCCTGCTGCAGCAGGAAGGGCTCGATCACATCTTCGAGCGTATCCCGCTGTTCCGCCAACGCCGCCGCCAGCGTGTCGATTCCAGCGGGGCCGCCGGCATAGAAATCGGCAAGGCAGCGCAGGTAACGCCGATCCATGGCGTCAAGGCCGCGTTCGTCCACCTGCAGGCGCTGCAGCGCCGCATCGGCCTCCGCTGCATTCACCGGCCCGCTGCCGTTGACGGCGGCGAAATCACGCACCCGGCGCAGCAACCGGACGGCAATGCGCGGTGTCCCGCGCGAGCGCCGGGCGATTTCGAAGGCACCATCGCGGCCGAGGGCAAAGTCGAGGATCCCGGCGGCGCGGCTGACGATGGTCTCCAGTTCGTCCGCAGCGTAGAACTGCAGGCGCAGCGGAATGCCGAAGCGTTCGCGCAGCGGCGTCGTCAACAGCCCGGAACGGGTGGTGGCGCCGACGAGGGTGAACGGCGCCAGATCGATGCGGATCGACCGCGCCGCTGGCCCCTCGCCGATCATCAGGTCGAGCTTGCCGTCCTCCATCGCCGGATAGAGGATTTCCTCCACCGTCGGCGACAGGCGATGAATTTCGTCAATGAAGAGCACGTCGCGCGCATCAAGATTGGTCAGGATCGCCGCCAGATCGCCCGGACGGGCGATCACCGGTCCGGAGGTGGCGCGAAAGCCAACCCCCAGTTCGCGGGCAACGATCTGCGCCAGTGTCGTCTTGCCGAGGCCGGGCGGGCCGTGCAGGAGCACGTGATCAAGGGCCTCACGCCGGTTGGCGGCGGCGGTGATGAACACGCGGAGATTGTCGCGCATCTCCCGCTGGCCGATGAACTCGTCGAGGGCCAGCGGTCTGAGCGTTGCCTCAGCGGCATCGTGGGGAGCGCGTTCGCCTTCCACCAGGCGGTCCGGCGGCACCTCGCTCATGCCGGCTGCTCCTTCGGTGCCAACTCGCCAAGCCCGCCACGCACGAGCGCTTCAACGAGTGGCATCAGCGCCCAATCGCCCGGCGACGCGAGCAACGGCGGCATACGCATCCGCCGGCCGGAAGCCAAGATTGATCAGTGCCGAGACCGCGTCCTGGCTGGCGCCACCGGCGACCATGGCTGCCGGCGGCGGCACCGCACCGCCACCACCGCTGCCAAGGCGGCCGATCCGATCGGCCAGTTCGGCGACAATGCGCTGCGCCAGCTTCGGGCCGACGCCCGGCGCCCGCAACAACCGGCCGCGATCACCGGCGGCGATCGCCGTCACCAGGTCATCCGCCGGCACGGCACCGAGAATGGCCAGTGCCGCCTTCGGACCGACGCCCTGGACCGTTTGCAGGAGGCGGAATAGGCTCCGTTCGGCCACATCGGCGAAGCCGAAGAGCTGGATCGCATCCTCACGCACCACGGTTTCGATCAACAGCATCGCCGTCTCACCGACGCTGAGACGGCCCAGCGTCCGCCCCGAACAGGTAGCAAGATAGCCAACGCCACCAACGTCGATCAGCACCGTGCCGTCGTCGACGCTGTCGATCACCCCTGTCAGCTTGCCGATCACTGCGCCGCCTCCACGGCGAGTGCGGTGCGGATGCGGTTGGCGGTCTGCCGATGGTGGGCATGACAGATGGCGACGGCGAGCGCGTCGGCAGCGTCGGCGGTGCGNACGAGTGCGCCCGGCAGCAGCCGGCGCACCATCATCTGCACTTGCTCCTTCGCCGCGTGGCCGGAGCCGACCACCGTCTTCTTCACCAGATTGGGCAGGTATTCCGCCACCGGCAGGCCGACGCGGGCGGGAATCAGCAACGCGATGCCGCGCGCCTGACCGAGCCGCAGCGTGGAGACAGCATTGCGGTTGACGAAGGTCTCCTCCACCGCCGCTTCGGCCGGCCGATGCGCGGCGATCACCGCCTCCAGTCCCTCGGCCAGTTGCACCAGCCGCTGCGGCAGTGCTAGCTTGGCGTCACTGGTAATCACCCCGTCGGCGATGTGGCTGAGCCGGTTGCCGTCCATCTCGATCACCCCCCAACCGGTCGCCCCCAGTCCCGGGTCAATGCCGATCAGCCGCATCGGCAGCAGCCGTCCCGTCCGCACGCAGCGCCCACAATCGGCAGGCCAGCCACCGCCCCGCGATCAACGACTGAGACGCTCCATGATCTCATCGGGCACCTCGAAATTGGCCGCCACCCGCTGCACGTCGTCGCTATCTTCGAGCGCATCGAGCAACTTGAACAGGGTGATCGCATCGTCTTCGGCGATCGGCACCACGGTACGCGGCCGCCAGTCGAGGCGCGATGCGTCGGCCGGCCCGAAGCGTTGCTCCAGGCCATCGCGGACAGTGCTCAGGTCGTCCGGGACGGCGTAAATGTCGTGGCCGTCGTCGCCCGACTGCACATCGTCGGCGCCGGCATCGAGCGCCGCCTCCAGCATGTCGTCGGCGGAGGCGACAGCCGGCGGATAATGGACGAAGCCGACCCGCTCGAACATGAAGCTGACGCTGCCGCTTTCGCCCAATGTCCCGCCGTGCCTGCCGAAGGCCGCGCGCACCTCGCTCGCGGTGCGATTGCGATTATCCGTCAGCGCCTCGACGATGAGGGCGACGCCACCGGGCCCATACCCCTCATAGCGGATTTCCTCGTACTGCTCGATCCCCTCGCCGCCGGCACCGCGCTTGATCGCCCGCTCCATCGTGTCCTTCGACATATTGGCGGCACGGGCGGCAATCACCGCGGCGCGCAGGCGCGGGTTGGCATTGGGGTCGGCCAGACCGGTGCGTGCGGCGACGGTGAGTTCGCGAATGATCTTGGTGAACGCCTTGGCACGCTTCGCATCCTGCGCGCCCTTCCGGTACATGATGTTCTTGAACTGCGAATGACCCGCCATGCTTCACCAGTACGCCCGATAGTCAAAATACCGCATTGCTCTTGCGTGCTTATACCACATCTAGGAGGCGCCCGCAGCCCCATCGTCCGGCGACGCGTTACGGCCAAGCCGCCGCCGCGNNCATTCCGCCGATCCGCACCGGGGCGACGCGCAAGGCCAACCCGCTCTGATCATCCGTTTCCACATAGACGCCGCAGAGTGTCGCCGGTCCATCCGCCGGTTCCAGCCGGCCGCCTGGCAGCTTGGTGACGAAGCGGCTCACCGCGCCTTCGATGCGCATGCCGATGACCGAGTTATAGTCACCGCACATCCCAAGATCAGTGATATAGGCGGTGCCAGCGGCAAGGATGCGCGCATCGGCCGTCGGCACATGGCTGTGGGTGCCCGCTACCAGTGAGACCCGGCCGTCGAAGGTATGACCGATCGCCATCTTCTCGCTCGTCGCCTCGGCATGGACATCGAGAACGATGCTATCCACGGTCAGGCCGAGCCGATGATTGTCAAGCGCCTGTTCGGCTGCCACGAAGGGATCATCGAGCGGATCCATGAACAGCCGCCCCATCACCTGCATCACCAGCACTCTGCGGCCGTTCTCGGCGGTGAAGATATTGGCGCCGGCACCGGGAGTCCCTTGCGGGTAATTGAGCGGGCGGAGCAGACGGGGGTCGGTATCAATGTAGGTGAGAGTTTCACGCCGATCCCAGGCGTGATTGCCGGTGGTGACCACGTCCACGCCGGCGCGATAGAATGACTGGCAGATCTCTTCGGTGATGCCGAAGCCGTGGGCGGCATTTTCGCCGTTGACGATGACGAAGTCGAGGCCCAGCCGGCGGCGCAGATCGGGGATGCAGTCACAGACGACCTGTCGGCCGGCGCGACCGACGACGTCGCCGCAATACAGCAGCTTCACGCCCGCACCTGCGTCAGCCCTGCCTCGGTCAGCACCCAATCCACTGGTTCATCGCCGGCATCACGCGGCAGCCGGTCCACGTGCTGCACCGCGTAGCCGACGCCGACTGCCGTAATAGAACGACGGGCGCGCAACGCCGCGAGGGCGCGATCGTAGTAGCCACCGCCCTGGCCGAGCCGATAGCCCTCGTCATCCACGGCCAGCACCGGCNNCACGAACAGCACCTCCGGCTCGACCACCGGCGCGTTGGATGGCGGATGCACGGTGCCCCGATCGCCATCCTGCAGCGAATCACCCGGTTGCCAGCGACGAAACGCCAGCCTGCCGTCAGCGACGATAACCGGCAGGCTGCATACCGCACCACGCTCGGTCAATCGCGCCATCAGCGGCCGGATATCGATCTCGGTGGCGATAGGGCAATAGCCGGCAACAATCGTTCCGCTGCCGACGCCGATCTCCTTGATGCCAGCGAGCGCGTGCCGCAGCACCGTCAGCACCGCCTCCGGCCCTTCCTTCTGATCGGCGACGAGACGCAATTTGCGCATCCGCCGACGCAATTCGCCCTTCTCGGTAGCGTTGGTTATCGACCAGCCCAGCGACACGCATCACCCCGCGACAAATGTGTTGTCAGCGGCGGGACGGCGCCGCAATGACCGTTGGCTTGGTAATCCTCTCAGGCCTGCATGTGCAGGTGGGGGCCGTTTTGCGGACCCAGGGGTCCGCAAGGGACAGCTCCCTCAAGGACTTTATTGGCCAGAGGGATATTAGCCTGACGCGTCCCGCAGCCGCCGCCCCACTCCTATCTAAGTAGATTTGAGCCGACCGGCAACCGCTTCGATCCGCCGGGCGATCACTTCCAGGTCGGCAGCGGTCTCGTCCGGCATCGCGGCGAGCGCGGCCACACTAACGCCAGCCCGTGACTCAACGTCACCGTTCGCCTGTGGCCTGACGGTGGACCGGGCTTCGGCCACCTCATCTTCCAGCAGCAGGCACGCGAGAAGCAGCAGACGTGCCTCGCCGGCCTGTCCCAACGTCGCCACCAGTTCGCGCAGCCTGCGGTCGATGGACGCGCCCAGATGGCGGAGATGTTCCTCTTCGCCGTCGCCGCAGGTCACGTCATAGCGGCGACCATTCACGCTCAACGTCACCATCCCCATGCTCAGGCTCCGCTTTCGTCGTCCGATGGGTCATCGTCCACCGCCTGTTCGCTCAACACGCGCTTCAGGCGCGCGATGGTCTCGTCGAGGCGATGGCTCACCGTCACGTGCAGCGCCTGCAATGCCGCCAATTCGGCTTTGGTCTGCGCCAGCTCATCAGCGGCCAGGCGATGCGCGCGCTCAAACTGCTCGAGCACCTGTTCGAGGTCGTTCACTGCCGCATCAAGACGGGCAATGGACGCCGGTTGTGGTGACGAAAGATCGAAATCGGACGCCATGGCACACCCTGAGTGGCCCCGCCGGGCACTTGGTCGCGTCCGAGGAAATGACGACGGACGGACGGAATCGCAGCGGGAAAAAGCGATTGACGGGTGGGCGTAATCCGACGATTGTGCGGCCGAGTCAACAGGGACGCTTGCCTTGAGCCGGCATTCTGCTGGTTCATGAGACCAAAATGCGGGTCGGCTCACCCAATTTCTTCACAGTGTCTATTTGCAGAGCGTCTGCTTGCATACGTTCCAAGGAGGTTTAAGAAATGGCGGTACGGATAGGAATCAACGGTTTCGGGCGTATCGGGCGGCTGGTCCTCCGCGCCGCGATGGAGGACGGTCGCACTGACGTCGAGTTCGTTGCCATTAACGATCTCGGTAACGTCGCAACCAACGCGCATCTGCTTAAGTATGACTCGGTCCACGGCACGTTCCCGGGCGAGATCACCTCGGACGACAAGTCCATTTCCGTCAACGGCAAGAAGGTCACCGCGCTGGCAATCAGCGATCCGACCAAGCTGCCGTGGAAGGATCTCGGCGTTGATATGGTCTTCGAATGCACCGGCCGCTTCTCCGACAAGGACAAGGCCGTTGTGCACGTGGGCGCCGGCGCGCCGAAGGTGCTGGTCTCCGCCCCGTCGAAGGGTGCTGACAAGACCATCGTCTATGGCGTCAATCACGGCACGCTGACCAAAGAAGACCAGATCGTCTCCAACGCGTCGTGCACCACCAACTGCCTCGCCCCGCCGGTCTGGATCCTCGACAAGGCCATCGGTGTCGAGCGTGGCTACATGACCACGATCCATTCCTACACCGGCGACCAGCGGATCGTTGACACCCTGCATTCGGACCTGCGCCGCGCCCGCGCTGCAGCGCTGTCGATGATCCCGACCACCACCGGCGCCGCCCGTGCGGTCGGCCTCGTGCTGCCGCACCTGAAGGGCAAGCTCGACGGTTCCTCCATCCGCGTGCCGACACCGAACGTCTCGGTCGTCGACCTCGTCTTCATCTCCAAGAAGTCGACCACTGCGGAAGAAGTGAACAGCCTGATCGCGGAAGCTGCCGCTGGCGAGCTGAAGGGTATCCTCGGCTTCAACACCGAGCCGCTGGTGTCGATCGACTTCAACCACGACAAGCGCAGCTCCATCTTCGACGGCTCGCAAACGCAAGTCATCGACGGCAACATGGTGCGCATCCTCACCTGGTATGACAACGAATGGGGCTTCTCCAATCGGATGTCCGATACCGCGGTGGCGTGGTCGAAGGTCTAGTCTGACCGCTTTTGCCGAGATAAAGGGGCGGGGTCCGGTCGCCGGGCCCCGCCCTTTGCTTTTCACCACGGCCCCGCATGCCAAGGTCTCGCGTGCCGTGGCCTCGCCTGGCTGGGCACTGTCTCTATACGCATGCCGGCGCCTCGCCTGACCTTCATCGTCCACGGGATTGCTCAGGCGCGGCTGGCGCTGGCCACCGCGGCGACGCTTGGACTGCCGGTATGCCTGCGTAGCGCCGAAGGGGCCGGACTGGCGTTGGGTGCACCCTGGTTCGCAGCAATGATCGCCGCCGCCACGACCGCCGCTCCCGCCGTCGATACGATCGCCGTCCTGGACTGTGGCCCCTACGCGGGCGCCGCCCTGGCAGCCTTTCGCCACCAGATCAGCTTCGTCCGCGTCGACGTGGCCGCGGCGGTACGAGACAAACTGGCCGCCATCGCCGCGGAGTGCGGCGCCCGTCTCATCGACGATGCAGAGTGTGATCCGGTTATCGACCTGGATCAGGTGGCAGATCCGCTCCGCCGATGCCAACTCCTTCTCGACAAGCCCTAAAACCCCTGCCGCACTGGTGACGACGCCTGCGTTGCTATCGCGTAACGGTTCGTGTATGTGATTCTGGGCTTTTTTCGTCCAAACGGGGAGACTGAGGTAATGAGAGTCACACAACGTGTCCATAAAATCCTGGACAACTACAATAGTGATAATCCGGGAACCAAGGCCAATCTAGCCCGCATGCTGTGCACCGGCCGTCTTGGCGGAACCGGCAAGTTGGTTATTCTGCCGGTCGACCAGGGGTTCGAGCATGGCCCGGTCCGCAGCTTCGCCCCTAATCCGGCCGGCTACGATCCGGTCTATCACGCGCAGCTCGCCGTCGATGCCGGCCTCAACGCCTACGCCTCGGCACTGGGGATGATCGAAGCGGTCGCCGATCAGTATGCGGCGCAGATTCCGCTTATCTTGAAGATGAACAGCTCGAACACCCTTTACCGCAGCAGCGAAGCGCCGACCCAGGCGATCACTGCTTCAGTCGACGATGCCGTGCGTCTCGGCTGCGCCGCCATCGGCTATACCATCTATCCCGGCTCCGACGAGGCGTTCAACATGCTGAACGACCTGCGCGAGCTCATTCGCGAGGCAAAGTCGAAGGGGCTGGCCGCCATCGTCTGGTCGTATCCGCGCGGCGGTGCCTTGTCGAAGGAGGGCGAACTCGCCGTCGACATCGACGCCTACGCTGCGCACATCGCCGCACTGATGGGCGCCCACATCATCAAGGTGAAGCTGCCCACCGACTTCATCGAGCAGGATGAGGCGAAAAAGGTCTACCAGAAGGAAAACATCAACATCGCTACTCAGGCCGACCGCGTCCGCCACATCGTCCAGGCGGTGTTCAACGGCAAGCGCTTGGTCATCTTCTCCGGCGGCGCGATGAAGGGTGCCGACTCGGTATACCAGGATGCCCAGGACATCTACGACGGCGGCGGCAACGGCCAGATCATCGGTCGTAACACCTTCCAGCGGCCGCGAGAGCAGGCGTTGGAGATGCTCGACCGCATCATCGGCATCTTTCTTGGCAAGGTCCGCCACGGCGCTGTCGCCCAGGCAGCCGAGTGACCTCCTCAACCGCCTGTCGTCTTTACCTGATCACGTCGCCGCAGCTCGACGCGGCGGCGTTTTCACCGCTGCTGGCCGCCGCGCTTGACGCAGGCGACGTCGCCGCCGTCCAGTTGCGGCTCAAGGATGCCGATGATGAGACCATCCGCCGCGCCGCCGCGGCGCTGCTGCCGATCGTTCACGCCCGCGACGTTGCTTTTATCCTCAACGATCGTCCCGACCTCGCCGCCGAAATGGGTTGCGATGGCGTCCATATCGGCCAGGACGATGCCAGCTACGCCGAGGCGCGCCGCCGCGTCGGCGCCGATGCCATCGTCGGCGTGACCTGCCACGACTCCCGCCATCTGGCGATGGAAGCGGCCGAGTCTGGTGCCGACTATGTTGCCTTCGGTGCCTTCTTCTNNTTCACCACCACCACCAAGGAAGCACGCTTCCATGCCACCACTGATCTTCTCCTCTGGTGGAGCGAGATCATGACGGTGCCGTGCGTTGCCATCGGCGGCATCACCGTCGAAAACTGCGTACCCCTGATCGCCGCCGGTGCCGATTTTCTCGCCGTCGCCCAGGGCGTCTGGGCGCATCCGGATGGCCCGGCCGCCGCCGTGCAGGCCTTCAACCAGGCGATCGCGACGACCGGTGCCAATACTTAACCGGTGCCAATACTTAAGCGTATGCGCGGCCAGACAGCCAAGCCATATATCAACAACGACCAACAATAAATTCGGGAGGCATGTCATGAAGTCGCCAGTCCTCGGATGGTTGCTGCTGGTGGCGGTGATGCTTGTCGGGCCGGCGAGCCCGGCCACCGCTGGCCAACCCAACTGGCCCGATACCTTGACCATCGCCACCGCTTCGCCCGGTGGCACCTATCACGCCTACGGCCTCGGGCTGGCGAAGATTCTGAGTGACGCCCTCAAGCTCCCGGTCGGCGAGCGGGTGACCGAAGGGCCGAGCCAGAACATTCAGCTGCTGGAAAGCGGTGAGGTGCAGATCGCCTTTGTGACCGTGGGTGCGGCGCTGCAGGGATGGAACGGGACCGGCGACTGGACGAACGGCAAGGAATTTCGTCAAATGCGGGCGGCATTCCCCATGTACGCCACACCGTTCCAGTTCATCGTCCGGCTCTCCTCTGACCTGCAGTCAATCCGCCAGTTACAGGGCAAGCGGATCGGCATCGGCCCCAAGGGCGGCACTGCCGGCACTTATGTGCCAAAACTGATGACCACGTTGAATGTGGCGGCCGACTTTGCCTACGGCAGTTGGGATGAAATGGCGGCGCAATTGGAAGACGGCGCCATCGACGCCATGGTAGCCGCTGTCGGTGCCCCCTTCCCCGCCATTGCCGGTCTGGAGAAGACGAAGGCGATCCGCTTCATTCCGCTCGCCGCGGAAGACATCGTCGCCGTCCGCCTGGCGCTTCCGGAATTGACCGCGGTGAACATCGCGCCAGGAACCTATCCTTCTCTGATGCAAGCCTATCCAACCGTCGGCCTCTACAACTTTGCCGTCGTCAGCGAAAACCTGCCAACGGACATGGTCTACAAGATCGTGCAGGCCGTCTTCGACCACCACGAAGAACTGATTGTCGCCCACCCCGCTGCCGTCGCGACGATTCCGGATAATTTCGTCTACAACACCTTTCTGCCCTACCATCCGGGCGCCAGCCGCTATTATGCCAGCCAGATGGTGCCAGGCAGCGTCCAGCGCGACTGATTGCCGGATCGCTGCACCCTCCGCTCCCTCCTGCAGGCATACCCCGCACGAAGGAGCCACATAGGACTCCACGATCGGCGTCTGCACGTCTGGCGCGCGTAATAGCGTACGCGCTCTTGTCTGCTGCGCCCGCTTCCGGCATTCTCCGCCGCTCCCGAACGACGAGGCTGATGATGACTTCCAATCGCGTCTATTNNCTGTACGATTCTACGCTGCGCGACGGCGCGCAGACGCAAGGTGTGGACTTCTCGGTCGCCGACAAGTCGGCGATTGCCCGCGAATTGGATGGCCTCGGCATTGATTACATTGAAGGCG
Organism: Defluviicoccus vanus; assembly: GCF_014672695.1. GTDB lineage: Bacteria > Pseudomonadota > Alphaproteobacteria > Rhodospirillales > Defluviicoccaceae > Defluviicoccus > Defluviicoccus vanus. The sequence goes on along the minus strand of NZ_CP053923.1, from coordinate 3,890,105 downwards.
GCTGGCCGNGGGCCAATCCCACCGACACCGCCTTTTTCGCCGCGCCGCCGAAGCTGCATCGCTCGCGTCTATCCGCCTTCGGCATGACAAGGCGCGCCGGGCGCAGCGCTGAAAACGACCCTGGCCTCAATGCCCTGCTCAATTCCGGCGTCAGCAGCGTCTGCATGGTTGGCAAGTCGTGGGACTATCAGGTCAAGGAGGCGCTCGGCGTCGACCTCGACGAAAACGTCACCATGATCAGCGACAGCATTCGCCACGCCCGGACCCGCACCGAGGAAGTAATGTTCGATGCCGAGCATTTCTTCGACGGCTTCAAGGCCAACCCCACCTACGCGCTGCGCTGCGTCCGCGCCGCCTACGAGGCCGGCGCCCGCTGGATCGTCCTCTGTGATACCAACGGCGGCACCCTGCCGCACGAGATCGAGGAGATCGTCGCCCAGGTGGTGGAACAGGTGCCGGGAGATCACCTCGGCATCCACTGCCATAATGATACCGGCAATGCCATTGCCAACAGTCTGCTCGCCGTTCGTGCCGGCGTTCGCCAGGTGCAGGGCACGCTGAACGGCCTTGGCGAGCGTTGCGGCAATGCCGACCTCACCTCGATCATCCCGTCGCTGGCGCTGAAGATGGGCTTCGATACCGGGCTGACGCCGACCGATCTTACCCGGCTCACCCATGTCAGCCGCGTTCTCGATGAACGCCTCAACCGGCCACCGGTGCGCAACGCGCCCTACGTCGGCGAGTCGGCGTTTGCCCACAAGGGCGGGCTGCACGTCTCCGCGGTGGAGAAGGATCCGCGCTGCTACGAGCATGTGGTTCCCGAATTGATCGGCAACCACCGGCGGATCGTCGTCTCCGACCAGGCAGGCCGCGCCAACATCCTCGCCCGCTTCCGCGATATTGGCTTCAACATCGATGCCGACGATCCGAAGGTCAACAAACTGCTGGAGATGGTCAAGGCCCGCGAGTACGACGGCTATGCCTACGACGGCGCCGAAGCCAGCTTCGAACTCCTCGCCCGTGAAGCCTTCGAAGGCGTGCCGGACTACTTTCGTTGTCTCAGCTTCCGCGTCATCGACGAACAGCGGTGGAACGCCAGAGGGGAACTGGTGACGCTCTCCGAAGCGACGGTGAAGATCGAGGTGGATGGCGAGCAGTACATGACCGTCGAGGAAGGCAACGGCCCAGTCAACGCCCTTGATGCCGCCTTGCGCAAGGTATTGACCCCGCACTATCCGGAGCTGACCCACGTCCGGCTGATCGACTATAAGGTTCGCATTCTGACGCCGGGCGACGGGACCGGCGCAGTCACCCGGGTGATGATCGAGAGTGCCGACGACCGCGGCGACCACTGGTCCACCGTCGGCGTCTCCACCAACATCATTGACGCATCCTACCGGGCGCTTTCGGACAGCATCATCTTCAAGCTGTTCCGCGAAGGCGCGCAAGTCCCCGCCTGACTCAGATGGCGGGAACCGACCGGAGCCGCGCCGGCGCCCTCGGCGCCGGTCCCGCCGTCATTTTGGTGGAGCCGCAGCTGGGCGAAAACATCGGCATGGCGGCGCGCGCCATGCTCAACGGTGGGCTTTGCGACCTACGGCTGGTGCGGCCGCGCGAACCGTGGCCGAACGACAAGGCGATCGCCGCCGCCTCCGGCGCCGATCAGGTGCTCAACGCGGCACGGCTGTTTCCAACCCCGGAGGCGGCGATCGCCGATCTCACCCTGGTGCTTGCCGCCACCGCGCGCGAACGCGACATGACCAAGCGGGTGGTGACGCCGCGGCAGGCGGCGACGGATCTGCGCGCCCACCTGGGCGGCAGCGCCAGCGCCGGTATCCTGTTCGGCCGGGAAGCGCGTGGCCTCGACAACGACGAAATCGCCCNNCTGGCCGATGCCATCCTCGCCGTCCCACTCAATCCGGCCTTCTGCTCGCTCAATCTGGCGATGGCAGTGCTGCTGATGAGCTACGAATGGTTCACCGCCACCGACGCGACGCCGGCCGACCAAGTGGTGATGCCGCCGGAAACGCGCCCCGCCGAAAAGGCGGAGCTGCTGGGGCTGTTCGAGCATTTGGAGACCGAGCTGGACGTCTGCGGCTTCCTCCGCAATCAGCAGCAGCGGCCGACGATGGTGCGCAATCTGCGTAACGCCCTCGGCCGCGCCCGGCTCACCGAGCAGGAGGTGCGCACCTTTCGCGGCATCATCACCTGCCTCGTCTCCGGCCGGCCGCGCCGGCCACCACAGGCGTCATAGCAACCGGGGGACGACGCGCTACAAAGCGGGCGCTACAAAACGGGCGCTACAACCGCTCGGACAGCCAGATGGCGGTCCGCGTGCTCGCCTTGATCACGTTGGTGAGCAGCCGGCCGGCCGGCGCGTCGGCGGCACCATGGGCGAGCGCGGTATCCCGGTGCTCCAGTTCGTCCTCGCGGTACTGCTCACAAAGCTCCCGGATTTCCGGCTCGTCATCGCCGAGCGCTTCCACCTGCTTGGCATAATGCTCGTCGATCACCTCTTCGACGGCTACGGTGCACGCCATCGCCGCGCGCGGGCCGAGCAGCGCCGTTGCCGCGCCGAGGGCAAAGCCGGCGGTGCGCCACAAGGGATGCAGCAGCGTCGGCCGCACGCGGCGCGCCGGCAGCAGCTGTTCAAAGCCGGCCAGGTGCTCACGCTCCTTCTCCGCCATCTCGCGGATGGCCTCGGCCTCGGGCCGGCGACCCAGGACCGCGAGCTGACCCTCATAGATGCGCACGGCACCGAATTCACCGGCATGATCGACGCGCAGGATGCGTTCGATCAGCTTGCCGCGCGGCATATCACCCGGCATCCGGGCAGGCTTGCTATCATATGCGGTCATGTTGAACTCCCGGAGGACAGGCGCCGGCTCTGCAGGAGGCAGCCGACGGCAAGGACAAGCGAGGCAATGGTATTCCAGCCGGCGAGCGACAGGCCGAGGAATCGAACATCCACCTGATCACAGGGTTTCTGCGGGGTGAAGATCTGCGCCTGAAACTGCTCCATCGTCATTTGACCGACGGGAGTGCCGGCGCAACCCGTCGCCGCCGCCCACCAGTGCGCCTCGACGCCCACGTGGTAGAAGGCGATCGCCGCACCGACTAGGAAGACCACCCCCGCCATCGCCACCAGGCGCCGCCGCACCGTCGTGGTCAACGGCAGCAGCACGCCCAACGCGGACAGCCCGGCAACCACCGCATAAGGCACGCGCTGGTAAAGGCAGAGGATGCAGGGCACCAGCCCGAAGGCGAACTGCCCGACGAGCGCCATGCCGATGGCGCCCAGGCCAACGACCAGCAGCGCCGCAAGCGTCATGCGCACGGGATCAACAGTGATTGGCTGCGGGCGACGCTGCACGGTATCCATGGCGGCAGATATAGCGCCCGCGGTGGGGGTGGCTATATGCGAGTAGGTGAGCATTGGCAGTGTGAGGCGCGAGCCTCGCACACAGGTTCCGGCGAAAGCCAGAACTTGTGAGCACTTAAGAGCCTGTCCCAAGATAGGAGCGCAGTAAATCTCGCCATTCATCGGTCTCGACGTAGGACAGGATTGAACGGTTCACCTGCTTGCGGATCGGAGACCCTAGCGGGAACGCAAATACATAGTCAACGCGCGTGAACGGCGCACCTACGATGGCAAGGCGCCCGGGAAAGGCGCTTGCTACCGCATATCGCAATACCGGTTCGGGACCAACGAAGGCATCGATTTCCCCGCGGTCAAGCGCTGCGAGAGCCTCGCTAAATCCCGCGTATCCTTGCGCAGGAACGCCAAATTTGTTGCGCAGGATAGTCTGCGCTGGCGAGTCCTGGATCGCTCCGACCTTCACGTGCACCAGATCGGCGGGCCCTCGCACACGCCCGGTAAGGCTTGTCACGGTGAGAGAGGACGTCACTTGTGCCGTGAACAGCGCGATCAAAATGATGGCAACGAACATCCAGACAATGCCGACTAGGCGTCCGGCCCGTGTCAGCGGCGCTTTGTCACCGTAGCCCACGGTCGTCAAGGTCACGGCCGCCCACCATAGACCGTCAGCGATTCCCCGCAGTGGCTGTGGGCTGAAGTGGTTCGGATTGGTGCGGCGTTCGGCCAACCAGACAAGAACGGCGGCGACGAGAAGAAGGCCGAGCAGGACGCTGGAGATCCTGACGGTAGCGCCGGAAAAAACGTCGCCGAGCGGTTCTAACCAGTCGCTCCCGGTTGCCCTCACCGGCACGGCGATAGCAAGGCCGCTCCAGTAATAAGGGTGACTGAAATCTATCAGCATTTCGCGCTCGGCACTGGCGGTGGCGGTGACGGTGGCGAGCAGCTCTCCTCGCTGAAGACCGGCAATCAGATCGGGGATCGCCATTTCGCGGAACTCGAATCGCAGTCCCAGATCGGATGCGACATACCGCCAAAGTTCGACAGCGATGCCCGTCCAGTGGCCCTCAGTATCCTTCATGGCAAACGGCGGCGCCGGCACGAGGCCGACGAGCTGCACCGCCTCGCTGTCCGGGGGTTCAGTGGCCCAGCTGCCCGCTGTCGTTGCCAGAACGCAGATGGCGACGCAAAAGCCACTGAGCACGCGAAAAACTTGTCCGAATCGAACAAAAAGCAGCCTGGACATGCACTCTCTCCGTTCCGTCGGCGCCTTTTCTGACGCAACCGTGTGCATCATCTGCACTACCCGCCGAGGTGGGCGATTACTTCCCGCAGGGGCACGCTTGACACCCGGACCACCCCTCCGAAGGGGTCTGCCAATTCCTGAATGAGGAAAACCGCGCCCGAAACCGACAACGTAGCCGCGAACAGAAATGCAAGAACAGTCGGATTACGAGCTGCAATCAGACCATAGCCTGCAAATAAGATTATCAGCCAAAGACCGATGACGATGAGAAATGCCAGAGGCAACTGGCTAGTTCCCTGAACATACATTTGAAAGCGTATCTGAGCCAAGTCTGACGTCACGCGCAGTGCCTGCGTCTTGAGGAATTCCTGTGTTTGGTTTTGCGGTGAAAGCTGGGTGACTTCGCGCAAAAACAGATCCATTGGAACGTGCGCTTCCCCTGGCGCCAGCGAAAGCGGGGCCGAACCGTCCTCCGGCCAGAGATGTTGCAGCATCAAACCAGCTGCTTCCCGCAACAGGTCGCGAGGATGCTCAGCTTCCTGCCCGTACTCGGCCAAGCTCCGATCGAGGAGGAGTACATCAGCCGAAAGCTGGCGCACGGCTGCACTCTGGGCATCGTAGGTTCCCTTGGCCGTCGCAATCATCAGGCCGAGAACGAGGGCGACGAGGGTGGCGATGAGTGCCATCCCCAGCTTGATAACATCTCTTGCGTCCGCACCGAGATGAGAGTCGGGCAGGGCGCGCGCGACGTACATCGCCAGAATGGACCCGCCAAAGACGACAGTAGCAATGACCAGGGACACCACTCCCGAAGTCATAAGACCTCCCCACGCAACGCGCTCTTCCCTCAGGCCGCCGCGCAAGTGTTCTGCGATTTACGCGTCGTAAGGGGGAGCTGGAGCCAAGTTTTCTCGGCACGCGCAGCCCGCGCCGGTAACAGAAGAAGGAAAGCGATCGATAAAAAGCATCAAACCGGGCTGGTCTGTTTCATTCCGCTCCTTCCCGTCTGGTTCCGGCGCCACTCGATGCGATCCCTTCCGCCTGGAACTGGCATGCGGTGAATTCTACCAAGCATCTCTTTTTTTGTCATTGCAGCGACATATCGGTCGTTAATCCTAAGCTCCTAGTTGCTGACAGCCCGGAATTCTGCTCGGGAAGACGGCGCCTTTGTTTCGGGCTGGCGCGGGAAGCAAGGGAATGCCTCTATGTCAAGGAAGAAATAGGAAGTCTGCACAAGCCTCCTTAGCGACTAAAACGGGTATCTGCTCTCCAACGTCGTGTGTCGTCGCGATTGGCCAAATGAGGACTTTCGCTTCTCACTCCTCCGCCGGCGCCGTAAATCCCGCCCGCCGGGCGGTGCCGATGGCCAGCACGACGACGACGCACATGACCAATCCGCCGGAGAAGAACGGCGCGCTACGGCCGAAGTAGCTGAACAGGGCACCGCCGCAGATCGGCCCCACCACCCGTGCCAGGGTCGTCGCCGAGCGGGAGACGCCCATGGCACCGCCCTGTACACTGCGGCTGACTTGCAGCGAAACGAGGCTGTTGAGCGCTGGAGTCAGCATGCTGAAGCCGATCGCCGCCGTTGCCATCGCCGGGATCAGCGTCAGCAGGTTGGGCGACAAGGGGATGGTCAGCATACCGACAGCAAGGGCGGCTGCGCCAGAGATGACGAGGCGCATCTCGCCAAATCGCTTCGCCAGACGACCGATCAGCCCCCCNTGCACCATGGCACTGATGATGCCGACGAGGGCGAAGATGNNATAGCCGTTCTGCTCCGGCCCCCAGCCGAACTGGCGGCGCGACCACATGGCAAAGGTCGTCTCCATGCCGGCGAAGACGAAGGTGGCCAGAAACATCAGGCCTAAGAGGCGCAGCAGTGCCGGCTGCGCCAGTGCTAGGCGAAACATCTCCCAGCGACTCTGCGTGCGGGCCTTGCCCTGCCGTCGCGCTTCGGCCGGCAGCGACTCCGGCAGAACAAAGATGGTCAGCAGCAGCGCCGTGGTCGACAGGGCGCAGGCGGCAAGCGCCGGGCTGCGGAAATCGGCGCTGGCGGGATCACTGCCGGAGAGAAGCCCGCCGATGGCCGGGCCGAAGATGAAGCCGACGCCGAAAGCGGCGCCGACAACGCCCATCGCCTTGGCCCGCGTCGCCGGCGTGCTGATATCGGCGGCATAGGCAAAGGCGGCGGCGATGCCGCCGGCCATCGCACCGCCGAAGCCGCGGGCGGCAAACAACATCCACAGGTGGTCGGCGAAAGCCAGCATTACATAGGAACTGGCCGCTCCGGCGAGGCTGATGATCAGGACCGGCCGGCGACCGATGCGGTCCGATAGCCGGCCCCAGAAGGGAGCGGTCACAAACTGCGCCAGCGAGTAGCTAGCCATCAAGAGGCCCACCTGCGCCGGACTGGCGTGAAAGTGCTCACCGTAGAATGGCAGCAAGGGGATGATCACCCCGAAGCCGATCAACTCCACGAACACGACGAAGAACAAGGTTCGCATCTATTCTGTGTCCTGCCGACGCGAGCCGCTTATCGCTGCGTCAGTTTCAGTTCGATTCGCCGGTTGCGGCGCAGCGCCGCATCGCCGGTGCCAGTCTCAAGCGGATGAAACTCCCCATAGCCGGCGGCCGCAAGATGCTGTGGCGGAATTCCCTGCTCGGTCAGCAGCCGGATAACCGACATCGCCCGCGCCTGCGACAATTCCCAGTTGGAGGGAAACTGCGATGTATTGATTGGCACCCGGTCGGTGTGGCCTTCCACCTGCAGGATCCAGTCGATGTCGGGCGGAATTTTCGCCGTGATCTCCTTCAGCGCCTGGCCGACGCGGATGAGCTGGCTGCGGCCTTCCTCGCCGATCTCGGCCGAGCCGGGGGCGAACAGCACCTCCGAGGAGAAGACGAACCGATCGCCGACGATGCGAATATCCGGATTGTCGCCAAGGATCTCGCGCATCCGGCCGAAAAACTCGGAACGATAGCGCGCCAGTTCCTGCACCTTGCCGGCCAGCGCCGCGTTCAGCCGTTGACCGAGGTTGACGATCTGCACCTCCTGCTCGGCCGCCTTTTTCTCCGATGCGTCGAGGGCGNNGCAGTCAACTGCTGCAATTGGTCGCGCAATGCACTCAGCTGCTGATTCAGCAATGCCACCTGGGCCCGCGCACTTTCCGACAGCTTCTTCTCTTCGATCAGCCCTGCTTCCGCCGACGTCGCTCGCTGGCCCAAAGCCGCCGCCTGCTTCTCCAGCTCGGCTTTCAGTGCCTGCAGGGCGGCGATGTCGGCAGCGATGCGGGCCACCTCCTGCTCGCTCGCCTGGTTCTTCGCCTCGGCGCTCTCGGCCCGCGACCGCAGCGCCTGCAGCGTCGCCTCCAGTTCGCTGCGGCTGGTGAGCGAGGCGNGCAAGTTCGCCCGACAGCCCCTCGATCCGCCGGTTCATCTCGTCCTTTTCGCGTCGTTCCAGCGCCAGGATGTCGGCCAGCTCTGCCATCCGGCCCTGCAACTCCTTAATCGCCGTCTCCCGGCCGGACAACGCCTCGCTGAGAAACACCTGGGCGAGAACGAAGACGAGGAGAACGAAGATGATTACCATCAACAAGGTGGCGAGGGCGTCGACGAAGCCCGGCCAGATGTTGACGGTGGTGCGGTTGCGACGGTTGGCGAGGGCCATGGCGACCGATCCGCCTACAAGCGTTCAGCTTCGTCGGCTACGGCGGCGATCGTCCGGGCGAGCAGCTTGATATCACTGCGGATCTGGCGGACCGTCTCCTCGCGGCCAGCGATCATCTCTTCAATCAGCCGGGCGACATAGACATCAAGGTTGCGAATGTGCGCGCGGGTCGTCTCGTCAAGCCCGCTCGACATCCCGGCGATGCCGTCGCTGAGCTTGCCAAGGATGGGGCGGATATCGTTCTGGCTTTCGGCGAAGCGCAGCATCAACGATTGTTCCGTGCGCATCTGGTCGGTGAGGAGACTGATCTTTTCCGACAGCGCCAGCAGATGGGCATTGGCCGTGATCCGTCCCTCCTCGCCCCGCTGCAGCGTCCGTTGCAGTGACTCGAGGCTCTCGGCGGTCTGTTCCAGCAGCGCCTGCACATAAATCGGCACCGAGTGGTCGCCGTCGTCCGTCAGCGCACCGCTCGGCAGGCGGGTGAGGCTGGAGAGCCAGTCCTCGGTTTCGTTGAAAAAGCGGTTCTGCGCCTGGCCGGCCTGCAGGTCGAGAAACCCCAACACCAAGGAGCCAGCGAGCCCGAACAGCGACGAGGAGAACGCGGTCCCCATTCCGGCCAGAGGCATCCCCAGGCCGCGCTTCAGATTCTCGAACACGGTGCCGGGATCGCCGCTGACGGAAAGGCTCTTGATCACCTCGCCCACCGAACCGATCGTCTGCGACAAGCCCCAGAAGGTGCCGAGCAGGCCGAGGAAGACCAGGAGGCCGATGATGTAGCGCGATAGGTCGCGGGTCTCGTCAAGGCGGGAGGCAATGCCATCAAGGAGCGACCGCAGCGCTGGCGGTGACAACGACAGCCGCTGCTGCCGCTCTCCCAGCATCGCCGCCATCGGTGCAAGCAGGCGCGGCGGGCTCCCGGGCTTCGCCTCGCCGGGACCGGCGCGAAGCCGCTCGATCCAGCCGACCTCCGCNTCCAGGCGGAGCACCTGGCGAATGTTGTAGAGGATCCCCAGAAACAGGACCCCCAGGATCAAACCGTTGAGCGGCGCGTTGGTCTCGAACGCGTGGCGCAAACCGGGATAAAGCAAGGCGACTACCGTGGCGACGGCAGCCAGAAACGCCGCCATCCGCATCACATACCGCCGCGGCCGGGTCATCAGTGAAACAATCCTTTCGCGATGCAGCCGGAGCCCGTTCGCTTACGGCGCCATGACCGCCACGTCAATCGGTTTGGTCACACTTGGCACCAACCTGCCCCGCTGGCAGCTGGCGGCATCGCGCAGCACGTGTCCTTGCCTTTTAATACAACCGATTGTCTGCCACCACCCGTTACCCGCTAAGTCGGCTCCATGCAGGCAATCGACGATTGTTTCGTGAAAAACTATCCAGGAAACGCAACGTAAAGGAATGCGGACGGCGGCTAGCGACACTCCCCGTCCGGAAGTAATATTGCTTCTATTGCTCTTTTTAAAGAGTGCCAGAGTTTGGTGAGATGGGGACACCAGCCGGGTGCCTGCTACGGCATTGCACCTTGGCGCCGGGCCGCGTGCCGGGGGTAGCGGCCCGGCTGCCGGCTCTGATGGCTACCACTTCAAACAAGCTCCGACAGGGCTTAACGGCCGAGCCATGCTCGCGCTTGGCTTTGAACAGCGCGTCGACATACCCGGCCCTAAAGCCGGGCCTCACGGTAATGATCACAGAACCAAGCATAGGTTGTGCGCAGGCCGTCGGCCAATTCGGTTTCTGCACGCCAGCCAAGCGTGTTTAGGCGGCTGACATCCAGCAGTTTGCGCGGCGTTCCGTCCGGCTTCGATGCATCGAAAACGAGTTCGCCTTCAAAGCCGACGACGCTGCAAACGAGACGGGCAAGATCCGCGATGGAGATGTCTACGCCGGTGCCCACATTCAGCTGCACCGAACCGGAGTAGTTCTTGAGCAGAAACACCAGGGCGTCGGCGAGGTCGTCCACATAGAGGAACTCGCGCTTTGGTGTTCCCGTGCCCCACACCTCCAGCGACTTTGCCCCGGCGATCTTAGCGTTATGCGCCTTTGCCATCAGCGCCGGGATGACATGGCTCTGCGACAGGCTGAAATTGTCACCCGGCCCATACAGATTGGTCGGCTGGGCGGAGATGAAATCGCAGCCGTACTGACGGCGGTAGGCCTGACACATCTTGATGCCGGCGATCTTGGCCACGGCGTACCACTCGTTGGTCGGCTCGAGCGGCCCGGTCAGCAAGGCATCTTCAGTTATCGGCTGTGGTGCCATGCGTGGATAGATGCACGATGAGCCAAGAAAGAGCAGCTTGACCACGCCCAGTTGATGCGCGGCACCGATGATGTTGGCCTCGATCATCAGATTGTCATAGAGAAACTCAGCGGGCCGGGTGTCGTTGGCGTAGATTCCACCCACCGTCGCCGCGGCAACGATCACCGCATCCGGCTGCTGCGCGGCCATCCAGCTTTCGGTCGCCGCTTGACGCCGCAGGTCCACCTCCGCCCTGCCCGCCGTCAGCACGACGCAATTTTCCTCTGCCAGCCGCCGGACAACGGCGGCTCCCACCATGCCGCGGTGGCCCGCGACCCAGACCCGCTTACCGGTCAGATCCAGCGCCGCCGCCGCGTTACTCTGCNNATTCCTTCGGGCATGACGTCCTCAGGCATCGTTGCGCCACTTCTCCTGCCCGACCACCGCCAGGTCCGAAGCAACCATCTCCCGAACCAGTTCGCGGAACGGTGTCTTGTGCGTCCAGCCAAGCTTTTCCCGGGCCTTGCTCGGATCACCCAGCAGCAGTTCAACTTCGGTCGGACGGAAATAGCGCGGGTCTACCTCCACCAGCACCTCACCGGTCTTGGCATCCAGCCCCTGCTCGTCCACGCCCTCGCCGCGCCAAGTAATCGCGCGGTCGACGTGCTGGAACGCGAGTTCGATGAACTCCCGGACCGAATGCATTTCACCGGTGGCCAGCACGTAATCGTCCGGCGTCTCCTGCTGCAGAATGCGCCACATCCCCTCGACGTAATCCCGCGCATTGCCCCAGTCGCGCTTGGCGTCGAGATTGCCGAGATAGAGCCGCTTCTGCTTGCCGAGCGTAATAGCGGCAACAGCACGCGTAATCTTCCGCGTAACAAAGGTTTCGCCGCGCGTCGGCCCTTCGTGATTAAATAGAATACCGTTCGAAGCATGCATACCGTATGCTTCTCGATAGTTCACAGTAATCCAGAACGAATAAAGCTTAGCCGCCGCATACGGACTGCGCGGGTAAAACGGCGTGGTTTCTTTTTGCGGGATTTCCTGAACTTTTCCGTAGAGCTCGGAGGTCGACGCCTGATAGAATCGCGCCGTATCCTCAAGCTTCAAGATGCGGATCGCTTCAAGCAGCCTCAGCGTGCCAATTCCATCGGCATTCGCCGTATACTCGGGCGTTTCGAAGCTGACCTGCACATGACTTTGCGCCGCGAGATTGTAGATCTCCGTCGGCTGCACTTCCTGAATGAGACGAATGAGGTTGGTCGAGTCGGTTACGTCTGCGTAATGAATAAAGAATCGCGCATCCTCAACGTGAGGATCGACATATAAATGATCGACACGCCCCGTGAACGAAGAGGAACGCCGCTTTGTGCCATGTACCTCGTAGCCTTTTCCGAGGAGAAGCTCCGCGAGCAACGCGCCATCCTGTCCGGTGACACCAGTGATAAATGCAACCTTTCGTACCAATGCGCTTCTCCATTTCTAAACGAGCGAGATAAATCATCTCGCAGGCGGCGGCAATCTACTTCGCAAGTGCGGAAATGCCAAGGGCAGATTGCGGCACCTGCCCCGAACGCGACCGTGCTGTCACACGGAAACTGCAGCATCGCTTCCGGCCCGCCAAGCGCCTGTCGGGGCACAGCGCCAGTTACGTGGCGCTGGACCCACCCGCCGTCTGGCGATAAACAGCGTGCTGTGGGAGTAAGCTTCCACAGCAGGCGGCGAAACGGCAACACTGACGGCAACACTGGGGGTGGATGTCGCGACTGTACCCACCCGTTGATGGGAGAACGATTTTGGGCGCCATCGCACTGTTATGGTATCCCCTCGCTCTCGCATTGATCGCTATCGCCGGCGTGCTCAAGCTCGAGCATCCCTTCGGCCGTGACCAGGCCATCCACCATTGGATGGCGCTGCGGATGATGGATGGCGCCGTCGCCTATCGCGACGTCTGGGACGTCAGGCAGCCGGCGATCCTTGCCTTCCACAGTTTGGCCATCGCCCTTTTCGGACCATCAGTACGCGCCGTTCACCTGCTCGAGCTGATCTGGATGCTGGTCCTCGCCGTCCTGATTATGGTTTTGTTGCGAGGTTACTTCCGTTATCGCTGGCTGTCGGCCGCCGCTGCGGTCGCGGCGATCGTTCCCTACTTTGTTTTTGCCCAAGACTACAGTCAAACGCAGGTCGAGATCATGGTCGGCCTGCCCTTTTTCCTCGCCGCTTGGTGTCTCTGGAAGGCAAGCCAGACCGATCGTCACACCTGCGTCCTGTCCTTCGCCGCGGGCATCGCTGCCGGAATCGGCACCGCCTTCAAACATGTTCTTGCCCCCATACCGGTCGCTTTCGCCCTCCTCGCCGCTTGGCATCTGTTGCGGCGGCCGCGCACGACACCGGCAATGACGTCGCTCGGCCGACTCTGGATCCCCTTTGCCGCCGGAGTCATCGTCGTTTGGGGCGCAATTTCGCTGATTTTCCTCTTTCAGGGCGCCTTTGCCGAGTACTTCTGGACCAATTTTATCTGGCCGATCGAGAATCTCGCCATAAGCAACCCGGCACCGATGTTTCGCCTCATCGAGGGCGCCGCTGTGCTGGTGGCCAGCCTCACGCCATGGCTGCTGCTGGCCTTGGCCACCCTTGACGGCGTCGTCCGCTCGAACGAGCCCAAGTTTACCTCGTTTCTGTGGGCCTGGATCGTCGCCGCCGCTGTCGCGCTGCTGGTGCAGCGAACATCCTGGTGGTCCTATCACTTCCTTTTGTTCTATGTCCCCATCGGCATCCTCAGCGTACGCGGGATCGACCGAATCGTCGGCGCGCTCGCCGCCCGCNGCCAATATCTCGCCGTTGGCGCCATGGGGCTGACCGCGCTGCTGGTCGTTTTGCCGATCGCCGGTCTCGCGCGGCCGCTCGGCGAGGACGCCCGCGCTCAGTGGAAAGCCTTCTACGTCAATCACCTGGATGCCGACGGCTATCGCCGGCAGAACTTCCCCATCTACGCCGACGCGGCGGCGGTTGCCGACTATCTCAATGCCACTGGCGGCAACGATCCCGTCTATTCCATCGACGATCTGACACTGATCCTGCTCAGTCATCGCGATATCGGGCAGCCGGTGCCGGGGGAATGGTTCGCCGCGCTGACGCCGGTCGCACGCTGGCAGGACATTCCACAGCGACTGGAAGCCAATCCGCCTCGCTACTTCTTCATTGAATCGCGACTCGCCGCCGATTTCGCCGCTCTCCATCCGACACTGATGGCGATGTTGGAGCGCGATTATAAGGTGGCGGTGGATGTGCCCTTAGGGCGGCTCTACGAGAAACTGCCGCCCCCGGCAGCGTCAACCGACACTCCCGCCCCTGTGCCCGATTCGGCAGCGCCTGAAACCACGACGCCCGATGCGCCGGCGCCGGTCGTCCCCAGTGCACCTTCGTCCGAGTCTGAGTAGCCCCCTATCCAGTTAGGATTGGCAGCAGCATCGATCGCCGGGTGGCAACGAAAAACCTCGCCAGCACCACTGCCGCAAACCAATGGTTGACTGTCGCACTGCCGTTGATAAACTTTGTGCATCGCAGCATTTATGCTGCCGCAAGCGCGAAGCCGGCGGGAGACGCAGTTATGTCCAATCTGACCGAGTTGGGACAACTTCTGCACGAAGAGCATTTCCGTATTCTGGTGGCTGTCTGCGGGTTGGAGAATCGCGTTGGCGGCGCCTACGAATGCCAACCGCTCGATGCAGCAAACGCCGAGGATCGCCACCAGCTGGAGGAACTCGTTGCCGCGCTCGACGAGGTGATCGGCCATCACGCCTTCGAAGAGACGGTGATTTTTCCGCTGATCCGTCAATGCGGCAAACGTGAGTTGACCAATGCTCTTGCCATCGAGCATCTGGCGATCGAACCGATGGCGATGCGGCTGCGCGTTGTCGCCGATGCTATGCTGCAGTCCGGGACCGGCGCCGAACGCTGGAGCGAGTTTCGTGCCGCGGCGTCCGCGCTGATCGCCGAAGTACTGCAGCATTTGCAAAAAGAAGAGCTGAATATCGTCCAGCACCTCGATGAGTTCCTCGATCCGCAAATGGACCACCAACTGGCGCTCGATCACCTCGCCGACCGCGCCAACAGCCGCCAACCAGCCTTCGCCTTGTAAATCAATCGCCCGCACGACCACCGCACCGCCACCGCTTGCTTGGACGCGGCATGCCGGCACTTGGCGTGAGTGACTCAGCCTGACTTGTCACTGCGTTTTTCCTCCGCATGGGGTGGAGTCAGGCCTGATGAGGGACAGACGAATTGATCTTCCCCGGAAAAAGTGGAACCCGAGTTATGCGGCGTGAAACTCGGCTTGCTCGGGAGTACGGTATCTGAGTGCGGCGTTGAGCCGCTGACGGTTGTCGTAGGTTTCGATGTAAATAGACAGATCGCGGCCGGCGGCGTATTGGCTGCCGCGGACGGAGTGACGGATCAAACCGCGACCGGGCCGTTGCCGCTGGATGGCCATCGTCAGCGCGGCGATTGTGCGTTCCTGGCGCAGGTGATCGCGCATCGCCCATCCCATCACCTTGCGGCTGAACAGGTGGAGGACGACGACGAGATACAGCCAGCCCTCGTCGGTGGGAATGCGGGTGATGTCCGCCAGCCAGATCTGGTTCAGCCGGCCGCCATCGAACCGGGCGACCAACTCTTCGCCGGCAACCGGTGGCAGGTCAGGCAGCGGCAGTGTCGGATCAACCATGGCGGGTGGGCGCTGCGGAAACGACATGGATTGGCTTCGAGAACCGAATCCTAGCAGCCTGTCGGACTTGCGTCTCGGGCGTCGCCGGACCTGCGTAGGGATCGGTGCGTCGGCGCCTCTGTCAGCGCCATTTTGGGCGGTGCGGTCGCGCTGGCGCGCCTGCGGAACTGGCCGCGCAGGCTAGACGGCGCGGCTGAGGGCGAACATCCGCTTCAGGTTCCATGCCATGGTCACAAGCCTCCACTCGCCACGGGCGGCATTGAGCCCGCGCAGCAGGAACTGCCGGAACCCCAGCACGGACTTGATGATGCCAAACACTGGCTCGGGCGTCTGCTTGCGCAGGGCGTAGAGCGCGCGGCCCTGCGGCGTGCGCAGCCGATACGCCATCGCCTGAACCGGGGTGGGGTCTTCGGGCGCCGGTGGCGCCGCAGCGAAGCGCTCTTGCAGGCTGAGATGATGCGCCTCGCGACCAAGTGCGATCAGCGGTTCGATCCCGCCGGCCACACAGGCCTGCACATTCGCCTCGCTGAAGTAGCCATTGTCCGCCAACAGCATGTCCGGCCTGCCGAGCACGTCCGGCAGAGTGCCGATCTTGTCCAGCATGGGTGTAAGCTGCTGCTTGTCGTTGGGCGCCTGCACCACGTCGGCGACCACCACCAGCAGACTGCCCGCCGCCACCGCCGCCTGCGCATTGTAGCACTGCTCAAAACCGCCGCCCGCCACCGCCATGATGCGGCTTTCCTCGTCGGTCAGATTGATCTGATCCGTGGGCAGCGGCGTCGCCACCGGCGGCTTCGGCTCACGGCCCGTGGGCTTCTTGCCGGTGGCCGCTGCCTTGGCGTCCCGTGCTGCGAGTTTCGCCTGATGGTCTGCCTGCTCCCGTTCGAAGCGTTCCTTCGCGCGGGCCTCGATCTTCGCCCGGGCCTCGGCGAGCCTGGACAACCGTTCCTCACGTCGCGCCAGTTCGTCGGGGATCGACATGCCGTCAGCGATGTCCACCTGGTCCGCCGCTTCTGCCTTGGCCATGAGATCGGCCACTTCGGCCTGCAGTTGGGCCTCCAGCTTGCCCGCATGGTCATAGGACAGCGCGCTGTGCCGGCTGGCATTGGCGTGGACCTTGGTCCCGTCGAGCCCGACCGTTCCCAGCTTCAGCACGCCCATCTCGCGCGCGAGCACCAGCACCTGGACGAACAGCTTCTCGATCTGCGGCAGAAAGCGTCGGCGGAACGCGGCGATGGTGTCATGGTCCGGATGATCGTTCGCCGCGATGAAGCGGAACGCCACGCTGTCATAGGTCGCCCGCTCCAGCTTGCGGCTGGAGAACACCCCGGTGGCGTAGCCGTAGATCAGAATGCCCAGCAGAAGGCTGGGGTGGTAGGACGCTTCCCCAGAGCCACGGTAGCTGCCGGTCATCGGCCGCAGATCCAGCCCCGCGATCACCTCCACCACGAACCGCGCCAAGTGCCGCTGCGGAAGCCACTCGTCCACCGACGGCGGCATCAGAAATCCGCTGTCGCGGTCGATCGGGCGGAAGTTGCTCATGCCGAAGAGGTCCGGGCCGGGGGCGTGAATCCATGCCCGGATTCTATAACCCACAGCTCCGCCTCGCGTTAAGTCCGACAGGCTGCTAAGCAATTCCAATGAACGACGCGGCACCCGCCGATCAGGACGCATAATCCGTTGGGGTGGACGGCCCCGCGGCATCTGGTGCCAAGGTTCGCTGTCGAAGTGAACAGGAGCCGTCCATGACCGAGATTACCCGCATTGCGATCGACACGTCCAAGTCCGTTTTCACCCTACATGGCACGGATGCCGACGGGCGGGCGGTGCTGCGCCGCAATCTGCGCCGCCAGGACATGGTACCATTCTTCGCGCGCCGCCCGCCGATGGAGGTGGTGCTGGAGGCCTGCGGCGGCTCGCATCACTGGGGCCGTGTGCTGGCTGGGCTCGGCCACACGGTGCGGTTGATCCCGCCGCAATACGTCAAACCCTTCGTCAAGCGCGGCAAGAACGATCGCAACGATGCCGAGGCGATCAGCGAAGCCGCGGCCCGGCCGGAGATGCGCGAGGTCGCGGTCAAGTCGGCGGACCAGCAGGCCAACGCGATGCTGCTGTCGGTGCGCGAGTTGCTGGTGCGCCAACGCACGCAGCTGGTCAACGCGCTGCGCGGACACGCGGCCGAGTTCGGTCACGTCGGCCGCCTTGGCCGCCAAGGCGTGGCAAAGCTGCTGGCCGACGTCGCCGAGGACGCGGATCTGCCGACGCCGGCGAAGGACGCATTGGCGTTGCTGGGCGCCGAGATCGGTCGGCTGGATGCGCGGCTGGCTGAGGTCGACGCCCGGCTGGTGGCGCAACACAAACAGACGCCAACCAGCAAGATGCTGGCGGAGGTGCCGGGGATCGGGCCGATCGGCGCGTTGAGCCTGGTGCTGCGGGTCGATTTCAGCCAGTTCAAGTCGGGGCGGCATTTCGCCTCCTGGCTGGGGCTGACTCCGCGCGAGCATTCCACCGGCGGCAAGACGCGGCTGGGCGGGATCAGCCGCGCCGGCGACGAGCGGCTGCGCCAGTTGCTGGTGCTGGGAGCGACCGCGGTGATCCGACAGGCCAAGCCGGGAAAGGCCTCGGCGTGGCTGATCGCTTTGCTGGCAAGGCGGCCGCGCAAGCTCGCGGCGGTCGCCCTGGCCAACAAGATGGCGCGCATCGTCTGGGCGATGATGACGAGTGGAGAGGCGTATCGCCAGCCGGCAACCGCTTGACCACTCGTTGATGCCGCAGGTGCAGGGCTGAGGACGGAGAGATGCTGATCGGTCGAGCCGACGATCTAAAGAGCCCGGGTAGCCTGGTGGCCATCAAGGCCGCCCATCCGTTTGGGCGTGGATCGCGGAACCCATCTGGGCCAGCGGACATCGTGCCGCGCAAAACAGGCCGGACACACGACTGCCATCGCACCAGATCAGATTTTCTCCCCCTCACCCCTTGCACCCAGGGGGCCGTCCACACACGACGCCCGGCTGGTGGCGCAACACAAACAGACGCCAACCAGCCAGATGCTGGCGGAGGTGCCGGGGATCGGGCCGATCGGCGCGTTGAGCCTGGTGCTGCGGGTCGATTTCAGCCAGTTCAAGTCGGGGCGGCATTTCGCCTCCTGGCTGGGGCTGACTCCGCGCGAGCATTCCACCGGCGGCAAGACGCGGCTGGGCGGGATCAGCCGCGCCGGCGACGAGCGGCTGCGCCAGTTGCTGGTGCTGGGAGCAACCGCGGTGATCCGACAGGCCAAGCCGGGAAAGGCCTCGGCGTGGCTCATCGCTTTGCTGGCGAGGCGGCCGCGCAAGCTCGCGGCGGTCGCGCTGGCCAACAAGATGGCCCGCATCGTCTGGGCGATGATGACGAGTGGAGAGGCGTATCGCCAGCCGGCAACCGCTTGACCACTCGTTGATGCCGCAGGTGCAGGGCTGAGGACGGAGAGATGCTGATCGGTCGAGCCGACGATCCACAGAACCCGGGTAGCCCGGTGGCCATCAAGGCCGCTAATCCGTTTGGGCGTGGATCGCGGAACCCATCTGGGCCAGCGGACATCGTGCCGCGCAAAACAGGCCGGACACACGACTGCCATCGCACCAGATCAGATTTTCTCCCCCTCACCCCTTGCACCCAGGGGGCCGTCCACACACGGGTTAGGGCGCGAGCTTCGCTTCGTAGCGGCGATCGGTCAGCGTCTTGAGGAAGGCGACCAGTGCGTCAATGCGTTTGTCGTCGAGGGCCCGTCCCATTTTTAGCTTTTCCAGTGAAATATTGGCATTCACCTCTGGCGCATCGAACGGTTTGCCGGTTTCCGGATCGATCAGTCGCTCGGGATTGTGGGTGGTGTACTTGTTGTAGAACAAGACAACGGTACGCAGATCGGTAAAGACGCCGTTGTGCATGTAGGGTCCGGTGACGGCGACATTGCGCAGTGACGGCACCTTGAACTTGCCCGTCTCGGCCTGTGGCTCGATGACCGCCGGATTTTGTGCCAGACCGCCGTCCACATGGTCGGCGGGCAGGCCGTTTACCGTCCGGACCGCCCGGTTAATCGGGACGCCGATATTGTGGTACTCGAAATTGCTGAAGATCTCGTCGCTGCGCACCTGGCCCCGTTCCAACAGGTGACACTGCGAGCAACTGGCAAACTGAGTGGAAAAGAAGAGGACACGGCCGAGTTCTTCCTGTTCGGTGAGCTTCTCCTCGCCACGCAGCCAGCGGTCGTACTTGGAATCGAAGGGAGCGAAGAGCGGCGTGCGCTCGAAGGCGACGATGCTGGCCGTCATCGCCGCATAGCCCTTTTCGGCATCACCAAGCGCATCCGTGGCGAACAGACGGGCGAACGCCTCCACGTAAGCGGGATTCTCTTGCAGGCGCGCCACCACCGCCGCCTTATCCGGCATTCCCATTTCCAAGGGGTTGAGCGGCGGTCCACCCGCCTGGTCTTGCAGCGTCGATGCCCGACCGTCGAGGAAGAGTCCGCCCAGATAGCGGCCATCCTCGGCGCGATGAAACGGCGGGCTGAAGCTAGCATAAGCCGCGGTCGGCGCGTTGCGGTCGCCGAGCGAGTGGCCGTCGTCGCCGAGGGAGACCGCGCGACCCGCCGCCGTCGGCCGCCCGTCGGCGAAACCAGCGTCGGGTGAATGACAGCTGGCGCAGGCCTGCGTACGGTTTTTCGACAGATTCGTGTCGAAGAACAATGCTTCGCCCAACGCTTCACGACTGTCGTAATGCGCCGACGCTTTCGGAACGGCATGCATGACCGAAGCCAGAGCCGCAATGCCGCCAGCGGCCAAGGCGGCGGCGACGGCAATGGCGACAGAGCGTTTCATCCGTGCGAACCCTCGCCTGCAGCAGCGGCAAAGACGAACACCCGCCCCGGATCGATCGTAATCCCCACATAACTGCCTGGCGTCGGCAGGAAAATGCCGGTGACCAAAGCCCTGAGCCGCCAGTCGCCGACTTCGGTGGCAAGAGTGACGGCGCTGAGACCACCGATGAGACGACGGTCAAGCACCACGGCGCGGTGGCCAGTGGCACCGCGTTGGGCGAAATCCGGGTCAAGCAGAATGCCCTCGGGGCGGATGAGAGCGACAGCTTCGCTGCCTTCGTCAGCTCCGCCGGCGGCAAGGAAGCCAAGCGGCGTCGCCAACTGCTTCCCGGTCACCCGCCCCGCCCACCGGTTCACTGGCCCGAACAACTCGACGACGAAGGGCTCGCGTGGCTGCAGATAGATTTCCGCCGGTGCCCCCTCCTGCACCACCCGTCCGTCACGCATGACCAGCAGCCGGTCCGCCAGGACCATCGCCTCCTCCGGGTCATGCGTAACCAGCAGGGTAGAAATATCGGTATCGCGCAGGAACTGCGCCGTCTCATCGCGAACCTGTGCACGCAGCGCCACATCGAGGCCGGAAAACGGTTCGTCCAGCAGCAATACTTTCGGCTGTGGTGCCAACGCTCGCAGCAGCGCGCACCGCTGCTGCTGACCGCCGGAGAGCGTATGCGGATACGCCCTGGCCCAGTCGGCAAGCTCCATCCTGGCCAACGCGGCGCGAACCCAGGTGTTGTTGCGCGCGCTGCGGTCGATGCCGAAGCACACGTTCTCCTGCACGGTCAGGTGGGGAAACAGCGCATAGTCCTGGAACATCAGGCCAACGTGACGCCGTTCCGGCGGCCAGTGCAGGCCGGCCGCCGCATCGGCGACAACCACGTCGCCTACGCAGATGCGGCCCTGCTGCAGGCGTTCAAGCCCGGCGGCGAGACGCAGCAAGGTGGTCTTGCCGCAACCGGATGGGCCCAGCAGGCACACCACTTCGCCACGATCGACGGTGACCGATACACCGCGCAGAATCGGCTTGCCGTCGAAGGCGTGGCTGATCGCATCCAGATGCAGCCCGGCCGGCGCAGACGCTATCCCGCCAACGATGCCGGAAGTGCGATGAGCGTCATGATGAATGCCGCTTGGGTCGTCAAGGTGAGCATCGCGACGGCTGGCCCCGGTTGTCCTCGTCTGGGCTATGCTATGGGCGTTCGCCATTACCGCCTCACCGGTCGCTCCGAGCACACATGCAGCTTCTCCCGACGTGCGGCTGTTGAGCCAACTTCCGCCCGATCCACTGCCACGGCCGAAGTGCACCCATCTCAACGCTGTACGTTAGAAAACGATGCCGATTTCGCCGCCACCGACGATGGCCGTGTCGGCGCTCGAAACACCGGCGGGGTCGAAGACCAGCTGGATATCCGGACGGACGTAGAACCACGGTGTGACCTGGACGGTATATGCCATTTCGAACACCTTTTCCGATCCACCCGGCTGCAGATCCTTCGACAGATTACCGTAGAAGAAGCCGAGTGCGGTGTTATCGTCGTCACGCGTCGGAATTAAACCCTTGTAGACGAGACCGCCGCCGAAGAAGACCGGATTTTCGTTGATCGATTGCCGCGGCATGTAGGTGACGACCATCCAGGGGGTAAGACCCTGGCCTTTGCCGTCCGGTTCCTCATAGACCATCTGCTGCAGTGATATATACAGGCCAGGGTTGCCGTTCTTGTTGCCGCCATCCTTGATGTCTTCGCGATCACCGCTCTCATACAGCCAGCCGCCGACCTTAAGCATGCCCGGCAGCGTGGCGAGTCCCGANGTATCCCCCTCGGCCGGCTCGTACTCGGTCGGCTGATGCGCCTCTGCCGCGGCGGTGGTCGTCTCAGCCGCTTCCTCTTCCGCCGGCTGGTTCCAGCTGTAGCCAATCTCGCCGATGGCGAGAACGCCATCACCAGGATCGAGATCGAAATCGACGCCGTTTCGGGTGTCATCGACCGAATGTTCGTTGGCGTTGTAGACGCCGGCGGCGAGGCGCAGACCGTTCACCGGCTCGCCGGCGGCGACGACGCCCCATTGGGCGAAGGGCGCCGTGGTAAAGCCGAAGTTGCCACCGGGAATATTCGCCGGCGTGCCGTTGATGCCGCCGTTAACGTAGTTGGTGTAGATGTCCGAGGAGATGAAGTCGTTCTCAGTGGTCAGCCGGCCGACCTTGAAGGAGAGCCGATCCTCAAGCAGCTGCTGTTGCAGATACATCTCCGACAGGCGCACCTCGCGCCCGGTGTAGATCTGCTGGACGGCGAACATGTTGCCCACCTGCCGGTCCGACAGGTTGTGGCCCGACGACCAGGCACCGCTGGTATAGAGGCTGAATCCGGGGATGCCTGCCAGCTTTTCAAAGTCGAAGTTAATGCCGAAATCGATCCGCCCGGCATAGTCCCAGCCATCGCCGCTGCCGGCATTGCCGTTGCGCACCGCCATCATATCGGTGGTGTACGCCGCCTCGGGCGTAATCCCTGCTTCCTCCAACTGGGTGCGGACGCCGCCCCAGTCGCCAGTGGCATAATCCCCGCTCAGCCAGTCCTCGATCGCGTCTGCGCGCACCGGCTCTGCCCCCAGATCGCCGACAAGATGGTGGCGAGGCCGAAGATGACTCCACTTTTCTTAGCTCTATGCATTAGAAATAGCTCCCCTTGGCGTAGTTACGCAGGCAATAATGGTCGTTTACACCGGCAGATGTGCTTCGCTGTTAGAAAGGACGCGAAGTCCCTGGATAAAGGAGGACAGGTTGTCGCTCCGCAATGGCACAAACGTCGTCGACCGCTTGCGACAGACTCGTTTGGCGCAGGTGCAGGTTTCATGACTGATGCAGTTGATCGGGCAGAAGACGGCATCGCCGTGCCCGAGCAAGGTGTCGAGTTGATCGCCCCGCGCATCGACATTTGCGTCATGATGCAAGAACAGGCCACCGCATCGTTCTACCAGTGATTGGCAATGTGGATCGGCACCCTGCCGACCGCCGATGTAGATGATCCGTCGGCCAGCGAGATCGATGCACTGCGCATCACGTGCCATCACATCAACGGCATTGTTCCCTGTCTGCTTCCCGTCAGCGCGCGGCATCGCGTAGCCGATGGCAGGCTGGGCGCGCAACAGGCTCTCCATCGCCTCGCACTCGGCGGCGATGTCGCGGCAGGCCTGCTCATGANNTCGGCGTTGGCTTGCTGCAGCCGGTGGATGTCGTCGACCAGGTCGGCGATGCGCTGTCGTCGGTCGGCGACCATCTGTTCGGACTGGCTAAGCGCCGCCTGCGCCTCTGCCAGCGCGGCGCGCATCTGGACATAGCCGTCGGCGGCTTCGCAGGCCTGCACCCGGGCGAGCACCTGCTGCAGCCGTTGTTCGAGCAGCGCCTTGGCCGACAAACGGTTGCCTNAGCCCACGGACTTCGGCGGCCTGTTGGCCAAGAAGCCGGCGGTCGTCACGATCTTGATCGACGAGCCGTCGCTTGGTCGCCGCCAGCAACTCGGCGAGCCCGTCCCGCTCGCCTTCCAAGATCATCAGGCGACGGATGTCGGTGCGGTTCGCTGCCCCGACCAGATGCGACAGCATGTGCACCTCGCCGAATGCCCGCATCGTCAGCGTTTCGGCAGCGGTCGGATGGGTCAGCACACTCCAGTAAGGACCGGGGATGTCACCTTCGCGCAGGCTGGTCGCCCAGAGGACCTCCAGGTCTTCGGCGGTGGCAGCGGCAAAGCGGCGAATGGTTTTTGCGTAGCGGCGATCGAGCAGCCGGTGCATGCGTCGCGCCACCAAACCGTCTTCGCCGGCCCAGACAACAAAATTGCCATGGATGTGAAAATCGCTGGCACCTTGTAGCGGTTCGATTTCCAGTTGGCGTTCAAGGCGCCGCAGGTCACCGAGCGAGAGACAGGTTCCCACAATCGAGCAATGCAGGCGGCTATCGATCTCCCATAGGCGACGACGCTTGCCCGTCGGCGTGACCGGCTTCCTGTTACCGCCTTCGCTACACATCGTCGATCCTCCGCTTCCCGTCCCAGCTTTTCGGTTCCGGTGAGGGCGCTGCCGTATCACCGGAACCGCTTTCGTGGTGATGCTGCGTCGTCGTCCGCACCCGCCAGACCACAGATGCCTGGATCAGCAGCTGTGCCAGAAGCTTCGGATCAAGGTTGCGCCAAATAAGCATCGCCGGTCTGCCTTTGCTGAGGAACAGGGCCGTGTCGGCGCGGCAAGAAGGGGGCGGGTTGCCGGGAACATGGTGCGTCATGAGAGCAAATTTGCGCGCCGCTAACTGAGAGTAGTTCTTATTTGCTCTATTAATTACCGTAAATTTCTTATGGCTTCAAGTTGCAAATCATTCGCAACAACTCGCGCAGCGATAGGTGCTGCGTCGATAGCGATTTGAAATAATGTGCTTTATCACGGTAGAAGGCCGCCCCATGGCAGACGCAGAGCAACAATGCGCTCCGCGCAGATCATGCCGCCTTGCTCCGCACCCACATTCCCGTTAGGGTCATAATTGCGATTGCTTCGCACAATCATTAGCGCGGCGACGCTTCGCGGGTGCCGCCTCCGCCGTAGCACAATCCGCCCGGCAGGCAATTCGTGCGGGCGAGGCCGTTGAAGAGGAAATGAAGATGGCAGGACGACTACGGGGACTGTTCGCCTTGCTCGCTGCGATCCTGTTGCCGGCGTTGGCTGCGGCAGCCAGCAACGAGGTCAATATCTATAACTCCCGCCACTACACCACCGACACGCGTCTCTGGGAAGGATTCACTGCAAAGACTGGCATCAAGGTCAACGTGATCAGTGCCGATCATGACCAGTTGATTCAGCGGATCCTGCAGGAGGGAGAGAACAGCCCGGCAGATGTGCTGATCACCGTCGATGCCGGCAGGCTGGTCTTCGCCGCCGACAAGAACATCTTTGCCCCAGTGTCCTCGCCGATACTGGAGAAGACGGTCCCCGCCAATCTACGCGACCCGAAGAATCTGTGGTTTGGCCTCGCCTATCGGGCGCGGATCCTCGTCTATCACAAGGACAGGGTCGTTCCGTCGGAACTGTCCACCTACGAGGCACTCGCCGATCCCGCGTTCAAAGGACGGATCCTGGTCCGCAGCGGTACCAACACCTACAACCTCGGCCTGATGGGCGCCGTGATCGATGCAGACGGCGTCGCCGGGGCGGAGGCCTGGGGCAGAGGCATCGTCACCAACATGGCGCGGCCACCGGAAGGCGGCGACACCGATCAGATCAAGGCGGTTGCGGCGGGTCTGGGTGATGTGGCGCTCTCCAATCATTACTATTTTGCCCGCCTCGCCGGTTCTGCCAACCCCGATGACCAGGCGATCGTCCGCAACCTTCGCGTCTTCTTTCCATCGCTCGACGACCGCGGCACCCACATCAACATCAGTGGTGCCGGCGTTGTCCGCACCGCGAAGAACCGTGATAACGCCATCCGTCTGCTGGAATATCTGCTGAGCCCGGAAGCACAGGCGTATTTCGCCGACGTCGCCTTCGAATATCCCGTCAACGCCGCGGTCCCGCTTAACCCCACCCTCGCCGCATGGGGACCGTTCAAGCAGGACCGGCTCAATCCCGCCGTCTACGCTGCCAACAGCGCCGAAGCGGCGAACATCATGGATCGGGTCGGTTGGAAGTGATCCGGTGATGACCGATCCCCACGCCGCCGCTGTTCCCTCCCTCGCCGATGCGCCCCTGCCAGCGGTCGGCGTCAGCGTTGCGCGCTTGCCGCCGATGACACGGCGTCTGCCAACGGGCCGGGAGGCTATCCGCTTCGCCGTGTGCGCGGCGCTGCTGCTGCTCATCACCACGCCCCTCGTCGCCGTCTTCGCCCAGGGTTTCGCCGCCGCCGACGGCCTGTGGGCGCACCTGCTGCAGACCGTCTTCTGGACCTACGTCAGCAATACGCTGATGCTTTGCCTCGGGGTGGGGCTGATCACCGGTATCGCTGGCACCGGCACCGCTTGGCTCGTCACCATGTTCCGCTTTCCCGGACGACAGCTGTTCGAATGGGCGCTGGTACTGCCACTCGCCATGCCCGCCTATGTTCTCGCCTATGCGTACACCGATCTGCTGCAGTTCACCGGCCCGGTGCAGACGCTGCTGCGCCAGTTGACAGGGGTCCGCTACGGCGAATACTGGTTTCCCCAGGTCCACTCGCTGGGCGGGGCGGTGTTCGTCCTCGGCTTTGCCCTCTACCCTTACGTCTATCTGCTGGCGCGCGCCGCGTTCAACGAGCAGTCGGTCTGCGCGCTGGAGGTCAGTCGCACCCTCGGCTGCTCACCGGCGGCGACACTGTGGCGGGTGGCGCTGCCGCTGGCACGTCCCGCCATCGCCACCGGCGTCACCTTCGCGCTGATGGAAACTCTCGCCGACTTCGGCGCGGTCAAATACTTCGAGGTTCCCACCTACACCACCGGCATCTACCGCGCCTGGTTCGCCACCGCCAACCCGACTGTCGCCTCGCAGCTGGCTTCGGCCCTGCTGCTGTTCGTCTTCGTGGTTTTCGCCGCCGAGCGATTGAGCCGCAGGGCGGGACGCCACCGCCACACATCGAACCGCTATCGGTCGCTTCGCCACGATCGGCTACGCGGCATCGCCGCCGCGGCCGCGATCGTTGCCTGCATCCTACCGCTCGCCTGCGGCTTTGTCCTGCCGGCCGCGACGTTGTTTGCCATGGCGGCGCACAGTGGCGGCGACCTCCTGTCCACGCCCAGGCTGATCGAACTCGCCCGCGATACCGTGCTGCTGGGAGCCATTGCCAGCGTCGTCATCATCACCTGCGCCGTTGTGGCGCTCTATGCGCTGCGTGGCGGCCGCAGTCTACTGGCGCGGCTCGCCGCCATGGTCTGTTCCATCGGCTATGCCACGCCTGGGGTGGTAATCGGCATCGGCATTCTCATTGCCATCGGCGCCCTCGACCGCCTGCTCGCTACCGGGTTGCAGCAGGCCTTCGGGATCTCCGCCGGCATGCTCCTTGGCGGCACCCTGGCGGCGATCACCTACGGTTGCCTCGTCCGCTTCTTCGCCGTCGCCTACGGTCCGCTCGAAGCAGCCATGGCCAAGATCAAGCCATCCTACGAAGACGCCGCCCGCCTGCTTCGCGGCAGTTCCACCAGCGTCTTGCGCCACGTTCACCTGCCGCTGATGCGATCCAGTCTGATGATTGCGGCGCTCATCGTCTGCGTCGATGTGATGAAGGAATTGCCGGCGACGATGATTCTCCGTCCCTTCAACTTCGATACACTGGCAACCGAGGCCTTTCAGCTGGCAACCACCGAACGACTGGATGCCGCCGCCGTGCCCTCGCTGCTCATCGTCGCCGCCGGTCTGCTGCCGGTGATCCTCCTCTGCCGCGAAGTCCGGCGCTCCCGCCCCGGCCAGGGATGACGTCTGGATGGCATCCAACAGCGGCACCGCACCACATTCTGCCGCTAATTGCTTGTCGGTCTGTCCGGTGACTGCAATCATCCGCCGCGCGTGTGCATGACCTCCAGCCATCCAAGCGAATGACTTTACAGGAACTGCGTTACCTCGTTGCCCTGGCTGACCACGGCCATTTCGGCCGTGCGGCGGATGCCTGTCATGTGACGCAGCCGACCCTGAGCACGCAGTTAAAGAAACTGGAGGATGTGCTCGGCGTCACCCTGTTCGAACGCACCAACAAGTCGCTGACCGTCACCCCCATCGGCCGGAAGATCGTCGCTCAGGCGCGTCGCGTCCTAGTTGAAGCCGAGGCCATCATCAACCTCGCACGCGACATGACGGAACCGCTGACCGGCCCCTTCACCCTGGGCGTGATCCCGTCGCTCAATCCCTACCTGCTGCCGTGGCTGGTACCACTGTTGCAGCAGTCTTGTCCGCAGCTGCAACTCACCGTGCAAGAGGACCTGACCGACGGTCTGATCGAGAGCTTGCGCGCGCACCGGATCGATGCCGCGGTGATGGCGCTGCCGCTCCGCTCCGACAGCCTGGAGATACGACCGCTGTTCGACGAGCCCTTCTTCTTCGCCTGCCCGCGCGATCATCCGCTCGCCTCGATGCCCGCCGTCAGCGACGCGGACATGCGCCAGCAGCGGATCCTGCTGTTGACCGATGGTCATTGCCTGCGCGATCAGGCGCTGGCGATCTGCGGCCGCAACGACGGCAGGAGGGACGCCGATTTTCGCGCCACCAGTCTCGAAACGCTGCGCCAAATGGTGGCGGTGGGTATTGGCTGCACCCTGCTGCCGGCGCTTGCCGTCGGCAGGGTGGAGGAACAGCGGTTTGCGGTGCGGCCGCTGGCAACGGCAGCGGCACGGCGGATTGGCCTCGTCTGGCGCCGCGGTTACCCGAAGGGGGACGATCTAGACATGCTTGCGACGCTGATCCGCAATGCCTTGCCCCCTACTGTCCACCGCGCATAAGCCTTATCGATTGACGTTATCAATCCCTACAATCTGAACAATCGATTTCCTTCCAGCGAAGTATTTCGGAATAATAGCCTACGACGAATCGCAAGACGTCGTAGCCGCGACGTCCTTACTTCCGGGGTGTTCCAGAGGCGAATAAGCGCGGGCGGCCTCACCAAGCCGTCACGTGCAACAGACATAAGGATGGACGATGAGTGACAGCAAGAAACTGACGACGAACGCCGGCTGCCCGGTCGCCGATAATCAGAATGTGCTGACTGCCGGCCGGCGCGGCCCGCAGCTGCTGCAGGATGTGTGGTTTCTGGAAAAGCTCGCTCACTTCGACCGTGAAGTGATCCCCGAGCGACGGATGCACGCCAAGGGCTCCGGCGCTTACGGTACGTTTACCGTCACCCACGACATCACGCGATACACTCGCGCCAAGATCTTCGCCGAGATCGGCAAGAAGACCGAGCTGTTCGCCCGCTTTACCACCGTTGCCGGCGAACGCGGCGCCGCCGATGCCGAGCGCGACATCCGCGGCTTCGCGGTGAAGTTCTACACCGACGAGGGCAACTGGGACATGGTCGGCAACAACACGCCGGTCTTCTTCATGCGCGATCCGCTGAAGTTCCCCGACCTCAACCATGCGGTCAAGCGCGACCCGCGCACCAACCTGCGCAGCGCCACGAACAACTGGGACTTCTGGAGCTCGCTGCCGGAAGCGCTTCACCAGGTGACGATCGTCATGAGCGATCGCGGCCTGCCGGCAACCTATCGGCACATGCATGGCTTCGGCAGCCACACCTTCAGCTTCATCAACTCCAGCAACGAACGCCACTGGGTCAAGTTTCACTTCAAGTCGCAGCAGGGCATTAAGAATCTCAGCGACGCTGAAGCCGAAACCGTCGTCGGCAAGGATCGTGAAAGCCACCAGCGCGATCTTTACGAGTCCATCGAGAAGGGCGATTTCCCGCGCTGGACGCTGAAGGTGCAGATCATGCCCGAGGCCGACGCCGCCAAGGTCCCCTACAATCCCTTCGATCTGACCAAGATCTGGCCGCATGCCGATTACCCGCTGATGGAGGTCGGCGTCATGGAATTGAACCGCAACCCGGAGAATTTTTTCGCCGAGGTGGAGCAGTCGGCCTTCAATCCCGCCAACGTCCNNCCCGGCATCGGCTTCTCCNCCGACAAGATGCTGCAGGGCCGGCTGTTTTCCTATGGCGATGCCCAGCGCTACCGGCTCGGCGTCAACCATCACCTGATCCCGGTGAATGCCGCCCGCTGTCCGGTGCACAGCTACCATCGCGACGGGGCGATGCGGGTTGACGGCAACCATGGCTCGACCTTGGGCTACGAGCCGAACAGCTATGGCGAATGGCAGGAGCAGCCGGATTACCGCGAGCCACCGCTCAGCCTCGAAGGCGCTGCCGATCACTGGAACCACCGCGAGGATCCCGACTACTACTCGCAACCAGGCGCACTGTTCCGGCTGATGAGCCCGGCGCAGCAACAGGCACTGTTCGAGAACACCGCACGGTCCATCGGACCGGCACCGCGGGAGATCCAGATCCGCCACATCGGCAACTGTATGAAGGCCGATCCGGCCTACGGTAAGGGCATCGCCGATGCCCTCGGCATTCCGCTGAGCGACATTCCGGCGTAAGCGGCGACAGCACGCGGACGGCAAAGACTGCCGAAGACGAAGGGGCGGGCGTAACAGCGGGGAGATCAGCCGCGGCGTGTACGTCCGCCCATCCACTCCTGACGGCAAGCGCGAAACCACTCAGCCAACCAGCCCCGGGGATCTCCGCGCGCGTTCACCCTGCGCGCACGTATACGAGATTCCTATGCAACGAGCGGCACAAGTCCCTCGCTCCTTAATGCCCATCGTCCGAAAATCCTCGTGAGCAACAACGCTCCGACTTGAGCTCTGCAACACCGACGATGGAACCAGCCATGCTCGACATGACGATGGTCGTTACCGCGATCGCCCTGTTCGTGATCGCCATTCTCTATGCGCTCGGCTGCGAGCGACTGTGAGGACACGATGACGCTCGATTACCTGCTAGGCGGCGCGGTCACCCTCGCCCTGTTTGCCTATCTGCTGATTGCCCTCCTCCGCCCTGAACGGTTTTAGGAGCAGTGCTGCGATGACCACTCTCGGCTGGGTGCAGATCGTTCTCTACGCCCTCATCCTCACCGCCCTGGTGCGGCCGCTCGGCGGCTATATGGTGCACGTGTTCGAAGGCAAGCGAACACCCCTGTCACCGGCATGTGCCCCGGTAGAGCGGCTGATGTATCGGCTTGCCGGCATCGACCGCCGCAGCGAACAGCATTGGGTCACCTACGCTGCTGCGATGCTGCTGTTCAATCTAGCCGGCGTCCTCGCCCTCTATGCGTTGCAGCGGCTGCAGGGTCTGCTACCGTTTAATCCGCAGGACATGCCGGCGGTGCCGCCAGCGCTGGCGCTCAATACCGCCATCAGCTTCGTCACCAACACCAACTGGCAGAACTACGCCGGCGAAGCGACGCTTGGCTATCTCGTGCAGATGGTCGGTCTGACGGTGCAGAACTTCCTCTCGGCGGCCACCGGCATCGCCCTTTCGATCGCCCTGATCCGTGGCTTCGCGCGGAAATCAACGAACACCATCGGCAACTTCTGGGTCGATATCACCCGCTGCACCCTGTACGTGCTGCTGCCGCTGTCGTTCTTTCTCGCCCTGGTTCTGGTGTGGCAGGGCGTACCACAGAACCTGCACGGCTACGTCAACGCCACGACGCTGGAAGGCGCGACGCAGACGATCGCGCAGGGGCCGGTGGCAAGCCAGGTGGCGATCAAGATGCTCGGCACCAACGGTGGCGGCTTCTTCAATGCCAACGCCGCCCATCCGTACGAGAACCCGACAGCGCTCAGCAACCTGATCCAGATGCTGGCAATCTTCGCCATCGGCGCGGCACTGACCAACACTTTCGGGCGGATGGTGGGTGACGAACGCCAGGGCTGGGCCCTCTTCGTCGCGATGATGATCCTGTTCATCGCCGGCGTCGCTGTCTGCTACTGGGCGGAGGCGCATGCCAACCCTGCACTGGCCGCACTCGGCGTCGATCCGGCCGGCGGCAACATGGAGGGCAAGGAGGTCCGCTTCGGCATCGCCCTATCCTCCTTGTTCGCGGTGATCACCACCGCCGCGTCCTGTGGCGCCGTCAACGCCATGCACGACAGCTTCATGCCACTCGGCGGCTTGATCCCCCTGTTCAACATTCAGCTTGGTGAAATCATCGTCGGCGGCGTCGGCGCCGGTCTCTACGGCATGCTGCTGTTCGTCATCATTGCCATCTTCGTCGCTGGCCTGATGGTGGTCGGGCGCACCCCTGAGTACCTCGGCAAGAAGATCGAGGCGAAGGAAGTCAAGATGACGATGCTCGCCATTCTCGTTCTGCCGCTGGCGTATCTCGGCTTGACGGCAATCGCCGTGGTCCTGTCCACCGGCATCGCCAGCATCGCCAATCCCGGCCCTCACGGCTTCTCCGAGGTGCTTTACGCCTATTCGTCGGCGGCCGGTAACAACGGCAGTGCCTTCGCCGGCCTCAATGGCAACACCCTGTTCTACAACCTGACGCTGGCGGTTACGATGTTCGTAGGCCGCTTCCTGATGANNTCGTGCCGATGCTGGCGATCGCCGGCACCATGGCGATGAAGAAGGCCGCACCGCCGTCGGCTGGGACGTTCCCGACGCACGGNNCGCGCTGTTCGTAGGCCTCCTTGTCGGCGTCATCCTCATCGTCGGCGGGCTCACCGTCTTCCCGGCACTCGCCCTCGGGCCGATCGCCGAGCACGTCTCGCTGCAGAGCGGCATCTCTACTGAACGGACCATGCCTCGATGAATGACATGACCAGCAAACATGAGGTTGCGGCGGGCGGCGCGCTTGCCGCCACCCGCAAGCGGGACAAGGCAGCCGGGATGGCGCTGCTCGATGCGGCGATCCTGGTACCGGCGATCGGCGATGCGTTCCGCAAGCTCGATCCGCGCCGCCTCGCGCGCAACCCGGTGATGTTCGTCGTCGGCGTCGTCTCCTTGCTGACGACGGTGCTGTTCGTCGCCGACCTCGTTCACGGCAGCGGCAACCTTCTCTTCTCCGGCCAGATCATCGCCTGGCTCTGGGTGACCGTGCTGTTCGCCAATTTCGCCGAAGCGGTCGCCGAGGGACGCGGCAAGGCACAGGCCGCCACCTTGCGCCGGACGCGCACCGAGGCAATGGCGAAGGTGCTGACCACGCCGGAGGGCCGCGCGTGGCGGGAGATTTCGGCGCTCGACCTGAAGGCCGGCAACGTCGTGCTGGTGGAAGCCGGCGACCTGATCCCCAGCGACGGCGAGGTGATCGAAGGCGTCGCCTCGGTCAACGAGGCGGCGATTACCGGCGAGTCGGCGCCGGTCATCCGCGAGAGCGGCGGCGACCGCTCGGCAGTGACCGGCGGTACGCAGGTGATCTCCGACTGGATCAAGGTGCGGATCACCGCCGCGCCGGGGTCCACTTTCCTCGACCGGATGATCGCCCTCGTCGAAGGCGCGCAGCGGCAGAAGACGCCGAACGAGATCGCCCTCAACATCCTGCTTGCCGGGATGACGCTGATCTTCCTGTTCGCCACGGTGACGATCCCCAGCTACGCCAGCTACGCCGGCGGCTCGGTGCCGGTCATCGTCCTCGTCGCCCTGTTCGTCACCCTGATCCCGACCACCATCGGCGCCCTGCTGTCGGCGATCGGCATCGCCGGCATGGACCGGCTGGTCCGCTTCAACGTGCTCGCCATGTCCGGCCGCGCCGTCGAGGCGGCGGGCGACGTCGATACGCTGCTGCTTCTCGACAAGACCGGCACGATCACGCTGGGCAACCGGCACGCCACCGAGTTCATCCCGCTGCCGGGCGTCTCCGAGCGGGAGCTGGCCGACGCGGCGCAACTGTCGTCGCTCGCCGACGAGACGCCGGAGGGCCGCTCGATTGTCGTGCTCGCCAAGGAGAAGTACGGCATCCGCGGCCGCGACATGGCGCCCTTGCACGCCCACCTGGTGCCGTTCACCGCGCAGACGCGGATGAGCGGCATCGACCTCGACGGCAGCTCGATCCGCAAGGGCGCCGCCGAGGCGGTGGTCGCCTGGGTTCGCCAAGTGACCAATAATCCGAACATGCAGATGCCGCGGACGCTGCGCGACGCGGTAGAGAAGGTCGCCAAGGCTGGCGGCACGCCGCTCGTCGTCGCCCGCGACGGCCGCATCCTCGGCGTCGTCTACCTGAAGGACATCGTCAAGGGCGGCATCCGCGAGCGGTTCGGCGAACTGCGGCGCATGGGCATTCGCACCGTGATGATCACCGGCGACAACCCGCTGACCGCCGCCGCCATCGCTGCCGAAGCGGGAGTGGACGACTTCCTCGCCGAGGCGACGCCGGAGGCGAAGCTGGCTCTGATCCGCAAGGAGCAGGCGGAGGGCAAGCTGGTGGCGATGTGCGGCGACGGCACCAACGACGCGCCGGCGCTGGCGCAGGCCGATGTGGGCGTGGCCATGAACACCGGCACCATGGCGGCGCGCGAGGCCGGCAACATGGTCGATCTCGACAGCGACCCGACGAAGCTCATCGAGATCGTCGCCATCGGCAAGCAGCTGCTGATGACCCGCGGCGCCTTGACGACGTTCTCGATCGCCAACGACGTCGCCAAGTACTTCGCGATAATCCCGGCGATGTTTGTCGCCTTCTATCCGCAGCTCGATGCGCTCAACATCATGCGGCTCGCCAGCCCGCAGAGCGCCATCCTGTCGGCGATCATCTTCAACGCGCTGATCATCGTCGCGCTGATCCCGCTGGCGCTGCGCGGTGTCCCCTACCGGGCGAGCGGCGCCGCGGCGCTGCTCGGCCGCAACCTGTTGATCTACGGGCTGGGCGGCGTCATCGTCCCGTTCGTCGGCATCAAGGCGGTCGATCTCGTCGTTTCCGCCCTCGGACTTGCGTGAGGACCTCCAATGCTAAAGCAAATTCGTCCCGCCCTCATCCTCCTCGTCCTGATGACGCTGCTCACCGGGCTCCTCTATCCCCTCGCCGTCACCGGCGTGGCGCAGGTGCTGATGCCGGCGCAGGCGAACGGCAGCCTGATCAGCCGCAACGGCACGATCGTCGGCTCCGAACTCATCGGCCAGGCATTCGCCAGCCCGCGATATTTCCACGGCCGGCCGTCGGCGGCGGGGAAGGGCTACGACGCCGTGTCCTCCGGGGGCTCGAACCTGGGTCCGACCAGCAAGGCGCTGGTCGATCGGGTGCGAGACGATGTCGCTGCCCTCGGCGTCAAACCCGGCAGCATCCCCGTCGATCTCGTGACCGCATCCGGCAGCGGCCTCGACCCACATATCAGCCCGGAGGCGGCGAAACTGCAGATCGGCCGCGTCGCAAAGGCGCGCGG
Organism: Defluviicoccus vanus; assembly: GCF_014672695.1. Taxonomy (GTDB): domain Bacteria; phylum Pseudomonadota; class Alphaproteobacteria; order Rhodospirillales; family Defluviicoccaceae; genus Defluviicoccus; species Defluviicoccus vanus. The sequence continues at coordinate 3,855,110 of NZ_CP053923.1, read as the reverse complement.
GCTGCCGGTCGATCGGGTCCGCGCCGCCGTTCACGACGCGACCGAACGCCGGCTGCTCGGCATCATCGGCGAGCCGCGCGTCAACGTCCTGCAGCTTAACCTGGCACTCGACGCCACGAAGTAGCCGCTCGCGCACGGACAGAGGCGGAGTAAACTGGAGGAAATGGCAGCGAATAATTCAACCCGTGACGGACGGCCCTCGCCGGAGGCGCTGCTGGAAGCGGCGCAGCGGGAGGGCCGTGGCCGTCTGAAGATCTTCCTCGGCGCCGCCCCCGGCGTCGGCAAGACCTATGAAATGCTGCAGGCGGCGCAGGCGAAGAAGCAGGAAGGCCTCGATATCGTCGTCGGCGTGGTCGAGACCCATGGCCGGGCGGAGACCGGCGCGCTTCTCCACGGGCTCGAGGTCATTCCGCGGCAGACGGTCGACTACCGCGGGCTGCAACTGGAGGAGATGGACCTCGACGCGGTCCTTGCCCGCCGGCCGCAGCTGGTGCTGGTCGACGAGCTCGCCCACACCAACGCCGAGGGCGTCCGCCACCCGAAGCGCTATCTCGACGTCGAGGAAATCCTCGCCGCCGGGATCGACGTCTATACGACGCTGAACATCCAGCACGTGGAGAGCTTGAACGACGTCGTCGCCCAGATCACCCGCATCCGCGTCCGCGAGACGGTGCCCGACAGCGTTCTCGACGCCGCCGACGACATCGAGGTGGTGGACCTGTCGCCCGGCGACCTGATCCAGCGCCTCCGGGAGGGCAAGGTCTACGTCCCGAAGACAGCGAAGCGTGCGCTCGATCATTATTTTGCTCCCGGCAACTTGACCGCCCTGCGCGAACTTGCGTTACGGCAGACCGCCCAACGGGTGGACGAACAACTGCTCACCCACATGCGTGCGCACGCGATTCGCGGCCCATGGGCAGCCGGGGAACGGGTCGTGGTTTGCATCAACGAGCAGCCGCAAACCGCTGGTCTGGTGCGCCATGCCAAGCGCGTCGCCGACCGGCTGCACGCCCCCTGGACAGCGATCCACATCGAGACCGTGCGAACCCACCAGCTGAGTGAGGCGGCGCGAGACCGCATCGCCGATTGCCAGCGCCTCGCCGAACGTCTCGGCGGCGAGGCGCTCACCTTGCCCGGACATGACATCGCCGAAGAGATCGTCGCCTACGCCCACGCCCATAACGTCACCCAGATCATCATCGGCAAGGCGGTTCGCACCCGATGGTTCGAACTCATGCACGGGTCGGTCGTCCGTAACCTGTTACGACGATCCGGCAACATCGGCGTCCATGTCATCGCCGGCGAGACCGCCACCACCGACAGCACCATCACCCCAAAGACCCTAAGTACCGAAACACCTAAGCGGACGACCAACCCCTCCGCCTATCTCGGCGCCATTGCGATTGTTGCCGCAGCGCTTGGATTGGGATTAATCATCGAACCTTACCTGGGAAATGACAATAATGATTTGATTTTCCTGACGGCAGTCTTCATCGTCGCGGTCAATTTTGGCTTACTGCCTTCCATTACCGCTTCCATATTAAGCATGTTTGCCTATAATTTCTTTTTTCTGCCGCCGCTTTATACCTTAACGATCTACAATCCTTCGCATCTTATTGCTGTTTTTTTTTTCTTTCTAGCAGCTGCCCTTCTTGCCAGCAATCTTGCCGGCCGCGTCCGCGATCAAGTTAGCGCCGCGCGAATGCGAGCGCGCACCACCGAGGCACTGTACGCCTTCAGTCGCAAGATCGCCGGCGTCGCCAGTCTCGACGATCTGTTGTGGGCTGCGGCATTCCAGATGTCGTCGATGCTGAACGTCAATGTGGTGGTGCTGCTGCCGGAAGACGGCAGCCTGCACGTGCGCGCCGGCTATCCGCCGGAAGATCTGCTCGACGATGCCGACTTCGGCGCTGCCTCATGGAGTTGGAACAATAACAAGCCCGCCGGCCGGGGCGCGGAGACGCTGCCAGGCGCTAGGCGGCTGTTCCTGCCTCTCAGGACCAGTCGCGGCCCGGTGGGCGTCGTCGGCCTCGACAGTGAACAACCGGGATCGCTGCTGACACCGGACGAGCGGCGGCTGCTCGATGCCCTCCTCGATCAGACGGCGGTGGCGGTTGAACGGGTGCGCCTCGCCGAGGACTTCGACAAGCGACAGGTGCTGGCGGAGACGGAGCGGCTGCGCGCCGCCCTTCTCAACTCCATCTCCCACGACCTAAGCACGCCGCTGGCGGCGATCCTCGGCGCCGCCACCTCACTGCAACAATACGAAGAGCTCTACGACGCCCAGACGCGCCGGGATCTGGTCGGAACCATCCGCGATGAAGCCGAGCGGTTGCGTCGGTTCGTTCACAATCTGCTGGACATGACCCGGCTGGAGTCGGGCGCGCTTGAGCTCAACCGGGAGATGATCGATATCGGCGAGGTGATCGGCGCGGCGATCGAGCGATGCAGCCGCATCCTCGAACATCACCGCCTCGACATGCACATCGAGCCGGAGCTGCCAATGCTCGAATTGATCCGGTCCTCTTCGAGCAGGCCCTGGTCAACATCTTCGACAACGCGGCGAAATACGCGCCGGCCGGATCAACGGTGACCATCGATGCCAGTTGCGCACATGACGCGATAACGGTTTCGGTGTTGGATGAGGGGCCGGGCATTCCGCTGGCCGAAATCGATCGCATCTTCGAGAAGTTTCGTCGGCTGCGGCTGGGCGATCGCCAGCGCGCCGGCACCGGCCTCGGCCTCGCCGTCTGTCGCGGTTTCATCGAGGCGCTCGGCGGCAGCATCCGCGCCGCCAATCGGCCAGACCGCTCGGGTGCGGTGTTCACCATCATCTTCCCGCGCACCGACGCTGCTGACGTGCCGGTGACGGGTTCGGCGGCATGAGCGACGATGGCCCGTTAATCCTCGTCATCGACGACGAGCCACCGATCCGCCGCCTGCTGCGCACCAGTCTTGTCGTTCAGGGCTTCCGCATCATTGAGGCCGAGAGCGCGGCGGGAGCGTTGCAGCGGCTGGGCGAACGCCCTGACCTGCTGATCCTGGACCTGGGACTGCCGGACATGGACGGCATCGAGCTGATCCGCCGCATTCGCAAGATTGCCAAGGCGCCGATCGTCGTCCTGTCGAGCCGCGGTGACGAGCGCGGCAAGGTGGACGCCCTCGACCTCGGCGCCGACGACTACGTCACCAAGCCCTTCGGCATGGCGGAATTGGTGGCGCGCATCCGCACTGCGCTTCGTCATCGAGTCCAGGCGGAAGGCGGCGAACCGCTGTTCCGCAGCGGCACGCTTGGCGTCGATCTCGTTCGCCGCCGGGTCACCGTCAACGATGCTGAAGTCAAGCTGTCGCCGAAGGAGTATGACATCCTGCGCCTGTTGGTGATCCATGCCGGCAAGGTGCTGACGCATCGGATGATCATGCAGGAGGTATGGGGCGCGGCTGGCGACGTACAGTACTTGCGCATCTATATTCGGCAGTTGCGGCGGAAGCTGGAAGCCAACCCCGAGCGGCCGCGCCATATTCTCACCGAAACCGGCGTCGGCTATCGACTGCAGGTATTGGAATAGCCCTTTGTTCCATCGCGTTCATTGTCCTGGTTGCAGGCAGGCTTCGGCCATGGATGACGTCAGGAGCGCCGCCAGGAGGAGGGATGTTGCCGATCGTTACCCGCTTCGCCCCTAGCCCCACCGGCGACCTGCACCTGGGCCATGCCTACGCGGCGTGGTTCGCCTTCACCACGGCGATGCGAGCGCACGGACGTTTCCTTGTCCGCATCGAAGACATCGACCTCGGACGCTGTCGCGACGATTTCATTGACCGTAATCTGCAGGATCTGCATTGGCTCGGACTGCGCTGGGAGGAGCCGGTGCTGCGCCAGTCGGCACGCATGGCGCACTACCAGGCGGCGGCCCTCGATCGCCTGGTGGGCCTCGGCGTCACCTACCCCTGTCTGTGCACCCGCAAGCAAATCCGCGCCGAGATCGAGGCCGCCAACGGCGCCGCGCAAGGCGGCGACGCGACGCGCAGCATCTATCCGGGACTGTGCCGCCAGCGCGACCGCAACGAGACCGCGCAGCTGATTGCCGGCGGTGCCTCCTACGCGATCCGCCTGGATGCAGCGCGAGCCCTCGCCCACACTGGCGATCTTGTCTGGCGCGATGCGGTGCGCGGCAACCAGCCGGTCCGCCTCAGCGACCACGGCGACGTGGTGATCGCTCGCAAGAAGATGGCCACCAGTTACCATCTGGCGGTGGTGATCGACGATGCGGCGCAGGGCGTTACTCTCGTCACCCGCGGCGAGGATCTGTTCGCGGCAACCCACGTCCATCGGTTGCTCTACGCCCTGCTCGGCCTTGAGGCGCCGCAATGGCTGCATCATCGGCTTTGCTGCGATGCGTCGGGACGGCGCCTCGCCAAGCGCAGTCAGGACCTCAGCATCCGCACACTGCGCGACCGCGGACTGACGCCGGCAGAGGTCCTCGCCATGGCCGAGGCAGCGGTAACCCGCGGTAGCGAACAGCCGATGCCCGCGCCCTGCCCGCCGTGTACTGACGCCTAAGAGGCCGGACGAAAGGCGATCTCGGTGCTGAGTGGATGTGAGTCCGCTTCCGCTGCCGACCACTCCCACATGGACCCGGCGTAGGTCCTGACTTGATAACCCAAATCATGCAGGACGGCGGTAAACCAGGCGGAGCGTACCCCGCCGGTACAGTAGGCGATCACTTCCACATCGTCGGTAATGCCGCGGCTGGTGAGAAGCGCGCGAATCTGCGCCTCAGGCAGCAGCCGTCCGTTGGCCCCCAGCAACTCGCGATAATACACGTGCTTGGCGCCGGGAAGATGGCCGCCGCGCGTCTCGCCATAAGGGACGGCCCCGGCAAACTCGCGCGGCTCGCGAACGTCGACAAAGACTCCGTCCTCCGTATCGAGCCGGTCGCGGACCGTCTCGATGGTGGTGAGCCACCGCTCGTTGCGGTTGACGACGAAATCGCCCGCACCGGCAACGGTGGGGATGGTGATACTGCCGGACGCCAGCAGCGCATTGATGCCGCCGTCAACCATATACGCCTTTTCGTGACCTAGCGTGTGCAGCATCCAGACGATGCGGCCGTCTTCGCCCCAGCCCTGGCTGTTATCGGCAATGACAACGACGGGGCGATCGGCGCTAACGCCGATCGCTTGTAACCGCTGTGATAACGCATCGTCGTCGTCGAGCAACAGGCCCCGGGACGGCGCATCGGCCTGCGAGAAGGCCTGCCATTGCACCGGTACCGAGCCGGGCAGCGGCTGTACCAAGGCAAGCAAGGGATCACGCGTATCAAGAACGAGGGCGCCACCGCTGATCAACTGGCGCGCAAGCTCAGGCTGGATAATCCAGTTGTCCGGCAGACTGGCCGCCTGCGCATCAGCCGCGGGGCGGTTCGCCGGTTCCGGCATCCAGGCGTAGGCGGCGATAACCAAGGCGGCGAAACCCGCCAGCAGCGCAACGATCGTGCGTCTGAAGACCAGAGGCATCCTGGGAAACCGTGGTTCGAGTGATGGGGACTTACGACGACGCATGTGCTGCTTCGTTCNGTATCAACCTTGGTTGTCGGAACAGTGCAGAAGCCCTGTGGTGGAACGTTGAGCGCCGCATTGAACTTGCTCGACAGATTCTGAAAGGCGATCAGGCCGGTTAGTTCAACGATCGCATCATCATCGAAGTGTTGGCGCAGCCGCACTGTCAACGCGTCATCGACGCTTTGCGTCGAATCCGTCATCCGCTCAGCGTATTCAAGCACCACCCGCTCACGTGCATCGAACAACGGGCTGTTGCGCCAATCGGCGAGCGCCTGCACCTTCGCCAAGGCGACGCCGCGGCGAAGCAAGGTGGCACTGTTGATATCAACACAAAAGCGGCACCAGTTGATCTGCGATATCCGAACCGTCACCAGCGAGCGCAGTGCCGCCGGCAGCGGCGACGATCGCCGATCGAGCGCGCCATAAAGCAAGGCAACGGCGGCAAACAGCAGCGGTGAGCGCCCCCACAAGCGTGCCGGCTCAAGGACAGCACCGTATTTGCGCCGCTGGTTCCAGAAAAAAGGGCGCAGAAACCATGGATAGCGATCAAGCGGTTTCGGCTGCACACGCATCAACGAGACCTCACTTGTGGCACCAGAACTTGCTCTGCCCGTTTGCGCGAGGCCAGCATCGCCGGCACGCCGCCCATATAGCAGACAATAGGCGTTTCAGGCGCAAGATACACTCACGTTCCGGAGAGTGAAAGATCGGGGCTGTACCCTATGGCTGCACTGGACACGCGCCAGCATCCAAGGCGATAGCGTCTCGAGCACCGGTGAAGTACGGTGGTCGCGATGGAAATGCAATTCGCTCAATTCGCTTTCGACCCAGCGCGCGCAAGGCTTACCGTCGTCGCGACCTGCGGTGGCGTTTGCAAGGCAATCGCTATGCCGGGAGCATGTGCTTGAGCCCCGGGGTGGCGCGACTCCTCGCCACCGACGAGTCGCCGGCATGGACGGTGGACAACCCGCATGGTACCGGCCATGCCGTCGTCGTCTGCGATCACGCCGCCAACCGCATTCCGCGCCGCCTCGACTGGCTTGGCCTCGGCGCTGCCGCCCTCGCCAGCCATATCGCCTGGGATCCAGGTGCGCTGCAGGTCGCCCGTCGCCTCGCCCAACTGCTCGATGCGACGCTGGTGGCGAGCGGCTATTCGCGGCTGGTCATCGACTGCAACCGACCATTGGGCAGTAATGAGTTGATTGCCGCCAGCAGTGCCGGTGTGGTCATCCCCGGCAACCAGGGGCTCGACGCAAGTCAGCGCCAAATCCGTATCAGCGAACTGTTTGCCCCTTACCATCGCGCCATTGCCGACGTGCTCGACCACCGCGCCGCCGCCGGACGGCCAAGCCTGATCCTAAGCATCCACAGCTTCACTCCGGTGCTGAACGGCGAGCGCCGCCCCTGGGAGGTGGGATTCGCCTACGGATCCGATTCCCGGCTGGCGCTGCGACTGATCGAAGTGGCGCAGACGAGAGGGCAGCACGTGATCGGCCACAACCAGCCCTATAGTGTCGAAACTGCTTACGACCACACAGTGCCGGTACACGGCGAGCAGCGGGGATTGCCGCACGTGCTGGTGGAGATTCGCCAGGATCTGTTGACCACAACCGGAGCCTGCGCGGCCTGGGCAGCGTGGCTCGCTGCCGTCTACCAGGAAAGCGAGNCCGATGTTCGTCGCTTGATGCGGATCGACCTCATCGGTCCAGACCTTGAAACCAGCGAGGACGTTCGGACCGAAGGTGCTGCTGATTGCCACGTCCGAAGCATCGCGTCCGCGGGCGATCAACACTCTGCCGATGCGGGGNATATTGTTGCGCGCATCGAAGGTATACCAGTGGCCGCCGAGGAAAACCTCGAACCAAGCGGAGAAATCCATCGGCTCGTCCGACAGGGGCACCCCGATATCGCCAAGATAGCCGGTGCAGTAGCGCGCCGGGATGTTGAGGCACCTGCAGAAGGCGACCGCCAGATGCGCGTAATCGCGACAGACGCCCACCCGCTCGTTGTACACCTCCATCGCCGTGCGCGTCGCCCGCGCATGATGATAGCCGAAGGAGATATGCTGGTGCACGAAGTCGCAAACGGCCTGGACCCGCGGCCAGCCGAGTGGCGTTGACGCGAACAGCGACCACGCGATCTCCGACAAGCGGTCTGTTTCGCAATAGCGACTACCCAGCAAATAGACGAGGGTTTCTTCCGGCAGATCCTGCACCTGGTGCTGCAGTGCGTCGGGAACAATAATATCCGTCAGGCCGTTGTCGCGGACGATCGCATCGCTGTAGATGCGGATACGTCCCTGCGGCGCGACGATCCGNGTGCACCAGTTACCAAAACCGTCACGATAAGCGGCGNNGCAGAGAGGGACAGACGGGTCGGTTTGTAGATGGTCGGGAGCGATCAGATCGGAGACGCGGGTATAATGGACGTTCAGCGTCAGGATCATCGGCGTCGGTTGCGGACAGTCGTAAATCAGTTCATAGCCGAGTCGGAGGTACATGCCTCACTCCTTGATGTCTGCCGATGGAATTGGCCGCCCATCCACTGAGCTTGGCCATTGCAACGGGGTCAACTGGCTGAACACACATCGCACGCCTTGGCTCCACTGGCGACTGAGTGCCGCGAAATAGGCATCCCCTTCGTCGAACCGCCGACGCATCCAAATGTTGAGGCTGTCCCGCTGGTAACAGATCAGATCGATCGGCATGCCGACCGAGAGGTTGCTACGCATGGTCGAATCGAACGAGACCAGCACGCACTTCGCCGCATCGGCAAGAGAGGCCGACGGGGTGATCACGCGATCGATGATCGGCTTGCCGTATTTTGTTTCGCCGGTCTGCAGGAAGGGCGTGTCACGCCCCGCCTCGATGAAGTTGCCCTCGGCATAGATACGAAATAGCCGCGACGCCTCGCCGCGGATCTGGCCGCCGACAATGAACGAGGCGTTGAAGCGAATTGCGCTGTCCGCGAGGTACCTGCCGTCGCGACGCTCGATGTCACGCATCGCATCGGCCACCACGTTGGCAACGTCGAACATCGTTTGCGCGTTCCAGAGCGTGAGGGCATCCCCCGCAGCGTCAGCGCGTTGCTTCAGCAGGCTGATGACTGCCTGGGTACCGGCCAGACTCCCGGAGCTTAATAGCACGATCACCCGGTCGCCCGCGCGCTCGAACACCGTCATTTTGCAAAACTTGGCAAAATCGTCTACTTCCGCGTGGGTGCGGGAGTCGGAGGCAAAAATCATGCCGGCATCGAGAATAACGCCAACGCAGTAAGTCATTGTGGCACTCTGCCGGGTTCAGAACCGGCCCCGATCACAACGCAAAAGCGAGCGCCGTTATCAATAAACGCAGAATATGGCACTGATGAAACTTTAAAATTTATCTGCTGCTAGCTCAGTTGGCTTTCCTTGACCACGCGCTCATGACCATCCGCGCTGCTCTTGACGCGATATTGATAATCGTTGGCTTCTGCTGGCAGCAGGCGGACCACCTTGTAGCTGTCTGCAGGCGCCGAATAGGATTTGCTACCCGGTGAATAGCGAACTGTCTGACCAACGGCGAATTTATGCGATTTCATTGTCACCTACACTCTGGGCTATGCCTGCAGCCGCTGTTCCCGTCTTTATTTTACTGGCACGCCTCTCCACCAACGCTTTCGCTTTTCTGGCGGTAGCGGCGCTGGTTCGTGCCTCCAGTTCTGCCGTGATCGACGGCATGAGCGCTGCGGCGGCCGATTGCTGCGCCGGCGTGCCGGCGTTACTTAGACGTTTGGTGTTCCCGTGCAGCGTCGCTAGTTCCGTATCGTTCATCATTGGCAGTTTGGTCGCGATGCCCATCCGTTCCTCCTCAGCGTACGCGCCACCCACCCTTACGCCCGCACCCCCAACAAACCGTGGGAAGTTTCGGGCGCTTGGTGATGCGGCTCCTCAGATGCGTGTACCGGAGGCGAACAATTGCGACGCTATGTCAACAAACGTGTTGACCCAGCCATGTTGCACTTACCGGACGCCATTGATGCAGACGATCGAGCCAACGCGAACTACGCGCTGCGCAGGTTTACCGCCGAGGTTTTGCCCTGCTGCCCGCGCTCGGTGTCGAACTCCACCCGTTGCCCTTCGCCCAGATGACCAAGGCCCGAGCGCTCGACCGCCGAAATGTGAACGAAAACGTCCTTCGATCCGTCGTCCGGTTGGATGAAGCCGTAGCCTTTGACCGAATTGAACCACTTAACCGTACCAGCTGACATTCGTTTGATTCCCTAAGGGTCAGGGCCGGCAAGAGCGCCGGCCCGATCAGCATTCGATTAGGGAAGCACGAAAACCAACGCGACGGGTTGCTGGTGATGACGGGCCGGCCCGAAAAGAACATGATATATCTCCTAAATGGTCCTTATACGCGGCGAATGCAACCACGGCAGCGCCGATTACCGCCACAGGCCAAGCGCTGGGGATGCCCCGCCGCGACGCCCTGCATCACGATCTTGACTTCCGACACGCATCGGCCCACCCTAACCACTGCTGCATAGGCGGCTACAAGCACGCTGGGCGCGTGTATCGCGACTTCTCCAGTTGCGGTCCCGGCAGGTGCTTAGAACGACAGGTTCTTCCGCCTCTGACATGCGAGGCACTCACAAGATCGCTTGCGCGCGTTGCTTTGCGGCTGAGACCGCAGGGAATGTCGTCGCGTGATCATAACTGGATGAGATTCCATATTGCTTTCATTTCTCGACCTCGGCGTCGCCGAACCGATCCGGCGGGCGCTGCTCGCTTCAGGCTATGAACATCCCACCCCTATTCAGCAGCAGACGATTCCGCTGCTGCTCGAAGGTCGCGACGTGCTCGGCGTCGCTCAGACCGGAACCGGCAAGACGGCGGCCTTCACTCTGCCGATCCTGCAGCATTTGGCGGCACCCGGTCGCTCGCGCGGCCGAGGCCCCGCGGCGCTGATTCTGACGCCGACGCGCGAATTGGCAGCGCAGATCGCGCAGGCAATCAAGACCTATGCCAGGCACCTGAAACTCCGCGAAACCGTTGTTTACGGTGGTGTCGGCCAAGGCAGCCAGGTGAAAGCGCTGCAAGCTGGCGTCGATATCCTCGTGGCAACACCGGGACGCCTGCTCGATCTCATTGGCCAGGGCCATGCGCGGATGGACCGGGTTTCCCATCTCGTCCTCGACGAGGCGGACCGGATGCTCGACATGGGCTTCATCGGCGACGTGCGAAGGATTCTTGCCACGCTTCCCACCGAGCGGCAGTCCATGCTGTTTTCGGCGACGATGCCGGAGGAGATCGCCCGGCTCGCCGCCAGCATGTTGCGCAATCCGGAGCGCGTCGAAGTGGCGCCGGCCGGAACGGCGATCGAACTCGTCGACCAGTGCGTCTTCCACGTGACGACGGCGGACAAGCGGCGACTGCTCGGCTCGCTGCTGCAGGATGCAGCCATGTCCCGGGTCATCGTCTTCACCCGGACCAAGCATGGTGCGAATCGGGTGACCGACCAACTGGTGACCAGTGGCGTTGCCGCGGCCGCCATCCATGGCAACAAGTCGCAGACTGCCCGGCAGGCGGCGCTGGAGGATTTCCGCAGCGGTCGTTCCCGCGTCCTCGTCGCCACCGATATCGCCGCCCGCGGCATTGACGTCCGGGCAGTGTCGCACATCATCAACTATGACGTCCCGAACACGCCCGAGACCTACGTCCACCGCATCGGTCGCACCGCGCGCGCCGGCGCCTCGGGGGCGGCGTTCCTGTTCTGCGATGCCACGGAGCGGTCTTACCTGCGCGATATCGAGCGACTTATCCGCCGCAAGATCACCGTCGCCGACACGCCGCGCCTGCCGGCATACGTGCCGGTGCCGCAGCGGCACCGGCCACCCCGGCGGTTGCCGCCGCGGTGATCCCCATCTCGACGGCGGCGACCGCCGGCCGCAAGCGGCCAGCCAGAGCGCGCAGCGGGTCGCGGCGACGGCGGGCAGCGGCGTAACATCTGAGGTTGTGACGCCTCGCCAGCCGCTGGCGGCGGTGTCGTTACACAGGCAGCAGGTGCTCCGTGCACCGTCAGGAGGTAGAGAGCGCATGGCTCGGAAACCCAACTATCGTTTCGATCGCATGGAAAAGGACCGCGTCAAGGCGGCGAAAAAGCCGAGCGATTGAAGGTAAAGCAAGAGCGGTCGTCGAAGCGAGGACAGGATGAGGACGCCACCCCATCCGACGCCGCCGACACTCCCGCCGAGCAGAACCAAGATAACGAAGATAACAAGGAGTAAATCCTGCCGGGCCGGTCTTCCCGCGCTCGGTGCTGAACGGAAGGAAGCCGCTGCATGGCTCGCAAACCCGTCGAGGATAACGTCCGTCGCATCCTAGCTGGCGCTCACAGTGATCCGTTCTCGTACCTCGGCATGCACGAGGACGGGAGCGGTGGTGTTGTTGTGCGTGCCTTTGTTCCCGGCGCCGAGCGGGTCAGTGTCCTCGACGCGACAACCGACCTGGCGGTGGGAGACTTGGCCCGCATCCACCCCGATGGCGTGTTCGAAGGCCGCATCCGCCGTCCAGGAGGGCGATTTGCTTATCGCCTGCGGGTGAGCACGCAGGAAACGGAGTGGACCATCGACGATGCCTACCGGTTCCCGCCGATCCTGGGCGAGATGGACGTCTACCTGATCGCCGAGGGCAAACACCTCCGCCTCGACGAAAAGCTAGGCGCGCGGCCGATGCGGATGGAAGGCGTCGACGGCGTGGGATTCGCCGTCTGGGCACCGAACGCCNACCGCGTCAGCGTCGTCGGCGACTTCAATGACTGGGACGGCCGACGGCATCCGATGCGCTTGCGCGCCGAATGCGGTGTCTGGGAAATCTTTGTGCCGGGTTTGGCCGAGGGGATTCTCTACAAGTACGAGATCCTGGCCAAGGACGGCAAACTGATGGCGCTGAAGGTGGATCCGTTCGCCTTCTTCTGCGAACAGGCGCCGGGCACCGCGGGCATCGTCTACGACCTCGGCCGCTACCGCTGGAGCGACCGCTCGTGGATGGAGGAAAGAGGCAGCAAAATCCGCACCGACGTTCCGGTCGCCATCTACGAAGTGCACCTGGGATCGTGGCGACGCAGCGTCGAGGGAGATCGCCGTCACCTCACCTACTGGGAGCTCGCGAATACGCTGGTCCCCTATGTCAAGGAGATGGGGTTCACCCACATCGAGGTGTTGCCGATCTCCGAGCACCCCTTCGACGGCTCATGGGGCTATCAGCCGCTCGGCCTCTTCGCCCCCACCAGCCGCTTCGGCCGGCCGGACGAGTTTCGCAACTTCGTCGACCGCTGCCACGAGGCCGGCATCGGCATCATCAACGACTGGGTTCCGGGCCATTTCCCCCGCGACCCGCAGGGTCTCGGCTGGTTCGATGGCACGGCGCTCTACGAGCACGCCGACCCACGCCAGGGCAGCCACACCGACTGGGGCACATTAATCTACAACTACGGCCGCAACGAGGTGGCCGACTTCCTGCTCAACAACGCCCTGTTCTGGCTGGAGGAGTACCACCTGGACGGTTTGCGGGTGGATGCCGTCGCCTCGATGCTCTACCTCGACTACAGCCGCCAGCCGGGCGAGTGGATTCCCAACCGTTACGGCGGGAACGAGAACCTGGAGGCGATCGCCTTCCTGCGCCGGGTCAACGAGCACCTCTATGGCCAATTTCCGAGTGTGTCGACGATCGCCGAGGAGTCGACCTCTTGGCCGATGGTCTCGCGGCCGGTCTACCTCGGCGGCCTCGGCTTCGGCTACAAGTGGAACATGGGCTGGATGAATGACAGCCTGTCGTACATCAGCCGCGATCCAATCTACCGCAAGTATCATCACGACCAGCTGACGCACAGTCTCACCTATGCGTTCGCCGAAAACTTCGTCCTGCCAATCAGCCACGATGAAGTGGTGCACGGCAAGGGTTCGCTGCTGGCGCGGATGCCGGGCGACCGCTGGCAGAAGTTTGCCAACCTGCGGACTTACCTCGCCTTCATGTACGGGCATCCCGGCAAGAAGCTGCTGTTCATGGGTTGCGAGTTCGCCCAGGAGGCAGAGTGGAACCACAACGCCAGCCTCGACTGGCACCTGCTCGAGGACCCGCTGCATGCCGGCACCCAGCGCTTGGTGCGCGATCTCAACCACCTCTATGCCGAGGTGACGGCACTGCATCAGCTGGATTGCGAGCCGGCCGGCTTCGAATGGATCGACTGCACCGACTGGGAGAAGAGCATCATCTGCTTTCTCCGCAAGGGCCGTGATCCAAGTGATATCGCCGTCGTTGTCTGCAATCTGACACCGGCAGTCCGCGAGCATTACCGGGTCGGCGTCCCTCAGCATGGCGGCTATGCCGAACGCCTGAACACGGATGCGGCGATCTACGGCGGCAGCAACGTCGGCAACGCCGGTTTAATCGTCGCCGATGCGATTGCCTGCCACGGCAGACCGTTTTCGCTCGACATGACACTGCCGCCGCTGGCGACGCTCATCTTCGTTCCACGCAAGTGAGGTTGGTGGCCGCGGCGCCGTGCCTCTTGGTGTGCCGGAATCGCTGTGCTAAGAAGCGCGAATATATCAAACCACCGGAACTAAGGGGCAGGGAGCGATGGCACGCCGCAAACTGATCGCGGGAAACTGGAAGATGAACGGCCTGAAGGCCGATGGTCAGGCTCTGGCCTCGGCACTGGCTTCGAAGATGGCAGCGGCACCCGGCGCCCGCTTTGATATGCTGGTTTGCCCGCCGTTTACGCTGATCGCATCGACGATCGCCGCAGTCGGTAGCAGCGGCATTGCCGTTGGCGGCCAGGACTGCCACATGCAGCCAAAGGGTGCTCATACCGGCGATACCAGCGCGGTAATGCTGAAGGATCTGGGCTGCAGCTACGTGATTGTCGGTCACNCCGAGCGGCGCACCAACCATGGCGAGACCGATGCCATCGTCAAGGCCAAGGCGGAAGCGGCGCTGGCGGCCGGCCTCAAGGTCATTGTCTGCATCGGCGAAACGCTGGATGAACGCGACGCCGGCAAGACGCTGGAAGTGAACCGCAGCCAGTTGCATGGTTCGCTGCCCGAGGGTGGGACGGCCGACAACACCGTCATCGCCTACGAGCCGGTATGGGCGATCGGCACCGGTCGCACCGCAACACCGGAGCAGGCGCAAGAAGTGCACGCGATGATCCGCAGTGAGTTGACCGGTCGTTCCAGTTCGCTGACCGAGATGCGCATCCTCTACGGCGGTTCGATGAATGCGCAGAATGCCGCGACACTGCTGGCACTGCCGGATATTGATGGCGGCCTGATCGGCGGTGCGTCGCTCAAGGCCGATGACTTCTGGACCGTGGCCGAGGGAAGCCCCAGCTAGGCCGCGCCCACACCATTACCTCCACAGGATAAACGCCGTATGGTTGCTTTCCTTCTTGCCGTTCATATACTCATCGCCATCGCCCTCGTCTGCATGGTGCTCCTGCAACGAAGCGAAGGTGGAGCGTTGGGTATGGGCGGTGGTGGCACGAGCGGCTTTCTCGCCGGGCGGGCGACCGCAAACCTATTGACGCGGGCAACTGCTATCCTGGCGGCGGCGTTTATCATTACCAGCCTCTCGCTGGGTAAACTTGCGACGATCCAGCGGACAACGCCGGCCCTGACCATTGAGCAGCCGGCGCCGCTCCCCGAGCCCGAAGCGGCGCCGCAGGCGCCGGCAGCACCGATCGCGCGGTGACCGCCGCACAGGCAAGCTCAGCGCGTGAGCGAGCGGCGCTAGCGTTCGTTGCGGCACCTGGATCGCCCGGATGGAGAGCGACCGAAAGGGTTCTCGTGACCGGTTGCGGCATTATGGTACAACTCCACACCAGGAAGGGGTGACCCTCCTGATCATTAGTCCTGAACCCACCCGCACCGTAACCGACGGCCATCAACCACAGCCGTACATGCCGGATCACGTGCAATGACGCGCTTCGTTTTCATTACCGGCGGTGTCGTTTCTTCACTGGGCAAAGGGCTCGCCACCGCCGCGCTGGGCGCGCTGCTGCAGGCCCGGGGTTTTCGCGTCCGCCTGCGCAAGCTCGACCCCTACATCAACGTCGATCCCGGGACGATGAGCCCCTATCAGCATGGGGAGGTCTTCGTCACTGATGACGGCGCCGAGACCGATCTCGACCTCGGCCACTACGAGCGGTTTACTGGCGTGCCGTCGCGGCGCAGCGACAGCGTCACCACCGGGCGCATCTACTCGCAGGTGATCGCCCGCGAGCGGCACGGCGACTACCTGGGGGCGACGATCCAGGTGATCCCCCACATCACCGATGCGATCAAGGCTTTCATCCAGGACGACCTGACGGACGAGGATTTCGTGCTGTGCGAAATCGGCGGCACGGTGGGCGACATCGAGAGTCTGCCGTTCCTCGAAGCGATCCGCCAGATGGGCAATGATCTGGGGCGCGACCGGGTGATGTACCTGCACGTCACCCTCATCCCCTACCTGCCGGCAGCGGGCGAACTCAAGACCAAGCCGACGCAGCACTCGGTGAAGGAACTGCTAAGCGTCGGCATCCAGCCAGACATCCTTTTGTGCCGCGCGGACCGGCCGATCCCGGAGGGCGAGAAGCGCAAGATCTCGTTGTTCTGCAACGTTCGCGCGCAGGCGGTGATTTCGGCGCTCGATGTCGACAGTATCTACGGCGTCCCCATCAGCTACCATGAGCAAGGCCTCGACGAGGAGGTCTGCCGGCATTTTGGGATCAAGGCCGCCGAGCCGGATCTGAGCCGCTGGCACGATATCGTTGTCCGGGCAACCCGTCCTGAAGGCGAAGTGACCATTGCCGTCGTCGGCAAATACACCGGCCTGCCCGACGCCTATAAATCGCTGGGCGAAGCGCTGATGCATGGCGGGATTGCCAACAACGTGCGCGTGCACGTCCAATGGATCGATTCCCAGGTGTTCGAAGGCAGCGAAATTGCGCCGGTGCTGGAAAACGTGCACGGCATTCTCGTTCCCGGCGGCTTCGGCGAGCGCGGCGCGCAGGGCAAGGTGGCCGCAGCGCGCTTTGCCCGTGAACGCAAGGTGCCCTATTTCGGCATCTGCTTTGGCATGCAGATGGCCGTCGTCGAGGCGGCACGCAATCTCGCCGGCATTCCCGACGCCGGATCGACCGAGTTTGGCCCCTGCGCCGCCCCGGTGATCGGCATGATGACCGAGTGGATGCGTGGCAATTACCGCGAGGAACGCCGCTCGGGCGATGATCTCGGCGGGACGATGCGGCTCGGCGCCTACGAGTGTGTGCTGCGGGCAGACAGCCGCGCCCAGGCGATCTTCGGTCGCGACCGGATCAGCGAACGCCACCGCCACCGCTATGAGGTCAACAACAACTATCTGGGAACCCTGGAGCGTTGCGGTCTGATGTTCTCCGGCATGTCACCCGATGGCCTGTTGCCGGAGATCGTCGAAATTCCCTCCCATCCCTGGTTTGTTGGTGTTCAGTTCCATCCGGAGCTGCGATCGCGCCCCTTCGAACCGCATCCATTGTTCGCATCCTTCATCCGAGCGGCGATCGATCAATCGCGTTTGGTATAGACGAGGTTGCGCGTCGCGGCAGACCCGGCTATTCGCTATCCGCAATGCCCGCTATTACCTTGGGAGATTGTCCGGTGAACACCCCTCGCCACGTCGCCATCGGTGGCCTCAGCGTCGGCAACGACCTGCCGCTTACGGTGATTGCCGGCCCTTGCGTGATGGAGAGCCGCGAGCATGCGCTGGAAACGGCGGACGCGCTGGCCGGCATGGCCCGCTCGCTCGGTCTGGGGCTGATTTACAAGTCCTCCTTCGACAAGGCAAACCGTACCAGCCTTGCGGGCGCCCGCGGCATCGGCATGGACGCGGCGCTGCCAATCTTCGCCGAGATCCGCAGCCGGTTTAATCTCCCGGTGCTGACCGACGTCCACGAGCCGGGCCACTGCGCCAAGGTGGCCGAAGCAGTCGACGTCCTGCAAATCCCGGCCTTTCTCTGCCGGCAGACCGATCTGCTGATTGCCGCCGCGCTCACCGGCAAGGCGGTAAACGTCAAGAAGGGCCAGTTTCTCGCCCCCTGGGACATGGACAACGTGGTCGCCAAGCTGCATCAGGCGGGCAACGATGCGATCATGATCTGCGAGCGCGGCGTGAGTTTCGGCTACAACACCCTCGTCTCCGACATGCGCTCGCTGCCGATCCTGGCGCGCAGCGGCTATCCGGTGGTGTTCGATGCCACCCACTCGGTGCAGCAGCCGGGCGGGCGTGGCACCACGTCCGGTGGCCAACGCGAGTTCGCGCCGGTGCTGGCGCGCGCTGCGATCGCCGTCGGCGTCGCCCCGCCGTGTTCATCGAAACCCATCCCGATCCGGATCACGCGCCGAGCGATGGCCCCAACATGATCCCGATGCGGGACCTCCCGGACCTGTTGTCTACCCTGCAAGAACTCGATCGCTGGTCGAAGGCAAACCCACTGCCACCGCTGTCCTGAAGTGCGAGGCGATCAAGATCGGGAAACGGATGTCGAGCCTACCACGAACAACCAATTAATCGCGAGGTAACGGCTGTCGAGGCGCTCGACGAAAGCCTGTATTGGCCAACCAAGTCTTTGGAAAAGGGAGGGTATCCTCTATGAGTTCAATCGAAGAAGTCAAGGGACGGGAAATTCTCGACAGTCGCGGCAATCCGACCGTCGAAGTGGACGTCATCCTGGAGAGCGGCGCGTTTGGTCGCGCTGCAGTTCCCTCAGGCGCGTCGACGGGTGCGCACGAAGCGGTGGAACTGCGCGATGGCGATGCCAAGCGGTACCTCGGCAAAGGCGTCACCAAGGCGGTCGCCGCCGTCAACGGTGAAATCGCCGATGCGATCAGCGGCCTCGATGCCACCGATCAGGTCTACCTCGACCAGGTGATGCTCGACCTGGACGGCACCGCCAACAAGGGCCGCCTCGGCGCCAACGCCATCCTCGGCGTCAGCATGGCGATCGCCAAGGCAGCGGCGCAAGAAGCCGACCTGCCCCTCTATCGCTACATTGGCGGTGCGCTTGCCCGCGTCCTGCCGGTGCCGATGATGAACATCGTCAACGGCGGCGCCCATGCCGACAACCCGATCGACTTCCAGGAGTTCATGATCCTGCCGGTGGGCGCAGCCACCTGCGCCGAGGCGATCCGCATGGGTGCGGAGGTCTTTCACTCGCTGAAGAAAGAGCTGAAGAACGCCGGCCACAACACCAACGTCGGTGACGAGGGCGGCTTCGCTCCCAACCTGCAGAGCGCCGACGAAGCACTCAGCTTCATCTCCAAGGCGATCGAGAAGGCCGGATATAAGCCGGGTGAAGACGTCTACCTCGGCCTCGACTGCGCTTCCACCGAATACTACAAGAACGGCAAATACATCCTCGCCGGCGAGGGCAAGGAACTGGATTCGGCAGCGAATGCCAAGTATCTCGCCGACCTCGTCAGCCGCTATCCGATTGTCACCATCGAGGACGGCATGGCCGAAGACGACTGGGAAGGCTGGAAGATCCTGACCGAGGTGTTGGGCAGCAAATGCCAGCTCGTCGGCGACGACCTGTTCGTCACCAACGTCACCCGCCTGTCGGAAGGCATCTCCAAGGGCATCGCCAACTCGATCCTGGTCAAGGTCAACCAGATCGGCTCGCTGACCGAGACGCTGTCGGCGGTCGAGATGGCACACAAGGCCGGCTATACGGCGGTGATCTCCCACCGCTCCGGTGAGACCGAGGACTCGACGATCGCCGATATCGCGGTTGCCACCAACGCCGGCCAGATCAAGACCGGCTCGCTCAGCCGCTCCGACCGCATTGCCAAGTACAACCAGCTGATCCGAATCGAGCAGGAACTGGGCACGGCAGCCGAGTATGCCGGCCGCCGCGCGTTGCGCCGCCTCTAAGCGCTCTCCTGGCGCCAAGACGAGAAGGGCGGAGCCTCTCCGCCCTTTTTTCTATTTCTACAGCAGAACGTTAGCCGTCGCCGGGGCGGAATGGACACCGGCCGCCAGCAGTCACAACCGCGAATGCGCGCCGCCCGCTGACCGATGCTGGATCACAATGGCGATCGGTGGCACAACCACATATCAGGCTGGTCAGAATGGGGTGTGCGCTGGATGGGCTTCTTCGATGAGTTTCGGCTGCGCGCCCGCCATGTGGTCGGGCCTGCCTTTGGGATTTGTGCCGTGTGCTACTTCGCCTTCCACACCGTCAGTGGCGAGCGGGGGTTGGTCGCCTGGCGGCGATTGCAGGCGGAGGTGGCGGCAGCGCAGGCGGAAGTGGCCTCGATCCAAAGTGAACGCGAGGTCCTGGAACGCCGCGTCCATCTTCTCAGTCCCTCGGGTGTCGACCGTGACATGCTCGACGAGGCATCGCGCCGTGCGCTCAACTTCGGCCAGCCCGACGAAGCGGTGATTACCCTCGAAGCCAATCACCAGAAATAGCCACCACTGCCGAACTCAGCGGCATCCGCTGGCCGTCGCCGCTGCCAAATTCGGTGCCGACGAAACTTTGGTCGGCGAAACGCCTACAGCTGACACCCTGCCGCCGTGCCGTGGAATCCGGCACAGGGTCTTCGCTTGACTTTTCTACGCTGTAGAGTATCGTGTTCTACAGTGTAGAAAAAGAAAGCTTCGAGATTTCCCCATGGGCATGCTGACACGCACGTCGAGCCCGAAGGACCCGCTGATCATCCGCCTCCTCGATCTGGTACGTGAGGTATCCGGCGGGCGGTAGCGGCCGACGCTCGACCACACCTTTCGTCGCGACGCTGATCCTGCGCCCTTCCGCCAGGTAGATGGCGCCGGCAGTCGCCCGGACCAGAAAATCATACTTCGAGTACTTATCATGACGACGCTTGTTTGCGTCCCGCCGACGCGCCGGGAGTGGACTGCTCTTGGCCGCATTTCGGCATCGATCGCGCTCACCGAAACGGCAGTGTGGATGAGCCTGCCCTTGATCACTCTCGGGCTTGCCTCTGCCGGCCACTCGCCGCTGACCATTGGCCTCGTCACCGCCTTGCCGGCGGCGGCGGTGATCGCGCTGACACCGATTCTGCCCACCCTGGTGCGGATTGCCGGTGCGGCGCCGCTGTTTCATCTCGCCAGCCTGCTCCTGGTGGCGACGTCCATGCTGTTGGTTTCTCTCGCCGGCAGCCAGTCTCCGCTTTTCTGGGGCCTGGCGGCGATGCTCGTTGGCACGTCGAGTGTCATCCGCTGGATCATCGGTGATGGCACCATCAACCGGATGGCCGACGGTCCCTACCGCGGCCGTATCCTTTCGGTGCATGAAACGATCCGCTCCTCAGCGATCGGCATCGGCCCGGCGATCGTGGCATTGACCGGCGGCGACGTGGCCATCGGCTTCAGCATCGCCGCGGTGCTGGGACTCCTCGGTTTGCTCGGGGCGTTGGGGTCCCGCTTTCATGGCGTTGAATCGCCACGAACCGGCGGCTGGGCGCTGATCCGCGCCGTGCGCGCCAGCCCGGCGATGGTTGCCCTCGCCTTTCTCGGCGGTCTGCTCGAAAGCGCCGCGGCCACCTCCCTGCCCCTCTACGGCGTCGCCGCCGGTCTCGGCGCCGGCGCGGCAGCGGCGCTGGCGTCGGCCTCCGGATTTGGCAACCTGTTCGGCCAGATCCCCTTCGGCTGGGCCGTCGACCGCTTCGGCAGCCGCCGTCCGGCCGCGGTGGCACTGATGATGCTGGGGCTGGGGCTGGGCGTTCTACCGCTGGCCGCCGCCTTCGGCAGCGTCGGCTTTACCGTCCTGCTGGCCTTCGGCGCCGGCGCCGGTGCGCTCTATACGCTGGCGGTGATGCGAGCGAACGAGGCCACCTCGGGAGCCGGTATCCTGGCAACCATCGGCGCGATAGCCGTGTGCTACACCCTCGGTGCCTTGAGCGGACCGATCGTCGGCGGCCTGGCCCTCTCCCTCGATCCCCACTGGGGCTTGAGCGGGACACTGATCGCCATCACCGCGGTGCTGGCGACGATCATTCTCGCTCGCCGCTGACGTCCACGCCTCAGCGGAGCAGCGGCAGGGCGGAGCGTGCCGGTTCCTTGGCGTCGGCGGGAATGGCGTCCTCAAGGTTGCCGAGGAACACGTCCACCTGCTTCGCCATCTCCGACGCGCGGGCGCGGAGCTTTTCAATGTGCGGCGGAAAGAAATGGATCATCCGTTCCGGCCGCACCGGCAGTTCACGCAGCGGCATCGGCGCACCAGCGGCGAGCGGCTTGTAGAATTGGCTCGGCAGTTTCACCTTCGTTATCCTCCCCTCAGCGTTCGCATATGCACAATTTCGCGTATTCGAACTGCGTAGCACCGATGCGCGGCGCGGTCAAACGCGAGGGTGGGATGCGAGGTGGAGGGCTTGGGGCGCCGGCAGCGGACCGGGTTCGCGCCGGTGGGGGCGCTCAGTCGGACGGGGCGGAAGCGGAGGCTGTCGTCAAGTGTCGTCTTGCGTCGTCATCCCGGGCGGCAATGTCGTCATTGCGTTGTCATCATGTCGTCATGCTTGGTGGCGATGACAAAAGATTCATAGGAATATATTATTAGTAATGAGTAGTCGATACAACGTCTCGCAACACGCCCCTTCCCACTGACCCGTCTTATTCACGACGGCGGGCGTAGTGAACTGGCGGATGTAGCGTAAGCGGTTGATGTGGCGTAGGATTCGGTTGCTGAAGCCAACCCTTCGACGACATCCTGGCCGGCCACATCCGCCATGACCGACGATACGACGCTGCCGTTCTCGTTTCCAGCCGTCGGACGCAAGAAGGTCACCGCCGCCTTCGACGGCGGCCGGATCAGCTCGGACGGCGGGGTTCTGCTGCTGGCCGAAGTCGAGCGCCGGCTGGGCATTTCCACAAAGCTCGCCGCCGTGATCCCGGACGGCCGCGACGCGAGCCGGATCACTCACCCGTTGGCCGACATTCTGCGGGCGCGCATCTTCGCCATCGCCTGCGGCTGGGAGGACGCCGACGATCTCGACAGCCTGCGCTTCGATCCGGCGTTCAAGCTCGCCTGCGGCCGGTTGCCGGATAGCGGACGGGACCTGTGCTCGCAGCCGACCGTCTCGCGCTGGGAGAACGCCCCCGACCTGCGCAGCGTCATCCGGCTCGGCCGGGTGATGCTCGATCTGTGGCTCGCCAGCTATCCGGCGCCGCCCGCCGCGGTGACGCTCGACATCGACGACACTTGCGACGTCGTCCACGGTCATCAACAGCTGTCGCTGTTCAACGCCCATTACGACGAGCGCTGCTTCCTGCCGATCCACATCTACGATACGGCGACGAGCCGGCCGGTGGCGGTGATCCTGCGCGCCGGCAAGACGCCGTCCGGCAAGGAGATCCGCGGCCATCTGCGCCGCCTCGTCCGTCACGTCCGCCGTCGCTGGCCCGCCACCCGCATCACCATCCGCGGCGATGGCCACTACGGCCGCCCGGAGGTGATGGATTGGTGCGAGGCGAACGGCATCGATTACGTCTTCGGTCTGCCCGGCAACAGGGTGCTCGACCGGTTGGTCGACGAGGCCGCCGACGACATCCGTACCCGCCGGGCGCTGGAGAAGAAGCCCTGCCTGCGCGGCTTCACCGAGACCGGTTACCGGGCGAAGTCGTGGAAACAGCAGCGCCGGGCGTGTGCCCGCATCGAAGCGACGACCCGCGGCCTCGACATCCGCTTCGTCGTCACCAGTCTCGAAGCCGGTTCGGCGGAGCACGTCTACGAGGTCCTCTACTGCGCCCGCGGCCAAGCCGAAAACCTGATCAAGATGCACAAGAGCCGTAAGCGAAGCTCCGGCCGCACCTGCTTTTCGCTTGCCAGAGTGCTCGGTCTTGACCTCGGCCGCAGCGGAATGGGTCACGCGGCGGCGCGGTGGAGGGCGTCCTGCTCGGCCTTCCATGCCCAGGGGGTGAGCTCGGCGAGGCGGCGGTTCGGCCAGCCGGAGACGAGGCGGGCGAGCACGTCGGCGAGCCAGGCTTCCGGGTTGACCGCGTGCCACTTGCAGGTCTCGATCAATGACGCCAGCACCGCCCAGTTTTCCGCTCCCAGGTCATGGCCGGCGAAGAGTGCGTTCTTGCGATTGAGAGCAATCGGCCTCATTGAGCGCTCGATGACGTTCGAGTCGATCTCGATCCGGCCGTCGTCGAGGAAGAGGGTCAGCCCCTCCCACTGGTTCAGCGGGTAGCCGATCGCCTCGCCCAGCGGCGACTTCTTCGACAGCTGCGCCCGGCATTGCTCGAGCCATGGCCGCATCGCGTCCAGCAGCGGCTTCGTCCGCGCCTGCCGGACGGCTCGCCGTTCGCAGGCGGGCCTGCCGCGAATCTCCGCCTCGATCTTCGTACAGCGCGGCGATCCGCCGCAGCGCCTCATGGGCGATCGGCGCCGGCCGCTTCTGTGCGACCTCGTAGAATCGCCGGCGGCAGTGTGCCCAGCAGTGGGCGAGGAGGACGCCGCCGTCGGCGGAGCCGGCAGCCGCTTCGTCGCCCGCAGCCCCGGCCACCGCCTTGTAGGCGGCATAGGCGTCGGTCTGCAGGATGCCGCGGAAGTCCTTCAGCAGCGTGGCCGCGTGCGCGTGGCCGCGGCCGGGTGCGTAGGTGAACACCACCGCCGGCGGATCGGCGCCGCCCCACGGCCGGTCGTCGCGGGCGATCGCCCAGAACCAGCCGGTCTTCGTCCGGCCGCGGCCGGGATCGAGCACCGGTGCCGGCGTCTCGTCGACGAACAGCTTCGCCGAGCCGAGCAGATCGTCGCGCAGCAGCCGCCACAGCGGCTTCAACTCGGCCGCCGCGGTGCCGACCCAGGAGGCCAGCGTCGAGCGGTCGAGGGCGATACCCTGCCGGGCGAGCATCTGTGCCTGGCGGTAGAGCGGCGCATGGTCGGCATATTTCGCCACCAGCACGTGCGCCACCAGCCGTTCGGTGGGCAGGCCGCCCTCGATCAGCCGCGGCGGCGCCGGCGCCTGCACCACAGCACTCCCGCAGGCGCGGCAGCCGTACTTCGGCCGGCGGGTGACGATCACCTGCCAGCGCATCGGGATCACGTCGAGGCGTTCGGAGCGGTCCTCGCCGATGATGTGCATCGCACCGGAGCAGCACGGGCAGATGGTCGTCGGCGGCTCGATCACCACCTCGATCCGCGGCAGATGTCCGGGCAGGGTGCCGCGGTTCTGCCGCCGCTCGCGGGCGCGGGCCTCGCGTCGCGGCGGATCGGCCTTCTCCGCCTCGGCGTCGGCTTCCGCCACCGCCTGCTCGAGGTCTTCAAGCGCCAGGTTCAGCTGGTCGGGGTCGAGCGCCTCCGACCGCCTTCCGAACTGCATCCGCTGCAGCTGGCGGATGAAGTGCTGCAGCCGCTCGTTCCGGTCCTCCAGCCCGCGGCGCAGGGCCCGCTCGGCGGCGAGCTCGGCCCGCATCGCCAGCAGCGCGGCGCGCAGCGCGGAAGGATCGTCGGGGATCGCGTCGAGGTCGGTCATGAGCGGCGATTCTAAGCACGATGCCAGACGCTTACCAGAGTTCTTGTGGCTTCCCCGGCAGGCCGGCACAGCCTATTGTGCCTTCTTCGGTCGACCGAGACGCGGCGCGTGCATCCGCGACCAGTCGAGGCCATCCAACAGCGCCGCCAGCTGCGCCGCCGACAGCCGCATCACGCCCCCGGTCACCGGCGGCCAGCGAAAGACGCCTGCCTCCAGCCGTTTCCACACCATCACCAAGCCGCTGCCGTCCCAGACGAGCAGTTTCAGCCTGTCCGATCGTTTGCAACGGAAGACGTAAATTGTCCCGGAGAAGGGGTCGTGCCCCAGCGCCGTCTGCACGATCGAAGCGAGTCGGTCGGCGCCGCAGCGGAAGTCGACCGGCCGCGTCGCCACCAGCACCCGGACGCCTGAAGGCGGGACGATCATCCGAGCGCCTTCAGCGTCCGGAGCACGTCCGCCAGGAGCACCGGATCGGCGCCCGGCGACACCCGCACCCGAGCACCGGCAAGCTCGATCTCGATCGCCGGACTGCCGGCTGGACAACGCCCCTCGCTCACCACTACCGGCACGAAGTCGAGCGGTACCGCGTCCGCCGTCGCCGCGTCCGCCGCCTGGCGCAACTCCTTCCGCCAGGCATACAGCTGGTTGCGGTGCAGCCCGTGCCGGCGGGCGACCGCGCTCGCCACGGCGTCGGGGGCGAAACTTTCGGCGACGATCCGCGCCTTCTCCTCCCAGCTCCACCGCCGCCGCCGCTCACCCCACGGCAGTACCTCGCCCTGACGGGCGCTTTGCCAATTAATTGGCACCTTACTTGGCAAACGATCCACGCGGCGCCTCCGTCCTGGGAGCCGCCATCATCCGCGAGCAATCACCGGCCGCAACGTGGGGTCAGAGCTCCGCTTACCAAGAGCCAGCTCGCCTCGGACCGCACCAGTTGCCGCTCGCCGCTGGCAAACCAAGTACGACTGTTGCTGCATACCGCTGCCTACTGGCTCATCCTCGAGTTGCGCGACGCCATCCCGAAAACGCACGCCCTGGCGGTCGCCGAGTTCGCCACCCTCCGACTGCGACTGCTGAAGCTCGGCGCCCGCGTCATCGAGACCGCATGCCGCGTCCGCCTCGCCTTCGCCGCCGCCTGCCCGGACGCGGCGCTGATCCGCCACCTCGCCACCGCCCTCGCCGGACCCTGAGCACTGGGGCCAGAGACGCCCCGCCGAACCCCTCCCGGAAACCATCCACACCACCATCAAATCCAATCCGACCAAGCCGGGAAAACCCGAAAGCCCACGCTCGTCCCATCAGTCAGCGTCGCCCAAAATCTCAACCTCCCAGCCGGCGTCATGAATAAGACGGGCTGATATCCTATGCTCGCGTCCCTATCGACGACTTGCGCCATAAGCATCGGTTTGAAATAGACGACAGGCAGACGCTGCGGGTGGTAGCTGCCCAGCCCTTTCAAAGGCCTGCGCAAATGGCAAAGCCATTCATTAGAATACGCTAAAGCTATTTGGCCCTACTAGTAACAATATTGATATGAAATTAACGCTCTTTCTACGCCGCATATATGTACACCTTCCGGCCGTTGCGGTAGAATTCAAACCTAGTACTATAGCAACGTTATTCTTAGCCTGATTGCATATCTTGGGGTGCTGGTTGCGGAACATAAGGCCAAGCTGGAGCTGCCGGTGCGCGCGATGCTGACCGACAATGATTAGGCACTGCTAGATCGCGGAGTAGACAAGTGAGCAATTCAGGAACGTCGACAAAATCGGATGATATCGGTGAAAAATTCGATTCAGCTCTCTTTTGGGGTATTATGTTTTTTGGGAGATACATACGCACGGCCCACGATTTTCTACTTAGCGAACGATTGAGAAACACAGACAGATTGAATAATTTCGAAATCTATAATTTGTATGCACGCCCTACTACCTACTTATCTATTTCAGTATTAATTTACATATTTTGTGCGGCCCATGTGCTGGAACACCGGAATCTTCCAGAGATTGTTACCGATTTTACTGCCGTATTTCAGAATACCATCATTTCACTTGACACTATTCGCCTAGTGATCATGGCGTTTCCACTCATTCTTTTGGTTGCGTTATTCGCATACGCACTGAGGTTGTCGGCACGTATTTTGCGGATGAACGCGGAATTCCAACACCTCTACCTATATTGTGCCTACACAGTCGGCACATGGGGTGTCATTGGACTCTTGGTGTTTAGTCTGTCGTACCCTCTACTTCCATGGCTTCAAAAGCTCCACTACCAGTCTGCGTTCTGGTTTGCCATCGTCATCACCCTGGTATTCTGTACCCTGCAGCTCTTGCTGTTGTTACGGTACATTTACGCGATTAAGTGTGTTCTATCTACTACATGGAAAAAAAGCGTTCTATGCAACATTCTTGCAGTGCTTATTACCGCTCTCTTAACAGCTCCGCTTGTGCCGCTTGGGAACTTATTCTTTGATAAGATCGTTCCATCTCCGTATAAGCGACAATTTGACCGGCTGTTGGAAATCGCATCGACCTACGCCAAGACGCCGAGAGGGTCGGACTTTGACGCGCTAGCCGAAGAATACCTAAAGAACCAACACCCAAATATGATCAGCGATTGTCTGCATGCTTACAAACAGCCAGACATGCGCGATATCGACCTGATACTAGTCGTAGAACAGACCGGCGACGTCGCGTCAGTAGTTGCATGGCCAAGGACCAACGTGGCTCAGTGCTTAGCGAGCCTCTTACAAGTTGAGCAGCTTCCGCGACCACCATTTCCAGGGTTTGTATGGCAGCTTGGCATTCGTTTCCCAACAATTGGCGTTACCGAGGTGACGTCTAGGCAGGAGCTGTCCCTGAATGAGCTACGGTCAGAATCGTGTTTCGCCCTTCCAGTCGGGATGTTGCCAAGATTATCGACGAACGAGTCACCGCTATGGGAGGTAAAGCAGAACTTTCCGAACATCCGCAAGATGAAGAATTGTTGAATTCTGCAACTATAGTGGTAAATAATGAAGCACAGATCGCCGCTGCTCGCGCACTCCGAGACAAAATTAGGGACGTTCAGTCTATGCGTCTGAAGCGCATCTCTAGCAATATCTTGCAGAAGACATTGACAGTTTTGGTTAACTAGAAAACATGGCAAATATTAGGGTAAAAGCGGTCGTTTGATCCAAGGGGTTCCACAGGGAACAACGGTGTTACTCTCGGTGTCAACACCGAGGTTGGCGATTACGCCGAACCGCCGAACCGCTCGTTGATCTTCTCCAACTGTCGCTGCCATGTGTCCGAGGCGATGAAGTGTCTTCTTAACCTTCTTTCCGTGCTATCTTGGAGTTAGGGAGGAAGGTGATCATGGGACATTCGACGGCACCGGTGAAGGGGGAGCAAGGCGAGCATCGCCGGGATCGCGCCGCGCGGCGAGCTCACTCGCCTGACCGGCCCACTGCGCCAGCCCGCGTGAGACGCACGATTATAGGGCTGCCCTACAGGGTATTGGTGGGAGTGCCGGCGACGAAGGCTTCGATGTTGCCGATGAGCTGTTCGACGAGGCGTGACTGTGCCTCGTAACTGGCCCAGGC
This sequence comes from Defluviicoccus vanus, assembly GCF_014672695.1. Lineage (GTDB taxonomy): Bacteria > Pseudomonadota > Alphaproteobacteria > Rhodospirillales > Defluviicoccaceae > Defluviicoccus > Defluviicoccus vanus. Next base: position 3,826,471 of record NZ_CP053923.1, on the reverse strand, counting down.
GACGTGCGGAGTGATGATGCAGTTTGGCCGGTCGACGAGGCGCATCAGCGGGCTGTCGACGGCCGGCGGTTCGCGCAGCGAGACATCGAAGCCGACTCCGGAGACCAGCCCCTGCTCTACCGCGTCGACCAAGTCAGCCTCGTCGACCAAGCCACCGCGTGCGGTGTTGATCAGCAGCGGCCGGCGTTGCATCGCCCGGAACTCCGGCATGGCAATCAGCCCTCGCGTCTGCGGCGTCAGCGGGCAGTGCAGGCTGATGATGTCGCTGGTCGCCAACACCTCGTCCCACGCCGTGTAAGGCGGCTCGGCGCCCTGCGTCCCCTTGCGGGCGGCAAACAGCGGCGTCATGCCGAAGGCGCGGCCGATTGCCGCCACCGTCTGGCCGAGGGCACCCTTGCCGATGATGCCGAGGCGCGAGCCGGCGAGATCGCGGATTGGAAAGTCGAGGATGGTGAACAGCGGCGATGCCTCCCAGCGGTGCTGCCGCATCGCATCACTATAGGCAGGCAGGCTGCGCTTCAGGGCGAGAATGAGCGCAAAGGTGTGTTCCGAGACCGATGGCGTCGAATAGCCGCGGACGTTGGTCACGACGACGCCCCGCTCACGGCAGCAGGCGATGTCGATCATGTCGTAGCCAGTGGCGGCGACGGCGATCATCTTCAGCCGCGGCAACTGCTCCAGTGCCTCGCGACGCACCGGCACTTTGTTGGAGATGACGATATCGGCGTCGGCGGCACGGCCGGCAACCTCCTCGGCGCGGGTGTTGGGATAGTCAATCCAGCGGTGGGCAAAGCCAGGCGCCCGCAGCACCACCTCGGGTGACAGGGTCGCGCGATCAAGAAAGACAAGGGTCGTCGTCATGGTTCGGCCTCCCATTAGCGTATTCTTACGCATCTGTTCTTGCATTGCTGACCGGCGCCGGTGGTTGCTTGCCAAGCATGCAGACGGCCAGCTTAAAGGCCGCCGGCGAGCGCGTCATCGGGCAAGCGCTGCTTGGTTGACAGAACCGGATAGCGCCCGCAGGCAAACACGCGCCGTCGAAGAACGACGACCAGCGGCCAAACGCGTCAACAGGAGGACGAAAAAATGATGACCAGGCGTCTCACCGCCATCAAGGACGCTGCACAAGCGATTGCGCGCTTGCGGTATAGTCAGAGGCGGTTGACGGACAGAAAGCAGCATGCCGGCCAGCGAATCACAAAATTACGGCCGTCCTCAAGACGGCCGCATACAGTCCCGGCGCTCTCCGTAAACATTTTTTCTTCTTATAGGTCCGCGCTTCGCGTCTTTATTTTGGATTCGACGGGTAAGCAAACTATCGAGAGTGATACTGCCACCCGATCTCATCATCAGCACAGTGACGATCTCAACCTTGTTGCGCTTTAGGCCGATGAGCGTCAAATCTTCAAGCTCAATAACAGAGATGGTATGAATTTTTTTGTGTGCTGTCATGATGCTTATTTGCATGGCAGCGCACTCCTTCCTGCATGCCTCGGTGGCGGCAAGGGCAACGACGACTGGTAATCGCCGCTGCGAATGCGACCCATACATTCCGCATTGCAGCATCTCCCGCTTGCAGCGTCTGCCGCTTCAGCCCATCATGCATTCCGCCGGACGCAGTCCGGGCAAAACCGTCAAAGATCAAGGGACGAACGACCGTGCCGCTTCGCAAACTCGCCGCCGGATTTCTCGACTTCCAAAGAGACACGTTTGCGCCGAAGCGCCAGTTCTTCGATCAACTCGCGCAGAAGCAAGAACCGAAGGTCGCGATGATCGCCTGCTCCGATTCCAGAGTCGATCCCGCCATCCTCACCAACTCGGAATCGGGCGATATCTTCATGGTGCGCAACGTCGCCAATCTGGTGCCGCCGTGTGCGCGCGACGAGGAGAAGCACGGCATCAGTGCAGCCCTTGAGTTCGCGGTCATCGCGCTCGAGGTGCAGCACATCATCGTTTTCGGCCACGCCAACTGCGGTGGCATCAAGGCGCTCCTCACCAACGATCCGACGACGGCGGAGGAGCACGAGTTCATTCACAACTGGCTCGATATCGCCGGCGAAGCGCGTCGTCGGACGCTGATCGCCGCTCGCAACCAGCCGCTGGAGGTCCAGCTACACAAGCTGGAGCGGGAGGCAATCAAAACCTCGCTGTCCAACCTGTTGACGTTTCCCTGGATCGAGCAGCGGGTGCGAGACGGTCGGCTGCGGCTGCACGGCTGGCATTTCGATCTGCACAGCGGCAGCATCGACGTCTACGTAGCAAGCGAAGACCGCTTCCTGCCGCTGACTATTGACCTCATCGCCGAACTACAGGACGGATGACCACAACAACGGAAGTCGCTCGCACCATGACGCTCAGGCGAGCTTGACAGAGTTTCGCGATCGGCCTTATTCAGACGCTCCTGAACGGCAACGCTCAGGCGTGCCCCTGGGGCGGAGTAGCTCAGCTGGCTAGAGCAGCGGAATCATAATCCGCGTGTCGGGGGTTCGAATCCCTCCTCCGCTACCAACGATTTCAAAGGGTTACAAAGAACGAAGGGTGATCGATTAGACTCATTTTCGAGTCGATTAGACAGATCGATTAGACTCTCGTTCCCGGTTTGCTCTCCCACTTGGCCATGGCGTTGCGCGCCATCTCCGGGGTTCGGGGNAGATAGGTCTCCAAAATCTGCCGGGTCCGCTCCAGCGAGTGGCCGGTGATCGCGGCGATCTCCGGATCGGTGCACCCCGCTTCGGCGAGGCGGACGACAGCAGTTCGCCGCAGGTCCTGAAAGCGGAGACCATCGAGACCGGCCTGCAGGATGGCGTCGCGCCAGCGGTGGCGGAAGTAGTCCTCGCGAAACGGCTTGCCGCTGCGTGTGGTGAGGATGGTGAGCCCCTGCCGTGGAGTGCGGTCAAGGGACGCACGCAGCGTCCGGTGCACTGGCACCAGCAGCCGCGCGCCGGTCTTGTTCTGCCGTAACGCCAGCGTGTTCTCGCGGGCATCGAACTGGCTCCACACCATGGCGAGCAGGTCGCCCTCGCGCTGGGCCGTGTAGGCGCCGAGCATGAAGGCGAGCTGGATCATCTCGTCGTCGCAGGTGGCGAGGAAGGTCTCCTCCTGCTCGAAGGTCCAGAACTGCTGCCTTGGCTTGGTGCTGAGCTGCGGCACGCCGTCGACCGGGTTGCTCTTCAGCTTGTTGATCAGCAGCGCGTGGCTGCAGATGACCGAGAACAGGGCACGGAAGTGGTTGCCCTTGCGTGGCTTGTCGGCGAACCGATTGATGAAGCGGTAGATGAACACCCGACCCTCTGGCGGCTCCAGATCGCGGATCGGAGCATCGCCGAACATCTCTTTGATCTGCCCGAGGTAGTAACGGTAGTCGTCGCGGGTGCGCTCGGCCTTCGAGGCGAAGGTGTTGCTGGCGAGGTAATCGTCGATCAACCAGCCGATGCTGTTCTTGCGTGCCGGTTCGGCGTCCTGAACGGTATCCCCGGCCGGTTTGAGGCCACCGCCATCGGCGGCGAGGTTCAGTTTGGTCGCCTGTTCGGCCAACTCCAGTGACTGCAGGTCGCCATAAAGGCGTGTCAGGGGAAAACCCCGGCGGTGCCAGTAGTAGAGCGTCTTGCCGCTCTTGTTGGTGCGACCGCTGACGTAGCGCAGATCAATCTGGGTCATCGCCGAGCATCTCAAGGAGCCTGTTCGGTGCTTCCTGCCCCGACTTGACTACTTCCGGATGTATTGATCGCTCGATGCCTGCCAGTGTGTCGAGCGCGAAGTCGAGGGAGCGGATGTTCCAGACTCTCCGCCGGATGTCAACGGCGGAGCAATTCTGGGCCACTGTAGCGGAGTCAAAGCAGGCCATTTGGGCGAGAGCGGTGCAATCACGGCAAGGGGCCCGATCGGGCCCCTTGCCGTGCGTCGGCTTTGCCTCGGGGATCAGGGCTTGCTGGTTTCGCCGGTCTCGGGATCGACGGTCTCGGCGGTGGTCTGGTTTTGCTCCGCCCGATCGGCTGCGGTGGGGGGACGACGACGTCCGGCGGATTGCTTCAACCGGTAGCTGTCGCCGTTCATGGTGAGGATATGGACGTGGTGGGTCAGGCGGTCGAGCAGCGCGCCGGTGAGCCGTTCCGATCCCAGCACCGAGGTCCAGTCCTCGAACGGCAGATTGGAGGTGACGAGGGTCGAGCCGCGCTCGTAGCGCTGGGAGAACACCTCGAACAGAAGTTCCGCCCCGGTCGGCGACAGCGGCAGGTAACCGAGTTCGTCGACGATGAGCAACATCACCGACTGGAGATCGCGTTGCAGCTTCAGCAAGCGGCGCTCGTCACGCGCCTCCATCAACTGGTGCACGAGGGCGGCCGCGGTGGTGAAGGCGACGGTGAACCCCTTCTGGCAGGCGGCAAGAGCGAGGGCGAGCCCGACATGGGTCTTGCCGGTGCCACTGTTGCCGAGCGCGATGACGTTCTCCCGGCGCAGGATGAACTCGCAGCGGGCCAGCTCGAGCACCAGCATCTTGTTGAGGCTGGGAATCGCGGTGAAGTCGAAGGTGTCGAGGCTTTTGACCGCCGGGAAGCGTGCTGCCTTGATCCGCCGCTCGACCATTCGGCGTTCTCGGTCGATCAGTTCGAGTTCCACCAGGCGCAGCAGATAGCGGGGATGATCGACGCCGTCGCGTGCGCATTCGCGGGCGATCTTGTCGTATTCCCGCAGAACGGTCGGCAGCTTCAACTGCTTGAGGTGATGCGCCAGCAGAACCTGCGGTGTGCCGCTTGTCGTTCCCGCCGGCATCGCATCAGCGCCCGCCTTGCCGGTCATGCCGTTGTCCCGGGAACGAGAACGGCGTAGTCAGCCGCCGCCGTCATCCTGACGTCCATTTTCGGCAGATGTGGATAGGCCGTCAGGTCGAGCCGGGCCGGCCGCCGCTCGACGCGCGCCAGAGCAATCTGCTTGACCGCATCAAAGCCGATGACGCCGAGCCGGATCGCTTCGCTGACCGCGCTCGCCACCATCTCCATCGGGATCGCCTCCATCAGCCGCAGCACCTGGATGAACTCCCGCCTGCCGCGGTTGCCCATGCGCGCCTCGAGGAGATGGCGCAGGTGCTGGAACGCCTCCGGCAGATCCCAGTCTTTCAGCGCCGCCGCCTGGTCGAGGGCATTCGGCTTCGTCTCGATCAGCGCCAGATAGTGCAGCGGCTCGAATACGAAGGTGCCCGTGCCATAGCAGCGACGATGCCGGGCGATCGCCTCGCCGGCACAAAGGATCACCACCTCGTCGACGAAGCCCTTCACCACAACATCCCGGAAGCCGTATGCCGTCGGTACCGAGTAGTCGTTGCCGCGGTAGCGGACCAGGGCGGTCGATGAGACACGGGCCGCCCGCTTCTCGCTCGGCTCCAATGGCACCGCCGGCAAATCCCGGAAGGCTTCGAGGTCGGCGACGAGACGCTCGCCGATGGTTTCGCCGTGGCGACCGGCGCGTTCGCCTCGTCGCTGCCGGCAGCGCTCTTCCAGCATGGCATTGAGATCGTCGAAGCTTGCCGCCTGGGGGATCGGCGTCAGGAAGTTCGATCGAGCATACTTCACCAGCCCCTCGACCTTGCCCTTGTCGTTGCCCTTGCCGGGACGGCCGAAGCGATCCTGGAACAGGTAATGGCTCTGCAGTTCCGTAAAGGCCCGGGTGCGCTCCCGCCTGCCGTCGCCGCAGATCTTCGCCACCGCGAGCGTCGTGTTGTCGTAAAGCACCGACAACGGCACGCCGCCAAAGAAGGCGAATGCCGACACATGCCCGTCGAGGAAGGCTTCCGTCGTCTCCGCCGGATAGGCCTTCACGAAAGGAGTATCCGATTGCGGCAGGTCCATGCAGAAGAAGTGGATCTTCTGCCGGACGCCGCCGATCACGCCGATCGCCTCGCCAAAGTCGACCTGCGCATGACCGGACGGATGAGCCAGCGGCACGAAGGTCTCCCGCAATCTCCCCGAGCAACCCGGACGTAGTCCCTCACCACCGTCAGACCGCCGGCATAACCGTGCTCGTCGCGCAGTCGCTCGCAGATCCGCTTGGCCGAATGCCGCTGCTTCGAAGGCGCCATCCTGTCGGCCTCGAGGATGGCGTCGATCACCGGCAGCAGCACCCCAAGCTTCGGCTTCTTCACCGGCTTCGTTCGCGTGTAGCCGGGCGGCAACGAGAACCGGCACATCTTCGAAACCGTCTCACGGCTCAGCCCGAACACCCGGGCCGCCTCACGCCGGCTGTTGCCCTCGATGAAAACGAAATGCCGAACGGCGGCGTAGACTTCCACGGCAAACATCCCCGGCCGCCCCCACAAAAAAGAGACCGCCTAACCACTGGCCAGATTTTACTCCGGCGCGGCAGCACCAATCACCGCCGCTACGTGGCCTAATTTGTCACCGCCATACACACCCATCGCTCACGCCCTGATCCCCAACCCAACCAAGGAATCACGACCAAGCAGCCAATACGAGCGGTTCTTCGAGGCGCCCGACTAACACGCCGCACGTCTACAGGATGAAATCCGCGGCCACCCATGCCGTCGCCGCTGCACCCTTCACCAGGATTTCGAAGTCAGCGACGCCGTCGCCGGTGACGTCACCCTGGATCAGGCTGTCGGCGCCGCCGTTGGTGGCCACCGCGTGCAGTTGGCCGGCAACGCCGGTAAACGCTTCGGTGCCAATGAAGCTGAACGCCTGATTGCCCGCCACTCCCATATTGGCGTCGATCGCCGAGAGGTCGATCTGGTCNTCCCCGTTCACGCCGATGCCGCCAAAACCAACAATCGTGTCATGGCTGCCACCCAGCCCCGAGTCGGTGATCGCGGTGTAGACGAATTTGTCGTCACCGGAGCCAGCGTTGAGCAGGTCGGCACCGGCACCGCCAATCAGCCTATCGTATGAACCGTTGGCGAAGCCGGTCAGCGTGTCATCGAACGCAGAACCGGCGAGTTGTTCGATGTGCGCCAATGTGTCAATGCCAGCACCCAGCGTATGCTGCGGCCCAGCAATCGCCAGCGAAACGTTGACGGCTGCGGATGCCGAAGCATAGGAGGCCAGGTCCGTGTTACCGCCGCCATCGAGCGAGTCATTGCCGGCACCGCCATCAAGGGTATCGTCGCCTTGGCTGGCGAAAAGGGTGTCGTTACCATCGCCGCCAACGAGGCTGTCCTTGCCCAGGCTGGCCGCAAGGGAGTCGTTGCCGTCTTCACCGTTCAGCGTGCCCGATGCGTTGCCATATCCTTGAAGCAGCGTGTCGTCACCGCTGCCGCCGACGAGGCTGTTATTACCGCCTCCTCCGTCAAGCACGTTGTCGTTGGCATCCCCGATGAGCGTGTCGGCGTAGGCGGAGCCCACCAGCCCCTCGATCCGGTGCACGGCGTCCGTCCCGGCGCCAAGCGTATTCTGTGGCCCGCCGAGCGCCAGTGAAACGGCGACGCCAGCGGTGGCGGCAGCGTAATTCGCCCAATCGAAGCCGTCGCTACCGTCCAGCGTGTCGTTGCCCATACCGCCGTCGAGCGTGTCGTTGCCCGCACCACCGATCAGCGAATCATCGCCCTCACCGCCGGTGACGCTGTCGTCGCCGGCGCCGGCGCGCACGCTGTCGTTGTCGTCGTCGCCGCCGATCAGGTCGTTACCAAAGCCGCCGTTGAGGCTATCGGCACCGAGACCGCCGGCGAGGGTGTCGTTGCCGTCGTCGCCGAACAATGAGTCGTTGCCACCAACGCCCTGCAACGAATCATCGCCACCGACTCCCAGGCCAAGTCGTTGCCATCGCCGCCCCCATCGTGTCATTGCCGATGCCGCCACACAGGGTATCGCTACCGTCGCCACCCAGCAGCGAGTCGTCGCCGCTCCTCCCGGCGAGGCTGTCACCGGCGCCCAGCCCGGCGATGGTATCGTTGCCGGCGAAGCCGATCAGCGTATCGGCGCCGTCAGTACCAACCAGCGAGTCATTGCCCGGACCTGCGCCCGTCAGGCCGATGAAGTCGCTGGCGGTGAGGGTGGCCAGTGTCGCGCCGAGAACGGTGATCACATCGCCGTTCGGCAGATGCAGTTCCACTCCGCCACTGATCGCGGTGCGGCCGATCTCATCCCAGCGCAGGTGATAGGCGGATAAGTCGATCAGGTCGGCGCCGTCGGTAAAATCGGTGATGCGATCGCTCTCGCCGCCAGCGCCAGGCTCGAAGCGGAACACGTCGTTGCCGGCGCCGCCGGTGAGCGTGTCGTCGCCGGTTCCAGCATCCAGCGTCGCATCGCCGGCGCCGTTACCGAGACTGTCGTTGCCGACCCCGCCGGAGAGGTAAAATTCGGAATAAGCGTAATTACTCGAGCCGATGACCGTGTCGTTCCCATCGTCGCCGTAGAGGCTGACCTTGTAACCTGTCCCGGACGCAACGAGGCTGTCATTGCCGGCCCCGCCGAAAATGCTCACGCTCAAGTAATTGGCAGTGACATCGGCGGTATCATTACCGCCGCCACAATCGATCCTCACGCTGTATGACCCGTACCCGCCTGCTTGCGCCGTGATGTCGTCGTTGCCGGCGCCCCCATCGATCGTAAGGTTGCCAAAGCCAAACGTGGCGCTATCGATGGTGTCATTGCCGGCGCCGCCGGCAATGGAAACGTTGCCGTCGAGAAAATTGCTTACCTCAAGCTTGTTAATCAGGTCGTCGCCTTCGCCGCCGTCGAGGGTGGCATCGTTAAAGGTCGAAGCGTGGAGGGTGTCGTTGCCGGCGCCGCCGAACAGGGCGGTGGCTGCATAGCCGCTGATGCTATCGTTGCCATCATCGCCATAGAGGGAGATGTGGCCAGAGTTGTGACGGGTGTTAATCGCGCCATCGAGCGTGTCGTCACCGGCGCCGCCAAAGACCTCGACCGTCCCACCCGCGTACTCGTGGATGAAACCAACGATGCTATCGTTGCCGTCACCGCCAACGATCTGCATATCGTGCCACGTCGTGACATCGATCGTGTCGTTCCCGGAGCCGCCGGAGATCGTGCCGCCCCCATATGAATACCCAGTAATGCTATCGTTCCCGCCGTCCCCGGAAACAGCGATGTTGCCGCCGATGGACGTAGAGAAAGCGACCGTATCGTCCCCGTCGCCGCCGAAGATCGTGGCAGCGTCGGAACTGTAGAAAACAGCACTCAGCTGGATATTGTCGTTTCCGGCATCCCCCGACAGGACAATGCTGTCGCTGTCGATGTGGGCGACGATGGTATCATTGCCGGCGCCGCCGGAAACCGTGTCTTCACCGCTGCCGATCCCCACGACGTTGCCGCCGATCAGCGAGTCGTCGCCGCTGCCGCCGTCAAGGGAATCGCTGCCGTTGGGGTCGCCGCCTGTTAGCGTGTCATTACCCGCCCCGCCAAGGATCGTATCATTGCCGGCGCCGCCGTCGAGCGAGTCGTTGCCGCCGCCACCGTCGATGGAGTCCGCTCCGGTCCCAGGAAAACTTCCGGCAGGCGTTCGCGCCACGCTGGGCGAAACGAAGCTTGCGGTGATAGTTTCGTTGGCGTCGGTACCAATGAGCGTAGCCATGGCGGCCTCCCTCTGTTGCGGAGGGAGTCCAGCCGTCTCGGCGTCTTCCCCCTCCCCCAACACTCGCATTAGATAAGCCTAATCTCACCCTCCAGTGGAGTCGAGGGAGCGTCTTGAGAAGGTTCGGTGACACGCGCGTCATGCACCTTTTCCCTGCTTAACCGTCGTGCACGGATTAACGGCAGCGCCGCCGACCCATATACCTGGGGCATTGCGCAGCCACGACAGCGATCCGGGGAGGAGAACCATTCATGCGGGCGAACCAGCAGCGGGCGCTGGTGATCGTTAATCGACGGGGGACGAGGGGCAAGCAACCGCTTGACCGCGCGCTCGCCGTCCTGGCAGACGCCGGCATCACCGGATCACTGAGCTATGTCCGTTCACCCCGACGCATTCCCGGCCTGATCCGCGATGCTGTGGGTCATTTTGACATTATTATCATCGGCGGTGGCGACGGAACCTTATCGGCGGCTGCAGATACGCTGCTCGAGACCGGTCTTGTGCTCGGCATTCTGCCCATGGGCAATGCCAACGATTTGGCGCGCACCCTTGGCATTCCCTTTGCGCTCATCGCCGCTGCGAAGGTGATCGCCGCCGGGCGGACGCGGCTGATCGATATTGGCCGGGTCAACGGGCGCCATTTCTTCAATGTCGCCAGCGTCGGCCTCAGTGTCGACATCGCCGACCGGCTCACTTGCGAAGCAAAGCAGCGATGGGGGATTTTGGCCTACCNNTTCGCTGTAGTTGAGGCGGTACGCGCAGCGAAGCACTTTCACGCCCAAATCAACTGTGACGGCACCGCCGAGGTGATCGAGACGATCCAGATCGCCGTCGGCAACGGCCGCCATTACGGCGGCGGCATGACCATCGTCGACGACGCGACAATCGATGACGGCCGCCTCGACCTCTACGCCCTACCGCCGCATCCCTGGTGGCGATTGATGACCCTGGCGCCGCAGTTGCGCTGGGGAACGCATCGGCCGGTGCCCGACATCCATAGCCGGCATGGAGCGGAAATTCGCATCGAGACGAAACGACCGATGCCAGTGAATGTGGATGGCGAAGTGATAACCAAGACACCGGCAGTGTTCGACGTGGTTCGCGCCGCACTGCGCGTGTTCGCACCCGATCAAGCGCCAGGGTTACAGCCAATCAATGACGGCTAACCCGTCACCGCGCTTGCCGACGTGGCGACAGCGGGGGAATGATCGTGATCGCGCCCATCTTTGCGAGCCAGACGACGCGAGCGGCAATGTTGCGATGCTCCGGCGCAATCTGTGCCAGCAGGTCGTGCAGGGTGACCGAGCCTTTTTCCGGTACGACCACCAGGATCCGCTCGGTCAGCGGTTCCGGCGGCAGGACGGCACGCATCGCCCCGACCATTTCAAGGCTGCGAAAACGCACCAGCAGCGACTTATCCACCCGTCCGCGGCAGAGCCGCACGTCAGGCGTGACCGGCAACGTCGGATAGGAGGCAAACAGGGTGAATGGGTCCGGCCGCGCTGGCCAGCGGCGGGGAGCTTCGGTTTCGGCGGTTGCGGCGGCACGACGTGCCGCAAGCTCGGACCACAACTCCTGGTAACGGGGAATGATCTGCCGCCAGTCGAGCACTTCGCGCGTGTGCTGGCGGCCACTCTCACCCATACGCCTGCACAGATCACGATTGGCAAACAACTGGGCGAAGGCGGCCGCCGCAGCGTCCACGTCTACGGCGGAAAACTGGCTGACGTGGCCGATGTAGCGATCGTAGGAGTCCGCCTCGCAGGCGTAGCGAAAGGCCAGGTCTCCGCCCAAGCCCGGCGCTGGCATTGCGGTCGGCACGCAGAACCCGTCAACCCCATGGCGGATGGTGTCCTTGTAGCCATCCCAGTGGCTGACTACCACCGGCAAACCCGCCGCCATCGCCTCGATCGGCGTCAACCCGAACGTCTCCTGGATATTGTCGGAGAGCGAGCAGAAGATGTCCGCTGCTGCCCAGGCTTTGCCGCAGGCGTCGAAGTCCTTGCCGTTGACGCGGACATGGCGAACCTGCGGGCAGGCAGCGCCACGCGCCTGATCAAAGGCCTCTCGCGTCTTCTCGTTGGGAAACTGGCCCGCCTCGATCAACACCACCGGCCGCGCCCCCCGCCGCTCGGCCNNCAGCGCCTGGTACATGGCGAGCGGATGCGCCTTGGCGTGAAAAGACAGTCGGCCGAAGAAGAGGACCACCACCTCGTGTTCAGCAATGCCGAAATGCTGGCGGGCGCCACCGCGGCTGACCTCCGTTCGCTCGAAGGCATCACAATCAACGCCTAGCGGAATCACCGGCAGTTGCGGCGTCTCCATGCGCGTCGCGCCCAATCGCCAGGAGAGGTATTCGCGCTGCGAATCGAGCAGGCTGGCGACCACCTGCTTGCCGGCCTCGGAGGTGCAGATGAGTGCATCCCAGTGGCGCACCGGTGCCACAAGCAGGCCGGCGATATCGTCCATCGCGCCGGCAGAGGCCAGGGTGTGAATAACTCCGCACAGGCTCCAGGCGCGATCGCCGAAATGAATGCGCGACCAAGCAAATTCGCGCAATCCGGGAGCAGGAATGTAGAGGCAGCCGGGATTGGCCAGGGCGCCACAGCGATGCGGGCCCACCACGTGCACCGGCAGATCCGGTCGCAACGGCGAGACGAATTGCTTGAAGCTTTCTGCCGACGGCGCGCTCTTGATCAGCGTCCAGAAGCCGTCGATGGCAGCGTGGCGGGCAAATCCGGTCAGAAAGCCGTTTCCNGCCGCCTGCCGGCCCATCAGTTTCGGGCCGTCGAGGCGATAGCCGTCGTCCACATAGTAGATCGCGGCGTTGGCGGAACTGACCGCCGCCGCTGAGGCGTTTTCTCCCCGCGGTGAGTAACCGCTGGGGGTCGGCCTGCCCTTGCCGCGAGGGTCGTGCGTCGGAACGTTCAGGTTAGCCCTCGGATCGATACCTAACCGAGTCGCCAGCGAAAACCGGCGATCGCTGGCAGCATGCGACAATCGCCCAGGTCGGTCGAGCGGTTTTTCCCGCCCTGAGTTGATTATCCACGCCGGAGGCCCCGCTTAGGGAGCAAACGTCACCCTCGTGCGTCAATTGCCAGCGGCGCCAGCCGCTTCGCCGCCGGACCGGGCCGACTTAGCTCGGCTCGACTCGGCGGTTCAATGGGTCAGCCGCTGCTCGATCACCGCATTCTTGACCGATTTCTGCAGCTTTTCGAACGCGCGCACCTCGATCTGCCGCACGCGTTCGCGGCTGATGCCGTAGCGCTGGCTGAGGTGTTCGAGTGTCGTCGGATTCTCCTTCAGGCGGCGCTCGGCAAGTATCTGCCGCTCACGCTCGGACAGCGACCGCATCGCCCCTTCCAGAAGTTCCCGCCGCGAATGCATCTCTTCTGAATTGGCGAGCCGGATTTCCTGACCGTCATCGTTGTCGACAAGCCAGTCCTGCCATTCGCCTTCGCCTTCTTCACGCAGCGGTGCATTCAGCGACGTATCGGGATTGCCGATGCGCCGATTCATCTGAACCACGTCGATTTCGGGGACGTTCAGACGGGTTGCGATGGAGGTGACGTGCTCCGGCAGTAGGTCGCCATCTTCGATCGCCTGCATCTGGCCCTTGAGCTTGCGCAGGTTGAAGAACAGCTTCTTCTGCGCCGCCGTCGTTCCCATTTTCACCAACGACCAGGAATGCAAGATGTACTCCTGTATCGCCGCCCTGATCCACCACATGCTGTAGGTCGCCAAGCGAAAGCCGCGGCTGGGGTCGAACCGCATGACCGCCTGCATCATGCCGACGTTGCCTTCCGAGATCAGCTCGCTCAGTTGCAGGCCATAGCCTCGGTAACCCATCGCAATCTTGGCGACGAGACGGAGGTGGCTGGTAACAAGCGTGTGCGCTGCCTGTACGTCGCCCTGCTCCACCCAGCGAATCGCCAGCTCCTGCTCCTCTTCGGGGCTGAGCATGGGAAATTTACGGATCTGCTGAAGATATCGGGCGAGGTTGCGATCCGGTGTCATGTTAATATCGAAACTTGGTCCGCGCATCGTTCGCTCCTTCTCTTACGGACTCTCGCCGCACCTCCTCAGCTTGCGGATGACATCCCCTCTTCACCCAGCTGAACGATGATAGCCAACCCGGCAGATCAAGTATACAGCCCCTTAGTGTCCTTCTAAAAAACTAATCAACGAATTGATATCATGAGGTAAAGAGGATTCAAAACGAACCTTTATGCCGGTTTCTGGGTGGATAAAGCCTATCAAGAACGCGTGAAGCGCCTGTCGCGGACAAAGCGGCAGAACCTTGTCACCGGTGGATGCGGCGAAGCGTTGCCGCCGTCCGCGGTAGACCGGGTCACCCACCAAGGGGTGGCCAAGGGCGGCCATATGCACCCGGATCTGATGCGTCCGCCCGGTCGCCAGCCGGCACTCCAGCAGCGCCGCCGATGCTCCGAGCCAGCGTAGGGTGCGGTAATCGGTGATCGCCTCCTTCCCTCCTTGCGCAACGATCGCCATTTGCGTTCGGTCGCGATCGGATCGGCCAATACGTGTCGTCATACGACCACTTGCTGGTATTGGGTGCCCCCAGACCACCGCATAATAGGCACGTTCCACCGTATGCATGGCAAATTGCTCCGCCAGCGACCGGTGCGCCGCTTCGGTCTTTGCCGCCACCAGCAATCCTGTGGTGTCCTTGTCCAGACGATGGACGATGCCGGGACGGAGCGGTGCACCGATCGGCGACAGACCGCCCTTGCAATGGGCAAGGAGCGCATTAACCAACGTCCCGTCCGGTGTCCCGGCTCCCGGATGCACCACCAGACCCGCCGGCTTTTCGATCACGATCAGGTGATCGTCCTCGAAGACAACGTCGAGCGGTATCGGTTGCGCGATTGCTGTGCTCGGCGGCGGTGGCGGTACGGTGACCGCGTAGGTTTCGCCGAGACGCACGCATCGCGCCGGATCGCGGACGATTTCGCCGTCCGCGGCCAGCACCACCTGCCCGGCCGCAAGCAATTGTTGCACCCGATTGCGGGAGAGTTCGGCCAGCGCGGCGGCGAGGACACGATCAAGGCGGGTTCCCGCCTTGTCGGCGGTCACAAGGACGGTGTAAGGGGGAACCGCAGGTGGACGCTCGTTCATGCAACTAAAGGAAAGTGCCGGCAATGCAGGCAGTCAAGGCGCTGGTGATCGGTTTGGGCGTCCTATTGGCGAGTGGCATCGCCCTCCTCGTCTATGGAATATCCCAGAAGGCAAGCGATCCCCAATACAAGATGTTCCGCGGCAAATCCCCCGCCGCGGCACCCATCGCCACCTTCGGCGAGGCGCGCATCCCGCTGCCGGTGGACTGCACCGTAGCCGAGATGAAGCCCGATGGTGCGCATCTCTATCTCCGCATCGGACCGGCAGGGCCGTGCGAGCGAATCATTATCATCGATACGCAGACGGGCCAAGCCACCGGCAGTATCTGGCTGCGGCCGTGATCGTCCTTTCGGCAACGGTCGCCGCTGCCATTCGGCGCGCTGCGGAGAGCGCATATCCGGAGGAATGCTGCGGGTTGCTGTTGGGGCGAAGCGACCGGCCGGGACAAATCGCCATTGTTCGTGCGGTTGCCGCCCGGAACGTAAGCGGCGGCGACCGGCGCCATCGCTTCGAGGTGGATCCGGCAGCCCACTTCCAGCTGCTCCGCGATCTACGTGGCAGCAACGAAACCATGCTCGGCCACTATCACTCGCACCCCGATCATCCAGCCACCCCGTCGGCCGAGGATCTGGCGATGGCGTTTGAGCCCAACCTGATCTGGCTTATCGTCGCCGTCAGCCGCGGCTGCAGCGGTGACCTGCTCGCCTTTCGGCCAAACGAGGACGGAACCGCTTTCCTGCCGCTGAGGCTGCAGATCGATGTGACCGGTTCGGTCGCGCAAGGCAATTGACGACGCCAGCGCTTGCCGGCATCGCTACTGCCAGCCGTGTTCACGCCATGCCGTAACCTTACCAACCAGACCGAGGGAGACCCCGCATGATCCCGGAGCCGATTCCCCAGGCCGCCTACCTCACCCGCATGGCCGACGGTACAGTCAAGCAGATCAATCCCTTTACCGGCACCGAGGTCTGGACCGTGCCCGGACGTGGCAGCCGGCCCCTCGGCGACGACAACAAGCACGGCGTGCCACTTGATCCGGTGAAAAAGGATCACCATTGCGCCTTCTGCAGTGGTCGCATGCTGGAAACGCCGCCGGAAAAGGCGCGTCTGGTCAAGAGCGCGGACGGCTGGGAAAGCATCAGCAATCTGCCGGCAACCGCATTGACCGCAAGCGTGGCGGAATTCCGCCGCATCCCGAACCTGTTCGAGATCGTCACCCACGACTATTGGCAGAAGAACTTCGGCTACGCCATGTCAACGGCGCTCCAACTGCGCCAGCAGGACTACCTGTCAACAGAGACGGGACGCCGCCACGTACTGTCGGTGGTGGAGGCGCGCCTCGGACTTTCAGGCGTCGATGCCGCGGCGATCCACGCGATGGCGGAGGAGGAGAAGCTTAAGCTGAGCGATGCCTTCTTCGGTGGCGGCCACGAGTTGATCATTCCCCGCCGCCATTACGTCGACGGCGCGGTTCACGACAATCAGCTGGCATCGTCCGGGACGATGACGCCGGAGGAGCATTATCAATACTTCCGCTTCACCATTGAGGCGATGCGCGATCTTTACCTCATCAATCGTTACGTCCGTTACGTGGTTGTCTTTCAGAACTGGCTGAAGCCGGCCGGTGCTTCCTTCGATCATCTGCACAAACAGTTGGTCGCGATCGACACCCGCGGAGCGTCGAACGACGTGGAGATCCGTCAAGCCAGAGCGAACCCCAATATCTACAATGAGGCAGCGGTGAATTACGCCGGTTATCGCAACCTCGTCTTCGCCGAAAACGATCACGCCATCGCCTTCGCCGGCTTCGGTCACCGCTTCCCAACGCTGGAAATCTACTCCAAGGGCGAACGCTGCGAGCCATGGAACCACTCGGAGGCGGAATTGCACGGGGTCTCCGACCTAGTGCACGCCTGTCACGCCGCCATGGGCACGGGTGTTCCCTGCAACGAGGAATGGCACTACAAGCCGCCCGATGCCGACGTGCCGATGCCTTGGCGGGTACAGATCAAGTGGCGCGTCTCGAATCCAGCCGGATTCGAGGGCGGGACGATGATCTACGTCAACACCATCGATCCCGAGTCGTTGCGCGACAAGATTGTGCCGCGACTATTTCAGCTGAAGAACGAGGGGCGAATCGCGCCGATGAAGATCGCCTTCGAATGTGCCTGCGTACCCAATTGCCTGAAATACAATCCAGCCGTCCGGCGCGAAGACAAGGAGAACCCGGCGTTCCCCCACTCAGCCGTTAGTCGCAACCGCCGGTCCGACCGTCCTCGTGCCGGTGCCAATCGGGCCGGCGCTTTCCTAGCGGTCGACGAGCGCCATCATCCGTTCGCCATAGCGTGGGCCGGCAGTTCCTCCAGGTGGCGCCGCGGCAGCGATGCGGGCCAGATCATCCTTCGACAGCCGCAGATCGAGCGCCCGCAGATTCTCATCGAGACAGTGTCGGCGCTTGGTCCCTGGGATCGGCACCACGTCCTCGCCCTGGGCCAGAAGCCAGGCAAGCGCGATTTGCGCCGGCGTAGCCGCCTTCTCAACCGCGATCACCCGCACCGCATCAACCAGCCGCATGTTGGCAGCGAAGTTGTTCACCTGCAGCCGTGGGTCCTGCCGGCGATAGTCGCTTGCAGGATAGTCTTCCGCCGGCCGCGCCTGACCGGTGAGAAAGCCGCGGCCCAGCGGCGAGAAGGGGACAAGAGCAATGCCCAGTTCGCGCAGTGTCGGCAGGATCTCCGCTTCGATGTCCCGCTCCCAGAGCGACCATTCACTCTGCAGGGCGGTGATCGGGTGCACGGCGTGTGCCCGGCGGATGGTGGCGGCCGAGGCCTCCGAAAGCCCGAGATAGCGCACTTTGCCGGCGCGCACGAGGTCAGCCATGGCACCGACGGTGTCCTCAATCGGCACTGCCCGGTCAACGCGGTGCTGGTAAAAGAGATCGATCACCTCGATGCCGAGGCGGCCGAGCGAGGCGTCGCAAACTTCGCGCACATGCTCTGGCCGGCTGTCGGTGCCGGTAGCGACGTTGTCCTTGTTGAAACGAAAGCCAAACTTGGTGGCAATCACCAGGCGGTCACGCTGCCCGGCGATCGCCCGCCCGAGCAGCCGCTCATTGGTGAACGGACCATACATTTCGGCGGTGTCGAACAGGGTGACGCCGCGGTCGATGGCATGGTGGATGGTGGCGATCGCCTCCGATTCATCAGCCGCACCGTAGGCCCAGCTCATCCCCATGCAGCCGAGCCCCAGCGCCGATACCAACGGACCGTCGCGGCCGAGCCGGCGATATTGCATTGCTATTCTCCTCCGCTGACCACGCCGCGACCGGCCGCAGCCGCCATCTTCAGCCGCCGCGCGCCCGCGCACCAATTGCGGCGGGACTCTCGCTCAGACCACCTTCAGGCATCATAGCGGCGAATGAGCGCGATCAACCTACCCTGCACCTTGACCTGCTCCGGTCCACAGATGCGGGTCTCATAAGCGGGATTGGCCGGCTCAAGGGCGATCGACTTGCCACGCCGCCGCAATCGCTTCAGCGTCACTTCTTCATTGTCCACGAGGGCGACGACGATAGCCCCGTTTTCGGCGATGTCCGTGCGTTGAATGATCACCGTGTCGCCGTTGAAAATACCGGCCTCGATCATCGAATCGCCCTCCACTTCGAGGGCGTAATGCTCACCGCGGGCGAGCAGATCCGGTGGCACCTCGATCGACCGCGATTGGTCGCGAATCGCCGCGATCGGCGTCCCGGCGGCGATCTTACCGAGGAATGGCAAGGCTATAGCGCTCACGCTGGCGGCAACGGGCGGCGGTGTTTCGCTCGTCGCGGTACGGAACTCGCCCCGGACAACGTTGGGCGGCAGCATTTCCATCGCCCGATATCCAGCCTTCGTAGGCTCGGCCTTCGCTGCGTCAGTCGCCACGTTGGTCGCCATGTTGGTTGGTAGTCGCAGGATCTCGAGCGCACGTGCCCGATGCGGTAAGCGGCGTACGAATCCCCGCTCCTCCAGTCCGGTGATCAAGCGATGGATTCCTGACTTGGAACGCAAACCAAGAGCGTCCTTCATTTCATCGAAGGACGGAGGAATGCCTGCGTCCTGCAGCCGTTGGTTAATGAACATCAGGAGTTCATGCTGCTTGCGTGTGAGCATGCCAGAATTCCCCATTCCTCTCGCCAGACACCATCGGGGCGGGCCAAGATTGCCGGCGCCAGCCCACGCTCCCCACCGTACGCCCTTGCGACGCTGCCGTAACCACCACCAAGCGCCAGAACAAAGAGCAAACGATACTGCGTTCTACTTTAGTTCCGAGAAGAGGTCAAGCCGATCCGTGCGCATTAGTAAGCCTATCGCAAGAGGTCGACCAAAATAGGCCAAGATTTGCCGCGAATGGGCCTAATGTAACAAAATGATCGGGACGATATCGCCAGCCCCAACCGGCGGAGCGTGCGGCGCACGTAAAATGAGACAATCCGCCGCCGCAAACAGCGCGGTCAACGCGCTGTCCTGGCGCGCAAAGGGGGTGACATCCATTCTGCCGCTGGCGGAGACAGCCAGCTTGGCGCGGATATAGTCCTCGCGCTCATCGTTAGCGGGAAGTGGTGCCGAGGGTGGCGAANNACGCTCCGCATGTTCGGCGTCGCTAGCGCCAAGCAGCGCCGCAATCATCGGCTGGGCAAGGCGGAGAGTCGTCACCGCCGCTGACACCGGATTGCCCGGCAAAATGAGCACCGGCGTCCCCTGCAGCCAGCCAAAGGAGGTGGGCTTGCCAGGGCGCATCGCCACGCGTTCGAAACCAAGGCTGAAGCCAAGGTCGGCGAGCACCGGGCGAACGAGGTCCCGATCACCCACCGAGGCACCACCAACGGTGAGAATGAGGTCTGCCCCTGTCGCCGCTTCCAGCGCAGCGGCAAGCGCGTCCCGATCATCGGCGACAACGCCGAGATCGAGCGGGACAGCCCCCATTGCTGCAATTGCCATNCCGAGATAGACGCTATTCGAATTGATCGTCTGCGCCGGGTCGCGCCATTCACCCGGCAGCACCAGTTCGCTGCCTGTGGCGAGGAAGGCGACCCGCGGTCGCAGGTGCACCGGGAGTGACGAAACGTTGGCGGCAGCCGCCAGGGCCAAGTCGCTAGCGGTCAGCCGCCGTCCGGAGTGCAGCAGCGTCTCACCCTGCTGGAAATCCATCGCTGCCGGTCGAATCCAGCGTCCTGGTGGCGACGCTCGCCGGACAATGATGTGGTCACCTTCAAGACGAACATGCTCCTGGATCACAATACTGTCAGCGCCATCGGGCAAGGGGGCGCCGGTCAGAATGCGCACCGCTTCGCCCGTCCGGACGGCGCCCGCATAGCCGCTGCCGGCGGCGGCAATCCCGGTCAGCCGCAAGGTCGCCGGCGGCGACGCCACATCCTCAGCCTTGACCGCGTAACCGTCCATGGAGGAGACCGCCGTTGCCGGATGGGAAATCCGCGCGACCACATCGGCGGCGAGAACACGGCCACCTGCCGCCTGCAATGAAACACTCTCCGACGGCAAGGGCTGTAGCCGGCTGACGACGATCCGGCGCGCTTCGACAACCGAGATCATCTATGCGGCAACAAACGAGCCGGAGCGTCCGCCGGATTTGGCGATCAGCCGCAGATCGGCGATGCGGATGGTTCGATCCACCGCCTTGCACATGTCGTAGATGGTGAGGGCGGCAACCGACGCTGCCGTCATCGCCTCCATTTCTACGCCCGTCTGTGCCGACACGTGACAGGTGGCGCGAATCCGGATGCACCGTTCGACCGCATCGGTGTCGAAGTCGACGCTGACGTGGCTCAGCGGCAGCGGATGGCAGAGCGGGATCAACTCGGCGGTGCGCTTCGCCGCCATAATGCCGGCGATGCGCGCCACAGCAAACACGTTGCCCTTGGCGCTCACGCCTTCCACCGCCAAGGCGAATGCCTCCTCGTTCAGATAGACACTAGCGGCGGCGGTCGCGCTTCGCGCTGTGACCGGCTTTGCTGCCACATCGACCATGCGCGGCTGGCCGTCGCGATCAAGGTGTGAGAGTTGGCTCATGTCATCCTGGCCGCTTCCGCTCGGTATCCGCTGACCGCGTTGGTTGTCTCGCGCAGCGGCGATCATCGCCGCAGATCAAGCACGACCGAAAAGGTAGGCGCTCGGACGGGCATCACCAAGCGTCTTCGCGGTGTGACGGCCGTTTTCGCCACCAGACGAGCGGCACAAGGCGCGACGGTTACGAGTCGTCGTCGGGCGATGCCGCCGCGCTTGTTCTTGCCCAGGGACGACCCTTGCGGCCATCGCTGACCGTTTCGATGCGAATGCCTGTGGGTTCGAGCCAGATGGCGTGCGCGCCGCCGCGCCAGAGATCCCAGCGGTCGAGCACGTGCGCAGCCGACGGGCACGGCGGCGGAAAGGGGTCGACAGCGATGATCAGATCCGCCTCGCGACAATCGTCGGCGCGTGCAGTGGCGAGGCGCGGAATCGCCACCACCCGCGTCCCGAGGCGATAAACGCAACCGAGCGGATCACACCGCAGCCGGCCGCCGTCAAGCAGGCCCGTCTTCGGCCAGACCTCCGTCGACGCCTCTTCACCGTTCCGTTGGGCCCAGCTGCGGCGAGCAATGCGCGCGCCGGACGGTCGCGACATCGCCATGGATCCGTCACTCAGCCGGACACCGATCAGTTTGCCATCGCCTTCGATAAGCATGGAGGGCGGCTGCACCAGCAGCATCGACCCCATGCCGACGGCAATCGCCATCAGCCCGGCTAGGCGCCAGCGCCTTTGCCACAGACATAGCCACAGCCCGCCCAAGGCAACCAGGGCCAACCCCATCCANGGAAGCACCGGTAACAGAATGGCCGCGCCTGGGACTGCGGCAGCCGTCTCGGCGATATGGATGAGCAGCCAGGCTCCCCAGCACATGGGCGTCAGCGCCCAGCTTTCGCAGCCGAAGGGCATCAGCATCAGGGTGAGCATCCCCCAGGGAAGAATCCAGAAGCCGGTCAGCGGGATGGCGACGAGATTGCTTATGACCCCTAGCAACGCCAGTCGATTGAAATGAAAGATGGCGAAGGGCGCGGTGGCGAGGGTGGCGACAACGGACGAGCCGACAATCGCCGCCAGATAGACAAGCCCTCGCCGTAGCGCCCGCGGCTGGTCGTGCACTGCCTGCCTCGGCGCCCGCGCGTTGCGCTCTGCGGCAGCGATCAGCGCCACCATCGCCGCGAAGGACATCTGGAAGCTGGCACCGAGCATGGAGTCCGGCTGGGTCAGCAGAATGACCAGCGCCGCCCAGGCAAGCAGCCGCATCGAGATCGCCCGACGACCGACGAACACCCCGATCATCACCACCGTCAACATCAACAGCGAGCGCTGTGTCGGGACCGAATTGCCAGACAACATCGCGTAGAAGGTGGCGCCGGCAATTGCGATCGCCGCTGCNCACCTTTTTGGCTCGACCCGTAGCGCCAACCAAGGGACGGCGGCGACCAGCAAGCGGGTCCAAAAGAACAGTAGGCCCGCGGCCATGCCAATGTGGACACCGGAGATCGAGAGCAGATGCGCCAATCCTGCATCCCGCACCGCTGCAAGCGTTGTCGCCGGAATACCGGTGGTTTCACCCACCAGGAGGGCGATGACGACGGCGCCAGCGGCGTCATCGTGCTCCTGGCGCACCCGTTCACCGATGCTCATCCTGAGTGCCTGGAACCAAGTCTGCACCGGCCACATCGCCTTGTCGGCAGCGACGTCGACGGTGCGAATGGTGCCGACGACGAACCCCACCGCCCCCAGCTGCTGAAAAAAGCCGTAGCGTTGGAAATCGAATCCGCCTGGTTCGCTGGGAGCTGCCAGTGGCTCCAGCACCGCCACCAGCGACACCCGTTCACCCGGCCGGGGAATGACCCCTGTGCCGCGGACGCGGAGGCGGACACGCTGCGGCGTCTCCGCGGCACTGAACCCGGCGATGGTCAGGTGATCGAGGGTGATCCGCGACCCGGAGGCAAAGCTCTCCACTTCGACCATATCGCCTTGCAGACTGATTGGCCCGACCCGATGGGTGAGGAAAGGGGCGCTGACCCGCAGGGTACGCAGCTGAGCGGCACTGAACCCGAGTGCTACGAACAGCAAGGCCAATAGCCAAATGGGCAGTGACGGTGTCGTCAGGCTCCGGTGGCGAAGCTTGAGAGCGAGGATGACCAGAACGGCGAGGACGGCGACCGCGCCGATCCATGACCAAGGCTCGACCGGCAGGATGAAGTAGACCGCCACACCGCAACCGACCAGCACCGGCGTCCAAAGAAAGTATCGGTCACGTTCCTTGACGCCTTGCGCGAGCGCAAGGTGCAACAGACCGACCCTCTGCAGCCCGGCTGCGGCGCGCGCCCATGGGAGAGCAAAGGGCATAACTACCCCCAACAGGTTATTGTCCCACACCGACAGCGCCGGTCGCGACGATAACTAACCTATATGAGGTAGCACGATTCACGTATAGCCGGCAATTGGCAACGTTTCGTCGCCAAGCCTGTACTCAGTCCACCATCTCAGAAGTCAGAACACCCCAAACGAACCAGACGTCGACCGGTGCGGCTGCGCAATCCTGCTGCCGAGTTCGGACCGCGAAGGGAAGCGTGCTGAGGGCGAATTGGCAGGGAGGACTAGAAAGTCTGCTCGGCGTCTGCTGCTGCCGTACCCGCGTCATTCCACTCGGCGGGATCGATCCGCTGCCAGCCGGTGTTGGTAAAGCCCTGCAACGGACGGAAGCGCGCCTTGTAGGACATCTTCGTCGTCTGAGCGATCCAGAAGCCAAGATAAAGATAGTTCAGGTCCGCACGATGGCTTCTGTCAATCAGACTAAGAATAATGAATGTACCAAGACTGCGTCGTCGCAACGTCGGATCGAAAAAGCTGTAAACAGCCGACAAACCATCGCAAATGTGATCAACGATACAGACGGCACGAAGAATTTGTGTCGGATCACGGACTTCCAGGATCGATGTACGAACCGGCGTCTGTTCAATCAACAGTTGGTAATCGTGGTAGCCCATCTTCGCCATGTCGCCATGATGGTGGCGTCGATGCTGATAGGCGGTGAAGAGCGCGTACTGCTCCTTGGTCGCCGCCGGAGGCAAGTGCTGCAGCAGAAGATCGCTGTTATGGGCGAGCACCCGACGATGTGCGCGGTCTGGCTGAAACCCGCGCACGTCGACGCGAACCGGCACGCAGGCAGCGCATCCGCTGCAAATGGGAGTGTAGGCAAGGGTATGGCTACGCCGAAACCCCGCCTGAGACAACGCATCATGCACTGGAACGGCGTCGCGGCGCGAAAGGTCGGTGACCAGGCGACGCTCATAGCGGTCCGGCAGATAGGGACACGGCTGTGGCGAAGTGGCGAAAAAGGCGAGCGGCGCTGATGCGAGGAGAGAGTTCATCGCAGCCAGTCAGTCAATAGAGGGAAGAGGATGCGGCGTTCGTCACCACAATATGGGTAGTCTATCGCGTCCCGTCACTCATTAGCAAGATTCTCTGCAACCGCGAAGCAGTATTAATGGGATCCCGTGCCACGCAGCAGCATGATCGTCAATCGGCGGTTTCCGGCCGCATCCGGAGTCTGTGGCAACAGCGGCTCTGTTGCTGCGCGCCCAACCACCCGCTCCACCCGCGTGTCGGTTAGTCCCTGTTCAACCAGGACCCGACGAGCCGCGTTGGCCCGATCGGCCGACAATTCCCAGTTGCCATAGGTGGCGCCACCAGCCCGCCGCCGTGAGGAAGTCCGGAAAGTCTAACTTCCGGCGGTCCAAAAATGGGGTCCACATCAGCATGATTCGACCCTGCACGAACGTCAGGAGGCAGGATGAGACGCGCCTGTGTTAACACCGCGGCGCGGGCGCGGCTGGCCTCCTTGGGAAAGATGCATACAGTCACAAGGCTTTGCGTTCGGTTAACGCCGGCAAAACGGGCAGCGCTGGCTGCGGTAGTTTATCCAGCCGGCATCAGCCAGCGCACTCGCCTTGCCGCGCCCGGACAAACTGCCTAACATCCGCCGTCACGGGGAGTAGCGCAGTCTGGTAGCGCATCTGCTTTGGGAGCAGAGGGTCGCTGGTTCGAATCCAGTCTCCCCGACCACACGCCCCCACACACACAGCCCCCACCGCGGCACGCTGCTTTGCCGCCGCCGGATGTCCTGCCCGGGCGGTGTGTGATCGAGCCGTCAGGCCTCGGGCGGGCAGGCAACGGCATCTAACGTCAGCCAGTCACACATGATGTTAGCAATGAATCTGTTGCTTCGCCGGAGAGTCGCTGCGTGGCAAGGATGCGAAACCAGGCNNTGGGACCTCTCGCGATGGCATCGGCGTGGCGAGCAGAAAACCCTGGACGCCATCGGCGGCATACCGCTTCGCCAAAGCGAACTGCGCGTCGGTTTCCACCCCTTCGACCACCGTCTGCAGACCAAGACTCCGCGCCAGATCGATTGTTGCGTGCAGGATCGACTTGCGGCGTTCCGTCGCGCTGGCGATGAACATGCGATCGATCTTCAACACATCCACCGGGATCTGGTCCAGCCGCCCCAGGGATGAGTGACCGGCACCAAAATCGTCGATGGCCACCCGAACCCCTAATTGCCGCAACCGTTCGAGCACGTTCACCGCCTTGCTGCGGCTTCCCATAGCCCCTTCGGTCACCTCAACCGTCAGACGTTGCGGTGAGAGGCCTTCGGCCTGCAGTCGGCTGACGATATGCTCGACAATTCCCTCAATCTCGAACACCGCCGTTGCCAGATTGACCGCGATCCCGGCATCGACGCCGGCAGCGATCCAGACAGCGGCTTCGCGCAGAGCTTCGCCGACGATCCAGAAGGTCATCGGAACTATCAGCCGGTTGCGTTCTACCGCCTCAAGAAATTCCCCTGGCAGGAGCAGCCCTCTGCTCGGGTGATTCCATCGGATTAAAGCTTCAAATTCCACCGGATGGAGGTCGGACACATTGAGAATGGGCTGATAGTGCAGGACAAACTGGCTATCCCTGACTGCCTGGTGCAACTCCTGTTCAAGNTTCCACAAGCATGCAGGNCGCGCTGCTGCATCGCCGCCTCAAAAGCACCAAGTATTCTTACCCGCCGACTTCGATGCGTAGAGCGCGAGATCGGCCTGCGCCAGCAGCGCATCGGCGTCCACTTGCGCCGTACCGCCGATGGCGACACCGACGCTGGCGCTGCTGCGAACCGAGAGTTCGCCGATCAGCACGGGTTCGCACAGGTGGGTCACCAGCCGTTCCGCCAACGCGCCAAACTCTTCCGGCTTCGTTGCCGCCGTCGCCAGGATGGCGAACTCATCACCACCAAGCCTGGCAACGATGTCGCTGCCGCGAGCCAGCCGACGCAGCCGGTTGGCAATCTCCACCAGGAACAAATCGCCAATGGAGTGACCGAGCGCGTCGTTGATGTGCTTGAAGTCATCCAGGTCGATGATCATCAACGCCACGGCCCGCTCCTCCCGTCCCAGGACCGTCTGGATGCACTGCAAGTGTTCCTGCAACAGGCGCCGATTGGGTAGACCGGTCAGGGAATCTTCAAGGGCCAGGACGCGGGCGGCCGCTTCTGCTCGCTTACGTTCAGAGATATCGGTAATCACCCCGACAAGATAGGATTCGCCCTGAAAAGTAAACGGTGACTTAATGGTCAGGAACCAGCGGACGGCTCCCGTACCGTCGGTGATTTCTTCTTCGTTGGCGATAGAGAGTCCGTCGCGAAAAACTGCATCGTCCACCCGCCAAAAAACAGACGCCTGCGCCTCGGGGAAAATGGTCATGTCATCCCTGAAGTATAGTTCTTCAGGCTGCCTCCCCATCAAGCGGCAGAATGCATCATTGAACAATATCCACTGGTGCTTCTGGTTCTTAATGAATACAGGATTTTCCATTGCATCAATAATGCAGCGCAGAAACGAATGCGCATCATTATGCGTTAACTTGTCCACTTGTGTCTTCCCGGACCGTATAGTATCTTCAAGGATAGACGCGCTTATGCGCTTCGCGACGAAGCAGTTGTACGTAAAATTTTACACAATCTGTGATAAAATTACTTCATCGTGACGATACCCCGCCAGCAGGGCTTACCCGCGTGGTGTCTGCAGCCTTCGTGCAGCGCTGTCGCAGCGTGCGTCGATGGACACGCCTCCGGAGCGACCGGGTGATTGGCCGCCGCCTAGGTTCGTAGATAATCGACGATAGTCCAGGCACCGATCGCGATGAAGCCGATACCAGCGATCAACTTGAGTGGTATGCCCTCAAGACGCTGCGCAAAAACCGAACCAAGAAGAACCGCCAGCGCGGTCGATACACACAAGGCAAGAGCAGCGGCAACAAAGACCGCAAAGGGACTATGCTTGCCTTCTGTTGCAAACAGCATGGTTGCCAATTGCGTCTTATCGCCCAGTTCGGCGATAAATACCGCTGCAAAGATCGACGCTAATTGCCACATCGCACTTGTCCTTTTTCGCATTTTCTGAGCACGCTGCCGCCTAGCCGTGGCCGCGTCAACATGGATCCGGAGTGAATGATTTACGGTTCCTCAACGCCCAAAGCAGCGGCGGCGCGCTAAGCGTCGCCTCCTGACTGCCTGAAGAGTCAATGCGCCGCCAGTGCAGGTCGCCTAGATCGTAGGACAGTTGCAGGCGGACCACTTCGGGCGTTGCATCGGACGCATTCATCCGTCGACGCGTCACCCGCTCTTCAAGCAGCTGCGGCGAGGCATCGAGCCACACCGCGTCGAACGGCACGTCAGCCGCCGCGGCAACGGCCTCGATCGCCGCACGCTCTTCCGGACGGGCAAACACTGCATCGGCGATGACCGCGTGCCCGGCGGCGAGAGCCGCCTTTGCCTCCTCCTCCACGGCCGCATACGTGCGTCGATTCATCTCCGCACTGTAAAATGTAGCCCCCAGACGCGTAGTCATCTCGACGCCGGACAGCCGTTTGCGGGTGGTGTCGGTGCGAATCACCCGGGCGCCGGGAGCGGTGCCCACGTGCGGGGCCAAATCGCGGGCGAGGCGCGACTTGCCGCTGCCGGACAGTCCGCCGACGGCGATCAGCCGCGCCGGGACCGGCGTCAGGTAGGCGAGCGCCAGATCGAGATAGCGGGATGCCTCGGCGCGATGCTGCCCTGCCGCCGTCGGCGACAACGATGGCGTGGCAGCGGCAGCAGCGGCGACGTGGCTGCGTATCGCTGCCCGCAGCGACATGAAGAAGGGCAGGACTGCGAGGCCGGTGGCGTCGCCAGTGTTGTCCAGATAGCGGTTGAGGAGAATGCTGGCGAGGTGGCGTAGCCCCCGCGCATCCAGGTCCATGACCAGAAATGCCAGATCATAGAGAACGTCGATGTCGGCGAAGGCATCGGCAAACTCGATCGCGTCAAATAGCACCGGCCGGCCACCGAAGGCCACGATGTTGCGCAGATGCAGGTCGCCGTGACAGCGACGAACCATCCCCGCGCTGTGTCGCTGATCGAGCAGCGGTGCCGACGCCTCAAGGGCAACGTCGGTTTGCTGCAGCAGTGCGTCAATGCGTGCCTGCTGTGGATAGGCATCGGCAAATTCGGCGAAACACTGCCTGTTGCTGTCCACCACCCGCTGCATCGCCACAGCACCACCAGCCTCCGGGCGAACCTCCGCCGCCGCATGAAAGCTGGCAATCACGTCAGCGAGAATCTCGACCGCAAAGCGATCGAGTCGCCCCGCCGTAGCCAGCCGGTCAAACAGCGCATCCTGGGGAAATCCGGTCATCTGGACCAGCCAGTCGACCGGCTCGCCTTCGCCACCAACGGCAAGGGCTCCCTGCGGCGTCCGTACCACCGGCACGACGCGATGATAAAGCATTGGCGCGGTGCGCTGGTTTATCTCCACTTCGCGTTCACAGAAGCTCCGCCGCAGGGCGGCGGTGGAGAAATCGAGGTACGGCAACCGCACCGCACGCTTCAGCTTATACGCGAGATGTCCGGCCAAAAAGAGGACCGAAACGTGGGTTTCGATCCGTTCGATCGCGATCAGCCGCGGCTCTCCCTCGACGCGCGGATAAGCCGCCGCCTGCGAGAGAAAAGCGATGATTTCGCTTTGATCCTCGACGATCACACCACCCTCGCTTGTTGTCTGATTGGGCCGCGCGGAACTATAGGCGAAAGCTCGCTGACGATGATAGGGGGCAAGGCCCGGGCACAGTCGCTGGCCGCAGGCCGGATCCGGACGATCAGAAAGTCGGCCGTTGTTCAGAGAGTCCGAACGGGTCTTCGTGGATCAGCACTTCCGCATCCGGAAAGGCCTCTTCGATCCGAGCCATCACCTCGTCGGAAATTCGGTGCGCCTCAGCGAGGCTGAGCTCAGGGTCGAGTTCAAGATGCAGCTGGATGAACGTCTGCGTTCCCGACGAGCGCGTGCGCAGATCGTGCATGCTGCGCACGCCATCGTGCTCGCTGATGATGGCGGCGATCCGCTGGCGGTCCGTCTCCGGTAACTCGCGATCCATTAGAAGATTGAGACTGCCGGAGATCACCTGCCAAGCGCTGATGAGGATAAAGAGCGAAACGCCGAGCGCAATCAGCGGGTCAGCCCGCGTCCAACCGAACTGGCTCCCCAGAATCAGCGCAGCGATCACACCCAGATTGACCAGCAAATCCGAGGTGTAGTGCAGAGAATCGGCGCCGATGGCAATCGATCCGGTTCGCCGGATCACCCACTTCTGGTAGGTCACCAGCCCCAGCGTCAGCGCGATCGAGAGCAGCATCACGATCAGGCCGACGCTGCTGTTTTCAATCGGCACCGGCGTCAGCAGGCGTCGTCCCGCCTCGAACAGCAGAAACACCCCCGAGCCGCCGATGAACGCCGCTTGCCCCAGGCCCGCAAGTGGTTCCGCCTTGCCATGACCGAAGCGATGCTCACGATCAGGCGGCACCGCCGCTTGTCGAATTGCCAGCAGATTAAGCAGCGAGGCGGCGAGATCGAGCATCGAGTCGACCAGTGTCGACAGCATGCTCACCGAGCCGGTGGCAATCCAGGCGGCAGCCTTGGCCGCGATCAACAGCGCCGCCACGCCCACGGATGCAAGCGCGGCGCGGTTTTTCAGCCGGTTGGCACGTTCGATCGTTGCCATCTCGCTCTGCGCCTCGACGCCGCTGCCGCTGTCGGCCGCCGTCACGGATACAGCTCCTCGGTCATCCAGCCACCTTCGGTGCGGCGGAACACGTAGCGCATGTGCAATCGAAAAGGACGATCCTCCCAAAACTCGATCCGCTCCGGCTGCACGCGAAAACCAGACCAGAAGGGTGGCCGCGGGATCGCTCCCAGATGAAAGCGGGCGGTAAAGCGGGCAATGCGGGCTTCGAACTGGAAGCGGCCGACCATACGCTGCGACTGCTTCGATGCCCAGGCACCGATCTGGCTGAGGCGCGGCCGGCTGGCAAAATACGTATCCGCCTCCGCCTCCTCCACCGGCTCCACCCGGCCTTCGATGCGCACCTGCCGCCGCAGCGACTTCCAGTGGAAGCACAGGGCCGCGTGGGGATTGGCGGTGATCTCCGCGGCCTTGCGGCTACCGAGGTTGGTATAGAAAACGAACCCCCGNGCATCGATACCCTTCAGCAGCACCATGCGCGCCGAAGGCACCCCTCCGGCGTCNGCTGTCGCCAGCGTCATGGCGTTGGGATCGTTGGGCTCGGTCTTTTCCGCTTCCGCAAGCCAAGCATGGAAGGCGACGATCGGGTCGGTTTTCTCCGGAAAGCTCATCAGCTAATCCATGTGCCTTGCTAGTTGAGACGATACGCTGCCGGAGCGCGCGGCGACACTAGCAGGTCACGTCGGTGCGAACCACGCCTAGCCCGAATCAAATCCCCTTCGATCGCGTAATCGGACGTAAGAACCGGACTGGCCGACACACGGCGTCCAGGCTATCTATGTGCCTGTTGCTTGACCTTAAGCGAGAACAGCTGCCCACATGCGCGATCCCTACGAGGTTATCGGGGTGCCGAAGGGCGCCGAAATTGACGCGGTAAAAAAAGCCTACCGGAAGCTTGCGCGCAAGCTGCATCCCGACCTGCACCCAGGCGACAGGGCAGCCGAGGACCGGTTCAAGGACGTGGCCGCCGCCTATGATTTCCTGTCCGACGCGGACAAGAAGTCGCGTTACGACCGGGGTGAGATCGACGCCAGCGGTCAGCCCAAGGCGGAGCGCCGGTTCTACCGTGACTTCGCCGAAGGCGACACCGGCCATCGTTATGCCGATCCTGACGACGCGCTGAAGAACATGGAAGGGGCGGATATCTTCGCCGACCTGTTCGGCGGCATGCGTCGGGCGCGTCGCAAGGTGCGCGGCAACGATGTCCGCGAAACCATCGAGGTGGACTTTCTTGAGGCGATCAACGGCACGCAGCGGGAACTACTCCTCCCCGACCAGCGACGGCTGAAGGTCACGATCCCCGCCGGAAGCGATAGCGGCCAGGTGCTGCGGCTGAAAGGCCAGGGCATGCCGAGCGTGCTCGAAGGGCCGCCGGGTGACCTGCACCTGGAAATCAAGGTCCGGCCGCATCCCCGCTTCGAGCGTAAGGGCAACGACATCTACGCGGATTTGCCGGTCACCCTCAGCGAAGCGGTGCTTGGCGGCCGGGTGGAGGTGACAACCGTCGATGGAACCGTCAATCTGACAGTGCCGAAGGGGTCCAACACCGGCACCCGGCTACGGGTACGCGGCAAGNGGGTGCCCATTTCCGGCGGTGGCCGCGGTGATCATTACGTGACGCTGAAGGTTATGTTGCCGCCGGGTGGCGATGCGGAGTTGAGCAGTTTTGTCGCCGGATGGGCACCGAACCATCCCTACGCGGTGCGTGAGGGCTGAGGACGACCATGCCGACTTTCGATGAAATCATTCGCGTCCACCGGATCGAGCGCACCCAGCTGCAGACCTGGATCGAGCAGCGGTGGGTCCGTCCGACCACCACCGCCGTCGGCTATGTCTTCGACGAAGTGGACGAGGCCCGCATTACCTTGATCCAGGAGATGCGGGCCGAGTTTCTCGTCAACGATGACGCGCTCGAAGTGGTGCTGTCGCTGCTCGATCAGCTCTACGCCACCCGTCAGGCTCTCCGCCGCATCGAGCAAGCAATGGAAGCGCTGCCGGAGTCGGTCCGCGAGCAAATCAAGGCCATTCTGCGCCAGCCGGAAACGAACGAGTAGACACCCGCCCGCCGATTGATGACGATGATTGACGCGGCCGCAGCCTTTCGCTATGGCCTTGTAGCATCTCGGATCCGGTAGCTTGTGTCGATCAAGGCGGATTGGTCCGGCTGATCTCCGTGCAGGTATTCGCATCAGCCGTCTGTCGGCAAGTGGGACGCGCCTCCACGCTCCTGGAGCGTGCCCGGTATCCCTTCTCGGTTGACTGAAACAGGGACCAAAAAACACATGACAGCAACCGCAGCCCTGATGGCCGGCAAGCGTGGCTTGATCATGGGTGTTGCCAACGATCGCTCGCTTGCCTGGGCTATCAGCCAGGCGGTACATGCCCATGGTGGCGAAGTCGCCCTCACCTACCAAGGCGAAGCGCTGAAGAAACGCGTCCAGCCGCTGGCCGAGCGGATCGGTTGCAGCGTTGTCCTTCCTTGCGACGTCACCAATGAAGCCAGCCTGGATGCCGTGTTCGCGGACTTGAAGCAGCGCTGGGGCAAGCTCGATTTCCTCGTCCACGCGATCGCCTATTCGGACAAGGACGAGTTGAAGGGTCGCTATGTCGACACGACAGCGGAGAACTTCAACCAGAGTCTGTTTGTCTCCTGCTATTCGTTCACCGCTCTCTGCCGTCGGGCGGAACCGCTGATGGTGGAGGGCGGCAGCCTGTTGACCCTCACCTACATGGGGGCTGAACGGGTGATGCCGCACTACAACGTCATGGGCGTCGCCAAAGCCGCCCTGGAGGCGAGCGTCCGCTATCTGGCGGAGGATCTCGGGCGGCAGAACATCCGCGTCAACGCCATGTCCGCCGGGCCGATGAAGACCCTGGCAGCGTCGGGCATCGGCGATTTCCGCTTCATCCTCAAATGGAACCAGTTCAATTCGCCGATGCGCCGCAACATCACCATGGAGGACGTGGGTGGTGCCGGCCTCTATCTGCTGAGTGACCTGGCGTCCGGGGTGACCGGCGAGGTCCATCACGTGGATTGCGGCTACAATGGGATCGGCATGCTCGCTGTCGATGCCGTGGGCGAAGTGCGCGAGATGCTGGGTCAGTTCAAGACCCAGGACTGAGCGGCCCGCAGCCGATGTCGGGCAACACCTTCGGCCATCTGTTCCGCGTCACCAGCTTCGGCGAGAGCCACGGCCCGGCGATCGGCTGCGTCGTCGATGGTGTGCCGCCGCGCCTCCCGCTCAGCGAAGCCGACATCCAGGTTCACCTCGATCGGCGGCGGCCGGGGCAGTCGCGGTTCACCACCCAGCGGCGCGAGCCGGACCGAGTACAAATCCTCTCCGGCGTCTTCGAGGGCCTGACCACCGGCACGCCGATCGGCCTCCTCATCGTCAACGAGGACGCCCGCTCCAAGGACTACGGAGCGATCAAGGACCTGTTCCGCCCCGGCCACGCCGACTACACCTACCAGGCGAAGTACGGCATCCGCGACTATCGCGGCGGCGGCCGCTCCAGCGCCCGCGAGACGGCGATGCGGGTGGCCGCCGGCGCCATCGCCCGCAAGGTGTTGGGCGACGGAGTGACGATCCGCGGTGCCTTGGTGCAGGTCGGCCCGCACGCCATCGACCGCGCTCGCTGGGACTGGGCGGAGGTCGAGCGCAATCCTTTCTTCTGTCCCGACGCGATGGCAGCGGCCACCTGGGNNGAAGGCTTCCTCAACCAGGTGCGGAAAGCTGGATCGTCGGCCGGAGGCTTGCTGGAGATCGTCGCCTCGGGCGTCCCGGTCGGCCTCGGCGCGCCGACCTTCGATCGCCTCGATGCCGACCTCGCCAAGGCGATGATCAGCATTCCGGCGGCGAAGGGGGTGGAGATCGGCGCAGGGTTCGCCGCCGTCGCCCTATCCGGCCTCGAAGACAACGACCGGATGCGGATGCAGAACGGCCGGGTGACCTTCCTCTCCAACAACGCCGGCGGCGTGCTGGGCGGCATCAGCACCGGCCAGGACATTGTCGTCCGTGTCGCCATCAAGCCGACAAGTTCAGTGTTGACCCCGCAGGAGACGGTGACGGTCAAGGGCGAGACAGCGGAAATCTCCACCCGCGGCCGCCACGACCCCTGCGTCGCCATCCGCGGCGTCCCGGTCGCCGAAGCAATGGTGGCGCTGGTGCTCACCGACCACCTGCTCCGGCACCGGGGGCAGTGCGGGTAGAGAGCCCGCGAGGCCGATCTTTACGTGGCATATTACTCGCCCGGCAGTGTGGGTCATGACCCACCACCGATATGGCTGTAATCGGAGAATTGGCGGATCACGACCCACCCTACGCTTTCTAGTAGTATCTTGCAGGGAATATTATGAGCGACTATCGTACATTACTTCACACAGTATTTACGCCCGGAGCGCCGATTAATAAATTGGAATTTTTTTCGGGCAGAGTAGGAAATTGCTCGCGTATTAGAGACTATTCCTAGCCCAGGTCGCCACCCAATAGTTTTTGGGCAAAGAGGTGTAGGAAAAACATCTCTTGCAAATATACTAGCAAGTAGGATAACGGATTCTCGCGTCATAAAAGTTAACTGCGATTCCAGCGACACATTTGGATCGCTATGGACGCGAATATTAAGAAAGATACAAATACAGCGCACAACGCAGCCAGCTGGATTTACTTCGAAGTAAAATAATATATCTGTAAGTCTTGGCGATTATTTGAGCGCGAACGCGAGTGCATCCTCATCAATCCCCTCATTTAAGCTATGTTCGTCAGTTGGGCGGTGATTGGTTTGTTTTTTAGCATTTCGAGGAACCTTTCGATCAACGGCCGGAGGCGGGGTTCGGGCATGGCCGGGATGAGGTCGTAGAGCATGCAGCCCTGGCGGAACAGGGAATGGGTTCGGCGTTTGGCGGTGTTGACCTTGAGGTGGCGGTCCATGCCGAGCGCTTCGCCGGCCTCGCCGAGCAGGGTGAGGAACAGCACGGCGAAGGCGTTGAGCAGGAGCAGGCGGTCGCGGCGCTGCGGATCGCCGATGCGCACGGCGCCGAGCCCCATGCCGAAGCGCAGATCCTTGGTGTCGCGGAAGCTGGGCTCGATGGTCCAGCGTCTGGCGTAGAGGTTGACGATTTCGCGGGCCGATGCGTCTGCCTTGCTCGTCGCCAAACACCAGGGCTCCTTCATCGCCTTGGCGTGGACACAGACGACGGCGCCGACCGGTTGCGCGGCGGCAGTGACCGAGGCGCCGCGCAGATGGCGCGCCCGGCCGCCCTTGCCGACCCACTCGGCCGCCGCCCGGCTTTCTCCGTCGGCGGCGTCGACGCGGATGTCGCCGCGGAACCGGATGACATAGGCGAAGCCCAATTTCGTCAGATAATCGAACAGTTTGCGGTCGCCGAAGCCGCGGTCGGCGAGGATCGTCGCCGTCGTCGCCGCCGGCAGCACCCCGGCAAGGCGGCCGAGACACGCATCCTCGATGGCGTTGCGCTGGCCCGCCAGTTCCGCCTTCAGCATCGTCAGCCACAACAGCGGCGTCGCCCGGCCGTGCCCGGTCACCAGATTGAGCGCCAGCGTCGCCTGCCCGTCGGCGTCGAAATCGGTCCAGTCCATGGCGACGACGATTTCCTTGCGGCCGCCAACCGCCTCCGGAACCCATTGCCCGAACATCTCCCAGACGGAGACGCCGGCGTTGCTCAGCAGCCTGTCGACCTGTTTGACCGCATGCTTGGTCAGCAATCCCCGCGCCTGCGCCAACGCATGGCCGATCATCGAAACCGCCAGCGACGCACCGGTCATCACCCCCAGCGTGCCGTTGGCCAGCGACGCGATCCGTTTGGCGTGAACATGCCCCGCGAAAACCCCATCAAGAAACCGACGAACGTCGGTCAAACGAAACTCAGGACGCGCTACCCCGTTCACTTCCCCACCCCAACCCTCGAAACCTTCCTCCTCTCACCCTGCATAACCGACCGCCGCCGCAAAGCTCATCCGTAGCAACCCATTGATCCGTATCAAAACTCAAAATGAGGGGATTCCTGAGGCTTCCGTCAGCAGGGCCGCGGCGGCGATCCAGGCGTCAGCGATGGAAAGGTGGTGTGTTGCCTTGACCTCGGCCGCCTTTTCCAGGAGCAGTGCATCCTCGTGCACGATCATCAGCGGCAGCGATAGGCATTGCTCGTAGGCGAGCCACGCCTCGGCTTGCCCCTC
This sequence comes from Defluviicoccus vanus, assembly GCF_014672695.1. Taxonomy (GTDB): domain Bacteria; phylum Pseudomonadota; class Alphaproteobacteria; order Rhodospirillales; family Defluviicoccaceae; genus Defluviicoccus; species Defluviicoccus vanus. The sequence goes on along the minus strand of NZ_CP053923.1, from coordinate 3,790,430 downwards.
GTCCTGCCAAACGCGGGACAGAATTTCCATCAGCGAGATGAAGCAGATGCGACAGCGGTTGCCGCTGCGATCAGCGGCGCGGAGCAATCGTGCTACATCTTCTGCGCCTGGTTCGTCATCGCGCAGCGTCAGCAGCGCCGAGGTGTCGAGGTGTCGAGCAGGTGGCGGGTCACCCGCGACGCTTTTCAGCCTCAGCTTCTCGACGACGGTCCTCGATCAACCGTTTCGTGCTCCCGCCACCGCCGCGCCCGCGAAAGGCGGCAGCCGGATCCGCCTCCTCGCTGTTTTTCTGCCACTTCCGCGCCCTTGAAATCGCCCGCGTACGCTTGCCCCTTCAGCTAAATCGCGCTACTACGGGCGGTCTATTCGCAAGCGCGGCAAGCCGCGGCCACAGGGCCTCATAGCCGCGAATAATCCGAGGGGTCGACTCCANTGGCACGCAAAAAGATTGCGCTCGTCGGCGCAGGGAACATCGGCGGAACACTCGCCCACCTGATCAGCTTGAAGGAACTGGGCGACGTCGTCCTGTTCGACATCGTCGAGGGGGTTCCGCAAGGTAAGGCCCTCGATCTCGCCGAGTCGACACCGGTCGAAGCGGCAAGCATCAGCCTCAAGGGCGCCAACGATTATGCCGATATCGCCGGCAGCGATGTGGTCATCGTTACCGCCGGTGTGGCGCGCAAGCCGGGCATGAGCCGCGACGATCTGATAAGCATCAACACCAAGGTGATGAAGTCGGTCGGCGAAGGCATCAAGGCCAACTGCCCGAACGCCTTTGTCATCTGCATCACCAACCCACTCGATGTGATGGTCTGGGTGCTGCGCGAATTTTCCGGTCAGCCCTACAACATGGTCTGCGGCATGGCCGGCGTGCTCGACTCCGCCCGCTTCCGCTACTTCCTCTCCGAAGAATTCAACGTCTCGGTAGCGGACATTACCGCCTTCGTGCTTGGCGGCCACGGCGACACCATGGTCCCGCTGACCCGCTACTCCACCGTTGCCGGTATCCCGCTTCCCGATCTGGTGAAGATGGGCTGGACCACGCAGGAGAAACTCGACCAGATCGTGCAGCGCACCCGCGATGGCGGCGCCGAGATCGTCGGCCTGCTGAAGACAGGGTCCGCCTTCTACGCACCTGCCGCATCCGCCGTCCTCATGGCCGAGGCCTACCTCAAGGACCAGAAGCGGGTTCTGCCATGCGCGAGCTGGGTTGATGGCCAGTATGGCCTGAACGGGATCTATGTCGGCGTCCCCACCATCATTGGCGCCGGTGGCATCGAGAAGATCATCGAGATCGAGCTCAACGCCGAAGAAAAGGCGATGCTCGACCACTCCATCAAATCCGTCGAGACGCTGGTCGGCGTAGCCAAAGGCCTGATGTAACCCAGTCAGCGCCGGTATCGCTGCCCGCCGCCCACCCGGGCGGTCGGCAGCGCCGCCTTTCCCGCCGTCGCCGCCGAAACACCCGATCCTTGGCCGGGATTGGCTGGCGTGGCAGGGCTGCAACTTTCTGAGGAGGGACGCATGAACATACACGAATACCAAGCCAAGCAACTGCTGGCGAAATACGGCGTCGCCGTACCGCGCGGCCATGTTGCCTACACTGCTCCCGAAGCACACGAAGCGGCGAAGCAGCTGGGCGGGCCGGTCTGGGTCGTCAAGGCGCAGATCCACGCCGGTGGTCGCGGCAAGGGCGGCGGCGTCAAGGTAGTCAAGAGCCTCGATGAGGTGTGGCCGACGTCAGAGAAGATGCTGGGCATGACCCTGGTCACCAAGCAGACCGGGCCGGCTGGTAAGGAAGTCAAGCGCATCTACATCGAAGAGGGCTGCGACATTAAGCGCGAGCTTTACCTCTCGTTGCTGATCGACCGCGCCACCTCCCGCATCACCGTCATCGCCTCGACCGAAGGTGGCATGGATATTGAGGAGGTCGCGGCCGCGACCCCGGAGAAGATCCACACCGTCACCATCGATCCGCTGACCGGCATGATGCCGTTCCATGCCCGCAAGGTGGCCTTTTCCCTCGGCCTCGAAGGCAAGCAGGTCAACTCCTGCGTCAAGACCGTCCTCGGTATGTACAAGGCGTTCATCGACCTCGACGCCTCGATGATGGAGATCAACCCGCTGGTGGTCACCGGCGGCGGCGACGTCATCCCGCTCGATGCGAAGATGAACTTCGACGACAACGCGCTGTTCCGGCACAAAGACATCCAGGAACTGCGTGACGAGGATGAGGAAGATCCGGCTGAGCGCGAAGCCGCCCGCCACGACCTCAACTACATCAAGCTCGACGGCAGCATCGGCTGCATGGTCAATGGCGCCGGCCTCGCCATGTCGACGATGGACATCATCAAGCTCTACGGCGGCGATCCGGCCAACTTCCTCGACGTTGGTGGCGGCGCCACCAAGGACCGGGTGACCGAGGCTTTCAAGATCATCCTGCGCGATCCCAACGTCGAAGGCATCCTCGTCAACATCTTCGGCGGCATCATGCGTTGCGATGTCATCGCCGAGGGCGTCGTTTCGGCTGCCCGCGAAGTCAGCCTCAATGTGCCGCTGGTGGTGCGCCTCGAAGGGACCAACGTCGATCTCGGCAAGCAGATTCTGAGCCAGTCGGGCCTGCCGATCATTTCCGCCGACGACCTTGGCGATGCGGCCGAGAAGATCGTCAAAGCCGTGAAGGAGGCCGCGTAATGTCTGTTCTCGTCAGTTCCGAAACCAAAGTTATCTGCCAAGGCTTCACCTGGCGCCCAGGGTACCTTCCACTCCGAGCAGGCGATCGCATACGGCACCAAGATGGTCGGTGGCGTGACCCCAGGTAAGGGTGGCACCACCCACCTCGACCTGCCGATCTTCGATACCGTGCAGCAGGCGCGCGAAGCGACCGGCTGCGATGCATCGGTGATCTACGTGCCGCCGCCGTTCGCCGCCGATGCCATCCTCGAAGCGATCGATGCCGAGGTGCCGCTTGTGGTGTGCATCACCGAGGGCATCCCGGTGGTCGACATGCTGAACGTCAAGCGGGCACTGATCGGCTCGAAGACGCGGCTGATCGGCCCCAACTGCCCGGGTATCATCACCCCGGGTCAGTGCAAGATTGGCATCATGCCAGGCCACATCCACACTCCCGGCAAGGTCGGCATTGTCTCGCGTTCCGGCACCCTCACCTACGAAGCGGTGGCGCAAACAACCGCCGCGGGCCTCGGCCAGACCACCTGCATCGGCATCGGCGGCGATCCGATCAATGGCACCAACTTCATCGATTGCCTCGATCTGTTCCTTAAGGATCCGCAGACGGAAGCGATCGTAATGATTGGTGAGATCGGCGGCTCGGCTGAGGAAGATGCAGCCCAGTTCCTCAAGGACTCGAAGACAAAGAAACTGGTGGTCGGCTTCATCGCCGGTCTTACCGCCCCTCCAGGTCGTCGTATGGGTCATGCCGGCGCCATTATTGCTGGCGGAAAGGGTACAGCCGCGGATAAAATCGAAGCGATGCGCAGCGCCGGAATTCATGTGTCCAAGTCGCCCGCGACGCTAGGGAAAACCATGATCGAGGCGATGCGCGGTTAGGTCTCTATTGCGTCGTCAGAACAAAAGGAATGGCGCGGCCGTAAGGCCGCGCCTGCACCAGGGAACATGGCAGGCATAACCTTCGAAAGCGTCCTTAGCGGTGCCAATGCGCCGTACATTGCGGACCTCTACCTGCGCTACGTGGACAATCCCAGCTCGGTTGACGCCGACTGGGCTTCTNTTTTCGCCTCTTTCGCCGACGAGGCGGGGCAGGTCCGTAAAGAGGTCCGAGGCGCCAGCTGGGCCCCATACCTGCCGGCCATCGACACCAACGGTGGTCAGGCGAACGCCCCTGTATCGCAAGAAGTGCTGGCAACGGCCGGCATCCTGGGCCAGGACACCCGTGCGGCGATTCTCGATTCCGTGCGCGCGCTGATGCTGATCCGGGTCTTCCGGGTCCGCGGCCACCTGATGGCCAAGCTCGATCCGCTCGGGCTAAACGACCGGCCGTACCATCCGGAACTGGATCCGCGAACTTACGGCTTTCTCGAAGCCGACATGGATCGGCCGATCTTTCTCGACAACGTCCTCGGTCTCGAAACGGCGACCGTACGCGAGATCATCGACATCCTGCACAAAACCTACTGCGGGACGATCGGCGTCGAATTCATGCACATCCAGCACCCGGATGAGAAGGCGTGGATCCAACAACGCATTGAAGGCATTCGCAATCAGACCGATTTTACCGTCAAGGGCAAGACGGCGATCCTGCAACGGCTGATCGAAGCGGAAGAGTTTGAGAAGTTCCTCCACGTCAAATTCACTGGCACCAAGCGGTTCGGTCTCGACGGCGGCGAGGCGACGATTCCGGCGATCGAACAGATCCTCAAGCGCGGCAGTCAGTTGGGGGTGCAGGAGTTGGTCCTGGGGATGGCCCACCGTGGTCGTCTCAATGTGCTGGCCAACATCATGATGAAGCCGTACGTGGCGATCTTCTCCGAGTTCCAGGGACACGCGGCGAATCCAGACGACGTGCAGGGCTCGGGCGACGTCAAGTACCATCTCGGCACCTCGGCCGACCGGGTCTTCGACGGCAACGAAATACACCTGTCGCTTACCGCCAATCCTTCACATCTGGAAGCCGTCGACCCCGTCGTCCTCGGCAAGGTGCGGGCGAAGCAGAACCAGCGCGGCGATACCACTCACGATCAGGTGGTTGGGCTGCTGCTGCATGGCGATGCGGCGATGGCTGGCCAGGGGTTGGTGGCCGAGGTGTTTGGACTGTCCGAACTGAAAGGTTACTCGACCGGCGGCACCATCCACTTCTGCATCAACAACCAGATCGGCTTCACCACCAGCCCATCGTACTCGCGCTCGTCGCCGTATCCGAGCGACATCGGCAAAGCGGTGCAGGCGCCAATTTTCCACGTCAACGGTGACGATCCAGAGGCCGTCGTGCACGCAGCACGAATCGCCACCGAGTTCCGCCAGGAATTCAAGCGTGACGTGGTCATCGACATGTTCTGCTACCGGCGGTTTGGCCATAACGAGGCGGACGAGCCGTCGTTTACCCAGCCGCTGATGTATCGCACCATCGGCAAGATGCCGTCGGTCCGCCATCTTTATGCCGAACGATTGATCCGTGACGGCTCGCTGACGCCCACCGAGGTGGAGAACCTGGGGGCGAGTGTCCGCGCCAAGCTGCAGGAAGCCTTCGAAGCGGCACCGCAGTACAAGCCANACAAGGCCGACTGGCTGCAGGGACGCTGGGCCGGGCTGAAGACGCTGATGGGCGAAGAGGAGATGCGCGACGACGAGACCTGGGTGTCGATACCGTTGCTGAAGGATATCGGCCAGGCACTGACGTCGTTTCCCAAAGACTTCAATGTCCACCGCAAGCTGATCCGCGTGCTCGACGCCAGACGCGAAATGATCGAATCGGGCGAGGGGCTGGACTGGGCGATGGGCGAGGCACTAGCCTTCGGCAGCCTGCTTGCCGAAGGTGTCCAGGTCCGGCTTTCCGGCCAGGACTCCGGCCGCGGCACCTTCTCGCATCGGCATGCGGTGCTTGTGGATCAGCAGACCGAGGCGCGCTTTATTCCGCTCAACAACATTTCCGACAGTCAGGCCAACTTCGAAGTTATCGACAGCCCGCTGTCCGAGGCTTCGGTGCTTGGGTTCGACTACGGCTACTCGCTGGTGGAGCCAGACGCGCTGGTGCTGTGGGAAGCACAGTTCGGTGATTTCGCCAACGGCGCGCAGATGATCATCGATCAGTTCATCGCCTCCGGTGAATCGAAATGGCTGCGTCTTTCGGGGCTGGTGATGCTGCTGCCGCATGGCTTCGAGGGTCAGGGGCCGGAACACTCCTCCGCCCGCATCGAACGCTATCTCCAGCTCTGCGCCGAAGACAATATCCAGGTGGTCAACTGCACCACACCCGCCAACTATTTCCACGCCCTGCGACGGCAGATCCGGCGGAACTTCCGCAAACCGATGATCGTCTTCTCGCCGAAGTCGCTGCTCCGCCACAAGCTCGCCGTCTCGCCGCTGGCGCTGCTGGGACCGGGAACCAAGTTCAGCCGGGTGCTGCCGGAGGTCGATCCGCTGGTGGCGGATGCAGACGTCCGCCGCGTCGTCTTTTGCTCCGGCAAGATCTACTACGACCTGCTGCAGGAACGCCGGTTGCGGGGTATCAATGATGTGGCAATCGTTCGGGTGGAACAGCTCTACCCCTGGCCACGCATTCGCGTCGTCGAGCAGGTGGACAAATACGCCAACGCCGAAGTGGTCTGGTGCCAGGAAGAACCCGCCAACAACGGTGCTTGGCAGTTCGTCCTGCCGCGGCTGATCAACATTCTCGAAGAACGCGGTCGGTCGCGGATCATCCCCTTCTATGTTGGACGCAAGGCTGCAGCCTCGCCGGCGACCGGCCTGTTCAAGACGCATGACACCGAGCAGCGACGATTGGTGGAAGAGGCACTAAGCGTCGGTGTGGAGTCGCTGCCGCAGCCGTTCCGCCGCGTGGCTCGTTAACGGGCCGGCTGCGACCAGGAAGAAAAGAGGCACTGGGAGGACAGATGTCGACTGAGATTCGTGTACCGGCACTCGGCGAGTCGGTCAGCCAGGCTACCGTGGCCAAATGGTTTAAAGCGGTGGGTGAGGCAATTGCCGTCGACGAACCGCTGGTGGAACTGGAAACCGACAAGGTCACGGTGGAAGTCAATGCGACGGCGGCGGGGGTCTTGAGCGAGATCACCGTCGACGTGGGCAGTGACGTCGCTGTGGGCGCCGTTCTTGGCCTGATCGGCGACGGCGTCGGTGCCGCCGCCGCGCCAGCAAAGCCGGCCGCTGCCCCCGCGCCGGTAGCGCCGCCCGCCCCCACGCCGGCAGCCACTCCGCCGGCGCCGTCCGCTGGCACGCCCAGTGCCGCCGCGGCGGCCACAGGGCTGTCGCCCGCCGTCCGCAAGCTGGTTGAAGACAATGCCCTTGATGCCTCGCGCATCCCGGCATCCGGTAAGGATGGCCGGCTGACCAAGGGTGATGTCCTCGCCTATCTGGAAACAGCGAAGGCCGCCCCTACGCCAGCCGCTCCGCCCAGCGCGGGCGTCATTGCCTTCCCCGCTCCAGCACCGGCCCCCGCGCCGGCGCCGGCGCCGACGCAAGGCCAGTCGCCGCGCGAGGAACGGGTTCGGATGACCCGCCTGCGGCGGATGATCGCGCAGCGGCTGAAGGACGCCCAGAACACCGCGGCGATGCTCACCACCTTCAATGAGGTGGACATGACCGCGGCCAATGCTTTGCGCAGCCGCTACAAGGACTCCTTCGAAAAGAAGCACGCCGCCCGGCTCGGCGTCATGTCGCTATTCATCAAGGCCTGCGTCATCGGGCTGAAGGAGTTCCCGGCGGTCAACGCGGCGATCGAAGGCGACGAACTCGTCTATAAGAACCATTACGACGTGGCCATCGCCGTCTCTTCGCCGCAGGGCCTGGTCGTGCCGGTGGTGCGTGACTGTGACGCGCTCAGCTTCGCCGCCATCGAGGCGAAGATCGCCGACTTCGGCAAACGTGCCCGCGACGGCCGGCTGACCATCGAGGAGATGCAGGGCGGGACGTTCACCATCACCAACGGTGGTGTCTTCGGCTCGCTGATGTCGACGCCGATCCTCAATCCGCCGCAATCCGGCATCCTTGGCATGCACAAGATCCAGCAGCGACCGATGGTGATGCCGGACGGCAAAATCGAGGCGCGGCCGATGATGTATTTGGCGCTGTCCTACGACCACCGCATCATCGATGGTCGCGAGGCTGTCTCCTTCCTCGTCCGCGTCAAGGAATGCGTCGAAAATCCGGAGCGTATCCTGATCGAGGCGTAAGTCACTGTTGTCCGCTGTGGCGGCCCCGCCCCAACCGGTAATGGCCGGTCGCCGCGGGGTCCGGCAGCGGCATCGATGGCGAAAGTGAACGAGTGACCCCCATCCCGTAATCCAGCAGGGCGACCGCGATGAGCACTGACCCCTACGATCTGATCATCATCGGCGGCGGCCCCGGTGGCTACGTTGCCGCGATACGCGCCGCACAACTCGGCATGCGCGTCGCCTGCGTCGAAAAGCGCAAGACGCTGGGTGGGACCTGCCTCAACGTCGGCTGTATCCCCTCGAAGGCGCTGCTGCAGTCCTCGCATCACTTCGAGCAGGCGGGCAAGGAATTCGCCCACCACGGGATCAAAGTCGATGGCCTCGCCATCGACCTCGGCGCGATGCTGAAGCGCAAGGATCAGGTGGTTGCCACCCTCACCGGCGGCATTGCCGGTCTGTTCCGCAAGCACAAGATCGACTACGTGCTGGCGAGCGGCATGATGACTGCAGCGGACACGGTGGTGGCCACTTCCATCGATGGCGGCGAACCGCAGACCCTGAAGGCCGAGAACATCCTGATTGCCACCGGCTCCGATATCGCCCGGCTGCCCGGCATCGAGATCGACGAGGAGCGGATTGTCAGCTCCACCGGCGCCCTGGCGCTGCAAGCGGTGCCGGAGAGCATGGTCGTCATCGGCGGCGGCTACATCGGCCTGGAATTGGGCTCGGTCTGGCGGCGGCTGGGGGCGAAAGTCACCGTCGTCGAATTCCTCGATCACATTCTCCCTGGCATGGACCGCGAAGTTGGCCGGCAGATGCACCGCTTGCTCGAAAAGCAGGGGCTGGCCTTCCGCCTCGCCACCAAGGTGATCAAGGCGGAGCGGACGGACAAGGGCGTATCCCTGACGGTGGAGCCGGTCGCCGGCGGGGATACGCAGACGATCGAAACCGACGTCGTCCTCGTCTCGGTCGGCCGCCGTCCCTTTACCGACGGTCTCGGCCTCGACGCCGTGGGCATCACCCTCAACGAGCGCGGCTTCGTCCCCGTCGACCACGACTATCAGACCAGCGTCGCCGGTATCTTCGCCATTGGCGACGTCATCGGCGGCAAGATGCTGGCGCACAAGGCGGAAGAGGAAGGCGTCGCCTGCGTCGAGAAGATCGCCGGGCAGTCGTCGCACGTGAACTACGATGTCATCCCCGGCATTGTCTACACGTGGCCGGAGGTTGCGGCGGTCGGCCGCACCGAGGAGCAGCTGAAGGCCGACGGCATCGCCTATAAGGTGGGCAAGTTCCCCTTCTCCGCCAACTCGCGCGCCCGCTGCAACGACGACATGGACGGCTTCGTCAAGATCCTCGCCGACGCCAAGACCGACCGCATCCTCGGTGCCCACATCCTCGGCCCCGAGGCCGGCGACTTGATCCAAGAGCTGGTCACGGCGATGGAATTCAGCGCCTCGGCCGAGGACCTCGCCTACACCTCGCACGGCCACCCCGGCCTCTCGGAAGCGATCAAAGAAGCCGCCCTCGCTGTCGCCGGCCGCCCGCTCAACATCTGAGCCGGCGGCGGCCGGAACGATCATCTTCAGAGGCTTTGCAGGCTGCCGTTGGCAATCTTGAACCGCCGGATCTGCATCTTCGCCAGGGCAGCACTGCGGTCGTCGTAGTAGCTCACCAGGACGTCCGCTGCCGGTAACAGGTAGTAGGTAGCGCGCAGGCGCAGGGCGTTGGCGTCGACGACGACAACGCCGTTGCGATCGGTGTCGAGGAATTCGATGTCCTGCCAAAGGGTGTGGAAGGCGCTGCGCGGGGCGCGATCGATCAGGAACTCATTCAGCGCCACCGTCAACTCGGGCAACAGCGCCTGCAGGCCGGCGATGGTGCCGGGCGGCAGGCCGATCGCGGTCGCCGCCTCCGTTAGGGAGACCTGAGCGCGGGTATGGCTGGACGAAGCGCTTGGATGATGATTCTCTCAATCTGGGCAATGGATTGGGATGAAGCATGAGCCAGCGGCGAATCGGTCAGCAGAGCTTCGGGTTTGGCAATGGCAGCACGGCACGCCGTTCGTCGTTGGACGACTTGGCGAAGCTGATCATGGAGACGTATCTGCCGCGAACGGCGCCAATGGTGCGCTCGGCGATACGCAAGTTGGAGCTGCAGAGAAGGAAAACTGAGTCGGACTGAATAGCCCCTAGTTTTCTAGACGCCTTCGGCTTTCAAAAACTGCTGCCGTTCGAACTCGGCGGGTGACAGCATCCTCATCAATCCCCTCATTTAAGCTATGTTCGTCAGTTGGGCGGTGATTGGTTTGTTTTTTAGCATTTCGAGGAACCTTTCGATCAACGGCCGGAGGCGGGGTTCGGGCATGGCCGGGATGAGGTCGTAGAGCATGCAGCCCTGGCGGAACAGGGAATGGGTTCGGCGTTTGGCGGTGTTGACCTTGAGGTGGCGGTCCATGCCGAGCGCTTCGCCGGCCTCGCCGAGCAGGGTGAGGAACAGCACGGCGAAGGCGTTGAGCAGGAGCAGGCGGTCGCGGCGCTGCGGATCGCCGATGCGCACGGCGCCGAGCCCCATGCCGAAGCGCAGATCCTTGGTGTCGCGGAAGCTGGGCTCGATGGTCCAGCGTCTGGCGTAGAGGTTGACGATTTCGCGGGCCGATGCGTCTGCCTTGCTCGTCGCCAAACACCAGGGCTCCTTCATCGCCTTGGCGTGGACACAGACGACGGCGCCGACCGGTTGCGCGGCGGCAGTGACCGAGGCGCCGCGCAGATGGCGCGCCCGGCCGCCCTTGCCGACCCACTCGGCCGCCGCCCGGCTTTCTCCGTCGGCGGCGTCGACGCGGATGTCGCCGCGGAACCGGATGACATAGGCGAAGCCCAATTTCGTCAGATAATCGAACAGTTTGCGGTCGCCGAAGCCGCGGTCGGCGAGGATCGTCGCCGTCGTCCCCGCCGGCAACACCCCGGCAAGGCGGCCGAGACACGCATCCTCGATGGCGTTGCGCTGGCCCGCCAGTTCCGCCTTCAGCATCGTCAGCCACAACAGCGGCGTCGCCCGGCCGTGCCCGGTCACCAGATTGAGCGCCAGCGTCGCCTGCCCGTCGGCGTCGAAATCGGTCCAGTCCATGGCGACGACGATTTCCTTGCGGCCGCCAACCGCCTCCGGAACCCATTGCCCGAACATCTCCCAGACGGAGACGCCGGCGTTGCTCAGCAGCCTGTCGACCTGTTTGACCGCATGCTTGGTCAGCAATCCCCGCGCCTGCGCCAACGCATGGCCGATCATCGAAACCGCCAGCGACGCACCGGTCATCACCCCCAGCGTGCCGTTGGCCAGCGACGCGATCCGTTTGGCGTGAACATGCCCCGCGAAAACCCCATCAAGAAACCGACGAACGTCGGTCAAACGAAACTCAGGACGCGCTACCCCGTTCACTTCCCCACCCCAACCCTCGAAACCTTCCTCTCACCCTGCATAACCGACCGCCGCCGCCAAGCTCATCCGTAGCAACCCATTGATCCGTATCAAAACTCAAAATGAGGGGATTCCTGAGGACAGCATCCCGTTTCTGACCTGCTTGCGCACCGGGTTGTAGAACATCTCGATGTAATCGAACACGTCCTGCCGGGCTTCCTCGCGTGTTTTGTAGGTCCGGCGCCGGATGCGTTCGCGCTTGAGCGAAGAGAAGAAGCTCTCGGCGACGGCATTGTCATGGCAGTTGCCGCGCCGGCTCATCGAGTGCTCGAGATTGTGAGCTCTGATGAACGCAGCCCAGTCCATACTGGTGAACTGCGAGCCCTGATCCGAGTGGATCAGCACCCGTTGCTTCGGTTTGCGCCGCCATACTGCCATGTGCAGGGCCTGCAGCACTACATCGGTAGTNCTGCCGGCTCTGATCGACCAACCCACCACGCGGCGGGAATAGAGATCGGTCACGACAGCCAGATAGGCAAAGCCCTCCAGGGTGCGGATGTAGGTAATGTCGGTCACCCAGGCCCGATCTGGCGCAGCCACGTCAAACTGGCGATCCAGAGTATTGTCGACGGCCAGAGACGGCTTGCCACCATAGCTGCCGGGCCTGCGCTTGTAGCCGATTTGCGCCTTGATACCTGCCAGCCTGGTCAACCGGGCAACGCGGTTCGGGCAACATGTCTCGCCGTGATCCAGCAGGTCATCGTGCAGCTTGCGGTAGCCATAGACCTTGCCGCTGTCATTCCAGGCTTGCCGGATCAGCTCTGTCTGCCGAGCATCTTCCCGAGCCCGTTGGCTCAGCGGGCTCTTTTGCCAAGCATAAAAACCGCTGGGCTGGATGCGCAGGCACCGACACATCGATCGAACCCTGAACTGGTCACGATGCTCGGCAACAAATGCGTATCTCACTTTGCATCCCTGNGCGAAATACGCGGTGGCTTTTTTTAAGATGTCGCGCTCCTCGGTCACTCGGGCCAGTTCGCGCTTCAGCTGGCGGATCTCGGCATCCTTGCTGGCATCGCCGGACACCACCTTCGCCAGTCGCCGCTTCCAAGCATACAGCGAATGCTGACTGACGCCGAGCCGCTCGGAAACCTCAGCTACCGGATACCCACGCTCGGTGATCTGGGCCACCGCATCACGCTTGAACTCATCACTGAAATTGGGCTTCCCCATCGTCGTCTCCTGTCCTCAAAATTAGGATAGAAGGCGTCCAGAAATCTAGGGGCTATTCAGACAGGCCCTCGCTAAGTGATTGAAATCTGGTGCGCCCGAGAGGATTCGAACCTCCGACCCCAGGATTAGGAATCCTGTGCTCTATCCACTGAGCTACGGGCGCACGCACGCATTGGTTAGCAGAGACGCATCCGACTTGCCAGGACTCAAGTTCGACCCAGCCTCTTGCTAGCCACCGCTGCCGATTGGCATCCAAGAGGTGAAATCGGTCGCGTAGACCCTCTATTAAGCGGACAGTGGCGTGGCCATCTCCTGCAACGGGAGTATAGCCGTCGCCACCGGTGCTGCGTAGGGGAAGAATCCATGAAGGAAATCGTCGCCGACATCTTTAGCTGGTCGGTGTTGTCGGAGCGCCATGGCTATGACTTCAATGGCCACTTGGTATGCAGCAGCAGCGGCAACGTATGCATCGACCCGGTGGAGCCGAGCGACGCCCTACTCGATCAGCTCGCCGCCATCGGTGCGAAGCACATCCTGCTCACCAATCGCAACCACACCCGCGCCGCCAACCGGCTGCGCGCCCGTCTCGCTGCGCCAACCGCCATTCATCCCGCGGATGCCGCCTATGCGCGGGACCAGGGAACCGAGATCGACGCCAGCTTCGAGGTGGGCGATCGCTTCGGCCCGCTGCAGGTGGTGGGGCTCCCGGGCAAGTCGCCGGGTGAAGTGNGGCTGTTCTGGCCGGAACGCCGGCTGATGGTCGTTGGCGACGCTGTCATCGGCAACCCGCCCGGATGCTGCGGGCTGCTGCCGGAGAAGGTCATGGACGATCCCGCCCAGCTGCGGCGAAGCCTGCAGGCGCTGCTGGACTTCGATTTCGATATCCTGCTGATGGGTGACGGCGTATCGATCTTGACCCAGGCGAAGGACCGCCTCCGCGAGCTGCTTGCCACCCTGGTACCATCCTCAGCGCTTTGAACCACCGGCACGCCGATCCGCAAGAGGCGATGCCGCAAGCGTCGTTGCTGTTCGCGCGGATCGAGATCAAGATTGATGATCTCGCCGCTGGAGGCACGGCCATGAGGCGGACAACGCAAGTGATCCTGGTGGCGGCAACGCTCGCCGGATGCAGCGGCCCCCCTCGCCTCCTCCCGTGCCAGCCGCGGTGGATCCGGCGCTTGTGCAGGCGCAACGCCTCGGCCGCCACGCCTTTGACCAGGATCGGCCCGACCAAGCGGCGGCGCTGTATCGTCAGGCGCTCGACCACGCCTATCGGCTGGACGATCTGCCGGCAATCAGCGATACGGGCTACAACCTCGCCATCGTCGAGCTCAGCCTAAGCCAGTCGGCGGCCGCTCTCGACGTGGCGCGGTCGACCGGCGACGAACTTGGCCGCCGCGGCGCCGCCGTCCCGGCCGACCTGCAACTGGTGGAAGCAATGGCTCTCTACCGCACAGGCGCGGCTGAGGCAGCGGCCAATGTGGCGACGAGCGTCACCCGCCTGCCCGATACCTCTCCCGAGACAGTGGCGGCGGTGATCTTTCTCACCGGTCAGGTCGCGGGCGATCGGTGTGATCCAGCGGCGCTGGCGCTGGCCGGCCAAGCAACGGCAGCGCGCGGTGAGACGGCAACGGCAGCGGACCTTTATCTGCGCGCGGGGCGGAGCGCGGCGCTCGCCGCCGATACCGACAAGGCCAAGCAATGGCTTACCATCGCCCGCGATCTGGCACGGCGCAGTGAGGAATCGACGATCACCAGTGACGCGCATTCGCGGCTCAACCGTCTCGGCACGGCGGCGCCACGGTAGACTGGCCGGGTCGGTCGGCGGCGCGGCAGCGGCAAACGACCGTCTGGCGCCCCCTAGAAAGTGGTCGGTTGTCTACTCGCCGACGACCTGGCGGTTACGCTGTACCAGAGGCCAGGGGCACTCCGGTTGAAANNCTCCTCCTCCGGCAACAGCAGCGGTGAGGTGTTTCGTCGCCATCGCTCGATTGCCTGGACGATCCTTTCGGCAGCATGTCCATCACCAAAGGGATTCGGCCCCGACGCCATAGCCGCCAAGGCGTCGTCATCGCTCAGCAGTCGCGCCGCTTCCTCGACGATGCTGGCCGTTGACGTGCCGACGATCCTGGCCATACCGGCAAAGGCGGCTTCCGGGCGTTCGGTCGTGCGGCGCAGCACCAGGACCGGCTTGCTAAAGCTCGGCGCTTCTTCCTGCACGCTGCTGGAATCCGTTAGCACCAGATGGCACGCCCGCAACAGCCCAAGGAAGGTCAGGTAGTCCGTGGGCTCGATCAGATGAATACGCTGGTGACCGGACAACTGCCGCGTCACCATCTTGCGGACGAAAGGGTTTGGATGAACCGCATAGACGACGGCAATGTCGTCGAAGCGACTTACCAGTTCGCGCAGGGCGAAACAGGTATTCTCGACATCTTCCCCNCACGATTCACGGCGTAACGAGGTGACGAGAACTATCCTATGGTCTGTTTGTGGTATGTCTGGGTGCAGGCAACCCGTACCCAGCGACCTCTCGGCGAGGTATTGCAGCGAATCGACAATCGGATTCCCGGTGATGGCGATGCGATTACAGGCGATGCCCTCACGGATCAGGTTGTATCGGGCGAGTGATGTGGGGACGAAATGAATGTCGCTGACGATCGAGGTCAGCCGCCGGTTGACCTCTTCCGGAAACGGATTTTGCAGATCCCCGCTGCGGAGCCCCGCTTCAACATGGGCCNNGACCGGAATGTGACGGAGGCAGGCAGCAAAGGACGCGGCAAAAGCCGTCATCGTATCGCCCTGGACAAGGACCAGATCGGGCATTTCCTCATCGAGGACCTTGTCAATGCATTCAACCGCCAACGACCATAGCGAGGCGAGCGTCTGTTTCTCCTGCACCACGTCTAGATCGATATCGACCGTAAGGCCGAAGAGATCCATGATCTGATCAATGAGTTGGTGATGTTGCGCCGTCGCGATGACCTTCACGTCAAAAGTCAGTGGCCGCCGCCTTAATGCGTGCACGATGGGCGCCATTTTCACCGCTTCCGGTCGTGTACCGATCATTACGGCAACGCGGATGCGTTGATTCGGCACAGGCATCATAGCGTCCATATTATTTTTCCCCTGCGGTGCTCAACCTGCTCCTGACGAATGAGCAAGATTCAATCATCTCGGGTATCTCGGGAACAGATTGGCACGCACTTGCTCAAGCGGCACCAACGCTCGCCGAAAAACTCCAGAACCTGCGCATAAATAAGCACAGAAGGTTATCTATATACGTTGAGCTGTCCCACCCATGAACTTGGTCATCTGGTCAATCAAGTTCTTATCGCTGTAGACCTACACGGCCATTTTCATTGCTACCATCTTCGGTGACTCCCCAACCTTGTCAGCGCAATGGCATACTTTGGTCCGTTATGCGGGCTCAAAACTTGGTATCACTGCCCATTATTCACTCCGCACGGACCGCACTCGCTCCAGATAGTTGAGATTTTAGGGCCCGAATGTGTCCCGGGCAAGCAAAACTTCGCGCAGGAATCGCATTTTGTGTACATGTGTGACCGCAGTAGCTGGCCGCAGTCAACCCGGACAACCTTGACCTCGGCGCTGCACGGTCGAAGCGACGGACGATGGTCCGTCTTAAGCCAGCCGGTGGCAGCAAGCCCTGTGTCGCGTCTCTGTTGTACATGGTTGGCAGAAGCAGAATCCGGCAAACGCCACCGGACATGGCGACGCTTCACCCGCTGCCATGTCGCTGGCCTCGGCTGTTGTCGCGGTAAGGCAGAAGGGATGGGATGGTGCCGCAGGAGGGATTTGAACCCCCGACCCGCGCATTACGAATGCGCTGCTCTACCCCTGAGCTACTGCGGCCTCTTTGCCGACAATGCGCGGCAGGCCCCGGCGCCCGCAGGGCCGCGGCTATATCGCCTCTCTTTACCGGTCAACAGCAACCGCGTCAATGATCGCCGGCCGTCGAGGCACTGGCTGAGGACGGATTGCCTTGCACCGCCATTGGCGTATTGGCCGTTGACGTAGTGGCCAACGACGTATTGAAGGCGTGCATGGGTGCCGAGGCAAACCTGTTGAGTGGACAATGACGGCAAGGCAATTCTTGCAGCTTGCACTTACCGAGGCAGCGGCGGCTGCGGCGCGGGGAGAGGTGCCGGTGGGCGCCGTCCTCGTCGAGGCAACGAGCGGTCGGGTGCTGGCGCAGGCTGGCAATCGGGTGGAGGAGCNNCAAAGGGATCCGACGGCGCATGCAGAGATGCTGGCCATCCGCGCCGCTGCAGCGACGCTGGGGGTGCCACGGCTTCCGGGCTGCGATCTCTACGTGACGCTCGAACCGTGCGCCATGTGCGCGGCAGCGATCGCCTTCGCCCGCATCCGCCGGTTGATCTTTGCTGCCTACGACCCGAAGGGTGGCGGCGTCGAGCATGGGGCTCGGGTGTTCGAGCATCCCACCTGCCATCACCATCCCGAGGTAGTGGGCGGCGTCAACGCGGCGGCGGCGGCGTGGCTGCTGCGGGATTTCTTCCGCGCCCGGCGATGAGGCGCAACTTGCGCGCCCGCACCACGTCAGTCCGCGCGCCGGGCGGCAAAGGGCGGATCGAAATCCGCCCCGAAATCCGCATTAGGGGCCACCCTTGCGATTTCGCCGCAACCACGACGCGCTATGATCGCCGCCGTCCGCCATGCTCAGTGGGCGAAATTACATCTTCTGACCGGTGCTCTCCGCCGGCTGCTTCGCCGCATGTGCCGACTTGCTATGCTTGCTGGACTTGTGGGCGCTGGTGCTGCTCTTCTTGCTGCTCTTCTTCGCGTGGCTCTTGGCGGGTGCCTTCGGGGCCACTTGTTCGGCGGAAGCCGAGGATCCCGACGAAGCCTGAGCGGTCATCGTGCCGGTGGCCAGATCGCTCTGGGCAGCGAAAGCGGTGCCGAGGCTGCCGACGCCAAAGGCGAGAACGGTGGCGAGGCTCAGGGGGATCAAACGGGAACGAAGCATGGAAGGGTCTCCTGACGCTGTGAAAAGGTTCAACGCTGCATCGCGCTGACCCCATCACCATCGCAGAGACCACATTGCCGCCCACCTGCGGCCGCTTTACCGTTTCGTATAGCCGCATCGTATGGTCGCTCGGGTCAGCGGCATCGCTTCGTCGACTCACCCTAGGGCAACGGCATCAGGCAGATTCATTTGCCGCACCGATTCTCTAGTTGATCGATAGAGATTATGGAGTTATAGCTAATGTCAACGATCGGCCGCACACAAGCCCGCACATTCGAGGGTCTTGCCACCGCGGCTCCTGGCAGCGAATGGAGACTGGAATGACAAGCGCACGCACAGCGGTAGCATTGAATGTGGTCCTGGAAGAGATAAGCCCGAGCACCTCGCGGGCGCCGTCTGTCGCCGCCGACTGGCATGGCTTTCGCTTGGCGACGATCAACGGCAGTGCAATCGCCGCCGTCGCCCCGGCGAACGCCGACTACCCAGCCGCCCCGCGCCTCGTCGCCCAAGGCGATCCAGGCGCCAACGTGGAGGAAGATGCGGCAACGAAGACGGACGATGCTGCCGTTGCAGCCTTCGATCCGACGCTGGACGGCTCCCTTGCCTGGGTTGGCCGACTCGCCTGCTGGACCTCTGCTTTGCTCAGCGTTGCGCTGATCGTGCTGGCGGTCGGTTGATGCCGCGCGTCGCCTCACTGCCAATCCTGCCGTCCTGACCTTCCTCTGGGAAACTGTTGGCCGGCAGGGCGGTGAGCAGCGCGGCATATCGAGCCCCTTGCGGCGTCTGCGCGGCGGATGCCCCCTCGCACTTGCCGTCCAAACCAGCTGTGAACCGCAGGTTCACGCCGCGGCAACTGTTCGCCAGGAGACTGCGTCTTGGACAACCACAGACTGACGATCGCCGTGATCGGTGCCGGTCTCAGCGGCTCACTGCTTGCCGTCAATCTGCTGCAGCGCTGCCAGCCTGACGACCGGGTGCTGTTGATCGAAAAGCGCGCCGGCTTCGGCCGTGGCCTCGCTTATTCCACCCGTAATCCCAACCATCTGCTGAATGTCCGCGCTGAAAACATGAGCGCGTTTCAGCAACGCCCCGATGATTTCGTCGCCTGGCTGCGAGAGCGCTCGTCCACCATCGACGGCGCCGGGCCGGATGGCGATTCCTTCGTTTCCCGCCACCTTTACGGCGCGTACATTCGTGCCCTGCTGTGCGATCAGCTCTGGAAGCGCGGCAAGGGGCGTAATCTGGTCCTGGTGCCGGACGAGGTGCGAACGCTGGTCGAAGACGACGGTGGCTTGCGGCTGACACTGGCGAGTGGTCGCATCTACCGCGCTGACCTGGCGGTGGTAGCCTCGGGCAATTTACCGCCCGACCAGTCGAGCGGCGCCTACATTGGCAATCCCTGGGATCCGACGGCGATCGCCGGCATTCCACCGCAGGCTCCGGTGGTGCTGATCGGCAGCGGCCTGACCATGATCGATACGGCTCTTTCGCTGCTCGACGGCGACCACCGCGGCCCGATCCGGGCCATCTCCCGCCGCGGCTTGCTGCCGCAACTGCATGAGCCAACGCGGCCGTTGTCGATTGTCGCCGACGCGTTGCCACGCACCACCTCGCTCACCCGGATCACCCAGTGGTTGCGCAGGCGCGTGCGCGATGCCGCCGCTGACGGCATCGGCTGGCGATCGGTCGTCGATGGTCTAAGGCCACACCTGCAAGACCTATGGCGGCGGCTGCCGATCGAAGAGCGCCGTCGCTTCCTTCGCCATCTTCGCCCCTGGTGGGAAGTGCATCGCCACCGTCTCGCTCCCGAAGTCGGCGCGATGATTGAAGCCGCGATGCAAAGAGGCCAACTGACCGTCCAGGCGGCGCGCATTCTTCGCTTGGAGCCCACGCCGCTGGGGGTGACGCTCGACATCCGGCATCGCCGAACGGGCCACCAGGAAACGCTGCAGGCGGCATGGGCGATAAACTGCTCCGGTCCAGAGAGTAATTACTTCGCCACCCAGGACCCTTTGCTCCGTGATCTCATCACCCGCGGCGTCGTTCGTCCTGACCCGCTCGGACTTGGCCTCGACGTCACCGAGCAGGGTGCGGTCATCAACAACAAGGGGTCGTCTNCCCGCCGCCTGTTTGCCCTTGGGCCGATCACCCGCGGCACCTTCTGGGAGGTCACCGCAGTTCCCGATATCCGCTTCCATTGCGCTCGTCTGGCCACGCATCTGGCTGGGACGAGCGACAACAACATCGGCATCGATCAGGTCCGCCGTCGCACGTCGNAACCATCGCTGATGCTCCCGTCGACGTCGTCGCCGGGCTCTTGACCCCAGGCGGGCTATTGCGCACGCTGATCCGAGCCGCCGCGCACGGGAAGCGGTTTGGCGCAGTAGCAGACAGGGAGCAGAAGAGTGCCAAGTACGGATAGTGATACGAAAAGCAAGTCAGTTGAGCGATTCGACGAATACACCTATTTCGCCGACAGCACGCAGACCCTCGCTGATCGTCGGCAGTCGGCGACGCAGGTTTTTATCGGCGTCAATACAAGCATTTTCGGGCTTATCGGCTTCCTGCTCAACGATGCCGGGCTGTCTCGCTTGCAGGACCTGGTCGCGTTGCCGCTGTTCGTGGTCGGGGTTCTCATCTGTCTCGTTTGGGACCGAATGATCTCCCACTACAGGGCATTGATCGCTTGGCGCTTCGAGCAACTTCGCAACATGGAAAACGAACTCAACGGAAGCTCAAGATGTTCACCCGCGAATGGGAACTGCATTTTCAGCCGCAAACGAATAAATCAGTCATTGGATTTTCCAATCTGGAACGCTCGCTTCCGCACATCGTTCTTGGTCTTTATGTCGCGTATGGTCTAGCGTTTCTTATTGCAAAGATTTTTGATTTGTAGCCGCCAAGCGGCGGCGCTTTGGCGGGCCGCTTGGCGATGATCGATCCGTTCAGCCCCGGCGCAGTTTCGTCATCAAACACCTTCCTGCCCCTACCCGGAGCATAGCAATGGTGTCCACTAATTCGGGGGAGCTTCACGTTGGAGTCAACCCACTAACCCGTGTGTGGACGGCCCCCTGGGTGCAAGGGGTGAGGGGGAGAAAATCTGATCTGGTGCGATGGCAGTCGTGTGTCCGGCCTGTTTTGCGCGGCACGATGTCCGCTGGCCCAGATGGGTTCCGCGATCCACGCCCAAACGGATGGGCGGCCTTGATGGCCACCGGGCTACCCGGGTTCTGTGGATCGTCGGCTCGACCGATCAGCATCTCTCTTCCTCAGCCCTGCACCCTTGGCATCAAAGAGTGGTCAGGCGGTGGCCGGCTGGCGATACGCCTCGCCGCGCGTCATCATCGCCCAGACGATGCGCGCCATCTTGTTGGCCAGGGCGACCGCCGCGAGCTTGCGCGGCCGCCTTGCCAGCAAAGCGATCAGCCACGCCGAGGCCTTTCCCGGCTTGGCCTGTCGGATCACCGCGGTCGCTCCCAGCACCAGCAACTGGCGCAGCCGCTCGTCGCCGGCGCGGCTGATCCCGCCCAGCCGCGTCTTGCCGCCGGTGGAATGCTCGCGCGGAGTCAGCCCCAGCCAGGAGGCGAAATGCCGCCCCGACTTGAACTGGCTGAAATCGACCCGCAGCACCAGGCTCAACGCGCCGATCGGCCCGATCCCCGGCACCTCCGCCAGCATCTTGCTGGTTNNGGCGTCTGTTTGTGTTGCGCCACCAGCCTGGCGTCGACTTCGGCCAGCGCGCATCCAGCCGACCGATCTCGGCGCCCAGCAACGCCAATGCGTCCCTCGCCGGCGTCGGCAGCTCCGCGTCCTCTGCCACATCGGCCAGCAGCTTTGCCACGCCTTGGCGGCCAAGGCGGGCGACATGACCGAACTCGGCCGCGTGTCCGCGCAGCGCGTTGACCAGCTGCGTGCGTTGGCGCACCAGAAGCTCGCGCACCGACAGCAGCATCGCGTTGGCCTGCTGCCTCGCCGACTTGACCGCGACCTCGCGCATCTCCGGCCGCGCCGCGGCTTCGCTGATCGCCTCGGCATCGTTGCGATCGTTCTTGCCGCGCTTGACGAAGGGTTTGACGTATTGCGGCGGGATCAACCGCACCGTGTGGCCGAGCCCAGCCAGCACACGGCCCCAGTGATGCGAGCCGCCGCAGGCCTCCAGCACCACCTCCATCGGCGGGCGGCGCGCGAAGAATGGTACCATGTCCTGGCGGCGCAGATTGCGGCGCAGCACCGCCCGCCCGTCGGCATCCGTGCCATGTAGGGTGAAGACGGACTTGGACGTGTCGATCGCAATGCGGGTAAGCTCGGTCATGGACGGCTCCTGTTCACTTCGACAGCGAACCTTGGCACCAGATGCCGCGGGGCCGTCCACCCCAACGGATTATGCGTCCTGATCGGCGGGTGCAGCGTAGTTCATTGGAATCGCCTAGGATTCGGTTCTCGAAGCCAATCCATGTCGTTTCCGCAGCGCCCACCCGCCATGGTTGATCCGACGCTGCCGCTGCCTGGCCTGTCACCGGCTGCCGGCAAAGAGTTGGTCGCCCGGTTCGATGGCGGTCGGCTGTCGTCCGACGGCGGCCTGTTGGTTCTGCGCGAGATCGAGCGCCGGCTGGAAGTCGCCGATCGCCTCGCCGCCTGCATCGACGATCCGCGCGATCCCGGCAGCACCGTGCACACGCTCGCCGACATCATCCGCTTCCGGATGCTGATGATTGCCGCCGGCTACGAGGACGGCAATGACGCCACCGGCTTGCGCGGCGATCCGCTGTTCAAGTTGGCGCTCGAACGCGTGCCGTCGGACCGGGACCTGTGTTCGCAGTCAACCATCTCGCGGCTGGAGAATCTGCTCGATGCGCGGACGCTGCTGCGGCTGGGCCGGGCTCTGGTCGACGTCTGGTGCGGCTCGTTCCGCCAAGTCCCGCGACGGATCACGCTGGATATCGACGACACCTTCGATGCGGTGCACGGCGGCCAGCAGTTGCGCCTGTTTAACGCCCACTACGACGAATACGGCTTTCAGCCGATCGTCGTCTTCGATGCCGACGGTCGTTTCGTCACCGCCCTCCTGCGCCCGGCGAAGCGACCGAAGGGCGTCGCGATCCGCGCCTTTCTCCGTCGCCTCGTCCGCGCGATCCGCGCCCACTGGCCGCAGGTGGAGATCCTGCTGCGTGCCGACAGCCATTACGCCTGCCCGGAGGTGCTCGACTGGTGCGAGACGCGTGGCCTCGATTACATCATCTCGGCCTCGCCCCCACCAGCACGCTGAAGCGCCATGTCACCGGCCTGGAGGCAAGCACCGCGGCGCGCTTCGTGGCCGCGCCGACCGGCGGCAAGGTCCGCCGCTTCAAGGAATTCTTCGACGCCGCCAAGACCTGGAGCCGGGTCCGTCGCGTCGTCGGCCGCGTCGAGGCCGGCAGCGACGGCACCGACACCCGCTTCGTCGTCACCAACCTCGGCCACGGCAGCGGTCGCTCGCTGTACCAGGACCTCTACTGCCGGCGCGGCCAGGCGGAGAACCACATCAAAGCGTGGAAAACTCATCTCGCCGCCGACCGCACCTCGTGCCCCAAGGCCACCGCCAACCAGTTCCGGTTCGGCCTGCTTACGCGCGCTCCGCGCACGGTCGGGCCTCACTCCTGCACGCCGGCGCCTACTGGCTGCTGTGGAGTCTGCGCGCGCTGATGCCCAAGCGCTCGTCCTGGCGGGTCGCCCAGTTCGACACGCTGCGGCGGCGCCTCGTCAAGGTCGCCGCCCGCGTCGTCGAGATGAAGACCAAGATCAAGGTCCACCTGCCGACCAGCGCCGCTGATCAGGCAATCTGCCAACTCGTCCTCCGCCGCCTGCCGCGTCTCGTCACCTGATCGCCGGGGCGGCGCGCCCCCTTCCGAGCCCGTTCCCCGCAACCACCAGCGCCTCTCGACCCGACCGATCCCCCATCCCGCCGCGGCGGAAACCAACCCACTCGCCAATATCAACCCTTGCGCGCATCCACGATTTAACACCCGACGCACGTTGTGTCCCGGTGAATACATCGGGCTAGCAGCCTGTCGGACTTAACGCGAGGCGGAGCTGTGGGTTATAGAATCCGGGCATGGATTCACGCCCCCGGCCCGGACCTCTTCGGCATGAGCAACTTCCGCCCGATCGACCGCGACAGCGGATTTCTGATGCCGCCGTCGGTGGACGAGTGGCTTCCGCAGCGGCACTTGGCGCGGTTCGTGGTGGAGGTGATCGCGGGGCTGGATCTGCGGCCGATGACCGGCAGCTACCGTGGCTCTGGGGAAGCGTCCTACCACCCCAGCCTTCTGCTGGGCATTCTGATCTACGGCTACGCCACCGGGGTGTTCTCCAGCCGCAAGCTGGAGCGGGCGACCTATGACAGCGTGGCGTTCCGCTTCATCGCGGCGAACGATCATCCGGACCATGACACCATCGCCGCGTTCCGCCGACGCTTTCTGCCGCAGATCGAGAAGCTGTTCGTCCAGGTGCTGGTGCTCGCGCGCGAGATGGGCGTGCTGAAGCTGGGAACGGTCGGGCTCGACGGGACCAAGGTCCACGCCAATGCCAGCCGGCACAGCGCGCTGTCCTATGACCATGCGGGCAAGCTGGAGGCCCAACTGCAGGCCGAAGTGGCCGATCTCATGGCCAAGGCAGAAGCGGCGGACCAGGTGGACATCGCTGACGGCATGTCGATCCCCGACGAACTGGCGCGACGTGAGGAACGGTTGTCCAGGCTCGCCGAGGCCCGGGCGAAGATCGAGGCCCGCGCGAAGGAACGCTTCGAACGGGAGCAGGCAGACCATCAGGCGAAACTCGCAGCACGGGACGCCAAGGCAGCGGCCACCGGCAAGAAGCCCACGGGCCGTGAGCCGAAGCCGCCGGTGGCGACGCCGCTGCCCACGGATCAGATCAATCTGACCGACGAGGAAAGCCGCATCATGGCGGTGGCGGGCGGCGGTTTTGAGCAGTGCTACAATGCGCAGGCGGCGGTGGCGGCGGGCAGTCTGCTGGTGGTGGTCGCCGACGTGGTGCAGGCGCCCAACGACAAGCAGCAGCTTACACCCATGCTGGACAAGATCGGCACTCTGCCGGACGTGCTCGGCAGGCCGGACATGCTGTTGGCGGACAATGGCTACTTCAGCGAGGCGAATGTGCAGGCCTGTGTGGCCGGCGGGATCGAACCGCTGATCGCACTTGGTCGCGAGGCGCATCATCTCAGCCTGCAAGAGCGCTTCGCTGCGGCGCCACCGGCGCCCGAAGACCCCACCCCGGTTCAGGCGATGGCGTATCGGCTGCGCACGCCGCAGGGCCGCGCGCTCTACGCCCTGCGCAAGCAGACGCCCGAGCCAGTGTTTGGCATCATCAAGTCCGTGCTGGGGTTCCGGCAGTTCCTGCTGCGCGGGCTCAATGCCGCCCGTGGCGAGTGGAGGCTTGTGACCATGGCATGGAACCTGAAGCGGATGTTCGCCCTCAGCCGCGCCGTCTAGCCTGCGCGGCCAGTTCCGCAGGCGCGCCAGCGCGACCGCACCGCCCAAAATGGCGCTGACAGAGGCGCCGACGCACCGATCCCTACGCAGGTCCGGCGACGCCCGAGACGCAAGTCCGACAGGCTGCTAGCCCGTCTTATTCACGACGGCGGGCGTGGTGAACTGGCGGATGTAGCGTAAGCGTTTGATGTGGCGTAGGATTCGGTTGCTGAAGCCAACCCTTCGACGACATCCTGGCCGGCCACATCCGCCATGACCGACGATACGACGCTGCCGTTCTCGTTTCCAGCCGTCGGACGCAAGAAGCTCACCGCCGCCTTCGACGGCGGCCGGATCAGCTCGGACGGCGGAGTTATGCTGCTGGCCGAAGTCGAGCGGCGGCTCGACATCGCCGGCAAGCTGGCGGCGGTGATCCCCGATCACCGCGATCCGGGCCGGACCGTGCACGCTCTCGCCGACATTCTGCGGGCGCGCATCTTCGCCATCGCCTGCGGCTGGGAGGACGCCGACGATCTCGACAGCCTGCGCTTCGATCCGGCGTCCAAGCTCGCCTGCGGCCGGCTGCCGGATAGCGGACGGGACCTGTGCTCGCAGCCGACCGTCTCGCGCNTGAGAGAACGCCCCCGACCTGCGCAGCGTCATCCGGCTCGGCCCCGGGTCCTGCTCGACCTGTGGCTGGCGAGCTATCCGGCGCCGCCCGCCGCAGTGACGCTCGACATCGACGACACCTGCGACGTCGTCCACGGTCATCAACAGCTGTCGCTGTTCAACGGCCATTACGACGAACGCTGCTTCCTGCCGATCCACGTCTACGACACCGCGGCCGGCCGCCCGGTGGCGGTGATCCTCCGCCCGGGCAAGACGCCGTCGGGCAAGGAAATCTGCGACCATCTGCGCCGGCTCGTCCGCCACGTCCGCCGCCGCTGGCCGCAGACGCGCCTCACCATCCGCGGCGACGGCCACTACGGCCGGCCCGAGGTGATGGACTGGTGCGAGGCGAACGGCGTCGAGTATCTGTTCGGCCTGCCCGGCAACGGGATGCTCGACCGCCTCGTCGACGAGGCCGCCGACGACATCCGTACCCGCCGGGCGCTGGAGAAGCGGCCGTCCTTGCGCGGCTTCGCCGAGACCCGTTACCGGGCGAAGCCGTGGAAGACGGAGCGCCGGGCGTGCGCCCGCATCGAAGCGACGACCCGCGGCCTCGACATCCGCTTCGTCGTCACCAGTCTCGAAGCCGGTTCGCCCGAGCACGTCTACGAGGTCCTCTACTGCGCCCGCGGTCAGGCCGAGAACCTGATCAAACGGCACAAGAGCCAGCTCGCCTCGGACCGCACCAGTTGCCGCTCGCCGCTGGCCAACCAGGTCCGCCTCGTCCTGCATACCGCCGCCTACTGGCTGCTGCTGAGCTTGCGCGACGCCATCCCGAAGGCGCATGCGCTGGCCGTCGCCGAGTTCGCCACGCTGCGCCTGAAGCTCCTCAAAATCGGCGGCCGCGTCATCGAGACCGCGTCGCGCGTCCGCCTCGCCTTCGCCGCCGCGTGCCCAGACGCGGCGCTGATCCGCCACCTCGCCACCGCCCTCGCCGGATCCCTCCCGGAAACCACCCACACCACCATCAAATCCAATCCGACCAAGCCGGGAAAACCCGAAAGCCCACGCTCGTCCCATCAGTCAGCGTCGCCCAAAATCTCAACCTCCCAGCCGGCGTCATGAATAAGACGGGATAGGGCGGGCGTCCCCTGGTCGTAGCCACGTAACCGGGCCACGACATTCCTCGTCCTGATCATCCGAATCATCCGAATGCGTCGCTATCGGCTACGCGAACGTATCGACAGCGACGCATGGCTCTGCTAGTAACCTCCTTCCCCCTGGGGGCGCATAGCTCAGTTGGTAGAGCAGCTGACTCTTAATCAGCGGGTCCAAGGTTCGAGTCCTTGTGCGCCCACCAATTTCAAGGAGTTACGAAAGCGTTTCCAACTTTTCCGACCATATTCCTAGTCTGTTTCCAACTTCGTTCTGTTTCTGTACGACTCTAACGTGTGTATCGCAGCGCGGGCCATTTCCGTGTTGCGCGGCAGATAGGTCTCCAGGATCCGCAAGGTGCGGTCCAATTGGTGCCCGGTGATCGCCGCAATCTGAGGCACCGTGCATCCTGCCTCCGCCAACCGGACAACCGCCGAGCGCCGGAGATCAAGGAACTGAAGGTCGTTGAGGCCCGCGGCGTTGGCGATCCGGCGAAACTCGTGACGGAAATGGTCCACCTTGTAGGGTTTGGACGTGGTTTCGGCGATCAAGATCGGCGACGCTTTCACGGCCATTCGCGTGTCAACGCGATCGACCTTCAAATTCCTCGACACGGTTTCATCGAACTCTCCCAGTAGTTGCTTACGCCGC
Source organism: Defluviicoccus vanus (assembly GCF_014672695.1). GTDB lineage: Bacteria > Pseudomonadota > Alphaproteobacteria > Rhodospirillales > Defluviicoccaceae > Defluviicoccus > Defluviicoccus vanus. Next base: position 3,763,026 of record NZ_CP053923.1, on the reverse strand, counting down.
TTTTGTAATGCCTCGTCGAGAAAAAGCTTGAGTTCTGCCATGGCCGGCACGGCGATAAGTACGCCGGTCTTGCCCTGCCGTAGCGTCACCTGCTGTCCGTCATATTGTTGCCAGGTCATGCGCAGGATGTCGCCTTGTCGTTGACCGAGGCAGGCGCCGAGCAGCACGGCAAGTTGAAGCGATGCGCGATCGGCGACTTGGGCGGTCGCGCAAAACGCCTGGATCGATTCCTCGGTCCATCGCTGTTGTCGAGGCGGCCTGCCCTTCATGCGTGGCTTGGACGCGGGGTTCTCATCGAGGTAGCCTTCGTCAATGGCGCATGCGAGGAGCAGTCGCAGCACCCGGATGACAGCGTTGGCTTTTGCCGGCGTCTTTTCCAGCATCGCTCGATAGAACAGCTTGACATGTTTTCTCTTGATGCTTGAGAGCGGCGGATCGCCGGCGCGTTCGGACCAAGCCTCAATCGCAATCAGCGACTGATCGTAGCTGCGCTTGCTGGCTGCGCTCAGCGACGTGAACCGGTCATCTATCCGATAGAGCTTGGTGAGCCACGGCAACGTGTCCGGTTGATTCGGTAAGACGTCGCGGTCCTGGCGCCATTCGTCGACCTGCCGATTGAACTGTTGAGCTTCCGCGATCGCTCTTTCCAGTTGGTCGGAGAGGCGGCGGGTGCGCCATCCCTCGCGCTGAAGATCGGCCGATGGCTGCCAATAGAAGTATGTGCCGCGACCACCGCGGCCGTGCTTGCAGACAAAGTAGCGAATCTTGATTTTACCCATTCGCCGCATTGGTCCACGCGTCGTCGAAGTCGTCCGAGCGGGGAGCACCTCCCATCCGATCGAGCCACTAGTCGATTGCTTGCTTATCATAACCGCCGACAACTGGAATAGGCTGAGGAAATCCCGACTTGTGCAGCCGATGAGCATGGTCGGTGAGCCAGCTTACCGATCGACCGAGATAGGCGGCCGTCTCGAAAGCGCTGAGGACCCGGCGCTCGACAAACGGTGGCCTTCGTCGAGTCATTCAGCTTGCATCTCGCCGTCGGTTGGTAATCCACCTTCTTCGTCGCGGTTAGACGAAATAGGGCCGCTCCCGTCGACCACGGACTGCGCAGACCCAGGTAAAGGTTGGGGATCGCCGTTGGTGATAAGGTGGATGGCAGGGGGACTGCGACACGAGCTGTATTCTTCTTCCATTTTTGGAACCCGCGGTCGCGATGCAGGAACGCTCTCAGGATCGCTGGAACAAGCTGGTCAAGACCTATTCTTTGGCCGTGGGCCTCTGCGTAGGCTTCTCGGTAGGATTCAAGGTCGGCGGCAAGCGCGGTATCGATTGCCAGCTGCAGCTTGGTGGCAGGTCCATTTGGCGGCAACGCCGCGAGGGCGATCGGGCGGGACTTCATGGTTTCGCCCCGTTGGGCTGGCCAACCAAGTTCGTTCTCAATGTCGGACGTTCTTGATCACTCATCAGGGTCTCCCAAATCGGTGTCAACGGCGGAGCAATTCCGGGCCACGGTGTCGGAGTAAAAGCAGGCCATTTGGGCGAGAGCGGTGCAATCACGGCAAGGGGCCCGATCGGGCCCCTTGCCGTGCGTCGGCTTTGCCTCGGGGATCAGGGCTTGCTGGTTTTGCCGGTCTCGGGATCGACGGTCTCGGCGGTGGTCTGGTTTTGCTCCGCCCGATCGGCTGCGGTGGGGGACGACGACGTCCGGCGGATTGCTTCAACCGGTAGCTGTCGCCGTTCATGGTGAGGATATGGACGTGGTGGGTCAGGCGGTCGAGCAGCGCGCCGGTGAGCCGTTCCGATCCCAGCACCGAGGTCCAGTCCTCGAACGGCAGATTGGAGGTGACGAGGGTCGAGCCGCGCTCGTAGCGCTGGGAGAACACCTCGAACAGAAGTTCCGCCCCGGTCGGCGACAGCGGCAGGTAACCGAGTTCGTCGACGATGAGCAACATCACCGACTGGAGATCGCGTTGCAGCTTCAGCAAGCGGCGCTCGTCACGCGCCTCCATCAACTGGTGCACGAGGGCGGCTGCGGTGGTGAAGGCGACGGTGAACCCCTTCTGGCAGGCGGCAAGAGCGAGGGCGAGCCCGACATGGGTCTTGCCGGTGCCACTGTTGCCGAGCGCGATGACGTTCTCCCGGCGCAGGATGAACTCGCAGCGGGCCAGCTCGAGCACCAGCATCTTGTTGAGGCTGGGAATCGCGGTGAAGTCGAAGGTGTCGAGGCTTTTGACCGCCGGGAAGCGTGCTGCCTTGATCCGCCGCTCGACCATTCGGCGTTCTCGGTCGATCAGTGCGAGTTCCACCAGGCGCAGCAGATAGCGGGGATGATCGACGCCGTCGCGTGCGCATTCGCGGGCGATCTTGTCGTATTCCCGCAGAACGGTCGGCAGCTTCAACTGCTTGAGGTGATGCGCCAGCAGAACCTGCGGTGTGCCGCTTGTCGTTCCCGCCGGCATCGCATCAGCGCCCGCCTTGCCGGTCATGCCGTTGTCCCGGGAACGAGAACGGCGTAGTCAGCCGCCGCCGTCATCCTGACGTCCATTTTCGGCAGATGTGGATAGGCCGTCAGGTCGAGCCGGGCCGGCCGCCGCTCGACGCGCGCCAGAGCAATCTGCTTGACCGCATCAAAGCCGATGACGCCGAGCCGGATCGCTTCGCTGACCGCGCTCGCCACCATCTCCATCGGGATCGCCTCCATCAGCCGCAGCACCTGGATGAACTCCCGCCTGCCGCGGTTGCCCATGCGCGCCTCGAGGAGATGGCGCAGGTGCTGGAACGCCTCCGGCAGATCCCAGTCTTTCAGCGCCGCCGCCTGGTCGAGGGCATTCGGCTTCGTCTCGATCAGCGCCAGATAGTGCAGCGGCTCGAATACGAAGGTGCCCGTGCCATAGCAGCGACGATGCCGGGCGATCGCCTCGCCGGCACAAAGGATCACCACCTCGTCGACGAAGCCCTTCACCACAACATCCCGGAAGCCGTATGCCGTCGGTACCGAGTAGTCGTTGCCGCGGTAGCGGACCAGGGCGGTCGATGAGACACGGGCCGCCCGCTTCTCGCTCGGCTCCAATGGCACCGCCGGCAAATCCCGGAAGGCTTCGAGGTCGGCGACGAGACGCTCGCCGATGGTTTCGCCGTGGCGACCGGCGCGTTCGCCTCGTCGCTGCCGGCAGCGATCTTCCAGCATGGCATTGAGATCGTCGAAGCTTGCCGCCTGGGGGATCGGCGTCAGGAAGTTCGATCGAGCATACTTCACCAGCCCCTCGACCTTGCCCTTGTCGTTGCCCTTGCCGGGACGGCCGAAGCGATCCTGGAACAGGTAATGGCTCTGCAGTTCCGTAAAGGCCCGGGTGCGCTCCCGCCTGCCGTCGCCGCAGATCTTCGCCACCGCGAGCGTCGTGTTGTCGTAAAGCACCGACAACGGCACGCCGCCAAAGAAGGCGAATGCCGACACATGCCCGTCGAGGAAGGCTTCCGTCGTCTCCGCCGGATAGGCCTTCACGAAAGGAGTATCCGATTGCGGCAGGTCCATGCAGAAGAAGTGGATCTTCTGCCGGACGCCGCCGATCACGCCGATCGCCTCGCCAAAGTCGACCTGCGCATGACCGGACGGATGAGCCAGCGGCACGAAGGTCTCCCGCAATCTCCCCGAGCAACCNCGGACGTAGTCCCTCACCACCGTCAGACCGCCGGCATAACCGTGCTCGTCGCGCAGTCGCTCGAAGATCCGCTTGGCCGAATGCCGCTGCTTCGAAGGCGCCGTCCTGTCGGCCTCGAGGATGGCGTCGATCACCGGCAGCAGCACCCCGAGCTTCGGCTTCTTCACCGGCTTCGTTCGCGTGTAGCCGGGCGGCAACGAGAACCGGCACATCTTCGAAACCGTCTCACGGCTCAGCCCGAGCTTCGGCTTCTTCACCGGCTTCGTTCGCGTGTAGCCGGGCGGCAACGAGAACCGGCACATCTTCGAAACCGTCTCACGGCTCAGCCCGAGCTTCGGCTTCTTCACCGGCTTCGTTCGCGTGTAGCCGGGCGGCAACGAGAACCGGCACATCTTCGAAACCGTCTCACGGCTCAGCCCGAACACCCGGGCCGCCTCACGCCGGCTGTTGCCCTCGATGAAAACGAAATGCCGAACGGCGGCGTAGACTTCCACGGCAAACATCCCCGGCCGCCCCCCACAAAAAGAGACCGCCTAACCACTGGCCAGATTTTACTCCGGCGCGGCCGCACCAATCGCCGCCGCTACGTGGCCTAATTTGTCACCGCCATACACAGTCGAGCTCCGCCTGGGCAAAATAAGCCGACGCCTTGCGCAGAATTTCGTTCGCCTGCCTGAGCTCTCGAACTTCAAGCTCCAACGCCTTGATCCGCTCCCGCTCCTCGCTCGTCGGACCAGGACGCAGCGCCTGATCCCGCTCGGACTGGCGAACCCAGCCACGCAGGGTCTCCGGCGTGCAGCTGATCTTCGATGCAATCGACCCGATCGCGGCCCATTGCGAAGGGTGATCGGCTTGGTGGTCCAGTACCATCCGCACGGCCCGCGCACGCACTTCAGGTGAGTATCTCGCTGAGGTCTTCTTCGTTTCCATGGCTCCATTCTCTCAAGATCTGGAGCCTCCGGGAAACCCGGCGCGGTTCACTCCTACGGTTTCCGTACCGTCTTAATTGAGCCGCTGGGCGTAACCATTCGCGCCGCAACGACCCAAACGTTCATAAACTGTCCCGCCTGCGCGGCGCCATGAACAGTCGCTGACTGGGCAGCCTTCTGCGAGGGATGCAACACGGCGGTAGGCGTGAGCGCGGCCTCGGCGGGAAGCGTTGATACGAAGCCGACACTCGCGACAGCGAGGGCAATGACCGCAATCCGAAGGCGGGAGGCATTCTTCATCTTCGTGTTCTCCTGTAAAGCGACGGAACCATTTTTCCGTCCACCCACACAGAATTGCACGTTATGGTGAAAATACTCTAAATTTTACTACAACTTATGGACGCATTAGGTAAGTTCGCCCAAATCAGGGCGGCGCCCCATATGCGAAATCGTTCCGCATTGGTGAATTGGCCTTGTGAAAGATGCGCCAACCTACTACTACAGTTGCATTTTATCCTCTAATATGGTTCCGTTGCCTGCGGCTGTGGGAGGGCGACGGATGGGTGTGGCGGAATGGGCGGGCACGCTTGTTGATTGGAAGGCGGAGCTCGAGGGGTTGAGGCGGGTGATCGCGCCGGCGCTGGGGCGGGCGGAGACGCGCCGTTCGGCCGGGATGTTCATCGACGGGCTGTTCTCGGCGGCATCGCGCAAGACCGGCTGGATGCTGGCCGAACAGGCGGGCCTCGAGGCACCCTATCGCCTCCAGTCACTGCTCGGACGCAGTTCATGGTCGGCAGACCAGCTTCGCGATCTGGTGCGCGGGTACGTGACGAACGCGCTGGGTGATCCGGGCGGCGTGCTCGTTGTCGATGAGACCGGTTTCCTGAAGAAGGGCCGGCACTCGGTGGGTGTCGGCCGTCAGTACTCGGGCACCGCCGGCCGGATCGAGAACTGCCAGGTCGGCGTTTTCGTCGCCTACGCCAGCCGCTGGGGCCACGCGCTCATCGACCGGCAGCTGTACCTGCCGAAAGACTGGGCGGACGATGCGACGCGCCGCCGGACGGCCGCCGTGCCGGACGACGTCGAATTCAAGACCAAGCCGGCGATGGCGCGGGAGATGATCGAGCGGACGCTCGACGCCGGCCCGCCTTGCGCCTGGGTTCTCGCCGATGCGCTCTACGGCTCGGACAGTCAACTCCGGCACCTGCTCGAGGGCCGCGGCCAGCCTTATGTCCTTGCCGTACGCTCCAACCACACCCTTCGCTTCCTCGAGGACGGGACCCTCGTCCAGACCGACCCTGCCACCATGCTGGACACGCTGGCGGACGATGCGTGGTCGTCGCTGACCGCCGGCGAGGGGGCGAAGGGTCCAAGGCTCTACGACTGGGCAAGGCTGCCGCTCGGATGGTCGACGGATGACGGTTTCGAGCGCTGGCTGCTCATCCGCCGCAGCCGGCGTGATGCGCAAGCACTCGCCTATTACCTTGCCTATGCCCGGCAAGGCACGTCCCTGCCCGAGCTTGCCGCTGCCGCAGGCCTCCGCTGGACGATCGAGGAGTGCTTCCTGCGGGCGAAGGACGACCTCGGCCTCGATCACTGCGAGGCGCGCTCCTGGCACGGATGGCATCGCCACATGAGCCTGGTCCTCGCTGCCGCCGCCTTCCTCGCCAAATTGTCGGCCGACCAGCGCCGGATCGCCTTCGATAAACGGGACAAAACGAGTCCGGCCGCCGCGGCCGCATGACCGTCCCGCTCGCCACGCCGGAAATCCGCCACATGCTCGAAAGGATCCTGTTCCGGGCGAAAACCCATCCCGCCTTCGTCTGGGCCTGCTCACGATGGCGCCGCAGCCACCAAACGACAGCCGCCAGCAGTCACCGCAAGAAACGACTAGAAACGCAACTGTAGTACTAGGGTCTCCCTTCATCTGGCGCGGCCCCCTGGTGGGGCTCGCGAACGGGCGCCTCTTGAGCGCGCGCCGGATGAGGGGGCCGTCACCCGTCTGGGCCGCTCCGTCAGGAGCGGAGGCCTTGTGCCTTGACGGCCGCCGCAGCGCGCGCCCCCTGCGCGCCCGTGCGAGCCTCTCCGGGGCACGGCCGAACGGGAGAAGGATTGCGGCAGGGCCGATCAACCGCAGAAACCTCACGGCAGGTGAGCTTGTGCGGGAACTTCGCGGAGTGTGTGGCGACGGACCGACATCGGTAGCCAGTCAGCCTGGCGAGACTGGTAGGCCGTTCGCAGTCATCAACGAAGATCGCCACGAGCGGAATTGGCCGAGTGGTTCGGTCGCGTCTGCTTTACCCCTGAGATCGACACCGACCGACCCGTCCCTTTCGACACAAAAGCCAGATCAGGAACGTCGGCTAGGGATCGGTTGTTGCCAGAAATGGCCCTGCCATCCACCCGTAGGCCACGGTCTCATGATCATGCCGCATTCGCCGTTCGCGGATAGCAATTCCAGCCCAACTCACCGAAGTGGTTTGGCAGGGCCCCGTGGGGGTGCCTCCACCAATGGCGCCCCTTGAAGCAACTGCCCAAATTGTGTTATTGTTATATTTCTATAAAAGGAGCGCCCCATGGGCTGATTATTTCCAGCCGCATGAATAGGGGTTCGCCAAAGGGAGGAAACGTGCAAGATGTGCGCATCTGCAACAGCTACTGCTGGTTGCGTTCTTGAATGTGCGCGTCACGCTCGCTGCCGTGTAACCTTCGACCCTCAGGAATCCCCTCATTTTGAGTTTTGATACGGATCAATGGGTTGCTACGGATGAGCTTTGCGGCGGCGGTCGGTTATGCAGGGTGAGAGGAAGGTTTCGAGGGTTGGGGTGGGGAAGTGAACGGGGTAGCGCGTCCTGAGTTTCGTTTGACCGACGTTCGTCGGTTTCTTGATGGGGTTTTCGCGGGGCATGTTCACGCCAAACGGATCGCGTCGCTGGCCAACGGCACGCTGGGGGTGATGACCGGTGCGTCGCTGGCGGTTTCGATGATCGGCCATGCGTTGGCGCAGGCGCGGGGATTGCTGACCAAGCATGCGGTCAAACAGGTCGACAGGCTGCTGAGCAACGCCGGCGTCTCCGTCTGGGAGATGTTCGGGCAATGGGTTCCGGAGGCGGTTGGCGGCCGCAAGGAAATCGTCGTCGCCATGGACTGGACCGATTTCGACGCCGACGGGCAGGCGACGCTGGCGCTCAATCTGGTGACCGGGCACGGCCGGGCGACGCCGCTGTTGTGGCTGACGATGCTGAAGGCGGAACTGGCGGGCCAGCGCAACGCCATCGAGGATGCGTGTCTCGGCCGCCTTGCCGGGGTGTTGCCGGCGGGGACGACGGCGACGATCCTCGCCGACCGCGGCTTCGGCGACCGCAAACTGTTCGATTATCTGACGAAATTGGGCTTCGCCTATGTCATCCGGTTCCGCGGCGACATCCGCGTCGACGCCGCCGACGGAGAAAGCCGGGCGGCGGCCGAGTGGGTCGGCAAGGGCGGCCGGGCGCGCCATCTGCGCGGCGCCTCGGTCACTGCCGCCGCGCAACCGGTCGGCGCCGTCGTCTGTGTCCACGCCAAGGCGATGAAGGAGCCCTGGTGTTTGGCGACGAGCAAGGCAGACGCATCGGCCCGCGAAATCGTCAACCTCTACGCCAGACGCTGGACCATCGAGCCCAGCTTCCGCGACACCAAGGATCTGCGCTTCGGCATGGGGCTCGGCGCCGTGCGCATCGGCGATCCGCAGCGCCGCGACCGCCTGCTCCTGCTCAACGCCTTCGCCGTGCTGTTCCTCACCCTGCTCGGCGAGGCCGGCGAAGCGCTCGGCATGGACCGCCACCTCAAGGTCAACACCGCCAAACGCCGAACCCATTCCCTGTTCCGCCAGGGCTGCATGCTCTACGACCTCATCCCGGCCATGCCCGAACCCCGCCTCCGGCCGTTGATCGAAAGGTTCCTCGAAATGCTAAAAAACAAACCAATCACCGCCCAACTGACGAACATAGCTTAAATGAGGGGATTGATGAGGGACAGAAGCCATTATCGCTTCGTTGACCCAATGATGCGCCCATTCCTGCGAATAAAGGCTAAGACTTTGGAACCAGGCAAGCCGTAGCCCGAATGAACTCCGGGATCGCCCGTTTGCTGCGCTCGAAGCATTCGTTGGAACGGCAAGCGCGTAGCCCGGGTAATTTTGTAGATACCGTCTTCAGCATCAAGTGGCGATGTTGGGNNATTGAACGGTGTGTTGTGCTTGAGGACGCCAAAGGCGATGTGGACGAGCTTTCGCATCGCCGCGCCGAGGGCGCTCATCTTGGATTTGCCGGCAGCGAGGAGGCGCTGATACTGAGAGCGGACGAGCGGGTTGCAGCGTGTGGCGACCATCGCCGGCAGGAACAGCCTGGCCCGCCAGCGGGCATCGCCTGCCTTCGACAGTCGCGGCCGTTTGAGAACGCTCGATCCGGACTGGAATTCGACCGGCACGAGGCCAAGGAATGCCGCTGCCTGACGAGCAGAAGCGAAGCTTCGACCACAGAACAGGGTCAAAAACCACAACGACAGCTTACCGCCAATGCCGGGGATGCTTTCCAGCAGCACACGTTGCTCTTTCAGCTGCGGATGACTGTCGAGATGGTCGTCGACCTGTTGGCGCAGCCGGCCGATCTCCGCCGCCAGTGCGTCCAGCATCGTCTGCAGCGAGACGAGCACCGCGTCGGGGGCCGGCTCGGCGCGCGCCGTCTCCAGCCGGTTGAGTTCACGGGCGTGGTCCTGTTCGAGGGCGGCAAGCCGACCGAGCAGCGCCTTGAGCTGGCGGACGTCGGCCGGCGGCGGCGCCCAGGCGGGCGGCTGCAGGGCATCGCCGAACAGGGCGAGGATCAGGCCGTCGTGCCGGTCGGTCTTTGTCCGGACGCCCAGGCTCTCGGCGAAGCGCTTGACTTGCAAGGGGTTGACCACCGAGACACGACAGCCGGCGTCATGCAGGAAGGTGGCCGCCGCCTCGTGATAAACGCCGGTCGCCTCGATGATGATATGCACGTCCGCCGCCGCGGCACCGGTGACCCGCGTCATCCAGGCAAGCAACGCCGCATGTCCGTCGGCGGTGTTGGCGACGGATTTCGGCCGCGATTGCCGGCGGACGGCATCCCGAAGCCAGGCGCAGTGCAGCTTTTCCTTGCTGACGTCGACCCCGATCACCTGCATCCGAACCTCCGTCGTCGTTGCGGCGACCTCCCGACCGACTGACCTTGTGGATACGGACTTGCAGCATGGTGCTGCGTCCTCGATACCGTCCAGCCTCAAAGAGGTCGAAGGTGTGGACCGGGGGCACAATCTACGCATCGGACTCGCAGTCCAAGGGCAGGTCCATGCTCACCCGGTCCACCATGAGGCCAGCTACGCCTCATGCCCGGCAAGATACAAGGGCAGGTCTAAAGCGAAGCGTGACCTGCCGAATGAGTGAAGCGGCACATTCGCATTCGGCAGGTCACGCTTCGCTTTAGACCTGCCCTACCCCAGTCTCAATGCGGAGCACAGCGGACACCGGCTCCAGCGATCACGAACGGCCGCGAATGGGATTTAACCGACGTTGGGAGGATCGCTATCGAGGCTGTGCAGACATCCTTCGTCGCTGGTCCACTTTGAGCGAGCTTCATGCGGCATCGCTGCGTCAAACTGACCGTCACGATCGTTGAACAAGCACGTCAATGCCTGCTCAGGACGCACGTCCAGGGCCGGATCGTACGATGCCGACCAGGCGTGATCGGCGGCGAGCGGACACTGCGCACCGGCCTGGGCAGCTGAAGATGCCCAGAAAATCGGACATCAACACTCCGAGTTGCCATGCATAGGTTGTTTTCAAATCCTAGGCCAACAATATTATAAATCCATCTTTCGTAACAACACCCCAGGACCTGACGCCATATACTGGCCTTTCGATACAAATGACGACAAATGACGACAAATGACGACAGTTTTACCTCGATCGTGCTGCTGTTTCCTTTGTCATCAGGCAGTTATGGACAAATGACCCGCCTGTGAACCGCTCCCGAAACGGACGCGAACCGCATCGGAACCCGGCGCGGGGATCGAAGCAGCCGGCTCAGGCGCGATAGTGATCGGGAGAAGCCGCGGCACGCCTCAAGTGAACCAGTAGCGGGTGAAGTGGAAAAACACCGGGGCGGCGAAGCTGAGGGAGNTCGAGGCGGTCGAGGACGCCGCCGTGACCCTCGATCATCCGCCCCCAGTCNCTGGCGCCGAGGTCGCGCTTGATCGCCGACAGGGTGAAGCCGCCGAGGAAGCCGAAGACGACGATCAGCGTGCTCATCGCCGCCGCCTGCCCCGGGGTGAACGGGGTGATGACGAAGAGCCCGGTGCCGATGGCGATCGCCGTCAGGCCGCCGCCGGCCAGCCCCTCCACCGTCTTCGACGGGCTGACGCTGGGCGCGAGCCGGGTGCGGCCGAACAGCTTGCCGAAGACGTACTGGAAGACGTCGCTCATCTGCACGACGATCATCAGATAGAGCAGCAGCATCGCCGGCGGCAGCCGATAGCCCTCGATCTGCAGCATCAACAGCGCCGGTGCATGGCTGATGGTGTAGACCGCCAGCATCAGCGCCCATTGCACCTTGGCACAGCGGGAGAGGAAGTCGCCGGTATCGCCGGCGACCGCCGCCAGCGACGGCAGGACGAGGAAGGCGTAGACCGGGATCAGAATGGCAAACAGGCCATACCAGCCGATGCCGATCAGCACATACTGCAGCGGCAGAAAGAGAAAGAAGCAGAGAAACAGCGAGCGGTGATCGCCGATGCGGGTCGGTGTCAGCGACAGGAATTCGCGCAGCGCCATGAAAGACAACAGGCCGAACAGCACCAGGGTGACCACCGGCCCGAGGACCAGCGCCGCGGCGAACAGCGCGATCATCAGCCACCACGAGCGCACCCGTGCATTGAGATTACGCACCACCGCGCGCTGGCCGTCGGTCAACGTCCGGCGTGAGAGCAGCCAGCCGGCGATGCTGAACACCGCGAGCAGGCCGAGCACCGCCGCCACCAGCCAGAAGAACCACGGTTCGCGCATCATCGCTATCGTTCCTCCGTCNAGCGACGGCGCCGGCGCCGCCGCTTCAACCTGCTCACCCGTCGCCAACGCCGCCAACGCCGCCCGCGCCCGGCCGAGAAACACCGCCTTGGTCTCGTCCGGCTGCAGCGGGCACGGTGCGCCAAAGCGCAGGGTGCAGATCAGCGGCACGATCAGCGGCGAGCCCTTGGGCAGGATGCGGTACGAGTTTTCCAGATAGACCGGCACCGGCTCGGCGGCGGGGAATCGCCGCACGAGATGGAACAGGCCGCTGCGAAACGTTGCGATCTCGCCCGCGCCGCGNGTGCCCTCGGGAAACAACAGCAGCGACTCGCCGCGAGCCAGCACGTCGGCCAGCGGCGCGAGCGGATCGCCGCTCGGCCGTGGCGAGCGGTCGACGAGAACTGCCCCCAGGCACTCGACGGCAAGAAAGCGCCGCCAGCGCGAACGCCCCCAGTAGTCGAGCGCCGCCACCGGATGGGTGCGCCGCCGCAACTCCGCCGGCAAGGCGGCAAAGATCACCAGCGTGTCCAGGTGGCTGGCATGATTGGCGAAGTAGATCCGCTGGCGCGCCTCCGGGGCGCAGCCCTGCCAGCGGGCGTAGGCGCCGACGAGCAGCCGCACCAAGCCGATTAGCAGGGCGCGAACGGCCGCGGTCATCGTGCCGTCAACTGGCGGGCGATCGCCGCCGTCCGCGTCATACAAGTAGCGAGGCTACCGGCGACAATGGCAATGCCGACGACCAACAGGCAGTACCGCGTGTCGCCAAACCAAGTCTCGATCGCCTGGGCGACCAGGCCGGCGGTCAGCACCGCCATGCGCCGCTGCTTCGCCATCACCCCCGCGAAGCTCTGCGCCAAGCCCAGCGAGCCGCCAAGAACGCGGATGTAGGCGGTTAGCGCCGCCAGCAAGGCAGCGGCCCAACCGAGCCATGGCGCCCCGGCAGCATAGCCCACGGGAACCAGCAGCAGGCTGTCGGCGATGCGGTCGGGCAGTTCGTTGAAGAGTGGCCCGGTTGCCGTTGCCTTGCCGCCTTCAACCGCCACCATGCCGTCGAGAAGGTTGCAGAGCAGCCGCAGCTGGACGCAGAGTGCCGCCAGCAGCCAGGCGAGCCAACTGCCGCCGCACGCGATCAGCGCTCCGCCCACCGCCGCCACCGCCAGCGAGGCGACAGAGATCTGGTTAGGCGTGATCGGCGATGCTGCCAGACGGCTGGCCAGCCAGCGCGCCCAACCGGTCGAGCGACTGGCGAGCGGCCGCCGGGCGCCGGTGTCATTGATGTCGAGTGGCACCGCTTCTCCCCTGCTCAACGATCACGATCGGGCATCTTCTTCGGGCATGCCATGCTGATCATCGCCATCGGCAGCGGCTTAGGCAATTGCCAACCTTGCGCTTTGCCGGTCGAATCCCCGTCCCTGCCCATTGACGCCGGCCTGCGAATGCATAACATTTAAAAAATCGTCCGAAGGGGGCCCCAAGGGGCTGAGATCGGCGTCACGCCGACAACCCTTTGAACCTGATCCGGCTTGCACCGGCGGAGGGATGCGGACAGGGCCAGACGCAGTGGTCCTTTTCCAGGGAATCAGCCTTCACGCCGGACGTCCGCGTCGACCAGTTCGTCAGTGGCCTGCACGATGGCCGCTCGCCCACGGAGGAAGACCCATTGACCGTCCACCAACCGCTCGACCGTTTCACCGTCACCACCGGTTCCATCCCCGGTTCCCGCAAGGTCTATGTCGAGGGGGATCGGAACCCGGACCTGCGGGTGCCGATGCGCGCGGTGGATCTCCATCCCTCCGCCGGCGAGCCGCCGGTGATGCTCTACGATCCCTCCGGCCCCTACACCGACCCGAATGCCTCGATCGACATCTTCTCCGGCCTCGAGCGGCCGCGCGACGCCTGGGTGCGCGCCCGTGGTGACGTCGAAACCTATGCCGGTCGGCCGGTCCAGGCGGTGGATAACGGCAACGTCAGCGATGAGCGGCTGGTGCCACCGTTCCCGGAACAGCGCCAGCCACTGCGGGCGAAGAACGGCGCCGCAGTCACCCAGCTCGCCTATGCCCGGCGCGGCATCATCACCCCAGAGATGGAATACATCGCCATCCGCGAGATGATGCGCCGCGACGCATTGAAGGCGGTCAGCCGCGACGGCGAGGACTTCGGCGCCGAGATCCCCGACGTGGTAACGCCCGAGTTCGTCCGCGACGAGGTCGCGCGCGGCCGCGCCATTATTCCGGCGAACATCAACCACGGCGAACTCGAGCCGATGATCATCGGCCGCAATTTCCTGGTGAAGATCAACGCCAACATCGGCAACTCGGCGGTGACCTCCTCGGTCGCCGAAGAGGTTGAAAAGATGGTCTGGTCGATCCGCTGGGGCGGCGATACGGTCATGGACCTGTCGACCGGGCGTAACATCCACAACATCCGCGACTGGATCATCCGCAACAGTCCGGTGCCGATCGGCACCGTGCCGATCTATCAGGCGCTGGAGAAGGTGGACGGTATTGCCGAGGAACTCACCTGGGAGGTCTATCGCGACACGCTGATCGAGCAGTGCGAACAGGGCGTCGATTACTTCACCGTCCACGCCGGCGTGCGCCTTGCCTACATCCCGCTGACTGCCCGGCGGACGACCGGCATCGTCTCGCGCGGCGGCTCGATCCTCGCCAAGTGGTGCCTCGCCCACCACAAGGAGAACTTCCTTTACACCCACTTCGAGGAAATCTGCGAGATCCTCCGTGCCTACGACGTCAGCTTCTCGCTCGGCGACGGCCTGCGCCCGGGCTCGCTCGCCGATGCCAACGACGCCGCCCAGTTCGCGGAACTGGAAACCTTGGGCGAGTTGACCCAGATCGCCTGGAAGCACGACGTGCAGGTGATGATCGAGGGTCCCGGCCACGTGCCGATGCACAAGATCAAGGTGAACGTCGAAAAGCAGCTCGCGGTGTGCGGCGAAGCGCCGTTCTACACCCTCGGCCCGCTGACCACCGACGTTGCCCCCGGCTACGACCACATCACCAGCGCCATTGGCGCGGCGATGATCGGCTGGTTCGGCACCGCCATGCTCTGTTACGTCACGCCGAAGGAGCACCTTGGCCTGCCCGACCGCGAGGATGTCAAGCAAGGCGTGATCGCCTACAAGATCGCCGCCCACGCCGCCGACATCGCCAAGGGCCATCCGGGTGCCCGCGCTTGGGACGATGCGCTATCGCGGGCGCGGTTCGAATTCCGCTGGGAGGACCAGTTCAACCTGGCGATGGACCCGGAGACCGCACGCGCCTTCCACGACGAGACGCTGCCGAAGGAGGCGCACAAGACCGCACACTTCTGTTCCATGTGCGGACCGAAGTTCTGCTCGATGCGCATCAGCCAGGACATCCGCGACGCGGCGCAGAGCGCCGAAGCGGAAGCCGGCATGCAGGAGATGAGTGAGAAATTCCGCGAACTCGGCAGCGAAGTCTACATCGAACGCGGGCAAGCGGCCGAGTGACCAAGCGGCGGACAAGGCGCAGCGCCAACGGCCGAGAGCATTCTACGCCCTCGGCCGTTGGTGTCAGCTGCAAACCCGCCTCAGGGTCGAACGCACCCTCGACCGATCGTCGGCAATTAGGGCAATCCTTGCCAGGACTTGCCCATCATGGAGAGGAAGCGAAAACAGATCTCACGGCTCCAGTCGCCTTGCAGACCAAGAGATGAAGCCAGGTAACGCTTGGTCTTTTCTCTGTCCGTTGAGGTGAGCCCAAATTTCTGCGTCTCGATGTCCTTGAAAATGCGCGGTATGCCGCGGTCCTTTTCGGCCGGCAAATGCCACACCGGCAGGGCCTCCTCGCCCTTTCGGTAGTTGCGATAACGCGTGCCAGTCCAAAATCGCTTCACAAAGCGACCCTTGGCATCATAGATCCGCGGTGCATCGCGCCAGAACAGGTAACTGATCAGGTGCTCCTCGGTGTTAAACTTGGCTTTGCCTGCGGCAAACCGCGCCAGATTGGCTTCCCAGACCTCCGGCAGAGCGGAGGTCAGCTGTTGGAGACCGGTGGCGTTGAAGGCATACAGTTCGCCGCCATACTGCTTGACGCCCGATGTATCGGCCCGACCGGAAAACTCCCGGCAGAGCGCACAGAGATCATCGTGCAAAAGACCGCTATTCCGCCAATCCCGCCGATAGGGAAGTTCGTAAGCAATGATATCGGACGTACGCAGGGTCGCCTGCATTGCGTTGATGTCCCCGGTCATCACGCAATCGGGATCCAGAAACAGATAGTCACAATTCTTCGCGCGGTTGGCCGCACACCAGTTCATTGCGTCGAGAAGATAAAACGCGCCATTAAACGCGTGATAGAAGTTTTTCGGCGGGCGGTACTGAAACGGGGTATCGACGATATTGGCATCGACCGCCGCAAGAATGGGTGCGGCTTCTTTGGTGGGTGGATCGGTCGAAAATACGATAAGCTCGGCACCCGCCGGAGCGAACATGCGTGCCGTCGCCATCATCACCGCGATGTTTTGCCAATATACGTTCCGCCTACTCATGGTTTTCAGGTTGGGCGCCTGGCTATCATCAAGCGTAAACGCCGCTCCAATCACCAGCGAAGGGGCAGACGATGTTGAGTCCAATGGATTGTCGGCTGGAGAATTACTCGGCATGGTATTCTACAGTCAAATATGGGGATTTATTGGGAATTTATGCGCGCTACCATTAAAGAAACCTAGCTAAGAGCAGCACGTCCTTGGCTACTTGTGACGAATTGTCATGAAGCCGCCGCTGCAAGCGGACGCCCGTCGAGGCCTGTTGGATCGCACCCCGCAAGTGACATGAGCGTCGCGCCCACATCCTCCGGCCGGACGAAACCGTCAAGCCGCCCGGCAGCCAGTCCCGGCCCCTTCATCATCAGATAGGAGAGCGAGGTGTGATCGCCGGTGCGGACGGCATGAGTGTTAATTTGCACCGAACCGATCTTCGGCGACGTGAGAACACGGATCGGCGCACTGCGATCCCAGACGATAAACATGTCGGGCAGATCATTAATATGCGGACCATCGTAATGATCGTGGGTACGGACCACCCGGGTCACCACAGGCTTGCCGGTTTCCTCGTTGATGATATCGACGAACCCGCTCTCGATTTCATCGAGTACGGACGTATATTGCTCTGGTGGCACCTTGCCCTCCGGGTCGCGACCCATCAGGTTAACGCGAACTGCGCCCGCNATGGCCTTGCATGGGACCGCGAAAAAACGACTGTTGCGGCGCACATCGGCGGCAACGGCATCACTGACCTTGAAGAAGGTGCGGCCCAGTTTATGCTGCACCGATGTAGGCAGAATTTTTCGCAGGATCGAAGGACGGAACGTATTAATTTTGCGCGCCAATGTCGAACGCTGGTCCGGCGGCGATGCCGCGGTGGTTCCATTGTGCAAGCGGCCAATGATTTCCTCGAATACCTTGCCAACGCTATACAGACTCTGGAAACCCAGCCCGCCGTAGAACACGACGGTATCATCCGGCTTCAGCGAACTGATGAGGCGGCCGATAGCCTGATCAACGACCTCGTAGATACGTTTGACCGGATCGCCAAGCTGGCTGGCGAGAGCCTGATCAAAATCCGCCGACTCTCGGTCGTGCAGATGCCAGCCCAGATGGCAGACGTCGTGAATATCCGCGTAGGTGACCATCAACAGGTCCCACGGCTCCTTCTGCATCAAATACTCGATCGCGCGCGTTTTCGCCTCGATGCGCTCAAGATAAAGCTTGATCATGAGCGGGAAGTCTTGATGCTGCAGCTGCCATCGGTCGGCACTCCCTTCAAAGGGATCGGTACCAAAGCGGCGGCTGATATCTTCAATCGCGTTCGCCGGCGTGCTCCGCGGCTTAAGCATACGGAAGTGCGATAACCAGTCGATAATCTCGACGCCGTTGAACTGCGTGTTCAGCGGCGAGCGGTACATATCCACGACAACGCAGTGTTTGCCGGCGTCGCTTATTCTCCGCCACACTGAGGGTACTTTGCAGACGGTGTCGTCGTCGACGGTCGCCAGACGATAGCTACCGGGCTGGAGTTGGATAATGTAGTTGATCCCGTGGCGCCCCATATTGACGCCGGTGGCAAGGTTGACCCACATCTCGCCATTGCCCAGTTCGGGCGGTGACTTGACAATGGCAACCGCCGCCTCTGTACGAATGCGAGCAAGATTCGGCAGGCTCCCCTCGTCCATCCAGCGCTCAAGTAGAACGTTGTCCCCCGAATCCATCGCTACGAAGAATATCCTTCCTGACATCGTCGCTCCATGATGCTTTGGTTTTTGCATAACTCGCCACAATCTCGCGCGTAGCCAAATAACTCCGCATCCACCCCGCAGAGTGCTACGAATGCCCCTACGAATTCAGGCGCAATCTAACCCGGGCGGCATGAGAAGGCTAGTGCTGCAGAGCAACATTCCGGCCACCTCCTCACTTGGGGACCTTGGGATGTGGCGATGACGGCGTAAGGCATTGGAGCAGCCCGAGCCTCCGCGAAGCCCTGGCGCGCGGCTTTTGCCCTTCCTCGGGTTGGTGGTGCATGTTACCGTGCGCGCCGCGCCGCTTTAGAGGACACCCCCTATTCGGCGGCCCGCAATCATCAAAAAGCCAATTATCCTTTAATCTTGAGTGAGTGGAGGCAACAGGTCATGTTGGACGGGAAAGTCCTGGTCGCCCAAGGCGGCGGTCCGACCGCGGTGATCAACGAGTCTATGGTAGGCTGCGTCATTGAATCCCGCAAGATACCGGGCGTAGACCGCGTCTATGGCGCCTATCACGGTGTGCGTGGCATCATCAACGAAGAATTCATCGACCTGACACGCGAGACGACCCATAACCTGGAAATGGTTGGTAATACGCCGACCTCGGCACTCGGCTCCACCCGCGATAAACCCGACGAGAAGTACTGTGCCGAGATCTTCAAGGTCCTACGCGCCCACGGCATCGAGACCTTCTTCTACATCGGCGGCAACGACTCCTCCGATACCGCGCGCATCCTGCACGATCAGGCCCGCGCCGCCGACTATCCGCTGGTCTGCGTCCATGTGCCGAAGACCATCGACAACGACCTGGTGATCAACGACCATACCCCGGGCTTCNCCTCGGCGGCACGCTTCGTTGCCCTGGCCTTCGCCGGCGCCAATCTCGACAACCGCGCCCTGCCGGGCGTCTATGTCGCCGTGGTCATGGGGCGGCACGCGNGCTTCCTCACCGCTGCCTCGGCGCTCGGCCGCAAGTATGAAGATGACGGCCCGCACCTGATCTACATGCCGGAACGGCCGTTCAGCCTCGAGCAGTTCGCCAAGGACGTGCAGGAGGTCTACAACAAGTACGGCCGCTGTATCGTTGCCGCCTCCGAAGGCATCCATGACGCCTCCGGCGAGTTGATCGCAACAAAGCTGGCCCAGCAGGTTGAGC
This sequence comes from Defluviicoccus vanus, assembly GCF_014672695.1. Taxonomy (GTDB): domain Bacteria; phylum Pseudomonadota; class Alphaproteobacteria; order Rhodospirillales; family Defluviicoccaceae; genus Defluviicoccus; species Defluviicoccus vanus. Next base: position 3,743,938 of record NZ_CP053923.1, on the reverse strand, counting down.
GCGACGCCCACGGCAACGTTCAGCTTTCCGGCACTGGTGCGCTTGCCGACCTGCTTACCGACTACATCAAGAGCAACACCAACATCAAGCGCGTCCGCGGCGATACCTTCGGTTACCTGCAGCGCTCCTTCCTCGGCTGCGTGTCCGATGTGGACGCACGCGAGGCACGGGAAGTGGGCGAGAAGGCGGTGCAATACGCCCACTTCGGCGATCACAACGGCAACCACTCTGGCTCGGTCACCATCCACCGCACCGGCTTCTATTCGGTGGAGTACCGCTTGAGCCAGCTGCAGGATATCGCCGCCAAGACCAAGGTGATGCCGGACGAGTTTATCGCCGCCAACGGCCACAACGTCACCGACCAGTTCCTCCTCTACCTACGCCCGTTGCTCGGCTCGGGCATGCCGGAAATTTCGCGTCTGCGCCTTAACAAGGTCGCGAAAATCCTCAATCCCTAGCCGATCGCCACAAGCTGTCCGGACGCGCTCTCGCCTCGGGCGCGTCCGCCTACCTGCAGCGATCCTGCCGCTTGGCGACGGCTTAGCTGCCACTGAGTGGCCGCTCTGAGCGCAGCAGGCGCCTGAAAACAGGCGATTATCGGCATCGCCAGAGCGGATCTGTCGTCAATTGTCATTATGTGTAGTCATCGCCCGTCGTTTTGCATCGACGCCAAAGATCGTTGCCACATCGAAGAAGTGATGTGAACCCCGCAGACTGGATCCTTTGTGGTTAGAGTTTTCCGCGGCGACATCCCTTGGCCGGGAAGAGCGGAAGACGATGAAGGCATCGAAGTTTTCAGACGCGCAGAAGGCGTTCATTTTGAAGCAGGGAGTTGAAGGTGTGCCGGTTGCGGACATCTGCCACCCGCCGGAACCCTGCTGCATGCCACTGCCAACGTCGCCAACCCCTTCGCCCACCGCTGCTCCGCCGCTGCCGCCTTGGCTCGCGATGACCGAAAAGGGACTGTGGTGCGAACCCGGCCGCTTCTACGTAGATCCCCACCGGCCGGTGAACCGGGCGGTGATCACCCACGGCCACGGCGACCATGCTCGGCCGGGTCACCGCACGGTGCTGGCAACGCCGCCGACGCTCGCCATCATGCGCGCCCGCTACGGCGACGCCGCCGGCCATACCCTGCAGCCCCTGGCCTACGGTGAGGCGATCAGGATCGACGGGGTAACGGTGTCGTTGCATCCGGCCGGCCACATCCTCGGCAGCGCCCAGGTGCGCATCGAGTGCGCCGGCATCCGTGTCGTCGTCTCAGGCGACTTCAAGCGCTGCGACGATCCCACCTGCCCGCCCTTCGAGCCGGTCGCCTGCGATCTCTTCATCACCGAGGCCACCTTCGGCCTGCCGGTGTTTCGTCATCCGCCGGACGCAGAGGAGATCGATCGCCTCCTTGCCTCACTGCAGCTTTTTCCCGATCGGGCGCATCTGATCGGGGTCTACGCTCTCGGCAAGTGCCAGCGGCTGATCGCCCTCGTTCGCCGCACCGGCTATGAGCGCCCCATCTATCTGCACGGCGCGCTTGCCGCCCTGTGCAGCGTCTATGCGCGCCATGGCATTGAACTCGGGCCGCTGCTGCCAGCAACCGGCGGTGCGCGCCGGCATATGGCGGGCGAGATCGTCCTCTGCCCGCCGTCGGCGATCGCCGATCGCTGGTCGCGCGGCTTTCCCGAACCGGTCATCGGCCTAGCCTCGGGCTGGATGCTGATCCGTCAGCGGGCCAGGCAGCACGGCGTCGAGTTACCTCTAGTAATCTCCGACCACGCCGACTGGATCGAACTGACTCAGACGCTGGACGATGTGGCGGCTCCCTCGGTTCTCGTCACCCACGGGGGCGAGGAGGCGCTGGTCCATCATGCCCGTGGCCACGGCTTCCGCGCCGGCGCCCTCTCCCTCGCCGGTTACGCGGAGGACGGCGAGTGAGGGCATTCAGACACCTTGCTCAACAACCTGCGGTTTGCTCACACCAAGCCAGCGTTGATCCGCAGCCTCGTCGCCGACTGCGTTCTGACGTATGCCCAGCGCGGCCACGGCAAACGCTCGTCCTTCTATTCCGACGGCACCTTCGGCTGCTGGCGCCGGACCGCAACGAACGAGGCAAAGCCGGTCCCCGTGGACAAGGCGTACTATGGCTTCAGCGATGCAGAGCTGATGCAGCTGACTGCCGGATGCGGGAGAATACGGCCGGGCCTTTCGGGCCGGTCCGTGCCGTCACCCCCGGTCTGGTCCCGGAGACTGCCTTCGATGCGGTACAAATCTCGCCACGCCACAAGTCCGGTATCGCCATGCGGTTCCCGCGGGTGCAGCACATTCGCTGGGACCTCATCAATCCCCTCATTTAAGCTATGTTCGTCAGTTGGGCGGTGATTGGTTTGTTTTTTAGCATTTCGAGGAACCTTTCGATCAACGGCCGGAGGCGGGGTTCGGGCATGGCCGGGATGAGGTCGTAGAGCATGCAGCCCTGGCGGAACAGGGAATGGGTTCGGCGTTTGGCGGTGTTGACCTTGAGGTGGCGGTCCATGCCGAGCGCTTCGCCGGCCTCGCCGAGCAGGGTGAGGAACAGCACGGCGAAGGCGTTGAGCAGGAGCAGGCGGTCGCGGCGCTGCGGATCGCCGATGCGCACGGCGCCGAGCCCCATGCCGAAGCGCAGATCCTTGGTGTCGCGGAAGCTGGGCTCGATGGTCCAGCGTCTGGCGTAGAGGTTGACGATTTCGCGGGCCGATGCGTCTGCCTTGCTCGTCGCCAAACACCAGGGCTCCTTCATCGCCTTGGCGTGGACACACAGACGACGGCGCCGACCGGTTGCGCGGCGGCAGTGACCGAGGCGCCGCGCAGATGGCGCGCCCGGCCGCCCTTGCCGACCCGCTCGGCCGCCGCCCGGCTTTCTCCGTCGGCGGCGTCGACGCGGATGTCGCCGCGGAACCGGATGACATAGGCGAAGCCCAATTTCGTCAGATAATCGAATAGTTTGCGGTCGCCGAAGCCGCGGTCGGCGAGGATCGTCGCCGCCGGCAGCACCCCGGCAAGGCGGCCGAGACACGCATCCTCGATGGCGTTGCGCTGGCCCGCCAGTTCCGCCTTCAGCATCGTCAGCCACAACAGCGGCGTTGCCCGGCCGTGCCCGGTCACCAGATTGAGCGCCAGCGTCGCCTGCCCGTCGTAACCATCCGACGAAGGCCGCGGGTGGTCCTCGTTTCAGGCTGCGGCGGCGTCGAGGGCCTGGGGTCGCCAGTTCCAGGGGAGGAGTTCGGCGAGGCGGCTGGCGGGGTGGTCGGCGATGCGGCGGAGCACATCCTCGAGCCAGGCCTGCGGATCGACGTCATTCAGCTTGGCCGTCCCGATCAGCGTGTAGATCGCGGCGGCCCGCTCGCCGCCGCGGTCGGATCCCGCGAACAACCAGCTGCGTCTGCCGAGGGCAATGCCACGCAACGCTCGCTCGGCGGCGTTGTTGGTCAGGCAGATCCGCCCATCTTCGAGGAAGCGGGTGAAGGCGGGCCAGCGCTTCAACATGTAGTCCATCGCCTTCGCCAGCTCGTTGTGGCGGGAGAGCCGGCCGCGCTCGCGTCGCATCCAGGCTTCCAGTTCGCCGACGAGCGGTGCCACGCGGCATTGGCGCAGCGCCAGCCGCTGCTCGACGGGCAACCCATTGAGGGGGCGCTCGGCATCGAAGACGGCGTCGATCCGCCGCACCGCCTCGATTGCCAGCGGAGCCTTGGCAACATCTGCCAGCGCGAAGAACTTGCGCCGGCCGTGGCTCCAACACGCCGCCTCGGTGATCGGCCCCGGCTTGCGCGACGGCTCGTAGAGCGCGTTGAAGCCGCCGAACGCGTCGGCCTGCAGAATGCCGGCGTAATCGGTCAAGTGCCGGCGCGGGTGTTCGCCCTCGCGATTGCGGGAGTAGAAGTAGACCGCCGCCGGCGGCCCGGTTCCGTCCAGGTGTGGGCCGCCGAAGGGGCGATCGTCGCGGACGTAGGTCCACAGCCGGCCGGTGATGGTCTTACCTTTGGCGAGCACCGGTACCGTGGTGTCATCACCGTGGAGGCGCCCGGCCGCCAGCACATGGCGGCGGAGCAACTCGACCAGCGGCGACAGGGCCACGGCACAGGCGCCGACCCAATCGGCGAGCGTCGAGACGTCGAGATCGATGCCTTCACGGGCGAAGCCCTCACTCTGCCGGTTGAGCGGCAAATGAAGTCCGTACTTGCCGTAGAGGACCATCGCCAGGAGCCCGGCGCCGGCCCGGCCGCGGGCGATCGGGTGGAACGGTGCCGGCGGCTGGGTGATCCGCTCGCACGCCCGGCAGGTGAACTTTTCACGGACGGTCTGGATCACCTTCCACTGCCGGGGNATCACCTCCAGCGTCTCGGTGACGTCCTCGCCGAGCTTGACCAGCTTGCCCTGGCAGCACGGACAGACCGACGGCGCCGGGATGACGACGCGCTCACGCGGCAGATGCGCCGGCAACGGTGCCCGCACCGGCCGGCGGCGGCCGGTCCCTGGAACAACGCTCTCGTCACGGCGGGGCTTTGCCACGGCGGCCGCAGCCGCTTCGGCGGCACAGGCATCCTCGGCGGCGGTCGCCTCCAGCTCCTCCAACTGCAGTTCCAGCTGGTCGAGCAGACGGCGACGGTGCTCCGACGACGGCCCGAAGCGCTCGCGCTTCAGCTTGGCGATCATCAGCTTCAGATGCGCCACCATCGCCTCGGCGCCCGACGCCCGCGCCTCCGCCTCGAGCCGGGCCGACCGCTCGGCCAGCAACGCCGCCTTCAGCGCTTCGAGATCGTCGGGCAGGATGTCGGGCGACGGGGTCATGCCGCCGATGGAATCACAAAACCGGCCGCTCGACTCGCGAAAAACCTATCCCGCGACGCGCCGCCGCGGTCAGCCCGCCCGGTCCGGCCGGAAGCTGTGGCGCGGGTTCCTCCAGTCAATGCCTTCAAGCAGATAGCCGAGTTGTGCCGGGGTGATCGAGACGACACCATCGGCGGGAGACGGCCAGATGAACCGGCCACGCTCCAAGCGCTTCGCGTACAGCGACATCCCGAGCCCGTCGTGCCAGAGAATCTTGATCAGGTCACCGCGTTTCCCGCGAAAAATGTACAGATCGCCGCCATGCGGATCGCGCTTCAGCGTCTCCTGCACCTGCAGCGCCAGGCCGTTCATGCCGCGCCGCATGTCGGTCCGGCCGACCGCCAGCCACACCCGCACCCCGCCCGGAACCGGGATCATCGGCGGCGCAGCGCCGCGATCACCGCCGCCGCCAGCTCCGCCGGCACCGATGCGGGGATGCGGACCCGCGACGCACCGGAGAACTCGATCTCGATCGCCGGCAGCGACGAACCTTCGCCGGCGCCGGAATGAGCCGCTGCAGCCGTCGCGACCGCCGGCACGCCACCCGCGTCATCGCCGCCGTCATCGCGGCAATGATCGATCCGGGCGTCGACGAGCGGCCTCACCAGCACCTCGGCGAACCCTTCGGCATGCCCGATCTCCCGTCGCCAGCGATAAACCAGACTGGTGCAAACGTCCGCCTGCCGCGCCACGTCCGCAACGATCGCTCCCGGCGCGAACGCCGCCGCGACAATCGCCCGCTTCTGCCCGATGCTGAACCGCCGCCGCCGCTCGGGGTGAGTGAGAACGTGAACCTGCGCCATACCACGCACCGCCTCTCGCATCGGTGCAAACACCAGTGTCAGCACCGGTGCAAAGACAAGCCACACTCATGCCCCGGTCGGAAGGCGGCCCTCGCCGGACGGTTACTGCCCGTCGGCGTCGAAATCGGTCCAGTCCATGGCGACGACGATTTCCTTGCGGCCGCCAACCGCCTCCGGAACCCATTGCCCGAACATCTCCCAGACGGAGACGCCGGCGTTGCTCAGCAGCCTGTCGACCTGTTTGACCGCATGCTTGGTCAGCAATCCCCGCGCCTGCGCCAACGCATGGCCGATCATCGAAACCGCCAGCGACGCACCGGTCATCACCCCCAGCGTGCCGTTGGCCAGCGACGCGATCCGTTTGGCGTGAACATGCCCCGCGAAAACCCCATCAAGAAACCGACGAACGTCGGTCAAACGAAACTCAGGACGCGCTACCCCGTTCACTTCCCCACCCCAACCCTCGAAACCTTCCTCTCACCCTGCATAACCGACCGCCGCCGCCAAGCTCATCCGTAGCAACCCATTGATCCGTATCAAAACTCAAAATGAGGGGATTCCTGAGCGCTGGGACACGCCGGTGGCCGAGACCGACACAGTTGAGGCACTATGGACATTTATCTTAGGTCCTGAGCCTCGCGGATGACTTTACCTGGAGGCAAAGATAGGAAGGCAGAGCGATCTCTTTGACTTTGAGAGTCGAGCAGACTAGGAATCCCCGTCAATATCTTCACGTCTGAAGCCGCGGGTGCTTGCGCGTTTTTTGAGCGAGTCTGTCGGCAAGCTGTGGAACTCGCAATGAATCCCCCACCCGACCTGAACCGTACGGGATGAGCATGACGCGCCCCGCCACGCCATCGCCGATAGCGCCGTCGCGGCTATCCGACGTCACGCGCCATGGCGAGCGGGTTATTTTCATTGGGCCTTTCCCGCCCGATATCCATGGGCAAGCAGTATCTACACTAAGTCTGTATAACTGCCTCGTCCGTGATGGGCTCGCTATATATAAAGTCGATGTAAACACCAAAGAAGGGAAGTCTCTCTCCGGCCGTTTACGCCGGATCTGGAAACATCTACAAGCCGCGACAGTTTTATTGTTCGGTCACCGCGGCGGTGCCTACATTTCAGTTAATGCCAACGTCGGTATGTGGATGACAACCGCACTTGCCCTGCTCGGTCGTATCCGTGGACGCAAGCTGTTCTTGCATCATCACACGTACGCGCATTTCACCCGGAAGATTCCGGCAGCGGATTGGCTCTTCCGGATCGCCGGTCCCACCGCGAACCACATCATGATCTGCCCGCGAATGGGTGAAGACCTTGCACAAGTATACAGCCGGCCGGCCCGAATACTCACCCTCAGCAATATAGACGCTGTCGACCCCACACTGTCGGAGATGTCGGGGCCAACACGCGAGATTCCGGCAAGTCTTGGCCATCTCAGCAATCTGACCGCGGAAAAGGGGATCCTGCGGGTCATTGACGCCTTCCGCGCCGCCAAGAGCGCTGGACTTGCGGAGAGACTGGTCGTCGCGGGCCCCTGTTCCGATGACGCGGCGAAACATGCCGTAGCGGCCGCGGCGAAAGAGTTTGGCAGTGCCTTCGATTACCGAGGTCTCGTCCGGGGCGAAGCAAAGCGCCGCTTTTTCGCGGATATCGACGTGTTCTTGTTTCCCTCTCTCTATCCGAACGAGACCGAGGGGATCGTGACGCTTGAAGCTCTGGCGGCGGGAAAGCCGGCGATCGCCCATGGCCTTTGCTGCATTCCACGAATTTTGAATGATCCGTCGTGTTGTGTGGTCCCTCCCGCTGCGCCATTCACCCCCGCCCTGCTCGAGTTCCTCGCCGCCGTAAGAGCAAACTGGCCGCTCTTTGCAACGGGCGCCAAGGCGAGATTCGAGGCTCTTCGTAAGGAGAGCCAGGAAGAATACACGGAACTGCTGATCGAGCTGCGAGGCGGCTCTGCCGCGACGTAGCCCGAACCTGCCGCGGCGTACGCCTCGAAGCAGATCGCCTGTAGACGTGATCGCAGCTCCGGCAAACTCGGCGGAACGAGCTCGTTGGCGGGATCGCACCCGTCACCCCGCCTTGAGTGGCTTGCAAACTTTGATTGTTTTTCTCCGCTTGCCTGATGCCCAGCAGCTTTCTGTCACAATTGTGACACGGTCGCCTCAGACGATCACGCTGGTTGAAAAACTTAATGCCCGTTGCAGTCCCTTCGCGTGCAAACGGTGCGGCTGACAACACGACAACACGCGAAGGACGGGCTTCTGAGGGAGGCAAAAATGTTCGTTCGCGTATTGACGTTCGCGGTATGCTTGATGCTGACGGTGGGTAGCGCGCGCGCTGCCGAAGAGTATGGCACGCCGGCAGAAGCCAAAGCCATGTTGGAACGCGTAGTGACCGCGATCAAAGCCAACAAGGCGAAGGCATTGGAAGAGATCACCAAGGGCGAGGACGGTTTCAAGGAAAAGGATCTCTACGCTTATTGCGGTGGCCCCGATGGCAACTTCACTGCGCATCCGAAGCTGGTGGGCAAGAGCCTCAAGGACCTGATGGACAAGGGCACCCCACCAAAGCCAGTCGGCGCGGACGTTTACAAGACCGCACAGGAAGGTAAGATCTCGGAAGTATCATATATGTGGCCGCGGCCGAACGACCCGGAGCAGAAGCCGGTAGAGAAGGTCCTCTATGTGACCAAGGTCAGCGATCAGGTCTGCGGCGTAGGCTACTATAAGTAATCTCTGGATCGCCGGCGCAAGGACCACCTCGGACATCCCCGCCCATCAACGGGCGGGGATTTTAGTTTAATCGCCATACTCAGACGACGTGCGGCTGCTCGAGAAATCGGTACAAGTCCGCAAGCGGCAGCGGCTTCGCGTAGAGATATCCTTGCGCTAGTTCAACCTTCAAACCTCGGAGCAACTCGGCTTGGCTCTCAGTTTCGACCCCTTCGGCGATCGAGCGGGCACCAATGTCGTGGGTCAGACCGACGATCCATTCGACGAAACGCGTTGCCTGTTGGTGGCAGCCCAACCGACGAACGAAGCTCTTGTCGATCTTGATGAAGTCGATCTCTGATCCCTGCAGTTGTGCTAGTTCGTTGTTGCCGGTGCCAAAATCGTCAATCGCCACCCGCGCCTGCATCGCCCGAGCGAGCGTAATCGCTTGGCGGCTCAACGCGTCTACGATGCTCGTCTCGGTGATTTCGATGACGATCTGGGCAATGTATTGAATGAGGCCACACCGTTCGGCAACCAACGCCAGCCGACCACGGCCAAGCAATGCAGGCGGCACGTTGATACCCACATGAAAATCCGGCCGCTCGCGCAGCAGCGGGGTCATATCGGCAGCGACCAGTTCGATCACGCGCTCGGAAATCGGTTCAATGAGGCCGGTTTCCAGCGCCACCGCAATAAACGTGTCGGGGGAAAGCAGCATGCCATGGCCGTTGCGCCACCGCAGGAGGGCTTCGACGCCGGAGCAGGATCCGTCCCCTAGACGGACAATCGGCTGGTAAAGGACGGCGAACTCATCACGGTAAAGCGCGTCGTGCAGTTGGCGCGCTAGCCCGCGCAATCCATGATTGCTTCGCGTCGCCTGCGATAGCAACGCTCCCGTCGCCGCCCCCGCCGCGAACCACGCGAGCGCTCTCATGACGTTCGCCATCTTCTCGCCCCTGTCTCTCGGCTGCAGCTGTGACGCACCATTCTTGCCGGCGCCGCGATGGCCAACAAGCGCCAATCGCGGCTAACCGGCTCAATCGCCGAGGGTAGCTACTGCCCCTGATGCATCGGATGTTGCCCACCGGGCATAGCGCCCATGTCAGGCATACCGCTTGGCATCGATGGTGCCCCAGGGGCCATCCCGGCCCCCATCGCCGCCGGCCCCAGCACCGGGACGGTGACTGTCACATCGCCAGCATGTTCGAAGGTCAGAGTCAAGGGGAAGCTCATCCCTTCGCTGAGTGGAGCCTTGAGATCGAACAACATCACGTGCAGACCGCCCGGCGCCAGCGTCGCCGATCCATTCGCCGGCACTTCGATCGACGGCACCGCCTCCATCCGCATAACCGTACCGTCCATGCGGTGGGTGTGCAATTCGGCAGCGCCGGCGACGGGCGTGGCCGCCTTAACCAGCTTATCGGCCATGCCACCGGCATTGCTGATGGTCATGAACGCGGCGCCAGCGCCACCCGGTGCCAGAGTCGCCCGCGCCCACGGCTGGGTGACGGCAATATCGGCGGCCAGCACTGCTGACAGCGGCGCGAATACCAGGGCGGCAACGGTTGCAACCCGGATCAAACCTCTTCGCATTGTATGCACTCCTTTGCTTCGAACTTGCGGCGGTCTCCTGATCGCGATGACGCCGCATCGGCACCAAGCAGCATGGTGGAACCGGGACCGACAAGCATCAAGGCATCCTGAGGTGCGGGTTGCCACATCGTCAGGGAACGTGGCGCCGGCGCCGGCGAAACGAGCCAGTGGCGATGGCTACGGGCGGCCATTATATGCGGTAATCGCCATGTGCAGGGCGAAGAGTCCGCACGCCATCGCCGGGCGACGGAAGACTTCACCGAAGATGTGATTGCCGTTGATGCCGATGTTGAAGCGTTGGCTTCGGCATCGCTCAGCCTCTGCTCGAGTTCGGTCCAGGCAGCAGCAGTGACGTAATCGACGTCGTGATAATGCGGGAGATAGGCGGGCTGTGCCGCTGCGGCTTCTAGGTAGCGACCGGCTGGCAGCCAGCCCAACAGACGGCAGAGATCAATGACCAGGGAAACGCGAGGAATGGCCAAGGGGTGCACAGCAGGGGGCGCGAGGTAAGGAACAGTCCACTGGCGATCAGACGGGGGTACTACGGTCTGAATAGCCCCTAGTTTTCTAGACGCCTTCGGCTTTCAAAAACTGCTGCCGTTCGAACTCGGCGGGTGACAGCATCCCGTTTCTGACCTGCTTGCGCACCGGGTTGTAGAACATCTCGATGTAATCGAACACGTCCTGCCGGGCTTCCTCGCGTGTTTTGTAGGTCCGGCGCCGGATGCGTTCGCGCTTGAGCGAAGAGAAGAAGCTCGGCNNGACGGCATTGTCATGGCAGTTGCCGCGCCGGCTCATCGAGTGCTCGAGATTGTGAGCTCTGATGAACGCAGCCCAGTCCATACTGGTGAACTGCGAGCCCTGATCCGAGTGGATCAGCACCCGTTGCTTCGGTTTGCGCCGCCATACTGCCATGTGCAGGGCCTGCAGCACTACATCGGTAGTCTGCCGGCTCTGNATCGACCAACCCACCACGCGGCGGGAATAGAGATCGGTCACGACAGCCAGATAGGCAAAGCCCTCCAGGGTGCGGATGTAGGTAATGTCGGTCACCCAGGCCCGATCTGGCGCAGCCACGTCAAACTGGCGATCCAGAGTATTGTCGACGGCCAGAGACGGCTTGCCACCATAGCTGCCGGGCCTGCGCTTGTAGCCGATTTGCGCCTTGATACCTGCCAGCCTGGTCAACCGGGCAACGCGGTTCGGGCAACATGTCTCGCCGTGATCCAGCAGGTCATCGTGCAGCTTGCGGTAGCCATAGACCTTGCCGCTGTCATTCCAGGCTTGCCGGATCAGCTCTGTCTGCCGAGCATCTTCCCGAGCCCGTTGGCTCAGCGGGCTCTTTTGCCAAGCATAAAAACCGCTGGGCTGGATGCGCAGGCACCGACACATCGATCGAACCCTGAACTGGTCACGATGCTCGGCAACAAATGCGTATCTCACTTTGCATCCCTGGCGAAATACNGCGGTGGCTTTTTTTAAGATGTCGCGCTCCTCGGTCACTCGGGCCAGTTCGCGCTTCAGCTGGCGGATCTCGGCATCCTTGCTGGCATCGCCGGACACCACCTTCGCCAGTCGCCGCTTCCAAGCATACAGCGAATGCTGACTGACGCCGAGCCGCTCGGAAACCTCAGCTACCGGATACCCACGCTCGGTGATCTGGGCCACCGCATCACGCTTGAACTCATCACTGAAATTGGGCTTCCCCATCGTCGTCTCCTGTCCTCAAAATTAGGATAGAAGGCGTCTAGAAATCTAGGGGCTATTCATCCTCCGCGCGGTAGGGACTGGGCTGCAACGACCGGAATGCCTGCGACTGCAGGTTCTGCTGCTCACCGAATGATCAATCTCATACACACCGAATTCCGCCGGCGACATAGCGGAAAGGATGGCCGCGCGACCTGGGTGCCATTAATCTTGGTGGCATTGAGGTTCGCTGACTGAATTCTGGTTCCGTAGCACGATGAAAATTCCAAACATGGAGGTGGTAGCGATGATGCGGGTTAGCGATTTGATGGTTTCGCTTGAGGACTACAGCCACGTCGCCGTTGGCTCGTCGCTGCAGGACGTCATGCAGGCCGTGGCGACGGCAATGATGGGACCGGCGGCGGATCCGTCGCGACCGCGAGATCGGGGCGTGCTGGTCCAGGCAAAGGACGGCCGCGTCCTCGGCAAATTGTCGCTTTGGGACATCCTGAGTGGATTGAAACCCAGTTTTGAGCCGCCAGTCGATCCATTCGGACGAGTTGATGATCATTTGCTCTGGAGTCAATGGTTGCGCCCCGAGCTTGCAGAAAAGGCGCGAACCACCCGGGTCGAAGACTTATTGAAGCCCCCATCAAGTGACGAAACTATTGAGGCAGAAGCACCGCTTGATCTTGCGGTCTATCGATTGATTCGCGGTCATCACCTTTCGCTGCTGGTGATGCGTAACGCAGAGATTATCGGCGTTTTGCGCTTGAGCGACGTATTCAAAGCGGTCAACACCATGATCGCGGCCACCAAGCGGCAGCCAACGCCCGCCTGATCGCCGCCGCCCGAGATAGACCTTCACTGACGCCAAAGCAGGCGTGCGCTTCGCGATGGGCGCATGCAGGGCGCGTATATTGCTTCCTTAGAATATGATACTAACTCTTATTCGCACTATAATTATACAAAGAAGCTATACTGCACCATCGCGCTCCGGCTTGTTTTTATATGGCCATTACCCGAAGCTACGAGCAACCGAGCGGTACGACTGTCAAATTAAGATGCCAGAACACGGCAGATAAAGCCGCACAAGAAAGCAACCGGCAAAATATCAGTTCGTACAGCCGTCCCTTAAAGTCATGCCCAAGCGGGCGTAACTATTGAGAAAGAGGCTTGCTTTACCATGATTCCCGACACCCTCAATGGGGCACTTCTTCTTAGTCTGATCGACTTCTTCCTCAGTTTCATCATTATTGGAGGCATCGGCCTTATCCTTGCAGCCTTTCCCGTCCTTAATCGGTTCGGCGCCATCTCTGACGAAAGCCTGAAATCCGGCCACTAAAAGTGCAAGGAAGGGAGACCTCACATGTGGGACCAGATATGGACATTCCTGCAAGCGCTGGCCGCTCAGACGGGCGCTGCAAAGTTTTGGTGGGGCAACGCGGTGATGATAGTCATCGGTTGCGTCATGATTTACTTAGCTCTATCAAAAAAATATGAACCATTCCTGTTAATCGGAATCGGTTTTTCCTGTATCGTCTCCAACGTTCCTGGCTCTGACCTTATCCTTCCGGGTGGACTTTTTCACTACGCCTATCAGGGCGTGGCCTTGTTGATCATTCCGCCGTTGATTTTCCTCGGTGTCGGCGCAATGACTGACTTCGGGCCAATGATCGCCAACCCGAAGCTGGTACTTCTCGGCGCCGGTGCCCACCTTGGCATCTTCGTCGCCCTGATCGGCGCCAAGGCGATCGGCTTCACCATTCACGAGGCGGGTGCGATCGGAATCATCGGCGGTGCCGACGGTCCCATGGCCATCTTCGTAACGATGAAGCTAGCGCCGCATCTGCTACCGCAGATTTCCGTAGCCGCCTATTCCTACATGGCGCTTATGCCGCTGATCCAGCCGCCGGTGATGAAACTGCTGACGACGAAAACGGAACGCGAGATGGGCATGCCACCGATGCGCAAGGTGACACGCCTTGAAAAGATCGTTTTTCCTATCGTCATCGCCATCGTCGTCAACATGTTCTTCCCGCCAGTGGCGCCGTTGATCACCATGTTGATGCTGGGCAACTTGCTCAAGGAAGTGCTGATGGTCGAGCGGTTGGCGAAGACGGCAGGCGGCGGGTTGATGAACATCATCACCATCACGCTGACTCTCGCCATCGGCTCGACAATGAATGCCGATACGTTCGTGACCTTCAAGACACTCGAGATCGTCATGCTCGGTCTCATTGCCTTCGTCTTCGGCACTGGCTCCGGGGTGCTCACGGCAAAGGCCATGAACCTCTTCATGAAGGAGAAGATCAACCCGCTGCTCGGCTCGGCCGGTATCGCTTCCGTGCCAATAGCCGCCCGCGTCTCGCACGTTGTCGCCAACAAGGCCAACCCGAACAACTTCCTCATCTACCATGCGATGGGCCCCAACTTAGCGGGCGTGTTCGGAACGGCCATCTCCGGTGGCATCATGCTGGCGTTGCTGGGCGTCCAATAGTTCAATGGTCTCGGGATGCGGGGGCGGAGCAAGCGAGTGCCTGCCCTCACTCCTGTGCAGGATGAAAACTTCAACCCCACGTCGCGGGCATGGATGGCACGATTACAAACGTAAGCCAGGTACCGAGAAAACGGCCGGCGAGGCAATCAACAGTTGCTCGCCGGCTGTTGCCATACCTTGCGGCAACGGCGATCACCGGTTGTGCACTTCTGCTCGCGCACCTCATAGCGATCGAACTCGCCGTCGGCAACGTCACGCTGATTTTTCTTGCCAGCGTTGTCTTCTGTGCTGCCCGATGGGGATTGCCGCCGGCCCTTCTCGCCTGCGTACTGAGCGTTCTGTCACTCAATTTTTTCTTTCTTCCCCCTTGCACAACCTCGCCGTTGATGACCCGGACAACATCGTCACCGTCTTGGTATTCGTCGGCGTAGCGGTTTTCATCGGCCGCCTGACAGCTCGCGCGCGCGCCGATGCGCGGCTTGCCGGCCGTCGGGCACAGACCATGGAAGACCTCTACGTCTTTGCCCGACGCTTGACGACCATCAATGATCTGGCGGCGTTGACGGATCTTACCGTTGGCCATGTGGCCGCCGCACTCGGCGTCGAAGTGATCCTGATCCTGCCGGAGCGCGGAGGAACTGGCCGCTCGCGCCACGATCCCTGCCATCGAAACGATCGAATCCGCCGACGTTGCCGCGGCGGCAGATCGATGGTTGAGCGCGCGAAGCGCCGATGGTTGCGTCGGGCAGATGACCACAGCCCATTTTCTCTTCCTGCCGCTGCAGGCGGTGAAGGGCCTCGTCGGCGTACTCGGATTGAGCCGGGCCGGTCAGCCACCGCTGTTGAGCCTCGAAGACCGGCGGTTTGTTGACGCCATTGCTGACCAAGTGGCGGTGGCGATCGAGCGACTGTCGCTCGCAGAAGATGTGGAGCGGGCGCGCGTCGCGGTGGAGACCGAAAGCCTGCGTTCGGCGATGCTGTCGGCCATCTCCCACGACCTGAAGACGCCGCTCGCCTCGATCCTCGGAGCGGCGACCAGCCTTGGCAGCTATAACTCTTACTTCGAGCAGCAGGAACGCGACGATCTGGTGGCGACCATTCGCGAGGAGACGGAGCGGATGAGCCGGTTCGTTGCCAATCTGCTCGACATTACCCGCGTTGAATCCGGCAGTCTCGAGGTAACCTGGGAAGCAACGGACATCGAGGAGGTGATCGGGGCAGCGGTGCGTCGGGCACGGCCAGTACTTGGAAGCCATCGTCTCAATCTACGAGTGGCCGACGATCTACCGATGCTCAATCTCGATGGCGTGCTCCTGGAACAGACAATCTTCAATTTGCTCGACAATGCCGGCAAGTATTCACCGTTGCAATCGACGATCGCCATCGACGCGAGGCGCATCAACGATCGGATTGTGATCAAGGTTCTCGACGAAGGGCCGGGTATTCCCCACCAGACTTGACGCGGATTTTCGAGAAATTCTACCGATCCGGCCACCGCGGACGGCAGCGCGCTGGCACTGGGCTCGGTCTCGCCATCTGTCGCGGCTTCGTCGAAGCGATGGGTGGACGAATCATTGCCGGTAATCGCACCGATCGATCGGGAGCCGTGATCATGATGGGCTTTCCACTGTCGCGGGAGGCAGAACGCCTCCGACTGCCGGACAGCGACGATGACTGAGCCAGTCTCTGTCCTCGTCGTCGATGACGAGCCACCGATCCGGCGATTTTTGCGCACCAGCTTGTCGGCTCAGGGATATCGGGTGGTGGAATCGGAAACCGGGGGAGAGGCGCTCGAGCGTCTGCGCAACAGCCGCGCCGACGTCGTCGTGCTCGACCTCGGCCTACCCGACATGGACGGGATCGAGGTGATCAAAGCCATCCGGCATAACTCGTCGGTGCCGATCATCGTGCTTTCCAGTCGCAACGACGAAAAAGGCAAGGTGCAGGCGCTCGATCTCGGCGCCGACGATTATCTGACCAAGCCTTTCGGCATGGAGGAATTGATCGCCCGCATCCGCACCGCCCTCCGCCACCGCTTTCAGCAGCTCGGAGAGCGCGCAGCCTACCGAAATGGCATCCTTTGCGTTGACCTTGTCCGACGCCTTGTCAGGGTCAACAACGAAGAGATCAAGCTCTCACGCAAGGAATATGCGATCCTTGCTCTACTTGTTGCGCATGCTGGTAAGGTATTGACCCACCAGTTCATGCTAAGAGAGGCATGGAATACACCGACAGACGTACAATATCTACGCATTTACATCAAGCAGCTCCGACAAAAAATCGAACCAGACCCACAGGAGCCGCGCTACATTCTGACCGAGACGGGCGTCGGTTATCGCCTGCATGAACCGGGATAGAGCATCGAACGTGTTGCGGACCCCGGGAGCGGCGGATGCTTGCTTGTGATCCGACGACCACGCTGGTGCGTAAGTGCCAAAGCCCTAACTACTACTACAGTTGCATTTTATCCTCTAATATGGTTCCGTTGCCTGCGGCTGTGGGAGGGCGACGGATGGGTGTGGCGGAATGGGCGGGCACGCTTGTTGATTGGAAGGCGGAGCTCGAGGGGTTGAGGCGGGTGATCGCGCCGGCGCTGGGGCGGGCGGAGACGCGCCGTTCGGCCGGGATGTTCATCGACGGGCTGTTCTCGGCGGCATCGCGCAAGACCGGCTGGATGCTGGCCGAACAGGCGGGCCTCGAGGCACCCTATCGCCTCCAGTCACTGCTCGGACGCAGTTCATGGTCGGCAGACCAGCTTCGCGATCTGGTGCGCGGGTACGTGACGAACGCGCTGGGTGATCCGGGCGGCGTGCTCGTTGTCGATGAGACCGGTTTCCTGAAGAAGGGCCGGCACTCGGTGGGTGTCGGCCGTCAGTACTCGGGCACCGCCGGCCGGATCGAGAACTGCCAGGTCGGCGTTTTCGTCGCCTACGCCAGCCGCTGGGGCCACGCGCTCATCGACCGGCAGCTGTACCTGCCGAAAGACTGGGCGGACGATGCGACGCGCCGCCGGACGGCCGCCGTGCCGGACGACGTCGAATTCAAGACCAAGCCGGCGATGGCGCGGGAGATGATCGAGCGGACGCTCGACGCCGGCCCGCCTTGCGCCTGGGTTCTCGCCGATGCGCTCTACGGCTCGGACAGTCAACTCCGGCACCTGCTCGAGGGCCGCGGCCAGCCTTATGTCCTTGCCGTACGCTCCAACCACACCCTTCGCTTCCTCGAGGACGGGACCCTCGTCCAGACCGACCCTGCCACCATGCTGGACACGCTGGCGGACGATGCGTGGTCGTCGCTGACCGCCGGCGAGGGGGCGAAGGGTCCAAGGCTCTACGACTGGGCAAGGCTGCCGCTCGGATGGTCGACGGATGACGGTTTCGAGCGCTGGCTGCTCATCCGCCGCAGCCGGCGTGATGCGCAAGCACTCGCCTATTACCTTGCCTATGCCCGGCAAGGCACGTCCCTGCCCGAGCTTGCCGCTGCCGCAGGCCTCCGCTGGACGATCGAGGAGTGCTTCCTGCGGGCGAAGGACGACCTCGGCCTCGATCACTGCGAGGCGCGCTCCTGGCACGGATGGCATCGCCACATGAGCCTGGTCCTCGCTGCCGCCGCCTTCCTCGCCAAATTGTCGGCCGACNCAGCGCCGGATCGCCTTCGATAAACGGGACAAAACGAGTCCGGCCGCCGCGGCCGCATGACCGTCCCGCTCGCCACGCCGGAAATCCGCCACATGCTCGAAAGGATCCTGTTCCGGGCGAAAACCCATCCCGCCTTCGTCTGGGCCTGCTCACGATGGCGCCGCAGCCACCAAACGACAGCCGCCAGCAGTCACCGCAAGAGCCGCCAGCAGTCACCGCAAGAAACGACTAGAAACGCAACTGTAGTACTAGCTCATGGTCTGGAACAATCGCCAGCAGGCGCTCTAGTGTCGACTATTCGTCCATCATTGGGATTGCGCCATCACGAATGAGGTCGTCAATGCTACGATCACGAGCCTTCGACTGGCGCGGTCGCGCTGATACAGGCATGAATCAAGCCTAGACAAGACCAACTTGGGCGAACTTTGCCTGAATGATCTCAGAGTCGAATGGTTTCATGATATACTCGTCCGTTCCGGACGTGATCGCTTGCTGAATGTGATTTATATCGTTCTCGGTTGTGCAAAACACGACGATCGGCTCTTCGCCCTCAGGTAGTTGACGGAGCGCCAGCAGGAAATCCAGCCCATTCATGATCGGCATATTCCAGTCAAGCAGGATCGCATCCGGCATCCAGTCCTGGCACGCTTTCAGTGCTTCGGCACCATCCGCTGCCTCCCGCGTTTCGAAGTCCAGATCCTGAAGGATTCGCTTGGCAACGCTACGAATTATCCGAGAATCATCCACAATCAAGCATTGCTTCATGTTCGTTCTCAACCTCTCGATGCACCGGCAGAACCCTGGATCGCCTTGCCAAATTGCCGACTTACGGACCTGCGGTTAATGAGGGCGCGCAAGCGGCTGCCTTATGCGCAGACATGTTGACGTCCTTGTTCACGTTTGTCGCCGACGGGCACCCTGAGGGTGACATCGACCCTCTCACCCGGCTCGCTGGCCCATCCCAGTTGCGCCTGCAACTGGGCCGAAAGCCGTCCCGCGTAGTACCCGACAACGGTTCGTGGCGTCAGATCCACGCAGCTGCCCACCGAGTAGGCGTCCAAGGATGATTGAGGCAGGTGTGCTCCCGTTCCCGCGGCCCTGATACGGGCCTTGAACCAGCCTTGCGCGCGCGAAACCTTGATCGACACGGTCCCTCCTCGTGGCAGAGCCTCCGTCGCAATAAGCATCAGGCAGAGAAGCAAGCGTGCCTCCGGAATAGGAAGCGAATGCTCTGGAGCAGACCTCGCAGCATCCCCTTGCATCCACTCGATCCGCAATCGACTGCTCGCCAAAGCCCCTCTTGCGAGCGATAGCAGCGATAGCAACGACGTGCTGGCCGCCACACCATTGCCATTTTGTCCGTAGCCAAAGGCAAAGCGGAAGAACGCGAGACGGGCAGCGGCAGCGCGGGCGCTCTCAGCAACGAGCGCCAGCGCTTCTTCATCGATGCGGTTATCAGCGTCACGCAGATCGTCTGTTGCCGCCGCAATGCCAATCGATCCGATCAAATCGTGGCAAATCCGCGAACTCAGCAACTGGGCCAATTGAATTGCTTCGGCATCGGTTGGCGCGGTGCGCAACTTTGTCGAGAGCGAAGCATGGGTTTGTTGGACGCCGATTGTGTGCCCCGGGTGCGAGCGGTCCGCCTGGTGAACTGTAAGCTGAGGGTCGACGATGAGTGAAGGCGAGCAGTCCATGTGCAACACCCAAAATACCCGTTTAACACGATGAATGTTAGAAACATCGCCATATATTTGCACAATCCGGACCGTATGTAAACCATAAAGGGTGTTATAGTGCTTTATGCGTGCATAACGTGCACCCCTAGATAAGCCACCGTCTCCGAAGTTCGGATCGATTGGGCGATAGAGTTGAAGGGAATCAGTAATCGTGCTTCCAGCGCAGACCGAGACTACCGGAAACGCCTTCGGCGCTCTGGGTCAAATCGCTCTGCACTGATAAACCGGGGATAATCTCGACCTCGACTCGCCCTGCCGTCGAGGAGTCGGTCAGACCCTGTTTTGCACCGACGTAAACGCCTTCGGTGACGTAGCGCCCAGCCTCTACCGCCGCCCCTTGCTCATCGCCGGTTGTGCTGGTGCTTGTGCCAACACTCAGTACATCGAGGCCAAGAAACTGCCGAACTGACCCCAGCATATCCTCACTCCAACTCTCACCACGCGCCAAGCTGTCGATGGCCGAAGCCAGTTGCACCGCCTCTACCGGTCCCAAGCGAGAGGAACTCTTGCCGAACAACACCTGCGCAAGCACTTCGCTCTGCGGCAACGCCGGTTGTGACGTCACGCCCAACTTTGGCTCGCTGGCCGTTCCGGTCACGCCAATTACCGCGGTCAGAGTAGGCGTCCTGTAGGTCGCTGAGATGTTCAGGATCGGGTCAATTGGCTCGCCACCGGTAAAGGTAATGATCCCCTTCTGCACATCGAACCGCTTGCTGGCGAAGGTAAAGACGCCACGAATAGCTTCGATGGCCCCGGTCAATTGCGGTGTATTTGTCGAACCACCGACGTGCAGGCGACCGGACCATTCGGATTCGAGACCACGACCGCGGACAAACACCCGCCGTGGCATCTCGATGTCAATGTCCAGATCTGCGACCCACGGAGCGGCCGATGCGTCCTGCTTTTCATGTCCTAGCTTGCCGCCATCCTGCCGATTGATCTCGGTCACCGGGATTACAACGACGCTGGGTGGCAGACGGTCGAGGAGACGAACCTCGATCGAGACGGGTTCGACTTTGCCTGTCAGGCTGCCTCTGGTAAGCCCGCCCAGATAACGAAGGCTCGCGTCAATAACCGCGTTAACATCATCACGATGAACCAAAAGCGCCTGGTGTGCCGTCACCGTCATATCAATGGCCGGTCCGTGTTGAGCCGACAGATCCGCCTGACCGTCGACAGCGATGTTGCCTCGCCCCTTGGTCTGAGCGTTAAGCGAAACTGTAACCACTTTGCCGGCAGCCATTTTCACCTGGCCGTCGATCGCGGTCAGCAGGGTTCCGGTGACGAAATTCTCATAGAAGCCATTGCTCAAAACGGCGCTGCCGGTTAGCTCAGGATGCTGTAGCGACCCNCCGGCAGCAAAATCTGCGTTCAGATGCCCAGCAAGACGCTGGTCGGAAAACGCCAGCGCCTGTGCAACCAGTGCCAAGTCCACGTTGAGCCTGACCCGCGCAGCAAGCGCACCATCCGCCGGCATCCGCACGGACAGTTGCCCGGCCGGCACAGTCAGCGGGATGCGGGCGGAGAAGTCTGCCGCGATACCATCGGCGATGGTAGCATCACCACTGGCATCGAGAGAGCCGCCACCCAGGCTCCCGCGAACGCTGGCACGTCCCTTGGCGGCCTTGCTACCTTTAGCGTCAGTAAGCTGCAGATCGTCGGCGCGCACCTCAAACGAACCAGTTGTCTCGCCTTGATTCCCCGTTAGGCTTGTCTGCAACGAAAGCGCGCCGGTCGGAAGGCCCTTTACCCACGCCCCTGGCAATACCCAAGGGCAGTCTCTCNNGGCGTTCATTACCACGCTGGTGGAACCGGGCTGCACATCGATCCGTCCCCGCAGGCTACCATCCCCAATCGTCAAATCCAGGTCACGAACGCTAAGACGACCCGCGCCGCTGGTGATGCGCATTGGTTGCTGCAATGCCAGCCCGTACGACGCTATCTGAGCATCGAGTTGGGCAATTGTCATCGTCAGCGGCTGGCCCGTAGCGTCAATTCGACCGGCAGCGTGCATAGAACGGGGGCCATCCTTTGGACCGGTCAGATCAACGCGAAACGCCAACTCGGACAGAGGCCCACTCACTTCGGCAGCAACGTCGAAAGGCCCCTCCGCCCCAGACTGAATTTTCCTGACGTTAGCGTTGGCCGTAAGCCGAGGGGCACGAAACGCATCTGCGACGGCCGCATCTAGGCGGAGTTGACCGACGGTCAAGACGCTCGCTTGCCCATCAACGACAGTGAGTGCGCCGCTCCGCAGATGCAGATCAACCCGCTGCGATTGCCCCTGCGGTTGCATGCCCACGTCAAACGTAGCGTCACCACGTAGGCGCGGCTGCGCCAGCGGGACCCCTTCCGCTGGCAGTCCGCCGACAAGCCGGCCGCGGATCAGGCCGGACGCGAGTGCCACAGCCAGATCGCCCTCCAACCGGACGCCAAGCAGGTTGGCCCTCAGCTGGCGCACATCCACTGTCTCGGTGTTCGTCTTGCCATAATCGGCGGCAAGCTGCACCGGTCCTTCGCTGGTTGTGGCATCGGCGCGGATTTGACCGCTTGGCCGTGAATTAAGGTTTGTCGCCGTAGCGTCCAGGCGTGCGCTCCGCACCGTTACATCGCCAACTCGACCATCGAATATCTGGACGACAGCGTTCGCGGCCGGATCGGCCACAGGACCACTGGCAGTTGCCGTCAGTCGCAATCGTCCGCGCGCGTCCGCTCCGGCCGCAGTCGCCAATAGCCCCAGATCGCGGATGTCGGCCTGCAGCTCAGCACGTAGTTTGCTGAGCCCATCACTCAATTTCACCGTACCGTTCGCCTCCAGCCCACGACCGGCGAAGCGAAGGGGCGAAATGTCCAAATCCGACGTCTTATCGTAGTGGAGGTCGGCTTCAAGCTTCGGATGGCTGCCGAGTGCCGCTTGCACCACAGGATCCTGGGCCACGAAGTCTCTCAGTTCCGACTTGATCGACCCGGAGAGCTTTCCTTGCACGATTGGTCCGGTGACTGTGGCGATAGCTTGACCGCTACCGGCAAGCGGCATACCAGCAATCTGGCTGAATGCGCCAAGATTATCGACCGCCAGAACCAGTTCGAGGTTGCTGTCAGCAGCATCGAGCGCAATAGCCCCTTTCCCGCTCAGCCGGGCAGCGGCAACCTCCACTGTCAATTCTTCCAGCTGTAGCAAGGTCTGTGCCCCGTTCAGCCGCACCGCCACGGCAATGTCCGGCTTCGAACCGACTAGCGACCGAATGTTGGCATCCGAGGCAACCACATTCGCCGCCGTTGCGGTGAAACGCAGTTGTTGATCGCCAGACTCATCGGCAACCGGCAGCACCGAAGCAGTCCATGCCAGCTTGCCACCAGTAAGGCCCGATCCCGTCATGCCATCGACCACGCCCTCGCCACGAAGCTGCGGTCGGGACAGCAAACCTCCAGCCGCCAGCTGCGCTTGCGCCGATTGGAACGAAAACCCGCCCATGAAGTCGCGCGCCAATGCCTTGGCAGCGAGATCCGCGTTGACGGTCACATCGAGATGATCATGGGCGGGATCAAGCGTTCCACGCGCTACAACGCGCAGGCCCTCCGCCTGCAGCGCCATCTGCTCAAGCGTAAACGGCCCTCCGTCACCGAAGTCGACGGCAGTTGCAAAAGCAACCCCTCCGGCAACGGCCGGACGCAGAATGGTCGGGATCAGTTCGGGCGGCTGCTCTCGCCAGTCGACTCGCCCCTCTACCTCCAGCCGTCTCCCGCCCTCACCCCGCAGTCTGAGATCGGCAGCAAGTGTCGCCAAATCGGTTGCAGTAAACTCGAGCCGACCATTCCATGCGTTGAGCGGACCATCACCTACCAGAGCCAACTGCAGAGGCGGACCTCCCGGGAGTCGGCTTAGAGTGGCGACAACTCCGAGGGGTCCTTCCGTAAACCTCGCATCCACACTCAGCCTCGACGTCCTTGGATCCAGTTGCGCCGATACACTCAGGGTCAGCACCCCGCCGTCGATTCGATGCACATCGAGATCGCTGTTGATCGTTGCACCCGCGTTGGCGCCGAGACGTCCACGAACCATCAAGGTAAGCGGCACGCCCACCACTGGGGCACCCAGATCGAGCGCACCGATGGCAAGTCGATCCACACGCACGTCGATCGGCACGGAGGGCAGACGCAGACCCGTAGGGACGGGCTCCGGTGACGCCTGCGACTCGGTCTGCGGCAGGCGGGCGACAGCGATCTGCTCGGCCGCCAGGGTGTCGATGGCCACCGTTGCGCTCAGCAGTTCTACCGGCCGCCAGCGAAATTCAAACTTCTCAACGACAAACCATGGCCCCTCCGCGTCGCTCAGGGTCAGTTCATCAAAAGCAAGTCGCAGGGGGAACCCCGGCGCGAGACCGGCGATGCGTACGGTCGAGCCCATGGCCGCAGTGAGCGTCTCATTCAGCACCCGGAGCACAAGGCCGCGCCCCCATTCGGTTTGCAGTCC
The DNA here is from genome assembly GCF_014672695.1 of Defluviicoccus vanus. Classification (GTDB taxonomy): domain Bacteria; phylum Pseudomonadota; class Alphaproteobacteria; order Rhodospirillales; family Defluviicoccaceae; genus Defluviicoccus; species Defluviicoccus vanus. Next base: position 3,719,925 of record NZ_CP053923.1, on the reverse strand, counting down.
GCCGATGACCCCAGCGAGAGTGAGGACCAGCAGCAGCAGCACCGTCCCCACCACCCAAGCGACCCAACGCCAGACTGTGAGCGCCTTAGTCGGTTTAGCGGTGGGCGTTGCGTCGGGCGTTTCCGGCGGCTGCATCTCAGAATGCCTGCCCAATATTCACGTAAAACTGGACGAAATCATCCACCTGGCTGCGACGGTTAATCGGGAACGCCACATCGAACCGTACAGGCCCGATCACGGTGTAATAGCGCAGGCCGATCCCCGCTCCCCAGCGCATCGTTTCGGAGAAATCTGGTGCGACCGCGTCATAGACGCTACCACCGTCGATAAATGGAACGATACCGAGATTGCCCCAAACGCGCGCGCGAAACTCGGCACTCATCTCCAGCAGCGACCGACCGCCGAGCGGATCGTGACTGCTGTCAAGCGGCCCAACCTTCTGATACGGGTAGCCGCGGATGGACGAACCACCGCCAGCGTAAAATCGCTTGTCGGCAGGGATATCGCCCCGCGATTCACCAAATAACGTGCCGACCTTGACCCGACTTGCCAGCACATAGCGCGACGCCGGATCAAGACTGATGTAACCAGATCCGCTCAGTTCATTGCTAAGAAAGTGCTGCCGCTGATTATACCAGCCCACATAAGGAGTAGGTGCAATGCGAAGGCGGGTTCCCTTGGTTGGATTCAGGTCATTGTCGGTAGTATCGCGGTAGACGTAGCTGGGAAGTCCTAGAAGTGTTGAGTTATTTTGTTCTTCATTTCGTTCCTTAATCCAGGCGGTCTCCAATGAAGGCCCGCTGCTGACCGTCCATGTATCATTAAGCTTGCGTCGTATTCGCGCCGAGGTTTCGACACCGAGCTTGTCGTAGGCATCGGTCGTCTCGCGTGTTGCTTCCGCCGTACCGATGAGATCCTGGTCGATCCGCTGGTAATTCGGAAACAGGATTTCCAAACTTATTTTCTGCAGAATCGTCCCGATCTCAGTACTAATATTGACTCTCTCACCACGGCCGAAGGCATTTCGGTGTTCCCAGAACAGTTCAACCGCGGGTCCTTCTGATGTGTAGTATTTTGCACCAGCGCCAATAGAGCGACTTTTCCCCTCGATGAAATCAATCGTAATTGGCAACTGACCCGCTTCATTCGGGGCTTCGCTGGGGATCACGAGGACGGATGAAAACAGGCTCGTATTGACCAAACGACGCCGAAGATTTTCCACTTTCCGTCGATCGTAGGGATCACCTTCGTTCCAGGGGATCAGTAGACGGACATAGCTTTCAACCACTTGATCAAGGCCGGTCAGGTTGACCGGCCCAAACGCCAACTCTGGTCCCGGATCAAGCACGAGCGATACCGTCATTGTCTGGTCGGCATGGTCGACGATGGCATGTCGATCCTTCGTTCGCGCTAGCGGATGGCCGTTATTAGCGCAGAAATCGGTCAAGCGCTTTTCGGCACCGACCACATCGGCCGCGCGCGCGGGCGCGCCGATCCTGATCCCGAGATCAAGGAGGCCTGGGAGCGGCGGCATATCCTCCGCCCCTGCTGTTTGCTCAATGGAGAACGACTTGAACGTGAACTGGGGTCCAAGATCGACATGGATAATGACTGTCAGCGGCGTCGTGGAATCGTCGATTCTGGCTTCCGATTGGGCAGCGTAATAGCCCTCGGCGCGGAAGATCGTGTTGAAGCGTTCCCGATCATCGTCGATCCGCCGTCGCAGGCCCGCTTCCGACAGAGGCGGTCGATGGGCGAGGGACACCAATTGCGACGCCTTCTCCAATAAGGAGCGCAGCGCCGCGTCTTCGATACCTTCAATTCGCAACGTATAGGCGACGTCCTCCTGCGGTTCCGTTACCTCATCAGTGGCACCATCCGCAGACAACGGCGCCAAAGGCTGCGCCTCTTCCTCCCCGTCCATGCCATGTGCATGGACAAGAGGAAGAAGGACCAAGCCGGCAAGCAGCCAGCACAGTGTGAAAGTCCGCGTTCGGTGTAAGGACATGGTGGCCTGACCATACAGCAGCACCGGCACGCTGCTACCCCTCCGGCTTGAACCAGCGACAAATGCCTGCTGAGTGCGTTGCCCAGAGCACGCTTACGTCGCGCGCACCGCCGTGGAGCCCCGCATCGCCGCTCAAATCCGATGAAAGAATAGCTGAGCCAGCCCTAAGAGACCTCCCCCGGGGAAGCGCCCATCTCCTTGGCCAGAAAGGGCCAACGCTGTCAGGCGTGGCAGTCCTTCACCGTCGCTTTCGCCCGGTGCCATCTACAGGCTTTCAATCCAGCTCCCTAAGGCCATATATCCGAGGTGAAAGGTCGGCGCGGGCGACGACTTCGTCGATCGTAGTATTCGCCGTTCGTAGTAGCTGTGCAGCCCCGGAGCCAGNNATGATCGACCCATTCGGACGTGCCATAACCTATCTTCGCGTCTCGGTAACCGACCGCTGCGACTTCCGATGCACCTATTGCATGCCGGATAACGCATCTTTTCTGCCAAAGAGAGACCTGTTGTCGCTTTCGGAGCTCGATCGGGTTTGCCGCGCGTTCATTCGTCGCGGCGTGCGCAAACTGCGAATCACCGGGNGCGAACCTCTGGTGCGGCGTGATGTGCCAGATTTGCTACACGCCCTCGGTCGCCATTTGCGCTCCAGCGAGTTGGACGACCTGACGCTGACCACGAACGGCAGTCAGCTCGCCCGACACGCCGCCGACCTCGCCGCTGCAGGCATCCGCCGCATCAACGTATCTCTGGATTCGCTTGATCCCAAGCGATTCGCCGCTATCTCGCGGCGAGGACAACTGGAACCCGTTCTGGCAGGTATAGCCGCCGCCAAGGCTGCCGGGATCCACGTTCGCATCAACACCGTCGCGTTGAAAGGTGTGAACGACGACGAATTCGACCGCCTCATTCGCTGGTGTGGCAACGAAGGATGCGATCTGTGTCTGATCGAGACGATGCCGCTCGGCGATGTCGGCTGCAGCCGCTTCGATACCCACCTGCCCCTTAGCCGCGTGCGTCAGGATCTTTCACAGCGGTGGACGCTCATCGACACCACCTTTCGCACGGGTGGCCCAGCCCGCTACGTACTGATTGCTGAGACCGGCCAGCGTCTGGGCTTTATCACCCCGCTCAGCCACAATTTCTGCGAGAGCTGCAATCGGGTTCGTATCACATGCACCGGAATTCTCTATTTGTGCCTCGGCCAGGACGATGCGGTGGACTTGCGAACGCCCCTACGCGCCAGCGCTTCCGATATTCCGCTCCTGGCAGCGATTGACGAGGCGATCGCAAGAAAACCCAAAGGCCACGAATTTATCATCGACAACGCCCACCATGCGCCTGCGGTACGCCGCTTCATGAGCACAACAGGCGGTTAGAACCCTGACATATCAGGGTCTTTCGCCTCCGTCTCGGTGCAACGGCATGCCCACAATATCGGCTTTACGCCTCTTTAACTGGATTCGTGGCTCACTGGGTTCGTCTGGGTAAAGTCGGCGCCTGGGGACACCGCAAAGCCACCGCCGGATGATTCGAAGCGCCTTGGATAACCTTCGGTGCGCACCCGGACGCGAGCCAGAGCAGTCATCATAGTGAGCACATCAGATGCATAGGCAAGGCGACGATCGTCATTACGTTGGCACTCATGGAACGTTGCAAACGATCATGGCCAAACTCAGCCGATCGCACACGGATAGCACGATGCCTCCGGCCGGACAGGAAACCTTCCGTGCCGGATTGCTTTATGCTGCCGCAGACCTGCGCCAACTGGCAGACCGCGCGCCCGCGAGCCGACGCGAACAGGTCTGCGCCATCAGCGAACTCCTCGCCGCGATCGCCAGCAGCTGATACCCCCTCCACGACCGGGCTGATATAAATTCGCTCGAAAGTCGCAGCCGCGATCGCGCAGAAATAAGGGTGGGGATCGTGGGCGTGTCACCCTGGCAGTTCGATCAACGTCAGCTATACTGCGCCTGGGAAACACATCTCGATCTCCGAAGAAGAACCGCCCCATCATGCCCTTTCGCACTGTCGCCTTCGTCGCGTCCGAACACGACGAGGCGCAAAAGGCTCTTGAACGCATGCTATCCGCGTATCGTCATGTCTCGACGGAGCGGGCAGATGTGATTGTGGCGCTCGGTGGCGACGGTTTCATGCTGGAAACACTGCACCGTTATATGCACCGCAACGTGCCCATCTTCGGCATGAACCGAGGTTCGGTCGGCTTCTTGATGAACGCTTATGACGAAGATCGCTTGTTTCAGCGACTGGCGAAAGCAGAAGAAGTCAAGCTTAAGCCCCTGCATATGATCTCCACGGATACGGTCGGTCGTACCCGTGAAGCGCTGGCCATCAATGAAGTTTCCATCCTGCGCGCAAGCCGCCTCGCCGCCAAACTCAGGATCAGCGTCGACGGTGTCGTCCGGATGCCGGAGATGATCTGCGACGGTGTGCTTCTGGCAACACCCGCCGGCAGTACCGCCTACAATCTTTCGGTGAATGGCCCGATTCTGCCTCTTCGCGCACACGTGCTGGCGCTGACGCCAATCAGTGTGTTCCGTCCCCGTCAATGGCGTGGAGCAATCATGCCGCACCAGGTGACCGTGAAGATAGAGGTCCTGTATCCGCAACTGCGGCCGGTCAACGGCTGTGCCGACTTTACCGAAGTCCGAGATGTGGCAAGTATTGTCATTCGCGAAGATCAGACAACAAAACTGCGCTTACTCTTCGACTCCGAACACAACCTCGAAGAACGCATCCTGAAGGAACAGTTCCTTCTTTAAGAAAACATCCTGATCATCCACTTCCGTGCCACTGTGCATGCTTGGCAGCACCTCTTCAACGCAGAAGAACGGTACGCAAGGCAGGCTCCTCCGTAACGCTGCGAGCGTCCGGCCCACCCGGGAGTAACACCCGTTACCTGGAGCTTGCTGTCGGTCCCGGCGGGAGGACGCCAGAACGCATTCTCGTCCATCAACACCAGCCCCAACAGACGCAGCAGGCTTGCCGGAGCCGAGTCATCGCCTATACTCCGCCGCTTTCCAACGGGTAACAGCAGGGACACGGCAATGGCGGGCGACGTGAAGAAAGTGGTGTTGGCGTATTCTGGCGGGCTCGACACCTCGGTCCTTCTCAGGTGGCTGCGGGATACCTACCGCTGCGAAATCGTGACATTTACCGCCGACGTTGGTCAACGCGAAGAAGTGGAGCCGGCGCGGGCCAAGGCCGAGATGATGGGCATCAAGGAAATCTTCATCGAGGACCTGCGCGAGGAATTCGTTCGCGATTATGTCTTCCCAATGTTCCGCGCCAATACTCTATACGAGGGAATGTATCTGCTAGGCACGTCGATCGCCCGGCCACTCATCGCCAAACGCCAGATCGAAATCGCCGAGGAAGTGGGAGCTGATGCGGTTTCACACGGCGCAACCGGCAAGGGCAACGATCAGGTGCGGTTTGAACTCGGCTATTACGCCCTCAAGCCGGACATCCGCGTCATTGCCCCCTGGCGCGAATGGGACCTGAACTCTCGAGCCAAACTGATTGACTACGCCCGCCGCCGCCAGATCCCTGTTCCCACCGACAAGGAAGGCGAAGCGCCCTACTCCATGGATGCCAACCTTCTCCACATTTCTTACGAAGGCAAAGCGCTGGAAGACCCCTGGGTCGGTCCGGATGAAAGCATGTTTCGGCTCACCGTGTCGCCGGAGGCTGCGCCAGACAAACCTACCGAAATCGTCATCGCATTCGAAGCCGGTGACGCCGTGGCGATCAATGGTGAACGGTTGTCCCCCGCAACGCTGCTTGACCGCCTCAACCAAATCGCCGGTGCCAACGGCGTCGGGCGCGTGGATTTGGTGGAAAACCGCTTTGTCGGCATGAAGTCCCGTGGAGTCTACGAAACACCCGGAGGAACCGTGCTCCTGGTTGCTCATCGAGCGATCGAGAGCCTCACCCTCGACCGCGGCGCCGCGCATCTCAAGGACGAACTGATGCCGCGCTACGCCGAGTTGATATATAATGGCTTCTGGTTTTCGCCGGAGCGAGAGGCGTTGCAAACGCTTATCGATGGCACCCAAGCCAATGTCACCGGCGACGTCCGGCTGAAGCTTTACAAGGGTAACGTCATCGTCACCGGACGTCGCTCACCGAAGAGCCTCTACGACCAGGACATCGTCACGTTCGAGGCCGACCAAGTTTACAATCAGCAGGACGCTGAAGGCTTCATCAAGCTTAACGCCCTCCGCCTGCGTGTCGGCGCCCGCCGCGGCTGAAACAGCTACATCGTCTGCGCTAGAGTGGTGCAGCGGATGGCCGGCGAACTTGGACCGGTTCGGTGGCGCTTATGCTGCTATTCGCTGCACCAGTTGCGCCGCCTGCAAGCCGTCCACGCGCCGCCGCCGGGAGCAAGGAACGCGCGCAATCCTTTATGCCGTCCGTGGCATCCTTACGCCAGCCGTATGAAACCGGCGGATCCCTCCACCGGGAGTTCAATCTTGATGTCTGATTGAAACCGCTTCTCCGCTGCCAGGCACACCGTGCTCTTGCAAGTACAGACGCCAGTTGGCGGGAGTGATGAACGCCAAGTACTGCTGCTGCATCTCCGCAGTCAGCACCTCAACGAGGATGCGATTCTCCAGCCAGACCTCGATCACCTCGAAGGGGCCACGATTGCAGTGGAGCGCCCGCCAGCCTTCCCGCGCGGCGATCGCCAGCACCTCGACCTCGGTGAGCTGAGTCGCGATCGCCTGATGGCTGGTCGAATGCTCGGGCGCCGCCGGATTGTGGGCGTAGGCGGTCTCCGTCGTGCCCGGCAGCATGTCGATACCGAACGGGTGGACTTCGATGGCGGTGCCGCGGTCGTCGCCGGCAAGCGCGATCCAGGCTCCCTCCACAGGCGGGAACGGATGGGCCTCACCGCGCCAGATGGCGGCAATAGTGCCGGCGACGCGTGCCGGATCGTGCGCTGAAATCGAGCAGTGGAACAGCATCGCAAACCTCACCGCAGACAGAAGACGGTTACCACCTTGCAGAGTACACACCGTGGCAATCGTCGTCCCGCGTGATCCTTGCGTCAACTGCCGCTGCGGACTCGGTCGGCCGGAGCGCCGGTCGGACCGCCGACGGTCTGCACGTAGTTGTTGCGCGTATACTCGGTCACCAGGTCCGCCATCCGCTTTAGCATCGCGTTGTCGGTGGCACCGAAGCTCCAGGCACCGCCCATCGCATTGGCATGCTGGTAGAAGACGGGGGTGGCGATGACAGCGCCGGTCGCCTCGTCGGTATAGGTCACCCGCATCACCACGGCGGAACTGCCGGCCATGGCACCGGCCCAGAACCGCGCCGCACCACCGATGAACTTAATGTCCTCGATGTAGGGTGCCACCACCAGCATCCGCCCGCTGCCCTTGTTCCAGGAATCAAGGAGAATACCCAGGGTCGGCTGCAGGTTGTTATTGATCGCGGTGGTGGCACTCTGGTTATAGCCGTGCTCGGCAAGGTCGGGATTAAGCGTCACCGGCTTCAGCTGGAACTGGCCGAAGGCATTGAACGGTTCGGTAGGCGGTGGATTCTGCGCCGCCGGGGCATAGATCTCCGTCGAACAGGCGGCGATCGCGAGGATGGCGGCCGAAGCCAGCAAGACCCGCCGCGACAAAGACATCATTGCCATCACACACCCCGCCCCACCGCTCAGTTCTTTGACTTGTCGACGAGGCGGTTGGCGGCGATCCACGGCATCATCGCCCGAAGCCGCTCGCCCACCTGTTCGATCGGGTGCTCTGCCGCCCGTCGGCGCAGCGCCTTGAAGCTTGGCTGGCCGGCAGCATTCTCCAGCATCCATTCCTTGGCGAAGCGGCCGGACTGGATATCGTCCAGCACCTGCTTCATCCGCGCCTTGACCGACGCGTCGATGATCCGGGGGCCACTGGTGTAGTCGCCATACTCGGCGGTATTCGAGATCGAATAACGCATGTTGGCGATACCGCCCTCATAGATCAGGTCGACGATCAATTTCACTTCGTGAAGGCACTCGAAATAGGCCATCTCAGGCGCATAACCAGCCTCGATCAACGTCTCGTAGCCGGCGAGGATCAGCGAGGTGAGGCCGCCGCACAGCACCGACTGTTCACCGAATAGATCGGTCTCGCATTCTTCGCGGAAGGTGGTCTCGATGATGCCGGAGCGGCCGGCGCCGATGCCGCTAGCATAGGACAGCGCCAGTTCGAGCGCCGAGCCGCTGGCATCCTGGGCAACGGCGACGAGCGACGGCACGCCGGCACCGCGCTGATATTCCGAGCGGACGGTATGGCCGGGCCCTTTCGGCGCGACCATGAACACGTCGAGGTCGGGACGCGGCTCGATCAGCCGGAAATGAATGTTAAGACCGTGGGCGAAGGCGAGCGCTGCCCCCTGCCGCAATCGGCCCTGCAGGTGCTCGGTGTAGAGCTTCGCCTGTAGCTCGTCCGGCGTCAGGATCATCACCACGTCGGCCCAATCGCCAGCCTCGTCGGGGGTGATGACCTTGAGACCGGCCGCTTCCGCCTTCTTGATCGTCGCCGAGCCGGGGCGAAGTGCCACAGCAATGTCGGTGACGCCGGAATCTCTTAGGTTCAGCGCATGCGCGTGGCCCTGGCTGCCGTAGCCGACAATTGCCACCTTTTTCGCCCGGATCAGCGCCAGGTCGGCATCGCGATCGTAGTACACCCGCATCGGTTTCCTCCGGTTTCGGTCTTGCTCACCCGCCCCGCATTCCAGCCCGGGGTGCGCTTCTAGCCGGAATAGAATCCGGCTAGAAGCGGCAAGGAGGGTGCTTTTTGGTCGTAATTGTATTTAGTTCACGGCTGCTCGCGCGATGATGCCTAGAGTCCCTGCGCACCGCGAGAGATAGCGACGACGCCGGTGCGAGCGAGGTCGACGAGACCCAGCGGCTGCATCAACCCAATAAAGGCATTGAGCTTTGACGTCTGGCCGACGATCTCGAAAACGAACGATTCGTTAGTCGAGTCAACTACGCGGGCGCGGAAGATGTCGGCAATACGCAGCGCTTCCACCCGCTTCTCGCCGGTACCAGCTACCTTGACCAGGGCCATTTCCCGCGTCACGCTGGGACCGTCTACCGTCAGATCGCTCACCGTATGCACCGGAACCAGCCGGCCTAACTGTGCCTTGATCTGCTCGATGATCATCGGCGTACCGGTGGTGACGATGGTAATGCGCGAGACTTTCCCCTCCGGGTCCGTCTCGGCGACGGTGAGACTTTCAATATTGTAGCCTCGGCCGGAGAATAAGCCGATCACTCGAGCCAGCACCCCCGGCTCGTTATCAACCAGCACCGCGATGGTGTGGGTTTCCTGCCGCACAGGTTCGGGCATCGTCGCGACCTTTCGTCTACCTAAGTCCGTCGAGTCCAACGGCATGGGTCGGACCTCCTCTGGTTCGAATCATTGCAAGAGGCGGCGGACGGCGCCCACTGGTGCCGCCCGCGATCGGGATGGGTCTAGACGAGCACCATGCCGTCTTCGGAGATAGGCTGCTCCGCCTGATCGGCCGGGCCCAGCAGCATCTCGTTGTGGGCGGCACCGGACGGGATCATCGGGAAGCAGTTCTCCGCCTTGTCGACGCGGATATCAGCGATGACGGTGCGATTGACCGAGATCATCTCCTTGATTACGTCGTCCAGTTGATCGACTTTTTCAGCACGGAGACCGACTGCCCCGTAGGCGTCAGCCAACTTTACGAAATCCGGCAGGGAAGACATGTAGGTCTCGGAGTAGCGGCCGCCGTGCAGCAGTTCCTGCCACTGGCGGACCATTCCCATGTACTCGTTGTTGAGGATGAAGACCTTCACCGGCAGCCGGTACTGGGATAGCGTCGACAGTTCCTGAATGTTCATCATGATCGACGCCTCGCCGGCGATATCGACGACAAGCGCACCAGGATGCGCAAGCTGAACCCCCATTGCGGCCGGGAGCCCATAGCCCATAGTGCCAAGGCCCCCTGACGTCATCCAGTGCAGCGGTTTTTCAAACTTGAAATGCTGCGCCGCCCACATCTGGTGCTGTCCCACCTCTGTGGTGATGTAGACGTCGTCCCGGCCTTTGGTCAGTTCGTAAAGACGCTGAATCGCATATTGCGGCTTGATCACCTCGCTCGACTGGAGAAACGCCAGCGAGTTCCGGCCCCGCCAGTGATCAATCTGCTTCCACCAAGTGTCTAGCGCCCGCTTATCCGACTGATAACCGCGCGCTTTCCACACCTCGATCATCTGCTCCAGCACATCGGCCACGTCACCGATGATGCCGAGATCGACCATCACGTTCTTGTTCACCGACGATGGATCGATATCGACATGGATCTTAAGCGCATCTGGCGCAAAGGCGTTAATACGCCCGGTGACACGGTCGTCAAAGCGCGAGCCGATGGCGATCATCGTATCGCAGCCGTGCATCGTCAGGTTCGCTTCGTAGGTGCCGTGCATACCGACCATGCCGAGGAACTGCCGATCGGAGGCCGGATAGGCGCCGAGCCCCATCAGCGTCAGAGTGATCGGATAGCCGGTCATCCGGACGAACTCGGTCAACAGATCACAGGCGCGAGTCCCGGAGTTGATGACGCCGCCGCCACAGTAGAAGATCGGACGTTTGGCCTCGGCGATCATCGCCACCGCCTGCTCGATCTGCTGGCGATCGCCGCGCGTCTTCGGCCGATACGTCTTGTGCACCACGTCAGTGGGCGGCAGATAAGGGCCGGTGCCGAACTGAACGTCCTTCGGCAGGTCGATCAGCACAGGGCCGGGCCGGCCACTGCGCGCGACGTAAAAGGCCTCGTGGATCGTTCGCGCCAGTTGATCGGTGCTCTTCACCAAATAGTTGTGCTTCGTCACCGGCCTAGTCACTCCGGTGGTATCACACTCCTGAAAGGCATCGTTGCCGATCAGGTGCGTCGGCACCTGACCGCAAAGGATGACAAGAGGCACGCTATCCATCAACGCATCGGCAATCCCGGTCACTGCGTTGGTGGCCCCAGGACCAGAGGTCACCACAACCACCCCTACCTTGCCAGTCGAGCGCGCGTAGCCTTCGGCCGCGTGCACGGCGCCACCTTCCTGACGGACAAGAATATGACGGACGTGGTTCTGCTGGAACAGCTCGTCGTATACAGGAAGGATGGCGCCCCCGGGATAGCCGAATACATCCGTGACGCCCTGGTCGATGAGCGCCTGGATGACAATCTTGGCTCCGGTCATTTGGTCGTACGCCATCTCGTAAAGCTCCTTCGTTTTTCGATGCTCGCGCCAAGCGCTAAAACGCGGGTGCACAATGAGGCACCAGGATTGTCTCTTCGCGTCGAGCGGAGCGCACCCTAGTCGGTCAGCGGACGTGGGTCAACAGGGTCTCGCGAATAAACGCAAACAATTTTGCATGAGCGCTTTCCGAATATTGCTCAATCAGCATCGCAGGAGCACTGAACTGGTGTCGCATCCATGTGAGCTGCCGTTTGGCATAGCGCCGTGAGTCACGCTTTGCCCGTCTCACGGCTTCCTCAAGACAGATCTCGCCTCGCAAGTGCGAAAGGAGAGGGCGGACCCCGAGCGCTTTCATTCCCGGCAGCGCCGGGTCACGTGTCAGCAAGGTTGCTGCCTCATCCAGTGCTCCAGCTGCCACCATCCGATCAAAGCGGGCATCGATCGCGGCGTAGAGGCGATCGCGGGGCGGCAGCACGAGAACGGTGATAAAGTGGGCAGCGATGATCGGTCTACGGTCGCCTAGGCCCTGCCATTCGCCCAAGTGTGCGACCAGTGGCACGCACCACCTCGTCGGCGCGAATGAGCCGCTGCCGATCACCGGGAGGCAAGCGCGCCGCAGCGTCCGCATCCAGTGCCGCCAGTTCGCAACGAAAGGCCTCCCCCCAACCGCTCGTAACGGTCGGCAGCATCGGTGCGGAAGAACGAGGGAATGGGCGGCAATGCAGCGATACCCTCGGTCAGCGCCTTCAGGTAGAGGCCGGTTCCACCGACGACAATCGGAAGTCGACCGGCTACCCAGGCGGCACGAATCTCTGCCTCGGCCATTTGCAGCCAGCTCATCACCGAACCGGGCGTATCAAGCGTAAGGACGCCGAACAGGCGATGGGGCGCTGCTAACTCCTCCGCTGGCGTGGGCCGGGCAGTCAACACACGCAGTTCGCGATACGTCTGCATGCTGTCGGCGTTGATGACGACACCGGGAAACGCCTGCGCCACCTCCACCGCCAACCTCGATTTACCACTGGCGGTGGGCCCCGCCGATGAGGAGCACCGGCTGCAGCGTGTCCTCATGCTCGGCAGTGAGAGCGGCTCGATCGAACGCCTCGGTCACGTCACCGGCAGTGACAGCAGCCCATCGGCCAACTTCGGCTCGAACCAAGTGGACTTCGGCGGCATGACGTCGCCAGCATCGGCCACGGCCATCAACTCGGCCAAAGCAGTCGGGAACATGGCAAACGCGACAGCGTATTCGCCACCATCGACGCGCCGCTGCAGTTCGGCAAGACCACGGCTACCGCCGACGAAGTCGATCCGCGGATCCGTGCGCGGATCGACGATGCCGAGCAGCGGTGCCAGCACCCGTCGGCTAAGAACACTCACATCAAGCCGCTCCACCGCGTTGCCGCCGTTCTCCGCTATGCGAGGGCGGCAGCGATACCACTGCCGTGCCAAGTACATCCCGAATTCCCCTTGCGTCGCTGGATGCACGGCCCCTCCCTCGGCGGCGATCTGATAGTGATCAGCCAGAGCGCTCAGGAAAGAGTCGGGGGGTGGNCCGTGCAGATCGCGAACAACGCGATTGTAGTCGAGGATCCGCATCTCGCCGGCCGGAAAGCTGATCAGGAGAAAACGGCCATTGCCACCCACCAGATCGGCCACCCGAGCCGCTGCCGCCGACCGATGGTGGCCGTCAGCGATATAAAGTGCAGGCATGGCGGCGAAACGTCCATCGATCGCTGCAATCGCCGCGGCATCGGCGATATGCCAAGTTTGATGGCGGACGCCGTCATCCGTCGTCGCATCGGCGATTGGCTCTCCATCCGTGGCGACTGCGAGTAGCGCCGCCAGTCCCGTATCGTCAGGATAGGTTGCCAATACCGGGCCGGTATGCGCTCCAACCGCCTCGATCTGGCAGGTGCGATCCAGTTCCTTATCGGGGCGCGTGTGTTCATGACGGCGGATGCGGTTGGCCTTGTATGCCTGGATGGATCCCGCTGCCGCCACTCCGGTTTGCACATGATCGCCGATGATCATCCGGTAGGCATAATAGCCTGGCTTGTCGTCGCGGATCAGGATGCCTTGTCGCTGCATGTCATCAAACGCTGTCCGCGCCTGGGCGTAGACACGCGGATCATGCGCATCGACACCCGCGGGCAGGTCTACCTCGGCACGTGAGACGTGAAGGAAACTCCACGGCCGTCCGGCGGCGCATGCCGCTGCCTCTTCAAAACTGATGACATCGTAAGGCCGCGCCGCCACTTGCGATGCCACATCCTTTCGCGGCCGAATAGCCGCGAAAGGAGCAACGATCGGTTCTACGGGCATGACAGACGCTCCCTAACCCTTCGCCGGCAAGCGAATGGCAACGAAACGCAGTCCACCCTGGCCTTCCACCAGCAGGAGCACCGATTTCCGACCACTCTCCTTTGCCACCTTAACCTTTTCGGCCAATTCAGCCGGCGACTTCACCTCTTCCTGCCCGAGTTCCACGATAAGATCGCCTGGATGGAGGCTCTGGTCTGCCGCAGGACCGGCGGGATCAATACTAGTGATAACGACGCCTTTGGCGTCATCTGGCAGATCGAAGCGCTCGCGTGCCTTGTCGTCGATCCCGGCAACAGACAGGCCAAGTCCGGCGATGCTTTCGCTGCCCATCGCCTTCTCCGGAGCCTTGGTGGTATTCGCCGCCTTTTCCTCATGCTCATCGAGTACCGCGACCTCGACCTTGAGCGAGATCTCCTTGCCATCCCGCCAGACCTTGAGCGGAACCACTTTTCCGACTTCTGTGTCCGCCACGAGGCGTGGCAGCCGACGCATCTGTGTGATCGGCTTGCCGTCGAACTCAAGAATGACGTCCCCGTCCTTAATCTTCGCCTTTTCCGCCGGCCCTCCGGGAATGACGCCCGCGACGAGGGCACCCACAGGCTCCTTCAACCCAAGCGCCTCGGCGATCTCTTCGTTAACCGATTGAATACGCACGCCAAGCCAGCCACGCTTGACCTCACCGTGCTCTATCAGCTGTTGAATGACTGGGCGCGCACTGTTGGCGGGAATGGCGAATCCGATGCCGATGCTACCGCCCGACGGAGAAAAGATGGCGGTAGCAATACCGATGACCTCACCAGCAAGGTCAAAGATGGGACCACCCGAGTTGCCGCGATTGATCGGCGCGTCAGTTTGCAGGAAGTCGTCGTACGGTCCGGCATTGATGTCGCGGCCGCGCGCCGAAATGATCCCGCTGGTGACCGTACCGCCGAAGCCAAAGGGATTACCGATGGCAATAACCCAGTCGCCCACTCGAATCGCATCAGAATCACCAAACTTCACCGCCGGCAGCTTGGCCTTTCCTGGGTCAACCTTGAGAACGGCCATATCCGTCTTGCTGTCGCGACCAACAATGGTCGCGGGCAAACGCGTCTCGTCCTGCAGGATAATGGTGATCTCATCCGCATCCTGAATGACGTGATTGTTGGTCACCACGTGACCTTTGTCGTCAACGATGAAGCCCGAACCGAGTGAGGTCGCCTTCCGCTTCTGCGCCCGCGGCTGGTTCTTGTCGAGAAACTCCTTGAAGAACTCCTCGAAGGGTGAACCCGGTGGCAACGTGGGAAGTTCGATCCCGGCATTGCCTTCAACCGTCTGCGTCGTCGAGATGTTGACCACTGACGGCAACAGCTGTTCCGCCAGATCGGCAAAGGTCTCAGGCGCGGTTCGAGCCCAAACCCCTGATGGCAATGCCAGCAGCGCGACCAAAACCGCGAACGCCACAATCCGTTGTGTGATTCGCTGCGTCGTCCCCCCGGGCGGCGCGGCCGGCCCGTTGGCAGATGGTGGAATTGAAGCATGTTAAGCTCTGTCCATTGAATGCCAGTGACCACGGTTCGACCCCGGTTGGCGAAAGACGTTACCGGTTGTTTGGTTGAGCGGCCAGTGTGCCGCGATCGCGTAGAAAGAAACGAAAGAAATCGCTGTCCGGGCGAAGCACCATCGTCGTCGCTGACGAAGCCAGCGACTGGTATGCCTCCAGCGATCGATAAAAGTCGAAGAACTGTGGATCCTTGTTATAGACTTCGTTAAGGATCTTCGTCCTCTCGGCGTCACCTTCGCCGCGCAGAATCTGCGATTGGCGTGTAGCATCGGCGATTATGACCGTGCGTTCTCGATCAGCCTCCGCCTGAATGCGTGCCTTTTGCTCCTCGCCTTCGGCACGCAACTGCGCCGCCTGTGCCACGCGTGCCGAGCGCATCCGGTTATAGACCGACTGACTCGCCGCTTCCGGCAGATCGGCGCGACCAATCCGCACATCCACGACCTCTACCCCGAACCCGGGGGATTGTTCCTTCAGGGTTTTGCCGATCCGCTCCATGATCCCCGCTCGCTCTGCGGACAGCAGTTCCGCAAGCCCGATTCGCGCCACCTCAGTGCGAACGGCGGAGTTGAGCTGGGCACCAAAAATCTGCTTGAAACTTTCTTCGGTTCCCGCGCGCTGGCGGAAACGCAGCGGGTCGAGAATGCGGTAACGGGCAAAAGCATCGACGTTGATTCGCTTCTGATCCGCGAGCAGTACTTCCTGTGCCGGAGGATCCAGATCAAGGATCTGCTTGTCGAAGAACTCAACGTGCTGCACGAAAGGCAGTTTGAACTTGAGCCCTGGCTCACGTTCAACCCGAACAGGATCGCCAAACTGCAGGATGAGCGCCTGCTGCGTCTGGCGCACGGTGAACGCCGCGCCGATGACAAGCACGAGGAGGAGGATGGCAACAACGCCCACTACGAACACTGTCGACTTCTTCATCGCGGCGACTCCGAGCGCTGATCACGTTGTCGCTGGATCTCAGGCAAAGGCAGGTACGGCACCACGCCCGAGCCGCCGACAGCCTGATCGACAATGACGTTCTGCGTATGCTTCAGCACATCCTGCATACGTTCCAGGAAAAGCCGCCTCATTGTCACGTCTTTGCCAGAAAGATAGGCCTCATAGACCGAGAGGAACCGCTTGGCATCGCCCTCGGACTCACGCACCAGCTGATCCTTGTAGGCAGCCGCAGCCTGCACAATCCGTTCGGCATCGCCCTTGGCGCGCGGCACGATGTCGTTGCGATAAGCGAGAGCTTCGTTGACGAGGCGATCCTGGTCCTGGCGCGCCCGCTGGACGTCGTTGAAGGCATCAATGACCTCTGCCGGCGGATCAACCTTCAACTGCTTGACTTCTGTGATCAATACGCCGGCGCCGTAGGCGTCGAGGATCTGTTGGATCAATTGTTTGGTGCGATCGTCAACATCCTGTCGCTTCAAGGTCAGCGCGTCTTCCAGCAGCGTTTGTCCCATCACCTCACGGATGGCACTCTCTGACACCAACTTGATGGTTTCCTGCGGGCTGCGGATGTTGAAGGCAAAGTCTGGTGCGTTCTTAATTCGCCACTGGACGATCATATCGACGTCGACGATGTTCTGATCGAGCGTCAACATCAAACTTTCGTGCAGCACGTCGCGCGGACTTGAACCGCGTCCTCCTTCGCCAGCGCCGCGAAAGCCGACATTAATCTGGTTTGTCTGTTCGACGTTGACTATCTGCACTTCGCCAATCGGGGTCGGAAACCAGTAGTTAAGACCAGGCCCGTTGCTGCCGACGAACTTCCCGAACAGCAGTTCAAGCGACTGTTCGCCCGGGCGAACCTGATAGACGCCGGTGGCAAGCCAGATGCCGACCACGGCTACGATAGCAAGAATGATCCCGCGGCCGCTCCCGAACCAAAGCGGCAACATCCGCTTGACCCGCTCCTGCGTCCGCTTAACCATCTCCTCGATATCAGGGGGCTGTGAGGATGACGGTCCGCTACCCCATGGACCTCCACCTCCTCCGCCTCCCCAAGGACCTCCACCACCGCCTTTCGGATTCCACGCCATGCGGACCAGATGCTCCTTTTCCTCGTTAGAAGTGCGGACGGCAAGCGCGCAATAGTTGTGTTGGCCACCACGCATTCCAACCCATATATGGATCGATCCGCGCTTCGTCGAGCCTTATAGGCTAGGCATCGCCAACGGACAACCGGCGCTGCTGGGGAAGGAACGGGTTATCCGCGACAATTACGATTAAAGCCGCCGATAAAACGAACCTATTACAAAGAAGGTACGATCACGATGACGACGCAGATAACAGAACGCCAGATCCTCGATGCATTACGCTGCGTCGCCGATCCCTTGCGCGGTCAGGATATCATCAGCCTCGGGATGGTCCAGGGATGTCGGATCAAGGACGGTCATGTGGCGATGATGCTGCAGGTATCAGCTGACCGTGGGGCAGAACTGGAGCCCTTACGCAAAGAGGTGGAATCTCTCGTGCACAAGTTGCCGGGCGTCCTGACCGCAACGGTGGTGCTGACTGCGGAGCGCGCTGCGGGCGCGCAAATATCAAGTCATCAGCATCATGGGCATGGGCATGACCACGGACATGCGCCTAGCCATTCGGGGTCGGCTGCAGCACCGGGAGCATCAGAGGGGCGCGGTGGCAATCTGTTGTCGAACGTGCGCGCGGTGATCGCCGTTGCCTCGGGCAAAGGCGGCGTCGGTAAATCGACGACGGCGGTCAATCTGGCGGTGGCATTCGCCCGGCTGGGACACCGTACAGGTCTTCTCGATGCCGACATCTACGGCCCGTCGATGCGACGCCTGCTTGGCGTTGGCGGTCAGCCGGGCTCAAGCGACGGCGCGCGCCTCGATCCGATGGAAGCCTACGGCATCAAGGCGATGTCGATGGCGTTCCTTGTCGAAGAGGAGACGCCGATCGTCTGGCGCGGTCCGATGGTGCAATCGGCCCTGGAACAGATGATGCGCGACGTCGCCTGGGGACCACTCGATATCATGGTGGTGGATATGCCGCCAGGTACCGGCGACACCCAACTGACGATGGCGCAGCGTGTACCGCTGGCTGGAGCGGTGATCGTGTCGACGCCACAGGACATCGCGTTGATCGACGCACGCAAAGGTCTCAACATGTTTCGCAAGGTTGATGTGCCAGTACTCGGCCTGATCGAGAACATGAGCTATTTCAGTTGCCCGAATTGCGGCCATCGCAGCGAGATTTTCGGTCATGGCGGTGCCCAACGCGAGGCAGAGCGGATGGGGATGGATTTCCTCGGTGAGATTCCCCTGCACATGGCCATTCGCGAGACCTCGGACGGTGGCCATCCGATTGTCGCCGCCGAACCCGATGGCGAACACGCGCAGGCCTATATGGCAATTGCCAAGCGACTCGCGGCCAAACTCGAACACACCCTCGCCGCGCAGGCAGCAACAGCGCCACGGATCGTGATTCAGTGACGGTGAAGGCGGCTGGCGTCAGAATCAGGTAACGCTTGGTACCTTGCCAGTAGCGGCTTTGCCTCACCCGCTACTGGCTGAAGGGAACAAACTGGAATCCTTGCCGGGTCATGCAGCGCTCAAACAACTGTCGCTCGCGCGATTCCGCGGAAAACTGGTCCATCATCCCTGTCCAATTGCCGGTAATGTCGCGAGGCTGAGTAGATGAGGGTGAGGAGCCGACCGTCCCACGCGGACTAAATCCCTGCTCCACGTCCGCCCTGGCCGCATTCCGGCAATCGATTTCGATCGAGGCGGCATCGTCGGACGATGTACCGGCCCGCTCCCAGCGGCCGGCCGACGAGGTACACGCTGCCAACAGCGCCACCGTCACTGCAGCAATCGCGACGACTTTGTTCACGTTCGTTTGCTCCTTACCCCGACCATCCGACCGGTAACCCCGCGTCGATCACAGCCGTCCATCGGTTTATTGAGCATACCCCGACCACAGAAAGCAATCCGCTGCACCATGATCCTCCCCTGGAAAAGTGGAGACTGGGTTATATGGATGGCCATGGTCAGCGCCGCGATCGTGAGTTCCCGGCGCCCGTTCCTCGATCGACCTCTGCAACATCGGCATCTGAACCGCCGGCAGCGGTTCGCAGCCGGTTCAGTGGCGGTTCGGGTGCCGGTCGAATCGCGCAAGCCCTTGCAATGACGACGATCGCGGCCGGGTCAGCGGCGTTTGTGTCGTCATCTGTCGTCATCTGTCGTCATTGGCCGAGGACCACCACCGGGCAGCTCTTTTTCCGTTATCATAGAACATAAAGCGAACATAACCGAGCCGCCGCCGGCCTGTCAAGCATACGGCCGGCCCGCGTCCGGGCTAGACAATGCCGGGCCGGGGCGGGCATTGTTGTTTGACGATCAAGGTGATGAGGGGCGGATGCGGCGCGGGGGCGAGGCAGATGATGACCGACGGGAGCGAAGGCCTGCGGATCGCCCGCGACCGCATCGCCCGCGAGGCGGAGGAGCGGACGGGGTTTCTCGATCTGGGGCAACTCGGGCTGACGGAGCTGCCGGAGGAATTGTTCGAGCTGCAGCACCTGCAGCGGCTGAACCTCGGTTCAGGGTACCGGGACGAAGACGGCGAGTGGCAGGAGGCGGCAGCCGATCTAGCGCCGAACGAGATCGAAGCGTCGCTCGCGGCTTTACGGCGCCTCCCAAGTCTCAGCGTCTTGTCGCTGCGCACCCACCCTCTAACCAGCCTATCAGCGCTCGTTCGCCTCGCCAACCTCCAGTCGCTCTATTGCTCCGGAACCCAGGTCAGCGATCTCGCGCCCCTCGCAGAACTCCATAACCTGCAGTCGCTCTATTGCTCCGGAACCCAGGTCAGCGATCTCGCGCCCCTCGCAGAACTCCATAACCTGCAGTCGCTCTATTGCTACAATACCCAGGTCAGCGATCTCGCGCCCCTCGCAGAACTCCATAACCTGCAGACGCTCAATTGCTACAATACCCAGGTCAGCGATCTCGCGCCCCTCGCAGAACTCCATAACCTGCAGACGCTCAATTGCTACAATACCCAGGTCAGCGATCTCGCGCCCCTCGCAGAACTCCATAACCTGCAGACGCTCAATTGCTACAATACCCAGGTCAGCGATCTCGCGCCCCTCGCAGAACTCCATAACCTGCAGACGCTCAATTGCTACAATACCCAGGTCAGCGATCTCGCGCCCCTCGCAGAACTCCATAACCTGCAGACGCTCAATTGCTCCGTAACCCAGGTCAGCGATCTCGCGCCCCTCGCAGAACTCCATAACCTGCAGACGCTCGAGTGCTCCTACACCCAGGTCAGCGATCTCGCGCCCCTCGCAGAACTCCATAACCTGCAGTCGCTCGATTGCTCCTACACCCAGGTCAGCGATCTCGCGCCCCTCGCAGAACTCCATAACCTGCAGACGCTCAATTGCTCCGGAACCCAGGTCAGCGATCTCGCGCCCCTCGCAGAACTCCATAACCTGCAGACGCTCGAGTGCTCCGTAACCCAGGTCAGCGATCTCGCGCCCCTCGCCGGCCTTGAAAAGCTTCGGAAGCTTAGGCTGTCGGAGTGTCGGCTCATTGACTTCCCGCGGTGGCTGCTGGAGCGAGAGTCACTCGCGGAACTGGTTATGTACGAGACCCAGGTGCCGGGGTTGCCCGCCGAGGTGCTGTCGCAGGGTTGGATCGACAACTGCCTGGAGACGCTGCGCTCGCACGTCCGCGACCTGGAAGCGGGATCGGTACCGGTGCGCGACGTCAAGCTGCTGGTGCTCGGCAACGGGCGGGTCGGCAAGACGCAGCTTTGCCGGCGGCTGCGCGGCGAGCCCTACGACGACACCCAGCCCTCAACCCACGGCATCGTCACCACCCGTGCGCCGCTGCCGGACGCCGATGGCGGGGCGGAGTCGACGCTGCAGGTCTGGGACTTCGGCGGGCAGGAGCTTTACCACGGCACGCATGCACTGTTCATGCGCGCCAACGCCGTCTTCCTTCTCGTCTGGACGCCGGCGTTGGAGGATACCCACGAAGAAACCCACGACGGCATCACCTTTCGCAATCACCCGCTCGCCTACTGGGTGGACTACGTCCGCCACCTGGGCGGCAAGCGGAGCGCCGTCGTCGTCGTCCAGACTCGCTGCGACAAGGCGGTGGACGAGAAACCGTGCCCAGTGCCGGAGGTCGACCTTTTCGCCGCGTTCGGATTCCCCCGCGCATCGNTTCGCTACAGTGCCTTGAACAACCGCGGCCGTGCTGCGCTCGACGAGGCGCTGGCCGAGGCGACGACGGCATGGCTGCGCGACCAGGAGGGAATCGCGACCATCGGCGCCGGCCGGCAGCGGGTGAAGGAAAAGCTGGAAGCGCTGCGCGACGCCGATGCAGCGGTGCCGGCCGCGGCGCGGCAGTACCGGACGATCAGACAGGAGCTCTTCCACCAATTGTGCGACGAAGCAGGCGTGTACAGCGCGGAGCACCTGCTCGCCTACCTGCACAACGCCGGCATCGTCTTCTACCGCGCGGGCCTGTTCGACGATGCGATCATCCTCGACCAGGGCTGGGCGCTCGACGCCATCTACGCCGTCTTCCATCGCGATAACTGCGCCCCGCGCATCCGCCGCAACCGCGGCCGGTTTACCCGCAGCGACCTGGCGGATTGGGTGTGGCAGGAGCACGAGGAGAAGGAACAAGAACTGTTCCTCAGCATGATGCAGTTCTGCGGCATCTGCTTTGAACACCGTCGCCTCGGGCCGGGCAACAGTGGCGAGGTCGAATACATCGCCCCCGACCTGCTGCCGGAGCGGGCGGCGATGGCGACGGAACTGGGGGCGAAGTGGGACGATGACCGGCGGATCGAAACGGCGACCTTCACCTACCCGCTTTTGCATCCGGGGCTGATCCGCAGCATCATCTCCCGCATCGGCCGGCAGGCGGAGATCGGCGCCGACTACTGGCAGGGCGGCGTCTACATCTATGAGACCACCACCAACAGCCGCGGCATCATCGAAGCACAACCAGACTCCGCCGGCTGGGGTGGCCGCATCGTCGTCCAGACGCAGCGCGGCCAGGCGACGGACTTGCTGGCGCGGCTATGCCGGCTGGTGCGCGAGGAGCAGGACAAGGCGGGGCTGACGCCGGCGGAAGTGACGATACCGGTTGAGGAGCGCGCTGAACGCCCCCGGCCAGAATCGATCGATGACGCGACGTCGACTAAGAAAGAAATGACGTTTGGTAAGGAGCGATCCGGAAAGGCCGAGTGGTACGTCTCCTACGCCTGGAATGACGATACGCCGGAGGGCCGCGATCGGGAGGCGATCGTCGATCGCCTGTGCGCGGAAGCCGAAGCGCGTGGTTTTCGCATTCACCGCGACAAAGACAGGGTCGGCGTCGGAGAAAGCATCTCGAAATTCATGAAAGATATCGGCGAAGGGGATAGAGTGTTCGTCATCCTCAGCGACAAATATCTGAAATCAGAGTTCT
Organism: Defluviicoccus vanus; assembly: GCF_014672695.1. Taxonomy (GTDB): domain Bacteria; phylum Pseudomonadota; class Alphaproteobacteria; order Rhodospirillales; family Defluviicoccaceae; genus Defluviicoccus; species Defluviicoccus vanus. The sequence goes on along the minus strand of NZ_CP053923.1, from coordinate 3,697,357 downwards.
GCATGTATGAGTTGTCTGAGGTGTGGCGGAATTGCCGGCAGGACGAAGACGAATTCCTTCGAAGGACACGTGTTTATGCACTTCCCTGCGCCAAAATAGTACGGACGTCTGACTCGTACAACTATGCAGAATACTGGGACGACGAGTACCAGGCTATCAACGACCGCGTCATGAAACGCGGAGGCTTGCGGTCGGTCGGCAGAAAGCTGGGGCAAAAGATTTGGCTGATGAGTGTCTTTTGCCAATGCATAGGCGATGTCCTGCACACGCTGACGGAGATCCGCCAGCCGAAGACGTTCGATCAGCTGGCCGAATACGGCTTCACCGATTGAGCTTCGCCGCGCCGTTATTCGAACGCGTAGGCGTCCATGGCGAGGGCGGCGTGGGTGGTGCTGGCGTGCAGGCGCTCGATCGCGCCGCCGTCACTGCCGGCACCAAGGGCGACGAACAGCGGCAGCAGGTGCTCCTCGGTCGGGTGGTTGTCGGCAGCGAAAGGCGCGCGGCGGCGATAGGCGAGGAGATCGTCGATCGCGCCAGCGGCGAGCCGCTCGGCCACCCAGGCGGCGAAGGCGTCGACCCAGGCGGCGGCCGGTGCATCGCCTGGGTTGGCGAAGGCGGCGGACAGGTTGTGGGTAAGGCTGCCGGATCCGATGATCAGCACCCCCGCCTCGCGCAGCGGCCGAAGGGCGCGACCGAGGCGGAGGTGATGCGCCGGGCCGGCGTCTGGCTGCAGGGCGAGCTGGGTCACCGGAATATCGGCGGCGGGATAAAGCAGCGACAGCGGCACCCAGGCGCCGTGGTCGAGGCCGCGGTCGGGCACCATGGTTGCGGCGATCCCCGCCGCGGCGAGGAGACGCTGCGCTGCCGTCGCCAGCGCCGGCGCCCCGGGGGCGGGATAGCGCATGGCGTAGAGCGCCGGGGAAAAGCCGCGGAAATCGTGAATGGTGGCAGGCTCTGCAGCCGTCGAGAGCATCGGCACGGTGCTGAGCCAGTGGGCGGAGGCGACGAGGATCGCCTGCGGCCGCGGCAACCGCGCCGCATAGCCGCGGAGGAAGCGGTGCGCCGGGCCATCCTCCAGCGCCAGCATCGGCGAACCATGGGAGACGAACAAGGCGGGCAGGCTGGGCATCGGTGATCCTCCACGAACGCGCGCGGCCAAGCCGGTCGGTGGCGAGTGGCCGCCACTGGCGACGATGGATATTTAGCTCCGGCATGCGATAGAATAATCCCGCTTGATGCGAATTGATTGTTTGTTTTTGGGATATAATTGATGGACCTGTTCACGGCGCTGCGCACCTTCGTCGCCGTCGTCGACAAGGGCAGCTTTGCCGCCGCCGCCCTGTCGCTCCGGATGTCGCGGGCGATGGCGACCAAGCATGTGGCCGATCTGGAAGCGCACCTGAACGCGAAACTCCTCCACCGGACGACGCGGCGCCTCAGCCTGACCGAGACCGGCGCCGATTTCGTCCGCCGCAGCCAGGAGATCCTTGACCTCCTCGACGAAGCGGAGGGAACGGCGCGGGAGACGACGGCGCAGCCGTCGGGGGTGCTCAGGATCAGCGCGCCGATGAGCTTCGGCATCTTGCATCTGGCGGCTGCCGTCTGCGCCTATCAGCAGGCATTTCCGGCGGTAACGGTGGAACTCAGCCTCAACGACCGCCTGGTCGATCTGGTGGAAGAGGGCTTCGATCTGGCGCTCCGCATCGCCACGCTGAAGGATTCGAGCCTGAAGGCGCGCTTCCTCGCCCCCAGCCGGATAGTGGTCGCCGCGTCGCCCGCCTACCTCGCGCGGCACGGCCGCCCCAACCATCCCGCGGCGCTGAAGGAGCATGCCTGCCTCCTCTACACCTACGCGGTGGCGCGCGATGTCTGGCAGTTCGAACGCGACGGCAGCGTCGTGGCGGTCAAGGTGGCGGGGCCGCTGCACAGCAACAACGGCGACGTGCTGATGCGGGCGGCGATTGACGGTATGGGGATCGTCAACCTGCCGACGTTCATCGTCTCGGGAGCGTTGCGCAGCGGCGCGTTGCAACTGGTGCTGCCCGACTGGCGGCTGGCGCAGCTTGGGATCTATGCCGTCTGGCCGCCGAGCCGCCATCTCTCGGCCAAGGTGCGCACCTTCATCGACTGCCTCGTCGAGCACTTCCGCGCCGCGCCCTACTGGGATCAGGGCATCCCCCTGCGCTCGCAAGTCGGCGAAGACCACTCAACGGCTGCGGGCGAACAGCCGATAGAGGCCCATGCCAGCCAGCATGGCGAGGACGAACAGCCAGGTCTTCACCTCGCCGAATCCCACGCCGGCCAGCGCCGGACCGGGACAGTAGCCGACGAGCCCCCAGCCAAGGCCGAAGAGGACCGCACCGCCAACGAGGCGGCGATCGATCGGCAGCTTCGCCGGCAGGGAGAAGCGCTCGGCAAGGAGCGGTGAGCGGCGGGTGAGGACGAGGCGGTAACCGACGCCGGTCACCACCAGGGCACCCAGCATGACGAAGGCCAGGCTCGGGTTCCAGCCGCCGCTGCGGATTGCCCCCAGATCGAGGAAGGCAAGAACCACCGCCGGATCGATCATCCGCGAGACGGCAAGGCCGGCGCCGAACAGCAGGCCGGCGAAGAGGGCGGCGAAGATGCGGGCCATCGCCTAACCTCTGAGCAGGTGGCGGACGATGAACACGACGGCGGCCGCCACGCCCATGAAAGTGAGCGTCGCTGCCAGCGAGCGCGGCGACGACAGCCTGGCGAGGCCGCAGACGCCGTGGCCGCTGGTGCAGCCGCTGCCGAGCCGGGTACCGAAGCCAACGAGCAGGCCGGCCAGGATCACCAGCGCCGGCGGCGCATCCACGTGGATCGCGGGCAGTGCGCCGGTCACCGCCGCGACGGCGAAGGGGCCCAGCAGCAGCCCGGTGATGAAGGCGAGGCGCCAGCCCAGGTCGCCCGGCGCCCGCTCGGCGAGGCCGCCGACGATACCGGAGATGCCGGCGATGCGGCCGTTGGCTAACAGCAGCAGCACCGCGCCGAGGCCGATCAATCCACCGCCGGCGAGCGCGGCAAGTAGTGAGAATGTCGTCATGCGATCCCCCTTTGGCGCTGTCAACGACGAGGCGGCGCCGACAGTACGGGCTTGTCAATAAATTAGCAATGCGGCATATACGGTCACTGCACCGCAGCGGGCGGGCACGGCAAGCGAGGAGCGATGATGCGGATGCGCACTTTGATCGCGGCGATCATGGCGGCGACAGCAATGGCGAGCGGCCACCCGGCGATTGCGGCGGACGACATCGAGGCGCGGGTGGAGGCCAGCCGCGCGGTGGCCAAGGATTTCGCGCAAACGCTGCAGCAGGCCCTGCAGACGGCCCTGGCGACGGATGGACCGGTGGCGGCGATCGAGGTGTGCAACGTTGCAGCACCGGCAATCGCGGCGCAGCAGTCGAGCGCGCATGGCTGGCAGGTGGGTCGCACCAGCCTGAAACCACGCAATCCTGCCAACACGCCGGATGCCTGGCAGCGGACGGTGCTGACCCGCTTCGAGACGGAAAAGGCAGCGGGCAAGCCGATGGCCGCGCTCGAAAGCTGGGAGGTGGTGGATGTCGATGGCAAGCCCGCCTTTCGCTACATGAAAGCGATTCCCACCGGCGAGGTCTGCCTCAGCTGCCACGGCAGCAATCTCGTCCCCGATCTGACGGCGAAACTGGCGGCCCTTTACCCGGCGGATCAGGCGACGGGCTATACGCTCGGCGACATTCGTGGCGCCTTTACCGTCACCCAGCCGCTGCCGTAAGGGGACAATCGCCAAAAGGTTCCGGCGCGCAGTTTCCGCTGGCATCGGCGCGCCCGGCGGCTGATCCTGGGCGAATGCAATGGTATCCGGTGAGCGGGAGGAAACGGTGCACAAGCGCGGACGCAGATTGGCAGCAATGGTAATCACGGGAGGCTTGACGATGACAGCGGCGGCATGCGCCGGGCCGGGAGGCGCCAGCAGCGGCGGCCCCGAACCGCTGGTTGGGACGCAATGGCTCGCCCAGACCATCGCCGGCCAGGAGGCGTCACTTTACCCCGCCTCCTCAGTGCGCTTCGACGTGGGTCAGCGGATCACCGGCAACGGCGGCTGCAACACCTTCAACGGCACCATCGGCTATGCCGGCGACCAGCTGGCGGTGGGGCCGCTGGCGACGACGCGGATGATGTGCCCGCCCGAGGTAATGCGCCAGGAGGCAGGGTTCCTGCAGGCGTTGCAGACGGCGCAGCGGTTCACGATGTCCGACTGGCTGCTGACGTTATTCGACCCGTCCGGCAACCAGGCGATGACGCTGACCCGGATGACAGGGCCGCTGTGAGGCCGGCTGTCGGCAGGCATGGGAGTGCCCACCGACAGGTCCGTTTGCGCGCCTACGGCTTCAGCGTAAAGCTGATCTGCGACTCCGGAACCGAATGGCCAGTACGGCGGTCAGTAGTAAAGCTCACAGGCAATAGCGTATCGCCACATGTTGCGCGCCGATTAGACCAGACGGGCAAAAATATTGTGAGCAATAGCATGAACTATCACGGATCCCGTGACTGTACTGGATCTGCGTAATGCCTGACTTCTGAAGTCGCGCTTTGAGCGGGTTCGATGCAATCGGCCCGGTGTACCAAGTGGCCGACGGCAAGCAGCCGTTTGCGGTGGCAGCTGACGTCCAGGCGGTCTGGCCCAGCGGGACCGCCGACGCCGGTGCCCGGCGATGCTGGTCGACCCGTATACCACGTTGCTGTAATTCCCGCCCTTCAAGTTGGAGATGATCAGGCTCTGCGAAAGGGTAAAGGTCGACAGCGCGGTTTGCGTGAGCTTGCCTGCAGCATCGACGGAGAACTCGATCAACGCGTCGTAGTACTTGATTGCGGCAACGTTGTTCCACACCGGCAGCGTGCTCCGGGCTAACCCGAAAAATGCACGTTGGCTGGCGGGTGTAGCGTAAGCCGTTGAACGGATTTAGGATATTGTTACTGAAGCCTGATCCTGCCGTTTCCGGAGGCCGCACCCGCCATGGTTGATCCGACGATACCGCTCCCCGGCCTGTCACCCGTCTCCGGCAAGACGGTGGTGGCCCGGTTTGATGGTGGCGAGCTTTCCTCGGCTGCCGGGGTGCTGGCGCTGCGCGAGATCGAGGCCCGCCTTGGCGTGGCGACGCGACTGGCCGCCTGCCTGGATGATCCACGGGCGCCGGGGCAGACCATCCATGGACTGGCCGAGATCATCCGGTTCCGGCTGCTGATGATCGCCGCCGGATACGAGGACGGCAACGATGCCACCGGCTTGCGGCTCGATCCGGTGTTCAAGATGGCGCTGGATCAGGCGCCGTCGGGCCGCGCGCTGTGTTCGCAATCGACCATCTCGCGGCTGGAGAACCTGCCGGGCAAGCGGGCGCTGCTGCGCATCGGCCGGGCCATGGTCGATCTCTATTGCGCCTCGTTCCGGCAGGTGCCGAAGCGGATCACGCTCGACATCGACGACACCTTCGACGCCGTCCACGGCGGCCAGCAGCTTCGGCTGTTCAACGCCCATTATGACGAATACGGGTTCCAGCCCATCGTGGTGTTCGACGGCGAAGGCCGCTTCGTCACCGCCGTGCTGCGCCCTGCCAAGCGGCCCAAGGGCGTGGAAATCCGCACCTTTCTGCGCCGCCTGCTCCGCGCCATCCGCGCCAACTGGCCCCAGACCTCCGTCCTGCTGCGAGCCGACAGCCATTACTGCGCGCCGGAGGTCCTGGACTGGTGCCGGGGCGAAGGCGTCGATTACATCTTCGGCGTGGCGCCGACCCCGACGCTCCGCGCCCATATCCTTGCCCTGGAAGCCCGCACCCAGAAGCGGTTCGACGATACCCCGGACGGCGGCAAGCTCCGCCGCTTCAAGGAATTCCTCGACGGCGCCGCAAGCTGGAGCCGGGTCGAGCGCATCGTCGCCTGCGTCGAGGCAGGACCAGACGGCACCGACACCCGCTTCATCGTCACCAACCTGACCGGCGGCGATGGCCGCTCCCTGTACCAGGGCATCTACTGCCAGCGGAGACAGGCCGAGAACCACATCAAGTCCTGGAAGACCCACCTGGCCGCCGACCGCACCTCTTGCCACGCGGCCACCGCCAACCAGTTCCGCCTGTTCCTCCATGCCGGGGCGTATTGGCTGCTGTGGAGCCTGCGCGGGCTGATGCCAAAGCACTCGGTCTGGCGTGTCGCCCAGTTCGACACTCTCCGACTGCGGCTGATCAAGATGGCGGCGCGGGTGATCGAGATGAAGACCATGATCAAGGTCCACTTGCCCACCGCCACCCCGTGCCAGGACATCCTGCGCCTCGCCCTCGGCCGGATCCCACGCTTGGTCACCTGACCGATGGGGCGATGTGCCCCCAAACGCCACCCACATCGTGAACCCACCAGCCCCACCCCACATACCGTCCCCATCTCCGGCTGGCGGCGGGACGCCACGCCCAAACGCAACCTAACGGAGAGTGGTTGCCCGGGTGTCAAGTGCGAGCATCAGCGCGGTGCATAATGGCGGTTAGCAGCCCAGGGCAACCGCAAGCGTTTGCGCTGCGACCCCACTAGCGTCGGCGCGGTAGGGTCGCTAGGGTGCGCGCAAACTGGGCAACCCGGGAGGCAGTCGGATGCGTATCCTCGTTCTTGGCGCCGGGGCGATGGGCGGCTATTATGGTGGCCGGCTGAGCGAGGCTGGTGCAGATGTCACCTTCCTGGTGCGGCAGNCGCGCCGCCAGCAGCAGCTGGTGAAAGATGGTTTGGTGATCGAAAGTCCCTGCGGCGATATCCGCAAGGCGGTTGCCACCGTCACCGCCGAGGATCCTGGCGACGGCTACGACGTGGTGCTGCTCACCTGCAAAGCCTACGACCTCGACGATGCCCTGACGGCGATTGCGCCGGCCGTCGGTCCGGCAACGCTGGTGCTGCCGATCCTCAACGGCCTTTCGCACCTGGACCGGCTTGATGCCAGCTTCGGCGCTTCGCGTGTCCTGGGCGGGCTCGCCCAGATCACGGCAACGCTGACCGCCGATGGGATCATCCGCCACCTCTCGCCCTTGCATCGCTTCGTCTTCGGCACCCGCAGCCCCGAGCAGGCCGAACCCACCGCAAAGCTGGCTGCGACCATCGGCAAGGCCAAATTCGACGGGGTGCAAAGCCAGGACATCATCCAGGAGATGTGGGAGAAGCACGCGTTCATCGCCACACTGGCCGGCGCCACATGCCTGATGCGGGCAACGGTAGGCGATATCCTCGCCAATCCCGGCGGTGAGGCGCTGATCCTCGGCATTCGCGACGAGGCGGCCGCAATCGCCGCCGCCAACGCCCACCCGCTTCGGCCAAATGCCAAGGCCGGCGGCGAAAAGCTGCTCGTCGACCGGCGCTCGACCATGGCCGCGTCGATGCTGCGCGATCTGGAAGGCGGCCATCGCACCGAGGCCGACCACGTCATCGGAGACCTGATCCGTCGCGGCGCCGCGCACGGCATCGCTGCTCCACTGCTGTCGCTCGCCTATCTGCACTTGCAGGCGTCCGCCAGCCGGCAGGGGCGCGAACATGCCGCGGCCTGAGGAACGACGGAGAACCGCCATGCATCAGGGAGCCCGCGCCGGATGACCACACCCACCGCCACGGTCACCGCCTGCGTGCTGATCATCGGCAACGAAATCCTCTCTGGCCGCACCCAGGACCAGAACCTCCGTNTCCTGGCGCAGGCGCTGAACGAGATCGGCATCCGCGTCACCGAGGCCCGGGTCATCCCCGACGACGAGGCGACGATCATCGCCACGGTCAACCATTGCCGTAGCGCCTTTGATTACGTGCTGACCACCGGCGGCATCGGCCCCACCCACGACGACATTACCTCCGCCTGCATCGCCAAGGCGGTGGGCCGGCCACTCATTCGCCATCCCGACGCCGAGGCGGCACTGCTGAAGCATTATCGCCGCTCCGAGGTCAACCCGGCGCGGATGAAGATGGCGGATGTGCCGGAGGGATCGATCCTGATCGACAATCCGGTCAGCACCGCGCCAGGATTCCAGATCGACAACGTCATCGTCCTGCCGGGGGTGCCGGCGATCATGCGGGCGATGTTCGACGGCCTGCGCCATCGGCTCAAGGGCGGCGCGCCGATGCTGTCGCGAACGATCGCCTCGTTTACCACCGAGGGGTCGATCGCCCAGGCGCTTACGATGATCCAGGCGACGCACGCGGGAGTCGAAATCGGCAGCTATCCTTTCGCCCGTTCCGGCCGCTTCGGTGTCAGCCTCGTCGTCCGCGGCACCGACGTGGCGGCGGTAGACGCCGCTGCCGAGGCGGTGCAGACGATGATCGAAGCAACTGGCGCCGAGGCGATCGAGGACAACCGGGGATGAGCAACGTGGGAACGGATGATGGCCGACAAGGAACGCGTCGAGCGTAGCGGCGCCAGTTCAACCGCCACCGGCCAGATCACCCCGGACGGCACGGCAGCGGACTGGGACCCAAACGGCTACGCTACCCACGCCGGATTTGTACCTGTGCTTGGCGAACCGGTGCTGCAACTGCTGGCACCGCAGCCGGGTGAGCGCATCCTCGATCTCGGCTGCGGTGACGGCACGTTGACCAGGGCACTGGCCAAGGCCGGCGCCAGGGTGGTCGGTGTCGATGCATCGCCGGCGCAGGTGGCCGCAGCCGTGGCGCGCGGGCTGGATGCGCGGGTGATGGATGGCGCCGCCCTGCACTTCGATGGCGAATTCGATGCCGTGTTTTCCAATGCCGCATTGCATTGGATGGGCGCACCCGACCCGGTGCTAGCCGGCGTATATCGCGCCCTGCGGCCGGGGGGACGCTTCATTGGCGAAATGGGCGGCCATGGCAATGTCGCTGCCATCCGCGTCGCTCTCGCCGCGGTGCTCCTGGCCCGCGGGGTCAAGCAGATCCCGGCACCCTGGGTATTTCCCACGGCAGACGCCTATGCCGCAGCACTCGCCCGCAACGGGTTCAGCGTCGATAGCATCGCTCTCTTCCCGCGGCAGACGGCGCTGCCAACCAACATGGACGGCTGGCTCGACACCTTTGCCGCGGGCTATTTCGCCGCGCTGCCGACGACAGAGCGGGCGGCGGCACGTGCGGCGGCTATCGATCTGCTGCGGCCCGTTCTCTGCGATGCGGCGGGGCACTGGATGGCCGATTATGTCCGGCTCCGCTTTGCCGCCCACCGTCGGGATTGAAGCCGTCTGCCCAGCTAAAGTGCTATACTGAGTGCTGGATAGGTCCCCTCGCCTGCCGTCGCCTTACGGTCCTGGGCCCCTGAAGGATATCGCCATGACCCACATGCCGTCGACGACCGCAGCGAAGCAGCAACGTCGCTTGCTGATGTTCCTGCTGCACCACCTGATCTATGGCACCGTCGGCGGGGTGGTCTTCGGCCTGCTGATCCTTCTCTTCGACATCGCCGGTTTGTGGACGATGATCGCGCACTCGCCCGATCGCACGCTGTCGCTGGCGCTGTTGTTCTTCGGCCTGTTCGTCACTTTCGGCTCCCTCGGCATGGCCGTGGGCGTGATGCAATTGGGTGAGGAGCGCGACTAAGGCATCAGCGGCGGAGAACAAGTCCGTCGCCATCGAGGCGAGACTGCCAGCCGGAGCGTTCAAGCTCCGGGTCGAGGTGTTCTTCTTCCGGATAGCCGACGCACAGATAGGCGATCAGCCGCCAGGCTTCAGGAACGCGCAGCGTGGTGCGGACCGANTCGGGATCGATAATCGACACCCAGCCGACGCCGAGGCCATGCGCACGGGCAGCAAGCCACAGGGCATGCACCGCCCCCACCACTGAATAGGCAACGGTTTCCGGCATCGTCTGCCGGCCGAGGCCGTGACCGGTCGCCGTTGCGGCATCGACGAAGACGGCGAGTTGCACCGGCGCTTTGTCCAGACCTGCCAGCTTCAGACGGGCGTAGAGCGCTGCGCGCTCGCCGGCGTAACTGCCGAGCGCCTCCTGGTTGCACGCTTCAAAAATACGCCGAACAGCCTGGCGGCTGGAGGGGCTTTCCACCAGGACGAAACGCCACGGCTGACAGTTGCCAACCGACGGCGCCAGCATCGCCAGTGCCAGCAGTTGATCGAGCAGCGCCGGATCAATGGGATCGCTGCGGAAACGCCGCACGTCGCGACGCCAGCGATACAGCAGCTCAAGTTCGCCGCGGAAGGCCGCATCAAAAGCGGGAGGAGCCGGAAGCGCGTTGGCAACAATGGTCATGACGGCTCAATCTAGAGCAAGAGTCGAGTCTCTGTCGATGACCGGCTGCAGTGGATTGCCGCCTGCGTGCTTGTCTGACCGCTACGACGTTGCAGGGCGATGTGATCGCCCAGACATCACCGTCGGCGTTCATACCAGTTCCTGGTTCGCCTGGTCAGGTGCACCACCGACAGCATCACCGGAACCTCCACTAGGACACCGACGACGGTGGCCAGGGCAGCGCCGGAGTTGAAGCCGAAGAGAACGATGGCGGTGGCGACGGCGAGTTCGAAGAAGTTCGACGCTCCGATCAGCGCCGATGGGGCGGCGACACAGTGGGCAACGCCAAACTGACGATTGAGCAGATAGGCAAGGCCGGAATTGAAGTAGACCTGGATCAGGATGGGCACCGCCAGCATGAGGATGATCAGCGGCTGCGCCAGGATCTGCTCGCCCTGGAAGCCAAACAGCAGCACCAGGGTGGCGAGCAGGGCGATTAGCGACACCGGCTGCATTGCGTCGAGGGTGCGTTTCAGCGCCGCTTCGCCACGCGCCAGCAAGGCACGGCGCCAGATCTGGGCAATGATCACCGGGATGACGATGAACATCACCACCGAGATGACCAGCGTCTCCCAGGGGACGACGATCGACGACAGCCCCAGCAGCAATCCCACGATCGGCGCGAAGGCGAAGACCATGATCGTATCGTTGAGCGCCACCTGGCTGAGCGTGAAGTGCGGCTCGCCGTCGCAGAGGTTGGACCAAACGAAGACCATCGCCGTGCAGGGGGCGGCGGCGAGAATGATCAACCCGGCGATATAGCTGTCGATCTGGTCGGCAGGCAGCCACGGCCGGAACAGGAAACCCACGAACAACCAGCCGAGAAGCGCCATCGAAAACGGCTTGACCGCCCAGTTGATGAACAGCGTCACGCCGATGCCGCGCCAGTGCTCCTTCACCTGATGCAGCGCGCCGATATCGATCTTCAGCAGCATGGGGATGATCATCGCNCAGATCAGCACGGCGACCGGCAGGTTGACCTGCGCGACCTCTATCCGGCCGATAGCCTGCAACGGCGATGGGAACCAGTGGCCGAGGACAATGCCGGTGACGATGCACAGGGCCACCCACAGCGTCAGGTAGCGCTCGAACACGCCGAGGCCGGCGCGCGCCGGCGATGGCGGAAGTCTTGCGGCAGCAGCGCTGTCTTCGCTGGTCATGCGTTGCGCTCCGATTCAGTTTCTGCAGCGTGCTGGAGCGTCAGCGNNTGCCCGTTGCCCCGATGCATCGACGACAACCTCACCGTCTTCCTTGGCGAAGCCTCCCTGCTGTGGGTTGGGGAGAATGTCGAGCACCGTTTCCGACGGTCGGCAGAGGCGGACTCCGAGGGGTGTATCGACGAGCGGCCGGTTGATAAGGATCGGATGCGCAATCATCGCGTCGATGAGCTGGTCGTCGGTCAATGCCGGGTCATCCAGCCCGAGCTCGTCGTAAGGCGTGCCCTTACGGCGCAGCAACTCGCGCGGAGTAAGCCCGGAGCGTGCCAGCAGAGCCACGAGTTCCTCGCGCGTCGGCGGCGTCTTCAGGTATTCGACGATGCGAGGCTCTTCACCCGTGTTGCGGATCAACGCCAGCACGTTGCGCGACGTCCCGCACTTCGGATTGTGATAAATGGTGATCGTCACGACAACCTCCTCCGCTTCTGTAGCCACAAATCTCCGGGTGTCCCTGGCAGCAGTCTTCGGTGAGGAACGTCAACAAGCGGCGCGTTCCTTCCACGTCGACGGCATAGAATATGCGGCGTTCGACGCGCCAGGAACGAAGCAATCCTGCCCGCTCCAAGTGTGCCAAGTGGTGCGACAGCGTCGGCGGCGGCACCGCCATCCTCTCGGCGATCGCGCCAGCCGGCAGGCCGTTCGGGCCTTCGCGAACCAGCAGCCGGAACACGGCCAAGCGATGCTCCTGAGCCAGCGCACTCAGCGCTTCGACGGCCTTTTTCGTTTCCATATTTTCATGTTTATAGAACCATGAAAATAAGTCAAGGCTCTTGCCGCTTGTCGCCGACGCGCTCATCTGGTCCCTGCGGTCGCAGGGTTCCCCCGCCCATGCCGGGGCGCGGCCGCTTCACGTATCGGCGCTCTTAGCGCGCGTTACGCACTTGCAGTCTCGCCGTCAATCGATCCTTGATGTAAGCATTGGTTGCTAGGTGACGCCCCGTCCGACATCGCGACTTGACCGGGAGCCGTGCACACATTGAGGCGCCCATGAGGACCAGCAAGCGGCTGCTCGTCGTCGCGCATGCGCCATCGCCCAACACCGAGACGCTGCGCGACGCAGTGATTGCCGGTGCCAGTTCGCCGGAGATCGAGGGCGTAACCGTTGTCGCGCTGAGCCCTTTTGCCGTCAATGCCGATGACGTCCTGGCGGCAGACGGTATCATCCTCGGAACGACCGAAAACCTTGGCTACATGAGCGGGGCGTTGAAGGATTTCTTTGACCGCTGCTATTACCCCTGTTTGGAAAAAACAGAAGGGCTGCCTTACGCGCTTTTTATTCGTGCCGGCCACGATGGCACCGGTACCAGGCGCGCCGTCGAGTCGATCGTCACTGGTCTGCGTTGGCGCCGGGTGCAGGAGCCGCTGATCTGTCGCGGCGGATGGCGGGAGGAGTTCGTCGGCGGCTGCCGGGATCTCGGCATGCTGATGGCAGCCGGTCTCGAAGCCGGCATGTTCTGAAACCGGCGCCGGGGCGGTGAACTCCTCTCGCCAGCCGCCGCATCACTCGTGCAACATCGGCGCGGCCCCTATCCCCGAACAATAATGCGAGGTCCCTACGTTGACGGCCAACCATGACATGGCGGAACTCGACCAGCGGCTTGATCGATTGGAAGCCGGACTGCCAGGATTTGCCGCCAAGGCTGTCTCTTCCCTGCGGCAGCCGCGGGCGGTCTGGCTGCGCATACCCATTGCCCTGCTGTTTATCGGCGGCGGTTTCCTCGGTTTCCTGCCGATTCTCGGCTTCTGGATGCTGCCGGTGGGCGTCCTCCTCCTTGCCCACGACGTTCCGGTCATCCTCCGCCCCGCCCTGCGGGCGCTGTCGTGGACGGAACGAAGCTGGTCGCAGATGAAGAGCAGATTGACGCGCAAGGCTTAGCGCGGAGGTAGCTTTTGTCGCAGCTGGGCGACCAGCGGCGCCGCCGTGGGATCGATGGCAGCAAGCTTTTCGGCCCAGCCGAGAGCAGCGTCCAACTGCCCCGCATCGCGGTTGAGGGTGGTCAGCGCAAGTAGTGTGTCCCGGTCGGCCGGGTGGCGGATGTTGCTGGCTTCCAGAATTTGAACGGCCTCCTTGGTGCGACCAACGGAATTCAGCGCAATGGCATACACGTAAGCGAATCTGGCATCCGCCGGGTCGATCCTTGCGGCTTGCGCCAGTTCCGCCACTGCGTCGGCAGTGCGGCGTTGGCGGACGAGATTAAGGCCGAGCGCATGGTGCAATGCGGCGTCTTCGGGCAGGCGCACCAGCGCCTCACGCAGGATGCGTTCGCCGTCGCTATCGCGCCCCTGCTGCGCCCGCAACTGCGCGAAGCTGATGTAGGTGGGGATGAACGTAGGATCGAGGCTACGCGCCGCGAGGTATTCCGCTTCCGCTTCGGCGAAACGCTGCTGCTGTTGGAAGAGGTTGCCGAGGTTGAGCCGATGCTCAGGCCGGTCGGCATTCACCCGCTGCACCTTGATGAAATCGTCGAGCGCCGCCGCCAGCCGGGAGCGGTCATCGGCGGACAGACGGTCCGTCGGCATCGCTGCCAGCAGCGACGCCGCTTCGCTGCGCACCGCCAGCACCGGATCGCCAAGCAGACGGTTCGCCAGCGGCCAGCTCTGCTCGACAGGATAGGATTGCAAAGTGCGCAGCGCCGCCAGCCTGACCAGGGGATCGGCGTCGGTCAGGCCGCGCTGCGCCGCAGCGGCGGCATCGCGGCCGGGATACATGGCGAGGTCTTCCAGCGCCGTCGCCCGCCCGGCGATCGACGGCGCCTGCTCGCTGTTGGCGAGCCGAGCCAACAACATTGCCGCATTGGCGCTGCCGGCATGCTCGGCGGCGAGCGCCTCGGTCCAGGTCTGGAAGCCCTTGCGCTGCGGTCCGTACCAACGCACGACCGCGGCGGCGGCCCAGGCCGCATCCTTGTCGGTATGGCAGTCGTTGCAGGTGTTCGAGGTGCCAAAGCGCACCGACTCGTCGGGACGGGGGATGCGGAAGCCGTGATCGTGGCGAGGGTCGACGATCATGTAGGTGCGCACCGACATGTGGCAGGCGACACAGCGCGCCCCCGGCGACGTTACCGGATGATGGTGGTGGGCGGTGGTCGCAAAGGTATCGCCAGTGTGGCACTGCAGGCAGACACCATCGCCGTCAGCCACCAGCTTCAAGGAATGCGGGTTGTGGCAATCGCTGCAAGAGACGCCGGCAGCGAACATCCGGCTCTGCCGGAAGGAAGCGTAATTGTAGACTTCGTCCTGCATCTTGCCGTCGACTTCGAACAGCCCCGGCTGCAAGAGAGCCGGCATGTGCGACTGCAGCAGCGAGTCGCCCGGCCGCCAAGTCTCGGCGATCTTGGTGCTGCGGGCATGGCAGACGCCACAGGTCTCCAATTCCTTGGCGCTCGTGCGTGGCGTACTGCGGACGACGGTGCCACTCGCCGGATCGAGCGACCAGTGGACATTGCGGCGCTCATCGAACTGCACGGTAAGACCATTGTCACCGTGCTGGCCGCCACTCTTGGCCCAGGCCAAGTGTGCCGACCCCGGGCCATGGCAGGCTTCGCACCCGACATTGATCTCGGCCCAGGTGGTTGCATAGGTATTTTTCGCCGCGTCGTAGTTCTTGCGCAGTTCCGTCGAATGACACTCTGCACACTGGAAGTTCCATGTCTGATCGAGACCGGTCCAGTGCAGTGGGCTTCCCGCCTTCGGGGTATCTTTCGGATAGAGGTGAAACCAGCGCTGGCCGCCTAGCACTTGCGGGCGAGCATCCCAGGCAATGCCGAGCGCCTGCAGCCGACCGTCGGGAAACGCGATCAGGTACTGCTGCAGCGGATCGACGCCGAAGGTGTAGCGGATCTCGAAGTCGGCGAGCTTGCCGTCGGGACCATCAGTGTTGACGAAATATTTGCCGTCACGCCGGAAAAAGCGGGAGGTGATCCCGTCCTGGGTGAAGGTGGCGCCGGCGAAATTGCCGAGCACCGTCTTCTCGTTCGCTTCGGCCATGGCGAGGTCATGATGCGACCCACGCCAGGCCGCCATCTCACTCGCATGACAACTGCCGCAGGCGGCACTGCCGACAAAGCTCGGAGCGTCGGCAGGCAGCGCGCCGCGCGGCGCTTGCACAACGATCAAGCCAACGAAAGCCAACAGGGTCAGGATGCGTCAGATCGAACGGAACATGGTGGTGCGGGCGGATTGACTGCGGGGTTGATGAAGCGGCTTTGGCCGTCGCGGCACGGCATCAGCGATGGGGATGAGACGGCACATCTGTCAGATCAGCGCATCAAGGCGGCGCGCCGCCTGCGGCGACAGCCCGGTCCAACGGCGGAAGGCGCGGGTGAAGTTGGCGGCATCCGAATAGCCGAGTTCGAGCGCCACATCGACCAGTTTGATGTTTGTCTCGCGCATCAGGCGCCGCGCTGCCTGCAGGCGCGCGTCTTCGACCAGTTGCGAAAAGCTGCACCGTTCCTCGGCTAGCCGCCGTTGCAAAGTGCGCACGCTGAGGCCGACGACTTCGGCAACGACACCGATTTGCGGGTTGCCCTGGGCGAGAAATGACGCAATCACCTGGCGCAGCGAGCCAGTAAAGTCGTTTGCCGGCGCCAGGACGTGCAGCGATTGCAGGGGGTCCTCCTGGCTACGATCAACGGTACCGAAATAGCGAAGCGGCTTGGCAAGCAAACAGCGATCAAAGGCAATCGCCCACCAATTGGCATGAAACAGCACACTCGTTTCCAGGAGCCGCTCATAGCTGGCGCGATGCGAGAGTTCCGATGCCGGCAGCCACACCGCACACGGACACCACCGAGGACCGGCGGCGCTGCGAATAACGTCAAGCATCACCATCAGAGTAAATAAATCGCCATGGCGACGCCCGACGGTGTTGCCAAACGCAAAGGCATGGCAGAAAAAGGCTTTACTTCCTTCCAAAAGGAGCGAAAGGCGCTCTGCCGAGTTGAAGAGCGTGACGACCTGTGTCAGCATCCGGATCGCTGCATAGAGAGTCATCGAACTCGTCAGCAGTTGACCCAATTCCCCCAGTTCGGCAATGCGGGTTTGCTGCCCGACCAATAGTCCGAGATGCGGGATGTCTTCGCTCCTCGCCGACCGGTCAAGGAAGCTTAAACCCTGATGAAGGGCGAATAGGGCTTCGGGGCGGGAGAGCAACTGAGGCGATAGCCGGGATTGTTCCAGCAGGCGCTCAACCGGTGCGCCGATGTCGTCAAGAAAGCGCACAAAANNAGGCTCAAGAGCCCCTGTCCGCGCCAGCGGAACCGCTTTGGCCGTCATCACCGCCCCCATCCGTCGCCAGACTATCACCTACTCGCAACGTCGCCTGCACGCGGATGTGCTCGGCCATATGAATTTTCTGTCATTTAAAAGCAACCTTGCGGTACAGATTGGCATAAAATGACAAGAACAAACAAGATTGGGTGGGTTAAGACTCAAATCGAGCGATATCGGCTCATTCCGTTCGGGATCGCACCCTGTTGTGGATGGCTAGATTGTGCTATCCGCTCTGAATCGTACTTGGTCCCGATCGAATGGTAACGATAGGCTTACTCCTCAGTAAGGAACGGAAATGTTTGTCAAAGTTGGACGGTTCGCTGTCGCAGTTTGCCTGGTGACGCTCGCTGCCGCCTGTGCGCCGACAAAGCAGATCACCGACGTCAAGCCTGTGGCTGGCTTCCTGCCGGACCCATCACTGCTGCAGAAAGGCAAGGAAGACCAACCGGCTCTCGTTTATCTCAATTCGGGCGCCAACTGGCCGACGTACACGAAAATACAGCTTGAACCAGTGACGCTGTGGACGGGCACCAATTCGAAGCTGAATGACGTGCCACCGGAGAAGCGGCAGGCATTCGCCAATGCCCTCTTTGGCGAGCTCTACAACGCCGCCTCACAGCGCTGCCAGATGGTGACCACGCCATCCCCCGGAACACTAACGGTCCGTTTTGCCCTGGTGGAAGCCGAAGCATCCGAGCCGGCACTCAACACAATTTCAACCTACGTGCCCCAGGCGCGCATCCTCAGCACCCTGGGCGGCTACGCCTTCAACAGCGGTGCCGGTGTGTTCACCGGCTCGGCGACGATCGAGGCCTACGCCACCGACGCGACGACCGGCCAGCTAGTCTGGCAGGCGGTTGACAAGCGGGCCGGAGCGAACGCCCCCGGCAGCGATACCTTCAACTCGTGGGCCGACGTGGACTACGCTTTCAAGGCGTGGGCGAAGCAGTTCGGCGAGCGGATGAAACAACTTGGGGTTTGCCCGTAAGGGGGCAGCAGTTCCTGGCTCGAGATTGAGCGCCTGTGAATTCAGAGGAGGTAGAAAATGACTGCAGCACTGAAACATCGCCGGGCATCGTCCGCTTGGGGGCTCGGTGTCGTCTTGTGCCTTTCGATTTTCGCCGCGCCGGTGGTGTTGACGGCGTCCGCCGCGCCGGCGCACGCCCAAGCATCCGGCATGTTCGGTGCCGGCGACACCGACACGATCAGCGCCAAGGCGACGGTAAAAGCGGTCGATCTGACCGCGCGTACCGTAACGCTCGTCGGCCCATCGGGTGAGACGAAGACGTTGAAGGTCGGCCCGGCGGTGCAAAATCTGCCGCAGGTAAAACCCGGCGACATCGTCGTTGTCCACTATGTGGACTCGATTGCCTACGTGGTCGCCCCTGCGGGAACGAAGACTCCCGAAGACATGCTGGCATTGGCCGCCGCGCGCGCGGTCCCAGGACAGCTGCCGGCAGGCGCGGTCGAAGGCAAAGTCGTCCTCACCGGCCTCGTCGTCGGCGTCAACCCGGCAGCGCACAGCATTTCGCTGGTCAATCCGGACGGCGGCGAGATCCGCACCCTCAACGTCAACAACCCCGAATATCAGAGCATGCTGGCGTCGATCAAAGTGGGTGACCAGATCACCGCGGTTATCTCCGAAGCCGTCGCCGTGGCGGTAGAGCCGGCAAAATAGTCCCGGTCGATCGGAAGGGACTTGGTAAACTGCGCAACGTATCCGGCCCCGATCGCACGATCCAGAACTGCCGTTAGCAAGGGAGGCAAAGGTGTTCGCAGGCTTCAGGTTAAAGGCTAGCCTCTGTTTGGTTGCCCTCGTCGCAACTGCTGTTGTGGGGAAGCTGTGCCAGCCGCAGCGAACAGTTGCGGTGCCACGTGCTTCATGGGCGGCATGATGGCCGGCCGCATGCTCGCCAAACGTCAGGAGATGCAGCAGGAGAACATGCAGATGGAGCGGCAACAGACGCAGGCGATGCAGAGCAGATGGCGGGCGAAGGCCAGGGCCCGGGCCCGCAAGGGTATGGCGGCGGCTACGGCTACGGTGGCTACGGCGGCGGCTACGGCTACCGTCCACCGCCGCCGCCCCCTATGGCTATGGCTATGGCTATGGCCCGCCACGCTACTAATATCTCGGACGAAGGGGAGACTAGGTCATGGTCAAAACAACGGGCGTGATCGCGGCGTTCGCCGTAGCCGCGATGGTGAGCGGTAGCGCCGGCGCCGCAGACGGTGCCGCGGCGGCCGCGTTGACGGAGGCATCCCTCGTCGGCAATTGGGTAGTCAACGAGGGAAAATGCTCCGACGTCAGTGCTGAGTTTCTTGTTTTCAGCAAGAATGGCTCGGTGGTCAGCATGCGCGAAGGCCAGGCCGACGCGGTGGGCTTCTGGAAACTGGAAGGGGGCAAGATCTATCTCGATGTACTTGCCCCACCGGCGCGGCTCGATGAAAAACTGAAAGACGTCAACGGAGTGTACTCTTCGGAATCACCATCGCGCCCTACAATGTGACGCCTGATGCGTTCCAGGGTGTCGGCATCCTTGACGACCAGGTGCGCTACGGCAGGTTCGCCCGCTGCAAGACTTAAGGAAATAGGCCATGAGCAGGCATCGATCGGCGCTATACGGCGCGGCACTCGGCATCGTTGTCGCCACCGTCGGTAGTACCGACGATGCCCATGCCGGCGGTCTTTTCCTCACCGAGATGGGCTCCCCCGATCTCGGAACGGCGGCGGCTGGCCGCGCCGCACTTGCCGACGACGCCACCACCGCTTTCGGCAACCCTGCTGGCATGGCGAGGCTCGATCAGTCGCAACTGCTGGTCGGCATCCAGCCCGCCTACGGAATCACCGAGTTCAACCGTGACAGCGGGACAACAACGAGCGGCGGCAACGGTGGCAATGCCATGGGTTTCCTGCCGGGCATGGGTGCCTATGGCGTCTACAGTGCCACCCCCGACCTGAAATTCGGCATTTCCCTCGCCTCCAACTTTGGCGGGGCACTGGAATACGAAAGCAGCTGGGCCGGTCGTTACTACGGGACGCAAGCGGACCTGCTGACGCTCGGTGCCTTTCCGGTCGCCTCCTACCGGGTGAACGACTGGCTGTCGCTGGGCATCGGCGCCCAGGTCCTCTACGGCCGCCTCAACTACAAGACCGCCGTCGCCAACGTCACCGGTGGCAGCGATGGCCAGATCCAGTTGAAGAGCAACGATGTGGGTGCCGGCGGTCTCGCCGGAATTCTGGTCGAGCCGGTGAAGGGAACGCGTATCGGCGTTACCTACACCTCGCAAGTGGACATGGACTTCAAGCAAAAGCCAGACCTGAGCGGCGGCGGCGAGCTTTTCAACGCGCTCGATCCGCGGATTTCCAACACCAAGATCGACCTCGGCCTTACCATCCCGCAGCAGGTCCTGCTCTCCGGTTATCAGGACATCACCGACGACCTCGCGGTCGTGGGTAGCGTCAACTGGCAGGACTGGAGCCAGTTCGGCCAGCCGTCGCTCGAAATCACCTCGACGACGAGCCGGAGCACCACTGCCAACCTCAACTACAAGGACACCTGGGGGTTGGCCNTCGGCACCCGGTACAAGGTAGCGCCTGGCTGGCTGTGGATGGTCGGCTTCGCCTTCGATACCTCGCCGATGTCGAAGAGCGAGCGGACGCCGGCACTTCCCCTCGACCAGCAATACCGCATTGGCACCGGCATCCAGTACACGTTGAGCGACGTGTTGACCTTGGGTGGAGCCTACGAATACCTAAACCTCGGCAATGCAGACATCAACCGTAGCCGTGGCCCCCTCGCCGGAACGCTGCAAGGCGACTACTCGACCAACGAGGTACACTTCTTCAACGTCACACTGAATTGGAGGCTGTAGGCGGACCTTCGGCTCGTTCAGGAGCGTGAGAAGGGACGGAACACGTTCAGGGAAGTCAAAAGCGATGACCGCAGAGCCTGACCAGAGCGGGACGTATCATCAGGGGCAGGGAAAAGGCGAGCCTGAAGACGTCCGGTTCGGCTACCTGCTCGCCGTGCTCATTCTTCTCGTCATCCTTTATCCATTTCACCAGGAAACACCCGCTGCAACGTTGGGTTTCGCCGCCCTTAACTCCGTCATTCTTGCTGCAGCGGCCTATGCAGCCAGTCATTCACGCAAAACACTCCTGTTAACGTTTGCTCTATCGACACCTATTATTGTCCTTGAGTGGATATATGCCTTCTACAATATTTCACTTATTGGCAATTTCCGCTATCTCGCGGTGGCCATATTCTATGGCTTCACAATCTACAATGTGCTGCGAGCCGTTCTTCGTCCCGGACCGGTGAGCGCCGACAAGATTTCCGGCGCCATCGCCGCCTACATGCTGACGGCCATCGGCTGGGCTGGGCTGTACGGCCTCTGCGATAGTCTCGTCCCCGGCTCGTTCAACATCATGGGGCACTCGGATGCGGCGACCCCGTTGTCGATCCGCGATATGATGACTNTCAGTTTCACCACCCTGACGACCACGGGATACGGCGATATCACGCCGGTCAGTCGCCACGCCCAGTCACTGGCAATTCTCGAGCAGATGTTCGGCACGTTCTACGTGGCGGTGCTGATCGCGCGCCTCGCCGGGCTTTATCAACCCGGAGCGTCACGACCGCCGCCCCGCTGGCGCAGTTGGATCGGGCGTCCGATCGACAAGCGACGGGACTGAGCGGGAGCGGGACCGGAGCGCCTTCACGCGTGCAGACGCGTCGAACAAGCGCCGATACCAATCGTCCGAAACAAGATGATGTGAGAGCGGAAGGAATCTGTTCAATGTTCGCGGTGAATGCATCGTGGCGTATCGCCTCGATTGCCTTGGCGGCGCTGCTTGCCAATAGTGTCTTCGCTGGTTTGGCGGATGCGCAGATGCTCAACGGTCCGCCGGCCGATCCCCAGTTCAAGTACTCGACGCCGATGCCGCCCGGGATCGCAGCACCGGACAAGATCGAGACCCGCCTCGGTACGCTCCGCCTTTCTAGCGGCATTCCAGACAAAGCGACCACGGAAAAGCTTTACGATAATCTCGATTTCCAGCGGGCGGTGCAGGCCTATCTCTTGGCGATTCCTGCGGTGAGCCAAGCGGCGGATCGCAACGCCATCCGGACTCTCGGCCCGGTGAACACCGTCGTGCCGATCTGGGAACAGCTTGTCGATTCGCGGACGGTCGGCCTCACCTTCAACGACAATACCGTCTACAGTTGGGCGTGGGTCGATCTCAGTAAAGGCCCATTGGTGCTGGAAGTGCCGCCGAAGGTCCTCGGTACCATCAACGACATGTGGTTCCGCTGGGTCATCGACCTCGGCATCACCGGACCGGATAAAGGAGAAGGCGGCAAGTACCTGCTGCTGCCGCCGGGATACGACGGTCCAGTGCCCAGTGGCTATCATGTCGTTCAGTCGCCGACCTTCAACCTATGGCTTCCCTGGCGCAGCTTCCTCGTCGACGGGAATCNNCCGAAACCCGGCATCGAACTGGTCAAGACGTATACCAAGATCTATCCGCTGGCCGACGCGGGCAAAGCGGTGCCACCGCTGACCTATGTCGACCTCTCCAGCAAACCGTTCAATATCATCAACCCGGCCGACTTCACGTTCTGGGACCTGCTGAACCAGGTGGTGCAGGAAGAGCCGACCGAATCACTCGACCAGATCCGGCTCGGCTACTACGCGTCGATCGGCATCGAGAAGGGCAAGCCGTTCGCACCGGACGAGCGGATGAAGAAGATCCTGACGGAAGCGGCGGCAGTGGGAGATGCGACAGCGCGTGCCATCGCCTTCCATATGCGCGACAAGGGCGCATATTACTATGAGAACAGCGCCTGGCAGCTTCCGTTCGTCGGCGGCTATCTGTTCCAGAACCAGCCGGGCGTGCTTAACTTCGACGCCTACACCTTCTATTACTTCATGGCGACCGGCGTGACGCCGGCGATGGAAGAGAAGATGGTCGGCCGCGGTTCGCAGTATGCCTGGGCGGCGCGGGACGCCCACGGCGACATTTTCGACGGCGGCAAGACTTACCGCCTGCATCTGCCGCCGAACATTCCGGTCAAGGAGTTCTGGTCGGTCATTATCTACAGCAACCAGACCCGTTCCTTCGTCCAGACTGACCAGCGCTTCCCGAGCGTTAGCAGCCAGACCAAAGGGCTGCTAATGAATGACGATGGCTCGGTGGACGTCTACTTCGGGCCGAAAGCCCCTGCCGGCAAGGAAAAGAACTGGATCCAGACGATTCCGGGCCAGGGATGGAATACGATCCTGCGCCTCTACAGCCCGTTGGAGGCATGGTTCGACAAAACCTGGCGGCCGGGAGAGATCGAACCGCAATCTTAAGTCGTGGCATAACGCATAGATCGGAGGCACTCATGAGGGAAAAAGAACCTATCCGCACGTCTGCAGGCATTCGTACCGCCGTCGCCGCCGCCTGTCTAACCGCGCTGCTCACCGCCTGTTCAAGCGGCGGCGGGACATCGGCCTCTGGCGAGCCGCCCAGTTTCCAGGGCCTGCCGCCAAGCGGCTACGTCGATATGCAGGAGGTCCAGGTTGCGTATATCGGCAGCGCAGGTGGTGGTACCGGGACGCTGACGTTCCAGGGGCAAACCTATCCGTTTACCGTCGGCGGCCTCGGTGTCGGCGGCATCGGCATCTCCAGCATCGACGCCAAGGGGGAAGTCTACAAGCTCACCAGTGTCGCTAACTTCCCCGGCGCCTACGGTCAGGGCCGCTACGGTATCGCCGTCGGCACTGCCAGTGCCGGCGACCTGTGGCTCGAGAACCCGAACGGTGTGGTGATGCACCTGAAGGCGAAGCGGGAGGGCCTGATGTTATCGCTGGGCGGCGACGCAGTGGTGATCACGATGCAATAGGGGATCGTCCAAGCCCGCGACGCCCCGTCGAGGCGGCGTTGCGGGACCGTGGCGCGCAATGACAAGCGCCGCCGCTTTGCTCCTGCTAGCGTCGCTACGCGACTTCGCGGAGGAGGAAAGCTATGTCCAGAAGCGTGTGGGTCCTGATCGCAAGCCTAGTCTTCGCAATGGTGGCACAGGGGGCGGTGCCGGCATCTGCGCAGCAGGTCACCGGTGCGCCGGGATCGCCGAACGCAACGACGACGATCAACGGTGAACAACTGCCGGCACCGGCACCACAGTTCGGCGGCCAGATCGAGCTCAACGCCGCGCAGTCGAAGCCGTGGTGGCCGCCGCGCGTCGTGCCGCCGAAGGATGCGCCGAACATCCTCCTGATCATGACCGACGACACCGGCTTCGGCACCGCGTCGACCTTCGGCGGCCCCGTTCCGACGCCCTCGCTCGACCGCATCGCCAACAACGGCCTGCGCTATACCAACTTCAACTCGACGTCGCTCTGCTCGCCAACGCGCGCCGCGATCATCACCGGCCGCAACCACCACGCGGTCGGCTTCGGCGTCGTCGCCGAACAGTCGACCGGCTTCCCCGGACAACAGCNNATTATCGGCAAGGATAATGCGACGATCGGTCGGATTCTGCTCGACAACGGCTACCGCACGTCCTGGTACGGCAAGGACCATAACACGCCCGATTGGACGGCATCGCAGGCGGGTCCATTCGACCAGTGGCCGACCGGGATGGGCTTCGAGCACTTCTATGGCTTCGTCGGTGGCGATACGAGCCAGTGGCAGCCAAATCTCTTTCGCGACACCACGCCGATCTATCCCTACGTCGGCAACCCCAAGTGGAACCTGACCACGGCGATGGCGGACGATGCCATCCACTGGATGAACATGCTGAACGACATCAATCCGACGATGCCGTTCTTCCTTTATTACGTTCCGGGCGGCGTCCACGCCCCGCACCACCCGACGCCGGAGTGGATCCAGAAGATCACCGACATGCACTTGTTCGACGAGGGCTGGAACAAGTTGCGCGACACCATCTTCGCCAACCAGAAGCGTCTCGGGGTGATTCCGCAGGATGCGAAGCTTACACCCTGGCCCGATGACCTGCTGAAGCGATGGGAGACTCTCAGCGCCGACGACAAGAAGCTCTACATCCGCCAGGCCAACGTGTTCGCGGCCTACCTCGCCTACACCGACCACGAAATCGGCCGGGTGATCGACGCCGTCGACAAGATGGGCAAGCTGGACAACACGCTGATCATCTACATCGTCGGCGACAACGGCTCGTCTGCCGAAGGCTCGCCCAACGGCACGCCGAGCGAGGTGCTGCAGTTCAACGGCGTCGAACTGCCGGTCGCCGAGCAGATGAAGTGGTACGACGCCTGGGGTTCCGACCAGACCTATCCGCACATGCCGGTCGCCTGGACCTGGGCATTCGATACCCCGTTCAAATGGACGAAGCAGGTCCCGTCGTTCTGGGGCGGTGTTCGCCAGCCGATGGCCATTTCCTGGCCGAAGCGGATCACCGACAAGGGCGGCGTGCGGAACCAGTTCTTCCACGTCATCGATGTCGTGCCGACGCTGCTGGAGGTCACCGGCATTCCGGCACCGAAGTTCGTCGACGGCATTGAGCAGAAGCCGATCGAAGGCGTCAGCTTCGCCTACACCTTCGACAAGGCGAACGCCGACGCAGCCTCGACGCACAAGATCCAGTACTTCGAGATGATGGGCGTCCAGGGGCTGTACAACGAAGGCTGGATGCTGAGCGCGGTGCCGATCCACGCCCCGTGGCAACTTCTCGGCACGGCGATCCAGGACCCGGCGAGTGCATTCAAGTTCGAACTCTACGACATCAGCAAGGACTGGACCCAGTACACCGACGTCGCGGCCGAGAACCCGGCTAAGCTGCAGGAGATGAAGGACCTGATGTTTGCCGAGTTCGCCAAATATCAGGTGCTGCCGCTCGATGCGTCGGTGGCGACGCGCCTGGTGGCGCCGCGACCCGATCTCGCCGGCGGGCGGCTTGTCTACCAATACGGCGGAACGCCGATCACCGGCATCCCGCACGGTGGGGCGCCGCAGATCTTGAACACGTCCTATACGATCACCGCCGATATCGACGTCCCACAAGGCGGCGGCGAAGGCGTGATCCTTACCGAAGGCGGCCGTTTCGGCGGCTTCGGGCTCTACCTTCTCAAGGGCAAGCCGGTGTTCCTGTGGAACCTTCTCGACCTGAAACGGGTCCGCTGGGAAGCGCCCCAGGCGCTCTCGCCCGGTAAGCACACGCTCGTCTACGACTTCAAGTACGACGGGCTCGGCTTCGGCACGCTGGCGTTCAACAACATCAGTGGCCTCGGCCGGTCGGGAACGGGCACGCTCTCGGTGGACGGCAAGGTGGTCGCGACGCAGAAGCTGGACCGCACAGTGCCGCTTATCCTGCCGTGGGACGAGACCTTCGATATCGCCTCCGACACCGGCACGCCGGTCGACGACAAGGACTATCAGGTCCCGTTCGCTTTCACCGGCAGGATCGACAAGCTGACGGTTGCGCTTGATCCGCCGAAGCTCACGCCGGACGACATCAAGAAGCTCAAGGAAGCTGAGGCAAGGGCGAACGACCAACGGTAGCCGCCGCTGAACCGTTACCGCTTTTCGGGCTCCGAGACTCTGTCGTTTCGGGGCCCGTCCCATATTTGCAGGACCGGTGTGCCACGCCCGTACCGTTGCATCGGCCACGAGGCGGCAACCATTGACGAGATTGGCGATGCTGGCGCTTCCGTCAACGAGCCCAGGATCGGTCGGTATCGATCAGATTGGCCAGCCGGTGGCGTGCCGGCGGCACCCCAGGGCGGTCTGCGAACACATGTTCCTCAAGGGCGAGCAGCGTCTGGCGCATTTGCGCAACCGGCGGCGCCAGTGGCGCCAGCCCGAAGCCCAGCGCCGCGACAAGCCGGCGTTCCCACTCGGCATAGGCGTCCAGAAAACCTTCAGCCGCCGTTAGCCCATCCAGCAAGGTCAGGCTGTGACGATAGAGATCGGCATTAGGCTCCCGCTCGGGCAGGCTCGCGTCAAGCAGGCTGCAGCGGCAACCAGCGCCGCCAGTCGCAGCCGGTCGTGGATGACCTTCGCATCAAGGCCGCGGAAGAGTTCCAGCGTCAAGACGCCCAACTGTTCGGCGACGCGAGCGCGCCATGTGGCGACCACCAGCGTTCCCGGCTGCAGTAGATAGCGCCGCGTCCGGCTGTTGCCCCCGGCACGACACCGCGATAGCAGCCGTGTTCCGCAGCGAACAGCGAAACGATAGCCTTGCCTTCACCGAAGGGGCGTGCCGAGAGGACGATGGCATTGTTCGTCCAGAACACTTGCGCCTTCCTTGCGCACCCAGGCGGCGCCTTCGCCCTGCTCCCGGCGGCAGTGTCGGCGCCGATCGTGCCCGCCGGCGCCGCTGTGCTGGCCTAGGCCGCCGGCACGTCGCGAATCATCGCCGCAAAGATGGCTTCGGCGACCAGGGTATGATTGACCATTGCCTTGGCCTCGAACTTCCAGACGTTGCCTCGCTTGCGCTGCTTGCGAACATGAATGAGCACCGTATCGCCCGGCACCACCGGCTTGCGAAAGCGCGCCGCATCGATCGACATGAAGTAAACGAGACTTCCTTCCCGCTCGGGCCCCAGTGTCGCGACCACAAGCACCGCCGCGGTCTGCGCCATGGCCTCGATGATCAGCACACCCGGCATCACCGGCTCGGCGGGAAAGTGCCCCTGAAAGTGAGGCTCATTGACGGTGACGTTCTTGATCCCGGTCGCATGCTCATCCCGCACCAGATCGACGATCTTGTCGATCATCAGCATGGGGAAGCGATGCGGAATCATATCCTTTATGCGATCGATCTCGAACGTTTCACCCAGCACGGCCGCGGGCCCTTCACCCATCCTCTGTTGCCCCT
Organism: Defluviicoccus vanus; assembly: GCF_014672695.1. Taxonomy (GTDB): domain Bacteria; phylum Pseudomonadota; class Alphaproteobacteria; order Rhodospirillales; family Defluviicoccaceae; genus Defluviicoccus; species Defluviicoccus vanus. Next base: position 3,669,746 of record NZ_CP053923.1, on the reverse strand, counting down.
CATGATCCATTCTTCTCGGTCCGTTCCTGCGGTGTGGGTAATGCAACGCCTGATGTCGACTTCCTCTCACCGCCGTCGACGGCGCGGCCCCACCACTTTCGAAGTTTGTTATCTCCTGACGGCCAGCCGGCCGGGACATCCTCCGGTCGTCCTGACGAGCGAGCAACCGAAGATGATCGGTAATACTATGCAACCGGGGTCAAGAAGCGCCTGCGCCGGCGCACAAGTCTTTACCACACCATCCCATGATGTAAACGATTATGGGGGCGATATCGCTGTCATCGGCGATCGCCGCATCCCTTCCTCAGTCGCAGTGCCGAAAATCGGCAGGAGCCTCGCCGCATAGACGACACCGATCGGATATTGCCAAACCCGCGATAGCGTTCGCCACACGCGTCGGTCGTGCAGGCTAACGGCCCGGGTCGCTGACGCGGACCGTCGGTAACGCTCGGTCCAGGCGCTGCAGGACCTGATCGGTAATTTCTAGATCCGGCGAGAGAAACACGACCTGATCCTTGCGCAGGATCAGTGTCAGGTGCTGGTCGCTGGCGATTTCGGCGACGATAGATTCCAGTACGCCCTGGACCTGCTGCATCGCTTCGGCATTCACGCGTTCGAGAGCCTGCCGACGCTCCTGCACCCGGCCCTGGGCACCAACCAATTGCTCCTCAAGCTTCCGTCGTTCCTCCGCATAGGCTTCCGGCGACAGGACCGTCCGCTTGCTCGCCAATTCCTCCTGGGCGCTGCGGATATCCTGCTCCTCCTTCTGCGTCGCGGCGCGGTAGGCATCGACTTGCTGGCCCAGTTGCGAATGGATCGCCTTCACTGCCGAGGCGGTCCGTCGGACACGCTCAACATCCAGAATGGCTATCTTCAGGTCGGCAGCGGCAGCGGCGATCGGCAGAAACAGCGAGCTTGCAAGGAAAACCGCGGCAAGGCGCGAAGTCATGCCGACGGATAGCCAAGCCATCTAGAACCTCGTACCGAAGTTAAGCCGAAACAGCTCGGTGCGATCATAGTTCTCCTTGAGGTAGGCATAGCCGATATCGACCCCGAGCGGGCCAAAGGGCGATACCCAAGTCATACCGAATCCGGCCGAAGCTCGCAGACTGGAGGAGTCTTCGATCAGATGGTTCGGATCGTTCTCCTGCAGTTTCCAGGAACTGCCCACGTCGTTGAAGACGCGACCTTTAATCCGGAACTCTTCGGGGAAACCAAGCGGGAATGCCAGTTGCACCGATCCGGCGTAGAAGTATTCGCCACCAAGGGCATCGTTTGTCGATCTGTCGCGCGGACCAATGCCGTCAATCTTGAAGCCACGCACCTCGTTGCCGCCAATAAAGAAGCGGTCAAGTAGCTTCACATCCTCGCCAAGGCCATTAATGATGCCGCCATTCCCCGAGAGTGACAGCACCCAGTTTTCAGCAACTGGATAGTAATAGTCGGTTTCGATGCGATTGCGCATATAGGCAACTGAGCCACCAAGGCCAGCTACGTCCGTTACCAGTTTGGCGAGATAGCCGGATGTGGGGTCAATTTTACTGTCCCGCTTGTCATAGGCGGCGATATGGGAAATTTCCGAGTATGTTTCGGTGCCTTGCGCCTCCTGAACAAAAATGGAAGCACTGCTGGGAACGTTAAACATCTCGGAGCTCTTCAGCGTGTACTTCCACGACTCGGTGAAAGCCTCACTCCATGGATAGCCGATGCGCAAGTCACCGCCGTAGGTGCGTACGTCGAAGGAGCTTTCGCTTTGCCGATCAGTCTCGATATAGAAGCCGTCAAATCCCGCAGACACTTCGCGGTCGAGAAAATACGGCTCGGTAAATGACAGTTCCGCCTGTTTGCGGCGCTGGCCGAGCAGCGCGCTCAAGACGACGTCCTGTCCCCGGCCAAGAAAGTTGCGCTCGCGGACGCTGACGTCACCGAGGATGCCGGTGCCGGTGGAGAAGCCGGCGCCGACGGATAAGGAGCCGGTAGACTTCTCCTCCACGCCAACCTTGATCACCGCCCGGTCGGGGGCATTGCCCGGCACCTGCTCGACGTTGACCTTCTCGAAAAAGTCGAGGTCCTGGATGCGCTGACGCGACCGGCGCAGTTTCGCCGCATCGAACGCGTCCCCTTCCACCAGACGGAACTCGCGGCGAATGACGCGGTCCTGCGTCCGCGTGTTGCCGGAGATGTCGATACGCTCGATAAAGACGCGCGGCCCTTCGTTGATGTCGAAGGCAAGATCGATGGTATGGGCCTCGCGATTGCGTTCGAGCTTCGGACGAACGTCGACAAATGCGTAGCCGAGCGTTCCCACCGCATCCGACAAGGCATCGATGCTTTTCTCTACCTTGTCCGCATCATACCAATCCCCCGGCGCCAGCTTGAGCACATCCTTGAGTTGCGTCGGGTCGAGTCCCTTCAGCGTCGTGTGCACGTCCACCTTGCCGACCTTATATCGCTCGCCTTCTTCGATGGTGAAAACGAGGTAGAAGCCCTCGCGATCGGGCGACAGTTCGGCCACGCTGGAGACGACACGAAAATCGGCGTAGCCGCCGCGCAGATAGAAGCGTCGGAGCAGTTCACGATCGAGTGACAGCCGATCCGGATCATAGGTGTCGTCGGTGGAGAAGAAACGCCACCACGCCGATTCCTTGGTGCGGATAACCGTCCGCAACTCCGAATCGTCGAATTCCTTGTTGCCGATAAACTTGATGCTCTCAACGGTGGTGACGTCACCTTCCTGGATTTCAAACACCACATCGACGCGGTTCTGCGGCAGTTCAATGACCTTTGGTTCGACGGTGGCGGCAAAGCGGCCACTCCGCCGATAGAGAGTCAGAATACGGGTGACGTCGCTTTGAACCTTGGCGCGGGTGTAAATCGTGCGCGGCCGCAAGGCCACTTCGGCTTCGAGCGTCTTGTCGTCGATCCGTTCGTTGCCCTCGAAGGCGACGCGGTTGATGATCGGGTTTTCCACTACCTTCACCACCAACTGGTCGCCGTTGCGGCTGATCGACACGTCGGCAAAAAGGCCGGTGGCAAACAGGCTCTTCAACGAGCGATCAATGCGCGCATCGTCAAAGGGATCGCCCGGCTGGATCAGCAGGTAGGACTGGATTGTACTGGTCTCGGTGCGCTGTGCGCCCTCGACGACAATGTCACGAACCACCTCCTGCGCGGTCGCGCACTCAAGGGTTGGGAGACTAAGGCAAAGACCCAAGACGAGCCATGCCCGCACGACCCGGCGCGGCAAGAGCATTGCGAGCAAAACTCCCCTCCCGAAAGCGATTCTAGCTTACGAGTTGTTTTACAAAGTCGACTATCTTCATATTGACGATATCGTTCCAGGTCGCGAACACCATCAACAGAAGAACGAACGCAAGTCCGATGCGGAAGCAATATTCAAGGACACGCGGGCTCATCGGTTTGCCGCGAACGGCTTCGAAGCCATAGAACAGCAGATGGCCGCCATCCAGCATCGGCACCGGCAGAAGGTTGATCAGTCCGAGATTGACCGATAACGCCGCCATGAAAAAATAAGGTTGATCAGTCCGTCCTCGGCCATCTGTCCCGATAGCTGGGCGATCCTGAGCGGCCCACCCAGTTCGCTGGCGCTGCGCGAACCGGTAATGATTTCGCCGAGGCTCGACAGGATCTGCGTCGTCAGCCCTAAGGTTCGATCGAAGGCGGCACCAACGGCCTGCAGCGGGCCCAAGGCGCGATAGCCGACGGCTTTCAGATCGGGCCGGATGCCGACCAGACCGATCGCCCGCTCCTGCCCATCGCTACCGGTAGTCATTTGCCGCTTCGGCGTCGCCGTCAGCATCAGCGTGCTGCCGTCGCGGACGATCTCGAACTGCAGCGCCTCGTCCGGACGATCTGCAACGAGACGGCGGATATCCTCAAACCACTCGACCGGCTGCTGCTCGATCGCGGTAATCCGATCGCCCGGGCGAATCCCTGCTGCCGCGGCCGCACTCTCCTCCTGAACGCCGCCGACAACCGCGAGCGGCGCCGGTTCACCCACGGCGAGAAACAGCCCCAGCAGGGCAACGAGCGCAAACAGAAAATTCGCCGCCGGACCTGCGGCAACGATCGCCGCCTTTTTGCCCAACGACTTATAATGAAAGGATTCGCTCCGTTCCGCCTCGGTCAGGTTCGGCCGTTCGTCGGCCTCGGCGAAGTCCATCTCGCCGAACATCTTTACGTAACCGCCGAGTGGCACAAGGCTGATCTTCCACCGCGTTCCCGCGCGATCGGTCCAGCCAGCAATTTCGCGACCGAAGCCGATCGAAAAGGTCTCCACCCGCACGCCGCACCGCCGCGCCACCAAGTAGTGGCCAAGCTCGTGGACGAAGACGAGGACGGACAGAACGACAAGAAACGGGATGACCCAATCGAACATCGACAAGAATCGGACCCTCTAGTGGTGCCTGATCGGTTTACGCATAGCAGCTGTTCACGGTTCGCGGATAGGCAATCAATTGCGCCGCCGCACGTCGCGCTTCGCGATCGATCGCCGAGACATCGTCCAGCGACTGGACCGCCCGCCCTGGCATGCGGTTCAGCGTCTCTTCTACCACCGCCAGAATATCAAGAAAGCCGATGATGCCATTGAGGAATGCGTCGACGGCAATTTCGTTGGCGGCGTTCAGGACGATCGGCGCCGAGCCGCCGCTCTGCAACGCGGCTCTGGCCAGTCGCAAAGCGGGAAAGCGCTCCGGATCCGGGCTCTCGAAGGTCAACTGGCTGATTTCAGTCAGGCGCAACCGGATCGAGGGGACGGCAAGGCGGTGCGGCCAGCCGAGGGCATAGGCGATCGGTGTCCGCATGTCGGGCAGTCCCAACTGCGCCAGTACCGAGCCATCGACGTAGGCAACCAGGCTATGAATCACCGATTGCGGATGCACAACGATCTCGATCTGCTCCGCGGTGACCGGAAAGAGATGAAAGGCCTCGATCAATTCGAGGCCCTTGTTCATCATCGTCGCAGAATCGACAGAGATCTTCGCGCCCATGTCCCAGTTGGGATGTGCCACTGCCTGTGCCGGGGTCACCGCCGCCATCTGATCGCGACTGAAACAGCGGAAAGGCCCGCCGGACGCGGTCAGGATGATNCGATCGACTTTGTCGGCGTTATCGAAATCAAAGACCTGGAAAATGGCGCTGTGCTCGGAATCAACCGGGAGTAGCCGCGAACCGCAGCGCTCGATCTCCGCCATCATCAAGGCGCCGGCACAGACAAGACACTCCTTGTTGGCGAGTCCGATGATCGCGCCACGCTCCACCGCCGCCAGGGTCGGCTTCAGGCCGGCGGCGCCAACGATCGCTGCCATCAGCCAATCGGAGTCCAGGCGGGCCGCTTCGACCACCGCCTCCTCGCCGGCAGCCACCTCAATTCCCGTGCCCGCCAGCAAGGTTTTCAATTCGGCATAGGCGGCGGGGTCCGCCACCACGGCAAGCTGCGGACGAAGGCGGCGCGCCTGCTCCGCCAGCAGCACCGCATTACGATTGGCCGTCAGAGCGGTAACCGAGAAGGAGTCGGGATGATCCTCGATAAGGCTGACGGTGTTGGTTCCCACCGAGCCGGTCGAGCCCAGGATGGAGATGGAACGTCGCGCGGACAGNATCCGATTTCGCAGGTGCGGTCAAAGCCATATCCATATCTTGCCGTTGCCTAAGACAGCGATCAACGCCGTTGCCATCGCTGCGACGAGAAGCCCGTCCACCCGGTCGAGCATGCCGCCATGGCCAGGGATAAGTCCGCTGACGTCCTTGACGCCGAAGCGCCGTTTCAACCAGGATTCCGCCAGATCGCCCATCTGGGCGACAAAGCCGATGCCGGCGCTCACCGCCGCGAGTTGCAGCGCCGCACCGCTTCCGCTTAAAGCTGCGACGACAGCGCCCACCAGGGCGGCGCAGCCGACGCCGCCGCACAGTCCCGACCAGGTCTTGTTCGGGCTGATCCGCGGTGCCAGGCGAGGGCCGCCGAGAGTCGAGCCGGCAGCGTAGGCGCCGATATCCGAAGCCCAAACCACCGCAAGGAGCCACAGGATCGCCAGCCGGCCCCACTCTGGGTCCTGGCGCAACCAGAGCAACGCGAGACCGGGGACGCCAAGGTAGATCGCTCCGGCAGCAAGCCAAGCGTTGCCAGCGGAACTGAGCAATGCGACGACAGCGCCGATGGCCAGGATGACGCCGGCGACGGCAAAGTTGCCCTGCACCGCCAGCACAAGGGCGATGAGCAGGCTGGCCAATAGCGCCAGTCCGCCCCATGCGGGCAGTGCGGCGCCACACAGCCGCGACCATTCCCAAACCAGAATAAGTAGAATCGCCCCGATCAGGATCGCGAAGGGCAAGCCACCAATGTAGGCGCAGGCGAGCGCCGGCGGTCCCATCACCAGCGCCGAACCGATGCGGCGACCAAGCGGCGCCTGAAGCGATAACAGGCTAGCCACCGGTCGCACCGTAGCGTCGCTCCCGACGATGGAATTCGCCCACCGCATCTTGCAGATCCTGGTTCGAGAAATCTGGCCAGAGAGTATCGACAAAGATCAATTCCGCATAGGCCAGTTGCCAAAGCAGAAAATTGCTGATGCGCTTTTCGCCGCTGGTACGGATCAGCAGATCTGGATCCGGAATATCAGCGGTATACAGATGCGCGGCGAACTGCGCCTCGTCGATCTGTTGCGGATCGATCCGGCCGGCGGCCGCCTCGCAGGCAATGCGCCGCGCCGCCGTCGTCAGCTCCGCGCGCGCGCCATAGTTGAGCGCGATGGTCAGGGTCAGGCGGTCGTGCGCCGCGGTGGCACTTTCGGTGCGCTCGATCTGTGCCACGATATCGGCATCAAGCCGGGCTCGATCCCCGATCGAGCGAAAGCGGATGCCATGCTCGTGCAGAAAGTGGACCTCGTTCCGCAGATAGTACCGCAGCAAGGTCATCAGGTCGGTAACCTCGGCAAGCGGCCGCCGCCAATTCTCCGACGAGAAGCTGAAGAGCGTCAGGTAGCGGATGCCTAGCTTGCCGGCACTCTCGACCGCACGCTTGACAGCTTCGGCACCACGTTTATGGCCGGCGGTTCGNGGAAGCCCTCGCGCTTTCGCCCATCGTCCGTTGCCGTCCATGATGATGGCGACGTGAACNGGAGGCGGCGGGGACGCCCGCTGTAGCGGCTGGGCTTCCATTATACTAGACCTGTAATATTTCGCCTTCTTTCTTGGCGAGAACGTCGTCGACTTTCTTGATATGGCTGTCGGTCGCGTCCTGTATTTGTCGGGAGAGATCGCGGTGCGCATCTTGCGAAATGACGCTCTCCTTTTCCGCGCGTTTGAGTTCGTCCATCGCATGACGGCGAACATTACGCACGGCGACACGCGCTTCTTCCGCATAGCGCGCGGCAACTTTCGTCAGCTCCTGCCGTCGTTCCTGCGTCAGCGACGGAATGGGAATGCGCAGCACCTGCCCCTCGGTCACCGGGTTCAACCCCAGCCCTGACTCCTGGATCGCCTTCTCCACCGCCTTGACCATGCTGCGGTCCCAAACCTGGACGGTGAGCATCCGTGGCTCCGGCGCATTCAGCGTCGCCACCTGGGGCAAAGGCATCTCGGCGCCGTAGGCCTGAACGACAATGGGTTCAAGCAGGCTGATCGACGCCCGCCCGGTACGCAAGCCGGCCAGTTCCTTTTGCAGAACTTCGACCGCGCCCATCATCTTGCGCGGCGCTTCCTTTCTGAGGGCTTCTATTTCGGCGCTGTCCACGCTGACTTCTCCTTACTTAACGATAGTAAACGTTCCGGCCCCNCGCACCACAGCCGGAAACGCTCCCGGTGCACTCATCGCAAAAACAATCACCGGCAATTGGTTGTCGCGGGCAAGCGCGATCGCGGCAGCATCCATAACCCGCAAATCTTCGCTCAGGACCTGCTGATAGGAAAGCGAATCGAAGCGCTTCGCCGTCGGATCCTGCTTCGGATCGGCAGAATAGACACCATCGACCTGCGTGCCCTTGAACAGGGCATCACACCCCGTCTCCACCGCACGCAAGGCTGCCGCCGTATCGGTGGTAAAGAACGGATTTCCCGTTCCGCCGGCGAGAATGACCACCCGCCCCTTGTCCAGATGCCGAATCGCCCGGCGGCGGATGAAGGGCTCGCACACCGTCGGCATCGGGATCGCCGACTGCACCCGCGCCTCCAGGTTCACCTGTTCGAGCGCATTCTGCAGCGCCATGCCGTTCATAATTGTGGCGAGCATGCCCATGTGATCGGCATTGGCGCGGTCATAGCCCGCCTGCACGTTGGTCAAGCCGCGGAAGATATTGCCGCCGCCAACGACGATGCAGACCTGTACCCCCGTCGCATGCACGGCACGGATGTCCTCGGCGAACATGGCGAGCGTCGGTTGATGCCAGCCGAACCCCTGCGGCCCCATCAACGCTTCGCCGGACAGCTTGAGCNNAGCACGCGGCGGTAATGCAGTGGCTCAGTCATCGTGCACCACGCTCTTCACTGGTTTGCGCTTGGGAGCATGCAGCGGGAAGACAGCAGAACGTGCCTTGAACCGTCCTGCTGCCAGGTTTGTGAATCAGGCGCCGCCGACACCGGCGACGGCGGCGGCAAAATCTTCCTGTTTTTTCTGGATGCCTTCGCCGAGGGCAAAACGAACAAAACGGCTGACGGTGATCGGCACGCCGGCTTCCTTTGCCGCGGCGTCGATTACCTTCTTCACCTTGCTCTCGCCATCGACGACATAGACCTGCTCAAGAAGACACACTTCTTCGTAGAACTTGCCAAGACGCCCCTCGACCATCTTTTCGATGATCGCCTCCGGCTTACCGGAAATGCGCGCCTGCTCAATGAGGATGTCGCGCTCCCGCTCGACCGACTTCGGATCCACTTCGGCGCGCGACACTGCTGTCGGCACCGCCGCCGCAACATGCATCGCCAGTTTCCTGCCGAGGTCGGCCACCACCGTCGGATCGGCGGTCGTCTCGATGCCGATCAGCACGCCGATCCGCCCCAGTCCTTCAGCGGACGCGCTGTGCATGTACGTTGCGACCAGCCCCTGATCGACACGGACGAACGCTGCCCGACGCAGTGCCATGTTCTCGCCGATGGTCGCGATCAGATGGGTGAGCTGCTCGGCAACCGAACGGTCCGTCCCCGGATACGGCAGCGCTGCGAGGGCGTCGATATTGCCCTCCACATCAAGGGCCAAGCCGGCCACGGTGGTAACGAACGCCTTGAAGGCATCGTTGCGGGCGACGAAGTCGGTCTCGGCGTTGACCTCGACCACAGCGGCCCGCATGCCATCGACGGCCATGCCGATCAGCCCGTCCGCGGCAACCCGGCCGGCTTTCTTCGCCGCTGCCGACAGCCCCTTCTTGCGCAGCCAGTCGACCGCGGCCTCCATGTCACCGGCGGTCTCGCCCAGCGCTCGTTTGCAATCCATCATCCCGGCGCCGGTCTTCTCCCGTAGCGCCTTGACCTGTCCGGCCGAAATCTCCGTCATAAGCGGGCTCTCCCGTGCGTCTCGATCTTCGAGTGAATTCCAGCGCCGCTCGTGTCAGCGGCGGCGACGGCGGATGGGTGCGGCGATCCGCCCACACCCGCGCGTCGGAAAAGGCGCGACGCCGCAGCCGGCCGGCGGCCAGGCGTCGGCAAAGGATCAGTGCTCTGTCGCGACCGCTTCGGTTTCGGCGGCCGGCTGCGATGCCGCAGGCTCGCTCCCACCGTCATCGATATCGGCCTCATCATCGTCCACGGGCAACAATTCGACCGGCCGTGCCTGCGCACCAAGATCGACGCCGGAGGCGACCATCTCCTGCTGAATGCCGTCAAGCACCGCTTCCACCGCCAGTTCGCAATAGAGAGTTATCGCGCGCAGCGCGTCGTCGTTACCGGGAATGGGAAAATCGATGCCCATCGGATCGCTGTTGGAGTCGAGGACGGCAACCACCGGCACTCCCAGCTTGTTGGCCTCGGCAACAGCGATCGATTCCTTGTTGGTGTCGATGACGAAGAGGATATCGGGCAGACCGCCCATTTCCTTAATGCCGCCCAGTGCGCGCTCAAGCTTGTCGCGTTCGCGGGTGAGCTGCAGCGTTTCCTTCTTCGTCAGTCCCAGGTTCTGTTCCGCCAACCGGCTGTCCAGTTCCCGCAGCCGCTTGATCGAATTGGAAATGGTCCGCCAGTTGGTGAGCATGCCGCCCAGCCAGCGGTGGTTGACATAGTATTGGCCGCAGCGCTTTGCCGCATCGGCAACGATCTCGCTGGCCTGACGCTTGGTGCCGACAAACAGCACGCGCCCGCCGGCGGCGACCACGTCGCGCACCGCGATCAGCGACCGGTGCAACATCGGCACCGTCTGCTCCAGGTCGATGACGTGAATTCCATTGCGCACGCCGAAAAGGTACGGCCCCATCTTCGGGTTCCAGCGCCGGGTGCTGTGGCCGAAATGCACGCCAGATTCCAGCAGCTGGCGCATCGTAAACGTTGGCATGGTCATAGGCTGAACGTCCTGTTCCGGTTGGACCTCCGCGGCGTCGCTCAAGCCCTGGCTTGAGACCGGATCGCCCGCATGGAATTGCTCCCACGGGCGCAGACCGCGTGTGATATGTGGCGTTAAATACTGCTGCAATCGGATCTTGCAAGGATTGCGGTCGCATCGGACCGCATCCGGCCGCCGGCAGCGGCGGCTAGACGCTGTTGACCGTCTGCACACCGGCGATGGCGGCCAGCCGGCCGAGATCGTCCGGCCCCAGCGCCACACGCAGCGGCAGCCGCATGACCACCTCCAGCCCATCCTCCAGACAGGCGGTGAGCCGGATGGTGTCTCGTCCCGCCGGACGCTTGAGGAGGAGATCACGCACCTTCATTACCGCGTCGGCATGCTCGATGTGGATATGCACCTCACTGCCCAACTGCGCCACCGCGCGCTCGATGGGTTCCAGTTCCTGAGCCGTACAGCGTATAGACTCGCCTTCCACCTGTACCTGGGCGCGGATCAGCACCGCCCGGCCGGGCTCGGTCAGCTCCCTGCGACTCGCCAACAAATCCGAGAACACGGTGATTTCAAACAGTCCGGTTGGATCGGAGAGCTGGACGAAGGCGTAACGGTTGCCCTTGGCCGAGGACCGCTCCCGCCGGGCGAGCACAGTTCCGGCGAGGGTGTACGCACCCGCCTGGGGATGCCGCTGCAGCTCAGCGCTGCCGGTGACGCCCAGCTTCTGCAGCTTGGCGGCGTAGGCGTCCAGCGGATGCGCCGAGAGGTAAAAGCCGATGGCGTCCAGCTCCTCCTTCAATCGCTCCAGTGGCGACCAGTCCTCCATCGCCGCCAATTGCATCGGCGGTGGCCCTTCGGCGGCGGCGCCAGCAAACAGACCCATCTGATTGCTTTCCCGTTCGGCCACACTCGCACCCGCCCGGCGCAGGATCACCTCGGCACTGTCGACAACCTGGCGGCGGTTGCGGTTGATGCGATCGAACGCACCGGCACGGGCGAGATTTTCCAGCTGGCGCTTGTTGAGCTGCTTGGCGTCGAGCCGCAGCGAGAAGTCGTCGAGCGAGCGAAACGGCCCCCTGGCGCGGCGTTCCGTCACCAGGGCAGTGACCGCCCCCATCCCCACCGTCTTCACCGCCGCGAGACCATAACGCACCCCCAGTGGCTCGGCGACGCTCGCCTCCCGGTATTCGACAGTGAACGTTTCGTCGGAAGCGTTGATGTCGGGTGGCAGCAGCGGGATCTGCAGCCGATCGAGTTCCTGCCGGTAGCCGTTGAGTTTATCGCTGTTGCCAAGATCGAGGGTCATCGACGCGGCAAAGAACTCATAGGGATAGTTGGCCTTCATGTAGGCCGTCTGATAGGCGATCAGCGCATACGCGGCGGCGTGCGATTTGTTGAAGCCGTAGCCGGCAAATTTGGCCACCAGGTCGAAGATATGGCTGGCCCTGGATCCGCCAACACCGCGGGAGGTGGCTCCGGTGACAAAGCTTTCCCGCTGCTTGTCCATTTCCTCCTTGATCTTCTTGCCCATGGCGCGACGCAGCAGGTCGGCGCCGCCAAGGGTGTAGCCGCTCAGCACCTGGGCGATCTGCATCACCTGTTCCTGGTAGATCATGATGCCGTAGGTCTCGCGCAGGATGCCTTCCAGATCCGGATGCAGATAGTCGGGTTTCTCGTCGCCGTGCTTGCGGCGGATGTAGCTCGGGATGTTGTCCATCGGCCCCGGCCGGTAGAGTGCGACCACGGCGATGATGTCTTCGAGCTTGTCGGGCTTCAGCTTGCGCAGCACGTCGCGCATGCCGGCACTTTCCAGCTGGAACACGCCGACGGTATCGCCACGGCCGAGAAGCTCGTAGGTGCCGGCATCGTCGAGCGGCATGCGGGAGAAATCGATGGCGATGCCGCGTCGGCGTTGCAGCAGTTCCACCGCCTTGGCCAACACCGTCAACGTCTTCAGGCCGAGGAAGTCGAACTTCACCAGCCCGGCTCCCTCCACCCATTTCATGTTGAAGCCGGTGACCATCATCGGCGAGCGCGGATCGCGATAGAGGGGTACGAGTTCGACCAGTGGCCGGTTGGCGATGACGATGCCGGCGGCATGGGTGGATGCATGCCGGTACAGTCCCTCGAGCGGTTTGGCGATGCCCACCAGGCGCGCCACCGTTTCGTCGGCGGCGATCATCGCCTGCAGTTGCGGCTCGCCCTTGATCGCCTCTTCCAGCGTTACCGGATGCGCCGGGTTGTTGGGAACCAGCTTGCAGATCCGGTCCACCTGGCCATAAGGCATGCCGAGCACCCGACCCACGTCACGCAGGACGGCTCGCGCCTGCAGCTTGCCGAAGGTGATGATCTGGGCGACACGATCGACGCCGTACTTTTTCTGGACGTGGTCGATGACTTCGTCGCGGCGGTCCTGGCAGAAGTCGATGTCGAAGTCCGGCATCGAGACGCGCTCGGGGTTGAGGAAGCGCTCAAACAGCAGACCGAAGCGGATCGGATCGAGGTCGGTGATCGTCAGCGCCCAGGCCACCACCGAGCCGGCACCGGACCCACGTCCCGGTCCCACCGGAATCTCGTGCTGCTTCGCCCATTGGATGAACTCGGCAACCACAAGGAAGTAGCCGGCGAACCCCATCTTGCAAATCACGTCGAGCTCAAAGGTGAGCCGCTCGTGATAGGGCTTTGCGGCAGCCGCCCGTTGCGCTTCGTCGAGCCCGGGCGGCAGCACATGATGCACGAGCCGATCTTCGAGGCCGGCTGCCGCCTGCTGGCGCAGTACGTCCTCTTCCTGCCGGCCGGGGCCGCAGTCGAAATGCGGCAGCATCGGCTTGACCTGATCGAGGAAGAAGGTGCAGCGGCGGGCGATCCGCACCGTATTGCCGACAGCGTCCGGCAGGTCGGCAAACAGCTCGGCCATGGCCGCCGGCGACTTCAGGTAATGCTCCGGGCTGAGCCGGCGACGCTCCGGATTGGTCAGAACCGTGCCTTGGGCGATGCACAGCAGCGCGTCGTGCGCTTCATAAAGGTCGGGGGTGGCGAAATGCACGTCGTTGGTGGCAACGATCGGCAGCGCCTGCGCCTGCGCCAGTTCGAGCAGCGCGTTCTCGATCGTCTCTTCGTCGGCGAGGCCATGGCGCATCAGCTCGAGATACAGGCGATCGGGAAAAGCCGCGGCCAGCTCGGCAAGCAACGCCGCCGCCTGCTCGCGCTTGCCGTCCAGTAGCAGGCGCCCCACCGGTCCGCTCGTCCCGCCGGTGAGCAGGATCATCCCGGCGCTGTGCGCGAGCAGCGCCGCCAGCGTAACCTGCGGTCCTTCCGAACTCTCCGGCTCGGTGTAGGCGATCTCCAGCAAGCGCAGCAGATTGGCGTAACCGTCGCGGTTCTGCACCAGGAGGACGACGCTGCTGGTGGCGCTCTCGCCGCGCGGCAGCGAGGCCACGGGTTGCGTTGCCGGCGCGGCCGGCCGCAGGCTGAGCTGGCAGCCGATGATCGGCTGAATGCCGCCACCGCTCAACGTCGCCGAAAACTCCAGCGCACCGAACAGATTGTTGGTGTCGGTGATCGCCACCGCCGGCATCGCCCGTGCCCGGCAGAGCTTCGGCAGTTCCTTGATCCGGATCGCCCCTTCGGACAACGAGTAGGCGCTGTGGAGGCGAAGGTGAATAAAGGTCGCCGTCGACGTCATGGGCGGCAAAGCCTCCGCGGGGGTAACGCTGCTCAGACCGGCAGGAGCTGGCCGTCGCGCAATTCGACCGTTCGGTCCATCCGCGCCGCCAGCTGCGGATTGTGGGTGGCAATCACCGCCGCCAGTCCCGCCTCACGCGCCAGCGTCAGCAGCATATCGAACACCTCCCCNGCCGTCTGCGGATCGAGGTTGCCAGTGGGTTCATCCGCCAACAGGAGGCGGGGTTTGTTGGCCAGGGCGCGGGCGATCGCCACCCGCTGCTGCTCGCCGCCGGAGAGTTGCCCCGGCCGATGCTGCAGCCGGCCACCCAGGCCGAGTTGTTCCAGCAACGCGCGGCTGCGCTGCCGCGCCGCGTTGCTGCCGCGTGCGGCGATCAACTGCGGCAGGATGACGTTTTCCAGCGCCGAGAACTCCGGAAGCAGGTGATGGTACTGGTAGACGAAGCCCATCTGCAACCGACGGATAGCGGTGCGTCGACCATCGTCGAGGCGGCTGCAGGGCGCGCCATCGAGCACCACCTCACCGGCATCGGGACGTTCGAGCAACCCGGCGATGTGCAGCAAGGTGGATTTGCCCGCACCGGACGGACCGACGAGGGCGACCATCTCGCCCGCCTCGATGCTGATGTCCACCCCGCGCAGCACCTCCAGCACCGTCCGCCCCTGGGCGAAACGGCGGACGACGCCGCTCAAANNCGGAACAGCGGTTCACTCATAGCGCAGTGCGTCCGCTGGCTCGATCCGCGCCGCACGCCACGACGGATAGATCGTCGCCAGCAATGAGAGCACGAGGGCCATCAGGGTAACCACCAGCACTTCGCCCGGATCGACGATCGCCGGCAACTGCGAGAGAAAATAGATTTCTGCGGCAAACAGCTGGGTGCCGGTCAGCGATTGGATCCATTGGCGGATCGCCTCGATGTTATGGGCGAAAGCCAAACCGCCGAGAAAGCCGAGCAAGGTGCCGGCGACGCCGACGCTCGACCCGGCGATAAAGAAAATGCGCATGATCGAGCCGCGGGTCGCGCCCATGGTCCGGAGGATGGCGATTGCCCGCACCTTTTCCTTCACCAGCATGATCAGGCTGGAGATGATGTTGAAGGCGGCGACGACAATGATCAGCGTCAGGATCAGGAACATGACGTTCCGTTCCACCTGAATGGCATTGAAGAAACCCGCGTTCAGTCGCTGCCAGTCGAGGACGTGTGCTCCCTCGTCGACCACGTGCCACAACTCGCGGGCGACCCGCGGCGCCGCGTCGGCGCTGGTGGCGAAGACCTCGATCGTGGTAACCGCATTGGGCATGTTGAAGTAGGTCTGCGCCGCCTCCAGCGGCATGAAGACGAAACCGGAGTCGTATTCAAACATCCCCACATCGAAGGTGGCGACGATGCGATAGGCGCGGACGCGCGGCACAGTGCCGAAGGCGGTGACGTTGCCGGTGGGTGAGATCACGGTGATCCGGTCGCCGACGCCGAGCCCGAGGCGCTCGGCCAGCCGGTCGCCGATCATCACCGCATCGTTACCCTGGAAGGCGTCAAGACTGCCCGTCTTGATGTTGTTGGCGATGATCGCACGGGCGCGCATGTCCTCCGGGCGGACGCCGCGTACGACAGCGCCGCGCGCGACCCCCTTCGAGGTCACCATCACCTGGTTGTCGATCATCGGCTCTGCCGACACGACGCCCGGCAGGGTGCGGATTTTCGCCAGCAACGCGTCGTAGTCGGTCAACCCGGTCACCGGTCCCTGAACGTTGACGTGGCCGTTGAGACCAAGGATCCGGCTCAGCAGCTCCTCGCGAAAGCCGTTCATCACCGACATGACAATGATCAGGGTGGCGACGCCAAGGGCGATGCCCAGAAACGAGAACAGCGCAATCAGCGAGATGAACCCCTCATTGCGCCGTGGGCGCAGGTAGCGCATCGCCACCTGCCATTCGAAGCGGGAAAACAAAGGTTGAACGTCCCTACTTGAGCAGTCTCGCGAGCGCGGCTTCGACGGCCAGTTCCTGTCGCTCCCCGGTCCGCCGGTCCTTGAGTTCGACCTGCCCGGATTTCGCCCCGCGGGGACCGATGATCAGTTGATGCGGCACGCCGATCAGGTCCATCTCGGAAAACTTAACGCCGGCCCGCTCATCGCGGTCGTCATAAACCACATCGATGCCCTGCGCGACCAGTTGCTCGTACATGCGCTGGCCGATCGCCGCGCACGCCGCGTCGTCCGGCTTCAGGCTGAGGATGCCGACGACGAAGGGGGCGACGCTTTCCGGCCAGATGATCCCCGCCTCGTCATGCGACGCTTCAATGATCGCCCCCACCAAGCGGGAAACGCCGATTCCGTAGGAGCCCATTTCGACGCAGACACTATCACCGCCGGGCCCGACGACCACGGCGTTCATCGGCCGCGAGTATTTGGTGCCGAAGGAGAAGATGTGGCCGACTTCGATGCCGCGACCGGTGACAAGTGCTTCGCCCAGCGCCGCTTCCACCGCCGGGTCGCGCTGCTCGTCTGTGGCCGCATACTTGCCGGTAAAGGCATCGACGAGCGGCTGCAAATCGCCTTCCAGGTCAACCGGTTGGCCAGCCAGCGACATATGCAGAAAGTCGCGATGGTAGGCAATTTCGCTCTCACCGGTATCGGCAAGGATGACGAACTCGTGACTGAGATCGCCGCCGATTGGTCCGGTATCGGCGCGCATCGGGATCGCCTTCAGGCCCAACCGCTCAAAGGTGCGCAGGTAACACACGAACATCTTGTTGTAGGAGCGGATGGCGCCAGCGCGATCGAGATCGAAGGAATACGCATCTTTCATCAGGAACTCGCGGCCGCGCATCACCCCGAACCGCGGCCGGATCTCGTCGCGGAACTTCCACTGGATATGGTAGAGCAGCTTCGGCAAATGCCGATAGCTGCGCACCGTCGAGCGGAAGATTTCGGTGATCATTTCCTCGTTGGTTGGCCCATAGAGCAGCCCGCGCTCGTGCCGGTCGATGATCCGCAGCATCTCCGGACCGTAGGCGTCGTAGCGGCCGCTCTCCTGCCAGATCTCTGCCGGCTGCAGCGTCGGCATCAGCATTTCGACGCAGCCGAAGGCATCTTGTTCCTCGCGGACAATCCGTTCGATCTTCCGCAGCACGCGCAGGCCAAGCGGCAGCCAGGAGTAGATGCCGGCGCTGGACTGGCGGATCATGCCGGCACGCAGCATCAGCCGATGTGAGACGATCTGCGCCTCGGCCGGCGTTTCCTTCAGCGTCGGCAGAAAGTACCGTGATAACAGCATGTTTTGTCGCTGGTCCGAGGGTGGGTTGAGGATCAGCGGCTGCGCACATGCGCAGCCGCGGGGTCTGGACATTAGGTCAAGCCGCGCAGAACCACAACCGCAGCCGTTGGTGATCATCCGCGGCCTGCCGGTGCACGTGCACCTGTTGTCGGCATTCCCGCGCAATGTTGCAAAAAATGATGACGCGCAGCGGTAACTGTTGTATTTTTTTCTACGGGCAAGGACAATAAAGCATCCCGTTACAGTCGGCCTGGGTTTTGGGGAAACAACGTAGGGCGTTCCAAGAACAATCGTCATTCGCGTGTCAGTGATCGGGTTTTTCTCTTGATGCGATCGTTGGGACTAGAAATGGCTATGGAGCGGAGTCGGCGGCCACCTTCGGTGGCCGCTGCTGTTATGACCCCTCGGGTAGTGTTGCAACCGGCATTGCTTCAGGGCAATGAGCAAGCCACGGTGGATTGAGGGCACGTATTCGCACCTGTACCGGACAATCCTCGCGGTGCGCCCCGGGCAGAAACCCAAGACTCAGCAGAAATTCCCGCACGATTTCCGGTCCCATGAACCGGAACGTCGCCTTGAACAGCCGAACCCACTCCGCCTCTGACCGGGGATGATGCCGGCGCAACCAAGCGTCGAAACCTCCTGCCTGCAGGCGTAAGTCGCGGATCACCGCAGCGTTGTGGATCGTCGCCTCGATCTTGCGGCGGTTACGGATGATCGTCCGGTCGGCGAGCAACACCTCCACCACCGCCCGATCGAAGGCGGCGACCTTGGCCGGATCAAAGCCGGCAAAGGCCAGCTGCAGCGCCGGCCGGCGCTGCAGAATGAGCCGCCAAGTCAGGCCCGCCTGGAAAATCTCCAGCGTCAACCGCTCGAAAAGTGCCGCGTCATCGGCGATTGGAAAGCCGTATTCGTGATCGTGATAATCACGATGCAGCGGATCGTTGGCGGCACTGTCGCAGTAACTCGACATCTAGGGTCGCAACGAGATCACGCCGCTGTCGATGATAAAATAGACAGCGACCCAAAGGACGGCGGTAACCACCGAGGTTACCGCCAGCTTCAGGCCGATCCTGGATTGCTGTGGCGCACCGGCGTCGTGTCCGCGCAAGACATCGTCGTGACCAATCGTTCTGATACCCCAGGGGAGTACCATGAACAAAACCAGCCACCAGATGAGCACAAAGGTAACGAAGCCGCTAAACCAGTTCATACGATCCACAGACCTCCGGCGAGCAACTACTCGGCCGCCGCTGGTGCCTTGGCTTGCTCCAGTTCCACTAGCGTACCGTAGAAGTCCTTCGGATGCAGGAACAGGACCGGGTTACCGTGCGCGCCGATTTTCGGGTCGCCGCTGCCGAGAACGCGGGCACCACTCGCCTTCAGACGGTCGCGGGCAACAAGGATGTCGTCCACTTCGTAACAGATGTGGTGAATGCCGCCGCCCGGGTTCTTGTCGAGGAAACCCTTGATCGGCGAATTTTCGCCCAGCGGATACAGCAGTTCCACTTTGGTGTTGGGCAGTTCGACGAACACCACGGTTACACCATGGGCGGGTTCGTCCTGCGGCGCGGAGACTTTCGCCCCGAGCACGTCTTGATACGTCTTGACTGCCGCATTCAGGTCCGGCACCGCAATCGCAACGTGGTTAAAGCGACCAATCATAACTTCCCTCCTCTGTCATTCCTCGACGCGGACCAGGTGAACATGCGTCACTGGCCGTTTGTCGAATATTTGGCGAAAGCAACGCCGGACGGCAAGCCGGATTGCTTCGCGCAGCGTTTCATCGTCGTCCCGCGCTTTTTCGGTAGCGCCNTGCACGGCAACAGCGACGCCATTCTGCACCATGCGCAGCAGGTTTTCCTCGCCTTCGTCGAGCAGCCCGATCGACGATACTTGCACGTCGTCCGCCTGCATCCTGGTACCATTTACCACAACAGTCACCAAGGCCGCGCCGTTGTACAATGCGCGTGTCCGCAGGGTGATCAGGTTGCTGCCCAGGTCGACAAGACGATTACCTTCGACCACCAAGCGCCCCGCAGGGGCAGTGGCGACGATCTCGGCCGGGCCGGGCCAGAGCCGAACGATCGAGCCATTCTCGCCCACGATCACCTCGTCCACGCCACAGGCGCGCGCGACCTTGGCGTGCTCACGCAGGTGGCGAAGCTCGCCGTGCACCGGGATGGCGATGCGCGGCCGCACCAACCCGTACATACACTCCAGTTCTGCCCGGGCCGGGTGACCGGAGACGTGAACCAGCCCGTCGCGATGCGTCAGCACGTCGATCCCACGCCGCAGCAGTTGATTTTGGAGCCGGCCCACCGCCAGATCGTTGCCGGGAATGACCCGCGCCGAAAAAATCACCGTGTCGCCGGCTTCCAGCTTCAGCGTCGGATGCTTTTCCGCTGCCAGCCGCGCCAGGGCCGCGCGCGGTTCACCTTGTCCACCAGTGGCGACCACAAGCGTCCGCCTGCGTGCCAGGCTGCCCACGTCCTCGTCATCAAGAAAAGCCGGCACAGTCTGCAGATAGCCGCAGGCGCGGGCAGCGGCATAGGTTCGCTTCAGCGATCGCCCGGTCAGCACCACATCGCGACCGTTTTCCCGCGCAGCAGTAGCGATTGTCTGCAAGCGGGCAATGTTGGTGGCAAAGCAGGCGACGACGACGCGCTCGCGGCAACTCCCGATCAGCCGCGACAGGTCGGGCAGAAGGTCGCCTTCGGAACCCGACCTCCCCGCNTCGAAGACGTTGGTGGAATCACAGACAATCGCCAACGCCCCACCGTCGCCAACCCGCCGCAGTTTCGCCTCATCCGAGACCGGGCCTACCACCGGGTTGGGGTCAAACTTCCAGTCGCCGGTATGCAGCACCGTGCCGACGGGTGAGCGCACCGCCACGGCACTCGCCTCGGGAATCGAATGGGTGACGTCGATCATCTCCAGATCGAAGGCACCGATGCGAAGGCGGCCGCTGTCGGGGATGCGATGCAGCGGGACCTCGCGCGCCCACGGCAGCCCCTCCAGCTTCCGTTGCAGCATCGTCAGGGTAAACTCGGAGCCCCAGATCGGGCAGCGCAGCCGCGGCCAAAGGTAGGGCACCGCACCCAGATGATCCTCGTGGGCATGGGTGAGCAACAACCCATCCAGCCGTTCCCGCTGTGCCGCGATAAAGCTCGGGTCGGGCATGAACACATCGACGCCCGGTAACGAGCCGCCGAAGGATACGCCTAGGTCGATCATCAGCCAGCGGTGTTCGTCAGGCTCACCATAACCATAGAGGTTGAGATTCATCCCGATCTCGTTGGCACCACCCAGCGCAACGAAGAGAAGTTCAGCGGCCATGCAAGCTACCGGTGGACGTTGCGGCGATAGACCTCCAGCAACCCTTTGAGTGTGAGATGGAGATCGACATGTTCGAGGACCGGGCAGCACTCGGTAAACAGCGGCGCCAGACCGCCAGTGGCGATAACCCCAGCCTGGGCCCCCAGTTCGTCACGGATCCGTTCCACCATTCCTTCGATCAAGCCAACATAACCCCAGAAAATCCCCGAACGCATCGCCTGCACGGTCGTCTTGCCGATCACCCGCTCCGGCCTCCCAACCGCCACCCGCGGCAATTGCGCCGCCGTCCGATGCAACGCCGCTAGCGACAGATTGATCCCCGGGGCAATCGTGCCACCCAAATAGCTCCCCTCCGCATCGATCACGTCGAAGGTGGTCGCGGTCCCGAAGTCGACGACGATCTTCGGCCCGCCGTACTCGTGATAGGCAGCAACCGCATTGACCAGCCGGTCGGCGCCAATCTCTTCAGGGCGATCGAGCAGCACCTTGATGCCGATATCCACTTCGGCGGTGCCCACCACCAGCGGCTGGCAATTGAAATACCGCCGGCACAGGGCGCGCGAGCTGAACACGGTGGCCGGAACAACCGAGGCAATGATCGCCGCCGTAATGGACGATCGCTCCAACCCGGCCAGACTGAGCAGTTGTGACAACCAGATGCCGGATTCGTCGGCGGTGCGGTTGACATCGCTCGATGCCCGCCATTCACCGCGGATGTGTCCCTCATCGTCGAAGACGGCAAAAACGGTGTTGGTGTTGCCCGTATCAATAGCAAGCAACATGGGCGGAATGCCTTCGGTCAGTCATGGGGGAGGTTTTCTGGAAAGCAGTCACCGGCGGTGACCACGCGACGGCCCTGCTGCGTCTGCAGCACCAGCGCGCCGCTGGCATCGAGGTCGATGAACTCGCCCTCCAAATCCGCCGCACCGCCGCGGACCACCAGACGCTCGCCCTGGCGATGTGCCCGGCGCAGCCAAGCCTGCCGAACGGGCGCGAATCCCACCGTCTGCCAGCGATCCAGCCATACGGCCATGGCGGCGGCAAGCACGGCAAGCGCCACCTCCGGTGTGACCGCCGTCGCCCCTTCGTCAGCGAGGCAAGTGGCCGGATACATCACCATGTCCGCGGCCGGTCGTTCACCCAGGTTGATGCCGATACCGGCGACCACCCAGTCCAGGGTGTTGTTGGCCAGCGCCGCCGACTCCACCAGGATTCCCGCCACTTTGCGGCCGCCCACCAGAATGTCGTTCGGCCACTTGCAGCCAACACGCTCGTCGGTGCCCAGCAGAGCAATGACGGCATCGGCGACGGCAACCGCGGTGACGAAGCCAACTTCCGGCGCCTGCCGTAGTTCGCAGGGTGGACGCAGCAGGAATGAGCAGTAGAGGCCGCCCGCCGGCGATAGCCAGGATCGTCGTTGCCGACCCCGGCCTTGCGTCTGTTCGCTGGCGCTGACGATCAGCCCCGCCGGCTCACCCTGTACAGCGAAACGCTGTGCCTCGTCGTTGGTGGAACCGATTACGCCGAGCGCGAGATGACGATAACCAAAGGGCAGCGGGAGGAGCGATGGCGGCTTTGCAGCCGCACTCATCCGCCAAACAGCGACGTTGCTGCCCTTCCCGCGGATGAAAGCAGCGGCTGCGGAAAGATGAAGAAGAGTGCGATGGCCAGCGCCGTTATCGCGGTCACCCAGCCGACTTCACGCGCCATGGCGCGATCCAACGGCTCCTCAGCCTGATCGAAGTACATCAGCTTGATGATGCGAAGATAATAGAAGGCGGCAACCGCGCTGCTCACCACGCCGACAATGGCCAGAAGAAACAGGCCCCCTTCCACGGCGGAGCGGAAGATATAGAGCTTACCGAAAAAGCCGGCCAGTGGTGGAATGCCAGCCATGGAGAACATGAAGATCGCCAGCGCCAGCGCTATCACCGGGTTCGTCTTCGACAAGCCGGCCAGATCAGCAATGCCACTGACCGCCTGACCCTGGCGACGCATCGAGATGATGCAGGCGAAGGTGCCGATGCTCATCACGATGTAGATGCTCAGGTAGATCAGGACGCCAATGACGCCGTCCTTGGTGCCGACGGCAACGCCGATCAGCGCGTAACCCACATGGCCGATGGAACTGTAGGCCATCAGCCGCTTGATGTTGGTCTGACCGATTGCTGCGAAGGCACCGAGGATCATCGACGCCAGAGAGATAAAGACGATGATCTGCTGCCACTGCGCGACCAGGCTGCCAAAGGGACCAAACATCACCCGGACCAGGAGGCCGAATGCTGCCAGCTTCGGTGCCACCGAGAAAAATGCCGTCACCGGTGTCGGCGCCCCCTCGTAGACGTCCGGCGTCCACATATGGAAGGGCACGGCGGAGATCTTAAAGGCGAGACCGGCGACCACAAACACTAGACCGACGAGGATACCGGTTGGCGGCATCGTCTCTGCCGCAGTGCTAAACGCCGCCGCAATGCCGCCAAAGCCGGTGGTTCCGGCGAAGCCATAAACGAGCGAACTGCCGTACAACAGCATGCCCGAAGCCAAGGCGCCGAGAACGAAATACTTCAAGCCCGCTTCGGTAGAGCGCACGTCAGTGCGGTGAAAGGAGGCGACCACGTACAGCGCCAGGCTCTGCAGCTCAAGGCCGACATAGAGCGACATCAGGTCATTCGCCGAGACCATCATCAGCATGCCGAGCGTCGAGAGCAGGATCAGCACCGGGAACTCGAAGCGGGCGATCCGCTCCTTTTCCAGGTAGTCCTGGGCCAACACCAGCGACAACGCTGCCGCGGCAAGGATGCCGATCTTGAAGAACAGCGCAAAGCCATCAACGACGAACAGGCCGGAGAACGTCTCACCCTTGGCCTTGGCGGCGATTGTCGCCACCAAAAGCAAGGTGAGGAGCAGCGTCACCACGCCCAGCCGTTGCGACAGACGGCTGTTGCGGATCGCCATCGCCCCTTCGGTGTTCGGTTGAAAGGCCCCCAGCAGCAGCAACCCCATCGCCGCCAACGCCAGAAAGATCTCGGGCATCGCCGGAATAAGGTTAGGCATTGCGGCGATAGGCATGAAAGGCTCCGTCCAATCCCGGGTTGTGGCTAGCGAGAAACGAGTGAAAGAGCGGCTTGTGGATTACTGGCAAGCTGCACGCGAGTAACCAAGTGGTCCACCGATACATGGATCACGTCCAGGAACGAGGATGGATAAATGCCCATCCAGAGGACGAGGACAACCAGCGGCGCGAAGATAGCGATCTCCCGCGGCGTGAGGTCCATCATCGACTTCAGCGCGTCCTTGGTCAGCGTGCCAAAAATCACCCGCCGATAGAGATAGAGCATGTAGCCGGCACCGAGGATCATGCCGAGCGCGGTGAGGAAGGCCACCCAGGCGTTGGCCTGGAAGGCGCCCACCAGGACGAGAAACTCACCGACGAAGCCACCCGTGCTTGGCAGACCGACCGACGCGAGGGTGAACAGCATGAAGACCAGCGCATACACTGGCATCCGGTGCACCAGCCCACCATAGGTTGCGATCTCTCGCGAGTGGGTACGGTCGTAGACCACGCCGACGATGAGGAAGAGTGCGGCCGAGACGACGCCGTGGCTGAGCATCTGGAACAGCGCCCCTTCGACGCCCTGCGACGTCAGGCTGAACGCCCCAACCGTCACGTAGCCCATATGAGCCACAGACGAGTAGGCAATCAGCTTCTTCATGTCCTCCTGGGCCAGCGCCACCAGCGAGGTGTAAATAACGGCGACCACGCTGAGAGCAAACATCAGTGGCGCGAAGTAGGCCGAGGCGTCCGGCAACATGGGTAGCGAGAAGCGCAGGAAGCCGTAGCCACCGAATTTCAGCATCACGCCGGCCAGGATCACCGATCCGGACGTAGGCGCCTCCACGTGCGCATCAGGCAGCCAAGTGTGCACCGGCCACATGGGCAACTTCACCGCAAACGCCGACAGGAAGGCTAGCCAGAGCCACGTCTGCATGCTCGGCGGGAAGTTGTGTTCAAGCAGCGCTGGAATGTCGGTGGTGCCGGCCTGAATGTAGATCGCCAACAGCGCGATCAACATCAGCACCGAGCCGATGAGGGTGTAGAGAAAGAATTTGAACGCTGAATAGACGCGCCGCGGGCCACCCCAAACGCCGATAATAAGGAACATCGGGATCAGCACGCCTTCGAAGAAAACATAAAACAGGATAAGGTCAAGCGCACAGAAAGCGCCTACCAGAGTAGTCTCCATGATCATAAACGCGATCATGAATTCCTTGACTCGAACCTTGATGCTTTCCCAACTGGCAAGAATGCAGATCGGGATAAGCACGGTCGACAGCAGCACGAGGAGCATCGAAATGCCGTCGACGCCCATGTGGTAGGAAATATTGAAGTCGGGCATCCACAGCGCCCGTTCTTCAAACTGAAACTCCGCCACGCTGCGGTCGAAGCCGAACCACACGATCAGCGACAGGGCAAACGTCGTCAGCGACGTGAGCAACGCCACATTGCGGGCGTTGCGCGCGACCACCCCNGCCTCACCGCGAATGGTCAGGATGAGCAGAGCACCGACAAGCGGCAGAAAGGTGATCAGCGAGAGGATCGGCAGATTCATCATGGCTGTGTTAACCCGCGACCCGAAGGAGATACCAGCTGACCAGGATCAGCACGCCGATCAGCATGGCAAACGCGTAGTGAAAGATGTAACCGGTTTGCAACCGGGTGGCACCGCGCGCAACCCGTAGCGCAGTGGCGGCGATGCCGTCGGGACCGAGACCGTCGATCATCTTCCCATCGCCACCCTTCCAGAAGCCGCGCCCGAGCATGAACGCCGGCCGGACGAAGATGGCATCATACAGCTCGTCGAAATACCACTTGTTGAGCAGGAAGCGGTAGACGGGAGCGAAGGTCGAGGCGATGGCCGCAGGCAAGCTCGGCAGGAACGAGTAGAGGACATAGGCCAGGGCGATGCCAGCAAGGCCGACGATGAGCGGCAGCAGCGCCACCCATTCCGGCACATGATGCGCTTCTTCCAGTGCCGGATGCGACGGCAAGACGAAGATTGCGCCGCGCCAGAACTCGTCCATATCGTGGCCAACAAACCAGTCGTGTGCCACATAGCCGGCGAAGCAGGCGCCCACAGCGAGAACGCACATGGGCAGCAGCATGACCTTGGGCGACTCGTGCACCCGCGCCATGACGCTATCTTCGGCGCGCGGCTTGCCATGGAAAGTCATCAGAATGAGCCGCCATGAGTAGAAGGCCGTCATGAAAGCGGCGGCGATGCCGAGCCAGAACGCATAGTGGCCCACTGCAGTTTCCGCGGCGTACGCGGCTTCGNNAACGATGTCCTTCGACCAGTAGCCGGCAAAGGGCCAGATGCCCGCCAGCGCCAGCGAGCCGATCCACATCAGCACGTAGGTCACCGGCACCAGCTTCCAGATACCGCCCATCTTCCGCATGTCCTGCTCGTCGGACATGGCATGGATCACCGAGCCGGCACCGAGGAAGAGTAGCGCCTTGAAAAAGGCGTGCGTCATCAGGTGAAAGATGCCGGCGGAGTAGGCAGAAACACCGAGGGCGAAGAACATGTAGCCGAGCTGCGAGCAGGTTGAATAGGCGATCACCCGCTTGATGTCGTTCTGTACGCAGCCAATGGTCGCCGCAAAGAATGCCGTCGATGCACCGATGATGGTCACCACTGCCAGCGCCGTATCCGAGTATTCGAACAGCGGCGACATCCGTGCCACCAGAAAGACACCGGCGGTAACCATGGTCGCGGCGTGGATCAACGCCGACACCGGGGTCGGGCCTTCCATGGCGTCCGGCAGCCAAGTATGGAGGCCGAGCTGCGCCGATTTGCCCATGGCGCCAATGAACAACAAGATGCAGATCAGCGTCATCGCGTGCAGGTCGGCGCCAAAAACGTTGACGACGGTATTGGCGTGGGCAGCTGCTCCGGCGAACACCGTATCCAGCTGAATGCTGCCAAAGATAAGATAGACGCCGAGGATGCCAAGGGTGAAACCCACGTCGCCCACGCGGTTGACGACGAAGGCCTTGATCGCCGCCTTGCAAGCTGATGGTCGGTCGTACCAGAAGCCGATCAGCAGGTAGGACGCGAGGCCGACTCCTTCCCAGCCGAAAAACAGCTGCAGCAGGTTGTCAGCGGTCACCAGCATCAGCATGAAGAAGGTGAACAGGTTCAGGTAGGCCATGAACCGAGGAATGCTGGTGTCGTGGTGCATGTAGCCGATGGAATAGACGTGCACCATGGCCGAAACCACGGTCACGACGATCAGCATCACCGCGGTCAGCGTATCAACCTTCAGCGACCAGGCGGTCTCCAGGGCTCCCGACTCGATCCAGGTAAACAGGCGGACAGTGTGCGCGTTGCCGTGGAGCGCCACATCGATAAAGAGGGTGATGGCCCCCGCCATCGATAGCAACAAGGCGCCGCAGGTGATGTACTGCGACAGCGTATCGATACGGTGCTTGGCGTGCTTGTCTTCGCAGCGGACGAAAACAAGGCACCCAGCGATGATCGCACCGAGGAGCGGAAGAAAGACGACGGCGATCGACATGGAGCGGCCCCTCAGCCCTTCATCAGGTTGACGTCTTCAACCGCGATCGTCCCGCGATTGCGGAAATAGATAACCAGGATCGCAAGTCCGATCGCGGCTTCCGCCGCTGCCACCGTCAGAACGAACATGGCGAATACCTGGCCGACGAGGTCGTGCAGAGCCGTCGAAAAGGCGACCAGGTTGAGATTGACCGCAAGCAGCATCAGCTCAACGGACATCAAAATCACGATGATGTTCTTGCGGTTGATGAAAATACCAAATGCCCAGCGCGAACAGGATCGCGGCGACACTGAGGTAATGACCGAGGCCGATCACAAACATCAGATCCCCTTCCCTGACGGTACTTTGCGGATTTCGACGCAGTCCTGCGGCCGGCGATTAACCTGTGCCGCAATGTTCTGCCGGCGCACACCCGGGCGCCGTCGGTGCGTCAGCACAATGGCACCAATCATCGCCACCAGCAGGATCATCGCCGCTGCCTGGAACAGGTAGAGGTATTGGGTATAGATGATCTGTCCCAGCGCCAACGTATTGGTGACCGTACCCGCCACCGGCAACGGTGCGGCCGCCTGCTGCGCCGCCTCCGGCGACAGCGTCCAGCCACCGAGGATGAGCAGCAGTTCGCCGAGGAGAATGAGCCCGACGACGCCGCCGATCGGCAGATAGCGGAGAAAGCCCTGACGCAGCTCGGCAAAGTTAATATCGAGCATCATCACGACAAACATGAACATGACCGCGACGGCGCCGACGTAGACGATCACAAGAATCATCGCGAGGAATTCCGCCCCCATGAGGACGAAAAGCCCGGCAGCATTAAAGAATGTAAGGATCAGGAACAGAACTGAATGAACCGGGTTGCGCGCCGAGATTACCATGACGGCGGAACCGACGGCCACCACGGCAAACAAATAGAACGCGATTGCCTGAATAATCATTGGCTATCCGGGTTGAGCCAGCGAGTGGCTTGATTTGTTCTCTGGCCTTCCGGAGGAAGGCCACGTGTTTATTGTCGAATCAGCACAGCACAGTCAACGATAAGGAGCATCTGCCGCCAGGTTTGCCGCGATCTCGGTTTCCCAGCGGTCACCGTTCGCCAGCAGCTTATCCTTGTCGTACATCAACTCCTCGCGCGTCTCGGTCGAAAACTCGAAATTCGGTCCCTCGACGATCGCGTCCACCGGGCATGCTTCCTGACAAAAGCCGCAGTAGATGCATTTCAGCATGTCGATATCGTAGCGGGTGGTCCGCCGGCTGCCGTCGTTGCGTGGCTCCGCTTCGATGGTGATCGCTTGGGCCGGGCACACCGCCTCGCACAGCTTGCAGGCGATACAGCGCTCTTCGCCATTCGGATAGCGCCGCAATGCATGCTCACCACGGAAGCGCGGACTGAGCGGCCCTTTCTCGTAGGGATAGTTCAACGTCACCGACGGTTTGAACATATAGCTGAACGTCAGCCCAAGCCCGGACAGCAACTCGCCGAGAAAAAAGGTGCGTATAACACCCATCGAACATTGCTCCTCGTTATCTCAGCGCACGCCTGGCGTCAGGTCGAAGCCGACCAGGATGCCAGACACAAGTACGACCGCGATCAACGAAATCGGCAGGAACACCTTCCAACCCAATCGCATCAGTTGATCGTAGCGATAGCGCGGCAACGTCGCCCGCACCCACAAGAAGACAAACAGGCAGGCCGCGATCTTCAGCGCGAACCACACCAGCCCGGGCACCCAGGTGAACGGGGCGATATTCAACGGCGGCAGCCATCCCCCNAGGAAAAGCACGCTGGTCAACGCCGACATCAGAATCATGTTGGCGTATTCACCGAGGAAGAACAGGGCAAAGGTCATCGCCGAGTATTCGACGTTATAACCCGCCACCAGTTCGGCTTCGGCCTCCGGCAGATCGAAGGGATGACGATTGGTCTCCGCCAGGGTTGAGACGAAAAAGATCACCGCCATGGGCAGCAGCGGTGCGGCAAACCACCAATTGATCAGGCCGCTGCCCCTCTGCGCCTCGACGATATCGCTCATGTTCAGCGATCCGACGCAGAGCAGAACGGTAACGATGACGAAGCCCATCGACACTTCATACGACACCATCTGCGCCGCCGAGCGCATCGCGCCGAGGAAGGCGTACTTCGAGTTGCTCGCCCAGCCGGCCATGATGATGCCGTAGACGCCAAGCGAGGAGATGGCGAACATATAAAGGATACCGACGTTGATGTCGGCCAGCACCCAGCCCTTGTCGAAGGGGATCACCGCCCAGGCGATCAGCGCCAGAATGAAGGTGATCATCGGCGCGATGATGAACACGCCCCGATTGGCGGTGGCGGGGATCACCGTTTCCTTCAGCATCAGCTTCAGGCCGTCGGCCATGGGCTGCAGCAGGCCGAAGGGACCGACCACGTTCGGCCCCTTGCGCATGTGCATCGCGGCGATGACTTTGCGCTCGGCGAAGGTCAGGTAGGCAACCGCCATCAGCAGCGGCAGGACGATCGCCAGGATCTGCAGGACGGTGATGATCGCCGGCAGGNNAGATAGTCGGTCCATAGGGGGCTAGTCATCGGTGCCAGTCTTTCTCGCCGTCTCGCCGAGGAACGCGTCCACACATCGCGCCATGGTCGCCGATGCGCGGCAGATAGGGTTGGTGAGGTAGAAGTTGCTGATCGGGTAGCTGATCGGCTGATAGCCGTCGACAATACCCGGGATGCCGAACTCGCTCCACGGGGCAGAGGTCACCTGGTCCAGGGTACCCAGCACCGGGCTGGCCGCCACCATCGCCGCCCGCAATTGGCCGAGCGAGTCAAAGGGAAGCGTCTGCCCCAGCCGCTCCGAAAGGGCGCGCAGGATCGCCCAGTCCGCCTTCGCCTCTCCCGGCGGATGACAGACCAGTTCGCTGCGCTGCACCCGGCCCTCGGTATTAGCGTAGGTGCCATCCTTCTCGGTATAGGCCGCACCGGGCAGGATGACGTCGGCGCGGTTGGCACCGGCGTCACCATGATGGCCCTGGTAGATGACGAACGCCGAACCAAGCCGGCACATGTCGAGTTCGTCCGCCCCCAGCAGGTAGACGACATCAAGATTGCCCGCCTCGGCGGCCGACTGCATTCCGGCCAGATCATACCCACCGGGCCCTGGCGTGAAGCTCAAATCCAGACCAGCCACNCGCGCCGCTGCGGTATGCAGGACGTTGAAGCCGTTCCATCCCAGATCCGGGCGGATAAGACCGCAAGACTCGGCGAGCCAGCGCGTGGCCGCGAGCACGGCGTCGCCGTCAGGCCGCGCCAGCGCCGCCATGCCGACGATCAGCATCGGTCGCTCCGCCTGCCGCAGGCGCTCGGCGAACGGATGCTGACCCGAGGCAATCGCGCCGATCAGATGCAGTTCATCGCCGAGATGCTCGTAGGGATAGGTCAGGTCGACGTACGGACCAATAAGCCCCACCGGCAGCGACCGGTGGCGGAAACGGCGGCCAAGGCGAGCATTGATCACCGCTGCTTCGATGCGCGGATTGGTGCCAATCAAGAGACATGCGGTCGCCTGATCAATACCGGCGATCGTCGAATTAAAGGTATACCCTGCCCGCAGCTGGCTGGGGAGCTTGGCGCCGTCCTGCCGACAGTCGAGATTGGGCGAGCCAAGGGTCTGCAGCAGCGACTTCAGCGCAAACATCGACTCTGCGCAGGCGAGATCGCCGGCAATGGCGCCAATCCGCCGGCCATCGAGCCCCTGCAGCCGCTCGGCAATGGCGGTGAATGCCTCCGCCCAGGTGGCCGGCACGAGGCGGCCGTTGCGACGCACATAGGGCCGGTCCAGACGCTGTCTTCGCAAACCGTCGCAGGCGAAGCGCGTCTTGTCGGAAATCCATTCCTCGTTGATGGCGTCGTTCAGTCGCGGCAGCACCCGCAGCACTTCCTCACCCCGAGCGTCGACGCGAATGTTGCTGCCAACCGCGTCCATCACGTCGATCGACTCGGTCTTGTTCAACTCCCAGGGGCGGGCCACATAGGCGTACGGCTTCGAGGTCAGCGCCCCCACCGGACAAAGATCGATGATGTTGCCGGACAGCTCCGAAGTCAGCGCCTTCTTGATGTAGGTGCCCACTTCCATGTTTTCGCCGCGGCCGGTAGCGCCCAGTTCAGGGACGCCCGCGACCTCGGTCACGAAACGGATACAACGGGTACAATGAATGCACCGGTTCATCGACGTCTTGACCAGCGGGCCGAAGTCCTTGTCCTGAACCGCCCGCTTGTTTTCCTTGAAGCGACCCCGATCAAAGCCATATCCCATGGCTAGGTCCTGCAGATCGCATTCGCCGCCCTGATCGCAGATCGGGCAGTCCAGCGGATGATTGATCAGCAGGAACTCCATGACGCCACGGCGCATGCCGCGCACCGCCGGAGTGTCGGTTTCAACCACCATGCCGTCCGCGGCAGGCATGGCGCAGGAGGCCACCGGTTTCGGCGATCCCTTAAGCGCAACAAGGCACATCCGACAGTTGCCGGCGATGGACAGCCGCTCGTGATAGCAGAAACGCGGGATCTCGACCCCGGCCGCCTCGCACGCCTGCAGCACCGTCATCCCCGGCGCGATCTCGATTTCCTGCCCGTCGATGGTCAGCTTCGGCATCGGATGTCTCCTAGGCGGCTTCGCGACCGGCGGCCTGCGCCGAGGCGTGAATACGCCGCTCAAGCTCGGGGCGGAAATGCCGAATCAGTCCTTGTATGGGCCAAGCCGCAGCGTCGCCAAGGGCGCAGATCGTATGGCCTTCGACCTCTTTGGTAACCTGCTCCAGGATATCGATTTCTTCGATCCGGGCGCGGCCATCGCACAGGCGCTCCATGACCCGCCACATCCAGCCGGTGCCTTCCCGGCAGGGCGTACACTGGCCGCAGCTCTCGTGCTTGTAGAAGCGGGACAAACGGGTGATGGCGCGCACCACATCGGCGCTCTTGTCCATCACGATCACCGCGGCCGTGCCCAGGCCGGACTTCACCGCCACCAGTGAGTCGAAATCCATGCACACGCTGTCACAGATCGACTTCGGCAGCACCGGCACCGACGAGCCGCCGGGAATAATCGCGAGCAGGTTGTCCCAGCCGCCGATGACGCCGCCGGCATGCCGCTCGATCAACTCCTTCAGCGGGATCCCCATCTCCTCTTCCACCGTACACGGTGCGTTGACGTGGCCAGAGATGTTGAACAGCTTGGTACCGGTGTTCCTCGGCTTGCCGAGGTTGGCAAACCAATCGCCGCTGCGACGGAGGATCGTCGGCACCACAGCGATGGTTTCCACGTTGTTGACCGTGGTCGGGCAGCCGTAAAGACCCACATTCGCCGGAAAGGGCGGCTTCAGCCGCGGCTGTCCCTTCTTGCCCTCAAGGCTCTCGATCAGCGCCGTCTCTTCGCCGCAGACATATGCCCCGGCGCCGAGATGGACGTAGACATCGTAGGTCCAGCCGGTGCCGCAAGCATTGACGCCGATCAAGCCCTCAGCATAAGCCTCGTCGATGGCCCGCTGCAGCGCCTCCGCCTCGCGGTAGAATTCGCCGCGGACGTAGATGTAGCAGGCGTGCGCACCCATGCCGACGCCGGCGAGCAGCGTTCCCTCGATCAGCTTGTGCGGCTCATGTCGCAGGATCTCCCGATCCTTGCAAGTGCCCGGCTCGCCCTCGTCAGCATTGACCACGAGGTAGTGCGGTCGGTCGCCCGGCGTCTTCGGCATGAAGGACCACTTCATGCCGGTGCCGAAACCGGCACCGCCGCGGCCGCGCAGACCGGACTTCCGCACCTCGTCGACGATCCAGTCCCGCCCCTTGGCGATCAGGCCATGCGTGCCATCCCAATCACCACGACTGCGCGCGCCGCCAAGCGAGGTGTCGTTCAGACCATAGATATTGGTAAAGATGCGGTCCTGATCCCGCAGCATCAGTGCGCTNCCACTCTGGGTTGGGGCCGAATTGGCACCATCGCCGCCGAGCGACGTGAGGCCGGTGATGGGTTCCGAACTCTTGCGACCAATCTGCGAACCTGGACCTGGGCTCTCACCGGCGCGCAGCGCATCGATGATCGCGCCGATCGCTTCGACCGACAAATCCTCGAAGTAGTCCACACCGATCTGCACCATCGGCGCATTGACGCAGGCGCCGAGGCACTCCGCTTCCGACAGGGTAAACAGGCCGTCCGCGGTGGTTTCGCCGGGCGCGATGCCAAGCTTATCTTTACAGGCGGCGAGGATCTGCTCCGAGCCGCGCAACCAACAGGCGATATTGGTGCAAACCTCGATGTGATGGCGCCCGACCGGCTTCAGCTTGAACATCGTATAGAAGGTTGCGACTTCGTAGACGCGGATCGGCGGCATGCCGAGTATTCCTGCCACGTGATCAAGCGCCGCCTGCGGCAGCCAGCCGCCATGCTGGCGTTGCGCCAGCATCAAAAGTGGAATGACCGCGCTTGCCTGCCGACCCGGCGGGTATTTGCCGATGATCTGCCGCGCAAGCTCCTGATTATGGCTGGTGAACGCGAAATCGACGACCAGATCGGCGCTCATCGGTCAATCTCCCCAAAGACGATATCGAGAGACCCGAGCACCGCAACGACGTCAGCCAGCATGTGGCCGCGCGTCAGGAAGTCCATCGCCGCAAGATGCGGGAAGCCGGGGGGNCGGATCCGGCAGCGATACGGCCGGTTGGTACCGTCGGACACCAGGTAGACGCCGAACTCGCCCTTCGGCGCTTCCACCACCGTGTACGTTTCCCCAGGGGGCACGTGGTAACCCTCGGTGTACAGCTTGAAATGGTGGATCAACGCCTCCATGGAGTGCTTCATCTCCCGGCGTGGCGGTGGCGCGAGCTTGCGATCATCGGCCCTCACCGGCCCCGGCGGCATCTCCTTCAGGCATTGCCGGATAATCTTCTGGCATTCGCGCAGTTCGTACATGCGCACCAGATAACGATCGTAGCAGTCGCCATGCTTGCCGATGGGCACATCGAAATCGAGGCGATCGTAGACGTCATAAGGCTGCGCCTTGCGCAGATCCCAGGGCACACCCGCGGCACGCAGGCACGGTCCAGAAAAGCCCCAGTTGAGCGCGTCCTCGGCAGAGATGGCGCCCACATCGACGGAACGCTGCTTGAAGATCCGGTTCTCGGTGAGCAGCGCCTCCAGATCATCAAGGAAAGCGGTGAACTTCTCCGTCCACTCCCAGATGTCATCGGCCAGCCCGGCCGGCAGGTCGAGCGACACCCCGCCGGGACGGAAGTAGGCCATGTGGAGCCGCGCACCGCAAACGCGCTCGCAGAACTCCATCAGTCGTTCCCGCTGCTCAAAGCCCCACAGCATCGGCGTCATCGCGCCAATATCCATGGCGAAGGCGCAGATGGTGAAGATGTGGTTGAGCACGCGACCGATCTCGGCATAGAGCACGCGGATGTACTGGCCACGCAGCGGCGCCGACACCCCGGTCAGTTTCTCCACCGCCAGGGCGAAGGCATGCTCCTGGTTTTGCGGCGCCACGTAGTCGAGGCGATCGAAGTAGGGAACCGACTGCAAATAGCTCTTATATTCGATCAGCTTCTCGGTGCCACGATGCAGCAGACCGACGTGGGGGTCAGCGCGATCAATCGTCTCCCCGTCCATTTCGAGGACGAGACGCAGAACACCGTGCGCAGAGGGGTGCTGCGGGCCGAAATTGAGGGTGAAATTCTTGATCTGGGTTTCAGCCATAGCGCCTACTTGGCCTCCCCGGCTTTCTCGTCGCCCGGCAACTGCGCCTGAACGCCTTCCCAGGGACTGAGGAAGTCGAAATTGCGAAAATCCTGCGGCAGCTTCACCGGCTCGTAGACGACGCGCTTGAGGTCGTCGTCGTAGCGAACCTCGACGTAGCCAGTAAGCGGAAAGTCCTTGCGCAGTGGGTGGCCCTGAAATCCGTAGTCGGTCAGGATGCGCCGGAGGTCCGGATGTTCACGGAAGAAGATGCCGAACAAGTCCCACACCTCGCGCTCAAACCAGTTGGCGGAATTGAATAGGCTAGTGGCGGTCGGCACCGGGGTCTGCTCGTCGGTGGCAAGCTTGATCCGGATGCGGCGATTGTGGGTGAGGCTAAGCAAATTATAGACCACCTCGAAGCGCTCGCTGCGTCCGGGAAAATCGACGGCGGTCACATCCATCAATTGCTTGAATTGGCAGTTCACATCGTCGCGCAGGAAGCTCAGAACCCGACGAATGGCCTCCCGCTCCACAACAACGATCAGCTCTTCGCTGACCAGCGCCACCTCTTTGATGGCGTCGCCCATTGCCGCGACGAGATATTCCCCAAGCTCGCGCAAACCCGTGTCCATTCCCTCGGCCCTCACCACATCCCTTTCCGCGATGTTAGCCATCACGCCGCGTCTTAGCGCCAGAGCGAACCCGTGCGCTTGATCTTTTTCTGCAATTGCAAGATGCCGTAGACAAGCGCTTCTGCTGTCGGCGGGCAGCCGGGTACGTAGACGTCGACCGGAACCACCCGATCGCAGCCGCGGACGACCGCATAGGAGTAGTGATAGTAGCCACCGCCATTGGCACAGGAGCCCATGGAAATAACGTAACGGGGCTCCGCCATCTGGTCATAGACGCGCCGGAACGCCGGCGCCATCTTGTTGGTCAAGGTTCCGGCGACGATGATCACGTCCGACTGGCGGGGACTGGGACGAGGCACGACGCCGAACCGATCGAGATCGTAGCGGCTGACGTAGGCGTGCATCATTTCGATGGCGCAGCAGGCGAGAACCGAAGGTCATCGGCCACAGCGAGCCAGCGCGCGCCCAGTTCACCAGATTGTCCACCTGAGTGAGGAGGAAGCCTTTCTCCTGGATCGCGTCGGTCACGCCCGTCCAGATCTCGTCGATGTTCTCGGCGTTGCGCGGTGTCAGGTCAGTGGACTGCATGGCGGTTCCTACTCCCAATCCAGGGCTCCGGTGCGCCATTCATATATGAAACCGACAGTGAGCACCGCCAAAAAAACCATCATCGACCAAAAACCGAAAGCGCCGATACTTCCCAATGCAACCGCCCACGGGAACAGAAACGCCACTTCCAAATCAAAAATGATGAAAAGAATCGCCACAAGATAAAAGCGGACATCGAATTTGCCGCGGGAGTCTTCAAATGGATCAAAGCCGCATTCATAGGCCGCAGTTTTGTCCGGATCCGGACGTTCCCCGCCGATGACGTAGGACGCAACAAACGCCCCGCCAGCGACGACAATAGCGATGGCCAGAAACATCAGGATAGGAAGGTACTCACCGAGGAGAGGGTTCACCGCGATTCCTCGCTCTTCTAATTGACCGGGCGGCAAGGCGGGGGATGCCCCAAATCCTTGGCGGGGCTGGCGGGAGTGACGGGACTCGAACCCGCGGCCTCTGGCGTGACAGGCCAGCGCTCTAACCGACTGAGCTACACCCCCAAGACCACCGCGGCGCCCTTCGGAGAGAGCTTCGTGTAAACCGCCCCCTAGGCGGTGTCAAGTCAGGGTGTCCGGCTTCGGTCAGGCAACTTTGAGCTAAGCGCCGCCGGCTGCCTGCGGGCCGCGTTTGCCCATAATTCTTTCAGCATCGGCCGGCGCTTCCCCCTGGCGGCGGCGCGCCGCCTTTGGGGCTACCCCAGAAATTTGCCGGTGGCATTTGCCTCTGGGATTTACCCCTGGGGTTTGGTGGGCGGTGACGGGCTCGAACCGCCGACATCCACGGTGTAAACGTGGCGCTCTACCAACTGAGCTAACCGCCCGCACGCGGCTTGCGCCGCTGCCCACACAATGCCGCAGCCATGACGCGGCGACAAGCGTTGCGATCCCGCAGCAAGGCAGGATCGTAACGATAACGCCGCTCACCACGACGCCCCCTAAACGCAAACCGCCGACGCTGCTCACACAGCATCGGCGGTCCGTTTGCAATCGTCTCAAGACGCCGCAAAGGGCGCTAGTGCGTCGTCACTTCACCCAGGTCGTCTTCCTCGGCCGCCGAGCCAGCCACCGGCGGTTTACGCAAATCCTCACCCTCATCCCATTCGATTGGCGTCAACTCGGTGACGAGGGCCGCCTTCAGTACCTCTTCCACCGTTGCTGCCGGGATGATCTTGAGATCACGGGTGATGTTGTCCGGTATCTCGGAGAGCTCGCGCTCGTTGTCGCGGGGGATCAGCACCGTTTTGATGCCGCCTCGATGCGCCGCCAACAGCTTTTCCTTCAAGCCACCGATGGGCAGCACGCGACCGCGCAGTGTCAACTCGCCGGTCATCGCCACGTCACGGCGAATCGGTATGCCGGCAAGCACCGAGACGATCGACGTCACCATCGCCACTCCCGCCGATGGGCCGTCCTTCGGCGTTGCCCCCTCCGGCACGTGGACGTGGATGTCGCGCTTACTGAACACATCGGGGCGAATACCAAAGCGAACCGCACGCGACTGGACGAATGACTTCGCCGCCTGGATGGATTCCTGCATGACGTCGCCAAGCTTGCCGGTGTAGGTCACCCGCCCCTTGCCGGGCACGATCACCGACTCGATCGACAACAGTTCACCGCCCACTTCCGTCCACGCGAGGCCGGTGCAGACGCCGATCATGTCCTCGTCTTCCACCTCGCCGTAGCGGAAGCGCTTAATGCCGGCGTATTTGGCCAAATTGCGCGAGTTGAGATGCACCTCGCTCCGCTCGCCCATCATGATCGACTTGATCGACTTGCGGCACAGATTGGCGATTTCGCGCTCAAGGTTACGCACGCCCGCTTCGCGGNNGGTGTAGTAGCGAATCAGATCGCGCAACGCGCCGTCGGAAATCGACCATTCACCGCTGGCGAGTCCATGCCCCTCCAACTGCTTTGGGATCAGGTGGCGCTTGGCGATCTCCACCTTCTCGTCCTCGGTGTAGCCGGAGATGCGGATGATCTCCATCCGGTCCAGCAGGGGNGCCGGCATGTTCATCGTGTTTGCCGTCGTCAAAAACATGACGTCGGACAGGTCGTAATCCACCTCGAGATAGTGGTCGCTGAAATTGGCGTTCTGCTCCGGATCGAGGACCTCCAACAGCGCCGAGGCGGGATCACCGCGCCAGTCGTGCCCCATCTTGTCCACTTCATCGAGCAGGAACAGCGGGTTGGAGGCCTTCGCCTTACGCATCCCCTGGATCACCTTCCCCGGCATCGAGCCGATGTAGGTGCGACGATGACCGCGGATCTCCGCCTCATCGCGGACACCACCCAAGGACATGCGCACGAAGGTCCGTCCGGTGGCGCGAGCGATGGATTTGCCGAGTGATGTCTTGCCGACGCCGGGAGGGCCAACGAGGCAGAGGATCGGACCGCGAAGTTTGCTGGTCCGC
This sequence comes from Defluviicoccus vanus, assembly GCF_014672695.1. Taxonomy (GTDB): domain Bacteria; phylum Pseudomonadota; class Alphaproteobacteria; order Rhodospirillales; family Defluviicoccaceae; genus Defluviicoccus; species Defluviicoccus vanus. Next base: position 3,631,012 of record NZ_CP053923.1, on the reverse strand, counting down.
TGCTGCACGGCCAGATACTCAAGGATGCGCTCCTTGACCTTCTTCAGGCCATGGTGGTCAGCATCGAGAATCTCCTGCGCGAGGCGGATGTCCTTCTTGACCCGGGTCCGCTTCTTCCAGGGGATCGCCAGCATCCATTCGAGATAGTTACGAACGACCGTCGCTTCCGCCGACATGGGACTCATCGACCGCAGCTTCTTGACTTCGCCCAGCGATTTTTCCCGCGCTTCCTTGCTCAGCGCCGTCTTTTTGATGCGCTCTTCGAACTCGCCGACCTCGTCGCGACCGTCCTCGCTTTCGCCAAGCTCCTTCTGAATGGCCTTCAGCTGCTCGTTTAGATAGTACTCGCGCTGAGTCTTCTCCATCTGGCGCTTGACCCGATTGCGGATCCGCTTCTCCACCTGGAGAACACCGATCTCCGCCTCCATGTGCGAGTAGACCCGCTCCAGCCGTTCGACGACGCCGCTGATTTCAAGCAGATCCTGCTTGTCGGCAATTTTCAACGCCAGATGCGAGGCGACCGTATCGGCAAGCTTGCTCGGGTCTTCAATCTGGTTGACTGAAACCAGCACTTCCGGCGGGATTTTCTTGTTGAGCTTGATGTACTGCTCGAACTGGCCCACCACCGAACGCGCCAGCGCTTCCATCTCCTGCCGATCGCCGACCTGCTCTTCGAGCACCTCAGCATTCGCTTCGAAGAAGCTCTGCTGCTCGGTAAATCCAAGAACGCGGGCGCGATGACCGCCCTCGACGAGCACCTTCACCGTGCCATCCGGCAGCTTCAGCAGTTGCAGTACGGTCGAGACCGTGCCGACGGTGAAGATATCCTGAGTCGCCGGGTCGTCCTGTGCAGCGTTTTTCTGCGCCACCAGCAAAATCTGCCGGTCGTCTTTCATGACGTCTTCGAGGGCGCGCACAGACTTCTCCCGCCCCACGAACAGTGGCACGATCATATGCGGGAAGACGACAATGTCGCGCAGAGGCAGAACCGGATAACAATGGGTCGGAGCGGTCACGTTGGCTACCACCTCTCTTGTTGGAGTCATACGTCCCAGGCGACCACGGNNCCGCAGCCACCTGGGACGACGGCCTTGCGGTGAAGTGGTCGCCTTAGTGGCTCAGATCAACCCCGAGGGTCCCTCCGGCGGCGCCACGCAGCACCGCTGGCTGGGTGCAGGGCCAGGTCAGGCGCTGCTACCCACGTCGCCGCGTCGATCAGCGTAGATATAGAGCGGTTGCGCCTGCTCGTCGGCAACCTCACGATTGATCACAATCTGCTCGACCGCCTCGAGGCTGGGCAGATCGAACATGGTTTCCAGCAGGATGCTTTCCATGATCGAGCGCAGCCCGCGGGCACCTGTCTTGCGCTGGACGGCCCGCTTGGCGATGCTGCGCAGGGCACCTTCAGTGAACTCCAGCCGCACCCCTTCCATCTCGAACAGGCGCTGGTACTGCTTGACCAAAGCATTTTTCGGCTTGGTCAGAATATCGATCAACGCCTGCTCGTTGAGGTCGGTCAAGGTCGCGGTAACCGGCAGCCGACCGATAAACTCGGGAATCAGGCCGAACTTGAGCAAGTCCTCCGGCTCGACTTCCTTGAGCACCTCACCGGTTGGACGCTCGTCGGGCGCCCGCACATCGGCGCCAAAGCCCACCGTCGTCCCCTTGGTGCGTGAGGAGATGATCTTCTCCAGACTGGAGAATGCCCCACCGCAAATGAACAAAATGTTGGTCGTATCTACCTGCAGGAACTCCTGCTGCGGATGCTTGCGCCCGCCCTGCGGCGGCACGCTGGCGATCGTACCTTCCATGATCTTCAGCAGCGCCTGCTGAACACCCTCGCCCGACACGTCGCGGGTGATCGACGGGTTGTCGGACTTGCGCGAAATCTTGTCCACTTCGTCGATGTAGACGATGCCACGCTGTGCCCGTTCGACGTTGTAATCCGCCGCCTGCAGCAGCTTCAGGATGATATTCTCAACATCCTCGCCAACGTAGCCGGCCTCGGTCAACGTGGTCGCATCGGCCATGGTGAACGGCACGTCGAGAATGCGCGCCAGCGTCTGCGCCAGGAGCGTCTTGCCGCAACCAGTTGGGCCAATCAGCAGGATGTTCGACTTCGCCAACTCCACATCGTTGCTTTTCGCCGAATGGTTGATTCGCTTGTAGTGGTTGTGCACCGCGACCGAGAGAATCTTCTTCGCCCGCTCCTGACCGATCACGTAGTCATCGAGAACGCCGCAAATCTCGTGCGGACTCGGCACGCCATCGCCAGCCTTCACCAGGCCGGTTTTGTGCTCCTCGCGGATAATGTCCATGCAGAGCTCTACGCACTCGTCGCAGATGAACACCGTGGGACCGGCGATCAGTTTGCGAACCTCGTGCTGGCTCTTGCCGCAGAAGGAACAATAAAGCGTGTTTTTCGAATCGCCACCTGCGGACTTGCTCATGCTGTCATCCGTATCCGCGAAAACTCAGACCCGAACATGTTAGCCATGTGCGGCCAGTGGGGACAATCCCCAAATCCTGGTAGCCGAAGACTCTTGTACGGTCATTCTACCTTGCCGCGTCCGATCGGCGCCGCCGTGGGTGATCCTTGATCAGGACTTTCCCCCTTTTCCCACCGCTGTCTTGTCGGCATTTTCCTCCGAGCGCGGCCGGCTGAGAATGACCTCGTCAACGATCCCAAACTCCTTCGCCTCCTCGGGGCTCATGAAGCGATCCCGCTCCACTGCCGTTTCGATCACCGACAGACTCTGCCTAGTGTGTTTGACGAAGATGGCATTCAGACGCGCCCGGATAGCCAGGATTTCACGCGCTTGAATCTCGATATCCGTCGCCTGCCCCTGTGCGCCGCCGGATGGCTGGTGCACCATGATGCGTGAGTTCGGCAATGCAAAACGTTTGCCATCCGCCCCGGCCGCGAGCAGGAGAGCGCCCATCGACGCCGCCTGACCGATGCAGAGCGTCGCCACGTCGGGGCGGATGTATTGCATCGTGTCGTAAATGGCGAGCCCCGCGGTCACCAACCCGCCAGGCGAGTTGATGTAAAAGGCGATATCCTTGTTCGGGTTCTCTGACTCAAGGAACAGCAGCTGCGCGCAGATGAGGCTTGCCACCCCATCGTTGACGCCTCCGGTCAGGAAAATGATCCGCTCCTTGAGCAGCCGGGAGTAAATATCATAGGCACGCTCGCCTCGGTTGGTGGTCTCGACGACCATGGGAACCAAGGAATTGAGGTAAGTTTCCACCCGGACCCTCGCTGTTCTGACCCTTTACGCATACGGCCCGCTCGCAAAGCGGGCGGAACGCCTTTCGCAACCAACGGAGCGTCAGCGTAGATCGCCGTCCGCCTCTGTCGTCTGCATGCCCACTTCGCCTTGCGACGAACTTGCCACTCCTGCGAACGTAGTGTCGTCGTCATCCGCGCGCAACAGGTCCTCGGCAGACACCGTCCGGTCCTCGACCTTGACCATCTCAAGGATGAAATCGACGACCTTCTCTTCAAGTAACGGCGCAGCGATCGCCTCTCTTGCCTCCGCATTGTTGCGCAGGAAATCAATGACCGCCTTTTCCTGACCCGGGTACCGTCGGGCTTCGGCGACCATGGCCTTGCCGATTTCCTCCGGCGTGACGCGCAGATTGTTGCGCTGGCCCACTTCCGCCAGAACCAAGCCGAGACGAACACGCCGCTCCGCCAGCTCATAGTACTCGCCCGTCGGATCCTGGCTGTGTTGTGTGTCACCAATCGTCACGACGGATGCATCGCCGGCCGACGCCTCGACTTCGGCTACACTGCCGTCGGCGCCCGCTCCCGGCTCTGTACCGACCGCGTCCGCAGTCTCGGCCGATGACGCCGTAGCATCCTCCGCCTTGAGACGGCGGGTAATCGTTTCATACTCCCGCTCTACCAGGCCCTTGGGGAGCGAAAACGAATAAAGCTTATCCAGCTGGTCAAGAAGAGCTCGCTTCAGGCGGGCGCGTGAAACAGTCTTCAGCTCCTGCGCATGGTGCTCGCGGATATCCTTGGTCAGCTCTTCCAGGCTTTCTACGCCGAGCTTCTTCGCCAGCTCATCATCCAGGCTGAGAGGGTCCCGCTGACGCAGCTCTTTCACCAGCATTTCATATTCGCCGGTCGTGCCCGCAAGATCCGCCACGCCATAGTCCGCCGGGAAGGTAATGGTCACGACCCGCGTCTCGCCTGCCTCGGCACCGCATAACTGGGCAGCGAGTTCCGGCAGCGGTCCGTCGCCATCGAGCGGCAGGGTCATGCTCTTGCCGTCGCCGAAGGGCTTCGGATCTGCCGGAGCGACCACATCAACAACGATAAGATCGTCGACGGTGGCCGGCCGCTGCTCTGTCACCGGCTGACTGCCACGCACCATGTTGGCGAGCCGCTCCACCGTCGCGGTGACCTGTGACTCGTCCGGCTCGACGACCAGTCGCTCGAGCGCAATCTGAGCGAAATCGGGCTGCTCGATCTCCGGCAGAACTTCCAGGGCAAGTGTGTACTCCAGGTCGGCACTATCGGCCGCCACCTGCAATTCTACCCGCGGCGGCAATGCCGGGCGCAAACCGCGATCGGTGATCACCGACTTTGACGATTCGTTGATCGTCTCTTCGATGATCTCGCCGCGCAGTGAATCGCCGTACCGCTTGCGCAGCAAAGTGACCGGCACCTTACCCGGACGAAATCCGGGGAGACGCACGCTCTCTACCAGCTTGTTCAAGCGCTGCTCAAACTTCTGTTCGATCTCGGCCGCCGGAATCGTGACTTTGAATTCCCGGCTCAGATCTTCGACCTTCGTCTCCGTAACCTGCATGTCTGGCATAAATATTTCGTTAACGTTGGTTTGCTGAATGATACCGCCGAGGTATGCAGATACGACTGCGTTGCACGGTCGTCGCGTCGGCTGGCTCTTTGGATGGTGCGGGCGGAGGGATTTGAACCCCCACGACTTGCGTCACAGGAACCTAAATCCTGCGTGTCTACCAGTTCCACCACGCCCGCAGGACGCCCTCAACCCGCCGGCGGCCGAGCACAATCACATTCTTTCGGCGAGCCTGTCAACGACGATTGCGATCGCTGCCGGCACCACCGCGGCTGGCCGCAGACTTGCCTATCGCAGACAGAATGCGTTTGGCAGTGACGCATTGCATATCCCGGTCGGGCTTGTCCTGTCATTACAGGCAAAGCATATTGGCGCCCGCGTGCCGGACTCAAGGGGGGTGGCTTCGCAATGTACGCCAAAGCATCACGCCGGGAACAGCTTATAGCGCACATGGGGTCGCCCGGTGTCGTCGCCGATGCGCTTCACCTCGATTGGATTGATGGGACGAAAGCCCTCGCGCTGCTGTGGATCATGCTCGTGCATTGGACCGAGCGCGTGTTCGGCTATGGCGATTTCGCCAACCCCACCAACGCTTGGCCGCCGCTGGCCGCCCGCTTCGCCCAATTGCAGCCACTGACCGATTACGGCATGTGGAACTGGCCGCTGTCGCTGCTGCGCCTGGTGGGCTGGATGGGTGATGGCGGGGTGCAGATTTTCATCATCGCCAGCGGATTTGGCCTAACCTACAGCTTGCTGCAGCGTCGCCGCACCGTTTCGTGGCTCGACTTCGTTTGGCGCCGGCTCGAGCGGGTTTATCCCACTTGGTGGATCCTTCACCTCGGACTGCTGGCTGCCGGCCTGGTGGTGCCAGGAAGCGTCAGCCCGGCGAACGAAGCCTTCTGGTTCAGCGCCCTGGGCTTTCGTGCCACCCCGGATATCTTTTACGCCTTCTGCCCTGCCTGGTGGTTTATCGGCCTGATCCTGCAACTCTACGCGGTCTATCCGTTCCTGTACGCCGCACTGACACGGTTGGGTGCCGTTCGCTTTGCCTGGCTGGTGATTGGCGGAGCGCTGCTGATTCGCGGCCTGGGACTGTGGCTGTTTGCCGGGCCGCTGGCGGAATGGAACTATCTTGACTGCTGGTCGCGAGGGGCGGTGTTCCTTTCGCGCCTGCCGGAATTTGCTGCCGGCATGATCCTTGCGTCGGCTTATGTCGCCGCACCAGGACAGATCGACGCCCTGTTGCGCGCCCCAGCGACGCTGGCGGCGGCGGCGGCGGTCATGGCCGTCGGCTTTGGCCTGTCGTTTTTCCTCCTCGGCAACACCCTCTCCCCGTTGATGTTCGGCGCCGGGGCAATTGTCCTCCTCGGAAGCTGCGTCGCCCGACCACTGATGGCAACACCGCTGGTCCGCCGCTGTCTCGCTTTTTTATCGCGGCATTCGCTGAGCCTTTTCCTCACTCATCAGTTGGTCTTTACGGCGTTGATTGCAGAGCGGATGCCCATCGGCCCGGCGCTGTGGCTGCGAACAGGCCTTGCCCTGGTCGTCGCCCCCGTGGTCGCCCTGGCGCTAGAGACAACCGTGCGCATCGCCGCCCTGATCATCACCACAGCAGGGCAACGATGGGGACGCCGCGGTGCTTGGCTGCGCTTCGGCCTCACCGCAGCATGCGTTTACGCCGTCCTGTTGACCGGCGAGGTGATGAGCCGACGCATCGCCCCGGAGGAGGTCAACGGCTGGGGTGAGCGGGCATCGCTGGTGGCCGATCCGCACTTCGGCTGGACATTGCGTCCGTCACAGCACACCCGGCTGCGCTGGCAGACCTACGACTACCAGGTGGATGCCAATTCGCTTGGATTTCCCGGTCCTGTCTATGCGGAGGAAAAGCGCCCCGATGTCCTGCGCGTGCTGACGACGGGCGATGCGTTCACCAGTGCCGAAGGCGTCGATACGCAGCAGGCGTGGCCACGCCTGCTGGAAGCCGATCTTGCCCGCGCCGGGCGGTACCGGTCGGCCGAGGTGATGAACTTCGCGATCACCGGCTATGGCCCCCACCAGTACGCGGCGGTACTGGAAGCCTTCGTGCCACGCTACAAGCCCGATGTCATCGTTCTTGAGATGTTCGTCAACGATCTCGAGGACGTGGCGATCACCAACCAGAAGTTTCAGCAACAGATCGGCTTCGGACACCCCCGCTCCGACAGCGTGTTTGCCACCCTCGCGCTTGGCAACCTGTATGCCCTGGCCGGCCAACAGCTGCGCCGGACGCTGAACGAACGGCTATTGCACCGACCGGCGCCACAGGACGCTTTTCTTGCCATGTTGCCGGAGTTTGCTGCCGACAATGACGATGCGGCACGCGAGACGGACGCGGCAACGGTCGCCGCTGTCGCGCGATCCTTGGGCGAAATCAAGGCCGTTGCTTCGGCGGCAAACAGCCGGTTGATTGTCCTGCTGGCACCGGCCGGCATCCAGGTCTGCACACCAGAGCAGTTGCCCTACTATCCGCGCCAGCTGGATCTGACCGACCCTCGGCGTTTCGACCTGGACCGGCCGCAGCGGCTGCTTCTTGCGGCAACCACTGCGCCGGCATCGAGACATACGATCTTCGCCCGGTCCTGCGCAGCGTAGCGGAGGGCTGTCCCTATCAGCGGCACAATCTGCATTGGCTCGCCAGTGGCCACGACGCAGTCGCCGCCTTCTCCGCCAAGGTGATCGAGGAGCACGTGCACGCGTCCCTCAACCCGTGATCCCAGCAGCGACGCCGTCGCGCGAAATCAGGAGGCGGTGGCACAGAGGCAAGCCTGCCGGTGTGCCCCTGCTTCCGCCCAACCGCTGCCACCATTCCCCTACTGCGCTGCGGCGCCCAGATCCGCTTTGGATGGCATCGCCGGCGTTGGTGCGGCTGCGCTCGGCTCCGAAGTGCCGCGCTGCCCAGCCAGGGAAGCCTGCAGCGCCGCCGTGAAGAGGGGTTGAAAGCGGTAGAGTTCGTGCATCGAAATATGACTGGAATCGGAGAACAGCGAGCGTCCGTCCATCATGAAATGGCAGCGCTCGGCATCACACAGCACCTGATCGGCACGGACGAAGGTGATATCGCCGCGCTGCTCGAAGTGTTGAATAGCCGCTGCGAACGTCTGCATGAACGCTGCTGTCGGCTCCGACGTGGGACGATCGACGGGATGACCGAAGGCAATCTGCCGGCTGACCGTGGACGCAAAATCATAGCCCGGGGTGGCAATCGGACCAATCAGGATGACACGCTTGCCCATGCGTTCGAATTGGCCGATCAGGTCATCCAGTCCCGCGATCAGTGCTTTATTATCGCTGTTGTCCACCGACTGATCGTTTCGGTCGACGAGATCATCAAAGTTCCAGTTAAACCCGATAATGACTGTTGACGCTTGCTTCAGACTGGCAACGTTGGCCACATTGCGCTCGGCAAATTCCATGCATTTCTTATCGAGGTTGACCGTGGTGATCGGCAGGCAGCGATTGATATTGATCAGCACCCCTGACTTGCCCTGCTCCGTCAGAATCGATGACCATACAGGGGTGTACATCAAGGCGTGCGAGTTGCCCATCAGCACCACCTCGGCAGCTTGCGGATTGGCCGACGCGACACCCATACGGCAGCCACGCGACAAGCCGACACTCACGTAATCGGCAACCGGACAGCGGAAGTGCGTTTCGATCGCAGCGTTGATCTGCGCTGCCTCAGGACTGAGGCGACCGGGGAAACCATTGGTCCAGACAAGGGCAACGCCCGCGAGCGCCATCCCCAACATGCCGATGCCGCTCACCGCCCGCACCGTGAAGCCGGGCATGCTCTTGCTGCGGAAGGGCCGCTCGATGAACCACCACGATGCGGTGGCGCATCCGATCATGATGAGGAAGGCAAAAGCCATCTCCATGTTGGTCAGGTCGCGCACCAGCACGTAGCGGGAGAAAACGATGATCGGCCAATGCCACAAGTATAGTGAATAGGAGATCAGGCCGATGAAAACGACCGGACTCCAGCGCAGTGCCTTCGTAACCAGCGTCGACTCCGCCTTGCCGGCAATCACCACCAGCGTCGCCCCCACCACCGCCGGCAAGGAAACCGGCAGAAACCACATAAGCTTTTCCGGGTTGATCACGCTGACGATCACCAGGATCGCCCCGATAATGGCGAAGAGGTTCGCCAGTCGGCCGCGAGGCGCCACATGTGGTGGGATCACTGCCAGGATCGCGCCAAATCCCAACTCCCAGGCGCGCGTGGGCAACAAGAAGAAGGCCGGCGTCGCCCCATCGACGAAAAAGGCACCGACGTTGAGAGCAAACGACCCGATCGTCAACAGTATGACGGTCGGCAGAACGCCTTTTGGCCAGAAACGTACGATCAGGATGAGGATAATCGGAAAGAAGATATAGAACTGTTCTTCGACACCGATTGACCACAAGTGCAAAAGTGGTTTCTGTTCAGCCAACCCGCCAAAATAATCGCCATCTCGCCAGAAAAATATATTACTCATGAAAACGAGCGTGGCCAGCAAGCTTTTGCCATAACCAATCAGATTGGAAGGCAGCAAGAAAAATAATGAAGCAACCGTGACCGTAAACAGCATCGTCAGCAAGGCAGGGAGAATACGGCGGATGCGGCGATCATAAAAGCGCGCAATAGTAAACTTCTTCTGCTGCACCTCTCGCCAGATGATGGATGTAATCAAATACCCAGAAATTACAAAAAACACATCGACGCCAAGATATCCACCAGGCAGAAGATGGTCTGACAAATGATAAAGTATAACTGACAATACAGCAACTGCTCGTAGCCCATCTACATCAGGCCGGTAAGCAATTACGTGAGAGTCAGCACTACCACGGCCTGCGCGTTCGACTTCCATCCTTGCAACTCCAATCGTTCGGTCTGCATCCGGGTTTGCTGGCGCTGGCGTACCCGAACGCGGCTTTGATGTCCCTTGTATGGCCACTCGCCCGCTATGGGCGACTCGCTGAACCGGCTACGGTCGTTGCGAACGGCCTAGCATGGCTTAGGGAACGGGCAAAAGCAGAAACATAGCATGAACATAGACTGGCGAGGGTACGCTCTTGGCCGCTTATCCCGGTTCGCGTCGCAAGTCCAGAGGCGCTTTTTGGACAGTGCGCCGAAGGGTACCCAGGCTGACGCGGCAATGGTGAATCACCTGCGACTGCCGCTGCAACAACGGCGGCCGAAAGCTGTTGCCCGTCCTGTTGCTGCCAGGGTACGCACGGTCCTGCCTTCCCCACGTTGTCGCACTGCAGCAGATCAATTCCCTGCCCGCGCCTGACTGTCAATCGCAGCAGCCGGCCCTTTACGCTGATTACAGCAGCTTTGCCGCCAATCGCGATCGAAAACCATCACCGTGTGTCTTTAAAACTGATGCCGATCGCAGTGAAGCGAAGATGGCACGCTCGCAAATGCAAAATCTGCTCCATGCGGGTGCGGCTGCGAGCAAGGATCGTCTGCGCCCAATCAGCCAGCACCGTCACGGCGGTGCCCCGTGCCCGCAGCCATAGCGTTACTCACCACCGACGCCATCCGTCGCCGCGGGCGCTTGGGCCGTTTGCTGGCCAGTTTGCAGGCTCGACAGATCGATCCGGCTGGCGCGCATCATCGCCTTGTCGCAGGAGATGCCAACCTCGCGGATGTCATCGTGCGCCTGGGCGAAATGTCGCTGCAGATTGCCAACCCGTTGGCCCAACCGTCCCAGGTCCCCCGCCAACGCCCGGAGTTCGTCCTGAATAACGCTCGCCTGTTCGCGCAGCCGCACATCGCGCAGCACGGCACTCAGCGTGTGCAGCGTCGCCCACAGCGTTGTCGGCGAGACAATCCATACCTTGAGGCGGAATGCCTCCTCCACCACGGCGGCGAAATTGGCATGCAATTCGGCATAGATCGCCTCAGAGGGGAGGAACATCAGCGCTGAATCCGCCGTCTCGCCGCGGACGATGTATCTGGCGGCGATGTCCCGCACATGCCGTAGCACGTCCTGGGCAAAGCCGCGCGCCGCCCGGCTGCGCACCGCCTCATCACCTGCCGCCTGCATGGCACGATAGCTCTCGAGCGGAAACTTGGCATCGATGACGATCGGTCCCGGCGGTGCCGGCAAGCGGATGAGGCAATCAGCGCGCATGCCGTTCGTCAGCGTGACCTGAAAGGCGCATACCGCGGCCGGCAGGATCGCCGTGACCAGATCATGCAACTGGACCTCGCCGAAGGCCCCGCGCGCCTGCTTATTGGCCAGAAGCGCCTGCAAGCCGCCCACCTGCGCCGCCAGGGAATCAATCGTCCGCCCGGCAACGTCGATCACCGCCAGACGTTCGTACAGCNNAGACGAAGCTGGCTCTGCGTGCGTTCGGTCTGCAGCACCAGGCCATCAGCCAAGCGTTGCGAGAGCGTCTCCAGGCGATCGCTCACGCCACTCTGTCCTTCCTGCAGCCGCCCTGAGAGCTGCNGCCTGCGTCGTGGCCAGGCGCTCGCTCAATTCAGTAACGCGCGCCAGCTGCTGCGACGTTTCCGCCCGCCCCCGCTCCGCTCGCAGCACAAGGACGACCAACGCAAAAAAAACGGCGACGGCGAAACCGGCGACGCCGCCAAGAATAATTTCCGGGCCGATCATCAATCCCGGCTGCGGTAGCGACAGGGCACTCATAAGCGCCAGCTTGCCGAAGCGGCAACGAGAACGCAAACTTCCGTCGGCGGCCGATCGGTGCCGCGCGGAGGAGCGGGCAATGCGGGCTCTGTGGCGTCTTGGACGAGCGGTGTGTCTTGGCACGATGTACCTTGGTTCGGTATGTCTGGGAGCGGGGTTCTTTCCGATGGCGAGCACGGCTGCGAGCGAGGTGACGGTGCCGGCGACGGCGCGCACGTGGCTGCAGCTCACCGCCTATGACGACGGCGTCGCGTTCGTGCGTGAGCGCCGCACTGCCGATCTGCCGGCGGGGCTGTCCGAAGTCGCCCTTGAAGGCGTGGCGCCGCGGCTGATCCCGGCCAGCGTCATCGTCACCAGCGACGACGCACGCGTTCTCGGCGTCCGTTACGATCTTGCGGTGTTATCGCCGGAGGCTTTGCTGCAGAAATTCATCGGCAAGGAGGTGGGCGTCATACGCACCAATCCGAAAACCGGCGAGGAAAGCCGCGAACGGGCAACGGTGCTGACAACGACCGGCGGTCTCGTCCTGCGCTTCGCCGACCGGATCGAGACCGGGCGGCCGGAGCGGCTGGTCTTCGACGCGGTTCCCCCGACCNTGCGGCTGCGACCGACGCTGCTTGCCAACATCGACGCCCCGACCGCCGGGCGGCGTCCGGTGGATCTCAGCTATCTCGCCGGCGGCGTCGATTGGAGTGCCGATTATGCGCTGACGTTCGATCCGGTGCGCCAGCGCCTCGCCGTCAATGGCCGGGCGATCCTCAGTAATGCCAGTGGCATCGGCTTCCCTGAGGCGAAGGTGGCGCTGGTGGCCGGCGAAGTGAACCGGGAGGCGCCGCCACCGGCACCGCGACCACGCGCCGCAGCGAAGGCGGACATGGCCATGGCCGCCGCCCCTGTCCCCGGCGCCCCGGAGCGTGAGACGCTTGGCGATGCGCACCTCTACGTGCTGCCGCTGCCGATCACCCTTGCGGATAACGAGACCCGGCAGATCCCGCTGTTTGCCACCGCTGAGGTGCCGGCACAAGTGGTCTACGTCAGCACCGGCAATCCCTATCCCACCGCCGCCAGCGACGGTGTCGAGCGCAGCCATCCCACCTTGCAGATCAGCTTCGTCAACACCAGCAGCAAAGAGGGCGAGCGCAGCGACGCGGGGCAAGGACCTGGCGTACCACTGCCGGCAGGGATCGCCCGGGTGTACGTCGCCGATTCCAGCGGTTCGCCGCGACTGATCGGTGAGGACAAGATTGAGCACACGCCAGTGGGCGAGCGGGTGGAACTGGAGCCCGGCAAGGCTTTCGACATCACCGTCAGCCGTCGGCAAACGGCCTTCAACCGCCTCGATGCCGCCCAGAGCCTGTATGAGGCCACCTATGCGATCACGGTGAAAAACGCCAAGGACCGGACGGCAGACGTCCGAATTCGTCNNGAATCGCTGCCCGGTGACTGGCAAATCATCACCGAGAGCACCCCGCATCAGAAGGTCAGTGCCAACAGCGCCGTCTGGCTGTTCAGCGTGCCAACCGACGGCGAGGTGGAACTGAGCTACAAGGTGCGCATCCGCCTCTGATGACGTCCGCTTCTGATGTACCGAACGGCGACGCGCATGCTGCCGCTTGACGCCGTGCGTCCAGGCCCCTTTATTTCAACGATGCAAGCGCAACTCAGACTTACCGCCGATGCCTGATCGTTCAATCCTCATTGTTCCCGATGTCCGCCTGAAACAGCCGGCGGCCGCCGTTGGTTGTGTCGATGACGCAGTGCGTCAACTGATGGACGACATGCTCGCGGCCATGTATCGGGCAAGCGGCATCGGCCTCGCGGCACCGCAGGTGGGCATCCTGCAGCGTGTCATCGTCGTCGATGTGTCAGGCCCCGACGAACCGGGGCAACCGATGCGCTTGGCCGACCCGGAAATTCTCTGGCACTCGGGCGAGCGATCGACCGGCGAAGAGGGCTGCCTATCGCTGCCCGACCAGTTCGCCGAGGTAACTCGGCCGGCGCGGGTCCGCGTTCGGTATCGCGACGAGCACGATCAGCCGCAGGAAATCGAAGCCGACGGTCTGCTCGGCAAGTGCCTGCAGCACGAAATCGACCATCTGAACGGGACGCTGTTCGTCGATCACCTGTCGTCGCTCAAGCGCGGCATCATCCTGCGCAAGCTGACAAAGGCGAAGCGGCAGGTGGCGGCGGCCGAATGAGGCCGGTGACCATGGCTGCTTGCGGATGAACGGCGACGAAGCCGGCGCCCGCGCTGCAGCTGCGCCGCTCACCCTCGCCTTCATGGCCAGTGCCGAGTTTTCGCTGCCGACGCTGGCCGCGTTGCTGGCGGCCGGCCATCGGTGCGCGGCCGTCTACACCCAGCCGCCGCGACCGGCCGGGCGGGGCCATAAACCGCAGCTGTCAGCGGTGCACCGCTTTGCCGCCGAGCATGGCCTGCCGGTGCGGACGCCGACATCACTGAAGACGGCGGACGAACAAGCAAGCTTCCGCAGCCTCGGCCTCGATGCCGCCATCGTCGCCGCCTATGGCCTGATCCTGCCACAGCCGATTCTCGATGCCCCGCGGCTGGGGTGCCTCAACGTGCACGCCTCGCTGCTTCCCCGTTGGCGCGGTGCGGCACCAATTCAACGCGCACTGCTCGCCGGCGATGACGAAACCGGGGTTGCCATCATGCAGATGGACCGCGGCCTCGACACCGGCGCCATCTTCCGCGTCGAGGCGGTGCCGATTACAGCGACGACCACGGCGGCCGAGTTGCATGATACCCTCGCGGCACTGGGGGCACGGATGATGGTGGACGTACTTGCGGGCGTCGCCGCCGGCCGGCTGGAGGCACAGCCACAGTCGGCGGAGGGCGCGACCTATGCCCATAAACTCGAACGCGACGAGGGCCGACTCGATTGGACCCAGCCAGCAGCAGCGCTTGAGCGCGCGGTGCGAGCGCTCAATCCCTGGCCGGGCGTGTGGTTCGAACACGCGGGCGAACGGATCAGGGTCCTGGCCGCGGCCATCGGTGCGCCGACCACGCTGCCGCCCGCAGCGCTGCCACCTGGAACGGTCATCGACGATCGGCTGACCATCGCCTGTGGTGAGGGATCACTGCGACTGTGCAAGCTGCAGCGAGCCGGCCGGGCACCGATGCCGACCGATGCGCTGTTGCGCGGTTATCCACTGCCGGCGGGAACCCGCTTCCGTTGATGGCGGCGTAAGGCACGCAGCGCCGTTACGCAACAATCCTAACCGCCGCCGCGGCACCAACGCCGCCGAGCAGGCCAAGCGAGAGGACGATGCCCCGCTATCGCCTGACTGTGGAATACGACGGCTCTCCCTTCGTCGGCTGGCAACGCCAGGATAACGGCCCTTCGGTGCAGGCGGCGCTGGAGGCGGCTGTCGCCCGCTTCTGCGGCGAGCGGCCGGCCATCGTCGCCGCCGGGCGGACCGATGCCGGCGTCCATGCCTGGGGCCAGGTAGCGCATCTGGATCTGGTGCGGCCCGTAGCGACGGCAACGCTGCGCGACGCCGTCAACTTCCATCTGCGCCCGGCACCGGTCGCGGTGATCGACGCGGCAGAGGTCAGCCCCGACTTTCATGCCCGCTTTTCGGCCACCGAGCGCTGCTATCGCTATCGCATCCTGAACCGGATGGCGCCACCGGCGATCCGCCGTGGGAGAGTCTGGTGGGTGCGCGCTGCCCTCGACCTCGGCGCCATGGCCGAGGCCGCGTCGATCCTGGAGGGTGCGCACGATTTCACCACGTTTCGCTCCACCATGTGTCACGCGCCATCGCCGGAGAAAACGCTCGATCGCCTGCGGGTGGAGCGTCGCGACGACGAAGTGCTGATCGAGGCGCGCGCGCGTTCGTTCCTGCACAATCAGGTGCGGATTCTCGTCGGTACCTTGCGCCTGGTGGGAGAGCACCGCTGGCCGGTTGAACAAGTCGGCATTGCCCTTGCCGCCCGCAATCGTGCCGCTGGCGGACCGACGGCACCGCCGGACGGTCTTTACCTGGTCAGTGTCCGCTACTGAACGTTGGCTGCGTGGATCAGCGTCGCCTCGATCGTCGCCGCAACGCTGCCGATCGCGTAGCTCAGCAGCAGATCGACCGCGACGAAGGCAGCCGCCACGAACGGCGGGATGGCCAGTGCCGTCCGGGCGATGAACCAGACGTAGGCCAGGAGATAACTGGTGGCAACCAGCCAGATCAGTTGCGCCGCCTGCAGCGAGATGAGTTCAGCGCCGGTGGCGATGATGATCGATGCAATCATCGCATGCTGGATAACCGTCGACCAATTGTAGGCAGTCAGGTAGGCAATCAGCCGATCGCGGCACCGCAGTCGCCGGCTGAGCCATTCCGCCGCCACCGGATAGGCCACCCAGGAGACCACATAGGCGACGATTTCCACCAGGGCGAAGCCAAAGCCCCTCGGCACTCCCGCCGTATCATCAAGTGGCATCATCAGCGACAGCGCGTAGAGCGGTGCGACGATCACCGCAGCGAAAAATGACCGCCAGAAGCCGGCAAGTGTGGTGGTAAAGGAGGCGAGGCCTCGCGCATCGAATCGGGCCAGCCGCCACGCCCCGTAGAGCGAGGCAACGATCTCGCTCAGACCAGGCATGTCCCACGCCGATCGAAGTACGCGTGCAGCATGGCGCGATAGATGGCGGTCAAGGCGAGGATATCGTCGAGGGCGACATTCTCGTCTACTTTGTGGGCGGTTTCGCCCGGCATGCCGAATTCAACCACGGCGCAATAATCCTTGATGAACCGGGCATCTGAGGTGCCGCCAGAGGTGCTCAGTTCGGGTTTGCGGCCAGTGACGCGGCGAATGGCCGCCACGGTCAGTTCGGTTAAACGATCGGGCTCGGTGACGAAGGCTTCACCTGAACATTCGGTGCGCAGCGTGTAACGTCCAGGGATGCTGTCGCAGCGCGTCGTCAGCCACTCCCGCAGCGAGCTGGCGGTGTGCAGGTCATTGAAGCGAATATTGAATTGGGCATGCGCCTCGGCTGGAATGATGTTGGTGACGCGATTGCCCACGTCGATCGAGGTCATCGTCAGTGTCGATGGCTGAAAATGGGCGGAACCGGTGTCGAGTGGTTGCTCGGTCAGTGCCTGCAGCATGCGCAGCAGACGCGGGATCGGATTATCCGCCCGCTCCGGATAAGCGGCATGCCCCTGAACACCCTGCACCGTAAGCCAGCCATTCATGCTGCCGCGGCGACCGATCTTGACCATTTCACCCAGAATGCGCGGGTTGGTGGGCTCACCGACGACGCAGGCGTCCAGTTGCTCGCCGCGTGCGGCAAGCCATTGCAGCACCTTCACCGTGCCATTCACCGCCGGCCCCTCCTCGTCGCAGGTGAGCAGGAGGCTGATCGAGCCATTCAGGTTGCGGCCGCGCTCGTCGAGGAATGCGGCCACCGCGGCAATGAAGCAGGCGATCGCCGCCTTCATGTCGGTGGCGCCACGTCCGAAAAGGCGTCCGTGGGCGATCGAGCCGGCGAAGGGGTCAACACTCCATGCTTCCCGGAGGCCGGGTGACACCACATCCACGTGGCCAGCGAAGCACAGATTGGGCGCTTCGCTGCCAAGGCGAGCGTAAAGGTTGTCCACCTGCTGCGGTCCTGCCTCGCCGAAGAGTAGGCGGTGGCAGATGAATCCCAGTGGCTGCAGAACGGCTTCGAGCGCATCCAGCGCCCCCGCCTCAACAGGCGTGACACTTTGGCATCGGATCAGGGTTTGCGTCAGTTCGACCGGGTCAACCACGGCGGATCATTCCGATTCGGCAGGAACGGCGACACGCCAGGAGCCGCCGCAAGGCCGGGCGTTCCACCCGACGGCGCACATGCGTCATGAGGGATAGGCCCCATTCTGGGGAAGGGGTGCCCACTCTGGCAAGCATTGCCGTGGTGATCGCCTGCCTGGTCGCTCAGTCCCGCAGGAGTTCGTTGATCGATGTCTTGGCACGGGTCTTTTCGTCAACCCGCTTGACGATGACGGCGCAGTAAAGCGAGGGAGCGGGACGGCCATCGGTGAAGGGTTTACTCGGCACGGCGCCTGGCACCACCACCGAGTACGGCGGCACCTCACCGTAATAGACCTCGCCAGTGGTGCGATCGACGATGCGGGTCGAGGCACCGATAAAGACTCCCATCGCCAGCACCGAGCCCTGGCGGACGCGCACGCCTTCGGCAACCTCTGCCCTGGCGCCGATGAAGCAGTCGTCCTCGATGATGACTGGCCCCGCTTGCAACGGTTCGAGCACCCCGCCGATCCCGGTACCACCGGATATATGGCAACGTCGGCCGATCTGCGCGCAGGAGCCCACCGTCGCCCAGGTATCGATCATCGACTCAGCGCCCACGTGCGCGCCGACATTGATGAAGCAGGGCATCAGTACCACGCCGGGCGCGATGTAGGCGGAGCGGCGGACATGGCAGCCGGGGACGGCGCGAAACCCCGCCGCCGCAAACCGCTCGGCGCTCCAGCCGACAAACTTCGGCGAGACCTTATCGTACCAGGAACTGGGCCCCGGTCCCCCNTCTACCGGCAGCGTCGGCGACAGGCGGAACGACAGCAGGACGGCCTTCTTCAGCCACTGGTTGACCCGCCAGTCGCCATCCACCGGCTCGGCGACGCGAAGTTTGCCACTGTCGAGCAATTCGAGCACTTCGTTGACGGCGTCGCGCACCGGACCGGTGGACTCTGGTCCAATCTCGCTCCGCAGCTCCCAGGCGGCATCGATGGCGGCTTCGAGCGGGCTTTTCATTGTTGACTGACCTCGTCCAGCGGCGCTGTTTTCATTTGTGCCGAGACCATGCGAGACGCGGCTCGCGCTGTCAATCCACGGAACCATCGGCCGTATCCTGGCCACTGGCAACCGTGACCGCGGTGACTGCCTGCAGCCAGTCGCGCAGATCGTCCGCCACATGATGGATGTGATCGCCGTCGCTGCCCATCTGGCCGTGCTCCGACAGGGTCCGCACCCAGACCGTCGTCATCCCAAGTTCCGCTGCCGGGCGAAGATTCAACGCCATGTCTTCCACCATCACCGCATCGCGTGGATCGATGCCAAACTGGTCGATCAGCGCGTGATAGGCGGCCAACGTCGGCTTCGGCCGGTAATCGGCGGCGACGATGTCGAAGATGCCGGTAAAGTGATGGCCGATACCGAGCCGATCGAGCACCCGCTCCGCATGCCGGGTGGTGGCGTTGGTGAAGATCAGTTTGCGCCCGGACAACTGCCGCAACGCCTGTTCCAGGACGACATCGGCTTCGAGCAGGCTCAGATCGATGTCGTGCACATCGGCGAGAAACGGTGCCGGGTCCATCTGGTGGTGATTCATCAAGCCACGCAGTGACGTGCCGTAGGTGTGGAAGTAGTCCTTCTGCAAAGCGAAGGCGGCGGCCTCATCCATACCGAGGAAGGCGGCGATATAGGCACGCATGCGTTCGTCCATCTGCCGGAACAGACCGATGGTGCAGGGATAGAGCGTGTTGTCCAGGTCGAAGATCCAGGTGGCGCAACGACGTAGCTGCGCATACGCGTCTTCGCTCCCAACAGACTGCATGGATGGGCGGCTCACCATGCGCTGAGGTGTGACGCGCTGACGCCGAAACGGCAAGCCTCCTTATGCGCCAATCCGCGAAAGGCGCGCGTCACAGCCTGTTCGGCGTCGTTCGTCAGGCCGTGATCGCCATGCCGTGATCGGCAGACCGTGATCGTCCGGCCGCGCGTCTTGGGCGGGTGCCGGCACAACGAAAGGCGCCGGCACCGGCCGCTCAATCGGCCTTGACCAGCGTTCCAGCACCGTGGGAGGTGAACAACTCCAGCAGCAGCGCGTGCGGTACCCGTCCGTCCAGGATCACCGCACCTTCCACCCCCTGCGAAACCGCATCGAGGCAGGTTTCAACCTTCGGAATCATGCCGCCACTGATGACACCCTCGGCAATCAGCCGTCGGGCCTCGGTTGCGGTCATTTCACCGATGAGTGCACCCTCAGCATCGAGCACGCCTTCCACGTCGGTCAACATCAATAACCGCTTGGCGCTAATTGCTGCCGCGATGGCACCTGCCGCCGTATCGGCGTTGACGTTCAACGTTTCGCCGTTGGCGCCAACACCGATCGGCGCGATAACCGGGGTGATATCCGATCGCTCGTAGAAGCCGAGGATGTGCGGGTTGACCTCGGTTGGCTCACCAACCAAGCCGAGATCGAGAATGCGCTCGATATTCGAGTTGGGGTCACGCTTGGTCCGACGCAGCCGCTGCGCCCGCAACAGATTGGCATCCTTGCCCGACAGGCCGACGGCAAGCCCGCCCGCAGCGTTGATCGCAGCAACGATGTCCTTATTGATGGATCCGGCAAGAACCATCTCCACCACTTCGACGGTTTCCTTGTCGGTTACCCGCAAGCCGTCAATGAACTCGCTCTTGATCTTCAGGCGATCGAGCATGCGGCCGATTTGTGGCCCACCGCCGTGCACCACCACCGGGTTGACCCCCACTTGGCGCAACAGCACCACGTCGCGGGCAAAGCTCTGCGCCAGACCTGGATCGCCCATGGCGTGGCCACCGAACTTGATGACAAAGGTGGCGCCGGTGTAACGGCGCATATAGGGCAAGGCTTCGGATAAGATCCGCGCCTGTGCCAACCATTCTTCGCGGGTGTGTTGTCGAGTTTCAGTCATGGCCGGACTGTACGCAGCAGACGCCGATTTTCCAGCGTTAATTTCGCCACTTGAGGTTATGGCGCGACGTCGGCAGCGGTCGCTGCCGGCGGCCGCCAGTCGGCGAGACTGGCAAGCACCGCGCGCAGCTCGGCAACGCCGGCACTGGTGCGCGCACTGGACGCCAGCACCTGCGGATGCAATGCCGTATGCACGGCGCGAATATCGGCGACACCGTTCATCGCCTGCGCCAGTTCGCCCATCGTCGCCTTGTCACTCTTCGTCAGCACCAGCTGATAGGAGACCGCCGCCTGATCGAGCATGGTCATGACGCGACGGTCCAGATCCTTCAGGCCGTGGCGCGAATCGATCAGCAGCATTACCCGGCGCAGCGACGGGCGGCCAACCAGATACGCCTCCACCAGACGCGTCCAGTTGCCGACGGCCTCTTTCCCCGCCGCGGCGTAGCCGTACCCGGGCAGATCCACCAGCATCATCACGCCGGCAAGTTCGAAGAAGTTCACCTGCCGAGTGCGGCCGGGGGTGTGCGAAGTGCGGGCAAGGGTTCGCCGCCCGGTCAGCGCGTTGAGCAAACTCGACTTGCCGACGTTCGATCGCCCAGCAAACGCCACTTCCGGCAAGCCAGCCGCCGGGAGTTGCGCCACCGTGGCAGCCGCGGCGACAAACTGGCAGGACTGGGCGCACAGGTGTCGCCCCCGCTCCAGGTTTGCCGCCAGCGCCCCGTCAGCCGCCGGGTCTTCCGCAGCCGATGCCATCTGGCGTTCCTCGGTCGGCAGGTCCGTCACCGCCGCTTCCTCCCGCCGCATGCCACCCTCGCCACGGTCCATCGTGGCCACGTCGGCTGTCCTACACCTTCGCTCCCGCGCGACGCATGATCACCCACTGCTGGATAATGGACAAGGTGTTGTTCCACGACCAGTAGATAACCAGGCCCGCTGGAAAGTGTGCGAGCATAAAGGTGAAGACGACGGGCAGCGCCATGAACACCTTAGCCTGAATTGGGTCGGGCGGTTGTGGATTGAGCCTTTGCTGCAGGAACATCGTCAGGCCCATGATCAGTGCCCAGGCGCCGATCATCAGGAAGTTTGGCGGCGTCCACGGGATCAGGCCGAACAGATTAAAGACCGAGGTGGGATCAGGCGCCGACAGATCCTGAATCCAGCCGAAGAAAGGTGCATGACGCATTTCAATGGTGACGAAAAGCACCTTGTAGAGGGAGAAAAAGACCGGGATCTGGATCACGATCGGCAGGCAGCCGGACGCCGGGTTGACCTTCTCCCGCTTGTAGAGGGCCATCATTTCCTGGTTCACCCGCGTCCGGTCGTCGCCGAACCGTTCGCGCAGCTTGACCATCTCCGGCTGCAGCTTGCGCATCTTCGCCATCGACTGGTACGACTTGTTGGCCAGGGGAAAAAACAGCAGTTTGACGAGGACGGTCAGCAGCAGGATGGCGACGCCAAAGTTGCCCACCCACTGATTGATGTGGTTAAGGGCGTAGAACATCGGGCGGGTGAGGAAGTAGAACCAGCCCCAATCGATGGCGAGATCGAAGCGCTTGATGTCGTATTCACGCGCATATCGGTCGATCAGGGTCACGATCTTGGCGCCGGCGAACAGCTTGCTTCCACTCTCGATCGTCGCTCCCGGCTCCACCGTTTGCTGCGCCCCGATAAAATCAACCTGGTATTGGTTGATGTTGTTCGGTCGCTGGTGGACGAACCTTGCGTCGACAGGGNNCGCCTGTTGATCGGGAATGAGCGCCGACATCCAGTACTTGTCGGTGATGCCGATCCAGCCACCGGTGGTCTGATGCGCAACCGTCCCCTTCTTCTGCAGGTCCTTGTATGACACCTGATCGAGGGTACCGTTGAAAACCCCGAGCGGCCCCTCGAACAATATGAAGTAACCACTCACCGGCGGCTCGCCGAACCGCGCCACCAGGGAATAAGGCACCAAGGTCACCGGTGCGCTGCCCCGGTTCTCCACCGATTGCCTGATCGTGAACATATAATAATCGTCGACGGCGATCGTCCGCCGAAAGATCAGGCCGCTGCCATTGTCCCAAGTCAGGGTCAGTGGCTTCTGGTCCGTCAGTTCGTCGCCGTCGGCGGTCCATACCGTATCCGGTCCGGGAACCGCGACCGCGCCGCCCACGGGTACCCAGCCGGTTTCGGCAAAATAGGCATCCTGCGCGCCCAACGGCGAAAACAACACGATCTCGGGGCTGTTGGGATCAAGGGTCTCGCGATACTGCGCCAGCGTAATGTCATCAAGCCGCCCGCCGGTCAGCGCGACCGAGCCGTGGATGCGCGTCGTATTGATACGAATGCGAGGACCGCTGCGCTTCACCAGATCGGCGCGAGAGAGGACGCCGGGCGCCGCTGCGGCGCCTGACAACGCCGATGCGCCTGGCGCCCCTGGCCGCTGCACGCCGACGCCCTGCCCGGCAGGCACTGCCGGCGTTCCCGGCGCTGTCGCTGCCGCCTTATCGGCCTGCTCCGTCTGCTCAGGTGCCGGTGGCTTGGGAAAGAAGTGGTTGTATCCCGCCTGGAAACCGAAAAGGATCAGGAGCGAGATGACGACGGCCAGAAGAAGATTTTTATTATCGGTCATACGTGCGTTCCAGGTTTACCGTCGTCCGCCCCGGCAATCCCCGCAGGTGGACTCAACAGCCAGTGGCGATCCAACCCCCGCTGAGGTCGTACCGGCCCGCCGCAAATCCGCGTTCGGGACAGTTCGGGAACCGGGTCATGCCCGCAGTCACCCCAGGGGTGGC
This sequence comes from Defluviicoccus vanus, assembly GCF_014672695.1. GTDB lineage: Bacteria > Pseudomonadota > Alphaproteobacteria > Rhodospirillales > Defluviicoccaceae > Defluviicoccus > Defluviicoccus vanus. Next base: position 3,608,036 of record NZ_CP053923.1, on the reverse strand, counting down.
AACGCAGCAGTCGGCGCAGCGCCAGCCATGCCCCTCGTAGCGCTCCGTGACGCCGCACGGCTTCGAGCGCATACGCGGAACAACTGGGGTAGAAGCGGCAAGAGGCGGGCAACACCGGGCTGATCCCATAGCGGTAAGCCTGGATCAGCGCCAACAGAACTCCCTTCGCCGGCGATATCACCGGACGGCTCCGGACGGCTTCCTCGCGCGCGAAAAGTTGGAACGGCGCCCACCGCCGGCATGCAGCCGCGCCAGGGCTCGCTCAAGGTCTTCCACCAGCAGCGGAAACGGACGCTGGATAGTCTCGACGCGGCCAATCAGCACGTAGTCTACCCCCGGCAGCGCGCTCGTCGGCAACACGTGATCGGCCGCGGCACGCAACCGGCGACGGGCGCGATTACGCTTCACCGCATTGCCGACCTTGCGGCTGACGGTAATCCCAAGCCGGGACGCCGCCTCGTCCGTGGTCATGCCGTCACCGTTGTCCCGCCGCCGCATCTGCAGCACCAAGCCGTGGGTGGACCACACGTGGCCGTCGCGCGCGACCCGCAGATATTCCGCCCGACGCTTTAGATGCGGAAGTCCCAACGCACTCGTGCGTCACGCCGACAGGCGCTTACGCCCCTTAGACCGCCGTGCGGCCAGGACGCGCCGCCCGCCGACCGTGGACATCCGCTGGCGGAAGCCATGTCGCCGTTTACGAACGATCTTGCTCGGCTGAAAAGTGCGCTTCACGTCGACTCTCCTGAATTTAAGAGCGAGGCTGTATACGGTCTCACCCAGGCCGAGTCAATCGTACCGCCGCGACTTGGTGTGCCGCAGTGACCCGTCCGCCCTGCCCTGTCATCCCTCCGGCAGGCGAAATCGCCAGGGCGGAATGTTTCGCACCGTCACGGAATGGTGAGCCGTCGTGTATAGCTAATATCGACCGTAGATCGCTATCTTTAACAATCGTGGATGATCACCCGAAGTTACCTGGCGAAGCCGGTGCGCGCGCCGCGCCGCCGCCACAACAGCCGCAGGAAACACCGTCCCTCTGGCGCATGCTGCCGCTTGCACTCATGCTGNGCCGGGGTATCACCTGCATCGCCTTCGACCTGCAGGACTATCTGTCGTTGTCGACGCTACGCGATCACCGGGAACTGCTCTTGGGCTGGCGCGAGGCTCACCCGGTTGTGGCGGCGATGCTGATTTTCGTCATCTATACCGCTGTCGTAGCGTTTTCCTTGCCGGGCGCCGTCTGGATGACCATCGTGGCCGGCTTCCTCTTTGGGCCCCTCGTCGGCTCGGTCTATGCGGTCGTCGCGGCCACGGTTGGGGCGACGATCATATTTCTCACCGCCCGTTATGCCTTCAGTGGGTTTCTGCGCGGCAAGGCCGGCGGCGCTATTGCCTTGATGGAAGCCGGGTTTCAGCGCAACGCATTCAGTTACATGCTTTTTCTCCGCCTAGCGCCACTTTTCCCCTTCTGGCTGGTCAATCTGGTGCCGGCGTTTCTTGGTGTCAGCCTGCCCATCTTCTTCCTCGGAACGTTGCTCGGCATCATTCCCGGCAGCATTGTCTACGCTTTCGTCGGTAGCGGTATCGGTGCCATCATTGATGCCGGCAGCGAGCCGGATTTGGCGATTGTTTTGCGCCCGCCTGTTCTGCTGCCGCTGTTGGGACTGGCCATCCTCTCCCTCCTCCCGGTAGCCTGCCGACATCGACGGTACCGTATCGAGAAGGCGGCCGCACGGCAGGACAGTCGTCAATGAATTCCGNCGATCCAAGCGGATATTTGCGTCATCGGCGCCGGCTCGGGCGGTCTCAGCGTTGCCGCCGGCGCGGCGCAGATGGGAGCGGTAACGGTCCTCATCGAGCGCGACCGCATGGGCGGCGACTGCCTCAATTATGGCTGCGTGCCATCCAAGTCGCTGCTCGCCGCAGCACAGGCGGCGAGCCGGGCATCCCGTGCCGCTGCCTTTGGCATCGACCTTGCGCCCCCCCGTGTCGAGGCGGCACGCGTGCAGCAGCACCTCCGGACGGTGATCGCAGCGATTGCCCCACACGATTCGGTAGCGCGGTTCGCCGGCCTCGGCGTCCAGGTGATCCATGCCGACGCCCGCTTCATAGGTCCCAGGGACGTCATCGCCGGTACGAGCGTGGTCCGCCCCCGGCGGTTCGTCATCGCCACCGGCTCGCGGCCGGCCATCCCGCCGATTCCTGGCCTGGCAGCGACGCCCTTCCTGACCAACGAATCCATCTTCGATCTGCAGCTGGTACCGGCGCATCTCGTCGTCATCGGCGGCGGACCGGCGGGCGTCGAAATGGCACAGGCGTACCAACGCCTTGGCGCCCACGTCACCATTATCGAGACGGCGGCGCTGCTCCCGCGCGACGATCCCGAGTTGGTGGCGGTGCTGCGGCGGCGGTTGCGTACCGACGGGATCGAGGTGATCGAGGGGGTTGAGGTGGAGCGGATCGAGGGTGACCCGGGCCTGATCAGCGTCCACATCGTCGACGACGGACAGGCACGACGAATCGACGGCTCACACCTGTTGATCGCCACCGGACGCCGGGCGAACGTCGAAGGGCTCGGCCTCGCCACCGCCGGTATCGACTATACGCCGCAGGGGATCGACGTGGATGCCAGGCTGCGCACCCGCAATCGCCGCGTGTTCGCCATCGGCGACGTGATCGGCCGCGATCGCTTCACCCACGCCGCCGCTTACCACGCCAGCGTCGTCCTCAAGAATGCGCTGTTCCATTGGCCGGCAAAGGCCGATCATCGCGCCCTGCCCCATGTCACCTACGGTGAGCCGGAGCTGGCTCAGGTGGGCTTGACCGAGTCCGCGGCAACCGCACGCGGTCTGACCTGCCGCGTTCTCCGCGCCGCCTACGCCGACAACGACCGGGCCCAGGCGGAGCGGCAGACGGAGGGGATGGCGAAGATTATCGTGGCACCGACAGGACACATCCTCGGCGCCGGGATCGTCGGCGCCCATGCCGGCGAGTTGATCCACCCCTGGGTGCTGGCGATGCAGCAGCGGCTGAAGATCGGCGCGATCGCCACCATGCTCGCCCCCTATCCGACCTTTGGCGAGATCAACAAGCAGGCGGCCGGCCGCTTCTTCGCCGACTGGCTGTTCCGTCCCGCCACCAGACGCATCGTCCGCCTGCTCGCGCACCTCGGCTAATCCACCTCGGCTACGCACCATGCTCGCTAATTGCTACCTATGGCAGCGGTTGCGCTATACTCCCGAAACTATGGAGAAAACACCGCACGAGCGGCAACACTGGTCAATGGGACTGTCCGCACGGCTCCTCGCGCTGACGGCTGCCTTCGTCATGCTGGCAGAGGTGCTGGTCTTCGTTCCATCGATTTCCCGCTTCCGCCTTGATTACCTGCAGGACCGCATTGCCAAGGCCCACCTCGCCGTCCTGGCACTGGAGGCGGCCTCCGACAACCGGGTCGGCGAAAGTCTGGAGAGCGAACTCCTCTATCATGCGGGCGTACGCGCGGTGGTGCTCAAGGCGCCTGACCGCCGGATGCTGATGCTTAGCAGCCGCGTCCCCGAGGCCATCGACCTCACCTCCGATTTGCGCCATGAGACGTTCGTCAACTGGATCGGCGATGCCCTCTGGACGCTGCTACAGCGGCATAATCGGGTCCTCCGCGTCATCGGTCCCTCGCCGCGCCAACCGGATGCCACGATCGAGGTGCTGCTTGATGAAAAGCCGCTGCGCGAAGCCATGTACGCCTATTCATGGCGAATTCTTGCTCTGTCCTTGATTATCTCGTTCATTACTGCCTGCCTCGTTTTCGTCAGCCTGCAGCTGCTTCTGGTTAAGCCGATGCGCCAGATCATCGAGAGCATCATGCATTTCCACTCGGCTCCGGAGGACGCGACCGCCGCCATCCGACCACTCGCCCGCAACGACGAAATCGGCCGCGCCCAGCGTGAACTGGCGGCAATGCAGCGCGATTTGCGCCTGGCCTTGCTGCAGAAAACGCGCCTGGCGGCACTGGGGACTGCCGTGGCCAAGATCAATCACGATCTCAAGAACACACTGGCGACGGCAGTGCTCGCCTCGGACCGGCTCGCTGCCATCGACGATCCGGAGGTGCAGCGGCTGGTGCCGCGGCTCGTTGGCGCCATCGATCGGGCCATCGACCTGTGTGGGCGGACGCTCGACTATGTCCGCAGCGAGCAACCGGTACTGCATGAAACCCGCATCAGCCTCAGGGCGCTGCTGACCGATGTTGCCGATTCGCTGCAGGCGTCGGCGCACGACGGCAAAGGGCTGCAGCACATCGACGTGTGCGTCGATTCGGTGGCGCTGACTGCTGACCGGGAACAGCTCTATCGCGTGTTCATGAACCTCGGGATCAACGCCCGGCAGGCTGGTGCGACGACACTGCGGTTCGAAACGGAACCGCGGCACGGCGGCCCCGCGATCCTGGTCCGCGACAACGGACCCGGCATCCCCGAGTCCGTGGTCACGCGACTGTTTCAGCCGTTTGCCTCAGGTGCCATCAACGGGAGCGGCCTTGGCCTGGTCATCGCGCGCGAAATCGTCATCGCGCACGGGGGAAGTNTGACCTTGGCGACAACCGGCAAGGACGGTACCACCTTCCGCATCGAGTTTCCTGGCCATCGGCTGCGCAAAGCCAGCTGAAAGCCCGACACGCCTCTCAGCTGCTGTCAGCGCTCACGCTTCGCCGGCGTCCTCGCCGCATACCCGCATCACCTCGCAACGGGCGCCGCGATAGTCGGTCTTGCCGCTGGGCAGGAGGGGAATTCGATCGGCGATGACGATCCGCCGTGGCAGCATCAGTTCGGCCATGCCCGCTTGGCGAGCAGCACTGAGCAACTGGTCGCGTGAGACCGTGGCTGCCGTTGTCAACAGCACCAGCTGTTCGCCGCGGCGGGCATCGGCGAGAGCGACCACGGCGTGCTGCGCCTCTGGCCACACCCCCCCGNNCGCCAAGTCCTCGACCGCCGCCAGCGACACCATTTCCCCGGCCACCTTGGCGAAGCGTTTGACCCGATCGAGGATGGTAACAAAGCCCTCGTCGTCGATCCTGACCACGTCACCGGTGTCGTACCAGCCATCTTGCGGCGGTTGCAGCACGCCCGGTGCGTCCGCCCGTAGGTAGCCGAGCATGATGTTGGGCCCCTTCACCTGCAGCAGCGACCCGGAGGCGAGGCCCGGCACGGCGTCCGTGCGGTACTCCACCGCCGGCAGGAACCGCCCCGCTGTCCCCGCCTTGTAATAAAGCGGCGTGTTGACGCTCAGCACCGGGGCGGCTTCGGTCGCACCGTAGCCCTCGAGAATGCGGATGCCGAACTTCTCGGCCCAGGTGGCGCGGGTCTCGGCTTGCAGCTTTTCCGCCCCGGCAAACACATAGCGAATGGAATAGAAGTCATAAGGGTGAGCAACGCGAGCATAGCCAGCAAGAAACGTATCGGTGCCGAAAAGGATCGTCGCATTGGTGTCGTAGACCAATTCCGGGACGATCCGATAATGCAGCGGTGTTGGATAGAGGAAGCAGCGAACTCCCGCGGTCATTGGCAGCATCAGGCCGGCGGTCAAGCCGAAGGCATGAAAGAGTGGCAGCGCGTTGAACACCGTATCGGTGGGCAGAAAGTCAACGCACGTCCTCAGTTGGCGGCAGTTGGCGAGGATGTTGTGGTGGCTGAGGACAACGCCCTTGGGCAACCCTTCCGTGCCCGAGGTGAACAGGATGACGGCGGGCTGGTGCGGATCGCTAGCGTGGCGACGGTGAATCGCGCTCGCCCTGAAACGCGCCAGCAGGCCGCGCAGCCGTTCGCCGGGGCCGATCGCGTCGCGAATATCATCCAAGTAGACGACGCGGACGACGGGCTCAAGCGCGGCCACCACGCTTTCCAGCCGGGCGCGATCGACAAAGCGACGCGACGTCAGCACCACTTCAAGGCAGGCGGTGCGACAGGCAGAGACTACCGCCGCTGCCCCGGTGGCAAAGTTGAGCATCGCCACCGAACGGCCAAAAGCCTGCAAGGCGAAGAAGGTGACGGCTGTTCCCACCGCGTTCGGCAGCAGCAGGCCCACCGGGTGGCCGGCACGCGTTATCGCCGCCAGACGACGACCGAGGACGAGACTTGCGACCTCCAGGCGGTGATAGGTGAGCGAGCGTTCCAAATCCTGCACGATCTGCCGCTTACCGCCATAGGTGCGACTGGCATCGAGAAGGGCCCCAAACAGGGTCTGGTGGCGATCGCCGGTGTGGAAAACCATCTCCGCCATGATGTCGTAGAGCTGGCGTCCGGCGACACGGCGTCGTGCCCGTCCCTTCAAGGCATCGCTGATGTCGAGACGGGTCGGCGGCAGAATGGTGATGCGGATCTGCGGAAACCAGCGGAGCCTGACCTTGCCCTGTAGCCGGGAGAAGGGGGTGAACTGGGCACCATCGATGCGGATCGGCAGGATCGCCGCGTCAGCATGGTCGGCAACCACCCCTGGCCCCTCGTACACCTTCATCAGGGCGCCGGTCTGGGTGATCCGCCCCTCGGGGAAAATGACACAGCGACGCCCCTGGCGAACCAGGTGGATCATTGTCCGGGTGCTGATGGGGTTGGTGCTGTCGATACGGAACACTTCGACCATGCGCAGCCATGGCCGTACCCACCACAGCTGGGCGATGTAGGGGTTGATGGCGAAACTGGGGCGGTCAGGCAACAGCGCCACGAGCAGTGGCGCATCGAGGTAGGACGTGTGGTTGACGACGATCAGCGTCCGCGGCCCCGCTGCCTCGTAGTGCTCCCAGCCCTTAACCTCGAGACGATAGAGCAGGCGAAACATGGCCGCACCGGCGCGGCGCAGCCAGTTTGCCGCCGTCTGCTTGAAATCCCCCATCCTTTGGTCCGCGTTATCGTTATGGCATCGAACGTGCTCCGATTATCGCAGTTTCGTTCCTGCCTCGTCCAGAAACAGCGGCAACCGTGGCGAACCCTGCTGGACGCAATGCCGCGATTTACCCCAGACGTTTCATACGCCAGCCGAGAGCGACGCAACCGGCGGATGACGCCGCGGACTGCGCTTGAACATGGCCAGCCCGACCCACGGCAACAGGTTGGTGCGTTCAAGCAAATGATGGATGAACAGCGGCCCCAACAGGCCGACCACAGTACCGGCGACGAGATGCAGGACAGGGACAGAGGAGACGCCCAGCTTGAGCAGGGCGATGCGCGTCGCCGAGCCGCAGATGGTGTGGAGGACATAGATCGTCATCGACGCGCGGCCCAGCACCTGCAGCATCGTGGCCACCGCGCCGTTGAGGGCCCTGGCGATCCACAACACCAGAGCGACTGCCACCAAGGTGGCAGGCAAGGAGATCCAGGCGATGCTGTCAAGGCCACTGATGCGACCGCTGCCGGCGGTGAAGGCGACAAAAGCCGCCGCCAGCAGGGCCGTGCCCCACGTCTCACGCCGCTCGACCCCAACCGGCCAGTCCAGTGCCCCCGATCGGCCAGCAGCATACCGATGACGAAGAACGGAAGCTGGTAGCAGGCATCACCGAGAATGCCGGGAGCGATAGAACGGCATGCGTAGGCCAACAGCGCCAAAGCGATGAGCAGGGGCTTATGCCGGTAGAGAAGAAGGGCCGCCAGCTGCGCCAGAAACAACGCATAGAGAAACCAGAACTGCATGAACGGCTTCCAGGCGATCACGAATAGATCACCCCAATGCACCACGTTGTTGGTGCTGCCGGCCATGGTGATCTGAATCGCACCTTGGACAAAGCTCCAGAGAAAATAGGGATATACCACCGTCTGGATCTTGGAGAGGAGAAAATGTTTGCTGCCTTTTTCGATGCTTCGGCCGACAAATAATCCGGAAAGAAAGAAAAACAAAGGCATATGGGTCAGAAACAAGGCGTAATTGACCCAAGCAAAGATGTCATCGTCAGGTGCAAGTCCAGCGGCCAAGACGCCCATCTGGACATGCGTATAAACGACAAGTGTAATGCCAATGCCTTTCGCGCAATCAACCCAGGCCAAGCGATCGTTTTGCATCACCAACATCTCCCTGCGGGCGATCTGGCCGTCGCCCCAATGCCGATCGGCCGCTCTCTGCCGCCCGGCAAACGCCAGCAGCGACGGCATAGCGGAGCGAGGCGGTCGTTGGCTGAGGCAGATGCAGTCAGGAACGGCTACGATGGCGATGGTATGCTGATCGCAGCGGCCGACGCTGTGCTCGGCGTCACAGCCCCGAGACGGAAGGCCGCGGGGTCGGAAGGAGCGAGGCGAGCGAACCCGAAGCGCAACGGATCCGCTCAATTCGCCCGCTTCCACTGGCCAGGAGTCGCCACTGGCTTCCGCGGTCAGGGAAGCTCGCCTCCTCCATCAGAGACGACCTCTTGGGCAGGCGACCTCTTGGGATCGAGGCCGCATCGAACGGCGCCTGCTAGCTGTCGTTGCCGGCCGCGGCGGCGACAGCGCGGGCAACAATCCCGTAGATGCTGAAGTCGGGAACGAGCCGACACGTTCCCTGCACCAGCGGCGTGAGGCCTTCAGACAGTTTCGCCCGCGCGCTCGGGGTGTTTTCGAACCGGTAGCCATAGTGATTGCCGGCAGTAACCGCGAGGGCGAACTGCAGGTCATCCTGCTGCGCTTTGCTCATCAGCGCATACTGATGGCAGGTCAGAAAGGCTGCGGTTTCGAAGGGGACTGGCGTTGCGACGGCAGTGCCTAGCGGCGGCAGGTTTGCCGCGCGGCGAACCGCCATCGAGGCCGTCGTTAGCAGGTAGGCGTTGGGATAGACGGTGCAGCCGGCGCGCAACATGGTGGCGATGTCATTGTCCAGGGCGCTCCCCTGGACGTAAGAGACGCCATAGGCAGCCGCAGCGCGCTCCACGAGGGCGAGAGTGAGGGCAACGCGACTCTCGCTCGGCATCGCCTGCGCCTCACGACAGGTGACAAATGACGCCTGGTCGAAGCTCATGCCAAGTTCCTGCGCACGGGCGGGAGCGCCCGGCAGCAGGAACGCAACAGCAAATGTCCCCAGTAGGCCTTGCAACAAAGGCTTCCATGTTCTCATGGTGCGACCTGTCAGTGTGCTATGTGGTTTAAAATAAGGACGCCCGGTACTTACCGGCCGACGGCTGAGCCACCGAGATAGCCAACAGCCCCGCCGATGAGCCCGGCCCCAACCGTCGTCGCCACGCCGCCGCCAGCAACCATGGCGATGCCCGACCCCAACGCGGCTCCGGCCATCCCGCCCTGCTGGCCCGTCGACATCCCCTCGCAGGCGGTTAGTGTGCCCACCAACATCAGCGCGCTCGCAAACGCGGCGAGCCTTGTGTCGCCGCACTTCGTTCGTAATGCCCGGTCCATAGTCCCTCCGCGAACCCACAGTTAAATCGAGTAAATTGAGTTAAGTTGCCGCCGCCGTGGATCGGCGACGGCTCTCCCATATCCATTAAATAAGAAGGAATAACTTCTTCGAAAAGTACAAGCTTACCGCCACCAGAACAAATGCTGCGCAAGCGCACCGGCGATGACAAGGTGAACATGGCTGGTAGCCCACAGACTTTTCATCCGCCCATCGCCAATGAACGATCGCCTCGGAACACGCATCCTTCCCGACCCGCATCTCCGAGATATCATCCGCGAGACGCGCATCCATTGTGTGGAAAGGCCTTGCACGGCGACGGCGAATGCCGCAGGTTTGCCCGCGGCTTAGGGAAGGGAGAAAGACCATGCCAAAGGATCTGGGGCGCTGGGTCGTGGGACTGCTGGCGGCGATCATTGGTTTAATCGCACTGTACATTGCGTCGAAAACCGAAGATGACGTAATGTATTACACTGGCATCTTCTTTTTTATCGGCACGGTTCTATTCAACTTTCTGCAAATAAAACAGGTCTTTGATCAGCAATCCGCCCATTAGCGCGCCACAGAACACGCGGATAGACGACTGGCAGCCGGACGTTTATTGCCGCTTTGCCCAGCAGCGTGAGCGTGCGGCGAACGATCTGCTGCAACGGATCGAAGACGTCGATCCTGGCGTGATCGTCGATCTGGGCTGTGGGACCGGCAGCATCACCCGCCGCCTTGCCGGACGTTGGCCGTTGGCGAGAGTGGTTGGCGTGGATGCGTCACCGGCAATGCTGGCGGAGGCGCGAGGAATTCCCTCTTCCGTCGAATGGGTCGATTCGACCATCGACGACTGGACACCGGATGGCCCGATCGATCTGGTGTTTTCCAATGCTGCCCTGCAATGGCTCGACGATCACGCCACCCTACTCAACCGTCTTGTCGGCTGGCTCTCGCATGGCGGGGTGGTGGCGATACAGATGCCACGCAATTTCGACGAACCCTCGCACACCGCCATGGTGGAGACGATCGAGGCCGGGCCATGGCGTAACAGACTGATTCCTCTCGTGCGCCGCCGGCCGGTCGCCCGCCCGGACTGGTACGCCGACCTGCTGCTGCCGCTGGTGCGCATGGTCGATATCTGGGAAACCGTGTACTGGCAGGTGTTCGAGGGCGAGGACCCGGTGGTAGCCTGGACCAGCGGCACGGCGCTGCGACCGCTGCTGGCTGCCCTCGATACAAACGAACAGGCGCACTTTCTTGCCGACTACGGCGCGCGCGTTGCCGCCGCCTACCCGATGCGCAGCAGTGGCGTCACCCTGTTTCCGTTTCGCCGCCTGTTCATCGTTGCCCGCCGCTAGATACTGCCGGCGACATCCTCGCCGGCAGGTTCGCCTTGGCCCGGATGGGTCTTGCTCAGAGAGTGGCGACGAGTGCGGCCATGTCGGCCGGGCTGCCGACGGCAGTCCCGCTCATTCGCTTGTCGATGCGGCGCGCGAGACCAGACAGCACCTTGCCGGTGCCAATCTCCAGTAGTTCGGTGACCCCGGATTCAAACAGGTAAAGCACGCTCTCCCGCCAGCGAACCATCCCGGTGACCTGCTCGACGAGGAGGGCGCGGATCCGGTCCGGCGCGGTCACGGCCGAGGCGGTGACATTGGCCACCAGTGGCAGCGACGGCACGCCGATCTGCACCTGCGCCAACGCGTCTGCCATCACGTCAGCGACGGGCGCCATCAACGGACAATGGAACGGGCCGCTCACAGGCAGCATCACGCTCCGTTTACCGCCACGCAGCGCAGCAATTTCGACGGCGCGCTGCACGGCGACACGGCTGCCGCTGATCACCACCTGGCCCGGCGCATTGTCATTGGCGGCAACGCAGACCGCCCCGTCGACGGTGTCGCGCGTCGCCTCGCGGGCAATCTCATGCGCAACATCGAGTTCGATCCCAATCAACGCCGCCATCGCCCCTTCACCCACCGGCACCGCCCGCTGCATGGCAAGGCCGCGAATGCGCAACAGTCGTGCGGCGTCGGCGATGCTGAAGCTGCCGGCAGCAGTCAAAGCGGTATATTCGCCAAGGGAATGACCGGCAACGAAGCGGCCGAGTTGCTCGACGCCGATGCCATGTTCCTCGCGCAACACCGCCAGCACCGCCATACTCACCGCCATCAACGCCGGCTGCGCGTTCTCGGTCAGCGTCAGTTCGTCCTGCGGACCCTCCGCCATCAACCGCGACAACGGTTGATCGAGCGCGTCGTCGACCTCCGCCAGCACACGGCGGGCGGCCGGAAACGCCGCTGCAAGCTCACACCCCATGCCGACTGCCTGCGAACCCTGCCCAGGAAACACGAGGGCACGTCGCTGCGCGGGGGTTTCGCCTGTAGCATCCGCGCCGGCAGCGCGTTGACGGGTCGCTTCTAGCGTGGCCATGATCAAACTCCTCTGGATCTGACGCACCAAGCATTGGGCACAGTTAGGGGATAAGGGGGATAAGCCCGAAGAGGCCTTCGCCTAGCCTTTGCAGCAGAAGGATGCCGGCCGAGAGGACGCTGCAAAAGCGCCTGTGAACCAGCGACCCGAAGCGATGGAAACTCGGGACAGTAATCAACATGTTAGTCGCCCGCTTAGCTGCCCGGTGGGGCGAAAGCAACAAAAAATGACGTTGATATGACTCCCGCGCGGCTCGCTAACAATCGTTGGCTCTGTTTTCCATTGCACCGTCCATAGGTTGCGTGCAATGGCGGCCGGTGCATTCCCGCCATGTTTTGGACGCATACCATCGCCGATTACGCTAAGTACTAAGTAGAAGACGCTCGCAGCGACAGCATCGGCCGCTGTAATCGCCACATCATGCTGTATCGGTCGCTATCCGTCGCCGGCGATTTCCGGAGCATGAAAGATCATCACCCGCTCCACCAGATCAAGGGCGGTGGTCAGGCCGTCGAGGACGACCGCATCGGCGCCGGCAGCACGCAGCTTCGCAACCCAGCTCTCATCGCGCGCACGCACGAAGATGCGAAGATGACGAAAGGATTGACGCGCGATGGTGGTGATCTGCTCCGCCGTTTTCGGATCTGGAACGACCACGACCAGCACCTGCGCCCGATCGAGCCGCGACGCGCGCAGCACGTCCTTACGGGTGGCGTTGCCGTAGAACACCGGCAGGCCGCGGCGGCGGCTCTCGGCGACCCGCTGTTGCGAGAGATCGAGAACGAGAATCGGCACCTGCTCGCCGACGAGAAAGCGAGCGACCGACATGCCAACCTGACCGAAGCCGGCGATGACCACATGGCCTTTGAGCTCGCCACTTTCCGACTCGATGTCGCCCAGCGATGGCCTGCCGCGCAAAAACCACGGGGCGATCAGGTCGACGACAAGGGCGCCAATGGGCATGATCGCCATCGTCAGCCCCACCGACACGGTGATCACCTGGGCGGTGGTCCGGTCGAGCAGGCCATTGGCGATGCCGAGCGGCAGAAGGACGAAGGCGAATTCGCTGCCCTGGGCGAGGAGTCCGGCCAGGCCTAGGGCGCGCGGCGAGGACAAACGGAAGGCCTTGGCGACGATAAACATCGCCGACGCCTTGACCGCCATCGCCACCGCCACCACCGCCGCGATCGTCGGCAGATGGGCAGCGGCGAACCGCAGATCCAGGCCCATGCCGACGCTGACGAAAAACAGTCCGAGCAGAAGGCCGCGGACCGGCTCGATGTCGGCTGATACCTGATGGCGGAATTCCGTATCGGCAACCAGCAACCCGGCGACGAAGGCGCCGAGTGCCATGGACAACCCCACTGTCTGCGACAGCCAGCCAATACCAAGCACAAGCAGCAGGGCCGCGGCAGTAAACACCTCCGGCTCACCGGCACTGGCGGCAAGGCGCAACAGCGGCCGCAGGGCCAGCCGCTGGCCAACCGCGATCAGCAGCACGAAGATGACGAACTTGATGCTTGCGAGCCCGAGCGCCGCGCCCAGCGATTGCCCCGCCGCGCCGTAGGCAGTGACCAGGACGATCATCGGTGCCACCGCCAGGTCCTGCATCAGCAGGATCGCAATCGCCGCACGCCCCACCTGACCGGTCATCTGGCCGCGTTCACTGAGCAGCTGGATGACGATTGCGGTGGACGAAACCGCGAGGGCACCACCGACGAGAAGCGAGCCGGCAACGGACAGACCGGTCAGATGCGCCAGCACGGCAATCGGCACCGCGGTTACCGGGATTTGCAGCAGCGCCATGCCATAGGTGCGCAACCCGAAGAGCCGCAGCCGTTCGACGTTGATCTCAAGGCCGATGCTGAAGAGCAGAAAGACGACACCCAATTCCCCCAGCGCCCCGGTACTCTCATCGCCGCTGATCAGACCGAGCCCGAGCGGGCCAACGACGATGCCGATGGTCAGATAGCCAAGGACATTGCCGAGGCGCAGACGGACGAACAGCGGCACCAGTGCCAGCAGCGCGATGAGCAGGATCAGCACGTCGCGCATATAATCGTGGTGTTCCGGCATTAAGGTGTCGGGTCCATGAAGGGTGTCCCTGCGGGGTGCAGGATGCGGCGACGGCGGCGAAACAATAGAACGCCGCTGCGCCGGGACCAAAACGAATCCGAGGAAAAACCTCAGCTGCCGGATTCAATCAATCTGGATCAGCAGCGACTTCAGGTAGGTGCTTTCCGGCAGGTGCAGGTGACGTGGATGATCCGCTGCCGCGCCGCCCTCGCGCAGGATGCGGCCGCTCCGCCCAGCGGCGTCGATGCCGCGGGCGACCTCGATCGCGAAGGGAGCCGCCTCCACATTGTGGGAGCACGACGCAACGAACAGCATGCCTCCCGGCGCAACAACGGTCGCGGCGAGACGGGCGAGCTTGCGGTAGCCCCGCAGTCCGGTCGCCAGATCCTTGCGGGATTTGACGAAGGCGGGAGGATCGCAGATCACCACGTCGAACCGCTCGCCGCTGCTGACGTACTCCGTCAGTGCATCGAACGCATCGCCACGGCGAAAGCTGCAGCGCTCACTTACCGCGTTTGCCGCCGCCGCCTGCTGCGCCAATCCCAGTGCCAGTTCCGAAGAATCGACTCCGACACACGTCCGTGCACCCTGCAGCGCCGCGGCGATGGCGAAGCCACCGCTGTGGCAGAAGACATCGAGGACACGCGCACCGGCACTGACCGCGGCAACAGCGGCGCGGTTGTCGCGCTGATCATAAAACCAGCCGGTCTTCTGACCGGCGACAACGTCGGCGAGATAGACGGCCGCGCCTTCGCACACCTTCACTGGCCCGGTGACTTCCCCTTTCTCAACGCTAACCTCCTGCGTCAGCCGCTCGGACAGACGCATCGCCGTATCGTTGCGCAGGACGATCACCGCCGGCGCCACCACCGCCTCCAGGGCAGCAGACCACGCCGGGGCGAGGCCTTCCATCGCCGCGGTATTGACCTGCAGCACCATCGTATCGCCGAACCGATCGGCGATCAGACCAGGGAAGCCGTCGGCTTCGGCGTGCAGCAGTCGATAATAGGGCACCGCGAACAGCCGCTGCCGTGACGCCAGGGCGCGGTGCAGCCGGGCGGCAAAGAAGTCGGCATCGACCACGGCGTCCGGATCGGGATCAAAGAGACGAAACGCGATCAACGCATGCGGATTGAAACTGCCGACGCCAAGCGGTTTGCCGTCGGCACGATGCAGCCTGACCAACGCTCCTGGTGCCAGCTCCTTCGTCGCCGGGTCCAAGCGGATCTCATTGGAATAGGCCCAGGGATGACCGCGGGAAATGCGCTGATCGTTCCCGGGCCTGAGAAACACGCGAGGCATCGCCCCGCTGTCGCCGGTCATGCTGTGGTCTCCAGTGCTAATCGTGGGTGATCGAAGGGTAGCCTGACGGCTGCAGTCGCGAAAGCGGCGTCTCGCCACAGCATCAATGGTGTTCGCACAGAAGCGCAAATGCAAATCATTCTCGATTTGATGCCAAACGGAACAGGCAGCGTCGGCAGCGTTTACTTTCTCTTGCGGGTGAGGAGCATAGGAAGCAATTTGCAGCACCTCCAAAGAGCATCCACGTTGACTAGTCCAAGTCTGCGACATAGGATGCGTTAATTCTAATGGAAGCCTTCGACTCTGGAGGCCATACGCGGCGGCGGCGGTCGGGTGTTCGAAGTCCGCGGTGTGTCATCGGTGCGACAGCATGCGATAGCCTTTCATCGGATGACGCGACAGGGGCGGCAGAACCGGTTTAAAAGTCTGGGGGAGCGGCGCGGTCGCAACATGCGGCCGCAGGGAGAGTTATTGCGATGGCTAAGGTCGGGAGAGGAACATGAGCGTAGCCGCCGTCGCCGGATCGCCTCCAGGCGTCCCGGTTTACAATGACGACGTCATTAAGAAATTTACACTTGCAACCGTCTTCTGGGGCATCGCCGGGTTCCTCGCCGGTGTCTGGATCGCCTGGGAACTCGCCTTCCCAGTGCTGAATCTCGACCTGCCGTGGACCACATTCGGCCGTTTACGCCCCCTGCACACGTCGGCGGTGATCTTTGCCTTCGGCGGCAATGCCCTGTTCGCCACCTCGCTTTATGTGGTGCAGCGGACCTGTCGTACCTCGCTGTTCGGCGGTTCCGGCCTGGGTAATTTCCTCTTCTGGGGCTATCAGGCGGTTATCGTCATGGCGGCGTCCGGCTATCTGCTGGGCATCACCCAAAGCAAGGAATACGCCGAGCCCGAATGGTACGTCGACCTCTGGCTGGCGATTGTCTGGGTTGCGTATCTGGTCTGCTTTGCCGGCACGCTGATGAAGCGCCGCGAGCCGCATATCTACGTGGCCAACTGGTTCTATCTCGCCTTCATCATCACCATTGCGATGCTGCACATCGTCAACAACCTGGCAATCCCGGTGTCGTTCTTTGGCACCAAGAGCTACATTGTCTGGTCTGGTGTGCAGGACGCGATGACGCAGTGGTGGTACGGCCATAATGCCGTGGGATTCTTCCTCACCGCTGGCTTCCTCGGCATGATGTACTACTTCATTCCGAAGCAGGCCGAACGTCCCGTCTACTCCTATCGTCTTTCCATCGTTCACTTCTGGACGCTGATCTTTCTCTACATATGGGCTGGCCCGCACCACCTGNCCTACACCGCCCTGCCCGATTGGACGCAAACGCTCGGCATGATCTTCTCGATCATGCTGTGGATGCCGTCCTGGGGTGGCATGATCAACGGTATCATGACCCTCTCGGGCGCCTGGGACAAACTGCGCACCGACCCGATCCTGCGCTTTCTGGTCGTGTCAGTGGCCTTCTACGGCATGAGCACCTTCGAAGGGCCGATGATGTCGATCAAACCGGTCAACTCGCTCAGCCACTACACCGACTGGACCATCGGCCACGTGCACTCGGGTGCCTTGGGCTGGGTGGCCTTCGTCAGCTTCGGTGCCATCTACTTCCTGGTGCCACGCTTGTGGAATCGCGCCCGGCTCTACAGCCTGCGCCTCGTCACCTACCATTTCTGGATCGCGACGATCGGCATCGTCCTTTACATCACTTCGATGTGGATCTCCGGGATCATGCAGGGCCTGATGTGGCGGGCCTACGACAAGCTCGGCTTCCTGCAGTATTCCTTCATTGAGACCGTGGAAGCGATGCACCCCTACTACGTCATTCGCGCCGCCGGTGGCACCTTGTTCCTGCTCGGTGCCCTAATCATGGTCTATAACCTAATCCGCACCCTGCGCGGCGACATCCGCACCGAGCAAGCCTTCGTGCAGCCGGTCCCCGTCGCCATTCGCGCGGCTGAGTAGTTGGGAGGACGATCAATGCGACTCAGCCACGCCCCGCTCGAAAAGAACGTTATCCTGCTTGCGGTCTGCACCCTGATCACCGTGTCAATCGGTGGTCTGGTCCAGTTGGTGCCGCTGTTTCAAATGGAACAGACGATCGAAAAAGTGGGCGGCGTTCGCCCCTATTCGCCGCTCGAACTCGCAGGCCGCGATATCTACGTCCGCGAAGGCTGCTACCTTTGCCACAGCCAGATGATCCGGCCGTTCCGCGACGAAGCCGAGCGCTTTGGCCATTACAGCCTCGCCGCCGAAAGCAAGTACGACCACCCGTTCCAGTGGGGATCGAAGCGAACGGGTCCCGATCTGGCCCGTGTCGGCGGCAAGTATTCCAGTGACTGGCACTTGGCGCACCTGATCAACCCGCGCAGCGTCGTGCCGGAATCGGTCATGCCATCCTACCCGTTCCTTGCCGATACGCCGCTGAAGTACCACAGCATCGCCGAGAACATGAAGACGCTGCAGACGATCGGCACCNCCTACACGGATGATGACATCGCCAATGCGGTTGCCGACCTCGAAGCCCAGGCCACCGGTGAGGGCGATGCGACCGCGCTGGGCAATCGCTACCCGAAGGCCGTCGTTGGCCCCTTCAGCAGCAGCCATGCCGGTGTCACCGAAGCCGACGCCGTTATCGCCTATCTGCAAATGCTGGGCACCCTCGTCGACTTCAAAGACTACAAACCGGAACTGGACTACCGCTAGGAGCGACGCCGGTGGATCTTCAAGCTATCTACGATTGGGCTCGCTCGCTCTGGATCATCTGGTTGATGCTCGTGTTCGCGGGCGTGGTGTGGTGGGCTTATCGGCCGAAGAACCGCAAACGTTTCGAAGAGGATGCAAGCATCCCGTTCAAAGACGATAACGGAGGATGATGATGGCGACCAAAGAGGTCGACACCCTGTCCGGCACGGAAACGACCGGCCACGAATGGGATGGTATCAAGGAATTGAACACGCCACTGCCCTCGTGGTGGCTATGGGTCTTTTACATCTGCATCGCTTGGGCGATCGGCTATTCCATATTCTACCCATCCTGGCCGTGGTTGTCGGGTTACGCCAAGGGCGTGCTGGGTTATTCGACACGCAAGGAGTTCAACCAGCAGATGGCGGCGCTCGAACAGGAGCGCTCCGTCTGGAGTGACAAGATCACCGCGACGCCTGTCGCGCAAATTCTCGACGACCCGGACCTGACGACGATCGCCACCGCGGGTGGGCGGGTCATCTTCGCCAATAACTGTGCCCCCTGCCATGGCACTGCCGGTGTCGGCCGGCCGGGTGGCTTCCCGACGCTGGTGGATGACGATTGGATTTGGGGCGGCTCCATCAACGCCATCTACACCACCATCCAGCACGGCATTCGCAATACCACCGATGCCGAGGCACGCATCTCGCAGATGCCGGTCTTCGGTGAGATCCTCAAGCGTGATGAGATCAGTGCCCTCGCCGACCATGTGCTGTCGCTCAGTGGCCACGGTGCCGATAATGCCACCGGCGCCAAGTTGTTCGCCGATAACTGTGCCGTCTGCCATGGCGAGTTTGGCAAGGGCAACCAGGACCTCGGCGCGCCCAACCTGACTGACCAGATCTGGCTCTACGGCGATAGCAAGGCTGCCATCGTTGCCCAGATCACCAATCCGCGTCAGGGCGTCATGCCCGCGTGGCACGGTCGGCTGAGCGATACCGAGATCAAACAGGCGGCGATCTACGTCCATTCGCTGGGTGGCGGCGAGTAGGCGATTGTAAACGACGTACGCCGGATTGCTTTGCGAATGTGCGTACTGTCTAATATAAAGACGAGGGGATCAGGGGAGCGGTGATGGTCAAGGCGTGGCCTCACCCTCCCCTTGTTGTTTGTCGGGGGAGTACGGTTGTGCCGGCTAACCGCGCCCCGACATGCGCGGCCGAGACATGAGGCAGAAAACAAGCATGCAACAACTGAACAACAGCGCCCTGGAGTCGAAAGATGCCCTGCCTCCGGCCAGCCGCAGGCGGGCGGCCCCCATCGCCCCCAGCGAGGAAGCCACGCGGCCGAATACCGAACAGCGGCTGTACGCCACTCGCATCAAGGTTTACGCACGCAGCGTGCAGGGCTTCTGGCGGCGGGTGAAATGGGGCGTGGTGGCGACTCTGCTCACCCTCTATTATGTTGCCCCCTGGCTTCGCTGGAACCGCGGACCGGACGCGCCGAATCAGGCCCTGCTCATCGACATGCCCGGCCGCCGCGCCTATTTTTTCGGCATCGAAATCTGGCCGCAGGAAATCTACTACCTCACCGGCATGCTGATCCTGGGAGCCATCGGCCTGTTCCTGGCCACGGCCTGGTTCGGCCGCGTCTGGTGCGGTTTCACCTGCCCGCAGACGGTGTGGACCGATCTCTTCATGTGGGTGGAGCGGAAGATCGAGGGTGATCGCAACGCCCGCATCCGACTCGACAAGGCGCCGATGAGTGCGGGCAAGATCGGCCGCAAGGCCGCGAAGCACGTCGCCTGGTTTCTCATCGCCCTCGCCACTGGCGGCGCCTGGATCATGTACTTCTACGACGCGCCAACACTGGTCCACCATTTCGTAACCGGCGAACTCTCTTCGACGGTCTACAGCTTCATTTTCATCTTTACGATGACCACCTACGTCCTGGCCGGCTGGGCGCGTGAGCAAGTGTGCATCTACATGTGTCCGTGGCCGCGCTTTCAGTCGGCGATGTTCGACGAGGATTCGGCCATCGTTACCTACGAAGCTTGGCGCGGCGAACCGCGGGCGCCGGCACGCAAGGGACAGTCCTTCGAGGCACGCGGCGATTGCGTCGACTGCGGCATGTGCTGGCAGGTGTGCCCCACCGGCGTCGATATTCGCAAAGGGCAACAGATGGCCTGCATCGGCTGCGGCCTCTGCATCGACGCCTGCAACGACATCATGCAGCGCTTCGGCCGTCCCGCCGAACTCATCACCTATGATTCGATCAACAATCAGATCGCCCGCGCCGAGAGCAGACCGACGCGTCGGCGGCTGATCCGCCCCCGCACCATCGCCTACATGGTGCTGCTCGCCATCATCGCTGCGGTGATGGCCTACACGCTTGCCACCCGCACGCGCCTGGACGTCAGTCTGCTGCATGATCGACAGCCACTGTTCGTCAAGCTGTCCGACGGTGGCTACCGCAACGGCTTCACCTTCAAGATCCTGAACATGGAGCGCGAGCCGAAGACCTTCCTGTTGGCGACGGATGGCCTGCCGGGCGGTGAAATCACCGTCATCGGCATTCAGCCCCAGCCATCGCCATCGGTTGAACTGACGGTGATGCCTGACGACATCGGCACCTTCCGTGTCTTCGTCAAAGCCCCTTTGTCGAGCCTGAAAGGCAAGTCGACAGACTTTCGTCTTGTGCTTACTGATCTCGCCACGCGGCAGATGCTCGTCCACAACGCAGTGTTCAACGGGCCGGGAGAATAAGGAATGACCATGTCTCTGGCACGGCAGCGGCCATCCGGCTGGTGGTATCCATGGATCTTCGTCGTCGGCATGATGGTGGTGATTGCCGTCAACGCCGTGATGATTACCCTTGCCCTTGAGACCTTTCCCGGCCTTGATACTGAAGACGCCTATCGCAAGGGTCTCAAATACAATCAGACAATCGCTGCTGCCGAAGCGCAGGATGCGCGTGGCTGGCAGATGGCGGTCGCCGTCGCACCTCACCCTGGCGAGCAGACATCAGCTGCCGGCGGCCGGCAAGCCGACGTGGTCGCAACGTTTACCGATCGTGACGGGTATCCGCTGAGTGGTCTTACGGTCGAGGCGTACCTCCTGCGGCCGACGAACAGCGGCCACGATGCGTCGGCGGCCCTCGACGAACAGGTGGGCGGCCACTATGCGGCGATGGTGACGCTGCCGCTGCCGGGACAATGGGACGTCCGCGTGCATGCACGGCGCGGCGACGAAACCTTTCAGGCGACGCGGCGCATCATGATGCCATGATGCCCACGGCGGCGATGGCGACATCGGATACGGAGCGGGAGACGCTCTCTGCCGATGTCGTCGCCTGCCGGCACTGCGGCTTGCCGGCGCCTCGCGGCGCACATTTCTGCTGCAATGGCTGCGCAGGCGCCTACGCACTGGTGCACAATCTTGGCCTCGATGCCTATTACGCCCGCCGCTCGATCGACCCCCAACAGCGGCCGCTACGGCCGGATGACGATGCGACGGCGCAGGATCTGTCACCTTACGTGGAGGCGGCCGCGGACGGCACCGCTCGCCTTCATTTGGTTGTCGAGGGGCTCCACTGCGGTGCCTGCGTCTGGCTGATTGAATCCGTCCTCTCGCGACAGCCGGGCGTCGTCGCTGCCCGGGTCAACATGACCTCGCGCCACGTCCTGCTCCGCTGGCGACCGGACGTCACCGATCCGGCCAGCCTGGTCAGCAGCGTCAACGCCCTCGGCTACCGCCTCCTGCCGCGCGATCCCGCCGCCATTTCCCGCGCCGACGCCGAGCGGGAGCGCTCGCTGCTGCGGGCGATGGCGGTCGCCGGGTTTGCGTTCGCCAATGTCATGCTGCTCTCGGTCTCCATCTGGGCCGGATACGGCGAGGACATGGGACCGGCGACGCGGACGCTCATGCACTGGCTGTCGGCGCTGATCGCCCTGCCGGCCATCCTCTATGCCGCCCGCCCCTTCTTCCGCTCCGCCTTGGCCGCTCTCGCCCACCGCCGCACCAACATGGACGTCCCCATTTCGCTCGGGGTGACGCTGGCCTCGGCGATGAGCCTGTACGAAACGATTCGCGGCGCCGAGCACGCTTACTTCGACTCCGCCGTCGGTTTGCTGTTTTTCCTCCTCGTCGGCCGCTACCTGGATAGCCGCGTCCGTAGCCGCGCCCGCTCGTCGGTGGAACACCTGATGGCCCTGCGCGCGACCTCCGTCACCGTCGTCGACGCCGACGGCAGCAGCCGGGCGATGGCAGCAGCACAGGTAGAGCCCGGAATGCTGGTGATGGCAGCCGCCGGCGAACGCATTCCGGTGGACGGTCGCGTCATCGACGGCCAGTCCAGCATCGACACCAGCCTGATCGACGGCGAAACGTTGCCGAAATCCGTCGGTCCGGCGACGACGGTTTTTGCCGGCACCTTGAACCTCACCGCCCCGCTGCGCATCGTGGTGACCGCCGTCGGCGACAGCACCCTGCTCGCCGAGATCGGCCGGCTGGTGGAGGCTGCCGAGCAGCACCGCAGCCGCTACGTGGTCCTCGCCGACCGGATCGCCCGCTACTACACCCCCTTCGTCCACACTGCCGCCCTCGCCACCTTTCTCGGCTGGTGGCTCGTTCTCGGTGCTGCCTGGCAAACGGCGCTGCTCAACGCCGTCGCCGTTCTCATCATCACCTGCCCCTGCGCCCTGGCCCTGGCGGTGCCGGTGACGCAGGTGGTCGCGGTGGGGCGGCTGCTGCGACAGGGCATCCTGGTGAAGTCCGGCACCGCGCTGGAACGGCTCGCTGGCTGCACTGCCGTCGCCTTCGATAAGACCGGCACCCTGACCGAGGGGTTGCCGCAATTGAACGAAGCCAACTGCGTCGACAGCGCGGTGGTGCGACGGGCAGCAGCGCTCGCGGCCGCCAGCCGCCACCCGCTGGCACGCGCCCTCGTTCGCGCCGCCGAGGCGCTGGGCGGGCCGGTAACATCCGCGGATGGCGTGCGCGAGCTGCCCGGCTGCGGCCTGGAACGGCTGACCGCCGCCGGTACGGTGCGCCTCGGCAGTCGAAGCTTCGTCGGAACGGAGAGCAGCACGCCTGCAACCGGCCCGGAACTCTGGTTTGTCGAGCCGGACGCTCCGCCGGTCTGCTTCACCTTTGCCGACCGGTTGCGGGCGGACGCGGCACAAACAGTGGCGGCGTTGCGCGGACGTGGCTTCGCGCTGCACCTGTTGTCAGGCGATCAGCCACCGGTGGTCGCCGCCGTCGCTGACGCCGTCGGTATCGCCGCGTGGCAAGCAGCACTGCGACCGGCGGAAAAGGTGCGCGCGCTGGCGGCACTCAGTGCCAGCGGGCAGCGGCTGGCGATGGTGGGCGACGGTCTCAACGACGCGCCGGCCCTGGCGGCGGCGCATGCTTCGCTGTCACCATCAACCGCCGTCGATATCAGTCAGGTGACCGCCGATGTGGTGTTTCAGAGCCCGCGTCTGGCGCCGATCCTGGAAGCCATCGGCACCGCCCGGGCAACACAGCGCATCGCCCGGCAAAATCTTCTCCTGGCGCTGGTCTACAATTCGCTGACGGTGCCGCTTGCGGTCGCCGGCCTGGTCACGCCGCTGGTCGCTGCTGTCGCCATGTCGTCGTCGTCCATCATCGTCATCCTCAACGCGTTGCGGCTCAACCGAATGAGGANNCAGCGTGGACGTCATCATCTACCTGATTCCGCTGGCACTGCTTCTGGGTTTGCTCGGCCTCGGCGCCTTCCTCTGGGCGCTCAAATCCGGTCAGTTCGACGATCTTGACGGCGCCGCCCACCGCATCCTGTTCGAAGACGAAGAGACGCGCCCAGATGATTCGAGCCGGAGTGAGTCGAGCCCAGGTCGGGCGGGCGCAAGACAGGCGAGCCCGGAAGACCAGACCCAGGCGGCCGCTGACGACAGCAACAAACGCGCCTAGCAGCCTGTCGGACTTGCGTCTCGGGCGTCGCCGGACCTGCGTAGGGATCGGTGCGTCGGCGCCTCTGTCAGCGCCATTTTGGGCGGTGCGGTCGCGCTGGCGCGCCTGCGGAACTGGCCGCGCAGGCTAGACGGCGCGGCTGAGGGCGAACATCCGCTTCAGGTTCCATGCCATGGTCACAAGCCTCCACTCGCCACGGGCGGCATTGAGCCCGCGCAGCAGGAACTGCCGGAACCCCAGCACGGACTTGATGATGCCAAACACTGGCTCGGGCGTCTGCTTGCGCAGGGCGTAGAGCGCGCGGCCCTGCGGTGTGCGCAGCCGATACGCCATCGCCTGAACCGGGGTGGGGTCTTCGGGCGCCGGTGGCGCCGCAGCGAAGCGCTCTTGCAGGCTGAGATGATGCGCCTCGCGACCAAGTGCGATCAGCGGTTCGATCCCGCCGGCCACACAGGCCTGCACATTCGCCTCGCTGAAGTAGCCATTGTCCGCCAACAGCATGTCCGGCCTGCCGAGCACGTCCGGCAGAGTGCCGATCTTGTCCAGCATGGGTGTAAGCTGCTGCTTGTCGTTGGGCGCCTGCACCACGTCGGCGACCACCACCAGCAGACTGCCCGCCGCCACCGCCGCCTGCGCATTGTAGCACTGCTCAAAACCGCCGCCCGCCACCGCCATGATGCGGCTTTCCTCGTCGGTCAGATTGATCTGATCCGTGGGCAGCGGCGTCGCCACCGGCGGCTTCGGCTCACGGCCCGTGGGCTTCTTGCCGGTGGCCGCTGCCTTGGCGTCCCGTGCTGCGAGTTTCGCCTGATGGTCTGCCTGCTCCCGTTCGAAGCGTTCCTTCGCGCGGGCCTCGATCTTCGCCCGGGCCTCGGCGAGCCTGGACAACCGTTCCTCACGTCGCGCCAATTCGTCGGGGATCGACATGCCGTCAGCGATGTCCACCTGGTCCGCCGCTTCTGCCTTGGCCATGAGATCGGCCACTTCGGCCTGCAGTTGGGCCTCCAGCTTGCCCGCATGGTCATAGGACAGCGCGCTGTGCCGGCTGGCATTGGCGTGGACCTTGGTCCCGTCGAGCCCGACCGTTCCCAGCTTCAGCACGCCCATCTCGCGCGCGAGCACCAGCACCTGGACGAACAGCTTCTCGATCTGCGGCAGAAAGCGTCGGCGGAACGCGGCGATGGTGTCATGGTCCGGATGATCGTTCGCCGCGATGAAGCGGAACGCCACGCTGTCATAGGTCGCCCGCTCCAGCTTGCGGCTGGAGAACACCCCGGTGGCGTAGCCGTAGATCAGAATGCCCAGCAGAAGGCTGGGGTGGTAGGACGCTTCCCCAGAGCCACGGTAGCTGCCGGTCATCGGCCGCAGATCCAGCCCCGCGATCACCTCCACCACGAACCGCGCCAAGTGCCGCTGCGGAAGCCACTCGTCCACCGACGGCGGCATCAGAAATCCGCTGTCGCGGTCGATCGGGCGGAAGTTGCTCATGCCGAAGAGGTCCGGGCCGGGGGCGTGAATCCATGCCCGGATTCTATAACCCACAGCTCCGCCTCGCGTTAAGTCCGACAGGCTGCTAGCCTGCACGCTCAATCGCCGGCGGGCCGGCCCCGGCCGACCACGGCCCCCGGTTGCGCCGCGAGGACGGCAAGAAACGCGGCGCCATAGCGACGCAGCTTCTCCTCGCCAACGCCATGCACACCCCGCAGTGCCGTCAGCGACGTCGGCCGCAGCACCGCCATTTCGATCAGCGTCCGATCAGCAAACACCACGTAGGCCGGCAGCTGCTGCGCGCCAGCCAGTTCCGTGCGCAACGCCTTCAGCGCTGCCAGCAGCTGCGGATCTGCCGCTTCCAGGTCAGGCGACTTCGCCGCTTTCCCTCGCTCGCGTCCCGGCCGCGCGCCTGACAGCACATCCTGACGCAGTTGGATCGCCGCCTCTCCACGCAGGATGCGTCGACCGTATTCGGTTACGCTCCAGCGGCCGTGGCGGACAATGTCGAGATGGATCACGCCGGCGGCGTAGAGCTGACGAAAGATGGAGCGCCACTCGCCGGCGCTCCGCTCCTTGCCAACGCCGAAGGTTTTCAGCGTGTTGTGCCCGTAGCGCTCGATTGCCTCGGTGGCTTCGCCGGTAAGGAGGGCAATCAGGTGCTCGGTGGCAAAGCGCTCACCGGTGCGCAGAATCGCCGACATCGCCTTCTGTGCCTCGATCGTCGCCTCGAAAATCTGCGGCCTCTCCAGACAGAGGTCGCAGTTATCGCACGGCCCTGAGCTTTCGCCGAAATAGGCAAGCAACGTCTGGCGGCGGCAGCGCGGCGCTTCGCACAGGGCAAGGAGCGCGTTCAGCCGGTGCTGCTCGATCCGCTTGCGCTCTTCGGGTAATTCGCTGTCTTCGATCTGACGGCGGCGGAACTGGAGATCATCAAGGCCGTAGAGGGTAAGCGTGTCGGCGGCAAGTCCGTCGCGCCCGGCACGGCCGATCTCCTGGTAGTAACTCTCGATGGTCTTCGGCATCTCGGCATGACAGACGAAGCGGACGTCGGGTTTGTCGATCCCCATGCCAAAGGCTACGGTTGCCACCATCACCACGCCATCCTGACGAAGAAAGGTCGATTGGTTGGCACTGCGCGTCGCCGGCTCCAGCCCGGCGTGATAGGGCAGGGCGCGAAATCCCTCGGCATTGAACAGCGCCGCCAGCGTTTCCGTCCGCTTGCGCGACGCACAGTAGACGATGCCACTCTGCTCACGTCTGGCAGCGAGAAACCCCAGCAGCTGCCGGCGCGCATTCGCCTTTGGCAGCATGGAGAGGTAGAGATTCGGCCGGTCGAAGGAGCGCACGAAGGTTCGGGGCGGCCGACTGAACAGCTTGCCGGCAATGTCGTCGCGGGTGGGCGCATCGGCAGTGGCCGTCAGCGCGATGGTCTGCACCCCACCCAGCCGCTCGCGAACCTGACCGAGGGCGAGATATTCGGGCCGGAAGTCATGTCCCCATTGCGAGACGCAGTGCGCCTCGTCGATAGCGAGCAGGTCAATCCGCGCCCGGCACAGGTCATCAAGGGTGTCGGGACGGGTCAAGCGCTCCGGTGCCACGTAGAGAAGCCGCAGTTCACCTGAGCGAATCGCCTGGACGATGCGGCGATTCTCCGCCGGATCGGCAGCGGAGTTGAGGCTCGCGGCGGCGACACCGCAGCCGACCAGTTGACCAACCTGGTCTTGCATCAGGGCAATCAGCGGGGAGACGACCACGGTGAGCCCGGAGCGCATCAGCGCCGGCAGCTGATAGCAGAGCGACTTGCCACTGCCGGTGGGCATGACCGCAAGCACGTCTTCGCCGGCAAGAACAGCGGTGATGACTTCGTTCTGGCCGGGACGGAACCCCTTGAAGCCGAAGACGGCTTCAAGCACTGCCAGCGGATCGCCGATTGCAGTCGCCGGCGACGCCATGGGCGGGCGCGTCGTGTTCAACGACCGCTGCCCGCCATCAAGGATAAAGGAGAAGGAAACGATTTGGTGGAGCCGAGGGGAGTCGAACCCCTGACCTCTACAATGCCATTGTAGCGCTCTCCCAACTGAGCTACGGCCCCACGGTCGGCGGCGCATTCAAGGCCGCCGAAATCCGGCATTGCGTGGCGAGACACTAAGAACCCGCAGGCGTGCCCGCAAAGGGAAATTCGCAGGCAATCCGCGGATCCGGTGCGAAGAGGTACGATCCGCCACCACGCCAACCGCCACCCGGTCCCACCGCCACGCATCAAGGCAATCACGCCTTGTCTTCCATTTCGTCGTCGACGTGCTCCATCACCTCGCCGATGTCGTCGACGTCCTCGCCGAGTTCGGAGGCATCCTCGATGATCTCGCCTTCCTCGTTGGCCAGATCGTCAACGTCGCCATCGTCACCGGCGCTGTCATCAAGTTCCTCGATATCCGCGTCGCCACCATCATCAGCCAGCGATTCCTTATCCCGCATGCGGGCGCCAGTATCACTGCCCACCAACGCCGGGACCGCAGCCGCGTCATCGCGAACGCTGCCTCCCGAGCGTCGCGGTCGCGGTTGGCGCGCTGGGTCGTAGACGGTGCTGCAGATCGGGCAAATAATCGGTTCGCGACGCAGGTCGTAGAACCGGGCGCTGCAGCTGAAACAGGTGCGCTTCAGACCCCATTCCGGCTTGGCCAAGGACGGTCCCTCCGTGTGTGCCTTTGAGGCGAGCCACTTGCCAGTTTTTCGAGGGCAATGTCAAAGTCAAAAGCGGTGACTCCGGCTGCTGCTGCCGGGATCTTTGCGCTGCCCGCCACTCCTTGCTAAGTAGGAGGGCGCATCAACGACGTGCATCAACGATCGGGACGCTGTTCCCGGCTTGGCCTTTGACGAAAGCTGCACCCCATGCAACCGATGACGTCCCGCCCGGCCGGGGCCTTGAACGGACGCTGCACTGTTCCCGGCGACAAATCGATCTCACACCGGGCACTGATGCTGGGCGCCTCCGCGGTGGGTCAAACGACCGTTCACGGCCTGCTCGAAGCTGAGGACGTGCTGTCCACGGCCACGGCACTCCGCCATCTCGGCGCCGACATCACCTGTCGCGAGGGCGTATGGGTGATCGAGGGCCGCGGCGTCGGCGGCTTGCGCGAGCCCGACCAGGTGCTCGATCTGGGTAACGCCGGCACCGGCGCCCGGCTCTTGATCGGCCTGGTCGCCAGCCATCCCTTCACCACCTTTTTCACCGGCGACGCCTCGTTGCGGGGTCGGCCGATGCGCCGCATCATCGCGCCATTGCAGCGGATGGGAGCCACTTTCTGCACCCGCAGCGGCGAGCGTCTGCCGCTGGCGGTCAATGGCAGTCAGCAGCCACTGCCCATCAGCTACACACTACCGGTAGCCTCGGCGCAGGTGAAGTCGGCGATCCTGTTGTGCGCCCTCAACGCACCCGGTGAAACGACGGTAGTCGAACCGTTGCCGTCGCGCGACCACAGCGAGCGCCTGTTGCGCCACTTCGGTGCGACGATCAGCACCGAGGACCTGGCGGATGGCAGCCGCCGGATCTCGCTCGTCGGCGAGCCGGAGTTGACCGGTCGGCGTATCGACGTGCCGGCGGACATCTCGTCGGCGGCATTTCCGCTGGTCGCCGCAGCAATCGTTCCCGGCTCTTCGGTGCAGATCTGCGGTGTCGGCATCAATCCCTTGCGCACCGGGCTGCTGACCAGCCTGAGCGAAATGGGCGCTTCGATCCGCCTCGATCATCAACGCGAGGCTGGCGGCGAACCGGTGGCCGATCTTGCCATCGACGCACAGCCACTGCGCGGCATCACCGTGCCGGCAGAGCGCGTCCCGGCGATGGTGGACGAGTTTCCGGTGCTTGCCGCTGCCGCCGCCTGTGCCACCGGGGTGACGCGAATGCTGGGCCTGGGTGAACTGCGGGTGAAGGAAAGCGATCGCCTCGCCGCCGTCGCCGCCGGCCTCAACGCCTGCGGTGTTGCCGTCGACATGGGTGACGACTGGCTGGCCATCACCGGCTGTGGCGGGCCGCCGCCGGGCGGCGGGCATGTGGCCGTTCACCTCGACCATCGAATCGCCATGGCGTTCCTCACTCTCGGCATGGCTAGCCGTGCTGCGGTGTCGGTGGATGACGGCGCGCCGATCGCCACCAGCTTTCCCGATTTCGCTGCGCTGATGAATGGACTGGGAGCGCAGATCGGTCCACGCGTGGCCGGGTGACCGGACTGCTTAAGCCTGCGGCGCATTCGCCCGGAAAATATTAGCGCGGGGAAAAATCCCTCTAGGAATATTCACTGTGGGAAATTCGCCCAGGTGTGACAGCGAGCAACGACGTTGCGCGTGTAAGTCTGTCATCCCTGCGCCGGCGAGGACAGGAGTTGGACGGATGATGAATGCCCCGGCAGACAAGCGGCCGCGGGTCGTATGGATCGGCCTGCAGGCGATCTGCCTGCTTCGGCCGGCGCTACTCGGTGTTGCCTGGACAGTCGTCGCCGCTTTGTCGGCGGTGGGGCTTATTCACGCCCTGGGACTGCGAGCGTGGCCGTTCGAACTCGTGCACCACTTCATTGCCGTCTATGTGCTGGCGGCAACGGCAGTGCTGCTGTTCGCGCTGTTCGTGCGCAACCTGCGCCTCACCGCCGCCACGGGATCGCTCTTTGCGTTTTCATCTGGGTGCTGGCGGCGCCGCTCCCAGTAGAAGTGCCACCCCCGGCACCGGTGATCGAGGCCTCCAACGCACCGCTGGCGTCGACCGGCACGTCGCTGCCCATCTTTTCACTCCCGCCTATCGCCGGGCAACCGCCGGCAGCGCTGCCCGTCCCCCAAACCTGAGGGCACCTTCAGCATCATCACCAACAACGTCTACTGCGCCAATTGGAACCGTGACGGGCTGATCCGCTGGCTGCGCACCCGTCCAGCCGACGTGGTGGTGTTGCAGGAAGTGCCCCCTATCGACAAGCTGCTGCCGAAGCTTGGCGAAGCCTATCCCTTCAGCAGCCGGATCAGCTCCGCCGGACCGCGGGTGCAGGGAGTGGTGGAAGCGTGCCAGGGCATGGTCTTGCTATCGACCTTTCCCATTATCACGGCGACGAAGTTTCAGCCGGTCGCGACGGCGTGGCCGGCTCTGCTTGCCAGCCTGCAAATCGACGATGCGACACGGGTGTCGCTGGCCGTCGTCCACGCGGCAGACCCCATTCGTGCCGACGGGCTGGCCGCGCGCGACGCGTTCCTGCACTATCTCGCCGAGCATCTGGATACGATCCACAGTCCGCTGATCGTTCTCGGCGACTTCAACGCCAGCCCGTTCACGCCGGCATTTCGCGAGTTCCAGGCAAGAACCGGCCTGCAGCTGTCGCCATGGAACCCGGCAACCTATCCCGCAGGGATGCGTACTTTAGGCATTAGCATCGATCACGTCCTCGTTCGTGATGCAACGCTGCTCCGCCTCGAACCGTTATCATCCGTTGGTTCGGACCACCGGCCGTTGCGCGCCCTGATCAGCGTGCCGGTTATGGGTTCAGCGATTCCCGCCGGTCTTGCCGAAGACGGCAAGACAGGGCGAACACTCCCGCACCGGAACAGCGGCGAGGCGGGCGGTGGGGCAAATACGGCAAACATCAAACGAGTTGCAGCGCTCAGCCCTGTTTCGGCCCTGCTGCTGCCATAAAGGTACGCCAGTTGTCGCAGGAGGAAAGTTCGGCAGGTCAGTCAAGGAGCAGGTAGCGTCGAGTCGCTTGCGATGGGCGCTTGTCGTAGTGCGGCCAAGGTGGCGCTCACGTCGGCCCTTGCAGGCGAGTCAGGATGGTAACCGCTCCTGTACGCACGTCTCTTGCAATGGCGCCCGCGAAGGGCCCCCGCCGGGCCTCGGCGCCGCGTCTGGCCTGGATGCCAAGGCAAGCCTGTGTGCCAAGTAGGCCTTCGGCGTCTGGTTTGGCCTGCGCACCGCGTCCGGCTTTTTTTGCATGTTGTGCTTCAGGGCGCAATGATCGGCAGCGATGTGTGCGGGGACCGCTGATGATGACCGCTCAGCCCAGGTCAGCTGGCTTGGCTGCAAGACAAAGGGTATCCGGAGGTTAATGATCGCGCATGAGTGAAACCGTCGCCCTCGTCGATGATGATCGCAACATCCTGGCGTCCATCGCCATGGCCTTGGAAGCAGAGGGTTTTCGCGTCCAGACCTACTCCGACGGTGTCGACGCCCTGGCAGGAATCACGCGTCAGCCGGTGGACCTCGCCGTCCTCGATATCAAAATGCCCCGCATGGACGGCATGGAACTGCTGACCCGCCTGCGGCAGAAAAGTGACGTGCCAGTGATTTTTCTCACCTCCAAGGACGACGAACTGGACGAGGTTCTTGGCCTGCGCATGGGCGCCGACGACTACATCACCAAGCCCTTTTCGCAGCGTCTGCTCGTCGAACGCATCCGCGCCGTTCTCCGCCGGCGCGCTGGAACGGTGGTTTCGGCGGTGGAAGGCGAGATCATGCGCCGCGGCGATCTGATGCTCGATCCCGCCCGCCACTATTGCACTTGGCGCGAGCGCGCGGTTAACCTGACGGTGACTGAGTTCCTTCTGGTGCAGGCACTGGCGCGGCGACCAGGGCATGTGAAGAGCCGCGATCAGTTGATCGATGCCGCGTACGGTGAGCACATCTACGTCGATGACCGGACCATCGACAGCCACATCAAGCGTCTGCGGAAGAAATTCAAGGATGTGGACAGCGATTTCGCGCAGATCGAAACTCTTTATGGCGTGGGCTACCGCTACCGCGCCACCTAGGCGACGCGTGGCTACTGATAGGCCACGATTTAACCGACTAAGTGGAGCCATTTCACCTCTGACGCGCCGCATTCTTGCCGTCAATCTGGTCGCCCTCTTCTTTCTCGTCGCCGGGATGCTTTATCTTGACGAGCATCGCCGCGGGCTGATCGACGAGGAACTGCTGTCGCTGCGCGGTCAGGCCAATCTGTTCGCGGCCGCTGTCGCCGAGGGTGCCACTGTCGGTGATACCCCCGGCAGCGAGCACCTCAACCCGCTGCTGGCGCAGCAAATGGTTCGCCGGCTGGTGCAGGCATCGGGCACGCGCGCCCGCCTTTACGACGAAAAGGGCCGCTCGATTGCCGACAGCCTGCTGTTCAAAGGGCCGGCCGGCGTTGTCGAAGCGGAAGAATTGCCGCCACCGGCAGACAAGCGGCAGCGATTACGCGATTTTCTCGCTGAGTACGACCGGCTTATCCAGCGTCTGTGGGCACCCGATCCCCTTCCCGTTTACGTCGACAATCCTGCGGCATCGGCAAAGGACTTCCCGGAGGTGCAGTCAGCGCTGGCGGGCACAGCCGACAGTCAGGTTCGCCGGGATCCCAACAGCAGCCTCATACTGAGCGTCGCCGTACCGGTCCAGCGCTATACCCAGGTGATTGGCGCCTTGATGCTCACGCGCGACTCCGCTCCCATCGACGCGGCGATGGTGCGGGTGCGCCTCGATATCCTCAAATGGTTCGCCATCGCCCTCGGATTGACGATCCTGCTATCGCTCTATCTCGCCTGGACCATCGCCTATCCGATCCGCCGCCTTGCCGCCGCGGCAGAGAGGGTGCGACGCGATCGCCAGGGTCGCTACAGTATCCCCGACTTCAGCAACCGCTCCGACGAGATTGGCCGCCTCGGTGCGGCGCTGAAAGAAATGACAGAAGCGTTGTGGCTGCGGATGGACGCCATCGAGCGCTTTGCCGCCGACGTGGCGCACGAAATCAAGAATCCGCTGACCTCCCTGCGCAGCGCCGTCGAAACCGCCGCCCGCATCAACGACCCGGAGCGCCGGCAAAAACTGATGAACATCATCCAGGAGGATGTGGGCCGCCTCGACCGGTTGATCACCGACATCTCCGACGCTTCACGTCTCGACGCGGAGCTGTCGCGCGCCAAGTCGGAGCCGGTGGATATCGGCAAGATGCTAAAGGCGCTGGTCGACGTGACCGAGACGGCGGCAGCGGAGCGGGACATCCGGCTGCTGGTTGAGGCCACCGGCAACCTCACCATCGGTGGCATCGAAGGGCGTCTGGTGCAGGTCTTCCGTAACCTGATCGCCAATGCGTTGTCCTTCAGTCCGCGTGGCGGCACCATCCGGCTGAAGGCCTTTCGCGAGGGCCGTGCCGTCGTTGCCGAAGTTCTCGACGAAGGTCCGGGCATTCCCGAAGGACGCGAGGGTGAAATTTTCCAACGGTTCTACTCGCTGCGCCCGAGCGAGGAAAAGTTCGGCGTTCATTCCGGCCTCGGTCTCAGCATCTCCAAACAGATTGTCGAGGCACACGGTGGGTCGATCGCGGCGATGAATCGGTGCCGCAGCAATGGCGACATAGCCGGCGCCTGTTTCACTGTTCGCCTGCCGGTGACGCCGTAGTCGCGCCGAATTGGCCAGCGGGTAACTGAGCGTGCCCGCGTGCCTCAGAGTCTGTCCGGAAAGTACTCTTCGGCCTTGGCCAGTTTTCGAAGCATCAGCCTGATTGACGCCATCAGCAAACAGCTTCTTCAGGCACGGCTGCAGGCCGACAGTTCAAGCCCCGCCAGTAACCGATTCCAATGACTCACAAAGCTCCCGGACGGACACTTAGGATTCGGCTCATGCTTAACTCCCCGCGAGGCCGTATGAAATTACGATCAATCCGCGAATCCCGAGCCCGCACAGGTTTGATTTTAGGCTATGAATTTCGCTCGGAGGCGCGCCGCTTACGGCGATGACTCCGTTGGTTACGGGGATCGGCTTGGCGTTTGCCAGCAGCCAGCGGATCGGGAAAGTGCCGTCACCGTCTGCGGGCCTTAGCTTGCTCGCTGGGCATTTCGCACCGTAACGACCCCGGGCTCGCGCGAGCCGGTCGCGGAGCGCGTCGGACGGTTTAACCGACGCGGCGCTATTACTTCTGCTGCTGCGCCTTCAGCTGATTGATCTCGGCCTGTTGCTGCGCGAGCTGGGCGCGCATCTGTGCCGTCTGTGCCGTCTGCTGGTCGGTCTGCTGGTTGTACTTCGAGTAGAGGTAGCCGCCGCCGCCGCCGAGCGCCGCCCCGGTGGCCGCACCGACGGCGGCGCCCATGCCCGGATTGCCGACGATGGCACCGCCGATGGCGCCGAGTGCGGCGCCGCCGGCCGCACCGATGCCGACGCCCTGCAGTGTATCCTGCTGCCCCGGGCTCATGGCGCAGCCGGAGAGCGTGCCGGCGGTCAATGCGAGGGCCAGACCGAGGCCGAGCGAACGGCTGCGCAGAACAGGTCGGCGCAGCATCGTCATCCCCGATTGCGGCTGATGCATGGGATCACACTCCAACGAACCAAAGGATGCGGTGGTCAACGACATGGCGGTCTACGGCTTCGTCGGGCACGGCCACTGCGCGCCGATCGCCTCGAAGATGACGTCCATCGGCCGGCCGCCGGCGCGCTGCGGGTTGCGCTTGAGGTAATCGACGAACACGACAACCAACTCCTGCCGCGTCGCCGGCGCCGGCGGACAGGCGATCGGGCCCATCGGAGACACCGCCGCCACCTCGTCGTGGTAGTGCTTGCCGCCAGTAAAGTAGCCATAGCAGAAGGCCTCGGCGACGGCGACGTTGGGGTCGCTGGCCTCGACAGTGCAGACGTCATAAAGGTCCTGGGCGGTAACCAGCTTGAAATCGGACAGCGAGAATCCCGGCTGCCCTTCAGCCGGCTCGCTGCTTGCTGATCCACTGGCCGCCCACGCCGGGGCGTGGGCCGTGAGAGCGGTGGCCACCACGGCAGCGATCAGACGAACACGCATTCGCAGGAACTCCTTACGCCGCTCAACCCGATCCGGGCCGGCACCTGTGATCGCCGCCCGCTAGTGTATGACTAGCAAGCACTGCCGCGTGAGGCAAGCGTCGACGAGACGGTCGGCTGCGAGCACAGATCCCGT
Organism: Defluviicoccus vanus; assembly: GCF_014672695.1. GTDB lineage: Bacteria > Pseudomonadota > Alphaproteobacteria > Rhodospirillales > Defluviicoccaceae > Defluviicoccus > Defluviicoccus vanus. Next base: position 3,572,826 of record NZ_CP053923.1, on the reverse strand, counting down.
CCGCTGTCCGGCCGTCGTCAAACGCGGTGGTGACTTTCTTGCGTTGCTCGGCCGGAAACGTGAACGGCAGGGTCGTATCGTCGGTCAAGGCGGATATGGCCGGCCCGGTTGTCGTCGAAGGATTGGCGTCAGCAACCGAATCCTACGCCACATCAAACGCTTATCCTACTTCCACCAACCCGTCACAACAGCCATCATGAATAAGAAGGACTCAGCGGCCTTCGAGGAAGCGGACGGCTTCGCCGATGGGGTCGCCCAGGAGCTGGCCCTCGCGCATCACCACGTGGCCGCGGATGATCGTCGCCATCGGCCAACCGGTTACCCGCATGCCGTCGAAGGGAGTCCAGCCGCAGCGGCTGACAATCCAGCTGTGGGTGATCATCCGCGTCAACTTCAGATCGACGAGAGTGAAGTCGGCAAAATAGCCGAGGGCGATGCGGCCGCGACCGGCGATGCCGAAGATGCGCGCCGGCCCGGCACTGGTGAGATCGACGAAGCGGGCGAGGCTGAGGCGACCCTGGGCCACGTGGTCGAGCATCACTGGGACCAGGGTCTGCACGCCTGGCATCCCGGACGGGCTCTGCGGATAGGGCTGCTTCTTCTCCTCGCGGGTGTGCGGCGCGTGGTCCGAACCGATGCAGTCGGCCAGTCCGTTGGCCACCGCCTGCCACAGCGCCTCGCGGTGCCGCTTCTCACGGATCGGCGGGTTCATCTGCGCGAAGCTGTCGAGTTCCTCGTAGCAGCCGGGCGCCGCCAGCGTCAGGTGCTGCGGCGTGACTTCCATCGTCGCGAGCTCGCGATGCGCCGCGAGCAGCTCCAGCTCCTCGGCGGTGGTGATATGCAGCACGTGCACCCGGCGCTGCACCCCTTCGGCCAGCGCCAGCAGCCGGCGCGTTGCCTCCACCGCGGTGCCCACGTCGCGCCACTCGGGATGCATCGACGGTGCGGCGCCCCCNTGGACGATGGTGAAGCGTTCACGCAGCCGCGCTTCGTCTTCCGCATGCACGGCGATGCGGCGGCTGCCGTTGGCGAGGACGTTGGCGACCGCTGCATCGTCGGCGACAAGCAGCGAGCCGGTGGAACTGCCCATGAACATCTTGACGCCGCAACAGCCAGGCAGGTGCTCCAGTTGCGTCAGGGAGTGCGCATTCTCCGGTGTCGCACCGATGTAGAAGGCCATGTCGACCCAGGCGCGGTCCTTGGCGCGCCGGCACTTGTCGGCCAAGTCGACGGCACCGATGGTGGGGGGCCGGGTGTTCGGCATCTCGAAGACGGCAGTGACGCCGCCCATGGCGGCGCTGGCGGTGCCGGTGCCGATGTCCTCCTTGTGCTCCATCCCCGGCTCGCGGAAATGCACCTGGGTGTCGATGACGCCCGGCAGCAGGTGCAGACCGCGACAGTCGATGGTCTCCGACGCGGCCATTCCCGCAAGGTCACCCATGGCGGCGATGCGCCCGGCACGCACGCCAATGTCGGCGGCGACGGCGCCGCCCGGCGTCACGCAGGTGCCGCCGGCAAGCAGCAGATCGAACGGTTCATTCATCTCACTATCCTTTGCCTCGGTTGCCGCCGCAGCCGCGGCTCAACCCCGAGGCGCCTCGCTATCAATGGCCGCCAGACTGTCCAGAACCCGCCGCACTTCGGCCTCCGCCGCGGCATCGAGCGGCGTTTGCGGTGGCAGCGGCGCCCCCACCGGAAAGCCCTGCAGGACGAGGCCCCCNTTGATGCACGCCGCCAGNTTTATATAGCGGGCGAAGACTTCGTTGAGCGGCCACAGCCGCCGCTGCAGCGCCAGCGCCTCCGGCCAGCGACCGGCGACGCAGAGGTCGTAGAGAGCGACGCTCTGGCGGGGTACCAGACAGGCCGGCCCGGCCATCCAGCCGACCCCGCCCAGAAACATCACCGCCGCCGGGACGTGCGAGGAGGCGGCGAAGACGCGCATCCGCTCGCCGAGCGCGGTAATCAACCCATAGAGCCGCCCGGTGTTCACCGATGCGTCCTTGACGTAGCGGATATTCGGCACCTCGGCCAGCCGGGTTATCAGCGGCAGGGTTAAGTCCGAGCGCTGGAACGTCGGGTTGGTGTAGAGGACGACGGGGCAGCTGACGGCATCGGCGACGGCGGTGAAATAGCCGACGATCGCTTCTTCGCTGAGCGGAAAGTAGGCATCGAGAATGGCCACGATCCCCGCCACCCCGAGCGCTTCCAGCGCTGCCGCCTGACGGCAGGCCTCGATGGTGGTGGTGGCGGCAACGCCGGCGACCACCGGGACACGGCCGGCGGTAGCCGCGAGGGTAATTTCGACAATGCGCTGGCGCTGCGGCCAGGAGAGATAGGCGAACTCGCCGGTGCTGCCGAGCGGGGTCAGCCCGTGCACCCCGTTGGCGATCAGATGCTCCACCAAGCGGGCGAGAACGCCCTCGAGGACACGGCCAGACGCATCCACCGGCGAGACCAGGTAGGGAAAAACGCCGTGGAAGTCGTGCACGATCATCGCCTTGGCGCCGATCCGGCAAGGAGGAGGAAACGCTGTCGCGCGCGGACCGTACCCGGCCGTACGCTCAGGTACACAGCTTAATCCGACGCTGCCGAGGCGCAAGAGGCGGCACGATAGCGACCATCGGCTTCCTCACGCACGGTGCGCCGGCGCGCCCGAGCCTCGTCGCGGCGGCCTGCCTGCGGCCAGCACTCAGGCCTCGGGCAGCGGCTCGCTCCAGCCGGAATACCGGGGGCGGCGGCTGTGCATGCGGCTGCCGCCGCCGCCTGTCCCGTCCGCAGGCGATCTCCCGACCTCGTGCAGTCTGCCGGCAAAGCCGCAGTTTGCACTCGCGACAGGCCCCACTGCGGCGCAGTGAAAACTCGGCGCGCGGAGGTGGCTGGGTGCCGGCAAGTTGACGCCCGACTCCTGCTGCAGGCTCATCCCCGGCAGCACAGCCATGAGCGTGTCGACACGAACGCCCGGCGCCGACGGGGGATGTTGCCGCGGCGCCGTAGTCGGCGCGGCCACGGCGAGCACAAGGAGGATGCTGCCGGCAACGGCGGCAGAACGGAGATACGACGGAGACAACAGCTGGCGCATGCTTCCCTCACCAAGCCCCTGGAGAAACCTGCGCCATTGTCCGCACTTTGCGTCAATGTTCGGTAAACGCGCGGCATGTCTCAATTTAAATTTTTACTTCCGCTTCCGTTCGTCCCGCCATGAACCGACGCGTCATTCCAGAAGGAGACTTAGCGGGTGGGGATCGCTCGGCGTCTCGACGCCGGCTACGAGGACGGCAACGACGCCCTGCGGACCGACCCGGTGTTCAAGCCGACGATGGACCGGCTGTCCGAACACGGCAATCTGTGCCCGCAATCCACCGTATCGCGCACCGAGAACCTGCCGGACAGGCACGCCCCTGCTGCACCACGTCTCTCCCCATCCCCCCTCTGGAGACATTGATGTGATCTTACGCCTTCGATAACCGGCACTAAAGGAATATCAACTTATAGAAGTATAATAGACCTAAAATACGCCTTTCACGATCCCAATACATTTCGTATTATTGATATTGAATAAAAAAACGGGCTGGACGCAATCGTGGGCAAGCAACGTCAGCAGTGGACGGTATCGGGCATGGGCAAGAGCGGATCGCCCCTTCGGCGATAACTGTCCTTCATCGCCACGGCCGTCTGGAAACAATGGAGGAAGAAATGCGTGGCTCGCGTAGTGGGGTGATGCGGGTTCTTTACGGGACTGCGATGGCTCTCGTCGGTTTCTGGGCCGGAACCGCGATGGCCGCACCAGGAGATACTCTCTGGTCGCGAACGGTGGGCACGAACGCCTTCGATGTGGTGCAGGATGCGGCAACCGACGCCAACGGCAATCTCTACGTCGTTGGCGTCACCTGGGGCGATATGACGGGTGACTACAAGGGCGAGGGCGACGCCTTCGTCCTCAAGCTCGACCCGCAAGGGCGGATTCTCTGGCGGCGGCAACCCGGCAGCGCCGGCTACGATGAGGCGCTCGGCGTTGCCATCGACAAATCGAACAACGTCTACGTCGTCGGCCAGACCGAAGGCGCCTTCGCCGGTCTGAACAAGGGTGACGACGACGCGTTCCTCTTGAAGTACGACACCGACGGCCGGCTGCTGTGGCGCCGGCAGCCGGGAACAAGCAGGGAAGACGTCGCCTGGGGCGTCGCCGTGGATGGCAGCAGCAATGTCTATATGGTGGGCGGCACCGAAGGATCGCTGGCCGGAAGTAACAAGGGCGGTCTCGACATTTTCGTGCTCAAGTTCGACAGTGGCGGGCGGACCCTGTGGTCGCGGCAATCGGGAACCGCGTCCAACGACGAGGCAGCGGCGGTCGCCACCGATGCGGCCGGGAATGCGTATGTGGTCGGCATCACCGGTTCTGACTTAAATGGCGAGGACACCACCGCCGACGCCTTCCTCTTCAAGTACAACCCTCTCGGTCAACTGATGTGGCGGCGACAGCCGGGAAGCAACGACTTCGACGAAGCGCTGGACGTGGCCGTGGACAGCAGTGGCGCCGTTTATGTGGTCGGGCAAACCTCGGGAGCCCTCGGCGGTCCGAACCAGGGCGACGACGATACGTTCATTTTGAAGTACGCTTCAGACGGGCACATCCTGTGGTGGCGGCAGCCGGCAGCGGCCGACGAGGATTTCGCCTGGGCTGTCGCTACCGATGCCAGCGACAACGTCTACGTTGTCGGCACAGCCGAGGGCGCGGTGGGCGGACTACACGTCGGATCTGACGATCCCTTCGTGCTGAGCTATGACCGCAACGGCACGCTGCTATGGAGCCGCCAGCCCGGAACCACCTTGAACGATGAGTTTGCGGCGGTGACGGTGGACAAGGACGGCTTCATTTATGCTGCGGGCCCCATAGGCGGAGAGGTCGACGGCGATCCGAACAAGACGAGCCCCGACGGCCTGATCGTCAAGTTTGNNACCGTGCCACCGCCAGCACCGCTGCGATGGCGGAGTAACCTGATCGCGGCTGCGGCCGCGGTGACGGCTGTGACCACGTAGCCGCATCCGACGCCCACCCCCGCCTTGACACGCCGGGGTGGGCGCTTCTAGAGTTGCGACCCTTACAGAAGAGACTGTGTCTTGCAATGGGCTTGGTCGCCCTTCCGGCGGACCAGCTTTTTGTTGGGCAGATGGCAACGGAGCAGACGCGAGCGTGTTCGAGGGACTGACCGAGCGACTGGGGACGATCTTCGATCGGCTGCGCAAGCGTGGCGCGCTGAGCGAGGCCGACGTCAACGAGGCGCTGCGCGAAGTCCGCATCGCGCTGCTCGAAGCCGATGTGGCGCTGCCGGTGGTCAAGGACCTGATCAACGGCATCAAAGCCCGCGCCGTTGGCCAAGAGGTGCTGCGCAGCGTCACCCCGGCGCAGATGGTGGTCAAGATCGTCCACGACCACCTGATCGAGGTGCTGTCGGGTGGCGAGACCGACGAGAAGCTGCGCCTCGGTGAGGGTGCCGGGATCAACCTGAATGCCTCTCCGCCGGTGCCGGTGCTGCTGGTGGGCCTGCAGGGCTCGGGCAAGACCACCACCGCCGGCAAGCTGGCGGTGCGGCTACGCAAGCGCGAAAAGAAGAAGGTGCTGCTGGCATCGCTCGACATCTACCGCCCCGCAGCGCAGAAGCAGCTCGCCATCCTCGGCGAGCAGACCGAGACGGCAACCGTTGAGATCATCCCTGGCCAGGATGCGCTGACGATCGCCCAGCGGGCGATGGATCAGGCGCGCCGCCAGGGCTTCGACGTGGTCATTCTCGATACCGCCGGGCGCACGGCGGTCGACGAACAGATGATGGCGGAAGCCGCGGCGGTGAAAGCGGCGGTCAATCCGCTGGAGACACTCCTCGTCGCCGACGCGCTGACCGGCCAGGACGCGGTTACCCTCGCCCGCTCGTTTCATGAGCGGGTGGGCATCACCGGCATCGTCCTCACCCGGGTCGATGGCGACTCCCGTGGCGGTGCCGCCTTGTCCATGCGCGGCGTCACCGGCTGTCCGATCCGGCTGATCGGCGTCGGCGAGAAGCTGGACGCGCTGGAGACGTTCCAGCCGGACCGCATCGCCGGCCGTATTCTCGGCATGGGTGACGTGGTCGGCTTGGTCGAGCGGGCGGCGGATCTGATCGAGAAGGAAGACGCGGAAAAGCTCGCGCTGAAGCTGACCAAGGGTGAGTTCACCCTCGAAGACATGGCCAAGCAGTTTAAGCAGCTGCGCAAGATGGGCGACTTCAAGGGTATCCTCGGCATGCTGCCCGGGATCGGTAAGATCCAGAAGCAGCTCGACGAGGCGAAGGTCGACGACAAGATGATCGCCCGCCAGGAGGCCATCATCCTGTCGATGACGATAGAGGAGCGGCACAACCCGAAGCTGCTCAACGCGTCACGGCGGCGGCGGATCGCGCTAGGGTCCGGTACCACCGTCCAGGACGTCAATCGCTTGCTCAAGCAACATCAGATGATGAGCGAGATGATGAAAAAGGTGGGCAAGCTCGGTAAGCGGGGCCTCTTCGGCAAAGGTTTGCCGCCGGGCCTGCTGCCACCGATGCCGCCGCGTTGAGCGGTCGGCTGTTCACCAGGATTTGATCCGCGGAAGCACCCCCGCGCATGCGGGGTCAGAGAGAGGAACGGAAGAACCGAATGGCTGTCAGGATTCGTCTGGCGCGGGGCGGCACGAAAAAGCGCCCCTTCTATCACGTGGTCGTCGCCGATTCGCGCAGCCGTCGCGACGGGCGTTTCATCGAAATCGTCGGCACCTACAACCCGATGCTGCCACACGAACATGCGGAGCGGGTGTTGCTGAAGACAGAGCGGCTGCAACACTGGCTCGGCCACGGCGCCACCGCCAGCGATCGGGTGGCGCGGCTGTGTGCGGCGCAGGGCCTGATGGAGCTGCCGGCGCGGGCCGAGCAGACAAAGAAGCCGCTGCCGAAGGCCAAGGCACAGGAACGGCTGAAGGCAGCGGAAGCGGCGGAGGCCGGGGCGGCCGACTAGACCGGCCACCGATGCCTTCGCTCGCACGGCGAGCAACCAGGGACGGCATGAGCGATGACGCACGAGCCTGCAGTCATGGCAGCGCAGCGCATTTGTCTCGGTGTGATCACCGGGGCACGGGGCCTGCGCGGGCTCCTTTGGGTGAAGTCGTTTACCGCTGCTCCCGGTGATGTCGGTGCGTACGGGCCGCTGACCGATGCGGCCGGTGGCCGCAGCTTCCGGCTGCGGGCGGGTGGTGNNGAATCCGGCGGCGAACGGGTGCTGGTGCAGATTGATGGCGTTAGCGACCGTACCGCGGCGGAAAGCCTCAAGGGAACGGAACTCTACGTGCTGCGCACGGCCCTGCCCNCCGCCGGCGAGGACGAATTCTACTACACCGATCTGATCGGTCTCGCCGCCGAGATCATCCACCCGGACGGCACGATTGCCGACCGTGGCCGGGTGCTGGCGGTGCACGACTTCGGCGGTGGCAGCCTCCTCGACGTGGAAGGGGAGGCAGTGGGTTCGATCATGGTGCCGTTTACCCGTGCTGCGGTGCCGGAGGTGGATCTGGCGCATGGCCGCGTCGTCGTGGCATTGCTGCCGGGCATCCTGCCGCCCTCCAACGACGATGGCCGCGATGGTGCTGCAGACGCGCCGCAGAAGGCCTGACGGCGATGGCCGACGGCAATGCACCCTGGACGGCACGGGTATTGACCATCTTCCCGGAGATGTTTCCGGGCCCCCTCGCCTATTCGCTTGCCGGCCAGGGCTTGGCGGCAGATAAATGGCGGTTGGAAACGCTAGACATTCGGACGTTTGCGCGCGATAAACACGCTTCCGTCGACGACACTCCCTTCGGAGGTGGTCCGGGTATGGTGATGCGCCCGGATGTGGTCGACGCGGCGATTGCGGCAGCGCTCGAATTCGGGCCGCTGCCGTTGATTTATTTGACACCGCGTGGCCGGGTCCTGGACCAGCCACGGGTGAAAGCATTGGCAGCAGGGCCGGGAGTTACCGTGCTGTGCGGCCGCTACGAGGGTATCGACGAGCGGGTCATTGCGACGCGGCGCCCCGAGGAAATCAGCCTCGGCGATTTTGTATTGTCCGGTGGTGAGCCGGCGGCGATCACGCTGATCGATGCCTGTGTCAGGCTGCTACCGGGAGTCATCGGTGACGTCCGGTCGTTGACTGAGGAGAGCTTCGAGCACGACCTGCTCGAATATCCCCACTACACCCGGCCACGAACGTGGCAAGGTCTGGGCGTGCCGGAGGTGCTGACCGAAGGCCACCACGCCCGGATCAGGGCATGGCGACGGGCGGAGGCGGAGCGGTTGACCCGCGAACGCCGACCCGACCTGTGGCAGCGGAACGAAGCCGGAGGGCGCGCGGCAGCTGCGGCGTATCCAGCGGCGGGCGGTTGGTTTGGCGGAGACAACGCCGCAACGGAAGACGAAGGTAACAGGCGATGACGATCCTGCAGGATTTCGAACAAGAACAGATTGCGAAGCTGAGCACCGATCGCACCGTTCCCTGGTTCGCCCCCGGCGATACCCTCAGGGTCAAGGTGAAGGTGATCGAGGGCTCGCGTGAACGCCTGCAGGCCTTTGAGGGCGTGTGCATCGCCAGGCGCAACCGCGGCCTGCATTCGTCGTTCACCGTCCGCAAGATCTCCTACGGCGAGGGCGTTGAGCGCGTGTTCCCGCTCTATTCGCCGAATGTGGCCGGGATCGAGGTGGTTCGCCGCGGCGACGTGCGGCGTGCCAAGCTCTATTACCTGCGCACCCGGCGCGGCAAGAGCGCGCGCATCTCCGAAAAGACCAGCGGCTACGTCGCCAAGGTCGATGCCCGCGAGCGGGAAGCTGCGGTGCTGGCGCGCGCCGCCAACAAGGCCGCTGTGGCAGCCGCAGCGACGACAGAAACCATCGACAACGCCTGACGCTTGCCACAGGGCGGGTCTACTGCGGCTCGCCCCGGCAGAGGCNGAGGAGGCCGCATGACCAAGCCACGTACCCTGTTTGACAAGATTTGGGAAAGCCATCTGGTCGATCGTCAGCCAGATGGCACCTGTCTCCTTTATATCGATCGCCACCTCGTCCACGAGGTGACCAGCCCGCAGGCCTTCGAAGGCCTGCGCAGCAGCGGCCGTCATGTTCGCCGGCCGCAGGCGACGCTGGCCGTTGCCGACCACAACGTGCCAACCACCGATCGCAGCATCGGCATCGCCGACGAGGAATCGCGCATTCAGGTGGAAACCCTCGCCACCAACTGTGCCGAGTTCGGCGTTCCCTTCTATGCCATGACCGACCGGCGACAGGGCATCGTCCATATCATCGGCCCGGAGCAGGGCTTCACCCTGCCGGGGATGACCATCGTCTGCGGTGACAGCCATACCTCGACGCATGGCGCCTTCGGCGCGCTCGCCTTCGGCATCGGCACCTCCGAAGTGGAGCACGTGCTGGCGACGCAGACCCTGTTGCAGGCACCGGCGAAGAACATGCGGGTAACCGTCGACGGTGCGCTTGCCGCGGGCGTGACCGCGAAGGACGTGATCCTTGCCATCATCGGCACCATCGGCACCGCCGGCGGCACCGGTCACGTGATCGAATACGCGGGCGATGTGATGCGTGGCCTGTCGATGGAAGGGCGGATGACCGTCTGCAACATGTCCATCGAGGCGGGTGCACGCGCCGGGCTGATCGCCCCCGATGAAACAACCTTTGCCTACCTGCAAGGCCGGCCGATGACGCCGAAAGGCGACTTGTGGGCACGGGCAGTCGAGCACTGGCGCACCCTGCCCTCCGACGATGGCGCCCGCTACGACAAGGAGATCCGACTTGCCGCCGCCGCCATCGCCCCGCTGGTCACCTGGGGAACCAGTCCCGAGGACGTGGTGCCAATCACCGGCCGCGTCCCCGACCCGGACATGGCCGCCGACGACAACAAGCGCCGGGCGGTGTTGCGCGCCCTCGACTATATGGGGCTGAACCCGGGCACGCGAATGCAGGACATCCCCATCGACCGGGTGTTCATCGGTTCGTGCACCAACGGCCGGATCGAGGATCTGCGGGCGGCTGCCGCGGTCGCCCAGGGCCGCAAGGTCGCCGATAACGTCCAGGCGATGGTCGTCCCCGGCTCAGGGCTGGTCAAGGTGCAGGCGGAAGCCGAAGGGCTGGATCGTATCTTCCGCGAGGCCGGCTTCGACTGGCGCGAGCCCGGCTGTTCCATGTGCCTCGCCATGAACGCCGATCGGCTGGAGCCAGGAGAGCGCTGCGCGTCGACCTCCAACCGCAACTTCGAGGGTCGCCAGGGCCGCGGTGGGCGGACGCACCTGGTCAGTCCGGCGATGGCGGTGGCCGCCGCGGTGACCGGGCGCCTTACCGACGTGCGCGACCTGCTCGCCTAGCCGCCGCGCCTACCCCTCGTTGCTACGAAAGGAGGTTGCCAGNTGCAACCCTTCACCAAACTGAGCGGGACGGCAGCGCCGCTGCCGATGATCAACGTCGATACCGACATGATCATCCCGAAGCAGTTCCTGAAGACGATCCAGCGCTCCGGCCTCGGCAAGAGCCTGTTTTTCGAGATGCGCTACGACGATGACGGGCGGGAGCGANGGGAGTTCATCCTCAACCAGGAACCCTTCCGCGACGCGCAGGTGCTGATCGCCGGCAGCAACTTCGGCTGCGGCTCGTCGCGCGAGCATGCCCCCTGGGCGCTGCTCGACTTCGGCATCCGCTGCATCATCGCCCCTTCCTTTGCCGACATCTTCTACAACAACTGCTTCAAGAACGGCATTCTGCCGATCGTCCTGCCGCCGGCCGAGGTGGACAGGCTGATGGCACTGGCGCAGCAGGCCGCCACGCTGAGCATCGACCTCAACGCCGGCGAGATCCGGCTGCCGNACGGGGAAACGCTGGCCTTTGCCGTTGACGCCTTTCGCAAGCACTGTCTGGTCAACGGTCTCGACGACATCGGCCTGACGCTGAACAAGGCCGCGCTGATTGACTCCTTCGAGGCCCGGCAGCAGGAACAACAGCCCTGGCTGGTGGCGTCCTAGGATCAACCGGCGCCCCGGCGCCCCACGGAGAGGGTAATCCCTTGAACGATAAAAAGAACCTGCTGGTGCTCGCTGGCGACGGGATCGGCGCGGAAGTGATGGCCGAAGTTTGGCGGCTGATCGATTGGCTGGACCGCAGGCGGGGGATCAGCTTCGCGGTGAGTGAGGGGCTGGTTGGCGGCGTATCCATCGACGCCCACGGCGTGCCCATCACCGACGCGACGATGGCGCAGGCGCTGGCCGCCGATGCGGTGCTGCTCGGCGCCGTTGGCGGGCCGAAGTGGGAGACACTGCCCTTCGAGGTGCGGCCGGAACGCGGGCTGCTGCGGCTGCGCAAGGACCTGGAATTGTTCGCCAACCTGCGGCCGGCGGTGGTGTTCGACGCTCTCGTCGATGCCTCACCGCTGAAGGCGGAAATTATCCGCGGGCTCGATATCATGATCGTCCGCGAACTCACCGGCGGCGTCTATTTCGGGCAGCCGCGAGGGATCGAGACGCTCGCCGACGGCAGCCGCCGCGGCGTCAACACCCAGGTTTATACCACCGAGGAGATCCGCCGCATCGCCCGCGTCGCCTTCGACTTGGCGCGCAAGCGGCAGAACCGGGTGTGCTCGGCGGAGAAGGCCAACGTCATGGAGTCCGGCGTCCTGTGGCGCGAAGAGGTGCAATGGGTGCACGACAACGAGTACCCCGACATTGACCTCAGCCACATGTATGCGGACAACTGCGCCATGCAGTTGGTGCGCAATCCGGGTCAGTTCGACGTCATCGTCACCGATAACCTCTTCGGCGACATTCTTTCTGACGAAGCCGCCATGCTCACCGGCTCACTCGGCATGCTGCCCTCGGCATCGCTGGGCGCCGCCGACGTCAGCGGCCGACGCCGGGCGCTCTACGAGCCGGTGCACGGCAGCGCTCCTGACATCGCCGGCAAGGGCATCGCCAATCCGCTGGCGGTGCTGCTGAGTTTCGGGATGTGCCTGCGCTACTCCTTCGACCTGAAGGCGGAAGCCGACCTGCTCGACCGGGCGGTCAACGGCGTCCTCGACGGTGGCCTGCGCACCGCCGACATCATGCAGCAAGGCAAGGCGCGCATCTCCACCGGGGTGATGGGCGAAGCAATCATCCGCGAGATGGACAAACTCTCCGGCTAAAGCGGGCGGCTGCTGCGGCGCCGGTCGCGCCTCAGGACAAGAGCGCGTAGCAGATCGGCAACAGCAGCGCCGTCGCCAGCGCGTTCAACCCCATGGCGAGGCCGGAGAAGGCGCCGGCCACCTCGCCCACATGCAGCGCCCGGGCGGTGCCGAGGCCGTGCGAGGCGACGCCGAGGGCAAAACCGATTGCCTTCGGATTGCGGACGCGGACGAGTTGCAGGGCGGTGGTGCCGAAGACCGCACCGACGATGCCGGTGAGGATCACCAGCACCGCGGTCAGCGTCGCCTCGCCACCGATTTTTTCGGCAATCCCCATTGCCACCGGCGCAGTCACCGACTTCGGTGCCAGCGAGAGGATGGTTGTCTTCGAGGCGCCGAGCAGCCAGGCAATGCCGACGGCGCTGCCGGCGGCGGTGGCGGAGCCGGCGAGGAGCCCCACCGTCAGTGCCAGCCAGGAGCGGCGGATGTGGGCAAACTGCCGGGCCAGCGGTACCGCCAACGCCACGGTGGCGGTACCGAGCAGGAAGTGCACATACTGGGCGCCGTTGAAGTAGGCTTGGTAGTCGGTGCCGGTGGCGGCGAGAACGACGGACACGAAAGCGATCGCCAGCAGCACCGGGTTGACGATCGGGTTGTGCCGGCAGCGCCGATGCAGCCACAGGCCAGCCTGAAACGCCACCAGGGTCAGCGTCAGCCAGGTGAGCGGACTGGCGGCGAGGTAAACCCAGGTTTCGTGGGTGTGGAGGACGGGCATCAGTCGGTCTCCGTCGGGTGGCGGTCGAGAGCGTGGACGATCAGGCCGGTGACGACGATGGACAGCACGGTCGAGCCGAGGACCGCCGCGGCGATCGGTCGCCACTCGGTAGCAAGCAGGTGCAGATGGGTAATGACGCCGACGCCGGCCGGCACGAACAGCAGCCCCAGCGTCTGCAGCATGCCGGCAGCGGTCGACTGCATCGTGTCCGGGATGCGGCCGCGAATGACGAGAACGGTGAACAGCAGCGCCATGCCAAGGACCGGCCCCGGGATCGGCAAGGCGGTGGCGTGAGTCATAAATTCGCCAAGCAACTGACAGACAAGAAAAATGGTAAGTGACGGCAAGAACATCAAAGCGATTCCCTGAGAGAGGCGGCAGCAGCCACAATGGCGAATCCGCCGCGCATGGCAAGTCCCAACCCCCGCACACCGGAGGTTCTGCCGGACGCGGTCGCGAGCAGCCTTGCAATTAGTGGGCTGGATGCGTAGGTGATCGAAATTCGGCGCGAACAGACAATGCGCGCAATGCGAGGAGAACGAGAGGCATGAGTTATAAAGTCGCCGTGGTTGGCGCCACCGGTAATGTGGGCCGGGAGATGTTGCAGACGCTGGTTGAGCGTGAATTCCCGGCCGGTGACGTGGTCGCGCTCGCCTCGGCGAAGTCGATCGGCAAGGAAGTTTCCTTCGGCGATGACGACATTCTCAAGGTGCAGGACCTGGCGACCTTCGACTTTCGCGGCACCGATATCGTCTTGTCTTCCCCCGGCGCCAAAGTCTCGGCCGCCTTCTCGCCGAAGGCGGCGGCAGCGGGTGCGGTCGTCATCGACAACACGTCGCACTTTCGGATGGAGCCGGACGTGCCGTTGGTGGTGCCCGAGGTCAATCCGCAGGCCATCGCCGGCTTCCACAAGCGCGGCATCATCGCCAATCCCAACTGCTCGACCATCCAGATGGTGGTTGCGCTGAAGCCGTTGCACGACCTGGCCAAGATCCGCCGCGTCGTCGTTGCCACCTATCAGTCGGTGTCCGGTGCCGGCAAGGACGGGATGGACGAACTGTTCGAGCAGACGCGCGGCGTCTACGTCAATGAGCCGACGTACAAATACCAGCAGAAGTTCACCAAGCAGATCGCCTTCAACGTCATTCCACACATCGACGTCTTCATGGACGACGGTTTTACCAAGGAAGAGTGGAAGATGGCAGTGGAGACGCGGAAGATCCTCGATCCGGATATTCAGGTGATCGCCACCTGCGTTCGGGTGCCGGTGTTCATCGGTCACGCCGAAGCGGTGACGGTGGAGTTCGAGCAGCCGATCAGCGAGGCCGAGGCACGGGCGGCGCTGAAGGCGGCGCCGGGCATCTCCGTCGTCGATCATCGGGCGAACGAGGGCTATGTCACCCCCGCCGAATGCGCCGGCGAGGATGCGGTCTACGTCAGCCGCTTGCGCAAGGACCCGACGGTGGAGCACGGCCTCAGCTTTTGGTGTGTCGCCGACAATCTGCGCAAGGGGGCAGCGCTGAACGCGGTGCAGATCGCCGAGGAACTGGTTCGCCAGGGCCACCTGCGCAGCAAGGCGGCCTGAAGCGAGAAACCGCCCGCGACCAGGCTAAGCAGCCGGGGATGGCGACATCCCCGGCGGCCATAGCCGCCACCTATCGCGGCGGCGTGGCCGCGACGGGGTGTTGCGGCGTGAACAGCATATCGATGATCCAGAACACGGCGAAGGCGAGCAGGATCCCGGCAAAGCGATCGATCGCCGGGTCCAGCGTGTCCGTTGGCGTTATCGACGGCGCGTAGGCGATGATGAAGGCAAACCCCGCCTGCATCCCAGCATATGCGCAGGCCGGCGGTCCGGCGAAGAAATAGCCGAAGATGCTGCAGAAGACGAAAATGACGGCGAGGAAGAGCGGCAGGACGTCGATGCTGGTGCCGACCATCAGCAGTCCCGCTCCGCCGCCGATGGCGCAACCGATGAGGCGGAGGAAGGCGCGGTGGCGGCCGAGTTCGGGATTGGGATCGACGATGCGGGTCAACGACACCGCCGCACTGGCAAACCCCGGCAGATCGAACAGTGCATAGAGGCCGACGACGATGCAGACGCCGGCACCGGCTTCCAGGGCAGTGCGCATGGCAACGCGGCGCTCCACCTGCGGCGCTGCAGCCAGGGCACGATCCTGCTCGGGATCACTCGTCGCCGGCAGCAGCAGGGCCCCGACGGCGAAGGCGCTGACAACGCCGACGATGATTTCCGTCGCCCGGTAGGCGGCAACGTGCAGGCCGATGTCCGGCTCGGCCATGGACTGCATCAGCACCAGGCCAATGGTGATCCCGCCAAGCAGCCAGGCATAGGGATACGGACTCGTAAACGAACGGTAGAGCGCGTAGGTGACGGTGGCAAACAGCGCCGTAGCCAGCAGCCCGTTGCTGTCGGCAACGAAGCCGAGGAGAAAGGCGGCGGCAAGCGCCCCTGCCAGGGTGCCGGCGATGCGCATGAGGCCCTTCAGCACCGTCGCCCGCTGGGTGGCGGCAGTTACGGTCAGCGCCGTCATCCCACTCCACATGGGATAATCAAGGTTCAGGCAGAGGGCGGCATAGACGGCGAGCGCGGTGGCGGCGCCGATGGCCAACGCCCGTCGATTGCGTTGCCTGTCTTTCCCTACCGCCTGCAGATCGGTCCCGACTGCGGCAGCGAAGGTCTGCCAATCATCGATGAAAGCGCGCCCGAACTCCATCTTGGCTACCAGCCATAGATTACGAGCACGCGCGCATTGGCACCCACGTGCAGGCGCACGTCCTCCGGCATGCTGGTGAACTCGATGCGGACGGGGAAGCGGCGCTGGAAGCGGATCCAGCCGGTGGTGGGGGCGATGTCCGGCACGATCGCCGTCTGCTGGTCGCGATGGCCGATGGCGCGCGCGATCCCCTGCACTCGGCCGCGAAACAGGCTGAAGGGATAGGTATCGAGATAGATCAGTGCCGGCATCCCTTCCTGCAGGTGGCGGATCGCTTCCTCCTTGTAGAGGGCGATGACACGCCAGTCGCGCGAGGCGGCAATACCGATGCGCGGCACGCCAACGTTGGCGTAGTCGCCTACCGTCAACCAGAGATTGTTCACATAGCCGGCAAGCGGCGCGACGATCCGCGTTTGCGTCAGGTTGTAGTTGGCGAGGTCCAGGGCGCGTTCCGCCACCTTTATCGCCGCGTCTGCGGCGCTCACATCTTCCTTTGCCGCCGCCAGCAACGCCACCGTCGCCCGCAACCTTGCGTCGGCTTCCTTCAGCGCGGCAACGGTTTCGTCGTAGTGTTGCTGTGGGGCGGCGTTGAGCTTCACCAGATCACCGTAGCGGCGTTCGCTGATCCGGGCGAAGGTAAGGTGTGCCTCGGCAGCGACGCGATCGGCATCGGCACGTGCCATNCGCCCCCGGGCGGCATCGGCATCCGCCCTCGCCTTGGCGACCTGCGACGTTTTCAGGTCCACCTGCAGCTGATACGGGGTTGGATCGAGGGTCAGCAGTGGATCGCCAGCCTGGACAAACTGGTTATCGACCACGTGGACGGCGACGATCCGGCCTTCCACCTCGGGGGCGATGAGCACCACGTCATTGGCGACGAAGGCATCGCTGGTATAGGCGAAGAACTGCAGCGAGAGGCAGTAAAGGGCGTACAGCACGCCAATCCCCAGCGCCGCCAGCAACAGCTTCCGCCGCGTCGACACCCGCGCGTCTCTCCTGACGACCGACCGCTGGTCCCTTGTCGCCTGTTTGCGCCAGCGAGGCAAGCGCCTGGCAGCGACGCCGTCCGCCGCGCAGCCGCCCTTGCCGGGAAGCGCTATCCCAATTTCGACGATCGCAGCCTGTGCCATCGCGGTGTCTGATCTGGTATGTTTCGCGTCTAATACGCGCGTGCGGGGAAGGAACGCGGGAGGTCGGGTCCCGGGAGGATGGATGAGGCCGAGGAAAACATGGGAAGCAGTTCTCGGTGGTCGGCGGGCGATCCCATTCGAAGATTTCACTCGCTTGCTGCTGGCTTTCGGTTTCGCGCACAAGCGAACCCGCGGCAGCCACCACATCTTTCTTCATCCGAAGGCGATGCGTCCGCTCAGCATCCAGCCGCGCGGCGGCGAGGCCAAGGCTTACCAAGTCGCGCAGTTCCTGGCGATGGTGGAAGAGTTTGGTCTGACAATGGAAACCGAGGAATGAAGCACTACCACATCAACGTCTTTTGGTCCGCCGCCGATGACTGCTGGATTGCGGATGTTCCCGACTTGAAGAGCTGTTCCGGGATGGGTGACACGCCGGAGGAAGCGCTCGCCGAAGTCCAGCAGGCCATGGCGGCTTGGCTCGATGTGGCTGCGGCCGAAAACCTGCCGATTCCGGAGCCGCGTTATCGTCCAGCCATCTATGCGGTCGGTTGATCCCATTCGCTACCGTTCGGAGGTCGCTGTTGTCTGCGTTCGCTATGCCGCGCATTGCGATGGTGAGCGACGCGGATCGTCGGCGATTGACTCCCCGTAGGGCAGGTCTAAAGCGAAGCGTGACCTGCCGGATGCGCCGGTGCATCCACCGCGTGCGGCGGGTTGCGCTTCGCTTCAAATCCGCCCTACGCGGGCTGTTCGGCCGGTTGTTCATGATGTAGACCCAGCCACCCTGCATACGGTATTGAATACAGCTTCCCGAAGGCGCGGCAACCACCGTGACGAGCGGGACCGCTTGCCGGAGTATAGCTAGACAATGCGCCTTATAGAACTGCGTGCTAAGAACTATCGCACCCTTCAAGATCTCAGGCTACCCTTTGCCAGTGGCTACTGCACAATCTCTGGTAAGAACAACGCGGGCAAATCCTGTGTAATAAGGCTGTTGATGGCTCTTTTTCGCGAGGGCAACTCGTTTCCGTGGGCTGCCGAGACGTATGAGATCGAATATAGTGAAGACAAGACTCAGTGGGTTAAGGATACAGAACCGATCACTGTCGGATATGATCTCGAAATAACGAAAGATGACGATCCTGCTCTAGTCTCCTTTGTTGAGAAAATAGCGAGCATAAAAATAGCTAAAGTCTCGACGACGTTGCGCATTGAGTACGTTCTCAGCGAAATTGAAGGAGCCATAGTCCGCTGCCAAATCGATGGCAAGTCTACAGATGATAAGGCAGCTAAGGAAATTGATAAGAGGATCAAAGACAACCAACTTATGCTTTTGCACAATTCTACAGGCCGACAAGATGAGTATATGTGGGGACGAGGCAGGCCGCGGGTGATATACGACTTTGTGATGTCCGCGGATGAGAAANAACGCCTTGACGATGCTGGGAAGAGTGTGCGTCAAACGATAAGTCAGCTGGCCAAAGAACACAAAACCGGCCTGGGAGCAATATTAGGCAAACTCAGTGATAAGTTTGAAATCGAATTTTCACCTCCCGAAAGTTATGTATCTAGGCACATGCCATTGAAGATCAATCTTAAAGACGAACACGTTGAAGTCCCGCTGAATGACTGGGGCAGTGGTACGCAAAACCGAACAAATATTTTTATGGCAGTTCTAAAGGCCAGCAGAATTCGTCAAAATACATCAGTTGACGAAAAGATCACGCCTTTTGTTGTTGTCGAGGAGCCGGAAAGCTTTCTACACCCCTCCGCTCAGTCGGAGTTCGGAAAAATTCTTCGGGGTGTTGCCTCCGAGCTGGGAATACAGATCATCGTGACGACGCACAGCCCATATATGCTCAATCAGGAGATCCCGTCCGCGAATTTACTCTTGTGCAGACGCATCCATAAGAAGAAAGCTTTCGAAACTGTTCTCGCGAATACCAGTGACGACGATTGGATGACCCCGTTTTCTGAGCACCTCGGTATCCCAGCTAAAGAGTTTACTGCCTGGCGGCCCCTTCTCTCATCGCATAAGGAAAGAGTATTGCTCGTAGAAGGTATTTTGGATGCACAGTATTTTGAATACTTGCAGAGCGCCTCGCTATGCACCCCTCAACTCTCCAAAAGCATCGAAATAATACCTTACAATGGCAAGGACGCTCTCAAAAATACTGTTCTATTTCAGTTCTTCCTTCGGCAATTCGATCACGTTTTCATCACTTTCGATCTTGATGCGCATTCAGACCTTAAAAATGCCCTTATGCGTTTGAACCTGACGGAGAATCAGCACTATGTCCCAATTGGCGTGAATCGACCGGGCAAGGATTGCATTGAAGGGCTATTACCCGCGCGGGTGTTGGCCACAGTTAACGGTCGCGAAGTAGATTTAGTGATGGAGCTGGGGAGCAGGGAGAAGAAGAACGCAAAGGAGGAGCTTAAGCGTAAATATCTTGAAGAGTTTATTTCTAACATAGACTATACTAAAGAAGAATTGAAAGAATTTTCCAAATTAATAGATTTGATAAATAAGCGCATCGCTTCTCCTGAACCCTCAATGACGGAAGGTATGAGCGACTTATACTCTCCGTTAACTTGCCTGCACAGGGCGGATTAGCGTAGCGTTATCCGCCGCATGGGGCCTACCTGGCCGAAGGTATTCGGCGGTTTACGGGCGATGCCTTAATCCACCCGACAAAGCTCGCGTAGCCCGGGTTAAGTTGTCGTAGACCCGCCGGATGCGTTACTCGCCCCAATCCTTGTCCGACGAAGACTGTTCTCCCGCCCCGAGCCAGCTTTCCAGGGACAACCCGCGCCCGACAGCGGACTTGAACGTCGAATACGGCCACGCGGCGGGTGCATGGACGTAGCCATGCTTGACCGGATTGAAATGAACATAGTCGATATGCGCGGCGAAATCTTCATCGGCGCGGATCGCGTGTT
This sequence comes from Defluviicoccus vanus, assembly GCF_014672695.1. Classification (GTDB taxonomy): domain Bacteria; phylum Pseudomonadota; class Alphaproteobacteria; order Rhodospirillales; family Defluviicoccaceae; genus Defluviicoccus; species Defluviicoccus vanus. The sequence continues at coordinate 3,553,054 of NZ_CP053923.1, read as the reverse complement.
CCCAAAACCGGCGTTGCCAGATGCCACGCTCCGCCTTTCGCAGGCGTGCGTCCGAGCGTCGCTCGCCAAGAGGCAGGTTACGGGCAAACACCGCCTTGATCACGCGCCAGCGGGTCGCGAAGTCGTCGTCATCCGGCGGCAGGGTCCAAACGCAATGGAGATGATCGGGAAGCACGACCCAGGCATCGATCGTGAACGGTCGGCTCCGGCGCACCAGACGAACCGCGTTCCGCAATAAATCAATGTGTCGTATCAGCAAGTCGTTGCCACGCCGTTCGAGCAGGCTGACCGTGAAGAAATAACATCCACCGGGCACGCGGTAGCGTCGGTAGTCGGGGATGGTTCTTTTCTCCGGTTCGGTTTCGATATGCCGATACATGCGGCGGGTCACGCTTCGCTTTAGAGCGGAATCCTACCAGTCTGGATCGTATCCGCAGGCGCTGAAGTAGTTTGCGCACTCGGCTGGGGTGAAGTCGTCGGCGAAGCGGCCGATGGCGGCCCAGAGGGCTTCGACGGTGCGCTCGGCGGCCTTGCGGAGCAGGGCCTTGAGCTTCGCGAACGCCTTCTCAATGGGGTTGAAGTCGGGGCTGTAGGGCGGCAGGAAGAGGAGGCTGGCGCCCGCGTCCTTGATCAGCGCATCGGTGCGCGGCCCCTTGTGGCTGGACAGGTTGTCCATGATCACGATGTCGCCGGGGCGGAGCTCGGGGACGAGCACCTTCTCGACATAGGCATCGAAGGCGTCGCGGTTGATCGCTCCGGTGAGCACGAAGGGGGCGATCATGCCGCGCATGGTCAGGGCGCCGACGAAGGTCGTGGTCTTCCAGTGGCCATGGGGAAGCCCATGCGCAGCCGCTCGCCGCGGGGCGCGCGGCCGTAGGTACGGCCCATGTTGGTCTTCGCCCAGGTCTCGTCGATGAACACGAGGCGCTCCGGGGCCAGGTCGATCTGGCCGTCGAACCACGCCTCGCGCTGCTTCAGGATGTCGGGGCGGTCCTGTTCGGTCGCATGGCCGGTCTTTTTTTGCGCGTGAGCCCGTGGCGGCGGAAGAACCGCTGCAGCGTGCCGTAGCCGAAACCGTGGCCCCGCTCGGCCAGCGTCGCGCGCAGCTCTTCGGTGGTGACGTCCGGCGTCGCCTCGATCAGCTGCCGGATCAGCGCGCCTTGCGCCTCGACGCGGGCGGAGCGGCGGTCGCCGCCGAGCGGGCCAGGGCGCGGATCACCCTGCGTCCGCTCCAGCGCCCGCCATCGGCTCACGCTGGCGGCGCTGACGCCGAACCGCGCCGCCGCCGCGCGATGGCTCGCGCCTTCCGCCACCGCCTTGAGAACCCGGACGCGAAGATCGAGGGAAAGCGCTGTCGACATGTCCACCGGCCTCCTCCTCCGGCAGACATCTTGAATCAGAACCAGCCCCCAATGGGAATCTGGAGGCTTCTGTGAGGTCGCGTGACGAGGTGTTTGGCGTGCGTCGGCGCGACCTCATTGAAGCCGGATTGAGCGAACCCGCGGATGGCCGGCGAGCTATGGGGATTGTTGCCGCGTCTGGTGGTCCGAGACAGCTTTCGGGCGGGTCTGCATGAGAATTGCCCGGGAGCGGTCGAGGCCGGCGATGCCGGGCGGTTGGTCGCGGCAGTGAGCTGAACCGCGCGTTCGAGGGGCGCTGCGCCGGATCTGGCGCAGCCGGGCAGGCTGTTGGACAAGGCTATGGGCACCGACGCACGGCAGCGTCGGTGCCGGACAGGCGGAGCGGCAAGGATGCCGGCGGCTCATGAGGTGTCCTGGCGGAACGAGGGGCGGGGCGGTGGTCGAAGGAGGATGGCGAAGGTGATCATCGCGCCGCCGCAGCAGGGGCAGCGATCGAACGCAATGGTGGCCTGCTTCGGCTCAGTCGGTGTTGCGGGCTCGATGATCGGTCGCGCGGCCAACAACTCGCGGCACAGCGCCAGCTTCGCGGCGCGGTGGCCGTTTGCGAGGAAGCCGTAATGGCGGATGCGATGGAACCCGTCCGGCAGGGTGTGGAGCAGGAAGCGGCGGATGAACTCGTCGGCGTCGAGGGCCATGACCTTCGATTTGCCGTGGTGACGATAGTCCTTCCAGCGGAACGTGACGTCATCCTCGGTCACGGTCATCAGCCGCGAATTGGCGATGGCGACGCGGTGGGTGTAGCGAGCGAGATAGGCCAGCACCTGTTCCGGCCCACCGAACGGCGGCTTCGCATAGACGATCCATTCGGCCCGCCGCAGATCGCGGAGGCGACGAGCGAAGCCGGCCGGGTCGGCGAGGTGGGCGAGATCGCCGAACAAGCCGAGCTGACCAGCGTCGAACGCGGCGCGCAGTTCGTCCAGGAACAGCCGGCGAAACAGCCGCGAGAGGACGCGGATCGGCAGGAAGAAGCCGGGCCGGCAGGCGACCCAGCGGGTGCCGTCGGGCGACGGGCCACCGCCGGGTACGACGCAATGGACATGGGGATGATGCTGCAGGGTCTGGCCCAGGTGTGGAGCACGGCGACGAGACCGATCTCGGCCCCGAGGTGATTCGGGTCGGCGGCGATCCGGCGCAGCGTCTCCGCCGCCGTGCGGAACAGGATGGCATAGACCGTCTGCTTGTTCTGGAAGGCGATCTCGGCCGCCGGCGACGCTACCGTGAAGACGACGTGGAAGTACGGCACCGGCAGGAGCTCGGCCTGCCGGGCAGCCAGCCACTCGGCGCGGGCCTGACCCTGGCACTTCGGGCAGTGCCGGTTGCGGCAGGAGTTGTAAGCGTGGCGGACGAAGCCGCAGTCGGCGCAACCCTCGGCATGGCCGCCCAGCGCCGCCGTCCGGCACAGCGCGACCGCACTCATCACCCGCCGCTCGACCCGGCCCAGATGGCCGTCGTGCGCCCGGCGATAAGCATCCCCATGGCGGCGGAAGACATCCGCCACCTCCCATCTGGCCGCCATCGTGCGGCCGCATCAGGCGGGCGGCACGACCTCCAGCGTCAGCCGGTCGAGCGGGCTCTGCGTTCGCCGGATCAGGCCGTTCGAGACCCGGGTATAGCGGACCGTGCTCGACAGATTGGCGTGGCCAAGCAGCACCTGGATGATGCGGATGTCGGTGCCGTTCTCCAGCAGGTGGGTGGCGAAGCTGTGCCGCATAGGCCGTTGCCAGCGCAGCGCGGCTCTTCAGGCTGGGCACCGCCTCGAGAAAGCGCACCACTTCATCGGCATTCAACACCACTGGCAGCTTGTGCGGCTCGCGCGCGTAGGGGATCCGCTCCGGGATCTCGCCGTGCCCGAGCGTCACGCCGTAGAAAAACCGCAGGGCACACACCGTCTGGTTCAGCGCCGGCCACGAAATGCCGGTCGACACCAGATGGACCTGGAACGCGCGCACGTCCTCCAGGCCAAGCTGGTCCGGCGAGCGACCGAAGTGGCGGCTGAACTTGCTGACCGCGTGCAGATAGGACCGTTGCGTCGCCGGCGACAGATTGCGGACCGTCATGTCCTCGGTCATGCGCCGGCGCAGAGGGCTCATCTCGGCCATCGAGGTGCTCCTGTCTGAGAATAGGGCTTCAACACGCCGTAATCCTCTCAGACGGGAGCTGTCCCTGCTAACCGATCACCCCACTCCCGCGACAGCGGGTTCGTTCAATCCCCAACGATTCACTCAGATCGGCCTCCGCTCTAGACCCGCCCTACCGCGTCCGCTTAACCCCTGTCAACGGCTATGAATCGGATACCGGCCGCACAAAGTAGAATGTCCGTTGATGGCGAAACGCGTTTAGCCGGAAACGGCTCGAGGCATTGGTTGATCAACCTTTCCGCCGCTGCGGGCAACGTTGCGGCGGCGAACGATATGTGATATATTTCCTATCCTTTGTGCGTCATCGGCCGGGGGAAATGACGACACGAGGACAACGCTTTGACGACATCGTGACGACATCCGTCCGGAAAATGACGACATCGCCGCCACGGCCTGACGACAGATGACGACGAAAGACGACAAATGACGACATCCGCCGCCACTTGCTCCCAGCGGCCATAGCGCCACCGCTCCCGGCGAGGTGTCCCCCTCGCCGCAACTCGCGCAGCAACCCTTAAGCCGCCGTTGGCCGTTCGGTCCAAGGAGTGCCGCGGCTTCGGCCGGGAGGCGTGCCAAGTCTGCTGGCTGCTAGGGGAGCCGCTGGGCAGTGAAGGAGGTGTGCGGGTTGACCATGGTATCCTGGGCGGCGATCAGGGCCAATTCGTCGGCGCCGGCGGCGAGTGTGGCGTGGATGACCGAAAAGGCCGCAGAGACGGCGCGCGCCAGCGCTTCGGGGACGCGCCGCTGGTCCAGCCGGTGGGCGAGGAACAGGGCGCTCAGCAGGTCGCCCGCCCCTTTGGCCGGATGCGGCAGCCTGGGCGTCGTCACCATCCAGCTGCCTTCGATATCGACGGCGACGGTGGCGATCGCCTGTTCCGGAACGCCCTCGCCCAGCACCGAGGTAACGACGACGGTATCGGGACCGGCGGCCTGCAGATCGCGGGCGGCAGCGACCACGTGCGCCAGGGACGGCAGCGACCGGTCGACCAGGAGTTCCAGTTCGTAGTGGTTGGGAGTGACGATGCGGGCGCGCGGTACCGCAACGCTGCGGAAGAAGTCGCGCAGCTGCACCGGGACGTAGAGGCCGCCGTCGCGGTCGCCCATCACCGGATCGCAGCAAAAGAGCATGTCCGGCCTGGCGGCGGTGATCCGGTCGAGCGCGGTGGCGAGGACGCGCCCCAGCGCCGGCGCCCCCAGATAGCCGGAGAGGACGGCGCGCGTCCGCCGCAGGACCCGCAGATCATCCAGCCCGGCAAGCAGATCGCGCAGTTCCGCCGCACTCGTGCTGCGTCCGCGCCAGCGGCCATGCCCCGGATGATTGGAGTAACGGACAGTATCAAGCGCCCACACCTCGTGACCCAGTCGCTGCAGTGCAAAAACCGCGGCGGCATTGCCGACGTGACCATAGACGACGGAGGACTGCAGCGAGAGGATGGACATGATCGCTATCTGGTTGTGAATGCTCCGCGGCGACGCCAAGGCCACGCCAAACGTCCGCCGCGCCGCCGTGCAGCTTGCCAGCGACCCCGCCGCAAGAGTACTTTTTCGCAACCGCAAAACGGGAAGCCGGGAAAGGAAGAGGGAACGATGTCAAAATCTGCTCGCCCGCGCCGCAGTGTGCTCTACATGCCGGGCTCGAACGCCCGCGCCCTTGAGAAGGCCAAGACCGTTGGAGCCGACGGCCTGATTCTCGATCTGGAAGACGCAACCGCGCCAGACGCCAAGGAAATCGCCCGCCGCCAAGTCTGCGAGGCGGTCAAGGGCGGCGGCTATGGCATGCGCGAACTCATCATCCGCGTCAATGCGCTGTCCACCCGCTGGGGTTACGAGGATATCGCCGCAGCGTCGCAATCGGGCGCCGATGCCATCCTGCTGCCGAAGGTGGAGAGTGCCGACGCCATCCGCCACATGGAAGCGATCATGAACGCGAGCGGCGCGCCGGAGAAGATGGCGATCTGGGCGATGATGGAAACGCCGCGCAGCGTGCTGGAATCGACGCGGATCGCCGAGGCGAGCCCGCGCATGGCCTGCCTGGTGATGGGGACCTCCGACCTGGCGAAGGAACTGGACTGCGCCCATACCCGGGAGCGCCTGCCCTTCATCACTTCTCTCGGCCTGTGCCTGCTTGCCGCCCGCGCCAGCGGTCTCTCCATCCTTGACGGCGTCTATCTCGATCTCAACGACGAGCCGGGTTTCGAATACGCCTGTAGCCAGGGCGTCGAGATGGGCTTCGACGGCAAGACCCTCATTCACCCGAAGCAGGTTGCCGCCTGCAACCAGGCGTTTACGCCGCGGGCGGAAGACGTGCTCTGGTCGCGCAAGATCATCGACGCGCATGCGGCGGCGGCAATGCGCGGCGAAGGTGTCTGCGTCGTCGATGGCAAACTGATCGAGAACCTGCACGTGGAAAGCGCGAAGCGGCTGGTTGCCATGGCCGAGATGATCGATCGGATGCAGTAGGCGCTGGCATCTTCCGATGAGCGCGTTGTGGATATACGAGTAAACGCACGCGGATAGACGTAAAGCAGGCAATGCGGTTGCCGCATTGCCTGCCATATTGATCGTTTGCCCCAAGGGGAGCGGTACACGCGATCTCAAAATGCAAGCCAGCCGTTGATGAACAGCGTGTTGTTATCGGCAGCGTTGCGGCTTGATCCATCGAACTGGGAATAGGCGATATACTGCAGCGATAGCTTCAGGTTGCTGCTAGGCATGAACCAGGGACCACCATCCTTGTTGAATGGCAACCAGTCCACTTCGAAGATCCAAGCGTTGGTGTCGGGGGCACCATTGTCGGTGCCGTAGTAGGCGGCATTCTTCGGCCCAAACCAGTTCTGGAAGCCGATCGTCCCGGCGTACGTCTTGTCGAACATGTACATGCCAGACAGCGCGAAGCTGTACAGCTGATTGCTGCTCTTCGACGACAGGCCCAACGCCTGGCTGGTATTGAGATTCTGGAACTCGTTGATCAGCGAGGTCTGGACGACGAAGGTGTGCGGGTCAAGCAGGAGCTGATACTGGGAATCGAAGCCGACATCGGTAATCCAGTCATGGCCGGAGTCGCTGATCCGCTGCGGGTAGACCGGTGCGGCAATCCCAAAGGTCCCAACCTCGATGTTCTGGTCGCCCCAGTCCTGCTGATAGGCCAGACGCCAATAGGGTGCCGCGCTCTTGATTTCCTGCTGCGCCAGAATGTCGTCTTTCTGCAACCCTATGGCCCGCTGCGACGAATAGGGCAACGCGTAGTAGGCGCCCATCTCGGCGTAGATCTTCTGGTCGTAGAGGGCATAAACACTGGTGCCGGCCACCTGTTGTGCCAGATTCTCCTGGATCAGCGCGCTTGCCGCCGGTGAAGGACCGAGCACCGACGTCATATACGGAAAGCTCCAGGCCGGCGTGGTGTTCCACAGATCCTGAACGGTGGGNAGATTGTTATTGGCTGAGAAGCCAACGACCAGTTCGTTGCCGCCGAGCGTCAAATCGCGAGCAAGGCGAACGTCGGCGTTGTCGAGGCTCCAGTACGCGGCACTGCCGTTCGGACCGTTGTAGGTGCCCTGGATGAATGCACCGACGAAGTCCGGCACAACGATACCACCATAAAAGAAACTAAGCTGGTTGAGTGCCCAGTTGTTGTTATCGCCGAAGCCGGGCGCCGCGCCGCCGTCCTGGCCCTTGCCGGTGTTGGTAAAGCCGCCATCGACCATGAATGCCAGGTGCGGCAAGTTTTTGGCGTCGAGAAGTCCCTTGTTCCAGCTATCGCCATTGTTGGTGAGCAAATAGCCGTGCGCTTTGAACTGGCGGCCGAATGGTGTGAGCTGCGGGAAGTTGGTATGGCACGCCTCGCAGTTCATGCCGGTCTGTCGTGCGAATGAAGGAACGGCGCCTGCAGGGCGGGCACAGAGCATCGTCAGCAGGCAACTGAAGATAATGGAGACGGCCAGAAGGAAGCGTCGTCCTGATGATAATCGCATGGCATCTTTCCCCTACCATGGACGTCCCGCAGCTGTGGAGGGACGTCTCTTCGGGGAGGAGCCTACTGCCGGTTATCGATCGCCCCGCATTACAAAGACCACGCGGGCAACTCTGCCACAAATAGTTGCGATAATGCATCATTATGATGCACTTTACTATAAGTCTACTTTTTTATTACAATAAAAGAAAGATCTCAGCATATCGCCAGAGTTTCCAGCAGCTATTTAGAAATATATGGCCGCCACAAGCCCTGCTGCAGCGGCCAAGAGCACGTTTATTACTTCAATGTCGCCAGGTAGGCGATGATATTCGCCCGCTCCGTCTCGTCCTTGACCCCGGCAAAGGTCATTTTCGTTCCCTTCACTTCCTGCATCGGTGCCGCCAGGTAGGTGTTGAGAGTCTCAGGACTCCAAGTCACGCCGTAGTCCTTCATCGCGGTGGAGAAGTTGTAACCTGGAAGCGTGCCGGCTTTGCGGCCAATGACACCGAACAGCGACGGCCCCACGCGTGTCACGCCCTGCTCCGGCGAATGGCAGACCGCACACTTGTTAAAGGCCTTCTTGCCCGCCTCGACATCCGCCGCCTGGCTGGTGCCCTGGTAAGCGACCGCGAGCAAACAGACCGCGGTGCAGAGCAGTGTTTTATGCATAGTAGGTCCCTCTTGGCTGGGGTGGCGTCGCCCGTCCGACTTGCGGCGGCGATGATGGCACCGGCGGTGTGCTGTGTACAAGGCGCCTGCTCAAGTCGACGCGCGCGTCGGCAGCATGGAGCTATGCGCGCTTTGCAACCAACGCTGCAGGATGGCGCGCTTCGGCGCTCACCGCCCAGTAGGCATTCCCCCGCAGCGATGGCGGCGATCGGCGCCGCGGAAATCGCCATCGGCTGCTGATACGGGTTGCCATGGATGAGAATGATCGCCGCGGTGGGGGCAGCGGCAGTGGCGAACAACAGCACCGCCATCACCTGCGCGCGCGGCTGATCGACGTGGACCAGGGCAATCGAGACCATGGTCAGGAAGCCGAGAAAGACCATGCCCAGCCACTTCAGCGGATTGACGTGCGTTTGGCTCAAGGTGATGCGCTGATCGCGCACATTACGCAACTGCACACTCTCGTGCAGGAGTTGCCCGGCAACGGTAGAGGGCAGCGCCGAAATGACCTCCGGGCTCGCCACTATCGCCAGCAACGCATCCAGCTGCCCGGCAACCGCGCTGTCGTCCTCACGGCGCCCCAACTTCGGCCATTCATCGCTGGCGGTCAGGCGGGCATAGGTTTCAATCGTGCCAATCAGGCGTTCCCGGAGCGGATCGGGGAGTTGGGTTGCGAAGTCGAGCAGGTTTCGCAGGTTGCCCGCCTCGTGATAGGCCGCGTCCAGCGCCCGATCGCGGGCGAGCCAGGTATCGTTGGCGAGGAATGCCAGATTGAGTGCGAAGATCACGTTGATGACCGTGAGGAAATTCTGCGCGATGCCGCGAAAGGAGCCGATGAATGCGGCGAAGTGCGATTTCTGCGCGATCCACAGCAGCGCCAGGGCGGCGCTATAGGTGCCGATCAGCACGACAAGTGCGAGCGCGTACTGGTCGTGCGGTCCGAGATTGAAGTTCATGAACGGGCGGGCCTGCCGAGAAGGGAAGCCGCTTCTTACGAGTGCCCAAGCGGAAGCACCAGCCAAATCGGCCCCCTGCCCCACCAAAGCCGCCGTCACCGGTGGTTTTGCTCCCGGCCCGCTTGCGGTGGCAGCGGCCGGCCGGGTATGCGATGGTACAACTCACTTCGACCATCACGATCTGCGAGTGTCCTGCCATGCATTATGCCCTGGACGGCGACCGTCTCGAAACCGACGGTGAAGATTACTGGATCGCCCCCACCGCCGTCGTCATCGGCAGCGTGCGATTGCATAAGAATGCCAGTATCTGGTGGGGAGCGGTGCTGCGCGCCGACAACGAGCCGATCACCATCGGCGCGAACTCCAACATCCAGGATGGCTCGGTGCTGCACACCGACGAAGGCATCCCGCTCGTCGTCGGCGCCAATGTCACCGTCGGCCACATGGTGATGCTGCACGGCTGCAGCATCGGCGAAGGCAGCCTGATCGGTATCGGTGCCGTCATCCTCAACAACGCCAAGATCGGCCGCAACTGCATCATCGGCGCCAAGACGCTGATCGGCGAAGGCAAGGAAATTCCCGACAATTCCCTGGTGATGGGCATCCCCGGCAAGGTGGTGCGAACGGTGACGCCGGAGATGGCGGCGCGCACCAACGAAGGCGTGCACCACTACGTCGCCAACTGGCAGCGCTACAAGGCCGGCCTGCTGCCCCTGGACTGATGCCCCCTGGACCGATGCCCGGCAAGGTGATGCCCAAAAGGTGATACCATGGCGGATGCTTCGGCCTGTGGTCTTTTCCCGCGGTGCTTCCCATATGGTGTTGTCCACGTGGTTGCCTTCTCGGCGTGACGGGTTCTGAACGGTCTGAGCAACGACAATCATCGACGACAGGGAGAATGACGATGCAGGTACTTTATCACACCAGCGCGAGCGCGACCGGTGGCCGCGACGGTGGCCGGGCAGTCTCTGCCGACGGCGTCCTCGACGTGCCGCTGGCGCTGCCGAAGGAACTGGGTGGTCCAGGCGGGGCGGCAACAGATCCGGAGCAACTCTTCGCCGCCGGCTATTCCGCCTGCTTCCTTTCGGCGATCAAGTTCGTCGCCGGACAACAGAACGTGAAGATTCCGCCAGAGGCCGTGGTCACCGCTGAGGTGGGCCTTGGGCAGATTCCCGGCGGCTTCGGCCTGGTGGTGACGCTGAAGGTGAGCGTTCCGGATGTGGATCGTGCCACCATCGAGGCGATTGCCGCCAAAGCGCACGCCGAGGTCTGCCCCTATTCGAACGCCACCANNCGCGGCAACGTCAACGTTACCGTCACCGTGGTCTGACGTCGGCTACCGCGTCGACCCCGGCTGCGGTGCCGCGCCAGTGTCGGCCAAGGCATTCGCGTTGGTCTGGGCATTCGCATCGGTACGGGCATTGGGGTCGACATCGGGTTTGGCGTCGGTGCCAGCATCGGCAGCGGGCGATCGCCGCCGCTTCCAGGTGGCGGCGGCGGCTCCGCCGAAACCACGCCGGGCGAGATAGGTCGCCCGGCCCACCAGGGTGATTTCCTGGGCATAGGCCTGGGCCAGCATCCCGCGCAGGTCGGAGATGCCACTTGCCGCCGCATCGTGCACGCGGCGCACGCTCAGTTGCCAGATGGGACTGATAAGCAGGCTGAGCGCGATAACGGCGATTGCCACCTTGCTTCCCTCATCGGTTAATAGGCCCCGCTCGACACCCACCGCGGCCAGCACGAAAGAAAACTCGCCGATCTGACCCATGATGACGCCGGCGGGGAAGGCGCGCTCCCACGGCTCGCCAAGGAAATGCAAGGCGGCCACATTGATCGTCGTCTTGACGACGACTATCAGCACCAGCCAGCCGAGCACGGTCAGTAGGTTGTTCCAGAGAAAGCTGAGATCGAGCATCAGCCCGATGGAGAGAAAGAAGGCCACCAGCAAGACGCTCTGAATCGGCTGGGTGGCGCGGACGGTGGCGGCGCGGTCGGTGGAGTTGCCGATCAGCAGGCCGGCAAGAAAGGCACCGAAAGCCGTTGACAGCCCGAGCGCGCCGGACACCGCGGCGGCGGCAAAGCAGAACGCCAGGGCCGCCAGGGGGATGACGTCGGTGCGGCCTTTCAGCCAATGGTGCGTCGGCAAGACGAGGCGATGGCGGCGGCTCAGCCCNCAGATGATGCTGATCAGAATGACCGTTGCCAGCAACAGCTTCAGCAACACGATGCGATCGAAGCCGTCCGCGTTGCCAAGCGCCCCCAACACGATCAGCATCGGCACCACCGCCAGATCCTGAGCGATCAGCACCCCCACCGTGATACGGCCGATCTCGGTGCGCAGCTGGCGCAAATCCTCAAGCATCTTCACCGCCACCGCGGTGGAGCTCAGCGAAATGATGCAGCCGAAGAGAACGCCCGCCGATATCGACTTGCCGAAAAGATGGGCGAGGCCGACGGCAAAGCCCACCGAGGCGGCGATCTGCAGCAGCGCACAGAGCACCGCCGTCTGCAGAACGGCGACGAAGGAGCGTAGGCTGAGTTCCATGCCGATCAGGAACAGCAGCATGATCACGCCCAGTTCGGCCATCGTCGTCAGCGCCGAAGTGGGCTGGATAAGGCCGAAGCCGCCGGGGCCGAGGACGATGCCGACGAGAATGTAGCCGACGATCGCCGGCTGGCGCAGCCGGGTCAGCAGCAGGCCACCAAGAACAGCGATCGAGGCGACAAGGGCGATGGCGCTGAGGTCGCCGGAGTGCTCCATGCGCGAGGGTCCTTGCTTGCGGTGACAGTCAACCGCACCAAGTGTGAGCGGTCAGGGTGTGCGCGGTCGCCGTCAACCTGAAGCAACCACTGCCGCTTGTGAACCCTCTTGCTGCAGGCGCGCTACGCCGCCCGCGCCTCCGCCAGCTTTTCCACGTATGGCTTGATCTTCATGTCCTCGCCCAGGATGTGCATGAGCAGCCAGTCGGCAAGAAACTGATAGAACTCCTGCACGTCGAAGGTGGCCGGCACCCGGCGGTACTCGGTGTAGAGATCGGCAACCCGCTGGCGCAGGTTGTCGTGAATATGCCGGTGTGCCTTGTATCCGGGGTAGCCGCTCAGGCGCATCAGCATCTCTTCACGGGTGAAGTGCTCCGCCGTGTATTGCACCAGTTCCCAGAGAACGTCACCCACCGCCTGCCGATCATCCCCTGCCAGTGCCATATAACGAAGGCGATTGAGCAGATCGATGAGGTGTCGGTGGTCCTTGTCGACGGCGGGGACGTCGAGACTGAGATTATCCCGCCAGCGGAAGGGTGTCATGGCCGCAACCCGGGCGCGCCCTATGGTTATGGGTTTTTATGCTGCACTGCGGCTTGGGTGCGCCAGTTTTGTCGCAGCGCAATATTTATATTTCAGCATATCCTGATACGCGATGCCAGCATCTTGTTGCTGCACCAGCGATATGCCCTGCAGCACGCGATATCGTGTGGCACCAGCGCCGGATTCACGCTAAAAGAGGGGATGCTTACTGCCCCGCCCCTCGCAACCAGCGATCGCGTCCGCCACGCTTTCTTCAGCCGCGAAGGCGGAGTGAGCGAGGGCATCTACGCGTCGCTCAACTGCGGCCTTGGATCGGGCGATGACCCGGAGCGTGTCCACCACAATCGGGCGCAGGCAATGGTGCGACTGCAGCTGCCGCCAGCAGCGCTCGCCACTGCGAGGCAGGTGCATTCCGCCCGTGCGGTGATCATCGATCGTCCATGGAGAGAAGGTGAGCGACCCGACGCCGACGGGCTGGTGACCAACCAGCCGGGCGTAGCGCTCGGTATCCTCACCGCCGACTGCGCCCCGGTGCTGTTCGCCGATGCCGAGGCCGGCGTCATCGGTGCCGCCCACGCCGGCTGGCGCGGCGCCTGGGACGGCATCCTGGCGGCCACGGTGGCGGCCATGCTCAAGCTCGGTGCCCGTCCAGAGCGGATCGCCGCCGTCGTCGGCCCGTGCATCCGCCAGCCGTCGTATGAAGTCAGCGAAGCCTTCCGCCGTCAGTTCGTCGAGGACGAGCCGGCCAATGCCGCCCTGTTCGTCCCATCCAGCCGCGCCGAACATTTCCGCTTCGATCTGGCCGGCTATGTGCAGCGCCGCCTGCAGGCGATGGCGCTGGGATCGATCGCCGTTCTGCCGCACGACACCTTTGCCGACCCGGCGCAGTTCTTCAGCTTCCGCCGCGTCACCCTGAACGGCGGTGGCGACTACGGGCGGATGCTCTCGGCCATCGCCCTGGTGGCGTAAACGCACCGCATCGCCACTTCCCAGGGCGGCTAGAACAGAAACGCCGCTGCCAGGGACTGGTCGCAATACCTCAGGAATTCACGTCGATCACCGTCCGGCCGCGGACGATACCCTTGAGAATATGCCGGCCCATCGCCGGCGCCTCACCCAGCGGCACCGTGTGGGTGATGGCGGCGAGCTTGTCCATGGGCAACTCCCGCGCCAGCCGCGGCCAAGCAACCAAGCGACGCTCGCGCGGACAGGTGGCGGAATCGATGCCGAGCAGGTTGACGCCGCGCAACAGAAACGGGATGACCGTGGCGTTAAAGGCGATGCCGCTGGCGTTGCCCACCGAGGCGCAGCTGGCCCAGTAGCAGAGACCGGCAAGCAGGGTGCCGAGGCTGGCACCGCCGACGTTGTCGATGGCACCCGACCAGCGCTCCGCCGCCAGCGGCCCTTTCGGTGGCGTTTCCAGTTCGCTGCGATCGACGATCGTCGTCGCCCCCAGCGCGCGCAAGTAGTCGTGGGTGTCGGGGCGGCCGGTGACTGCGGCGACGCGATAGCCGAGATTGGCGAGCAGTGCGACGGCGATGCTGCCGACGCCACCGGCGGCACCGGTGACCAGCACCTCGCCCTTGTTCTCCGGCTGCAGGCCATGCTCTTCTAGCGCCATCAGCGCCAGCATGGCGGTGAAACCAGCGGTGCCGATGGCCATCGCTTGATGCAGGGTCATCCCCTCCGGCAAGGGCACCAGCCACTCGGCCTTGACCCGCGCCTTGCTGGCGTAGCCGCCCCAACGAACTTCTCCTACCCGCCAGCCGGTGAGGATGACGCTGTCGCCCGGCTTGTACAACGGCGATGCGGAGGCCTCGACCACGCCTGCGAAATCAATGCCTGGAACGTGCGGATAGGTGCGCACCAGCCGGCCGAGGCCGCCCAGGACCAACCCGTCCTTGTAGTTGAGATCGGAATAGTGGACGGCAACGAGGACGTCACCCTCCGGCAGCGCCTTTTCGCTCACCTCCTGCACGCTGGCGCGGACGCCTGACTCGCCAGTCTCCTGCTCCAGGATGAGCGCACGCACGGGCTGGCTGTCGGACATGGAGGTCTCCTGTTGCTGCGTTTCCACCGCTGATCTGCGCCCACCGGCGCAACCCGGCACACGCGACTGTGCACAGGCGAAAGTCTTGCTCCGCGTGAGCGTTCAGGTCAATCGCCAACGGCGCCGTGGAGTATCGCAGCTTGAGATCATGCTTTTTAACCAAGGTGTCGTCGGGGAAGTGGTTGGAATTGCCGTGATGGCGGCTGTGGCCAACGTCTGCCAGCCGTCGACCTTGCGCATGGTGATCTGTCCGGAGGCAAGCAGCGCCCAGAACAGCATCGCCGCGGTCTCCGGCGACGGCAGCACGGTCTGGGTCTTGAGGCGGCGCTTGAACTCCTCGTGCAGCCGTTCGACGGCATGCTGGTGCGCGCCGAACGCCGCCGGGCCGCTATCGACGCCGTCAGGGCCATGAGAACCGAATGACCCTGCGCCTTGCTTGCCAAGTTCCTCCTCCCTGCTTAGGGTTAGGGCGTCCGTGGGCCTCGATAATTCCCGGGCGGGGGCGCCCCCGGCGGACGGCAAACCCTTACGACCTCTCCCAGGAGTCTCTGCACATGAGCAAAATCAAGGTGGCCACCCCGGTCGTCGATCTGGATGGCGACGAAATGACCCGGATCATCTGGGCGAAAATCAAAGAGCGGCTGATTCTTCCTTATCTCGATATCGATATTAAGTATTTCGACCTCGGCATGGAACACCGCGACGCCACCGACGATCAGGTTACCATCGATTCAGCCAATGCGATCAAGCAATACGGCGTCGGTGTGAAGTGCGCGACGATCACCCCCGACGAGGCGCGGGTCGAAGAATTCAAGCTGAAGAAGATGTGGAAGTCGCCGAACGGCACCATCCGCAACATCCTGGGCGGCACCGTCTTCCGTCAGCCGATCATCTGCAACAATGTTCCCCGCCTGGTGCCGGGCTGGACCAAGCCGATCGTCATCGGCCGTCACGCCTTCGGTGATCAGTACCGCGCCACCGATTTCGTCGTCCCCTCGGCCGGCAAGCTAACCATCAGTTTCAAGCCCGCGGACGGCAGCGCGCCGATCGAGCACGATGTGTTCGACTATCCCGGCGGCGGCGTCGCCATGGCGATGTACAACCTCGATGAGTCGATCCGCGGCTTCGCCGAGGCCTGCTTCAACTACGGCCTCGACCTCGGTTGGTCGGTCTATCTCTCGACCAAGAACACCATCCTCAAGGCCTACGACGGCCGCTTCAAGGACCTGTTCGCCGAGATCTACGAAAAGGACTTCAAGAGCAAGTTCGCCGCCAAGGGCATCACCTACGAGCATCGGCTGATCGACGACATGGTTGCCTCGGCGCTGAAGTGGGAGGGCGGCTTCGTCTGGGCGTGCAAGAACTACGACGGCGACGTCCAATCCGACACCGTCGCCCAGGGCTTCGGCTCGCTCGGGCTGATGACCTCGGTGCTGATGACCCCAGACGGCAAGACGGTCGAGGCGGAAGCGGCGCACGGCACCGTCACCCNNCACTACTACCGCGAGCACCAGAAGGGCAAGCAGACCTCGACCAACCCGATCGCCTCGATCTTCGCCTGGACCCGCGGCCTCTACTACCGCGGCACCTTCGACAACACCCCGGACGTGGTCGCGTTTGCTCAGGCGCTGGAAGCGGTCTGCGTCGAGACGGTGGAAGCCGGCGACATGACCAAGGACCTCGCCATTCTCATCGGCCCCGACCAGCCATGGATGACGACGGAACAGTTCCTCGCCAAGCTCGACGAGAATCTGCAGAAGAAGATGGCGGGGTAACTCTCCGCTGTCAGCGCGGCCCGGCCGAGGTGACCCCTCGGCCGCGCTGCCAGCAGTTGCCGCGACGTATCTATTTTGATACATTCAGCGATGAGCAGTCCGCTCAAGAAAATTCCGGCCCGCTTCTACCGTTCCGTGGGCGGCAGTGAGCCGGTTCGCGAATGGCTGAAGGCGCTCGACCTCAGGGATCGCAAGGCTGTCGGCAAGGATATCCAGAAGGTCGAATATGGCTGGCCTCTCGGACTTCCGGTTTGCCGTCCGCTGACGAACGGGCTGTGGGAGGTCCGCAGCAATATATCTGACGGACGGACTGTGAGGGTGATCTTC
Source organism: Defluviicoccus vanus (assembly GCF_014672695.1). Classification (GTDB taxonomy): domain Bacteria; phylum Pseudomonadota; class Alphaproteobacteria; order Rhodospirillales; family Defluviicoccaceae; genus Defluviicoccus; species Defluviicoccus vanus. Next base: position 3,536,463 of record NZ_CP053923.1, on the reverse strand, counting down.
TGCATCGCCGGCGGCTGCATGGTGTTGCTGCATGGCTTCATCAAGAAATCGCAGAAGACGCCGCAACAGGACTTGGAGTTGGCGCTGAAGCGCAAGAGGGACTTGGAGACATGAACGNAGACGCAGCATCCGCACATCGGCTCATCCTTTGACGATTTTCTGTCCGAAGAGGGGATCCTCGAAGAGTGCGAGGCCGGCGCGCTCAAGGACGTGTTGGCGTTGCAAATCAAGGCGGCGATGTGCGAACTCGGGCTGAACAAGGTGCAGATGGCGCGCCGAATGCACACCAGCCGGGCGCAGCTCGACCGTCTGCTCGACCCCGGCAACACGTCCGTCACCCTGCACACGATGCAGCGTGCCGCCGCCGTCCTAGGCAAGCGCGTCCGCCTCGATCTGGTTGATACGTCGACGAAGCCCGTGTAGGGCGCATCGCAATCCGCCGGATGGCGCAGACTGCCGACGGGCAATCACCTTCCGTAAACAGCGGATGCAATGTCTAGCAAGTATCTCCCGGGGCGGCTTAATGATATATTCTGGCATCGATGATAATTGGACGCGCGTCGTCATTATGCACTCTCTTGCGCGCCACTACTATAGTATGACTCGTGATACAGACTTCAGGCAGAGAATAGTTCATCGCGGAAGTCATTTTCTTTTCGATTCATTGGCTTTGGAGCAAATGAATAATGAATCATGCATCGTGGAGATGCTAATGGCATGGTGTGTTGTTGCTTTAGAGGCTCTAGTAAATCACGCTTTAGCAGAAACTATTGCCAACAAAGTATGTGCAATCCAGGCTATTGAAAAGCCAGCAAAGTTGCTAGAGGGAATGAAGAAACGTAGCAACGCTACGTCCGATTTGGCAANNAAAAAAATTGTCATCCTCAGCAACGAGCTAGAAAATAGCGAGATTGATAAGACATTAGATTTGGCTGATAGATTAGCTCACATGCGTAATCGTATCGTTCACGACAAGCCATTTGATATTTTTGATAACGGCGATGGAGACGTTGATGTATTCTATTTCTCTTCGCGCGACATACAGCGTCGCCGATATCGATACGAAAAACTAGCAGATTTTTTCACACAATGTGACGAAGTCAAAGATTATGCCTTGAGAAAGTTTGACCTCACGATCAGCGAGAAAATAAGTTTCTATGAGCTATTTCAGCCCACATAAAGAAAATCCAGATTTACCCTATCCGAGACTATCAAAGCATATCAAATTTATTGCAAGAGTGTTTTAGCCCCAGCTCCCGCCAAAAAAGATATAGCTACTATTACGAATTGCGTAAAAATCATCCATGCGATGGTCGATATAGGGTTCCTCTGCAAACCCTGCAAAACAATCGCCGGCCTCCCTAAGAAAAACAAAACGACCCCTATCACAATCAATATCGAGCTAAGAGTGTATGACCGCTCCCATCCAGCATAAATGGCAGCAATCAGCCAGGGAACACCCAAAAGTACAGAAATAATCACTCGTCTTTCACTCTAATGATTAGCCTGGAGCAACTCTCCGTCAAAAAGCGGATGTTCGCTAACGTCAAAGAACTTTCTGTGGGCACTGCACCAAAACGAGGGCATAACGTAAACTCAAAATTTAACAGCGCGTATAGGGCGGGTCGAGACCCGCCGGATGGCGCAGACTGTCGTCGCTTGGCGGTTTTACGCGGGGACACGTCGGCGCCTACTTGTCCTCCAGCAGAGTTCCAATGCGTTCAACGTCTCCTCGACACTGCTGCGAAGTAAGCGGAGCTCTGACCCCACGTTGCGGCCGGTGATTGCTCGCGGATGATGGCGGCTCCCAGGACGGAGGCGCCGCGTGGATCGTTTGCCAAGTAAGGTGCCAATTAATTGGCAAAGCGCCCGTCAGGGCGAGGTACTGCCGTGGGGTGAGCGGCGGCGGCGGTGGAGCTGGGAGGAGAAGGCGCGGATCGTCGCCGAAAGTTTCGCCCCCGACGCCGTGGCGAGCGCGGTCGCCCGCCGGCACGGGCTGCACCGCAACCAGCTGTATGCCTGGCGGAAGGAGTTGCGCCAAGCGGCGGACGCGGCGACGGCGGACGCGGTACCGCTCGACTTCGTGCCGGTAGTGGTGAGCGAGGGGCGTTGTCCAGCCGGCAGTCCGGCGATCGAGATCGAGCTTGCCGGTGCTCGGGTGCGGGTGTCGCCGGGCGCCGATCCGGTGCTCCTGGCGGACGTGCTCCGGACGCTGAAGGCGCTCGGATGATCGTCCCGCCTTCAGGCGTCCGGGTGCTGGTGGCGACGCGGCCGGTCGACTTCCGCTGCGGCGCCGACCGACTCGCTTCGATCGTGCAGACGGCGCTGGGGCACGACCCCTTCTCCGGGACAATTTACGTCTTCCGTTGCAAACGATCGGACAGGCTGAAACTGCTCGTCTGGGACGGCAGCGGCTTGGTGATGGTGTGGAAACGGCTGGAGGCAGGCGTCTTTCGCTGGCCGCCGGTGACCGGGGGCGTGATGCGGCTGTCGGCGGCGCAGCTGGCGGCGCTGTTGGATGGCCTCGACTGGTCGCGGATGCACGCGCCGCGTCTCGGTCGACCGAAGAAGGCACAATAGGCTGTGCCGGCCTGCCGGGGAAGCCACAAGAACTCTGGTAAGCGTCTGGCATCGTGCTTAGAATCGCCGCTCATGACCGACCTCGACGCGATCCCCGACGATCCTTCCGCGCTGCGCGCCGCGCTGCTGGCGATGCGGGCCGAGCTCGCCGCCGAGCGGGCCCTGCGCCGCGGGCTGGAGGACCGGAACGAGCGGCTGCAGCACTTCATCCGCCAGCTGCAGCGGATGCAGTTCGGAAGGCGGTCGGAGGCGCTCGACCCCGACCAGCTGAACCTGGCGCTTGAAGACCTCGAGCAGGCGGTGGCGGAAGCCGACGCCGAGGCGGAGAAGGCCGATCCGCCGCGACGCGAGGCCCGCGCCCGCGAGCGGCGGCAGAACCGCGGCACCCTGCCCGGACATCTGCCGCGGATCGAGGTGGTGATCGAGCCGCCGACGACCATCTGCCCGTGCTGCTCCGGTGCGATGCACATCATCGGCGAGGACCGCTCCGAACGCCTCGACGTGATCCCGATGCGCTGGCAGGTGATCGTCACCCGCCGGCCGAAGTACGGCTGCCGCGCCTGCGGGAGTGCTGTGGTGCAGGCGCCGGCGCCGCCGCGGCTGATCGAGGGCGGCCTGCCCACCGAACGGCTGGTGGCGCACGTGCTGGTGGCGAAATATGCCGACCATGCGCCGCTCTACCGCCAGGCACAGATGCTCGCCCGGCAGGGTATCGCCCTCGACCGCTCGACGCTGGCCTCCTGGGTCGGCACCGCGGCGGCCGAGTTGAAGCCGCTGTGGCGGCTGCTGCGCGACGATCTGCTCGGCTCGGCGAAGCTGTTCGTCGACGAGACGCCGGCACCGGTGCTCGATCCCGGCCGCGGCCGGACGAAGACCGGCTGGTTCTGGGCGATCGCCCGCGACGACCGGCCGTGGGGCGGCGCCGATCCGCCGGCGGTGGTGTTCACCTACGCACCCGGCCGCGGCCACGCGCACGCGGCCACGCTGCTGAAGGACTTCCGCGGCATCCTGCAGACCGACGCCTATGCCGCCTACAAGGCGGTGGCCGGGGCTGCGGGCGACGAAGCGGCTGCCGGGTCCGCCGACGGCGGCGTCCTCCTCGCCCACTGCTGGGCACACTGCCGCCGGCGATTCTACGAGGTCGCACAGAAGCGGCCGGCGCCGATCGCCCATGAGGCGCTGCGGCGGATCGCCGCGCTGTACGAGATCGAGGCGGAGATTCGCGGCAGGCCCGCCTGCGAACGGCGAGCCGTCCGGCAGGCGCGGACGAAGCCGCTGCTGGACGCGATGCGGCCATGGCTCGAGCAATGCCGGGCGCAGCTGTCGAAGAAGTCGCCGCTGGGCGAGGCGATCGGCTACCCGCTGAACCAGTGGGAGGGGCTGAGCCTCTTCCTCGACGACGGCCGGATCGAGATCGACTCGAACGTCATCGAGCGCTCAATGAGGCCGATTGCTCTCAATCGCAAGAACGCACTCTTCGCCGGCCATGACCTGGGAGCGGAAAACTGGGCGGTGCTGGCGTCATTGATCGAGACCTGCAAGTGGCACGCGGTCAACCCGGAAGCCTGGCTCGCCGACGTGCTCGCCCGCCTCGTCTCCGGCTGGCCGAACCGCCGCCTCGCCGAGCTCACCCCCTGGGCATGGAAGGCCGAGCAGGACGCCCTCCACCGCGCCGCCGCGTGACCCATTCCGCTGCGGCCGAGGTCAAGACCGAGCACTCTGGCAAGCGAAAAGCAGGTGCGGCCGGAGCTTCGCTTACGCTGCGAACGATCTTGCCCAGGTGATCGCGGATCTGCTCCTCGTCGATCCGAACCATGTTGCTCAACACCTTCGCCTCGCCGTCCTCACTCATCGTCGCTCCTTCCGTCTGCCGCCGGATGCGTGTCACACACCCAACATATCCAGACCAGAACGACACCGCCCACTCCATATTGTGCGAAAGATTGAATACGTTATCGTTACGGCAGGTTGAGTCATGCCGCATTGCGGAACACAACACGAACATATACACCAACGGATCGCATCCGGCCAACACCCACAACCGCGCCACCGCGGCAACGCCGCTTCTTCACCGAATACGCTTAAGGCTATTCTGAGCTACGCATGCAACTACTCACGCATGCTTATCATTTACCTGATATGACGCAATACAGTTCCTGATGACGGCCGCATGTTTATAAATATCTTCAAGCGCTTCAATATCAACTTTCTCTTCGACTTTATTCGTAAAGATCCCAATGCGCTTAGCATTGTTATTAAAGTGCAACCGGACTATTGGCTTTCTATTGTTGTCATCTAGCAACACCGCGCAATAAGTCTTTGCATCTCGAGTGGCGATTCGTGAAGGGGAAATGATCTCACAAGCTATTGCTTTTATTATTCTCACAGCCTCTAGCTCGTCCTCCGTCGTTTCGATCTCACTTTCTGGGGCAGCAGCCTGCACCTCCTCATGGTTAGCGACCGGCTGAGCGTCTGCCGACCGAAGCGCGTCTTTAAGCCGCTGCGAGACAATGTCCTTGATGACTTCGCGAAATGAACATGCGACGATTTGATTAAATTTTTCTCGCGCGGCTTGGTTGAAATTTCCATCATAAACACGCTTGGCAAATAGACGAACCATCTCTTCAGATGGAGATTCTAACTCACGCCTTAATTGCTCCATTACGAGAGACGTATACTTGAGACTACTTGCAGATCCTAGTATGCCATCGAGGTCGAAATTCTGATGTGCAAATTTTTCAAGTTCCACAATTTCGCTCTCCCGATGCAACGATAGATCGAACCGGAAGAAAGGCTGGCTATCCATCTTGTTTGCTTCATCAAGATCTGAATAAAACCAATACTGCGATCCATTAGTCAATATACTAAATCGCGCCTCTGTTACACTAAAATATCTGTAAAGCTGTGACGCATGAACCTCGCCAAGATCAGCTCCAATGGGTTTGCATTCGACAAGAATAGCAATTTTGTTATTCACGCGAAGAGCGTAATCGACCTTCTCGCCTTTCTTAATGCCGACGTCGGCAATGAACTCTGGAACGACGACCGCAGGATCGAACACATCGTATCCGAGGGCTTTTAGAAAGGGCATAACGAGCGCGTTTTTTGTTGCCTCTTCTGTTAGGATACTTTCTTTGCTTTTCTGGAATTTATGCGCAAGCTTAGAAATGTCGTCCGCAAGAGACATCTGCCCCCACTGCCATCAGTGCGTCTGAAAACTGGGAAAGAATTATAGGTTTTCAATCCACACAATCAAGGATGACTACCGCGCGCGGGGCAGATCGTGATCCATGGTGCAGACTGCCATCACGCGACTTTGTTGGCTGAGGCACCCTACAAAGTCGGCCCTCCTCGGCTCACAGCAAAGTCCCAAGCGTGTCGATGAGCGGCGGCAGGTTCTCATGCCGAAGAGGTCCGGGCCGGGGCGAGGTAAATCCGTGCCCGGATTCTAACGCAGGGCTCCGCGTCGCGTTAAGTCCGACAGGCTGCTAGGGGGTGGCGGAAGCCGAAGCGATCGAAAACGCCAAGGACGCGATCCGCGACGATCTCGCCGTAGTCGATGACCTGCTACGCGGCGAGCATGTGCGCGAGATCAAAGTCTCGCTCTAACCCTGTCGAAGATCCCAGGGTCAATCTTCTCGATGTCGTGCGTGCCGCTGCGGGGCAGGTTTTCGACGATCGCGCCAAGGCGGATCCACATCCGCGAACAAAGGCGTCACGCAGCACGCGTAGATACCGTCTTCAGCATCAAGTGGCGATGTTGGGATTGAACGGTGTGTTGTGCTTGAGGACGCCAAAGGCGATGTGGACGAGCTTTCGCATCGCCGCGCCGAGGGCGCTCATCTTGGATTTGCCGGCAGCGAGGAGGCGCTGATACTGAGAGCGGACGAGCGGGTTGCAGCGTGTGGCGACCATCGCCGGCAGGAACAGCCTGGCCCGCCAGCGGGCATCGCCTGCCTTCGACAGTCGCGGCCGTTTGAGAACGCTCGATCCGGACTGGAATTCGACCGGCACGAGGCCAAGGAATGCCGCTGCCTGACGAGCAGAAGCGAAGCTTCGACCACAGAACAGGGTCAAAAACCACAACGACAGCTTACCGCCAATGCCGGGGATGCTTTCCAGCAGCACACGTTGCTCTTTCAGCTGCGGATGACTGTCGAGATGGTCGTCGACCTGTTGGCGCAGCCGGCCGATCTCCGCCGCCAGTGCGTCCAGCATCGTCTGCAGCGAGACGAGCACCGCGTCGGGGGCCGGCTCGGCGCGCGCCGTCTCCAGCCGGTTGAGTTCACGGGCGTGGTCCTGTTCGAGGGCGGCAAGCCGACCGAGCAGCGCCTTGAGCTGGCGGACGTCGGCCGGCGGCGGCGCCCAGGCGGGCGGCTGCAGGGCATCGCCGAACAGGGCGAGGATCAGGCCGTCGTGCCGGTCGGTCTTTGTCCGGACGCCCAGGCTCTCGGCGAAGCGCTTGACTTGCAAGGGGTTGACCACCGAGACACGACAGCCGGCGTCATGCAGGAAGGTGGCCGCCGCCTCGTGATAAACGCCGGTCGCCTCGATGATGATATGCACGTCCGCCGCCGCGGCACCGGTGACCCGCGTCATCCAGGCAAGCAACGCCGCATGTCCGTCGGCGGTGTTGGCGACGGATTTCGGCCGCGATTGCCGGCGGACGGCATCCCGAAGCCAGGCGCAGTGCAGCTTTTCCTTGCTGACGTCGACCCCGATCACCTGCATCCGAACCTCCGTCGTCGTTGCGGCGACCTCCCGACCGACTGACCTTGTGGATACGGACTTGCAGCATGGTGCTGCGTCCTCGATACCGTCCAGCCTCAAAGAGGTCGAAGGTGTGGACCGGGGGCACAATCTACGCATCGGACTCGCAGTCCAAGGGCAGGTCCATGCTCACCCGGTCCACCATGAGGCCAGCTACGCCTCATGCCCGGCAAGATACAAGGGCGGGTCGAGACCCGCCGGATGGCGCAGACCGTCGTCGCTTGGCGGTTTCACGCGGGGGCACGTCGGCGCCTACTTGTCCTCCAGCAGAGTTCCAAGTGTTTCGATTAGCGACGGCAGGTGCTTGCCGACGATTTGCCAGACATTCTCGTGGTCAACGGCAGCGTAGCCGTGGACGAGGATGTTGCGGAAGGCGATAATTTGCCGAAGGTGCGGGATCCGCTCTGCCGTTTGCGCATCCGCACGCGATAGCTGCGCCAATGCCTCGCCAACGATCTGCAATTGCCGTTCGATCGCCGAACGCAACAACTCGTCGCTGAGATAGTCCCCAAAGGTTCTATCNGCGGCAAAGCGAAGAGCAGCCCTCGCGGCTTCACGCGCGTCCCATAGAAAAGCCTTGGGATCACGCGGCAAAGACATTGCGGCGCCTCTCCTCGATGCTTCGCCGCAGGTAGGGGTTCTCGAGTCGGCTGGCGGCGACGAGATCGACCTTGCGCGAGAGCAGCGCTTCGAGCGCTTCTTTGAAGCCGAAGTAGCCTTCCAAGCCCGCCAAGGGATTACCGGGCTCGAACTCGACGAGAAAATCGATGTCGCTTTGCTTTGGGTCGAAATCCCCNCGTGCCGTCGAACCGAACACATCAAGACGACGCACGTGGTACTGCCGGCACAATTGCGCGATCCGCGGCCGCGCACCCTCGATCAAATCCTGCATCACGCTGCTACCGACAAGGCACTATGGGAAGTCTATTATAATAGGTTGTGAGAGATTTCGCCGCCGAGCAATTGAACGTGTTCGCTTGAACGCGCGACGCTTGGCCCGTCACAGCTCAGCTCACGTCGGGTGGATCGCGATCCACCGCTTCCTTCTTTTTTGCGTGGTGGATGGCGGGTCATGACCCGCCCTTGTATCTTGCCGGGCATGAGGCGTAGCTGGCCTCATGGTGGACCGGGTGAGCATGGACCTGCCCTTGGACTGCGAGTCCGATGCGTAGATTGTGCCCCCGGTCCACACCTTCGACCTCTTTGAGGCTGGACGGTATCGAGGACGCAGCACCATGCTGCAAGTCCGTATCCACAAGGTCAGTCGGTCGGGAGGTCGCCGCAACGACGACGGAGGTTCGGATGCAAGTGATCGGGGTCGACGTCAGCAAGGAAAAGCTGCACTGCGCCTGGCTTCGGGATGCCGTCCGCCGGCAATCGCGGCCGAAATCCGTCGCCAACACCGCCGACGGACATGCGGCGTTGCTTGCCTGGACAACGCGGGTCACCGGTGCCGCGGCGGCGGACGTGCATATCATCCTCGAGGCGACCGGCGTTTATCACGAGGCGGCGGCTACCTTCCTGCATGACGCCGGCTGTCGTGTCTCGGTGGTCAACCCCTTGCAAGTCAAGCGTTTCGCCGAGAGCCTGGGCGTCCGGACAAAGACCGACCGGCACGACGGCCTGATCCTCGCCCTGTTCGGCGATGCCCTGCAGCCGCCCGCCTGGGCGCCACCGCCGGCCGACGTCCGCCAGCTCAAGGCGCTGCTCGGTCGGCTTGCCGCCCTCGAACAGGACCACGCCCGTGAACTCAACCGGCTGGAGAAGGCGCGCGCCGAGCCAGCCCCCGACGCGGTGCTCGTCTCGCTGCAGACGATGCTCGACGCACTGGCGGCGGAGATCGGCCGGCTGCGCCAACAGGTCGACGACCATCTCGACAGTCATCCGCAGCTGAAAGAGCAACGTGTGCTGCTGGAAAGCATCCCCGGCATTGGCAGTAAGCTGTCGTTGTGGTTTTTGACCCTGTTCTGTGGTCGAAGCTTCGCTTCTGCTCGTCAGGCAGCGGCATTCCTTGGCCTCGTGCCGGTCGAATTCCAGTCCGGATCGAGCGTTCTCAAACGGCCGCGACTGTCGAAGGCCGGCGATGCCCGCTGGCGGGCCAGGCTGTTCCTGCCGGCGATGGTCGCTACCCGCTGCAACCCACTGATCCGCGCCCAGTATCAGCGCCTCCTCGACGCCGGCAAATCCAAGATGAGTGCCCTCGGCGCGGCGATGCGAAAGCTCGTCCACATCGCCTTTGGCGTCCTCAAGCACCAAANNAACCGTTCGATCCAAATTTGGCCGCTTGATGCTGAAGACGGTATCTACAACTTCGGTCGCTTCATCGGTTACATCGACATAAGAACCCCGCCGAGAAAGGAACCAAGCGTCGTGTGTACGGCCTCGTGCGTGTTTCATAGGAAGACCCTGGGATCACGCGGCGAAGACGTTGCCGCGGCTCTCCTCGATGACCTGCCGCAGGTAGGGGTTCCGACCCGGCTACCGGCGACGAGGCGGCCCGGAGACGCTGCGATCGCTTTCTCGGAAACGCCAGGGCATGCACGGCGTTTATACCTTATACCTTGGACAACGACCCTGAATGTGGGGAGGTTGCCGACGTCCTTCCCCCGATGGAATTCGAAGGTGTCAATCGCGCTGTTGATCGCCGGCAGCCTGTTGCTGCTGGTGACGGTTTTGCCGTTTCTGCCGGTCGATCACCGGTTCGTCCGGGTCTGGGATTTCCCGCGGGCTCAGCGCGCATAGGGCGCATCGCGATGCGCCGGATGGCGCAGACTGCCGTCGAACGGCCGCTTGCCGGTAAAGTCACCCCGCTCGAACCGCTCCTTGCACGCGCGCGGGCCCTATTCTCCGGTTGGCCTTTCGATGTCCCGGAATGCGCCTCGCACGAGGGCCGCGCGTTATCGAATTGCCCTGTCTCGAGTAGCTCTCTGTCTCGCTTATACTCCGCGGTCGCCGATTGCGCCATCCCGCGGGTCACGATCCGCCCGATGCGCGTTGCGCTTGCCGCCTTCCTGGGCAACCCCGCTTCGGCTAATCTGCAACAGCCTGCGCAGGATAGAACACGTGCCACCGGATTGCCTTGCACCCGTCCGAGGAAGGGTTCGCCGTTGCGGTCCCCGGCTTGCCCGGCTGCTGGTCGCAAGGGGCTACACAGGCCGAAGCAATCGCAAACGTCAAGGACGCGATCTGCGACGATCTCGCCGTCGTCGATGACCTGCTACGCGGCGTAGNNCAGGTCCGTGACATCGACGTTTCGCTCTAACCTTATCGAAGTCCCAGGGTCAATCTTCTCGATGTCGTGCGTGCCGCTGCGGGGCAGGTTTTCGACGATCGCGCCAAGGCGGATCCACATCCGCGAACAAAGGCGTCACGCAGATCAATTAGCCAATTCCTCCCAAGAAACAAACGCGCTATACTTACCCTATATGAGGGACACGGGGGATGGCAATGACTAATGAAAAATTAACGCTAAGTGACACTGCAAATGCATCGGAGCAGCCATCAAAATACATGAGTGCGCTAATCTCAAGTGTCAACGATGGCGCCAAGGCAGTACAATCATCGAATTTTGCGCTTTGTTCTGTCGGACTTTATCTCGCCGCGGCGTCAATTTCAATTAATGACGAGGATATATTCAGAGGATCGTCTTTTCAAATTTCGCAATTGGGCGGCGTGAGCATTCCGATTATCGCATCTTTCATCCTCGGCCCCATCGTCTTCCTCCTGCTCCATATTCAGCTCTTGCTGCGCTATCGAATTTTGGCGGAAAGCGTCTGCGCGCTATCCACGGAATTGCACACTTTGCAGAAGGATGCTCGAACGCGATGCCTGCGTTTAGTGGCGAGTGTCGATTTCGTGCGGATGATCCTGAGGTGGAAATTCAAAGAGGACATCTCGTCGTCTTATGACCGGACAACCGTGTTCCTGACGACGACCCTGCTGCCACTTGCCGTGTTGCTCGTCGTCCAAATCAGTTTCGTTCGCTATCAGAATATCGGCATTACCTATCTGCAGACGGCGGTGCTGTTGTTCGAACTGGGGGCGATTGGGATCTTTCACTACTGGCTGGAAGGCAAGAAGGACGCGAGCGGCGCGCGCACCAGGGAGGGAAAGCTTCGCCATGGTTTGCTTGTCGGCGCGTTTCCGGCGGCGGTGGCGATCTTTAGCCTCATCTACGTTCAGGTGCCCGCGGTCGATGATGGCCGCATCCGCTTCTACGATTTGCCAAAATCGGAGCAGGAGCGGTCGTGGCCCCGGCGCTTCTTCGATCAACCCCTCGATATGGTGCTGTGTCCAGAGTTCGGATGGGGCTGTCGCCACCTTCGCCTCAACAATCGCAAGCTTGTCGGTACTCAAACCCGGGATGACGCGCTATGGAAAGTGCTGACGGAGTCACGCGCGGGCGCATTGGCGGCAATCGATGGCCTATCATTGCGGGAAAGAACGCTGCGTTACGCCAATTTCAACGGCAGTCGGGCGCTGAAAGTCGATTTGGTCGGCGATGACCTGCGTCACGCCAGCTTCTGGAATGCGGCGTTCCAGGGAGCGAGCTTGTCGTTTACCAAGCTGCAAGGTGCCGACCTCGAACGGGCGCAACTTCAGGAAGCGGACTTGACATCGGCGCTCTTGACTGGTGCCAATCTGCGGGACGCGCAATTGCAGGGGGCCGACCTTGAATTGGCGGACCTTCGAGGGGCCGATTTGACCGGCGCGCAATTGGTCGGGGCCAATCTCAACAAGGCGCAGCTGCAAGGAGCCAGCCTCGAACGGGCCAACCTCCGCTATGCTAATTTGCAGCAGGCAGAATTCAACCACACGGCGATCAACGTCGAAACACGCTTTGATTTTGCCGATATGCGCAACGTCAACTTCCACCCGAAAGAGGCGGACGCGGAAACCACAGATGCGGTTCTCGCAGTGGGCTTAAGCAATGACATGAAAGATGCGTTCACGGAGCGGATGCGTACAGCGAAATCCGTGATCGTGGACGAAACCGTTGAACAAAAAGTATACCTTACGCTTACGAAAACGGATAGCATATTTTCGAAAGTAAATAACGGAAAAGTGATCGAAGAGAATGAGAAATATCTTGAATTACTCGAGGGACAGCCGGTCACAGATCCAGTTGTGGCCTCAGGATTAGTGCGAAGAGCGATTGCTTTTTCGTCGATTAATGACAAAAATAACGTTGAGATGAAGGTTGAGGTCGATAAGCAACGATGTGAGACTAAGATGGAAAAGATATTTCGCGACTTGATCTGTCATCTGCACGAACAATTGAAGGGTGATGGCTCCAATAAAAGAGACGCCAATAAGAGCGACGTCAATAAGAGCGACTATGTCTCCGTCGAACTGATGCGTCAGTTGGACGCGCTGAGCTGGCAGTGCCGGGGAGAAGGACAAAAAGAAGCTTGCGAGCCGGCGATCGGCCAACCCACGGCAGCGGTGGGCGCAGGCGTTCCGCTCTCGCAACGGAACTGACCTCGCGGAGTGTGAACCGGGTATCGCTTGGGACGGTGGTAAGTACGGCCAAATCAAGCCGTAGCCCGTATGAGCACTTGCGGGATCCGGGAAATGCCTCCCTGCCGAACCGTTCTTCGTCGTTGGGCGCGATGCGAACGGTGGGTAACAGAGGTATGCGGGGGTGGACTGGAGTGCATTCGGGCAACCGGGACATAACGGCGGTGGTTTCCCTCACCCGGTGTGATGCGCCGATCTCCTCCGTATGCGCGCCGATGACGGCGTTGTAGCGAAGTGGCGGGGGCAAGGCCGCGGCAACGCCTCGACCCCGCCCCCGGCCCACCGCATCGCTAAAGCGACGGATCGCCGGTCAGGCCGACGGTGCGGCCGTCGAAGCCGGCGGCATCGAAATAGCGCAGGCATTCGATCGCCTGATAGCGAAGCTTAGTCCGTAGTCCGTTCGCCGCCGGGGTGGACATGGCGACACCCGAGGTGACGAGCGGCAGCTGACGGCCGGGGAAGGCCTCCCAGAGGACACGACCGGTCAGCGCCCCTTTGCTGGTGATCTTAAGGTCGAGAAGGGTGGCGATGGTCCGGCCGATGTCGGCGTTGCTGCTCGGCGCCGTATCGACGAAGCCCTGCTTGAAGTCGGGACCGTAGGCGGCCTGGAAGTTCCAGGTATCGCCACGGCTGAAGCTGCCGTGCATGCCCTGTCCTTGCTGCAGCCCGGGNTCGGCCACTTCGGCCGCGCACATGGCCTTTGACAGGCCGCAACCGGTGTCGACACTGGTAAAGTTGACGATGATGGCTGGCATCGGCGTGAGTGCCGTTCCTTCCAGCGAAATCGATCGCGCGGTGAGGGCGCCCGGGATCGGCCCGAATTTGCGATCGGCGAACAGGCCGCTGACGTAGTCCTGCTGCACCAGGATCGCCGCCACCTGCTTGGCGAGGCTGGCATCACCACTCGGGATGTAGACGAGGTCGGATCCACCGTTGGCGGCGACGATCACCTGCGGATGTGCCGGATCGGTGCCGATGAAGCCGTTGCCGCGGGAGGGATACTGGCCGGCGGCGGGATCGATCGGCGCATTGGCGGCATCCGGATCGTAGAGCGGCAGGTCCAGGCCCTTCGCCAGGTCGATGGCGACGAAGCCCGGAGGCAGGAAGCCGGCGACGACGTTGGGATAGGTATTCTGCGTCGCGGAGCTGGTGCTGCTCTGTTTCGAGATGGTGGAGAAGCCGTGATCGGCAGAGACGATGATATCCGTCTTCGCATCGAGCCCAAGTTGTTGTAAAGCGGTGCGAATCTGCTGGAGATTGTTATCGGCATTGCTGACGGAGGCGTGCGACGTCGGGCCGTTGATGCCGGGCGTCAGCGTATTCAGGCTATCGCCCTGATTATGCTGTGTACCGTCCGGATCGCGCGACCAAAACACCAGCACGAAGCGCTTGTTCTGCGCCTTGAAATACGGCAGCAGCACCTTGGTCACCACGTCGGCGAAGTATTGCTGCTGAGTCACATTGGCGACGGTGGTGCCGGGGGTGGTCGAATTGCCCGAACTGCCGTTGGCGCCGCGACTGGGGGCGACCAGCGGCAGGCCGGCGGCAGTCAGCAGCGCCTGCATTTCGGCCGAGAGCGGGATCCCGGTAGAACTCCCGGTGGCGTCGTCGACGATCACCGTCGGGCTGCCGCTGCGGTCAGTGTGGTCGAACAGCAGGGTTGGTCCCAGCTTGCCGACGGCGGCGGTGCCGTAGCCCTTAGCCCGTGCGGCGGCGAGGATTGTCTCCTCGTTGATGAAATTACCGCCGAAGTTCTCGTCGATGTCGCCGAGAATGGCGTCGTTTTCGATGAAGGTGATCGTTTGGTTGTTGGCATGGGGAATTGGAACGCCGAGGTAGAGCGTGTTGCTGAANCAGCCGGTGTCGCCCAGTTTGTGGCCGGTCGCCATCGCCGACGAGTTGGGCATGGTGAAGGTGGGGAACAGCGAATGGCTGTTCTTGAACCAGACGCCGTCGGCCTTGATGGCGTTCAGTGTCGGCGCCGTCGATGCATCGACGCTCTGCGCCCGCAAGCCATCGGGGACGAAGAGGATGAGGTTGCTGTTCCACGCGCACGCCTGGCCGCCGAAAGTGAGCGTCGCGCCGAGGCTGACGGCGGTGGCCGCCATCAGGCGAACGTAAGGTCTCATGGGAGATGTCCCTTCCCCGTGAACGATCCGTGCGCCGTTCACCGGGCATGGCCGTCACGGCGCACTCGGACGCTACTACCGCCCCGGACTGTCAACCCGTGAAGGTTTGGCGAAGCTTTGCCGCAGATGTGGGATTTGTTCCGCCGTCCGTGGCTCGACGCGCGACAGTCGTCTTAGTGCCTCACCGACATTCTGCAACGTCCACACTCACCGGGGCATCGCTGCACCTTCAGGCTTTGGTCGGCAGGACGCGCTAGCAGCCTGTCGGACTTAACGCGAGGCGGAGCTGTGGGTTATAGAATCCGGGCATGGATTCACGCCCCCGGCCCGGACCTCTTCGGCATGAGCAACTTCCGCCCGATCGACCGCGACAGCGGATTTCTGATGCCGCCGTCGGTGGACGAGTGGCTTCCGCAGCGGCACTTGGCGCGGTTCGTGGTGGAGGTGATCGCGGGGCTGGATCTGCGGCCGATGACCGGCAGCTACCGTGGCTCTGGGGAAGCGTCCTACCACCCCAGCCTTCTGCTGGGCATTCTGATCTACGGCTACGCCACCGGGGTGTTCTCCAGCCGCAAGCTGGAGCGGGCGACCTATGACAGCGTGGCGTTCCGCTTCATCGCGGCGAACGATCATCCGGACCATGACACCATCGCCGCGTTCCGCCGACGCTTTCTGCCGCAGATCGAGAAGCTGTTCGTCCAGGTGCTGGTGCTCGCGCGCGAGATGGGCGTGCTGAAGCTGGGAACGGTCGGGCTCGACGGGACCAAGGTCCACGCCAATGCCAGCCGGCACAGCGCGCTGTCCTATGACCATGCGGGCAAGCTGGAGGCCCAACTGCAGGCCGAAGTGGCCGATCTCATGGCCAAGGCAGAAGCGGCGGACCAGGTGGACATCGCTGACGGCATGTCGATCCCCGACGAATTGGCGCGACGTGAGGAACGGTTGTCCAGGCTCGCCGAGGCCCGGGCGAAGATCGAGGCCCGCGCGAAGGAACGCTTCGAACGGGAGCAGGCAGACCATCAGGCGAAACTCGCAGCACGGGACGCCAAGGCAGCGGCCACCGGCAAGAAGCCCACGGGCCGTGAGCCGAAGCCGCCGGTGGCGACGCCGCTGCCCACGGATCAGATCAATCTGACCGACGAGGAAAGCCGCATCATGGCGGTGGCGGGCGGCGGTTTTGAGCAGTGCTACAATGCGCAGGCGGCGGTGGCGGCGGGCAGTCTGCTGGTGGTGGTCGCCGACGTGGTGCAGGCGCCCAACGACAAGCAGCAGCTTACACCCATGCTGGACAAGATCGGCACTCTGCCGGACGTGCTCGGCAGGCCGGACATGCTGTTGGCGGACAATGGCTACTTCAGCGAGGCGAATGTGCAGGCCTGTGTGGCCGGCGGGATCGAACCGCTGATCGCACTTGGTCGCGAGGCGCATCATCTCAGCCTGCAAGAGCGCTTCGCTGCGGCGCCACCGGCGCCCGAAGACCCCACCCCGGTTCAGGCGATGGCGTATCGGCTGCGCACGCCGCAGGGCCGCGCGCTCTACGCCCTGCGCAAGCAGACGCCCGAGCCAGTGTTTGGCATCATCAAGTCCGTGCTGGGGTTCCGGCAGTTCCTGCTGCGCGGGCTCAATGCCGCCCGTGGCGAGTGGAGGCTTGTGACCATGGCATGGAACCTGAAGCGGATGTTCGCCCTCAGCCGCGCCGTCTAGCCTGCGCGGCCAGTTCCGCAGGCGCGCCAGCGCGACCGCACCGCCCAAAATGGCGCTGACAGAGGCGCCGACGCACCGATCCCTACGCAGGTCCGGCGACGCCCGAGACGCAAGTCCGACAGGCTGCTAGGGACTCGTCCGCCCGCCGTGGTAGGGTCGCGGCCGCGTCTTCAGGGCGGGGTGCAATTCCCCACCGGCGGTATGTCCTCAGGCGGACGAGCCCGCGAGCGCTTGCGGTTCCGCAAGNGTCAGCAGATCTGGTGCAAAGCCAGGGCCGACGGTCACAGTCCGGATGGAAGAAGGTGCTGACAACCGAGGCCGACGCAGCGGGCAATCGTTGCGCCGGGTCGANGTGTTTGCGTTTGCCCCGAAGCGTTTTTCGCGATTCTTTTCCNNAAGCGAGGAGCGTTTCATGTTCACACAGTCCNNACCCTCCAGACATCTTACGGTCCCTCCGGCAGCAGTCCACGAAGAGACGATGTTGTGGATGCCATGCGGGAAGGGCGTCCGGTCATCCTCGTCGACGATGCCGATCGGGAGGACGAGGCCGATCTCATCGTCGCCGCAGAAAAGCTGACAGTGGCGACGATGGCGCTGATGATCCGCGAATGTAGCGGCATCGTCTGTCTGTGCCTGACCCCGTCTGCTGTCCACCAACTCGAACTGCCGTTCATGGTCGCGCGCAACGAGAGCCGGTTCGGCACCGCCTTTACCGTCTCCATCGAGNCCCGGCACGGGGTGACCACCGGCGTTTCCGCCGCCGACCGAGTCGCCACCATCCGGGCGGCGATCGCCGACGACGCGGTGGCCGACGATCTGGTGCGTCCCGGCCATGTCTTTCCACTGTCTGCCCACCCGGACGGGTTGCTTGGCCGCCGCGGCCACACCGAGGGTGCCATCGAGCTGGCGCGCCTGGCGGGCCTCAAGCCGGCAGCGGTGCTCTGCGAACTGATGAACCCGGACGGCACGATGGCGCGGGGCGAAGACATCCGGCGCTTCGCCCGCCTCCATCACCTGCCCATCGTCGCCATCGACGAGTTGATCCGCCTGACGTCGCGGCAGCCCGCAACGGGCGGAGCGTGACCCACGCCGGCGCGCCAACCGGACTGGTGACGCTGGATCGATGGCATACTCGGGGTGACGGTGACAGCACACGCCTGACAGCGAGGTAATGGCGATGACATGTCTGGCGGACGGGTTCCGGTGGGTAGATACGGCGGCTGATTGGCAGAAGCTCGCCGGCTGCCTCGCCTTCATCGACGATCTCGCCGACTTTCGCGCCTACAAAGACCAGGCGATCGACGGCCTTGGCTTGACCGCGGCGTCTCGCGTCGCCGATGTTGCCTGCGGCCTCGGCTTCGATCTCGTCCGGCTGCAGCGGCGCGCACCGCTGGGGCAGGTGGTTGGGTTCGACGCCAGCCGGGCGCTGCTCGCCGCCGCGCGGCAGCAACTTGCCGGCTGCGATGGTGTTGCGCTGCTCGCCGCCGACGCCCGCCGGCTGCCATGCGCCGACGGGGTGTTCGATGCGGTGCGGATCGACCGCGCGCTGCAGCACATCGAAGCACCGGGAATGGTCGTCGCCGAGATGAAGCGGGTCACCCGGCCGGGCGGCATTGTCGCCGCGTCGGAGCCGGACTGGGCGAGTTTCTCTCTCGGCGCCGACGACGATCCGGCTGTCACGACAATTATCGCCGAGTGGACCGCCGGCTTTCGCAACCCGCGGATCGGTCGTCAACTGGCGGCGTTGTTCGCCGTCGGAGGTCTCGCCACCAGCGGCCACCTGACGCAGACGATCATCGTGCGCGACTGGATCGCCGCCGATCGGGTGTTCGACATCACCGAAACCATCCGCCGCTGCGTGACGAAAGGGCTGATCGATGCACCGACGGCCGAGCGGACCGTCGCGAGCATGATCGAACACGCCGGCAACGGCCATTTCGCCGCCCGCCTGGTGATCCACACGGTGACGGGGAGGATGTAGTCGCGCCTGCACGGAGAACCGGACGGCATCCACGATAATGCAGTCGCAACCAATGGTTGATGTGTGGCGAGAATGGAGTTACAGGTGAAATGAAAGCAGGCCGGCGTCCCGGTGTTGGGCAAGCAGCGTAAATGCCGGCGAAGGCTCTGCACGATCGAAGCAAGAGCCTAATCAGCTGCTGTTTCTGAGGAGGTCAAGGTCGTGAAGGTGTTTGGGATCTTTTTGCTTGCTTTTATGGTCGCGTTCACCGGCCAACTGACGTCATCTCTGGCAGGAGAAATCCGCCAGGAACGGGTCAGTTTTCACGCCGGCGCTTCATCGGCGACGATCAAGGGCTCGATCAAAGGCTATGAGACGATCGACTACGTGCTCGGCGCCAAGGCCGGACAGACGATGAGCGTCACTCTCAAGACCAATAATGGTGCCAACTATTTTAACGTGCTTCCACCGGGCTCGGACGACGCGATCGCCATCGGCACCAACCTGGGCAACGCCTGGACCGGAACCCTGCCCGTCGATGGTGATTACCGGATCCGCGTCTTTCTCATGCGCAGTGCCGCACGGCGCAATGAAGTGGCAGCATACACGCTGGCTGTGGGCATCAACGCTCCCGCCGGCGAGGCACGGACCGACGATGCGAAGGTGGCAGGAACAGCCTACCAGGCCACCGGTACGGTGCCGTGCTCAGTCGGTACGGATCCGAAAGGCTCGGCGCAATGCTCGTTCGGGGTGATCCGTGGTGCCCCCGGCAACGCCGAGGTCCATCTCGCCGCGGTCGGTTTTGACGTCAAGCTACAGCCCGACCAGGTCGAGACCGTTCTCGTCTTTGCCGGCGATAAGGTGACGAGCCGCTATCCCAATCACAAGGTGACGGCCGAGAAGACCAGCGACGAGTGGTCGATCGGCGTCGACGACTTCCACTTTTACGTTATTCCGAAAGCGGTGGTGAACGGCGGTTGAACGCCGTCGGTGTGGCGGCAGTGGCAAGAGTGCAGATTGCGAAAAGCCTCCATCGATGACGATGCGTCGCATCCTCATGACGATCGCCGCAATCTACACGCTCGCCGGCATGGGTGCCCTCGTCATCGGCTTCGCCATTCCGTGGGATGATCCGCTTGCCGCGGTCTATGCGCTGTTGGCCGGTTTGCCCTGGACGTTCCTGTGGTCGCTGCTGGACGTCTACGCGGAGGAGTCGGTTGCTATCAACATCGCCCTGATCACCGGCTCGATCGTCCTCAACGTCGTCTTGCTGTGGTGGTGGGCGCTGACGCGTCGGCGCTCGCCGCAAGAGATGCCCTAAGGGCGGTGATCTGTCGGGGCGCTGGCAGGTGATGGTGGGTGCAGCGGAAAAGGACTCAGCTCCGGCCCGCAAACCGACGTGCGAGACGATCCCGCGCTGTGTTCACATCAATGCTGCCCTGTGCCGCCTTTCTTCGGCGATGCCTTGCCGCCATCGCCTCACATCCGAGGAGCGTCGCACATCCAAGCGGACTGGGTGTTGGATGGGTGATGACTTGTAGCGGGTGTTCGTTAGCGCTGGCGGCAAACCGAGTGCGGCAAGGGTGTAACGGCGGCGATGACGATACCATGTCTTATTTGTTCCGGGCACCGATCTCAAGCCGGCAGAACGCAGTCCAAAGCGTTTAAACCGCCGACGTCAGGCGCGATGGGAGTAAGACCAAATGACCGACGAAAAGACATTGAGCGAGAAGGCGATGGGCACGGCAGCGAGCGCGGGGGAAGCCGCGGCACAGCGGGCGGACCAAGTGGCCATGGGCGAAGCAGCAACCGAGGTGTCGGCCGGCCAGCGCCGCGCTGCCGAAGAAGCCATGGGCCGCACGGCAACGGCGGCGGAAGCAGCGATTCAGCAGGCCGATGAGACGGCGATCGGCACGCTCGCGACGGCAAGCCAGCAGGCGGAGGAGAAACGCGACGAACTCGCCATGGGCACTCCCGCGAGCGGGGCGCAGGAGGCAGAGAAAACAGCCGACGAGACGGCGATGGGTCGCGCCCACACCACCTGAAAGGGTTCAGACATCAGCCGCAACTCAGCCGCGACAAAAGGCCCTTGAGCGAGGCGCCGGCAAGTGTGGCAACCCCGGCGCGACCATGGGGCATGAGGGTGCGACTTAGTAGGCTAACCGGGTAGGTTAACCGGCGCCGCGGGACGAACGCGGCCGGTGGGGTGTTTGCTTGTCAGTGCGAAGGAAGAAGGCGTTGGCATGGGACGTGGTATCGAAGGTGTAACCCACCTCGGCCATGATCTGCGTCAATTGCTCTAGGCCAACGTGACCGAATTCGATGCAGAGCACCGTCGGCAGTACGGCGCTGCCGCGCATGCCTTCGATGGCTGCCAATTCATGCCCTTCCACGTCCAGCACCATCAGGTCGAGGGAGCGGATGCCGTGCTCCTCGATCAGTGAACGGTAACTGCGTCGTGGCACGACGAATGTTTCATAGTCACAGCCCAGGCTGTCCAGTTCGACGCGATGCGCCTCGCTGTGAGCGACGCTGCCGTTGCCGAAATCCTGCCCCAGGCGCGGGTGAATGGCGTGAGTGAAGGAGATGCTACCGTCGCTATCGGACAGGGCGGCGTGAATATTGAGTGCATCAGGCCGGTTTTGGCATAGCTTGTGGTAGATCGGCGGCGATGCTTCGAGGTTGATGGCGCGCCAACCCATCGTCTCGGCGAAGAACAGGCACGAACTCTCCACCACGCCGTCGAATGCACCACACTCCAGGCAGGGTGCCCCGGAGCAGGGAGTGACCGAAGTATCGTTCGTAGATCACCTGGTCGACGGGTGGGATGAATTGTCCGTGGAACGTCAGCGACGGTGCGGTCGCGGTGCTTTCCTCGGGCTTGGCGCTCTCCTCGACCTTGGCGCTCTCCTCAGTCTCGCTGCCTTCCTCGCTCTGGGCTACGGCGTCACGTTCGCGGCGGCGCAGCAGGCGCCAGAAACCTGGGCGATCCGAGGACGAGGAAGACGGCTTTTTCAACACTGTATCCGAATGCCCTTGTGGCTGATCCTGCGCCAACGCCAAGGCCTACCTCACGTCTGGTGGCAACGGGCGAAGAGGTTACCATCGAGCGTAGCTGTGGCCATCTGAACACTCAGATGGTTCCGCCAGCAGTGACCCGCCACGCTAATGCTTACGACCGCTGAAGGCGACCTCGCCATGCGGGTTGTAGTCGAGGGTCGGCGGCGTGCGGTCGAGATCAAGGCGCAACGTCGTATCGCCACCGGTACTGAGGATCAGGTTGTCGATGCGATCGAGGTCCACATCCACGGTCCCCAAGCGCGTATAATCGGCGCTGACGCGCACCGTCCGGGCGTCGATCTTGCGGATGGTCAGTGTCACATCGTTGCGTGAACTGCCGCGCGAGTCAGCGATGACGGCACCGACATAGGTTCCCACCACCAGATCGGTCAAGCTGGTTGTCGCGGCCGCCGTGCCGGTGACGGAGGGAGCGGCCGCGTTAGGAGTTGTGGCAGCGCCAGGGGGTGCGNNGCGTCGGTAGCTGGACGCTCGCTCTGCGGCGTCGCAATGATGGGTGGCGGTACGGCGGGCCGATGCATGGACCACAGGCCGGTGCCGAGCGCCAGCGCCAGGATCGCCAGCGCCACCAGCGCCCAACGCCAACGCTTGCCGCCGCTTCCACGCCCTGCAGGAAGGGTCCCGGCGACGGGACGGAGCGGCGGCGCCGATCGTCGCCCGCACGCCTTCACACAGCGCCTGGAAGCCCGGGCGTGCGGCATCGCCTGCCCAGTCGGTCAAATCCGCGGTTTGCCGGCGGCGAAATTCGAGCGGCGGCCTGATATTGGAGATCAGCACCGGCACGAGGACGCCGCGCTCGGCGGCCACGGCGGCTTCATTCTTCACCCACTCGCTGGCAACCGAATGGTCCGACCAGAGCACGACCACGCTTTTCGCCGCGTGCAGTTCCCGCTCGATCGCCTGATCGAAGGCCTCGCCGACGATGATCCGGTGATCCCACCACACCGACCAGCCTTCCAAGGCCAGCGCCTCGGCCAACGCCTGGGCACTGGCGCGATCCTCGCGCGCATAGCTGAGAAAAATGTCGGCCATGCGCTATTCCTACAGCGGTTGCGGACGTCGGTCACCGGGATAGTTAGCGGTCGAGTAGCTCGGCCATTCGGCTCCGCCCTCACAGATCCGGGCAGGCGGCTTTCCCGCACCCGGCTCTTCCCGGAAGTCACCCGCATCGGGCCGCACGTGGTATCCAGGGGTGGGTGATGCGAGGCTGTGGCAAGGGCAAGCACGCGGTCAGAGCGTCGAACCAGTCCCAGCCCATACGCCGGTTCTTCTGGCTTCGCCGCTTCAGGCAGCGGAACCAGATGCGCCGGACTTCCCGCAGGAACCCGTTCAGCGAGCGCCAGTTGTGCGGCATGCCGAAATAGCCGTAATGCCCGCGGAGCACGCTGGCGTACCAGCGATGCTGCTCGGCCAGCGGCGCGTGCATGCGCCGCAACGCTTCCTGGCGCACCTCCTTGAGCTTGCGCGTCAGGCGGTTGCTCTGCGTCTTGTGCTTGACGATGAACCTGCCGTCACGGGTCCACCCGCAGTAGTGGGTAAACCCGAGAAAGGCGAAGGTCTCCGGACGCCGCGTGCCGCGCTGTTGCCGAGCCATGGCCGGTAGGCGGCCAAACTCGATCAGTCGCGTTTTGTCCTCGTGAAGCGACAAGCCGAACTTGGCCAGCCGTTCCTTGAGGTCGGCCAGCATCCGCCGTGCATCGGCCGCGCTCTCGAAGCCCATAACGAAGTCATCGGCGTAGCGCACGACCGACACCCGACCGCGTGCGTGCCGACCACGCCATCGATGGACCCACAGATCGAGCACGTAATGCAGGAAGATGTTGGCCAGCAGCGGGCTGATGCCCGCCCCTTGCGGCGTTCCTTGCTCCGTCTCGCGCCACTCATCGCTCTCCAGGATGCCGGCCTCGAGCCACATCCGGATCAGCCGGAGAACCCGAGGATCGGCCACCCTATGCGCCAGCATCCGCAGCAGCCACTCGTGGTCAACCGAGTCGAAAAAGCTACGGATGTCAGCATCGAGCACCCAGTTCGTGCGCTGGCTCATGATCGCGGTGTGCAACGATGACAGAGCCATGTGTGGGTTCCGCCCAGGCCGGAAGCCGTAGGAGAACCCGAGGAAGTCGGCCTCGTAGACAGCACTCAGCACCTCGGCTACCGCACCCTGGACGATCTTGTCCTCCAGGGTCGGCACGCCAAGCGGCCGCCGACCGCCATCGGCTTTCGGGATGTAGACACGCCGAACCGGCTGCGGCCGGTAGCGCCCGGTGTGGACCCGTGCGCAGAGGTCGTGGAGGTTGGTCTCCAAGTTCTGCTCGTAGTCCGCCACCGTGATCCCATCGACTCCCGCACTTGCTCGCCGCTTCTGGCGCCTGAACGCCCTTTCGAGCGCCTCGACGTCAACGTGGTGCAGCAGAGCGGTGAACCGGGTCTGGACGGCCGAGCGGGCCGCCGCGTTCACCCGTGCGAGGTTGGATGGCAGGGCTGCCCGGCTCTGGGTCCGGACCCGGCTCCCCTCGCGTAGGCTCCTTCCGGGCTGGTCCCTTCCCTCGGCGCGTCTCGTTTCCTTCGACGGCGTCATCGGTAGTACGAACCAGTCCGACTCCCGACCTCAGCTCGGATGACGGCTCTGGCATCGCCTCGCCCCCATCCCCCGCCAGCGACCAATCTGGCGGACCCGGTCGGGCCTCTCATGTTCCGGTGAATACCTTCCATACGTGATCCGGCCTTCGACCCCGGCGAAGCGACGTCATCTCGCATAACGATGACGCACGTGCTGCCTTCGAGACTGGGAACCCTCTCGGCCTTCGCGATCTTCCACCTTTCGAGGCTCAATCCCGCACCCCGTATGGCCCCTGTCTACACTTCAGACCCCGCGTTACCACGACGCCCGCAAGACTCGGTCCCGGCCCGCCCGCTACGGCTTTGGCCAGATGAGACTTCCACTCATAGGCATTCATCAGCTTTGCATGACGTACTCCGAGGAGATGGTGGAAATTAGCGGCGAGCGGCGCGCCGGAGCGACCGGCGACGAGTCTGGCGCAGGCGCGCCGCGGTGATGAGGTAGCCATCGGGACTGTCGGCTAGGGTGGAGTTGCGACGCTTCACCGGGAACCGAGNNGAGACCCCGATGACCGAGGACAGAATGGCGCTGATCGAAGCAATTCAGAAGGCCGACGACGGCAATTTCCTGCGTGCGCTGGCGGAGACGGTGCTGCAGATCATCATGGACGCCGACGTTGAGGCGCTGATCGGCGCCGGCCGGCATGAACGCGCGGACGGTCGACTGACCTATCGCAACGGCTATCGTGACCGGACGCTGGAGACGCGGCTGGGGTCTCTCAACCTGTGGATCCCGAAGCTGCGCCAAGGGTCGTACTTCCCCGGCTTCCTGGAGCCGCGCCGGACGGTAGAGAAAGCTTTGGTATCGGTGATCCAGGAAGCCTAGATCGGCGGCGTCTCCACCCGCCGGGTCGACGAACTGGTACAGGCGATGGGGATGACCGGCATTTCCAAGTCCTCCGTCAGCAAGCTGTGCAAGGACATCGACGAGCGGGTGAACAGCTTCCTGACCCGCCCCCTCGCCGGCGAATGGCCGTACCTGTGGCTCGATGCCACCTACCTGAAGGTTCGGGCGGCCGGCCGGATTGTCTCGGTGGCGGCGATAATCGCCGTTGCCGTCAACACCGACGGCCGGCGCGAGATCATTGGCTTGCACATCGGCCCGTCGGAGGCCGAGGTGTTCTGGTCGGATTTCCTGAAGAGCCTCAAGGCTCGCGGCCTCACCGGCATCAAATTGGTGATCTCCGACGCCCACGAGGGGTTGAAGGCGGCGATCGTCCGCGTCCTCGGCGCCACCTGGCAACGCTGCCGGGTGCACTGGACCCGCAATGCGCTCGCTTACGTGCCGAAGGGCCGGCACACCATGGTCGCCGCCGCACTGCGCCAGGCGTTCCAGCAGCCCGATCATGCGACGGCGCGGACGGCGCTGCTGCACGTCGCCGACATGATGCGCGTCCGCTGGCCGAAGCTTGCCGACTTCATCATCGACAGCGAAGCCGACGTGCTCGCCTACATGACCTTCCCCAGCCAGCACCGGACCAAGTTGCACTCCACCAACCCATTGGAACGCCTAAACAAAGAGGTCAAGCGACGGGCCGATGTCGTTGGCATCTTCCCCAACGAGGACTCGATCGTGCGGCTCATCGGCGCCGTCCTCCTCAAGGCCAACGACGACTGGCAGCTCCAGCACCGTTACATGCAGATCGAAGGCATGGCCGAGCTCAACACTGGCCCAGGCAACGATCACCTGCTTGATGCTACACCACAAGCCGCATGACCCATGGCCACTTCAAATCACACCCGAATTTCCACCAGCTTGACGGACGTGATCCCGGGATACCGGGCGCCCCCGCCAGGATAATGATCATTGGCCCCGCTGCCGCCGCCGCCGTCGATCACATCGTCGGCGCTGGGGGCAGGTGCTCCTGGGCAATTGCGAGGTGCGGCGGAGGGAGGCCCGGACAAGGGGGAGCCCGATGTCCGGGGCCGTGCGCCTTCCTGCGGTCGATGACCTTAGGAAAGTCGGAGTTATGTCGCTCGAACAGGACGCAATGGGCGTTGTCGGCAAGGCCAGGGCGGTTCCCATTGCTCGGCTGCCGACATCGCAGGCTGGTCTTTGTCAGAGGGTCAATACGGTTCGGGCACAAACCCGCTCGGTGGCAGGACGACAACGCCCACCGCCTCGGCATACTGCTGCCACAGCAGCCGCATGGCGGCGATACGCCCTGGCCACCAGGGCGCGAGGTTGTCTTGCTCGCCCGGATCCGTGCGCAGGTTGTATAGCTGCCAGCGCGGCGCGCGACCGTCCGGCTCCTGCTGATAAATCGCCTTCCAATTGTCGAGGCGGACGGCACGCATGCCGAATTGCTCCCAACCGAAGACCTCGTCCGGCCCGTGCACGCTGTCCGCAAGATTGTTCAGGTAACGCACCAGCGACGTGCCGCGCATCGGTTCAACCGGCCGTGCCTTGAACGTATCCGGATGGTCGACATCGGCCAGGTCGAGGATCGTCGGCGTGATATCCTGAACGGTCGCGAACGCCCGCCCGATCGAATGCTGCCGCCGCACCCCAGGGTAGGTGATGAATGCTGGAACGCGAATCCCGCCTTCACTCACATACTCCTTCTGCAGCCGGGACGGCGCGGTCGCCGCCTGTGCCCACTGGATTCCGTAACCGACGAAGGAGGTGACGTTACCGAGGTTCTCAAGCCGGTTGTCCCAGCCGGTAGGCGGGATGATCCGGCTGCCTTCGGCACCGTTGTCGGCCAGGAAGATGATCACCGTATTGTCGAGTTCGCCGGTCTGGCGGAGACGACGGATCACCCGACCGACGTTGCGATCAAGGCGATCGACCATCGCCGCATAGATTTCCATCTTGCGGCTCGATATGGCCCGCTCCTCGCTGGTGAGCTTGCCCCAGGGGTTCCGTACTGGNAAGGGATGAGCGTCCGCTGCCGCCGCCGGCGACAACAAGCCGAGTGCGATCTGCCGCTGCAGACGCTCACGACGCAATGCTGCAGGCCCGGCATCGTAGCGGCCGCGGTATTTGTCCTTATCCTCCGGTGGAATCTGCAGCGGCCAGTGTGGCGCGGTAAAGGTAAGGTAAGCGAAGAACGGTCGATCGTCGTGATTCGTCTGCCGCAGCTTCAGATACTCGAGCAGTTTAGTGGCATAGAAGTCGGATGAATAGAAATCATCCGGCACATCAACGAGCTTGCCGTCTTCGGCGTAAGGAATGTTGGCAATCGGCGAGTTGGGCACACCCGCTGTCCGCTTGAAGTGCAGCTGACCGCCTCCCAGAAGCCCGAACGAGTGCTCGAAGCCACGCGCCTGTGGTGACCTGTCGAGGGTGGCGCCGAGATGCCACTTACCGGCCATCAGCGTGTAATAGCCCGCCGCTTGCAACAGTTCCGGCAGGGCGGCAACCCGGTCGTTGAGATAGTCCTCGTACCCCGGCTTGCCTTGCGTCTCCGCCGGACCGCCACCCATCCAGCCGATGCCGGCGATGTGGGTGTCAGTCCCGGTGAGGAGTTCGGCGCGGGTTGGCGCGCAGACCGACTGGGAATGGAATTGGGTGAAGCGCAAGCCCTGTCGCGCCAAACCGTCCAGGTTGGGCGTGTGAATCTCACCGCCGAAAGCGCCGAGATCGGAGTAGCCCAGGTCATCGGCAACAATGAGGAGGAAATTTGGCCGGTCGGCGGCCGCGTTCGCCGGCATGAGCGTCGCCATCGTCAGGACGGCAGCCAAGGCAAGCGCGAGGGGCGTTCGTCGGGATCTTCGCTCATTCCCGATCATCTCAGCTCTCCTTCAAGATGATGAAACTGATGGCGACACACATCCATAAGCGGCAACATACACAATTATCTCTATCGATTAACTAGTGTTAATAGTACGCCCATACGCTGTCAATGCGCTCTGTTCCACAAACGCGATGATGTTGAATCCGCCGCAGCCGACACCGCGTGTGGGCCGGGCGGTGAATGCGTACCCCTTCCCCACGAGCCTGACCGCCGCCACGACCAGCCAGCCGACATTCACCACCGATGGCCCCGTCCTGCCCGCTGGGGGCCTTATCGCAACCTGCAAGCGACGCCGGCACTGATCGAGGCAGCCAGTCGACGGGGAATTTCGCCGACGCACATCATCTGCACCGGCGACGTGGTCGCCTCTGGCGGCGACGGCGTCATCGGCGGCCATGCAGGGGAGCAAACGGATATTGCGTATCGTTAACGCTGCGCTGGGCGTTGCCCGCGCCTATCCGTGCCGGCGGGACTAGTACTTGGTGCTACCAGGCATCTTCCGGCTGGCGACTGCTCCAGCACTGGGCGCAGGCTATCCCCATGAGGAAGGTGTAGAGCGCCGCCACCGCCGGAATCTGCAGGCTGAAGTCCACCGTTGAATGGACCGCCACGAGAACCGTCGCTGCCAAGCCGACGCAGGGATAGACGGCATCGCGGCGCCGGCGGCGAATGCCCAGGGCGCAGATGACGGCGAGAGAGAGCAGCACCCCGTACAGCGCCGTCGCCGCCGGCAGCCCCAGCTCCAGCGCGTTTTCCAGATAGACGCTGTGCGCCTTGGTATAGGTTCCGAGAATGTCGGCCGTCCGATAGAAGCGAAACACCTCCTCGAAGGTGCCGTAACCGCTGCCGATCGTCGCGCTGTCGGCAATGGCGGCGATCACCCGCTCGTAGACCAGCGGCCGCTCTTCCTCCGCCACGGAGGTCTCGAGCAGGCGGACAAGGATCTGCTGACCGTTGAACATCAGGAACAGCGTGAGCACCATCGCCGTCACGCCGCCCAGGCCGATGGCGAGACGCCGGTCAACCGCGCGCGTCATGCCCGCGGCGACGAGAAACGCTCCGAGCGCCAGCATCGTGCTGAAGAAGCCGGCGCGCGAGTGAGTCAACACCAGCGCCAGTAACAGCGTCAGCCAGCAAACGACGAGCAGCCAGCCCTTCTCGGCGATGGCTTCGATGATCCTTAACAGGCTCTCGGCGATGGACGATTGCACCAACGTCGCCTTGGTGACGGTCACCGTAATCAGCCCCGTGGCACACACCAGGGCAAGGCCGGCGAAGGTTGCGAAGCTGTTGCGGTTGACAAAGGTACTGGTCAGATCGTTGACGTAGGCCGTCTTGCGGAAGAACAGGATCAGCTCGAGGCCAAGAAAATACATGATAAGGCCGTACAGAGCATAGATTGCTCCCGCATAGGTGAGGACGACCAGGGCGCGGTGGGCACGGCTGCTGCGCCGACCGTACTGCAGCGCGAGCCAGAAGATGCCGCCGTAGGTCAGCAGACGAGTAATCGCCGACACCGTCTGAAATGGATCGATGCTGATCGATCCCGGCAGCGTCCAGGTCAGCGCGCTGTCGGCCAGCGCCCAAAGCGGATGGTGCCAGGCGGCTGGAGTGAACGACCGGGTTTGCAGCCAGGCCCAAAGCACCACCAGCGTGAACAACAGCACGACCGGCCACACCCGGCGCATGCCGAACGCCGGCGACTGCCGTCCGCTGGCAACGGCCCCGGCCCACAACAGGAGGAGGAGGCCGACGAGGCAAGCCAGCAGCCCCCAGCTCCAGGCGTCGACACAACCGAGCGGCAGCGGAGCGAGAGTGATGATCGCGAGTAACGACCAGAACAGCAATGGCCGGTCGGTTCGGCCGGCTGGCACGACTGTCTCGGTGGCGGTTTCGCTCATGGCTAGCATAATCCCCTGAGGGCGGAGAGTTCAGCCTTAGAAAGAACTGTCCGAAGGCGTAGGACTGGCGGTGTTGCTGTTGGCGGACAAGGACGTCGCAGACGGTTTTGGCAACTCGATGACCGCACTAAGGCCACCTGCCGCACGATTGCGCAAGCTGACGTTGCCCCCATGCAGCCTGACGGCGGAACGAACGACAGCCAGACCAAGCCCGACACCCCCGGTTTCGCGACTGCGCGACGTTTCAACCCGATAAAAGGGTGTGAACACCTTGTCAATCTCGCCTGTGGGGATACCCGGGCCATCATCATCGATTGTGACGCGAAAAGTCGCCGGCAACTCTTCCAGCATGGCGCGAGCACAGCCACCGTATTTGACGGCGTTGTCCACAAGGTTGGCAAACGCCCGCTTCAACGTCTGCGGCCGCCCGACGTAAGCGGCGTGGTCCGGGCCGTCATACTTGGCATCGCCACCGCTGTCCTCTGCCTCTTCGCAGACGGTCTGTAGCAGCACCGCCAAGTCGAACGAGACATCAGCTTCGCGACTTGTTTCATCGCGGGCAAAGGCCAGGGAGGCTTCGACCATGGACTGGATCTCGCTGAGATCGGCGAGAATCTTCCGTTGCTGCTGTTCATCGTCGATCAGCTCCGCCCGCAGTTTCAATCGCGTAATCGGCGTGCGAAGGTCGTGTGACAACGCCGCCAGCATCTGCAGCCGGTCGCGTAGCAGCGCCTGCAGCCGAGTCTGCATCTGATTGAAGGCCGCAGCCGCCCGCTGAACTTCGATTGGTCCCGCTTCTACCAAGGGCGGCGCGTCCACGTCCCGCCCCAGTCGCTCGGCGGCAGAGGTGAACATGGACAATGGGCGCGCCGCGCGGCGGACCGCCCACAGGGATAGTGCGGCGACCGCGAGGGTGCTGCCGACGACAACGAAGAACAGCGGCGTCGCCCAAAACGGCTGGAATGCGGCCGCCGGCGTAACGAAGTTGAGCCAGCTGCCGTCGCTCAGGCGAAGCGAACCGATCAGGGCACTCTTCTCCCGGTACTGATCACGGCCCTGGTCCCGGTCGCCATATCTGGCGTCCCCGGCGGTGCATCGGGCGGGCGGCGCGGGGCGATGTCGTCGCCATCCGGCCTCGGAGGACCAGCGTCGCCGATGCGGGCGCCGCCGCGCCCGCGTCCCGGCGGGCGTGGCGGCAGACCGTAGGCAAGCAGCAGGCGATTATTCCAGTCGGCGCCCAGTTCACTCAGCAGCGCGCGACGGATGAGGAGGCNNCGCTGAGGCCAGTGAGATCGCCCTGGGCGAGNNCGGGCTTGGCGACCAGGAGATGTACAGCCCCGGCCGACGCATCGACCGGGCAAGTCCGGCACGATCGGCCGGGTCAGTCGCTTCGAAGACGCGAACAACGTCCGCCATCCGCTCCGCCAGATCCTGGCCGCGGGCACTGGTGAGTACGTCAAAGCGATCGCCCGAATAAACCAGCAGCCCGATCAGATTGGAGACGACCACCCCGAGCAGGAGAACCAGCGCCGAGCGTCCCACCAGCGAGCGCGGCCACAGACGCCCGCTCATTGCCGTTCCACCCTGGGCGCGAACAGATAGNCCGCCGCCGCGGACGGTCTTGATCAGCGCCGGGTCGCTGGGATCGGTTTCGATTTTCCGCCGCAAACGACTGACCTGGACATCGATGCTGCGATCGAAGGGCTGGGCGTCACGGCCCCGCGCCAGATCGAGCAACTGATCGCGACTGAGGATGCGTTGCGGATGCGAGGCGAAGGCTGCCAGGAGATCGAATTCGCCGGTGGATAAAGGGACGAGCAAGCCTTGCGGTGACGTCAGCGTGCGCTGGTCAAAGCGCAGCGACCAGCCGTCGAAGGTCAATACGCGTCCACCGCTACCGCCTGCGGCCGGTTGCTCGGTCGCGGCCGGCGCCATGGTCGCTGTTCGCCGCAACACGGCCTTGATCCGGGCCAGCAGCTCACGTGGGTTGAACGGCTTCACCAGGTAGTCGTCGGCGCCCATTTCGAGACCAACAATCCGGTCCACCTCATCGCCCATCGCCGTGAGCATGATCACCGGCAGCGACGAGCGCGAACGCAGATGCCGACAAAGGGCGAGGCCGTCCTCGCCCGGCAACATCACGTCGAGGACGATGAGATCAATCGCCAGATCGGCAAGCGCCTTCCACATCTCGCGCCCATCGACCACGGTGGTAATCCGAAAACCGTGTTTGACGAGGAAACGACCGAGCAGGTCGCGAATTTCGCGGTCATCGTCGACAATCAGGATGTGTGAAGTGCTGGCCATCGTGGAGCGATCATACCCTGCGACGCGCCCTGCAGTGGGCGCTCTTTGGTAACAGAATGTTGCGGCGCCCGGGATTGTCATCGAGCGTTACCGTTTGCCCTTGTCGCCGACATCGACCGGAAATGCAGTGACCCTAATCTCATCCCGTTCGCACGCCGGCTTGTGCCGACGTTCGCGAACGACGATTGCAGATGGAGGAAAAGATGCAACGCTCATTGGTGCGCACGGCCGCCGCCGCACTGTTGATTCTTGGCGCCGGTTCAGGCGTCGCGATCGCCCAAAGTCCGGGCGGTGGTCCGGGATGTCCGGGTGCCGGCGGACCAGGGGCGATGCTGCTGCAGCAGTTCGATACCAACGGCGACGGCAAGATATCCAAAGAGGAGTTCGATGCCGGGCATGCGAAGATGTTCGTCACCATCGATACCAACAAAGATGGCGTGCTGAGTGTGGAAGAACTGGCCCAGTTCCCTCAGGTCATGCAGGTCTTGCGGACCCAGCAAGCTTTCGCCGCGATGGACAAAAATAACGATGGAATTATCAGCAAGGAGGAGTTCATCCAGTTTAGTCAGGCACGAGCCGCCGAACGCTCCCAGCAAAAGTTCGCCAGGATCGATACCAACAGCGATGGCAGCATTAGTCGCGAAGAATTCGCCAACGCCAGCGCCGCGCGATTTGCCGCCCGGGATATGAACGACGACGCACTGGCCGGTGACGAGATCGGCTGCGGGCGGGGAGGTGGCCCAAGGAAGGGGCCGGCAGCACCGCCGCGGTAACCTTCGCTCTGCCCGAAGGAGCGAAACAGGTAGGTCACCCCACGCTACGCCGCTTCGCCGCTTCGCCGCCGCGGCGGCGCCAATCGTCGCCGCGGAACGGACTCAATAACACAATCGGTGACGCAAGACTTGATCCGGCTGGCCGCAACAGCATAGGGTCTCGCAACGCAGCCGCTTGTCACAACGGCTGGGAGTTGTTTTGTTCGCATTTCTTTTCCCTTCCGTTTTCGATGCCGCATCGGAGGCTCCCTCGATGACAGCGTACCTGTACGACATTAAAGATCCCGCCCTCGCCGAGGCAGGAACCAACCGAATCGAGTGGGCCTATGCCGAAATGCCCGTGCTCCGCCTATTGGCCGATCGCTTCGTCGCTGCACGGCCGCTGGCGGGAATCAGGATTGCCGCCTGCCTGCACGTCACCGCGGAAACCGCCAACCTCGCCCGCGTCCTGACTGCCGGCGGTGCTGAAGTCGCTTTGTGCGCCAGCAACCCGCTCAGCACGCAGGACGACGTCGCCGCCAGTCTGGCGTTGCACTACGGCATCTCGGTCTTCGCCCACCGCGGCGATGACAACGACAGCTACTACAGTCGGCTGCACGCTGCCCTCGACAGCCGGCCACAAATCTCCATCGACGATGGCGCTGATCTGGTCAATCTGCTGCACACCAAGCGTCGGGACCTGTTGCCGGACATCCTCGGTGGAACCGAGGAAACAACGACCGGCGTTATCCGTCTGCGCGCCATGGCCGCCGATGGCGCCCTGGAATATCCGATGATCGCGGTCAACGATGCCGCAACCAAGCACATGTTCGACAACCGCTACGGCACCGGGCAAAGCACGCTCGATGGTGTCCTGCGGGCGACCAACGTGCTCATCGCCGGCAAGGTGGTCACCATCTGCGGCTACGGCTGGTGCGGCCGCGGGGTAGCGATGCGCGCCGCCGGTCTTGGCGCCAAAGTGATCGTCACCGAAGTCAATCCGGTGCGGGCGCTCGAAGCGTCGATGGACGGTTTCCGGGTGATGCAACTGATCGATGCCGCCCCACAGACCGACCTGCTGATCACCGTCACCGGCGACAAGCACGTAGTCGACAGCCACCATCTCGCCAAACTGAAGGATGGCTGCATCATGGCCAACTCCGGCCACTTCGATGTGGAAATCAATCTTCCAGCGTTGAAGGCCGCCAGCAGCGGCGTGACCGCGCCACGACCAAACGTCGAGGAATATCGGATGCACGATGGCCGGCGGCTGCGCGTCCTCGGCGAAGGTCGCCTGGTCAACTTGGCGGCGGCGGAAGGTCACCCGCCGGCGGTGATGGACATGAGCTTCGCTAATCAGGCGCTCGCCGCCGTCCACATCCGCAACAACCATAATACGCTGGCGAAGCAGGTCTACACGGTTCCCGAAGAACTCGACATGGAGGTCGCCAGCCTCAAGCTCGCTTCCCTCGGCACGACCATTGACGTGCTGACGCCGGAGCAGGAGGCCTACCTGAAGTCCTGGCAAGAAGGGACCTGATCCGGGCGATGGCGCCGATGCGCGGCCGGATTGGCGTTGGATGCTGCTTGCTGTTGCTCNNGCCTGCCTCGCCGGCGGCGGCTGGTCGACGGACGCCCGGGCCGCCGAACCATTGCCACAGCTCGCGATCGATCGATCGCAGGTCTCGGTGTCCGGCGTTTCCTCCGGCGGCTATATGGCGACGCAGATGCTGGTCGCCCATTCAGCGACGATCATGGGTGTGGGGGTGCTGGCCGCCGGCCCGTGGTTCTGCGCCGGCACCAGCTTCCCCTGGAACGCGGTGACCGTCTTCGCCCGCTGCATGAACCTGCCCGACCTGCTGCCCTTCCTCGGTGCGCCCGACATCGCACCGATGGTCGAGGAAACGCGGACCCAGGCCCGCGCTGGTCGCATCGACGATCCGGCACATCTGGCTGACGCCCGCGTCTACCTGTTCAGCGGCACCGACGATGCACTGGTGCCGCGAGCGGTGGTCGATGCCCTCAAGGCCTATTACCTCCATTTCATCAGCCCCGAACACATTCGCTACGAAACCGGAATCAACGCCAATCACGCCATGATCACCGCCGGGTTCGGCAATCCGTGTACCGCCTTTGCCGCGCCCTTCCTCAACAACTGCCAGTACGACGCCGCCGGCAATCTTCTACAGCAGATCTATGGCCCGCTAACGCCGCCGACAGAGGCCCGCAGCAGCTTCGTGGCCTTCGATCAGCGGCCGTATTTCGCCCCGCAGCAGGCGATCGGCCTCGCCGAGGAAGGATACGCCTATATCCCCCAGGCGTGCAGGGCGGGAGGCTGCCGGCTGCACGTGGCGTTCCACGGCTGTGGCCAGAGTGCGGCACAGATTGGCGACGCCTTCTACCGCCACGCCGGCTACAATCAGTGGGCGGAGGCGAACCGCATCGTGGTCCTCTACCCGCAGACCTCCGCGATCACCACGCGCGTCCTCGGCCAGACGCTGCCGTGGCCAAACCCGCAGGCGTGCTGGGACTGGTGGGGTTTCACCGGCAACGACTACTATCTGCAGTCGGCACCGCAGATTCGCGCTGTTGCGGCGATGATTGAACGCCTGGAAGCGAAGGACTAGCAGCTATCGCAGCCGCACCCCAGATGTTCTTTACTGCAATGCTGATCGCCGTGTAACAGCTCATATTTCTGACAAGATTTCTCTGCTCAGGCGGGTGTTATTCAATCCCGGCTCTTGCCAGCGTGCCGCCCATCGCCCCACCGCCCGCCTACAAGTCCATAGCTCTTTTGCTGGAATTCTGTCCCGCTGCCTCGCCGCCAGAAACAATCCCTGGAAAGGCCGGGAACGGTCCCCACATGCTTGCGAGGCGGTTAACCCACGGATTGGCGGCAGGGAGACGGCTTCGTATGTTCGGTCTGGCACCGGCGCCCGAGCTTAGCCGCAGCGGTCAGGTTTGGTTCAACGTCGAGTATCCGCTATCGCTCGCCGATCTGCGCGGTCGATTGGTCATTCTCGATTTCTGGACCGCTTGCTGCGTCAACTGCCTGCATATCCTGCCGGTGCTGCAAACGCTGGAAGAGACATTCGGTGAGAGCCTGGTGGTAATCGGCGTCCATTCGCCGAAGTATCTCGCCGAACGCGATCCCAAGTGTCTGGCGAACGCAATCTGCCGCCTCGGCATCCGCCACCCGGTCATCCACGATCCCGATTTCTGTCTCTGGCGCGCCTATGGCATCTGCGCCTGGCCGACGCTCGTCTTCATCGGCCCCGACGGCAAGGTCGTCGGCGAGTTGCAAGGCGAACCGATTACCGAACGTTTGCTCGCCGGCGTCGGCCGGATGATTCGCCAATGGCGGCAAGAAGGCGTGCCGAGGCCGACTCCCCTGCCCTCACTGGTGGCGCCGACGCGTGACGGCCGCCTCGCCTTTCCCACCAAGATCAAGCGCCTGCGCCGACCGGGGAAAGCCAACCAGTGGGTCGTTGCCGACAGCGGCCACCATCAGATCGTCGTCTTCGATGACGACGGCCGGGAACGGCAGCGCTACGGCTCCGGGTTGCCGGGCTTTGTCGATACGGACGCCAGCCACTGCGCGTTCCGCAGCCCGCAGGGGCTGATCTGCGATGACCAGGGCATCTACGTCGCCGATACCGGCAACCATGCCATCCGCCACATCGATCTTGCCACCGGCGCCGTCAGCACCATCGCCGGAACCGGTGAGCGCGGCTGCATCCTGAAGCAGGCGCTGCCGGCGCGGCAGGCCGAGCTTGCCTCGGTGTGGGACCTGGAACTCAGCGGCGACCGCCTGTTCTTTGCCAATGCCGGCACCCACCAGCTGGGAGAGATCAGCCTGAGCCGCGGCGAGCTGCGTCCCCTCGCCGGCACCGGCGGCGAGGCGCTGGAGGACGGCGACGCTTCAGCGGCACAGCTGGCGCAACCGGCAGGACTCGCCCTCGATCCCGCCGGCTGCGCCCTCTACTTTGCCGACAGCGAGTCCTCATCGGTTCGCCGCCTCTGGCTCGCCGACCGGCCACAGGTGGAAACGCTGGTGGGTGCCGGCCTGTTCGACTTCGGCTGTTGCAACGGCGACTTTACCACGGCGAGATTGCAGCACTGCCGCGGTCTGGCCTGGTGGAACGGTAGCCTTCTGGTGGCCGACACCTACAACAGCATGTTGCGCCGGATTGACCTCGAGCAGCGCTGCGTCACCACCGTGGCCGGCTGCGGTCGCAATGGCACCGGCGATGGTGAACTCACGGGTGGCGAGCCGGCTGGTGTATGTGTGGATGGCACCGATCGCATCCTCGTCGCCGACACCAACCACCACCGCATCGTCGAGCTGCGTCCAGGCAGCGGAACCACCCACCTGTGGCCAACCTGACAGACAGGTGGGCGCAAGAAAATAGCGGCCGCGTCGGCCCAGGCGGTCTCGCCAAAGGGCAGGGACGGGTCCGGCCCTTTGCCAACGATCGCCGCAAACGTGTTGAAAAGGCCGCGAGTGGATCGCGTCAGCAGATCGAGTCGGCGCTAGCGTGGCTGGGGGCGGTCACTTCCCCTGGTCGACGTCTCGGCCCCACAACTGAGTACGGGCCTGGTCGTAATGCACCTTAGGATTGTAATAGGGTACATCGAGGCCGAGGCCTTGGGCGGTCAACCCACCGTCGGCGGCAAGAAGCTGATAGGCACCGAGGAGGGTGTCACGCTGGGCGGTGATCAGGCTGACGTCGGCATCGAGAACCTGCTGCTGGGCAATCAGCACGTCGGTCACCGTGCGCAAACCGAGCGACGCCTCGCGGCGGATGCCGTCGGCGGCGATCTGTGCCGACTTGAGCTGCGCCTTACTCGAGTCAACGTTTGACTTGGCACTCTGGTAGGATTGCCACGCCTGCACTGCTTCCTGCTGCGCCTGGCGCAATTGGGCTTCACGTTCCTGTTCGCGCTGCATCTGCAGTTGCTTTGATGCCCGCACCTGCGCGTCGAGAGCGCCGCCGCGGGCCAAGGGGACGGTCATCACCGCCAGGATCGACTGGTTGGCAGCACCGGCGTCACCCTGAATGGCAAACTGTGGCAATTGCTGGCCATTGCTGATGTCGATCCCGTCACTGGCCGCGCGCGCGCGCGCGTAGTTGGCGGCGATCACCGCCGGGGCGTCGGCGGAACGAGCAACTGCCTCTTCCTGTGACGCCGGCAGACCCTGCGGTTCGGGCGGCAGCGTGAGCGTCTCCGGCGGTCGGCCGATGACTTGCACGTAAGCGGCGCGGGCGGTGGCAAGGTTGCCCTCGGCCACGGTGCGCTGCGAGCGCGCCCGAGCAACGCTGGCCTCGGACTGGGCAACGTCGGAATTCCTGAGCTCGCCAAGCTGGAACCGGTGCTGCGCCGTCGCCAGATCGCGCTCCAGTTGCTGCTGCTGTCGCGTCGTTTCCTCAAGAATCGCCTGGTTACGGAGGACATCCAGATACGCTGTCGTCGCGTGCAGCAGCACGTCCTGTTCGGTGGCCGTCAGGCGAGCACGCTCCGCCTTGACGTTGCTTTTCGCCTGCTCAACCGTTGCTGGGGTGATGAAGTTATAGATCGGCTGCCGAACGCGAAAATCAAAGGATACCACCGCGCCTTCCGAACTGGAGAGTGTGCTCTGCTGGGATCCGCTGCTGGTGCCGGCAAGATCGGCCGCATATCCACCGCCCACGGACAGGTCGGCGGAAGGTCGCCAGCCAGCCAATGCCTGCGAGACCCCTTCATCGGTGCGACGGAGACTGGCCTCGGCCGCCGAGAGATTCGGATTGGTCTGGTAGGCGGTGGCGAGAGCCTCGTCCAGCGATTGCGCCGCCGCCGGTGAAGATGCCACCAGCAGTGCCAGCGGAACCATGGCGACCGAGAGACGCTGGGCACGCCGCGACGCCCAAACAGCTGGTCTGCACCGTTTCAAGATTACGCTCCCTTATCGCGGAGTTTTTCGCTCATTCGTGGCGCAGAGCCTCAATGGGATCGAGCCACGCGGCGCGGCGCGCCGGATAGAAGCCGAAGAGGACGCCGACAGAGACGCTGAAGCCTACCGCCAGAAGGATGGCGAGGGGGCTGATGATCCACGGCCACTTGGCAATCCAGGCGGTGACGCCGGCACCGACAATTCCCAGGATCAGGCCGATACAGCCGCCAATGAACGATAATGTCACTGCCTCGACGAGGAATTGCGCCAGAATATCGCGGCGGCGGGCGCCCACCGCCATACGGATCCCAATCTCCCGCGTCCGCTCGATGACCGAGACCAGCATGATGTTCATGATCCCGATGCCGCCGACGAGGAGCGAAACCGAAGCAACAGCGGCGACCAACGACGCCAACGCCTTGGCCGATGCTTCCTTGATCTGCAGTACTTCGCTNAGGTTCTTGACCGTGAAGTCATCATCCTGCTCGGCTGCCAACCGATGCTTTTCGCGCAGCAGCCCGCGAACATCCTGTTCGACGGCTGTCATGTCCGCGCCATCATCGGCTTTGATCAGGATCGAATCGATCCGGTCCGGGACAGCTGCATTGACGCCGAGAACCCGCGTCCGCACCGTTTTCAGTGGCGCGATGATGAGGTCGTCCTGATCTTTGCCTGACGACGTCTGCCCTTTCGGTTCGAGAAGCCCGATGACGGTGAAGGGAAGGCGCTGGATACGCACCACCTCGCCCACCGGATCGGCGTCGCCGAACAGGGCATGGGCGACACTATCACCCAGCAGGACCACCTTGCTGCCGGCTGAGTTCTCTTCGGCGGTGAAGTTGCGGCCTTCTGCCATCTCCCAGTCACGGGCGACGAGGAAATCAGGCGTAACGCCCCAGAGCGTCGTCAGCTGATTGGCATCGCTGCGTACCACCTGCACGTTGCCGCGGATGACCGATACCGAGGCGGCAACCGCCGGGACCTCACGGGCGACGGCAACGGCGTCCCCTTCACGGAGAAATTTCGGCCCCGAACCGTGATTGCCGCTCGTCGCTCCGCCGAGCGAGTCGATGACGAGAAGGTTTGAGCCAAGGCTGCGGATTTGCTGCACCACGACTTCCCGCGCCCCGGAGCCAATGGCAACGACGAGAATGACCGCCGCAACACCGATGACGATGCCCAGCATCGTCAGGGCGCTCCGCATCACGTTGGCGCGCAGAGCCTCGAGCGCACTGCGCAAGGCGTCGCTATAGGTCACGCTGGCACCNTGTTCCCTGAGCATTGCCACCATCGATGCCGCATCC
This sequence comes from Defluviicoccus vanus, assembly GCF_014672695.1. Lineage (GTDB taxonomy): Bacteria > Pseudomonadota > Alphaproteobacteria > Rhodospirillales > Defluviicoccaceae > Defluviicoccus > Defluviicoccus vanus. The sequence goes on along the minus strand of NZ_CP053923.1, from coordinate 3,496,167 downwards.
GAGGGCGACGGTTCCACCCGGTCATCCACCAGCCGCCCGTCGCGCAACAGAATGACCCGGTGCGCGAACCGCGCCACGTCCGGGTCGTGGGTGACGACGATGATCGAAATACCGCTGCGATTGAGACGCTGGAACAGCGCCATGATTTCGAGGCCGGTGCGCTCGTCGAGGGTGCCGGTCGGCTCGTCGGCGAGGATCAGCACCGGCCGATTGACCAGCGCGCGGGCGATGGCGACGCGCTGTTGCTGTCCGCCGGAAAGTTGGGTTGGCAGATGATGGCCGCGGTCAGCGAGGCCCACATCGGCGATGGCCGTCTCCGCCCGGGCACGGCGTTCCGCCCGTTCGACACCGCCGTACACCAGCGGCAGCTCGACGTTTTCCACCGCCGTTGCCCGCGGCAGCAGGTTAAACGACTGGAAACAAAAGCCGATCTTGCGATTGCGCATCACCGCCAGTTCGTCTGGGGTAAGGTCCGACACATCGACGCCGTCGAAGCAATAGCGCCCCGCGGTCGGCTTATCGAGGCAGCCGAACTGGTTCATCAGCGTCGACTTACCGGAACCGGATCGGCCCATGACGGCGAGGAATTCGCCGCGCTCGATGCAGAGGTTAAGGTCGATCAGCGCCCGAACGTCGTAGGGGCCGATGCGATAGCTCTTGCCGAGCCCGCTGGTTTCGATGAGCAGGTCCGCCATCTCAGAACCTCAGCGGGCCAACGTTGGCAGACTGGCCGCCGGAAGAGTGAACACTGGCAACGACCACTTTGCCGCCGGCGCTGATGTCGCCGGAAACGATCTCGGTCTCGACCCCGTCCGACAGGCCGGTCTGCACGGTTACAGGTTGCAGGTGGCCGCCATGCAGCCGCCAGACGGTTGGGACATCCGTCGCTTGAACGCCACTGCCAGCCGGCGGCCGGAAACGCAGCGCCGCATTTGGCACCCGCAGCACATCATTGCGCTCGCCGGCAATGATGCGGACATCCGCGGTCATGCCCGGCAGCAGAACCTCGTCGTCGTTGCCGACGGACAGCACCACGTCGTAGCTGACGACGCCCTGTAGCACCTGGGGCGTCTTGCGGATTTCGGCCACCTTGCCTTGGAAGGACCGCCCCGGGAATGCATCGAAGCCAAGCCGCGCCTCCTGGCCGACGCCGACCCGGCCGATGTCGGCCTCGTCGATGCTTGCGTGCACCTCCATCTCGCCCAGGCTGTTGGCGATGGTGAACATCGGCGGCGCACCGGCGCCCGCGGCGACGGACTGGCCGACGACGGCGCTGCGATCGATGATGACACCGTCGATCGGCGCACGAATGTAGGTCTGATCCACATCCAGTTGCGCCTGACGGACCGCCGCCTCGCGCGAAGTGAGGGTGGCGAGAGCGTTCTTTTCCTGCGCCTTGGCAACCTCCGCTGCCGCTTCCGCCGAAGCCACTGCCGCTGTAGACGCTGTCTGGCGCGCTTTGGCCGAGGTCAGACCGGCGCCGGCCTGGCTGGCGGCACTCTTCGCCCGTTCGGTTTCGACCTTGGCGGCATCACCGGTGCGAGCCAATTCCTGCTTCCGCTTGAAGTCGGTGTTGGCGTCGCCGAGACTCAGGTCGGCGCGCTCCACCTCTGCCTTGGCGCTGAGCGTATTGGCGCGGGCATTATCCACGTCGCGCAATGCCCGTTGCGTGCCGCCGCGCGCCACCTCCAGGGAACCGCGGGCGACATCCAGGTCAGCCTTGGCGATCTGCAGCCGCGCTTCCGCCACGTCTGATCGGAGGCGGGCGAGCACATCTCCCGCCTTGACGTGGCTGTTGAAGTCGGCCAGGACCTCGACAATCTGGCCGGGCGCTTGGGCCACCACCGAAATCTGTGTCTCTGGCTTCAGCGTACCGGATGCGCTGATCACGCTGGTGATCGACCCACGGCTCACGTCCGCGGTCCGATAGCTCAGAGTTGGCCCGCTGCCGGCCATAAAGTGACGACCGATGCCGATGAGGATCACCGCCAACAAGAGGCCGGCAATAAGCAGCCGCGGCGAGCGGCGACCGAACGCGAGCCCGCTATGGATACGCCGACGCAGCGACATGCGTGACGATGCGGCGCCAGAGCTGCCGCTGCTGTACCCTTCTCCTGCGTCGATGCGCAAATCCGCGTCACCTCTCATGACTTCTCCCGCTTCTGCTACGGCCACGCGCACTCCCCGTCACGACCCGCCAGCCTGCTCCGATCGAGAGTAGTCTTACAGGGTCCCTCATGTCATGCTGCATTGCGGTAAGATTAACGTTTCGTTACCCACGGTCAGCACTTTTCATCAGTAGCGCCAACCGGCGGCTCGAAACCATCCAAAAAAACATTCCACCTTGTGCATTTCCATGCCCGGTTGTATGCCTCGGATGGGAAATGGTGCCCGGGCAGACGGGCTACCCGGGCAGTCAATCGCCCGGCATTGCCGAAGCGACCACATGATCGTGAATTGTGTGCAGTGCAGGCGAGATCGATGAACGAACAACAGGCAGCAATCACTGGCATAGAGTCCCTAGAGGCGCGCGACATAGCCTATTCGATCCACCCCTATACTCAACTGGAGCAGCACCTGCAAACGGGCCCTCTGGTGATTACTCGCGGAGAGGGTGTTTTCGTCTTTGACGAAAGGGGCAATTCCTACATCGAGGCGATGGCCGGGCTGTGGTGCACGGCCCTCGGGTTCAGCAATGAGCGGCTGGCCCAGGCGGCGCTGCGGGCGCTGCGACAGTTGCCTNTTTATCACGGCTTCGGCGGCAAGGCGGCAAAGCCGACCATCGAGCTGGCCGAGCGGCTGATCGGCTTGGCGCCAGTGCCCATGTCGAAGGTGTTCTTTGCCAATTCCGGTTCGGAAGCGGCCGACACTGCGATCAAATTGATCTGGTATTACAACAACGCGCTGGGCCGACCGCAGAAGAAAAAGCTCATCTCGCGTCACCTGGGCTACCACGGCGTCACCGTCGCTGCTGCCAGCCTGACCGGACTGCCGGCCAATCATCGTGCCTTCGACCTGCCGCTTCCCGGATTCCTCCACGCCGATTGCCCGCATTACTACCGCTTCGGCCAAGCGGGCGAAAGCGAGGAGGCCTTTGCCAGCCGGCTCGCCGCCAACCTGGAACAGTTGATCCAGCGTGAGGGACCGGAGNAGACGATCGCCGCCATGTTCGTCGAGCCGGTGATGGGGGCCGGTGGCGTCATCGTCCCACCAGTCAGCTACTTCGCTAAAATTCAGCCCATCCTGCGGCGGTACGACATTCTCCTCGTCGCCGACGAGGTGATCTGCGGGTTCGGCCGCACCGGGCACTACTGGGGCTGCCAGACCTATGGCATTACCCCCGATATCATCACCTGCGCCAAGGCCTTATCGTCCGGTTACCTGCCCATCTCCGCGGTGCTGATCAACGAGCCCATCTGGCAGGCGATGCTGACGGAAAGCGCCAAGGTGGGTGTCTTCGCGCACGGCTACACCTATTCCGGCCATCCGGTGGCCGCCACAGTCGCCCTCGAAGCACTGGCGATTTACGACGAAACACGCATTGTCGAGCACGTCCGCGCCGTCGCTCCAATACTGCAGGATGCTCTGCGCCGGCTGGGCGATCACCCGCTGGTCGGACAGGCGCGCGGTGTCGGCCTCATTGGTGCCCTGGAACTGGTGCGCAATAAACAGACGCGCGAGTCGTTTCCGCCCACCCTCGGCGTCGCGGCCCGGGTGGCGAAATGCGCCGAGGCGCATGGGTTGATCGTGCGGCCGTTAAGCGGCGACGTCATCGCCTTTTCACCGCCGCTGGTGATCAGTGAAGGCGAAATTACAGAAATAATTCACCGGGCTAGTCGTGCATTGGATGACACCTGGGCGTGGCTATGCCAACATGGGGCGATCCTGTGAGGCGCGGGTTGCCGAAAAACCAGAAAGGATTGTGCGGCAATGGATTACCAGGGCTTTTTCGCCAGTCGTATTGATGCGTTGCGTGCCGAGGGTCGCTATCGTGTCTTCGCCGACCTCGAACGGCAGGCGGGCAAATTTCCCAAGGCACTCTGGCATAGTTGCGACGGTTGCCGCGAAATTACCGTCTGGTGCGCCAACGACTATCTCGGCATGGGGCAGCACCCGGAGGTACTGGCGGCGATGCACGACGCCATCGACCGCTGCGGCGCCGGCGCCGGTGGCACCCGCAACATTTCCGGCACCAATCATTACCATGTTCTCCTGGAACGCGAACTGGCTGACCTGCACCACACCGAGTCCGCGTTGCTGTTCGGCTCTGGCTGGGTCGCCAACCTGACAACGCTCGGCACCATCTGTCGCCACATTCCCAACTGTCTGGTGCTGTCCGACGCCAAGAATCACAACTCGATGATCGAGGGCATCTGCCGCTCTGGCGCGGAGAAGAAGGTCTTCCGCCACAACGACGTGCGCCATCTGGAAGAGCTGCTCGCCGCCGCCGATCCGGCGCGCCCGAAGCTGATCGCCTTTGAATCCGTCTACTCCATGGACGGCACCATCGCGCCGATCGCCACCATCTGTGATCTGGCCGACCGTTACAACGCGATGACCTTTCTCGACGAGGTGCACGCGGTGGGCATGTATGGCATCCACGGTGCCGGCGTCGCCGAGCGCGACAACCAGATGCATCGGATCACCATCATCCAAGGCACACTGGCGAAGGCCTTCGGCGTCATCGGCGGCTATATTGCCGGCACGGCGGCGATGTGTGACTTCGTCCGCAGCTACGGTGCCGGCTTCATCTTTTCCACTTCACTGCCACCAGCCGTCGCCGCCGGCGCTCTCGCCAGCATCCGCCACCTGAAACAGCATCACGAGATCTNNCGCGAGCGGCACCAGGAGCGGGCAGCGACCTTAAAGCGCCGACTGCGCGAGGTTGGCATTCCGGTCATGCCCTCGGTCAGCCACATTGTCCCCGTCCTTGTCGGCGATCCGGTTCTCTGTAAACGCGCCAGCGATGAGCTGATCGAACGCCACGGCATCTACGTCCAGCCGATCAACTTCCCGACGGTGGACCGCGGCACCGAGCGGCTGCGGTTCACCCCGTCGCCGCTGCACACCGACGCCGACATGGATCATCTGGTCGCCGCGCTCGGCGAGGTCTGGCAACGCCTCCATTTGAAGGCGGCAGCCTGAGGGGGGGGGCGGCCAGCCCCTTTACGCGGCGGCCAAGATACGCCATCTTAAATCCCGCAGGGTGCCCCTTGAGGGGAGAAGGCTGCACGTGAGCGGGAGCGTTACATGTACGCCGACCACACACTGACCCCGAAGGAGGCGATACGGCTGTGCGCCCTCGGGATGCTGGCTCAATCGCCTACCACCTACATGGGTCTGGCCCACGCTATCCGGCACTTCGTCAGCCGCGTCGTCGGACCGACGCCGGAAATCATGGGTCACTCGATCGAGCTCCTGAAGTATGAGGGGCTGGTTGCCGTCGTCGAAGGCGAGGGTGACAGTGCCGTGCTGCAACTGACCCCTGCCGGGCAGGCGGAGATGCAAGCACTGTTGACCGCCAAACTGCGGCCGTCGAATACCGAGCTCAATCGTCTCCTCGTCGCCCTCAAGTTTCGCTTCCTCCACCTGCTGGACGCTGCCGCGCAGCGGCTGGAAGCCGAGCAACTGATGGAAGCGTGCGAGCAGGAGGTGCTGCGGCTGATCGACCTGCGCCAGCATCACGCCGAGGACGAAGGCTGCCTGACGCTATGGCTCGATCACGAAATCGGCGCCCTGGAAACACGGCAGGCTTGGCTTGCTGCCTTTCGCGACCGGCTGCCGATCAGATCCTGAGTCGGCGGAGCACTGAACCGCATCGCTGGCCGCGGCCATGGACGCGGTCACCTTGTTTGCGATCGCCGTCTTTTCTCTCGCATGGTTGTTCTACGCCCGCAGCGACGCTTCCGAGCCGCTCATCCGCCTCTTCTGCGCGGTGCTCATGATTCTGGCTTCGGGCGTTGGCCTGCTCGGTCTGGCGCTGCGCTGGCTGACGCACTCCTGACGCACCGCCCTCCCCCGCCTCGCTTACCGCGACGAGAACTCCACCGTGCGGGTCATGGTCAACAGCGTCTCGTCGCCGCGATACAGCTGGTAGGTTCCCTGATAGGAGCCGGGCTGCCAGCCGGTAGCCGGTCGCTTCAGGCCGGGCTGNAACGCGAACCAGAGGATATTGCTGGCGGCGATTGGTGTTTCGTTGTCGTGCAGGACCTGGCCGTCCGGTGCGACGATGCGAAAGCGCTGCCGGTCGCCGGCCTCTACCCCGTAGACATCCGCCCACAACACCAGCGCCGGCGCCGCTGCGGACACCTCCGTCGCCGCATAGGCGCCGTCACGCGCCTGAGCGGCATCGGGGCGAGCGGTGGCGAAGCCGGCACTCAGCGGCCCGGTCGGCCGATAGGGCAGCGCCGCCAGCGCCGCCGCCGACCACAGCGGCTGACGGGCATCGCCGCAGGCGGCAAAGGGCGCGAGGCCGACGAAGGGGTCGAGCGTCTTGCCCTGATAGCGGACGACGAAGTTGAGGTGCGGAAATTCGGTGTTACCGGACAGGCCGATCAGCCCAAGCTGCTGCCCGGCGACCACGTGCTCACCTTGCCTGACGGCGATCGAGCCCTGGCGCATATGACTGTACTGGGTCTCCCAGCCGCCGCCATGATCAATGGCGACGCTGTTGCCGGCATCACGGCCGGCCAGCGCCTCGCGGCCGAGCGTGCGCACGCTGACGTCTTCCATGCCGTCGCGCGTCGCCCGCACGGTGCCAGCGGCGGCGGCTAGCACCGGCACCCCCTGCCGCATCGCCGGAAAGTCCGGAATGCGAATGTCGGTCCCGGTATCGCCGTCATTGGTCAGCCGGCCACAGGCGTAATCCATGCGCCCCGGACCAGGGTCGACGTCGTAGTACTTCTGCACCGTGCAACTGGTCGCCCGACAATCGAGGGGGAAATCAAGGCTGATCGTATCTGCCGCCGCCATCGCCGGCCACAGCAACGCCGTCATCAGCACCGATTGCCGCAGCATCGCCCGCATCCCGGTCACCGGAGGCTCAAAGCTTCAGCGAGCGCAGCGCACCGAAGGGATTCAGCATCGATCGCAGTGCTTCGGACGCTCGACGTCGTGCCTTGATCAGGTCAATGACGTTGCCAAGCCGACGATCGAGGAAGCTCCAGGTGTCGGCACAATCATCCGACTCGTCGTCCAGCCAAAACAGCACCGTAGCCGCGTAAACGGCGGCGAGCGAAGCCCGCTTGCTGTAGAAACTCAGGTCGGTTGATGTGTCGCCAGCCGCATACCAGATCGCATTGATGGTGGCGTAGGAGAGGCGGAGTCCAAGCGCCACGTTCGGCGGCAGTGCGAGGAAGGCCATCGCCCGGCGTACCGCTTCGCGATGGCGGCCACACAGCTCAAGGCGGATCCGCACCGCGGTGGCAACCCGCTCGCCGATGGGCATCGCCGCCAACTCCATGTCCGCCAGTTGTTCGGCCATCTGCTGGTCCAGATCCGCCGACCAGAAACCGACGATTTCGCCAAGGCCGTCCGGGAAGGCCAAATCTGCCGCGGCCAGCGGCAGCCCAAGATCAGCCAGACCGGCATGGACGGCCTTTTGCGTCCAGCCCTCAAAGGCCACGTGCAGCAGCACTGCGTCCAGGATCTCCCGGCGTTGTTGTTCGACGCTCATTCCCTCTTTCTCCTCTTTCTCCTCGTCGTCCGCGTCATTCGCCGCCGCGCCACTCAGCCTGCAGCTGAATCGCCCGGCGTGTTTCCTCGGCAAAGCCGAAGGTGGCAAGGTCGGCCATCCGCATCGGATACAGCACACCATCCAGATGATCGCATTCGTGTTGGACCACCCGGGCGTGAAAGCCTTCCGCAACCCGGTCGATGCGGCTGCCGTCCAGCGCCAGGCCACGATAACGGATGCGCAGGTAGCGCGACACCCTTCCGGTCAGCCCCGGCAGCGACAGGCACGCCTCCCACTCGTCTGCGCACGCGGCATCGAGCGGCTCGATTTCCGGATTGATCAGGACAGTAAACGGCAGCGGTCCCAGGGGTGAGCCGACTGCGGCCGAAGGATCGTCGGCGCGCGCCGGTGGCACCCAGAAGGCGATGATCCGTTGCGACACATGAACCTGCGGCGCGGCGAGGCCGACCCCGGAGCCGCCAGCNATCGTCTCCCGCATGCTGGCAACCAGCGCTGCCACCTCCGGCGCCGTCGGATCGTCAACCGGCTGCGCTTGCAGGCGCAGAACCGGGTGGCCCATGCGGGCAATCTGCAACAACGCCATGCTAAAATCGCCTCGCCGTGAACATCCCCTAGAGATCGGTTGAAAGACGAGCGCCGACAAGGCTTCACATCGACCGGTCGCTTATGGTAGACGTGGTGCTTCCTGTCCTTGTCTCATGTCCTTAGGAGCGAGAGCGAGCCGCCGTGCAAGTCATTGTCCGCGATAACAACGTCGATCAAGCCCTGAAGGCGCTCAAGAAGAAAATGCAGCGCGAGGGTATCTTCCGGGAAATGAAGCTTCGCCGATCCTACGAGAAACCCTCGGAGCGACGCGCCCGGGAAAAGGCGGAAGCCGTCCGCCGCGCCCGCAAGCTGGAACGCAAGCGGTTGGAACGCGAAGGCTTCTAGACTCCCACTCTTAATCGACTTCCCCAACACCATCGTCGTCGAACCGGCTCTCTCTGTCATCCCTGAGAGCCGGAGGGTCGTTTGTTGCCGACCCGTTCATGGCCGACCTTGGGCATGGGCGAATGAATGCCCGCACGCCCCCAGCGAGACTGGGGGCCGGGCATTTCCCCCACCTGCCCGGCCCTGTTTACAGGCCAACCCGCTTGCGGATCAGCAGCAGCCTCTCGCCCGTCCTGCGTATCGCGCTTCCATGCGTGAGCGGAAAAACGCCTCGTAGCTCATCGGCGGCGTTTCCGGATGCGTCAGCCGGACGTGCTCCACATAGGTCTGATAATCGGGGACACCGATCATCAGGCGTGCCGTCTGCCCGGCACCGCGCCAGAGCAAGGTGAGCCGCTGCCAGATCTGTGGCTCAGGCGCGACCGCGGCGGTGTCCGGACTATCATCGGCGCGATCAAGCATGGGCCGGGGCCTCCCGCGCGGTAATCGACGGGTTGGCGAAACCACGCCAGGCAGCGCGAACGCCGAACACCGCCATGCAGACGACAACGCCGACAAACAGCGCGCACATGGTGGCGTCCACATAGTCGTTGATGACGATCCGTTGCATCTCCTCGATTGTCTTTGCCGGAGCCAATATCTGGCCTTGGGCAAGGGCATCGCCGAACTTTCGCGCATGGGCGAGGAAGCTGATCTTCGGATCGGGGTGGAACAGCTTCTGTAAACCGGCGGTCATGGTGCAGATCATCAGCCACGTTGCCGGCACGATGGTCACCCAGGCATAACGCTGCCGCTTCATCTTGAAGAGGACGACGGTGGCGAGAATGAGCGCGATCGCCGCCAGCATCTGGTTAGAGATGCCAAACAGTGGCCACAGGGTGTTGATGCCGCCAAGCGGATCAACGACGCCCTGGTAGAGGAAATAGCCCCAGGCGGCGACGCAGAGGGAAGTGGAGATCAGGTTCGAGGCCCACGACTTGGTCTGCTTCAGCGGCGCATAGAAGGTGCCGAGCAGGTCCTGGATCATGAAGCGGCCGACCCGGGTGCCGGCGTCGATCGCCGTCAGGATGAACAAGGCCTCGAACAGGATGGCGAAGTGGTACCAAAACGCCATCATTGCCGTGCTCCCGAAGAGCCCCGACATGATCTGCGCCATGCCCACCGCCAGCGTCGGCGCACCGCCTGCCCGCGACAGGATGGTGTGTTCGCCCACGTTCAGCGCCGTCTGCGCCAGCACGTCCGGGGTGATGACGAAGCCCCAACTGGAGATCGCCGCCGACGCGCTTTCCACGGTTTTGCCGATCAGCGCACCGGGGCTATTCATCGCGAAGTATTCACCCGGCTGCAGAATAGTGGCGCTGATCAGGGCCATGATGGCGACGAAGGACTCCGTCAGCATGCCGCCGTAGCCGATGAAGCGGGCGTGGGTTTCGTTCTCCAGCATCTTCGGCGTCGTCCCGGAAGAGATCAGCGCATGGAAGCCGGAGACTGCACCACAAGCGATGGTGATAAAGAGGAAGGGGAACAGGGCGCCGGAGAACACCGGGCCGCTACCGTCGATGAACTGGGTCACCGCTGGCATCCGCACGTGCGGCTGGACGAAGACGATGCCGACCGCCAGGGCGAGGACGAAGCCGATCTTGAGGAAGGTGGACAGATAGTCGCGTGGCGCGAGCAGGAACCAGACCGGCAACACCGAGGCGACGAAACCATAACCGATCAGCAGCAGCGCCAGATGCGGGCCAGTGAAGGTGAACGCCGGCCCCCACACTGGATCCGCGGCCACATCCTGGCCGTAGACGATGGCAAGCATCAACAGGACGAAGCCGATGATCGACATTTCCGCCACCCGCCCGGGACGGATAAAGCGAAGATAGACGCCCATGAAGATGGCGATCGGGATCGTCGCGGCGAGAGTGAAGGTTCCCCACGGGCTGTCGGCCAGCGCCTTGACGACGACGAGGGCGAGCACGGCGAGGATGATGATCATGATCATCAGCACCCCGAACAGGGCGATCACCCCNGGCACCGGACCCAGTTCGGATTTGATCAGATCACCCAGCGAGCGGCCATCGCGGCGGGAGGAAATGAACAGGATGATGAAATCTTGCACCGCGCCGGCGAAAACCACGCCGGCGAGAATCCACAGTGTTCCCGGCAGAAAACCCATCTGCGCCGCCAACACCGGACCCACCAGCGGGCCAGCCCCCGCGATGGCAGCGAAATGGTGACCGAAGAGGATGTATTTGTTGGTGGGAACGTAGTCGAGCCCATCGTTGTACTTGATCGCCGGCGTGATCCGCTTCGGATCGAGCTCCAGCACTTTCTCGGCAATGAACAGGCTGTAGAAGCGATAGCCGATGAGAAAGACACAGACGGCGGCGACGAGAATCCAGACGGCATTGATGCTCTCGCCGCGATGCAGTGCGACGGTGCCAAGAGCGAACGCGCCGAGGACTGCGACGGCAGCCCAGGCAACATAGGACAAGGTGCGGTTCATTCGTCATGCTCCCCGCCGTGGCGCGTTCGCCGGCGCCGGCGGATCGTGTGGGTTGTAGACCCCCTGGTTGTGTACGGGCTTCGATCATGATCTGACTGGGAAACGGCACCACGTCGCCTTTCCGAGACTCCCCTGTCCCGGGCGGAATACCAACTTTCGGGCCGACGGCGGCATAGGCTCGCCTCGAAGGCAGGTCAATCACAACAGCGCTCGCCGGCCGCGGTGGCGAAGCCGACACGCGACAGGTCACCGCCCACCTCGCTGGCACCAAGAATCGGCTGCTCGACACTGGAAGGCGCGTGACGGCGTATCGCGCAGCGGCAGAGTCCCGCCTCGTGCATGGACTGTGAACACGGTATGGACGCCTCCCAAACTCAGTCGTTTGTAATTAGTTATTAATCTTGATTGTACTGCCGGGGGCTGTCAATGCCGCGAAAAGATCAACCTTGCTGACCTTGTATGCGGAGCGCAGGACCGTCCGCCGGGACAGAATCACGGTCGAGGTTCGGACCCCGGCTCAAACAGCGGCCGAGCAGCGCAGCGCCCTCACCGCTCCAAGTCGAGGCGAAGCCGACCTGGGCGAACGCTTTTCCGGCTCACCAGTAGCGATCGCCTGCCCACTGCGGCATTCAAAGCAAAGGCGCGATCCGATGCCCCCTCGTTACTACCCGCATCGCGGCAAGACAAGGCGCTGAGTGCGCAAGGCAGAAACAAAGCAACCGACTGCATATTTTTTATGCGCTAGCGTTATAATTCAACATGAGCAAATATTATATTGCATATGGCAAATATGAGCGTTAGCGTGAGAGTGTTTGGGTTGCAGACACACGGTTTTGGCGTGCGTTGTACATCATGATTATTGTTACGATGTCAGTGATTGGCCATCTTTCCGGGCGCACTGTTAAATCTCTATTATTTACATGCATGCTATTTGCCATGCATGCAGTCTTTTTGGGGTGGACAATATGAAATACGTCAGGGGCCTCGTTGCCTTCACGGCACTCGGTGTCTCCGTCCAGCTAACCGGGACGGCCGCTTTTGGCGCGTCTGTGGACACGACCGCAGCAGTGTCGATTGCGGCGCCATCCGGACCGGCTGCCGATTTCACGGTAAAGACTGGACGATTGCAGCCCGGGGAGAGTTCGACCTACGTGCCACAGTCAAGCATCGCCAAAGTGGAAGACGCTGGTCGCTTTGCTCATACCAACTATCAGATCGTCATCCCATCGGGCGAAATGATGCCGCAGTAGCAGGTAATCACGCCAAAAGTCGGCGCCCCACCGTACTCGGGCTACTTCTACGAAACACCGGCGTCATTGGCTTGCATTTACAAGCTCGTCACTCAAACATCCGGATGCGACCCCAACAAGGTTACTGCCCGCCTTACTATCGGTGGCAGCAAAGTGATCGCGATCGGCGTCAACGACGAGGGGTTCCGCGAAATCCTCGGCATCCGTGAGGGCGCCAAGGAGGACAAGGCCGGATGGAGCGGGTTCCTCGCGCATCTCAAGGCGCGCGGGCTGACGGGGGTTGAGCTGGTGACCAGCGACGCCTGTCTCGGCCTCGTTGAGAGCATTGGCGAGTTCTACCCCGACGCCCGCTGGCAACGCTGCGTCGTGCATTTCTACCGCAATGTCTTCAGTCACCTGCCGGCGCCGAAGGTGCGCGAGGTGGCGCGCATGCTGAAGGCGATCCATGCCAGCGAGGATCTGGCGACGGCGCGGCGCAAGGCCGGCGAGGTCGTCAGCAAGCTCCGCGCCCAGAAGCTCGGCAAGGCGGCCGACCTGGTCAACGGCGCGGTGGAAGAGACGCTGAGCTATTATGGATTTCCGGAAGAGCACTGGCGGCGGATCAGGACCAACAACCCGCTCGAGCGCATCATTCGCGAGATCCGGCGACGAACCAGGGTGGTGGGGGCCTTTCCCGACGTTGAAAGCGCCTTCAACCTGGCCGCGGCAAGCCTGAGACACATCGCCGGCACCCAGTGGTCAACCNGGCGCTATCTCAACATGCAGCCGCTTCACGAGCAGAAGCTGACGGCAGTGAGCGCATGGACGCCTCGAAATACCGCTCGCATTGGCTGCTTGGTCGTGATTCCTTCAGGGGATTGGCGATCAGGGAGTGAGCGATGGGGTTCAGCCCGGATTTTTGACACCGAGGAGCGGCTGCGGGAGCTGAGCGAGGCGGGAGACCCGCTCGAGCGGCTGCTGGTGGTGGTGGACTTCGAGATTTTCCGCGCCGACCTCGACGCGGCGCTGCGCCGGTCTGATCGGCGGAAGGGCGGACGGCCGCCGCTGGACGCGGTGATGATGTTCAAGATCCTGGTACTGCAGGCGCTGTACGGGCTGTCGGACGAAGCCGCCGAGTACCAGGTGCGCGACCGGCTGTCGTTCATGCGCTTTCTCGGTCTCGGGCTCGGCGATCGGGTGCCGGACCGGACGACGGTGTGGCTGTTCCGCGAGGCGCTGGTGGCGGCGGGTGCGATCGACGCGCTGTTCGCCCGCTTCGATGCCGAACTGAAGCGGCAGGGCTATTTCGCGCTGGGCGGCCAGATCATCGACGCGACGATCGTCGAGGCGCCGAGGCAGCGGCTGACCGCCGAGGAGAAGCAGCAGATCAGGAATGGCGACGAGCCGCCGTGGCCGCCGGCGACGGCGCGGCAGAAGGACACCGACGCACGCTGGACGATCAAGCGCGGGCGGGTGAAACGCAAGCCCGGGCCGGCGCCGTCGGCCGCCGACCCGGTGTCGCCGGCAACGACCGAACGCGTCGCCGAGGCGCTGCTGATCCCGGCGTTCGGCTACAAGAACCACATCAACATCGACCGGCGGTTCGGCTTCATCCGTCGCTGGCTGGTGACCGACGCGGCGGCGCACGACGGCCACCGGCTGCCGGCGCTGCTCAACGCGGACGCCTTCGACAGCCGGGTGTGGGCCGATACCGCCTATCGCTCGGCCGGCAACGAGCGGGCGATCATCGCGGCCGGGCGCGTCTCGATGATCCATTTCCGCAAGCCGCGCGGCCGGCCGATGCCGGGCCCGCAGCGCCGGGCCAACCGGGCGCGGNGGGCGGTGCGCGCCCGGGTCGAGCACCCGTTCGCCGAGCAGAAGGCGCGGATGGGCCTGTTCGTCCGGACGATCGGCCGCGCGCGGGCGGCGATGAAGATCGGCATGGCCAACCTCGCCTACAACTTCCGCCGCCTCGTTTGGCATGAGCGGAAGGCCGCGTTCGGCTGATGCGGCCGAGCGACAAGGCTGCTCAGCGGCCCGGACCGCGGGTTTATCCCAGAACCACACGTTCGACGCCACCAATCAAGGCAAACCGCCACCGCCGATCAAGCTGTGTATGGCGGTGACAAATTAGGCCACGTAGCGGCGGTGATTGGTGCGGCCGCGCCGGAGTAAAATCCGGCCAGTGGTTAGGCGGTCTCTTTTTGTGGGGGCGGCCGGGGATGTTTGCCGTGGAAGTCTACGCCGCCGTTCGGCATTTCGTTTTCATCGAGGGCAACAGCCGGCGTGAGGCGGCCCGGGTGTTCGGGCTGAGCCGTGAGACGGTTTCGAAGATGTGCCGGTTCTCGTTGCCGCCCGGCTACACGCGAACGAAGCCGGTGAAGAAGCCGAAGCTTGGGGTGCTGCTGCCGGTGATCGACGCCATCCTCGAGGCCGACAGGACGGCGCCTTCGAAGCAGCGGCATTCGGCCAAGCGGATCTGCGAGCGACTGCGCGACGAGCACGGTTATGCCGGCGGTCTGACGGTGGTGAGGGACTACGTCCGGGTTGCTCGGGGAGATTGCGGGAGACCTTCGTGCCGCTGGCTCATCCGTCCGGTCATGCGCAGGTCGACTTTGGCGAGGCGATCGGCGTGATCGGCGGCGTCCGGCAGAAGATCCACTTCTTCTGCATGGACCTGCCGCAATCGGATACTCCTTTCGTGAAGGCCTATCCGGCGGAGACGACGGAAGCCTTCCTCGACGGGCATGTGTCGGCATTCGCCTTCTTCGGCGGCGTGCCGTTGTCGGTGCTTTACGACAACACGACGCTCGCCGTGGCGAAGATCTGCGGCGACGGCAGGCGGGAGCGCACCCGGGCCTTTACGGAACTGCAGAGCCATTACCTGTTCCAGGATCGCTTCGGCCGTCCCGGCAAGGGCAACGACAAGGGCAAGGTCGAGGGGCTGGTGAAGTATGCTCGATCGAACTTCCTGACGCCGATCCCCCAGGCGGCAAGCTTCGACGATCTCAATGCCATGCTGGAAGAGCGCTGCCGGCAGCGACGAGGCGAACGCGCCGGTCGCCACGGCGAAACCATCGGCGAGCGTCTCGTCGCCGACCTCGAAGCCTTCCGGGATTTGCCGGCGGTGCCATTGGAGCCGAGCGAGAAGCGGGCGGCCCGTGTCTCATCGACCGCCCTGGTCCGCTACCGCGGCAACGACTACTCGGTACCGACGGCATACGGCTTCCGGGATGTTGTGGTGAAGGGCTTCGTCGACGAGGTGGTGATCCTTTGTGCCGGCGAGGCGATCGCCCGGCATCGTCGCTGCTATGGCACGGGCACCTTCGTATTCGAGCCGCTGCACTATCTGGCGCTGATCGAGACGAAGCCGAATGCCCTCGACCAGGCGGCGGCGCTGAAAGACTGGGATCTGCCGGAGGCGTTCCAGCACCTGCGCCATCTCCTCGAGGCGCGCATGGGCAACCGCGGCAGGCGGGAGTTCATCCAGGTGCTGCGGCTGATGGAGGCGATCCCGATGGAGATGGTGGCGAGCGCGGTCAGCGAAGCGATCCGGCTCGGCGTCATCGGCTTTGATGCGGTCAAGCAGATTGCTCTGGCGCGCGTCGAGCGGCGGCCGGCCCGGCTCGACCTGACGGCCTATCCACATCTGCCGAAAATGGACGTCAGGATGACGGCGGCGGCTGACTACGCCGTTCTCGTTCCCGGGACAACGGCATGACCGGCAAGGCGGGCGCTGATGCGATGCCGGCGGGAACGACAAGCGGCACACCGCAGGTTCTGCTGGCGCATCACCTCAAGCAGTTGAAGCTGCCGACCGTTCTGCGGGAATACGACAAGATCGCCCGCGAATGCGCACGCGACGGCGTCGATCATCCCCGCTATCTGCTGCGCCTGGTGGAACTCGAACTGATCGACCGAGAACGCCGAATGGTCGAGCGGCGGATCAAGGCAGCACGCTTCCCGGCGGTCAAAAGCCTCGACACCTTCGACTTCACCGCGATTCCCAGCCTCAACAAGATGCTGGTGCTCGAGCTGGCCCGCTGCGAGTTCATCCTGCGCCGGGAGAACGTCATCGCGCTCGGCAACAGTGGCACCGGCAAGACCCATGTCGGGCTCGCCCTCGCTCTTGCCGCCTGCCAGAAGGGGTTCACCGTCGCCTTCACCACCGCGGCCGCCCTCGTGCACCAGTTGATGGAGGCGCGTGACGAGCGCCGCTTGCTGAAGCTGCAACGCGATCTCCAGTCGGTGATGTTGCTCATCGTCGACGAACTCGGTTACCTGCCGCTGTCGCCGACCGGGGCGGAACTTCTGTTCGAGGTGTTCTCCCAGCGCTACGAGCGCGGCTCGACCCTCGTCACCTCCAATCTGCCGTTCGAGGACTGGACCTCGGTGCTGGGATCGGAACGGCTCACCGGCGCGCTGCTCGACCGCCTGACCCACCACGTCCATATCCTCACCATGAACGGCGACAGCTACCGGTTGAAGCAATCCGCCGGACGTCGTCGTCCCCCCACCGCAGCCGATCGGGCGGAGCAAAACCAGACCACCGCCGAGACCGTCGATCCCGAGACCGGCGAAACCAGCAAGCCCTGATCCCCGAGGCAAAGCCGACGCACGGCAAGGGGCCCGATCGGGCCCCTTGCCGTGATTGCACCGCTCTCGCCCAAATGGCCTGCTTTGACTCCGCTACAGTGGCCCAGAATTGCTCCGCCGTTGACATCAAGCCGTCGACGTTGCAGACGTTGCCTCCAAACGCCGTTCTTCGAAGTGTCCGCATGACCAGACACGCCATCGCCCACAAGAATGTGCGAAAAATCCTGGAGACTACCGATGAATGTGGCCATTGTCATTTCCTCCTGTTGGTTGCGGGAGGCGACACGGCCCATCGCCCCCACAAGGCGACCGGACAATGCTTATAAATCAGGATGTTCAGCAACGAGACGGCGTTTACATGACGTTTACGTTATGCAGTCCTATCGTTGCGCCTCCGCAACCCCACCTGCAGGCCAGTATCGTCCGCGATCCCGAGTGTCACGGCATGGCGTGTTTCGGGATCGCGAGGCTGCAGGCGTCGCTCTCGGCGCGACCTCCTGCAGTCCGCCCTCGAAGCAAGGACATCCGAGCGCGACCGGTTGAAGCGCAAGTGGTGAAGGTCGCTCGACCGCCCTCCCCACGCCGCTGCGTTTCCTCAGGCGGACGCTGCTGCTTCGCCCACCGATCGGTGCAGAGCGTCCACCACCGTAATGTACTTCAAGGGTGGGTCCGCGAGCAGAGCAGCGAGCTTCGCGCGCTGTTCTCTGGAGGTCGTAACCATCCAGGACTCGGGCGCGATCGAGTATACGACCGTGTAGACTTCTTCTGCTTTTGCGTCCTGGCCCATGCCAAGATACGCCTCTGCCATCGAAGCCAAGACCCAGTACTTGCTCTTGAGGTACTGTACTTTCGCCCCGATGGCCGTTTCTGCCTCGGGGGCGGGGTTGGCGTCGAGCCAGCGCTCACAGATCGAGACGACCTCCTCACGCACCCGCCGAGCCTGGACAAAGTCGGCGATTGCGGCTGCACGCCGCAAGGCAACCGAAGAAGGGTCAGCCGACGTCCGTGCCAAGTCGAGGGCATGCGCCGCGCGGATGTTGAGCAGGAAAGCGAAATTGATCCCGTTGTAGTAGTCATTGCAGAGGTAAAATCCGCGTTCATAACTGCGGATCGCCTTGTCGAGGGCGACCTCATCCCTCGCTTTCTCCCACAGCCGCTTGTGGACCGCCCCCAGAGACCGAGCGTTTCCGTATCGTTGGTGGTTCCGGGGTGCAGTTCGTAAAGCAGATCGCATGCCTCCCTGAGCGCGGCGATCTCCTTATCCGGCGAGTCCTGCTTCGCCTTGTAGGTCACCAACGCAAGGCGCTGGATGATGTAGGGCTCGTTCGGCCGCAACGCCCGTACCTCACCCAACAGCGTCTTCGCTTGCACGAAATCCTCTCGTTGTTGCGCCTCGTCCACCTTCTGCATCAGCGCGCTGTGCGTCTCGTCGGGGGGACTTCCGTGCCGGCGGCGGCGGCGACGAGAGCCTCGACCGAGGGCGGGGAAGGCGGGGTCCCTTTGAGATCGTCCGGCAGTCGCAGGCGCCTGAGGCGCGGAAGAAAGGTGTAGACCGGGCTGTCGTCATCGGGTGGTGTCTTGGCCAGAAGCTCTGTGATCGCTCTTGTTAGCTCAGCCGTGAACCTCTTCGCCTCGCTCACGCCGATGTCTTCGCCGAGATGCTTATACTTCCGAATGGCAATTTGATTTATGTCGAACGGGAAAGTATATACCCGTCCTCCGAAATGATGATGGTCGTCGAGGGACGCAGCGCGTGGCGAACGCCGAGTTCGTAGAAAGCGTTGCAGTTGGCGGTGGAGACATCGGCAATGACGACGTCTGCCGTCAGGATATTCAAATACATGGGAACGTTGATGTTCCCCGAGTGTGTTATCTCGTCGGCACGGGTGCATTGCAGCCCCGCGGCTTCGACCGCCGGCTTGATAAGGTTGTGGTAAGTCGCATTGAGGTTCAGCTTACGGCCTGTCGCGAAGTCGACCTTTGTATCGAATCCCATGACGACGAAGCAGGTTTTCATCATCTCGCAGTTCCCCCTTTAGGGCTCCGGCGCGGCGGCCCTCGCAGAACAAACTTACTCCGGCAAAACAATATTTTTGCTACAAATATCTCCGATGATCGACTGGATCCAAATGCCTTCTGCGGCCGAGTGCAGTCCTATCTTTCCGTTCAGCTTTGGTAATCCTGATTCATTAGGGGCTGGCAATACTTTTGCGCCGCATAGTGCATCCCTATTACATCCCAGACCTGATTGAAAACGGGACTTCCTCCTGAACCAGGCGCCGTCGGAACATCATAATGAATTCGCACCCGTGCGGGGTTAGGAGGGGTTCCGCGGGGCGGCCCCTCATAATCCAAGAGCGTGTTGGTCGCAATGTGCAACCCGTCGCCCGCAGGGTGCCCTATCAGGCTCACAGGATCCGAGACCGGAGGCAGGCCAAACGCCAAAGGCAGCGGCGTAACCTCCGGAGGAACATGCTCGAGTTGCAACAGCGAATAGCCCGCACCGTCGAAGACTGGCGATTGGGATAAAACTTTACGAACTGAGATTTCACTTATTGTCTTGGTTATTGTGTCTGTCCCTTCAAAGCTCACACTGGCTTGCTCGGGCGTCAGCCCACGGTATGCAGATTCTGTATTCACAAGGTAGAATGCTGTCAACAAGAGGACGGCATTCTCAGGCTTGACCCCGACATCGCCGGCACGGACAGCGAAGCCAGTTCCGATCCTAGGCCCATTTCGGCGCCGAATTGCAGCAACAGACGCAGCCCTCTCAAGCGCAGCTTTCCACCACAGTATGGATGACGACTCAAAGGACTGGAGTTTCGCTTCATTGTTGCCCTTCTTCCTTGCCTCAACGTGCTCTAGATATATACACAGCACGTGCTCAAGGTCTTCCTCTAACCGTCTAGTGAAGGCCTCCACGGTATTGTACGGAGTGAAACTATGACGAAGTGAGCCATCGGCCGACTTGAAGCTAGTAAAAAATTGGTTGACTAAACTGAATTGTCGCGTTTTCTCCTCCGCTTCCGGATCGCCAATCTTCATCATAGGTTCTTCGGTCCGGCGGTAGATTAGTAGTTGCGGCGCGGGGCTTGCGTTTATAGCGTCCTCGAATTCCCACTCGGTTCCCGACAGGTAGCGCGTGCCATCCTCCTTGACGCAATCCTCGGGAAGCGGTGTGCCCATGCGCGACCACAGGATCAAAACAACTATGTCGCATTTCGAAGGACGGGGACCAAAGCGATTCACACACTCCTGGGGACGCAGATTACCAAGCATCGGAGTACCGGAATCGGGGTCGTCCCAGCTTACTGCCTCGAACGTGGCGTACTTCTTGTAGTGCGGTTTGTACGGGAATCGCTTTTTTACCAGATCGCGCGCAATCTGTCGCTCCTCCGCCACATCACCTGGCGATGAGATGAAAATACGGAAGTGACGTCGTTCTTCGGTCATGGAAGCTCCCCACGCGAGCTAAAAAATTATTGCTCGCAGAGAGGGGGAAGTAAAGGGGACTCGCGTCGCTGGATTGCCCCCAACGAAAAACGGGGCCCGAAGGCCCCGCTGGTCGCATGATTGATTGAGGTGTCGGTTCAGTCTGGAACTCAGCCGAGCGCCTGGACGATCTCTTCCGTCATCTTCTTCGCGTCGCCGAACAGCATCATCGTCTTGTCGCTGAAGAACAGCGGGTTGTCGACGCCGGCGTAGCCCGACGCCATCGAGCGCTTGATGAACAGACAGGTGCCGGCCTTGTCGGCATCGAGGATCGGCATGCCGTAGATCGGGGACGACTTGTCGGTGCGCGCCGACGGGTTGGTGACGTCGTTGGCGCCGATGACGTAGGCGACGTCGGCGGTCGAGAACTCGTGGTTGATCTCCTCGAGTTCAAACACCTCGTCGTAGGGGACGTTGGCTTCCGCCAGCAGCACGTTCATGTGCCCCGGCATGCGGCCCGCCACCGGGTGGATGGCGTACTTCACCTCGACGCCGTGCTCCTTCAGCTTGTCGGCCATCTCGCGGAGCGCGTGCTGTGCCTGCGCCACCGCCATGCCGTAGCCGGGGATGACGATGACCTTGCTCGCGTTCTTCATGATGAACGCCGCGTCCTCGGCCGAGCCCGCCTTCACCGACTTGCCGGCGGTGCTCACCGCCGTGCTCGGACCGCCCGACTCGCCGCCGAAACCGCCCAGCAGAACGTTGAAGATCACNCGGTTCATCCCCTTGCACATGATGTAGGAGAGGATGGCACCCGAAGAGCCCACCAGTGCACCGGTGATCACCAGTGCCGGATTAGACAGTGTGAAGCCGATGCCGCTGGCCGCCCAGCCCGAGTACGAATTGAGCATCGAGACGACAACCGGCATGTCGGCACCGCCGATGGGGATGATCAGGAGGAAGCCGATGGCAAACGCCAGCAATACCAGCGCCCAATAGGCAGCATAGGCTTCGGTCGTGCAGAACCAGATGATGCAGAGCACGATCACCACGCCGACCACCGCGTTCAGCGGGTGCTGCATCGGGAAGGTGATCGGATTGCCGGTCATCCATCCCTGCAGCTTGAGGAAGGCAATGACCGAGCCGGAGAAGGTGATCGCACCGACGGCGACGCCGAGCGACATCTCGACGAGACTACCGCTGTGAATGTGGCCGGCGGTGCCGATCCCGTAGGCTTCGGGATTATAGAGCGCCGCGGTAGCGACGAACACCGCCGCGAGACCGACAAGGGAGTGGAAGGCAGCGACCAACTGCGGCAGAGCCGTCATCTGGATGCGCAGCGCAATGACCGAGCCCGCGGAACCACCGATGAGGAGGCCGAGGAGGATCATCCAGTAACTGACCACGCCCGGAGCGGCGATGGTGGTGACAATGGCAATCACCATACCGGCGATGCCAAAGTAGTTGCCCCGCCGCGACGTCTCCGGGTTACTCAGGCCTCTGAGAGCCAGAATAAACAAGACGGCAGCAATGAGATAGGCGAAACCTGTCCAATTTTCAGCCATGGTCCCGCCCCCTATTTCTTAACTTTTTTCTTGAACATGGCGNAGCATGCGATTGGTGACAATGAAACCACCGAAGATATTCACGGAGGCCAGAATCACCGCGAGAAAGCCCATCACCTTCGAGAAATCGAAATGCGCCGGACCGGCAGCGAGCAGTCCGCCGACGATGATCACCGAGGAAATCGCGTTGGTGACCGCCATCAACGGCGAGTGCAGGGCCGGGGTAACGCTCCAAACCACGTAAAAGCCGACGAAGATCGCCAGCACGAAGACGGTAAACAGAGCAAGGAANGCCGCCGTGGCCACCCGCCGCCGCCGCCTCGGGCACGGTCAGTTGCGCTACGCCAGATGCCAGCTGCCCCGCTTGCTCCGCAAGCTGGGCAGCCTGGTTGGCGAGCTTGGCCGCTTGCTCGACAATGGTTGCAGAATCCATGGTTACTTGGCCTCCCCTGAGAGCAACGGATTGACCACCTTGCCGTCACGGGTCAGCAGCGTCCCGATGATGGTCTCGTCCTCCCACTTGAACGTGAGTGCCTTGGTTTCCTTGTCCACATGGGGCGTGAGGAAATTGAGGATGTTACGAGCGAACAACTGGCTTGCGTCCTTTGGCAAACGGCCAGGGACGTTGAGGTGCCCCACGATCTTGACGCCGTGGCGGACAACCACCTTGCCCGGTTCGGTCAGCTCGCAGTTACCCCCGGTTTCCGCTGCCAGATCGACGATGACCGAGCCTGCTTTCATGCTCTGCACCATCGCTTCACTGATCAGTTTCGGCGCCGGCTTGCCGGGGATCATCGCGGTGGTAATGACCACATCCTGCTTCTTGACGTGATCGGCGACCACCTCTGCCGCCCGGCGCTTGTAGTCCTCGGACATCTCCTTGGCGTAGCCGCCGGAGGTCTCGGCATCCTTCATCGCCGCTTCATCGACCATGATGAACTTGCCGCCCAGGCTTTCCACCTGCTCCTTGGTGGCCGGACGGACGTCGTTGGCGGTAACTACGGCGCCAAGCCGCTTGGCGGTGGCGATCGCCTGCAGACCGGCGACACCGACGCCCATGATGAAGACCTTGGCCGGAGGCACGGTGCCACCTGCCGTCATCATCATCGGGAAGGCGCTGCCGTATTCGGCTGCCCCGTCAATGACCGCCTTGTAGCCGGCCAGATTGTTTTGGCTCGACAAAATATCCATCGATTGAGCGCGGGAAATCCGCGGCATCAATTCGAGGGCGAAGGCGGTAATACCGGCGTCGGCGTAAGCCTTGACTTCGTCGACGTGGGTAAGCGCCGCCATCTGAGCGATAAGGACGGTACCCGGCTTCAGCATGGCAAGCTCGTTGAGGTTGCCATCAATAACCGGGCGCTGCACTTTAACAACCACGTCAGCGCCTGAAAGCGTCGACGTTTCGTCTTTACCTATGGTGGCTCCTGCCGCCTCATACTCGGCATCGGTGAAGGCAGCATCCTCACCAGCGCCGGTTTCGACGACGACTTCGAAGCCTAGCTGTAGGTACTTCTTGACGATTTCAGGCGACGCGGCGACCCGGCTCTCTCCGGGCATCCGCTCCCTTGGTATAGCTATTTTCATCTCGGACTCCCCCGCGTTTGCCTCGTTAGTGGCTGCGACCGGGGGTTTATGCCCGGTCCCACATCAATGCACAAGCGCCCGCTGTCGCTCGCCGGGAGTGCGACGCGTTCGCGATGCGTCATGTGGCGTGTCGCGCTCAGCCAAGTTTGACCGCAGTGCCGTTGGCGGTAACCATCAGCATCGAGCGCTCGCCCGAGCCCATGTACTCGTAGTCGAGGTCTATACCGACGACGGCATCGGCGCCGAGATCCTTCGCCTCATCAGCCAGTTCCTCGATCGCCTTCGTCTTAGCCCGACGCAATTCCTTCTCATAGGAGCCGGAGCGGCCGCCGATCACGTCGGTGATGCTGGCAAAGAAATCGCGGAGGAAGTTGGTGCCCATCACCGCCTCGCCACTGACGATGCCGAGGTAGCCGGTAATGCGCTTGCCTTCGATGCTCTGGGTGGTGGTCACGATCATGAATGAAGCCTCCTTGCGCAAAGGGGACGAGACGTCGTCTGACCATGGCGGAGCGAAAGCCGCAAGGGGCAAGTCGCGGCGCCTTCGCGGCGGCCTTCCTCCGCCGTGGTGGTGACGGTAATCCCACCGCTGCACCGCCCGTGGCCCGGGAATCATCGCCAGTCGATGGCGGGAAATCCAGCATCACACCAGCTGAAAGTGCCATTTTGCGTGATCGCCCGGAGGGTTACATTGCCCGACGAGCATCGGGAGGCGATAATAGGCCCTCAAATGAAGTGAGATGGGGGTCGGCGGCATGCATCTTCGCATTTTCCTCTCATCGCCGGGTGACGTCGGTGACGAGAGAACGCTAGCCCAGAGCGTGATTGAGCAAGAGCTGCCGCGTGATCCGTTGTTGCGCGGCCAGTTGACCTGCGAAGCAGTGCGCTGGGACGATCCCACCGCCCCGGTGGCGATGCCGGCGACGCTTACCCCGCAGGAGGCGGTCAACCGGGGGCTGGCGAAACCATCCGAGTGCGACGTGGTCATCGTCATCCTATGGTCGCGCATGGGCACGCCCCTTCCCGAGAGCTACCGCAAAGCGGACGGCAGCAGCTATCATTCCGGCACCGAATGGGAATTCGAAGACGCTCTGGCGGCGACCCCACAGCCGCACATTCTTCTATCGCTGCACCGCCAAGGTCAATNNATCGACGTCGATGATCCCGGCGCGGACCAGTTGCTGGAACAGCGCCGACGGGTGATGCAGTTCTTCAAGCGGTTTGAAAGCGCCGACGGCTCGCTGAAAGGCGGCTTCAAGAATTATGACAACCCGCAGGAGTTTCGCGACTTCCTGCGCGCCGATCTGCGCGCCTACATCAAGGACCGCCTGCCGCAGCAGCAGGCCGCACCGGCGCAGCACACGCCGCCGCCGCCCTACAGCCTGATCTCCAGCCTGCTGCGCAGCGGCAAGGTGATTCCGATCATCGGCGCCGGGGTCACCGACTGCGCCCGTCCGGCGAACGCGCAATGGGATCCGAAGGCGCCGGCATTCCTGCCGAGCGGGATGGAACTGGCGCAATTCCTCGCCAACGACACCGGCTTTCCGCTTGAGGCCAATCGCGACAACCTAGCCAAGGTGGCATCGTTTTACGAAGCATTCGGCACCCGGTCGACGCTGCGCGATCGTCTGCGACAGTTGCTGGACGCGGAGCAGGTGGCCGCGGCGACGTTGCCGTCCATGTATTCGCTGCTCGCGACGGTGCCGACGCCGCTGCTGATCATCACCACCAACTACGACCGCCAGATCGAACAGGCCTTCGCGGCGGCCGGCAAGGCCTACGACCTGGTGGTTTATCCTGCCGATCGTAAGGACTTGGCGAACGCGGTGATGTGGTGGCCGCACGGCAGCCACACGCCGAAGACGCCGCCCCCGAACGAACTCGACATCGACCTGACGACGACAACGGTCATCTTCAAGATTCACGGTGCGGTGCTGCCGGGAACGGACGAATGGGACAGCTTCGTCATCACTGAAGAGGACCACGTGGAGTTGCTCGCCCGGGTCGCCGCCAAATCAGCGATACCTTCGGTGTTCGGCGCGCATGTGCATGACCGCAGCCTGCTCTTCGTCGGCTTCAGCCTCCAGGACTGGAACCTGCGTTTGGTGATGCGCAGTCTCGCGCGTTATTTCGCCCGCCGCCTCGCCGCCAGCGACGACGACGAGATTCCCTCATGGGCAATCGACGATGCGCTGAATGAGCTTGAGATCAAGCTTTGGCGCCGTCGCGGTGTCTTTCCCTATCAGATCGCGATCGATGCGTTCGTCGCGAAACTGAGCGAAAGGTTACGCGGATGACCGTGCCGGATGCCCTGACCGAATCCGGCACGCCGCCGGCGCACGACGTGAACTGCCCCTACGTTGGTCTGCAACCCTTTGAGGCGACACATGCCGGCTATTTCTTCGGCCGCGAACGCGCGCAGCGCCTGATCATCGCCAATCTGATCGCCCAGCCGCTGACCATCCTTTACGGATCGAGCGGTGTCGGCAAAAGCTCGGTGCTCAACGCCGGCGTCCTGCCGCAGCTGCAGCGGCAGCGTCCGGCGACGCCGGTGATCATCTTCAGCGAATGGGCAAGGGCAGATTTCCGCCTGACGCTGGCACGCGCATGCATCGAGGCCACATGGGCGAAGAAGCCGCAGCAGCCGCGACCCTCAGCGGAGCTGCCCTTCGACGAGGTTCTGCGCGCCTGCGCCGAAGCGGTGCACGAAACGCTGCTGATCGTCTTCGATCAGTTCGAGGAATACTTCGTCTATCATCCGAAGTCGGCGGCACCGGACTCCTTCGAAGCGGAATTTGCCCGCGCCGTCAACCGCGAGGATGTGGACGTGGGCTTTCTCCTGGCGCTCCGCGACGACGGACTGGCCAAGCTCGACCACTTCCAGGAACGCATCCCCAATCTGCTCAACAACCGCCTCCGCCTCCGCCACCTCGACGAAGCAGGAGCGCGGATGGCCATTCGCGGACCGCTCGATGTGTGGAATGCACGACCCGCGGCAGCAGGTCAGCCGGTTGCGATCGAGGACGATCTGGTCACGCACTTAATTCAGCAGGTCCGCGTCGGCCACGTCTCCGTCGCCCGGCTGGCGGGAAGCGGTATCGCCAACCGCGAGCAGGAAGAGGAGCTCGCCATCGAAGCGCCCTTCCTGCAACTCGTCCTCTTCCGCCTGTGGGAGAAGGAGCAGGAGCAGGGATCCCGGTGTCTTCGCACCGCGACGCTGAGCGCCCTGGGCGGTGCCAAATCGATCGTCGGTCAGCACCTCGACGTGGCGATGCAGCGCCTCGACGACACCGAGCGCGCCGTCTGCGCCAATATCTTCGACCGTCTGGTCACCCCGACCGGCGGCAAGATCGCCTGCTCGCGCGAGGCACTCATCGGCTGGGCGGGACCGGAGCTTGCCGATCACGTGGCGGGGGTGCTGAACGCCCTGTGCAATCCGCGCGTCCGCATCCTGCGGCCGACCGAACTGATGGAGCAGCGTGACAAGGACGCCTACGAGGTGTTCCACGACGTCTTGGCGCCAGCGATCCTCGAATGGCGCAGCCGCTACCTCGCCCGACGCAAGGAGCAGCAAGCGATCGAGCGGGAGCGCAGCGAGGCGGCAGCGCGAGCCGAGCGGGAACGGGAGGAACTCAACCGGCGCGCCGAGCGGGAGCAGGCCGCGATCCGGCGACGGGCGCTGACGCGCCTCCTCCTCGCTTCCGGCGTTCTCACCCTCATCGCCCTGGCCGGCTGGTGCTTCTCCTTCGTCGAAGGCCGGCGTGCCGAGGCGAATGGTGCCGCCGCCGAATCGCTGCTCGCCGGTTCACGGGACGAACCGTTGAACGCCTTGGACCAGGCGCTGGAGGCGGTGGACGAAACCGGCTCGCTGCTGTTGCCACCAACCCAGGCGGCACAGGACGCTTTGCGCCAGAGCCTGCGTATCCTGCCCAATCTCGAACAGAAAGTTGCCGTCGCCGATCTGGTATCGAGCGTTGCCGTCAGCGCCGACGGCCAGCTGGCGGCCAGTGGCGGCCGGGACCGGCGGGTTTCCCTGTGGACACTGCAGGACGGTCAACTGCACCCCTACGGCACGCCGCT
Organism: Defluviicoccus vanus; assembly: GCF_014672695.1. GTDB lineage: Bacteria > Pseudomonadota > Alphaproteobacteria > Rhodospirillales > Defluviicoccaceae > Defluviicoccus > Defluviicoccus vanus. The sequence goes on along the minus strand of NZ_CP053923.1, from coordinate 3,468,552 downwards.
GCCGCAGAGCGAATGGGTGCGCGTCGTCGCCTTCCTGCCGCCGGCGGTGGGTTCGAGCGGCCACCGGCTGCTGGTTGTCGCCGGCGATACGGTTCGGCTGTATGACCTCGACCATCCCGCCAGCGAGCCGCGCCTGTTCGTCCACGGCAGCCCGATCTATGGCGCCTTTGCCGTATCCGCCGACAACCGCCGTATCGCAACCTTCGGCTGGGCGGGTGAAGACAAGCCGGCCGTGATCAAGGTCTGGGACCTGGATGCAGCGGACGGCTCACCTCCGGTGGAGATCGATCTTGGCGGCACCCGGGTGATGGGACTGGCGTTCTCGCCCGACGGCTGCTGTCTCGCCACCGCCGCAGTCACCGCCGGCGGCATGGGGCGAAGCTTCACCGAAATATGGAGCATCGCCCGCCGCCAGCGCGTGGCCACGGTACCGAATAGCGTCGAAAGTGACGCCGTGAGCTTCTCGCCGAACGGCGACTCGCTGATCACCGTCGGTCGCGACGGCCTTGGCCGCATTTTTCGCCCGACTCCCGATGGGCTGGCCCTCGATTCTCAGCAAGACCGGGGTGTTCCCGTCGAACCGCGCGAAATCGGTACGGTTGGCATCCAGGCCCAGGCCGCAAACGAAGGCGCCGTTGCCTGGGAGACAACGATTTTAACCGGACATACCGACCGGATTCGCAATCTTGCCGTCAGCGCCGACGGTACGCGCATCTCCACCGCCGGCGGTGACACCACCATACGGATGTGGGATCAGGCCGGTGGCCAGACCCTGTTCGTGCTCCGCGGCCACACGCATTACGTGGAGGGGGTTGCCTTCAGTCCCGACGGCCGCTTCCTCGTCTCTGGCGCGCGCGACAAGACACTGCGGCTGTGGAATGTCGGAAGGCACGCCGGCAGCATCAACGCCATCGCTTTCGCCCCCGGCGGCGATCTGATCGCCACCGCAGGCGCCGACGGAACCGCCAAACTATGGAGCGTCAAGGGCGACGTTCCGGAGTTGGTGCGGACATTGTCGGGACACGGTCGCGAGGTCTACCAACTCGCTTTCGATGCATCGGGAGAGACGCTGGCGACGGCAGGTTTCGACGGCTCCGTTCGCCTCTGGGACGTGAAAACCGGCGAAACATTCGACAACGTCGGCACCGGCAAAACACTGGCGATTCTCCGCGACCACGCGGACCAGTTGCGTGACGTGGCATTCGATGCCTCGGGTCGTTATCTCGCTTCCGCCAGTGCCGATGGTTACGTCTACCTGCACGATCTCGCCGATCACGAGGCGCCAGTGGTAGCACTCCGCCACGCTGCGGAAGGCAGCAACGTCCAGATTCAGGCAGTTGCGATCAGCCCACGCGAGGATCTGATCGCCACCGCCGGCAACAACAGTGTGATCCGCCTTTGGACACACACCGGCGACGATCGCGGCCGCCTCGAACGAAAGGGCGTCAGCATTTTCCGCGATCTTGCCTTTCGCCCTGATGGCGAAGAACTCGCGGCCCTCGGGATTCGACAGCTGGTGGTATGGCCGAAGGAAAGTCTCGCCGGCAGCAGTGGCGCACCGCGGCTGATCGTCGATCTGCGGAGACTCGGATTGCCGGCCGGGGGCAGTTGCGACGCCATCGCCTACAACAACGATGGTTCGCGGCTGGCGGTCGCCTGCAACGACGGCAGCACCTATCTGCTCGCCATGCCGGGCGGACGCTTGGTGGACACGATCACCGCGCACGACGGAGCGGTTCGCGGCGTCGCCTTCAGCCCCGACGGCCGCCGACTCGCCACCGCCAGCACCGACGGGACCTTCCTGGTGGCGCCGATCAATTTCCACGACCTCGACCTGCTCGCCCGCCGCCTGCAGGCGCGCGCGCACCGCGTCAACGACGACGAACTCGATCAACAGGAGGAATAAAGCGCCTGACGAGGGCGACGGCAGGTATGGGACGATGCGGGGATGAGCGTTCTCTCGCGCTGATCCTGGCCGGGCGCAAGCATACCGTACATGAAACGGCAGGCCAGACCTGACGCCAAGCCATTGATTCTAAATGGTGCCGCGGAGTGGAATTGAACCACCGACCCCGTCTGTCACTCGGCGCGGAAAATTGAGAGCCGGCCCCCGATCGACGCAGATGACCCGCTACTGGAGCAAGTGTTCACTTCGGTCCGCCGTCCGTCGGAATCCCCCTCGCAGGTTCACCTCCGGCGCGCCTTTGGCAGTTTGGAGAGCAAGGCGTAGCATGGCGCAATTTCCACGCTGAGCCCGCTGGTTTCGGCCACGGACAGGGCTGCGCGCGCGAGTGCCTCTGCATTTTCGCTGCCGAGCTCCGCTTGTGCCTTCAGGATCAATATTTCCATCCATGGGTCGGGCAACGAGCGTACGCTCGACAGGGCCGATGCCAGCGCTTCCTGAGCGGAACAGTCTCGTTGCCTGGCACTGGCGATCGCGCCAAGGGCTTGAGCCTGCACCCGGCAATGCGTCATTTCGAGTCTGCCCGCGGCCTCATCCAGGCGGGCAATCGTCTCGAAGGCTTCGTTGAGCGGGCCGGCCGCGATTTGAGCCTGCGCCAGCCGCGCCAACAAGCATGGGTAGAATGGCGACCGAAGCGCATCGCGACATTCTCGTGCCCCCGCTTCAAGTCATCGATCAAGGCGGCATCAGGACGGGCGAAAAGGCGAGCGTAACTCGCATAAAACAGAGCGGCGCATTTGTCGATCGGCCTGCCTGTCTCACCGGCAGTCAAGACGGCCTCCTGCCCTGCAGCTTCAGCTTCCTGCAAGCGANNTCCAGGAACGCATAGGCAAAACTGAGATAGCCGAAAAAGAACACCGCACGCGTACCCAGTNAGGCCAAAGCGGTCCCAATGCCATCGCCCTGCAAAAGCATCGCGGTGGGGTTCGAGCAAAGGCAGCATCGCAACCACGTCATACCTCTGCGCGAGACCCTGTGCATAAGCGAGGTCAGCCTCTGCCGCATAGCGTTCTTCGCCCAGCGATCGCGCGATATCAGCAACCCTCTTGGCAAGAGTTATAGCTGGTTCGGCACGACCGTACTGTTCAAANTAGCTATGATGCAATAATACTTTCATCTCGAGGCGTTCATCGCCGATTGCCCCGGCAATTTCTTGCGCCTCTTCAAGTCGTCTCAACGCGGGCGAGAATCGTCCGGTCGCTTCATAGGCCGGTCGCAAGCGCGTCCGCACATCGACAGCCAGAGCAAGACGCTCGGGCGTTCTCGGGAGGTTGTGGAGAGCCTCTACTGCGCCTTCGAGGAACCTGACGGCCCCCGCATAGGCGGACCGCTCGACCGCGCGCTCGGCGGCGCGAACGCAGTAACGTAGTGCGGCTTCCCATGCTTTCGCCCGCAGTGCGTGCTCGGCGAGCGCCTCGACGTCCTCCTCCGGGCGGCTCGTATCCTCTTCGAGAGCGCGCAGGACCTTTTCGTGCAGCAGGCGGCGCGTCTCGAGAAGCATGGATGCATAGGCGACATCATAGATGAGCGCATGGTTGAATGCGTAGATCACAGACGGGAATGACTGCTGCTCATGGATGAAGTTGCTGGAGCGCAGGAGTCGTAAACGTGTGGCGAGCTCATTGATCGACAATTCGGATACGCGCCTGAGAATAGACTCGTCCACTTCCCGCCCGATCACCGATGCGACCTGCAGGATATTCCGCGTTGCCTTATCGAGCCGGTCGATGCGAGCGCCGATCGCCGTGCGCAGGCTCGACGGAACGACAAGGCTGTCGGGCGGCTCGATGCATTTGTAGTCGCCAGGCGCGCCGCTGAGTGTCCCGCCCGCGATCAACTCCTGAACGAGTTCCTCCAGAAACAGCGGCACGCCATCCGCCCGGCCGAGGATAAGGTGCTTGACCGAATCGAGGCTCTCGTCGAAGCCGAGCAGGTGATCCAGAAGCGAGTTCGTCTCGGCAACGCTGAGTGAATTCAACGTGACTTGGGTCATTCTGCTCAAGACGTCGCGATTGGAGTATTCAGGCCGGTAGGTCACGAGAAGCAGGATGGACTGTTGCGCAACGTGTTCGAGCAAAGCGGCGACGACGGATTCGCTTTCGGCGTCGAGCCAATGTAAGTCTTCGAGAAGTATGACGTGGGGGCGCCGCCGGGCTTCGTGTTCAATCAGTTGTCTTACTGCGGCACGAATGTGGGCTGCCTGTTCGTAAGGATCGAGCTTGGACCACCCTCCCCCAATTGGGAGATCCAATATGTAATGGAGGGGATCGGTCAAATTCGCCGGCGTGCTGACGCCCGAGACGCGTTTCGCCAGTTCAGCGGCCATGACCTTCGGATCCGCCGCTTCAGCCAGTCCCAGCCAGGACCAGAGAAGCTTCTTGAGCGTGCGATAGGGGACGAGCGCTTCGAGTTCGACGGGTGCGCTTTCGAGGACAGCGAAACCGGCTTCGGCGGCGCGCTCGAGGAACTCGTGCGCCAAGCGCGATTTGCCAACTCCCGGACTGCCTTGCACGCCGATGGCCTGGCCATGACCGAGCCTTGCGCTCTCACCCGCCCGCTGCAGGATTGCGAACTCGGCGTCGCGTCCGACAAATTTGCTCAGACCCTGCCGGGCGCGCTGCCCCCAGCGCGACAGCGCATGGTCCTCTCGTTCGATCCGGTACGCCGCCTGTTCCCCTGGCAGCCCGGCGAGATCGCTCTCCGCGACAAGGCAGAACTGTATCCTTGCGCCCGTCAGCCGGCAGACGCGCCCGGTGGCGACGGACATCGGCCGTCTCAGCGAGCGCATGAGTTCGCGCGCTCCAAGCAGCGGTGGGCCGGCGGTCTCGGGGCGGCTCCTGTTGGGGACGAGCTTGGTGAATGTTTCGCCAGAGTCGACGCCGGCACGCAAGGCGACGACGCCGTCGGTCAGTGACTGAATGGTCGCCTGCGCATCGAGGGCGGCAGCGCATGCTCGCGCGGCGTGATCCTCGAATGAACCCGGCGCACCAAAAGCCACTGTAATCTCGGTCATTACCTCCGAAACAACAACACCGCCGTGTCGCTCGGCGACCTTGCCGATCTGTTGGCGAAGCAGCGTCAGCTCGTGTTCGGCGATTTCCGGATCCACGCCTTCGAAGTGGCGAGGGGGAGGAATAAGCTCGGCGGCATACACCGTCGCGTAGGTTCGCACACCGGCGATCGCCGCAAGTGCCGACATCGAAGGGGTGTGCGCGGTTGAAGTCGTCTCGGGTGTCGATGCTGCTCGAGAGACGGGAGTCATCGCGCCGTTGACGAGACCCGCCTGCGCGGCGCGTAGCAGATCATTGATTTGATTGCCGATGTCTCGATCGTCCGTCAGCAGCGCTCTCAGTGAGTGGGCATATCGCAAAGCTCGGTCTGGCTGCCTGTTCAAGCGTTCGATCAGCGTTCGCAGGATGCGCACGTGCAGGAGATCGCAGTCGTTCGCCAAGGCGTTCCGCCAGAGCTCGTACTCTGGGCAACGAGGCATCGGAACATCGGCCAGAAANCCGCCCCGGAACAGTTCGGCCGCCCTTTCGAGCCGACCGAGTGCGGCGACCGACAAATCGGCGGCCGCGAGACTTTGAACATCGGCGAAATCGCTTTCGATCTGTTCCGGAGGAAACCTGACGGTATGGCGATCCGCGTCGATCGACGGACCGGCCTCGTCCCCGAGCATTTGCCGGATCTTCGACAGACTCCAACGCAGCTCTGCCTTGGGGTCGTTCGGACCGTCCCAGAAGATGTCGCACAGCCGCTCGCGTTGGTGCGACCGACCCGTAACCGCCAGATAGGCAAAGAGCGCGCGCGTCTTCCGCGATTGCGGAAGTGGTATCGGCGCGCCGTTCCGTAACACAGCGAAGTCGCCAAGCAGCTGCAATCGAAGCATCGGTGTCGCGACGTCGAACTCTTTGGCTGTCTGTTCGTGGCTGAGGTCTTGTTGCCCGGGCCCCGCGTTCCCAGCTCACCGCCCCATTGTCGCAGCAAGTGAATCCACGGTCGACTCCACAATTTCATCGGGCGTTCCCACGCTCGCTCCAACGCAGGGCCTCCACAATCCACCCGTTGACGACGAAACAACCGTTCGCCGGTCTTCGCAGACACGCTTCGCAACGGAGGAAACATCGATGGATGGGACAACAGAGGCCACGTTCGGCGATCGCTACGCGCGCTGCGTAAAGGCGTCGAAGAGCGTCCGCTGGGATATCGACCTGGACGTGATCCGGGAGCGCAAGTTTTCTCGGACGGAGAAGTATCTCCCGGACGGGCTATCCCTGACGCAGGACTTCACCACGCTCTCCGAGGATGAGCGGCGTTTCGTCAGCCAGATTCAAGGCCGCACCTACGCCAACGTCTTCGGTCTCGTCGAGCGCTTCATCAACGCCAAGGTGCTGGAGCTCAGCCGCGAGCACTGGCTCGCTAACCAGGTTGCGCTCGAAGCGCTGGTCCGGTTCAGCGACGAGGAGCTCAAACATCAGGCGCTGTTTCGTCGCGTGGACGGGATGATCGGCGATGTCCTGCCGGAGGGATATCGGTTCGACGTCGATCCGAACGCCGTCGCTGAGGCCGTGCTCGGCAAGAGCACCTGGGCGGTGCTGGCGTTGACGCTGGATATCGAGCTGTTCACCCAGCTCCATTATTGGCAGAGCATCGAAGCCGACGCCGAGCTTTCCGAGTTGTTCAAGGACATCTTCTTCTTCCATTGGAGGGAGGAGTGCCAGCACGCGATCCTCGACGAACTCGAGTGGCAGCGACAGGACGCGCAACTGACGGCCGACGAGCGCGATCGCGCGGTCGATGACTTCATCGACCTGGTCGGCGCGGTGGACGGCATCCTTCAGGGGCAGGCTGCGGCCGACGCGCGCTACTTTATGCAAAACGTCGAGAGGCCGGTCGACGCGCCCGAAGCGGCAGCGATCGAGGCGGCATTCCTCCGCGCCTACCGCTGGCAATACATCCACTCCGGCGCCGCCCATCCGAGATCTGTCCGCGTCCTGTCGCGCCTGATCACCGAACCGCAGGGCCGGCGCATCGAGGCGGCGCTGGCGACGCTGCATTAGCGCCCACACGAATCTCACGACAACCGAATGCAAAGAGACGGAGCGAGACAATGGACACGATGACGAAGGCGAAAGAGTCCACGGTCGTCAACGGGATCAACCTCGACGATCTCAAGGCGCTGATTGCCTCGATCGAGGCCGATCAGGCGAAGGCGATGACGCAGTGGCGAGTGGAAACGACCTGGAAGGGGCAGACCCGCAGCCGCGCCGAGGTGCAAGGTTTCGGCTTCGGTGGCGAGCACGTCGATCGGCAATTCTCCATCGACATTGACGAACCGCTGGAACTGGGCGGCTCGAACCAGTTTGCCAACCCGCAGGAGTACCTGATCGCCGCCCTCAATGCGTGCATGATGGTGGGCTACGTCGCGCAGTGCGCCGTCCGCGGCATCACACTCGAGCATCTGGTGATCGAGACCGAAGGCGCCATCGACCTCCGCGGTTTCCTCGGGCTGAGCGCCGAGGTCGCGCCGGGGTACGAAGCGCTGCGCTACACCGTCCACATTCGCGGCGACGGCACCCGGCAGCAGTTCGAGGACATCCACGCCGCCGTCCTGGCCACCTCGCCCAACGTCCACAACCTGGCGCGACCGGTGGCGCTAACGCCTACCCTCGTCATCGACTGACATCGTGCCTCCGCCGGACGGCCCTTGCGGCGCGGGGTTCGCGCGCCACCGATGAGGGCCGTGCGGGAGGAGGACGTTCGCAGCAGAGGATACGCAGATGAGCAGCTCGGCGGGTGACCTGGACCGGAAAGCCACGTCATCCCTTCACAAATATCATCAAGCCGACACGACGGCGGATGTCGATGCGCTCGGTTCGATTTCTCCCTCGTTGTCGGTCATCGGAACCGATAAATCCGAACTGGTGTACGGTTCGAACAGTTCCGACGGAATCAACGCCAAGGCTGGGAACGACACCATCTACGCCAATGGAGGGAACGATACTGTCGAGGGTGGCAACGGCAACGACCTGGTGTACCTCGGCGATGGCAACGACCGCTATGTACCCTTCAATACCGGCGGCAACGATACGATCTACGGCGGTAATGGTAACGACTATATCTACGGCGCCGAGGGTAACAACTCGATCTCCGGCGACGCCGGCAACGATACCTTGTTCGGGGACCGCGGAAACGACACGATCTATGGCGGTACCGGCAACGACTACATCAGCGACAAGCACGGCAGGAGCTACATCAACGGTGGTGACGGCGCGGATACGATCCATACCTACGACAGCAACAATACCGTGATCGGTGGCGCCGGCGACGATTCGATCATGCTCGGCACCGGCAACGACTACATTTATGGCATCGGCGGCGGCAACGACACCGACTTCGGCGGCGCCGGCAACGACTACATCGCCGGAGGCGTCGGTCACGAGTACATTCTCGGCGACGACGGCAACGACACGCTGCTCGGCGGAGACGGCAACGACCTGATCGATGGCGGCTACGGCATCGACAGCATGGACGGCGGCTACGGCACCGATACGATCGACTACCGCTTCTTCGCCGGTCCTCACCGTCAATCTGTTCTCGAGCACGGCGTCCGGTCCCGGCGGCTGGAGTGAAGCGGTCGCCAACTTCGAAAACGTCTACACCGGCGACGGCAGCGACTACGTCATCGGTTCGTTCGCCGACAACGTCATCGACGCGCGCGCCGGCAACGACACCCTGCTCGGCCTCTACGGGAACGACACGATCTACGGGGGAGCGGCAACAACCTGATCGACGGCGGGAACGACAACGACCGCATCTACGGCGGCGACTACGGCGACACGATTTACGGCGGCAGCGGCAACGATACCGTCGATGGCGGCAACGGCAGCGATCTGATCTACCTCGGCGGCGGCGACGATTATCTGGACGTCTTCTCGGGCGGCAACGATACGTTTTACGGCGAAGACGGAAACGACTACATCTACGGCTACACCAGCGGCGAATACTACGACGGCGGCAACGGCGCCGACACGTTGCTCGGCAACTACGGGGCCGACTCGATCAACGGCGGATCGGGCAACGACTCGATCGGCGGCGGCGAGAGCAATGATGCGATCGATGGCGGTGCGGATGCCGACACGATCAACGGCGGCGACGGCGACGACACCGTGAACGGTGGCGACGGCGACGACCTGATCCACCTCGGCGCCGGCAACGACTACCTCAACGTGTCGTCACTCGGCAACGACACCGTCACCGGTGATGACGGTTACGACTACATCTATACGTTCACCGGCGCCGACAGCATCGCCGGCGGCGCCGGCAACGACACGCTGCTGGGCTATGCCGGCAACGACTTTCTCAACGGCGGTGCCGACGACGACTCTCTCTACGGCGGCTACGGGATCGACACGATGCTGGGCGGAGACGGCGCCGACACCCTGCTGGGTGGCGTGGACTTCGCCGACGATGTCTTCCGGTTCACCGCGGTCTCGCAGTCGACGACGACCCGCTCGGACCAGATCTTCGACATGGAGGGGATCGGCATCGCCGGTGGCGACCGGATCGATCTCAGCGCCATCGACGCCAATACGACGGTGGCTGGCAACCAGGCCTTCATCTTCGGCGGCACCGGCGCCGGCCATCTGTCGCTGGTCAATGCCGGCGCCGACACTCTGATCCTCGCCGACGTTGACGGAGGCGGCGCCGACCTGCAGATCATTGTCCACGATGGCGACATCCTTGCGGGCAATTGGCAAGCCGCCGACTTCATCCTGTGACCCCCAGCACCGAAGAGGCGAGGCGCCCCATGTTTCCCGGGGCGCCTCTGTCTCCAGCGCCGGCCAGCTACAGCCTCCAGCGGCTCACCCTTGTGAACATCCGCGCGCCGTCCGCAAGTTTCGACGCGATCGGATTCCGCTTTGTAGAGGTCGCTGCGCCTCGGTCGCGCCCGCAATAGAAAGAATTGAGAGGCAGGCACCGACCGACGTTGATGACCCCGACCATCGGCCGGCGGTTCGGGAGCAGCATCCCAATGGCGACGTATCCGCTTGAACGAGGGCAACAAGCACGAATGGCCCGAGGGACTGGAGCCGCGGTCGCAAGGATTTTCAGGCAAAGAGCTCACGGTCGCGGATCTTCACCGGAACGCTATAATCCTCTGCGAACTACGCGGTCCCTCCGGCAGCCCGCGGAGGTCGCCTGAGCAGAAGCTTGCGCCTGGCGTTCCTCGCCTCCTGCTGCGCCACCCGGAAGTGGTAGTGATCGAAGATGCGCAGGGCCTCCACCACGTAGGACACGGCGATCCGTCGGTCACGGACGACGAGGAGGTTCTCGCCATTCTCCCGGTCCGCCGACTTGGAGAAGTTGTAGGAGCCAAAGTAAACTCGAGCGGACGGCTTATCGAAGTCGATCACCAAAAATTTGTGGTGCATGCGGGTGCCTCCGCCTCCAGCCGGCTCTTCTGAGAACGGCTTTGGCGCGTTCTTGCCAAGTGCCGCGGCGCTGACGGGGGCCCGATTGCCATCGGGTTTCTGGAGGTCGAGGCCGCCTACCTTCTTGTCCGAGATGCCGTATACGAACAGGTCGTTGCGGTCCGTCACCGCCTTGATCGCATCACGGATCGCTCCCTTGGTCTGAAAGAGAAAGGCCAGCGAATAAAAGAGGCACGACGTCGTATGGCTCTCGATGTCTTCTGCCACGGCCGCGAGCAGCGCGTTCGCCGGCGCGTGCGGCGAAAAGGCGACCTTGGCGTCGATGCCTGACAGCCCAAGATCGGTCCACGTCGCCGAGGGGCTCTTGCCGAAGATCAAGACGTCGTCGCTCGCCCAGTAGGCGTCAAATGCTGCCTTGAAGGGTGCGATTGCGCTGGCACCCTGCAGGACCACCGCATTGTTGGCTTGAACGAAGAAACCGCGCCAGCTGTCAACGGCGCCGAGGATCTGGCGCTGATGCCGCGGATTGATGCGCTGTTCATGGCCTGGCCGTTTCTCGGCTCGCGGCGGATGACGGTGATGCTGCGGGCCGATGGCCTCACCGTCAACCGCAAGCGGGTGCAGCGGCTGATGCGGNGGATGGGGATCGCCGCTCTCGGGCCGAAGCCGAGAACGACGAAGCCGGCGCCGGGGCACAAGATCTTCCCGTATCGTCTGCGCGACCTGGTGATCGACCGGCCGAACCAGGTGTGGGCGACCGACATCACCTACGTGCCCGTAGGCCGCGGCTTTCTCTACCTGGTGGCGATCATCGACTGGGCGAGCCGGGCGGTGCTCGCCTGGCGGCTGTCGAACACCATGGACGTCGCGTTCTGCGTCGACGCGCTCGACGAGGCACTGGCGCGCTTCGGCAGACCGGAGATCTTCAACACCGACCAGGGCAGCCAGTTTACCAGTGCTGCCTTCACCGGCCGGCTGACCGNNAGCGCCGACATTCGGATCTCGATGGGCGGCCGCGGCCGCTGGATGGACAATGTCTTCATCGAACGGCTGTGGCGGTCGCTGAAGTACGAGGACGCCTATCTGAAGGGCTACGCCGATGGTCGCGAGGCGCGTGACGGGATCGCCGCGTGGATCGGCTTCTACAACACCCGCCGGCCGCATCAGGCGCTGGCCGGCCGGACCCCGATGGCGGTGTGGCGCTACGGGGGCGGAGGGGCTACCCTTGGTATCAACGCCGTCGATCTCGCGTACGCGAGGGCGTCGTGCTCCTCCAGCATTCTGTGCCATGCTTCGAATTCCGTTCGCTTTGAATGTGCTTGTAGTGACCAACAGCCTGCGGTTTGACGGGAGGTCATTCGGTCCGGCACCTTCGTTTCGGATTACAGGCGCCCCCTGGCGCAGCGAACACCCAGCGTGCAGACGAAGGAAACATCGTGTCGATCGGTCAGAACACAGCAGCGACGGAAAGGCTCACGTCCTTTCTCGAGCGGTTGGAACACCTTCTCGATGAAATCGACGGATTGAAGGAAAACCTCAAGGACCTGAAGGCGGAAGTGCGCGACGAGGGCTTCAACGTCGCCGCTGTCCTCCGACTAGTGGCGATCCGCCGCGACAAGCGGCGAGCGAGCCAGGAGAACGAACGCTCAACGACCTGGTGCTGTACGCTCACGCGTCGGGGACGCCACTCGACTTCGCCTTCGCCGACGAGGATTCGATGCCAGCCGGGTCAGAGAGCCGCTCGCAGGAAGGAGCCGTTTCGCCAAGTGCGGAAGGGATCGCGTTGGCCGAGTGATGTCTTTCCCGCTGCAGATTGACTGGGCCGGCGTATCCAGAGGCCTGTAAGGCCCGCTGCGCTGGCCTTCAATGTGTCGGCGGGAGGAATTGACTATAGGGCAGCGCGCAGACCCGGAGGCGCCGGACCTTTGGAAGATCGTGTCCCGTTGGAGTGGTGTAGGTCCTTCGCCGCTCTCCGGCATGGGCCGGGCGTGTCAGCCGGCGCCCTATGGACACGAGGCATCTCGTTCGGTCCCTCGTAGGCGGGGGACCGTTCAGGCAAAGCTCACCTGTTGCGCTTTCGGCGCCTTTTCACTTGCCAATTCGCAGGAGACCGCGTAACTGATGAGATGTCAGGCTCAAGTTACGCAGTATCCAAGGAACCCCGGCGCCTACTGGCTGCCGGGTTTTCTTATGCCCTCACGGTCGTTTTCCCTTTTTCCAACGCACCTTCTTTTCGGGCTGACCGTAGTCACGTTCAGTCGGCGACGGCGGCCCGCGCGGGACGGTGGGAAAGGCGACCGCGAAAGGGGCTAATTTGACGAGAAGGTCACAGCTTTGGTGCGAATCGCTCCGAAAGCGACGCGAGCAGGCATGCCTGCACCAATAGGCTGCGGATCCGCACCGAATGAGCGAAGCTTGTCTTTCCAGCTGCGGCGGCGACGCCCCGCGGATCGTCCTGTCGCCAGAACCACCGGAACTTACAACGAACAAGCTGCACGGATTTTGCACGCCTTTGCTTGCCGATTCGGTCTTCGTTCTGCCGCGCGGTTCCGGATCGTTCCGGGCAGAGGCGTCGGGTGGCCTAGCTAAGCCATTAATTTCATTGGAAAGAGTGGTGCCGCGGAGTGGAATTGAACCACCGACCCCGTCCTTACCAAGGACGTGCTCTGCCCCTGAGCTACCGCGGCGCTGCGTCTTGACTGCACGGGCGCATATTACGGGCTCCGCCCGCGGTTTCAAACGTTTCCGACATCACGGCGCGTGGCATTTTTCCCTTGCCGGCCCGCTCGCCCTGCCAAGACCCGCGCCCAGATGCATTTGTCGCCTCTCCCAGCCCGCCGCCGATCGCCACCCGACCGTCAGGAATACCCCGGCAAGCACCGACGATGGCGCTGCCGATGCGTGCGCTGCCGCCGGCTGCCACCGATGATTCGAGCGCTCGGCATCCGGCATGGAAGCGTACCTGCCGCGACAGGCGGGTGACGGCAAGCCGGTGCGCTGGGCGAAGGACGGCAACATTATGCTGATTTCATCCACGCCTTCGCCGCGCCTACGCCGATGGCGATAAGCTCTTGACGGGCTGGCCGCATCGCGATGTGCTGCGACGAGACGGTGAAGAAGGCTGGCAAGCGGACCACTCTGTCGCAACGGGAGACAGCAGCGATCGAACGAGTTCCGACGTGGATCGAGGGTTACACGAGAGCGCGAAACCGCACCGCCGGCGCAACCGGCAGGCCGGCCGCCGCCGGCAGCGTGCAGGTACGGCTGCGCCTATTCCCGCCACCGGTCGCCGGCGCCAGGGTGGAAGCGGACCGACGGACAGCCGGGCCGCTGCCGTTGCCGTTGCCGCGACGCCCAAGCGCGCCAGACAGATGCGCATGCGTCCCGCGCCGCGCCGGCGACGGCTGCGATTTGCGGCACTGCTGATTCTGAGCGGCCTGTTGGCCGGCACTGCCGTCTGGTCCGTGGGACTGATTCGCTTTGCCCATACCATTCCCGACGACGTCGTCGATGACACCACCGCCGCTGACGCCATCGTCGTGCTGACTGGCGGTAGTGAGCGGCTGGCAACCGGGCTACGGCTGTTGGCCGAGCGCAAGGGTGAGCGTGTCTTTATTTCCGGCGTGCACCCGGTGTTCCGGTCGCCGATCTACTGCGTGTCGCCGGCATCCCAGCGTCCGCCGCCGATTCCCGGATCGAGACCGGGTACGGCGCACGCGATACCGCCGGCAACGCCGAAGAAACAGCGACCTGGATGCGCGGGCGCGGTTACCACTCGCTGCGCCTGGTCACCGGCAGTTACCATATGCCGCGCAGCCTGCTCGAATTCGAACACGCGCTGCCGGAAGCGCGGGTCATTCCCCATCCGGTTTTTCCACATCGCGTGCACCAGGATGCCTGGTGGCGCAGTCCAGGAACGGCCGCCCTGATCGTCACCGAATATAGCAAATACCTTTTCGCCACGGCGCGCCATCGGCTGGGGCTGCCGAACCCGGCGGCGCTACGCGACGCCTGGCTGCAGGCCCTCCACGCCGGTGCCCACTGGCTCGGCCGATGCTGATCTTCCTGCGCTCTCTCGCCTTCGCCATCCTCGCCAACCTGTGGACCTGGTCGCTTGTCGTCCTCTTCCTGCCCTTGCTGGCCCTGCCACGACGGCAGTTGCAGCGGTGCGCGGCCCTGTGGTGCCGCGGCATCGTCGGTCTCGCCCGTGGCATCTGCGGCATCCGCTATCGCGTGGTTGGCCAGGAGAATCTGCCGCAGGGCCCGGCCATTCTCGCCGCCAAGCACCAATCGGCCTATGACACTGTCATCTTCCACGTCATCCTCGATGATCCGGTTTTCGTGCTCAAGCGCGAGCTGTTGCAGGTGCCTTTGTTCGGCCTGTACCTGAAGACGCTGGGTAACATCGGCATCGATCGCAGTGCCGGGGCGCGAGCGCTGCGGACAATGCTGCCGGCAGTGGCGGCGTGCCTGGCCAACGGCTCGCAGATCATCGTCTTTCCCGAAGGCACACGGGTGGCAGCCGATGCGCATGTGCCCTATCAACCAGGCATCGCCGCCCTTTATCAGCGCATCGACGTGCCGCTGATACCCGTGGCGCTCAATTCCGGCTTGCGCTGGGGCCGCCGCAGCCTGCGCAAGCGGCCGGGGCTGGTCACCATCGAGTTCCTGCCGGCGATACCCCGCGGCCTCTCCCGCGACGCGTTCCTGAAGGAATTGGCGACGCGGATCGACGATGCCACCTTGCGACTGAGCGCCAATGACGGCGAGCCGCTTCCCACGGGGCCAACGCCAGACTAAGGCCGGCGACATGTCGGCGCCCGCCATGAACGTAACGTGAACATTGACGCGGAGCCGGGCAACACGTAAAGTAGCCGGTGGCTGAGCTTCGGTGCCGAAACAAGCCGCCAGCAGCAACCAAGCCCTTCAGCAGCGAGAACCGCGATGGTGCAGGTCACTCCCGTCTCTCAGCAGATCTGGGACATGAAATACCGGTTGCGAGCGGTGGATGGGAGTGCCCTCGACAAATCCATTCCCGACACTTGGCGGCGCGTCGCCCGTGCTCTCGCCGCCGTCGAGGCCGATCCGGTCAGGTGGGAAGAACGCTTTTTTCAGGCAATGGCCGATTTCAAGCTGCTGCCCGCCGGCCGCATCCTGTCGGGGGCCGGCTCCGGTCGCCGGGTGACGCTCTTCAACTGCTTCGTCATGGGCGACATTCCCGACGACATGAGTGGCATCTTCGAGCATCTGAAACAGGCAGCGCTGACGATGCAGCAGGGCGGCGGCATCGGCTACGATTTCTCCACCCTGCGGCCAAAGGGTTCACCGGTGGTCGGCGTCGGCGCCGACGCGTCCGGCCCCTTGTCCTTCATGGACGTCTGGGACGCCATGTGCCGGACGATCATGAGTGCCGGCTCACGACGTGGGGCGATGATGGGGGTGATGCGCTGCGACCATCCCGACATCGAGGCGTTCATCGAGGCGAAGCGCCAACCGGGGCGGCTGCGCATGTTCAATCTGTCGGTGCTCGTCACCGATCCATTCATGCAAGCCGTCCGCGACGATGCGTCATGGGAACTGGCTTTCCGCGGCACCGTCTACCGGGTGGTGCGCGCCCGCGAGCTGTGGGACCGGATCATGCGCGCCACCTATGGCTATGCGGAGCCGGGCGTCATCTTCATCGACCGGATCAACCGTCTGAACAATCTTCACTATTGCGAAACCATCCACGCCACCAATCCCTGCGGTGAGCAGCCGCTGCCGCCCTATGGTACCTGCCTCCTTGGTTCCATCAACCTGGCGCAGCTGGTGCAGGATCCCTTCACCCCGGCTGCCCGCATCGATGCCGACCAGCTTTCCCACCTCGTCGCCACCGCGGTTCGGCTGCTGGACAACGTGATCGATGTCTCGCGTTTTCCGCTGCCGGAGCATGAGCACGAAGCGCGGGCAAAGCGACGGATCGGCCTTGGCATCACCGGCCTTGCCGACGCCCTGATCCTCTGTGGCGCCCGTTATGGCGACCAGAGCGCGGTGGCGCTGACCGAACGCTGGATGGCGACGCTGCAGCGGGCGGCCTACTTGGCGTCGGCCGACCTCGCCGGCGAGAAGGGGGCCTTCCCGCTGTTCGAGCGCGACAGCTACCTCGCCGGGGAAACCGTCTCCCACCTCGACGCCGACGTGCGCGACGCCATCGCCCGCCATGGCATCCGCAACGCGCTGCTCACCTCGGTCGCTCCCACCGGCACCATCTCGCTCTTTGCCGACAACGTGTCGTCCGGGCTGGAGCCGGTGTTCAGCTTTCGCTATGTCCGCCATGTGCTGATGCCGGATGGCAACCGCCGCGAGGAGGAGGTCTCGGACTATGCCTACCGGCTGTTCCGCCGCCTCAAGGGCGAGGGCGCGCCGCTGCCGGACTACTTCGTCGATGCGCAGGGGCTGAGCCCCACCGACCACCTGGTGATGCAGGCGACGTTACAGACCTACATCGACAGTTCGATCTCGAAAACCATCAACTGCCCCGAAGGCATCTCCTTCGACGAGTTCAAGGACGTCTACCTGCACGCCTACGAGCTTGGGTGCAAAGGCTGTTCTACCTATCGCCCCAACGACGTCACCGGTGCGGTCCTCGAAGTCCGGCAACCAGCGAAGGCACGGCCTGCCGCGGCACAGGCGGAGCTGCCGCTGCCGGCGCCGGTGATGGAGCCGCGGCCGAAGGACTTGGGCGACTCCGGCGCCATCGTGCAGATGTTTCGTCCGCTCGACCGGCCGGAGGCGCTGCCGGGCCAGACCTACAAGGTTCGCTGGCCGGAGAGCGACCACGCCATCTACATCACCCTCAACGATATTATCCAGGACGGGCGGCGGCGGCCGTTCGAGGTGTTCATCAACTCGAAGAACATGGAGCACTACGCCTGGACGGTGGCGCTGACGCGGATGATCTCTGCCGTCTTCCGCCGCGGCGGCGATGTCTCTTTCGTCGTCGAGGAACTGAAGGCGGTCTTCGATCCGCGCGGCGGCCAGTGGATGGGCGGCCGTTACGTGCCGAGCCTGCTCGCCGCCATCGGCGAGGTGATTGAAAAGCACATGATTGACACCGGTTTTATCCCGGCGCCGGAACGTCGGCATGCGCCGCTGATCGAACCCACCCGTCAGGTCGTCGGCGACGAGCTGACCGCCGTCAGCGACCGCCGGTTCCGCCACTGTCCCAAGTGCGGATCACCATCGCTGATGCGCCAGGAGGGCTGCGATACGTGCACCAGTTGTGGCTATTCAAAGTGCGGGTGAGCGGGGGCGCTTTCGCGCCGGCACGTCGATGGACGGCGAGACGAAGGATGCAAGAGTTCAATGGATTGCGGGGGTAACACGAGATGTTAACGGCACTTTTCGGCGACGTGCGCGACGGCCGCTTGCAACGCCTGCCCTATCTTGGCTACTGCCTGCTGCTGCTGCTCCTGGTTTTTGCCATTGGTGTCGCCTTCACCGTCCTCTTGGGCGGGAGCGAAGGGTTGAGCGAAGCCATCACCGGCGGCGATGCGGAGAAGGCCAAGGAACTGTTGCTGCAGCACCTGAGCAGCACGGCGATCTCGCTGCTGCTGGTGGCAACGATCGTGATCGGTGCGGCAATTAGCTTCGCCAACATCAACCTGCAGGCAAAACGGTTACGCGACATGGGCTTACCCGGCTGGCTCGGCGTTGCGGCGATCTTCGGCCTCGAGTTGGTCATCACCGCCCTGGTGGGCAATCAGACCGCCAGCATCTTTCACCTGGTCACCTTCCTCGCCCTGCTGCTGATCCCCACCGCCACCTTTGCCGGGCGCCGCGGGCCAGCGTGACATCACCACAGACCAGGAAACGGCGCTGCCGATCTTTGGCGGAGCCCGCGCATCGATCTACAAACGCGACACGATCAAAACCCGCCGCACCATGTCCGCTTATCGCCTCACCCCTCTTTACCCGGACACGCAAAATGTGCGATTGGATAGTCTCGTGCGGTCTATGGAGGGCAAGGCATTGAACATCATCCGATCCTTCGCTGACCTTAACCGGGGTCGGTGGCGCCTGATGACAATCGCGCTGGCGCTCGCCGCTGCCGGCTGCGCTAGCGGCAGCAACGAGACGTCGGAGCTCATGCAAAGCGGCGAGCAGAGCGGCTACCGCTGGGTCGGTCAAGGCAATCAGGGTAATTTCGGCAGTGCCTATAGCATGTGCCGGCGAACCCTGCAGATGCAGTCGTTCAGCTCGATGAATTCAAGCTTCGATCAGCGCACCGCCGACGCGGTCACCTACAGCACGCCCAATGTGAGCGTTACCGGTGCTGCCTCCATGGTGAGCTTCCCAAACCGGCGATCCTTCGAAGGCTGCATGCGCACGCAAGGATGGGCGCTTGCCGGTAGCGAGGCGCAACCAATGCCAGCGGCGCCGCCGGCGCCAGCCGCTCTACCCGGCTCGACCCCTGATAATTCGACTCCTGGCAATCCCTGATCCCGCCTGCCTCTCGGCAACTAGCGGATGAACCAGGACGCGAGGCCGAGAAAGGCGAAGAAACCAACCACGTCGGTCACGGTGGTTACAAACACCGCCGAGGCGACGGCTGGGTCGACCCGCAGGCGCTCGATCACCAGCGGGATGATAGCGCCGGCTAATGCTGCCACCACCAAGTTAATGATCATTGCCGCACCGATGATGCCGGCAATGAACGGGCTGTCAAACCAGAGCCAGGCAATACCGCCGGCGATCACCGCAAACAGGCCGCCGTTGATCAACCCCACCAGCAGTTCCTTCGCGATCACACGCAGGGCGTTGCTGGTCGTCAGTTCGCGCATCGCGAGCGCGCGAACGAAGACAGTCAAGGTCTGGGTGCCGGCGTTGCCGCCCATCGAGGCGACGATCGGCATCAGCACCGCCAGCGCCACCATGTGCTCGATGGTCGCATCGAACATCCCGATCACCAGCGAGGCAAGCACCGCAGTGCCGAGGTTGACCAGCAGCCAAGTAAAGCGGGCGCGTGCCGTCGCCAGGGTGTGGCGGTGCAAGTCGTCGGCACCGACGCCGCCCAAGTGCATGATCTCGTCTTCATAGGTCTCGTCGATAACGTCGACCACGTCGTCGATGGTGATTACGCCCACCAGCCGGCCGCTGGTATCGTGCACGACAGGGGCGGCAATCAGATCGCGTTTGCGAAACAGCACCGCGACTTCTTCCTGATCGGTATCGGTCCGCAACACCCGCAGCTCGCGGATCATGATCGACGCCAGCGGCGCCGCGTGCGCGGCACACACCAACCGGTCGAGGCTTACACTGCCCTCCAGCCGATGGCCCGGATCGACGACGTAAATCTCATGAAAGGCATAGGGCATACGGTCCGGCATCTGCGCGTGCATGTAGCGCAAGTGATCGATCGTCTCGCCGACGCTCCAGAAGTTCGGCACAGCGATCAGTTCGCGCTGCATCAGCCGCCCGGCGCTGTCCTCGGGGTAGCTCAGCGCCTCTTCAAGGAGAAGCCGCTCCAGGCGCGGGATTGATGCCAGCACCTGGCGCTGCTCGCTCGCATCGAGCGTTTCGAGGACATAGACTGCGTCGTCGGTTTCCAAACTGGCAACTGCCGCCGCGGTCTCTGCCACGCTCAGTTGCGAGATCACTTCGTCGCGGACGTTCTCGTCCAGTTCCGCCAGTACGTCCGGCCGCTCCTCCAGGCGGATGAGCGGTACCAGGTCGCGGCGGTCTTCCACCGAAAGGTTTTCCAGCAACGCGGCGACGTCGGCATCGTGCAGCGCTAGCAGCAGCGCATTAACCTTTGCCTTGTCTTCGGCGGCGAGGGCCTCGCGGATTGCTTCCACCCGCCGTGGCAGGAGGTCGTGGCTGACCTCCTGATTCTCGGCAAGTTCAGTTTCCGGCGCGTGGTCAGAAAGGTCCTGCCGCATCGGCGCCCACTCCCGACGGTTACGGATACCGCGGTGACCGCGGCAAGAAACAGCTGTGGAAGGTTATACGTGCCCGAAGGCGAGACCGACGGCGACGCCAGATCCCATCTGGGGGTCAGAAGCCGTCAGCAGCTTCGCGAATTGGTGCGGTCGAGAAGACTCGAACTTCCACGGGGTCTCCCCCACAGCGCCCTCAACGCTGCGCGTCTACCATTCCGCCACGACCGCATGATAATTCTTGAAGATGGCGCAGGAGCCATTTCATGTATGCGGAGATAGCAAAATGCTGGCGTGCGATCAAGCGCTCGGGATGCCTGATCGCCGATCGACAGCGAGTTAACCAAGAAAGAGGGAGTTCTCCCCGCGCGTGTCGAACCTGACCAACCCCGATAGCCCCGGCCTGCCCGCCAACGCACCCGGAGAACACGGGATGCCGTTGCCGATGCAGTGGCTGATCAGTGACGAGCCGGTGGACTACCCGCAAGCGGTACGCGTCATGGAAGAGCGGGTGGCGGCGATTCGTCGCGGCACCGCGGCAGAGGCCATCTGGCTGCTTGAGCATCCGCCGCTTTATACGGCTGGGACCAGCGCCGGCGAAGGCGAACTACTGGATGCGAACCGCTTTCCTGTCTATGCCAGCGGCCGCGGTGGTCGCTATACCTACCACGGTCCCGGGCAGCGGGTGGCGTACGTCATGCTCGACCTGGCATGCCGCGGCCGAGACGTCCGCGCGTTCGTGCATAGCCTCGAAGCCTGGATCATTGCTGCCCTTGCCCGCTTCGGCGTCGCCGGTGAGCGGCGGCAGGACCGGGTCGGAATCTGGGTGACAACCCCCGCAGGCGAGGCGAAAATCGCAGCTCTTGGCGTGCGTGTCCGCCGCTGGGTCAGCTATCATGGAATCGCCATCAACCTCGATCCCGAATTGAGCCACTTCGCCGGGATCGTCCCCTGCGGCCTTGCCGCCTATGGCGTCACCTCACTCGCCGCGCTCGGTGTCGTCGCCAGCCTCGACGAACTCGATCAGGCGCTGCGGGAAACCTTTTCTTCGATATTTGACAGCAATCACAGCCAATTGTCGCTTCGCCGCACTACACTTGCAGAAGGATAGGTTCAGAAAACGCGGGATGGACATCGAGGGAGGTTTTGGTGCTTGCCTTACGCACGTGGCATGCGGCAGCCAGATTGCGACAATCAGACTCGAGTACGTCCATGAGTGGGCGCGATCGGTGTATGAATACGGCGCTTGATCGCAACTATCACAACAGTATACCGCAGCGCTATAAGTTGACAAAATAACGTGACCAGTCGATCGTTTATTTTCGCCGCGTCTGCAGCACATGGCTGCGCGCTTGGCGGTCGCCGCTTCCCTCGGCAACGCTCATCCCGTTGTCGGTGTCGTCGCATGGGAGGCCTGGGGTGACCGCGCCGCATGGATCAGACCCCGGGGACCGACCCGATACGGCGGGCGGCAAAGCCGAGCGGCTTGATGCCGCCGCTGATGGCAACCATAGGCATAGCAAGGTCGATCAGTGGACCCTCGTTGCCGCCCCCGGGAACGATCTTCCGGCGGCGCTGGCCGGACTGATCCAACCGGATCAGCTCATGCGCGCGGCCGAGGATCTGGACCGGATCATGGGCGACCTTTGCCGCTGGTCGCAACTGTGTATCGACACCGCGGCGAAGGCCGGCACCACGCCGGGACCGAGCTCGTCCACCATCCCGCCGCCTCGGCCGTGGGATGACAGACTCTGGTTTTCCGGCTCACACCGTGCCGTTCACCGCAATAGCCCGCTGTTGGCGCAAATCGACGATCTGGTGCAGCGGCTGCAAACGATGGCGGAAACGCTGCTCCCAGCTTGCGTCGCCGCAACACCACAGCGGCTTGGTGTCGGCTGTCCCCAGTTTCTGGCCGCGGTGATCGATGTCAACAACGCGCTGCGCCAAATGCTGTGCGAAACCTGGACTCTGCTCGCCAACATCGATCCGCTGACCGGCATCGGCAACCGCAACGCCTTGTTGCGGCATCTGCAGATCGAACGCGAACGGCACGAGCGCAATCGTCAGCCCTGCTGCGTCGCTGTCATCGACCTGGATCGTTTCAAGGCGATCAATGACGCCGCCGGCCACCTCGCCGGCGATACCATTCTGCGCAGCATCGCCTCGCTGCTGGCGGCGAGCGTGCGACCCTACGACGTAGCCTTTCGCTATGGTGGCGACGAGTTCATCGTTTGCCTGCCCAATACCGACCTGCGGCTGGCGTGGTCGGTGGTCGAGCGTTTGCGGCTGAAGATTGCCGGCTGGGAGGTCCCTTTGCGCAGCGGCGAGGTGGTCGCGTCCACGGTATCCATCGGCGTAGCGCCACTGACCAGCGATCGCAGCGTCGAAGACACCCTCGAACTTGCCGACAGGGCGCTCTATGCGGCGAAACGCCTCGGTCGCAACCGGCTCTGTCTGCATACCAGCTGAGCCGGGCGTCGCCGCCGGGACTGGGGCTCGTCGCGCCACCCGGGACGCGCCCGCGCGGCGATCTCCCTGCACGGCGAGTTCGACTTTGCTGCGTTTTATAAGGTGGCCATCGGGTGGAAGCCGGGTGTTTCGGGTTCGGGAGCCGGGCTTGACGTCACCCGACTAACGCGCGCCGACGGCGGGCCCTGCCAGCACGCCTCGAGCATGGCGTCAACCACGTCCTTCGGGCCGGAAAACATCGCCTCCACCGAACCGTCGCTGCGATTGCGCACCCACCCGGCGAGGCCACGCGTCAATGCCTCCTGCACAGCCCAGCCTCGGTACCAGACCCCCTGCACGCGACCCTCGATCCGCACCTGCACCGTCTTACGCGGCACACCCGCTTCGCCCACTGCCACCTCTCATCCCTCCGGCGGGCGATGTTCGCCGTGCCGGTTCGTTGTCGTCTCCCAGTTCCGTGCCACTGGCCTCAGCCAGCCGCCCCATTGCGGCGCGATAGCTGGAGAAAAAGCGCCGCCGCAGCGATGTCAGCAGCAAGCCGCTCGCGTCGCGCCGCCGCCTCCGGATCGCTGCCCCAGCGCTCCGCCTGGTAGCATTCGTCGAGAAAAGCGGCACGAAAGGCGGCTTCCGCATCGATTCTGTGGTGCAGGAGGGCAAGGCCAATCACAAGCGAACTCGCCGTCTGCACCACATTGGCGAGACCGGTCAACGCCAAGTCGTCGCAGTCATTGACGGCGCCGGCAAGGGCGGCAACCGCCGCCGTCGACTGACGCAGCGGCACCACACCCACGGTCACGGCGAGCGACGCGCCCAACCGCTCCGCCGCCCAATCGAGCAGCGGCTGCCAATTTGCCTCCTGGATCGCTCTAAGCTCCTGCGGCGACTCGGCGCGATAGCAAAGGACGTCACTGCCGGCATAGACGAGGAGGCTTTCGATCATCGCCGCACGCTGTTGCCGCACCCGGTCGAGCGCGGTGAAGGCCAAGCGGGTGAGCGGCATCGTCTCCGGGTCTATACTCTCGCCTTGCGCCTGCCACTCAGCGGCGATCGCTTCGGCCAGCACAGCGCCCGGCACGGCAAGAACCGGCCCAGCCGGTGTTCGCACCAGGCGATTGTCCAATAGCACGCGATGACCGTCATCGGCCGCGGCTACGGTTACGGTTCGATAGAAGCGTCGAGGTGGCAGGGGCATCGCGCGTATCCGGCTGTGAGGCAGGTCCCTGGTCGGCAAAGGAGCGGCAGGTACGGACGGCACACGGCAGGGAAGCGACGGCGCATCGTCCGGCGTCGCGATCATAGCGCCGGGCGATCGTCCTCGCCATTGTCGCAGTTGCCGTATCGTCGCTCGCCGATCATGGGCCGCGTCCGCGTGGTGCCCGTCCCGGCAGTCCTCCAAACCAAGCAATCCGGCATCCCTTGCCGATCTGACAAGAAAGGCTGCGACCCCTCAGGTCGCAGCCTTTCAGCTATCATTGGCGCCGCATGCCGTTCGGAGAGGGCTGGCGCTACTCCAGACGCGCGTATGCGTATTACTAGAGCGGAATCCTACCAGTCTGGATCGTATCCGCAGGCGCTGAAGTAGTTTGCGCACTCGGCTGGGGTGAAGTCGTCGGCGAAGCGGCCGATGGCGGCCCAGAGGGCTTCGACGGTGCGCTCGGCGGCCTTGCGGAGCAGGGCCTTGAGCTTCGCGAACGCCTTCTCAATGGGGTTGAAGTCGGGGCTGTAGGGCGGCAGGAAGAGGAGGCTGGCGCCCGCGTCTGATCAGCGCATCGGTGCGCGGCCCCTTGTGGCTGGACAGGTTGTCCATGATCACGATGTCGCCGGGGCGGAGCTCGGGGACGAGCACCTTCTCGACATAGGCATCGAAGGCGTCGCGGTTGATCGCTCCGGTGAGCACGAAGGGGGCGATCATGCCGCGCATGGTCAGGGCGCCGACGAAGGTCGTGGTCTTCCAGTGGCCATGGGGAAGCCCATGCGCAGCCGCTCGCCGCGGGGCGCGCGGCCGTAGGTACGGCCCATGTTGGTCTTCGCCCAGGTCTCGTCGATGAACACGAGGCGCTCCGGGGCCAGGTCGATCTGGCCGTCGAACCACGCCTCGCGCTGCTTCAGGATGTCGGGGCGGTCCTGTTCGGTCGCATGGCCGGTCTTTTTTGCGCGTGAGCCCGTGGCGGCGGAAGAACCGCTGCAGCGTGCCGTAGCCGAAACCGTGGCCCCGCTCGGCCAGCGTCGCGCGCAGCTCTTCGGTGGTGACGTCCGGCGTCGCCTCGATCAGCTGCCGGATCAGCGCGCCTTGCGCCTCGACGCGGGCGGAGCGGCGGTCGCCGCCGAGCGGGCCAGGGCGCGGATCACCCTGCGTCCGCTCCAGCGCCCGCCATCGGCTCACGCTGGCGGCGCTGACGCCGAACCGCGCCGCCGCCGCGCGATGGCTCGCGCCTTCCGCCACCGCCTTGAGAACCCGGACGCGAAGATCGAGGGAAAGCGCTGTCGACATGTCCACCGGCCTCCTCCTCCGGCAGACATCTTGAATCAGAACCAGCCCCCAATGGGAATCCCCAACGATTCACTCAGATCGGCCTCCGCTCTAGTGGTGATTATAGCCGCTGCCAGAGCCGTCCTGGAAGAAGTTGCAGTTATCGTCGTTCCGGTCGGCCGTCGCCAAGCTGTAACCTTCGTAACCGTCCAAGGCGCACTTTTCCCAGCTCTCAGGCGTGGCCTTGTCATCGCTATTGCTGCAATCAAACGTATGATTGGTCGTCTTGTAGAGACCTCCAGCGGTCTCCACGCCCAGGCGGGCACCTCATCAATCCCCTCATTTAAGCTATGTTCGTCAGTTGGGCGGTGATTGGTTTGTTTTTTAGCATTTCGAGGAACCTTTCGATCAACGGCCGGAGGCGGGGTTCGGGCATGGCCGGGATGAGGTCGTAGAGCATGCAGCCCTGGCGGAACAGGGAATGGGTTCGGCGTTTGGCGGTGTTGACCTTGAGGTGGCGGTCCATGCCGAGCGCTTCGCCGGCCTCGCCGAGCAGGGTGAGGAACAGCACGGCGAAGGCGTTGAGCAGGAGCAGGCGGTCGCGGCGCTGCGGATCGCCGATGCGCACGGCGCCGAGCCCCATGCCGAAGCGCAGATCCTTGGTGTCGCGGAAGCTGGGCTCGATGGTCCAGCGTCTGGCGTAGAGGTTGACGATTTCGCGGGCCGATGCGTCTGCCTTGCTCGTCGCCAAACACCAGGGCTCCTTCATCGCCTTGGCGTGGACACAGACGACGGCGCCGACCGGTTGCGCGGCGGCAGTGACCGAGGCGCCGCGCAGATGGCGCGCCCGGCCGCCCTTGCCGACCCACTCGGCCGCCGCCCGGCTTTCTCCGTCGGCGGCGTCGACGCGGATGTCGCCGCGGAACCGGATGACATAGGCGAAGCCCAATTTCGTCAGATAATCGAACAGTTTGCGGTCGCCGAAGCCGCGGTCGGCGAGGATCGTCGCCGTCGTCCCCGCCGGCAACACCCCGGCAAGGCGGCCGAGACACGCATCCTCGATGGCGTTGCGCTGGCCCGCCAGTTCCGCCTTCAGCATCGTCAGCCACAACAGCGGCGTCGCCCGGCCGTGCCCGGTCACCAGATTGAGCGCCAGCGTCGCCTGCCCGTCGGCGTCGAAATCGGTCCAGTCCATGGCGACGACGATTTCCTTGCGGCCGCCAACCGCCTCCGGAACCCATTGCCCGAACATCTCCCAGACGGAGACGCCGCGTTGCTCAGCAGCCTGTCGACCTGTTTGACCGCATGCTTGGTCAGCAATCCCCGCGCCTGCGCCAACGCATGGCCGATCATCGAAACCGCCAGCGACGCACCGGTCATCACCCCCAGCGTGCCGTTGGCCAGCGACGCGATCCGTTTGGCGTGAACATGCCCCGCGAAAACCCCATCAAGAAACCGACGAACGTCGGTCAAACGAAACTCAGGACGCGCTACCCCGTTCACTTCCCCACCCCAACCCTCGAAACCTTCCTCTCACCCTGCATAACCGACCGCCGCCGCAAAGCTCATCCGTAGCAACCCATTGATCCGTATCAAAACTCAAAATGAGGGGATTCCTGAGGGCGGGCACCGGAGTCAGACTTGCTGCCGTAGCCACTGTCTGAGTGAGACTTCGTCACGACAGTCCCCGTCGCAACGTTCATGTTCGTCCTGCTTTTTCTGTTGTATCTGCCATAGTCGCCGACATCGACGAATTTCCCGTGCACGGAATAGGCGGTTTCGTCCTTCGTAAGATCGCTGTGCTTCAGGATATTAAGAACCAGCCGATCTTTAGTGTCATAAGCCCATCCACTATTGCCCTTTTGGTAGAGCACCTTGTAGCAGACGGCTTTGTCTTTGTTGTTTTTACCCTCATCATCGGCACGAGCGCTTGTCGACAGGACAACAGCACCAGACAACACGATTGCGAGTGCAAATGCCGAAGTAAACGTCCTGTTCATTTCACACCTCCATCCCATTGAGACCACCATGAAGGGATCGTTTAGACACTTCCCCTAGTTGTGCGGTCACAGCATCTTTTACGTTTTGGGAATACTGTCCCGCCCCTTCACTATCATCACACATACCCTTGAAAGATGTATGTACGATTTGATATGTACACATATATACCGCTATCGCGAGCTGGCGTTAAATACTTCAAATGTTATTCGCGCTAATGGATCGTGGCTGTTTTGTTAAGCTTATTGTGGTCTATGGGGTGTTTATGACCCATTTTGGGATCTCACCTTTTGTACAATACGTCTATAAATCTGTTATCGGCGCCCAAATGGTCTACACTGCTACCTTATAAGGGGCCTACATTACCCTAACAGGGCCGATGTGTGCTTTTGCGACAATTCCGTGGCAAAATATGCGCGCCATGCGTTTTCGCCCCCTCGTTGCGCACACGACAAGGCGCACCGAGCGGTCATCCGCGGTGGCAGGAAAGCCGATAAGGGAATGGAAGCCCGGCGCTGCTAACGGCTGGTTGATACCCAGCCGGCCAGCAGCAGCAGCAGTTCCGGGAAGGTCCTGGCTACTGCCTGAGCACCTTCCGCGCGCAGTGCGTCGACCGGATGATAGCCCCAGGCGACACCGAACGCTGTCGCGCCGGCGTGCCGTGCCATCTGCATGTCAAACACCGAGTCGCCGACGACCACGGTGCGCGATAGTTCGCCACCCGTCTCGGCGATGGCGCGAAACACCATATCAGGTGCCGGTTTGCCGGCGGCACGGTCCGCCGTCTGCAGGGTAACGAAACGTCCGGTCAGGGCATGCTCGGTGAGCGTATCGTCAAGCGCCCGGCGCGACTTGCCGGTGGCGATGCCGAGCAGCCACCCCTCGGCATCAAGGACATCGAGACCGTCACGAACACCGGGAAATATCGGTTCAAGACCGTCCGTGGGAGTACGCATCGACTTCGTTGCAGCGACGTAGGCGGCGGCGACGCGCCGCGTCTCGGCGGCCTCGGCACCGAGGAGGACGGCCACCGCATCGGTGAGCGACAGGCCCACCACCTCGCGGATCGCCTGCGCCGACGGCGGCTCGCGTTCGACGCTGGCAAACGCCGCCTGCATGGCGGCGATAATCGTATGCTGGCTGTCAACCAGCGTTCCGTCGCAATCGAAGAGACAAAGCGGCAGCATCGACACCTGCGGCGAAGGGGACATAGCGGCCATAGTAGCCGTTGTACGGCGATCGGGGAAAGACCAAGGCCGTGGTTGCGCCGGCCGGCGATCAGTTGCCCCAAATGCAGCGTTAGCCCGCCGTTCAGGCGCCGGAACGGCAGTGGCGTGGCGGCATCGCCGTGCCACTGCCTTGTCCGACGGACCTCAGAGGATGAAGTCGCCCGCCACCCAGGCGGCAGCAGTGGCACCCTTGACCAGGATCTCGAAGTCGGCGATGCCATCGCCGTTGACGTCGCCCTGGATCAGGCTGTCGACGCCGCCGTTGGCCGCCACCGCGTGCAATTGGCCGGCGACGTGGGTGAAGGCAGCGGTGCCGATGAAGTTGAAGGCCTGATCGCCGGCCGCAAGCGCGTTGGCATCGATCTGCGCCAAGTTGATCCGATCCCCCGCCGCCGCGCCGACGCCGGTGAAATCGAGGACGGTGTCGTGAGTGACGCCGACGGCCGAGTCCGTAATCAGGGTGTAGACAAACGTGTCGTCGCCGGCACCGCCGCGCAGCACATCGGCCCCGGCACCGCCATTCAGCGCATCCGGCCCGTCGCCGCCATTGAGGCTGCGTTGCCGGCACTGCCAACCAGCACGTCCCGGCCGGCGCCGCCGGCGAGCGTGTCGTTGCCGGCGCAGCCATTGAGCGTATCATTGCCGTCGTCGCCCGACGCCCGGTCGTTGCCGGCGTCACCGGCGATCCCGTCGTTACCGCTGCCGCCGGAGATGGAATCGTCGCCCGCGCCGCCCCAGGCCCGGTCGTTGCCGCCGCCGGCGTCCAGAGTGTCGTTGCCGGTCCCGCCGTCCAGCGTCTCGTCGGCTGCACCGCCGCGCAGGCTGTCGTTGCCGGCGTCGCCGGACAGGTACACCGACCCATCGAGGCTGTAGTGACTGAGACCGATGATGGTGTCGTCACCGTCGCCGCCGTAAACGGATATGGTAGAATGATAGCCGAAGGCGCCACCTTCGGCGCCGGATATCGAATCGTTGCCGTCGCCGCCGGAAACGTAGACTCGGCCAATATAGGCATAGCCGAGAAGCGTGTCATTGCCCGCGCCGCCATCGATTGTGGCGCCACCGTAAACACCGCCGTCACCGGTAATGCTATCGTTGCCGGCGCCGCCGAAGACACTAAACCTGAACTCAGAATTAACAGCATCGATCGTATCGTTGCCGTCCTCGCCATACAATTGAGCGTTGTATGTTTGGAAGCCGCTGGCGACAATGCTGTCGTCGCCGGTGCCTCCCCAAACGTGAAGGTCTGGATCTTTGCCTTCGCAGGTGATGGTGTCGTTGCCGCCATCGCCTTGAACGTAAACAGAACCATACCAAGTACTGCTCGAGATGCTGTCGTCCCCGTCACCGCCAACTAAGCTAAATAGCCCTGCGCCATAGCCGCAATAGGCATGCAGGCAATCGTTGCCGGCACCACCGACAAGCGTGAAGTCACCATGATACAATGTGGAGACGCTGATGCTGTCGTTGCCAGCGCCGCCGTCGAGGTAGTTGGTGGCAGATTTGCCGGAGGGAGAATACCCGCCGAAGATGGTATCGTTGCCGCCATCGCCGCTCACGTGGACGGAGACGCCGACAGCGGCGATGCTGTCGTCGCCGCTGCCGCCAACGATAGAAACCACATCGAAGCGACTGCCGCTGTCACTCAAGATAACGTCGTTGCCGTCGCCGCCGATGATCGTGGCGTCATTGCCGCTGACCGCGTTGACTAAGCGATCGTCACCCGCACCAAGATCGATTACGTCGCTGCCGGCGCTGCCGACGACGGTATCGTTGCCGGTGCCGCCAAAGATCGTATCGTTACCACTCCCCCATCGAGGCTGTCGTTGCCGCCGCCGCCGTCGATGGAATCCGCCCCGGCGCCGGGCAAACTGCCGGGCGGGATGCGGCTGACGGTGGCGGAAACGAAGCCGGGGGTGATGGTTTCGTTGGCGGCTGTCCCGGTGAACGTGGCCATTGCTTGGTCCCTCAGTTGACGGAAAGAGGGAAGCAAGCCCCGCTCACCCCCCAGTGAACTATCTCAGCAGAAGTTCACCGTAAGCGAGAGAAAAAAGGAGCCGCTGCCGATCAATCCGTAACTGAGGGTTGCCGTCGCTTCGCCTCAGGCGCGTAGCCCTGCTGCCGGGGACTGTCGCAACACAGCCCCGGGTGCGGGGAGGCGCTTCAGAGGATGAAGTCGCCCGCCACCCACGCTGCTGCAGTGGCGCCCTTGACCAGGATTTCGAAATCGGCAACGCCATCGCCGTTGACGTCGCCCTGGATCAGGCTGTCGACGCCACCATTGGTCGCCACCGCGTGCAACTGCCCGGCAACGTGAGTGAACGCCGCGGTGCCGATGAACGTAAACGCCTGATCGCCGGCCACGAGCGACTTGGCATCGAGCGCCGCCAGGTTGATCTGGTCCCCCGCCACCGCACCGACGCCATCGAAGCTGAGAATGGTGTCGTGATTGACGCCCACCGCGGAGTCACCGATCGCGGTGTAGACGAATTTGTCGGCGCCGGTGCCGCCGCTGAGCAGGTCGCTTCCCGCACCGCCGATCAGCGTATCCGCCCCGTCGTAGCCATCGAGGGAATCGTTGCCGGCGCCGCCGTCGACGCTGTCGTTGCCTTCCCGGGCGAGCAGCGTATCGTTGCCGTCGCCGGCGACCAGGGTGTCGTTGCCGTTGCCGCCGTAGAGGCTATCGTTACCGAAATCGCCGATCAGGCTGTCGTGGCCAACGTTGCCGATCAGGGTGTCGTTGCCGGTCCCACCGAACAGCGTGTCGTTGCCGTCCCAGCCGTTGAGCGAGTCATCGCCGTCGTCGCCCGACGCCCAATCATTGCCGGCGCCGGCGTCGATCTGGTCGTTACCCGCCCCGCCAGAGAGCGTATCGGCGCCGCCCCAGCCATTCAGCGAGTCGTCGTCGTAGCCGCCATCAAGCGAGTCATTCCCATCCCCGGCCACAAGCGTATCGTTGCCGCTGCCACCAAACAGCACGTTGTTGCCGCCACCGCCGTTGAGGCTGTCGTCGCCGTCGTAGCCATCGAGCGTGTCGTTGCCGATGCCGCCGTCGAGGGGTCTCCTTCTGCCCGTCACCGGTCAGGCTGTCGTCGCCCGCGTCGCCCGAAAGCAGCACCTCGCCATAGACGCTGCCGGCTTGCAGCGTATCGTCCCCGTCGCCGCCGAACAGCTGGATCGATTCGAAGTAGGCGCTAGCGACGATGATATCGTTGCCGGCATCCCCCAGATATCGGCAACACCAACGGCGCTGATGCTGTCATCGCCGCCTCCACCGTGGAGGCCCACATATCCAAGACTGCCCCAGGCGTCGATGGTATCGTTGCCGTCGTCACCGTAGACACTCGCCGCCACTTTGGCAGTGCCGCGAGAAACTATATAATCGTTGCCACTGCCGCCATAGATGACGCCGCCGAGTCGCGCGGAAATGGTGTCGTCTCCACCGTCACCGTAGACGACCAAATTTCCGTACTCTGAGCCCGCATCAATGCTGTCGTTGCCGTCACCACCGTAGACAAACTGCTCGGTGGAATAATCGGCGTATGCGGTATAGACGCTCAAGGTGTCATTGCCGCTTCCTCCAGCGACATACAGATCACCCGAACGCACGCTGGCATCAATGCTGTCGTCACCCGAGCCACCATCGACAAAGGCCGACAAGGTGCTCCCGTACGTGGTGTTGAGGTCGGTTAATGTATCGTTGCCGTCGCCGCCGAGAAGGGTGTCGCTGCCTTCGCCACCGTTCAGAATGTCATTGCCGGCAGCGCCGTCGAGGAGATTATCCGCGGCGTTTCCGGTCAGGGTGTCGTTGTAGGCCGAGCCGGTGATCCCCTCGATGCCAACCAGCGTGTCGACGCCGGCGCCCGCGGTGTTCTGCGCCCCGGCCAGTGCCAGCGAGACCTTGACCCCGGCAGCTTCCGATTGGTACCCCGCTTGGTCAAAGCCTACGCCGCCGTCGATGTAATCGTTGCCGGCGCTGCCATCGAGACTGTCGTTGCCAGCACCGCCGTCGAGCCTGTCGTTGCCCTCCCGGGCAGCCAGAGTGTCGTTGCCGTCACACACCGAGGAGGGTGTCGTTGCCGTTGCCGCCGTAGAGGCTGTCGTCGCCGGCATCGCCCATCAGGCTGTCGTGGCCGACGTTGCCGATCAGCGTGTCGTTGCCGGCGCCGCCAAAAAGGGTGTCGTTACCGTCCCAGCCGTTGAGCGAGTCATGGCCGTCGTCGCCGGTTTGCCAGTCGTTGCCGGCACCACCCTCGACCGTATCGTTGCCGGCGCCGCCCACGAGGGTGTCATTGCCGCCCCAGCCGTTGACGGAGTCGTTGCCGGTGCCGCCCTGCGCGCTGTCGTTGCCCTCACCGGCATCGAGGGTGTCGTTGCCAGCGCCGCCGTCCAGAGTTTCATCGCCGGCCGCACCGGTGACGCTGTCGTTGCCGTCATCGCCGTAAAGGAATGTTTCACCAAGGATACTCGACCCGGTGATCGTATCGTCGCCAGCCCCGCCGGATATCGTTACGCCGTGAGTATATGACCCTCCCCAGCCGCCCACACTGCCGACAATGCTGTCATTGCCATCGCCACCAGACAGCAGCACGTCGCCATAGCTGGCATCTGCGGTGATCGTGTCGTCCCCGCCATCGCCATCGATATGGATGGAGCAGCTGGCATAGTAGCCTCCATAGGCGGAACCGGTGAGAATATCGTTCCCATCGCCACCGGAGATGGAGACGAGGCCAGCCTCGCTGCGACCGACGATGGTATCGTTTCCAGCCCCACCTCCCACGGCTACCGAACCGCCGTCGACATCATTCCAAGGCAGCCAAACGCCATTGGCATTGGCGTTGATGCTGTCGCCGCCATCGCCGGCCGAGATATTGAGATACCCGCCCAGGGTGTAGGCCTGGATCGTGTCGGCCGCCGCACTGCCAATGATGCTGTCGTAGTCGCCGGTGATGGAGTCGGCGCCGCCACCGGTATCGATCGTGTCGCTGCCGCTGCCGCCATCGAAGGTGTCGTTGCCGGCGCCGCCGGCGAGGGAGTCGTTGCCGTCCCCGCCCGATAAGCTATTGTCGCCGGCGTTGCCCGTCAGCGTATCGGCGAAGGCGGACCCTTGCAGGTTTTCGATACTGATCAGCGTGTCGCTACCGCTACCGGTGGCTTGTGCACCACTGACCGCGAGCGACACCTTCACCCCGGTCGTCGCCGACGCAAAGCTCGCGGTGTCGTTGCCATTGCCGCCGTCGAGGGTGTCGTTCCCCAAACCGCCGTCGAGGGTGTCGTTGCCGACATCGCCTTTGAGGTTATCGTTGCCAGCCCCGCCGCTGAGCAGGTTATTTGCGGAATTGCCGGCAAGGGTGTCGTTGTAAGCGGAACCGCTCAGCCCTTCGATGTTGACCAAGGTATCGAGGCCGGCGCCGATCGTGTTCTGTGCCGTGGTGAGGGCGAGGGAAACTTTGACGCCTGTCCCGGCGGTCTGGTAGTCGGCGATATCGAGGCCATCACCACCGTCGAGCGAGTCGCTCCCGGCACCGCCGCGCAGAACGTCGGCCCCTGCCATCCCCAGGATGGTATCGTTGCCGGCGCCGCCATCCAACGTCTCAATCCCGCCCAGGCCGCTGGCGCTGTCCCAACCCTGGCCGATCAGGCTGTCGTTGCCGTTGTCGCCCGACAGGTACGCGCTGCCATAGAGGCTGTAGCCGGCCGTGATGGTGTCGTTGCCGTCGCCACCATGGACAGTGATATTGCCATAGACAGGATAATCATACCAACGACCAGAGATTATCGTTCCGGCAGCATGCCCATTGATGCTGTCATTTCCACCGTCGCCGGAAATGGAAACGTCAATACTTCCGTAGTATGATGCTGTATCAGACGCGACAATGGTATCGCTTCCGTCACCACCGGACACCGAAAGATTTCCGGTTGCCACGTACCATGCACCTCCGACTTCAGCATGAAGACTGTCATTGCCGGCACCACCGCTGATCGTTCCACCTGAACTCCCGCCTTCAATGGTATCGTTGCCGGCACCGCCATCAAGGGAATCGAGCCCGCCACCGCCCGTGCAGCACGTTGTTGCCGGCGTTGCCGATCAGCGTGTCGTCAAAGTCCGAGCCGGTGAGATTTTCGATCGAAATGAGCGTATCGAGGCCGTTGCCGGTGTTCTGCGCTCCGGCGATCGCCAGCGATACGCTGACTCCCGCCGTCGCCGACGCGTAGATCGCGGTGTCGACGCCGGCGCCACCGTTCAGCACGTCGTTGCCGGCTCCGCCATCGAGAAGGTCGTTGCCGTCCCCACCGTTCAGGCTGTCATCGCCGGCGCCACCCAGGAGAGTGTCTGCGCCGCTACCACCGGTGAGCGAGTCATTGCCCGCTACGCCATTGAGGACGTTGGCGCCGGCGTCGCCGGACAGGGTGTCGTTGTACGCGGAGCCGTTGACCCCCTCGATACGGATCAGGGTATCGATGCCGGCGCCCTGTGTGTTCTGCGCTGTCGTCAGTGCTAGCGAAACGCTGACCGCACCGCCGGACGCCTGATAGTCAGCAAAATCAAAGCCGTCACCACCGTCGAGGGAATCGTTACCGACACCGCCAATCAGCACATCCGCGCCTTCGAGGCCGAGGATCGTATCGTTTCCGGTGCCACCGTCGAATGTCTCGCCACCACTTCCTTGCCCGGTCAGGCTGTCATTGCCCCCGTCACCGAACAGCGAGACATTGCCGGCTACGCTGTAGCCGCCGGCGATGGTGTCGTTACCATCCCCTCCTCGAATACTAAGTTGTCCTGGAAATAGATAATCTGGGCTTTGAATTTGTCCGACCACAAAGCCGGACATGCTATCATTGCCACCGCCCCCAGAAATATTGATATTTATTGTTCCAAATGAATTAGATGGCAAACTTCCACTTGCCACTATCGTATCGCTCCCGTCCCCACCGGAAATTGAGATGTCGATACCATAGCCCGAAGAATTCCCATCATTCGCCTGAATACTATCGTTGCCGCTGCCCCCTAGGAGTGTGTCCGCAAAGCCGCCAACGATCGTATCATTGCCGCCGCCGCCGTCGATGGAGTCGGCGGCGGTGCTGGGAAGGCTGCCGGGCGGGGTGCGGGTGACGGTGGTGGAGACGTTCGAAGGTGTGATGGTTTCGTTTGCGTCGGAGCCGACGAAGGTTGCCACGGCTTGATCCCTCCCATCCGCAGGGGAGTGCAGTCAGCCGAGCCACCTCCCCCAAAGGTATGCGGATAGGATCGTAAGCCAGAGCGCAGGAACAGGGAAGGCTTCTTTTGGGCAAAACCATAACAAAATTATGACGTTGACGTCATGTAGTTTCGGCCGCATTGCCGCCCGGCGCTGTGATACACCTCGCTTCTACACTACCCGGTCGTAGGCCGGCAGGGTGAGGAAATCGATGAACTCGGGCGGGGTCGCCACCTGGCGGAACAGGGCGATCGCGGCGGTGAAGTGACCTTCGTCGAACCGCTTCACTCCTAGCGCCGTGCGCAGCTTCGTCATCTCGTCGTCGATCAGCTCGCCCACCAGCATTTCGTTGATCGGCCGGCCGTCGGCGAGCCGCGCCTTGTGCTTCAGCCATTGCCACACCTGCGAGCGGCAGATCTCCGCCGTCGCCGCGTCCTCCATCAAGTTGTAGAGCGGCACGCAGCCAAGGCCGCCGAGCCAGGCCTCGATATATTGGATGCCGACGCGCAGGTTGTTGCGCAGGCCTTCCTCGCTGATCTCCCCCGCCGGCACCGCGAGCAAGTCGGCCGCAGTCACGTGCACCTCGTCGCGGATCGTCGCCACTTGATTTGCCCCCGGCATGTGTTCGTCGAACACCGCCTTGGCGACATCCACCAGCCCCGGATGCGCCACCCAGGTGCCGTCGTGGCCATCGCCCACCTCGCGCAGCTTATCGGCACGGACGCGTTCGATCGCTGCCTCGTTCAGCGCCGCATCCGTCTTCACCGGGATGAATGACGCCATCCCGCCGATGGCATGCGCGCCGCGGCGATGGCAGGTCTTGATCAAGAGCCGGCTGTAGGCGTGCAGAAACGGTGCGGCCATGGTGATGCCGTTG
Organism: Defluviicoccus vanus; assembly: GCF_014672695.1. Taxonomy (GTDB): domain Bacteria; phylum Pseudomonadota; class Alphaproteobacteria; order Rhodospirillales; family Defluviicoccaceae; genus Defluviicoccus; species Defluviicoccus vanus. The sequence continues at coordinate 3,431,995 of NZ_CP053923.1, read as the reverse complement.
CGGTCAGGCAGCACACAGTCGGAGCGGTTGCGGAACTTCTTGATGAAGCTGAAGATGTAATCCCAGCGGCCACAGTTGAGGCCGGCGGCGTAGTCGCGCAGCTGATAAAGGATCTCCTCCATCTCGAAGGCGGCGAGGATGGTTTCGATCAGCACCGTCACCCGGATGCTGCCGTGCGGCAGGCCAAGCAACTGCTCGGCGATGGTGAAGACATCCGCCCACAGCTTCGCCTCCAGGTGGCTCTCGAGCTTGGGGAGATAGAAGTACGGGCCGGAGCCGGCATCGAGCAGGGTGCGGGCATTGTGGAAGAGATAGAGGCCGAAGTCGAACAGCGCCGCCGACATCGCCCGACCATCGACGCGCACGTGCGCCTCCTCCAGGTGCCAACCGCGCGGGCGGACGACGAGCACCGCCCGCGGCTGCTCCAGCGCGTATGACTTGCCGGTCTGCGGGTCTTCGTAGGTGATACTGCCGGCGATGGCGTCGCGCAGATTGACCTGGCCGTCGATCAGGTTGCGCCAGGTTGGCGTCAGCGAATCCTCGAAGTCGGCCATGAAGACGTTGGCGCCGCTGTTGAGCGCGTTGATTACCATCTTGCGCTCCACCGGGCCGGTGATCTCCACCCGGCGGTCCTGCAGGTCGACCGGCACCGGTGCCACCCGCCAGTTGCCGTGACGGATGTGGTCGGTTTCGGCGAGGAAACCCGGTCGCCGGCCCCGGTCGAGTCCGGCCTGAACCTCCTCGCGACGGGCCAGCAGCTGCAGGCGGACGACACCGAACCGGCGTTCGAGCGCAGCAACGAAGGCGAGCGCGTCGGGGCTCAGAATGTCTTCGTCACCACCCGCCAGCGCTGCCCGTATCGTCACCCCCTGTGCCATCTCCTGTTCCTGCGGCACATCCATGCCTCGCTGCGCCCTGCGCTGCGGTTCGATCTCGGTCATTGTGGCCATCGCGTCTGCTCCCGTCGTTTGATCCCGGATTGGCTTTTGTTGCCGCCTTGGCTTTGCCTCCAGTTTACGCCTTTGCGGCGGCGGCCGTGAGCCATGGAATGACCGCCACGCCGGGATTTCCCTCCCCATTCAGGCCACACCTGTCGCACTCCATCCCGCTGAGCGCTGCCTTGCTTATGCCCTATTTCCTTTATTGCCCCTTTTGGGTATAGTCGCAGCAAGAGGGGAGAACGTCTGAATCTTCGTCCACACAGCAGCTGGAGAAGTTTGACCGCCCGGGCCGCAAGAGGAAGGCTCTGACCCGACAGAGAAATACTGTGCCGTTTACGCGGCGATAATAATGTATTAATCTGAACGAACTAAATGTTCTAGCGACGATGACAACAATTAGCGAGGACATTGGGTGCATTTTGCAGCTCATTCCACCGCCAGAATTACATCTATCGTGCGGATAATTGGAACGAGTTTTATCCAATAACCTACGCTCTTTTCGGAAAAACTCAGGGGATCCGGCATGAGTGCAATCATACAACCCGTCGTGGACCCAATCGGCAGCGTCGAACGCCAACTGTTCGGGCTGGTTCTCGATCGCATGCGCGTATCCGCCTGCCTGATCGAGCCGCTCCCGGACGGTAATTTCCGCTTTGGCCAGTCCAATCGGATGATGGACGAAGTCCTGCATGCGGACGGGAACCTCAGCGGCCGCAGCCTGGAAGACGTCCTTTCGCGCGGGGTCGCCGATAGCCTCTGCCGTTACTGCCTCGAATGTCTGTGCACCCGCACCACCGTCGAATGGGACGGCTGTGTCACCGCCACCGCCCTGGGCAATTGGTGGCGGACGACGCTCGTGCCGCTCGGTGGCAGTCGCGGCCGCAGCTCCTGCATCCTCTGGATCGTCAACGATGCAACGATCCAGAGGTCGGCAGAGGAGGCGCTGCGCGCCGAACGCGACCGGATGCGCGATGCCATCGAGTCGATCAGCGAAGGCTTCGCGCTGTGGGACGCCAACGACCGCCTGGTTATGATCAACGGTCGCTACGCCTCCTACTACAGTTCACTGGCGACGATGCTGCAGCCGGGCGTCGCCTATGAAGACTTGCTGCGCGCTGCCGTTGCCGCCGGTCAGTTTCAACTCGACATGCCCGCCGCCGACTGGATCAAGTGCCGCCTTGATGGGCGACGTGGCAGTGAATTCGTTGGCGAAGAGCAGCTGCAAGACGGCCGCTGGCTCCTGGTCAAGGAGCGCCGCACCCCGATGGCGGCACAGTGGGATTGCGAAGCGACATCACCGAACGCAAGTGGCTCGAAAATGTGGTTCGCCAGAGCCGCGCATCGCTGCAGGTGATGATCGACTCCGTCGACGAACTGATTGCCATGCTTAACGACGGTGGCGTGGTGCTGGCGATCAACCGCTTCGGAGCGGCCTGCTTCGATCTGCAGCCAAGCGCTGTCGTCGGCCGATCCTTGATCGACCTGGTGCAGCCGGAGGAAGGCGAACATCTTCGTTCCCTGATCCGTGGCGTCTTCGACCGCGGCGCCAGGGTGCAGCGGGAGTTTCCCTGGCGCGGCCGCATCATGGACGTGAGTGCCCACCCCGTCCTGGACCCCAAGGGCAATCCGATCGCGGTGTCGATTTTCTCGCGCGATGTCACCGAGCGACGGATGGCCGAGGATGCATTACGCATGCTGACCCGCGCCGTCGAACAAAGCCCGGCGATCGTCATCATCACCACCCCCGCCGCGGTGATCGAATACGTCAACCCGCGCTTCGTCGAGGTCACTGGTTACGAGGCTGAGGAGGTGATCGGCCGCACGCCGGCGCTGTTGCGCTCCGTCGATCGCTCCGAGGCGGAGGACGCGGCGATCTGGTCCCTGGTGAAGGAAGGCAGGACCTGGACCGGCAAGCTGCGCAACCGTCGCAAGAACGGCGAGTTGTTCTGGGCCTCGGCCAGCCTCGCCCCGGTGAAGAGCAACAGCGGCGAGATCACCCATGTGGTGGCACTGCAGGAGGATATTTCCGATCGCATCGCCGCCGAAGAGGAAGCGCGCGATCACCAGCAGCAGCTGATGCGCTACATGCGCATCGCCGCCATGGGTGAGATGGCGGCGGCACTGGCCCATGAACTCAACCAGCCGATCGCCGCCGTGGTGAATTACTGCAACGGTTCGCTGCGACGGCTGGCAACCCATGGCTGGGATGCTGACGAGATCGTCGGCGCGCTCAAGGATGCGCACGACGAGGCGCAGCGGGCGAAGGACATCATTCAGCACGTGGCCCGGTTCGTCCGCAAGGCACCGCAGCAACGGGTGACGCTCAGCCCGAATAACCTCGTGCACTCGGTGGTGGCGCTGGCGCGGCGGGAACTGGCACGCCTCGCCATCGATGTTGTGCTCGATCTCTGCGACGAGATCNCCCCCGTCGCCGTCAACATCGTCGAACTCGAACAACTGCTGCTCAACCTCATCCGCAACAGCATGGAATCGATGGCCGAGATCGAGATGCGCCAGCACGTTCTGCGCATATCCACCGGCACCGTCAGCCGCAGCAGTATCCTTGTCTGTGTCGCCGATACCGGTCGTGGCTTCGATGCCGCCAATGTCGAGCGTGCCTTCGATCCCTTCTTCACCAGCAAGCCGCAAGGAANNTGGGGATGGGCCTCGCCATTTGTCGTAATGTGGTCGAAGCTCATGGCGGTCGCATATGGGCGGAGACGAACGCAGACGGAGGCGCATCGGTGCACTTTACTCTACCGGCCGTTGAGGGGATTCATGCCCCCGCCTAAACCGACCACTGGCGGCGGCAGTTGGGACGATGCGGATGACGATGACAGGCTGAACGACGGTGAAACGGCGACGACGGAGCCGGAACCGGCAGCGAAACCGGTGGTGTTCGTCATCGATGACCACCCGGGGATGCGCAAGTCGCTGCGCTATCTGATCGAATCCGCCGGTCACCGGGTTGAGACCTACGCGACGGCGCGCGAGTTCCTGGAGCGCTACGATCCGACGCAGCGGGGATGTCTCGTCCTTGACATGCGGATGCCGGGGATGACCGGGCTCGACCTGCTTGAGGAACTGGCCAATCGCAGTGACTATCGGCCGGCGATCATGATCACCGGCTTTGGCAGTGTGCCGACTGCCGTCCGCGCGATGAAGGCCGGAGCGATCGATTTCCTTGAAAAGCCCTTCGACGATGAGGAACTGCTCGAACGCATCCAGCATGGCCTGCAACAGGATGCGGTCTGGCAGCGCTGGCAAAGTCAGAGCGTGGACATCGCCGGTCGATTGGCGGCGCTGTCACCGCGCGAACGCGAAGTGCTGCAGCAACTGGTCGAGGGCAAGCGCAACAAGGAAATAGCCGATGTGCTCGGCCTCAGCGTCGCCACCGTCACCGACCATCGCCAGCGGGTGCTGCGGAAAATGAACGCCCGCACCACCATCGATCTCGTGCGCATGCTGTCGATCGTCCAGGGTACCGCCAATCCGCACTGACGCATCCGCTTTGGCGTATCCAGATTGGCGCGACGCCTCGACTCAGCCGGCTTCGCCGGGCCAGACGTCAAGCAACGGCAGCAACGGCAGCAGCGGTGCCGGTGCCACCGCGTCCGGCGATTCGTCGCCCCATTGCCGCCAACCCGGCCGGTGATGACGGGCAAACAACTCAAGGTAAGGCGGCAGGCTGCAGGCTTCGATCAGTCCGTAATGCTCCTCCGGCTTGCGGCTATGCTCACGTTTGCAACTGGTGAACAGGTTTGGCTGGGTCCTACCCGCCTGCCGAGTGCGAACATTGCGACCACGAACCCCGAACAGCAGCAGTTCGGTGACGTTGCGGAAATAGAAGCCGACGCCGCGCCGGTCGGGGCCGCCGTCCTTGCGCACCTTGTACCAGACGAGGTTGGTCTTATAAGTGAACCCCCAGCATCGCATCACCTCGAGACCTTCCGGCAGCAGGGCGTTGGGCACCCAGAGATAGAGGTGGGCTCGTTCAGCCGCCACGTCCGCCACCGGCAAGGCGGCGATCTCCGCCAGTGACATCATCGCGTAGCGCCGCAGCCGGCGATGCTCCGGTGCCATCTTGCCGGTGCGGTTGACGAACTGCCAGGGCGGATCGGCGAGAACGGTGCAAAACCGTTCGTCGGCGGCAAACCGCAACAAGTCTTCGGCGGCCGTTAGCAAGATGTTCTCCCTCTCCATCACATCCAGGCGAATCGCTCGGCGTTCAGGCGAATCTGCAACAGGCAAATCGAGATGGTGACGAATCGGGACGACGAATCACCCGCAACAAAACACGAATCAGAACGAATCGCTAACTCGATGTTCCACTTCCGATCCACTCGGAGGGAGCGTTCACAGCCAGCGCATACGGCGCAGGATCACCCACTGGATGCCGGCGACCAGGGCAACCAAGCCAATCATTTCCAGAAAGGCATAGGGATCGCTCTGACCGGGAATGCCGCCAATGTTGGCTCCCAGCATGCCGGCAATCAGACCCGGCGGCAGCAGCAACGCCGCGAGGCCGGTCAAGCGGTTGGATGTCTTGGCAATGCTCTCGGAAAGTTGCGCCGCCAGGTCTTCGTGCAGGATCGTCGTCCGGTCGCGAAACGCATCCAGATCTTCCAGGTGGCGCGCAACCCGGTCGATGACGCTGCGCAAGCGCATGCGGTCGCGATCGTCAATAATCGGCGTGTCCTCGTTGCGCAGGCGATAAAGGGCTTCGCGTTGCGGCCCCAAATAGCGGCGTAGGTGAACCGAGCGGCGACGCAGGTCTGCCAGCGTGTGACGCAATTCCGCTGCCGCCTTGCCGATGATTTCATCCTCCATCTGTTCCACCTGGGCATCTAGCTGGTCGAGGACCGGCTCCAGATCGCGCTCCACCTTCTCGGCAATCTGTACTAGCAGCAGCCCCGCCTTGCGCGGACCGCGACCCGCCTTCAACATCAGGCGGATATCACGCAGTGCGCACAGCGCATGGTCCTTGTCGCGCAGACTGATCAGCCGGTGCTCGTCGATCCACATGTGGATCGGCACCAGTTCCACCTCTTCCCTCTCCGCGAGGTTGATGCCGCGCAGCACCACCAGCAGCCCGTCGTCAAAGGCCTCCACCCGTGGCCGCAGATCGTCGGCCAGCAACGCCTCCGCCACCAGCGGATCAACGCCGCTTTTTCCCTGAATCCAGGCAGTCGCTTGCGGCGTGTCCCGTTCCAGGTGGATCCAAAGGAACCCGTGTTCGCTCCGCCAGCGCTCCACCTCTTCCCAGCCGAGATCAATACAGCCGCCTCGGCCATCGAGGAGCGACGCAAAGCGCAGCCCCGGCTCCAGCCCCGCCTGCAGCACATAGTCGGTCTTGTTCATGTGGAACCTCGGCTCGCCTGCGCGCTTCGTGATGGAAAAAAAGGTCAACAGAGCATGATGCCCCGTCGCGCGAGCGGCGAAAAGCCACAGCGTGAACGCAAGGGCAAGGAGTTGCCGACGCGCGTCAAACCGGGTATGTGCCTATGCTGCCGGTATGTGCTACGAGTGCAAGGTGATCATCGCGATCGCTGGGGCGGCCGGCGGCGGACGGCGCGTGCCTGCAACCGCGGATCAGGGATTGGGCGAAGAGTGATCACGAGCAATGGCAAGGTTCAGGCGGTTGCGGACACTGCGGGTGTCGCAAGCAAAAATCCAGGCGCTCCGGCTGAGCTGACACAGGAAACGTTGCGTCAAGTTGCCGAGGCAGTGCGCGGAGCCTTTCCTAGAGCGTCGGCGAACTGCGAGTTGGTGTTGCTTGATGTAGACCCGCGCCACCTGCATGCGTTCTGGAATATCCCGCCTGATCAGATCGCCCGCATGCGCAGCGAAGTCGCCGCCTTTGACGAAGACCCGCCGCTGGTGCTGCGGATCGCCGAGGTTTCACCCCAGGGCAAATCCAGCGGAGCCTTCGATATCGAAGTGATCGGCCTGCAAGGGCAGTTCTACGTCGATATCTGGGATGACGCGCGCCGCTATCAGGGGACGATCGGTCTCCGCCTGCCCGACGGCGCATTGGCTACCCTTGCCCCGCTCAATGTGATTGACCTGCCGCGCGGCGGCGTCTCCGACGACAATACGTGGCGCGAAATTGCCTTGCCCGCTCCTCCAGCTACCGCCGCCGCTGCCCGTACCCCCGGGCCGCACGCCCCGTCCATCACGCCGGCCGCTGCAGCCCCATCAACGTCTCCGTCAGTGTTACCGTCACCCGCTGTTGCCAACGAATCGCTGCCGGTCGCGAGCCGGGCAGTTGCCGCGCATACGCAGCCGACCGTTGTTACCCCGCCGATCGCGGCGGAGATGACGGCAACCGCAGTTATGCCGCCGGCAGTCGCCACCGCCGTGCCAGCCACCGGATTCGGCGCCCCCTTGCTCCTGGTCTGCAAGGGGCAACAAGCGTGCCCTGCATCGACCGCGGCGAACCGGTGCCGCAGGTGCCGCCAGAGGACGCGACCGTCCCTGCCCCGGAACCGGTGCCGGCAGCGGCGCCGGCGATCGAGCATCCGTTCGCGCTCGCTGCCGATGAGATTGCCACCGCCATCGCCCGGCACGAAACCGAAGCCGTCGCTCCGCTCGCGCCCTTCCCCTATTACGAGCCGGAGGCTGCCGAAGCCGCGCCGGAGGTACTGCCGAGCGAGGAGCATTCTGGCTCAACCGCCGACAGTGGCGACGATGCGCCGACCACCGCAGCCGAGCCGACTCCTGCTGCCAGCGAAGGTCCGGCGCCGGTACCGCTGCCGCTCGAGAACGTGCTGGCGCTCTCCAGCTTTGCCGTCGCCGGCGGACCGGTGGAGTTCGAGGTCAACGCCGAACTGCACATCTTCGGGCGAGCCAAGCCCGGCTTGAAGCTGCAGATGTTTGGTCGCCCGGTACCCATTCGCCCGGACGGCACCTTCACCATCAACCGGCCGCTGCCCAACGGCGCGGTGGTACTCTCGCTGCTCCTCGCCAAGAACGGCGAGGGGGAAGAATAGAGGGAGGGAACCCTTGGCCCGGGGTTATCTGGCGTTCGTTCTGCACGCGCATCTGCCGTTCATCCGCCATCCGGAGTACGACAGTTTCCTCGAAGAGACATGGCTGTTCGAGGCCATCACCGACACCTACATCCCGCTGCTGCGGGTGTTTCAAGGCCTGATCGATGATGGTGTACCGTTCCGGCTGACTGTTTCGCTGTCGCCACCCTTGCTGGCGATGCTGGACGACGACTTCCTCAAGGCCCGTTATCTCGCCCACCTGCGCAAGATGATGAAGCTGGGTGACAAGGAGATCATCCGCAATCACGGCGACCCACGGACGACCGAAGTGGCGCGGATGTACCGCCGGTTGTTGCACGAAACCGAAGAGTGGTTCGTTGACCGCTATAACGGTGACCTGATCGGTGCCTTCCGGTCGATGCAGGAGCAAGGTGCGCTCGAACTGATCACCGCCGCGGCGACGCACGGCTATCTGCCGATCCTCAAAACCAAGCCGTCTTCGGTCCGGGCACAGCTACAGATCGCCGCCCAGACCTACCGGCGCTTGATCGGCCAGCCACTGCCGGGATTCTGGCTGCCAGAGTGCGGCTATTACCCCGGGCTGGAAGATGAAGTTGCCGCCGCCGGCGGCCGTTATTTTTTTGTCGATACGCACGGGGTACAGAATGCCTCGATGCGTCCCCGCTACGGCTATTTGGCGCCGCTGGCCTGTGCCAACGGTGTCGCCGCCTTTGCCCGAGATCCGGCGTCATCGCGCCAGGTATGGAGCGCCCACGAAGGCTATCCGGGCGATGCTTGGTATCGCGACTTCTACCGTGACGTCGGCTTCGATGCCGATTTCGCATACGTCCAGCCTTACATTCTCGACGGTCACACCCGCGTCTTCACCGGCTTCAAGTATTTCCGTATTACCGGCGCGACCGAACAGAAGGATCCCTACGAGCCGGAGCGGGCACGCGAACGGGCGGACGTGCATGCGGATGATTTCATCCGCCGACAGACCGAGGCCGCCGAGCGGTTTTCACCGCATATGGACCGACCACCGCTGATCGTCGTCGCCCTCTATGACGCGGAGCTCTTCGGCCACTGGTGGTTCGAGGGACCACAGTGGCTCGACTACGTCATTCGCAAGACCGCCTACGATCAGTCGACGGTGGAACTGGTGACGCCATCCGACTATCTGAGCCGTCACCGGCGGCTGCAGGTGGCAACCCCCTCCGCCTGCAGCTGGGGCGACCGTGGCTACAGCAGCTTCTGGCTCAACCCGGGCAACGACTGGATCTACCGCCACCTGCATCAGGCGGCGGGACGGATGCAGGCCGCGGCATCGACGCATCGTCAGGTTCCCGCCGGCAGCCCGGCCGAACGGGCGCTCAACCAAGCGGCGCGCTCGCTGTTGCTGGCGCAGGCGTCGGACTGGGCCTTCATCATGAAAACCGGTACCGCCATTGATTACGCCAACCAGCGCATCGGCGACCATCTGGCACGTTTTCACGCCTTGATGGATGCCGCCGACGGCGACGCCATCGACTCGCAAATGTTGGCGGCGCTGGAGGCAATGGATAACATCTTCCCGGATATCAACTTCCGCGTTTATATCTAAAATTGGCCCACAACCGCAAGAGATCGCCACTCCCTGCGGCGACGGAAAATGTGCGCGTTACTATTGATCCGCATTCCTAGTCTGAGATAAAAATAAATTATTGTTAGGGGTCAATCGTTACAACGACCGGAGAGACCCCGCCCACAATAACACTTTATTAACGGGGGCTGCGATGCTCAAGCGATTCGTCTTCGTTTTCCCGGCGCTCCTCGTCTCCGGCTGCCTTTCCGAGACAACGATGGGAGCTGGTGGCGGGCCGGCCACAGGCGCCGCCGGACCCGAAGGAGCAACGAACGCGTCGGCGCAGCTGGAAACCTGCAGCCAACCGCTCGGAACGATCGCCCTCATCGAGTCGAACATTCCCGGCCTGGCGCAGTACGGTCTGTCATCACCGATCCCGGTCCTGCGCCTGATCGCGCAGCAATCGGGATGCTTCCTGGTGGTCGAACGCCAGGCCTTCGACTCGATGATGCGTGAACGCGCACTGATGAAATCGGGCGAGATGCGCTCCGGTTCCAACTTCGGCGGCGGGCAGGTGGTCGCGGCCGATCTGTCGCTCACCCCGAACATCATCTTCTCCGGCAATACCGGTGGCGGCGGTGCCGGCGCTGGCCTCGGCGCGATCCCCGGCTGGGGCGGCCTGATCGCCGGCGCGGTCGCCGGCGCCTTGAAGTTCACCTCGGCGGAGGCCGTATTGACCATTGTCGACAATCGCTCCGGCCTGCAGGTAGCGGCGGCCGACGGCTCGGCGACGGCACGTGACATCGACATCGGTGCCGGCCTCTTCGGCGCCGCCGGCGGCGTCGGTGGCATTGGAGGGATTGGAGCCTACGGCAAGACCCCGGAGGGCAAGGTGGCCACCGCCGCCTTGATGGACGCCTACAACCAAGCCGTCATCGCCGTCCGCAACATGCCGCCCTTGCCCTCGGTCTCGCAGTTGACCGGCAGCAGCGGTAGCGGCAAAAAGCGTTAGACAGCGGGTAAACTAGGCCCGATGCCGTCTCAGCCCGATACCGTCTCAGGCGGTGGAGCCCATGAACGCCCGCAGTTGCTTGTCCTTTTCGCTCATGTGCCGGTTGAGCCAGAATCGGAAGTAGCAGGCGACGGCCGAGCCATCCTGTCGACGTAGCGCCGGTCCGAAGCTATCGATGAAATCGGCGGCGTCTTGCAGCAACTGCGCGTGGTCAGCCTGATGATCAACGAACCCGTGATAATGGATCGCTCGCATCCATGTTTCCTCTTCGGCGAAATGCCAGCGTGCGTACATGAGAAACGTGCGGATACGCTCACGAATGCCGAAAACCGTCGTGTCGTTTGAACACGCCCAGTCGATGCGTTTGCAGAGGTCGATGAGCTCATTATGAGCGTGATCAAAGTCCTCGACATTGATGATGCCGCGATCATTCGATTTGGGATTGTTGGCGATCATGATTGCACCTCCCACCCTTCATGATCTCGTGCGCTTTACGCGCCCGGCGTCGGGCGCAACCGGACGTCCTCGGCTACGCCGACGCTGCGTGTTCGCGGGCTCTTTAGTCTCAGCACCCCGCCCGCGCGAGATTTCGCCCCCGCCCGGACTGGCCCACCACGGACCGCAAACGAGAGTCAATTCAACCGGCCATCCCATTAGGTAGAAATACTACACATGATAGGCAACTAAATTCGCACTCCAAATGAGCCAATCGCTGTTGCTGATGCGGCAGGTGGCGAGTGCTCGCTGACTCAGAATCCGGCCGAAAAATTTTGGCCATGCCTGGAAACAGCATTGTTTCTGCTTTGTTCTGGAGGCAATGGTGCGCGCGGGGTTGGCGCAACGTTTGGCTGGAGGCGCGATCATGGACGTCAAATCGTTCAGGAGGCTCTGCGCGGAACTCGGCAGCCTGACGGGGTCGCAACGGATGGAGCGAACGTCGGCGCTGCGCTCGCTCGATGCCCGCGTTCAGGCGATCGGCGGATCGAGAAACGTCGAGATGCCGATGCCAGCTGCCCGCAGTGCAAGCACAACAAGACATCGCGTTGGGGCAATGAAAAACGGCACCATACTGGTAAATTGGGCAGGATTGGGTCACTGTGCGGGCGCTCTCCCACCGCCAGAGCGACGACGGGGGATCGTTTCGCGGCGCCGCGGCGCCACATTCTTGGCAAATGAGCGGCTGGGCTGCGATTCTCAGCGGCGCAAGGAGAGCCGATGAAGGCCGCACTCTCTTCCCTGAAGGGTTTGATCACCGCGGGTGCCCTGCTGCTCACGCTATCGGCGTGCGCGGGCGACGGCAGCGCTGGAACGCCGGCATCGACGGCAGCGGCCGCCAGTCCTGCCGCGAGCGAGTCCCAGGTGCTCGCCGAAGAGCAAGGGGAACTGGAAACAGTCATCGAGGCGATCGACCCCACCGCGCGTACGCTCACCTTGCGCACGGCGCAAGGGCAGACGACGACCATGAAACTGGCGCCGAACGTCGACATGGCGCGCATCCGACAGGGCGACACGCTGCTGATCGGCATCCGCCAGACGGTGTCCGCGCGGGTCCTGCCGCCCGGATCGGCGGTGCTCGGTGCCTCCAGGAAGGCCGGGGTAGCGCCGAAGGAGGAGCCTGGAGCCTGGAGCCAGCAGCTGGTACTGGTCAACGAGATCACCGCCATCGATCTTGCCGCCAATACCACCACCGTGCAGGGTGCCGACCGCCAGCCGCGGACCATCGAAGTCAAGACACCGGAGATGCAGCAGCGTCTGCGCAGTTTGAAGGTGGGCGACCTGCTGGAACTGACGTTTACTGAAGTGTTCACCAGCCGCATCAAGCGCAAGCAGTGACACCGTCGTCGTCCTTATCGCGCCTTTCCCCGCTCCGCACGCCAGCGGGCGGAGACGCGGCGGCAGTGACGATCAGAACTGGAAGGGCTGGCTGATCATCATCTGCACGGAGAAGCCCTCGTCACTGCCGGCGGCATCAGTACGGATGATGAAGCCTTTCGCCATGGCGCGCAGGCCGAAGCCGGCATCCCACTTCATGCTGCTGTGCAGCGTTTGCAGATTGTAGCTCGGGGCAACACGACCCACCTCGACGAACGGCACCGCCTGCAGCCAACTCACGCCCAGCACCTCCTGAATCACCGGCCAGTTGTCGAACGGGTTCCAGTCGGGGATCATCCGCAGTTCGGCAGCATAGTAGATGGCCGACTCATCGCTGAACCGCTGCGAGGGAAATGCCCGCATCCGCCATAGACCGCCGAGGGTCGCGCCGGCATAGGGCGGTGGTCGATTAGCGATGGCGCCAGATGGCTTCTCCCGCCATGTCGGCGAGCTGGCGGTCCAGAAGTTCAGCGCCAGCACTTGTTGGCGAAACCAGTCGGAGGTGCCCAGATCGAAATACTGGTCGGCCTCACCGGACAGCACCGTCCACGACGAGTCGCTGTCGAACAGACCGAAGTCGCGCGATAGCTCGAAGCGAAAGCTCTGACCCTGCGATGGATTGGGTGGAAAATCGCGGTTGTCCCACATTGCCGAAAAATCGAGACCGTTGGTGCGGAACTCGTCCTGCTCGATATCGTGGCTGTCAACCTGCTGATTGCGATAGAACGGGCGGATCGACAGGAAGGTGCGGCCACTGTCCAAGGGATTATAGGACGTGGCACCGGTAGCACCGGAAACTAGCAGGCCGCGTTCGACCTCGTAGTCGGGAATGATGACGTCGCGACCGCTGCCGATCGGCAGCAAATAGCGGGTGCGGGCGCGCCAGAAATAATCCCAGCCGTTGCCGTCGATGTAGTTGTGCTTCGAAGACGAGTTGCTGCCGGCCCGCTGATCGGGGAAGCCGGGATTGCCGTCGACGAAGGCTTCGACGTCCTGGAAATAGCCAACGGAGAAAATCGGATCGATGAACACGCGTTCCGCCCACGGGGTCCGCAAATCCTGGCCGGCGAGGAACATCATTGCCGAACCACGGCTACCGCCGAAGACGGTGGCGACGACACGGGACTGCGGTTCGGGAAAGCCGCTCAAGCCATAGACGAGGCCGCCGGCAGCCCCGAAGTTCTCGTTGTAGAAGGGAAACGGCAGCATCAGGACCTGTGGCGACGTCGGCAGTAAATCCNNTTCGGCGGTGACGGTGGGTAATAGGGCTCCACCTCGTCATCCGCCGCCGTGGCAGCGGGCGTATCCGCCGGCGTTGCCGCACCGATACCGTTTCCACTGCCGTCCACATCCTGTGGCGCCGATGCCGTGGTGTCAGGCGGCTGGACGGGTTCATCGGCAGCGAACGCCACGCTTCCCACCAACAGCAACGCCAGCACCATGCTCAGCAGCGCCCCCGACTGGAGCCACCGTTCCCGGATTGGACGTTCATTTCGGCTAGTCCTTCCGCAGCACCTGCCAGACTTGCAATGCCAGGATGAGCATGGCTGTGCAGCCGTACCGTTTTCTTGTCGAACTTAAGGCATAGCGCCCGTTGCGCTGCAACATAGCCCAGCGTCCACCGAGCGTACAGCAATCAGTCGCCCCGAGCGACCACAGCCCGACCGGATACTTACGCGCACGCGCCTTAGCGGCCGACCCAGCCGCCGCAGACAGGGAAGACCTGGCCAACGAAATGGTCGGCGGCATCGCTCGCCAGAAAGGCGGCAAACTCCGCGTCCTCGCCTGCTGTCACCAATCGGCCGAGCGGCACCTCGCGGCGCAGGCGATCTTGAAACCGCGGATCGGCCTGGACCTCCGGCGGGAAGTAGGTGGGATTGTCGACGAAGTTCTGCGCAATCGCGTTGACCTGAACGTTGTACGGCGCGACCTCAACGCCGACGGCCTGGATATAGGCCAACTGGGCACCGCGAGCGGCGCTGTAGGTGGAGGCGCGTCGCATTCCGCGTAGTGCCGAAGCACTGCCCATGAGCAGGATCTTCCCCGACCGGCGTGCCAGCATCTGCGGCAGGACGGCACCAACCAGCCGCGGCAGCGGATCGACCAGGGCGGCGAAAGTCGCCCGCCACTCGGCCTCGGACACCTCGACCGCCGGTGTGCTCGGTGCCGGGATGGCGAGGTTGGCAACCAGGACGTCGATGGTACCCGCCGCGGCAACGATGGCGGCCGGCCGCTGCGGATCATCGGCGAGGGTCCCGGCATCGGCGATGACCTCGGCACCATGCCGGGCGAGCACCTGGCACAGCATCGGCCCCATGAACGCATCGGCCTCAGTCACCAAAATGCGCTTACCGGCAAGGCGGGGATAGCTCATCGCTCTTGGTCGCCCAACAGAGTGCCGCACGCGCAGCCGGCACGCCCGGCAAGAACACGCGCCAACATCGCGAGCGCTCCCATTGCGGCCTTACATGGCGAAGGGGACGAGATCACCCGGCATGCGAAGCATCTTGTTGACTTCGCTCGAGTGCAGCGTCTCCTGGGCGATCATCGTCCGCGCATATTCTTCGAGCATGATGTCGCGATCGGCGACTAATTTCAGCAGCTCGCGATAGAGAGCCAGCGCCGCCTGCTCGTGCTCCAGCGCCTCGCGCAGGATGGCGCCGATATCGTGCTTCTCGCTTTCGAGCAATTTGCCGATGCCGAGCGACGGATGGCCGCCCAGTGCGGTGATGTACTCGCCCGCCTGCTGCGCGTGCAGCAAGGACTCGTCCGCCTGACCGCGCAGCCACTTGACGATGGGAATGCGGCCGTAACCGAAGACCATAAGCGAATAGTGGGTATAGCGGACGACGCCCGCCAGTTCCGCCTCAAGGATCTGATTGAGTACGGCAACGACGTCGTCGGTCGCGATCGAGGGCTCGCTCATGGATGTTTCTCCTTGTTGAAACGTGCTTCTGCACCGCTCCGGCAGATTAGATCAAGCCCGGGGATCAACTCCGGTATTGGCTCAAACATCGGCTGGTGTCAGCCGAGAGCGCCGGCAGCAGCAAGCACCGCGGCCGCGTGCCCGGGGACCTTCACCTTGCGCCAGACCTTGCGCACCACCCCAGCGGCATCGATGAGAAAGGTGGAGCGCTCGATCCCCATATATTTGCGTCCGTACATGCTCTTCTCCACCCAAACGCCGAAGGCCTGGGCCAGCACCTTGTCCGGATCGGAGACGAGCGCAAAGCCAAGCCCGTGTTTGGCCTTGAACTTATCGTGACTGGCCACGCTGTCGGGGGAAACGCCAATCACCCGGACCCCGGCCGCGGCGTAGGCGGCGCCGGCGTCGCGGAACGCCTCAGCCTGCTTGGTGCAGCCGGACGTATCGTCGCGCGGGTAGAAGTAAAGCACCGTGGTGGCTCCGCATAGATCTGCCGCCGTCAGGGTCCCCCCNGCGTCGGTCGGCAAGGCGAAGTCGGGCACCGTGTCGCCTTCAGCGATGCTCATGGACGATCACAATCCTCCTGTTGCCGGCCTGCTATTGTCGGGCTTAACGCCTTTAGCCTCTCACCGCCAGGGCAATTGCCGCNNCGCCGGTTCTTCGATCAAGCTGATAAAGTAGTGATGAATCCGGGAAGCCTGCTGCTCCATCTGCTCGACCAGTTCAGCAAATTCAAGGCCACAGAGTCCCTTGACCGCCAACTGCAGCGACTTCGGCGCATCCTCGCCGCCGAGCACGGCGACTGGAGCGGCAAAGGCCAGACGCAGCCTGCTCTGCACCGCGTGCCACAAGCGAAGCCCCTCGATCAGGTCATTGGCGATGGCGGCGTTGAGCAGGCCCGCCTGGTTCAGGCGGCGAATGGCCTCGCAGGTGGATGGCGACAATACCTCGGGATGGCCATGCCCATGCAGCAGTTGCAGATACTGGGCAATGAACGCCACGTCCACCAAGCCGCCGCGGACGTACTTGACGTCCCAGATCGAACTGCCGCGGTGCTCGCGGGCCATCCGCGCCCGCATCGCCGCCACGTCGGCAACGAGGGTGCGCTCGTTACGACGTCGGGTCAGGCTGAGACGAATGTAGTCCTCGATCTCTGCCTTCAGGCGCGGTGGTCCGGCCACCACCCGGGCACGGGTGAGCGCCATATGCTCCCAGGTCCAGGCACTGTGCAGCTGATAGCGGCGGAACGATTCGGCACTGACCGCGATCGGTCCCGCATTGCCGGAGGGACGCAACCGCATGTCCACCTCGAACATCCGGCCTTCGGCGGTGGGCACGGTCAGGGTGGCAATCAGCCGCTGGCTGAGGCGGGCAAAATAGTGCGGCGCCGGCAGCGGTCGCTCGCCATCGGACACAGCCCCTTCCGCCGGTGTCGAATAGACGAAGATCAGGTCCAGATCGGAGCGAACGGTCATTTCGCCACTGCCCAGCTTGCCCATGGCGACGACGGCGAAATCGCAGCCGGGCACCCGACCGTGGATGCGGGCGAAGTCGGCTTCCACCAGCGGTGTCAGTTGGCGCACGCTGCCTTCGGCAATATCGCTCCAGGCGGAGGTCGCGGCCTCGATGTCGCACTGGTCGAACAAATGCTGTACCGCCACCTGGAACCGCCGTTCGCTGGCCCAGCGGCGGCCGAAGTCGAGCATCTCCTCCCAATCGCCGGCACGGTCGAGGCCCTCTCCCAGTTCCGCCTCGAGGTCGGCCAGATGCGGCAACGGGCGAAAGAAATCGGGATCGCTGATCACCCGCTCAAGCACCGCCGGCCGGCCAGCAAGGACATCGGCCATGCCCGGGCCGAAGCCGAGAATCTTGACCACAAGCGCCAGGAGTTCGGGATTGGCGTGAAACATCGAGAACAGCTGCACCCCGGCCGGCAGTCCGGCGAGGAAGCGATCGAACGCCATCAACGTCGCATCGGCATCAGGAGTGTGGGCGATCTCCTTCAACAGCAACGGCATGAGTTCGGTGAGAAGTTCGCGCGCACGATTGCTGTGGGTGGCACGATAACGGCCGTGGTGCCAGCCGCGCACCGTCGCGTCCACCGTCTGCGGGTTCTTGAATCCGATCCGCTCCAGCGTCCGTAGCGTCTCCGGATCGACCTCGCCTCCGGTGAAGACAAGGTTGCCGCCGGCACCGCCGTTGACCGCGGTCAGCGCCGGCGAGTCGCCGAACAGCTCCGCATAGTACCCCTCGACGAGGCGAAGGGTTGCCAGCATCTCGCTACCGAAGGCTTCGGTATTGGCGTAGCCGGCAAAGATGGCGAACTGGCGCAGCTTCTCCGCGTCCTCCGGCAACTCGTGCGTCTGCTCGTCGTTAATCATCTGCAGCCGGTGCTCGATTCGCCGCAGATAGCGATAGGCGCCGGCCAGTTGCTCAGCGACATCGTGGTCAGTCTTGCCGGCTTCGGCGAGGGCGTTCAACGCGTCGACGGTGCGCGACAGGCGCAGGGAGGGAAGCCGGCCACCCCAGATCAGCTGCTGCGTCTGGACGAAGAATTCGATTTCGCGAATCCCACCACGGCCCAATTTGATGTTATGGCCGGCGAGGCGGATGCTCGTACCGCCGCGATGCGCATTGATCTGCCGCTTGATCGAATGAATATCGGCGATCGCCGCAAAATCGAGATTCTTGCGCCAGATGAACGGGCGCATCCAGGCGAGGAAACGGTGGCCGGCAGCCAAATCGCCGGCAATCGGTCGTGCCTTGATGAAGGCGGCGCGTTCCCAGTTCTGCCCGATGCTGCCGTAATATTCTTCCGCCGCCAGCACCGAGATCGCTGCCGGCGTTGCCCCGGGATCGGGCCGCAGCCGCAGATCGGTGCGAAACACATAGCCTTCCGCCCGCCGTTCCGACATCAACCGCACCAGGTTGCGTGTCAGACGCAACATATTATGCTGCAGGCCCTCTGGATCATTGGTTCGCATGCGCTCGGCGTCGTAAAAAACGACAATGTCGATGTCGCTGGAGTAGTTCAGCTCACGACCGCCCAGCTTGCCCATGCCGAGGATGATCAGGCCCGAGTCCTGTGTGGGACATGCACGGTCCGCAACATCGAGAATGCCTTTTTCCGCTGCCTGGACGAGCAGATAAGTCGCCGCGCAGTGAACCGCGGCATCGGCAAAGTCAGAAAGGACATTCGTGACGCGATCGAGACACCAGTGGTTGCAGATATCGGCAACGGCCGTCGCCAGCGCTAGCCGCCGCTTCGCCAACCGCAGCGATGCGACGGGCGTCGTGCCGGCGATGGCGTCACGCGTCGCCACTGCGACGTCCGCCATCACCGCGGTAACGGCGGCGTCGGCGCCTCCCCGCAGGATCGCTTCCATCAGCAGCGGTTCACGTTCAGCCACAAAGGTGAGGAATGAGCTGTTGCCAAACAGCGCATGCAGCACCTTTATCGCATCAGGATCATTGGCAAACGCCCGGGCACGCGCCATAGCCGGCGCATCCCCTGCCACTTCGATCGCCGTCAGCCATCGCTCCATGCCAACGCGAGCCCGTTCGGCATCGGCGCTGGCGGGCATAGCCTGCGGATCAATCGCCAACCCCATGCTCATCATTGATCGACCGTGACGCAAGACGTTCAAGAACCAGATCTCCCAGCTTACTCCGGGGTAACGGACGCGGCGAACGACAAAATCGCCACCGCACCGCGTCGGCGGCGACCGAAGCTGCTCTCCCGATTACTGTCGGCAACGTTCGCCCTGCTGACCGTTGTCGTCTTCGTGATTGCAATGATCGCGGCGCGGCTGGCCTTCGGACCAATTAATCTGGCGTGGCTTATCCCCTACGTCCAGTCGGCGATCAGCACCCATAACGCGGAGGTGAACATTCGGTTGCAGCAGGCCGACCTCGTCTGGCGCGATTTGGCGGAGGGTCCGGTGCTGACCCTAGGCAACGTGGACGCCAACGCCACCGACGGTCGTTTCGCTTTGCACATGGCGGCTCTGAGCGGCTCCATCAGTGTTGCGTCCCTCATCAGCGGCACCCCCGTTCCCAGTCGCTTGAGCGCCAGCGGCATTCGCTTGGCGGTCCAACTGCCCGCCGCCAGCGACGCGCCGCCCGTCGAGGTCCCGCTGGAAGAACCGGCGACCATCGCCCAGCTGCTCGACACCAGTCCCCTCCGCTTCATTGACGCCCTCTCCATCAATGATGCCGAGGTCACCCTCGCGCGCACGCCCGACGATGTTCTCTGGCGGGGAACGATCACGACGCTGGGCCTCTTGCGCCGCGGCAGCAGCCTCGAAGGGGATGCATCGATCACCTTCGACCAGCAAGAGACGCCAGGGAGTGCCACGCTTGCCGTCCGCAGCGACACGACGACTGCGATCACCAACGCCGTGCTCCTGTTCAATAGCATCCGCCCCAACACCATGGCGCCGCTGGCCGCGACACTTGCGCCGCTGGCGCTCATCGACATGCCGCTGAGCGGTACCGCAACAGCGGTGATCGGCGCCGATGGCGCGCTGCAGACCGTCACCGTCGAGGCGGCCAGTCAAACCGGCCAGTTTGCCCTCACTCCGGCACTGGCAAAACACTTTGGCATCGCCGATGCTGCGCAGACGATCCCCATTCAATCGCTGTCGCTGCAAGTGTCCGGGCAGCCCGCGGTCGAAAGCTGGACGCTGCAATCGCTGCAACTGCGCCTGCCGGAAACGGCGATGGTGTCGCTGCCGGCGCCGGTCAAGCAGTCGATTCCTCTGCGTTCGATTGACGCACAGGCCAGCTACGACAAGGGCCGGCTGGTGATCCCCATGCTCGACATCGCCCTCAATGGTCCCCGACTGCGCGCGAATGCCGAGATCGCGAACCTCCCCGGCGCGGCGAGCGGACGCCTCGATCTGCAGATGCTGGATCTGACCGTGCCCCTGGTGCGCGCCTACTGGCCGCCGCAGATGGCTGCCGATGCCTACGAATGGATCAACACGCATCTGGTCGCCGGCACCGTTCAGCAGGCAACGATGCAGATGTCCTTCGGTCCCAACAACGGTGCCACGGAAGTAACCGCATTGCAGCTGACGATTCCGGTCGAAGGCGCGGTGGTCGACTATCTGCCGCCGCTGCCAGCGGTCCGTGAGGCTCGCGCGGTCGTCGGGCTCAACCTCAAGACGCTCACCGTCGACATCCAGCACGCCCTCGTTGAGGGCATGACGATTTCGGACGGAAGCGTCGTCATCGCCGGCATCGATGCCGACGAGCAGACGATCGCCATCAACTTTAACGTCCAAGGAGCGGCCTCCGATCTCGTACGGCTGTTGGAAACCGCTCCGCTCGACTTTCTCGACCCGGAGAGTTTCCGTCCCGACGCGGCTGGTGGTCACTTCGAGGCCCGGATCAATCTCAACTTTCCGCTGCGGGAGGATTTGGACGCGGATGAGATGAAGGTGGCGGTGTCGGCGATCACCAATGGGGTAAGTATTGCTCTGCCCCCACCGATCGGTATCTCCCTGAGCGAGGGCAACCTGCGGTTCGCGGTGACGGAGCGCAGCCTCGAAGCAGTGGGAACGCTCGCCATCAATGGCGTACGTGGCGTCCTCGATTGGGTGGAGGACTTCCGGCCGGCCACTCCACTGCAGCGGCGGATCGATTTTCGTGCCGACCACGCTTCGGTCGCCGCGGTCCGCCAGGGACTGGAGCGCACGATCGACCTCAGCCCCTACCTGGATGGCGGACGGTTCGACGCCGACCTCCACTACAAGGAGCGCGACGACGGCAATGCCTCCGTTGAGGCAAACCTGGACTTGACCAATGCAGCGGTGGCAATTCCCCAGATTAGCTGGCAGAAGCCCGCCGGCAAGGCCACCTCGTTGCAGGTGCAGGCAGCGCTCTTCGGCGGCAAACTGCAAGCGTTGCGCAGCATCCGGCTCACTGGCGGCGATGCCAACGTCCAGGGTTGGGCACTGTTCACCGACGCAGGCCAACTGGAGAGTCTGCGTCTCGATCCCTTCGTCCTCGGCCGCTCGCAGCTGACGGCGATGGTCGATAACATGGGCGGCAAGGGCTGGGACATCACGCTCTCCGGCAAGTCGCTCGATCTTGCGCCGTTCCTCGAGGGGGAANGTCAGAGTTCCGCCAAGAGTGACGCGGCGCAACCTGCCGCCAAGGTTCCAAACCTGTTGATCTCCGCCGACGTGCAGCAAACGTGGATCGGCAGCGACCAGTCACTGCGGGGACTTCTCGTCAACGCTATGCATACCGATGGCAAGTGGCAGTTCGCCACCGCCCGCGGCGCTACCGAGAATGGAGCACCCTTCAGCCTCGATATGCGACCAGCGGAGGGCGATCTCAGTACGATTTCGTTCGCTGCCGAAGACGTCGGTGGCACGCTCGCCGCCTTCGGCATCTATCCCGACATGCGCGGCGGTCGGCTCACCGGCAGCGCCACCGGCATTGTTTCGGCCGACAATATACAGCTTACGGGGGAATTACGGGTCAACCGGTTCCATCTGGTGAGGGCCCCCGTGCTCGCCCGTATGCTCGACCTGCTCGCCATCACCGGGCTACGCGACGTGCTTTCAGGCCGCGGCATCGGCTTCACGTCGCTGCGCGCTTCATTTGCAATCAACAACAACGTCATCGAGTTGCGCAGTGCCCGTGCCTCCGGCTCGACGCTCGGCATGACCGGCAGCGGCACGGTTGATCTCGATCAGAACACGGTGGAGATGAGCGGAACGCTCATTCCCTTCTTCTGGGCCAACAACGCGCTGGGAAATCTGCCGCTTATCGGCGGCTGGCTTACCGGCGGAGAGGATGGCGGTGGTGTTNTTTCCGCCACCTACCAGCTTAGCGGACAGCTCGATGATCCGAAGATGCAGGTCAATCCCTACAGCATCGTGCTGCCCTCATTCATTCGCTATATTCTCGAACTCATTCAGAGCTGGATCGGTCCCACAAACAATACTCTGCAGATGCTGCCCGCAAACTCGCCCTGAACCGGCGTGCCGCTTGGCTGGCCCCAGCGCGGGCGATGGCGCAAACGCAAGGTCATCCAGGGTGTTGTAGCGTCAAGCGGCTGCTTGCCAGGCTCTGGATCAGCGGTTAGAGAGGCTGTCATCGGTGCTACCGCCGCACCGGTTGGGTGACGAGGACTGAAGGGTTGCGGATGCGTGCGCTGCATTGTGTGCTGATCGTGATCACGACCGTGGTGCTTACTGCCGCCTGGCTGCCGGTCGCTGGCTCCGCAGGGCGGGCGCTCGCCAGCTCGCCGGTGCTTACGTCCGCCCACGATCAGCCGCTGATGCTTGCTGACGCCAGTGAAGCGTCGCTGCCCGCCAAGGCCAGTCACGATCTCGATTATCTGCCGCAAGGCGGGCGTCATGCCAAGGTGCCGCCCGCGGCGCGCTGGTTCCTGATCATCAGCACCACCACCATCGTCGTCGTCATCATTGGCTTCATCATCCGCTACCACCGCAGCGGCCGTGCCGGCTGATCCGCCGCCGCGCGCGACAGCGGCGAAGGTCAGGCGGTGCGAACGAGGGCGTGCCGCTTCTTGCCGGCGGAAAGTTTGATGCGGCCGTCGGCATCGATGTCGCCCTTCGTCACAAGCTGCGTCTCATCGGCAAGCGGCTGATTGTTGATGCGGCCACCACCACCGCGGATCAGACGGCGAGCCTCGCTGCTGGAGGCGGCAAGGCCGGCGCGGCGGAACAGCTCGTAGGCAGCAATGCCGCGCTGCAGTTCCTCGGCCGCCACCTCGATGGTGGGCAGGGCCTCCCCGGCACCCTGGTCGGCGAAGGTCTGCCTTGCCGTCGCTTCCGCCGCGGCGCGGGCCTCTTCGCCATGGCACAACCGCGTCGCCTCATTGGCGAGAATGGCCTTGGCGGCGTTGATCTCAGCACCCTCCAGCCGCTCCAGGTGCTCGATCTCCGCCAGCGGCAGTTCGGTGAACAGGCGCAGGAAGCGGCCCACATCGGCGTCCTCGGTGTTGCGCCAGAACTGCCAATAGTCGTACGGCGACAGCATGTCGGCGCTGAGCCAGACCGCACCGGCGGCGGTCTTGCCCATTTTCGCCCCCGAGGCGGAGGTCATCAGCGGTGTCGTCAGCCCAAACAGCGACCGGTCGTCCACCCGGCGCGCCAGTTCGGCCCCGGCAACGATATTCCCNCACTGGTCGGAGCCGCCCATCTGCAGCCGGCAGCCGTGGCGGCGCGCCAGTTCGAGGAAGTCGTAGGCCTGCAGGACCATGTAGTTGAATTCGAGAAACGACAGCGGCTGTTCGCGGTCCAATCGCAGTTTCACCGAATCGAAGGTGAGCATCCGGTTGACCGAGAAGTGGCGTCCGTAGTCACGCAGGAACGGAATGTAGGCCAGTTGGTCGAGCCAGTCGGCGTTGTTGACCATCACCGCATCCAGCGGCCCGTCGCCGAACTGCAGGAAACGGGCGAAGATGCGCTGGATGCCGGCGAGATTTGCGGCGATGTCGGCATCACTCAACAGCTTGCGCGACTCGTCACGGCCGGAGGGGTCGCCGATCCGTGTGGTGCCGCCGCCCATCAGGACGATCGGCTTGTGACCGCTTTTCTGCAGCCAGCGCAACAACATGATCGACACCAGACTGCCCACGTGCAGGCTGGGCGCGGTGCAGTCGAAGCCGATGTAGGCGGTTACCGGTCCGGCGACGGCGGCCGCATCGAGCGCACTCAGATCGGTGCATTGATGCAGGTAGCCCCGCGCCATGACGGTTTGGAGAAATTCGGATCGGACGCTGTCCATGGGCCCTCGCGCGGGAGTGTCGCGGCAGGCTTCAACCGCCGTGCCGGCGATGTAGCATGGAGCGACAAGGTGGAACAACGCCCGCCGGGCGAGAAGGGAGATGCGGCCGATGCAGGGCGACAACGTACCGACGCGACCGCTGACAGCCATCGGGCTGATGAGCGGCACCTCACTCGATGGCATCGACGCGGCGATCCTCGTCAGTGACGGTGTGCGAATCCTCGATCGTGGCGCTGCCGCGACCATCCCCTATCCACCGGCCTTCCGTGAGCGCCTGCGTCGCCTGCTTGGTCGGCTGCCGGATGGCGACGCCGCACCGGTGATTGACGAGATGACCGACCTGCACCGCGCCGCGGTGACCGCCCTGCTCGACTCCGCCGGCATAGCTGCCTCCGCCATCGATGTGGTCGGCTTCCATGGGCAGACGGTGCTGCACCAGCCGCGAGCACGGCAAACGATCCAGATCGGCGATGGCCAGCGGCTGGCCGATGCCCTGGGTGTGGCGGTGATTGCCGAATTCCGCGCCGCCGACGTGGCGGCCGGCGGCGAAGGCGCGCCGCTGGCGCCGCTCTATCACCTGGCGCTGGCGCGTGACCTCAACCGGCCGCTCGCGGTACTCAACGTCGGCGGGGTCGCCAACGTCACCTGGATCGGCACTCGGATCGGCCCTGGGATCAGCGCCGGCGACGTGCCGGAGGTGCTTGCCTTCGACACTGGCCCGGGCAACGCGCTGCTCGACGACTGGATACTGCGGACCACCTGCGCGCCCTACGACGCCGACGGCGAGTTGGCGGGACGCGGCCGCATCGACGCGCAACGGCTCCGCGTCTGGCTGGAGCATCCCTACTTCGCACGACGGCCGCCGAAGTCACTGGATCGCGACGACTTCGCCGCAGTGCTGCAATCGTTGCACGGCATCGATGCCGCCGCCGGTGCCGCCACCTTGAGTGCGTTCACCGCCCAGTCGCTGCGCGCGGCAATGGCCTTTTTTCCCGCTCCGGTGCGGCAATGGCTGGTCTGCGGTGGCGGCCGCCATAACCCGACGCTGATGCGGATGTTTGCGGCGGCGGTCGAAGCACCGGTCGCGGCGGTGGAGAGCGTCGGCTGGCGGGGCGATTACCTGGAGGCGGAGGCGTTTGCCTTTCTCGCCATCCGTTCGCTGATGGGCCTGCCGCTCAGCCTGCCCACCACCACCGGCGTGCCGCAGCCGACGACCGGCGGCCGACTGTTCCGGCCGCACCGCGCAGCCAGTCAGACGATCTAATCAAGCCGACCTAACCTCAGGTAACGTAACGTTAGGCGACGCGCGCCAGCACCCGGTCGAGATACTTGTCCGCGGCCGCAACCACCTGCGCCATATGATCGGAAAATGAGTGATCGGCGCCTTCCACCGGGGAGAATTCGACCACGACGTTNTTCTGGTGGCTGAGCTTCTTGGCCAGTTTTTCCGCTGCTTCGGCTGAATAGATGTCGTCGCGACTGCCGTGAACGAGCAGGCCGGAGGCGGGACAGGGCGCCAGAAAGGAAAAATCGAGCGCACCTGCAGGCGGGGCGACGGCGATGAAGCCATCGATCTCCGGCCGGCGCATCAGCAGTTGCATGCCGATCCAGGACCCGAAGGAGTAGCCGGCGATCCAACAGCCCGAGGCACTCGGATTGACGTTCTGCATCCAGTCGAGTGCCGCGGCAGCATCGCTCAGTTCGCCTTGGCCGCCATCGAAGCGCCCTTGCGACCGACCGACGCCGCGGAAATTGAAGCGCAGGACGGAAAACCCGCGCCGCTGATAGGCCTGAAACAGCGCGAAGACGACGCGGTTGTTCATCGTCCCGCCCTGCAAAGGATGCGGGTGCAGGATGAGCGCGATCGGCGGATTGGACTGCTTCGAGTGATGATAGCGTCCCTCGAGCCGACCCTCGGTTCCGTTGAAGATGACCTCTGTCATTTTTTGTTCGTGTTCTGTTGTCCCGCCGCCGCAGCGACGTCACACTATATGACAATTACCGCACTTTGCTGTGACGTATTGCACCAAAAAACTTGATCGTATTAGTCAGGCATCATATATACCTTGGATGTTTCCGTGAACTTTTGGCGGGCTATCTGCATCTAACAGTTGACGGCCTTCAAAGGGCTTTAACTTTACCGATAAAAAAATGCTTTTCAAGCGCTTGAGCGAGGACATCGACGCCTTTATTGCCCGTGACCCAGCGGCTCGGTCTCGAATCGAGATCGTGCTGTGTTACCCGGGCTTGCATGCGATTTATGTTTATCGATTCGCCCACAGGCTTTGGTGCTGGGGTTGGCGATTGCCCGCCCGCCTCGTCTCCCATGTCGCCCGGCTGTTCACCGGGGTGGAAATTCACCCTGGGGCAACCATCGGCCGCCGATTCGTCATCGACCACGGCTTCGGCGTCGTCATCGGTGAGACCACCGACATCGAAGACGACGTGACGCTTTACCAGGGCGTTACCCTGGGCGGCATCTCACCCGCGGTGGATTCGCGCAGCCAAGTATCGGTGAAACGCCACCCAACGCTCAAGTCCGGCGTCATCGTCGGTTCCGGCGCGCAGATTCTTGGACCGATCACCATCGGCGAAGGCGCACGTGTTGGCGCCAATTCAGTGGTGACCCGCGACGTGGCTCCCGGCGTGAGCGCCGTCGGCATTCCCGCCCATGTGGTGATGCCGCGCGATCGCGCCGAGTCCGGCCGATTTTCCGCTTATGGCACTCCGGCGGGCGGCTGTCCCGATCCGGTGGTGACATCAATCGACAACCTTCGCGCTCAAGTTGCTTGCCTGCTCGACCGGCTCGACGCAATCACCAGCCGACTGGCAGAACTGGAAAGAAGGGCTCCCGAAGAGGAGGACGAGGACGAGGCCATCACATCAGGGGAAAACAGTGTCGGCGAGGCCGGGCGGGACCGGTCGCGCATGGCCGATTGTTCGGCTGAGGAGCCTCAATCGCGGGAAGGGGAGAACGAAAAGTGAAACTAAGCACAAAGGGGCGTTATGCCGTCATGGCGATGGCGGATTTGACGCACCATAGCAACGGTAAACCGATTGCACTCGCTGAAGTGGCGGAACGTCAGGAAATCTCGCTATCTTATCTGGAGCAATTGTTCGGGCGGCTGCGCCGTGCCGGTCTCGTCTCGAGCGTGCGCGGACCGGGCGGTGGCTACATGCTTGCCCGCGATCCCGAAGACATGCGTATCGCCGATATTATTCTTGCTGTTGACGAGCCTATCAAAGCCACCCGCTGTACCCCCGGCTCACCCCAGGGCTGCCACTCCCACCGCGGCCGCTGTCTGACGCACGACCTTTGGGAAGAGCTTGGCAACCAGATCTACCTCTATCTCACCGCGGTATCCCTGGCCGACGTCTGTCAGAGGCGCGTGCTCGGTTCAAGCCGGATGCTCTTTACCATGGGCCGCAGCGAGCTGCCGCGCGGTGAACTCTCACCCGCTGAATTGACCCATGCCGAGGCTGAGGTCGCCGTTAGCCGGCACGCCAGTTAGCCCTGACCGGCAAACCGATGCCTGCGCAACGATGCCCGCTNNTCGCTCTACCTCGACCACAATGCCACCACTCCCATGCGACCCGCAGCGGTCGCTGCGGTCAATCGTGCGTTAGGCATCGTCGGCAATCCGTCTTCTGTCCACCGCTTCGGCCGCCTTGCCAGAAGCCTTGTGGAGGACGCGCGCGAACAGGTAGCGCTGCTGGTGGAGACTGATCCCGCCTGGGTCATCTTCACCAGCGGCGGCACCGAGGCGAATACGCTGGCGCTGACCGCTACCAGGCCGGCAGCGGTCCTCGTTTCGGCAATCGAACATGCGTCGGTGGGCGAGGCGGTGGCCGGTGCTATCCGCATTCCGGTAACCGCCGCCGGCGTCGTCGACATGGACGCCCTGGACATGCACCTGCGCGCCGCTCCGCCGCCGGCGCTGGTATCCGTCATGCTCGCCAACAACGAAACCGGCGCACTACAGCCGGTGGCGGCGATTGCCGCGATGGCGCGACGGCTGGGGGCGTTCGTCCACTGCGACGCGGTACAGGCCGCCGGCAAGCTGCCGATCAAGATAGACGAACTGGGGGTGCAGATGCTGTCGCTATCGGCGCACAAGCTGGGTGGCCCACCCGGCGTCGGCGCCCTGGTCGTCGACCCGGCGCTCCCGTTTGCACCCCTCCTGCGCGGTGGTGGTCAGGAACGCCGTCGCCGGGCGGGAACGGAAAACATGATCGGCATCGCCGGCTTCGGCGCCGCCGCCGTCGCTGCGGCACGGCTTGACGATACCGCCCGTCTCGCCCCGCTGCGTGACCGCATCGAAAGCGAAATCCTCGCCGCATCACCCACCACCCGCGTCTTCGGTGCCGATACGGCGCGCCTGCCCAACACCAGTTGCCTGGCAACGCCCGGGCTGCCGGCGGAAACGCAGGTGATCGCCTTCGACCTGCGCGGGATTGCCGTCAGTGCCGGTGCGGCCTGTTCCTCCGGCAAGATCGAGATCAGTCACGTACTGCGAGCGATGGGGGTTGGTGAGGATCTTGCTAGGACAGCGGTGCGTGTTAGCCTCGGGTGGACGACTGCCGCCGACGATGTGGATCGCTTTGTCGCCGCGTGGAAGGCCATCCATCACCACTCGCTGGAGAACTCCGGGGAAGTCTGCTCCGGGGAGGGCTCTGGCAGGGTGGAACCGCGGCTAGCGCCGGACACGTGTCCCACCCCGTCTTCGCTCACCATCTCCGGCTGAGCTGACGCTCCTGGGTCGAACGGATGAACATGCCCGCGCACGTCCCGAACCAAGTTCCCGAGCGCGACCGCAGCCGCGCTGCCGACGCCGTGGTCACCCCCGTCTACCTGGACTACCAGGCGACGACCCCCACGGATTCGCGCGTCGTTCAGGTGATGCTGCCCTACTTTACCGAGATCTTCGGCAACCCGCATTCCCGCAGCCACGCTTTCGGCACCGCCGCCGAGACCGTGGTGGAGACGGCGCGGGCACAGGTGGCACAAATCATCGGCGCCGATGCCAAGGAAATCATCTTTACCTCCGGTGCCACCGAAGCCAACAACCTGGCGATCAAGGGTATCGCCCGCTTCCACCAGGGTGATCGGTCGCAGATCGTCACCTGCGCTACCGAGCACAAGTGCGTCCTTGAGAGTTGCCGTGCGCTGGAACAGGACGGCTTCACCGTCACCGTCCTGCCGGTGGCCGCAAACGGACTGATCGATTTGGATCGCCTGGAGGCAGCCGTCAGCGAGCAGACGCTGCTGGTGACGATCATGGCGGCGAACAACGAGATCGGCGTGCTGCAGCCACTGGCCGCGATCGGCGCCATCTGCCGCGCCAAGGGCGCCTATTTTCACACCGATGCGGCGCAGGCTGTCGGCAAGATTCCCCTCGACGTGACGGCGATGAACATCGACCTGCTCAGCATCTCCGCCCACAAGCTGTACGGACCAAAGGGGATCGGTGCCCTTTACGTCCGCCGCCGCCCGCGTGTTCGTCTCGCCCCGCTGCTGAGTGGCGGCGGCCAGGAACGAGGTTTGCGCTCCGGCACCTTGCCGACGCCGCTCTGCGTTGGCTTCGGCAGTGCCTGTGTTCTGGCCGCGTCAACAATGGAGGAAGAGGCACACCGTTTGAGGAAGTTGCGTGATCGGCTGTTCAATGGCCTTGTCGCGCGCCTGCAGCACATTTATCTGAATGGAGATGCGGATCGTCGCCTGGCCGGCAATCTCAATCTGTGTTTTCCCGGGGTTGACGGCGAGGAACTGATGGTGCGGCTACGCGACCTGGCGGTTTCTTCCGGATCGGCGTGCACATCCGCGTCGATCGAGCCGTCGTCGTATGTGCTGCGGGCGCTCGGGCTGAGCAATGAAGCCGCTCACGCGAGCCTGCGTCTCGGTCTCGGCCGCTTCACGACGGAGGAGGAGGTCGACTATGCGATCGAACGCCTTGCCGCCGAAGTGAACCGGCTACAGGCACGCCGGTCGGTCGACGGCTGGCGCCGCCTGGGTACGGTGGAATAGGCACCGGGAGCACGTTGTGAGCTACATGGACTATGGACTAGACTGAGGATCAAAGTGTGATGAGTGGACGACCGTCGCCGATCACCGTAACCCCTGCTGCCGTCACCCGAATCAAGGCGATCCTTGCAGGCCGTGCCAACCCGGCCGCCGGACTTCGGATCGGCGTCAGTTCGCGCGGCTGTTCCGGTCTGTCCTATACCCTCGATTTCGCCGACGCACGGGAGGCGGCGGATGAGGTGATGGATGTTGACGGTGCGACGATCTTCATCGATCCGAAGGCGACGATGTTCATCTTCGGCACCGAAATGGATTACCAGGAAAGCCAGATGCAGTCCGGCTTCGTCTTCCGCAATCCGAACGAAAAGGGCCGCTGCGGCTGCGGCGAGTCGTTCCACGTCTGAGTCCATCGCCCCACCCATAATGGGGCGCCTGCCAACAAGCGACCAGCGAAACGGCCAAGCCTGAGCCGCATGGCTGGCATAAGGCATTTCCGGCAGCGAAGCCGGGTCTCGCACCGGCAAACGACTGCCGGCAAAGACCGGAGGCATCGCCTGACTTGACCGAACGCGTGTCATGCGGCATCAGCCGGGCCGGAGAATTCGGCTGCGACCAGGAGAACAATACTTCATGCCGAAAATGACGTTCGTTTCACCCGACGGCAAAACACGTGCCGAGGTTGAGGCACCTCTGGGCCTATCGGTCCTTGAAGTCGCTCACCGGCACGGCATTGATCTGGAAGGTGCCTGCGAAGGTTCGCTCGCCTGCTCCACCTGCCATGTGATCATTGATCCGGAATGGTACGACCTGCTCGACCCACCCACTGACGAGGAGGAAGACATGCTGGACCTGGCCTTCGGCCTCACCCATACTTCACGCCTTGGCTGCCAGATTCGGATCACCGACTCGCTCGATGGCCTGACCGTTACCCTTCCTGCCGGCACCCGCAACATGATGTCGGAGGACTGAACGAGGTCAGAATGTCCGACGCACCGCCTGCCGCCTCTCTTTTTGCGCACCTGCGCCAAGCTTGCGCCGATGACTGGTGTGCCTACACCGAACATCCCTTCATCAGCGCCATTGCCGACGGCAGTCTGCCGGAACCGGCGTTCCGTCACTACCTGATCCAGGACTACCTGTTCCTCGTCCACTTGGCCCGCGCCTACGGTCTTGCTGCCTTCAAGGCGGCGACGCTGGCGGAGATCCGCGCCGCTGCCGCCGGGCTCTCGGCCATCGTCGATCGGGAGATGCAACTGCACGTGGATTATTGCGCCCAATGGGGCCTGGGCAGCGATGATCTGGCGGCGGCTGCGGAGGCGGGCCCCACCCTGGCCTATACCCGCTACGTCCTTGAGCGGGGCCTCGCCGGCGATCTGCTCGATCTGCAGGTGGCGCTGGCGCCCTGCATCGTCGGCTATGCCGAGATCGGCCATCGGCTGGTGAGCGACGCGAAAACGGCCCTCGTCGGCAATCCCTACCGCAGCTGGATCGAGACCTACGCCGATCCTGACTACCAGGCACTGGCAGCTGCCCACGTGCAGCAGATGGACGAGGGGATGGCGCGGCGCGGTGGTCCTGGCCGGATGCCGGCACTGACACAGGCCTTCCGCGACGCCACCCGGCTCGAGGCGGCATTCTGGGAGATGGGCCTCGCCGCTACCGACGAATGCTGATCCCATCCCCCCGAGACCCTTTAATATCGTTAGTCGACTGCCAGCATCACCGACGACGACTTGATGATGACCGAGACCTGCTTGCCCGCGGCAAGCCCCAGGTCGCTCACCGACTCGGCGGTAATCGTCGAGGTAATAATCGTGCCGCCGCCCACATCGACGTGCACCATGGCGCCGACCGGCCCGGTCTTAAGGTCGACCACCGTGCCCTTGATCACATTGCGTGCGCTGAGTTTCATCTGCTGACCTGCCTTCCATTTTTGAATGATGAGTCTATCAGGTTTGACGCTGCCTACGACGACGAGGCGTGTCTCCGATCTGCAACGGCCGTGGCTGGCAGGGTGCTTGCCTCGCCTGCCTTGCGTATAACCTAGCGGCCGATGGTGGTAAGGTCGCCGCAAGCTTATAACTAGCCAACCGTAAACGACGTTACAATGTGGCCATCTAGCTTTTGGAGCCCATTTCCCTTGCCGCCCTTCACTTTTCAGTGGCCACCGGTCGCCGGTCACGCCCAGTCGTCGCTCAATTCCCTTGGCATCGCCAAGGCGCCGGCGGCAACGCGCGTCGTCGTCGCCATGTCCGGCGGCGTCGACAGTTCGGCAACGGCAGCGCTGCTGACAGAACAGGGCTACGAGGTGATCGGCATCACCCTGCAGCTCTACGATCACGGGGCGGCGGTAGCGAAGCCGGGCGCCTGCTGCGCCGGCCAGGACATCCACGACGCCCGGCGCGTCGCCGACCGGCTCGGCATTGCCCATTACGTTCTCGATTACGAGGCGCGCTTCCGCTCCGAGGTGATCGATGCCTTCGCCGATGCCTACCAACAAGGCGAAACGCCAATCCCCTGCGTACGTTGTAATCAGCGGGTAAAGTTTCGCGACTTGCTGGCGACGGCGATCGAACTGGGTGCCGATGCACTCGCCACCGGCCACTACGTCCGCCGCCAGGAGGACGCCGGGGGCGCGGCCCTTTATCGCGGCCACGATCTGCACCGCGACCAGAGCTATTTCCTGTTCACCACCACCGCCGCCCAGCTCGCTTACCTGCGCTTCCCGCTGGGCGAACTGAGCAAGGATGCAACACGCGCCATCGCCCTGCGCCACGGGCTGAAGGTGGCGGGCAAGCCCGACAGTCAGGACATTTGCTTCGTGCCCACCGGCAACTACGCCGAGCTGCTTGCCCGCCTGCGGCCGGAAGCGATGCAGCCGGGCGAAATCGTCGATGTCAACGCGCGGGTGCTTGGCCGGCACAGCGGCGTCGGACGGTTTACCGTCGGCCAGCGGCGCGGCATAGGCATCGCTGCAGCGGAACCGCTCTACGTCATCCGCCTGGAACCGGAGGCCGGCCGCGTCGTCGTCGGGCCGCAAGCTGCGCTCGCCCGCCAGCACCTCCGCCTGCGCGAGGTCAACTGGCTCGGCACTGCGGCGGCGGACGGCGACACCGATCGCATTGAGGTCAAGATGCGCTCGACGATGGCAGCGGTGCCGGCAACGCTGCGGCATGCGGCCGATGCCACGGCAACGGTGACGCTCGATGCGCCCTTCGCTGCCGTCGCCCCCGGCCAAGCGTGCGTCTTCTACCAGGGCGACCGCCTACTCGGCGGCGGCTGGATCTGCCGCGACGACGCCCCTACCCCGGCCGCATAGCTATCGATGTACGCGGCATGGCGGCAGCGCGCGCGCGGCGGCGGAGGCGTGATCAACCCGGCCCCACGCGTCACGCTGAACCGGCTCGATCAAAGCCCGGGATCAAGCGCCTAGAACTGGCGCAGCAGTCGCTCGATATAGCGGAGTTCGTCGCCGGAGCGGTCGCGCTCGCCGGCGCGCCGGCGCAGTTCGCGTAGCAGGTCNCTGCACCGCTCCGTCTCTGCCTGCTCGGGGATCTTCACCGTATCGGCAGCGAAACCGCGGCGGCCGTTGGCACCGCCGCGACCGAAGGGATCGCCGCCGCCCTGGCCGCCGGGCGCGATCCCGACCACACCACTCAACTGCTGTGCCAGCGATTGCCCCGCCTGATCGAGCGCGCGATTGAGCGCATCGACGGCGCGGCCGCCGCCGTCCACCGCCGCCTGCATCCGGTTGCCGGCCATGCCGCCGATGGCATCGCGCATGCCCTGATCGGCGGCGCCCAGCGCATCGGGAATGCCGCCCAGTTGCGCCTGCAACTCGTCCGCCAGATCGCCCAGTTGCTGGCGCAAGCCGCGCTGAAGCTGCAGATCGGCATCATTGCTGCTGGCGCTGCCCTCACGCCGGCCGCCGCGACGGTCCGTCTGCTGGCTGCGCAAACGCTGGAACATCCGATCGAGCAGCGCCTGCTGCTCCGCCGCCATTGCCTTCAGCGCCTCCAGCGTTTTCGCCGCCTGCGCCAGCCGTTCACCGGTTGGTCCCTGCTGCAGCCCGAGACGAATGCCGTCGAGCATACGCTGCAGTTCGCCGAGGAGCGCCTGCGCCGCCTCGCGCGAACCGGTGCGCGCCAGTTCCGCCGCCTGATCGAGCAGAGCCTGCAGATCCTCCGCCCGCTGCATCTCGCCCAGCATCGGCATGGCAGCCGGCTGACGCTGCGCCATCTCCGCCGCCACCTCGGCAAGATAGTCGTTGAGTGCGTCGCGCAGCTGGTCCATCAGCCGTGCGAGCTCTTCCGCCGGCGCATTCCGTTGCAGCGCCTCCATCAGTTGTTCGCGCGCTGCCTGTAGCCGCCGCTCCGCCGCCGGCACGCCGCCATCCTCCAGACGCAACGCCAGATCCCACAACAGCGCCCGCACCGACGCCACCGCGGTGGCGGCGTGATCCTGCTGCAGCCGAGCGCTGGCGACGGCGAGTCCAAGCGCCACCACCACGTCGCCGGCGTAAGCCTCCCGGTTGGCGGCGATGCGATCAAGGTTGCCAGCCACCATCTGACGCGTCGCGTCGTCCGTAGCTTCAAGGCGACTGCGCTCGGCAATGATCGCCTTCGCCACTGGGTGCGAGAAGGTGCGTTGCGGCAGCGTCATCGTCACCGGCGCACTAAGCCCGGTCTGGCCGATCCCGTCGCGCGCTTCGATCCGGATCGACACTGCCCGGCCGGCCAAG
Organism: Defluviicoccus vanus; assembly: GCF_014672695.1. Classification (GTDB taxonomy): domain Bacteria; phylum Pseudomonadota; class Alphaproteobacteria; order Rhodospirillales; family Defluviicoccaceae; genus Defluviicoccus; species Defluviicoccus vanus. The sequence continues at coordinate 3,397,153 of NZ_CP053923.1, read as the reverse complement.
GGGTGTGCCGACAGGTCCTGCAGGTCGTGGCCATTGATCACTGCTGCGCCGGGCTCGGTCAGCGCCAACGCCAGGCGCAGTTCGCCATCATCCGTCGCGGGCTCGGGTCGGATGATCGCATTGACCTCGCTGATGCCGTAATCGTCCGTCGCCTGATGGCGNAGAGCGAGAAGGCCGTTGCCCTTCACCGCCGGCGTCTCGAGGAAGCTCGCCGTAGGCGGCGCATCGGCGATCAGCCGCAAGGGCCAAGCGGCAAGCTCCCGGTAGCCACCACGCACGACAATGCGGTCGCCGGTCTCGATTACCGCGTCCACCCGCTGGCTTGCCGGCGCCGTCGCCTCATTGGCAAGTGGCGTAAACTCGAACTCCCTGTCGCCAAGTTGCAGCCGCACCGTGGAGTCGGTACCGGTAACTCTGCCCTCCAGCCGGCTGCCCACCGGCACCGCCAGATCCGCGAATGGCGCCGACGGCGTTGCCGCGGCGGCATCGTCACCACCACCACGACTGGCACGCAGGAAGATGGGCGGCCGGCGGGTGTAGGCCGGGGGAGCAATCCAGAGTTCGACGCTCACTGGCGGCCCTGCGGTCCAGATTGCCGGCGATACCGCGCGCAGCAATCGCGGCTGCCAGTCGCCGCCGGCAGCGGCAACACCGATGACGAGAAGCAGCACGACGAAGGCGCGGATGCCCCATGGTTCGTGGCGGGCCATATCCGGCGCCGGCCAGCGGACACGGAGTTGCCGTGCCGCCGCGGCCATCCGTTGCCGATGCCGCGCCCACAAAGCGACGCTGAGGGGGTCGCCCTCCCCGGCTGCCAGACGGTCCTCGGTGGCGGCGAGCGGCCGCTGCGCCGGTGCGGCATCGCGGTCGAGCCGGCGCATCGCCGCCTGCCGATTGACCGGACGCAGGGCCGGCCACGCGTAGACGGCGGCGATCAGGGCGACGACGACGAAGGCAAACAGCATGCCCACGTGCGCCAGTGCCGACACCTGCGGCAGCAGATCGGTAAGGGCAAGGGCGAGAAAGCCGCCGACAACGGCAGCCAGCGGCCACAACCGCGGCCACAGGCGCTCAATGAATAGGGCGACGGCAGAGAGCCAGAGCAACCGCCGCAGACGGCGCTGCTGCCCCTGGCTCACGGCTGCGCGTCCGCTCCGGATGTTGCCGACTTCGCCACGGGGGTCGCTGCTGGGGTCGCTGGGGTGGGCCACTCGAACCACGGCGGCAGATGCTGGCGGGCGAGCAGGTCGGCAACGGTTTCGCGCTCGCGGACAACGGCAAAGGCATCGCCGCTGACCATCACTTCTGCCGCCAGCGGCCGGGCATTGTAGGAGGACGCCATTGAAGCGCCATAGGCGCCGGCGGTGCGGATGACGAGGAGATCGCCGGCGACAACCGGCGGCAGCGGCCGCTCGGCGGCAAAGGTATCGCTCGTCTCGCAGATCGGACCGACCACGTCCACCACCCGCGGTACTACGCCACAGGCCGGCTGTCGCTCCGGGACGATGTGGTGGAAGGCGTCGTAGAGGGCCGGACGCATGAGGTCGTTCATCGCCGCATCGACGATGACGAAGGTGCGCGCGGTGCCTTCCTTTACATAAAGGACGCGGGTCACCAGCACGCCGGCGTTGCCGACGAGCAGTCGTCCTGGCTCGAGAATGAGCTGGCAGCGCAGATCGGCGAGCGCGTGGCGGATCGCCGCGGCATAGTCCACCGGCGACGGTAGCGGCCCGTCCTCGTTGCCATAAGGAATGCCGAGACCTCCCCCAAGGTCCAGGGTGTCGATCGAGTGGCCATCGGCACGCAGCATCGCCACCAGGTCGCGAACGCGGTGAAAGGCCTCGCGGAAGGGTTCGACGCAGGTCAGCTGCGAGCCAATGTGGACGGCAACGCCGTTGAGGCGAATGCCCGGCATCGCCGCGGCGCGAGCGTAGAGCCGCGGCGCGGCCGTCCAATCGATGCCGAACTTGTTCTCACTGAGGCCGGTGGAGATTTTCTCGTGCGTGTGTGCATCCACGTCGGGATTGACGCGGATCGCCGCCGGCGCCCGACAGCCCATGGCGAGCGCCACCTGATTGAGCAGCCGCAGTTCCGGCTCGGATTCGACGTTGATCTGCATCACCCCGGCGCTGATCGCTGCGGCTAGCTCCTCTTCGCTCTTGCCGACGCCGGAGAAGACGATCCGTTCCGCCGGCACCCCGGCCACCAGCGCCGTCTGCAGTTCGCCGCCGGAGACCACATCGGCGCCAGCGCCAAGACGGGCCAGGGCGCGAACCACGGCAAGGTTGCCATTGGCCTTCACCGCATAGCAGACGAGCGCGCCGAGATCGGCGACGGCGGCGGCAAACACGCGGAAATGGCGTTCCAGCGTCGCGGTGGAATAAACGTAAACCGGCGTCCCCACCGTCTCGGCGATGCGGCGGATCGGCACGTTTTCGGCTGCTAGGTAGCCGGCGCGGTAGTCGAAATGATCCACGACGATGCTGCTCCGCTTATGGTTGCGGGTCCGAATTGGGCGCTGCACTTGAGTCCGGTTGGACGCCCCGCGCGGGTTCGGGTTTGGATACTGGCGCGGAAAGTCCGACCCCAGCGGCCGTTCCGGCGCCCCCTTCTTGCCGCAGCCGGCAACGATCAGCGTCAGGGCGATGATGGTGACGACAGCAACAACCGGCATGCGGTGAAAATGCGTACTCATGGAGGGAATATGCCTTGTCGTGCTCAGGGTTGCGAGGGGGAAAGCGCCGGCGCATTGGGCGGCAGCGACGGCTCGGCGGTGCGTCCGGCCGCCACCGCCGCCGCCAGCTGCAGCTGGCGCGGCAGGCAGACGGTACGCAGGTCATAGCGTTCGACGACGGTGGCGCGCGCCCGGGCACGGATCTCAGCCATGCGCGTCGGGTGGTCGAGGACGCGATCGACGGCATCGGCGATGGCCGCCGGGGAGAAGAAATCGACGAGCAGCCCGTTGTCACCGTCCTCGATCACCTCGGTCACCGGCGGCGTCGCCGAGCCGACGACGAGACAGCCACTGGCCATCGCCTCCAGCATCGACCAGGAGAGGACGAAAGGATAGGTCAGATAGACGTGGACGGCGGAGACCTGCAGCATGCGGAGAAAGATCGGGTAGGGAATGTGGCCTAGGAAGCGGATGCGNCTGCATATATTGAGCGCCGGGCCCACCTCCCGCAGGTACTTTTCCTTGTAGCTTTCGCCTGGTGGCAGGGCGCGGCCGTAGCTGACATCACTGCCGCCGACAATCAGCACCCAGGCGTTGGGCCGGCGGCGCTGGATCTCCGGCAGCGCGCGCATGAAGCTGTGAAAGCCGCGGTAGGGCTCCAGGTTGCGGTTGACGAAGGTAATCACCTCATCGGCGGCGTTGAGCGTCACGTCAGCGACCTGCAGCTGCAGGCTGGCGCGAGGGTCCGGACGGACGATGGCGGTATCGATCCCGTCGTGGATGACGCTAACCCGGGACCGGTAAACGGCGGGAAGGGTCGACCACTGCCAGCGCGTCGGCGAGATGCCCCAGTCACAGGCATCCAGATTGAGGAGGTTGTTGGCGTTCTTCATCCGCAGGTTGGCCATGGAGGCGAAATCGTCGCTCGGATACTCCGGATCAAAGTTGAAATCCGCTCCCGTCGGCCGGTAGTGAAACTCGAAGAAACTGAGCAGGCGCGCCTGCGGAAAGACGTCCTTGAGGAACAGCGCTTCGCCCCAGCCGGGGTGGGCGCAGATGAGGTCGGGAACGAAGCCCTCCTGTTTCAGCGTCAGTGCCGCTCTGGCGGCCGCCTCGCCGCGGATCACCTTTGGCTCCACGTTGGTCAGCCAGGGGTGCTGATTGCTGGCCATCCCGCCTTCGAGCCGATAGCGGATCACCCGGATACCCGGCATCGGAGGCGCCGCGGCCAGCGTCAGCGCCAGCACCTGGTGCCCGGCGGCCGCCAGCGCCGGGGCAAGATGCTTGTACTGGCCGGGAAAGTTCTGGTGAACGAAGAGAATGCGCATCGCCGATCCGTTGCCGTGCGGCGGCGAACCATAACTGCCGGGCAGCGCCTTCGGCAACCGTGTGCTGAGCTCCGGCGCAGCCACGGCGCCGGCGGGGATAAAGCCGCCACCGGAGCGACGTCTCCGGTGGCGTGATGTGGGCTCAGGCTGGGCGTATGGCCAGGGATGGCCGGAACATCACCCGCCGGTTCATCCGCTTCAGGTAATCGGTTTGCGCCTGCGCTTCGGCGGTCAGTTCGGCAAAGACGCTTTGCGGTGTCGCCGACGGTGCGGCCAGTATGGCCTCGCACTCGCCGGATTCGAGGTGAATATCCATTCCCGTTTCGCGGGCGAGGTGGCGCATGCTGCCATTCTCGGCGAGAAAATGCAGGCAGACATTGCGGACGTTACGGTTGCCTGCTGCCAGCAGGCCACGGCGAAAGAGCTCGCGGGCGAGCCCCTGGCAGCGGTAGGGCGCTTCGACGGAAAAGGCCATCTCGGCAGTCTCACGATCCTCAATGGCTAGGTGGGCAGCACCGACGACCCGCATCGCCGGGCTGTGATGAACAAGGATACGGTCCTTCCGCCAGGTCAGCCCATCGACGAAGGCGCGGATGCCATCATCGGTGATCGGATAGCCGAAACGGAGGCGACGGTCCTCAGGGTTTAGCCGCAGGAGGTGTTCGCGATACTTCGGCAGCTCGTGCGGCAGAAGGGTGCGAATGTGTTTCATGATCGCTGTCATCTATGGTGTGCCGCATCGCAATACAAGTGGGCTGGTTAACAATTTGCCTACCGCAAGGGGTGCCAACCATTTGCCAATCGGATTGGTTGAAATTTTGGCCGGACATTGCGCCGGATGGCACAGGCTGTCAGCGCGAATCGCCTCCTAGCTGTCCGCAGCGACCCGCCTCGCCGCAACATAAATAGAGGAATACCAATAGGTTGCCGACGCAAACAGTGATGGCGGCGATCAGTGAGCTTGCTTGGAAAGGCGATCGGCCATGCGAGTGGGCTCCGGCAGGCGNGTACCCCGACCAGAGGCAAGAACGACGCCAACCGCTGTGGCAAGACTGACGCGATGGCCAATGGAAATAAACAGCGGCCGGGTGTTCCTTCGCGATCGCAGCACGACGCCGATCACGTCTTCGCCGTCGCGCAGCGGCGTCCAGTCACCGCGCTCCGGCCCCGGCTCGGCAAAAGTGCCGCACAGCCGCGACTTGGCGACGCCGATCGCCGGCAGATCGAGCCACAGGCCGAGATGGCTGGCGATGCCGAAGCGGCGTGGATGCGCCACGCCCTGGCCATCGACGAGAATGAGATCCGGACGGATGCGCAACCGCTCGAAAGCCTCCAGCACGGCTGGCGCCTCGCGGAAGCTGAGGAGGCCGGGAACGTAAGGAAAGGTGGCCGGCCGGGTGACGCGGACCTGTTCAAGCAGTACGAGGTCCGGAAAGCTGAGGACCACCACCACCGCCTGCGCCGGGCCACCGCGCCGGCCGTAGGCCACGTCCACTCCGGCTAGCGTTCGGATCGTGCCCAACCGGTCTGTCGCCGCCACCCGTGACGCCAGTTCCGCTTGCAGGCGAATGGCCTCGCGCGGTGTCAGCGCCCACGAATGCAGAGGCGACGCTAACACGGCCGGGGCCGCGCCCGTCCCAAGCGGGGCTCGCTCGTCAGGGTCGCGGTGATCGCTCACCGTCGTTGCAGGCTCGGCAGCGGCACAGGCATCGCCGCTTGCTTAACATGCCGGCGAACGTGCCACCATCCCGCTGTCGCGTTCCGCCGCCGCCGCCGAGGCTGCGCCGCCTTGATCACGGCGCAGCGAGGTTGGATGGGCTTTCGGCAAGAGCCTACTGGCCGGTGCCGAAAGTGGCCTTCAGGCGGTCGGGATCGATCGCGGTCAACAGGACGTTCGGTCCGGTTTTCACTTGGTCGGAGAAGGCCGCAAAGAAGAACCGGCCCTGCTTGTCCCATGCGTTGTGGCCATAGAGAAACTTCAGTTGCTGTAATCGTGGCGCGACGCTCTTAATATTGCCGATCCACCTGGAAGTCTTGGCTATCAGGTTGAACTCGAAAAAATCGCCGTTGGTTGAGATCAGGTAGGCGCGAGTGCGGTCCGCCCGGACATGAAACACCCAGACATAGCCGTACTTGAACTGGTCCGACTGACCTATATTGCCGAGATAGCTCCAGGTGGGCCCCACCTCGTTGAACCTGTAGATGTGGCCGACATTGTCGCAGAGAACGCAGACGCCGGCACTGGGAAAGCACTGCCCGGCATCGATCGCCCGCTGATCGTTCAGTTTCCAGCCGATGCGCTGGCCGAATCCGCTCGCCGGATCATAGAAGTAGACATGGTTGAAGATTGCAGGGTCATACTCTCCGCCGTAATAGGCAGACTTCGAGTTGCCTGCCGTGAAGTAGAGGCGACCCTTGCGGTCCACCCACATCCATCGGCCGGGATAGACGTACTGTCGTCCATAGACGGGCCGGCCGAGAACCGTGTTGCTTCGGTTCGCCACATTGAAGCGCAGGATCTGCCCGGTGGGATTGATCGCCGCATAAATGACGTTGCGGGTTGGGTCAGCGGCGATGCTTACCGGGCCGCCGTGGGCGATCGCCACGCCGGTGCCGATACCGGCGCTCAAGTCGGTGAAGGTGGCGGATGCNGGCGGTATATAGCGGTACCAGTGGAAACCGCGCTTCGCCAAATAGCTGGCGTTGAGGTTGGAATCGGGCAGGGTGGCGACATAGACGTTGCCGTTCAGCCAGGTCGGATGGGTGTGGAACTTCTCCGCCGTCTCGTTGGTCAGCCAGTTGCCGGCAGCGGTCGAGGTGGCGCGCGCGTCGCCCAGATAGGTGAGCGTGTTGAGCCGCAGCCGATAAAGGGCGGAGTTTGTCTGGTGATCCATGCCGGCGACGTAGATATCGCCGGTTGGCGACGATGCCGCGCCCGACCAGCTCTGGGTTGGCCGCAGGCCGTTTGGTGTCTGCGGCAGCTCCCAGTACCAGAGGCCGTCCGCTTCCCCGGTGATGGCGGGAACAATGGTCTGTGCGTTCGCCGCCGGCGCGCCGATCGCGACGGCGAGCAATGCTGCGGGCATGGTTGGCAACCAACGCAATACTCGGCAAAGGCATAGCATCAGCCGATCCCGGGCAACGATCGCCGTCGATCCACGCGTTCGTGCGATTCGCATGACAATCCCTCCTCCTCACGTTCATCGCGCGAAAAGGAGATCATCGGGCGGACCCGATCACCGAATGGCGGTGACGCGGTGGGCTGTTAGCCCGCCTGGCGCCTGCTACGATGCATCATGGCGTTTACTGGGCACCACGCCTGCCGCCTCCCCTTGATTCCCGATCCCCCAAAGTTCCCCTCTTCTTTATTTTCAATCCACTCATTGTTGAATATCGAGTCTAGCATAAAAAACCTTCGGTTTGGTCTCGAGACTTCCGGATGGGGGTACGGACGCGCGAGGCCACTCCGCAGGAGACGGTGATATTCCACCGCACAAGATGGTGACGGTCTTGGACGAAGCGGCGGTAATCTCCCCGCCGCCACGACCCCTGCGTCGCCATCCGCGGCGTCCCCGTCGCCGAAGCGATGATGGCCCTCACCCTCGCCGACCACCTCCTACGCCACAAGGCCCAGTGCGGGTAGCCCCGCCCCTCACCTTCCCCAATCCTGCCGGCGATGATCCACCGGCCCAGCAGCATCGGCAGTCGGTTTAAAATGAGGGCACCGCGTGTGCTTTGCCCCGGAAGACTTGGGTGAATAGCGCATGCGGCAAGTCTACGACTCCACGAGCTGTCCAATTTCCCGGGACCATCTTAATTTTTCGTCCACGGCCGAAGCATTCTGCATTCGTCGCGCAATTCAGATATGCGCGCTTTGGGAGTTCCACATTTGACGCTGTCCAATGACCAGCCCATTGCTACACCGAGCGACGATCGTTTCGGCCTCGACCCGTTCGCCGCGGCCATTGCGAAGAGCATCGCGAGCATGGCCGCGCCCGCCGGCGTCGTGCTCGCAGTCAATGGCGCGTGGGGCACAGGCAAGAGCAGCGCCATCAATCTCATCCGTCATCACCTGCAGGCGCCTATTGATGCGGGCTACATTGTCATCGTCCCCTTCAATCCATGGTGGTTCGCAGGCGCAGACACGCTGACACTCGCCTTCTTCCAGGAGCTCAACAAGGCGATCGGCCCCTCGCTGCCGAAAACGGCCAGGAAATCACTGGCTAACCTCGGCCGTTGCGTCTCGGCGGTCGGGGCTGTCGCCGGAGCGCTCGCCAACCTGAAAGCGCCGGGCCTTGGAGAACTGATCGAGAGTGTTGCAGGCCTAGTTGGGCGCCTGAGCAGCAATCAGCGCACGGTCGACCAAGAACACAAAGACCTGTCTAACGCGCTCAGCGAACAGAAAAAGCGATTCCTAGTCATCATTGACGACATCGATCGATTAAGTCCCGACGACGCGCTCACGATTTTTCGACTGGTGAAGTCGGTCGGGCGCTTACCCAACGTTATCTACTTGCTCGCCTTCGATCGCGCGATCGCTGAGCGGATCGTCGCCGAGCGATTTCCGACTGAGGGACCGAGCTATCTGGAAAAGATCATTCAGGGGGCGTTCGAACTTCCCCCGCCGCTCGTCGATGTGCTGCGCCAGCAGGTCGTCGAAGCGGCTGTCCAAGTCATGGGAGAACCGGGCGAGCAGCAACGTGTGCGCTTCTGGAATGTCTTTTATGACGTTGTCGCGCCATACATCCGCACGCCTCGCGATGTCACGCGCATCGCTAATCACCTCGCCATAACTTGGCCAGCGGTCGCCGGCAATGTCGACCGTGCGGATTTTCTCGCTCTCGCCACGCTCCAAGTCTTCGATGCTGCCCTTTACAGCGCCATCCGTGAACACCCGAGCGAGCTATGCGGCGCGGGTGACCGCGTCGGCCAGCGGCCGCAAGACATCGCCGAACACTACGACAATCTCATGGGAATTGCGACCCGGCCGGAACGCGAACGGCCAAGGCTGCGTGGAGTTCTGCAGCGCCTGTTTCCGCGTCTCGATTCGGTTTGGGCGAATGTCTGGCATGGCGATGGGAGCGATTGGCGCCGCGAGCGTCTGATTGCCTCGGCTGAGAACTTCCAGAGCTATTTCGCCTTTGCGCCGTCCGAAGATGTGATTCCGGCGGAGCGGATTGAGGCGCTAATAACACGCGCCGACGATCGCGATTACGTCGCTACCGCCTTCCGCGAGGCCTTGGCCCGCAGGCGGCGCAACGGCTCGACCAGCGCAGCGCTCTTGCTTGAAGAACTGACCGTGCGTGCGCGCGATATTGATGCCAACCGTGTCGGCGCGTTGACCGCAACGCTCTTTGCACTCGGCGATGAGCTTGATGTTGAGGCCGACGTTGTGCGCGGCTTCGGAATGGGCAATAATCAGCTTCGGTTACATTGGCTGTTCAACGTCCTGGTTACGGAACGGTTCGAAGACGACGAGCGCGACCGCATCTACCGCGATGCAATGGCTGACGCCGCGCTCCATTGGGCCGTTAATTTCGCTGAGCGCTGCATTGCCTGCTACCAGCCGCGCGACGGCAAATTACATGAGCCACTCGTCAGCCAGCAAGCAGCTGCGCAATTCCGAACAATCAGCCTCGAAAAGATTGCACAGTCGGTCGAAAACGGCTCGATCATCACTCACCCGCGAATCAATTTGCTCATGTTTGCTTGGTCGCGGCTCGCACCCGATGGCGCAGCGCATGTGCGGTCATGGACCGACGAGGCCCTGGACCATGACGCGTTTGTTATCGCCATGGCGAGGGCCATCCCTTCCGAATCCTGGAGCCGCAGCATGGGGATCGATAGTATGGGCGATCGCGTCGGGCGGCGATCCGTCCGCGTCGACTTGCGTCCTTACGAGCAAATCCTTGATGTGGAGCGCTTCGAAACGAGGGTGAACCAGCTTATCGACGCCGGCTCTCGGTCTAACGAGGACGTGACCGTCCTCCGCCACTATCGAGACTTGCAACGAGGTGGCCACGGCGATTGAAGCATCGCACCCTTAATTGGACGCGTAGCCCGTGTGTGGACGGCCCCCTGGGTGCAAGGGGTGAGGGGGAGAAAATCTGATCTGGTGCGATAGCAGTCGTGTGTCCGGCCTGTTTTGCGCGGCACGATGTCCGCTGGCCCAGATGGGTTCCGCGATCCACGCCCAAACGGATTAGCGGCCTTGATGGCCACCGGGCTACCCGGGTTCTGTGGATCGTCGGCTCGACCGATCAGCATCTCTCTTCCTCAGCCCTGCACCCTTGGCATCAAAGAGTGGTCAGGCGGTGGCCGGCTGGCGATACGCCTCGCCGCGCGTCATCATCGCCCAGACGATGCGCGCCATCTTGTTGGCCAGGGCGACCGCCGCGAGCTTGCGCGGCCGCCTTGCCAGCAAAGCGATGAGCCAAGCCGAGGCTCTTCCCGGCTTGGCCTGCCTGATCACCGCGGTTGCTCCCAGCACCAGCAGCTGGCGCAACCGCTCATCGCCGGCGCGGCTGATCCCGCCCAGCCGCGTCTTGCCGCCGGTGGAATGCTCGCGCGGAGTCAGCCCCAGCCAGGAGGCGAAATGCCGCCCCGACTTGAACTGGCTGAAGTCGACCCGCAGCACCAGGCTCAGCGCGCCGATCGGCCCGATCCCCGGCACCTCCGCCAGCATCTGGCTGGTTGGCGTCTGTTTGTGTTGCGCCACCAGCCGGGCGTCGACCTCGGCCAGCCGCGCATCCAGCCGACCGATCTCGGCGCCCAGCAACGCCAATGCGTCCTTCGCCGGCGTCGGCAGATCCGCGTCCTCGGCGACGTCGGCCAGCAGCTTTGCCACGCCTTGGCGGCCAAGGCGGCCGACATGACCGAACTCGGCCGCGTGTCCGCGCAGCGCGTTGACCAGCTGCGTGCGTTGGCGCACCAGGAGCTCGCGCACCGACAGCAGCATCGCGTTGGCCTGCTGCCTCGCCGACTTGACCGCGACCTCGCGCATCTCCGGCCGGGCCGCGGCTTCGCTGATCGCCTCGGCATCGTTGCGATCGTTCTTGCCGCGCTTGACGAAGGGTTTGACGTATTGCGGCGGGATCAACCGCACCGTGTGGCCGAGCCCAGCCAGCACACGGCCCCAGTGATGCGAGCCGCCGCAGGCCTCCAGCACCACCTCCATCGGCGGTCGGCGCGCGAAGAATGGCACCATGTCCTGGCGGCGCAGATTGCGTCGCAGCACCGCCCGCCCGTCGGCATCCGTGCCATGCAGGGTGAAGACGGACTTGGACGTGTCGATCGCAATGCGGGTAATCTCGGTCATGGACGGCTCCTGTTCACTTTGACAGCGAACCTTGGCACCAGATGCCGCGGGGCCGTCCACCCCAACGGGTAATTTGGTAGGGCGGGTTTGAAGCGAAGCGCAACCCGCCGCACGCGGTGGATGCACCGGCGCATCCGGCAGGTCACGCTTCGCTTTAGACCTGCCCTACAGGGAGTCAATCGCCGACGATCCGGGTCGCTCACCGTCGCAAGGCGCACCAGAGCGGACGCAGACAACAGCGACCTCCGAACGGTAGCGAATGGGACAAAGCGTCTTCCGGGACGGTGTGGTCGGGCGAGGCGTGCGGGACGCCTGCCACGAAGTGATGGTGCGTCGCTAGGCGAAGTCGGCCGCCAATGCTGCGCGCACCGGCTCCGGCAATGCTGCCATGTGGTCGTAGTTGGAGTGGCCGATGGCGAGGACGACGCGGGCACCCGGGGTGCGGAAGGCGGCGATCGCCGCGGCGGTGAATGGGAACTTGAGGAAGTGCACCGATGACGTCTTGCCGTCGGGCGTCGTCCGCTCGACGTCGCCTTCCGGCACCGCCTTGATCGTCTCGCCGCCGACGCTGATGCTGATCGTTTCCTCGATCCCGCCCAATTGGCCCAACACGCGGCCGCGGCGATCGGCATCCTCGATCTCGATCATCATCGTCGCCACCAGATCGCTGCCGGAGGGGATCAGCGGGTTGTAAGCGCGCAGCTCGTCCTCCAACTGCTCATCGCCGCCCTTCTCGATGAAGAGCATCTCGTGCACCTGGTGCAGCATCGTTGCGAAGCTCTCGAAATAGAACGTCACGTCGGGGCCGACGGCGACGCGTCGATGCTGCTTGATGGCTGACATTTCGCGACGGCGGCTGTCGCGGACGCGGCCATATTCGGCTAGCGGCAGGATGTCCTCACGGGTGATCACTCGGGCGGTCATGCTCGTCCTCATCGTTGCGACAGCCGGCGCGGCGCTCAGGCATAAGCCTCAGGCATAGGCCCGGGCGATAATCTGGATCGGATGGACCACCGGCTCGACGGTGACGGGGCCGCCGTTCAGCCGTTCCATACCCTGGACAATGTGATCGCGGGCGAGCGGGCATTCCGACAGCACGTAGGCGCTACCGTTGGTCTTCGCCTGCTCGGCGACCGGCTTGCCCACCTTGAGTGCGACCTCGAAATGCTCCTTCATAATCCCCCAGGAGCCACCGTGGCCGGAACAGCGCTCAATCACCTTCACCGGTGTCTCCGGCAGCAGGCGTAGCATCTCGGCTGCCTTCTGCCCCATGTTCTGCGCCCGCGCATGACAGGCAATGTGCATGCTGATGCCGCCGCTGACGGGCTTGAGACCCGGCGCCAGCCCCTGGCGCTTGGCGATATCGACGACGTATTCCGATGCATCGAAGACAGCGCGACTCAGCGCCTTGACGTTGTCGTCGTTGGGTTCAATCAGCGGCCACTCGAACTTCATCATCAGGCTGCACGACGGCACCAGCGAAACGATGTCGTAGCCCTTGTCGACCCAGGGGCGGAGCTCGGCGGCAATCGTCCGCGCCTTTTCCGCCACCCGGGCGAGATCGCCGTGTTCAAGCTGCGGCATGCCACAGCAGGCCGGATAGACCACCTCGGCCTCGACGCCGTTCTTCGCCAGCACGGCGAGCATCGCCTCGCCGATGGCTGGATTGTTGTAGTTGACGAAGCAGGTGGCGTAGAGGGCGACCTTGCGACCGAAGGCCGGCGCGGCACGATTGAGCTCCGGCTTCTGCGCCCGAGCGCGGCGCTCGAAGGTGTGACCGTGGAAGGCCGGCAGGTGGGCATCGCGATGCACGCCGGCAACCTTTTCCATCACCGGCCGGGTGAGCGAATTGCCGCAGCGGGTCGCCCAGTTGGCGATCGGCGCCACCGGCGCGGCGAGCCGGCCATTGCGGTCGGTCTCGGTCAGCTGTTTCTTGACGAAGGGCACGCCGTGCTTGCGAAATTCGGCCGCGCGCGCGCGCAACATCAAATGGGGAAAATCAAGGGCGAAGGCGTGCGGCGGGACGTAGGGACATTTGGTCATGAAGCAGAGGTCGCAGAGCGTACACGCATCCACCACCTGCTTGAATTCGCTGCTGGCTACGCCTTCAACTTCGCCGCTCTCGGTGGCATCCACCAGGTCGAACAGGCGGGGAAAACTGTCGCAGAGGTTGAAGCAGCGGCGGCAACCGTGGCAGATGTCGAAGACGCGGCGCAGTTCGGCGTCGATCTTGGCATCGTCGTAGAAATCCTCGTCGCGCCAAGCGATCGGATGACGAACAGGCGCATCAAGGCTGCCTTCGCGCATGGCAAAACCTCCCGTCCGGAGTGCTGCAAATGGGGGAGTGAATGGGCGAAGCTAGCGCGTGCCGGTCTTACCGGACTATCGCCAGCTTCGCCGATCGCGAACGATCCAGCCAGCCGTTAGGCGAGAGTGTCAAACGCCTTCTGGAAGCGGCCGGCGTGTGACTTCTCCGCCTTTGCCAGCGTCTCAAACCAGTCGGCAATCTCACCGAAGCCCTCTTCGCGGGCTGCCTTCGCCATTCCCGGATACATGTCGGTGTACTCGTGGGTCTCACCGGCAATCGCCGCCTTCAGGTTGTCTGGCGTGAGGCCGATCGGCAGGCCGGTGGCGGGATCACCGACCTTTTCGAGAAACTCGAGGTGGCCATGGGCGTGTCCGGTTTCACCCTCGGCGGTGGAACGGAACACCGCGGCAACGTCGTTGTAGCCCTCAACGTCTGCCTTTTGCGCGAAATACAGGTAGCGACGATTGGCCTGCGACTCGCCTGCAAACGCAGCCTTCAAGTTTTCTTCGGTCTTTGAACCCTTCAGTTCCGGCATCGTCATATCTCTCCCTCGTTAAACTGCTGCAACGGTACGGTTGCAGACCGCACGCCGCAATCATTCCGTGATTGAATATGGAACCGCGGCAAACGCAAGTCAAAGGACATTTTAGAAGTTCTAAAAATCTTCCAAAGTCATTGATTGTAAGTCGTATTTTCTTTGGTTGAGAGGCGAACGACGATATCGACGCGGCGCACCAGCGTGCCTGGCGGCGCTGGCGGCAGTACTGCCACCACCACCTTGTCACCGGGGATATCCTCAAGGTGGCCGTTGTCTTCGTGGAAGAAATGATGGTGCGTGCTGGTGTTGGTGTCGAAATATGAGCGGCCGGCATCGACGATGATCTCACGCAGCAACCCGGCGGCGGTAAACTGATGCAGGGTGTTGTAGATGGTCGCGAGCGACACCGGGATGTCGGCTTCGATGGCCTCTTCATGCAGCTTTTCCGCCGTCACATGCCGATCACCAGCATCGAACAGCAGACGGGCGAGCGCCAGACGCTGCCGCGTTGGTCGCAACCCGGCGCGTCGCAGCAGTTCCATCACTTGACCGTAGGGGCGAAGCTTTTTCATAAACGCTAAAGTAATAGCTAAAACCGACACTAACAATGCGATTCACCGCTGGCGACGAAGTTTCACGCAAGCCGTGGATGCACCTGTTGCCCTCCAGACGATGCAAAATCCATCTGCCCGCAGCGATACCGTGCTGCCTTCACCGTACGCGCGGCGGGTTGTTCGCCAATAGTTGACTAGGAAACTATTGGCGCGGTAGTTTCCTAGTCAACTTAGGAGCTGCCATGTCTTCAACACCCGCCGCATCGGAGCTAACCGCGCATCTCGGTTTCTGGCTGCGCACGGTGTCCAACCACGTCTCACACGCTTTCGCCGGCAAGCTCGCCGCCAAGGGCGTAACGGTGGCCGAATGGGTCATGATGCGCGCACTTTACGGCAAGGATCCGATGCCGCCGAGCCGTCTCGCAGCTGAGATGGGTATGACGCGAGGGGCTATCACCAAGCTGGCGGACCGGCTGATCAGCAAATCGCTGATCGTCCGCGAGGCCAGCCGCAACGATGGCCGAACGCAGACGCTCACCCTGACGCCGCAGGGGAGCAGCCTGGTGCCGGAACTGGCGGCGATCGCCGATCGGAACGACGCAGAATTCTTCAACCACCTGACCGCAGACGAACGGGAGACGCTGAAGCGGCTCCTGAAGCGGTTGGTCGAGCGCTGCCAGATAACGACAACGCCAATCGAATGAGCTCAATCCAACGCACAGAACAGAGAATACACATGGACAATCATAAACGGTCTGTCGCCAATGCCTGCCGCGAAGGCGCGGAAGACAACAGCATGACGTTTCCGCAAGCCGTCAGAACATTAATGCAGGAGGGCTTTGAAGGCTACGCGATCGACTTCCGTCGCGCGCTTGCCACCTACTACACGGCCGATGGTGACAGCATCGACGTGCCGACGCACAAGATCGATGTTCCCGTCGCTCCAGCCTTTGACGCGATGCGCGTTCAAGCCGCCATCAAGGAAGCGCAGCAACAGGTTCCTGGCTATACCTATCTGGGCTTCTGCAAGAAGGTCGCATCGGCCGGCTGTGCAGCCTACATCGTCTCATTCTCGGGCCGCCGTGCGCTCTACATCGGCCGAACCGCTGAGACGCATGTGGAGCACTTTCCCGATTAGCGGCTTCCCACCGGGATCTGCATCGCGCAACGCGGCTCAAGCTGAGATGCGGATTGGCCTGACGGAAAGGCGAGCGAGTTTCATCGCAGGATCGGATCGCCGCGAGTCGCTGCACAGCCTGCCACGCAAGGCCCCCGCACCGCATGTCCGCGCCGGTAACCGGGCGGATCGGACGGTTTCTGGGCGGCTACCGGTGGTAGCCGAGACGCTGCATTGCCGGGCCGGCGAGCTCCCAGAATAGATCCTCGTCATCCTTGGAAAAGTAGTTCACCCAGTCGCCCACCACACCCTTGCGTGGCAGGACCNNACTTGACTCCAACTGCTTGCCGGTGAGCTTGCGCTTGAGCCGAGCCAGGAACGAGGGGCGCTGGAAGGCAGCACGCCGCACCGAGGCCGGCACCGGCAGATCGAGATAACGAGCAACCTTATGCAGCGTTGCCACCGGATCGGCGCTCCATTCCTCGTAGCCGATGGGAAGACTGAGGCCACTGTCGAGCCATTCGCTGACATGTCGCGCCCACACCTGCACTGTCGTCAGACCGCTCGGCCAGCCGCAGGCAGCATCGGCCGCTGAGCGGTCAAATATCGCGCTGGGAGAGCGCAGAAATTGCGCAAAGGATATGTCCGGCAGTGGCGGAACAATGCCTTTGTGATAGAAATAGAGAGATGTTAGTACATCTCTACCATCTCGGAATACGTAGATGATTCTGCTTGTATCCAGGATCGACTGTGCCAGCCGCGACACCGCCTCGTCGTGGGTGAATTCCTGGCGCGCCGCACACGAGTGGGTCTTGAGGATCGGGATCCGGGCGTGCCGGTCCAGTCGCGCGCGAAAATCTTCGAGTGTCAACGGCTTTTTGTGCTTCGGCAACAGCCAGTCGAGGTCAACGAAGTCATCCGCAAGGGCATCGAAATTTAACCGTAGGGAGTCAATAGTAAGGTGAGTGCCAGAGCGTGGATGCGACGCAACGACCACATGCTTGAATACAGACATTTTTGCGCGCCCTTAACCAAGTATTATCATGTTTGCCATGCCAAGTAAGCGCAGCGAGAGCGTTCCGCTGGAGACAGACTCTTTTTTACTTGTTACGCTTTTCTGGCAGCAATGGTCTGTCTTCGATCTCCCTGGATAGGCCACTTTACCACAACACGGTAAGACCGATCCGTGAGCGACGTCTACCTTCAGGTGCGGAGAAAGCGGATCGTCTCCGCCTCCAGCACCAGACAGGTGAGGTGTCCGCTGTGGAAGGCGCCGGTGTCGATGCCGATCCGGTTCGCCTTCACCTCCGGGCGCCTGACTATCGTGTGGCCATGCACCACCCGCTTGCCGAAATCTTCCTCCGAGCGAAGAAATGGCGCGCGGATCCACAGCAGGTCGCGCGGCAACTGCATGTCGAGGGGTAGTCCGGGACGGACCCCNGCATGGACGAAGGCGTAATCGCCACAGCTAAATGTCAGTTCAAGCCGGTCGAGGAACTGCCGATGGCTGTCCGGCATCGCCGCGTTGAGGCGCTGCTGTAAACTCTGCAGCATGGGCCGATCCAAATCGCCCCAATCGAAGGCGACCCCATAGCTCTCCAGTGTTGCGATCCCGCCGTTCATCAACCACAGCGGCTCAGGTTCACCATCGAGGAAGCTGTGCATCATCTCTTCATGATTGCCACGAAGATGGACCGCAGTGAATCCCGGCAGCGGCGCGTGCACCAGCCGATCCACCACCGCAAAGGAATTGCTGCCGCGGTCAACGTAATCGCCGAGATAGACAACGGTCAGTTCCGCGTCCGCAGCGGTCGTGGCATCGGCGGCAATCATCTGCTCGATCTCGGTGAGCAGGTCGATGCGCCCATGAATATCGCCCACTGCGTAGAGGCGCTTGCCTGCCGGGATCCGGGCGGCGTCGATGGGCATTGCTGGTCCCGTTCCNTTCGCCTGTGATGCGCGAACGCCGCCGCCCCTGATATTCCCTCCGGCGTTCCGTCGGCATGCCGCCATCCGAGCGATCAAAAAAAGCGCGCAACCACATGGAGCATCCTAATAAACGAGTCACCGCTGCCCTCACAATGAAACGTCAGCATCGCCGAAAGTTCCCGGATGTCGCGGATGCCCCACCTGCCGCAGTCCTGTTCAGCCCTTCCCGGCGCGTCGCAATTGGCGAAGCATCTGCGCGCACGAACGCCGCAGCACGCAGGCATGTTCGCCGTACGGCTGGAGGTGCTGCGCAACCGCTGGGTAAACCAGCAGCCCTGGCCGGCGGCGGTGCTGCGCGAACCGCTGTGGGCGATCAGCGAAGGTACGGATGTGGGTCTCTATACGCTCGCAGATGCCGATCTGGTTCTCCTCTGCAGCAATCTTGTCGTCGACCGCGTCGATGAAGCAATCAGCCGGATCACCCGCATGGTTGGCGACGATTTGTCCGCCCTGCACGTTGCATTGTCGCGCCCTCGCCGAGGCCACAGTGCCGACCTTCGATCTACAGGCCGACCCTTGCATCGCCCGCTATCTGGCGGAAACCCTCGACCGCCGTATCCTGACCACGTTGCTACGCCAGGACTCGCAAGCTGAGCGTGGCAACATCGCCATCCCCGTGACCCTGGCAACGTTGGTTTCCGAGGCTTTTCGTCACTTCGACGATCAGATTTCGATCATGCGTCGGGGCAGCATTGTGCTGAAGCTCGGCCTTACCGATATCTTGCAGGATCTCGATGCCGCACGTTTCGTCTTCCGGCTGGCCAGGCATCGAGGCTACCGCATTCTGTTGAAGGGCATCACCACCGACACCCTTCCCCTCCTCTCGCTCGACGGTCTCGGCATCGATTTTGTCCGCACCCAATGCATGCCCTCGTCCCTGCACGCACCGGCGGCGGTCCGGCAGCTGGCCGCAACGGCGAAGCGTCTGGTACCAGCACGGATCGTCCTCGCCGGCACCGACGCGCCCGCCGGACTTGCCTTCGGTGTCGACGCCGGGATCGAACTGTTTCAGGGGCGCTATCTGGAACAGGCCATTCGTGATGCGAGAACACGGCAACGCCTCTCCGTCGTCTGTGATCGCGGCGGGATGGGTAGCGCGATGGGTGGCACGTCCAGCCACTGACGCCGCTGGCGCTACCCCGCTGCCGGTGAGGCGCCGGTGAGCACCGCGCCGATCGTTGTCGTCGAAGAGCTGACGAAGCGTTTCGATACCGTCGTTGCCCTCGATCACGTCAGCTTTGCCGTCGCGCCAGGCTCGACGACAGCGCTGCTTGGCGGCAACGGCGCCGGCAAGACGACAACCCTGTCCATCTTGCTCGGCCTGCTGCTGCCTACCTCCGGGCGGGTCACGGTGCTCGGCATTGATATGCTGCGACATCGCCATGCGGCACTGGCGCGAATGAATTTCTCCTCGCCCTATGTGGATCTGCCGCGCCGGCTCAGCGTTCGCGAGAACCTGACCGTCTACGGCCGTTTGTACGGGGTGGCGCGTCTGCGGGATCGCATTGTTGCCCTCTCCGACGAACTCCACATCACCGATCTCCTCGATCGCCCGCTCGGCCAGTTGTCGGCGGGCCAGCGGACGCGGGTGGCACTGGCCAAGTCGTTGCTCAACGACCCGCTATTGCTGCTGCTTGACGAGCCGACGGCATCCCTCGACCCTGACAGTGGCGACTGGATACGGGCCTATCTGGAGGTCTACCAACAGCGGTCGGGTGCGACCATCCTTCTCGCCTCGCATAACATGGCCGAGGTGGAGCGGCTGTGCGATCACGTGCTGATGCTGCGCGACGGACGTATCGTCGATACCGGTGCGCCGGCGGCGCTGATCGCCCGTTACGGACGGCAAACACTGGAGGAGGTTTTCATTCACATCGCCCGCCGCGGTGCGACGACCGGGGATGCAAGTGCGACGACCGAGGATACGGCGGATAGAGATGCCGCGGATGTGCAGCCGCCGGCGCGGACGCTCGCCCGGTGAACGGCGGCGACTGGCTGCCGGGACGAGCGCAGCGCCAGCAGCAGTGGCCGCTGTCCTGGCAGCGCATCGGCGCAGTGTTGCTACGCCATATCTACATTCTCCGCCGGTCATGGCCACGTCTGCTCGAACTCGCCTACTGGCCGACGGTGCAGATGGTGCTGTGGGGATTCGTCAGCAGCTTCTTTCTCCAGCACAGCACCTGGGTCGCCCAGGCGGCGGGGGTGCTGATCTCGGCAGTCCTGCTGTGGGACGTCTTCTTCCGCGGCAATCTCGGGGTCGCCATCGTCTTCATGGAGGAGATGTGGGCCCGCAACCTGGCGCAGATGTTCGCCAGCCCGCTGCGGCCAATCGAACTCGTCGCCGCGCTGGCGATCATGAGCCTGGTGCGCACGGTGATCGGCGTGCTCCCCGCGGCGCTGCTGTCGCTGCCGCTGTTTCATGTCTCGGTGTTCGCTCTCGGAATGCCGCTCGCGCTCTTCTTCGCCAACCTGCTGATGTTCGGCTGGAGCATCGGCCTGGTGATCGCCGCCCTGGTGCTGCGGCTGGGGCTGGGAGCGGAAAGCCTCGCCTGGGTGGTGATCTTCGCCATCGCGCCGCTGTGCGGTGTTTACTATCCTGTCGACGTGCTGCCGTCCTGGCTGCAGCCCCTCTCCTGGCTGTTGCCTCCGGCATACATCTTCGAAGGCATGCGCAGCATTCTGTTCGAGCACACGCTGTCGAGCCGGCTGTTGCTCACCGCCACGTTCCTCAACCTCGGTTACTTCGTGGCTGCCATCCTCTTCTTCCTGCGCATCTGCCACGTCGCCCGCCAGCGTGGGCTGCTGCTGACGCAGGGCGAATAGCCCGAGCGTCGCGGTGGCGGGTGGCCTATGGCAGCACTTCGAGCATCTCAGGCTCCGCTGCCTCAATCATCGCGCCATTGAGTGATTCGATCACGCCGCGGACGCGAACGCGCCGACCGCCCAGTTGCATTGGATCGCTGCCGGCACGCGCCCAGGCGGCGAGCGTCTTTGCCGGGATCACCACGGTGAAATCGCTGCGCCAGTCATCGCCGAAGTTGAGGTAGACATTGGGGCCAACGCGCGCCGCCTTGCGCACTGTCCCCTCCACCAACTGAAAGGTGCCGATGAAGCGGCCGGCAGTGGCATCCGTGCGCACCGCATACGCGTCATCGGCCCACAGGCCACGAGCGGCGGCGCGTGCGTCGGCTTCCAGCGGCAGCAGGCGGCGAATATTCTCGCCCGTATCCAGACCGGGGACGACCCGCGCCAGGCCCTGATGCACCAGTTGCCCCTGAATCCACACCCCGTCGTGGCGAAAGATCTGCGCGGACAGTCGATTGTAGCGATCGACGAGCGGCGCGTCGGGAACGAGGCGCAGGCAGTAGTCGCCGAGCAACGCCAGCAGCGCGTCGCGCGCTGCCGTCGCCAGTGGCCAGGTGGCGTTAGCCGGCGCATTGGCTGGGGGCAGCGGTGCCAGAATTCCGGCGAGCCGCACCGTCGCCGTTCCCTCAATCGGCGCCGTCAGCGTAAAGGTGTCACCGGCAGCAACACTGGCGGCTTTCAGACACGGTAGCTCCTCGGCGCCGGCAGCGATGGGCCACAAGGACGCGAGGATCAACCCAACGATCGACGTGGCAATGGCAGCGCGGTGAACGCCCATGTCCAACTTGGCCTTGCCGCCCATTGTGGCCCTGCAGCATCTGCGGCGCCGACGTGGAGGCAGAATATCCGCATCCACACGGACCGTGAGGATGTTCCCCCATTGATTTCCGACGCATATAATGGCTTCGACAATGAGAACCTCGCAAGCAGGTGCGGGGGCTGCACGCATCAGGAGATGATCGATCCGAATGGATGTCCGTCACGTCCGCCACGACCTGTTTCCGGAGATCGAACCGTTCGCCTCCGGATTGCTAGCCGTCGACTCGCACCACACCATCTATTGGGAGCAATCGGGCAATCCGCGCGGCATCCCGGTGATCTTTCTCCACGGTGGCCCCGGCGCCGGCGCGGCGCCGGCGCACCGTCGTTTCTTCGACCCTCACGCCTATCGGGTGGTGATTTTCGACCAGCGCGGGTGCGGCCGCTCCCACCCACACGGGGAGGTACGGGATAACTCCACCCAGCATCTGGTGGAGGACATGGAAACGCTGCGGGACCATCTCGGCATCAAGCGCTGGATGCTGTTCGGTGGATCCTGGGGATCGACGCTGGCCCTCGCCTACGGCATCCGCCATCCGCGTCGCTGCACCGGCCTCGTTCTCCGCGGCATCTTTCTCGGTGGACGCTCGGAGATCGACTGGTTTCTGTATGGCATGCGCACCTTTTTTCCCGAAGCTTGGCGCCACTTTGCCGAATCGATCCCGGTAGCGGAGCACGGCGATCTCCTCACCGCCTATCACCGCCGGCTGCTCGACGCCGATCCGGCGGTCCACCTGCCGGCAGCGCACACCTGGAGCCGCTACGAGACCGTCTGCTCAAGCCTGATCCAGCGGGCGGACGATCCGTTGGCAGGATCGCACGACGAGGCGGCGCTCGCCCTGGCGCGAATCGAGGCGCACTATTTCGTCAACAATGCCTTCCTCGCCGATGATGAGATCCTGCATGGCGTGAGTACCCTGCGTCACCTTGTCCCGGGAACAATCGTGCAGGGTCGTTACGATATGGTCTGCCCGATCGTCACCGCCGACCGGTTGGCGCATGCCTGGCCCGAGGCACGCTATGTCATTGTCGCCGATGCCGGCCATTCGGCGATGGAACCGGGCATCCGTGCCGCCCTGGTGCGTGCCACCGAGGCGATGAAGGTGCGCCTCGCCTGACCATCGCGTAGCCGATGGCCGGCGGCTGGCGCCCGGCCAGCCCCTTGCCGTCGCCGGCGGCCTGAGTCGGTAATCAGAAAGCGGCCGGGGACGTCGCCGCGTCACTCTCAAGCTGCCGCTTCTTGCGCCAGAGGATCAGCGCATAGGCGGCCACCAGCACCACGCCCACCAAGAGCACGAACAGCACCGCCTGCTCCAGAAACGCCACGGCCGGGATGGCGGTCGCCAGCACCACGCCGACGACGCAAACGCGCCAGGATGCCGCATGCACGCCGGCGAGAAACGTCCCCAGCGCCTGCAGGCCGAGCGCAGAGAGGCCAATCGCGTCGCTGTTGAGCATTTGCTGCACGTTCGGCATGAACAGTACGCGCATGGTGAGCAGAATTACTCCCCAGTGGAGGATCTGAGTCCAGACAAGGCGCCAGCGGGCAGCCTTATCGACGGTGCCACGCCAACCGGCAACGATGCAGATGAGNGCAAAAACCGGCACCAGGATCTGCCAGTAGTCGAAGGTCGCGCGCGGCGAGACACTGGCGTAGGTCACCCCGCCCAAAGCCAGCAGCAGCATCGCCACATAGGGCAGTTCATCGACCCAGAACGGTAGCCGCCGGGCAGGTGCCTGCGGGCTTCCAGTCAATGCGGGATCAGCCATCGCCTTCTCACCTTCGTTTGTACGTGTCGTTTTTGGTGCCTGCTCGCCGGCAAGCAGCCCCCTGCCGGGCCGGCTGGGTATGCCGCCTCAGCCGGCGTCTGTCATCTTTTAATTGACGCGAGCACCACCGCTTCGCGTCGTAAGCGTTGCCGGCGACAACGCAATCACAGTATCGGTAAGGCAATTGTCGCCAACAAGCCGATCGGATAATGAACCAGCCCGCAAGCGAAGCCGAAGGCAACCTGCCGCGACCGATGTTCTTTCGTATCTTCGTGCTCGCAACAGTAACCGGCTGCCTTGTCGGCGTCGTCGCTGCCGCCTTCCGGGCGCTGATTGCCCATGGCTATGCCGCGTTCATTGCGATCGCCTCGACGGTCGATCGCTACGGCTGCCCCGGCTGGATCGCCGCCCCGCTCATCGGCGCGGCATCGGTCACCTTCGCGGTGTTCATCAGCCGGCGCTTTGCCCCGGAAGCCGCCGGCAGCGGCATTCAGTTCATCGAAGGGACGATGAAGGACGCGCTGCCACAGATCCGCTGGCAGCGTGTCCTGCCGGTGAAGTTTGCCGGCGGCCTTGCCGCCATGTGTGCCGGCCTCGTCCTCGGGCGCGAAGGCCCGAGCATTCACCTGGGTGGCGCCATCGGCGCGATGGTCGGCCAATGGGCGAAGATAACCGACGAGCACCGTCATGCACTAACTGCCGCGGGTGCCGGCGCTGGACTGAGCGTGGCGTTCAATGCGCCATTGGGCGGCATCCTCTTCGTCGCCGAGGAAATGCGCGACGACATTCCCTATTCCCATCTCGTTGCCCAGTACGTGATCGTCGCCAGCATCCTTGCCACGGCGGTCGCCGGTGCGATGCTTGGCTTTGATCGCGTCCTGCCCATGCCGGATGTCGCCAATCCCACCGTGCTGGAACTCCTGCTTGCGGTGGTCTTCGGCGTCGGCGTCGGCGCTTTCGGCGTCGCCCTTAACGCCGCTTTGCTGTGGACGATTGCGGCGATGCGCCGCCTTGCCGGGCACTGCGGCTGGCTGCCCCTCTNNCTCAGCGTCGGTGCCGGCATCGGGCTGTTGGTCTGGGGCTATCCGGAGGCGACAGGCGGCGGCGAGATTCTGGCCGGGCAGCTTGTCGTCGTCGGTGCGCCGGCGACGACCCTGTTCGTTTTGCTGCTGATCCGACTGCTTGCCTTCCTGGTGAGCTACGGTGCCGGTACGCCAGGCGGCATCTTCGCGCCGCAACTGGCCTTCGGCGCCATCCTCGGTCTGCTGTTCGCCGTGGCCGTCAATCATTTCGCACCGGGGTCGATCGCCGAGCCGGCCACCTTTGCCATCGCCGGCATGGCCGGTCTGCTGACGGCGACGGTGCGGGCGCCGCTCACCGGTCTCGCCCTCGTCGTCGAGATGACCGGCAGCATCAATCTCCTCTTCCTGATCCTGGTGGTGGCACTCACCTGCGCCGCGACGGCGGAACTCCTCGGCGGCCGGCCGATCTACAAACAGATGCTGGATCGGTTGCTCGCCGCCCGCCACTCAGCGCCCACAGCGCCGGAGGTTCGACCCGGATAAGGGACGGCGGTCAGCGAACCGCCGCAGCAATATTGCCGCCGTCCACCGTCAGCACCGCCGCCGTCGTCGTCGGCGACAGGGCCAAGTGGACGAAGGCACGGGCCACGTCCTCCACCGTCACCTCCAGGCCCAGCAGATTGCCGGCCATGTATTCCTCGACGCTAACGCCGCGCGCCTTCGCGCGCTCGGTTGCCAGTTGCGGCGTCAACAGGCCGGTGCGGACACGATCGGCGTTGACGGCATTGGCGCGGATGCGATCGCGGCCATGATCGAGCGCATATTGGCGCATCAGCGCCAGCATCGCCGCCTTCGGCAAGCCATAGGGACCGAAGTCAGGCCCCGGGTTGAGCGCCTGCTTCGAGGCGTTGAACAGCAGGCAGCCGCCGGTGGCCTGCGCCCGCATGATCGCCACCGCCCGTTGCGCCACCGTCTGGTGCGCCCAGAAATTCAGCTCGAAACTCTGACGGAGGATAGCATTGTCCACGTCGCCGATCCGTCCTTGCCAAGCGCCGCCAGCGTTGGAAACGACGATGTCGACGCCGCCGAAGGCTTCCACCACCCGGTCGAAGGCGGCGGCAACCTGCTCCGGATCGGTCACGTCACAGACGACGGAGATGCCGCCCACCTGGCGCGCCACCTTGCCCGCCGCCGCTTCCCCCTGGTCGAGCACCGCCACCTCGGCCCCCTCGGCGCGGAAGGCGAGCGCCGTTGCGGCGCCAATGCCGGAGCCGCCGCCAGTAATAACCACCACATGCCGGGCGAGCGGCTTCGCCGCGGTCTTGCCGAGCTTGGCCTGCTCCAACGACCAGTATTCCATGTCGAAGGCGTCGGCTGCGGATATGGACTCGAATGCATCCATGGTTTCGGCGGCGGTGATCACCTCGATATTGGTCTCGGCCAAGTCGGCAGCGATCCGCGCCTCCTGTTTCGAAGCCCCCACCCCGAACAGGCCCAGCCCTGGCACCAGCAGCACCCGCGGCATCGGATCGAGCGGCTTCTTGGTCCGACCGACCCGCTCGTTGTTGTCGACGAAATAGGTGCGATAGGCAGCAATGTAAGCTTCGAGGGCGGTGCGCGCCTGGGCGGCAAAGCCACTCAGCCCCTCAGCGGTGGGCGGCGGCAGCAGCAGCGGCAGCCGCTTGGTGCGAATCACGTGATCGGGGGTGGCGGTGCCGCGCTGACTGTAGCGGGCGAGGTCCTGGCCGTTGACGAACTCCTCCACCGCCGCACCGGCGCGGAAATCGAGGACCCATCGACGCCAGTTGCCGGGCCCTTCCGCCATCGCCAGCAGTCCGCGCAGCAGCGGCACAACCTGCGCCACACGCGCCATTGCCCCCGGCAGCCGCACCGGCAGCAAGGCTTTCGGGCGCTGGTGGCCCATGCCCCTTGGCAGGTGAACGCCGGCGACGCTGACCCGCTTCGCCTCGGCGATGCGCTCCTCGGCCAGGGTAACCATCTCCAGCATCCGCTCGTAGGCCTGCCGCGCCGTGTCGCCGAAGGTGAAGATGCCGTGCTTGAGCAGGATCATCCCCTGTGCCTCGGGATGCTGGCGAAACACGGCAAGCGCACGCTTCGCCAGTTGGAAGCCGGGCATGATGTAGGGAACGAGGGCCATCCGCTCGCCGTAGATCTGACGGCAGAGCAACTCGCCGTTCGGCTGGTCGGTCAAGGCAAGGACGGCATTGGCGTGGGTGTGATCGATATACTTGAAGGGCAGGAACGCGTGCAGCAGCGTCTCCACCGAAGGATTGGGTGCTGACGCATCGAGTAGGTTGACCCGCTGCAGGTTGACCATCGCCTCGTCGGTAAGCGTCTCCAGATCCGCCAGCCGCCGCAGCGGTTGCAGCCGCACCGCCGGCAGGCCTGCCGGCTCGATCGTCGCCATGTCCCAGCCGGAGCCCTTGACGCATAGCACTTTGACTGATTCGCCGGTGGCGTCATGCACCTCCGTCTTGACCGAGGTGTTGCCGCCACCATGGATCACCAGCCGTGGCTCACTGCCGAGCAGGCGGGTGGAATAGGTGCGGAGTGCCAGATCGTAGCTGACACCTTGCTTGGTGTAACGCTCTACGGCCGCCTCCGCGTCGCGGTCCGACCACCGGTTCTCCATCGCCATCGCTCCCTTTCGCTGCCGACCATTCCCCGGACGGTCTCACCCGAAGCGCCTATTCTAGGCGCCCATTGCGGCGGCCCCAAGCCTCTCCCGCGGGCGGCGGACTTGGCCGCGCGAGTTACCGGCCTGCCATCGGCACGTACCTGCCCCTACCGTTGCCGCGATTGCCGCCACAGGGTTTGATGCCTACCTCAGCAGTCCGGGCGCGGCAGCACCGGCATCGCCTCTGACCACCATCGCCGCGTCGGTCGCCGGAAGGAGACGAGTATGGACGATGCGACCAAGGGCGATGCGACCGAAGGCGATGTGAGCGAGGGCAACCGTACCGCTCCCCTCCCACCCGCCGAGCCCTGGCACAGCCTGACGGTCAGCGCGATCGAAACCCGACTCGCCACCGGCACCGATGGCCTGAGCAGCGAGGAGGCACGCCAGCGCCTCGATCGCTACGGACCCAACCGGCTGCGGCCACCGCATCGGCGCAGTGCCTTCGTCCGTTTCCTGCTGCAGTTCCACAACGTACTGATCTACGTCCTCCTCGCCGCCGGTGCGATCACCGTTGCCATCGGCCACCGTGTCGATGCCGGCGTCATCTTCGGCGTCGTCGTCATCAACGCCATCATCGGCTTCCTGCAGGAGGGCAAGGCGGAGCGGGCACTCGACGCCATCCGTCAGATGCTGTCGCTGCACGCGAGCGTCATTCGCGACGGTGCCCGCCAGTCGATCGCCGCCGAAGAGCTGGTGCCGGGCGACGTGGTGCTGTTGCAATCGGGCGACAAGGTGCCGGCCGACCTGCGCCTGCGCCAGGTGAATGCGCTGCAGATACAGGAGGCGGTGCTCACCGGCGAGGCGGCGGCGGTGGCCAAGGCGACGGCGGCGGTGGATGCGGCAACCGATCTCGGCGACCGGGTCGGCATGGCCTACGCAGGCACCCTCATCGCCACCGGCCAGGGCGAGGGCATCGTCGTCGCCACTGGCGATGCCACCGAGGTCGGCCGCATCGGCCTGATGCTGGGCGAGGTGGAGGGCGTTCGGACGCCGCTGATGGATCAGCTCGCGCGTTTCAGCCGCCTGCTGACGCTGCTGATCCTGGCGTTGACCGGCGGCGTCTTCGCCGTCGGCGCCCTGTATCATGGCTTCGCTCTCGATGAGATGTTCATGGCGGCGGTGGGGCTCGCCGTTGCCGCCATCCCCGAAGGACTTCCGGCAATCGTCACCATCACCCTCGCCATCGGCGTCGAGCGGATGGCGCGGCGCAATGCCATCATCCGCCGCCTGCCAGCGGTGGAAACCCTGGGCTCGGTGGATGTCATCTGTTCGGACAAGACCGGCACGCTGACCCGCAACGAGATGATGCTGGCGAGCCTCGTGACGCCGTCGCGGCTGCTGACGGTCACCGGCGAGGGCTATCGGCCGGATGGCCGCTTTGAGGCGGAGGGTGAGCCCGTAGGTTCGGACGCCATGCCCGACAGCATCGCCATCCTCCGCGCCGGGTTGCTCTGCAGTGACGCGCACGTGCAGCAGGACAACGACGGATGGAGCATCGAAGGCGATCCCACCGAAGGCGCCCTCGTCGTCGCGGCGATGAAGGTAGGGCTCGATCCGGCGCACGAGCGCCAGGCGTTGCCACGGCTCGCCATCATTCCCTTTGAATCACAGACCCAGTTCATGGCGACGCTGCACCGCGCGGACGGCAGCGGCGGCGCCTGCGTGGTGGTCAAGGGCGCGCCGGAGCGGNTGCTCGCCATGTGCACGATGCAGGGGTCGTCGNGCGATGCCTCGCCGCTCGACCGTGCGCACTGGCAGCAGCAGATGGCGACCGTCGGCAATCGCGGTCAGCGGGTGCTGGCGGTGGCGGCAACGCGCCTCGACGCTGCTGCCGATGGGCTCGACGAGAGCGCCCTGAGCGATTTGACGCTGCTGGGGCTGGTCGGCATCGTCGATGCACCGCGGGAGGAAGCGATCGCCGCCGTCCGCCAGTGCCAGGCAGCCGGCATCAGCGTCAGGATGATTACCGGCGATCACGCCGACACCGCCCGCGCCATCGCCGCTCACTTCGGCTTCGGCGGCGAGCGGGTGCTGACCGGGAGCGAAATCGAACGGCTCGACGACACCACGCTCGGCCGCGAGGTGCGCGCTGTCCACGTCTTCGCCCGCACCACGCCGGCGCACAAGCTGCGGCTGGTGGAAGCGCTACAACGCCAGGGCCTGACGGTGGCGATGACCGGCGATGGCGTCAACGATGCACCGGCGCTGAAGCGCGCCGACGTGGGCATCGCCATGGGCAGGCGCGGCACCGAAGCGGCGAAGGAGGCGGCGCAGATCGTCCTCGCCGACGATAACTTCGCCTCCATCGCCCATGCGGTGGAGGAAGGCCGCACCGTCTACGACAACCTGAAGAAAGCGATCCTCTACCTGCTCGTCACCAACGGCACCCAGGCACTGACCATCATCGTCGCCGTGCTCATGGGCCAGCCACTGCCGATCACTGCGGTGCAGGTGCTGTGGGTAAACATGGTCACGGCGGTGACGCTGTCGATGGCGCTCGCCTTCGAGCGGCCGGAGCCCGATGTGATGAACCGCCCGCCGCGGGCGCGCGGCGCCCCCTGGGTCTCGGCGGCACTGCTGGCGAGGATCGCCTTCGTCTCGGCACTGATGGTCGGCGGCGTCGTGCTGACCTTCGAAGCCGCGCTCGCCCGCGGCCTTTCGCTGGAAACGGCGCGGACGATGGCGGTCAATGTCCTCGTCGGCTTTGAGATCGTCTATTTGCTTGCCGTCCGCCCCGGCCTCGTCCCGGCACTGTCGGCGGCCGGCCGTGTTGGCATGCAGCCGGCGCTGATCGCCATCATCCTGGTCTCGCTGCTGCAGTTGGGCTTCACCTACCTCGAGCCGCTGCAGACCCTGTTCGCCACCGCCTCGTTACCCGTTCATGCCTGGGCCTGGATCGGCGTCGCTTCCCTCGCCGTCTTCGCCCTCATCGAGGCGGAGAAGGCGATGTTGCGCAAGCTGGGATGGCTGCAGCAGTGAGGCGGTCGCCCGCATTGACAGCGGGCGAAGGCCGGTCAGGTGCAATCACTGGCACCGACGACGCGGACCAGATCGGCCTGACGGCGGCAACCGGTTTTTCCCAGGACCTGCTTCATCTGCGAGCGGACGGTGCCGATGGTAACACCGCGCCGGTCGGCGCACTGGCGCAGCGTCTCGCCATCAGCCACGGCGACAGCAAGCGCCGCTTCCGCCGGTGTGAGGTCAAAGTCGGTTCGGACCAAACGCAAACGCTGTCCGGCGGTCTCCGACGGATCGCTAATTAGCAGGAGCGAGGTCGGCCCGAAACTGCCGGCGGCGGTGGCGCAGGACCGTGGCACCGGCAGGATTTCGATCNNCGGTATGCGGCTTTGCCCGAGGGTCGCTGGGCGGTGACAACGGCACGACCGGCCGATGCGACTCCCCCTGCGGCACGCTACTGGTATCNNGAGCCATTGCTGCAGCGCCGCACCAGCACGGCGGTCCGACAGCACAAGTTGGTTGCCCGACATTCCAGCGCCGTCACACTCGGCGAGCAGTCTTTCCCCGCGCAAGTTGGTGAAATGCACCCTGCCGCGTTGGTCAACCAGCAGGGCGGCGCTTTGCACGCAATCCAGCGCCCCGGCGAGAAGCTGGCGTCGTGCTTCCGACTGTGCGAAGCGAACCCGCAGATGGGCAGCCCGGACGAAAAACGGCACGTACAGGTTGAACAGGCATTGCTGCGCGGTGACAAACTCGCCCCGGCCGGTGTCCTGGGCCAGGGTGACGATGGCGATCTGGTCCGTCGATGGCGAGATATTGGCGTGAAGGAGATGGCCGATCTCGTACTTGATCAGCCATTCGTTGTGAAACGCACTCCGCCGCCGCTCATCACGTGATATGAGGGCACGATCATCGAACACCGTTCCGAGTTGGGCACGAACCACCCGCGGGACCCGGATATCGCTGGCCAGGTAGTGATCGAGGTAGTCACGATCGGATCCTTCGCGAATGCCTCCGCCGACCCCCTCAAGGACGATGTCGCCGCTCCGATCAACCAGCTTGAAAAACGCCGCGTCCACTTCAAGCCGACGCGCGAATTCATCCATCATGTCTCGCATCGGCCGGGATGGATCAAGCGCCGCCTCGAACAGGCCCGCTACCAGTTCAGGATCGGCGTTCGCATGCTCCATCAGTTGCGCTCCAGGCCAACCCTGTTATGTACACGTTAACCAGGAAAAATACACAAGCATCCACAGGCGGGAAAGTTTTATCTCCCACTTTGGGGAGAGCAGGTTGCCATGTTTAGGCTGGCCACGCCGCTTGTGGTAGAATAATAGCGCGGATTACATGCGCAAGGGTTTTGCCCCACCACCGTGTCAGCGCGACAGCGGGAGAGGGGTGAAGTCAACTACGGCCGTAGCCGCCGCTCCCGCGGAGAGGAGGCAACAGCGTCGCGGCCGCTTACACCCTAACCCTGTCGCATTCACCCGCAGAGCGAGGTATGAAGGAAGTGCATCGTCCCTGACCGGGCAACAGGCCGGTCTTTCCCTGGCAATGAGGAGTGTCGATGGGCCACTCGGTCCGTCGCATCGAGCAGTTTATCGGCTTCGGCGTCTTGGCCGTGGTGGTTGGGGGCTGCTTTATCGTCCTGAAACCATTCCTGCCGGCGCTGCTCTGGTCGACGATCCTTTCCATCGCCACCTGGCCAGCGTTCCGCTGGCTGGAAGCGCGTCTCGGCGGCCGTACGTCCCTCGCTGCCGCAATCATGAGCATCGTCCTTGCCGTCGGCTTTCTGGTGCCACTGTCGATCCTCGGTGGCAGCCTTGCCGAAAACTTCGCCAAATTTGCCGGCAACGTCCTTGGCGTTTTCGAGACCGGCCCACCGCCGCCACCGGCCTGGGTCGCTGACGTCCCGCTCATCGGCGACGAACTGAGCGACCTCTGGCAGTCGTACGCCAACGATACCACCCGCTTCGCCGAAGCCGTTGGCGAGTACGTCAAACCGGCCACCGAGTTTCTCCTCGGCGTCGGGACCAAAATCGGCCGCGGTATCGTCGATTTGGCGCTGAGCGTCCTCGTCGCCTTCTTCTTCTTCCGCGATGGCGCCTATGGGGCCGCGCGTTTGAGGGTGCTGATGGACAAGGTGGCCGGTCCGCGCGGTCGCCATTTACTCGAAATCGCCGAAAAGACGATGATCGGCGTCATTTACGGCATCCTCGGCACATCCCTGGCACAGGGCCTGCTCGCCGCATTCGGCTTATGGCTGGCAGGTGTCCCTGGCGCGCTTTTCCTTGGCCTGCTGACATCGCTGCTCTCGTTCGTGCCGATGGGGCCGCCGATGGTCTGGCTCCCGTCAACCATCTGGCTGTTTTCCGTCGGGCGAATCGAATGGGGTATCTTTATGGGGCTTTGGGGTTTCGGCGTCGTCTCGACCGTCGACAACATCATTCGCCCGTATTTCATCAGCCTCGGCAGCGCGCTGCCGCTGTTGCTCGTCTATCTCGGCGTGTTGGGCGGAATTATCAGCTTCGGCTTTCTCGGACTGTTCATCGGTCCGACCCTGCTCGCGATCGCCTATACGATCGTCCGCGAGTGGACCCACTCGAAGGAACTGGACGAAAGCGAACAGCCGGCGGCGGAAATCTGATTGGGTGAGAAAGAGCTTGCCTGCTGATGGCAATACCGCCGCAGCTGGCGCGGCGCCGGCAGGGAAACTTCAAGCAGGCCATTGCGGTCGCCACGTCCCCACAATTCCGCGCCACGCGCCAAGTGTGAGTCTCTGCTGATGCGCATCTCCCTCCACCGCATCGAACAGTTCATCGGCTTGGGTGTGCTGATCGTCCTCGGCACCGGCTGCATTATCGTGCTGCAGCCGTTCCTGCCGGCGCTGCTGTGGTCGACCATCCTGTCGATTTGCACCTGGCCGGCGTTTCGCTGGCTGGAGGACAGGCTCAACGGAAGATCGACACTGGCGGCGGCGATCATGACGGCGGCATTGGCCTTGGGTCTTCTCGTCCCATTGTCGATCCTTGGGGGCAGCGTTGCCGAGAACTTCAGTCACTTCGCCAGCCGGGTGCTCGCCGTCTTCGAGAACGGCCCGCCACCACCACCGGCTTGGGTCGGCCACCTGCCGATCTTTGGCGAAGAATTGCTCAAGGTGTGGGATGGCTACGCGCACGACACCGCCCGGTTCATCCAGTCCGTCAGTGCCAATCTCAAGCCGGCGACAGCGATCCTGTTCGAGGTCGGCAGCAGCATCGGCCACGGTATTCTCGATCTGTCGCTGAGCGTTATTGTCGCCTTCTTCTTCTTCCGCGACGGGGCGCGCGGCGCCGTTCGCCTGACGGTGCTGATCGATAAGGTTGCCGGCGCCCGTGGCCGCCGCCTGCTTGATGTGGCGAAACAGACGATGATCGGCGTCGTTTACGGCATTCTCGGTACGGCACTGCTGCAAGGCGCACTCGCCGCTGTGGGAATGCGGTTCGCCGGCGTGCCCGGCCCGCTCTTTCTCGGACTGTTGACCACCATCGTCGCCCTGGTGCCGATGGGACCGCCTCTGGTCTGGGTGCCGGTGATCCTGTGGCTTCTTTCCCTCGACCATACGACGCAGGCGATATTTCTTATCATCTGGGCGATTGTCGTCGTCTTCGTCGTCGACAACATCATTCGGCCCTACTTCATCAGTCTCGGCAGTTCGCTACCTCTGCTGCTGGTTTACCTCGGTGTCGTCGGCGGCATCGTCGCCTTCGGCTTTATCGGGCTGTTCCTCGGCCCCACCCTGCTTGCCGTTGCCTATACCATCATCCGGGAATGGACTCATTCGGAGGAACTCGACGAAGAGCTGACGCCGGCAGCAGACATTTGAGTTACGCGTATTTTCGCTGGCGTCGCCCCACCGCATGGCTCCGCTTTTGCGTCTGCGCCCGGGAGCTTGCACGCCTGCTGTAGCACACCCACTGTAGCGTGCCCACTGGCACCCGTTCGCGAGCCGTGGCAGGCTCGGCAGTGGCATGGGTGTAACGTCATCCATGCGGCAGAAGCAGGCCAACGGCAGTAAAGGCGGAACGCGTGGAAGACCTGCGCAGCGCGATCATTATTCTCTCGGCCGCCGTCGTCGCCGTCGCCGTCGCCCGCCGGCTCGGACTGGGCGCGGTGCTGGGCTTCCTCGCCGGTGGTGCGCTGATCGGACCGCAAGGGTTGGGCCTGATCAGCGACGTGGACAAGATTCTCCACTTTGCCGAATTCGGCGTCGTGCTCCTGCTGTTCGTCATCGGCCTCGAATTGCAGCCGAGCCGACTCTGGACGATGCGCCGCACCGTCGTCGCCTACGGCTGCCTGCAGGTGTTCATCACCGGCGGCGCGTTTGCCGTACTCGGACGTCTGCTCGGCCTTGCCCCGGCGCCGGCCGCCGTGGTCGGCATCTCCCTGGCCCTGTCCTCCACCGCCTTCGCCCTGCAAACGCTGGCGGAGCGTGGCCAGCTCACCACCAAGCATGGCCGCGCCGCCTTCGCCATCCTGCTGCTCCAGGATATCGCCGCGATCCCGCTGCTGGCCGCGGTGCCAATGCTGGCGGGCGTCGGCGGCTCGGTCCTCGATAGCGCTGGCCTCCTCGCCGCAGCCGAGACCCTCGGTATCCTCGTCGGCGTTGCGGTCATCGGCCGGCTGGTGCTGCGCTATGCCTTTCGCGTCGTCGCCCTCACCCGGGTGCAGGAGGTGTTCACCGCCGCTTCGCTGCTCACTGTTGTCGGCACCGCCGGCTTGATGGCGGAACTCGGCATCTCGGCGGCGCTCGGCAGCTTCATCGCCGGCGTGCTGCTTGCCGATTCCGAATACCGTCACGAACTGGAAGCGGACCTTGAACCGTTCAAAGGGCTGCTCCTCGGCCTGTTCTTCATGGCGGTGGGCATGTCGCTCGACCTGCACCTGATCGTCGGCGAACCGGGGACGATGGCAATGATCGTCATCGCCCTGCTTTTGCTGAAAGGGATCATTCTCTACGGCCTTGCCCGCGGCAATGGCCTCGACGATGGTGCGGCGCGGTCGCTTGCCGTAGCACTTGGCGAAGGCGGCGAATTTGCCTTCGTCCTGCTCGGCGCCGCCGCCACCTACGGCCTGTTGACACAGGGACTGTCCAGCCGGCTGATCGCTGCGGTGACGCTGTCGATGGCGGTGACGCCGATACTGTTCACCCTCAATGAAAAGTTCACCGCCTGGCGCGCCGGACGGCAGACCGGGGCTTTCGATACCCTGCCGGGGAGGAGACGCCGGNTGATCATCGCCGGCTTCGGTCGCTTCGGCCAGATCGTCGGCCGCATCCTTACCGGCAAGGGGATCGCTTTCACCGCGCTCGAGATTTCGGCCGAGCAGGTTAATTTCGTCCGCCAGTACGGCTCCAAGGTCTACTATGGCGACGCTTCACGCCTCGACCTGCTGCAGGCAGCGAAGGCAGACGCGGCCGAGCTCTTCATCCTGGCGATCGATGATGTGGAGGCGTCGGTGCGGACGGCGGAGGTTGTCAGCAAGCACTTTCCGCACCTAAAGATCTTCGCCCGCGCGCGCAACCGGCAGCACGCCTACCGGCTGATGGAACTCGGAATCAGCGTGGTCTGGCGGGAAACGTATCTATCCAGCCTCGACATGGCCCGGCATGTTCTCACCGCGCTCGGCCTGACCGAGTACACCGCGGCGCAAGCTACCGAGACATTTCGCCGCCATGACGAAGATCTTCTCTACGGCATGTTTGGCCAGCACAATGACGCAAAGCGGATGCAGGCAGTGGCGAAGCGGGCTGAAAGGGAACTGGAAGACCTGTTTGCCGCCGATGCGCGTGACGATGCCCGCCGTTGAGAGTGCAACGCGAAAAAGCCCGGCGATCAGCCGCGCGCGTGCCTGCGACTTGCGCTACTCTCGCCCCACCACTCTGTCCTAGACATCGAAATCCGCCGCAGTGACCGACGCCGATCCCGCAACGCGCCAGCGCATCGTCCGTATGACCATCGATGATCCCGTCCGCATCCGCCTCAGCCCCAGCGTCGAGCAGGAGCGGCGGGTCGCCCTGTTCGACCTGCTGCAGGAGAATCACTTCGCCCTGGCCGGTGCCGATCATGGCCCCTATGTCCTGCATTTGACCGCCGAAGAAATGCGCCGCATCCGCTTTCGGGTGACCGATGAGCGGGAGCGCGAACTCGCCAATTTTCCCCTGCCTCTCAGTGAGCTGCAGCGGATCATTAAAGACTATTTCATGATCTGCGATAACTACTTCAGCGCCATCAAGACGATGCCGGCGAGTCGGATCGAAGCGATCGACATGGCGCGACGCGGCCTGCACAACGAAGGCGCCGAGTTGCTGCGGGAACGGCTCGCCGATCGGGTTGAGATGGACAAGGATACGGCGCGGCGATTGTTTACCCTCATCTGCGTCATGCACATTCNNGAGGCTAGTGGCACCTTGGCGCAAGGCCCCTCTGCCGTTCTGTTTTCCTGCACCCACAATGCCATCCGCTCGCCGATGGCGGAGGGGATTCTCAAGCATCTGTGTGGCCGCCACCTGTTCGTCGACTCGGTGGGTGCCCGTCCGGGCGAACTCGATCCCTTCGCGGTGCAGGTGATGGACGAAATCGGCATCGATATCAGTAAGCATAAGCCGAAGGCCTTCGAGGATCTGGAAGATGACTCCTTCGACGTAATCATCTCCCTGTCACCCGAAGCGCAACACAAGGCGGTGGAACTGACGCGGACGATGGCCTGCGAAGTGCTGTTCTGGCGAACCTTCGATCCCTCGATCGTCGAGGGCAGTCGGGAAACGCGGCTCGACGCCTTCCGCCAGATACGCGATCAACTCATCCAGCGGATCAAGGCCGAGTTCGCCACCCGGCCGATGGCCGATCTGTAGGCCGGCTCCCGCTTACTGCGGATAAATCACCGCCGCCATCAGCACGGTGACGACCAGCACCAGTGCCATCAACGGGACCCCCACCTTGACGAAGTCGAAGAAGCTATAGCCACCCGGCTCGTAAACGATGGTGTTGACCGGCGAGGAGACGGGGGTGGCGTAAGCAGCGGAACTGGCGATCGCCACCGTCATCGCAAACGCCTGCGGCGAAACGCCAATGGCGAGCGCCGCATCGATGGCGATCGGCGCGATCAGCACCGCCGTTGCCGTATTGGAGATGAACAGCCCGAGCGCGGCGGTGATGATGAAGACGATAGCCAGCATCCCCATTTCGCCCAGCGGCCCCAGGGCGTGGACCAGCACTTCGGCGAGATGGGCGCTGACGCCGGTCGCCGTGAGCGCCGTTGCCAGCGGCAGGACGCCGGCGATCAACACCAAGGTAGGCCAGTTGATCGATCGATAGACGGCGTCAAGCTTGACGCAGCCGCAGGCCAGCATCGCCAGCGCGGCGATAACCGCCGCTGCCACGTTCGGCACCAGTCCGCTGGCCATCAGCACCACCATGCCAAGGAGGATGGCCAGGGCGGCCATTGCCCGGTTACCGGTAGGAGCGACGTCCTTGTACTCTTCGGGCATGGTCAGCAGCACGAAATCGTTGCGTTCACGGCCCAATCGCTGAATTCTATCCCAGCTGCCGGACACCAGCAGCGCATCGCCAAAATCAAGCCTGGTGTTCACCAGATCGGCGATTTCCGCCTCGCCACGATGACGGACCGCCAGCACCGTCACCGCAAAGCGGGAGCGGAATTCGACTTCGCCGATGGTGCGGCCGATCAGCCGCGACGTCGGTGCAAGCATCACCTCGGCGAAGCCGATCTCCTGCAGCGCCTGACGGGCCAGATGCTCTGGCAGCCGCGGTAATCGCTCCAGCTTCATTTCGTCACAGAGGGTAGCGATCTGTTCCTCGTCGCCGACGACGTAGAAGGCATCACCGACGCGAAACACCGTCTCCAGGAGGGCGGGGATAAAAACGTGGCTATTGCCGCGTCCCTTGTCGAAGCCGACGACGACAACACCGTAACGGGTCCGCAATCCCATCCGCACCACCGTATGGTCATGCAGTGGCGAAACCGGTAGCACCCGCAGCCGGGCGACGCGAGTGTCGAGACCATACGCATCAGCCAGGTCCTTGACCGTGCGGGCATCAGTCGCGACGTTCAGCCCCTTGTCCTTCGCTGCCAACAACCGCCGCCCGACCAGCAGCATGTAGGCAATCGCCACCACGAGGATGGCGATACCAAAGGGAGTGAAGCCGAAGAATCCCAGCGAACCGAGCCCCCGCTCCTTCAGCGCCTCATCGACAATCAGATTCGGTGC
The DNA here is from genome assembly GCF_014672695.1 of Defluviicoccus vanus. Classification (GTDB taxonomy): domain Bacteria; phylum Pseudomonadota; class Alphaproteobacteria; order Rhodospirillales; family Defluviicoccaceae; genus Defluviicoccus; species Defluviicoccus vanus. Next base: position 3,358,923 of record NZ_CP053923.1, on the reverse strand, counting down.
GGTGGCGATCAGCGTCATCATGCCGCTGGTCAAGCCGGCGGCCGCCAACGGCATCAGCAGCGTGCGTCGATTGATGCCGGTACGGTTGGCAATGGTGATCGCCACGGGGATGAATAGCGCCACCACCGCCGTCGAACTCATGAACGCACCGACACCAGCGGTCACCGCCATCAGCACGGCCAGCAGCCGCGTCTCGCTACTACCGCCGATCCGCATCACCATCTCGCTGATGCGCGTGGAAAGGCCGGTGCTGACCACCGCTTCGCTGACAACGAACAGGGCGGCAATCAGAATAACCACGGGATCGGCGAAGCCGGCGAGCGACTGCGGGACCGTCAGCACCCCGCTCAGCATCAGTGCCATCACCACCAGCATGGCAACGATGTCACTGCGAATCTTGTTGATGGCGAACAGTGCGGCTGCCGTGGCAAGCACGCCAATGACAAAAATGGCTTGCGGCGTCATGTTTGGATGGTCCTGGTTGCCCCTGCGCTACGGCTGGGCTTTGCGACCTATGCCCGCCTTCCTATATGTTGGCATGGTAGCCAGAACCTCCGGCCACTGGAAGCTGTAAGGCGCCAGGGTTGCAAACCGGGCCCGACGCGACAACGTTGCCCGCATCAGCGTTCAAAGTCATACTGTGACTGCGGGACAGTGCTTGATCGCTTCTCTCATTATTTTAAGCGATGCGATCAGCTTGGCACTTCAGAAAGAAAACCGAGAACAAAACGTCATGGTTTCAGACGATACCGCTGCCGGAATTGCCTCCGCCCCCGAAAAGGAAACGGCTGTCACGCCGACAAAATGGCTGAAGGCAAAGGCACCGCGGCTTACCGGGTCGACGAGCGCGGACGCGGCGCTGGCTTCGATCATCCTCCTCGGCGTTGAGCATTTGCGCGGCAATGAAGCCTGCGTGCTTAACCGCAGCCACGTGGAGGGCGTACATCAGATGCGTGTCGCCGTCCGGCGGCTGCGCTCCTGTCTGTCGCTATTTCGTGAGTTCATGCCACCACCGCAGCATGATCACCTCAATGGCGAGTTGAAATGGCTGATCGGCCAACTGGGTCCGGCACGCGATTGGGATGTGTTCGTCGATGACATCCTGACGCCGGTGCGCAAACAGATTCCAACTGAGGCGAGGCTGGTCGAATTGGCGCAGCGCGTCGATGAGCGGCGCGACGAGGCCTACACACAGGCGCAGCGGGCCCTTGCCGATCATCGCTATCTCGGTCTGGTCATGCTGCTTGATGCATGGGCGAATGGACGCCGCTGGCGCGACTATCTGCCAGCCGCCACTGCGTCGGCGCTGCAGCGCCCGGCGGTGCAACTCGCCAACCGCATGCTGCATGACCACTATCAGCAGGTGATGCTGGCGGGCGCAGACTTCGCCGACCTTGAACCGGAAGCCCGCCACAGCCTGCGCATCGAGATCAAGAAGTTGCGCTATGCTAGCGAGTTCTTTGCCTCGCTGTACCTGCGCCGCAAGGTGGTGCCCTTCATGGCGATGTTGAAGGAATTACAGGACGATCTTGGCGCCGGCAACGATGTGGAGGTCGCGCGCAGCCTGTTGCGCAAGGTCACGCGACCTTTGGCCGGGCGGGAGAAAACCCGCCTTGCTTTCGCCGCCGGCCTCGTCGTCGGCTGGCACAGCCACGTTACCGGCGTGCGGGAAGCGAGGCTGCTCACGGCATGGGAACATTTCATCGCTCGCCCACCCTTCTGGACACCACCGGCGCCAGAGGCGCCAGAGGCGACGGATGCTGCGGCTGCCGCCACGGCAACAGAGACTGACGCCACGAACAGGGAGCACGCGAACGGCGAGGATGAGGCGGCCACGCTCATGCCGGCCGAGGCAGCGATCAAGGCGACTATCTGAGACGAACATCCCGCTCAGCCACCCGCCGCGCCACCTTGAGACTTTCTTGCCCGGCAAGCCTGGGCGCTCATGGCCGGGCGGTACGCAGCCACGCGGCGCTGGCTTAGGCTGCGTCGGGTGAGATAATTATGTCGCGATAGCAGTGCCAAGTGGCGTAGGCGAGCACCGGAACCACCACCGCAAGACCGAGGAACAGCGTCACCAGACCGACGGCACTGCAGACGACGATCAGCGCTGCCCAGCCGAACATGACCCGCCAGTTGGTACGAACGCTGAGCAGGCTGGCGCTGATGGCTGTCACCACGTCGAGCTGGCGATCGTAGATCAAGGGTACCGAGACGGCGCTGATGCTGAACACGACGGCGCCGATGATCGCTCCCACCACTGTACCGATGCCGAGCATGAAGGCGCCATTCAGGGTGAACACCACGCCCTCGAAAAAANNAGTGTCAAGGGTCGGCGGCGATTGATTGAAGAAGCCCATGAACAAGACCAGGGCGATTTCGATCCACACCCAGTAGCAGAGCATGAGGACGATACCCATCGCCGTCAGCTGGCCGATGTGCTGCCAAAAGGTGCGGAAAACATCGCGCAGCGTCACCTCAAGCCCAAGCTCCAGGCGTCGGCTGACATCATACAGGCCGACCACCAGCACCGGCGCGAGCATGATAAAGCCAAGGCAAAGCGGTAGAATGAGCGAGNNATCGAGCCCCACCGCCCGGAGGCCGACGGTAAGCGCCATGCTGATGATGACGAATGCCCCGCCATAGGCAAGACTCACCATCGGCGTTGCGACAAAGTCCCGCCACCCCTGCGCCAGCCAATGGCCGGACCGATCCACGTCGGTAATACGGCGGATATTGACCGGAAGGCGGTAGGTTTCGCTGCCAGGAGCGCTCACGGTTCCCTCCTCTTCGCCCGAAACACTTGCGCTAGCCGCGCAGATTTGTTTCGCCTTAGCTATGGGAAGTCGCGCCGGGCGTCAAGCTGGCGCCTTGGTCCTGGCCGCAGCGACAACCTGTACGATGGGCTGCTCTGCTTGTGCCGATCAGGTTCCGCCGGGACGCTCCGGCTCTTCCAGCGAGCGATAGCGATACTGCAGGGCGACTGCAATTCCCTTCAATGGCCGCAGCAGCACGAGGGTGCCGGCGAGCGTGAGCGGCAGCCAAAGCACTGCATGCAGCCACAAGGGCGGTGAGAACATATACTCGACCACACCGGCGAGGCCGACGACGACGAAACCGAGAATGAAGATAGCGAAGACGGCCGGACCGTCGCCGGAATCATGGCCGGCGAGTGCGTGGCCACAGTTGCGGCAGGACTCGGCGACGGTGAGATAACCGTCGAACAAAGTGCCCTTGCCGCAGTGCGGACAACGACCACGCACACCGCGGCCGAGAATGGTTGCTGTGGTCGCCGGCGGGAGCGAACTCATCGCCATGCCATGCCTTCGACCGACAGCGTCCTGAGCGAGCAGTTTCGCCTCCACGTGTTCGCGTTCAATGCGCGCCGGGAACGTGCGACGCCCAGAAGGATGCGCCACCCCACCAGTAGATGCAGACGAACAGGAACAGCCAGACCACGTCGACGAAGTGCCAATACCAAGCTGCAGCTTCGAAGCCCACGTGCTTCTCGGGCGTAAAGTGGCCGGCGCGCGAACGCAGGAAGCAGACCAGGAGCGCACAGGCACCAACGAAGACATGGAAGCCGTGGAAGCCGGTGGCCATGAAGAAGGTGGAGGAGAAGATGCCGTCGGTGAAACCGAAACTGGCGTGATGGTATTCGGTCGCCTGCAGGCCAAGGAAGAGCACGCCAAGCAGCACCGTCAACCCGGTCCAGAAGGTGGTCTTTTCCCGATCGCCGAGCCGCACCGCGTGGTGGGCAATCGTAATCGTTGCACCGGAGGTCAGCAGGATCAGGGTGTTCAGGAAGGGCAGGCCCCAGGTGTAGAGTGGGGTGATCCCTTCGGGCGGCCACGTCTGGTGCGCCGCGGCGTTGATCAGCTCCACATGGGAGTTGAAGTAGGCCCAGAAGAAAGCGAAGAAGAACATCACCTCAGAGGCGATGAACAGCAAGACGCCGACACGCAGGCCGTGCGCCACCACGGGCGAATGGTCGCCGTGGCGTGATTCCTTCACCACGTCGCGCCACCAGCCGAAGAAGGTGGCCAATAGAATGCAGAACCCCGCGATCAGCACCCAGGGCGGGCCGTCATGCATAAACCAGATGCCGCCAATCGCCATACAGACAGCGGCAGCCGTACCGACCGCCGGCCATGGGCTGGGATCGACCATATGGAAAGGATGCGTTTTCGCGGTGTGGGTCGCCATGTCTTCTCCCCAATCGCCAGTGGGTCAGCCCGAGCCGGATGGCTCAGCCGCCCACCCCCTGGTCTTTGTTGCCTGATCCGCCGTACCGACGACGGGCGAACGCCCGCTGTCCGTCTCGGCGGGGAAGAACGTATAGGATAGAGTAAACTCTCGCACGTCGCCTGCGTCAGGATCCGCGTCCAGTGCCGGGTCGATGTAAAACACCACCGGCATGTTCACTTCCTGCCCAGGCGCCAGCGTCTGCTCGGTAAAGCAGAAGCATTGGATTTTGCTGAAGTACTGCGCCGCTTTTTCCGGCACGACGCTGAAGGTGGCGGTGCCGGTCAGCGGGCGGTCAGAATTGTTGCGCGCCGTGTAGTACACCAGCGTCTCGGCTCCCAACTTGACATCGACCGAACGCTGCCCCGGGGTGAACCGCCACGGCAGGGCCGGATTGACGTTGGCATCGAAGCGCACGCGAACGACACGGTCGAGAACCTGCACCGGGTGCTGCACCCCAGCGGTGCGCGGTGTCCCGTCGTAGCCGGTCGCCTGACAGAACATGCGGTAGAGTGGCACCGACGCGAATGAGAGGCCGATCATCGCAAACACCACGCCGCACAGCAGGGCCGTCGTGAAAGTCTTCCGTCGCGACGCCCTCCGCGCCATGTCGTCACCATCGCCCACTGCCAAGTCCCTGCGTCCCACCGATTGCGCTAATGATGCTCAAGTGACGATCCATTCCGGCTTCGGTCCAGTTGGCCAGGGACCGAAGCCGGATAGCACGTTATTGGCCGGCTATTCCGCCGCCGATGGATGCGGGGCATGGCCGTGGCCGCTCCCGCCGCTGATCACCGGCATCACCTCATGGGTGTGGAACGGTGCCGGGCTCGGGACGGTCCACTCCAGAGTCGTCGCCCCCTCGCCCCACGGATTGGCCGCGGTGACGATCTTGCCTGAGCGATAGGTGTGCCAGACGATGTAGTAGAACATCAGCGTGCCAACCGCAGTGATGGCGGCACCGATCGAACTCACCATGTTCCAGCCGGCGTAGACATCCGGGTAGTCAGGAATACGTCGCGGCATCCCGGCCAAGCCCAAGAAGTGCTGTGGGAAAAAGAGGACGTTGACGCCGATGAAGAAGATCCAGAACTGCACCTTCGCCAGCGTTTCGTCGTACTGGCGGCCAATCATCTTGCTGATCCAGTAATACCATGCGCCGAACATGGCGAAAATAGCCGCGATGGCCATCACGTAATGGAAGTGAGCAACGACGTAATAGGTGTCGTGCATCGACACGTCGACAGAGGAGTTGGCGAGGACCACACCAGTCACACCACCGACAACAAAGAGCCAGATGAAGCCAACGGCATACATCATCGGCGCCTTGAAATCGATCGAGCCACCCCACATCGTCGCCAGCCAGCTGAAAATCTTGATGCCGGTGGGCACGGCGATGATCAGCGTTGCCAGGGTGAAGTAGGCTCGCGCGTTGACGCCGATGCCCGCCTGGTACATGTGGTGCGCCCAGACGATGAAGCCGACGGCGCCAATGGCGCACATAGCGAGCGCCATGCCCATGTAACCGAACACCGGCTTCTTCGAGAAGGTGGAGACGAGGTGGCTGACGATGCCGAACGCCGGCAGAATGATGATGTAGACCTCGGGGTGGCCGAAGAACCAGAACAGGTGCTGCCACAGCAGCGGATCGCCACCACCGGCCACGTCGTAGAAATGGGTGCCGAAGTTGCGGTCGGTGAGCAGCATGGTCAGGGCGCCGGCGAGAACGGGGACCGCCAGCAGCAGCAGGAACGCGGTCACCAGCATCGACCAGGCGAACAGCGGCATCCGGAACAGGGTCATTCCCGGCGCACGCATGTTGAAGATGGTGACGATGAAGTTGATCGCGCCAAGAATGGAACCGGCACCGGCGACGTGCAGCGCCAGAATACCGAAGTCAACCGATGGACCCGGGTGATAGGCAATGGAGGACAAGGGCGGATAGACTGTCCAGCCGGTGCCCGGACCATCGCCGACCACCGCCGCCATGCACAGCAGCAGCAAGCCGCCGGCGGTGAGCCAGAAGCTGACGTTGTTCATCCGCGGGAACGCCATGTCTGGCGCGCCGATCATCAGCGGGACGAACCAGTTGCCGAAGCCGCCGATCATTGCCGGCATCACCACGAAGAACACCATGATGAAGCCGTGCGCGGTGAGCAGGGAATTATAAAGCTGAGTGTGCCCGTCAAAGAACTGCAGACCGGGCTTNGCGAGTTCCAACCGCAGCGCCCAGGACATCAGTCCGCCGACGAGCGCCGCCACCATCGACAGCCACAGGTACAGGGTGCCGATATCCTTGTGATTGGTCGAGTACACCCACCGCTTCCAGCCCGTGGGATGATGCTCGTGGTCATCATGTCCTGCGACAGCACCGTATGCCATCTTCACTCCGTCTCCTGGTGTCGCCGAGGGGTGGTCGGTNCCGATTGTTGTGTTACGACCCGTTCCCCGGACCCTGCTGCTTCACGCTCGTCTTCAGCGTTGGCGACGGTTATTACGCGCCAACGCACCGGTCAGAAAGCCTCGATCAACGTGACCCAGCCGCCGCTTNCGTTGCGGGCAACGACTTCGGCCGCTGTGCCATCGGCTTTGGCAAACTTTTGCTGCGCGTCTTTCNACCCAGGCGTCAAACGCTTCCGGGCTCACCGCTTTGACGACAATCGGCATGAAGTAGTGATTGACGCCGCACAGCTCCGAACACATGCCGTAATAGACACCCTCGTGGTCGGCACGGAACCATGTCTCGTTCACCCGACCCGGCGTGGCATCCTTTTTCAGCCCCAACGATGGGATAGCCCAGTTGTGGATCACGTCCTCGGACGTGGCCAATACCTGCACCGAGGCGCCCACCGGAACGACAACAGCGTTGTCCACCGTCAACAGTCGCGGCTGCTCGGGCTGCAGATCGGATTCCGGGATCGGAATGCTATCGAAGGAAAAGCCGCCCTGATCGGGGTAGGTGTAAGTCCAGTACCATTGGTGCCCGGTCACCTTCAGGGTCAACTGGTGATCCTTAGCGGTGTCTTCATAATAGAGCAACTTTATCGACGGGATGGCAATCACCACCAGAATGGCGACGGGCGCCGCCGTCCAGATGATCTCAATCAGCGTGTTGTGTGCGGTCTTCGACGGGACCGGGTTGCGCTTGGCATTAAAGCGCAGGATCACGTAGGCGAGGATCGCCAGCACCAGCAGCACAATTGCGGTGATGATGATTTCCAGGAAGTGGTTCATTGCGTGGATGCGCTCAGCAACCGGCGAGGCTGCCGTCTGCATCCCCAACTGCCATTCGTGCGCCTTGCCGACCATCTGCGCCGCTGCGCTGCGCATCCAACCGACACCCCCGACAAGCGCAAAGAGCGCTGCAAAAACAACGCGCTGTACCATCGTCCGGTTTCGCATCCCTTTTGTTTCTCCCGACCGCTATTCTAGCGCATTAAGGCTACGCCACCTACCGTCGAACCAGTTGTCATTGCCCGACTTGCGGGAAACTCCTGCCAGACTTGCGACGCTGGGCATCCAAGGGTCTGTCAGGGAGATAAATTCGACGTTACTTGCTGCTTAACATGAGCAAAACCGAATGCAAAGTATTTTCTTTCGCGCGTCGCGGCGACGCGAACCACTGCCACTACCTTCGACGAAACCCGTGTGATTATTGCTTTTTTCGAATGTTTGCATATACTCTCGCCGCTGTCATACTGACGAAACGCCAATGACCGCTGTGCCTCGCTGTTCACCTCACCACACCACCCGTGCATGGCGAGGGGTAGCTAAGGTCTCGGCCGTTTAGGTTGTCCGGTGACGGCTGCAGCCTGAGGCAGGATCAGGACCGAGAGCAACGCAGGTCGCAACAATAGCAAGACAGCTTCGGGACCGGACGGAACGCCCGGCATCCGGGTGTGCTCTGGATAGGGACAAGTCAATGCGCAAGAAGGTTTATCTGGCGCTCGTTCTCGGCGCCGCGTCGCTGTTCATGTATGTAAGCGTCTTTGTTCAAATGAGCCGGCAATAGAGCGCATCAAAGCCGTTGGCCGCTTTGGCCTGGCTATGGTGACACTGCAACCAACCAACAAGAATTGAAACAGACCAATCATGCTTGCTGTAAATGAATTACCGCACCTGAACGCGGCGCTGAACGCAATCACAATCGTTTTTCTCTCGGCCGGATATTACTTTATTCGCCGGCGTGATATTGCCCACCATCGGTTTTGTATGATTTCCGCTTCTGTTGTTTCGGCGGCATTTCTTATCAGCTATCTCATTTATCATTTCAATTCGGGGCTGGCCAAATTCGGTGGCGTGGGAGTGATCCGGCCGATCTACTTTGCCTTCCTCATTGCCCACGTCCTGATCGCCGTAGTCATCACCCCGCTCGTGCCGCTCACCCTGTCCCGCGCCCTGTCGGCTCAGTTCGATCGCCACCGGCGGCTGGCGCGCTGGACCTGGCCCTTGTGGATGTACGTCGCTGTCTCCGGGGTAGTGGTCTACATTATGGCGATTCATCTCTTCCCCTACACCGGCGAGGGCGCAAATGGCTGAACAGCTGCTTGCGGCAGGTGATCTCGACGCCGACAGCACCGGTACGCTTCACCCCGCGATCCGCCGTGAGGTCTTCGCCTGGACGGCGGTGGCCATCACCGCGCTGGCCATCGCCGGCGCCTTCGCCTTCCTCCTCGCTTTTTCGCGCATTCCCAGCATCGAACGGGTGTTCNCTNGGCCACTGGGGTTCTTCGGCAAGGGCTTGGTAATCCACGTCGTCTTTTCCTTCGTCGTCTGGTTCCTGTGCATCTTCGCGGCACTGGCGGCGCTTGCCCGTGGCCCGGCTGGTCCTGACTTGCCCTGGCTCGGTCGGCTCGCTCCGGCCCTGGCGGCGCTCGCCCTGCCGCTGTTGTTCGCCCCGGCCTTCCTCGACCGCGGCGAGGCGACGCTGAACAACTACATCCCGGTGATCATCGATCCGCTCTATTATGCCGGGCTCGTGGTGCTCGCCATCGCCATCGCCATCGCCGCACTGCGCCTGGTGCTGACGTTTCCACTCGCCCACTGGCGCCAGCGGCCGCTGGCGGCTGCGGTCACCGCCGCAGCGGCAACGTACCTCGCCGCCCTGGTCGCCTTTGCCCTCAGTTATGCCGGGCTGGCCGGCAGTACCTTCGACTTCGCCCTCAACGAACACCTGATGTGGGGCGGCGGCCACCTGCTGCAGTTCGTCAACACCACTATCGCCCTCGTCGCCTGGGGGATACTGGCCGGTATCGCCGCCCCGGGCCCGCGTCCGCCAGTGACCATCGCCGTGGTCGCCGGACTGCTGACGGCGAGCGCCTTGCTCGGTCTGCTGTTCTATGCACTGTATCCGGCCTTTTCCGGCCCGCAAATGCAGGCCTTCACCAACATCCAGTACGCCTTTGGCCCAGCAACGGTGATCGCCCTCCTCACGCTGGTCGGGCGCGTGCGCAAGACGCCGGTCGCTGCCGGCACGTCCGGTGCGGCGAAGGGGGTTCATCCGGCGCTGCTCTGCCTCGCCTTGTCGATCCTGGTGTTCGGCGCCGGCGGTTTCCTCGGCCTGTTCGTCGACGGCAGCGATACACGGACGCCGGCCCACTATCACGGCGTCATTGCCGGGGTCACCCTGGCGCTGATCGGCGTCGCCTACTTCCGCCTCCTGCCGTGGCTCGAGCGACCGAGCCCAAGCCGCCGCCGCGTCGTCTGGACCATCGGCCTCTTCGGCTGGGGCCAGCTCGCCGCCTGCATCGGGCTGTTTATCGCTGGTGGCCATGGCGCACCGCGCAAGGTTGCGGGGGCGGCGCAGGGTCTCAGTGACTGGGCCGCCTATGCCGGTATGGGCCTGAATGGCCTGGGAGGGCTGGTGGCGGTAATCGGTGGCATCCTGTTCGTCTGGACGATGGCAGCAGCACTGCTCCGCCCGAGTCACCCGGCGACGATCAGTACTACCGGCGCCAGAACGTAAATTTCCTCGCCCGCTCCGCGCCGGTAGTTATAGTACACTCAAGCGTGGGGCGACGGGTGCCCGAAGCGCTCCGCTGGTTGATGCGGGACAAACCAGGAGAAGAGAAAAAAAGTGACCAGCCGTAGTCATCATGTGGATCTGGCCACCAATCTGGCAGGCCCGAGCGATGCGGCACGCGAGCCTCGCTTCAGCGTTCGCGACTACGCCATCCTGCTCAAACCGCGTGTCATGTCGCTCGTCGTCTTTACTGGCTGCGTCGGCATGCTGATGGCACCGGCGGCAGCGCCGCTGCCCATCGTTACTGCGGTGGCCGCGGTATTTCTGATCGCGCTCGGCGCCGGCGCGGCAGGCGCGATCAACATGTGGTATGATCGCGATATCGACCGGGTGATGACGCGAACCCAGCACCGTCCGCTGCCGGCCGGGCGCCTCAGTCCGCGCAGCGCGCTTGTCTTCGGACTCAGCCTCGCCATCGCCTCGGTGGTTGCCATGGCGCTATTGGTCAACACGGTCGCCGCAACACTGCTTGCGGTGACCATCGTCTATTACGTTCTTATTTATACCGTCTGGCTGAAACGGCGCACGCCGCAGAACATCGTCATCGGCGGCGCCTCCGGCGCACTGCCGCCGGTGATTGGCTGGGCTGCGGCCACCGGCCACGTCGGCCTGGGCGCCGTCGTCCTCTTCCTCATCATCTTCCTCTGGACGCCGCCGCACTCCTGGGCACTGGCACTGTTCCGCCGCAGCGACTATCACCGCGCCGGCGTCCCCATGATGCCCGTCGTCGCCGGGGAACGATCGACCCGACAGCAGATGTTTGTCTACAGCTGTCTTCTGGTGCCGGTCACCCTGGCTCCGCTGCTGATCGGCATGTCGGGTGCGCTCTACGGCGTGGCGGCAGCCATTCTCGGCGCCCTTTTTCTCTACCGTGCACTGCAAGTGCTCCGCGCCCGCGACAGCGAGGCGCCAAAGGCGCTGTTCCTGTTCTCGATCCTCTACCTGTTCCTGATCTTTGCCTGCCTGCTCGTCGACCGGGCGGTGGCGCTGGCGGTCTGGTAGGAGCCCGGCGATGGCCACGCTGGCTGCCTATCAACACTTGCAGGATCGCTTTCGTCGCCTGGGCGCGCTGCGCGACGCGGAATCGATGCTGCACTGGGACCTGGCGACGATGATGCCGAAAGGCGGATCGTCGGCACGGGCAGAGCAACTGGCAACGCTGAAGACGATCCGTCACGGCATGCTCACCGCAGCCGAGGTGAGTGACTGGCTGGCCGAGGCGGGAGAGGACATGGCGGCGCTGGAGGCCTGGCAGGGGGCCAATCTGCGCGAGATGCGCCGCGCCCATGCCCATGCCACCGCCCTCGACGCACCGCTGGTGGAGGCGTTGTCGCGCGCCACGTCGGCCTGTGAGGCGGTGTGGCGCGACGCCCGCGCCGACGATGATTTCCCCGCGNTCCTGCCGGCGTTGAAGGCGCTGCTGGTTTTGGTCAGGGAGACCGCCACGGCGAAGGCCGAGGCACTCGGCCTGTCGCCCTACGACGCCCTGCTCGACGAGTACGAACCGGACGGTCGGAGCGCCGACATCGACGTTATCTTCGCCGATCTCGCCGCCTTCCTGCCCGACTTCCTCGTCCGCGCCCTCGACGCGCAGGCAACGCGGCCGGCGACGGTGGAACCGCAGGGGCCGTTTGCGATCGACGACCAGCGGCGGCTTGGCATCCGCCTGATGGAACTCCTCGGCTTCGACTTCCATCACGGCCGCCTCGACGTCAGCCTGCACCCTTTTTGCGGTGGCACCCCTGACGACGTGCGCATCACCACCCGTTACCGCGAGGACGACTTTCGCCCCGCCCTGATGGGCGTCATGCACGAAACGGGACATGCGCTTTACGAACGCGGCCTGCCGACACCGTGGCGCGGCCTGCCGGTGGGCGACGCCCGCGGCATGGCCATGCACGAAAGCCAGTCGCTGCTGATCGAGATGCAAGTCTGCCGGTCGCGGGAGTTTCTTGCCTTTGCCGCGCCACTGGTGCGCGAGGCCTTCGCCGGCAGCGGGCCCGCCTGGGACGCCGAAAACCTCTACCATCACTATACCAAGGTCGAACGCGGCTTCATCCGCGTCGATGCCGACGAGGTCACCTATCCGGCGCACGTGATCCTGCGCTATGAGTTGGAACGGGCGATGATTGCCGATAGTCTCGATCCCGAAGACCTGCCACAGGCCTGGGCGGCGGGACTGGAGCGGCTGCTCGGCATCNGTCCCCCCAGCAACCGGCTCGGCTGCCTGCAGGACATCCACTGGTACGATGGCGCCTGGGGCTACTTCCCCACTTATACGCTGGGCGCCATGGCCGCCGCGCAGTTGTTCGCCGCCGCCTGCGCCACCGACGCCGATATCCGCCCTGGCATCGCCCGCGGCGATTTCGCCCCGCTGCTGACGTGGCTGCGCACCAACGTCCACGGTCTCGGCTCGCTGCTGTCGACGAACGACTTGCTCACCCACGCCACCGGCAAGCCGCTGACCGCCGAGGCATTCAAGTCCCACCTGCAGCGCCGCTATCTCAGCTGAAGGCGGCGCTCTCAGTTCGATGTGTGGTAGCCGGTAACGGCTGCCACTCAGCGAAGGTGGCCGCTTGGCCATGCTGGACACCGGCAGCATCGACCACGTTCCACACTGTCGCCTTGCCGATGCGAAAGCGCCGCCCACTACGGGAGATGCGCACGCCAGCGTAATCATCGATGAAACCGTCGGCGCTCACGCGCGCCAGCAGACGCGCACGCTCCGCCTGCGCCAGCGGCTCGGTCGAGAGGCGCGACGGCATGGCGATCAGCTGCGCCCAGTCCAACTCGAACAAGGTGAGCGCGGTACGATTGGCGTAGGTGAACAGCGGATCAGCACCGCAGCGGTGCGAAAGCAGGGCAAACGGAGCTTCGAACAGCCAGCAGCCGATATCATCCGCCGCCACCGTTGGCACCAACAGATCGCGGCCGGTCCAGCGGCGATAGCTGGTCGCCAGCAGCCGCGCATGCAAGTTCAGATAGCCGTTGGCCGCGGTGGGTGACTCAATAGCCGCCATCGGTGCGCGGTTCGACGGTGATCGTCACCGAAAACGTATCTGATGGCGCCGCCGTTACCTCTCCCGAACGTAGCCGCCGCAGAATGAGCGTCTCCGTCCCCGGCGCGAGCGCGGCAAAGGTAATGACTCGCCTGCCACCGGCACCCAGCCGCAGATCTCCCGACTCCGGCACGAAGCGATCACCGATCACCCCCACCACCACCTCACCCAGCGGCTGCAGCTGCCACGTGTAGCCAGTGGATGGATTTTCCGCCAGCGACACGGCAAAAACCGCTCCCGGTACGATCGTGGTGGAACCGCCGTTGGCTGACGCGTCGAGGGTAATCGTCGGCGTCGCCGTCTGTGCCGCGGCTAGGCCGGGCAGGATCGACAGGGCGAGAAGGGCGACGACGATCGACGCCCAACGGCTCAACACAGGCTGCGCTTGCATGACGTCACCTCAGTCTCCGAGCAGGTAGCGGGCGTGGTGGGTAAAATGATCGCCGATAAACGTGGCGATAAAGTAATAGCTATGATCATAGCCCTCCTGGCGGCGCAGCGTGAGCGGTATGCCAGCGGTACTGCAGGCGGCGGCGAAACGCTCCGGCTGCAGTTGGACGTCGAGGAACGGATCGGCCAAGCCCTGATCCACCAGGATCGGCGCGCGCCAACCGCTGGCAGCGGCCAGTTCGCAGGCGTCGTGTGCCACCCATCCCGCCTCCTCCGCCCCAAAGTAGCCTGCAAAGGCCTTCCTACCCCAGGGGACGTGCGTCGGCGCGACGATGGGTGCGAAGGCCGAGAGCGAGCGGAAACGCTGCGGGTTTTTGAAGGCGATCGTCAGCGCCCCGTGGCCGCCCATGGAGTGACCGCAGATTCCTTCCCGACGCCGGTCGACGGGGAACGCATCGGCAAGCAGCGCCGGAAGCTCCTCGGTCACGTAGGTGTACATCCGGTAGTAACGCGACCACGGATCGACCGTCGCATCGATGTAGAACCCGGCACCGGAGCCAAAATCCCACGCCTCATGTTCACCCGGCAGGTCGGTGCCGCGCGGGCTGGTATCGGGGCAAACGACGATCAGCCCGTGTTCGGCGGCATAGCGCTGCGCCCCGGCCTTCTCGGTGAAGTTGGCCCAAGTGCAGGTGAGGCCGGAGAGCCAGTAGAGCACCGGCCGTGGCCCCGCCTCCACCTGCGGCGGCAGATAGATGGAAAACTCCATCGGCGTCCCGGTGGCGGCGGACGGATGGCGATAGATCNNGCTTGGCTGCCGCCGAAGCTGCGGTACTGGTTGAGGCACTCGAGGCTCATCTCCTGCCCTCGTTCAGAACGTCACCACGGTGCGGATCGAATGCCCCTCGTGCATCAGCTCGAACGCATCGTTGATCTTCTCCAGCGGCAGGACATGGGTGATCAGGTCGTCGATGTTGATCTTGCCCTCCATGTACCAGTCGACGATTTTCGGCACGTCGGTGCGGCCGCGGGCGCCGCCGAAGGCGCTGCCCCGCCAGGAACGACCGGTGACCAGCTGGAACGGCCGGGTCGCGATCTCCTCACCGGCACCGGCAACACCGATGATGATGCATTCGCCCCAGCCCTTGTGGCAGCATTCGAGCGCTTGGCGCATCAGCGTCACGTTGCCGACGCACTCGAAGGCGTAGTCGGCGCCGCCCTTGGTCAGGTCGACCAGGTAATTCACCAGATCGCCGCCCACCTCCTTCGGGTTGACGAAGTGGGTCATCCCGAACTTTTCGGCCATCGCCTTCTTTGACGGATTGACGTCGACGCCGACGATCATGTCGGCGCCCACCATCCGCGCCCCCTGGATGACGTTGAGGCCGATGCCGCCCAAGCCGAAGACCACCACCTTCGATCCCGGTTCCACCTTGGCGGTGTAGATGACGGCGCCGATGCCGGTGGTCACGCCGCAGCCGATGTAGCAGATCTTATCGAACGGCGCGTCCTCGCGCACCTTGGCGACGGCGATCTCCGGCAGCACGGTGAAGTTGGCGAAGGTGGACGTGCCCATGTAGTGGAGAATCGGCTGGCCGCCCAGGCTGAAGCGGCTGGTGCCGTCCGGCATCAGCCCCTTGCCCTGGGTGGGGCGAATCGCCTGACAGAGGTTGGTCTTCGGGTTGAGGCAGTATTCGCACTGCCGGCATTCGGGCGTGTAGAGCGGGATCACGTGGTCGCCCGGCTTCACCGAGGTGACCCCCGCCCCCACCTCGACGACGACGCCCGCCCCCTCGTGGCCGAGGATCGCCGGGAACAGCCCTTCCGGATCGCGGCCGGAGAGCGTATAGGCGTCGGTATGGCAAACACCGGTCGCCTTGATCTCGACAAGCACCTCGCCGGCGCGCGGCCCGTCCAGTTGCACGGTCTCAATGGTCAGCGGTTGCCCAGCCTGATGGGCAACGGCGGCACGCACGTCCATGGACTGCTCCCTGATTTTATTGGCCTGGATGAGGATCGTTGGCAGAGTGATCGTTGGCGCTGGCGCGAAAACGCGAGCGAGCCGCGACACTAGCATCGCCGGCCAGCGCTGATAAAGCCTCGCGTCCGGGTGGCCGGGCCATGCCGGCTTCCTGGCGAAACGCATCGTCTCGCGGATGACAGTCGTCGGCGAGGCATGCTATCATGATGCTATCAACGGCTGAGGGTGCGAATGGCGCAAGTGGTGATCCGCAACATCGACGATGCGGTGGTCGAACGGCTGAAGGCCCGGGCGGCGGCGAAACGACAATCGCTGGAGCAGACGTTGCGCGAGATCCTGACCGAGGCGGCCATCCCTTCCCGCGCCGAAGTGATCGAGGAACTGGCGCGCGGGCGTTCTCTCTCGCCACCGCTTCCGGCCGGCGCGCCGCTCGCCGAGGATCTGATCCGCGACGACCGCGACAGCCGGTGACTCTGGTCGTCGACGCATCCGTCGCGCTGAAGTGGTTCCTGCCAGAACCCGATTCCCTCGCCGCCGAAGCCGTGCTGCGTCGCGCCGACGACCTGATCGCGCCGACCCTGCTCGTCGCCGAGGTCTGCAATGCTGCCTGGAAACGGTTCCGGCGCGGCGAAACCACCGAGCGCCACCTCGACTGGATCGCCGACCGGATCGGTCGTATGGGATTGGCTCTTGTCCCCGATCTGGCGCTTGCGGTCCCGGCGACAACGATTGCCCGACGACTGGATCACCCGGTCTACGACTGCCTTTACCTGGCGCTCGCCGAGGCGCGCCGGGCGACGCTCGTCACCGCCGACCGCCGCCTTTACACCCGCATCCGCGGCACCCCATGGCAGCCCTGCGTGACTTTGCTCGCCGAATTTGAGGCGAGCTCCGGTGACCAGCCAGGCAGCACCCGCTAACCCCAATCCGAATGACCGCAAGTTGTGGGCAACGCCGAACGGTTTATCCCATTCGCTACCGTTCGGAGGTCGCTCTTGTCTGCGTTCGCTATGCCGCGCATTGCGACGGTGAGCGACCCGGATCGTCGGCGATTGACTCCCCGTAGGGCAGGTCTAAAGCGAAGCGTGACCTGCCGGATGCGCCGGTGCATCCACCGCGTGCGGCGGGTTGCGCTTCGCTTCAAACCCGCCCTACAAAATTACCCGGGCTACCCGGGCTGTCAGTCCAAAAGCGGAGACCGGGTCGAGGAACTGGAGACGCCGCTCAGCGCGTCCACCGACCCATTCTCAGCGGGTCTCAGAAGGCCCTTACGGAGCTGTTGCCGGTCGCGGATAGTTGTACAGTTCCGCGCTTCTTAGAGCCGGAGAAATGTAGCAATCGGGCTCACGAGCCACTCCGCCGACGACGAGAACTTTTCCATCGCGTAACGGCGTTGCCGTATGAAGACTACGCGCGACATTCATGCTGGCCGCGATGAGCCACTTGCCAGTAACGGGATCGTAGCGCTGCGCGGTTGACAACGTGTTGCAGACGCCCCAGCCCCCGCTTTCGCCACCGGCAACCAAGATTCGGCCATTTGTTAGCGGCGTCAGCGAGTGATTATTTCGAACGGTAGACATTTTCGCCGTCTGCGACCACATCCCTGTCCGCGGATTGAACAACTCGGCAGTGGCAACGAAAGATGCGTCTGGTTGCGTCCCGCGCCAGCCCCCGCTACCATCATGCGACCGTCTTCCAGCAACGCAGTCGGCCCGTTTGCGGCAGTTGTCTTTTTGTTTGTAATGCTCCACGTTTGCGTTGCCTGGTTGAATACCTCGGCTTCATTTAGAATCTGTACGGACAGCATGTGGTTCCCCCGACAATAAGGACGGAACCATCCGAGAGCTGCTGAATGCTGTAGCCTTGCTCACCCCAATAACGAGCGAGACTCATAGCGCCGGTGGTTGTCCAATGACCGGTGCTCGAATCATACAACTCCGCACTGGCGAGGTTCTGGTCGCCGCCTGCACCGTAACTCCCGCCCCCGACGACAATGACCTTTCCCACGAGCGGCCCTTTTGTGATTAGTGCTGCAAGGAAACCAGAGCGTGGACTCTTCATACTCCCGGTGGCTGTCCATTTGCCACTTTTAGGGTCGTATATTTCTGCAATTGATAGAGAATCGGAAACCAAAAAATTCTGCCCCCCATCACTAGGACTTTACCATTTGGCAGAAGGACAGCCTGATGATAATTGCGAGGGGTTTTCATCGACCCAGTAACACTCCATTTCCCGGAAAGAGGGTCGTATAGTTCGCTCGTTGCTGTAGCCGTTAGCGAGAGATATTCGGCGGCGCCGCCGGCCACGAGGACCTTTCCGTTGGGAAGGAGAGTGGCAGTATGAAGAATCCTCGGTCGGCTCATATTACCCGTGACCGTCCACGCACCCTCTGGCCAAGCTTGAGCGCGCTTACTCATGCAGAGGCAAAAGGCCAACGAGGCGATCAATACGGCAACAACCGAAAGCCGCAGCCATCCGTGGCGTGAGCTTCGGCCTTCCCAGGCTGTAACGATTGGATGAATCCCAACCCTAGACATCTTTTCCCGCCCTTTCTTAGGAGTTTTTCCGTCACCGGGACGCTAGGAAACCTCAGAAAGCTATGAACCTCAGCAAACTCAGCGATAGAGTATTATATAGCAACTATTTTTACCTGTCATGCAAAACAACTAACTTCTATTACACGATAAAATGAAAGTAATAATTGTTTTAAATCAACTTATTGTCGTCCGCTATATAGCCTTTAGACTAGGATGAGGTGTAGGGCGGGTCTAAAGCGTAGCGTAACCCGCCGGATGCGATATTCACCCCAATCCCGGTTCGAAACGGCCCGTTCATCCGGCTCGAGCCGACCGCACGTCACCGTCGTGCCCCCTGCCCATCCGCTGCAAATTCGCCTATCTATCTGGCAGCGCGGCTCGCCCGCGTGTCGGACCGACTACGTTTAGGATCCCGATGACCGAAGCTGCATCCCTGCCCGCCAACGAGACCGGAGAGGCGCCGGTCGACGACGAGGCCACCGGCTGGATCGAATTCTGCGACAGTCTCGACCTCGGCGCGCTGGTCCCCGAGGGCTATGCCCGTTACCGGCCGGCGGTCATCGAGGGCATGGTCTTCTTCCTCGAAAACCTGCCGCCGGCGCGGACCTGGGACCTGCTCGCCGCCCAGGCGGAGCTCGACGAAGACGCCGGCGTCGAGGAACGTGTCGTTGCTATCGCCCGGCATTGCCCTGCCCTGCACAAGCTGGGTCAGGTGCTGGCGCGCGAAACCNGGCGGCTGCCGGAGACGTTCCGCACCCTGCTGCAATCGCTGGAGTCGATGCCGGCGACACTCGATGCCGACGCGGCGCGGGCGGCGGTAGAGGCAGAGCTGGGGCCACTGCAGCCGCAGGGCGTCACCGTCGATGCCCCACCTCTGGCTGAAGCCAGCGTTGCTATCGTCATTCCCTTTACTTGGCATACCGCCACCGCCACTGCCCCCGTCCGCGGGGTATTCAAGTTGCTGAAGCCAGGCATTGAGGCCAAGCTGGCGGAGGAGCTGGATATTCTGCAGCAAATCGGCGCCCGACTTGACGAACGCTGCCGGCTGCACAATCTGCCGCCGATCGACTACGAAGCGACCTTTCTCGAGGTGCGCGATCTCCTCGCCTGCGAGGTGCGGCTCGACCAGGAGCAGGCGCACCTGCGCGCCGCGCGTGCGGCCTATGCCAGCATGAAGTCGGTGGTCGTACCCGAGGTGTATTCCCTGTCCACCCCGCGCATGACGGCGATGCAGCGGATTGACGGACATAAGGTCACCGAGACGGGTAAACTAAGCCCGCGCGCCCACCGCAGGCTGGCAAAAGCGATTGTCCAGGCGCTGATCGCCNCACCCCTGTGGTCGCGGGGTGAAACCAGCACCTTTCACGCCGACCCGCACGCCGGCAATCTCTTCGCCACGCTGGATGGCCGGCTGGCGATCCTTGACTGGAGCCTGACCGGCCGGCTGGAGAAAGCCGACCAGATCGGGCTGACCCAGATCATTCTCGGCGCGATGACCCTCGATGCGGAGCGGATCGAAGCAGCCATTCGGACGCTGGCGCGCGACCGCGTCGAGGCTGACGCCCTCAAGCGGTTGGTTGCCGCCCGTCTCGGCGAGTTGCGCGATGGACGATGGCCAAGCCTTACCTGGTTGATGGATCTGATGGACGCGGCGCTGGTGGAAGCACAGGCCCGTTTTGGCAGCGGTCTGATCATGTTTCGCAAGGTGCTGCAGACGCTGGACGGCGTTCTCGCCGACGTATCGGCCACCTGTCGCGTCGATCGGGTGCTGGCACGAGCGCTGATCAGCGAATTGGCAGGTGAATGGCGGCGGCGACCGCTGGCGTTTCCCTTCTCGCGCAACTTCGCGACTCACTTCTCCAATCTCGACCTGATCCAGATGTGGCTCTCAACGCCGCTGATCGTCTCCCGCTACGCGCTGGCGCTGCAGACCTCGTTGCTCGCCCGCAAGGACAACGAGGCGACGACCTGAGGGACCTGAGCGTCCGCTGGCGGGGAGCCGGTCACGGCAGATTGAGCAGCCAGATGCCGGCCATCAGCAGCGTGGCGAAGGCCACCCATCCCAGATACGGCACGAACAACCAGCCGGCGAGCCGGTCGATGCGGAGGAAAACGATCGTGGTCATCACGACCGCGAACACCAGCAGCAGGATGACGAAGAGGGCGGCCGAAAGGTTGCGCAGGCCGAAAAAGGCCACCGTCCACATCAGGTTTAGTACCAGTTGGCCACAGAACCAACAGGACGCCCAGCGGATGTCGGCGCGGCGACGCTGCCCCCAGACCCGCCAGGCTGCCACCGCCATCATCACGTAGAGCGTCGTCCAGACCGGGGCGAAGATCCAGTTGGGTGGGGTGAAGGATGGCTTGTTCAGCGCCGGATACCAAGTGTCGACGCTAGAAGCGGTGATCGCGCCACCGATGGCGGAGACGCCCAGGCAGAAAGCGAGCAGCACCAGGAGGACGAGCGGACTCCGTGCCGCCGGTGCGTCCGCTTCGGGCCATCGTTGCGGCGTTCCCCCATCAGGCAACCCCGGTGTCGACCCGATCGATGGAGCAACTGACACCGGTGCCACCCAGACCACAATAGCCGCCCGGGTTCTTCGCCAGATACTGCTGATGGTAGTCTTCGGCGTAGTAGAATGGCGGTGCCATGCTGATCTCGGTGGTGATCGGCCCATAGGCAGATGCGGCCAGCGCCGCCTCGTACTGCCGCTTCGAGGCTTCGGCCAGCGCCAGTTGTTGCGGGGTGGTACAGTAGATTGCCGAACGGTATTGGGTGCCGGTGTCGTTGCCCTGGCGCATTCCCTGGGTCGGGTCGTGGCTTTCCCAGAAAATCTTCAGCAGATCTTCGAACGAGATCAGCCGCGGATCGTACACCACCCGCACCACCTCTGCGTGCCCGGTCCGTCCCGAGCAGACCTCTTCATAGGTCGGGTTGGGGGTGTGACCGCCGGCATAGCCGACCGCCGTGGTGTAGACGCCCGGCGCCTGCCAGAACTTGCGCTCCGCTCCCCAAAAGCAGCCGAGGCCGAACACGGCGACCGCGTGCCCGTCCGCAACCGGGCCGGCAAGAGCGGTCCCGTTAACGTAGTGGCGCTCTGCCACCCGCACACCTTGCGAACGGCCCGGAAGGGCTTCCTCCGCCGTTGGCAACCACGTCTTCTTCCTGGTCAGGTTCCACATCGCTCGTCCTCGCTGCGTCGCATCGACCAAACTCGAATTGTCATACTAAGATGGGCTCATTCCAGCGAAAATACCCCTATCAACAGGGTGGCGGTGGCGTTGGTGATAAGACTGCCCTGCCGAACATAAGCACCGATCGCAAGTATTGGGAGTACGGCATGAAAGTGGGAGTCATTGGGGCTGGTCTGGTGGGCAGCGCCGCCGCGTACGCCCTGACGCTGAACGGCGTTGCCAACGAGATCGTCATCGTCGACCTCAACCCCGACCTGGCGCGAGCGCAGGCGGAGGACATCAGCCACGCGGTGCCCTTCGCCCATGCGACGGTGGTCCGCGAGGGCGGCTACGCCGATCTCGACGGCGCCGCCGTGATCATCATCTGCGCCGGAGTCAACCAAAAGCCCGGTGAGACGCGCCTTCAACTGCTCGATCGCAACGCGGCAGTGTTCCGCAGCATCATTCCTCCGATCCTCGCCGCAGCCCCCGATGCCTTGCTGGTGATCGCCACCAACCCGGTAGACATCATGACCCAGGCGGCCACCCGCATTTCGGGTCTGCCGCCGTCGCGGGTCATCGGATCGGGGACCATCCTCGATACCGCTCGCTTCCAGGCGCTGCTGGCCGAGCATATGGCGATCGCGCCGCAATCGGTGCACGCCTATGTGATAGGCGAACATGGTGACAGCGAAGTCCTGGTCTGGTCGAGCGCCGTTGCCGGCACCATCTCGGCGACGGCTTTCGCCGCGCTGAGCCGCGTGCCACTGACACAGGCGGTGAAAGCCGGCATCGACGACGGCGTTCGCAATGCCGCCTACACGATCATCGCCGGCAAAGGCGCGACCAACTATGGCATCGGGGCTGGATTGAGCCGGCTGGTCCGTGCCATTCTCCGCGACGAGCGCTCGGTGATGACGGTCGCAATCATCAACGAGGAAGTGGGCGGTATCCGCGAGGTGGCACTATCACTGCCGCGGGTGATCGGCCGTGAGGGTGTGCTGCTCAACGTCGACCCGGCGCTGGATCTGGAGGAGGTAGAGGCACTGCGGCGCAGTGCGACCATTCTTAAGGAAGCGGCGGACGCTTTAGGAATTTAATCACTTGACGTGGCAATGCCGCTGCGCAAGTACATCGGCGGTTGCCTGCGAGATCGATGGCTTGCGTCCGGCCGCTCTCGCTCTAAGCTGATGGAGTCCGGGACAACATGCTCCGAGGGATTCTTCGATGATCGAAGTGCAAACAGAGGACAACGGCCGACGCGTCGTCGTTCAGATGTCGGGATTGATTACCGAGAGCGAAATCGACCACTGCAGCGACCGCTTGGCGGAAAGTGTCGGTGCGGCCAGTTCGCAGACCGTGTTGCTCGACTGGACGGAGTTGGAGGGTTGGGCAAAGGGCGCAAAAACGGTTGGAACCTGGTTCGGCATGCGCCATTGGGGCGGCGTGCGACGGGTCGCAGTGCTCGCCGACGCTACCTGGGAGGATGAAACGCTGCGCATCGCCGATATCTACAAGCTGGCCGAGGTGCGGCGCTTTCCCACGGCGGAGCGCGCGGACGCGATCGCTTGGCTTGCCAGCGTCTGAAGAGCATCCCACCGCGCCATCCCACCCATACCGGGCGAGCCGCGCTGGCGGCCGCCTGGAACCCTGAGCGGTCTTACCCCTCGGCCAGCGTCTTGATCACGTGGATGACGGACGGATCTTCCGGATCACGATCGAGGCGAAATCCGAGCTTGCGGGCAAGTACCAGCATTCCCTGGTTCTCCGCCAGCACTTCGCCCCAGACCTCGCTGATCCCCCGCCGCTTGGCGCAATCGAGGATCTCTTCCATCAGCAGCCGGCCTAGTCCCTGCCCCTTAAGGTCGGAGCGCACCGAGCCTGCGTACTCGGCCGAGGCGCCGCTGGCATCGGCGGAAATCCGCATCACACCCCAGATGGATGTGCCATCGGCCTCGGGGTCGATCGCCACCAGCGCCATTTCACGGTCGTAGTCGATTTGGCTCAACCGCGCCGCGAACCGGTGATCGATCTCCTTCAACGGTGCGAAGAAGCGCATGCGCACGTCTTCGGGCTGCATCTGGCGGACGAACGCCTGCAGCGCCGGCTCGTCCTCGGGACGGATCGGCCGCAGCAGCAGCTGTTTGCCCTTACGGGTAATGATCGTCTTCTCGAGTTCAACCGGGTAGGGACGGATCGCCAGGCGTGACGCCGCACCGCCTTCCACCGGCGCGATGCGGATCCGCACCGAGAGCGCGGCCACACCATCGGCATCGGCCAACAGCGGATTGATGTCCACCTCCTGCACCTGCGGCAGGTCGGTGGCGATCTGCGACAGCCGGACGATGGCGAGTGCCAATTCGTCGAGGGCGGCTGGCGGATGATCGCCGGCCTCCTGCAGTTCCCACCACAATCGGGTTTCGCTCATCAACATCCGGGCCAGCGCCAGATTGAGCGGCGGCAGGCCAATGGCATCGTCGGTGGTCTGGCCCATCCGGTTGCCGCCCTGGCCGAAACGGATCACCGGCCCAAAGGTGGGGTCTGCGGCGATGCTCAGCCGCAAGGCGTGCGCGTCACCCTTGCCGACGAGGGGTGCAACGAGGAAACCACCGGTGACCAGATCGGGACGCAACTCGTGGACGCGTCGCTCGATCCGGTGCGCCGCGGCGCGCACTGCGTCCGCATCCTCCAGGTCGAGGGCGATGCCACCGATCGCGCTCTCATCCACCACCGCCTCGGTACGCACCCGTAATGCCACCGGGTAGCCCAAAGCGTCGGCGATTGATACCGCCTCCGCCGCGGTTGCCGCACGTCGCGACTCCAGCAAAGGCAAATCATAGGCGGCCAGCACCGCCTCCGCCTCCGCTCGCTCCAGCCACTCTCTACCCTGGGCAAGTGCGCCGCTGATCGCCGCTTCCGCCCGCCGCGCGTCACAGCTGAACAGGTCCGGCACCGACGCCGGCGTTTCGATCAGCATCTCCTGGTTGCGCTGGTAGGTGAGCAGATGGGCAAAGGTCGTCACCGCCCAGCGGACGGATGGATGCACCGCCACCCGTTGCGCGGCGAAGATGGCGGTGGCTTCCGCGCGTGTCGCTTCGTCAAGCCACGCCACCGACAGCAGCGGCATCTGCCGCGAGCGCGGCGGCAGCGTCTCGACGATCGCTTGCACTGCGGCCAGGGTATCGCCAATCGCCGTCGGGCAAACGATCACCAGGATGATGTCCGTGGTCTCGTCCTGAAACAACGTCGTCAGCGTCTGGCGAAACCGATCCGCCAGGGCGTCAGCAAAGATGTTAACGGGATTCCGCCGTCCCCATCCAGGGGGCAGCACTTTATCGAGCGCCTCGCGCGTCGTCTCGCTCAGGTGCGCCGCCGCACCGCCCGTCCGCTGCCACATCTGCATCGTCACCCGGCCGATGCCGCCGCCGTTGCAGACGATGGCGATGCGGTTGCCGCGAACGCGGGTGGCGGTGGCAAGTGTCCCGGCAGCGGCAACCAGATCACTCAACAGCGGCACCGGCAGCATGCCGGCGCGGCGAAAGGCGGCATCGTAGACTTGGTCGCGCGGTATGGTCGCCACGTCGACGGCGTCTGAGCGCCCGCCTTCGCGCCCTGCGTCGAAGACGATGACCGGCTTTACCCGCGCCAGCAGACGCGCCGCGGACATGAAGCGCCTTGCATCGGCGATGCGGTCCACCGCCAGCAGAACCGAGCGTGAGTTCGGATCAAGGACGAGGAAATCAAGCACATCGCCGAAATCCACCTCCGTCATGTCCCCGAGCGACGCGACAACGGAAAAACCCGTGTCGCGCCCGGCGGGGCTGTCGAGGAGGATCGACACCAGCGAGCCGGATTGCGCAATGAGCGCCACGTCGCCCTGCTTTGGCTCGCCATGGGCGTAGGTGGCGTTCATGCCGATTTTCGGGACGATGACGCCGAGGCAGGCCGGCCCGACAATCCGCACCCCGGCGGCGCGTGCCGACTCGGCCAAGCGCCGTCCCACCGCCGCCTCACCATTGTCAAAGCCGGCGGTAAGCACGATTGCCATCCGGCAGCCGCGCGCGCCTAGTTCGCTGACCACATCCGGCACCGCCTCGGCCTCGGCGGCAATCACCGCCAGATCGGGAACCACCGGCAGTTCGGCAATGGACCGAAAGGCGAGAACCCCGCGGACGGCCGGCAGGCTCGCGTGTACCGGCATCACCGGGCCGTCGAACCGGCCGGAGAACAGATTGCGGGCCAAAACCTCGCCCACCGATCGAGGCTGACAATCCGCGCCGATCAGGGCGATCGAATGCGGCCGAAACAACGGCTCAAGGGCACTCAGGCGCACAATGCCATGTCCTTACTACATGATATATCGGAGAGCGAGCTGGGATCGTTCGTCGCTGCAGCCGACCCTCCGTCGCGCAATCGTGCGCTGCTCCGGCAGTAAAAGCCAAGTGACGTCTTGGTGGCGCGAGGCGGCGGTAAGATGTCGGTCGGCTCAGGTTACGACGAGAGGCGGTAATGCTGATATCGAAAGCCGAAAGCACCCACGATCAGTCCAACACCGTGGACGATCCGCAATGCGCCAAGTGCTAGATAATACCTGGAAAATCCATGCATAACTACGCTGCTGATTAAAAACCAACTGCCGGACAACATTTCAGAGAGTCCTCTGGCAATGATTTGCAGCCGATGCCTGAGATCCAGGAACCACGAAAAGCGCTCTTTTTCCTGCAATTTTTTGAAAGAAACCTTCAGGCAACCATCGCGATACTCGGCTCGACACAAATAAGCGAACCGTGCCCGCGCCGGCGGTACCGCCTCGGTCACCACTGCATGCGCCGCATAATGGAAGGAGAAGTTGGCCGCCCGCAGCTGACGAAANAAGGCAACATCCTCGCCACCGGTCAATGCCAGACGCTTCTCGAACGTCACCCCCAGTTGCTGGAGACGGCGCCAATTGATCAGAACGTTGTTGGTGGCGGCGGCTCTAATTTCGGCCCGATCCTCCCACTCGGGAAGGGGTTTGCGACGACGATAATAGGGCCAGCCGAAAAACTTGCCGCGGGTCAACCATTCGGGCGCATCGGGCGGCAGGATCCCGAGCACCGGCCCCTGTACGACATCGGCGCCGGTGGCGCGCTGCACCACGAGCAACTGTTCGAGCCAGCGCGACTGTGGCACTTCGTCGTCATCGACCATAATAACGAAGTCGCAATCGGCCGGCACCAGGGCAATACAGGCGTTACGAGCGTAGGAAATACCCCGCTGTGGCTCGTGCCGATAGGTGATGTCCATCCCTCGTGACAAGCGAAACTCTTCACAAATCCGCCTTGCCTCGATGCTTCCCTCGTTGTCGGCAACAATCACCGCAATTTGCGGAGACAAGGAAGGGTCAAGCTGCTGTTCGGCAATCCCTTCCAGCAACTCCTCCAGCTGTTGCGGTCTCTTATAAGTACAAATACAAATACTTATTCTGACCTTGTCCCCAATTACCGCTGCCCCATCCACGTCCATTGTGTATTGCTCGTTATGTTTCAATTTTATAGCAAGCTCCGGCAACTTGTCTCCCGTGACGCCGCCGCACAAATAAAGCTGCCAGCACCATCACCGCGTCAATAAAGCGCCGCTAATGTGCAACCAAGAACACTTTAGGGCCATGCGAGACGCGATGCGGCTACGCATGCGTTCATGGCTAACTGACCCTACCAGAATGATTCGCATTTGGATGAACGGCACGTGCCGTGGATAGGGATCCTACGGGGTCGTCCGGCACATTCCACATCCTCTCATTCCGGATCATTCCGGAGGATAAGCCAATTCGAGCGAATTCATAGCCTCGCCTCCTTATTGCAGAAAAGACATGGGGAGACAAACCGTTGCGCATCGAAAAGGCGATGTGCGGCGAGGCGTCGACGCCGTGCCCGCCACGGCTAGATGTTCCGACCGCTGACGGTGACGAACCGGACGCCGTCCGGCTCCACCCGACTGCTGGCGACAGTTCATGACAGGAGCGTCCGCCGGCGCTAGGCTGCGTCGAGGCGTCTGTCGCACCAATCGAGCACAATTATAGGTAGAGCCAATGCTGAAAAGAGAACGAAGCGGTCTGGTTCGCCTGCCGAAATGGGCGCCAGCCATCGCCACCGCCGCCACTGTTGTTGCCGCCTGCTCGGTCGTTCAGGCTACGCCCGAGCGCATCGTCGTCCAGTTCAACACCTACCACTCGGATTTTGCCCTCAACCAAGCAACCCGGCACTGCGCACAGTTTGGCAAGCGGCCGGTGCTGGTGCGGACGGAAGCCGTCGCGCCATCGATCTCGACCTTTTTCACCAGCACCTCCGAGAGCACCTTCGATTGCGTAACGCCGCCGCCGCTTGAGGCCGAGCCTACCCCCGCCGGGAACGGATAGACCGGCTTCGGACATTTTGTCGCCGGTTGTTGCGCGCGCAACACGTTCGAAGGCGCTCTATTCGGCCATATTATTGCCGGGTTTGTCCGACCGATTCGATAGGAGAAGCAGGACGCCGCGGACCAGAAGTCGGCTTCGTGCCCTTCGGTATTGCTCCGGAGCATGGAGCTAGAGAGCGGGAAACATAAGTTCTGCAACGAGGTCGGTTCCGCTGCTTGTGATTTTCGGCTTCGAGGCTTTTCTTTGCCGCCTCGCTGCGTAGACTAGTCTGGGTTGGGAACCACAGATTGAATTAAGGGGTAGCGACGGATGCGGTTCACGGCTATCGGGACGACGCTTGCCGCCATCGTTTTGTCCATGACGGTTGCATCGTGCTCGGCCCCCAACGCCCGGACCGCCGCGTCCGACGCTGAGGGCATGGGCAGCCTGACGACAAAAGCGCGCAGCGGTGATGCCGTGGCGCTGCAGTCGATGCAGGCAATGGCCGCCGAAGGCAGTCCGCAGGCGCAGTTTAATCTTGGCGTTGGCTACGCCGAGGGCTGGGCAGGCGCAGCCAATATGGATCAGGCGATCGAGCTGTGGCGTCAGGCCGCGGCGCAAGGCAACACCGACAGCATGAACGCCCTCGGTATTGCTCATGCACGCGGCCTTAGCGTACCGCGCGACGAGGCACAAGCGATGACGCTGTGGAGCGAGGCAGCGCAGCGCGGTAACACGTCCGCCGCCTACAATCTTGGTGCGCACCTGCTTGTGAACGCCCAGACGCCGGCGCAGACGTCGCAGGCGGCGCAATGGATTCAGATGGCAGCCGACCAGGGCGATGTGGACGCAATCGCCTTTCTCGCCAACCTGTACGCCCACGGCGAGGGCGTCAGTCGCAGCTACGACGAGGCGATACGGTTGTGGCGAATTGCCGCGGAGAAAGGGCAGGCGGACGCGCAGTTCAGCCTCGGCCAGGCCTATGCCCGCGGCCGCGCTGTGCCGGTTGATCCCGCTGAAGCGAAGCGATGGTTGCAGGCCGCCGCCGCCCAGGGCCATCCCGATGCGCAACTGGCATTGGCCGGCAACCTCAACGGCGATGGCGCGGCGCAGGATGTCGCCGAAGCGCAACGCCTGCTGCAGATGGCGGCAAGCAATGGTGACAACGCGGCTGAGGAAGCCGCGGATCGGCTCACACAAGTGGCGACGGCCCGCTCTACCGAGCAAGCATTGGAACGGACGCCTGAGCGGACGGTCGAGCGGCTGGCCCGCTGGTCGGCGAAGGATCAAGGCGTCAGCGAGCAGACAGCCGCGCAATTAGCCAAACGGGAAGACAGTTCGGCGAAAGCCGCAGCCAAGTCCTCTCGCAGCGCCGGGAAGGCGAAAGCGGCGCCGGTGGTGGCCAGCCGCACGGCATCGGCCAAGACAGTGTCGGTTAAGACGGCATCGGCGAAGGTCGCTCCAACCCCAGCAAGCCGTGGCAAAGCCACCCAAGTGGCAGCTGTCCGCAGCACCGAGCGCCCCAGCGCGAAAACACCGGCGGCACGACCAGACGAACGAGTCAAGCTGGCGATGGCGACCCCACGCGGTAAGGCGCCAGCGGCGGCGGTGGAACGGGAAACGGTTAAAATTGCATCGCCGAAACCACAGCCAGCGTCCCGTCCCAAATCATCCTCAGCGCCACATAAACAATGATCGCGAGGCCGATGTAGGCGATCCAGTGATAGCGCTTCAGCAGGTGCGCTATCACCGAGGCTGCCAGCCCCATCAGCGCCACCGACAGCACCAGACCAAATACCAGGACAATTTCATGCTCGCGCGCCGCGCCGGCGACGGCGAGGACGTTGTCAAGCGACATGGAGACGTCGGCAGCGACGATCTGGGTCACCGCGGCGGCAAGCGTTTTCGTTGGCGCCAATGGCGAGACCGCGTCGCCATCTAAAGCGGCTTCGGCTTCCTGCTCGGCCGCCGCGGCGCGTAACTCGCGCCATAGCTTCCAGGCCACCCAGAGAAGGAGAATGCCCCCNGCCAGGAGCAAGCCGATAATCTCCAGCAGGTGGACGGTGAAGATGGCAAAGAGGATGCGCAACACCGCCGCGGCCATCACGCCGACGACGATGGCGCGCCGCCGTTGCGCCACCGGCAAGCCGGCGGCAGCCATGCCGACGGCAATGGCATTATCGCCGGCGAGGGCAACATCAATGAGCACGACGGAAACGAGCGCCGTCAGCGCGTCCAGCTGCAACAAGGTGTGGATGTCACTCATGGGTGCCGTAGACTCGTGGGGAGAAGAAGGGCGCTGACGGGGGTCTCGCTAGCGACCGCGAAAGATACTTCCGAGCAATCCGCGCACAATCTCACGGCCGAGACGGCTGCCTACCGCCCGCGCCGCATCCTTGGCGACGGTGCTGAGGATATCTTCGG
Organism: Defluviicoccus vanus; assembly: GCF_014672695.1. Classification (GTDB taxonomy): domain Bacteria; phylum Pseudomonadota; class Alphaproteobacteria; order Rhodospirillales; family Defluviicoccaceae; genus Defluviicoccus; species Defluviicoccus vanus. Next base: position 3,328,715 of record NZ_CP053923.1, on the reverse strand, counting down.
TGGTGACCGGACGTCGCCCCCGTTCCGACGACCGCGTGGAGCCGGAGGCCGGCCTGCCCGCCGCTGGGGTCGCCGATGCCGAGGCTTCCTGCGCCCGCTGGCTCAGCCGCTCGTAGGCAGATTCGCGGTCCACGGCGCACTCGTAGACGCCGGCGATCGGGCTGGCATCCTGGAGCGCGCGGCGTTCGGCAGCAGTGACCGGGCCGACGCGCGAGACGGGCGGAGCAATGAGCGCCCGCTCGACGATTGAAGGCGTTCCCTTCGCCTCCAGCATCGACACCAGCGCTTCGCCGACACCAAGTTCGGTGATCGCTTGGTCGGTGCGAAAAGCCGGATTGGCGCGGAAGGTTTCCGCCGCCGCCCGCACCGCCTTCTGGTCCTTCGGCGTAAACGCCCGCAACGCATGCTGCACCCGGTTGCCGAGTTGGCCAAGAACGTCCTCGGGCAGGTCGGTGGGGCTCTGCGAGATGAAGTAGACGCCAACACCCTTGGAGCGGATCAGCCGCACCACCTGCTCCACCTTGTCCAGCAACGCCTTCGGCGCATCCTCAAACAGCAGGTGCGCTTCGTCGAAGAACAAGACCAGCTTCGGCTTGGCGAGATCGCCAGCCTCCGGCAAGCCCTCAAAGAGTTCGGAGAGCAGCCACAGCAGGAAGACGGCATAGAGGCGCGGCCGCTGGATCAGCTTGTCGGCGGCGAGAATGCTGATGCAACCGCGACCGTCGTCGCTGGTCCGCATCAGATCTTCGAGGCGGAGCGCCGGTTCACCGAATAAGGCATTACCACCTTCGCGCTCGATCACCAGCAGCTTGCGCTGGATGGCACCGACCGAGGCGGAGGAGATATTGCCGTAGGTGGGCTGCAGCGCCTGGGCGTTTTCGCCGACGTAGGCAAGGATCGCTCGCAGGTCCTTCAGGTCGAGCAGCAACAGCCCCTGCGCGTCAGCAACGGCAAAGGCGGCATGGAGGACGCCTTCCTGGGTGTCGTTCAGTTCGAACAGGCGCGCCAGCAGCAGCGGCCCCACATCGGAAACGGTGGCGCGCACCGGATGCCCCTCCGCGCCGAACACGTCCCAGAATAGACAAGGGAAGGCGGAAGGTGCGTAGTCGTCGAGGCCAATCGCCTGCGCCCGCTCCGCGAGTTTGCCGCCGCCGCCGGCCATGCCGAGGCCGGAAAGGTCGCCCTTCACGTCGGCGAGAAAAACCGGGACGCCATGGCTGGCAAACCCCTCCGCCAGTCGCTGCAGGGTCACCGTCTTGCCGGTTCCGGTGGCACCGGCGATCAGTCCATGGCGATTGGCGTAGGCCAGATCGAGAACCACCGGTTGCGCCGCCTTGCCGACGAAGATGCAATTCTCTGCGCTGCTCACGCCCCGATGCTCCCCGGCAGCTATAAAGGCAACGACTTATAGACGAGCGGCGATAGGCTGCAAACGTATCTTGCGCAAGGGCTTCCGCCCCGTTGACCGGGAGCGGTCCCGAGACAAATCGAGACGGCACTTCTGCTGAAGGAGATTCTCGATCGGATCGGCCCCCGGGCGATGCCGAGGAAGCGAACGAAGAAAGGCCACTGACGCATCGGGCCATTTCCTGTACATCGATCACCATTGAAAAAATGAGAGATCGGCCCGCGGCCGGTAAGTTCCTGTTTAACGCCGAGACAATCGATAGACTTCAGACCTATTACGAACGCGTCAAAGATCTTTCCTACAGACCAGGAGCGACGCCCGGCATTTACAATGCCTTTGTTTACGGCCCTGGATTAATCGTAACGAGGTCCTGGGCGAAGGCGATTCCCGGCTGGTCGAAGTCAATCGTCCTCGGCAAGACGATCTGGCAATAGCTGATCCTCGCCGGCGTGCTGATCGGGGCGTTCCTCCTCATCCGGTCGCTTCGGCGATGGGGGAAGCGATGGGACAAGCACCATCAAGGCGCGGCGGCGCGCAAGCGATTCGGGCACACCGCTCAGTGTCTCTGTCGGCATTTGATCCCGCGCTGTAATGGGAAAAGGAAGGCCTTGTTGACTACCCGCCGCGAGGATCGTCCCACTACACGCCGCGGCCATGGATCACCGAGCCGCCGCAAGACAACCTCCTGCAACACCCAAGACCGCTGCCCCGTAACCCCGCGTAGCCGGGGCCGAGGCGGCTGGTCCTTGTAAGAACGGCGCCGGGTGCAGTACACCTGCGCAAGACTGCGTTTAAGGGGGTAGACGGGATATGGACGAGGCGACGCTGACCGAAACCGCTGAGCCGGCGGCAGCGGGAGCGAAGCTGGAGATTGCTGCGTCGCGGCAGTTCGGCTCATGGCTGCATGAACAACGCATCAGTCTCGCCTTTACCACCTATCAGGCCGGCAAGCTGTTCCTGGTCGGACATCAGACATCAGAGCAGTTGTCCATGTTCGAGCGCAACTTCAGCCGCTGCATGGGTCTGCACGTGGATGGCGACCGCCTGTGGATGAGCACGCTCTATCAGCTGTGGCGGTTCGAAAACGCTCTCGATCCGGGCGTCCTGCACAAGGGATACGATCGGGTCTATGTCCCCCGCCTCGGCTACACCACCGGCGATATCGACACCCACGACATCGCCGTGGACAGTGAGGGCCGGGTGGTTTTCGTCAACACCCTGTTCAGCTGCCTCGCAACCTTGAGCGAACAGGCGAGCTTCGTGCCACTCTGGCGCCCGCCCTTCATCAGCAAGCTCGCCGCCGAGGATCGCTGCCATTTGAACGGCCTTGCCATGCGCGATGGCAAACCGGCCTACGTCACCGCGGTCAGCCGCAGCGACGTGGCTGCCGGCTGGCGCGATCATCGCCGCGACGGCGGCGTGGTGATCGATGTCGCCAGCGGCGCGGTGGTGGCAGAGGGCTTCGCCATGCCGCATTCACCGCGGGTGTACGAGGGTCGGCTATGGCTGCTTGAGTCCGGTACCGGCTATTTCGGCTATGTGGATCTGGCCTCGAGGCGCTTCGAGCGGTTGACCTTCTGCCCCGGCTACCTGCGCGGTCTCGCCTTCTTCGGCGACTTCGCCCTGGTCGGCCTCTCGCGCTGTCGGGAAAATCGCAGCCTGTCCGGCCTGCCATTGGATGACGAACTGGCGAAACGTCACGCCGAGCCGCGCTGCGGCTTGATGGTCATCGACCTGCGCACCGCTGACATCGTCCACTGGCTCTCGATCGAGGGGCCGATTCAGGAGCTTTACGACGTCGCCGTCATCCCCAACGTCGTCCGTCCGATGGCCATCGGCTTCAAGACCGATGAGATCCGCCGCATCATCACCATCGGCAAGCCCGCAAGCTGACACTGCCCGACTGGATGACGGCGCCCCGGGGACTTTTCGGGAGCACCGCCCGCCGCTCACGCCGCGCGCGCCTGCAACCACCGTTCCCAGGCGAGTGCTGTCTCGACGATAAACCGGAGGTCGTCGTACTTCGGCTGCCAGCCAAACTGCCGACGGATCTTGCGCGCATCGGCCACCAGTTGCGGCGGATCGCCCGGCCGGCGCGGCGCAATACGCGCGTCGATATGGCCGCCGGCCACCTGACGGATCACGTTGGCCACCTCTGCAACCGAATAGCCGTGACCGTAACCACAGTTGAAGGCTTCGCTGGCACCGCCGGCGACGAGGTATTCGATTGCCGTTACATGCAGATCGGCCAGATCACTCACATGCAGATAGTCACGGATACATGTTCCGTCCGGCGTCGGATAGTCATCACCACAAATATTGAAGAAGCTGCGCTTACCGACGATGGTTTCACAGGCAATTTTGATCAGGTGGGTCGAGATCGGTGTCGATTGGCCGGTTCTCCCCTTCGGGTCGGCGCCGGCAACGTTGAAATAGCGCAGCGAGACATAGCGCATCGACGTTGCCGCGGCCACGTCGCGGAGGATGAATTCGGTGCAGAGCTTGGAGGTTCCGTAGGGCGTGATCGGTTGTGTCGGCATGTCCTCGTCGATGGGCATCCGTGGCGGCACGCCGTAAATCGCCGCCGTCGACGAAAACAGGAAGGCATCGATACCGGCATTGACCGTTGCTTCGATCAGGGTCCGACTGGCTGCCGTATTATTGCGATAATACTTGAGAGGATCGATTACCGATTCCGGAATGATCGCCGAGCCGGCCAAATGCAGTACCGCGTCCGGCCGGTGCTCCGCGAGGGCCGCGTTAATCGTCACCGGTTCGCCCACGTCGCCGAGAATGAATGCGGCTGCCGCGGCCACCGACTCGCGCCGTCCGGTTGACAGATCGTCGATGACGACCACGTCCCACCCGGCTTCGAGGAGTGCCCATGTCACATGGCTGCCGATATAGCCGGCGCCGCCGGTTACCATGGCCTTCTTGCGCACGCGCATCTAGTCCAACTCCCCGCTGCGATATCGTGAGACCGGTACGGCGCGGGAAATTCGCGGCCGACTGGAATGGTATACGCCAACAGAGCATCGCTTGAGTGTGACCCACTTCACCTTCTGGCGGCGACCAGGAGTGTCCTGCAACCGGCCGATCATGCGGCAGCACCGATGGTCAGGAAGCGCTGCCGGCGCAGCGCCCGCAGATCCGGCTCGGCGAGGGCAAGCAGTTCGTCCAAAGCTTCAGCGATGGCATCGCCGACGCGGTCGATGGCCTCCTCCGGACCGCGGTGCGCACCACCGAGCGGCTCGTGGATGACCCGTTCGACGACGCCCAGGCGGAGAAGATCGAAGGAGGTCAGCCGCAATTGCTCCGCCGCCGTCTTCACGTTCTCACCCTCGCGCCAGAGGATCGAGGCGCACCCTTCGGGAGAGATCACCGAATAAATCGCGTGTTCGAGGATCAACACCCGATCGGCCGCGGCGAGAGCGATGGCACCGCCCGACCCGCCTTCACCGATGACGACGGCGACCATCGGAACCCTGAGATCAAGGCAGGTCTCGATGCAACGGGCGATGGCTTCGGCTTGGCCACGCGCTTCGGCGTCCACGCCGGGATAGGCCCCCGGCGTATCGACGAAGGTGAGCACCGGCAGGCGAAACCTGTCGGCCAGCCGCATCAGCCGCTGTGCTTTGCGATAGCCTTCCGGGCGCGCCATGCCGAAGTTGTGGCGGATGCGCGTCTCCGTGGTCGAGCCCTTCTCCTGACCGAGAACGACGATGGAGCGACCACGAAACCGGCCAATGCCACCGATCATCGCCGCGTCCTCGCCGAACAGGCGATCACCGGCCAGTGGGGTGAATTCCTCGATCAGCCGCCCAATATAATCCAGGGTATGCGGACGTTCGGCGTGTCGTGCGACCTGCGCTTTCTGCCAGGGGGTCAGCTTATTGTAGGTCTGGCGCAGCATGCTGTTCAGCTTGTCCTGCAGCCGGGTGACCTCTTCGGCGATGTTGAGCTCGCTCGAACTGCTGATGTGGCGAAGCTCGTCGATTTTGCTCTCAAGCTCAGCAATCGGCTTTTCGAAATCGAGGAACGTGCGCATTAAGGACCTTCCGCTACCGGGATTCGACGTCACAGGGCCAGAACGTTCAGCACCAGCGGCGCAGCCGCACCCCTCCGTATTGACTCACAGTTCACGCCCGACGGGCGACGGACTCCCCCCATTTGCTCACTTCGCGCCCGCCAACCACTGTCAGTAGCAACAGTTGTAGAAACTACCGGGCATTGTATGCAAGCCTGCTTCGGCCTCCCGGCGTAGCAATTTCCACACCGAACCGGCAAGCCCTCCATCGTTCGCGACGGCGGGAGTTATCTCCCTCACCGTGCGGTCCGTTTCCCGGGGCACGCGTGCATCCGTGTTGGTGTGGGCTGGCTGGATTAAGATGCGCAATATGTTAACCTTATAATCGATGGTCGTCACTAAAGGAAGCAGTGGGGTTTCTGCTGCTCCGGCCGATGCCGTCCGCTCCGGTATCGCGCCGCGACATCCCCTCACAGGAAGCTGAACGGATCGATATCCACCTGGATCCGCACTGCCGATGGCAGGCGGACCTGCGCCATCCAGGCGCGGATGAGCGGCGACAATCGCACAGCCTTGCCGCCATGGACGAGAAACCGGCGGCGGTGCCGGCCACGCAGCAGGGCAAGCGGGGCAGGCGCCGGCCCGAGGATGCGCACCCCCGGCACACGCGGCGCCGTCTGCGCCAGCGCCCGGGCAGCCGCGTCCACCTGCGTTTCGTCGCGAGCAGAGAGAATCAGCGCCGCAAGGCGGCCGAAGGGAGGCATGGCAGTGGCCGCACGTGCCGCTTCCTCGGCCGCGAGAAACCGCTGCCGATCACCAGAGGCGAGCGCGGTCATCAACGGATGCGCAGGCATCGTCGTCTGCAACAGAGCGCGACCGGATCGCTCGGCGCGCCCCGCCCGCCCTGCCACCTGGGAGAGCAACTGGAAAGTGCGCTCCGCCGCCCGCAGATCGCCGCCACTGAGACCAAGATCGGCATCGATGACACCAACCAGGGTCAGCAGCGGGAAGTGATAGCCCTTGGCGACGATCTGGGTGCCGATGATGGCATCGATCTCGTGCGCCTCAATCCGCCGCACCAAGTCCGCCGCCTCCCGCGGACCGGTCAGCGTATCACTGGTCGCCATCACCCAGCGCAGCTGCGGAAACAGCGCGCCAATTTCCTCGGCGAGACGCTCGACGCCGGGGCCGCAGGCCGCCAGCGTATCGGTGGCACCGCAAGACGGGCACGCCTCGGGTAATGCAACAGCGAAGCCGCAGTGGTGGCAGATAAGGCGGCGAATCAGTCGATGCTCCACCAGCCAGGCAGTGCAGGCAGGACAGGCCATCCGGTGGCCGCAGCCGCGACAGAGCGTCAACGGGGCATAACCGCGGCGATTGAGGAAGAGGAGCGCCTGTTCGCCGCGCGCCGTCGTTTCGGCCAGCGCCGCGGCGAGCGAAGGTGCGACAAAGCCGCCGCGCGCGGGACGATCGCGGGTAAGGTCAACCAGTTCGATCGCCGGTAGTGGCGCCGCACCCGGGCGGTCCGGCAGCGTCAGCAGGTGATAGCGGCCGCGCCTGGCATTGATGATCGTCTCCAGCGACGGTGTTGCCGAGACCAGTGCCACCGGGATGGCGCCGAGACGTGCACGCACCACCGCCATATCGCGGGCGTGATAAGCAACACCGTCCTCCTGCTTGAACGAGCCGTCGTGTTCCTCGTCGACAACGATCAGCCCCAGGTTCGGGAACGGCAGGAACAGCGCCGAGCGGGCACCGACGACGACTGCCGCCTCGCCGGTGAGAACCGAACGCCAGGTTCGCCGCCGCACCGCCTGGCCCACCTCCGAGTGCCAGACCAACGGCGGCACGCCAAAGCGGGCGGCAAAGCGGGCGAGCCACTGCGCGCCCAGCGCGATCTCCGGCAACAACACCAGCACCTGACGGCCGGCGGCGAGGGTGGCGGCAATCGCCTCGAAATAGACCTCCGTCTTGCCGGCGCCCGGCTGACCGTCGACGACAAGCACCCGGTAACCGCCATCAACGGCGGCGCACAACTCCCTCGCCGCCGCCGCCTGGCCGGGAATCAGCGCCGGTCCGGCGCGTCGCCAATCCGGGGACGGGAGTGAATCGTCGGACGCCTGGGCGATAACGATCCCCGCATCGACCATGGCGCGAATCACCGCCGGGCTGACGCCGGCATCACGCACCAGTTCGGCCGACGGACGCGGCGGGCCGGCCATCAGCGCATCGACAACGCGGCGGCGCGCTGGGGTCAACGCGGCAGGCAATGGCGACGCGGTGGCGAGGCCGTAGACGAGGCGGGCGCGCGGCGCGTGCAGCGCTTCCGGGACGCTCATCGCCATCCTGAGGACGGCGCCCGGCGGGCTCACGGTATACTCCGCAACCCACTCAACGATNCGTCGGCTTACTTCCGGCAGCGGCGGCAGGTCGACTCGGCTGCTGACCGGCCGCAATCGCCCCTCTTCGATACCCCCTGCACCGCCTCCCCAGACGACGCCAACAAGATTCCGCCTTCCAAGCGGAACTTCGACGAAATCGCCACCAGTGAGCCTTAAATCGGCGCCGACACGGTATTCATATGCCTCCGACAGCGGTAACGGCAGCATCACCCGCACCCGCTCGCCTGGCGCAAACGTGTCGTGGTTCGGCCCCTGTGGATAAGAATCGTTGCTCATTGCTACGAGTTTAGAGATGAATACGTGCAACAGGTATGTGTCCCTGAGGTGCCACCATGGATCACGACATCGACGACTTCGCTTCTGCGCCAACGCTGTTCGACGACGCTTGCCTCGCCGGTGGCGGTGGCGGCGGCAGTGGCGATTCCGGCCAATTCCCGGATGCGCCAACTCCGCAGCAAGTCGCCGAATATCTCGGACAAAATCCCGACTTTTTCGTCCAGCGCAGCGAATTGCTGCGGAAAATGACCCCCGCCGCCGCGCTGGAGTGAAGCCGGTGTGGTCGACCTGCAAACACGGCGGCTGGATGTCCTGAAGGACGAGATGGCCGGACTCAGGGATTGCGCCATCAGCGTTATCGAGACCAGCCGTGTTAATTTAGCAACACAGGTTCGCACTCACGCCGCCGTGCTGAAACTGCTTGCGGCCAACGATCTCGACGACCTGCTCCGCGTCGTCAGCGACGAACTGCCGGAACTGCTCGACGTGGACATTGCCCGTCTCGCCTTCGAAGCCGAAGGTGAGGCTGCCGAGGCGATCCCAGACGACGTGGCGGTGCTGCCGCCAGGCGGTGTCGCGGCCCTCCTCGACGGCGAAGAGGCACTGCTGCTGCCGCTGATCACCGACGACGGAACCCTCTTCGGCGGCGCCGCCGACGAGATCGTTTCCGCCGCCCTGGTCCGGCTGCCGCTGGAGAGTGGGGCTGCCCCCGGACTGCTGCTCTTCGGCGCCACCACGCAAGACGCCTTCCATCCACGGCAGGGCACCAACCTGGTCTGCTTCCTCGCCCAGGTGGTGACGCGTTGCCTCGCCAACCGCCCGCTCCTGCCCGCCTAAGCGCCGGTGAAGCGGCCGACGAGGGGACCGGAGCGCAGGCCAGACAACGAGGTCAACGCTGACCGCGACGCAACGGCGCTGCCGGAGCAACGGCTGTCGCTGCAACTGCTGCCGGTGGCCCAGGACACCGCGGCGGCGCTCAGCGCCTGGGCGCGCTGGCTCGACGGCGAACGCCGGCTGGCCGCCCGCACCCAGGAGGCCTATCGCCGCGATGTCGCTGCCTTTGTTACCTTCCTCGCGGCGCACCTCGGCGGACCGGTGACGCTTGTCGACCTGTCCGCGCTGCGCGTCGCCGACTTCCGCGCCTACGTTGCAAGGCGGGTGGGTGACGGTCTGTCGCATGCGTCTGCCGCCCGCGCCCTTGCCAGCATTCGCAGTTTCTGCCGTTTTCTCGACCGTCGTAACTTTACCACGGTTGTCGCCATCGAAGGCGTGCGGACGCCGAAGGTCAAGCGCGGCCTGCCGAAACCGTTGACTGCCGCCGACGCCTTGGCAGTCACGCAGACGCCAGCCGATCCGGACGAAGCCCCCTGGATCGCCGCCCGCGACATGGCCTTGTTCACCCTGCTGTACGGCTGCGGGCTGCGCATCGCCGAAGCGCTGTCCATCGTCCGCGGTGCCGCCCCTCTCGCCGACGTGCTGCTGGTCACCGGCAAGGGCAGCAAGGAGCGGATCGTCCCGGTGCTGCCGGCGGTTCGTCAGGCAGTCGATGCCTATCTTGCCGCCCTGCCCTACCCTCTCGATCCGGAGCAACCGCTGTTTGTCGGCGCCAAAGGCGGTCCGCTCAACCCCGGCGTGGTGCAGCGGCAGATGCGCCGGCTGCGCCGCCTCCTCGGCCTGCCGGAGACGGCAACACCGCATGCGCTTCGCCACAGCTTCGCCACCCACCTGCTCGCCGCCGGCGGCGATCTGCGCTCGATCCAGGAACTGCTTGGTCACGCCTCGCTTTCGACGACGCAACGCTACACCCAGGTGGAAACGGCCAGACTGCTCGAAATCCATCAGGCTGCGCACCCGCGGGCAAGGGCACCCGCCACCGACTGATTGCCGTCACTACTGATCGTCACCGCTTCGACGCCGGTTGAAATCGTCGCAAAACGCATCAAAGCGCCCGGCTTCGATCGCCGCCCGCATGTCCGCCATCAATTGCTGGTAATAGGCGACGTTGTGCCAGCTGAGCAGCATCGCGCCCAGGATTTCGTTGGTTCGCACCAGATGATGCAGGTAGGCACGGCTGAAGTCGCGGCTGGCCGGGCAAGGAATGCTTTCGTCAAGCGGACGCGGGTCCTCGGCATGGCAGGCGTTGCGCAAGTTAAGGGCACCTTCGCGACTGAACGCCTGGCCGGTGCGGCCGGAGCGGGTGGGGATGACGCAATCGAACAGGTCGATACCACGCGCCACCGCCCCCACCAAATCGTCCGGCTTGCCGACGCCCATCAGATAGCGCGGCTGCGCCGCCGGCAGCAACGGCGCGGTGACGTCGAGGACATCGAACATTGCCGCCTGCCCCACACCCACGGCGAGGCCGCCCACCGCATAACCGTCGAAGCCGATCGCCCGCAACCCGGCGGCGGACTCGGCACGCAAGGCCGGATCGATCCCGCCTTGGACGATGCCGAACAGATGATAGCCTGGCCGGGCACGAAACGCCTCGCGGCAGCGGGCGGCCCAGCGCAACGAGCGGCGCATCGCCTCCGCCACCGCGTCTGGCTCGGCCGGATGGGCGACACACTCGTCGAGCACCATGGTCACGTCGGCGTCGAGCAGATACTGAATCTCCATGGCGCGCTCCGGCGTCAGCTCATAGCGGGCGCCGTCCACGTGGCTGCGGAACTGCACGCCGGTCTCGTTGATCGTCCGCAATGACGCGAGCGACATGACCTGAAAACCGCCGGAGTCGGTGAGAATCGGGCCGTCCCAGCCCATGAACCGGTGCAGACCGCCAAGCCGGGCGATCCGTTCGGCACTCGGGCGCAGCATCAGGTGATAGGTGTTGGCGAGCACCATCTGCGCCCCGGTGGCGGCAACCATTGCCGGCGTCAGCGCTTTCACCGTCGCGGCGGTTCCCACCGGCATGAACGCCGGTGTCTCCACCGTTCCGTGCGCGGTCGCCAGCCGGCCGCGCCGTGCGACACCATCGGTGGCAAGCAGGGCAAAGCTGGGTCCGGTCACNGATGCCCCCTCCGGTTGCAGCAGGCAGGCGTCGCCGTAGGAGTAGAAGCGATAGCCGGCACCGAGCGCGGCGGCGTAGGCGGCCTGCATCCGCGCGAGGCCGGCGAAGGCGGCGACAAGGATGAACAGGGTCGAACGCGGCAGATGAAAATTGGTCATCAACCGATCGACCACCCGAAAGCGATAGCCGGGGGTGATGAACAAGCGGGTTTCGCCGCTGAAGGGGGCGAGCCGACCGGACGCCGCGGCTGCGGATTCCAGCAGGCGGAGCGAGGTGGTGCCGACGGCGACGATGCGGCCGCCGCTGTGGCGTGCCGCCTCCACCGCTGCCACCACCTCGCTGTCGATTTCTCCCCACTCGGCGTGCATGCGATGCTCTTCGATGGCGTCCGCCTTCACCGGCAAAAACGTGCCGGCGCCCACATGCAAGGTGACAAACACCGAACGAATGCCTGCGTCCCGCAGCCGCGCCAGCAGTTCCGGGGTGAAGTGCAGTCCGGCGGTGGGAGCCGCGACGGCTCCCGGCCGCGCAGCGAAAACCGTCTGATAGTCGCGGGCATCGCGGCAGTCAGGTGCAGCGCGGCGAATGTAAGGAGGAAGCGGCATGGCACCATAACGTTCGAGCGCCGCAAGCAGTGCCCCGCCGCCGCAATTGAAGCGGAGCAGCACCTCGCCGCTCGGCGCCTTCTCCTCCACCACTGCGGCGAAGTCATCGGCAAAATCGATCCGCTGCCCAACCTTCAGGCGCTTGCCCGGGCGAGCGAACGCCTGCCAGGCATCGTCGTCCACCGGCTGATGCAGTGTCGCGTCGATGGCCACCGCGTCGCGCCGGCCGCGCAGGCGTGTCGGCAAGACCTTGGTGTTGTTGAGCACGAGCAGGTCGCCCGGTCGCAGCAACTCCGGCAGATCATGGACACGATGGTGCGCGAGGTCAGCTCCGACCAGCAGCAGGCGCGCTGCATCACGTGGACTAGCCGGATGCTGGGCAATGGCCGTCGCGGGCAAGGAAAAGTCGAAATCGTCGAGCCGCATCGTCAGGGATTAGCCTCTCGTCATCCGCCTGTCGACCGGTCGATGCCTCACCCATCGCGTCGGAAAGCACGCACAGAACCGACTCGATTGCGAGCGACCGCTTGCCGGCCGCCCCAATCGAGGTCAAGTCTCGTGTCGGCGCTTCGGTCGCCGTCATAAGCCGACGATGGCTGGCCGCCGAAGCGCCGCTGGCCGCAGGTCGCGGCCGAGCGAAGATAACGCCCGGAGAGAGGCGCTTAGGCGGCTCCCCAGGTCCTAACCGAGCCGCTATCCAAGTGGACGAAGTTGGCGCCGATATAGAGCCCGACCCCACCGCGCCCCATGTCACGTGCCGCACGGGCAATGTAGCGGGAATCCCGGTCGGCGAGGCGGATATCGATTGCCATCCCCTGGATGTGCAGGCTGTTGCGGGCGACACCCCAACTGGTGCGGCGCAACATAGCGTTGGTCTCGGGAGAGCGGTAGGCCGACAGAATGTCGTACGCTTCCGAGGTTTCGGTCCGCAGCCGGACGGCATACAGGGTATCGAGCAGCCGCGGATCGATCTCCTTGACCTCGTCGGTGCGAAAGTCGCGGAACAGGTAGTTAATTTCTTCTAGGGCGCCCGGCAGATACCGACCATTTTCGTAATAGACCAGATTAAGGGTCTCGTCGGTATGCGTGTGCCGGAACGCAAGAGAGCGTGCNGACCGATATTTTTGCACGCCCCCAGCTGAAGTTACCCTGGAGCCAATCCGCGTCACTGCGTGCCCAGGCCGGTCCGGTTGTGACGGTAGCCGCGGCGCTCGCGGCTCCGATTGCAAACAGGTGGCGCCTCGTAAAACGCCTCCCCCTGCGTCATTATCCACTATCGCTTGCTCCTTCCCAGTAAGTGCGACGAGATTTTGACATCAGTCAGACGGCTTTCTGCCTGATTCAGGCAGTCGCGGTCAAGACCTAGAATTCAAAAGGGGATAGCCACCATTCTTAAACAAACCTCTAACCTGCAGAGGCGGAGAGGACACGATCCAGGGTTGTATCGCGCCCATAAATATCGTTGCGGAATTGCACACTTCCGTCGCTTCCCAGCCACACTGTCAAGTACGCCAAGTGCACCTGGATCGGATCCTTGAGGCGGATGGAACTGTTCTTCCCACTATCAATTGTCCTGTCGATTCGATCTTCGTTCCAGCCGTCGCCGTTGCGAGCGAGCAGATAGGTAGCCAAGTCCATCGGCTTTTCCACCCGGACGCAGCCATGGCTGAAGGCGCGCGTCGAGCGGGCAAACAGCGCTCTCGACGGCGTATCGTGCAGGTAAACACTATACGAATTGGGAAACATGAACTTGATGCGGCCAAGCGCATTNCCGCTCCCCGGATCCTGACGGAAGCTGTAGCCGCCGGCGACGGTCGACCAGTCGATGGCGGATGGATCCACAGGACGACCGTTTTGGTAGACCTTCAGACCGGCGGAGGAGGCATAGCCCGGATTGCTGCGCATTTTCGGCAGCACCTCTTTCTTCAAAATTCCGGGNGGCACCGTCCAATAGGGATTGAACTCCAGATACTCCATCATGTCGCTGAAGACCGGCGTCGGCCAAGTGGGCTTGCCGACCACCACCCGCATCTGCAGCACCGATTTGCCGTCTTCCATCACATCGAGGCTGTAATTGGCGAGATTGACAAAAATGTGGCTCTCACCAAGGTCGGTCGGCATCCACCGCCGCCGCTCCATGTTGACCAGGATTTGACGCACNCGCGCCGACGGCGGAACATTGTAGGCGGTCCGCGTGGCTGCATCGACGACGCCGGTTACCGGCAGCGCGTGCCGCCGCTGAAACCGACTGACGGCCGCGGTGACGCTGGCGTCAAAGTGGGTGGAATGGGCATCAGCATCCGCCGGCAAGTCCCCCATAAGGACCAGCGATTCGCGGAAATGACGGACGTTGTCGTTGCTGGCGCCCGGCTGGAGCGCCATCGTCGCGGTCAACGGTTGCCAAACGCCGGATCGTTCCAGTGCCCGGTAGCGCCCCAGCGCCTCACGCAGGCCATGATAGATGGCATCATTGGGCGGCAATTGGTCGAGAAAGGCGGCAAGGTCGGGAGCACTCGCCCCGCTCAACAGGACGCTGGTGGGATCAATGACCTTTTCCGTTGCCGCAACGTCGGGATCGCCGCGACGCGGCGGTGAAACGCCATTGCGGGCGTCCGTGTCAAAACGGACGAGGCCGGCACTGAGTTCAAGCTCGCCTTTCGCCAGATCCGCAGCCGAGGATCCGGGACCGGGCAGCGGGTCGGCAATGTACAGGCGGGGATTGAAGCCGTCGCGATCCACCTTCTTCAGGTCGGTGACGAGCGCNTGCCCCCGCGCTGACAGGCCCCCGGCTGTAACCCAAACCGGCTCATAGGCACGCGACTGATAGAACGTGGCGAAGCTGTCAACCGGCGTCGACCAGCCCCCCACCACCTGTTCACCCGATGCGAGCTGCTTTTCGATGGCAGCGGCGATCGCCTTGTCAGCGGCCGGCGCCTCGGCCGTCGGCGCGCTGCCGGCCGCCGGAGAGGCNAACGGTCGCCGGCCCGCCGAACGGGTTCAGTTCGGCACAGGCGGCGATAGACCAGGGCAACAGCGCCGAAAGGCAGGTTACACCGATCGACAGCCAGCGGGACGGGCGACGCGAAGCGACACCTTGCCAATCGCCACGGCCTGCGCCGAGGCAGGCCATCGCCGGACGCGCCGCGATTCGCGGCCATAGACGAACCCGACCACTCCCGGCCCCGCCGGAGATCGATCGATGCATCGCCGCCATCACTTTCGTTCCTCTTCCGCTGACCCGTTCGCTTTACGCGATATCAGGGTTACACCCGCGAATACTACCGCCATTCCGATTACCTGCAACGCGTCAAGGTCAGCGTCAAGCCACAGATAGCCGGCAACACCAACAATCAGCAGAGTAACTCCTACCATTATCGGATAGGCAACCGCTAGCGGCAGCACGGCAAGCGCCCGGGAGTAGAAAGCAAAGGACATGCCGAGAAACGCGAGGGCGCAAAAAAGCCGGGCTGGAGAAACATTTCGAGCGACAGCGAGCTGCCGCTGTAGACAGACTCCAGGATCAGATTGCCGCCATTGAGCAGTATGATGGCAATGGTCAGCATGATCCATGCCGTACGGGTGCCGGAAGACGGCGCCACGGCGCCCTTGCCGCTCACCCCACGGTCTCCCGGCTCAACATCGATGTCGTCGACTGCGCGCTTAGGTGTGGTCGTGCTGTTTCCCGGATTTGATCAGCGCCATGCCGAGGATGATCAGCGCAATGCCGATCAGATGCCAACGGGTCAGCCGCTCTTTGAACCAGAGGGCGGCAACGATCGTCACCACCACCAGCGTGCTTCCAACCAGAATGGAATAGGCAATGCTGAGTGGGATGGCGGTGAGGGCCATGGAATAGAAAAGCAGGCCTACGACCTGAATGCCAGAGGCAATTCCAAGGACCAGAAGGTGCCGGAGGCCGGAAAACCGATGCGACCAGTTGGTGATCACATTGCCGCCGCTACTGCATACAATCGTCGCGGCCAACGCCAGCCAGGCAATCGACAGCAGATGACTTGCCGTTGCGTCTGCCCCTATGTCGAGTCCTCCACCCGGTCGAAACGGCCTGTCGCCGGCCAGGATTGATCAAAGGTAGCGTTTATAGCCGAATTGTTGTCGTTTTACGTATGTCCAGATCACACTCCGGCGCGTGAGTCCTGCTTATCCTGGGTGGGCAGCCGAACGTGGCGGCGGCAACGCCCGCCCTTCCCTCGCGCCCGTCAGGCGCGCGAGGGCCGTTGGAAGCGATCGCCTGCGTGCCGGGTTTGCAGACGTGTGCCTAAGTCCTGGCGCCTTGGTTGGGCCTTTAGAGGGCGATGTAGCGCCTGAGCGCGTCCACCTCTGCCTGTGCCTCTTCGATGCGATGCTTGACCACGTCGCCAATGGAGATCATGCCCACCAGCCGGCCGCCATCGACGACGGGAACGTGGCGGAAGCGATTGGCTGTCATCATCCCTTCGATCGACGCCACTGGATCTCCGGGCGAGCAAGTGATCACCGGCGAGGTCATCAATTCGCCCACCGGCTTGTCNAGAAGCGCCTTGCCGTGCCGATGGACGCTACGCACAATGTCGCGTTCGGAGAAGATTCCGACAATGTTTTCTTGATGGTCCAGGACAAGCACGGCACCGATGCGGTTGCTGCAGAGAAGGGCAATTGCCTCTGCAACCGGATCGTCGGCCTTCACCGAGACGATCCGCGCCCCTTTGTTACGCAAGATATCGGACACGTACATTGTAAGCCTCCCACGTTAGTGCTGCTCCAGGCCGCGCACTGTCTGTTCGATCAGCCCGTCAACCACTGCCCAAAGGGAAGCCTCACGATCCCTTCCCGCAGCCTGGGCTGCTTCATACGTCGCCAGTTGACGATGGGCGCTGGTTCCATGCCGAGCGATCTCCCGGCAATGCCGGATCTGCGAGATACAATCAAGCGCTTCCGCATCGACGGCAACGAGCGCAAGTAATTCGTCGGTCAAATCGGCGAACGGTACTACCTCGCCACGACCGAAATCGATCAGTCCGGCATCGATGCCATAGCGTTTCGCCCGCCAGCGATTTTCCGCCAGCAGCATCCGGTCGTAGGTTCGCCAACGCTGGTTGGTCCGGCGCAGGCGAAACAACATGTGCAGGATACACTGATAAAGGCCGGCGATGGCGATCGCATCCTCAAGCGAGGTACAGACGTCGGTGATGCGCATTTCGAGGGTGGGAAAGCGGGCGCTCGGGCGGATGTCCCACCAGATCATCGACGCGTCGGGAATCAGCTCGGTGTTGACCAGGATATCCACGTGCCGCCGATATTCAGCGTAAGATGCAAACTGCGACGGCAGGCCGGTACGCGGCAACTCATCGAAGACGCTGAGCCGGTACGATTTCAGACCGCTGTCCTCGCCACGCCAGAAGGGCGACGAGGTGCTCAGCGCCAGCAGATGCGGCAGAAAGTAGCTCGCCTGAGTCATCAGATCGATGCGGAGTTCATCGTCGTCGAGGCCCACATGGACGTGCATGCCGCAGATGAGCAGGCGCCGCGCCACGCCTTGCATGTCGCGGGCGATGACATGGTAGCGCGCCTTGTCGGTGTGCCGCTGCGTCTGCCACTCGCTAAAGGGATGGGTAGAGGCGGCAATCGGCGCCAAGCCATATTCGCCCGCCACCTCCGCCACCTGACGGCGAAGCTGTCCCAGCTGTCGGCCGGCCTCGCCCACGGTGCGACAGACGCGCGTTCCGACCTCGATCTGCGAGGTGAGAAATTCCGGGCGCACCAAGTCTGCCAGGCGCTGCTCGCAGCCGGCAAGCAGCGCCGGCGGCGGATCGGTCACCGCTTCCCGGCTCTGCCGATCGACGAGCAGATACTCTTCCTCGATGCCGACGGTGAAGGAAGGCTCGGCCATGGTGATGCCTCAGAACTCGGCAATGCGGTGGAGGTGCGGCATGCGCAAAATCCGGGTGAGGACGCCGGCCAGAAGCTCTGCCCAGCGGGCGACGCCAGTCTCGGTTGCGCAGTGATCCTGGCGGACCTCGATCGCCGCATTGGGCAGCCCGGCAGCGCCAGCGTGCAGGTTGAGCGTGTAGGCCAACTCGCGGCCCGAGTAGGGTTCGTTGTCGCCGACGCACAGGCCTGGCTCGCGGCGAAGCAGATCGATCAGCGGCACGGCCAAGCGCGGGTCGTGGTTCCACAGAATGCCCACGTCCCACGGACGCGGCGCGCCGCCCAGACAGGGGGTAAAGGTGTGGACGGAGACGAGCACCGGCTCGGGACCGATTCGTCGCAGGCGGGCAAATGCCTGATCGACAACGTGGTGATAGGGCCAATGAAAGGTTTCTGCGCGCACTGCCAGCTCAGCAATGCCGAGGGCGCGGTTGCCAGGGATTACGGTACCGTCGCTGCTCTCGACGATCGACTGCGGATCGCCCGGCTGGCGGTTGACGTCGATAACGAGTCGGGAATAACCGGCCAGCACCGCCGCCGCTTCCAGGCGGCGCGCCAGCGCCCGGGTCAGCGGCGCCGCACCGATATCCCAGGCGATATGCCGGTCGAGCGCCTGTCGGTCGAGACCGAGGCCGGCGAGCGCTGCCGGAATGGTGCGGCTCGCATGATCGCAGACGAGAAGCAGCGGCGGCGTCGCATAGGGGTTGATCAGTTCGAAGGGCGACGGATCCGCGGCCCCGATCAGCGAGCCGCCGACGCGCTGATCGGCCGCCCCAGCCTCCGCAGTCGGCGGCGCCGCGCCGCCTACGGCACGCTGCGTCGCCGCTGATCTGCCGTCCGCTCCATCCGCTCGCACCGAAACTCCTGGCCCTTCGGGACAAAGGTCGATAATAGCCCTACGCATGTTGTTTGCGAAGAGCAGCCGCATCGATGCGACCCGCGCCTACGCATGTTGTTTGCGAAGAGCAGCCGCATCGATGCGACCCGCGCCTACGCCCGACGCCTTCACCCCGCGCCTCCACCAGTGCCGATCACCGGATGAGCGCCGCCAGCCTGCATCGCCGCCGCATCGCCGTCATCGGTCTCGGCTACGTCGGCCTGCCCGTGGCGGTGGCATTCGCCCGCACGGGCGTGCCGGTGATCGGTTACGACATCGATCATCGCCGCATCGAAGCATTGCGCCGGGGCCACGATAGAACCGGCGAACTGAGCGCCGCCGAACTGGCTGCCGCACCGGTTTGCTACACCGCCGATCCCGCCTCGTTGGCGCAGGCCGATTTCCACATTGTCGCCGCGCCGACGCCGGTCACCGGTGCCCACCCTCCCGACCTCGGACCGCTGAGCGCGGCGACGGCGACGCTCGGACGCCACCTCGCCCGCGGCTCCATCGTCGTCTACGAGTCTACCGTCTACCCCGGCACCACCGAGGATATTTGCGGCCCGATTCTGGCGCAGGAGTCGGGCCTCGTCCTCGGCCGCGACTTTGCGCTTGCCTACTCGCCGGAGCGGATCAATCCCGGCGACCGGACGCACCGCTTCGAGACCATTACCAAGGTGGTGGCGGCGAGCGACCCGGCAACCCTCGACGTGGTAGCGGCGGTCTACGGCAGCGTGGTGACCGCCGGCATCCATCGAGCGACCTCGATCCGTACCGCCGAGGCGGCGAAGGTGATGGAGAATACCCAGCGCGATCTCAACATCGCGCTGATGAACGAACTGGCGATGATCGCCGCCCGCCTCGACCTCGATACCGCCGACGTGCTGGCCGCCGCGGCGACGAAGTGGAACTTCCTGCCCTTTGCCCCTGGGCTGGTGGGCGGTCACTGCGTCGGTGTCGATCCCTACTACCTCACCTATGCCGCCCAGCGCGCCGGCTATCATCCGGAGGTCATTCTCGCCGGGCGACGGATCAACGACGGGATGGGGGCCTGGATCGCCGGCGAGACCGTCAAGCGGCTGATGGCCGGTGGCGGCCCCAGTCCCTTCCGCGTCGTCGTGCTCGGTCTGACCTTCAAGGAGGATGTGCGCGATGTGCGCAACAGCCGGGTCGCCGATCTGGTCCGCGAAGCGCGTGCCTTCGGCTGCAAGGTAGAGGTGCACGATCCGCTCGCCGATGCCGAGGCGGCGCAGCGCGAACACGGCATCGACCTCATCGCCATCGACGATGTGACGCCGGGCGATGCGGTGGTGTTGGCGGTGCCGCACGCGATCTTTCGCGACGCTGGCTGGCCTCTGGTGCAGTCGCTGCTGGTTGGCGGCCGCGGCATCGTTACCGACGTCCGCGGTTGCCTCGACCGCGGCACGCGGCCGGAGGGCATCCAGCTGTGGCGACCGTAAACGGCGGGTTAGGGCAGATCAGCGTCCGAACAGCCGGCTGAGACCAAGGCGCGACAGCCCCTCGTCGTGGCCGAACCCTGCTGCGCCGGAGGTTGTCGGTGGCGCCGAGCAAGCGGCAACGGTCGCACTGTCTGCCGTCGGCGCACTGCTCGACAATCCTGATTGACGGCAGCAATCCGGAAGCGTATCGCCCCCAAGCCGCCTAGAAGTGCTGGCGTCCCTCACGACGTTAGCCGCGACGGTGAGGGACGAAGGCGATGGAACAGCGGTTTACCACCGATGACGGCGAGGAGATGCATGTCTGGGTGACCGGCGACGGGCCGCCGCTGGTACTGCTGCACGAGTGGGCGTCAAGCCACCGCATCTGGGAGGCCTTCGCCCACCACCTGGCGCCCCATTTCACCGTCTATCGCTGGGATGCCCGCGGCCACGGTGTGCATTCGCCGCAGTCGGCAGCATCCGTCAACCTGGACCGCATGGCGGACGACCTCGCCTGCATGCTGCGCCATTTCGCGCTGCAGCAGCCAACCGTCGTCGGTCACTCCATGGGGGCGTTGACCCTGTGGGCGCACATCGGCCGCCACGGCTCGGCGCATATCGGCCGGCTGTGTTTCCTTGATCAGTCGCCGAAGCTGATGACCGACGTCGATTGGCATCTCGGCATCTATGGCGACTGGTCGCCGGCGCGCAATGCCGCATTCATCACCGCGATGCAGGAGGATTTCGTCGAAACCGTCGTTCGACTGGTAGCGGACGGCTTGAACCAGGNNGCCGCCCGCCAGCGCTACCAGAACGCCCATCCGGCGATCGCCCGCATGCGCACCTTCCTCGGCATGCTTGACCCGGCACCGCTGATCGCGGTCTGGCCGAGCCTCGGCGCTGCCGATCTGCGCCCGGTGCTGCCGACCATCACCTGCCCGACGCTGCTGATCTACGGCGAGCAGAGCAACTTCTATCCGCCCGCCACCGGCGCTTACGTCCAGCAAGCCATTCCCGGATCGCAGTTAAAGACTTACGCCGCGGCCGATCACTCACCGCATGTTGGCCAGCCGGCCCGTTTCATCGACGATCTGGCCAACTTTGCCCTTGGCCATCCGCTCGTCGTCGGCTGATCCACCGATGAACGGAGCGCGCGCGGTGGGAAACCCCACCGCGCCGCCCGTCCAAGCCCCCTCTGCTTATGTCTGTCCTTACGCGCTGACCCTAATGCTGCTGCTTTCGCGCCATCGGTGCCGCGCCAGTATGCGCCGGCGACCAGGGGGCACCGCCATCAGTTCGCACGCCTCGCAATGGTGCCAATCGCCGTAGGCACCGACACTGACCACTGCACCGCAGCAGCGGTGACAAGGCTCGCCTTGGCGATCGTTTTGGCGCTCGCTCTGGTCCATCTGTCGTCTCCCAGCAACGCAGTCCGTTCAAGTGGTCCGTCACTCAAGCCAAGCCCTATGCGCGGGTACGTCCCGCGTCGATTACCAGTGACCCGGCGCCAGTCACCCGCTCCTCTTCCACCCGCGGCGGGGCGCGACCAATTGCCTCGGGCGCCTTTGCGCCACGCAAAAATGTCAGGGATCATTTGGGAAGGCTTGGCGCATACGTCCAGCGAAAAACGCCAATAAAAATATAGGCCGCGAGTTCCGCCTACAGCAGCCATTCGCCACGAATTTGGCAATTCGAGAGGACGCCAGGACGTTAGCCAGCGCGAAGACGGTGCTCTCATGCCCATAGCCATTTCACTCTTGACGCACTTGCACCGCGTTGTCCTGGGAACAATATTCGAAGATACTATGATGCAACATGCTGCGCTGCGGAAATTACCGTCAACCCTGCCGGTGGCGAGTGGCTGACATTCCTGGTGGCCCCAACCTGGCCTTTATGCAGCAGCCCGGTGAGAAACGCCTTGGTTGAGATGGACTTGCTCAGTCCCGGATTGCATCCGGTGCGCCTGGTGGGCCTGATGCTGGAAGCGATCGAGGTGATGAGCCTCAACCTGACCGGCATGTCGGTGCTGACCGAGGCGGCAACGGGTGCCTATGCGGTTACGCCGGTGATCGCGGCCCTCGCCGGCGCACAGGGTGTCGTTGCCGTCGCCGCGGCCGGGCGCCATCGCACAAGCGAAGACATCGCCGCGCAAACCCGCCGCCTGGCTGCCGCCGCCGGCGTCGCCACCGTCGTGGAGGTGACCGAGCATCTGCCGGCGAGCGCGAAGCTTGCCTTCGACGTGGTCACCAACAGCGGTCATCTGCGGCCGCTGCGCCGTTCGCTGATCGAACGGCTACCGGCGGGTGCGGTCATCGCCCTGATGTCTGAAGCGTGGGCGGTTCGCGACCAGGATATTGACCGTCCCGCCTGTGCCGAGCGCGGGATTCCAATTGTCGGCGTCGACGTCTGCCACCCGTCCATCGATGTTTACCCGTACATGGCGCCGATGAGCGCCAAACTGCTCTTCGATGCCGGCATCGCCGTCTACCGCAGCCGGATCGCCGTGCTCTGCGACAATCCCTTTGCCGAACCGATTGCCCGCGGGCTTGCCGCAATGGGCGCCCGGGTGCAGGTGCTTACCAGCGTCGAGGCGCTCCCGGCGGGACGCTGGGACGCCATCCTCTGCGTCTTCCAGCCGCAACGTGGGCCTGCCATCGGCCCCAGAGAGGCGGGGATCATCGCCGCGCGGGCACCAGGTGCCGCAGTGGCACAGATTTGGGGTGATATGGACCGCTCTTCCCTCGCCGCTTATGGCGTGCGCTGCTGGCCGCTGGCACCGCCGCGGCCTGGACACATGGCCATCCTGCTGTCCGAGATTGGCCCGGAGCCGATCATTCGGCTGCAAACCGGCGGCCTCGCTGCGGCCGAACGGGTGTGGCGCCACGGGCACATCGACAACGATCCGCTGGTGCAGCTTGTTGAGCCGCCGCCAGCTGGCTAGGAGCCGATCACCTGTTTCACGCCGATCAGACGGGAGATGATCTGCAGGCCCGCCTGGTGCAGGTGGTGGCCAGTATCGCTGCCGCAGGCGTGGGCGAGAACCACCGGCTCGATCCCCTGCTCGAACAAAGCGGCTGCGGTCAACAGCACCGAGGCCTCGGTCGCGATGCCACACAGGTGGACGCGATTGACACCCTCGGTGCGGAAACGGGCAAGGAGTTCCTCGCTGGCAGCGCTGTAGGTGGCCTTATCCATAATCGTTGCCCGCGCGTGCGGCGCAAAAGCCAGCTGCGTCTCGGCAGCACCCAAGGAAAATTGGTTCCAGCCCGTCAACCGTCTGTAAAGGGAACGCTGCGGATTATAGAGCCGGGTGATGATAATCTGATCAAAGCTGTCCTGCAGACTCTCGACGCGGGACGGTACATGCGCCGTCCACTCGTTGATGAAGCCTTTTTGTACGTCGATGATCAGTAACGGGCTACCGCCCATGGCCGATACCGCCAAGAAAAGCGTGTGATGTGCCGCGCCCGGTTTATATAAGTGGCGACAGACAGGAAACGCGATGTACCGCATACCGAACCGACGCGCCATCATCAATCGCAAGGCACTCCTTGACGAGCTCAGCGAACAGCTGCGCTGGNGGGTAACGTCGCCCCGCGGCCGCGCCAATGCGCTGCAAATCTTCAAGGCGTCGCTGTACCGGGGCGTGCACGAAGTGCGGCGGCGGTTCGAGGATGAAGGCGCCAGCGGCACCGAGGTGGTACAGGCCAACGCCTTTCTCGTCGATCAACTCGTGCGCAGCATCTACGATTTTGCCACCACGCATGTCTATCCGCAGGACGTGCCGACCGACGACGATCAAATGGCAGTCATAGCCACCGGTGGCTACGGCCGCGGCGAGCTGTCGCCATTCTCCGATATCGACCTGATGTTCCTGCTCCCGCCGCAATCACCGCCCTTGGCCGAGCAGATCATCGAATACATCCTCTACATGCTATGGGATTCCGGCCTACAGGTGGGGCACGCAACGCGGACAATCGACGACTGCATCCGCCTTGGTGGCGAGGACCTGTCGATCCGCACCTGCCTCCTCGAGGCTCGCTGGCTGTGGGCCAACAAGCAATTGTTCAACACCTTCGAGCACCGTTTCATGACCGAGCTCGTCGCGACCACCGGCATCGCCTTCGTCGAGTCGAAGATGGCCGAGCGCGACGCCCGCCACGAACGGATGGGCGACTCGCGCTACGTCCTCGAACCGCACATCAAGGAAGGCAAGGGCGGGCTTCGCGATCTGCAGACGCTGTTCTGGATCGCCAAGTATCTCTATCGCGTCAAAGATATGAGCGAGCTGACCCACCGCAGTGTGTTCACGTCCCAGGACTGCCGGCAGTTTCGCCAGGCGCTCAATTTCCTCTGGACCGTGCGCTGTCACCTGCACTACGTCGCCGGGCGGCCGGAAGAGCGGCTGACGTTTAATTTCCAGGAAGTGATCGCGCAGCGTCTGGGCTACGCCGATCGTCCCGCTGCGCGCGGCGTTGAACGGTTCATGAAGCACTACTTCCGGGTCACCAAGTCGGTCGGTGATCTGACGCGGGTGATCTGCGCCGTCATCGAGGACGAACACCGGCGTGCACGCATCCGTTTCCGCCTGCCTTCGCTGCCGATCTCGCTGTTTCGCCGCTCACCCGCTGGCTTCCGCATCATCGGCAACCGGCTTGCCTTCGATTCCGCCGAGTCCCTGCAGGGCGACCCAATTCGGTTGTTACGGTTGTTCCACGAGGCGCAGCGTTCGCGCCTCGACATCCATCCGACAGCGATGCGTCTGGTGCAGCAAAATCTGCGGCTGATTGGTTCCGGCGNNGAGCGCGAGAGTGCCGAAGCGAACCGGCTGTTCCTCGAGATGCTCACCTATAAGGATGATCCGGAACCGACGCTGCGGCGGATGAACGACGCCGGTATTTTCGGCCGCTTCATACCCGACTTTGGCCGGGTGGTGGCGCAGATGCAGTACGACATGTACCACATCTATACCGTCGACGAGCACACCATCCGCGCCATCGGCATCCTCAATCGGATCGAGCGCGGCGAGATTGAGGACGACCACCCGGCGGCAGCGACCGCCTTCGGCGAAATCCGGTCGCGGCGGGCACTCTACGTCGCGGTGCTGCTGCACGACATCGCCAAGGGGCGCGGCGGCGACCACTCGGAGGTGGGGGCGCAGATCGCGCAGACGCTCTGTCCGCGGCTTGGCCTCGACGAGTGGGAAACCGAGACGGTGTGCTGGCTGGTACGCTACCACCTCGTGCTAAGCCGCTTCGCCTTCAAACGCGACGTCGACGACCCTAAGACGGTGACCGACTTTACCAGCGTCGTCCAGTCGCCGGAGCGGCTTAGGATGTTGATGATCTTGTCCAATGCAGACATCCGCGCCGTCGGTCCCAACATCTGGAATGCCTGGAAGCGCGGCCTGCTCGATGAACTCTACTATCGGGCGTTGGAGGAAATCGAGATAACTGGCGGCCAGCCGGCAGAGCGCCGGGCGGCACGGGTCGAGCGGGCGAAGTCGAAATTGATCGCCCGACTGAACGATTGGGACGAACATTTGCGCGAAACCTATGTCGCGCGCGGCTATGCCGACTATTGGCTTGTCTATACCACTGCTGAGCAGGAATACCATTTTCAGGTGATGCGCGAGGCCGAACAGCAGGGCCGCGAGATGTGGGTCGAAGCCCGGCAGCAGCCGATGCACGACACCACCGAAGTCATCGTCTACGCACCGGATCACCCGGGCCTGTTCGCACAGATCGCCGGCGCAATCGCCCTCACCGGTAACTCGATCGTCAACGCCAAGGTGGTGACCCTCGCCAACAGCATGGCCCTCGACTCCTTCCAGGTGCAGGACATGAGCGGCAGACCGCTCGAAAGCCCCGACCGGCTGGAGCGGCTGACACAACGAATCGAAGCCGCCATCACCGGCAAGCTCCATCCGGACCGCGAACTGGAGGCGCAGCGCATTCGGGCGCTCCCCAGCCGCACCGGGGTGTTCAAGGTTGCGCCGCGGGTGATCTTCGACAACAAGGCGTCGATCACGAATACCCTAATCGAGGTCAACGGCCGCGATCGTCCGGGCTTCCTGCACGACATCACCTCAACGCTGACGGCGATGGGGATGCAGGTCGTCAGCGCCCACATCTCCACCTACGGCGAACGCGTCGTCGACGTCTTCTACGTCAAGGACGTCTTCGGGCTGAAGATCGAGCAGCCGCAGAAGCTGGCGAAGATACAGGAGCGGCTGCTGCGGGCAATCGAAGCTCCCAGCAGCGTCATCGCGCGGACCAACGAACTCGCCGCCGCCGAGTAGGATTGCCGCCAACCCCGGTGCTCACAAGCGACGCAAAGGCCGACCGGAAGCCGCCGCCAGCCTCTTTCCGCGGCTCAGCGGCGCCCCCGGCGCTGCGTAGTCCCTGGCTCAGCGACGCCGGCGACGACCGCAGCGCAGCAGGTAGCGGATCTCCTCTTCAGTGAGCAGCGAGCGCAGTGAGTCCCGGTCGAACGGTGCGGTGTCGGCGCGACGATCACCGCTTTCGCTGTCGGCTCCATAGCTGTCAGGCCCGTAAATGCGCCGATCCTGCCGGTTGCGCCGCTCACTGAACGCGCGAAAGCCGTATGGTCGCGGCTTCAGGCTCACTGTCTGCGACGAGTTGCTCAGGCGGCGGTCGCGACCGCAGCGCCGATCAACGCCCTGCCGTCGTTCCTCCCAACGGCGCGTCGGTGCCAAACCCGTGTGACGAATCAGCGGCTCGAAGGTGGACATTCCTCGCTTCCTCACTGCTGTGCCTCCAAACTCTCAACGGGTCACGGCCGCCGGCCGACTCGCCATTTAAGAGCATTAGCTGCCGCATATAATAGTAAAAGTTGTGTTTACAGGGAAGCGGTTTTTGCACGGTCGCACGCGCGGCCGACCGTCGGCTGGATCAGCGTGTGGGCGCAGGGCCGAGCTGTACAAGAGACGGGCCCTGAGCAGAGCCCAGCGCTGTACCTTCACGCTTCGCCGTAGCTCAGATGCCGTCCCGGAACAGGCGCTGCACGAACACCGGCACCACCTCCGTTGCCGGTCCATAGGTAGCCTCGGCAAAGAGCGTCGCCCCGGTGGACGGTTCGAGGTTCAGCTCCACGGTGCGGGCACGGGTGTACATGCGCACGTGACTGACGAACCCGGCGGCCGGATAGACATTGCCCGAGGTGCCGATAGAGACGAACAGCGCGCAGCGGTCGAGAGCGTCGTAGATCTGCTCCATGCCAATGGGCATTTCGCCAAACCACACCACATGCGGCCGCAGAAACCGCGTCCGCTTGCAGTGCGGGCAAGCGTCATCCACGCTCAGATCGGCATCCCATGCGAACTCGCTTTCGCAGGCTTCGCAGCGAATTCGCCGCAACTCGCCGTGCATGTGCAGGACGCTGCGGCTGCCGGCGCGTTCGTGCAGGTCATCGATGTTCTGGGTGACGATGAAGACTTCGTCCGGCCACTCAAGTTCGAGCCGGGCAAGCGCCAGATGCGCCGCGTTCGGCTCAATCGCGGCATCGAGGAGCCCGCGCCGCCGGTCGTTGTAAAACTGGTGGACCAGGTCCGGATTGCGGCGAAAGCCTTCCGGGGTCGCCACGTCCTCGAGATTGACCCGCGACCAGATACCTTCGCTGCAGCGAAACGTGTCGAGCCCCGACTCCTTGGAGATGCCGGCTCCGGTCAGCACGACAATGCCGCCTGCCCGGTCTTTGCTGTTGATCATTATGCTGCGTCCCATAAGCTGCCGGCCCCGATTGCTCCCCTCCGCCACTTGGAGTCAAGGATATTCGCGGTGGTCAAAATCCTCTTTGTCTGCCTCGGCAACATCTGTCGATCGCCCGCGGCCGAAGGCATCTTTCGCGCCCTGGCAAACGCGGCGGGCCTTGCCGACCGGATCGAGATCGACAGCGCCGGTACCAGCGGCTGGAACATCTGCCGGCCACCGGACCCACGTGCACAGGCGGCGATCCGTCGCCGCGGCATCGACATCTCCGGCCTGCGGGCGCGCCGCACCTGCAGCGCCGATTTCCACCGTTTTGACTATCTGGTGGCAATGGATGCCGCCAACCTGCTGGCGCTGAGCGCCGCCTGTCCCGCCGCGACTGAAGACCGCCTGCATCTGCTGCTCGACTTTGCCCCCGAAACCGGCTGTCGCGACGTGCCTGACCCGTATTACGGTGGTCCGGAAGGCTTCGAGACCATGCTCAACCTGATCGAGGCGGGCGCCGCCGGGCTGCTGCTTGCGATCCGCACCCGCCATTTCCCAAACGACCGCAGCGACGCTGCCGCGGCCGAAGTGTAAACACAGCGATGCCGGTTGATCTCGTCCTCTTCGACTGCGACGGCGTCCTCGTCGATTCTGAGGTCCTGTCGGCGCGCGTCCTCGCCGACGAGGCAACGGCGCTTGGTTACTCCCTCAGCCCGGAGGATTGCCTCGACCGGTTCACCGGCATCAGTATGGCGGCGGTTCGCACCATGATCGAAGCAGATCTGGGCCAGCCGCTGCCGCCGGACTTCGAAGCCCGGATCCGTGCCGCCGACCAGCGGGCCTTCGCTTGCCAGCTGCGACCGATCGAAGGTGTGGAAGCGGCGATCCGGGCACTCGACTGCCGCCGTTGCGTTGCCTCCTCGGGCTCACCCGAGAAGATGCGCTTCACCCTTGGCCTCACCGGGCTGCTGCCGCTGTTCGAGCCGCACCTGTTCTCCGCCAGCATGGTTGCCCGTGGCAAACCGGCGCCGGATTTGTTCGCCTACGCCGCCCGGCAGATGCGTGTACCACCCGCAGCCTGCTTGGTGGTCGAAGACTCCGTCGCTGGCGTCACCGCCGCCGTTGCCGCCGGCATGGACGTCCTCGGCTTCGCCGGTGGTGCGCACTGTCGGGACGGCTACGCGTCGATGCTGCGGCGCGCGGGTGCACGGATGACGTTCGAGCGTATGGCGCTGTTGCCGGCGCTGGTGGCACAGGGGCGGTAAACAGGATCCGCGCCAGGCGCAGCCGCTGCGGGCTGCGCCGCGTGCACTCTCAAGTATTTGCTGTTGACGCCGGAACGTCGGCTGCCAGGGGGACTGGACGACGATAGTCCGTCGCAACGCATACTCCGCCAGGATTTCGTAATAGGCACGCTCGCTGCTCAGATAGCTGCGAAACATCGCGAAGTGATCGACGGTAAACGGCGGCAGGGCAAACCGGCTGTGGCGTTGGATATAGCCGCCAAGGCGGCCGATACTGCCCCCACGAAAGCGGGCAAGCGTGATGTGCGGCTTGAACTTGCGGCGATCCGGCTCGACACCGGCGCGGACAACCGCCGATGCGATCTTGTCGTGCAGATGCACGAGCTGCGGCTGCTTCTCCACCCCAGCCCACAGGGTATGCACCTTGCCAGCCTGATCGAAGCAGCCGACACCGCTCACCATCAGCTCAAAGGCGGGGGCGGTGACGCGCAGCAACGCCTCGTGAATGTCTTCGGCGAGCGCCCCGTCCACTTCGCCGATGAAACGCAAAGTCAGGTGCATACCGTCGCGACCGACCCAGCGCGCACCTTGGATGCCGCAGCAAAGCCAATCGAGTTGGTCACACACGTCTTCGGGCAAGGGGATGGCGACAAACAGCCGGTGCATGGCAGCGTCTCCTCTCACACGGTCCCATCAAGGGGCCGGGTTGGGATTATCGACGTGAACGGCCTCAATAGCAGCGAGCGCGTCCGGCGAGAGCTCCAGTGTCTCCGCCGCCAAGTTCGTCGCCAGTTGGGACAAAGTCGTGGCACCGATGATCGTTGCGGTGACAAAGGGCTGGCGGATGACCGCCGCCAGCGCCATTTGCGCCGGGTCGTAGCCGCAACGACGGGCGATGGCACAGTAATCCCCCGTCGCGGCAACGGCGCGCGCGCCGGTGTAGCGGCAATACTGCGGAAACAGCGTCAACCGCGCCGCGGTCAGCGGCTCGCCGTTCAGGTATTTGCCGGAGAGGGTACCGAAGGCGAGTGGTGAATAGGCGAGCAGGCCGCAGTCTTCCCGCAGCGCCACCTCGGCCAGTCCCACCTCGAAGCTGCGATTCAGCAGGTTGTAGGGATTCTGGATGCCGGCCAGCCGCGGCAGTCCTTCGGCTTCGGCAAGCGCCAGCATTCGCATCAGGCCCCAGGGCGTCTCGTTGGACACGCCAATGGCGCGGATACGACCATCGGCGATCTCTGCCGCCAGGGCCGCCAGTACCTCGGCAAAGGGGGTGAACGCGTCGCTGGCGTCGTATCGATAGCCCAACTGACCGAAAAAGTTCGCCTTCCGCTCCGGCCAGTGCAGTTGGTAAAGGTCGATGTAATCGGTCTGCAAACGCCGCAGACTGCCGTCGATGGCACTGCGAATGGCGTCGCGGGTGAAGGCGCTCGGCCGGCGTTGCAGATGCTGGAGTCCGGGGCCGGCGATCTTGGTGGCGATGACAAGACGGTCGCGGCCGCCGCGCTGGCGGAGCCAATCACCGATGATCAACTCCGTCGCACCCGCAGTCGTCGCCCGCGGCGGAATCGGATACATCTCGGCTGTATCGAGGAAGTTGACGCCGCCGGCGACGGCGAAGTCCAGCATCCGACAGGCCTCGTCGGCGGAATTCTGTTCGCCGAAGGTCATCGTGCCGAGACAGATACGGCTGACCTTCAAACCAGTACGACCGAGCGCCTGATAGTGCATCACACGTTGGCCCGCGACTGCTTGGCTTCAGGTGAAGACGGCGAGAACCCCGGTATAACCGTAAACTCGGCCGTTGCATATCTCTCCGCCGCAGGCGAAGCCGACCAACGGCAGCGGACCGAGCTCGCGGCGGATGATGGCGAGTTCCTCGCCCGGTCGCCCGAACATGTTTTCGCCCCGGGCGACGCAGCTGAAATAGACGCTGCCGCGCGGCGGCGCATCAAGGCGGCGAGCCAGGGAGCGCAGCATCGCCTCCAGGTCAGTGCGTGCCGAAGCCGGGTCGCGGCGAACGAACATCAACCGCTCGCCGGACGCGATGTACTCGCCAACGGCGAGCCAGCGTCGCATCGGATCGATGCCGATCAGGTTGCGCACCAGATAGTCGCGGCGGTCGCAGTCGGCCAGTGGCAGTGCCACGTGGACGTAGTTGCCCACCCGCTTCAGATCGCTGGCGAGGCTTTCGCCAATGTCCTCACAGAAAACGTCGAGCGCGGGACGACCATCGATAGCCATGATCAGATGGTCGTGTCCCTCGGTGATCACCCGCACCGGCCCCAGCGGCGAACAGCCTTGCGTCAGGCCGGTCTGCACCGAAACCGACGGATCAAACATCACCCCGCATAGCGCACGGCCGGCAAAGGGCGGCGTCTGCTGCGGCAGCGGCTTTCTGGTGGACGCCAAGCCGCCGACGAGAAAGCCGCCACTGCGATCGGCCAGGGCGGAAATCTCTTCCATCGCCTCCGGCCGGCTCGGATCCACATGGATGATGCCGAAGGGGTATTGCGCCTCCAAACCGACGCCGGAGGCAACGTCTGTGGGCGCCAGCAACTCCAGCCGATCGATCAGGCGAAACGATCCCGCCGGCATCGGTGCCACCGCCGCGACAATCGCCGGCTGGTCGTTGATTTCGCTGCCTTCACCGACGGCATCGACGCCCAACACGCCAGTGCCGATGCTGCCGACCCAATCGCGCACCCCCGTCAACCCCTGCAGCCGGCCACGCACGGTGGCGAAGTCTTCGGCAAAATGATCGGAAAGGTAGAGAAACCCGACGGCCTCCTCGTCGATTCCGGCGCTTCCCAGGCGTTCGGCACACTGGTCCGCGGCCGCTTCGCAGTCCTCCGTGGTGCTCATTGCCACGCGAAAGCCATTCATTGGCGTTTGGCCTTGTTGCCAGGCGGCGACCAAGGGTCCCGACCCGGTGGAAGTTTGTCCCGAAAGCGGCAGGGCTGCTCCGGCGCTTGCGCCTCGCTAACTACCGTCGAACTCGGCATGTATGGCTATCAGATAAGCATGGCTGGTGCACGTGGAAGCTTGCACCAGCCATGGCCAGCGGACATATGTATGTTCGGTACTTTACTTTGCGAGAGGGACACGATGGCTTTTGGACCTGACAGGCGTTTCGGTGTGCGAACCGACACGATGACCCCGGCTCAGGCGTCGGCCGCGCAGATCGATGTCGGCCTTCGCCAGTACATGCTGCGGGTCTACAATTACATGGCCCTCGGCGTGGCGCTGACAGGGGTCGTCTCGCTGCTGGTATCGATGAACCCGGCAGTAATGCAGGCGATCGCGCTCGGTCCGTTCAAGTGGGTGCTGTTCATCGGCATTATGGGCCTTGGCTTCTTCGCGCCGCGACTGATTATGTCGAAGAGCGAAGGCACGGCGCAGCTCTGCTTCTGGGCCTACGCGGCGATGTGGGGAGCGCTGATTGCGCCCATGTTCGCCATTTATACTGGCGGCAGCATTGCCCGTGCATTTNTCATCACCGCGGCGGCATTCGCGGGGATGAGTCTGTTCGGTTACGTGACGAAGCGAGACCTCTCCGGCGTCGGGCGTTTCCTGGTCATGGCCAGCTTCGGCGTCCTGATCGCTCTCGTGGTCAATATCTTCGTCCAATCGAGCGGTCTGCAATTGATCATGTCGGTGTTGGTGCCGGTGATCTTTGCCGGCCTGACCGCCTATGAGACGCAGCAAATCAAGAACTGGTATTATGAGTCCGACGTCGGCGACGTTATCGCCAGGAAAGCGATCTTCGGCGCGTTCATGCTTTACGGCAGCTTCATAACCATGTTCGTCTGGATTCTGCAGCTCGTGGGTGTTGCCCGCAACAATTAGCCGTTGCCACTGCATCGACGGCCGTTACCCCGGCGACCGTAGCGTTTGCCGGCAAGGCAAAACCCCGGAGCGATCCTCCGGGGTTTTTTGTGTCCTGCGCCTGCGGCAACCGATCGCGCCGCAACGACGGTTCAGCCCGCCGTTGCTGTCAACTGATCGAACGCTTCGAGCGCATAGGCGCCATACACCGTCGACGGGCCGCCGCCCATCATGATGGCGACGCCGATCATCTCCATGAATTCCTCGCGACTGGCGCCGTGGCGAATGGCGCCGCGGGTATGGAAGCCGATGCAACCATCGCAGCGCAGGGCAATCGAAATCCCCATGGCGATCAATTCCTTGGTCTTGGCATCGAGCACGCCGGAAGCCTTGGCGTTATCAGCGAGGGCACCGAACCCTTTCATCACCTTCGGCATGCCCTGATGCAAGTCGCGCATCGGCTTGGTCAAACTGCCGATGATATCTGGATAATTTTTGCCCATTCGGGTCCTCCACGTTTGACTTATCGCAATCCGGCTGACGTAAAGTCAGTGATGCGAGATCTTATATTAGATTTTATTGAAATACAAAAGCTCTGCTTGCAAGGCGCCCCACCGCGCCATTGCCGCGGATCAAGGCTCGCGGCAGCAGCCGAATTGCCGTAGAAGCGTCTGTGCACACATTCGCGCTGGTGTTGGCGTATGAAGCTGTTCCGCCTGGAAGCTCTGATCCCGTTGCTGGTGCTTGTGGCGGCGGTCAATTTTGCCTTTCGCGACCCGCTGTTCGTCGTCGCCCTGCGCGAAAGCGTCTTCGATGCCTATCAGCGGCTGCGACCGCGCGAATACCAGAATGTCCCGGTACGGATCGTCAACATCGACGAGGACAGCCTCACCCGCTTGGGTCAGTGGCCATGGTCACGCTCGCGTCTGGCCGAACTGGTACAACGGCTGGAAGCGATGGGCGCGGCGGCCATCGTCTTCGACATGCTGTTCGCCGAACCGGACCGGACCTCGCCGTCAAACCTGCTACGCCTGTGGAAGAACGCACCGCCGCTCGAGAACTGGGTCGATCGGCTGGCCGACTACGACGCCGAATTCGCCAAGGCGATCCGCGATGGGCCAACGGTGACCGGCTTTGCCCTGGTACCCACCGAAGAGCCGCGGCGACCAACGCATCCGGCCGCCTTCGCCTACATCGGTGGCGACCCGCGGCCGTTCCTCCCCACCTATCGAGGTGCGGTGACCTCGATGCCGTTGATCGAGGATGCCGCTGCCGGCAATGGCGCCCTCAATGTAGGCATCGCCGCCGGCGGGGTGATCCGCAGAGTACCCTTGCTGGCGGTGCTAGGCGACGAGATCTATCCATCGCTGGCGGCGGAAGCGCTGCGGGTGGCGCAAAGCGTCTCCACCTACCTGATCAAGAGCGCGGGCTCGNGGGGTGAGACCAGTTTTGGCGGCCAGACCGGCATCACCCACGTTCGCGTCGGCGCCTACACGGTGCCGACCGACAGTCGCGGTCAGGTCTGGGTCTACTACACGGCACCGCGCGCCGAGCGTTATGTCCCTGCCTGGGAAGTGTTTGAAGGCGATACCCACGCTGCGGCCATCCGCGGCGCCATCGTCCTGATCGGCTCGACGGCGACGGGTCTGCAGGACCTGCATGCATCGCCGCTCGGCATCGCCGTGCCGNGGGTGTCGATTCACGCCCGCGTCATCGAACAGATCATGCTCGGCGTCCACCTCACACGTCCCGACTGGGCGAAGGGGGCGGAAGTCCTGCTCATGCTCACCCTCTCTGCCGTGGTGCTGGCGCTTGGCGCGCGCATCGGCGCCATGTGGACGGCGGTGATCGGTTCACTCGGCATCGGCGCCGCCTTTCTCGCCTCGTGGTACGCCTTTCGCGAGCATCGCATCCTGCTCGACCCGCTCTATCCGGCAGCGACGGTGCTGGTCACCTATACGGTGTTCTCTTTGATCCGCACCTTGCACACCGAGCGCGAGCAGCGCTGGATCCGCAAGGCCTTCTCCAGCTACATGTCGCCGACCCTGGTCAATCAACTGGTGGAAAACCCGCAATACCTGCGGCTGAGCGGTGAGCGGCGCGAACTGACCTTCCTTTTCACCGATCTGGAAAGCTTCACCTCGCTCGTCGAGCAAACCGCGCCATCAGTCATCGTGCCGGTGATCAACGCGTATCTGGATGGGATGATCCGCATCGCCTTCCGCCACAATGGCACCGTCGACAAGGTCATCGGCGATGCGTTGCACATCATGTTCGGTGCGCCGGTGGCCGACCCCGATCATGCCGCCAACGCCGTCGCCTGTGCGCTCGATATCGATCGGTTCGCCGAAGCCTTCTCCCAGGGCAAGCGCGAAGAAGGCATCGCCTTCGGCCGAACCCGGATCGGGGTCAATTCCGGCAATGCCATCGTCGGCAATTTCGGCGGTGAACTCAAATTCGACTACACCGCGCATGGCGACGCCATCAACACTGCCGCCCGCCTGGAGGGAGCCAACAAGTATCTCGGCACCCGGGTCTGTGTCAGCGGCCGCACCGTCGCCCTGTGCCCGAATTTCTTCGGTCGCCCGGCCGGCCTCCTGGTGCTGAAAGGCAAGACCCAGCCGACCGCCGTCTACGAGCCACTGAAAGACACCAACATCGAACCGGCGTGGATGGCCGCCTACCGTGACGCCTACGAGCGCCTCGAACGTGGCGACGCCACGGCGGAAGAGGCGTTTACCGCCGTGATTAGCCATTGGCCGCACGATCCCCTCGCCGCCTATCACCTGCAGCGGCTGCGACGCGGCGAAAGCGGGGTGATGATCACACTTGCGGATAAATGAGCCACCCGCCACTCGGCCCCTGCAGTTGCCGCGGCATCGACGCGCTGCAATGGCTTTGCTAAGGTCGGCGCCGCCATTCACGCCTTGCACCAAGCATGCACCGGGACCAAGAGGAGAGAAGACAAGCGATGAGCGCGATCAGCCAATCGTCCGCCTGGAAGGCGCTGGAGGAGCACGCGAAGACCACGGGCGCGCAGCACATGCGCGACCTGTTCGCCGCCGATCCCGAGCGCTTCGGCCGCTTCTCCGTGCGTCTCGGCGACCTCCTGCTCGATTACTCGAAGAACCGGATCACCGCCGAGACGATCAGCCTCCTCGTCGCCCTCGCCCGCGAGGCGAAGTTGGAGGAGTGGCGGGAGAAGATGTTCTCCGGTGCCAAGATCAACACCACCGAGGGCCGCGCCGTCCTCCACGTCGCCCTGCGCAACACCGCTGACCGGCCGATCGTCGTCGACGGCACGGACGTGATGCCGGGCGTGATGCGGGTGCGCGAGCAAATGCGCACGTTCTCCGACGCAGTGCGCAACGGCAGTTGGCGCGGCAAGACTGGCAAGGCGATGACCGATGTGGTCAACATCGGCATCGGCGGTTCCGACCTCGGCCCGGTGATGGTGACCGAGGCTCTGAAGCCGTACCAGAAGCCGGGGCTGCGCGTTCACTTCACCTCCAACGTCGACGGCAGCCACATCGCCGAGACGCTGAAGACACTGAACCCGGAAACCTCGCTGTTCATCGTCGCCTCGAAGACGTTCACCACCCAGGAGACGATGGCCAACGCCGAGTCGGCCAAGGCTTGGCTGGTGCAGGCGCTCGGCGCCGATGCCGTCGCCAAGCATTTCATCGCGCTCTCCACCAACGAGAAGGCGGTACGCGCCTTCGGCATCGATCCGGCCAACATGTTCGAGTTCTGGGACTGGGTCGGCGGCCGCTTCTCCCTGTGGTCGGCGATCGGCATGTCCATCGCCATCGCCATCGGCATGGACGGCTTCGATGCGCTCGCCGCCGGCGGCCGGGCGATGGACGACCATTTCCGCACCGCTCCCCTCGAAGCCAACCTGCCGGTCATCCTGGCACTGATCGGCGTCTGGAACGCCAACTTCCTTGGCGCCCCCACCTACGCCGTCCTGCCCTACGATCAGTATCTGCACCGGCTGCCCGCCTACCTGNCCTGGCAGGCGGACATGGAGAGCAACGGCAAGTACGTCACCCGCGCCGGCACCTCGGTCGAGTGGTCCACCGGGCCGATCCTGTTCGGCGAGCCGGGCACCAACGGCCAGCACTCCTTCTACCAACTCGTCCACCAGGGCACGCACCTGATCCCCTGCGATTTCATCGCCCCCGCCATCAGCCACAATCCGATCGGCGAGCACCATGCACTGTTGCTGTCCAACTTCTTCGCTCAGCCGGAAGCACTGATGCGCGGCAAGACCGAGGCCGAGGTGCGTGCCGAGCTCATCGCCCAGGGGCTGAGCGGCGAGGCGCTGGAGGCGCTGGTGCCGCACAAGGTGTTCGAAGGCAACCGACCGACCAACTCGATCCTGGTCAAACAGATCGACCCCTTCACGCTCGGGATGCTGATCGCTCTTTACGAGCAGAAGATCTTCGTCCAGGGCATCATCTGGCAGATCAATTCCTTCGACCAATGGGGCGTCGAACTGGGCAAGGCTCTGGCGAAAGTGATCCTGCCGGAGCTGACCAACGCGGAGGCGGTCACCGGCCACGACGCATCAACCAACGGCCTGATCAATACCTACAAGGCGATGCGGTAAGGGAGCGGCCATTCGCGTGAGCCCCATCCGCCGACTGCCTGCAGGCGTCGTCAACCGCATCGCTGCCGGCGAGGTAGTGGAGCGACCGGCGTCTGCGGTCAAGGAGCTGGTGGAGAACAGCCTTGATGCCGGGGCGACACGGATCGAGGTGACGCTGCGCGACGGCGGCCAGACGCTCATTTCGGTCGCCGACGATGGCCGCGGCATGACCGCCGACGAGCTGCTGCTGGCGATCGAGCGCCACGCCACCTCGAAACTGCCGGACGATGACCTGAGCCGCATCGCCACCCTCGGCTTTCGCGGCGAAGCGCTACCGTCAATCGGCTCGGTCTCGCGACTGACGCTGACCAGCCGCCCCGTCGAGGCGGCGCACGCCTGGGCGCTCACCGTCGAGGGCGGCNACGGTGGGGAGCCGCAGCCCGCGGCGCATCCCNCCGGCACCCGCGTCGAGGTCCGCGACCTCTTCTATGCGACGCCGGCGCGGCTCAAGTTTCTCAAGGCACCGGCAACCGAACAGGCGCACGCCATCGAGGCCATCGAACGGCTAGCGATGGCGCACCCGCGCGTCGGCTTCAGCGTGGCAACCGCGGCGCGGACAGTCCTCAACCTGCCGGCGGCAGCTGGTGACGACGAGACGGTACGGCGCGAGCGGATCGGCCGGCTGATGGGCGACGATTTCATTGCCAACGCCGTCACTGTCGAGGCCGGGCGCGAAGGAGTCGAGATCTCCGGTTTCGCCGGATTGCCGACGCTCAATCGCCGCAACACGGGGCAGCAGTTTCTCGTCGTCAACGGCCGGCCGGTACGCGACCGGATGCTGCAGGGAGCACTGCGCGGCGCCTATCAGGATCTGCTCGCCGCCGACCGCCAGCCGCTGGTAGCGCTGTTCCTTGCCGTGCCGCCGGACCTGCTGGATGTCAACGTCCATCCAATGAAGACCGAGGTCCGCTTCCGTGATGCGGCCCTGGTCCGCGCCCTGATCGTCGGCGCGGTGCGCCGGGCGCTCGCCGATGCCGGACACCGGGCGGCGAGCACCGTCGTGCGCAGTCTCATTCCTGCCGCCGGCGGTGGTGGCGAAACCCGGGGAACAGCGTGGTCGCTGCCGACGGGCGGCAGTGGCCGCGTCGCCGCCGGGCTCGCCGAAGCCGCAGCGGCGTTTCACCTGCCGCTGCCGACCCCGGTTCTCGATGCCGTTCTTGGTCGGCCCACCGATGCGCCTGCCGCGGACGCGGTGGAAACGGCAACGCCGGCCGACATCCCGCCACTCGGTTTTGCCCGGGCACAGTTCCTCGGCACGTTCATCATTTCGCAAGCCAGGGACGGTATCGTTATCGTCGACCAGCACGCGGCGCACGAGCGGCTGGTGCACGAACGTCTCAAGCGGCAACTGGCCGAGGGCGGCAGCATCGCCCGCCAGGCGTTGCTGATCCCCGAGGTGGTGGAACTGGACGACGCCGCCTGCCAGCGACTCCTCGCCCGCCGGGACGAACTGGCGGCGCTGGGGCTGCCGATCGAACCGTTCGGTGCCGGCGCCGTAGTGGTGCGCGAAGTGCCGGCGCTGCTCGGACGCGGCGACGTGCGGAGCCTGATCCGGGACGTGGCCGATGACCTTGCCGAGCTGGGCGATACGCTGGCGCTCAAGGACCGGCTTTCGGCAGTCTGCGCCAGCATGGCCTGCCACGGCAGCGTGCGCGCCGGACGCAAGCTTTCGATCGAGGAAATGAATGCGCTGCTGCGTGACATGGAAGCAACCCCGCACAGCGGCCAGTGCAGCCACGGCCGCCCCACCTTCGTCCATCTCGACCGGGTGGAGATCGAGCGGCTGTTCCAGCGTCGTTGAGCGATGGTGATGCCCGATCGCCATGACGGCAATGGCCAAGGGATATTCGGGCGATGATCTTCTGGCTCAGCCGCCAGTTGACCAACCTCGCGGTGGCGGCGGTCGCCGCTCTCGCCATCTATACCCACCGCGACGACATCCTTGCCTATCTCGACGGCGGTGCCAGAGGCCCGGCGGCGGCATCGGCTGGCCGCGCCATCCCAGGACCGGCGCCACCAAGTCAGCCGCCAAGTCACTTGGCTCCCGCTAAGGCGGTTCCCGGCAAAACCAGCCCCAGTCGGACGATGCGCATCCGCGCCGATCGCGACGGCCATTTCACCGTCGTTGCCACCGTCGATGGGACCGCCGTCCGCTTTCTTATCGACACCGGCGCCACCACGGTGGTGCTGACGCCAGAGGATGCGGCGCGCATTGGCCTCCGGCCGCGCGACCGCGATTTCACCGAAACCTTCCGCACCGCGGGTGGGGGTCGTCCGTGCCGCGCCAGTGACGCTAGGTGAAATGACCATCGGCGCCCTTCAGCTGCGTCAGGTCCCGGCGGTGGTCAATGAACAGCCGATCGGCGTTTCCCTGCTCGGAATGAGCTTCCTCAGCCGCCTCGACGGCTACGCGGTGCAGGGTGGTGTGATGATCCTGAACTGGTAAGATTGGCCAGGGCTTCCTCGATCCTGCTCTAAGGAAAATTATTACATGCAAAAAACGCTTCTCGTTGTTGCGCTGTCCGCGGTTCTGTCAGCGTGCGCGACCGATCCCATCATACTTACGAATTCTGCTACCGGGGCAACCGTCGATTGCGGATCACGCTCCTGGTGGGCCGACTGGTGGGGCGTGATGAATGCACGCAAGGAAAAACAGTGCGTCGATATGTATCGGGCCGACGGCTACCATCTCTAACGACAATTCTTTGCTGTAGCGCTTGGGCTGACTGCAGCCATATCTCCCACCCGTCATAGCCGGGCTTGTTCCGGCCATCCTCGACGTTATGCAACACCCTTCATGCCGGGCTGGGCGAAGACCCATGGGTGAGAAAGATCGCCCGCGCCGCGCCATAGACGCGCTCATCGATGACCGTATAGCGCGGCGGCGGGTGCAACGGCTCGCGTGCGCCCACTTCGACCACGGCAAGGGCACCCGCCGCAAAGCCAGTGCTGCGTCGCCAGCACCTGCAGCGCCGGCAGCGCCAGGCCGGATTGGTACGGCGGATCGAGAAAAGCGATCGCACAGGGGGCACCGGCGGCGAGCGGCGGCGGCGGCAAACGTGTCGCATCAAGATTGAGCAAGGTGATCGCCGTCGCCTCGCCGATAGCAGCAGCGTTGCGGCGGATGGTTGCCAGGGTGGCCGGTTCGCGATCGATGAAGGTGGCGTGCGCTGCGCCACGTGACAGCGCTTCCAGTCCGTAGGCGCCGGTACCGGCGAAGAGGTCGATGACGTGCGCGCCTTCGAGGGCACCGCCCGCGGCTCCATGAACGAGAATGTTGAAGACCGCCTCGCGCACCCGGTCCGCCGTCGGCCGCACCCCCGCCGCCGCCGGCACCTTCAGCGCTCGCCCGCGGTGTTTGCCGCCGATGATCCGCATCGCTCGTTTCCTATCGTGCCTTCGACCCCGGCACGTCGTGGCCCAGTTGCTCNNGCGCAGCACCTTGCGCGATACCTCCGCCACCTCGCTACGGGCAAGATTGCCCAGCTGAAACGGCCCGTAGGCGACGCGGATCAGCCGGCTCACGGTCAATCCCAGGTGCTCCAGCACTTTGCGGACCTCGCGGTTCTTCCCCTCCTTCAGCGCCAGCGTCAGCCACAGGTTCGATCCCTGCTCCCGGTCGAGCCGGGCCTCGATCGGCCCGTAATGGACGCCACCGACGCTGACGCCACGGGCGAGGGCAGCAAGCGCCGTCGGTTCGATCGTCCCGTGCGCGCGTGTCCGGTAGCGCCGCGTCCAGCCGGTCGTCGGCAGTTCCAGACGCCGCGCCAGGGCGCCGGAATTGGTCAGCAGCAGCAACCCCTCCGAATTGAGGTCGAGGCGGCCGACGGAGATCACCCGCCCGAGGTCCGCCGGCAGGTGCGCGAACACCGTCGGCCGTCCAGCCGGATCCTTGTGCGTAGTCACCAGTCCCGGCGGCTTGTGGTAGCGCCAGAGACGCAGCACCGGCCGATCCGGCAGCGCTCGCCCATCGACGGTCACCAGATCGGTCTCGCCAACGACGACAGCAGGTGTGGCGAGGACCGTCCCATTGACCGCTACCCGGCCGGCGGCGATCCAAACCTCCGCCTCGCGGCGCGAACACAGACCGGCAGCGGCGATGACCTTGGCGATCCGTTCGCCGCGACGGCCCTCGTTCGGCTCGGCAGCAATTTCGATATCGTCCATGGCGGTCTCAGCCAGCCGCCGCAGTGACGAACGCCGCCAGCAGTGCCCGGTCGCCGGCACTGATTTCGAATTCCGGATGCCACTGCACGCCGACGCAGAACCGCCGCCCCGGCGCCTCGATCCCCTCGATGACGCCATCCGGCGCCCGGGCGTTGACGACAAGGCCGTCCGGTTCGTCCTTCGCCGCTTGATGGTGGGCGCTGTTCACCGCCAGCCGATCGGCACCGACGATCGCCCTGAGCCGCGTTCCCGGCAGGATGGCCACCTCATGCCCCGGCTCGTCGCGCGGATTTGGCTGCTCATGGGCGAGCGCGTCTGCCACCTCATCGGGGATGTGCTGGATCAGGGTACCGCCGAGGACCACGTGCAGCAATTGCTCGCCGCCACAGATGCCGAGGATTGGCAGGTCGCGGGCGAGCGCACCACGCGTCAACGCCAGTTCGAAAGCGGTGCGCCGGTCCTTGGTCTTGACCGTGGGGTGGCGTGCCGCGGCACCGAACAGCGCCGGATCCACGTCGAAATTGCCGCCGGAGATGATCAGGCCGTCGAGCAGGTCGAGATAGCGATCGGCCTGCTCCGGCTCATGCGGCAGCAGCACCGGCAGGCCACCGGCGTGGACGACGGCGCACGGATAATTTTCACGGAGCGCGAGCCAGGGAAACTTCGAATAGCCACCTGGCTCTTCCGCATCGAGGGTAATACCGATCACGGGAGAGGACATGACCGAAGCATAGCCGGCAGACCCGCCACCGGGCAATGGCGGTTGCGCGCAAGCGCCGGCGCCGGCGGCAGCGAATTGTTTCGCAACCGTCATCGAAGCGTTGCATACGCCGCCGACGGGAGGCAAAGTAGGCGGTGAATGCTGCACCTGCGTTCAAGATGCGGATGCGGGTGTGGTGCGTGCAATCAAGACCTTACCGGAGCCGATGCGGATGCTTGGGCCTGTAACTTCTTCCGGCAAGTCTGGTTGCAACGCCGAAATGAGTATGTTACAGAACCATTCCTCTCGCCACCGAGATTGTCGCGCGCGGATCGGTCCGGGTCTCCCGCGCAGCTTCGGGGCCGCCAAAAACAACCAATAGAGGGCGCTCTCCGGTGACATCTGCAACCGCTGGTTCGACCGGTCTGGCTGACCGCTATGCGTCCGCTCTTNTTGAGTTGGCGCAATCTACCTCCTCTCTCGATGCCGTCGCGGCTGAGCTGCGAAGCGTGAATGCGCTGATCGGCGGAAGTCCCGATCTGGCACGCCTCATCGCATCGCCAGTCATCAGCCGCAAGAGCCAGTGGCGCGCTGTCGATGCCATCCTCCAGCACGTGGGGATCAGTGATCTCACCCGACGCTTTGTGGGTGTGGTCGCCGATAACCGCCGCCTCTTCGCATTACCGTCGATCATCACCGCGTTCCTGCATCGGTTGGCCGAGCAGCGGGGCGAAACCTCCGTCGAGGTGGTTGCCGCCCAGGCGTTGACGCCGGCGCAATTGAACGCCATTACCCTGGCCTTGCAAAAGGCCGTGTCGAAGAACGTCGCTCTCACCACCCGTATCGATCCCGCATTGCTGGGCGGGCTGGTCGTCAAGGTGGGTTCGCGTATGGTCGACAGCTCCATTCGAACCAAGCTTAAACGGTTGAGCCTTGCCATTAAGGGGGTCGCCTAATGGAAATCCGGGCCGCGGAAATCTCTGAGATCATCAAGAAGCAAATCGCCACCTTCGGGACCGAAGCCGAGGTAGCGGAAGTCGGAACGGTGCTGTCGGTTGGTGACGGCATTGTGCGTGCCTTCGGCCTGGACAAGGTTCAGGCCGGCGAACTTGTCGAGTTCCCCGACGGGACCAAGGGCATGGCCCTTAACCTCGAAGAGGATAACGTCGGCATCGTGCTGTTCGGTGACGACCGCGCCATCCGCGAGGGCGACACCGTCAAGCGGACCGGCGCCATCGTCGACGTTCCCGTCGGCAAGGGCCTCCTTGGTCGCGTCATCAACGCGCTGGGCGAGCCCATCGACGGCAAGGGTCCGATCGACGCGACGGAGCGTCGTCTTGCCGACGTCAAGGCGCCGGGCATCATCCCACGGCGTTCGGTGCACGAGCCGATGCAGACCGGTGTCAAGGCGATCGACTGCCTGATCCCGATCGGTCGCGGTCAACGCGAGTTGGTCATTGGCGATCGGCAGACCGGCAAGACCGCGATCATCATCGACACCATTCTCAATCAGAAACAAGTCAACGCCCAGGCCACGAACGAGCACGAGAAGCTTTATTGCATCTACGTCGCCATCGGCCAGAAGCGCTCCTCGGTTGCCCAGCTGGTGAAGATCCTGCAGGACAACGACGCCTTCCAATACTCGGTGGTCGTCGCCGCAACCGCATCCGAGCCGGCGCCGCTGCAGTACCTGGCGCCCTATACCGGCTGCACCATCGGTGAGTATTTCCGCGACAACGGCATGCACGCGGTGGTCTTCTACGATGACCTCTCCAAGCAGGCCGTCGCCTATCGCCAGATGTCGCTGCTGCTGCGCCGCCCGCCGGGCCGCGAAGCCTATCCGGGTGACGTCTTCTACCTGCATTCACGGCTCCTCGAGCGGGCGGCGAAGCTGAACAAGGATCATGGGTCCGGCTCGCTCACCTCGCTGCCAGTGATCGAAACCCAGGCCGGCGACGTGTCTGCCTACATTCCGACCAACGTCATCTCGATCACCGACGGTCAGATCTTCCTCGAAACCGAGCTGTTCTATAAGGGCATCCGCCCTGCGGTGAACGTCGGCATCTCGGTCAGCCGCGTGGGTTCCGCGGCGCAGATCAAGGCGATGAAGAAGGTTGCCGGCTCGATCAAGCTGGAGCTAGCCCAGTACCGCGAAATGGCCTCCTTCGCCCAGTTTGCTTCTGACCTCGACGCATCGACCCAGAAGCTGCTCAATCGCGGTGCGCGCCTGACGCAACTCTTGAAACAGCCGCAGTTCAAGCCCTATCCGGTGGAAGAACAGGTGGCGGTTATCTACGCGGGTACGCGTGGCTATCTCGACGCTATTCCGGCCGATCAGGTCTCGCGTTACGAGCAGGCGCTTCTCGACAACATGCGGGCGAACGGTGCCGACATTCTCGACGCCATCCGTTCCCAGAAGGACCTGACCGCCGACATCGAAGCGAAGCTGAAGGCGTTCCTCGATCGCTTCGGCAAGTCGTTTTCCTAACTTTGTGATAGCGACGCCTGCGCGCTTGCGTCAGGCGTCGAGGAGTGGAAGGCGCCTCCCATGCCGAGTCTCAAGGATCTGCGAGTTCGCATCACCAGCGTCAAA
Organism: Defluviicoccus vanus; assembly: GCF_014672695.1. Lineage (GTDB taxonomy): Bacteria > Pseudomonadota > Alphaproteobacteria > Rhodospirillales > Defluviicoccaceae > Defluviicoccus > Defluviicoccus vanus. The sequence continues at coordinate 3,283,851 of NZ_CP053923.1, read as the reverse complement.
TCGACGCAAAAATCACGTCGGCAATGAAGATGGTGGCGGCGGCCAAATTGCGGCGGGCGCAGGCCTCCGCTGAAGAAGGCCGGCCCTATTCGCACAGCATGGAGCGCATGCTGTCCGGGTTGATCGCCAGCTTGCCGACGCTGGACACGGCACCAAAGCTGCTTTCCGGCTATGGTGCCAGCCAGAAACATCTCCTCATTGTCGTCACCGCCGACCGTGGCCTTTGCGGCGGCTACAACAGCAACATCGCCCGTGAAGCCAAGCGGCAGATCGCGAAGCTTCACAAGGACGGCAAAGAGGTCAAGCTGTTCTGCATTGGCCGCAAAGGGCGTGACGCGCTCCGGCGCGAATACGGCCGGCTGATCGACGACTCCCTCGACAACGTCACCCGCAGCGGGGCCCAGTTTGCCCCGGCGCGCGACATTGCCCGCAACCTGCGCAACAAGTACGAGGCGCGGGAGTTTGACGTCTGCTCGCTGCTGTACAACACCTTCAAGTCGGCAATGACACAGGTGGTGACGATAAAGCAGATCATCCCCTTTCCCTACACGACACTGACAACGGCGATGTCCCCTGGGGAAGCGATACAATCGGCAGCCTACGATCTTGAGCCGGAAGAGGATGCGCTGCTCGAAGCACTGCTGCCGGCCAATTTGGCGATGCAGATCTTTGCCGCCCTCCTCGAGAGCTACGCCTCGGAACAGGGTGCCAGGATGACGGCGATGGACAGCGCCACCCGTAATGCCGGCGACATGATTAATAAGTTGACGCTGACGTACAACCGCAGCCGCCAGGCAGCGATCACCAAGGAACTGATCGAAATCATCTCCGGGGCCGAAGCGGTCTAAGGCCGACGGCCGCCTGAGGGACGATAAAAGTCGAGGGAGCAGAGGATGACCAGCAACAACGCCGTCGGCACGATCACCCAGGTCTTGGGCGCCGTGGTCGATGTCCGCTTCGAAGAGAGCGAACTGCCGCATATTCTGAATGCCCTGCACGTGGAAAACCGCGGCAAGCGTCTCGTGCTTGAAGTGGCGCAGGAGTTGGGAGAAGGGGTCGTCCGCACCGTCGCCATGGACACCACCGACGGACTCGTCCGCGGCCAGGAAGCGATGGATACCGGTTCGCCGATCAACATTCCGGTGGGGCCGGAAACGCTTGGGCGGATCATGAATGTCGTCGGTGAGCCGGTGGACGAACTGGGACCGATCGAGACCAAGCGAACCTTCCCGATTCACCGCAGCGCCCCGGAATTTGTCGATCAGGCGACGGACGCCGAGATCCTAGTGACCGGCATCAAGGTAGTCGACCTGATCGAGCCGTACCTCAAGGGTGGCAAAGTCGGCCTGTTCGGCGGCGCCGGCGTCGGCAAGACCGTCATCATCATGGAGTTGATCAACAACATCGCCAAGGCGCACGGCGGTTACTCGGTGTTCGCCGGTGTCGGCGAGCGGACGCGCGAAGGCAACGACCTCTACCATGAGATGATCGAGTCGGGCGTTATTCAGATTGGTGCCAGCGGCTCCAAGGCGGCGCTTGTCTACGGTCAGATGAACGAACCGCCGGGCGCCCGTGCCCGCGTCGGCCTCACCGGGCTGACAGTGGCCGAATACTTCCGCGACGAGGAAGGCCAAGACGTGCTGTTCTTCGTCGACAACATCTTCCGCTTTACCCAGGCGGGTTCCGAGGTGTCGGCGCTGCTCGGCCGCATTCCCTCGGCGGTGGGCTATCAACCGACGCTTGCTACCGACCTCGGTGCGATGCAGGAGCGGATCACCTCCACCAAGAAGGGTTCGATCACCTCGGTGCAGGCCATCTACGTGCCGGCCGACGACTTGACCGACCCGGCGCCGGCCACCACCTTCGCCCACTTGGACGCAACGACGGTGCTCAGCCGCTCCATCGCTGAGCTCGGCATCTATCCGGCGGTGGACCCGCTCGACTCCACCTCCCGCGCCCTTGATCCGCGCATCGTCGGCGAGGAACACTACACCATCGCCCGCGAAGTGCAGCGGGTGCTGCAGACCTACAAGTCACTGCAGGACATCATCGCCATCCTTGGCATGGACGAGCTGTCCGAAGACGACAAGATGACTGTGGCGCGCGCCCGCAAGATCCAGCGCTTCCTGTCGCAGCCGTTCCATGTGGCCGAAGTGTTCACCGGCAGCCCCGGCGTCTTCGTTTCCCTCGAAGACACCATCAAGGGCTTCAAGGGGATCGTCGCCGGCGAATACGACCACCTGCCGGAAGCCGCCTTCTACATGGTCGGCACCATCGAGCAGGCGGTGGAAAAGGCGAAGAAGCTCGCCGAAGAAGCCGCATAAGCAGCGGCAACGGAGAGACGCGCCATGGCCGATACCTTCAAGTTCGAGCTGGTGACACCGGCAGCGCCGATGATTTCGCAGCCGGTGGAGCTGGTGATTATTCCGGGCGCCGGCGGTAACTTCGGTGTCCTTCCTGGGCACGCGCCACTGCTGTCAACGCTGCGCCCGGGGGTGATCGAGATCCGCGACAAGGCACTCGCCATTGTCGACCAGATTTTCGTCGACGGTGGGTTCGCCGAGGTAACACCGGAGCGGACTACGGTCCTCGCCGAGGAAGCGGTCCGCGTCGCCGACCTCAGCCGTGAAGACGCGGAAGCGCGGCTGAAGCGGGCGCACGACGCCCTGATGGTTGCCGATACGGTCGGGGTACGCACCCTCGCCGAGCGCGACCTGAAAGCGGCGGAAGCGATGGTCGAAGCCTACGAAGCGTTCGACAAGCCGCACGGCAAAGCGTAAATAGAATGAGTATGGATCCGGCCGACTTGGCCGGGTCCGCTTGTCATTCGCACTATCATCCCAATCGGCGATTCGTCAGTACAAGAACGAACGCACGGCTTCTGAGGGAAACATGTTTCTGTATCTCGTCCAGCACGGCGAGGCTGTTCCCGAGTCCGAGAACCCTGACCGGCCGTTGACGCCGACAGGCCGTAGCGATGTGGAGCGCATGGGCGCTTTTCTCGCCGAGGTCGGGGTAAAGGTGCCGCTGATCATTCATTCAAGCAAGCTTCGCTCCATCCATTCGGCGCAGTTGCTTGCCTCAGCGGTGGGCAATGGCGGCAAGCTCGCCGAACGAACCCGGGTTTTGCCGGGTGATTCACCGGAGTGGCTGGCCGAGGAAATCGCCGACTGGCACGAGGACACCATGGTCGTCGGCCATCAGCCCTTCATCGGCAAGCTGGTTTCGCGACTGGTTCTCGGCAAGGAAGCACCGGTGCTGGTGGACGTCNACCCCGGGACGGTCGTCTGCCTGACCCGCCGCAGCGCCAGCCGCGCTTGGCTCATCGCCTGGATGCTACCGCCCACCCTGTTACGCGGCTGAGGGATGGGCGGCATCGCCATCCGTGGCGATCGGCCGCCGTCCCCCCCTCCCTCGTGGCGCCCCGTCAGCCCGACGACATGCGCATCGTTCGTATTGCGGAGAGAGCGTGGCAATGGATCGTCGCCGCGCATGATCGCTCCTACAACTTGGCTAGCGTTCCTGGTCACGGCCCTCGTTGTCGCCGCGGCACCGGGGCCGACGGCACTCTTACTTGTCAGCTATGGCCTGACCCTCGGCCGACGAGGCGCCCTGCTGACGGTGCCGGCGGTGATGCTGGGGGACGTGACGGCGATGGCGCTGTCGCTCGCCGGGCTGGGTGCGATCATCGCTAGCACGGAAGCCCTGTTCACTCTCCTCAAGCTGGCCGGAGCGGCCTATCTGTTCGTCCTCGGCATCCGGATGTGGCGCGCACCGTCGCCATCGCCCCTGGCCGCGACAACAGTCNGCGACAGCGCCCCCGCGTCGCGGTCGCGCTGGGCGGTGCGGCGTCACCTCTATCTAGTGACGGCGCTCAATCCCAAATCCATCGCGTTCTACGTCGCCTTCCTGCCGCAGTTCGTCGGCCACGACCAGCCGGCAGCACCACAGCTGGCGATCCTGGCGCTGACCTTCCTCGTCGTCGGCGCCATCAATGCAACGGCCTACGCGCTGGTTGCCGGCCATGCACGCCGAATGATCCGCGACGCACGCTCAAGCCGCTGGCTCAATCGCGCCGGTGGTGGCGCGCTGATCGCTGCGGCGGGCCTTCTCGCCTTCAGCCACCGCCTCGCTTAACAGCAACGGACGGCGAAGATTATTGTGCCCCAGCGCTATGCCATGTTTATGGCGTATTGCTCTCTATCGCCGAAAATGGCAGCGGCGCACCACTGGTTTCACTTGGCAGAGACTGGCAGCAGTACACGATCAGCCGCAAAGCCGGGAGTCATCGCTCACCGGGCGACGCGGCAGCGTGGTGATTGCCGCAATGGATCGACTCGCGCTTTCGCCGACCTGTACTCATAGGAAGATGGCTAATGGCAGAAGTAGCGTAAGCGTTCGCTGAACCCCACAAAGCGATTCGGCGGGCGATCCGTGCCAGCGGTGCGACGCTGCTGTTCCTGCCGAAATACTCGCCCGACCTCAACCCGATCGAACAGTTGTTCGCCAAACTCAAACATTGCCTGCGCCACGCCGCCGAACGAACCCGCGACGCCCTCTGCAGGGCCATCGCAGAGATCCTCGACACCATCTCACCAACCGAATGCACCAACTATCTCGCTAACAACGGAAATGCGCGCGCTTGATCTCATCCCGCCATAGCTCTTGCGTATTGCGCCGGATGATGCACTCCGATGCGCTCCAAAATTTGGAAGGGGAAAGCGATGCCCGACTACCGCCGCTTTCGCGTTCCGGCTGGGAGCGCGTTCTTCACGGTGAACCTGCTGCAGCGGCAGGGTACCGCGCTTCTGACCGAGCGCATCAACCTCCTCCGAGACGCCGTCCGGCGCGTCCGTCGGCAGCGGCCGTTCAGCATCGACGCCTGGGTGGTGCTGCCCGACCATCTTCACGCCGTCTGGACGCTGCCGCCCGGCGACGACGATATCTCGACCCGCTGGCGGCTGATCAAGTCGTTCTTCGTCCGCGGCCTGTCGCACTTCGAATGGCGGTCGCCGGTGCGGCGCGAACGAGGCGAGCGCGGCATCTGGCAGCGGCGGTTCTGGGAGCACGCCATCCTCGACGACGCCGACTACGCCGCACACATGGATTACGTGCACTTCAATCCGGTCAAGCACGGCTACGTCACCGCGCCGGCCGATTGGCCGTATTCCACCTTCCGCGCCTGCATCGCCCGCGGCCTCTACCCCGCGACGTGGGCCGGCATGGATGTCCACGACCTCCAAGCCGGCGAGCCCGATTGAAGCAGTCAGATAGAATAGGGCGGAATAGCTCTTGCGTATTCCGCCGAATGCCGCAACACATCGTCTCGTATCGAGGGGGTCAAGTGGGATCTTTAAGGGAGCCAGCTTTGGAGCTGCAACATCCGGCGGAATACGCCAAGGGGCTATTCCGCCCTATGCGCTGATCGACAATCACCTCCGCAGGGGTGCGATGGCGGCAACGCTTTATATCGAGGCGCTGGCCGAGCAGGATCGGCGGCCAGGCGCGGCTGTCTCATGGGCGTTAAAGTAGTAAGAAATTATCAGAAGGTTGCCCTGGACGATGTATCTAAATTCAGTCGGCTGTGTAAATTATGGACCACTGCGTAATGTAGACATTGTGCCAACAGTCTCCGCCTCGGGACTGCCTTGGCCACTGGTTTTGCTGGGCCCAAATGGATGTGGAAAAACATTACTGACAAGCATTATTGTCGATGCGGTCATATCTTTTAAAAAGAATGTGTATGATTCGATACCTGAAATTGAGCATAAATATTTCTTCCAAGTAATACGCCCTGACTTAATTGGGCCTAAAGAGAATTTTTACCTCACATTTGCTGAGTTCATCGAGGGCGGCGCACACGCGTCGCGTGCAATCTATTGTCGTCACCACCGTATGCATGAACCAGATGCGTCCCCTAACGATAAGGTGAATAAATACTTCAAAACGACCTCAGACGAGTTCCGGAAAACAGGAAACCATGATCAGACAATGCTCCCTGAGCAGATGTGGGGCAGCATCAGAACAGATATTTTTCTATATTTTCCTCCCTTCCGATTTGAAATCCCAGTTTGGCTTAACAAAGAAACCAAAATCGATATGCCTTTCCGTGAGCCTATCCAAGGAAAGGCAGATAGCTCGATTATTCAGATGAATCTATCGCGTATTTCGCAATCATGGATAGTCGACATATTTCTTGATAGAGAATTATACGAAAAGCAGACTGTATCACATATTATTGATGGACGAGCTGTTACCTTGCTGCTCGGCTATAAAGGTAGAGGAAGTCAATACGTAGAACTAGTTAATAAATTACTTACCACCGCTTTAAAAACGAAGTTCCCAGATATATCGTATGCCAGACTGGGCGTTTCACGACGACAAACACGTCAAGTTGCAATAATTATTGGCAATGATAACAAGACTGAATACGTATATGCGCCGTCTTTCTTTCATCTATCGGCAGGAGAATCTTACTTACTCGGCTTATTTATATCGATATTGCGCGAGCACGATATTCGGAACCCCGGTGATCGCATCGAGATGGATGATATAAAGGGGATTGTAATTATCGATGAAGCAGATTTACATCTGCATATTAAATTACAAAAAGAAACTTTTGCTGCAATGATGAAGCTATTCCCTCGAGTACAGTTTATAATTTCCACTCATTCTCCTTTAATGATTCTTGGTATGCGAGACGTATACGGGGAAGAAGTGGATTTCATCGAACTGCCGTCGGGTACACCTGTCATTCCGGAAGAATTTTCGGAGTTCAAAGTTGCTTATGAACAGTTTCTATCTTGGAACGAGGGCTTCAGAAGTAAATATGATACTGCAATAGAGAAATTGCGTAATACACAAAAGCCGCTCATTATAACAGAAGGAAAAACTGATTGGATGCATATCTCGGCGGCTTTATCGCGCTTTCAATCTGCTGGAGAATTTGCGGAAGTTGATTGTGAGTTTCTTCGCTATGAAGAGTCAAAGGGAAATGCAGATCTGCTTCAAATGTGCAGGCATTTATCAAAAGTGAGGCACAATAAACCAATTATCTGCGTGTTTGACAGAGAAGATCAGAAAATCTTAAACGAGAAAAACGCAGGTTGCGAAACTAAGCGTTGGAGTAATGAGGTATTTTCGATCGTCTTGCCACTGCCAAAACATAGGCAGGAATATTTCCCTTTTTATACCGAGTTATATTATGACGACGTCGACCTTCAGCGAAAAGACGAGGAAAATAGGCGTCTTTACTTCACAAATGAGGTTGAAGAAGTAATTAGAAAGCAGCCGGGTGCCGAGAAGACGAAGGGGCGTCAAATATCAATATTGCCGTCAAAGGATATTGCAAGCGAGAGATCAAAAAAAATATATGACAAAGACGTTGACACACTAAAGGATGCGGATGGTAAAAACTGCGCTCTATCAAGAACTAAGTTTGCAGAACTGGTGTTCGGAAGACACGAGGGCTTTAATGATCTTGACATAAAGCACTTTTCGGTCCTCTTTGACCAGCTTAGAAGTGTTCTCCAAACATTTGGCGATGGATAAGCATATTTAGGTGGTCTGAGGCATATGGCGTTAAGGCTGCCGGCTCCATAGGAGGTAGACCGGAGACAGCAGCCTTAGTCCTTCAAGACAACTAATTCCGCGCCGACAGCAGTCCCCTTGCTACCACGTGCGCCTGGATTTCCGCCGCCCCTTCGAAGACGTTGAGGATGCGGGCGTCGCAGATGACGCGGCTGATCTGGTATTCGGTGGCGTAGCCGTTGCCGCCGTGGATCTGCAGGGCGTTGTCGGCGTTGGACCAGGCGACGCGGGCGCCGAGCAGCTTGGCCATTCCGGCCTCGATGTCGCAGCGGCGATCGGGNTCTTTCTGGCGGGCCGAGTCGTAGGTGAGCTGGCGGGCAATCATCGTTTCGACCGCCATCCAGGCCACCTTCAGCGCCACCCGCGGGAACTCGAAGATCGGCCGGCCGAACTGATTGCGCTCCTGGGCGTACTTCATCCCCAGTTCCATGGCGTTCTGAGCGACGCCGACGGCACGCGCCGCCGTCTGGATGCGGGCACTCTCGAAGGTTGCCATCAGCTGCTTGAAGCCCTGCCCCTCCTGGCGGCCGAGCAGGTTCGCCGCCGGCACCTCGAAGTCGTCGAAGGCCAGCTCGTATTCCTTCATCCCGCGATAGCCCAGCACCTCGATCTCACCGCCGGTCATCCCCTTGGCCGGGAATGGCTCGTCATCGGTGCCGCGCGGCTTTTCGGCGAGGAACATGGACAGGCCGCGCCAGTCCTTGCTGCCCGGATCGGTGCGGGCGAGCAGCGTCATCAGGTCGGTGCGTGCGGCGTGGGTGATCCAGGTCTTGTTGCCGATGATCTTATAGGTATCGCCATCCTTGACCGCGCGGGTGCGCAGGGAACCGAGATCGGAGCCGGTGTTGGGCTCGGTAAACACCGCCGTCGGCAGGATCTCGCCGGACGCCAGCTTCGGCAGGTAGTAGGCCTTCTGGTCGTCGGTGCCGCCCAAGCGGATCAATTCGGCGGCGATCTCCGAGCGGGTGCCCAGCGAGCCGACGCCGATGTAGCCGCGGCTGAGTTCCTCGGTGACGACGCACATCGCCATTTTTTCCATCCCCAGGCCACCGAACTCCTCGGGAATGGTGAGGCCGAAGACGCCAAGCTCGGCCATCTCCTCGATGATCGCCATCGGGATCAGCTCGTCGCGCTCGTGCCAGCCGTGGGCGAACGGCACCACCTTTTCTTCGACGAAGCGGCGGAACTGGTCGCGCACCATGTTCAGCATCTCGTCGCTACCGGGGTTGCCGAAGTTGCCGTCGGCAATCAGCACAGCAATCCGCATCCTGACCGGGGCGGCGTTGCCATGGCGGATCAGCGTCGTCACCGCCGGGGTGAAGAAGGCGTGCATCGCCTCATCGGTAACGCCCATGTCGGCGGGGCGAACCAACTCCACCTGGGTCATCGGGATGCCACCGGCGATCTGTGCCAGGTATTCGCCGTAGGCCGATTGCAGCATCAGCGTCTCGAGTTCGCTGAGGGCACCCTCGGCATCCAGTCGCTCTGCCCAGGCCAGCATCTGCTGCAGGGCAGCAACGTAGGTGGCGAGCCAGGAGTAGCCGTGCGCGGCAAACTGGTGCTGGTCGAGCAGGTCGGAATCCAGTCGGCCAGCACGGATTACCTTCGCCGAGACGCCCTTGCGCACTTCGACAAGAAGGTGCTGTGCCGAGGAAAAGGCATCGAGGCAGGTGTTGATCAGGTCGGGAAGGACGGGGCTTTTCTCTTCGGTCACGGCGACGTCCATGGCGGTTTCCTCTGTCCGGCCACCGACGCCGTCGGGTCATCGGCGTGCCATTCGATCCAATTCGTATCCGGCGGCACACCCGCACCGCCACCAACGGTTTTTTTATGCTTGCGCCGGTAGACCCGGGCAAGCCCTTGAAAGAACAGTGCCCGCCGCCAACGTTGGCGGGCACACGCACGTCGCCGCCCTGGCGAGCCGCCCCGACCGCGCTGCGGTGGGAGCGGCATCGCCAGGATGCGCGATTAGGCCAGCACCTTTCGGATGATGTCGGTCATCGACAGCACACCGATCGGCTTCGAGTCCGCGTCGACGACGACGAGACGGTGGATGCGTCGCCGCAACATGTCGGTGATCGCCGCCGACAGTGGCGCATCGGCGTGGCAAGTGGCGCAGCCGTCGGTCATGAACTGCCCCACCGGCAGCGCCCGCGTCTCTTCCGGGGTGCGCCCCTGGCGGGCCATGACGATGTCGGTCTGCGAAACGACGCCGACGGCCAGATTGTTATCGACGACGACCACAGCGTGGACGTCATTGTCGATCATCACCCGCGCTGCGTCTTCCAGAGCATCGGTCTTCGAGCAGAAGATGATGCCCTTATGCATCTGGTCACGCACCTTGCTGCCGTCGTCGAACACTTTGATCTCGGCTTCGATCTCGCCAGCAACGCTCGGCAACGGCATCGACAGCGGGTACGGATGCGGCGTGTCGTGCACGTCAGACTTGGGCAGCGTTGCCTTTGCCAGCTTGACCGGTGCGTCGGCGGACTTGCCGGTACCAAAGGACGGTGCACCGATGAGAACGGCCATGTTGCCGTGCGGATGCTTGTTGTCGTGCATCAACTGGTGGGCGACCGGCAGGTCGTCATAGGTGAAGCAGCGAGACATGCAGGGATCGAGGAGCCCCTCAACCGCCAGTTCGTTCATGTCGTTCGCCTGGACGCAATTGGCGAAGTGCGAACCCTGCACCCGCTTCTGCCGCATCCACAGGTAGCGCAGGTCAACGGTGGCATTGTAGCCGGTGGTGCCGGCGCAGATGACCACCATGCCGCCGGTGTCGCAGACGAACATGGAGGTGGGCATCGTCGACTCGCCCGGGTGCTCGAAAACCACCTTCGGCGACGCCTTGGTGCCGAGAATATCCCACAGCGCCGCACCAAAGGAGCGCACACCCTTCAGCCAGTTGTTGTAGCCGACGGTGTCCTTCCAATGCGGCAGCATGCCCCAGTGGTCGAAATTCTTGCGGTTGATGCAGCCCTTGGCGCCGAGCTTCATGCAGTAGTCGATCTTGTCTTCACCGGAGACGACGGCGACCGGGATCGCACCTGAGGCCTTGGCGATCTGAATCGCCATCGAGCCGAGGCCACCGGCGCCACCCCAGATCAGGGCAACGTCACCCGCATTGAGCTTGTGCTCAGGCCAGCCGTGCAGCATCCGCCAGGCAGTGGCGCCGACGAGCACATAGGAGGCTGACTCCTCCCAGGTCATGTGCTTCGGCTTCGGCATCAACTGCTGCGCCTGCACTTTGGCGAACTGGGCAAAGGAGCCGTAGTTCGTCTCATAGCCCCAGATGCGGAAGCTCGGCGAGTACATCGGATCGTTGCCGGCAGTCACCCACGGGCAGTTGCGGTTCCACTGGCCGCAGTGCGCAACGACTTCATCGCCGACCTTGACGTTGGTTACGTCCTTGCCGACGGCGTAGACGATCCCCGAGGCGTCCGAACCGCCGATGTGGAAGTTTTCCTTCTCACCCTGCTTGTTACGCGCCTTGATGACGTTGACAGGAATGCCGAGCGCAGCCCAAACATTGTTATAGTTGATACCCGCCGCCATGACGTAAACGAGACATTCGTCGTCGGCGATGGAAGGAACAGGAACGACCTCCTTCTGGAACGCGGTCGTCGGCTGACCGAAGCGCTCTTCGCGCACCAGCCAGGCATGCATATTCGACGGAACTTCCCCGAGGGGNGGTTGCTCGCCGATCTCGTAAAGGTCCTTCGCCATTCTTGATCCCTCCTAGGCCGCCGTCGTCGCGTCCTGATTGCGACGCGACAGTGTTTCCCGTACCCATTGCTGCGTTGATTGCCGCAGCGCACACATCGGTTTTTCGCACTCGCCGCATCCGCCGCCATCGACCGTGCGCCGTACATTCGAAAGAACGAATCTTGTAGACGGGAGCGCCTTTCTTCGCAACGCACAATTTGCTAACCTACCGCGAACTCTAAAGTAGTGCATTATTTCTTTGAGCATTTCGCAACGAGAGCGCCGTGATGGGCGCGCAAGCGGCAGTGCGCCGCATCCGGGAGGGAGTAAGGACATGGCCGAGCAGTTAGCAACCGCAAAACAAAAATCCCCGAAGCGCGAGGCCCCGTGGCTGATCCGCACCTACTCGGGCTATGCATCAGCGAAAGAGTCGAACGCACTTTATCGCAAGAACTTGGCGCGCGGCCAGACCGGGCTGTCGATTGCTTTCGATCTGCCAACACAAACCGGTTATGATTCTGACCATATTCTCGCGCGGGGCGAGGTTGGCAAGGTTGGCGTGCCGGTCTGCCACATCGGCGATATGGACACGCTGCTCGACGGCATCCCCCTCGACCGGATGAATACGTCGATGACGATCAATGCCCCGGCGGCGTGGTTGCTTTCTCTCTACATCGCCGTCGCCGAGCGCCGCGGCATCGATCGCGCCACGCTTTCGGGGACCACCCAGAACGACATCATCAAGGAATACCTCTCCCGCGGTACGTACATCTTTCCGCCGGCACCATCGATGCGGCTGATCTGCGACGTCATCTCCTTCACCTACAAGGAGGTGCCGAAGTGGAACCCGATGAACGTCTGCTCCTACCACCTGCAGGAGGCGGGAGCGACACCGGAGCAGGAACTGGCCTTCGCGCTGGCCAATGCGCTGGCCGTCCTCGATGCGGTGAAGGCGTCGGGACAGGTGCCGCCGGAGGACTTACCCCAGGTTGTAGGCCGGATCAGCTTCTTCACCAATGCCGGCATCCGGTTCATTACCGAGATGTGCAAGATGCGGGCGTTCAATGTTCTGTGGGAAGAGATCTGTCGCGACCGCTATGGGGTCACCGATCCAAAATTGAGCCGCTTTCGCTATGGCGTCCAGGTCAACTCGCTGGGGCTGACCGAACCACAGGCGGAGAACAACGTCTACCGCATCCTGCTTGAGATGCTGGCTGTCGTGCTTTCGAAGAATGCCCGGGCACGCGCGGTGCAACTGCCGGCGTGGAACGAGGCGCTGGGCCTGCCGCGACCGTGGGACCAGCAGTGGTCGCTTCGCCTGCAGCAGATTGTCGCCTTCGAGACCGACCTGCTCGATTTCGGCGACATCTTTGACGGCAGCCGGGCGATCGCCGAGAAGGTCGAAGCCCTGTGTTATTCGGCACGTGAGGAACTGGCGAAGATTGACCAGCTTGGCGGTGCCGTCGTCGCCGTCGAGTCCGGCTACATGAAGCGCCGCCTGGTCGAGTCGAATGCGACGCGCCTCGCCGCGATCGAGTCCGGCGAGCAGATCGTCGTCGGCGTCAACAAGTTCACCGAGGGCGAGCCGTCACCGCTCGGCGCCGGCGAGGAGAGCATCGTCACCGTCGATCCGCGCGCCGAGCAGGAGCAGATCGCCAGCCTCACCGCCTGGAAGCAGTCGCGCGACGCAGCAAAGGTGAAAGCGACGCTCGCCGATCTCGCCGACGCCATCCGCGACGGCCGCAACATCATGGAGCCGTCGATCGCCTGTGCCCACGCCGGCGTTACCACCGGCGAATGGTCGGGCCTGCTACGCGATATCTTCGGCGAGTATCGCGCCCCCACCGGCGTCGCCCAGGCGGTGGTGGCGACCGATATCTCCGGCTTGATGACGCTCCGTGCCAAGGTCGAGGAAGCCACGGACAAGATGGGCCGGCGGATCAAGATGCTGGTCGGCAAGCCGGGCCTCGACGGCCACTCCAACGGCGCCGAGCAGATCGCCCTTCGCGCCCGCGATGCCGGCTTCGAGGTGGTCTATGAGGGCATTCGCCTGACGCCGGAGCAGATCGTCGCCGCAGCGCTGGAGGAAGGCGTCCACGTCGTCGGCCTGTCGATCCTGTCGGGCTCGCACTTGCCGCTGGTCACGGAAATCATGGAACGGATGAAAGCCGCCGACCTGATGGATGTGCCGGTAGTCGTCGGCGGCATCATCCCGCCGGAGGATGCGGAGAAACTGCTCAAGGCCGGCGTTGCCCGCGTCTACACGCCAAAGGACTTCGACCTCAACACCATCATGGCCGACATCATCAAGATCGTGCAGCAAACGGCAATGGAAGCCGCGTAGGAAGCGCTTTGTATGGGCGGATGTCACAGCATCCGCCCATACAAAGTTGAATTGCATTCGCGCGAGGTATTAGCGCATTTGCACTCTGGTTGAGGCGAGTCGGTTTGTACAACCGTTCGACCTCCCGCCGAAGGCGTACGATTTCTGCCGACTGGTCACCAGGACCGCATGCCCCCGACCGCTGTGCGCCATCGCCGTAACATCGACGGCTGAACGCCCAACTCCTCGGCAATCTGCATCAAGGGACGGCCGCTCGACGCCAACAATGCGACCGCCTCCCGCTTGAACTCGTCCGTGAAACTCTGACGCGGTTTCGCCATCAAACACCTTCCTGCCCCTTCCCGGAGCATAGCAAAGATGTCCACTAATTCGGGGGAGCTTTACCGCGATAGACGCATGCGTCCATGGACGAGTGTGGCGCGACTCATCGCACCTAGCGTGCACTGGAAAGAGGCACAGGCGTTGGACGCTGCCCATGCCAGGGACACTCGAGGACCCGCTACGTTTTGCCGTCTGCGGCTTCCCTCTTGCTCCCAGGACCCGTGCTGGGAGCGGACAAGTAAAAATGGCCGCGAGGGGCCGTTCTTAGCGCCTGAATTCCATAAGGGAAAACTTGGAGCGGGCGAAGGGATTCGAACCCTCGACTTCAACCTTGGCAAGGTGTCCCACGACCTTCGCCGGCCTTCGACCCGCTTCGCGCAGTTAAGAAAAACTACGATAACACAGCATAGTACGTGACCTCTGAGCCGCCGCGTTTACGCCCGGGCGGCCTCCGACTTGCTACGAACTGATTGGAATTAGCTTCGATTGGTGGTATGATAGGCTAATTCTAATCAAGCTTCCAGCAGGTGATTGATATGGCTGCGGAAAAGCTCACCTAGCGGATCGTCGACGGTCTCAAGGCTCCGAAACCTTCCGAGGTTGGGGTTAAGGTTCGGGAGACTTTCGTGTGGGACAAGGAGCTCCGCGGCTTCGGCGTTCAGGTCATGCCTGTCAACGGCGGAGCAATTCTGGGCCACTGTAGCGGAGTCAAAGCAGGCCATTTGGGCGAGAGCGGTGCAATCACGGCAAGGGGCCCGATCGGGCCCCTTGCCGTGCGTCGGCTTTGCCTCGGGGATCAGGGCTTGCTGGTTTCGCCGGTCTCGGGATCGACGGTCTCGGCGGTGGTCTGGTTTTGCTCCGCCCGATCGGCTGCGGTGGGGGGACGACGACGTCCGGCGGATTGCTTCAACCGGTAGCTGTCGCCGTTCATGGTGAGGATATGGACGTGGTGGGTCAGGCGGTCGAGCAGCGCGCCGGTGAGCCGTTCCGATCCCAGCACCGAGGTCCAGTCCTCGAACGGCAGATTGGAGGTGACGAGGGTCGAGCCGCGCTCGTAGCGCTGGGAGAACACCTCGAACAGAAGTTCCGCCCCGGTCGGCGACAGCGGCAGGTAACCGAGTTCGTCGACGATGAGCAACATCACCGACTGGAGATCGCGTTGCAGCTTCAGCAAGCGGCGCTCGTCACGCGCCTCCATCAACTGGTGCACGAGGGCGGCTGCGGTGGTGAAGGCGACGGTGAACCCCTTCTGGCAGGCGGCAAGAGCGAGGGCGAGCCCGACATGGGTCTTGCCGGTGCCACTGTTGCCGAGCGCGATGACGTTCTCCCGGCGCAGGATGAACTCGCAGCGGGCCAGCTCGAGCACCAGCATCTTGTTGAGGCTGGGAATCGCGGTGAAGTCGAAGGTGTCGAGGCTTTTGACCGCCGGGAAGCGTGCTGCCTTGATCCGCCGCTCGACCATTCGGCGTTCTCGGTCGATCAGTGCGAGTTCCACCAGGCGCAGCAGATAGCGGGGATGATCGACGCCGTCGCGTGCGCATTCGCGGGCGATCTTGTCGTATTCCCGCAGAACGGTCGGCAGCTTCAACTGCTTGAGGTGATGCGCCAGCAGAACCTGCGGTGTGCCGCTTGTCGTTCCCGCCGGCATCGCATCAGCGCCCGCCTTGCCGGTCATGCCGTTGTCCCGGGAACGAGAACGGCGTAGTCAGCCGCCGCCGTCATCCTGACGTCCATTTTCGGCAGATGTGGATAGGCCGTCAGGTCGAGCCGGGCCGGCCGCCGCTCGACGCGCGCCAGAGCAATCTGCTTGACCGCATCAAAGCCGATGACGCCGAGCCGGATCGCTTCGCTGACCGCGCTCGCCACCATCTCCATCGGGATCGCCTCCATCAGCCGCAGCACCTGGATGAACTCCCGCCTGCCGCGGTTGCCCATGCGCGCCTCGAGGAGATGGCGCAGGTGCTGGAACGCCTCCGGCAGATCCCAGTCTTTCAGCGCCGCCGCCTGGTCGAGGGCATTCGGCTTCGTCTCGATCAGCGCCAGATAGTGCAGCGGCTCGAATACGAAGGTGCCCGTGCCATAGCAGCGACGATGCCGGGCGATCGCCTCGCCGGCACAAAGGATCACCACCTCGTCGACGAAGCCCTTCACCACAACATCCCGGAAGCCGTATGCCGTCGGTACCGAGTAGTCGTTGCCGCGGTAGCGGACCAGGGCGGTCGATGAGACACGGGCCGCCCGCTTCTCGCTCGGCTCCAATGGCACCGCCGGCAAATCCCGGAAGGCTTCGAGGTCGGCGACGAGACGCTCGCCGATGGTTTCGCCGTGGCGACCGGCGCGTTCGCCTCGTCGCTGCCGGCAGCGCTCTTCCAGCATGGCATTGAGATCGTCGAAGCTTGCCGCCTGGGGGATCGGCGTCAGGAAGTTCGATCGAGCATACTTCACCAGCCCCTCGACCTTGCCCTTGTCGTTGCCCTTGCCGGGACGGCCGAAGCGATCCTGGAACAGGTAATGGCTCTGCAGTTCCGTAAAGGCCCGGGTGCGCTCCCGCCTGCCGTCGCCGCAGATCTTCGCCACCGCGAGCGTCGTGTTGTCGTAAAGCACCGACAACGGCACGCCGCCGAAGAATGCGAATGCCGACACATGCCCGTCGAGGAAGGCTTCCGTCGTCTCCGCCGGATAGGCCTTCACGAAAGGAGTATCCGATTGCGGCAGGTCCATGCAGAAGAAGTGGATCTTCTGCCGGACGCCGCCGATCACGCCGATCGCCTCGCCAAAGTCGACCTGCGCATGACCGGACGGATGAGCCAACGGCACGAAGGTCTCCCGCAATCTCCCCGAGCAACCCGGACGTAGTCCCTCACCACCGTCAGACCGCCGGCATAACCGTGCTCGTCGCGCAGTCGCTCGAAGATCCGCTTGGCCGAATGCCGCTGCTTCGAAGGCGCCGTCCTGTCGGCCTCGAGGATGGCGTCGATCACCGGCAGCAGCACCCCGAGCTTCGGCTTCTTCACCGGCTTCGTTCGCGTGTAGCCGGGCGGCAACGAGAACCGGCACATCTTCGAAACCGTCTCACGGCTCAGCCCGAACACCCGGGCCGCCTCACGCCGGCTGTTGCCCTCGATGAAAACGAAATGCCGAACGGCGGCGTAGACTTCCACGGCAAACATCCCCGGCCGCCCCCACAAAAAAGAGACCGCCTAACCACTGGCCAGATTTTACTCCGGCGCGGCAGCACCAATCACCGCCGCTACGTGGCCTAATTTGTCACCGCCATACACAACTGCCGGGTACAGGTACTGCATCGCCGACATGCTAGCCTGCTCGCGAAGCTCGTGGGCTGCGAGCGCGACGACCTGGCGGAACAGATCACGCGCGTGGCTGTGCTCGAGGGCGGGTGCCAGGCGCGCGGCCTTCTGCCGTCCGTCGCTGAAGACCAGCACCTTGCGCCCGTGGTTTGGCAGACGTGGGTCCTTCTTCTGCGGCGGCTGCTCGGCGAACTGAGCCTCGATGAGCGCCGTGAAGGGCTGCTCGCCGCGCGTCCTGAAGTCGTGGATGCGGCTCTTCGCGTTCGCCGAGGGCTGGCACATGGCGCAGCGGTCGAACGAGGCCTCGCGTTTGCCATCGCCGTTGAGCCAGAGCGCTAGGTTGCGGACCTCGTCATCCGGGAACCGATTGCCGGTGTCGAGGTAGCCGGTGCGCAGGTGGAGCCGCACGATCTCCGTGCGCCCGGTATAGCGCGGCGCACTCGGCAGGAGCTGTAGGCGAAACAGCGCGCCCTCCGTCTCGCCCCAGAGGAACGAGAGCCGGTCGAGCGACTCCTCTTGCGAGTACGCGAGCAGATACGGACTGCCGCAGTCGCGGCACGACGCGATCTCGAAGACGCGGCAGCCGCATGCGTCACACACCGCGCTCGGCGTGGTGAACAGTTTGCCAAGGATCGCCCGCTCACCCGGCTCGCTCTGGCGTCCGCCGCACTGCGGGTTAACGCAGGCATAGAGCCCGTGCAGGCCACGGAAGAGACCATGCACGCGCGTCGGCACGAGGCCCGGCTCGTCGGCCTTGATGCGCGCGAGCGTGGACACCGTGAGCAGCGCTTCCAGCGCGCGGCGCGCGTCCGGGTAGTCCGGGAACACGCGCGGGGCGAGCTCGCTCACCGCAACGGCGTGGCCAGCTGCTTCCTTCACCAACTGGTTGACCCACGGCTTGTTCTTCAACGCCGCATGCAGGGCCGCGAGCACTTCGTTCTCGCTGGCGTCGGCCGTTAAGCTTGCCGGTAGCAACGGCGCGAGCTTCTCGCGAAGCATGGGCGCGTCGAGCGCCTTGTTGATGCCGTCGAGGTCGAGCGAGGCCAGCGTGTCGGCCACGTCCTTCGGAGCGGGGCTGGCAGGCGTCGGAACCTCGCGCGTGCCTGTGATAGCCTCGAAGTTCTCAGGGCGCTTGCCGGTAATATCTGCGGCGAAGCGCTTGACTGCATCGACCGCCACCGCGCCCTCGCCGAGCGAGGCAGACGTGGCGATTACGCGCAGCTTCTCAGGGCGATCGTGGATGCCGAGACGCGCACGCAGGCGTCGAATGAGGAACGCGACTTCTGCGCCTTTGGCTCCACGGTACATGTGCGCTTCGTCGAGGACCAGTAGCAGCTGCGTGCCGTCCTGGTCGAGCCAGCGCTTCGTCTCGGCAAAGACGGGACGCTCGAACGGGCGCATCAGCATGTACTCGAGCATCGAGTAGTTTGTGACGAGCACATCGGGCGCATGGCCCGGGAGGCTGCCAGCTCCGTGTACCATCTCCTGCCGAGTGAGTAGCTCGCGATCGTTCAGGCCCGTGTGAAGGCGCCGCTGCCAGTTGTGGTCTGTGTACTCCTGCCCGGCGCGCTTGCCGCTCTGGTAGGTCCGCCGGCGCGCCTCGTTTTGCGCGTAGAAGGCCTGGAGGTCCTTTGCGGGATAGCGGCCCAGACGACGGAGGCGCTCTTCGACCTCGGGCGAGAGGCCCAAGTAGTACTCGAGCAGCGGCTTCACGCGCTCGCCGTCGCGCGAGGCTGAGCGCGGTCCCGGGTACGGAGTGCGGCCGGTGTACATGCCGAAGCGCGGGAAGCGGCGGTCCGTGCCGAGCGCCGTGAACGCATCGGCGACCGCGGGGTCACCGAGCAACAGGCGCAGGCGCGAGAGCTGGTCGTTCACCAGCGCGTTCATCGGGTAGAGGATCAGCGCACGCACGCCAGGCTGCTCGAACGTCCTGGGCGAGCGCACTGCCTCGTCGTAAAGCGAGCCGAGCATCGGTACGAGGAAGCACTCGGTCTTGCCGGAGCCCGTACCCGTCGCGACGACGATGTCCTTCCGCTCGACAAGGAACTCACGGAAAGCGCGCTCCTGATGCACGTAGATCGACGGGAAGAGAACCGTGCGCTCGTCCTCCGGCGTGCTCTGCACCGACGCGGTCTTGGCGAGCTTCGAGAAGAAGCCCGCGATCTCTGACGTGAACCCGATGTCAACGTAGGCCGCCTTCGAAGTCGCGTAGCGCGTGGTGGTCTCGATGTAGGGTTCCTGCGCGAGCAGATGGCCCCCAGCGTCCTCTTCGAGAAGGCGGCGCCGTGAGCGGACCAGCGTCGGATCGTTCAGCGGGTAGGCGCTCTCGATGTAGCCCTGCAGAGCCTCCTGAAGGCGGCGCACGAGGCGCGTGGGCGTGAAGCGCTCGTCGCCCGTCGGATCGCGCTCAATGAACGGGGGCGGTTGCGTCGACTGCGCGGGCTTGCGCACGGTGGCTTTGCGCGTGGATTTCTCTGCCTTCGTGACCTTGCCGCCCGCGCGATCCGACCATGCCGCGAGCGCCTTGTCGGCGGCGGGGCTCAGCTCGACGATGACGTCCGCCACTTGCTCCGGCGACCGGCCGTCGAAGAGCGCGTCGAGCACGGCGTCGGCCACCTCGACGATGTTCGAGAAGTCGAGCTTGTCGCCCTTGTGTCGAGCTTCTTGCGGAGGAAGCCGACAATGTCCGCATCGACGAGTCGACCTTCATCGGCGTAGTTGTGGAGGTTCACGTTACTCATAGGACGCTCTCCACGTGCCAGTGGTTGAGGTCGAGATCGACGATGGCGGGATGCCGACATCCTTTGGGAGAAATCAGCATCAAGCCGCGCATCGCGCGGTGAGGCCTACGTAGAGCACGCGCCGCTCGTGGCGTGCTCGCTCCGCAAACAGGGCGGGTTCTTCGAAGTCTGTGTATGGCGGTGACAAATTAGGCCACGTAGCGGCGGTGATTGGTGCTGCCGCGCCGGAGTAAAATCTGGCCAGTGGTTAGGCTGTCTCTTTTTTTTGTGGGGGCGGCCGGGGATGTTTGCCGTGGAAGTCTACGCCGCCGTTCGGCATTTCGTTTTCATCGAGGGCAACAGCCGGCGTGAGGCGGCCCGGTGTTCGGGCTGAGCCGTGAGACGGTTTCGAAGATGTGCCGGTTCTCGTTGCCGCCCGGCTACACGCGAACGAAGCCGGTGAAGAAGCCGAAGCTCGGGGTGCTGCTGCCGGTGATCGACGCCATCCTCGAGGCCGACAGGACGGCGCCTTCGAAGCAGCGGCATTCGGCCAAGCGGATCTTCGAGCGACTGCGCGACGAGCACGGTTATGCCGGCGGTCTGACGGTGGTGAGGGACTACGTCCGGGTTGCTCGGGGAGATTGCGGGAGACCTTCGTGCCGCTGGCTCATCCGTCCGGTCATGCGCAGGTCGACTTTGGCGAGGCGATCGGCGTGATCGGCGGCGTCCGGCAGAAGATCCACTTCTTCTGCATGGACCTGCCGCAATCGGATACTCCTTTCGTGAAGGCCTATCCGGCGGAGACGACGGAAGCCTTCCTCGACGGGCATGTGTCGGCATTCGCCTTCTTTGGCGGCGTGCCGTTGTCGGTGCTTTACGACAACACGACGCTCGCGGTGGCGAAGATCTGCGGCGACGGCAGGCGGGAGCGCACCCGGGCCTTTACGGAACTGCAGAGCCATTACCTGTTCCAGGATCGCTTCGGCCGTCCCGGCAAGGGCAACGACAAGGGCAAGGTCGAGGGGCTGGTGAAGTATGCTCGATCGAACTTCCTGACGCCGATCCCCCAGGCGGCAAGCTTCGACGATCTCAATGCCATGCTGGAAGATCGCTGCCGGCAGCGACGAGGCGAACGCGCCGGTCGCCACGGCGAAACCATCGGCGAGCGTCTCGTCGCCGACCTCGAAGCCTTCCGGGATTTGCCGGCGGTGCCATTGGAGCCGAGCGAGAAGCGGGCGGCCCGTGTCTCATCGACCGCCCTGGTCCGCTACCGCGGCAACGACTACTCGGTACCGACGGCATACGGCTTCCGGGATGTTGTGGTGAAGGGCTTCGTCGACGAGGTGGTGATCCTTTGTGCCGGCGAGGCGATCGCCCGGCATCGTCGCTGCTATGGCACGGGCACCTTCGTATTCGAGCCGCTGCACTATCTGGCGCTGATCGAGACGAAGCCGAATGCCCTCGACCAGGCGGCGGCGCTGAAAGACTGGGATCTGCCGGAGGCGTTCCAGCACCTGCGCCATCTCCTCGAGGCGCGCATGGGCAACCGCGGCAGGCGGGAGTTCATCCAGGTGCTGCGGCTGATGGAGGCGATCCCGATGGAGATGGTGGCGAGCGCGGTCAGCGAAGCGATCCGGCTCGGCGTCATCGGCTTTGATGCGGTCAAGCAGATTGCTCTGGCGCGCGTCGAGCGGCGGCCGGCCCGGCTCGACCTGACGGCCTATCCACATCTGCCGAAAATGGACGTCAGGATGACGGCGGCGGCTGACTACGCCGTTCTCGTTCCCGGGACAACGGCATGACCGGCAAGGCGGGCGCTGATGCGATGCCGGCGGGAACGACAAGCGGCACACCGCAGGTTCTGCTGGCGCATCACCTCAAGCAGTTGAAGCTGCCGACCGTTCTGCGGGAATACGACAAGATCGCCCGCGAATGCGCACGCGACGGCGTCGATCATCCCCGCTATCTGCTGCGCCTGGTGGAACTCGCACTGATCGACCGAGAACGCCGAATGGTCGAGCGGCGGATCAAGGCAGCACGCTTCCCGGCGGTCAAAAGCCTCGACACCTTCGACTTCACCGCGATTCCCAGCCTCAACAAGATGCTGGTGCTCGAGCTGGCCCGCTGCGAGTTCATCCTGCGCCGGGAGAACGTCATCGCGCTCGGCAACAGTGGCACCGGCAAGACCCATGTCGGGCTCGCCCTCGCTCTTGCCGCCTGCCAGAAGGGGTTCACCGTCGCCTTCACCACCGCAGCCGCCCTCGTGCACCAGTTGATGGAGGCGCGTGACGAGCGCCGCTTGCTGAAGCTGCAACGCGATCTCCAGTCGGTGATGTTGCTCATCGTCGACGAACTCGGTTACCTGCCGCTGTCGCCGACCGGGGCGGAACTTCTG
This sequence comes from Defluviicoccus vanus, assembly GCF_014672695.1. Taxonomy (GTDB): domain Bacteria; phylum Pseudomonadota; class Alphaproteobacteria; order Rhodospirillales; family Defluviicoccaceae; genus Defluviicoccus; species Defluviicoccus vanus. The sequence continues at coordinate 3,261,468 of NZ_CP053923.1, read as the reverse complement.
TTCGAGGTGTTCTCCCAGCGCTACGAGCGCGGCTCGACCCTCGTCACCTCCAATCTGCCGTTCGAGGACTGGACCTCGGTGCTGGGATCGGAACGGCTCACCGGCGCGCTGCTCGACCGCCTGACCCACCACGTCCATATCCTCACCATGAACGGCGACAGCTACCGGTTGAAGCAATCCGCCGGACGTCGTCGTCCCCCACCGCAGCCGATCGGGCGGAGCAAAACCAGACCACCGCCGAGACCGTCGATCCCGAGACCGGCAAAACCAGCAAGCCCTGATCCCCGAGGCAAAGCCGACGCACGGCAAGGGGCCCGATCGGGCCCCTTGCCGTGATTGCACCGCTCTCGCCCAAATGGCCTGCTTTGACTCCGCTACAGTGGCCCAGAATTGCTCCGCCGTTGACACCCCTCGGTGGTCGTCGGGAGCGCCAGCAGAGGGATGGGCGCGAGGACGTCGGCGTCGGACTGGAGCCACAGGCGCGAGGTGACGAGGCCGCTCATGAACGGCGCTCGGATCTCCACGACGCCCGGCTCCGAGGCCTGGAGCGCGAGCTCGACGGCGATCGCGTGCTCGCCGAGTCGGAGCGCGAAGCGGAGCTTGTGGACGGCACCGCGTGTGAGCCGCTCGGCGATCTCCTCGGCGGTGAGATCTTCGCGAAGCGCGCCCGTCACCAGCGTTGCGGTGACCTTGGTGCTCGCGCCGAGGAGCAGGCCCGTGAGTGCGCGGAGGTAGTGGGTGACCTCGGCGGCCGACCCGAAACGCAAACGCACGCCGACCCGCGAGCCGCTTTCATGCGGACGCGCTATTTCACGCTGTGCGCTCGCTGGCTCGAGTCGTCGATCGCTGGTCTGCGTCGTTCCCATCATCGCTTGCCCCGGTGGCCTCCTCCGTCTTCTTCCCGGGGCCTCTGGCGCGCACCCATTCATCGACCGTCGGTTTTTGAAGAAATCGAGGGTTGATAGACAGCAGGGCGTCGGGCCAGAAACGACCAACGTCGTATTGGCAATCGATCTCCGCCTTCGGATCTTCAGATCGAATGGTCCTGGAATACCGAGAGCATAGAGCGTAGAAATCGATAAGACGGTGGTGGAATTCGAATGTCTTCATTGCCAGTTTGTCCCCCACGATGTTTCTTGTGGGGCCATTATTATCCTCGGCGGACTCACCAATCGATTGCCGTCCTGTATTGATATATCGCTCCGATCGGCGTTTTAGGCCCTTTGGCTTTCCATGCTGCCTCATGGCGTTGCCCCCACAGGCATGATAGCGGCGCCGCTGCCAGTCGATCACCAAACGGCACGAAGTCCGTGCTGTCATACAGGACGACGCCGAAGGCGAAGCGCTTGCCGCAGGCTTCGGCTAAGGCCCGCAGGCCCGAGAAATCGCCGGCCTTGACCGTGGCGCTCCCCTTCACCTCGATGCCTGCAATCATCCCGTCATCGCGCTCCAGCACGATGTCCACCTCACGCATGTCCCGATCCCGGAAATGATGAGGCGTCAGCCGCAGATCTGAGGCCGTCAGCAGCTTCAGCACCTCCGAAAACACGAAGCTCTCCAGAAGCGCGCCGAACGTCCCGCGATCCGCCCGGACCCTGTCGGAGGTGAGCCCGCGCGCGGCCGCCAGCACGCCAGAATCGAGGAAATGCAGCTTGGGTGTCTTGACGATCCGCTTCAGTGCATTGGTGAACCAGGGCTGTACTGTCGCGATCAGGAACACCTGTTCGAGCAGGCCCACATAGCGCTGCCCTGTCTTGTGACTGACGTTGATCGCGCCGCCGAATTGCGAATAGTTGACCAACTGACCGGAATGCTCGGCCAGCAGCCGAACGAATTTCGGAAGCTCGGTCAGCTTCTCAACGTCGGCGATGTCACGCAGATCGCGGGTCAGGATCGACGTGAGATAGGAGCGTGCCCAGTCCTGCCGGCGCCGCTCATTGTCACGGCTGATCGCTTCGGGGAAGCCCCCGAGCAGGACGAGTTGGACAAGATCATCGCCGACGATCGCGTTCCGTTGGCTTTGTAGCTTCCCGTCGAANAGGTGCTCCAGAAAGGTCGGCGCTCGCCCCTCGATTTCGGCCTTCGCCAGCGGCAGCATCTGGATGGTCTCCATCCGGCCAGCGAGGCTGTCGGCGATCCGCGGCAGTGTCAGCACATTCGCCGAGCCAGTGAGTAAAAAGCGGCCTGGGCGATAGTCCTCATCGACCGTCTTCTTGATCGCAAGCAGCAGGTCGGGCACGCGCTGGATTTCGTCGATGATGGCCCGGTCCAGGCCCCGGATGAAACCGACGGGATCGGACTGGGCTGCCTCAAGGACGGTCTGATCGTCGAGCGTGATATAAGTTCGCCCAGCGTCTTCCATTTTTCGAACGAGCGTGGTCTTGCCGGCCCGGCGCGGCCCGACCACCAGGACCACTGGCGTATCCGAAAGGGCCTCCTTCGCCCGCCGCTCCACAAACCGCTCGAACATGCCATCCCCGCGTCCCGGACGATTGGAACCGTAGATGCCGGCTAATTGGAAGTCAACGATCCGCTGATTGGAAGTTTTAGGATCGCCGTCTAGGAGCCGGAAGGGGAATGCCTTCCCCCTGGCCTGCGCCATGGTCGCCGGCACACCCCCTTCTGCGGGGAGATCCCCGCAACACCCCGTTTAGAGTGAGAGTGCGGACCGGGTTTGCCGTGACGGGTTGAGGGTCGGGAGAGAGGCTCCCGGCGCCCGTCGCGGAGACCCGCGATGTACAAGCACCACCACGAGGCCGGCCCTGGCCGCGCCAGCCTCTACGACGAAATCACCACCAAGATCATCAGCGAGTTGGAGGCTGGGCGGCTGCCCTGGGTCCAGCCCTGGGGTACGGCCGCGGCGAAGGCGCCGCTCGCCATGCCTACGAATGCCGTTACCGGCCGGCAGTATTCGGGGATCAACGTCCTGATCCTTTGGGGCGCCGCAATCGAGCACGGCTTCTCAGCCCAGAGTTGGCTTACCTTTCGCCAGGCGCTTGCGCTCGGCGGCAACGTGCGCAAGGGCGAGCACGGCACCACCGTGGTCTATGCCGACCGCTTTACGCCCGAGGACGAAAAGCGCCGCGCCCGCGAGACGGGCGAGGAGGCCGCCGCGATCCCGTTCCTGAAGCGATTCACCGTCTTCAACGCTGCCCAATGCGAGAACCTGCCGGCCGAGATTGCTGCCGCTGCACCACCGCCGCCACCGGATCTGATCGAACCGAGGGTCGAGGCGCTGATCCGGGCGACCGGCATCGACTTTCGCATCGGCGGCAACCGCGCCTTCTACGCGCCGGGCCCGGACTTCGTGATGGTGCCGCCGCCGCAGGCCTATTTCGAGCCGATCAACTGGCACCGGACGGCCCTGCACGAGGTCGGCCACGCCAGCGGCCATTCCTCCCGCCTCAATCGCGACCTGACCGGGGCCTTCGGCACCAAGAAGTATGCGTTCGAGGAGCTGATCGCCGAGATGAACGCCGCCTTCTGCTGCGCCTCGCTCGGCATCGTCCCGACCGTGCGCCATGCCGACTATATCGGCTCATGGCTCGAGGTGTTGCGCGAGGATAACCGCGCCATCGTGCGCGCGGCGTCGCAGGCGAGCAAGGCTGCTGACTGGATCCTCGGTTTCCTTCAACGCGACGGTGGGTCGGCCTCCGCCGTTGCACAGCAAGCGGCCTAACCGAAGTGGCGATGGCGGCCTACGCCAGCACGATGCCGGTCTTCACCGCGCAGTAGACCCGTTCGCGCGCCTGCTCAATGACTCGCCGATTGTAGCGGGCCAGCATTGGGCGATTGTTTTTCGTCACCGTCACATTGATTGTGGCCTGGGGCCGCTGCCGCCAAGCGGCTAAGGCATTCGCCACAAACGCAGGTGCAGCGCGGCCTTCGACCAAAGTCGCAGCGTCGGCAAAAACGTAATCGACGAAGGCGGTGGAGCGCAGATTGAAGGACATCGCCATGTGCGCGCCGTCTGGAATGGGCTGGCAGTAGCTTCGATCCGAAAGCAGGCAGACATCTTGGTCGTAAGTCCAGACAAAGGCTGCGGCCTGCGTGTCGCGCGCCTCAAACAGCCTCTTGATCATGCCCTCGAACAGGTTCGGCCGGTCATCCCCGGTCTGCATCAATAGAACGAAGATCAGCCGGAGCCACTCGACATAGGTCTCCTGCGATACGTCGAGTTGCCGGCACAGGTGAGCCTGGTGCGGCTTCTGTCCGTTGATGATCCGTCGATAGACAGCGAGCAACTCCGGATCGGTCGGCTCGTACCGCCCAACGCCGGGAAAGCTGTTCAATACCTTCTGGATGCAAAAGGGATTGCGGACGAAGTTCAGCAGCTTCGCCGCGAACAGGTCGATAAGCTCCGTCTTGATGTCCGCGCTGCCCGCCGCCAGTTTCTCGAGCAGGCCCTTGGTATGGATCTCGACATTCGCTTCGTACTTGTGAAATAGCGCTTCGAGATTCATGCGCAGCGGTCCGCCTCCCGGCACGTCAAAGCTGAAGAGGTCCAGCATTGACAAGGTCGTTGCAATCGCATGCCCGCGGGGAGCCTCCAGCTCAATCTGGTAAGCCTCTCGATCCGTAATCCGAAACGAGTAGATCCGGAACTTGCCGCTGGTGCTGTCGGGGTTGCTCGCGTTGAGCTTTTGCTCAACCTGCGGCACGAAGTGCTGATTACGTGTCTCGTTGCCGCGCATGCTCTGACGTCTGTCCCCTTTTGTCCGGATCGTAGCACAGCCGCCACCGCGGTGGCGGCGGCCGAGCGACCCGAGAGGAAGAGGGCTGCGCCGGTCTTCGTGACGGGTTTGGAGGTCGAGGGAGAGTCCCCGGCCGCCCGTCGCGGAGTATCATCCCATGGCGACTGCAGTTCAGAAGATCACTCTGTCGTCCTCGCGCGACATTCCCTTCAACAAGCTGGTGCTCAGCCAGTCGAACGTCCGGCGCGTGAAGGCCGGCGTCTCGATCGAGGAGCTGGCCGAGGACATCGCAAGGCGCACCCTGCTTCAAGGCTTGAACGTCCGGCCAGTCCTCGACGTCGAGGGCGCCGAGACCGGCATGTTCGAGATCCCGGCCGGCGGCCGGCGCTACCGGGCGCTCGAGTTGCTCGTGAAGCAGAAGCGCCTGGCGAAGACTGCGCCGGTTCCGTGCGTGGTCCGCGATCCCGCGACCGACATTCTCGGTGAGGACGACTCGCTGGCCGAGAACATCCAGCGTGCGCCGCTGCATCCGCTCGACCAGTACCGCGCCTTCCAGGCCCTGCGCGAGAAGGGGCGCTCCGAGGAGGACATCGCCGCGGCGTTCTTCGTCGGCGTGAACGTCGTGAAGCAGCGCCTGCGCCTGGCGTCGGTCGCGCCGACCCTGCTCGACATCTACGCCGAGGACGGCATGTCGCTCGAGCAGCTCATGGCATTCACCGTCACGGCCGACCATGCCCGCCAGGAACAGGTCTGGCAGGCGGTCTCCGGCTCCTGGCAGAAGGAGCCCTATCAGATCCGCCGCATGCTGACGGAGAAGACGGTGCGCGCCTCCGACCGGCGGGCGGTGTTCGTCGGTTTCGACGCCTATGAGGCCGCAGGCGGCGTGGTGCTGCGCGACCTGTTCCAGTCCGATGATGGCGGCTGGCTCGAAGACATCGCGCTGCTGGACGGCCTCGTCGCCGAGAAGCTGAAGACCGAGGCGGAGACGATCGCCGCCGAGGGCTGGAAGTGGATCGAGGTCGCCATCGACTTTCCGTACGGCCACACCCACGGCCTGCGCGAACTGGAGGGCGTCACCATCGATCTCACCAGCGAGGAGCAGGCGACGATCGACGCGCTGAAGGCAGAATACGCCAAACTGGAGGAAGAGTATGACGGCGCCGACGAGCTGCCGGACGAAGTGGACGAACGCCTCGGCGAGATCGAGGCGGCGCTGGCCGCCTTCGACGATCGGCCCGTCACCTATGATCCGACCGACATCGCCCGCGCCGGCGTCTTCGTCAGCATCGATACCGAAGGCGCCCTGTCGGTCGACCGTGGCTATGTCCGACCGCAGGATGAGGCGCCCGTGGGCCAGCCGGAGCAGGACGGCGAGGCCGATACCGGGGCGGCGGAGCCAATGCGCGCCGATCCTGACACGCCCGCGGTGCAGCGCGTGGTCATCACCACAGGCGGCCAAGTCGCCGGGCCGGAGGATGAGAACGACGAGGACCTGAAGCCGCTCCCCGACCGCCTCGTGACCGAGCTGACCGCGGAGCGGACGCTGGCGTTGCGCGACAAGCTGGCGAACACGCCCGCCGTCGCGTTCCAGGCCGTGCTGCACAAGTTGTGCCTCGACGTCTTCTCCCGCTACTTCTCCTATGGGACGGCGATGGAGGTGTCGGTCCGCAGCGCCAGCTTCCCGGTGCAGGCCCAGGGGCTGAAGGACACGCCCGCGGCGAAGGCGATCGACGTGCGTCACAAGGCTTGGGAAGAGCGCTTGCCCAAGGACAAAGCCGATCTCTGGGACTGGTTCACGACCCTCACCGGCGACGAGCAGGCCACGCTCTTCGCCCATTGCGCCTCCTTCGGCGTCAATGCGCTCTACGAGAAGGGCGACCGCTACGGCGCCGGCGTCTCGTCCCACACCGTCGAACAGCGGATCGCCGAGGCCAATCGCCTGGCCCAGGCCGTCGATCTCGACATGGTGCAGGCCGGCTGGCGTCCGACCGTCGAGAACTATCTCGGCCGGGTGCCCAAGCGCCGCATCCTTGAGGCGGTGCAAGAAGGCGCCGGCGAACGGGCGGCACAGCTCATCGACCACCTGAAGAAGGGCGACATGGCCAAGGAAGCCGAACGGCTCCTGGCCGACACCGGCTGGCTGCCCGAGCCGCTGCGGATCGCCGCCGCGGACGATGCGCCCGTCGAAGCCACCGAGGATGACGGCGAAGCGCTGCCCGAGTTCCTCGCCGGTGACGATGAGGAAGCCCCGGCAGAAGGGCCGTGCACGATTGCCGCCGAATAAAGACAACGGCTGGGGCGACGACCTTCGCCCCAGCCATTTTTCTATGCGCTGCGAGCCACTCGTGGCTGGACCCGAACACGGTCAATCCAGATCGCGACCTTGCCGGCGGCGACGAGGCCGGAAGTTTCCGCTACGAACTGCCGCACCACCCGCGTGTTGCTCACCTCGAAACGATGTCGGTAGCCAAGTGCCACGGCGCTGTCTGTAAATCCCTTCAAAGCAGCAAACCCTGCGGCCTCCTGGATCTCAAATTGCAGCTTCCATCGCGTCCGCCGAGGCCGAACGTCATCAAGTACCTTGACGCTGATGCGGTGCTTACTCCCGCTGTGAATGGATAGGGGTTCGATTTTCTTGGTAGGAAATTTCAGAATCTGAGCCATCAAATCGTCCTTCGATGCGCGAAGCGGTTCAATGGTCTTGTCGGGGCTCGTGAACCGCATGCCGAGACCCGCCCGCGCGAGAGAGCGCGGATGCAGGTCAGCGGCGGCCTGTTGACCAAGCCGTTCAGCTCTTGGGCTCTCGCCACAAGCGGTCCTTGCCACGCGATGCGCGGCGACCCTGACGCTCGTGAAGTAGTGCTCGACCGGCGTTGATTCAAGTCGTCGGGCAGAGAGTGAGAGGCGGGCCGGGACGGGTTTGAGCCGGTGCGGTCCGAGAGAGAGCGCTGGCCGGCTCGCCCGTTCCCGCTCTCCCGAGGCTTCCTTCATGAACGACCTTTCCCCGATCGCGGCCGACCAGGCCGCGGTGATTTCGTCCGCTTGCGCTTCCGACGCTGCGAGCACCACCATCGCTGCTGCCAAGCAGCTACTCCCGCATCTCGAACGTGGCCAGCGCGTCGACGCCACGATCATGCGCGCCGCCATGGAAGCGGCCTTCGGCGCATCCGATGCGTCCGGCGCCTGGGACTGGAAGACGGCCTACGATGCTTGCGAGGCCGCGACCGTCCTCTTCCTGCGCAAATACGGAAAGGCGCTGTTCCGCGAAGCCGATTCTCCGGCTTCGCGGCTTTCCGCCCTGGTCAAGATCGCCGGCCTTCTCCCCACCCACACCCGCCGCTCCACCGAGAGCGAAGCCTTCCAGCAATTCTCCACGCCGATCCCGCTCGGCTTCGCGGGCCTGACCGCCGCCGCCATCGGGCCTGCTGATCGCGTGCTGGAGCCTTCGGCCGGAACCGGCCTCCTCGCCATCCTGGCCGAGATCGCCGGCGGCGCACTCGTCCTGAACGAGTTGGCCGAGACCCGGTCGGCGCTGCTCACCTCCCTCTTTCCGGCCGTTCCCGTCACGCGCTTCGATGCCGCCCAGATCGACGATCACCTCGATCAGGCCGTCGTCCCGAGCGTCGTGCTGATGAACCCGCCCTTCTCGGCGATGGCCAATGTGGCTGGCCGTATGGCCGATACCGCCTATCGCCACATCGCCTCGGCCCTCGCGCGCCTGGCCGAGGGCGGGCGGCTGGTGGCGATCACTGGCGCGAACTTTTCCCCCGACGCTCCGGCTTGGCGCGACGCCTTCGCCCGACTGCAGGAGCGCGGCCGTATTGTCTTCACCACCGCGATCAATGGGGCGGTGTATGCCAAGCACGGTACGAGCATCGACACACGACTGATCGTCATCGACAAGGCGCCGGCTGACGACTCATCCGCCCTACCGGAATCGCGGGGCATCGCGCCCGACGTCGCCACGTTGCTGAGCTGGATCGCCGAGCACGTTCCGGCGCGTCTGACGCCCGCGCCGAGCCTTGCCATTCCCATGCCGGCTGCCGCCGCACCGCGGACGGTGCGCGGCTATTTCGCCCGTGTTGCTGCGGCGCAGCCGGCCAAGCCGTCCGTCGCCGACCCGGAGGCGGTTGATCTCGCCTACGAGACCATCGACTGGACGCCGCCTGAGGGCGCGCGTCTCAGCGACGCGATCTATGAGGAATACCGGCTCCAATCGATCCGGATTCCCGGAGCCCAGGCGCATCCCACCAAGCTGGTGCAATCCGCCGCGATGTCCTCGGTCGCACCGCCGAAGCCGAGCTACCGGCCACGCCTGCCGATCAGTCTCGTCAGCGAGGCCGTCCTGTCTGACGCCCAGCTAGCAGCCTGTCGGACTTAACGCGAGGCGGAGCTGTGGGTTATAGAATCCGGGCATGGATTCACGCCCCCGGCCCGGACCTCTTCGGCATGAGCAACTTCCGCCCGATCGACCGCGACAGCGGATTTCTGATGCCGCCGTCGGTGGACGAGTGGCTTCCGCAGCGGCACTTGGCGCGGTTCGTGGTGGAGGTGATCGCGGGGCTGGATCTGCGGCCGATGACCGGCAGCTACCGTGGCTCTGGGGAAGCGTCCTACCACCCCAGCCTTCTGCTGGGCATTCTGATCTACGGCTACGCCACCGGGGTGTTCTCCAGCCGCAAGCTGGAGCGGGCGACCTATGACAGCGTGGCGTTCCGCTTCATCGCGGCGAACGATCATCCGGACCATGACACCATCGCCGCGTTCCGCCGACGCTTTCTGCCGCAGATCGAGAAGCTGTTCGTCCAGGTGCTGGTGCTCGCGCGCGAGATGGGCGTGCTGAAGCTGGGAACGGTCGGGCTCGACGGGACCAAGGTCCACGCCAATGCCAGCCGGCACAGCGCGCTGTCCTATGACCATGCGGGCAAGCTGGAGGCCCAACTGCAGGCCGAAGTGGCCGATCTCATGGCCAAGGCAGAAGCGGCGGACCAGGTGGACATCGCTGACGGCATGTCGATCCCCGACGAACTGGCGCGACGTGAGGAACGGTTGTCCAGGCTCGCCGAGGCCCGGGCGAAGATCGAGGCCCGCGCGAAGGAACGCTTCGAACGGGAGCAGGCAGACCATCAGGCGAAACTCGCAGCACGGGACGCCAAGGCAGCGGCCACCGGCAAGAAGCCCACGGGCCGTGAGCCGAAGCCGCCGGTGGCGACGCCGCTGCCCACGGATCAGATCAATCTGACCGACGAGGAAAGCCGCATCATGGCGGTGGCGGGCGGCGGTTTTGAGCAGTGCTACAATGCGCAGGCGGCGGTGGCGGCGGGCAGTCTGCTGGTGGTGGTCGCCGACGTGGTGCAGGCGCCCAACGACAAGCAGCAGCTTACACCCATGCTGGACAAGATCGGCACTCTGCCGGACGTGCTCGGCAGGCCGGACATGCTGTTGGCGGACAATGGCTACTTCAGCGAGGCGAATGTGCAGGCCTGTGTGGCCGGCGGGATCGAACCGCTGATCGCACTTGGTCGCGAGGCGCATCATCTCAGCCTGCAAGAGCGCTTCGCTGCGGCGCCACCGGCGCCCGAAGACCCCACCCCGGTTCAGGCGATGGCGTATCGGCTGCGCACGCCGCAGGGCCGCGCGCTCTACGCCCTGCGCAAGCAGACGCCCGAGCCAGTGTTTGGCATCATCAAGTCCGTGCTGGGGTTCCGGCAGTTCCTGCTGCGCGGGCTCAATGCCGCCCGTGGCGAGTGGAGGCTTGTAACCATGGCATGGAACCTGAAGCGGATGTTCGCCCTCAGCCGCGCCGTCTAGCCTGCGCGGCCAGTTCCGCAGGCGCGCCAGCGCGCGACCGCACCGCCCAAAATGGCGCTGACAGAGGCGCCGACGCACCGATCCCTACGCAGGTCCGGCGACGCCCGAGACGCAAGTCCGACAGGCTGCTAGAGACCGTGATCTATGCCGGTGAAGCGCATGGCGACTATCTCGCAGGCGCCTGGACGGTGGACGAGACCTTCGATCTCGTCACAGCCGCGCGCGACGATGCGCTGAACGCCGTGCGCTTTCGCCGGGGCTTCATGTTGGGTGACGGCACCGGCGCCGGGAAAGGCCGCCAGTCGGCCGGCATCATCCTGGACAACTGGCTGAAGGGGCGCCGTAAGGCGGTCTGGGTCTCCAAGTCCGACAAGCTGCTCGAGGACGCGCAACGCGACTGGTCGGCGCTGGGGATGGAGCGCCTGCTCATCACGCCACTCTCGCGCTTCCCCCAGGGTAAGCCGATCCGGCTCGCCGAAGGCATCCTATTTTTAACCTACGCTACGCTGCGGTACGACGACCGCGGCGAGAAGCTTTCGCGCGTCCGCCAGATCGTTGAATGGTTGGGCTCCGACTTCGACGGAGTGATCATTTTCGACGAGAGCCATGCCATGCAGAACGCCGGTGGCGGCAAGGGCGAACGCGGCGATGTCGCGCCCTCCCAGCAGGGCCGCGCGGGCTTGCGCTTGCAGCACGCGCTGCCCGACGCGCGCGTGGTCTATGTCTCGGCCACCGGCGCGACCACCGTCCACAATCTCGCCTATGCCCAGCGGCTCGGCCTCTGGGGAGGCGAGGACTTCCCCTCGCCACCCGCGCGGAGTTCGTGGAGGCGATCGAGGATGGCGGTGTCGCCGCCATGGAAGTGCTCGCCCGCGATCTGCGTTCGCTCGGTCTCTACACGGCCCGCTCGCTCTCCTATGACGGCGTCGAATACGAGCTGGTCGAGCACTCGCTCACCGACGAGCAGCGGCGCATCTACGACGCCTATGCCGGCGCGTTCGCCATCATCCACAACCATCTCGACGCCGCGATGCAGGCCGCCAACATCACCGGCGAGACCGGCACGTTGAACCGGCAGGCGAAGTCGGCGGCCCGCTCGGCTTTCGAGAGCGCCAAGCAGCGCTTCTTTGGCCACCTGCTGACCTCGATGAAGACGCCGACGCTGATCCGTTCGATCGGTCAGGACCTGGCGGCCGGCCATGCCGCCGTAGTGCAGATCGTTTCGACCGGCGAGGCGCTGATGGAACGCAGGCTCGCCGAGATCCCGACCGAGGAATGGAACGACATCCGCGTCGACATCACACCGCGCGAATACGTTCTCGACTACCTGGCCCATTCCTTCCCGGTGCAGCTCTACGAGCCGTTCACCGACAGTGAGGGCAATCTCTCCTCCCGGCCCGTCTTCCGCGACGGCCAGCCGGTCGAGAGCCGCGAGGCCGTCGCCCGTCGCAACGAACTAATCGAGCGGCTTGCGTCGCTGCCGCCTGTCAACGGCGGAGCAATTCTGGGCCACTGTAGCGGAGTCAAAGCAGGCCATTTGGGCGAGAGCGGTGCAATCACGGCAAGGGGCCCGATCGGGCCCCTTGCCGTGCGTCGGCTTTGCCTCGGGGATCAGGGCTTGCTGGTTTTGCCGGTCTCGGGATCGACGGTCTCGGCGGTGGTCTGGTTTTGCTCCGCCCGATCGGCTGCGGTGGGGGGACGACGACGTCCGGCGGATTGCTTCAACCGGTAGCTGTCGCCGTTCATGGTGAGGATATGGACGTGGTGGGTCAGGCGGTCGAGCAGCGCGCCGGTGAGCCGTTCCGATCCCAGCACCGAGGTCCAGTCCTCGAACGGCAGATTGGAGGTGACGAGGGTCGAGCCGCGCTCGTAGCGCTGGGAGAACACCTCGAACAGAAGTTCCGCCCCGGTCGGCGATAGCGGCAGGTAACCGAGTTCGTCGACGATGAGCAACATCACCGACTGGAGATCGCGTTGCAGCTTCAGCAAGCGGCGCTCGTCACGCGCCTCCATCAACTGGTGCACGAGGGCGGCCGCGGTGGTGAAGGCGACGGTGAACCCCTTCTGGCAGGCGGCAAGAGCGAGGGCGAGCCCGACATGGGTCTTGCCGGTGCCACTGTTGCCGAGCGCGATGACGTTCTCCCGGCGCAGGATGAACTCGCAGCGGGCCAGCTCGAGCACCAGCATCTTGTTGAGGCTGGGAATCGCGGTGAAGTCGAAGGTGTCGAGGCTTTTGACCGCCGGGAAGCGTGCTGCCTTGATCCGCCGCTCGACCATTCGGCGTTCTCGGTCGATCAGTTCGAGTTCCACCAGGCGCAGCAGATAGCGGGGATGATCGACGCCGTCGCGTGCGCATTCGCGGGCGATCTTGTCGTATTCCCGCAGAACGGTCGGCAGCTTCAACTGCTTGAGGTGATGCGCCAGCAGAACCTGCGGTGTGCCGCTTGTCGTTCCCGCCGGCATCGCATCAGCGCCCGCCTTGCCGGTCATGCCGTTGTCCCGGGAACGAGAACGGCGTAGTCAGCCGCCGCCGTCATCCTGACGTCCATTTTCGGCAGATGTGGATAGGCCGTCAGGTCGAGCCGGGCCGGCCGCCGCTCGACGCGCGCCAGAGCAATCTGCTTGACCGCATCAAAGCCGATGACGCCGAGCCGGATCGCTTCGCTGACCGCGCTCGCCACCATCTCCATCGGGATCGCCTCCATCAGCCGCAGCACCTGGATGAACTCCCGCCTGCCGCGGTTGCCCATGCGCGCCTCGAGGAGATGGCGCAGGTGCTGGAACGCCTCCGGCAGATCCCAGTCTTTCAGCGCCGCCGCTTGGTCGAGGGCATTCGGCTTCGTCTCGATCAGCGCCAGATAGTGCAGCGGCTCGAATACGAAGGTGCCCGTGCCATAGCAGCGACGATGCCGGGCGATCGCCTCGCCGGCACAAAGGATCACCACCTCGTCGACGAAGCCCTTCACCACAACATCCCGGAAGCCGTATGCCGTCGGTACCGAGTAGTCGTTGCCGCGGTAGCGGACCAGGGCGGTCGATGAGACACGGGCCGCCCGCTTCTCGCTCGGCTCCAATGGCACCGCCGGCAAATCCCGGAAGGCTTCGAGGTCGGCGACGAGACGCTCGCCGATGGTTTCGCCGTGGCGACCGGCGCGTTCGCCTCGTCGCTGCCGGCAGCGCTCTTCCAGCATGGCATTGAGATCGTCGAAGCTTGCCGCCTGGGGGATCGGCGTCAGGAAGTTCGATCGAGCATACTTCACCAGCCCCTCGACCTTGCCCTTGTCGTTGCCCTTGCCGGGACGGCCGAAGCGATCCTGGAACAGGTAATGGCTCTGCAGTTCCGTAAAGGCCCGGGTGCGCTCCCGCCTGCCGTCGCCGCAGATCTTCGCCACCGCGAGCGTCGTGTTGTCGTAAAGCACCGACAACGGCACGCCGCCGAAGAATGCGAATGCCGACACATGCCCGTCGAGGAAGGCTTCCGTCGTCTCCGCCGGATAGGCCTTCACGAAAGGAGTATCCGATTGCGGCAGGTCCATGCAGAAGAAGTGGATCTTCTGCCGGACGCCGCCGATCACGCCGATCGCCTCGCCAAAGTCGACCTGCGCATGACCGGACGGATGAGCCAACGGCACGAAGGTCTCCCGCAATCTCCCCGAGCAACCCGGACGTAGTCCCTCACCACCGTCAGACCGCCGGCATAACCGTGCTCGTCGCGCAGTGGCTCGAAGATCCGCTTGGCCGAATGCCGCTGCTTCGAAGGCGCCGTCCTGTCGGCCTCGAGGATGGCGTCGATCACCGGCAGCAGCACCCCGAGCTTCGGCTTCTTCACCGGCTTCGTTCGCGTGTAGCCGGGCGGCAACGAGAACCGGCACATCTTCGAAACCGTCTCACGGCTCAGCCCGAACACCCGGGCCGCCTCACGCCGGCTGTTGCCCTCGATGAAAACGAAATGCCGAACGGCGGCGTAGACTTCCACGGCAAACATCCCCGGCCGCCCCCACAAAAAGAGACCGCCTAACCACTGGCCAGATTTTACTCCGGCGCGGCAGCACCAATCACCGCCGCTACGTGGCCTAATTTGTCACCGCCATACACAGCGTGGGCCTCGTCATCCCGTCGCTGCTGACCTGGCCAGGTTCGGCGATCGTCCACGACATCAAGGGCGAGAACTGGCAGCTCACCGCGGGCTTCCGCGCCCAGCACGGCCGCGTCCTCCTGTTCGATCCGACCAACGCGAAGTCGTCGGCCTACAATCCGCTGCTCGAGGTCCGCCGCGGCGAGTGGGAGGTCCGCGACGTCCAGAACATCGCCGACATCCTGGTCGATCCTGAAGGCAGCCTGGAAAAGCGGAACCACTGGGAGAAGACCAGCCATGCGTTGCTGGTCGGCGCGATTCTCCACGTCCTCTACGCCGAGGAGGACAAGACCCTCGCTGGCGTCGCCTCGTTCCTCTCCGATCCGAAGCGGCCGATCGAGTCGACGCTCTCCGCCATGATGCGGACGCCGCACCTCGGCGAAGCCGGCGTCCATCCTGTCGTCGCCTCCGCCGCGCGGGAGCTGCTGAACAAATCTGGCAACGAACGGTCCGGCGTGCTCAGCACGGCCATGTCATTCCTCGGCCTCTATCGCGATCCCGTGGTCGCCGAAGTGACGCGGCGCTGCGACTGGCGGATCGGCGACATCGTCGCCGGCGAGCGGCCCACCACGCTCTACCTCGTAGTGCCGCCGTCCGATATCAACCGGACCAAGCCGCTGATCCGCCTGATCCTTAACCAGGTCGGCCGGCGGCTGACCGAGGACCTGCAGGCCAAGGTCGGGCGACGCTGGCTCCTCCTGATGCTGGACGAGTTCCCGGCGCTCGGTCGCCTCGACTTCTTCGAGTCGGCTCTCGCCTTCATGGCGGGCTACGGCATCAAGAGCTTTCTCATCGCCCAGTCGCTGAACCAGATCGAGAAGGCCTACGGCCCCAACAACTCGATCCTCGACAACTGCCACGTCCGGGTCAGCTTCGCGACCAACGACGAGCGGACGGCCAAGCGGGTCAGCGATGCGCTCGGCACCGCAACCGAGATGAAGGCGATGAAGAACTATGCCGGGAGCCGGCTGTCGCCTTGGCTCGGGCATCTGATGGTGTCACGCTCAGAGACTGCGCGCCCTCTGCTGACGCCGGGCGAGGTCATGCAGCTCCCGCCCACCGACGAGATCGTCATGGTGTCGGGTGTCCATCCGATCCGGGCGAAGAAGGCCCGCTACTATGAGGATGGACGCTTCCAGGAGCGGATCGTGGCGCCGCCTGTCCCCGCGCGGCCGAAGGAGGGTCGCCCCGACGATTGGAGTTCGCGTCCGCTGCCTCCTCGCCCTCCGGCGCCGGTGGCGGCCGAAGGCGATGACGCCGACGACGAGGATCCGAAGAACGCCGATCGCCGGAAGCAGCCGGAGCTCAGCCAAGGAACGGTCGAGAAACAGGCGCCAATCGAGAATGAATTCGCGCTCGACCAACCCGACGACATGGAGGAGGAGGCGCCTCGGATCGGTCGTATGAACGATCTCATGCAGGGCCTTGCGCGACAGGCGTCGCTCGATCCGGGCGACGACCTCGGCATGTGAGGCGCGCATGGCCATGGCGAAGAAGAAGGCTCAGCTCTCGGTCTATCTCGATCCGGATGTCATGCAGGCCTTGTCTGCCTATGCCGCGCGTCGGGACCAATCTATGTCGCTGATCGCCGAAGCCGCGATCGCCTCGTTCCTGTCGCCGGATGCGGACGAGCGGAAGGAGGCGGCGATCGCCAAACGGCTCGACCAGCAGGACCGTCGCTTGGCGCGGCTCGAGCGTGATGTAGGGATCGGTGTCGAAACCCTGGCGCTGTTCATCCGCTTCTGGCTCAACACGACGCCGCCGTTGCCGGAGCCAGCCGCCAAGGCCGCACGAGCGCAGGCCGGGGCGCGGTACGATAACTTTGTCGCGACGCTTGGCCGACGACTCAACGAAGGGCCGAAGCTGCGCCAAGAAATCCCAGAAGACCACCCTCAAGCGCCCGCCGAAGGTGAGGTCACTCGGTGAGCTTGGGGGCATGTGATCGAACCGGACGCAAGATCACCTTATGCGGTTGGCCATGGCGGCTTACGTGGGCTGGAAGACTCTCCGCCACTAGCCGGGAAACCGCTTGCGCCAGTCTGACCGGGTCGGCGTCTTTGCAGTCGTAGGTCATCACGGTTCGGATTTCACCTGACTGCACGGACACTTCGCAAGCCGTTGGCCGGGGGTTCACCGCGCTGTAGAGCGAAGCCGCCGCACCGATAACAGTGGCGAGACCCACAGTGCCGGTGAGCGATGCCTTGATCATCGCGCCAGCGCCCGCACCCAGTGCCCCGGGCGGGGAGCGACTGGGCTGATGATAATTAGTGACTCCATCTGGACTTCCGAGAGCCTGCCTTCGAGCAGAGGCAGCCATCCAGGCAGGTCCAAACCGAATAACGAGATTTCGACGTCCATGCGCAGGCTCCACTTAGCTCAACTCTTCGATCGGCTCTTCGTGACAGTGATCTGCAATAGAATTAGCAATGCTGCAAAAAATCTAAACCTGAAAGCATGTTTGCCGTCGCTTCCACGAAACTGTGCCTTGCGGCAAGGGACATCTCAGACTGCTCGTCTGGATCAGTCCCGCGAATGCGAACGTCTCCGTTCGAGTATATCCTGAATAGCGGGGAAAACTGCGGATAAGCATATCCGCCTTGCCACCCCATGAGCAGGTCGAGCCGTCTTTCGGCGTCCATCACATCCTCAAATTGATCGAAATGATGCCTAAATATCCCGACCCAGGGGTGATCCGTTAGCCTGACAGGATTTCCCTGCGGGTCACGCATGAACGATGCCGCGCGTTCTCGAAGTGATCTGGTTACGAGTTGGATCGGCGCGCCCGCCCATTCACAAAGCTGCGCGGGCGAATAAGCCACTATCTCTGAAAAGCTCGCCGCGCCACCCAGCTTGTTAAGAAGATCGAACAAGCGCTGAACCGGAAGTTCCGCTTGCAGCGAAAGGAAACAGAAGCGGGGAAGAAGGATCGTTCCGACGTCATCATCGAACGCCGTGCAGACGTCATTCAACAGCCGTACATATTTAGGAGATTGGTCTTCGTAAAAATAGTTCGCAATAAAGCGAAGGTCACTCCCGTTATTGTGCGCCATTGTCCATCTGAACCCTTGTGTGACGGCGTGCGTCTCGATCACGTCGATGGGCGAGAAACCTCCGACCGGCTCTTCTAGAACGGCACATAATCTGCGATAGCGGAGCGCAAGATCACTGACATCAGTTGCATTGTCGTCGAGGCCGGTCTTCACCCGGTGTGCTCGTTGGGCCAAGCCTGCCATATCGAAAGCGATGGGAAAGAGGAATGGCGACGTCACGAGTTGCGCCATGTGAACGCCCTCGTGCCAAGTCGCATAGGTGTCGAACACATCCTCATTCGTGAGCGATCGAGATTGGGAAATGATCGCCTCGGTTCGACTCGGGGACATGGAAAGGAAGGCGCCGCCCGTGGGCAGGAAGAGGGAATCCCCAGCCAGCGTCATCTTCGCGTGGAGGTCCGCGGCTGCTGCTCTCGCTGCGTCTCTATCGATCACGGCGCCACCTCAGTTTGGAAAATGCCGGCTGTGGGTTCCAAGCTGTCCTGACAATGAGAGGGTATCGGCCCCCTGACAACGCCGCACCAAGCAAATACTTTTTCTCTGGGCTACGCTCTGCCTCTACGCTGTCTAAATACTTGTTGAATTGCCCCATTTCTTGCCTCTTCTAATCGACCCTGTCGCCAATCGCATATCGCGATTGGCCAATGACGGGGACGATCGTGGCGGCTGCTCCGCTCCATTCTGAGGCCTTCTCACGCGGCGCGCGCATGTTGCGCACCGCGCTCGGCCCCGCCATCGCCTCCTTCCTCGAAGACCCCTCGATCGTCGAGGTGATGCTCAACCCCGATGGCCGGCTCTGGATCGACCGGCTGTCGGGTGGGCTGGAGGATAGCGGCCGGACCCTGTCCGCCGCCGATGGCGAGCGGATCGTGCGCCTTGTCGCGCACCATGTCGGCGCCGAGGTTCACGCGGAGCGCCCGCGTGTCTCGGCCGAGCTGCCCGAGACGGGAGAGCGGTTCGAGGGGCTGCTGCCGCCCGTCGTCACGGCGCCGGCCTTCGCCATCCGCAAGCCCGCCGTCGCCGTCTTCACGCTCGACGACTACGTCGCCGCCGGCACCATGACCGTGGGCCAGGCCGCGGCACTGCGCGCCGCCGTGGCATCGCGCAAGAACATCCTGGTCGCCGGCGGGACCGGCACCGGCAAGACGACGCTGACCAACGCTCTGCTGGCCGAGATCGCCGGCACGAGCGATCGGGTGGTGCTGATCGAGGACACGCGCGAGCTGCAATGCCGCGCCCCCAATCTGGTCGCGATGCGGACGAAGGACGGCGTCGCGTCGCTCTCGGACCTGGTCCGCTCCTCGCTGCGCCTGCGGCCTGACCGGATTCCGATCGGCGAGGTGCGCGGTGCTGAGGCGCTGGACCTACTCAAGGCCTGGGGCACCGGCCACCCCGGCGGGATCGGCACCATCCATGCCGGCACCGCGCTTGGCGCGATCCGGCGCCTCGAACAGCTCATCCAGGAAGCCGTCGTCACCGTCCCCAAGGCGCTGATCGCCGAGACCATCGATCTCGTCGTGGTGCTACGCGGCCGCGGCTCAGAGCGCCGCCTCTCCGAACTCGCACTCATCGCCGGCCTCGATCCCGCCACCGGCGATTACCGCGTCCAGTCCTCCGGGGCGGGCGGCGACCCCTTGCCCCTCGGAGACCCATCATGATCCGCGTTATCGCCGTCGCTCGCCAGTCACGCCGCCGCCTGGCGGAGCTTCTCACGCTCGCCACCCTCACGCTGGCTTTCGCGCCCGCCGCCTACGCCTCCGGCTCCTCAATGCCGTGGGAGACCCCGCTGAACTCGATCCTGGGTCCGTGCAGGGGCCGNGTCGCCAAAATCATCTCGGTCATCATCATCACCGTGACCGGCCTAACGCTCGCCTTCGGCGACACTTCGGGCGGCTTCCGGCGGCTGATCCAAATCGTGTTCGGCCTCTCGATCGCCTTCGCCGCGTCGAGCTTCTTCCTGTCCTTCTTCAGCTTCTCCGGCGGGGCGCTGATCTGATGGCAGCGATCGTCGATCCCGACGTGCCTGGCTTCTTCGCGCCGGTCCATCGCGCCCTTACCGACCCGATCCTGATGGGCGGGGCACCGCGGACCGTCGCGATCGCCAACGGCACCTTGGCGGCGGCGATCGCCCTCGGCCTTCGCCTCTGGATTCCCGGCACGCTGATCTGGGCGGTCGGCCACGCCGCGGCTGTCTGGGCGGCGAAACGCGACCCGCAATTCGTCGACGTGGTGCGCCGCCATCTCCGCTATCCCGCCCACCTCGGCGTGTGAGGCAATGATGCTGAACCTCGCCGAATACCGCCATCGCCCCGCAGGCCTCGCCGACTTCCTGCCCTGGGCCGCTCTCGTCGGTGAGGGTGTCGTCCTCAACAAGGACGGCTCGTTCCAGCGCACCGCCCGTTTTCGCGGCCCGGATCTCGACAGCGCGACGCCGGCCGAGCTGGTAGGCGTCACCGCGCGGCTGAACAACGCGCTGCGCCGGCTCGGCTCCGGCTGGGCGATCTTCGTCGAGGCGCAGCGGATCGCCGCCCAGACCTATCCGCATTCGACGTTTCCTGATCCGGCATCGGCCCTGGTCGATCTCGAACGGCAGGACGCCTTCGAGGAAGCAGGCGCCCACTTCGAGAGCCGCTATTTCCTGACCTTCGTCTGGCTCCCGCCGGCCGAGGACGCCTCTCGGGTGGAAGGCTGGCTTTATGAAGGCCGGTCCCGGACCGGTGTCGATCCGTGGGAGCTGCTGCATGGCTTCGTCGATCGGACCAACCGCGTCCTGCAACTGGTCGAGGGCTTCATGCCCGAGGTCGCCTGGCTCGATGACGGCGACGCGCTGACCTACCTTCACTCGACCATCTCGACGCGGCAGCAGCGCGTGCGCGTCCCCGAGACGCCGATGCACCTCGATGCGTTGCTCGCTGACGAGCCGCTCGCCGGCGGACTTGAGCCCCGGCTCGGCGCCCATCATCTGCGGACACTCACCGTGGTCGGATTTCCGACCACGACTCATCCCGGCATCCTCGACGAGCTGAACCGGCTCGCCTTTCCGTATCGCTGGTCGACCCGTGCGATCCTCCTCGACAAGACCGAGGCGGTGAAGCTGCTGACCAAGATCCGGCGGCAATGGTTCGCCAAGCGCAAGTCGATCGCCGCCATCGTCAAAGAGGTGATGACCAACGAGGCCTCGACGCTGGTCGATAGCGATGCGGCCAACAAGGCGGCCGACGCGGACCTCGCGCTTCAGGAGCTGGGCTCCGACGACGTGGGCCAGGCCTATGTCACCGCCACTGTCACCGTCTGGGACGAAGACGCCGGCCTCGCGGCGGAGAAGCTGCGCCTGATCGAGAAGGTGATCCAAGGCCGCGACTTCACCTGCATGCCGGAAGGGGTGAACGCGCTCGAGGCCTGGCTCGGCTCCGTCCCGGGCCATGCCTACGCCAACGTCCGCCAGCCGCCGATCTCGACACTGAATCTCGCCCACATGATCCCGCTTTCGGCGGTCTGGGCGGGGCCGGCACGCGACGAGCATTTCCAGGCGCCGCCGCTGCTGTTCGGCAAGACCGAAGGCTCGACGCCGTTCCGCTTGAGCCTGCATGTCGGCGACGTCGGACACACGCTCATCGTCGGCCCGACCGGCGCCGGCAAATCGGTCCTTCTGTCGCTGATGGCGATGCAGTTCCGCCGCTACCGCGGCAATCAGATCTTCGCCTTCGATTTCGGCGGCTCGATTCGCACCGCGGCGCTCGCCATGGGCGGCGACTGGCACGACCTCGGCGGCAGCCTCTCCGCGGGGTCGGAGCATTCCGTTTCTCTTCAACCCCTCGCGCGGATCGACGATCAGGCCGAGCGCGCCTGGGCGGCGGAGTGGGTGACGGCGATCCTCGCCAAGGAAGGCGTCACCATCGATCCGACCGCGAAGGAGCATGTCTGGTCGGCGCTGACTTCGCTGGCCTCTTCACCAATCGGCGAGCGCACGATCACTGGCCTGGCCGTCCTGTTGCAATCGACGGCGCTGAAGCAGGCACTCCAACCCTACTGCGTCGGTGGCCCCTCCGGTCGGTTGCTCGACGCCGAGAGCGAGCAGCTCGGCACAGCGTCGGTGCAGGCGTTCGAGACCGAAGGACTGATCGGCGCCGGCGCGGCGCCCGCCGTGCTGACCTATTTGTTCCATCGCATCGAGGGCCGACTCGATGGTCGGCCAACGCTGTTGATCATCGATGAGGGCTGGCTCGTCCTCGACGATCCGGCGTTCGCGCAGCAGCTCCGCGAGTGGCTGAAGACGCTGCGCAAGAAGAACGCCTCCGTCGTCTTCGCCACCCAATCGCTCTCCGATATCGACGGCAGCAACATCGCCCCCGCGATCGTCGAGAGCTGCCCGACACGCATCTTCCTGCCGAACGAACGCGCGATCGAGCCGCAGATCACGGCGATCTACCGGCGCTTCGGCCTCAACGATCGCCAGATCGAGATCCTCGCGCGGGCGACCCCGAAGCGCGACTACTACTGCCAATCTCGCCGCGGCAATCGCCTCTTCGAGCTGGGGCTCGGGCCGGTCGCGCTGGCCTTCTGCGCCGCGTCCTCCAAGCAAGACCACGCCGCAATCGAGCGCGTCATCGCCGAGAGCGGCCGTGAGGCCTTTACGCCCACCTGGCTCGCCGATCGCGAGCTTCTCTGGTCCGCCGATCTAATTCCCGAGCTGACCAACCTGGAGACGTCATCATGATCAAGCTGCGCCATCTGGCGGCGGCAAGCGCCGTCGTGCTGTCCGTGGCCGTCGCCGTGCCGCCGGCTTCGGCGCAATGGATCGTCTACGACCCGACCAATTTCAGCCAGAACGTGCTGACGGCGGCGCGCGAGCTGCAGCAGATCAACAATCAGATCCAGATGTTGACCAATCAGGCGACGAGCCTGGTCAACCAGGCGCGCAATCTCGCCAACCTGCCGATGTCGACGCTGACCCAGCTTCAGTCGTCGATCGCACAGACCCAGTCGCTTCTCGGCCAAGCGCAAAACATCGCCTTCAACGTCCAGCGGATCGAGCAGGCTTATTCGACCAGCTATGGCAGCGCAGCGGGCACGGGCTCGACCACGACGATGGTCGCCAATGCTCAGCAGCGCTGGCAAAATTCGGTCGCGGCTTTCGAGGACAGCCTGAAGGTTCAGGCGGGGGTGGTCGGCAATATCTCGACCAATTCCAGCGCGATGACCTCGCTCGTCTCGGCCAGCCAGAATGCCACCGGCGCGCTCCAAGCGGCGCAAGCCGGCAACCAGCTTTTGGCCCTGCAATCCCAGCAGCTCTCCGATGTCGTCGCAGTGCTGTCGGCGAACAGCCGCGCCGATGCTCTCGAGCAGGCTCGAGACGCCGCCGCCGAGGCGCAAGGCCAGCAGAACTATAAGAACTTCTCGACGCGCAGCGGCTACCAGCCTGGCAACGTCACCATGTTCAGCGGCAACTGAGGCGCGCTGATGCTGGGCCGGTCGGACATCTTCCGCGCCGCCGCGATCGTCGCTCTGATCGCGTGCTTCGCCGCGACCCTTTTCGCGATCAACCGGCGTCCCTCGACGCCCGTTGTCGAGCCTCTTCCGACCGTCCCCGCTCCAGCCACCGATGACCTTACGGCCGAGCTGCGCCGATGCAGCGCGCTCGGTCCCAAGGATGCCGTGGATGCGCGTTGCGAGGCGGTCTGGGAGGAGAACCGCCGGCGCTTCTTCGGCAGGCCGGCGCGGCCGCTGCCGCCATCGCCCCCAGCCGCTGTCGCGCCGGCCACCACCACTTCGGGAGATGCGCGATGAACAACGTCGGCGTCATCGACACCTTCCTCAACACGTTCACGACCTACATCGATTCCGGCTTCGGCCTGATCAAGGGCGAGGTCGCCTATCTTTCCTCCACCCTGATCGTCATCGACATCACGTTGGCGGGCCTGTTTTGGGCCTGGGGCGGCGACGAAGACATTCTCCAGCGCCTGGTGAAGAAGACCCTCTACATCGGCTTCTTCGCCTTCATCATCACCAACTTCAACAACCTGTCGGCCATCGTCTTCAACAGTTTCGCCGGGCTGGGCCTGAAGGCCGGCGGCTCGACGATCTCGACCGCCACCTTTTTGCAGCCAGGCCATCTCGCCCAGGTCGGTCTCGACGCCGGCCAACCGCTGCTCGACGCGGCGAGCCAGATGATGGGCTTCACCAGCTTCTTCGCGAATTTCGTCCAGATCGCGGTCCTGATGGTGTCGTGGCTGCTGGTGCTGATCGCCTTCTTCATCTTGGCGGTGCAGCTCTTCGTCACGCTGATCGAGTTCAAGCTGACGACGCTCGCCGGCTTCATCCTCATTCCGTTCGCCCTCTTCAACAAGACCGCCTTCCTCGCCGAGAAGGTGCTCGGCAACATCGTCGCCTCCGGCGTCAAGGTGATGGTGCTGGCTGTCATCGTCGGCATCGGCACCGGCCTCTTCTCACAGTTCACCCAGACCTATGCCGGTGGCCAGCCGACCATCGAGCAGGCGCTGTCCGTTGTGCTCGCGGCGCTGGCCATGCTGGGCCTTGGCATCTTTGGGCCCGGCATCGCCACGGGCCTCGTATCGGGCGCGCCTCAACTCGGCGCCGGCGCGGCCGTCGGCACCGGCCTCGCTGTCGCAGGCACCGCGATGGCCGGCGCTGGCGCGCTCGGCCTGGCCGGAANNGAGGAGCGATGGCGGCTGCGTCGGGGACGGCGGCCGCGGCCCGGGGTGGTGCGGCGATGGCCGGTGGCGCCTCTTCCGCCTACAGCCTGGCCTCCGCCGGACGGTCCGGCGCTTCGGGCATGGCCGCTGGTCTTGGCGGTGTCGGTCGAGCCGCGACGGCGGCGGCCTCAGCGCCAATGCGGCGCGCGGCGGCTCAGGCCGCAGGCTCGATGCGCGACAGCTTCGCCGCCGGCGCGAGGTCCAGTTTCTCGGCCACGGGCGGCTCCTCGACNNGAAAGGAACGGTCGGCAGCAGCGAGGCGGCCGCCCCTACGCCGAGTTCGAGCGGATCCAGTCCTCCCGCTTGGGCGCAGCGGATGCGACGCAACCAATCGATCCACCAGGGCGCGACCACCGCGGCGCACGTCCTCAGGTCCGGTGACAGCCACGGCGGCGGCCATTCCGTCGATCTTTCGGGAGAATANNGACAATGGCGCTCTTTCGCCGATCCACGGTCCGCTACGGCCGTACNCCCGAACCCGAGACCCCCTACCAGCGCGCCGCCCAAGCNTTGGGATGAGCGAATTGGTTCGGCCCGGTGCAGGCGAAGAACTGGCGGCTGATGGCCTTCGGCTCACTCGCGCTTTCGATGGGTCTGGCCGGTGGCCTGGTCTGGCAGTCCACCCACGGCAGCATCGTCNNCCCCCTGGTGGTGCAGGTCGACAAGCTCGGCCAGGCGCAGGCTGTCGCGCCGGCCACGGCCGACTATGCCCCGAGCGATCCGGAGATCGCCTGGTATCTCGCCCACTTCATCGAGATGGTCCGCTCGCTATCGGCCGATCCCATCATCGTGCGGCAGAACTGGCTGCAGGCCTACGACTTCACCACCACCTCGGGCTCACAGGCGCTCAACGATTACGCCCGCGCCAACGATCCCTTCGCCAAGCTCGGCCACCAGCAGATCGCCATCGACGTCTCGAGCGTGATCCGCGCATCGCCGTCCAGCTTCCGAGTCGAGTGGGTCGAGCACCGCTATCAGGACGGCGCGCTCGCCGAGACCTCACGCTGGACCGCGATCCTCACCGTCGCGATCCAGCCGCCTACCTCCGCCGACGTGCTCCGCAAGAACCCGCTCGGCATCTACGTCACCGCCATCAACTGGTCGAAGGAGTTGGGACAATGACCCCGCCGTTTTCCATGGAAGCCGGCGGTCCGGCTTCACGTCTTTCAGTCTCTCAACCGAGCCGGAAGGCCGGCTTTGCGCCTTTCCGTAAATCCGGCTTCGCGGCTCTGCTGCTGGCGGTGACGGCGCTCGGCGGCTGCGCCCACAAGTTCATTCCGCCCGACATCAACTACGACAGCGCCGTGCCGGCGAAGCTCACCGTCGATCCCNCGGCGCCGGTCAAGATCGTCGAGCTTCCGAAGCCCTTGCCGCTGCCCGGGCAGTTGAAGCCCCTTGCCGGCGGGAAGGAGCCACCGCAATCGATCGATCCAGAGGTGCGCGTTAATCGCGCGAATGCTGCCGCCCGCGTGCAGCCCGTGCGCGACGGCTTCATCAACGCCGTGCAGGTCTACCCCTATTCGGCGGGCGCGCTCTATCAGGCCTACACGGCGCCCGGCGAGATTACCGACATCGCCCTGCAGGAAGGCGAACAGCTCGTCGGCACGGGGCCGGTCGCCGCCGGCGACACTGTGCGCTGGATCATCGGCGACACGGAAAGCGGCGCGGGTCCCACCAAGAAGGTCCACATCTTGGTCAAGCCGACCCGGCCGGACCTGAGAGNNATGACGAACCTCGTCATCAACACCGATCGGCGGACCTATCTCCTGGAGCTGCGCTCGACCGAGAAGACCTATATGGCGTCGGTCTCCTGGCAATATCCCGAAGACCAGCTCATCGCGTTGCGCCAGCAAAATGCGGCGGCCGAAACAGCCGCGCCGATCGCCACCGGCGTCGATCTCGCCGCGATCAACTTCCGCTATGCGATCGAGGGAGACAATCCCGCTTGGCGGCCGCTGCGCGCCTTCGACGACGGCCAGAAGGTCTATATCGAATTCCCGTCCGGCATCCGCCAGGGCGAGATGCCGCCGCTCTTCGTCATCGGTCCGGCCGGCGGCTCCGAGCTGGTGAACTACCGCGTTCGCGCCAACTACTACATCGTCGACCGCCTGTTCGCCGCGGCCGAACTTCGTCTCGGCGACAAGGATAGTGAGCGTCGCGTCCGCATCGTGCGCACCGATGGAAGGCCGCGGTCATGACGGACGAACCGGAAGAACAAGCGCCGGCGCCAGCGCCTGTCGTGCCGCCCGATTTGCGGCTCCGGGGCGAGCGGCCGCGCGTCACGCGCCTCTCGCGCAAGGTGCTGATCACGCTCGGCGCCGTGTCGGCCCTCGCGATCGCGGGCGCTCTCGGCTACGCCCTTCAGACCCGGAACAGGTCGCAGACGGGGCAGGAGTTGCTCAGCACCCAAAGCCGCCCCTCGGCCGAGGGGCTTGCCGGGCTGCCGAAAGACTATACCGGCCTTCCGCGCCAGGCGCCCCCACTTGGGCCGCCGTTGCCCGGAGATCTCGGCAAACCCATCCTGAATGCCGGCGCCGCGCCAAATGCCAGCGTTTCGGCAACTACGCCCGATCCCGCGGCGCAGCGGCTGGCTCAGGAGACCGAGGCAGCGCGCGTAAGCCGCCTGTTCGCCCAGACCATCCAGCAGCCGCAGCCGGTCGGCCTCGTTGCTCCGCCGGCGACGGCGACACAGAGCGGTCCGACACCCACGCCACCCGTCGATGCTGGGTCCGCGCAGAACATGCAGGATCGCAAGACGGCGTTTCTCAACGCCGCGACGGACAAGCGAACGGTCAGCCCCGACCGTCTCGAAGCCAAGGCTTCGCCCTATGTCGTGCAGGCGGGAACCGTGATCCCTGCGGCGCTCATCACCGGCATCCGCTCCGATCTTCCGGGCCAGATCACTGCCCAGGTGACGGAGGCCGTCTACGACAGCCCGACCGGGCAATACCTGTTGATCCCGCAGGGCGCGAAGCTGATCGGTCAATACGACAGCTCGGTCGCCTTCGGTCAGAGCCGTATCCTTCTCGTCTGGACGCGCATCATCATGCCGGACGGCAATTCCATCGTGCTGGAACGACAGCCAGGCGCCGATACGCAAGGCTATGCGGGGCTCGAAGACGAGGTCGATAACCATTGGGGCATGCTGTTCAAGGCCGCCGTCCTCTCGACCCTCCTCAGCGTCGGCGCCGAAGCCGGTACGAGCCAGAACGAGAACAATCTCGTCCAGGCGATCCGCTCGGGCGCTTCGAACTCGATCAGCCAGACCGGCCAGCAGATCGTGCAGCGCCAGCTCAACATTCAGCCGACGCTCACTATCCGACCGGGCTTCCCGGTTCGTGTCATCGTCACGCGCGATCTGGTGCTGGCGCCCTACGGCCACGGAGGGACTCCATGACGAAGCTTAAACTCGGGCCGCTGGCCGACGACAAGCCGGTCAAGATGAGCGTCGAACTGCCCGCCGCCGTGCATCGCGATCTCGTCGCCTATGCTCAGGTGCTCGGCCGGACGAGCGGCCAAACGGCGCCCGAGCCTTCGAAGCTCATCGTGCCGATGATCGAGCGATTCATGGCGACCGATCGCGCCTTCGCCAAGGCGCGTCGCGATCGGGCCGCTCAGGTCGCAGGCGGTTCGGCCGAGAAGTCGGGATAGTGTTCGCGCAACATCGCCAGGAACGATCCCAGCGCGGGATTGCTGTTCGCATCTCGCCAACAGGCCATGAATTTGACTTGGGTCGGACCGTCGTCGTCCCAGACCTCCCGGTAGACGACGCCTTCGTAGCGGCCCCCCGTCGCGCCCTCGAACATCAGGAGCGTTCCATAATTCGCACTGACCAGGCTCAGCAGCCTGTCCAGTGAAGCGTCCTGATGGACGATGTGCTGGGAGCCCACCGCATGACGAAGCTTCGCTGCGAGCAGCCCTTCCAATTCCGGTCCAGGGCCTTGCTGCGGGACGAGGAACTTTTCATTTGCAAGATCCGCCCAGCGAATCCTCGGATTTTGGCCAAGCGCATGATGCTCGGGGAAAGCCACGATCACCCGCTCGCTCCATAGTGGAAGCACGCGGCCGTCCCACGCCGTCGCTTGGCCGGTCATGATCGCAACATCGACGGCGTTGCCCGCGAGGGCGCAAAGCAGCCGCTCATGGCTTCCATCGACCGTGCGCACATCCACATCCGGAAAGCGCCGATGGTATTCGACCAGCGTCGTGTGCATGTTCCCTGCCGAAGGGGAGGCATGAACGCCGATCGCCAGCAGGCCAAGTTCGCCACGGCTCCTGCTCCTGAGCCGCTGGAGTTCCGTATCCACGTCATCAAGTATCCGCTTGGCGCTCGCGACGAACTCCAGCCCCACCGTGGTGAGGCGGGTGCCGCCATTCGTCCTTTCGAACAACACCACGCCGAGCTGGCGCTCGATCTCGTGCAGCCGGCGGCTCAGGGTCGATTGGCGTATGTTCAGAGCTTCCGCCGCCTGTCGCAGGCTGCGGTGCTGTGACGTTACGAGCGCCAAACGCAAATCACGAAGCTCTATATCCACGCCGTTCACATCGTCGGCCCGCATACGCGCCGACGCCTCCTACAAACTTTGCCGCCCCTCCCTGTTCGCCTCCATCTCGATATACGTTGCGCTTGGTTTGGATCTTCCCCTATGCGTCAGGCCGGCAGAGGGTCGGTGCCGCGATCGAGCAAGGCCAGATAGTCCGAATAGGCGTAGATCCGGCCGCGTTGCCGTCCCGTGGTCTCGCGCACGACGTTGATCTTGGCGAGGTTTTCCAGCGCCGTGCTGGCGGTCGGGAAGGAGACGGCGAGTTTCTCGGAGACAGTCTGGATGGTGACGATCGGGCTGGCTTGCATCAATTCGTGGGCTCGGAGCGCGGATGGGGCCGCGCGGCCGAGGCCGGCGATCTGCTGTCGGTGAGCATCGAACATGGCGATCAGATCGCGCGCCGTCGCGGCGGCTTGTTCCGCGGTCTCCGCGACGCCGGTCAGGAAGAACTCCATCCAGGTCTCCCAGGTCCCAGCCTGGCGGACCTCCTGCAGGAGCCGGTAATAGTCGTCGCGCCGGGTCTTCAGGAACAGGCTGAGATAGAGGATTGGCTCGCGCAACACCCCCGCCTCGCACAGGATCAGCGTGATGAGAAGCCGACCCAGGCGCCCGTTGCCGTCGAGGAAGGGGTGGATCGTCTCGAACTGGACGTGGGCCAGGCCCGCCCGGATGAGCGGGGGCAGCGCCGCATCCTCGCTGTGCAGGAAGCGCTCGAGCGCATCGAGGCATTCCTCCAGCCGGTTCGGCGGTGGCGGCACGAACAGCGCGTTGCCGGGCCGCGTTCCGCCGATCCAGTTCTGCGAGCGGCGGAACTCGCCCGGTTGCTTCGCGGCGCCCCGTCCCGACTTGAGCAGGATGGCGTGCATTTCGCGGATCAGCCGGAGCGACAACGGAAATCCGCCCCGCATCCGCGAGACGCCATGCTCGATCGCCGCAACGTAGTTCGAGACCTCGGTCACGTCGTCGAGTTCGACCGTCGGCGCTTCATGATTTTCGAACAGCAGCAGATCCGACAGCGACGATTGCGTCCCCTCGATCTGAGAGGACAGCAGGGCTTCCTTGCGGACGTACATGTAGAGGAACAGAGGCGTCGAGGGCAGGATCGTCGTCACGCCATCGAGACGCCCGACCGCGGCGATGGCGCGTTCGTAGACCCGCATGAACCGCCCGAGTTCGAGCGGCGGATTCGGCGGCAGCGGCGCAGGCACATAGGCGCGCACACGCTCGCCTCCCGCGCTCGTTTCGGCATATGCCCCGAGCCTTTGGTTCTCTCCGTTCGTCACAAGCGATCCTTTAATTAGCTTTTCCGCTATTAAAGCATATCGCCATATAGCTTAATAGTGAGTGGGGCTAATTCAAGGCTGCCAACGCCAAGAAGACGGATCTACGCCGTCAGCCACCGAGCGGGGACCGAACTCGCTCGCAGAAGGCTTGGCATCGGCTTTGCCACTTCGGCTGCGCATCCACTTATACCAGCGAGCATAATTACTGATCGATGATGGCCCAGGTTCGGGTGGCGATGGAGGCGATGCGGCCGGCCTCGTCGAGCAGGGCATTCCAGGCTTTGCAGCAGGCTTCGACAATGGCCTCGTAGCCATCGAACACAGGGTTGGACAGATAGGTTTGGCGGAGAAACTGCCAGATGTTCTCTTGCGGGTTGAGCTCCGGGCTGCAGGGCGGCAAGTGGAGCAGCGAGAGGTTGGCCGGAACCGCCAGCGCCGGGGTGGTGTGCCAGCCGGCCTTGTCGATGACGACGACGCCGTGGGCGCCGGGCGCCACCGTGCGGCTGATTTCCTCCAGATGCAACCGCATCGCCTCGGTGTCGGCGCGCGGCATCACTAGCGCCGCCCCGGTGTCGCGGGCCGGGCAGACCGCACCGAAGATGTAGGCCCAGGCGGTGCGCTGGTCTTTCGGTTGCCGCGGTCGCGTGCCACGTCTGGCCCACTGGTAGACGAGACCGTTCTTCTGGCCGACACGCGCCTCGTCCTGAAACCAGATCTCCACGGGTGTCCCCTCCGGCAGCCCCTTGGCGAGGTCCGTCACCCGCTCGACGAAGTTTTTNTTAAACGTGTCCGCGGCTTGGTCGTCCTTCTCCGGATGCCGTGGGNNCCGCGGGCTGACGTGCGAAAACCCCAGTTGCCGCAACATCCGACCGATCGTTGTCGCGTGGCAATCGACGGCAAACCGGTCNCTGATCACCGCCGCCAGGTCGGCGCGCCGCCAGCGGACGAGATCGGGTTTGTGCTGGCCAGGTCCATCTTCGACCAGTTGGCGCAAGGCCTCTTTGTGTGACGGCGTCAGCTTCGCCCGCCGGCCCGGTGATGGCTTGTCGATCAGCCCAGCCGGCCCCTCGGCATTGAAGCGAACGACCCAGTCCCGCAGCGTCTGCCGGTCCATCAAGCCGACGCTCGCCGCCTCGGCCCGGCTCTTGCCATCAGCAATCGCCGGCGGCGCCATCAACCGCCGGGCCTGCAGCCCGTTCACCGCCTTGCAGGCCAACCGGCGCAGCTCCTCCGCGCCGAAATCCTCACGCAAACGCACCGCCGCCCCCATCGAGCCGTCTCCCACGCCGCCATCGCCGGCCCCGATCAAAGCAATTCCCACACCACAAGAAACCCCCAAGAGAGTCAAACTCTACGCTCCCTGGTATTAGACGATCGCCGCAGCCGATTTTGCTCCAATTGAATAGATTCTGCTTGGAGCGGCACGGAAATTGACCGCTCTAAGCAAAAACGGCCCCGAAGGGCCGTCTTTAACGCTCTGATTTTCCTAAGGAAAACTTGGAGCGGGCGAAGGGATTCGAACCCTCGACTTCAACCTTGGCAAGGTTGCGCTCTACCCCTGAGCTACGCCCGCACACGGGATGGCGTTCACCCCGGAGCCGGGATATTACGCAACCCGCCCGGCAATGCAAGGCCGATTGCGCGGCACAGCTGGCTGCCGCTCACGCCCGCCAGCGGTTCCACCGATCGGAGGTGTTTGCCATGCCGCATCCACCCGCCAGCCGCACTGATCTGCTGCAGAGGCTTGCCAGCCTGGGCATTGCCGTACGAACGATCGAACATCCGCCAGTGGCGACGGTGGCGGAGAACAAGGCGCTACGCGGCGAACTACCTGGGGCGCATAGGAAAAATCTGTTTCTCAAGGACAGGAAAGGTGGCCTGTGGCTGGTGGTGGTGTTGGAGGATCAGCCGATCGATCTCAAGGCCTTGCGCGTCATCCTCGGCGCGCCTTCCCTCTCCTTTGCCCGGCCAGAGCCCCTGGTGACCAGTCTTGGCGTCCAACCCGGCTCCGTTACTCCCTTCGCCGTTATCAACGACGCCGCGGGGCTGGTGCAGGTGATTCTCGATGCGGCAATGATGCGCTGCGATCCGCTCAACTTTCATCCGCTACAGAACACCGCGACGACGGCAATCTCGCCGGCCGGACTGCTCCGCTTCCTTGCCGCCGTTGGCCATCCACCGCGAGTTCTCTCCCTGGCCACTGCTGCAGGCCAGCACCCTTGAGCCATCCGCCGGAAGATGCCATGTATGAGCCTGCAGATTGACGCAATTGCAGCCACGCCTGGATCCCACACAGCCATGATATTGAGCCCAACCGGACAAGTGTCTAAGGCCGGTGCGCCCGCCGCAGTTATCAAGGACGGTGACATCAGCACCTTCAACGACGACGTGATCCGTGCGTCGATGAACGCACCGGTCATCGTTGATTTCTGGGCCACGTGGTGTCAGCCGTGCAAACAGTTGACACCGCTGCTTGAACGCCTCGTCAAGCAGGCAAAAGGTCGCATCAGCCTGGTCAAGATCGACGTCGACAGANATCAGGAGCTGGCGATGCAGCTCCGGATCAAGTCGGTGCCGACGGTCTACGCCTTTCAGGGTGGCCAGCCGGTGGATGCCTTCGCCGGCGCGCAGGCTGAGAGCAAGGTCAAGCAGTTTATCGACCGATTGCTGCAAGGCGCCCCATCATCGGTGGACGACATCCTGCAGGAAGCGCAGGACGCCCTGGATGCCGGCGATCCGTTGTTGGCGGGAGAGCTATTCTCGCACATCCTGACCGAGGATCCGGCGCACGCCAAGGCCATAGCCGGGCTGATTCGCACCCGTGTCGCCGCCGGCGACCCTGCCGGTGCCCGGGCGCTGCTCGCTGACTTGTCGCCGGAGCTTAGAGGCAACGTCGACATCAAGGCAGCGATCCAGGCCATTGACCTCGCCGAGCAGACGCAGGCTCTGGGCGATCTCGCCGATCTGCAACGGCGAATCGACGCCGACCCCAACGACCAGGCAGCGAAGCTCGATCTAGCGGTTGCGCACTTCGGCCATGGCCGAAGTGACGTGGCGGTGGACAGGCTGCTGGAGATGATCCGCCAGGACCGGCAATGGAATGATGAGGCGGCGCGCAAGCAATTGGTCAAGATCTTCGACGCCCTGGGATCGTCGCATCCGCTGACCGTTTCGGGCCGCCGACGGCTGTCTTCCATCCTGTTTTCCTAAATTTGGCGCGCATTCGGGCAGGTGCCTTGAGTGGAATGAGCAAATGACCGATTTTTCGGATGAGGCTTCCCTCCCCCACCTGCCGCCCCTCCTCCCCATCTTCCCGCTTGATGGCGCCGTACTGCTGCCGCACGGCCATCTGCCGTTGCATGTGTTCGAACACCGCTATCGGGCGATGGTTGAAGCCGCGCTCGGCCTCGGGCGCATGATCGGCATGATTCAGCCCCGCCAGGTCGAGACCCACCCGATTCCTGATGATGCGCCGATTTTCGAGGTGGGATGTGCTGGTCGCATTGTCAGCTTTTCGGAGACCGATGACGGCCGCTTTCTCATTACCTTGAAGGGTATCTGCCGGTTCCGTGTCGCTGACGAACTGCCGCTGGGCGATCAGCCTTTCCGACGCGTTCATCCCGATTTCTCGCCCTACCTGATCGATCTGGAGACGGCCGCGGAGCCGTCGCTTGACCGCGCGCGGCTGCTCGCTGCCGCCAAAGCCTATCTGCAGGCAAAGTCCATCGCCTGCGAATGGTCAGCGGTCGAGGCGGCGTCAATTCCGGCAATCGTGACCTCGCTGGCGATGATTTGTCCGTTCGAGACCGGTGAGAAACAGGCCCTGCTGGAAAGCCGTTCGCTGACTGACCAGGGGAACATGCTCATATCGTTGTTTGAAATGGCATTGATCGAGAACGAGAGCGGTGTTACCGGCCTCCTGCACTGATGGCGGCAAGGTTTTTGCTTGCAGCCAGGGTGTACTGGCACGATCGGAGCATCCCGCATCAGCGGCATGCGGTGATCGGGCTCGGTCATGCACATGGAAAGGCAACACCATGAACCGTAACCGCATTGATCCCAAGCTTCTCGAGATTCTCGTCTGCCCGGTCACCAAGGGTCCGCTGCGCTATCTGGCCGACCAGGATGAATTGATCAGCGATCGCGCCGGCCTCGCCTATCCTATTCGCGACGGCATCCCGATCATGCTGGCAGACGAAGCGCGGCCTCTGAACGAAATTGAACGGGCACAAGCGAAGGCACGATGACCGAATTCGGCAACCAACACCGACCCATCGAGATCCGCCTGAAGCGGGAAGAGCAAGTTCTTGAGCTGGATTTCGACGATGGGCAGTCGTTCCGGTTGCCGGCGGAGTTGCTGCGGGTCGAGAGCCCGTCAGCGGAGGTGCAGGGACACAGTCCAGCGCAGAAGCAGATCGTCAGCGGTCGCCGCAAGGTGACGATTGCCGGTCTCGAGCCGGTGGGAAGCTATGCCCTGCGTATCCGCTTCGATGACGGGCACGACTCCGGCCTGTTTACCTGGGATTATCTTTATCATCTCGGGACCGACCAGGAGAGCCTGTGGCAGGCCTATCTCCAGGCCCTGAGTGAGCGCGGACTGAGCCGGGATTCTGGCGCGCGCGGGTAAGTGACTGGCGGTACTACGACGTCGTCCGCCGGCCGTGGTGAGCGTGTGTCTGCCCGCGTTGTGACGCCTCGCGCCGCTGCGAATGGGCTTGCGTCGATCACAGGCCGCATTCACAGTTATTGAATGCAAACGACTCGCGACCGGCGGCACCCCACGGTTGGCCTCTTCGTCACCTGTCTCGCCGACGCGTGGCGGCCCATTGTCGGCTTCGCGGCCATCAAGCTGCTGCAAGAGGCCGGCTGCGAGGTGGATGTGCCGGACGCGCAGACCTGCTGCGGCCAGCCGGCGTTCAATTCCGGCGACAACGATGGCGCTCGTGCGGTCGCGCGGCGACTTATCGAAGCCTTCGCCCATGTGGATTATGTGGTCGTTCCGTCCGGCTCCTGCGGTGGCACCATCGCCGTGCACTACCCGGAACTGTTCAAGGATGACGTGGAGTGGGCGGACCGGGCGCGCCAAATGGCGGCGCGAACCTTCGAACTGACCACCTTTCTCATCGACGTGCTTGGCGTAACCGGCCCGCTGCCGGCGCACGCGGCGACAGTCGCCTATCACGATTCCTGCTCCAGCCTGCGCGAACTTGGCATTCGGCAGCAGCCGCGCACCCCCTGCTGGCGCGGATCGAAGGCCTGCAGCTGTGCGAGATTGAGGATACCGACAGCTGCTGCGGCTTCGGCGGCCTGTTCTGCGTCAAGTATCCGGAGATTTCCACACACATGGTGGCGGCTAAAGTTGCGGCGATCGCTGCTTCGGGGGCAGACACGCTGCTTGGCGGCGATCTGGGATGTTTGCTCAACATCGCCGGCCGATTGAGCCGCGAAGGAAAGTCGATTCGCGTTCGCCATGTGGCGGAGGTGCTGGCCGGGATGACCGACGATGCGCCACCCATCGGCTGGCCGCTACGGGACTGATCGGCGCAGCGGCGCAGCGGCGCAGCGGCGCAAACCACCCAGACCAAGCAACGCTGCCGGAGAAACAAAGGCAGGCAACGGTGAATGTAGAACCGATGCAAACAGTGGACGAGGAGAGCCGCTTGCACTCGACAGCGCATTCATTCCCCGCCAACGCCAAACGCGCGTTGCATGACGACAAGCTGCAGGCAGCGCTCGTCCGCTTCCGCCAAGGCTTTCCGCTCAAGCGCCGGGCGGCGATCGAGCGACTGCCTGAGTTCAACGCGGTCTGCGATGCCGCGGTGGCGATCAAGGATCATACCCTCGCCCACCTGGATCTGTATCTGGAGCGTTTCGAGGAGCGCCTGACCGCCGCCGGTGGTCAGGTACACTGGTGCAGCGATGCCGAGACGGCGCGTGCGACAATCGTCCGTATCTGCCGCGAGGCCAACGCCCACACCATCGCCAAGGGCAAGTCCATGCTCGGCGAGGAACTCGATATGAATGCGCGGTTGGAGCGGGAAGGCTTCCGGCCGATTGAAACCGACCTGGGCGAGTACATCATCCAGCTACGGGGCGAGGCGCCGAGCCATATCATCGCCCCGGCCATTCACCTGTCGCAGGCGCAGGTGGCCGATACCTTCCGCAACGCGCACACCCAGCTTGCCGCCGATCGCCCCCTGGCGGAGCCGCGTGCACTGTTGGATGAGGCGCGCACGGTCCTGCGTCACGCCTTCCTTACCGCCGATGTGGGCATTACCGGCGCCAATATGCTGATTGCCGAGACCGGCTCGGTGGTGCTGGTGACCAACGAGGGCAACGGCGATCTCACCTGCAATCTGCCAAAGGTGCACATCGCCATCGCATCGATCGAGAAGGTGGTGCCAACGCTCGATGATGCGACAACGATCCTGCGGCTTCTGGCGCGGTCCGCCACCGGCCAGGACCTCTCCGTCTACACCTCATTCCTCACCGGGCCACGCCGCGTCAACGATCGCGACGGCCCGCAGGCCACGCACGTGATCCTGCTCGACAATGGCCGCTCAGCCATGCTGGGCAGCGAATTTCGCGACATGCTGCGCTGCATCCGCTGCGGCGCATGCATCAATCATTGCCCCATATACGCCGCTGTCGGCGGCCACGCCTATGGCTGGGTATATTCCGGGCCGGTGGGCGCGGTAATGACCCCCAATCTGCTCGGCATCGACGCGGCAGGGCACCTGCCCAACGCATCGACCCTCTGCGGCCGCTGCGAGGAGGTCTGTCCGCAGCGCATTCCGCTCCCGCGGATGTTGCGCAGCCTGCGGGCGCAACACTTCGCCCACCGCCTGGGGCCACGTTCACTGCGCTACGGTTTGCGAGGCTGGGCCATGCTGGCCACCCGGCCCGCGCTCTACCACCTGGCAATGCGGATCGCTGTCGGTCTCGCCGGACTTCTCGGCCGACGATCAGGGCGCCTCCGCTGGCTACCCTTGGCGGGCGGCTGGACCCGCAGCCGTGATCTGCCGGCGCCGGCAGGGCGGACATTTCACGATCTCTGGCAGGCGCAGCAGAAGCAGGCCGACCGCGGCAACGCCGGCGACAAGATGGCTGAGAGGANNCATGAGGTGGCAGCGATGAGCGCGCGGGGCAGCGATCGCGAGCAGATGCTGGCATCGATTCGTGCTGCGCTCGGCCGCGACGCGCCGTCGCCGGGCGAGCGGCAGGCGGTGGCCGATCGCCTGGACAATCCGCTGCACAACCTCATTCCGCAGCGCGGACGCGCCGATGGCAGCGAGCTCATTTCCCGATTTATCGCCGAAGCAGAGCGGGTGAGCGCCGTCGTTCGTACCGTCGCCAGTTGGGATGCTGTCCCCTCCGTCGTTGCAGCATTGCTGCACGGCCTCAACATGTCGATGCGCCTGAAGCTGGCGCCCCATCCCCTGATCACGGCGATTCCCTGGGCGTGCGAGCCGACGCTGAGCTTCTCGATCGGTGCCGCGACAGCGGACGATCCTGTAGCGGTAACCGGCGCCTACGCAGGCATAGGCGAAACCGGCACCTTGATGCTAGTATCCGGATCAACCAGCCCGACCAATCTCAACTTCCTGCCAGAAGTGCATGTGGTCGTGTTGCCGACCACGTGGGTTGTTGGTACCTACGAAGATGCCTGGGACTGTCTGCGGGCAGGCAGTGGCGAAGCGATGATGCCACGGGTGGTGAACTGGATCACCGGACCGTCGCGAACCGCTGACATCGAACAAACGCTGCTCCTTGGGGCGCACGGACCGAAACAGTTGCTGATCGTGCTCGTCGATGCCGAACCACAGCCGACGCAAACCTGAGGACGGCAAAGAGTCCGACGCGGAGCTATGGCAGAAATTCACCTCTGGAATCAAGCCGTTGCCCCGTCCGCGGTCAGAGGCTCGCCAAGCACCGGCGACGGCGCCCTCACCGCCGCCGCCAGCACCCGTTGTCGTGACAGAACGACGCGCTGCCCTGCCGCCGCTGCCGTCAGCGCACGTAGCTTCGGCAATGCCTCCATCGCCGTCCCCATTAGCGCCAGGATCCGCCGCCGGTCTCGATCAGCGGACGCTGCTGCGGCTGAAACGCGGCCTGCTGCGGCCGCAGACGCAGATCGACTTGCACCGGATGACGCAGGGGGAGGCACATGCGGCACTTGGCGGGTTCCTCGCCCGCGCGCAACAAGCGGGCCGCCGCTGTGTTCTTGTCATCACCGGCAAAGGCTACGGGTCCGATGGTGCCGTAGGCGTGCTGAAAACGAACGTCCCGCGCTGGCTCAACGAACAGCCCAATCGCGAACGAATATTGGCCTTTGCCTTTGCCGCCAGTCAGGACGGCGGCGAAGGCGCCCTCTACGTCCTGCTGCGCCGCCTGCGCACTAGCGAGCCGCCGGTAGGCCCTACTTCCCGCCGCCGCTGACCACGACGCCCGGCAATTGGTAAGGGGGTGAGGCTGCCTGAGCGGCACGTCGGTGGAGCCCCTCCCCGTTGGTTAGCCGGCCACGCCTTCGAACGGCGGATGTTCACGCTCACCTTCGCGCTGGCCGATCGTTTGGAGGGCATGTCGGCCTTTATCGAGACGCGCTCGCCACACTTCACCGACCGCTGACACTCAGAGAATTTCGCCCGCCAATAAGTAACCCACGGTAGATAGACGAGCGAAGCTGGTGCAGATATAGCCCATTCGGATCTGTGAAACACAATTCGGACAAAAAAAACCAACACGCCGCGCCAACGATGCGGATAAAATAAGCGTCGCTGAGTTCTGCAACCTATAGAACGCATCACAAGTTGCAATTCTATTGTCGAGTGTCGTTGATGTTAGTAGGGAGCGGTGAATTCCCTAAACAAATCACCGCATTTCGTTTGGAGACATTATGGACGCCAGCCCTGCGGAATCGGCAACAACGATCGCCCTGCACAAGGTCGGTTGCTGTATTTGTGGTCACGATGACGCGACGCCCGTCGCTGTCGGCAAGGATTTCGAGTACAAGACCAGCGACGACAGTTTTCTCGCCATGCAATGTAAAGAATGTGGGCTTGTGTACCTGAATCCACGCCCAGACGACAGTGAATTTGCCAGAATTTACCCCGACAACTATCATGCATTCGCCTTTTCGGAGACGAGCTTCGGTCTTGTTTACAAAGTTCGACGCCGACTGGAGGCAAAGCGGCTTCTTTCCATTTGCAATGACCTTCCAAGCAACGCGCGTATTATTGACATCGGCTGCGGTGATGGTTTCCACCTGGGGCTGCTGCAGGAATTTGGCCCCAAATCCTGGCGGTTGGAGGGCGTCGACTTGGACCAGCGGGCGGCTCTGGTCGCAAGCCAGCGTGGCCTGAGTGTTCACCTCGGTACGGTGCAGGATCTGCCGCTCGAACGGTCCGCCTATGATTTCGCGCTGATGATCCAGACCATCGAGCACGTGAGTTCCCCGCCAGAAGTGCTGGCCGCTGTCCACGCGCTGCTGAAACCGGGCGGACGGTTGCTGATCGTGACCGACAATACCGACAGTCTTGATTTCAGCGTGTTCAAGAGCCGGCACTGGGGAGGTTACCACTTCCCGCGCCACTTCAATCTGTTCAACCGCAAGTCTCTCGGCCGGCTGGCTCACAAGTGCGATTACAATGTCGATGTCATCCGCACCATTGTCAGCCCCGTCAACTGGACCTATTCACTGCGTAATATGCTAGAGGACTACGGCGCACCCCGTTGGTTGATTGAGCAATTCAGCCTGAAGACGCCGGTAACTCTTGGCATATTCACAATATTCGACACATTGCATCAGCTGTTCGGACGCGGCGCGTTGCTGCAGGCTGTTTTGCGGCGGCCGTCGGGGGGAGTGAATAGAGATGGTCAAGATCCAGGGCCTAGCGCCTGCCGCTGCCGGCAAGGCAGCGCCGGTGGTGGTCATCGGTGCCGGGTTGGCCGGGCTGGCCGCCGCAAGCG
Source organism: Defluviicoccus vanus (assembly GCF_014672695.1). Lineage (GTDB taxonomy): Bacteria > Pseudomonadota > Alphaproteobacteria > Rhodospirillales > Defluviicoccaceae > Defluviicoccus > Defluviicoccus vanus. The sequence continues at coordinate 3,221,269 of NZ_CP053923.1, read as the reverse complement.
AACTGCATCGCCGCGGTGTCGACGTGCAGGTTTTCGAGGGCAGCCCGTCGATCGCCGGCATGGCGTCGTCGTTCCGCGACGAGAAAGGCTTCAAGTACGACTCAGGCGCGCATTTTCTCACCAATCGCCTGACTGCGGCGCTCGGTGTCGATGCCAGTTGTCGGGACATCGCCTACTATGGCGAATCGGTCCGGCTGGGCGAAACCGCCTGCACCTACCCCTTCGGTCTGATGCTGCGCCAACCGAAGTACCTCGTCTCGGCCCTCGCAAGCCGTCTGCGCCGGGGTCAGCGCGGCACGCCGCCCAATGCAGCGGAATGGTTTCGCGCCACCTACGGCGACCGGTTCGCCGNNAGGGACGTGGCGCTGCCGCTGTGTGAGGCGTGGTCGGGTACGTCCNCCCATGAGTTGTCGCCCGACGTGGGCGACAAGATGAACTCCGTCTGGGAAATCCTCTCCTACAGCTTGGTCAAGCGGGTGACCAAGCGCGCCGTGGCCATCGGTTACAACAGCGACCAGAAACTGAATTCCAACGTTTGGCTGGTGTATCCCAAGGGCGGCCTGAGCATGATCTGCGACACCCTGGCCAGGGATCTGGGGCCGCGGATCGAAACCGGCGCCCGGGTGGAGGAGATTTTCGTCGCCAACGATCGGGTGGAAGGAGTGCGGGTCAATGGCCGCACCATTGCGGCTTCGGCGGTGATCAGCACCGCGCCGGTGCATATCCTCGCCCGCCTCGTCACCGGCACCAATCGGCTCGAGCCCTATCGCCGCTTCCGCTATCGCGGCATCATCGCCGTCAATCTCTGTCTTGAGGGCCGCAATCTGCTGTCTGACGCCGTGGTCTGGTATCCGAAGCGCGACGTGCCCTTCTTCCGCCTGACCGAGGCACCGATTTCCATGCCGTGGCTGGCGCCTGAGGGCAAGACGGTGATCACCGCCGATATCAGCGCCGAACCGGGTGACCCGGTCTGGGCGAAGGACAACGACACGCTGGCCCGCGAATGTCTGGCCGGGCTCGCCGGCACCATCCCCGACGCCGAACGCCGCTTTCAGGGTGCGCATACCCTGCGCTTGGCAACGGCCTATCCCATCTTCCATCTCGACTACGAGGAAGAGCGCCTTGCCTGGCAGCACGGTACCGGCATCGACGGCTTGGTCAGCATCGGCCGCAACGGCGAGTTCGGCCACTGGCTGATGGAAGGTGTCTACTGGCGAACCCTGGCAACGGTGCGCCGGCTGCTGGCGAGCACGCCGGTGACCCCCGCTTGCCGCTGGCTGCCACCCGCGCCGAAGAGTTCATCGCCACCGACGCGGGAGCACTCGCCCCGGCATCGGGACTGAGCAGCCTGCAGCCCCAGATGCCGCGAGTTCGCCGGCCTGAGAACTGCAGACTACCCGACGGCGCTCAGCTGCGGTCGAGGGTGGATGTCCTCGGCCGCAACAGGCTCACCGTCGCAAAAGCACCGAGCCAGGAGCCTCCGGCGGCGAACAGGACGTAAATCCAACTGCTTGTGTAGGTAATCACGGCGAAGGCGGAGAGCAGGTACCAGACGCTGCTCCAGGTAGCCGCCCGAATCCGCTGTCGCGACGATACCGCGGCATTAAAAAATACATAGGCCGCGTCGGTCACGGCAGTGGACGCCGCCACCCCGAGGGCCAGCATCGGATCGATCGTCGGCATGGCAGTTCCTCACAGGATCAGTCCGCAAAGCCAATCCTCATGATGTCGCAAGACCAGCCGACGCCGCCAGCCGCTGCTACAAAATAAACTTCGCCAGATCCGCTGACTTGGCCAGAATGCCTACCGTCCCGCGCACGTCGGTTGCGTTCAGGGTGATCGTCTCGCCGGTCCGCTCGGATGCGGTGAAGCTGATCTCCTCCACCAGCTTCTCCAACACCGTCTGCAGCCTGCGGGCACCGATGTTTTCGACGCCGCTGTTGATCTCGGCGGCCAGGGTGGCGATTTCCTCAATGGCGTCCGAGGTGAACTGCAGCTCCACCCCCTCCGTCGCCATCAGCGCCTTGTACTGTTTGATCAGACTCGCCTGCGGCTCGGTGAGAATGCGGACGAAGTCGTCGCGGGTCAGCGCCTTGAGTTCGACGCGGATCGGCAAGCGACCCTGCAATTCCGGCAGCATGTCCGACGGCTTGGCGATGTGAAAAGCGCCCGAGGCGATAAACAGGATGTGGTCGGTCTTCACCGAACCGCGTTTGGTCGGCACCACGGTGCCCTCGATCAGCGGCAGCAGATCCCGCTGCACCCCCTCGCGACTGACGTCGGCGCCGCCCACCCTCTCGGATCGGCCGGTGATCTTGTCGATCTCGTCGAGAAAGACGATGCCGTGGTTCTCCACCTGCTCGATCGCATCCTTGACGATGCCGTCCTCGTCGAGCAGCTTGTCTGCCTCCTGCTGTTGCAGCAGGGTGCGGGCGTCGGCGACCAGGAGCTTCTTCTTCTTCGTCGGCCCGCCGCCCATTGCCTTCGAGAACATGTCATTGAGATTGAGCATGCCCATCTGGCCACCGGGCATGCCGGGGATATCGAAGGTGGGGAGTTGCAGGCCGCTGCTGTCGGCAACCTGCACCTCAATCTCCTTGTCTTCCAGCTGCCCGGCGCGCAGCATCCGGCGGAACTTGTCCCTGGTTTCGGCGCTGGCATTCTCACCGACGAGGCCGACCACAAGCCGCTCCTCCGCCGCCAGTTCCGCTTTCGCCTGTACCTCGCGGCGCATCCGCTCGCGCGTCATGAGGATTGCCGCTTCCAGCAGGTCACGAATGATCTGCTCCACGTCGCGGCCCACATAGCCCACCTCGGTGAACTTCGTCGCCTCCACCTTGATGAAGGGGGCCTGGGCAAGATTGGCCAGCCGCCGCGCGATCTCGGTCTTGCCCACCCCCGTCGGACCGATCATCAGGATATTCTTCGGCAACACCTCATGGCGCATATCGTCGGCCAGCTGCTGCCGGCGCCAGCGATTGCGTAGCGCGATCGCCACAGCGCGCTTGGCCTCGTCCTGGCCGACGATATGGCGATCAAGTTCGGAGACGATTTCCCGCGGAGTGAAGCTGGTCATAGAGCCTCGACGATGACGTGATTGTTGCTGCAGATGTAGCCTCTGTACGGCGATAGCCAAGGCGCGGCGCGCGATTGCCTCGGCGCCCCTGCCCTCGATCCTTGCGAATGATCATCCCCCGCCCCAACGCGGTGCGCAACAGCGGACCGCCGAAGCCTTGTTCCGGCCGCCGCCAAGAAGACGCTCGCCTAAGCGAAGCAGAAAAATGCGAGCTCGTTTCATCAGGGTGTCATTCAACCCAACTATCGTGCAGCCCTCGATTACTGGACGGGACGCGCGAATACGGCGTGGCGGACCGGCGCAAGACAACCAAGAGGGCCTTTGGATGAGCAGCAAGTTTCACCCTGACAGCAAGCTGAGCCCCAGCCTGTCAGTCAGCAACGATNCGGGCAACCCCAGCATCTTCGATTTGATCGAACAGCGCCAACTCGGCCGGCGCGGCTTCCTGAAGACCTCCCTCGGTGCCACAGCTGTCGCGGTTCTGGGAACCAGCATCCTCGAAACCCTGACGAACGTCGCTCATGCCGCACCGTCGCCGGTCGGTGGCATCGGCTTCACCTCGGTTCCGGCCAACGTGGCGGCGACGTTTACCGATAAGGTGACCGTGCCGACAGGCTATACCGCGAAGGTCCTGGTAGCCTGGGGTGACTCGCTGACCCTGGCAGGAAACTGGAACCCGTCGGGCGCGATGACGGAGGCCACGCAATTGCATTGCTACGGCTGCCATACCGACGGCATGCACTTCTTCCCTCATGCCGAGAACGGCATCCCTCACTCCTCCAACGAGCGTGGCGTCCTGTGCGCCAACAGTGAGTACTGCGACCCGGGGCTGGTGAACAGCACCACCAGCTATGCCACCGACACCATCACGTTGGACATGGTCCGCGCGCAACAGGCAGCGCACGGGGTCAACGTCATGAAAATCTCGACGCGCGCCACCGGCGAGTGGCAGATCGTTCGCAGTTCGCCGCTCAATCGCCGCATTACCGGCAACACACCGTGCCTCGTCAGCGGTCCTGCCGCCGGCCACCCGCTGCTGCAGACCGCTGACGACCCGACCGGGACGATGGTGCTGGGCACGCTGAACAATTGCTCGCACGGGCACACCCCCTGGGGCACCTACCTGACCTGCGAAGAGAACTGGAACGGCTATTTCTCCAACGAGACCGGAGACGTGGTCGGCGTGCCGGACGGCGATCAGAAGCTGCAGATCATCGCCGGGCAGAGCCGCTACGGCGTGGTCAAGGGCGGTTTCGGCTACCGCTGGCACGAGGTGGACGAGCGCTTCCGCGCCGACCTCCACCCCAACGAGCCCAACCGGTTCGGCTGGGTGGTGGAGATCGATCCCAATAAGCCGAACGCCAAGCCGGTCAAGCGCACCGCCATGGGCCGCCTGAAGCATGAGGGCGCACAACTGGTCGTCGACGCCGCCAAGAACGTCGCCTTCTACATGGGCGACGACGAGCGCAACGAGTACATCTACAAATTCGTCTGCGCCGCGAAGGTGAACAGTGGCGACCGCGACATGCTGGACCAAGGCGTCCTCTACGTCGCGAAGTTCAACGCCGACGGCACCGGCACTTGGCTGCCGCTGATCTGGGGCCAGAATGGCCTGACCGCGGCCAACGGCTTCGCCGACCAGGGCGAGGTGCTGATCAAGACCCGCCAGGCGGCGGATCGCCTGGGTGCGACGATGATGGACCGCCCGGAGTGGGGTGCAGCGCATCCGGTCACCGGCGAAGTCTACATGACGCTGACCAACAACAACCGCCGCGGCAACACTCCCGTCTCCAGCAACAAGCCGGACGGCACCACCAATGCCGCCAGCGCCAACCCGCCGGTGGACGCCGCCAACCCGCGTCCCGACAACGACTTCGGCCACATCATCCGCTGGCGTGAGGACGGCAGCGTCGTCACCGCGCTGACCTTCACCTGGGACATCTTCGTTAAATGCGGTGACAAAGCCACCACCAAGACGCTCGGTGCCAGCTACAACCCGGCCGGCCACGACGGCTACAAGGGCAACATCAACGGCGACGACTACGGCGCGCCGGACGGCCTGTGGTTCGATAAGGACGGCCGGTTGTGGATCGAGACCGACCAGCCCGGCGACGCCACCGGCGACTGGGTGAACATCGGTGGCAACATGATGCTCTGCGCCGATCCATCCACCGGCGAGACCCGCCGCTTCCTCACCAGCCCGAAGAACTGCGAAGTCACCGGTGTTGTCGGTACCCCCGACGGCAAGACGCTGTTCGTCGGCATCCAGCATCCGGGTGAGGACTGGTCGGGCAGCTTCACTGCCAACTCCACTTGGCCGGACAGCGGCGTCAACGGCCCGACGACGCAGAGCCACCGCGCCAAGGTCCACAAGCCCCGCTCCGGCATCGTCGTTATCACCAAGGACGACGGCGGCGTCATCGGCACCTAATCCACTTTTCCAGCTCTCGTATCAGGCCAACCTTCGCGCCAGGGGCGGCTACGGCCGCCCCGTAAGGCCTGATTGTCGGAAAGGACAGCCCTGGGGTCGTCAAGCTGCCTAGCAGCCTGTCGGACTTGCGTCTCGGGCGTCGCCGGACCTGCGTAGGGATCGGTGCGTCGGCGCCTCTGTCAGCGCCATTTTGGGCGGTGCGGTCGCGCTGGCGCGCCTGCGGAACTGGCCGCGCAGGCTAGACGGCGCGGCTGAGGGCGAACATCCGCTTCAGGTTCCATGCCATGGTCACAAGCCTCCACTCGCCACGGGCGGCATTGAGCCCGCGCAGCAGGAACTGCCGGAACCCCAGCACGGACTTGATGATGCCAAACACTGGCTCGGGCGTCTGCTTGCGCAGGGCGTAGAGCGCGCGGCCCTGCGGCGTGCGCAGCCGATACGCCATCGCCTGAACCGGGGTGGGGTCTTCGGGCGCCGGTGGCGCCGCAGCGAAGCGCTCTTGCAGGCTGAGATGATGCGCCTCGCGACCAAGTGCGATCAGCGGTTCGATCCCGCCGGCCACACAGGCCTGCACATTCGCCTCGCTGAAGTAGCCATTGTCCGCCAACAGCATGTCCGGCCTGCCGAGCACGTCCGGCAGAGTGCCGATCTTGTCCAGCATGGGTGTAAGCTGCTGCTTGTCGTTGGGCGCCTGCACCACGTCGGCGACCACCACCAGCAGACTGCCCGCCGCCACCGCCGCCTGCGCATTGTAGCACTGCTCAAAACCGCCGCCCGCCACCGCCATGATGCGGCTTTCCTCGTCGGTCAGATTGATCTGATCCGTGGGCAGCGGCGTCGCCACCGGCGGCTTCGGCTCACGGCCCGTGGGCTTCTTGCCGGTGGCCGCTGCCTTGGCGTCCCGTGCTGCGAGTTTCGCCTGATGGTCTGCCTGCTCCCGTTCGAAGCGTTCCTTCGCGCGGGCCTCGATCTTCGCCCGGGCCTCGGCGAGCCTGGACAACCGTTCCTCACGTCGCGCCAGTTCGTCGGGGATCGACATGCCGTCAGCGATGTCCACCTGGTCCGCCGCTTCTGCCTTGGCCATGAGATCGGCCACTTCGGCCTGCAGTTGGGCCTCCAGCTTGCCCGCATGGTCATAGGACAGCGCGCTGTGCCGGCTGGCATTGGCGTGGACCTTGGTCCCGTCGAGCCCGACCGTTCCCAGCTTCAGCACGCCCATCTCGCGCGCGAGCACCAGCACCTGGACGAACAGCTTCTCGATCTGCGGCAGAAAGCGTCGGCGGAACGCGGCGATGGTGTCATGGTCCGGATGATCGTTCGCCGCGATGAAGCGGAACGCCACGCTGTCATAGGTCGCCCGCTCCAGCTTGCGGCTGGAGAACACCCCGGTGGCGTAGCCGTAGATCAGAATGCCCAGCAGAAGGCTGGGGTGGTAGGACGCTTCCCCAGAGCCACGGTAGCTGCCGGTCATCGGCCGCAGATCCAGCCCCGCGATCACCTCCACCACGAACCGCGCCAAGTGCCGCTGCGGAAGCCACTCGTCCACCGACGGCGGCATCAGAAATCCGCTGTCGCGGTCGATCGGGCGGAAGTTGCTCATGCCGAAGAGGTCCGGGCCGGGGGCGTGAATCCATGCCCGGATTCTATAACCCACAGCTCCGCCTCGCGTTAAGTCCGACAGGCTGCTAGAGTGCCTCGACGATGACGTTGTCGTTGGTAAAGACGCAGATTTGCGCCGCGATGGCGAGCGCCCGGCGGGCGATCGCCTCGGCATCCATGTCGTCGCGGTCAATCATCGCCCGCGCCGCCGCCAGCGCAAACGAACCGCCGGAGCCGATGCCGATCAGGCCGTCTTCTGGTTCCAGCACGTCGCCGGACCCGGTCAAAACGAGTGAAACGGACGCATCCGCCACCGCCATCATCGCTTCCAGCCGGCGCAGGTAGCGATCGGTGCGCCAATCCTTGGCGAGTTCGACACAGGCACGGGTGAGCTGGCGAGGATACTGCTCCAGCTTGCTCTCCAGCCGCTCGAACAGAGTGAACGCATCGGCGGTGGCGCCGGCAAAGCCGGCAATGACGCCGCCATCAGCCAGCCGGCGCACTTTGCGCGCATTCGCCTTGATGATGGTGTTGCCCATGGAAACCTGGCCGTCGCCGGCGATGACGACGCGCCCGCCCTTGCGCACGCACAGCACGGTCGTCCCGTGCCAATCGGGATGGGAAGCGTTGGACTTTTGAGTGGACATGGACAGCTCACTGAGCGGATCAACAACAACGCGGGCGGAAAAGCCGCGCGGCAATCCCGGCCGCGAAGCGCCGGCAATGCCCCGCTTGGAATTCATCGCGGTTAACCGTTTATCTCGGCGGATTTAGGCTTGGCGGCGAAGGGGGTCAAGGTTAGCAAAAATCCGGCTGGTGCTGCCGCGTCGGTCTATAGGGTTCGTTTCACCCTGAACACCACCGATCGGTGTCGTCGATTGCGCCGCCACACAGCTGCTTCGCGACGTCCTGGGAGCCTGTTGCGGAATTTCCGGCTACCGCGTCGGAGTTTCACGGATCAGTTCAAGCAGGAAGCGGTCACGTTATCGGCGTCGAGCGCACCCTCTCCTAGCTCACCGCTACCGCCGCCTCGCCAAGGACGTCGAGGTCAAACTATCCTCACGACACTTGGCAAAAGCCTGAACGACCTATCCGATTTTCAGTCAGACACTAAGGCGTCATCGGTCCGTGCCGCAGGTCATAGACCGTCGCCAGGACGACACCCAGCCGCGATACGACCGCATAAATCGGATATTGGTCGTATTGAGGGCAGTATTTCCGTTCAAATGTAATCGCAAAATCCGGAATTTTATCTTCGCCCACGTCCACTCCGCGCCAAGCGGGCGGGAGCAGCTGGGCTGAATCATGCCAGGGATTGCAGACATCCACCGATACCGGTTCATTGACTGCATCGGCGCCGCGTTCCGCAGTGAGGCGGGCAACCAGCACGTGGGCAGCCTCCCTCAAACTCGCACCCCAGTAATCCAGTTCGAATTGACCCGCGGCCCCCGCCGGTCCTCCCACCAACCGGTTGAAGTAAACGTATTCGTACGGATGCAGGCGGATCAGGGTCGAAACTGTCGTGGTGAGACCCACCAAGACAACAGCGGCGAGTGCGATCCCGAGCCATCGCCAATGCTGGAGTACCAGGAGCCCACCCGCTGCGGCGGTTACCGCCAGCGGCGGGAGAATGAAGAGGAGGTGGCGGAAGCCATCGTACAGTACGGGCCGGGTCATGATAACGACGGCGATCGGTAGCATCCAGCCGAGCCCGACATTGATGCGCATAAGCAGCAGGAAACGCTCCGAAGCGCGAACGACGGCACCGCCTGCCGCGATGACCGCGACCGGCAGGGCAAAGAGGCAGAGCAGAAAAGCCTCAGGTAGACGAACCAGGAGATTCGCAGGGACGTACCAAGCTGGAAGCATGGTGGTTCTCAACATGCGACCGAAGAACGGGAACTCGAAGTCGAGCGGCATGCGGGAAAAGTGGTCTGCAGCCGCCAGCAGCCGGGTAATCGGGTCAGGCCAAAGCCAGGGCCAAAGTGCATAGGTCACCGCCAGCGCAACAAGACCGATGAGCAGATTGTCGACGACGAAGCGGCCGATCGTTGGCGCCGCCGATCGCCAGCCGGCGCGACGCACCGCATACAGGCTAAAAATTGCCTGACCCACGGCCAGATTGACGAGAAAGAGCACACCGCCGATTCGCGTCGCCAAGGCAAGACCAATCGCCAGACCCACCGGTAGCGTCAGCCGCCAACCCGACTCATCCATGCGGCCCAGATAGCGGNNTTGATGGCAACCAGAAAGCGTCATCGCCAGCATGAAAGGCGTGTCGATGGGATCGTTGAAGACGTTGCCGACGAAGTAGCCGGTTGCCAGGAGCAGGATCAGCGTCAGCAGGCCACCGGCCGCTCCCAGCGTTTGCCGTCCCAAATACCAACTGGCCAAGGCCGTCGCCACGCCAGCGAGCCCGCCCACAAGATGGCGGGTATCGAAGGGAGAATACGGCAGGAGGCGGTCGGCAACGGCGACGAGGGTCTGATACCAAGGACCGTAATAATACAGGTCGATAAAGTTGACCGCCCGCTGGTCTGCGCCGAAGCTTGTATAAAGCTCCAGGGTTAACCTACCGGACTCCTGGTTGACCCACTCGTCGATGGTGATGCCGTAATCGCGGAAGGTGCAGAGAACAAAGACCAGAAACAGGCCGAGCAGCACTAGCGCCGCCGCATCGTACATCGCAGACAGGCGAGCCGAGGTTCCGGGCTTGCCTAGAGGCACGCGTGGCGATGCATCCGCGAAGAGCAAAGGCGTTCTCCTTAGTTTGTCGCCACGGCGGTTACGCGCCGGACGTCTCACCACCGACGCTTCGGCATAGCACATCCGCTCGCAACGTCGCCGACGAAACCGTTGGGGTGGACGGCCCCGCGGCATCTGGTGCCAAGGTTCGCTGTCGAAGTGAACAGGAGCCGTCCATGACCGAGCTTACCCGCATTGCGATCGACACGTCCAAGTCCGTCTTCACCCTGCATGGCACGGATGCCGACGGGCGGGCGGTGCTGCGACGCAATCTGCGCCGCCAGGACATGGTGCCATTCTTCGCGCGCCGACCGCCGATGGAGGTGGTGCTGGAGGCCTGCGGCGGCTCGCATCACTGGGGCCGTGTGCTGGCTGGGCTCGGCCACACGGTGCGGTTGATCCCGCCGCAATACGTCAAACCCTTCGTCAAGCGCGGCAAGAACGATCGCAACGATGCCGAGGCGATCAGCGAAGCCGCGGCCCGGCCGGAGATGCGCGAGGTCGCGGTCAAGTCGGCGAGGCAGCAGGCCAACGCGATGCTGCTGTCGGTGCGCGAGCTCCTGGTGCGCCAACGCACGCAGCTGGTCAACGCGCTGCGCGGACACGCGGCCGAGTTCGGTCATGTCGGCCGCCTTGGCCGCCAAGGCGTGGCAAAGCTGCTGGCCGACGTCGCCGAGGACGCGGAGCTGCCGACGCCGGCGAAGGACGCATTGGCGTTGCTGGGCGCCGAGATCGGTCGGCTGGATGCGCGGCTGGCCGAGGTCGACGCCCGGCTGGTGGCGCAACACAAACAGACGCCAACCAGCCAGATGCTGGCGGAGGTGCCGGGGATCGGGCCGATCGGCGCGCTGAGCCTGGTGCTGCGGGTCGACTTCAGCCAGTTCAAGTCGGGGCGGCATTTCGCCTCCTGGCTGGGGCTGACTCCGCGCGAGCATTCCACCGGCGGCAAGACGCGGCTGGGCGGGATCAGCCGCGCCGGCGATGAGCGGTTGCGCCAGCTGCTGGTGCTGGGGAGCAACCGCGGTGATCAGGCAGGCCAAGCCGGGAAGAGCCTCGGCTTGGCTCATCGCTTTGCTGGCAAGGCGGCCGCGCAAGCTCGCGGCGGTCGCCCTGGCCAACAAGATGGCGCGCATCGTCTGGGCGATGATGACGAGTGGAGAGGCGTATCGCCAGCCGGCCACCGCCTGACCACTCTTTGATGCCAAGGGTGCAGGGCTGAGGAAGAGAGATGCTGATCGGTCGAGCCGACGATCCACAGAACCCGGGTAGCCCGGTGGCCATCAAGGCCGCTAATCCGTTTGGGCGTGGATCGCGGAACCCATCTGGGCCAGCGGACATCGTGCCGCGCAAAACAGGCCGGACACACGACTGCCATCGCACCAGATCAGATTTTCTCCCCCTCACCCCTTGCACCCAGGGGGCCGTCCACACACGAGCTACAGCATCACGTTCAGGGTTCCCTCACCGCGCCACCCGACGGGCAAAGTTTGCAGGCGAAGTCTGCTGGCGAAACTCGCCCGTGGGGATGAGACCAGTGACGATTTCGCTGCACGCAAACAAACTCCCGCACAATGCGCGGAGCGAAAATGCGCTATGGTTGCGCTCAGTTCGCGGGGGTTGAAATGCAGTCCGGTTCCACCGAACGCGCCGCCGCTAACAGGAAGCAACTGGGAAACGAGGAGACGTTCCATGCCCGCGCAGGGGACAATTTACGATCTTGGGCTCGCCAAAAACGAGGCCAACTTCATTCAGTTGACACCGCTTACCTTCATCGAGCGGTCAGCATCGGTCTATCCGGGCCATCTTGCCGTCGTCCACGGCGATATCCGTCGCAACTGGGCCGAGACCTATGCACGCTGCCGGCGCCTCGGCAGCGCCCNNTTAAAGCGCGGCATTGGCCTCGGCGACACCGTCGCCGTCCTCTGCGCCAACCTGCCGGAAATGTTCGAGTGCCATTTCGGCATTCCTATGTGCGGCGCAGTCATCAACACCATCAATATCCGCCTCGACGCTGAGGCGATCGCGTTCATCCTCGAACATGGCCAAGCGAAGGTGCTGATCGTCGATCCGGAGTTTTCCGCCGTCGCCATGGATGCGCTCGGGCGGCTCGGACAGCGGCCGTTCGTCGTCGACGTCCTCGACGCCAGCTACGAGGGTGGCAAGCAAATCGGCGAGCTGACCTACGATGCGCTGATCGCTGAAGGCGATCCAGAGTTCGCCTGGGAAAACCCGGCCGACGAATGGCAGGCAATCGCCCTCAACTACACATCGGGGACCACCGGCAACCCGAAGGGCGTCGTCTACCACCACCGCGGCGCACACCTGAACGCCGTTTCCAATGTCGTCACCTGGGGCATGGTCCGACACTCGGTCTATCTCTGGACGCTGCCGATGTTTCATTGCAACGGCTGGTGCTTCCCGTGGGCAGTCGCCGCCGTCGCCGGCACCAATGTCTGCCTCCGCCATGTTCGTGCCGACAACATCTTCGATGCGATCCGCGACGAGCGGGTGGTGNGCTACTTCTGCGGTGCGCCGATCGTCCTCAACCTGTTGATCAACGCGCCGGCGGAGTTGAAGGAAGGGATCGGCCACAAGGTGAAGGTGATGACCGCGGGCGCAGCACCGCCAGCCGCCGTCATCGAAGGAATGGAGCGAATGGGGATCGAGGTCACCCACGTCTACGGGCTGACCGAAACCTATGGTCCTGCGGTCGTCTGCGATTGGCACGACAGTTGGGACAAGCTGACGCTGGAGGAGAAGGCCCGCCTCAAGGCGCGCCAGGGCGTACGCGACCTGATGCTGGAGGAACTGATTGTCGCCGATCCGCTGACGCTGGAGCGGGTGCCGCGCGACGGTCAGACCATCGGCGAAGTCTTCATGCGCGGCAACAACGTGATGAAGGGTTACCTGCAGAATCCGAAAGCCACCGATGAGGCCTTCAGGGGCGGCTGGTTTCATTCCGGCGATCTCGCCGTCTGGCATCCCGACGGCTACATCGAGATCAAGGACCGCTCCAAGGACATCATCATCTCTGGCGGCGAGAACATTTCGTCGATCGAAGTGGAAGACGTGCTCTACCGTCATCCCGACATTCTCGAAGCGGCGGTGGTTGCCAAGCCATCGGAAAAATGGGGTGAAACACCCTGTGCCTTTGTCGGCCTCAAGCCCGGATCAAGGGCCACCGAAGCCGAGATCATCGAATTCTGCCGAGCGCGGATGGCGCACTTCAAGGTACCGCGGACGATCATCTTCGGCCCGCTGCCGAAAACCTCCACCGGCAAAGTGCAGAAATTCCAGTTGCGCGACCGGGTGAAGGAGATCGCCAAGGAATCGGCGTAAATCGATTTACGTTAAGGCTCAACGTCGGCAAGCAATCAAGGGCCTACCCTCCCTGGAGGGTAGGCCTATTGGCAGTTCACAGCAGCAAAAGCCAGCTGCTGTTGATGGATTTAGCTGTTCGGTGCTAAACTAAAGTAATGGCAAATATTCTTGTGGTCGGACATTATGACGAAACGGCAGAAAAGGCTTGGAGGGAGTGTCTTTCAGGCTTGCCGGGCACGGATAATGGTGCGATGGAAAGCAGCACAAACGCTAAACGAATACGTGAGTTAGCGAATCAGCTTGGAAAGACGATCGTTGAGCGCAATCATGTTCTTTTTGGATGTGCGGAAACTTTACTTGATCGCTTCGTTGCTGAGGGTGCAAAGGCTTGGCTTTGTTCACAATGTACAGCGGTAGGAGGACGAATAGTTTCGTATGTTTGTCGCAACGCTGAAAGATCGCATAACATCGGTGATTTTATTTACAGTGACTCCTCCACATGGTCGAGACTAGAAGCCAATATCCCATTTCCAGAGGCGATTGTGAAAGCAGATGTCATAATTTTGCTTGGCGAGAATCAACACGTTCAGATTATAACGTTCTGGGCACAGATTGCTGAGAAGCCGATATTGCCTGTTACTAGTTTTTCGTCACATCAATTACATTTAAATAAAGAAGATATACACAGAATATTTAGGCACGAAATGCAGCAGTTTGATCGAAAGTATGGCGATCGAATTACGCGGGACGAATATGAAGTTCTGAAAAAGGCTTTTCCAAATTCGTCTGGGAATATTCCCCAACTTTGCGAGAGCGATCAACGAGACCTTCAAGCGTACGCTGAGGAATTGGTCACCCTCGCGGAAAAGGTAACGCAATCAAAAAATTGCTTCATCATTATGCCGTTTGAGAAGGCGTTGCAATACACTACCTTGGCGGGCATATTCGAAGACTGTGCCAATAAATGCGGGTTCAGCGCGAAAAGAATTGATCACACGATTGGAAACACAACTCATATTATTCCAAGGATATATAAGGAAATTACAAGATCGTCCCTCGTATTCGCGGACGTTTCGAAACCAAGCCCGAACGTATATTATGAGCTCGGTTTTGCTATAGGCCTTAAGAAAAACGTGATAATAACCAGGCGTAAAGGTGTTCGGCTTCCTTTTGACATTAATGACTTACCAGTAATAGACTGGGAAGGAAACACCGCGGCCTTGTCGGCTTCTATATTGGAGAAGATTCGGGCTATTATGGAAATTACTTAAGAGGGCGGCGCAGCTTCTGTCGAGTTAATCTTATAGCCGCAGGGTGTGTTCCGGTGGTCGTTCTTGGTACGCCAACCTGCGGATCGACTTATTGAAGGTTCGCGATAGTAACATGCGCTTACCCTAAAAGCTTGGGTTCAAGCTAACTCTTTTTGTGTCGCGGCGCACATCATTGTATAGGCTGTGAAGGTGAAGTTTTTGCGCCCGGACATAGTCCTCCCGGCGCATCCGGATGGACGGATTCCTGCACCCGTGATGTATGTTTCAACCCGCGGTGGAGCCGAGCGGCTCGCCTTCGACGATGTGGTTCTGGCCGGGCTCGCCCGCGACGGCGGTCTCTACATGCCCGAGGCCTGGCCGCGGATGTCGGCGGCCGACATCCGCGGCTTCGCCCGGCTCAGCTATCCGCAGCTGGCGGCGGAGGTCCTGGCGCTGTTCGCAACGCCGGCGATCGACCGCGCCACCCTGGCGCAACTTTGTGACGATGCCTATCGCGACTTCGCCCACCCGCAGGTGGCGCCGCTGGTCCGTCTTGGTGACGGCGATGCATGGCTGCTCGAGCTGTTTCACGGCCCGACGTTGGCGTTCAAGGACTACGCCCTGCAGGTGCTGGGCCGGCTGTTCGATCTGGTGCTGACCCGAAGGGGCGAGCGGGTCACCATCGTCGGCGCCACCTCCGGTGACACCGGCTCGGCCGCCATCGAAGCCTGCCGCGACCGCGACCGCATCGACATCTTTATCCTGCATCCGCATGGGCGGGTAACCGACGTGCAGCGGCGACAGATGACCACCGTGGCGGCCGCGAACGTCCACAACGTGGCGATTGAAGGCACCTTCGATGATTGCCAGGACTTGGTAAAGGCGCTGTTCAACGATCAGCCTTTTCGCGATCGCCACCAGCTGGCCGCGGTCAATTCTATCAACTGGGCGCGCATTGCGGCGCAGATCGTCTATTATGTCTACGCTGCGGTGCGGCTGGGAGCGCCTGACACCGGCGTGAGTTTCGCCGTCCCCACCGGCAACTTCGGCAATGTCTTCGCCGCCTGGGCGGCCAAGCGGATGGGCCTGCCAATCGAGACCCTGATCGTCGCCTCCAACCGCAACGACATTCTCACCCGTTTTTTTGACAGCGGCGAGATGGCGATGGGCGAAGTCCACGCCACCCTCAGTCCCAGCATGGACATCCAGGTGTCCAGTAACTTCGAGCGCTATCTGTTCGAACTGTTCGCGCGTGACGGCAATCGGGTGGCGGCAGCAATGGCCGAATTCCGCGCCACCGGTCGGTTTCAGGTTACCGCCACGGAATGGCAGCAGGCGCGCGCCGATTTTCACGCCGTGCGGCTCGATGATTCGGCTACGCTCGCCGTCATCGGCGATATTTTCGCCCGGGGTGGGATGACGGTCGACCCGCATACCGCCATCGGCATCGCCGGTGCCCGCCTAGCATCTGGCGAGCGGCAAACACCGGTGGTCGCGGTGGCAACGGCGCACCCGGCGAAGTTCCCCGACGCGGTGGCAGCGGCGACCGGTGTCAGTCCGGCGTTGCCGCCCCGTCTGGCCGATCTTTTCACCAAGCCAGAGCGGTATCATATCCTTAAGAACGACTTATCGTCCGTCGAGGCACACATCGACGGCATTCTAGCCCGGAAAGGGGAATCCTCATGAGCCGCATCCGCGTGTCGACCCTCGCCAACGGGATGCGGGTGGCGTCGGATCCCATGGACTCGGTGGAGACGGCGTCGGTTGGTGTCTGGGTGGAAGCCGGCAGCCGCTTCGAGCGGGCTCCGATCAACGGTATCTCCCATTTCCTTGAGCACATGGTCTTCAAGGGTACGCGCAACCGCGACGCGCGGGCGATCGCCGAGGAAATCGAAGCCGTGGGTGGCCACCTGAACGCCCACACCTCGCGCGAGTACACCGCATTCTATGCCAAGGTGCTGAAAGAAAACCAGGGTCTCGCCATCGATATCATCGCCGACCTGCTGCAGAACGCCACCCTCGATGACGAGGAACTGAGCCGCGAGCGGACGGTGGTGATCCAGGAGATCATGCAAGCCAACGACACCCCCGACGACATCATCTTCGATCGCTTCCAGGAGACGGCGTTTCCCGCCCAAGCCCTGGGTCGCTCGGTGCTGGGTACGCCGGAGCACATCGGCGCCCTCACCCGTGATGTGGTCATGGGCTATATGCGCGAGCACTATGGCGCGCCGCGGATGATTCTCGCCGCCTCCGGCCGGGTGGAGCACGAGGCGCTGGTGGCAATGGCGGAGGAAGCGTTCGCAAGCCTGCCCGCCGCTGTCAGCTCCGAACGTGAACCGGCAGAGTATCGCGGCGGTGAATGGCGCGAAGAGCGGGACCTGGAACAGGTGCACCTGGTGATGGGCTTCCGCGGCCTCGGCTTTCGCGATCCGGACTTCCACGCCTTGTCGGTGTTGTCGACCATTCTCGGTGGCGGCATGTCGTCGCGGCTGTTTCAGGAAGCGCGGGAAAAGCGTGGTCTCGTCTACAGCATTTACACCTTCCCCGCCGCCTATACCGACATCGGCCTGTTCGGCGTCTACGCCGGCACCGGTGAACGCGAGGCCGGTGAACTGGTGCCTCTGGTCTGCGATGAGATCGCCAGCATGATCGAGTCGGTGAGCGCCGAGGAACTGGCGCGGGCGCGGGCGCAGATGAAAGCGGGACTGCTGATGTCGCTTGAGAGCACGTCGTCGCGCTGCGAACAACTGGCGCGGCAATTGATGGTGTTCGAACGGCCGATCCCGGTGGCCGAGTCGGTGGCGAAAATCGAGGCGGTGGATGCGACCGCCGTCCGTCGCGCGGCGCAGCGCCTGTTCACTTCGGCGCCAACCATGGCCTCGATCGGCCCGATCGGCCAGGTTCCGGCGCTTGGCGACGTGACTTCGCACCTGCTGCTTCCCGTCGCCTGAACTCCAGCGTCGCCTGACCCCACCTTAGCCCGACCGCATCGGCAGCGCCCACCAGCGGATAGCGGTGCGCCATCAAGCAGGTGACCCCGGGGCGTTGCATGAGCACCCCGGGGTCTGTTTTCCGGCTTTCAGCCTTAGATCGTCCCGACGCCGGTCACGTGATTCCGCTCATTGGGCGCAGGCCGCCGTGCCGCCAGCATTCACGTAGGACTTCGTCTGCGCAACCAACAATCCCCCATCGGAGGAGGGGTTGGTCTGCTGTTCCTCTCCGGCACCGTAAGCGATGCCGGCGACGTTGGCCTTGGCCAAGTCCGCCATGTGGCCAAAGAAATAGGCCAAGCGGTTGTCCTTCCAGTGGAGAACGCTGTTGTTCTGATTGGCGTTGCCAACCGGCACCTGCCACAGCAATGCTGGCTTCTGCATCGCCGCCGTGAGCGCGGTTACCCAGCGGAGATATTGGGTAAAGTTGGGAAGCGCCTTGTTGGTCGCGTCCCACCATTCGTTGCGGCCTTGGACAATGCGATAATAATCGGCATCACGATCGGCGAGATCGCTCACCACCAAGTCACCGCCGCCGGCCGCGGTCAGGAAACTTGCCGCCGCCTGGGCATCGGCCTCGATGTTATAGGACGCGTTCTTGTTCAAGGAGATATTCCAGGGGCTGGCGTGCAGGCCGATTTGTGCGTTCGGTGCGTACTTGTGCGCCATGGCGATCATGCAACGCCCCATGCCTGCGAGCGTATTCGGTAGCCCTGCGCAGTCGGTGCCGTTGGCGCTCGCAACTGCCGCCTGGAGATTGGCCGAGCTGCTGTTCACCTGGCGGCCGTAGCCCCAGAAGTCTGGCTCCACGTGCACGATTGCTTTGTTACTGCCGATCTGCTTCAGGAAAAAGCGGAAGTCGTTGTAGTACCGCTTCATGAAGCTTGCATCGCTGGCCTTGCTGATCTCCCCCTTGCCCTCGCTGGCACCGCTCGCCTGGAGGAACAGGTAGTAGTAGGTGAACATGGGGATCTGCGCCTTCGCCTTTGCGGCGGTGATCAGATCACGGACGTAGGCACCCGGAGGCAGTTGGTCCCATTGCCAGCATCCCCACCAGTTGCCGCCGCGCGAATTCGATGTGCTGACACCACCGACCGTGCAGTTTGAGGTGCAAGAGTTGCAGGCGTCGCCCTGGTCGGGCAATTGACCGGCGAGATAGACGTAGCGCAGATCGAAGGGTGCCTTGGCGGCGACGTCGTCCGTCATCATCGCTCCAGTCATGACCCGCGACTTGCCGGCCCAGCCGGTGATCGTACTGGCGAGGCAGGACGATGCCGCCTGCGCTGGCGCCGACGGCAAGAACGCGGCGATAAGTAGAAGAGATGCGCAAATAAACAGGCACAGACCGTGACGTGTCCTCACCCACGGGTTATGTGTACTTACGTTCCGGCATAGCATTTTTACTTCCCCTGTAACCGTTGATGACTCGTGGTTGATCAGGCGGGACCGGACATCTGCAGTCCACGCTGGCGTACGCCAGCGAGATTGCGAATGTCCTCCCGTTGTTGGTCGCTGACAGCCCCATTTAGGGCATATTTCTCTCGGTCGCTGCGTGGTCCGCGCCGGCGATCGCATTGCTTCGCCGGTTGTATTAGGTAGAAATGCTTAGACCACAATGTTGCACGGCATTGCCTAAACAACTGCGTGCATATGCTAATCAATATGTATTTTATGACCAGATGATGGCCCGTATGAGACAAATATGCGGAATCAACGAGATGATCATTGAGATGTATATACTTATAAGTTCTGTTTTTTAACCTATACGACACATATGACTTGGCGCATGCCCACTAAGTGGTATGTATGTACATTCTACACGAGCCAAAGTAGCCCCTCTATTGGGGATGTAATTACAAACATGCCTTCTTATTATCATAATTTGACCAATAACTTCCCGTTATCCGGGCGCCATGGCTATCCACCCCCACCCAAATTGGCCACTTTCTCGCAGAAAAAAGGAATATAAACTTAGATATTGACAATCAGCCAGCTGCTTGCCTATTGTTCGCTGTTTGTTCTTATCAAGGTCAGCAATCAGCAACCCTGGGTGGAGGGAGAGCAGCCGTGACGAATGAAGATGTGGAGAACGTGATTAATCTGGAGCGGAAACTGACCGACTGGATGAAGGATCAACCGGCTTCCGTCGAATGGTCGATCATCGCCTTGGGGATTTCGGCAGCACGACTGATCTATGGCGTCGGTGCGCTCCAGGGGCGGGATGCCAAACGCGAAGCCACCCGCCTGCTCAACGCGAGCATCGACAGCGCACTGGATGTCTTCAATTGCAACGTGGCAGAGGAAATGGAAACGCGACACTAAACCAGCGCGCAGCAGATAGGCCGAAAATGCAGGATAGGCCGACTGTACCCCCGTCGGCCTCCCGCAGATTTGACTCTGAATGCCCACCGCTCCCTAATACGTTGCTCAACCCCCTTTGCTAACCGGCGCACCTCGGTATGAAGCCAGCCGGTGTATCAATGCAACGTAAGAGCGATCCTGCATGATCCAGGGCATCGATGCATCTCCCATTTGGGAGATGAGAGAACACGTTTTGGCTTCGCTTTAGCACATCGTTTAAACTGTGCTATGAATGCGTCGGGACAAACCGACCTAGGCAGCGCCGAAGACCCTGCTGGGACGGAGATCAAAGTGCGCCTCGATCCACAAAAACCCATTTCCGAACAGGACCTTACGCTCGCCATCTATGATGCGGTGGCGTGCCCTGAACTGTGGGCCGACGTGGCAAACGCGCTACAGCGTTTCGTGCTCTGTGACACCGTCGATTTCATGCTGTTGGACGGATCGACTGGCGATCAGATCATCGAACACATCAGCAGCGATGACTTCTACGAGCAACGCGACGACGCGGCTCACTATCTGGGGACCAATACCCGTGGTGCGCGCACGCCAGCCAAGCCGACCCTTGTAAGTAACGATGGCCAACAATTGTTTACGTCCAGCGGTTGCAAGCGCCACCCCATTCGTAACCCATTGCTGCCGCGTCCGGATATCGCCTACACGATCGGCATGCATCTGGCCGTCGCAGCGCCCTTCGTCGGCAGGATTTCCTGCGGTCAACGCGCCTTGCGCGGACCATTCCAGGAAGAACAGCGGCAGCGGCTCAATGCCTTTCTGCCCCACCTGCAGCGGGCCATGGCCCTTCGTCTGGCCTTGTGGCAAATACAGGAGGGAACCCGGCTGCTCGCCGACGCCCTCGACTGCCTGCCGAATCCGATGCTGGTCCTCGAACCGAGTGGCACAGTGCTGCACGCCAACGAGCGCGCCCAGACGATTCTACAGGCAAACGATGGCCTCACCCTCCGCCAACGTCACATCGAAACCACGGATCGGCAGACCGGACGCCGACTGATGGCGGTGTTGCGCGATGTGGCGATGGCGGCGGACGACACGGCGGCGGCAGCGCCTACCAGCCGCACGCTGAAAATTGAGCGCCCCTCCGGGCGCCCTCCCTACAGGCTGAAGATCCAACCGGCACGGCACAACCCTGAACTCTGGCAGATTATTCAGCGCCAGGCACTGACGGTATTGATTGGCGGCGACGCAGCGGCCTACCCGTCGCCTCGCTGCGAGGAGATGCTGCGGACCCGCTACCGGCTGACGCCGGCAGAAGCGGCTTTGGCTTCCGCCTTCGGGAAGGGCGTCTCGCTACGCGAATACGCCGAAAGACGGGCGATTTCGGTGCAAACCGTCCGCTTTCAAATGAAGCAGGTTCTGGCAAAAACCGAATGCGCGCGCCAGGCAGACCTAGCCCGGCTGCTCGCGAACTGCTGAACCATGCCGCGACAGCAGTTGCCGTGGCGTTGACCATCCCGGCGCCAATAACCACCGGCTGCAAAACAAAAACGGGCCCCGACGTAAGCCGGGACCCGCTTGCATGATCAAATGCGGGCCGAAGCGCGCAGGCTGGAGGAGCCTGCGGGCCAGCCCCGGCGTGATCAGTCGGCCTTTAGGTTGGTGGCCGCGGTCTTGCCCCGCTCCGTTGTAATATCAAAAGAAATCCGCTGCCCTTCCACCAGGGTCCGCAGTCCCGCGCGCTCAACGGCACTCACGTGAACGAACACGTCACGGGATCCGTCGGAGGGCTGAATGAAGCCATAGCCCTTTGTCGCGTTGAACCACTTCACAGTTCCGGAAGCCATCGTCGTCTCCTTGGCATGTAGCAAAACACTCGACCGCACGTAGATCGCACGGTCCTGCACAACGACAAATTTTTGGGTGAGAAACTTGTATCAGAGCCTCTTGGGGCGGGCCGGCAAGTCTGGCCAAAAAGTCGTCTTCAACCAGTAGAAATACGAAACCAGGGCAAAGGTCAACCGAAAAAAGGGGTATGGACGGAAAACCCCTAATCCGCCACTGGACATCCGCAGAAAGCGGGTATATACAACAAACATGAAACCCAGCCCTTGCGTCTGCAGCCGAATGCGGCGTGCAACGCGCGCGATCACCGGCCTCTACGATGCCGCGCTCGGCCCACTTGGCATCACCGTCGCCCAATTCTCGTTGCTACGCAACGTGCAATGGCTTTCCGAGCCGCATTTGTCGGCGCTCGCCGCCGCCACCGGCATCGAGCGCAGCGCCATCGGACGCAATCTGCGCCTGCTTGCCGCCGCCGGGCTGGTGCGGATGGACGCCGGCGCGGACCGGCGCGAAAAACTGGTGCGCCTCACCCCTGAAGGCGCGGCGATGATCGACCAGGCTATCCCACTTTGGCAACGCGTTCAGGACACTATGGAACACGGGCTGGGCAGGGAGGGACGCACGCAGCTGTTCGCGCTCCTGGCTGTCATCGAGCAACTGGCCACCGGCGGTGAGAGCGGTACCCGCCGATGACCCGCCCCGTTTTGCCTCGATGAAGTTTTGATGAAAGGCCTGTCCATGCAGCGATTGTTCCGCCCCTCGGCTCAGCTCATGCTCTGGTGCGGGGCATGCGTTCTGTTCCTGTCGCTGGGGATTCGCCACGGCTTCGGGCTGTTCCTGCAGCCGATGTCGCTCGACAACGGCTGGGGCCGGGAGGTGTTCGCTTTCGCCATCGCGCTGCAGAACCTCCTGTGGGGCGTGGCGCAACCCTTCGCTGGCGCCTTCGCCGATCGCTTCGGCACGGCGCGGGCGGTGGCCGGCGGCGCTGTCCTCTATACCTGCGGGCTGTTGCTGATGGCAGCCTCGTCGACGCCGTGGCTGCTCAACCTGGGCAGCGGTGTCCTGCTCGGCATCGGTCTGAGCGGCACCAGCTTTACCATTGTCTTCGCCGGGGTAAGCCGGGCGTTTCCACCCGAGCGGCGCAGTCTCGCCATGGGCATCTGCAGCGCCATCGGCTCCCTCGGTCAATTCCTGATGGTACCGGGCTCGCTCGCCCTGATCTCCGGTTTCGGCTGGTCGGTGGCCTTTCTCGTGCTCGCCGGTTTAGCCATCCTGATGCTGCCGCTCGCCGCCACGCTCACCGAGGCGCCTGCCACGCGCCGGCCGGAGGGAGATCTGACCCTGATCGGTGCCCTGCGCGAAGCCTTCAGCCATCGGGGCTATTGTCTGCTCTCCTTCGGCTTCTTCGTCTGCGGCTTTCAGGTGGTGTTCATCGCTGTGCATCTGCCGGCATTCCTCTCCGACCGCGGCCTGTCGATCGAGGTGGGCACCATCGCCCTTGCCCTCGTCGGTCTGTTCAACGTCGCCGGCACCTATCTCGCCGGTCTGTGGGGCGGACGCTTCAGCAAGCCGAAGCTGCTCGCCGGTCTCTATGCGGCACGCGCGGTGGTGATCGTCCTGTTCGTCTTCGTCCTGCCGATTACCTCGTGGACCGCTTATATCTTCGGTGCGGCGATGGGCTTCCTCTGGCTCGGCACCGTCCCACTGACCAACGGTACCGTCGCCTCGATCTTCGGCGTTAAGAATATGTCGATGCTGACCGGAGTGGTTTTCCTCTTCCATCAACTGGGCGCCTTCCTCGGCGGCTGGCTGGGCGGCTCCGTCTACGACCGGACCGGCTCCTACGACATCGTCTGGATAGCGGCGATCGGCCTCAGCATCGCCGCGGCACTGCTTAATCTGCCGCTGCACGAGCGCCCGGTGGCGCGCCTGCGCCTGGCAACCGAGGCGGGATGAAGCGCCTGCAACCCCTGCCACTGGTCCTGTTGGCGCTGCTGGCGGTGATCACCGGGCTGGCCTTTGCCGCCTACGCCCGACCGGAGCTGCAGGCACTGTGGCAACTGACGTATTCGCTCTGCCGTTAGCCTCTGGCGTTAGGCTAGCGCCAGGCTCCGCCGCCAGTCTGGCACAAGAAGGCTTGCGTTCAGGCGATGGGCGGGGTAGGCGCCTGGGTTCGCGGCCATGGCGATCGCCGTCGCGAATGACGTCAGCCGTCCTGTTTCAGCGTGAGGGAGACCACCATTGAGCACTGGCATCAACACCGACGCGGGCGAGAAGCTCCGAGCCTACGCCGACCGGATGGAGCGGCTCATGGAGGAAATCGATGGCCTTAAGGACGACCTCAAGGACCTGAAAGGGCAGGCGAAGAATGATGGCTTCAACGTCCAGGCGCTTACCCGGCTGATCATGATCCGTCGCGACAAACGCCGCTTCGAGGTGGAAGCGGAACTTCTCAACGACCTCCTCCTCTACGCCCACGCCACCGGTATCCCGCTCGACGTCATCTCGCCCAGTGTCGAATCTGGCGAGGAGGTCGTGCGGTCGTCGAAGGTTGACCCGGCGGCCGAGTCGGCGCCGTTTGACTGAGCCGCTGGCCCCGGCCGAGCGGCAGCCAGCGATGCGGCGACGCCTGCCGGTCCTGCTCGTGGCGGTTCTCTCGCTCCTGGCGTTCGCCGCCACGCCGGCACCGCTTCAGGCGGCAGATACGGTGATCTTTGGCACCGACTGGCGGGCGCAGGCGGAGCATGGCGGCTTCTATCAGGCGCTGGCGACCGGGCTCTACGCCCAGAACGGCCTCGCGGTGACCATCCGCNCAGGGGGACCGCAGGTCAATCAGGCGCAGCTGCTGGCGGCAGGCCGGATCGATGCCGCGATGGCGCCCAATTCCTTCATCCCGCTTAATTTCGTCCGGCAGAATATCCCGCTCGTTGCCGTTGCCGCCTTCTTCCAGAAGGACCCGGCGATATTGATCGCCCATCCTGGTCAGGGCAACGACCACCTCGCCGATCTGCGCCAGAAGCCGATCATGATCGGTGCCGACACCCGCGTCGGCTCCTGGCTGTTTCTGAAGCAGGCGTTCGCCTACTCGGACGCGCAGATCCGACCCTATACCTTCTCCCTGGCTCCCTTCCTGCGCGACAAGCAGGCGATTCAGCAGGGTTATCTCGGTAGCGAGCCATTCCTGCTGCGGCAGCAAGGTGTGGAGCCGGTGGTCATGCTGCTTGCCGACTCTGGTTACGCCTCCTATGGCGCCCTCGTCGTCTTCCCGCAATCCACCGTCGACAGCCGACCGGATATGGTGCGCCGCTTTATCGCCGCCAGCAAGGCCGGCTGGACGAGCTACCTCAATGGCGATCCTGCTCCCGGCAATGCCCTGATCAAGCTTGATAATCCGGAGATGAGTGACGCCCTTCTCGCCTACGCCATCGACGCGATGAAGCGATATCAGATCGTCTTCGGCGGCGACGCGGCGACGGCGGGCCCGGGAGCCATGAGCGAAGCTCGCTGGCAGACGTTTTTCACCACGATGGCGCAGGCGGGCGTCTACCCTGCCGACCTCGACTGGCGACGGGCGTTCACGCTTGCCTTCGTCGGCGCAAATGTCGGCACCGGTGTCGGCACCGGTGTCGGCAAGGGCGCCGGTTCTGGCGGCGACAGCGGTCGCCCGCAATGAACCGCCACCGCTGAGATGGCAGCGCTGCTGACGCTGCAGCAAGTGGACAAGCGGTTCGCGACCGGCAACCTGGCCCTATCCGGCATCAACATCCGCGTCAACGCCGGTGAGTTCCTCAGCCTTATCGGGCCGTCGGGCTGCGGCAAGAGCACGCTGCTGCGCCTCGTCGCCGGCTTAACCCAAGCGACCGGCGGTCAGCTCGGCCGCGACCCGGCGCTCGATGCCAGTGGCGGCATCGGCTACGTCTTTCAGGAACCGACGCTGCTGCCCTGGGCGACGGTTGCGAACAATGTATGGCTGCCGCTGCGCCTGGCCGGCCTCCCTCGCGCCGCGGCGGCGGACCGCGTCGCCGAAACACTAAGCATGGTTGGCCTCGACAGTGTCGCCGCAGCGCGGCCGCCCCAGCTCTCGGGCGGCATGCGCATGCGGGTATCCATCGCCCGGGCGCTGGTCACCCGGCCGCGGCTGCTGCTGCTTGACGAGCCGTTCGCCGCCCTGGACGAGATCACCCGCATGCGCCTGACCGATGACCTGCACCATCTTTGGCGCCGGGCGCAGCTGACGGTGATGTTCGTGACCCACAACGTCTTCGAAGCCTGCTACCTCTCCACCCGGTGATCACCATGGCGGCGCGGCCGGGCCGCATCTATGCCGATCAGCCGATCACCCTGCCGCAGCCGCGGGCAGCGGCGCTGCGAACCTCTGCAGCCTTCCTCGATCTCTGCCGAGAGGCGAGCGANNGCGGCTGGCGGCGGCGATGGCAACATGACGATAGCTGGAAGCGCTGCTGCGCGTCGCATCGAGCGCGTCCTGCCACTGCTGGTGGGCGTGTTGGCGTTCGGCATCTGGGAAGCCCTGGTTCGCTGGTTCGCCATCCCGCCTTACCTCCTGCCCGGCCCGCTGCTCGTCGCCGAAACGCTGTGGCGCGATGGCCGCTCACTGCTGGCCGCGCTGGCGGTGACGTTGCAGGTGACCGGATCGGCGCTGGTGTTGGCAACCGTCGTCGGCTTCACCCTGGCCTTTGCTCTTGCCCGCTTCCGCTGGCTGGAGCGCAGCGTCTATCCCTACCTCGTCGCCCTGCAGGTCACGCCTATCGTCGCAATCGCGCCGTTGATCTTGATCTGGATCGACGATGTTTTCCTCGCCCAGGTGATCTGCGCGGCGATCGTTGCCTTGTTTCCCATCGTCGCCAACACCAGCCTTGGTCTCGCCAGTGCCGAGAAGGACCTGCTGGATCTGTTCCGGCTGTACCGCGCATCACCGTGGCAAACGCTTTGCCTGCTGCGCCTGCCGACGGCACTGCCGCATATCTTGGGCGGGGTGCGAATCAGTGGCGGGCTGGCGCTGATCGGCGCCGTGGTGGCCGAATTCGTCGCCGGAACCGGCGGCAGCGATACCGGCCTCGCCACCCGTATCCTCGAAGCCGGCTATCGTCTGGAGGTGCCGCGGATGTTCGCGGCGCTGCTGCTGCTCGCGCTGACCGGCGTTCTCCTTCACAGCGCCCTCGGCTGGCTGTCACGCTGGCTGCTGCGTTGGCGCGACGGAAGCGCTAACGATGTCTGAACAGGCCTTGCCGCCGCGGCACGTTGCTGACCTGATCCGCCTGGAAGCCCCAAACGCCGCGGCCGTTCGCCGCGGCCAACCGCTCCAGGGCGATATACTCGAAGGGCGCATCGGGCCCTGCCATGGCGAATCCGTGGAAAATCAGGTAGGCAGCAAGATCCTCGCCGGTGGAAAACTTGCTGTAGTTGGTCCAGCATTGGGCGCCGATGGAGCCATCGTCATATTCGACGATCGGCTCACAGCGAACGAACTTGCTGATCTTTTGGTCAAGCGCCACCGCAGCACGGTTGCCGCAACTGGGCGGACGGATCGTCGACTGGCAGAACTGCCGGTTGTCGGGAATATAGATGCCATAGAGATGAACCACCTTGCCGCGAATCAGCAACGAGGCGTCCTCAAGGACCACCGCATAGCTGGCGAAGTCGGCGCGGGCGGGCCTGACGGCGAGCGCCATGACCAACGCCAGGAGCATCAACAGGGCACGCATGGGGGCAGCGACCGCGAGAACCACTGGCTGAACCATTCCCTTAATGTGGATCGCCGGCCACGGTGGCGAAAGGATGACGATGACGATCAGCGCCTTCGCCGACCCGCCGACGCAAGCGGCGCTCGCCTCGACGGCGTGGTGGAGCGTGTGGTGGCTGCCGGCGGTGCTCGCACCGCTGGTGGGTAGCTTCCTTGGCGTCCTCGTACTGCGGTTGCCGGTCGGGGCGCCGGTTATCTTCGACCGTTCCCGCTGCCCGGGATGCGGGCGGGTCCTGTCGGCTCTCGACCTGCTGCCGATTGTCAGCTGGTTGGCGCTCCGCGGCCGCTGCCGGACCTGTGGAACCCGGCTTGGATGGTTCTATCCGCTGATCGAAATAGCGGCCGGCCTCGTGGCGCTGTGGGCAGCGCTCAGCGTGCCGCCACCGGTGCTCTGGGTGAGCTGCGGCCTCGGCTGGACGCTGCTGGCACTCGCTGTGATCGATGCTCGCCATCTGCTGCTTCCCGATCCGCTGACGCTACCGCTGATCCCGGCCGGTCTCGCCGTTGCCGCATGGATCGGTGTTTTGCCCCTCAGCGATCACCTCATCGGTGCTTGTGCCGGCTTCCTCGTTCCGACGGCACTGCGCGCCATTTATTTTCGCTGGCGTGGCCGAGAGGGCCTCGGTCTTGGCGATGCGAAGCTGCTGGCGGCAGCCGGAGCCTGGGTATCCTGGCAGGGACTGGTGGGGGTGGTGCTGATCGGCTCCATGGCGGCACTTGTGGCAACGCTGGCCCTTGCCATTCATGAACGACGGCTGCAGACCCAGCGTCCGATCGCCTTCGGTCCCTTCCTCTGCATTGGCTTGTGGCTCGTCTGGCTCTATGGACCGCTCGTGCCTTAAGCGCTGGCGAGGCAGCTTGGCGTTGCACTGGATGAACCATCGCCGGGGTTGCGCGAGCCGGTCCGGTCGCCACCGCTAAATCACCGCACGCACTGTCTACCGCGACGGTGGGCCAATCCGTTTCTGGACCAACAGCAGCGGCACCCTCTTACCGCGCCAATGACCTCTTGCCTTATCTGATTACACTGGATGGCGAGCCAATAATATTATTGGCTACACATATTAATACTTTAGTTTATCGGATTGCGGGGAGCGTTGTATTTTACGTCTTATTACAGAGCCAACGGGGAAAGCTGACCGCGAGACATGGCGTACACATACATATATGTGTACGATCACAATCTTAACACGAATACCATCGCAATTGGAACTTAATCTAATGTTAGCACGCCGCTCACAGGTTGATAGTATCACATTCAACGACAACTCTGAAATTGCAGCACGCTCAGTTGGACAAATTAGCAAATAAAATGCTGAAATAGCACCAGGTATCTTACAGCCTGTGCGCGATATTCATGAGGTCACACCTATGTACGCTCGTACGTTTTACTTAGCCGCAGTATCGGCGATCGTGTTATGCGCGGCGGCCAGCCTCGGCCACGCCGCCGATACGAGCCCGGGCAGCAACACCAGCGTCAGCAGCAACGAGGCCGCGACCATCCCTGCCGGTCAATCCCTCACTGCCGCGGGCGGCCTTTCGCAGCAGGAAGTCGCGAAGCTGTTGGCAAACACCGAACCTTATCCAACGCCGCAACTGTCGGCCCTGCCGTATGAGGCGCATACCCTCATCGACCCACTTGCAATCAGCACCGAGGCCGAGCCCGCGATCAGCGCCGGCAATATGGGTCTCAAGTCAACGCAAAGCGTCAGTGTTGAGGGGCCGGAGATTTCCGCCAGTGATGCCATCGGCGGCGGCATTACCCCCTTCGACTATGGTCAGGGCAAAGTTGCCACCGTGTACCACTACACGGATCGGCTGCTGGACTCCGAATTAAACGACGACTACCCGTACCGGACGGTGGGCTGGCTGCGCTTTGTTGCCTACAATGGCGCCTCCTACCGCTGCACCGCCCAACTCATCGGCCGCTCCATCGGTGTGACGGCGGGTCACTGCGTCCACAAGGGCGGCAACAAGGCCGCGGGGTGGATCAAGAGCGCCACCTTCACCCCGGCCTATGCCAACGGCACCGCCCCCTATGGAACGACCCAGGTCGCCTGGGTGAACACCACCGCCGGCTGGTACAAAACGGGTGCGCTCGATGCCGGCTATGACGTGGGCATTTTCGTGTTGCGCAAGCGCAGCGGGACCAGCAACGAACTCGGCACCTACACCGGCTACAACAGCTTCTGCTATACGAACTGCCTGCAAAAATACTGGTATCTGACTCAGCTCGGCTATCCTGCCAACTATTATAGTGGCAAGTACATGACCCAGGGCGAACACCTGGAGGTCTCGGACAGCCGGGATTACGTCTACGGCTCCGGCATGCAGGGCGGCTCCAGCGGTGGCGGTCATTTCGCCAACCTCGGTGATCTCACCAGCACTACCGCCGGGTCGCTGGGCTTGTGGTCCAAGCGCAACGTCGTTTTCGCCACCACCTCGTGGGGCTACATCGATACCAGTCTCAAGATCCAAGGTGCATCGACCTTGTCCGGCCCAAATAACGTCAACAAGTTCAAAGAGTTATATAACGCCGCCTGCAAGTTCTCGCGCTCCTTGCACGGTACCGCATCCTGCTCGCTGCTGTCGTAAGCCGGCTGCTGCGCTCGCCTCTACCTGCACCGCACACCGCTGCCGATGGGCCCCACGCACGGGGCCCACTTACCTCGTCGTCCGCGTCCGCCCCCGGCAATCAACTCTTCGGCCGGCTGTGCATATGCGGCACCGCCTCTTCACCCACGTTGTCGGCCTCCCCATGGTGATGGTGGTGGTGCGCCAGATCCAAATCCACCGGGACCATCCACAGATTGCCGTGGCGCACGCCACGCTCCGTCGTCACCGCATCGGCGAAGGCCTGCACGTCGACGGTGGCACCACGCAGGATGACGGCCTCCAGGCAGTTGTGGTGATCCAGATGCATATGCAGGGTGGAGACATGCAGGTCGTGATGGGCATGCTGCGCCTCCACCAGTCGGCGCGGCAGGTCTCGCTCGCCATGATCGTAGACGTAGGTCAGGCAGCCGACGCANAACGGCGCCGACACGCTGGCGAACCGCTCGCGTTCGATATGTTCGCGAAGCAGGTCACGAAACGCCTCCGAACGATTGATGTAGCCGCGACGGCGGATAAGGGTATCGAACTGCTCCAGCAGCTCGTCATCAACCGAGATGGTGATCCGCTGCATGCCATGCCTCCCCGAACTGACTGCCGCCGATGCATCCGGCGCACGCGTGCACGATCACCACGTATGACGAATTGAGCGTTTCGTCATACCGGCGGATATGCTATCCGCTTATCCTAGCGTGACGCCGGCGGCGCGATAACGACGAACCACCGCAAGAAGCGGGATTAAGTGGGCAGAGGGGAGCGATGCGGATCGTCCGATGCAGCGCCGCCGTGTGCGGGATGCTTGTTGCCCTGACGCAGACGGCAAGCGCGCATTTCCAGGTCATTCAGCCGTCGACGGATATCGTCGAGGGCGAGAAGGCCGTTCCGGTCACTCTCGATCTGCTCTTCACCCATCCAATGCAGCGCGGGCCGGTTATGGCGATGGAACGGCCGACGCGCTTCGCCGTCAAGACGGACGGCAACATCGCCGACCTGAGCGCAAGCCTGCAGTCAAAGACTGTCGACGGCAAGCAGGCCTGGCAGGCAACCTATGTGGTCAAGGCGCCGGGTGACTACGTTTTCTTTGTCGAGCCCAGGCCCTACTGGGAGCCGGGCGAGCAGAAAATGATCGTTCACTACGCCAAGGTGGTGGTGGATGGTTTCGGCGCCGGCGAGGGCTGGGATGCAATGATCGGCCTGCCATTGGAGATCAGACCGCTGGTGCGCCCCTATGGCCTGTGGACCGGCAACGTCTTCCGCGGCGTGGTCGAGCAGGGCGGCAAGCCGGTGTCCTTCGCCGAGATCGAAGTGGAATGGATGAACGACGGCACGGTGCAGCCACCGTCCGATCCCTTCGTCACCCAGGTCATCAAGACCGACGCTGCCGGCAGCTTCAGTTACGCCATGCCACGCGCCGGCTGGTGGGGTTTCGCCGCACTGGTCGAGGGCGACAAGAAGATGAAAAACNCCCGCGGGGAAGGAGGTCCCGGTCGAGTTAGGCGGGCTGATGTGGGTGCGCGCGGTGGACATGCGATGATCCGCTGTTCGCCTGCCGCCGAACAGCTAGNNCCGCCCGGTTGGCCGACCGGGCCACGGCCAGGGCTGAAGGTTGAGAAGCGCCGCATGGCCCACATTCCCGATGGCGTGCTTTCGGCACCTGTGCTGATCGGCGGCAGCGTCGCTTCGGCTGCCCTCCTTGGCATCGCCCTGAGGCGGCTTGACTACGATCGGATTCCGCAAGTGGCAATGCTGGCGTCGGTATTTNTCGTTGCCTCGCTGGTGCACCTGCCGATCGGCCCCACCAGTGTTCACCCGCTGCTCGGCGGTCTGATGGGGCTGGTCCTCGGCTGGGCCGCGGTGCCGGCGATCCTTGTCGCCCTGCTGCTGCAGGCGGTATTCTTCGGTTTCGGCGGTCTCACCGTCCTCGGCGTCAACGTCTTCAACATGGCGCTGCCGGCATTGCTGATCGCCGCAACCCTGCGTCCGACGCTGCGGCGGGCGGCACGGCCGCGCGCTGCCTTCGCTATTGGTGCCGTTGCTGGCGGCAGCGCCGTCGTGCTGACCGCCGCGTTCGTTTGCGCCGCGCTCGCCTTGAGCGGACGCGAATTCGTCCCCGCCCTCGGCATCATCCTCGTCAGCTACGGCCCACTGGCGCTGATGGAAGGTGCGGTAACCGGGGCGACGGTCCTCCTCCTCCGCCAGACGAAGCCTGAACTGCTTGGCATTGAGGAACCTTCCCATGGCTAGATTGGCGGCCTGGGCAACGCTCGCGCTGGCGATGGTGTTCGCCTCTCCAGCGTACGCGCACAAGCTCAAGGTCTTCGCCACCGCTGTCGGTGCCGAGATCGAAGGCAGCGTCTACTTCGTCGGTAGCGGGCCTGCTCCCGGCGCCAAAGTCAGGATCGATATCGGCGACGGCTCGNCCGTGACGCCGCTGCTGACGGACGCCGACGGCAAGTTCAGGTTCACCGTGGTGCGGCGGGCCGATCACGTGATCAGCGTCGATACCGGCGATGGTCATTCGGCACAGACGATCGTCGCCGCCGATGATCTCCNNCCCTCCCTGCCATCATCCACCAGCGCCGGCACCGCCGCCGCAACGTTGGCTGCTGCGCCGGCACCACGAGCAGCAATGGTCGCCACCGCCACCGACGAGGCCGCATTGGAGAATCTGATCACCAAGGCGGTGGCGCAGCAGATCCGGCCGCTGCGCGAACAACTCAATGCCTACGAGGATCAGGTGCGGCTACGCGACATCGTCGGCGGCATTGGCTACATCGTCGGCCTTGCCGGTCTGGCCATGTGGTTGCGCCGTCGGCAACAGGATCGGCACGCATGACCGAACTCGTTACCAC
Organism: Defluviicoccus vanus; assembly: GCF_014672695.1. GTDB lineage: Bacteria > Pseudomonadota > Alphaproteobacteria > Rhodospirillales > Defluviicoccaceae > Defluviicoccus > Defluviicoccus vanus. The sequence continues at coordinate 3,188,467 of NZ_CP053923.1, read as the reverse complement.
CGACTGGCGTGGCGGCGATGCCGCGCCACCGCTCGGCCCACTGCAACAGATTAACGCCCGGGTGCGTGTCGCCACCGCCGGGGCCTTTGCGCTGACCGCGGTTGCCCTGCACAGCGCCGTCATCCTCGGCCTCGCCTTCGCTCTCGCCGTTGCCCTGGCAGCGCTGGCCCGCCTACCGCTGGAGCTCACCCTGCGGCGGATGCTCGGCATGGATGCCTTCATGCTGCCCATCCTGCTGTTGCTGCCATTTACGGTGCCGGGCGACGCGATCGGCAGCATCGGTTACTGGCCGGTGAGCGCGGAAGGCGTGCAACAGGCGGCAAGGATCGTCCTCACCGCCAACACCGTGGTGCTGGCACTGTTGGCGCTGGTGGGCACCATTGAGCCGGTGCTGCTGGGCCAAGCCTTCCTCGGCCTTGGCCTGCCGGAAAAGCTGGCGCAAATGCTGCTGTTGACCGCCCGCTACGTCGTCGTACTGCAGGTCGAATATGCGCGGCTGCGCCAGGCAATGCGGGCGCGGGCATTCCGCGCCGCCTGCAGCATGCATACCTGGCAAAGCATCGGCTATCTGTTCGGCATGCTGCTGGTCCGCGGCTGCGAGCGCTCGGAGCGGATCCTGGAGGCGATGAAATGCCGCGGCTTCACCGGCCGGTTTCATGCCGTGGAGGCTGCACCACTCCGCCCTAGCNGACCGGGTGTTCGCCGCCACGACCGTTGCCGCGTTGCTGTTGCTGATCGCCCTAGAATACACGCGATGACAACGTCGACCGCGCCGCTGATGGCGTTGCGCCACGTTGCCTTCGGCTACCCCGGCGGCCGGCGCATACTCGACGGTGTTGATCTCGATCTGCATCCGGGCGAGCGAGTAGCCATCGTTGGCGCCAATGGCGCCGGCAAGACGACGCTGCTGCATCTCCTCGTCGGCCTGCGCAAGCCGCTCGCCGGCACCATCACCGCGTTCGGCCGGGAGCGACGGCGCGAGGCGGATTTTCATCCGGTACGCGCCCGCGCCGGTTTACTGTTCCAGGACCCGGACGATCAGCTGTTCTGCCCGACGGTGATCGAAGATGTGGCGTTCGGGCCACTCAACCTCGGCAAGGGGCGGCGCGAGGCACTGGCCATCGCCGAGCGCACCCTCCACGCCGTCGGCCTCGATGGATTCGGGCCGCGGATTACCCACAAGCTCTCCGGTGGCGAGAAGCGCCTCGTCTCGCTCGCCGCCGTGCTGGCGATGCAACCGGAGGTCCTGCTGCTGGATGAGCCCACCAACGGGCTGGACAGCGAGGCGGAGGCCCGCTTGGTGGCACTGCTGCAACGCCTGCCGCAGGCGATGCTGATCGTCTCCCACGATCCCCGCTTGGTCCAACGTCTCGCAGGGCGCGCAGTGATCCTCAACAACGGCAGCTTGGGGGAGGCAAGCCTGCACGCCCATCCCCAGCCGGATCGTTGAAACGTGCGCCGTATCCAGGCTGGCAAGCTTGGTCTAGCGGCCGGCTACCAAGCGTCGGTGCGGAACGGTGATGCGGGGNNGCCCACCATGCGGTAAAGGTTGCCGATGGGATTGTTAGCCCAGTCATAGCGTACCGCCACCGGTGCGCCAACGTAGGGCGACGACACCACCACCGTTGAGCCATCGATGCGTGCGTTGGCCCAGACGAACTTGCGATCGGCTCCGGCGATGGCAAAGCCGGTCAGATTTGCGTTGGGCAGCCGGACGACTGGTTGTAGCGGTTGCTTGCGGCCGACCATGAGGCCGTTCTCCGCATTGAGGAAGGAGATCCGGATCGTCGATCCCTGGATGGCCATACCTGCATAGAGCGGGCTCTCGGCAGTGATAGCCTCATTGTAGGCAACGCCCCGAGCAAGGGTGGCGATGCGGTCGCCCACGTCCTGCTTGTCCGGCGGATGGACGGTGTCACTCCGCCCGGTGTCGATGGTCACCGCCAAGGCAACGCCGGGCAGCGTTTTTGCCGTCTGCAGCTGCGCCTCACGCAGCCCCACCCAGCCGTAGTCCTGGGAAGGTTGCGTCTGTGGTGTCGAGTACTTTGGCAACTGCACGATCAGAAACGGGCTCGTATCAATGCCAAACCGGCTGCGCCAATCGGCGATCATGTTAGTGAGCAGCCGTCGGTATTGGACAGGAAGGGCCACGTTGCTTTCGCCCTGGTACCAGACGACGCCGCGCAGAGCGAAGGGCAGCAGCGGCGAGATCATGCCATTAAACAGCGACGTTGGATAAAACGTATTCTGTGGGTACCTGCCGTCAACAATATCGGCAATGGTGGCGGCAAAATCCGGATCTTTGGCCAGTGAGGTAGCGCTCATCCAATCCTCGATGCGTGAGCCACCATAACTGGCTTGAATAAGACCTTGAGGAACCTTTCGGTTGTTGTACAATTTACGGCCAAANAAGTAGCAGGCTGCGGAGAATTTCGGCGTATTGGCTGGATTGCTGACAAGCCATCCCGTATCGGCGTGAAATATTTGAGCGGGTTTAGGCGATCCTTTGAAAGGCAGCACCTTGAAAAGGCGGACCCGCGTGTAATTGACGCTGTCAGCAATTTCCCGGTTGGCATTGAGCGCCTCCGAGACCGGCAGTCCCATGTTTGATTGACCCGAACACAGCCAGACGTCTCCGACGAGCACGTTGGTGAGCGTCCGTCGCGTGGCGGCGGTGACCACTATGCTATACGGTCCGCCTGCCGGCATGGGCGCCAAACGAAGTTTCCAAAAGCCGCCGGTGTCGGCAGCGGTGCGTACCGTCTGCCCGGCAACGGTCACCGTTACCGCACGTCCTGGCTGGGTGCAACCCCAGACTGGGACCCTGACGTTGCGCTGCAGGACCATATTGTCGGTGAAGATCGGATGCAGCAGTCCTGGCTGGCGGGCGCAGTCAAGACGTGGCTCCTGCGCTGCCGCCCCCGCCGCAGCGAGGATCGCCGCAAGCATCAGGCCTAACGCCAGTTTCACCCTTAGTACGACCATCGTCGAGTGCCCCCTGGCATAGACTCATGGCATGTCCGCATCAAACGCTGCGCACAGTGCCCTCCCGTCGGGATCGCTTTCCCGACGACCCGCGCAAAACGCTAATTTTGACCGATATAATTCTATCTTAACCTAATGCCCCAGATCAATGCTCGGCGGCAGGTAATACGGGAATTTGTGTCCACATATCTGCACCCGCATCGAAGCGCTGGTACAGCAAGTCCAACAGACGCGCGCACCCCACTGCTGCGCCGAAGGCGTTGCCGCTGGCTCAGCTGCTCTCCCTGACCGATACGGCAGGGGCTTCGATCCAAACCTTGGTGGCGCCGGCCCGAACCATGTCGAGCCGGCGGCCTACCAGGTGTCGGCCGGCTACCAGGAGTCGGTGCGGAACGGTGATGCGGGGNNGCCCACCATGCGGTAAAGGTTGCCGATGGGATTGTTAGCCCAGTCGTATCGTACCGCCACCGGCGCGGCAATGTTGGGCGACGACACCACCACCGTTGAACCATCGATGCGTGCGTTGGCCCAGACGAACTTGCGATCGGCTCCGGCGATGGCAAAACCGGTCAGATTTGCGTTGGGTAGCCGGACGACAGGTTGCAGCGGCTGTTTGCTGCCGACCATGAGGCCGTTTTCCGCATTGAGGAACGAGATCCGGATCGTCGATCCCTGGATGGCCATGCTCTTGTAAAGCGGCCCCTCGGCCCTGACGGCCTCGTGGTAGGCGATACCGCGGGCGAGGACGGCGAGACGGTCGCCCACATCCTTCTTGTCCGGTGGATGGACGGTGTCGCTCCGCCCGGTGTCGATGGTCACCGCCAAGCCAACGCCGGGCAGCGTTTTTGCCATCTGCAGCTGCGCCTCACGTAACCTAACCCAGCCGTAGTCCTGGGAAGGTTGCGTCTGCAGCGTCGTGTACTTTGGCAACTGCACGAGCAGGAACGGAGCCGCATCAATGCCCAGTCGACTGCGCCAATCGGTAATCATATTGCTGAGCAGCCGCCGGTACTGGACAGGAAGTTCCACGTTGCTTTCGCCCTGGTACCAAACGATGCCACGCAGAGCGAAGGGCAGCAGCGGTGAGATCATACCATTGAACAGCGACGTCGGATAAAACGTATCCTGTGGGTACCTGCCGTCAACAATATCGGCAATGGTGGCAGCAAAGTCCGGATCATTCGCAAGGGTTTGCTGACTCATCCAATGCTCGATGCGTGAGCCACCGTAGGTGGCTTGAATGAGGCCCTGAGGAATTCCGCCGCTTTGGTAAAGTCGACGGCCAAAGAACGTGCAGACTGCAGAGAAACTCTGCGCATTGTCGGGGTTGCTGATAAGCCAACTCGTGGCAGCGTGAAAGATTTGGTTGGGTGTCGAAGAGCCGTTGTACACCGGCACCTTGAAAAGACGGACCCGCGTATAGTTGCTGCTAGCGGCAATTTCCGCGTCCGCATTGAGCATTCTCCAGAGCGCCCGTTCCATGTTCGATTGCCCCGAGCACAGCCAGACGTCACCGACAAGCACATTGGTAAGTGTCCGTGTCGAGGTGGCGGCGGTGACCACCATGGAATACGGCCCACCTTCCGGCATGGGTGCCAAGCGCAGCTTCCAGAGGCCGCCGGTGTTCGCGGTGGCCTGAACCGTCTTTCCCGCTATCGTCACCGTTACATTGCTTCCCGGTTTGGTGCAGCCCCAAACCGGTACCGAGGCATTACGTTGCAGGACCATATAATCGGAGAAGATCGGGTGCAGAAGCCCCGGATGCTTAGCGCAGTCGAGATGCGGCTCTTGCGCCGCCGCCCCCGTCACACCGCAGATCGTCGCAAGCAACAGGACTAGCGCTAGTCGCGCCCATAGCGTAACCATGGTTGCACTATCCTTCGAATGTACTGGTGGCATGGCTGCATTGAACGCTGCGGACAGTGCCGCGCCGCCGGAGTTGCTCCTCCACCGTCTCATGAACACCGCTAATTTCATTGCCATCATTTTATTCTTGTTTGCTAATCAAGCATAATAGTATTTAACACGTAATGCGGGTGGATATGTACATACCTATGTGCCAGCGCCGGATTAGCCGCCAAGAAGCGCCCCCTATTGCGTCGAGGGATCGTCGCTGGATTGGGTGCTCGCCGCCGCCGGTGCGGCAGGGTCTCGATCCCGACTTTGGCGGGACCTCCCTGACCATGCCGAGCCGGCGGTCGGCCGGGCGACGAAGCGGTCCGCTACCAAGCGTCGGTACGGAACGGCGACGCCGGCAGTCCCTCCACTCCATAAAGGTTGCCGGCGGGATTGGTGGCCCAGTCATAACGTACGGCAACCGGCGCCGACACTCCGGGCGCAGATACCACGACTGTTGATCCGTCGATGAGTGCGTTACCCCAGACGAACTTGCGATCGGCTCCAGCGATGGCAAAGCCGGTCAGGCTGCCATTCGGCACGGCAACGACGGGTTGCAGCGGTTCCTTGTAGCCGACCATCAGCCCGTTCTCTGCATTGAGGAAGGAGATCCGGATCGTCGATCCCTGGATGGCCATACCTGCATAGAGCGGGCTCTCGGCAGTGATAGCCTCATTGTAGGCAACGCCCCGAGCAAGGGTGGCGATGCGCTCGCCCACGTCCTGCTTGTCCGGTGGATGGACGGTGTCACTCCGCCCGGTGTCGACGGTTACCGCCAGGCCGACGCCAGCTACCGACTTTGCCGTCAGCAACTGTGCCTCTCGCATCCCTACCCAGCCGTAGTCCTGCGAGGGCTGGGTCTGCGGCGTCGAGTACCTCGGCAACTGCACGATCAGGAATGGCCCCTGACCAAGACCGAACTTCTGACGCCAGTCGGCGATCATGTTGGGGAGCAACCGTCGGTATTGGACGGGAAGCAGCGCGTTGCTTTCGCCCTGGTACCAAACGATGCCGCGCAGGGCAAAGGGCAGCAGCGGCGAAATCATCCCATTGAACAGCGATGTCGGNGTAGAACGTGTCCTGTGGATACTCCCCGCGGCGATATCGGCAATGGTGGCAGCAAAGTCCGGATCGTTGGCCAGCGAGTCTGCGCTCATCCAATCCTCGATTTGCGATCCGCCGTAGGCGGCTTGNATGAGGCCCTGCGCTACTCCCGTGCTGTTGAACAGGTCGCGAGCGAAAAAGTAGCAGGCGGCCGAGAACCCGTACGTCGTGGTGGATTTGCTGATTTGCCAGATCGCGGAGGCGGAAAACGTTTGGCTGGGCGTCGGCAGGCCGGTGAACGGCGGCACCTTGAAGAGACGGATCTGCGGATAGTTGACGCTGTCAGCCATTTCCTCGTCCGCATTGAGCACTTTCCAAAGAGCCATCTCCATGTTCGATTGTCCCGAGCACAACCACACGTCGCCGAAGAACACATTGGAGATCGTTCGCTTGGTGGCGGCAGTGACCGCCATGGAATACGGCCCGCCTGCCGGCATGGGTGCCAGACGCAGTTTCCAGAAGCCATTGGCGGTGGCAGTGGTCTTCACCGTCTGCCCAGCCATCATCACCGTTACCTTGCTTCCCGGCTGGGTGCAGCCCCAGACAGGGATGATGGCGTTGCGCTGCAAGACCATACTGCTATTGAAGATCGGGTGGTGTAAGAGACTCGAATCCTGAGTACAGTCAAGGGCCGGCTCCTGCGCAGCAGACGCCGTTATATTGTAGATTACAGCCAGCAAAAATCCCAAAGCCAGCCTTGACAACAGCGTAACCATCATTGAGTTCCCCTCGAACCTGCTGATGGCATGCCCGCAACAACCACCGCGAACACTGCCGATTTATCGATATTATTCCAGGACACCCTACATATATCGCTCATTACTATTACTCTAAGCCGATTTGCGCCCACGAACATTGCTTTACATCCCGTCGCGTGAGACTTTGTCATTAAACCTCTACGCTGAGGTCGATGCACCAGTGCCGCAAAACCAGCAAAACAAGAGCGCCGATCTGGCGCGATAAGCAGTAGCCTGCATCAGCCAAACTCACCTTGATATAAAGTAAAACAACAATGGCGAGGAGTACAAGGATGATAACGGGAGCGAGGCATGCAACCTACATGTTCGCTTGCACCTCCCGTTATTGTCTAATACCCCTGTAAGTACAAATCACTTACGTGTACACGACTTCAGCGCAAGCGTTGTTATCAGCACAGCCTGCCGTTTTCGTTGGCAATAGCAAGATTTTCTTTCGACGCGGAGGGAAGACTGCTGGGGCGCTCTGGATTGGCCAATCGAAACGGCCTGAGACAGCGTTTCCCAGCCTTGCGAAAGCAAGCAAGGGAGCGACGATTGAGGCTTAAATGTCCGGTGAAGTCGCGGCGCGGGGAGGAGAGGTGTTCCCGCGCTTACTCCTGCATCTGCTGCCAGCCTTCCGCAGCACGCTGCAGCGTCGTCGCCTCCGCGGGGTTCATGCAGGCGGCGAAGTCGGCGGAGCCGGGGGTGAACCCACGCGCCGCACAGGCAGCTTTTGCCTCAGCTTCGATTTCTTCCGCCACCGGACCCTGCGCACAACCGGCGAGGAAAACGAGGGCCGTAAGGGCAAGGATGATCCCTGCCCGTTGTCGCCGCCCCACCGGGAGACATTCCAGGCTGATCTGCATCACGCCCGGCATCCTTCACGGCGGCAGTGGCTCGCCCGCGTCATCGCCTGGCTAGGCGTCGTCCGCCGCCCAGGGCGGATTGGGGATACTGTCAAAGACGTGCAGCAAACCGTCACTCCAGGCCGAACAGACGTCGGCAAAGTAGCGATCGCCATTGCTGATCTCCTGGTGACGGCCGACGCTGAGGCTATTGGCCTTGTAGATCAACACGTCGATAGGCAGATCGACGGAAAGGTTGGCCTTAATCGTGCCGTCGAATGACAGCAAGGCGCATTTCGCCACCTGGGCAAGGGTCGTCTGCGGGTTCAGGATCCGCTCCAGGATCGGCTTGCCGTATTTCGTCTCACCCAACTGGAAGTAGGGCGTGGCCGGCTCGCTCTCAATGAAGTTGCCGGCCGGATAGACCAGGAACAATCGTGGCTCGTCGCCGGCAATCTGGCCGCCGACAATGAACGAGGACGAGACATCGGCACCGAAGGATTGCACGTAGGCGCGGTCCCGATCGATCACCCGACGCAGCAATCCCCCCACCATCATCGTCGCATCGAACATGGTTCGTGCGAGGAGGAGGTTGGAGAAGGGATCATCCGTTTGCAGCCCCTGTTGCAACCGGGTAATCACCTCCTGGGTAACGGCGAGGTTGCCGGCGGTCATGACGACGATCAGCCGCTCCCCNGGCTGTGGGAAGACAAACAACTTATGATAGGTAGCAACGCTGTCAACGCCGGCGTTAGTCCGGGAGTCGCTGGCGAACAGCAATCCCTCGTTCACCTTGACCCCTACGCAATACGTCATCGCTGCTTCCTCTCCGTATCAGCCCGGTTGCGTGGCCATATCCCCGTCGGCCGAGTCAGCGCCCATCTAGCTGGAGCGAACTCGCCATAAAAGCAAACCTGGACGATCCTGGCACACGCCCGCTCGTCGCTCAAGCGGCCGCAGCAACCGCTGGCCGCTCACCTGCTAGCAATGCGACGAGGGCACATCGCACCGCACCCTGCCAGACAGGCTTTGCGATAAGCTGTCGGAGTCATTGGGTTCGCAAACCAGGAGCCGGAATGCAGGTGGATTCTTGCCTGCGTTCGAGGCCCTCATCAAGCCGACGCTTATCGCGAATGTCTGCCCGACAACGACGGGCGACTGACGGTCACATTTCCGGTTGCGGCGTCGTGGCGGTGCTGGGNGGCAGGATCGGGTAGGTCACCATCGGCTGTTCGCCGGTCAGCGAATGCAGAAACGCGGTGATCTTGCTGATCTGATCATCGCTCAGGTGCTCGCCAAGCTGGCTCGTCGCCATCACGCCCACTGCCTGTTTCAGGTCCCAGGCTTTGCCGGTGTGGAAATAGGGCGGTGTCAGTTCGATATTGCGCAAGGTGGGAACCTTGAAAACGTATTCGTCGTCGGCCGTTTTGGTGACTTGAAAGCGTCCCTTGTCGGTGGGCGGCAGGATATCGGCACCCGGCTTCTCAACGACGCCGAAGGGCGCGTACATGCCACCGCCGACGTTGATGCCGTTGTGACAACTGGCGCATCCTTGGTCGATGAACAACCTCAGCCCAGCCTTCTGTTCAGCGGTGAGCGCATTGCCATCACCGCGCAGGAACTTGTCGAAGGGCGCGTTGGGGGTGATCAGCGTCGCTTCGAAGACGGCGATGGCCTTCTCGACGTTTTGGATCGTCACCGGATCCTTGTCGCCCGGGAATGCTGCCTCGAACAGCGGCTTGTAGCCGGGAATGCCACGCAGCATCTCGATGGCGTGCTGGTGAGTGATCGCCATCTCGACCGGATTCTGGATCGGCCCACCCGCTTGCTCCTTCAGGTCTGCCGCACGGCCATCCCAGAATTGCGCCGTGTTGAAGACGGAGTTCAGCACCGTCGGCGCGTTGCGGGTGCCCTTCTGCGACTTGTGGCCGATGGAAACCGGCAGCATGTCGACCCCGCCTAGGCCGATCTGATGGCAGGTATTGCAGCTGATGTTGTGGCTTTCCGACAAGCGCGGATCGAAGTAAAGAGCCTTGCCCAGCTCTACCAGTGCCGGTGTCGCCACCACATCCTTCACCACCGGCGGCTTGTTGGGGATCGGCTGAAAGAGCCCCTGTGCTTCCTTCATCAATGGGTCTTCGGCGCTCAACGCTGCCGTCGCGCCGATGGTCGCTGACACAAGGGCCAGCGCCACTGCCACTGTCCGCATAACGATCTCCTCGCTTTTCTTAATCATCATCGTGGGAAATGTCTTTGTGCTCCGCCTGCGCCGTCATCAACGCCGCGAAATCCGTCTTCGCGAACACGATGACGCCAGCAATGGCAACGATGCCGGCGGCAAGGATCATTCGCCAGGCGGGTGCCACAGGCTTCTCGGCCGCGGCGAGTGTTTCGTCGAGCTGCTTTCGACCCGAGACCATTGCCGAAATCAGGTTCTCACCGGTAAGCCACCAGTCGACCAGAACGCCGCAGACATGAACGACAGCAAGCAGCAAGATGAGGTTGGCGAAAACCTCGTGGCCCTCGCCGATCGCCTCGCTTAGCGGCGCGGCGAGCAACGACGAGAGTGGTCCCGCCAATCCACCCTCCTCACCGGAGAAGAGCCCGGTCAACACCGCAAGCGACAGGACGACTAGCATCAGGACGATCATCCAGCCACCCAGCGGATTGTGGCCGACATATCGTGGGGGAGCCAAGGTGAGCAGGCGGCGGACGTAGTCAGCCACCACCTGCCGACCATAGACGAAATCACTGAAGCGGGAGTGAGGGCTACCGATCACACTCCAGATCAGGCGGAACAGCAGCAACAGCGCGACCACGTAGCCTGATGCGGTGTGAAGGGCGAACAGCCAGCCCTCTTCGCCACCCGTGACGTAGCTGACAGCTACGGCCAGCACCAGCAGCCAGTGAAACACCCGTGTTGGGAAGTCCCAGACCGGAACAGCGCGCAGACCTGTCACCCGCTCCTCCTCTCGCCGCGACGCGGCAGCACGTTCGGTTTGATGATCGTGGAGATTCTGACGCCGATGCGCGACAGCGCGACAGCGCGACAGCGCGACGCATTACATACTAACTTTCTAATACAATAGCCACCTGTTCCACGCCGGTCAAGGACGATGGAACAGCCTGTGCCAGCTGGTCATCGGACCGCTTGTGCCGGACCAATGGATGCAACGCGCTAAGCAGGTCCTGCGATGGCTAACACCGGCTACACACCTGCACCGCAATCCACAGACTGAGCACGAGAATCGCCGGCACCAGGACGGAGACGCCGAAGAAAATCATCAGCACCAGCGAGCCCGGATCGCTGGCCACATGGATCAGCGCCGCGGTGATGCCGCAGACGAAATAGAAGATGAAAAAGCGCAAGTGACCGCAGGCGTCATCGACGCTGCCGCCGGCTACAGCACGCGGTCAGGCAGCGACGGCCGCGAGCAGGCCTTCGAACATGGCACGGCCGTCGGTGCCGCCAAGCAGCGGGTCGGCGAGACGTTCCGGATGCGGCATCAATCCGAGGACGTTGCCACCCCGGTTGACGATGCCGGCAATGTGGCGCTGAGCACCATTGGGATTGGTGGCAACGTCGCTGTGACCTTCGGCGTCGCAATAGCTGAAGACGATCCGGCCCTCCGCCGCCAGTCGGTCGAGGGTGGCCGCATCGGCATAGAAGTTGCCCTCGTTATGGGCGATCGGCATCCGCACCACCTGGCCCTGGCCATAGCCCCGGGTGAACGCCGTCGCCGCGTTGTCGACCCTGAGGTAGACGTCGCGACAGACGAAGCGCAGACCGGTATTGCGCATGAGCACGCCCTCCAGCAGGCCTGCTTCCGTCAACACCTGAAAGCCGTTGCAAATGCCAAGCACGTACGCCCCTGCGGCAGCGCGGGCCTTCACCTCGCGCATCACCGGCGATTGGGCGGCAATGGCGCCGGCACGCAGGTAGTCACCGAAGGCAAAACCGCCAGGAACGACGATCAGGTCGAGGGGCGGCAGCGCGGTGTCCCGGTGCCAGATCATCGTCGTCGGTCGCCCGGTGGTCTGTTCCAGTGCCACCGCAACATCCCGATCACAATTGGATCCGGGAAAGACGATCACCCCGGCGCGCATCCGCCTTCTCCCTGTATTGCGAGTTCTATATGGCGAGCCTGGCCGCGCCAGTGGCTAGACGATCTCGCCAGTGGCTAGACGATTTCGATCGAATAGGTCTCGATCACCGTGTTGGCGAGCAGTTGCCGACACATGGCTTCCACCCTCGCCCGTGCCGCCGCTTGATCGTCCTCGTTCAGGTCAAGTTCGATGTACTTGCCCTGCCGCACCTCGTCGACGTCGGCAAAGCCGAGCGCGGCCAGCGAATGTTGCACCGCCCGGCCCTGCGGATCGAGGACGCCCGCCTTAAGCATGATGTGCACCTTCGCCTTCACCGGACCTCCTTCGCTCCTTATGGCCGCAGTGTCCTGCGGCGGAACCGTTCTATGGCTGAATCAGTCGGCGGCGATCGCGCTGCCCCGCCGTTATTGTACCGTGTCCGGCCCCTTGAGATCGGCAGGTCCGCTCTCCGGCAGGATGCCGAGCCGGCGCGCCACCTCCTGGTAGGCGTCGGCGAGATGGCCTGCCGACGTGCCCTCACTGGCGTCGGGTTCCAGTGGCTGATTGGCGCGCAAATCCCACAAGCGGCAAGAGTCGGGGCAGATCTCGTCGGCAAGCACGATCCGCATCTGCTCGTCTTCCCACAGGCGGCCGAATTCCACCTTCACATCCATCAGCCGCATGCCGATGCCGAGAAACAGCCCACTCAGAAAGTCGTTGATCCTGAGCGACAGGGCCATGATCTCGTCAATGTCCTGCGGTGCCGCCCAGCCAAAGGCAGTGATATGTTCTTCCGAGACCAGCGGCCGTGCAAGTTCGTCGGAGCTGAAATAGAATTCGACAATCGAACGCGGCAGCGGCGCGCCTTCCGCCAAGCGAAAGCGCGAAGCAAAATCGCCGGCGGCGGCATTGCGCACCACGACTTCGAGCGGAATCATCTCCACTTCCCGCACAAGCTGCTCGCGCATGTTCAACCGGCGAACGAAGTGCGTCGGCACGCCGATCTCACCAAGACGCAGCATCAAGTATTCCGAGATGCGGTTGTTGAGAACGCCTTTGCCGCTGATCACGTTTTTCGACGTCAGGCTGACGCTTGCAACCTCGTCTTTGAAGTACTGGACCAGCGTTCCCGGCTCCGGACCTTCAAATAAGATCTTGGCTCTGCCTTCAAAGATTTGTCTGCGACGGGCCATGGTCCTCATTTCCTCGCGGCGCGCCACGGGCCGGTGAAAAGCGGCGCGGCTGATATAGCAACTCACCTGGATCAACACAATGACAGGACGTCTGTGGTTAGGCGACCGGTTGGTAGGGCGCCTCGTCCGGTCGGCCGGCGGCGAACAACCAGACCGGCCGGCGACGCGGATCATCCGGCGCCGGCAGGGCGAGCAGCGACGAGCAGACGGTGCCAAAGCCGGCGGCGGTGACGACGCTCATCGCCCCGCCCGGCCCAGCATCTGCCTCGCCGGTGCGCACGCCAAGCAGCTCGACCCAGGCCCGCCAGTCACCGCGGTCAGGATCGGGGGTGACGGCGGCGGCAAACTGCGGCAGGAAGCGGCGGATGCGTGGCGATGTTTCGTCGTTGCGGTCGTAGGCGGTGATCATCGCCAACCCCGGCGGCAGCGGCAGGACCTCGATGCGGCGAACCGCACCGTCCGCCGTAGCCGCGGCACGAAGCCAGAAGGCATCGCGGGCATCACCGATCACCATGTTGAAGGGACGATAGGCGCTGGCGTCCAGATGGCCAAGCGCTTCCGCGGCAACGGCGGCTTCCGCATGGTCGAGCGCTTCCAGTGGCAGTTCACCGCGGCTGCGCAAGCCGGGCGCCGGTCCCAGCGTATTGATCCGGTTGAGCACGGCGGCGACGACGCCCCAGTCGTTGAGGCCGAGCCAGGTTCCGCCGGCAAGCGTGTCGAGACCCGCGCGCACTTCGACGCGGTCGCTCCAGTGACGGCCGGGCGGCAGCCAGGGTCGGGTGTTCATCTCGTCCCGATTGGCCGCAACCAACAGTGGCCAGCGGTGTCCCGGCCGGCGCAACACTATGATCGTGCACATGCTGAACAAGGACATAGCGCCCCGCGCATGCGTTGGCCAGGGGCTAACGCCGCCCGAGGAATCATTGCGTCACCCCTTGCCGCATCGTACATTCCAGCAGGGAGTTTTGGAGAGGCGCCATGACTGATCTGTTACGCGAAATCGAAAAAGGCTACGAAGCCAAGTACAAGCTCGACGAAGAAATGCGATTCAAGGCGATGTGTCGCTGCAGCAAGATGTTCGGTCTCTGGGCAGCCGATCATCTTGGGCTGGATGGCCAACAGGCAGACGAATACGCGCGCCGACTGGTTCGTCTCACCCTCGACGGGCCACACGCCGACGCGGTAGTGGACACAGTGCTTACGGATTTCCACACTGCGGAAGTCCGGCTGACCGACAGCGACACCAACGCCGCCTATCACCGCTTTTACGCCGTCGCCTGCGAACAGATCGGCAGCGACTACCCCACCCCGCTTGGTACGGATCATGTGCAGGTGGGGGGCTAGCGCCTCCCCCTCGCACAGCGTCAGTCTTCTACCCAGACCGAGACCGAGCCGCCGTTGCAGTGGAACTCGCCCCAGCCGTCGCTTCACAGACCACGAGGACACAACCAGCGGCAGGGCGCGCGGAAAGGCTGTTGCGGCCAAGCTACGACAGATGCTGGGTGCCGATGTAGCTTTCGGACTGCATCTCGAACAGGCGGCTCACCGTCCGCTCGAACTCGAAGGCGCCGTCGCCCAGCGGATAGAGCGACTCCGGCGGTCCCTCGGCGGTGCAGATCAGCTTCACCTTGTGCTCATAGAGCGCGTCGACGAGGGTGACGAAGCGCTTCGCCTCGTTGCGGCGGTGGGTATCGAGGCGAGGAATGCGCGCCAGGCAGACCACGTCGAAGCGCCCGGCGATGGCCAGATAGTCGGCGGGTCCAAGCGTCGCCTCGCACAGGTCGTCGAAGGAGGCGAAGGCGATGTCGTCCGACGCCATCGGGATCACCACTCGGCGATCGTTGACGAGAATTGTTTCCGGGCCAACGTCGGCACCATGGGTCAGCCGGGCGAAGTAATCCTTCAGCCGTGCCTCATTCGCCTGATCAAGCGGCGTCAGGTAGACATCCATCTGCCGCATGGTCTCGAGGCGATAATCGGTGGGTGAGTCGAGGTGCAAAACGTCGAGCTTACGGGCGATCAGGTCGATGAAGGGCAGGAAGTTTTCCCGCTGCAGGCCGTTCTTGTAAAGATCGCGCGGCGGCCGGTTGGAGGTGGCAACGATGATCACCCCGGCGTCGAACAGTGCCTCGAACAGCCGGCCGAGGATCATCGCGTCGGCGATATCCAGCACCTGGAACTCGTCGAAACAGAGCAGTTGGGCGCTCTCGGCAACCCGGGCGGCCACATCGGCGATGACGTCCTGGCTGCGGGCGGCCACCGTCCGCATCGATCCCTTCGTCTTGATCGCGGCGCCGGCACCATGACCAAGGCGGGCGCGCAGGCCGTGAATCTCCTGCATGAAGGCGTGGAAGTGGACGCGGCGGCGCTTCACCACCGGCGCGGTGCGGAAGAAGACATCCATCAGCATCGACTTGCCGCGGCCGACACCGCCGTAGATGTAGAGGCCCTGCGGTGGCTCGGCGCGCCGGCGGGCGAGACCGAAGCGCTCCTTCCAACCGCCGCCGCCAGTTTGCGGTTGGTAGCCTTTCAGCGCCGCGTGCAGGCTCTGCAGCTTCTCGGCGGCGAGTGCCTGCGCCGGATCGGCTCGGAGTTCACCNGCCGCAAGGCGAGCGCGATAGTGGGAGAGTGGACCGTCGGGCATGTTTCATTCGCGGCTTCATGTTGCACCCGCTAACACCGTAGAATTACCGAAGGCACCTGTAAAGGTGCACCGGTGGCAACGCCGCCGCGCGCGCGCTGCCGGCGGATCCGGGCGACGGTGGCGGTGGCAGGCAGGCTTCCGCCGGAACGCCTTCGATGGCGGCGGGGATCAGACCAGGATCAGGTTGATCCGCCCCCAGGTGCCGACCCGGCCGCTCGACGGCAGGTACGTCTAACGGTGCGGAGACCGCCTTACAGCTTGGTGAAGCGGGCGCGGGCACCACGCTCGATCGCCGCGGCGGAGAGCCGGTCGATGTCGAGCGCATGGCGGATCATTTCCAGCATCCGCATTTCCTCCACCGGGACCCGACCATCGGCGGCGGCAATGTCGCAGGCGAGTGCGTACGCGGTTTCGTGCAGCTTCAGCGGCAGGGCCGCGGCAATCATCGCCACCGCCTTGTCAAGGCCGTCGGGCTCATCCAGTAACTCCGCGCACGCCGCCGTCGTCTGCGGCAGCGTGGAGGAATCGTAATCGGCGAATACCGGCAGCCCGCGAATGATTTCGCCGATCTGCCGCAGTTCGATATCCGGCATCTCGCGATCGGATGCCGAGACCAGCACCATTGTATACACAAGTGCGGCATGGTGGCTGATCATGGGGCCTCTCCCAGTGCAATCCTTCGGCATCGCTTCGCTCGCAGTCCTCGTTGCGCCGGCGGGCCGCTGCCCACCCGGATCCCACGATAGGCCCTTCGCGCTCAGGAGTGTAGCGTTTCGCGCACCAGGGTGAGCGCTGTGGCGAGCCCGACGCGCTCCACCACCACTCCCTCCGGAAACGCCGACAGCAAGCGGCTCGGCAGCGCCCGGTCGAGAACGACAAAGACACCGCGATCGCTGCTATGGCGAACCAGCCGGCCATAGGCCTGCTTCAGCCGCATCCGCGTCAGCCGGTCGTCGTAGTCGCGCGGGCCGAAGGCGCTGCGCCGGGCGCGATGCAGCAGTGTCGGCCGCGGCCATGGCACCCGATCGAGGACGACGAGACGAAGGGCGCGGCCCGGCACATCGATCCCCTCCCGCAGCGCATCGGTGCCGAGCAGGCACGAGTTCTCCTCGGCGCGAAAAATATCGACAAGGGTGCCGGTGTCGAGCGCGTCCACATGCTGGGCGAGCAGCAGCAGTCCCGCTGCCTCCAGCGGCTCAGCAAGCAGGCGCCAGGCGGTGCGCAACCGGCTGATGGCGGTGAACAGACCGAGCGCGCCTCCGCCAGCAGCGATGAACAGCTCGCGCATCGCCGCCGCCACCTGCCGCGAATCGTCGCGGTTGACGTCGGTGACGATGACCACCCGCGTCTGCGCCGGATAGTCAAAGGGTGACGCGAGCATTGCCCGTGTCGGCGTCACCTCCACCTGCTGCACGCCAGTGGCCAGTGCCGCCGCCTGCCAGTCGGCCGCTTCGTCACCGCTGCCGTCGCGCAGCGTCGCCGAGGTGATCAGCACGCCGTGCGCCGGCGCCAGCACCGCGCGGGCGAAGGGCTGCATCGGGTCCACCCAGTGGCGGTAGACGCCCACGTCAAACTCCTGGCCGTTGAAGCGTTCGATCGCCAGCCAGTCGACAAAATCGGCCGACTCCGGCGCATTTGGCGATGCCAATGTGTCCGTTGCGGAAGGCTCGGTGGCGACGATCGTCCGCAGCATCGCCTGCCAGCCGGCGAGCGGCAGGATGGCGCGGCGCTCGATGCCGCGGCGGATGCTGTCGATCCGCTGCCGGGCACCGGTTTCGAGCGTCGCCGCTTCCTCGTCGAGCCGGTCGCGCAGCAACCGCATCAGGCTGCGGAGCGGCTCCAGCAAACGGCCGATCGCCTGGCCGAGCGCCAGTGCCGCCTCGCCCAGTCCCGGTACGGGTGGCTGCAGTGCTGCCTCCAGGCTGTAGAGCGGATCGCGCTCATGGCTGCGGGCAAGGACCTGTTGGCGGACCAGGGCGAGAAATGCTTCGACCGGGCCGACGGGTTCGCCGGCCACTAGCCGCTGCCGCCAGCCGGCATCGGGCAGCACCCGCGCCAGCCGCTCCACGTGGCCGAGCGCCGTCTCGGTGGCGGCGTCCTCGTTCGCCGCGTCGCCCAGGCGAATGCGCAGGCCACGCCGACGCGAACCCCGCGAACGCTCGGCACCGCTGATCCATTGCCGCAGTTCGCGCGTCTCGCGTCCGGAGAGATGCAGCGCAAAGGCTGCGTCGGCGGCCTGGAACAGGTGATGCCCCTCGTCGAAGACGAACCGGGTGGGCGGCAGCGGATCGTCCCCACGGGTGGCCTGGATCATCACCAGCGCATGGTTGGCGACGACGATGTCGGCGCGCCGCGCCCGGCGGATGGAGCGTTCGATAAAGCAGCGACGATAATGGCGGCAGGCACTGTAGATGCACTCGCCGCGCTCATCAGTGAGATCGAGGGTCAGGCCGACGCCGAGCAGGTCGGCGAGCCAGGCAGGGAAGTCACCGCCGATCATGTCGCCGTCGCGGGTGGCCATCAGCCAGCGCGCCACCAGGCCAAGCGCGACGCCGTCTTCACTGCGCACGCCGGTGCGGCTCACCGCCTCCTCATAATTGAGCAGGCAGACCGTATTCTCCCTTCCCTTGCGCACCACCACCCGGTCGGCCTTGATCCGATGTTCGGGAAACGCCCGATCCAGCTCGCGGTCGAGCTGGCGTTGCAGGTTGCGGGTGTGGGTGCTGATCCACACCGGCCCTCGGTTCTTTTCTGCCCACAGCGTCGCCGGCGCGATGTAACCGAGCGTCTTGCCGATCCCGGTGCCGGCCTCGATCAAGGCGATGTTCGGCTGCCCGGCGGCATCGCGCGGCAGGAACGCCGCGGCAGCGGTTGACGCGTAGTCGAGCTGACGCGCCCGCGGTTCGGCCACACCGGCAAGCAGGCGCACCAGACGCGCCCGCGCCTCCACCGGCTCCACCGGTCGCGAGTCGGGTGGCACCGGTGGCGGCCCCTCCTCCCACTCGCGCAGCCGGGTCCAGACATGCAGTCCGAAGCCAAAGGAGGCGGCCGGTGGCGGCACCTCGCTGCCGAGAGCGGCCAACACCGTCGCCGCCCATCGCCACTGACCGCGCGCCATGGCAAGAGCGATCGGCAGAGCGTCATCGCGCGGCGAGGCGGTCAATTCGGCGATGAGCGCGCGGGCGGCGACGAACAGGCTCGCTGCCTCCTCTTCCGGGGTCAACGGCAGCGGCAGCATCAGCGCCTCGGCGAGGCCGCGCGGAGTGGGCACGCAGAAGCGCGCCGGGCGGACAAAGGCGTAGAGTTCCAGCAGGTCGAAGGCGGGAAAGACGCCTCGACCAAGGCGAGCAGCGACAGCGCGCAGATGGCAGACGAAGGGAACCACGCCCTCATCGAGGCGAAGGACAGCGGCGGCTCGGCTCAGCCGCTCGCACCGTTCGCCCGACCATGCCCAGGCCACATCGCGTACGCTTGCGACCAGGGCCGGACTTGCAGGAAGGCGGACGCGAGCGTTCGCAAACGCAGCATTGTACATCCGCCGAGTATAGCCGGTCCGGCACCAAGGCGGCAGCTATCGCCGCGCAACAACGGCAAACGGCTTGATTTCGTCACCTCAGGCGCAACATCGGAGAGACCCTCGCCCTGTATGCGCCGACAGGGTTCGCGGTAACGGCCGAGGTGCCGATCGGCTCCCGTCCACGGCGGCCGAATCGCCGCGGACGGCGATTGATGTCACGCCCGCTGACGCGCTAAGCAACGGCGTTCCACGGCAACGTCGGCAAGAACTGAGGAGGCTCATGAATGCCCGAAGGCAACTACCCCCACGGATTGTTTTGTTGGGCCGACATGGCGACGACGGACGTGTCCGCGGCCAAATCCTTTTACGCCGCCCTCTTCGGCTGGACGTTCACCGATAACGCAGTGGCGCCGGATATGGTCTATTCGATCATCAGCGTCGATGGCGGCGCGGTCGGCGGCCTCTATCCGCAGCCGGCAGCGATGCAGGCGGCAGGGATCCCACCCGCCTGGACGCCCTACATCAGTGTCGATAACCTGGATAGTGTGGTGGCGCTCGTCCCGGCGCAGGGTGGCAGACNNGTCGTCGCACCGCCTTGCGAGGTGCCCGACACCGGATGGATGGCGGCGATCGCCGACCCGCAAGGGGCAGTGGTCAATCTGTGGAGCCGTGACAGTGCCTTTGCCGGTGCGGCGCGCCAGGGAACGAAGCCGGGAACCGTAAGCTGGAACGAGCTGGCGACCTCAGACCTGGACGCCGCCGCCACCTTCTACAGCGCACTCTTCGGCTGGGCGATCAAGCAGGTTCCCGGGCCGGAGCCGGTGGCGGAGTGTGTCTATTATGTCCAGTTCATGCTCGAAGGCGAGCCGGTGGGCGGGTTGCTGCCGCTGAGCGTCATCTGTCCGGATGTGCCGCCGCACTGGCTGGTTTATTTCAACGTCGCCGATTGTGACGCCGCCGTCGCAACGGCAACGGCCATCGGCGGCCGGACATTCAAGGAGCCATTCGACGTGCCGGATGTTGGCCGGATTGCCGTGCTCGCCGACCCCCAAGGAGCCGCATTCGCGGTCATCGCTCTGGAAATGGCCGACTGAAGATGGCCAGTTGCGCCGGGCAGCGCAGCGCTGCCCGTCCGCTTGCTGGCTCAGCGGCGCGGTGGCGAGCCGCCCTCCGGCATGTCACGAACCAGACTCGCCAACGTCTGCGGTTCGTCGATGACCTCGGCGCCGGCATTTTCTGCGACGCGGCCGCAAAAGGCGGCGACCGCCTCAAAGTAGGCCTTGCGTCCGATCAGCATCAGGTCGTTGTGGCCGCCACCGGGAATGCGCACAAGCTTCTTATTCTTGCTGCCGCAGGTGTCGTAGAGCGCTTCCCCGTCACTGATCGGAATGATCCAGTCACGCTCGCCATGGATGATCAGCGTCGGCAGTTCGACGTCCGCGATCTTGTCGAGATTGCCGAAGCCGTCCTTGTGCTCGAAAGCGTCAGGAATCTGCAGGAAGCCGATCCGCTCCACCAGTGGAAACGTGTAGGCAAAGCCGCTTTCAATGATGATGCCGGCAAGAGCGTTGTGGGCGCGTGACGCAATTTCCAGCGCCGCCGCACTGCCGAGCGAACGCCCCATGACGTAGATGTCGCCGCCCTGCAATTCCTTCGTCGCCATCACCTCGCGCAATTGCTCGAAGCAGGCACAGGCGTCCCGAAGCAGTGTCGTCGCAGTCGGCGAGCCGTCACTGGCTCCGTAGCCGCGATAGTCGACGACGAACAAGGTCAAACCGAGGCGGGTGTAGAAGGGAGCGATGGTATCGTAGTCGGCAGCGATTTCGCCATTGCCATGGAAATAGAGAATGACCGGGCAGCCGGCGCCGGCGTAGTAAATCTTGCCACCCAGGGCGATGTTCTCGGCGACCGGGACACGCACCACGAAGGTACCGGGCAGAGTCTGCGCCATGCTCACGTCCCGTCGCGGATAAAATAAGACGCTCAACACCTCGGGACGATCGAGGACGTCATACGCCTTTTCGCTCATCATGCCTCCAGCAGTCGAATACTGTTGCGGCTTCTGTTACCGCACCGATTAAACCCGACGAAGTACGTGATAGTTCCCTTACACCCATTCGCCCGCCACTGCCAGCAAATCAGCCGCAGATTGGCAACAGTCTCACTCTACAAATAGGTCACGACGACAAAACCGGCGACGATCAATGCAACGAAGGCGGTCGTCACCCAGGTCAGGTAGCGCTCGATAAAGTTGCGAATCGGTGGGCCAAAATAGCGCAACAACGCCGCGACAAGAAAAAAGCGGGCAGAGCGCGTCACCAGTGACGCGAAGGCGAACACCAGCAGATCGAAATGGGCGACACCGCTGGCGATGGTCACCAGCTTGTAGGGAATCGGCGTCAACCCTTTGATCAGAATGATCCACATCCCCCAATGCTGGAATTCATCGCGAAAGCGGTCGAAAGCCGCCTGATAGCCATAGAACTCGACGATGTGCCGCCCGACACCTTCATAGAGATAATAGCCGATGGCGTAGCCGAAGAAGCCGCCAACTACCGAGGCGATGGTGCAAACGGTGGCGATGAGCCAGGCGCGGCGCGGTTGCGCCAGGACCATGGGAACGATCATCGCATCCGGCGGAATGGGAAAGAAGGAGCTCTCGGCGAAGGAAACCGCGGCAAGCCATTTCAGCGCCTGCGGGCTTTCGGCCGCACGCATCACCCAGTCGTAAAGGCGGCGGAGCATCGCGCTTCCTTTGATTCAGATGGCCGGTTGTCATTGAGCCGGCTTGGTTGCGGAGAGAGAGGTGGGGGGAGCTTCGCCCCCGGAGGTGGCTGCGCCTGCTTATAGCAGGAATTCGTTACGACGAAGTGTCGAGCGAGAGGCCGCCAACATTTCGGTCGCTACCGTTGCGCAGCCGTCCCGTTCGCTTTTCCCTCGTGCTTCGACCAGGTGCTGATTCGATCAATGCCGATTGATCAATGCCGATTGATCAATGCTGGTTGATCAATGGCTGGGGCCCTGCGGTTCCGTCTTCGCCGGCGCGGCGGCTGTTGCGGACGCCTTTTTCGCTTTCCTGGCCTGTCTGCTTTCCGCCATNNCCGCTCCATGATGACGTAGAACACCGAAACGAACGGAATGGCGAGCAGGGTCGAGGCCAGCATCCCGCCAACGACGACGGTACCGAGGGCCTGTTGGCTCGCTGCGCCGGCACCACTTGCGATCGCCATCGGCACGACGCCAAGGATGAAGGCAAAGGAGGTCATGATGATCGGCCGGAACCGCCGCCGTGTCGCCTCGATGGCCGCATCGACGATGGGCATGCCTTCCGCTCGCAACTCGCGGGCGAACTCGACGATGAGAATCGCGTTCTTGGCGGCGAGCGCGATCATCAGCACCAGACCGACCTGGGTGTAGAGGTTGTTGTCGAACTTGCGGACCATCAGCGCCAAAAGGACGCCGACCAGCGCCATCGGCACCGTCAGGATAACAGCGGCGGGGCTGGACCAGCTCTCGTACTGCGCCGCCAACACCAGGAACACCAGTATCAGCGACAGGGCGTAGATGAAGTAGGCCTGATTGCCGATTTGTCGCTCCTGGAAGGCGGTTGCCGTCCAATCGAAAGACATGCCGGCGGGGAGCGTGTTCGCCGCCACCTGCTCCATCAGCTCAAGTGCTTCACCAGAACTGAAGCCTGGCGCAGCAGCACCGAACACCGCCGCCGCGGGATAGAGGTTGTAGCGCGTCACCAGTTCGCTGCTTAGGATCGTCTCGATCGTCAAGAGCGTCCCAAGGGGCACCACCTCCCCCTTGTTGTTGCGTACATACAGCGACTTGATGTCGTCCGGTGTCAGGCGATAGGCCGCGTCCGCTTGGACGTAGACCTGAAACACCTGGTTAAACTTGTTAAACAGGTTGACATAAACCGAGCCGAGATAGGCGCTGAGCGTGTCGAACACGCTCTTCATCGGAATGCCGAGGGATTCGGCTTTGGTGCGGTCGATATCCACGAAAAGCTGCGGGCTTCGCGCACTGAAGGTGGTGGCGAGCCCGACGAGGCCCGACTGCGAACTGGCCGCGCGAATCAGCTCGTGGGTTGCCGCATCCAGCTCGACCAATCCGTGCGCCGCTCGGTCTTCAACCATCATCTGGAAGCCGCCGGCCTGGCCTAGTCCGCGGATCGGCGGCGGAATCAGAACGATGTTGAGGCCATCCTGAATGGCACCCAGCTTCTTGCGCAGGCTGGCGACGATGTGAGCCTGGCTCAGATCCGATCCTCGCTCCTTCCAGTCCTTGTAGGGAACGAAGGTGGTGATCGCGGTCGACAGATTGGCGTTGTCGAGGATCGAGAGGCCGCCGATGGTCACCCAGCCGGCGACACCGGGTTCCTTGGAAACGATGTCGCTGATCTTGTCGGCAACGGCGCGGACGCGTGGCTGCGCCGCTCCGTCAGGTAGCCTGCTGGCGATAATGCAGTACCCCTGATCCTCGGTGGGGAGGAAGCCGCTCGGTTGCTGGGTGAACTGCCAGCCGGCAAGCGCAATGATGCCGGCGAACACCAGCGCCATCAGCTTGGCCCGGTGCGCCATCCAGCTGACGATGCCGATATAGAAGCGCTCGATCGCCTCATAGACCTTGTTAAAGCCGCGATAGAACGCGTTCGGTTGGCTCCCCGGCTTTTTCGCCCGGAGGTAGAGGGCACACTGCGCCGGCTTCAACGTCACCGCGTTGATCGCGCTGATCACCGCCGTCGCCGCGATGACCAGAGCGAACTGACGGAAAAGCTGGCCGGTGATGCCGGGAAGAAACGCCGCCGGCAGGAACACCGCGGTCAGGACGAGGGTGATGCCGATCACCGGACCGGTCAACTCCGACATCGCCTTGATTGCCGCGTCATGCGGCGTCAGACCCTTCTCAATATAATGCGACGCATTCTCAACAATGATGATCGCGTCGTCGACGACGATGCCAATGGCAAGAATGAGGGCGAACAGCGTCATCAGGTTGATGCTGAAACCAAGCGCCGCCATTGCCGCAAAGGCGCCGATGATCGTCACCGGAACCGTTGTCGCGGGAACAAGCATCGCCCGGAAGTTCTGCAGGAACACGGTGATAACGATCAGCACCAGGATCGCCGCCTCGAACAGCGTATGATAGACGGAGCTAATCGCCGACTGGACGAACTTGGTCGTGTTGTAGACCGAGGCGTATTTCATCCCCGGCGGAAAGGACTTGCTCATCTTCTCGACTTCGCTCAACACCAGTTTGGCGGTGGCGAGGTCATTGGCACCCGGCAGGGTGTAGAAGACGAGGTGTGCCGCAGGTTTGCCGAAAACCTGCGAGAAGCCGGTGTAAGTCTGCTGACTGAGTTCGACGCGGGCCAGGTCCTTGATGCGGACGATCTGCGCCGTCTCGCCGCGCACGCTCTTGACGATGATGCTCTCGAACTCTTCTACATCGGAGAGCCGGCCAAGCGCGTTGACGGTGAATTGGAAGACTTGGTCCTTCGGCACCGGCGGGCCGCCCAGCTGCCCCGACGCCACCTCGATGTTCTGACCCTTGATCGCGTCCTGCACGTCGAGGGTCGTCAGGCCGTAGTACTTGAGCTTGTCGGGATCGAGCCAGACCCGCATCGCGTACTTGCCGGCGCCGCGCACCGCCACCTGGCCGACACCCGGCAGCCGCGCCAGCGGGTACTGCATGTTGATGATGGCGTAATTGGCAAGGAACGTGTCGCTATATTTCTCCGGGTCATCCGAATAAAGATTGACCACCAAAAGGATGTTGGTGCTGACCTTGCGGACGGTGATGCCCTGGCTGTTGGCGGCGGCGGGCATCTGTGCCAGGGCGCTGTTGACGTAGTTCTGCACCAGCGAGAGTGCGGCGTTCTGGTTGCTGCCGACCTCGAAGCTGATCGTCAGCGTGTAGCTGCCGTCGCTGCCGCTGGTCGACGACATGTACATGGCGCCTTCGACGCCGTTCACTGCCTGCTCGATCGGGATGCCGATCGTCTTTGCCACGGTCTCGGCGCTGGCGCCGGGGTAGCTGGTCGTCACCTGGATCGTCGGCGGGGTGATCTCCGGGTATTGCGCGATTGGCAACTTGATGATGCACACCGCGCCGATGATCATCGTGATGATGGCGATGACGTTGGCGAAGATCGGATGTTCGATGAAAAATTTCGACATCGCCGGTGCTCGCTCAGCCGCCGCTGCCGGTGCTGCTAGGCGGCTTCGCCGTCGCCTCCGCCTCTTGCGTCACCGGCTTCACCTCCCGGCCCGGGATGGCACGCAACAGGCCGTTGATGATGACCCGCTCATCACCGTTCAGGCCTTCCGCCACCACTCGCTTCACACCGAACAGTTGCCCGAGCTTCACCCCGCGCCGCTCGACGACGTTCTTGTCATTGACGACGAGAACATAGCGGCCGAGTTGGTCGGAGCCGAGCGCCACCTCCGGAATGAGCAGCGCCGACGGATTCTGGCCGATTGGCATTTGAATGCGGGCGAACAAGCCGGGAACGATATAACGATTCTGGTTAGGAACGACGGCACGCACCAGCAACGTACCGGTGGAGGGATCGACGGTAATGGCGGTGAAATCAATCCGTCCTTCGTGCGGATAGCCGTCTTCGTTGGCGAGGCCGATGAACGCGGGTATCAGTTGGCTCCGATAATCGGGCGCGTTGCTATCCAGGCGCAGCTTCTTCACCCGCATCAGATCGAGTTCATTGATGGTGAAGTATACGTAGATCGGGTCGATGTGGTTGATTTCCGCCAGGACGGTGTCGCTGCCACTGCCAACCAGATTGCCGACGTCGACCAGATGCCGGCCCATGCGGCCATCGAACGGCGCCACAACCCGGGTATAGCTGACGTTCAGCTTCGCCAAGTCCACCTGCGCCTGCGCATTGATCAGCGCTGCCTTGGCGCTATCGCGTTGGAAGCGCCATTCGTCCACCTGCGTTGCCGGCGCCGCTTTCTGTTGAAACAGTTTGGTATAGCGGGCGAATTCTGTTTCGGCGTGATCCAGCGCCGCCTGCTGGGTGAGCACTTCGGCTTCCGCCTGCTGCTGCTGCGCGNNCCGATACTGTTCCGGCTGGATGGTGAACAGGAGGTCGCCCTTCTTGACGTCGGCGCCGTCCTGGAAGTGGATGCCTACCAGATAGCCTTCGATGCGCGCCGGCAGCTGGACGGTAGAGATCGCCTGGGTATTGCCGGTGAACTGCAGGTAGTTGGTCACTGCCTCCCGGCTTGGCGTCGCCACCGTCACCTCCGGCGGCGGCGGCGGCACATAGGCATTCTTTTCCTTGCAGGCGGCGACAACGACCAGAGTCAACAGCGACGCCAGCAGTCGGAGGGAGGTGCGCTGATGCGCGCGTCGCCGAGCAGGTTGGACGTTTACCATTCGGGTACTCGCACCTTTGCGCTCACATCCTCGGCCCCCGGCAGGGCGGGGACGCTCGGTTGCAGCAGGTTGACCGGCGTCAGAACATTGCCCCAGTCGGTCCGCTTCGCCATCGCTTCCTGGACCTCCGGCGGCAGGAAGTCCCGCCCCTCGCGGATTTGCCAGCCGCCACCGAGGGCGCGATAGGTGAGGATCAACCCCTGCGGAATGTCACCCGACGCCAGCACCAGTTGGTTCTGAGCGCTGAGCTGATCCTGCTGCGCCGTCAGCACGGTGGTGAAATCAACGATACCTTCGCGGTATTGCAGAATCGAAAGATCGAGCGAGCGCTTGGCGGCGCTGGCGGCGCGCGCCTGCAATACGGTGCGCTGCTGCGATTGGAGGAACTGGGCCAAACCGTCTTCAACCTCGCGCTGCGCCTGCAGCACCGTGTTCTGGTAGGCGAAAATACTTGCCTGGAACGCTGCGTCCTGTGTTCGCACCTGGTTGGTGATCTGGCCGTAGTTGAGAATGTTCCATTGCACCGCCGGGCCGACTGACCATTGCCGCGCCTTGCTGGTGAAGATGTCGCTGAGGTCGTAGGTACTCCAGTCGCTGCCGAGGTAACCGAAATTACCGGTGAGCGACAGCGAGGGATAAAGCGCCGCCTTCTCGAAGCCAATGCGCGCGTTCTGCGCTACCGCCTGCAACTCCGCCTGGCGGATGTCCGGGCGACGCCGCAACAGGTCGGCCGGAATACCCACGGCGACATCCTTCGGCGCCTGCGGGATCCCATGTCCAGCGGACAACAGGTTGTTCAGAGGTGTCGGCGGCATGCCGAGCTGCAGCGCCAAGGCATTCTTCGCCTGCTGCAACTGCTGTTCGATCTGCGGAATGCTGGCTTCGGTCGAAGCCAGAACCGTTTCCGCCTGCGCCACGTCGCGTTCGCTGGTGGCGCCGCCTTCGAAGCGCGCCCGGGCGATTTCGAGCGATTCCTTCTGGATGCGCACGTTCTCGCGTGCAATCGCCAGCTGCTCCTCCAGCGTTCGGATCGTCACATAGGTCGAGGCAACGTCGGCGGTCAACGTAACCAGGACGTTATCGTAGTTGGCAACTGACGCGAGGAAGAGCGCATCGGCGTTCTGGATCGCCCGGCGGAACTTGCCCCAGAAGTCCACTTCCCACGACAGACCGATTCCCAGCGACGCCTGGGTGAAGGTGAAAAGGTCCGAGTTGCCGGTTGTCGCGAACGGCGCCTTCTGGCTTTGCCGGGTGTAGGCGAGGTCACCGGTCGCCTGCTGCTGCTGCGGATAGAAGTTGCCAACCGCGATGCCGAGCTGAGCGCGCGCCTGCAGCACCTGCGCCCCCGCCTGCATCAGCGACAGGTTTTGCTGATAGGCGATATCGATCAACTGATTGAGGACCGGATCGTTGAAAACGGCCCACCAGACGCGATCATCCTGCCGCTCGGTGACAACGCCTTCGGTGCCGGCTTCGAGCCATTGATCGGCCACGTGGGTGCTTGGTGTCTGATAGTCCGGCCCAACCATGCAGCCGCTGACACCAATAAGCGTTGTCAGGAGGGCAGCGATTGTTCGACCTTGCCTCGGCCGCTTGCCAAGCTGTGACCTATGCACGCGACATCGCCCTGGTTGTTGACTAGGGAAGTCGTAAAGGAGGCAAAGGGGCGAAGTCAATTGTCGGCATGTCCGCAGGGCTTTTTAGCAAACGCCAGCGTCGTGCAATCGCACCCCTTGCCTAATGACCAGCGATTGCAAATAATCGCCGCTTTTTTCCAGGCAAGGCAGGTCGGATGAGCGCAGCGCAGCCGCAGGTCGGCATGGTCATGGGCAGTCAATCGGATTGGGCGACGCTGCGCCATGGGGCGGAAACGCTGGCGCAGCTTGACGTGCCGCATGAGGTACGCATCGTGTCGGCGCACCGGACGCCGCAGCGTCTGGTGGAGTACGCGACCGGCGCGCGGGCGCGCGGACTGCGGGTGATCATCGCCGGGGCGGGTGGCGCTGCCCACCTGCCGGGCATGCTGGCGGCGCTGACGCCACTGCCGGTATTCGGGGTTCCGGTGGAGAGCCATGCGCTGAAGGGCATGGACAGCCTGCTGTCCATCGTCCAGATGCCGGCAGGGGTGCCGGTGGGCACGCTGGCCATCGGCAAAGCCGGCGCCATCAATGCGGCACTCCTCGCCGCCGCGGTGCTGGCACTGACCGACGAGCGGATCGCCACCGCACTCGATGCCTGGCGTGAACGTCAGACCGCGGCAGTTGCATTGGTCCCCGTTGACGAAGGAAACGCGACCCAGCCATGAGTGCAACACACGCTCGNNCATGTTGCCCCCGGATCGGTGATCGGCATTCTCGGCGGCGGGCAGTTGGGGAGGATGCTGGCGCTGGCGGCGGCGCGGCTTGGCTATCGCTGTCATATCTTCACTCCTGAGGTGGAAGCGCCGGCGGTGCAGGTGACCGATCGCTGCACCATCGCTGCCTACGACGACAGCGAGGCGCTCGCCCGCTTTGCTGCCATCGTCGACGTCGTCACCTACGAATTCGAGAACATTCCCCTCGTCGCCGCCGAACTGGTGGGACGCTTGACGCCGGTGCACCCGAGTCCACGCGTCCTCGCCATCTGTCAGGACCGGATCGCCGAGAAGCGCTTCCTCAACGGCATCGGCGCCCCCGTGGCGGCTTTTCGTGCCGTCGCCTCCGCCGACGATCTGAGCATCGCCATCGACGACGTGGGCCGGCCGGCGGTGCTCAAGCTGGCCAGGCTCGGCTACGACGGCAAGGGACAGTTCATGCTGCGACAGCAGACGGCGGCAGAGGCCTGGCAGGCCATCGCCCCTGGCGCCCCCGGCGCCGCGCCGTCGATGGTGCTCGAGCGCTGGATCGACTTCACCATGGAACTGTCAGTCATCGTCGCCCGCACTGTCGGTGGCGCGACCGCCGCCTACGTGCCGGTGGAGAACATCCACGCCAACCATATCCTCAAGCGCACCATCGCCCCGGCGCCGCTGCCTGAGGCGGTGGCGGAAGACGCGGTGATGTTGGCACGCCGCATCGCCGATGCGTTGCAACTGGTGGGCCTGCTCGCGGTGGAGATGTTCCTCACCCGTGACGGTCAGTTGGTGGTCAACGAACTGGCGCCGCGCCCGCACAACTCAGGCCATTGGACCATTGACGCTTGCGTCGTTTCGCAGTTCGAGCAGTGCGTCCGCGCCATCACCGGCCTGCCGCTCGGCGACGCCGCCCGCCACGCCGATGCGGTGATGGAAAACCTGATCGGCGACGAGATCGAACGCTGGGTGGACCTGGTCGGCGACCCCGCAGCGCACGTTCATATCTACGGCAAGCACGAAGCCCGCCCCGGCCGCAAGATGGGCCACGTCACCTGGCTCAAACCCCGAGGGTGACCGCGTTCGCTATAATAGCGGCATGCGAAGCGGACATTCGGGGCATTGCACGGACACGATCGCAACAGACTTCCTTCTTACGCCGGAGGCGTTAAGGAGCTCTTGCCGAGTGGCAAGCAGACCGTCCTGTCAAACCGCACCCAGCGGGCGAAAAGCTACATCGCAAAAGCGAGCCTGCTGCGCATAACCGGTCGAGGTCGCTTTGTCGCCACCCAGCGCGGACAGAACAGGCCTATGACGATGCGCAGCACATCGGTGCAGGTCACGTGGACAGTGCTTGGACGATGAACCGCTGCCGCAATAGGCAACGGCCGATGGCTGCACAAACTTGCGACGCTGCTTGGCCGTCCGTGCGTTGACAACCTTCGCTATAGCGCCCTAATTATACGCCCTTGCACGCTGGGCCGGTTTGCAACACCGGCCCGAACTGTTTTGGGAGGCCAGGATGCAGCCGGCCGTTATGGCGACGTATGATCGTTTCGATCTCGCGTTCGAGAAAGGGGAAGGCCCTTACCTCTTCGCGACGAACGGTCGACGTTACCTGGATTTTGGCGGTGGCGTCGCGGTGACCGCCCTCGGCCATTGCCATCCGCATCTGGTGGCAGCGCTGGAACGACAGGGCAAGCTGCTTTGGCATTGCTCGAACCTGTACCGCATCCCCGAACAGGAGCGGCTGGCCGCACGGCTTACGGCGGCAACCTTTGCCGATGCGGCGTTCTTCTGCAACTCCGGCGCCGAGGCGGTGGAGTGCGGGATCAAGCTGGTGCGCAAGTTCCACGACCTCAACGGCGCGCCGGACCGCTATCGGATCATCGGCTGCGAAGGCTCATTCCACGGCCGCACCCTGGCGACGATCGCTGCCGGCGCCTCGCCCAAGTATCGCGAAGGCTACGCGCCCGACGTGGACGGTTTCGATCACGTGCCATTCGGCCATATTGCCGCCGTCGAAGCGGCGATCACCCCGCAGACGGCAGCCATCCTGGTGGAGCCGGTGCAGGGCGAAGGTGGCATCAACGTCGCCCCCGCCGGCTACCTCAAGGGGTTGCGCGCGCTTGCCGACCGGCACGGTCTTCTCCTCTTCTTCGACGAAATCCAGTGTGGCATGGGTCGCACCGGCCGGCTGTTTGCCTACGAATGGGACGATGTGGCTCCCGACCTGATGGCCGTCGCCAAAGGCCTCGGCGGTGGCTTCCCCATCGGCGGCTGTCTCGCCACCGCCGCGGTGGCATCCGCCTTTTCCTTCGGCAGTCATGGCAGCACCTTTGGCGGCAACCCGCTTGGCTGCGCCGTGGCCAATGCCGTTCTCGATCTTGTGAACGACGAGGGCTTCCTTGCCGATGTCCGCGCCGTTGCCACGTCGCTGCAGCAAGGACTGCAGCAGATTGCCACCAAACACCCGGGCGTCCTCGCCGCGGTGCGTGGCAAAGGGCTGATGCTGGGATTGAAATCGGTGGTGCCGAACCGGATGCTGATCGACCGGCTGCAGCAGAACGGCCTTCTCGCCATTCCCGCTGCCGACAACGTGGTCCGCCTGCTGCCGCCGCTGATTATTGGCGCGGCCGAGGTGAACGAGGCCGTCCGCATCATCGAGCAGAGCTGCACCGAGTTGGCGGCGAAAGCGGCCTGAGATGACAACTCCCCTCCACTTCCTCGACCTCGACCGCTTCGACCGGGCCACGCTGCGGCGCATTCTCGTCCGCGCCGGCGAACTGAAAGCGCGGCACAAGACGCGCGCGGACGCGGCCCTGCTGGAGGGTCGGGCGCTGGCGATGATTTTCGAGCGGCCGTCGACGCGTACCCGCGTCTCCTTCGAGCTGGCGATGCTGCAGTTGGGTGGTCACTCGCTGCTGCTGACGGACAGCGAGTCACAGCTCGGCCGCGGCGAGACCATGGCCGATACGGCACGCGTCCTCTCCCGCTACGTGGATGCGATCATGATCCGCACCTCAGACCAGCGCAAACTGTGGGAACTGGCTGAACACGCGACGGTTCCGGTGATCAATGGGCTGACCGATCAGTCGCACCCCTGCCAGTTGATGGCCGACATCATGACCTACGAGGAGCATCGCGGCAGCATCGAGGGACGCACCGTCGCCTGGAGCGGTGATGCCAGCAACGTCGCCCGCTCGTGGGTGCACGCTGCGGTCCGCTTCGGCTTTCGGTTGCGCCTCGCCTGCCCGCTACCGCTGCAGCCCGGAAGCCCGCTGCTCGACTGGGCGCGCAGTGAAGGTGGCGACGTCACCGTCACCGAGCGGCCCGAGTTGGCGGTGGCCGACGCGGATCTGGTGGTGACCGACACCTGGTTCTCCATGGGGATCGAGCAGGCGGAGGTGCGCCAGACCCAGCTCCTGCCCTACCGGGTGGACGAAGCGATGATGGCGCTGGCGAAGCCTGATGCGTTGTTCATGCACTGCCTGCCGGCGCACCGGGATCAGGAGGTGACGGCAGCGGTGATTGACGGTGCGCAGTCGGTGGTCTGGGACGAGGCGGAAAACCGCCTGCACGCCCAGAAGGGCATCCTCGCTTGGTGCCTAAGCTGAGCAACGCGCCTGCCGACGCCATCCTGCGCCGAACATCTGTCATGGGCGTGGTAGACTACGGCCCCTTCGGTGATTACGTCCTGCCGTTCCAGATCGAGACCCCGGGTATTCGCGGTCGGCTGGTTCGTCTCGGTCCAGCGGTGGAGGCCATTGCCGGCCCCGATCGCTATCCGCCAGCCGTCGCCATCATCCTCGCCGAGACGCTGGCGATGGGGGCGGTGCTGGCGAGCGGGCTGAAGTACGACGGTATTTTTACCCTGCAGTTGCAAGGCGACGGTCCGGTCGACATGGTGATGATGGACCTCCGCAGCAACGGGGACATGCGCGGCTATGCCCGCTTCGATGCCGACCGGCTGGCCGCCGGCAGCATTGTCGCCTCGGGTCCGGTGCCGCGGCTGATCGGCGCCGGACAGATGCTGTTCACCGTCGATCAGGGCCCGAATACCGAGCGCTACCAGGGAGTGACGCCGCTCGAGGGGGCGACGGTCGGCGAGTGCGCCCACGCCTACTTTCACCACTCCGAGCAGGTCCAGACCGCCATCTGCCTTGCCGCTGCCGACGCCTCGTTGCCACAGGAGCGACCGCGGGCTGCCGCATTGATGCTGCAACGGCTGCCGGCGGCGGCGCCCGAAGGCGTCATCGACCCATTCCTGTCCGATAGCGACGACGATTGGCGACGAGCCGTGGCACTCCTCAGCAGCGTATCACCAGCGGAGCTGCTGTCGGCTGACCTCGATGACGAGCGGCTGCTGTTCCAGCTGTTCCACGAAGATGGGGTTCGCATCTATCGACAGCGGCCGCTTCGCCACCGCTGCCGGTGTTCGCAGCACCAGGTGGAGGTCACCTTGCGCGCCTTTCCCAAGGCAGAAATCGAGGCATTGATGGTCGATGGGCGGATCACGGTCACCTGCGAATTCTGCAAGCTCACCTATGCCTTCGATGCGCCAGCCCTCGACCGGCTCTATGCGACGCGCTAGGCGCCACGCGAGGCGGCTACCGCGGCGGGCGGCGCGGACGGCAATGCTGCTGTCGTTGCTCGTGGCCCTCGCCAGCGGCTGTTCGCCGGCGCGAACGCTCGACTCGGTGCACGTGTTGACCGATGTGCAGGCGGGCTCCAGCCCAAGCGAATTGAAGAAGGAGACGGTGCGACCGACCCGCGATCAGATCGTCTACGCCGTCGATGGGCGCCGACGCGACGCTGACCTGTACCGCCCCAACTTTCAGCCCATTCTCGCCGACATGGTACTTGTGCCCGGGCTGACCCGGCTTGGCCGCGACGATCCCCGGGTCGTTGCCTTCGCCACCACCATGGGACGGGCCGGGTTTCGCGTCCTCGTCCCCGATCTGCCGAACCTGCGCCGTTTTCAGGTGAGTGGCACCGACACCGTTACCATCGCCGACGCCATCTGCTTTATGCAAGCGGAGCCAACGGGGCGTCCGCTGGGTGTGGGGGCAGTATCCTTCGCGGTCGGTCCAGCCGTGGGCGCCTTGTTCGAGCCCGAGGCGCGGGATCGGGTGGATTTCTTGCTTACCGTCGGCGGGTATCACGACATGACGGCGCTGATCACCTACGTCACCACCGGCTACTATCGCGCCAGTGCCGACGCGCCGTGGCAGTATCGTGAGCCGAAACGGTACGGGCGCTGGCTGTTCCTCCTCACCAACGCCGCCCGCCTCCAGGATCAGGAGGACAAGCTGACGTTGATCGAGATGGCCGACCGCAAGCTCAACAATCCCGATGCCAAGGTCGACGATCTGGCAACGCAGTTGGGAGCGGAAGGTCAGTCGGTCTATGCCCTACTGACCAACACCGATCCGGATCGGGTGCCGGCGCTGATCGATGCTCTGCCGCCATCGGTGCTGCACGAGATGAATGCGCTCGACCTGAAGCAACGCCGGATCGCCGACCTCGACACCCGCTTTATCCTCGTCCATGACGCAGACGACCGAATCATCCCTGCCGACCAGAGCCTAATCTTCGTCCGCAACGCCAATCCCGGCCACGCCGAAGCATTCCTGGTCCAGGGGCTGGACCACGCTCAGCCGAAGGAGATCAGCTGGTGGGACGCTAAGGGCCTGGTGGCTGCGGTTTACGCGGTGTTGCAGGAGCGCGACACAACTGCGCCGCCTCGCCCACCTTGCGCCGGGGTGCAGACGCTGGTGCCGCCCTCACCGCAGGCGCCAGGGGCTGCGATCAATTGATGGTCTGGGCGGAGTCGCCGACGAAGGAAAGACAAGCGGCGGCGATCGGATCAGCAAAAGCGAGGAGGATAGCAAGCACTGCGGTACCGATTACGGCAGCGATGACGCCGTACTCGACGGCATTGGCGCGCGGTTGCAGGGCAAAAAGCTTATCCATGTACCGGAGGAGCATTTTCAATTACCGCTTCTTAGCGTGAACCCTGTTGGATGGCTGGGACACTAGGCGAATTACGTGCCTAACGTCAAAAGCGATTTGCGATTTTCTGCTAATCGCTTGAATGCATTGCATGGATTTCTTAGTACCAACCCGTGCGGGGCAATTCTACCCACGTTCCGCAGTGTTACGAGCGCGAATCACTTCACAGCTTAGCGTTACGTTTCGAGAAAACAACGCCGATTCGGTATCGTAAACCCTAACCAGCATCGGCCCGATACAGCCACGGCAGAGCGCTTCCGGCCAACCGAGCCACTGCGGCGGTTTACGAAACCTACGCTGGCGACGCAAGAGGCGGGCGGCGCTCGTCGTCGGCTTGCTGCGCCCAGACCCGAGACGTTGCAGAAATGCGACACACGCCTGCAACTGCCGGGCGGTGACGTACTCGTCCGCCTGATGCGCCTGCCGCGGGCTGCCAGGACCGCAGATGACCGTCGGCAGCCCGATCGCCTGGAGAAAGCCGGCCTCCGATGCGAAGGGAACGGTGGTGGGCGGACCATTGCCCGCCCAGGAGACAGTGGTCGCCGCCAGCGCCACCGCTTCGGCGGTGTCGGGCGGCGTCAGCGGCGGCACCAGAACCCGGCGCACCGTTTCGATCCTGGCCTCAGGCGCTCGCCGGCGCATGTCGGCCAGCAGTTCATCGGTGACGAAGGCGTTGAAACGCGACTCCACCGCCGTCACNGGTAAATCCGGCGCCGGCCGGCATTCCCAGTCGAGGCGGCATTCGGAGGCGATGATGTTGACGGCGCTGCCGCCGGTAAGCACACCGACGTTGAGCGTCGTCGTCAGCACACCGTCGTCATCACCGGCGATTTCCGGGGTCCCTGGCGCCAGGCTGTTGGCGAAGGCATCGAGCCAGACGACGCAGCGCGAGGCGGCAACGATGGCGCTCGCCCCCGAAGCCGGCAGGCCACTGTGACCGGCACGCCCGTGCACCGTCGTCGTGTAGGTAGCGATGCCGCGGTGGGCGGTCGCCACCCGCATTTCGCTCGGTTCGCCAACAATGGCGAGCGCCGGCAACGGCAACCGCTGCTGCAGCACGGCCACCAGATCCGGTGCGGCAAGGCAGCCCACCTCCTCGTCGTAGGAAAGCAACAGGTGGATGGGAACCTGCAGCGGAGCACGGGCGAATTCGGGCAGCATCGCCAGCACCGCGGCAATAAAGCCCTTCATATCGGCGGTGCCGCGACCGACCAGCCGCTCGCCTCGCTCCACCAGGGTAAAGGGTTGGCTCCGCCAGAGTTGCCCATCCACCGGTACCGTATCGGTGTGGCCGGATAGGATGACGCCACCGGCCCGTAATGGGCCGATGCTGGCGAGGAGCCCTGCCTTCTTACCCGTGGCGTCAGGGAGAATGTGCGCAGTGACGCCGACGGCGGCCAGACATTCGGCAACCAGATCGATCAGCGCCCGGTTTGAGCCATGCGAGGTGGTATCAAGCGCCACCAAGGCCCGCATATGCCGAACGACACTGGCAAGATCGCTCATCGCTTCACCGTGCCAGATCGCTCCACCGGCGCCGCCAGCGGCACGGCGCCCGGCGCCGCATTCAAGCGAGCAGACCTTCGCCGCCGGTGGTCTTGCCGATCATCGCCATCAGTTCGCGGCGCGTCGCCTGATCGTCGCGGAAGGCGCCCAGCATCCGGCTCGTGGTCATCACCACGCCCGGCTTGTGCACGCCGCGGGTGGTCATGCATTGATGCGCCGCCTCGATCACCACCGCCACCCCCTTGGGTTCGAGGATCTCGTTGATCGCATTGGCAATCTGCGCCGTCATCTTCTCCTGGATCTGCATCCGCCTTGCGTAGATGTCGACGACGCGCGCCAGCTTGCTGATGCCGACGACGCGGCGGTGCGGCAGATAGGCGACGTGGGCGCGACCGATGATCGGCGCCAGATGATGCTCGCAGTGGGATTCGAAGCGGATATCGCGCAGCAGGACGATCTCGTCGTAGCCATCAGTTTCCTCGAAGGTCCGGCGCAGAATCTCTTCCGGGTCGGCTTCGTAGCCGGCGAAGAACTCGGCGTAGGAATTGACCACGCGCCGCGGCGTGTCGCGCAATCCCTCGCGGTCCGGATCCTCGCCGGCCCAGCGAATTAGCGTCCGCACCGCAGCCTCCGCCTCAGCGCGCGCCGGACGCCCCGCCGTAGCACCAACGCCAGTGGGCGCAGCGCAACCAGAGGCATCTGCCTCGGCCGCCTCAGGGTCAATAAAACTGACGCTCATGCCGGCACGTCTCCCACCGATCTCCGTGACTGCCCCCTGCGCCCCCGGTGTTCGTCAACCGTTCAATGGACGACAACACGGTGGTGGGGACTGTCGAGCGAGAAGGCCGGGATGTCCACGTCAAACTGCTCACCGTTTTCGGCGCGCATCTGATAAGTGCCGACCATGACGCCAAACGGCGTGCCGAGGGGCGTGCCGCTGGCATATTCGAAAGATTCTCCCGGTCGCAGCACCGGCTGCTGGCCGATGACGCCCTCGCCTCGCACGTCGTGCACGTGGCCGTTGGCGTCGGTGATTTGCCAATGCCGGGTGACCAACTGGACCGTCTCCTGCCCGCCGTTTTCGATCCGGACATGATAGGCCCAGACGAAATGCCGGGAGTCGGGCGCCGACTGCTCCTCAAGAAACACCGGCTTGACGACGACGGTGATATCCCGGGTGGTTGCGATGTAATGCGCCGGCTCGGTGGCTGTGAATGACATCGCGTTAAAACCTCCTTCGCCATCGACAGACACTGTCGATACGTTACGTGCGGCTAAAGATGAACGCCTCGGCGCCGATTGTCCAGCGTGGCCCGGAAGGCGGCCAACGCGGCCGCCGGCAGCTCGCCGCTGCCTTCAGCGAGCGGCACAGGAGGCACCACCGAGGACACAGAACTGAGCGCAGAAGGGATGGTTGAGTTTCACCGGACGCTGCGCCTCTGCCAACGTCGTTCCCATCTCAAAGGCGGGATCATAGGGCAGCAGCGTACAGGAAACCACGGTTGGCGCCGCAGCGCCTTTGCGCTTCACCACCATGCGCGACGACGCACACATCATTGCATCGGGTGAAACACCGAGAATGTTCCAGCAGCGGGTAGTGATCTCGGGTACATCCCGCGCTAGGTCCATTTCCGGGAACAGCATCAGGGCGACGGGATCGTCGGCATCAATGGCAATGCCTTCGGCGGCGAACAGGCGGGCGTACGCCGCTCGCTCCACCGCCGCATCCTCCGCCCACCGGGTTCGTCCGGCAACGTGGACGCGAAAGTCGTGCGCGACGAGCCAGCGCAGCCCTGCCAGCATCGTCTCCCAAGTCCCCTTGCCACGCAGCGCCTCATGCAGCACCGGCGTCGGGGAATCAATGGACACCCGCATGGTCAGCGCCGTCCCGAAACGCTGCACCAGGGCAAGCAGCTCAGTCTGGCGCTGCTGCATCGGCTTCATCGCGTTAGTCAGCACCAGCGCGCGCAGATCGCGGCCGAGCACCTCCGCCAGCATCGTCGGCAGCGCACGGTTCATGAACGGCTCGCCACCGGTGAAGCCGATCTCCACCACCGGGAAGCGCTCGCGAGCGCCCTCGTCCAGATACTGGCGCACCTCCGCCAGCGTCAGATAGGCCAGTCGATCGTTGTGGGGCGATGATTCAATATAGCAGTCAAGGCAGGCGATATTGCACAGGCTGCCAGTGTTAAACCAGAGCGTACTGAGCGCAGTTGGCGCAACCACGGCGCGGACTTCGCCCTTGGCCGTCCAGTCCGGATCATGAAATTTGCCCGGGGCGCCCGGTTCGGGCGCCTGGAGCGTGGTATCGGGCATCGGCACCTGCCTTGTTGGTCGGAGTCGTCAGTCAGATGGCAATCCAGGCGCCGCTCGCAACTGACATTCGCGTTAACCGCAGCAAAGCCCTCGCCCTTGCCTGCGCCTCGCAGACGCTCTATAGATTCTTGATGCGCTGGCTGCGAGCGCGCGGGTGTAGTTCAATGGTAGAATGAAAGCTTCCCAAGCTTTAGGCGAGGGTTCGATTCCCTTCACCCGCTCCAATCGCACTGTTTGGATGGTTGCTTTTCGGCTAGCGGCTATCCTCGGTGCCGCCCATGCCATCGCCGCTACGGCGGCGGCGATAGGCGCGCAGTTCGCTGATGAGCGTGCTCCTTCTCCCCGTCTGCTCCGCGTCCGTTTTCGCGTGCCCTAGGTCGTCCTTATCGTCGCCGTCGCCTTCACGTCGCTGGCGGTTGCCAAGTGAGACAATGGCAAGGCCGATAAAGATAAACACACAGCCGGTGATCCAAACGGGAACGCGGTAGGCCGCCAGAACGCCATCGGCGAGCAGTCGTGCCGCCAATGCTCCCCCAAAAGCGATCGCCGCCCCGGCAAGCCAGAAGGCATACCGGGGCGCACGCCGAAACATGGTCACTTGCTACCGAGAGTCTCTGCGGGACTAACCGATACCGCGAACCAGCGTCACCAACACTGCAGCGAAGATGGCGCTGGTGATCACGCCGCTGATGTTGGCACCTAGCGCATGCGGCAGGATGATCGATTCGGGGTTCACCGCCGAAACGGTCTTCTGTGCCACCTTCGCCGTCGTCGGCACGCAACTGACGCCGGCGATACCGATCACCGGGTTATATTTGCCGCCAGAGATGAAGTAGAGAACATATCCGCCGATCAGCCCGCCGATGGCGGAGAAGGTCAGCGCCAGGATACCGAGGACGAGGAGGATCAACACCGTCGGATGAAGGATGGTATTGGCTTCGCATAATACGCCAAGGGTAAGACCAAGGAAGAACGTTGCCCCGTAGAGAACCTGGTTGCTGAACAGTTCGTAGAAGTAAGTCAGCCCGCTTTCACGGACGATCACCCCAAGGAACAAAGAGAGGAACAACGGCGCCGCGACAGGGAACAGTAGACACAGCGCAACACAGGCGACCACTGCAAAAACAAGCTTTTCCGTCGCCGAGATCGCCCGGACCTTTTCCGGTGGCATGGCGATGCCGCGGATCTTGGCCGGCACCAGCGCCTTGATCAGGTAAGGATAGCCACCATACGTCAGCCCGAGATACAGGTAGCCGACGACGGTGATCGGCACGAAAATCTTTGGTGCGAGGATCAGGGCGGAGAACAGCACCATCGGCCCGTCGGCGCCGCCGATTGTCGCCGTTGCCGCTGCCTCGTTGATGGGCAGCCCCATCCAGACGCCGACCGGCAACGCCACTAGCGTGCCCAGCTCGGCGCAGATGGCGATAAACATGCTCCGAAACGGTCGCTGCATGACGAAGCCCACATCGAGCAGCGAACCGATGCCGAGAAAGACCAGACAGGCGATGAGACCGTTAGAAAACATCAGTGTGTAGACAGGCTGCAGCCAGTTGATCTGCAGCACGTTAATAACGGCCGCTGGCTCGCTCACCAGCGGATCGAGGAACAATGTTCCCATCCGGCCGTGTTCGAAGAACAGGACACCGGCGTTGACCGCGGCCATGCCGAGTCCCATCGGGATCATCAGCAGTGCCTCAAGCACACCCTTCTTACCCAGGTAGATCAGCAGGAAGCCAAACAAGATAAGGCAAATTCGTCCGATCAGAATCTTCGGCGGGGAGGCAACGAGAGTGGCAATCCCCTGAAAGAGCGACAGAAAGTCAACATCGGCCATCTCGGCCCCCTTTCAGATTAGGAAATCGTCATCAGGGACTGGCCGGCGTCCACCGCATCACCCACTTTGACCGGGATTGCCGATACGGTACCGTCGCGGTGCGCCGAGACCGCCGTCTTCATCTTCATCGCCTCGATGGTGGCGACCCTGTCACCGGCCTTCACCGCATCGCCGATCTTGACGCAGATCTCGACGACGACACCACCAAGCGGCGCCAGTTTGTCACCATCGCCGCCGCCGCCCGTTGCTGCTGGTGCGGCGGTTGGAGCCGAGGGAGGCGGTGCCACCGTCGCGGCACGCGGCGCCTGAGCCGCCGCCATCGTTCCGGGTGCAGGATAGAGTGTACCGCCGCTGTCATCAGTGAGATCCTCGACCAGGACGTCGTAGATCTTGCCGTCAACGGTGATGCGCAAGTGCTTCATCATGGTTCAAATTCCTTAAAGCAGAGCCGTTACCGGCGCTCCATGCGTGGCGTGTGCGATGTATGCTGCCGGGTTCGAATTTCCGTCGTCCAACCAAAGCCGGGCTTGGCTTCGCCGATATAGACCAGACGATGCGCGCCCAGCATCGCATACACTGCGGCGCCGATGGCAGCAGCGATGGCAGCATTCTCGTCACGTGCTGGCGTGACCGAAACCATGACTGGAGTCGGCAGCGGGGCGGCTTTCTTAGCCTGAGTCCTGGCGAGGATGACGACGATAGCTCTGATCATCAACGCGGAGAGCACCGCGATGACCGCCATCAGCCCGTAAGCAAACAAGGCGGTATGGATGGCTAAGTTGAGTGCGGAGTCCGTCACTACGCTTCTCCCCAATCCAGGATGCCCAGGCCAAGCCTGGCGATGGGCATCCACGTGGTCGGTATCATTGCGGACAACCCGCTCACAGCGGGATGAGGCCGTGCTTCTTCGGCGGCCGCAATTCACGCTTGGTGAGGAGTTTGCGCAGCGACAGTGAGACAACCGAGCGGGTCAGCTCCGGATCGATGATGTCGGTGATATAGCCCTTCGATGCCGCGAGATAGGGAGAGGCAAATTCGGCCCGGTACTCGTCGATGAGCTGCTTGCGCTTCGCCTTCTGCTCGTCGGGATCTTTGATCTCCTTCAGCTCGCGGCTGTAGAGAACATTGACCGCACCTTCGGCGCCCATCACCGCAATCTCTGCCGTCGGCCAAGCGAAGACCACGTCCGCACCCAGTTCCTGGCTGCACATGGCGAGGTAGGAACCGCCATAGGCCTTGCGACAGACGATGGTGATCTTCGGCACCGTGCAGGCAGAGTACGAAAACAGCAACTTCGCGCCATGCCGGATGATGCCGCCCCGCTCCTGTTCGAT
The DNA here is from genome assembly GCF_014672695.1 of Defluviicoccus vanus. Lineage (GTDB taxonomy): Bacteria > Pseudomonadota > Alphaproteobacteria > Rhodospirillales > Defluviicoccaceae > Defluviicoccus > Defluviicoccus vanus. The sequence continues at coordinate 3,146,716 of NZ_CP053923.1, read as the reverse complement.
GCCGGGCTGGAAGCCGGGGACATCGACGAAGGTAACGATCGGGATGTTGAAGGCGTTGCAGAAGCGGATGAACCGCGCGCCCTTGTCCGACGAATCGATGTCGAGACAGCCGGCCTTTTCCATCGAGTTGTTGGCGACGACGCCGACGACGATGCCCTCGACGCGGCCGAAACCAACGATCAGGTTACGGGCGAAGCTGGCGTGGACCTCAAGCAGGTCGCCGTTGTCGAGGACGCGACGGACGATGGCGTGCATGTCCATCGGCTGCGACGGGTCGGACTGAACCAGCGCGTCCATCCCTTCGTCCGGCCCGAAATCGATCTCCGGATGCGGGGCGTGCGGCGGATCCTCGGTGTTGTTGTTGGGCACGAAGCTGAGGATGCGCTGAGCAATGGCGATCGCCTCGGCATCGTTCTCGGCCACGAAGTGGACATTGCCGCTGACCGAGGCGTGCATGTCGGCGCCGCCCACGTCTTCCATCCGCACCTCACGGCCGGTGACCGCCTTGATCACCTGCGGGCCGGTGATGAACATCTGTGCGTTGGTCCGGGTCATGATGATGAAGTCCATCAATGCCGGCGAATAGGATGCTCCACCAGCACACGGCCCGAGAATCACTGCAATCTGCGGCACCACGCCCGACAGATTAACGTTGCGGTAGAACACCTCACCGTAACCGGAGAGGGCGTCCACCGCCTCCTGGATGCGCGCACCGCCGGAGTCCTTGAACCCCACAAGCGGCGTGCCGTTCTTGAGCGCAGTATCCATCGCCCAGACGATCTTGCGCGCATGCATCTTTCCGAGCGTTCCGGCTACGACTGTGAAGTCCTGGCTGAACGCAGACACNACCTGACGACCGCCGACATAGCCGGTGCCGACGATCACCCCGTCTTCCGGTATGTCCTTATCGGCCATCCCGAAGTGGGTGCAGGTGTGCTTGATGTGCGCGCCATACTCCTGAAACGTGTCCGGCGTGAAGAAAGTCGTCAGACGCTCGCGCGCCGAGAGCAGGCCCTTTGCGTGCCTCTCCTCGATTTTCTTCTTGCCGCCACCAGCGTGAATCACTTCCCGCCGTTCGGTCAGCCGTTTGCGGAGTTTGCTGTCGAGTGACATAGATAACCCCGTCCCCTATGTTTGAGGCGATCGGCCTCTGCCGTCGCCCCATGCCCTTAATTCTGCAGCCGAGTACGCATCCGCGACCCGACCACACTCAGTCGTACATTCGCAGGGAGAAATCCCACCTGACCGCGATCCACTCTCAGAGACTCAAGAGCAACTTCATCTCATTTTTGCAATATACGACCCGTTTGCATCGGACCATAGGGGCGGTGATCCGTGGTGTCAAGCAAACCTTAGGGTTGATCGCGCCTAGACTATAGTCGAACTCGCTGTGATTGCTACCGATAGTGGCCTTGATGTAGAAGCACTTGCTGCATCGCAGCAAATCAAAACGTTGCCTTCGCTTTACCTCTACCCGGGGAAGATCTCGTCAAGCGGCGGCGCGAATAAAGATCGACGCCGCGTAATGCGTGCACAAAAACGTCATCAGCTTTTCAATTGACTTCGAACTGACAGACAAAGCAAGCTTCGGCACAAAATCTGACGTGCCTTGCGCATCCTGTGCCGAGCTACGGCATAGTAGCGAACAAGATCTGCCTTATAGACGGTTCGTTTCCGTAGGTATGGTGCTGCCCAAATCGTTCAGGGGCAAGTTAAATGAGGAATAACTATGGCGACGGGTACTGTTAAATGGTTTAACACCTCAAAGGGTTATGGGTTTATTACTCCAGACCAAGGTGAAAAGGACGCCTTCGTCCATGTTTCGGAGTTGGAGCGTTCCGGCATGGGGCCGCTGACCGAAGGGCAGCGGGTCACCTTCCAACTCCGCCGCGAGGCCAAGGGGCTGAGGGCGGTCGATCTGGCACTGAGCGACTGAGCACAGCATTCGTCGGCTCGAACCAGCCGCTGCGGCGCTAACCGCCAGCGATGATGTGAAAGCGTTCCATGTCGTGAAAACGAAAGCGTAGCGATCGACAATACTGAAACGTCACCACAGGCAATGCGCTAGTAATTGCATTGGTAAATTGACGACAGGCCAGACCTGATCACAGCGTCAGTCGAACTTCGATTGTGCCAGGATCTTCGAGGCTGGCCTTTTTCTGAAACTTCAGTAGATCGCAAATCTTCAACATCGGCTTGTTCTCACGCAGAACCTCGCCGTAGATCTCCTTGAGGCCGCGTCGACGCGCGTAATCGATGATGCGCCGCATCAACAACGGCCCGAGACCAAGACCGACCATATCGCTTTGCAGCATGATGGAGTATTCGGCTCGCTCATTATCGGCATCGGCGCTGACATGCACCGCACCNGAAGATGGGGCTTTTGCCGGGGTTCCCGGTTCGGCCAGTACCAGAGCCATCTCGCGGTCGTAGTCGATCTGTGTCATCCGCGCAGCGAGCGGATGCGTCAGCGCCTTCTTCGGGGCGAAGAAGCGCATCCGCACGTCGCGTGGCGACAACTTGCTGAACAGATCCTGGAATGCCGGCTCGTCCTCCGGCAACACCGGGCGGAGCAGAAACGTCCGGCCGTTGGGCAGCTCCAGGGTCTCTTCCAACTCCTTCGGATAGGGGCGGATGGCGAGGCGCTGCGTTGCCGATCGGGTAGGCTTGGCGACGCGGATCTTGGCATCCAGGGCGATGACGCCGAAGCGGTCGCCCACCAGCGGATCGATCACCAGTTCGACCACTTCGGCCAGATCGATCACCAGTTGCGCCACCTTGATCAGCGTCAGTGCCACCTGGTCGATCGCCGCCGCCGGCTGGTCGCCGCCGCCGTCGAGCATGCGGACGATGCGGGTCCGCCGGATCACGTCGCGCGCCAAGTGCATGTTGAGCGGCGGTAGCGCGACGGTCACGTCGTCCATGCACTCGGCGCCCCGGCCACCGGGACAGAAGGAAATCACCGGTCCGAACTGGCTATCATCGACGACGCGGATCGCAAGACTCACCCCGTCGGGGCGGAAAATCATCGGCTGCACGGTGAAACCATCGAGGCGCGCCTGCGGCGCGTGCAACTTCACCCGCTCGTGCATCGACTGAGCGGCGCGCTGGACGCCGGACGGGGAACGAATATCGAGGATGATGCCGTCCACCGCGGTCTTGGAGAGGATATCCGGCGACAGGATTTTCAGCGCTACCGGGCCGCCAAAGATCGCCGCCGCCGCCGCCGCCGCCGTCGGGTCCTGGGCGACATGCGTCGAGACAACCGGAATGGCGTAGGCGAGCAGCACGCCCATGGCCTCCGGCTCCGTCAACCAACTGCGTCCCTGTGCCAGCACGNNTTGGCGCACGATCTGTTGGGCCGCCGTCCGGTCGGGGCTGAAGTCCTCCGGCACCGAGGGCGGCGTCTGCGTCAGCATCTTCTGGTTACGGTGATAGGTAACCATGTGCATGAACGCGCGCGTCGCCCGTTCGGGAGTAGGATAGGTGGGAATGCGGTGCTCGGTCAGCAACTGACGCGCTTCTTGTCCTGCCGTCTCTCCCAACCAGCAGGTGAGGACGCTGGCGTTGCTCCCCTTCAGCGTCGCCACCACCGCCCGCGCCGCATCGACCGGGGTCACCATGCCCGAGGGCGAGTGCAGCACGAGAATGGCGTCCGAATCCTTGTTGCCGAGGAGAACCTTGAGCGCCTGGCCGTAGTGGTCAGCCGGCGTATTGCGGGTGATATCCACCGGGTTAGCATGCGACCAGTCGCACGGCAGGAATGCATCCAGCGCCGTCAGTATCTCTGGCGGGAGTTCGGCGAGGCGGCCGCCATGTTCGAGCAGGGCGTCGGAGGTGAGAATGCCAACGCCGCCACCGTTGGTCAGGATGGTCAGTCTGTCACCGCGGGCCACCCGACCGATGCCCAGTGTTTCGACGGCCCCGAACAACTCATCGATGCCCTGCACCCGCAGCATGCCAGCGCGCCGGAACGCCGCATCGTAGACGGCGTCCTGGCCGGTCGAGCCCCCGGTGTGCGACGAAACGGCACGCGCCGAGGCCGGATAGCGCCCGGACTTGACAACAATAACCGGCTTGACCCGCGCCGCTGCGCGNCGTGCGGCAGACATGAATTTTCGCGCATCGGTGACGGTTTCCATATAGAGAAGGATGCCGCGAACATCCATCTCGCCACCGAGGAAGTCGAGGAGATCGCCGAAATCGACGTCAACCATGTCGCCCAGCGAGATAAAATGGGAAAAGCCGATGCCGCGCGCCGCCGCCCAATCCAGCACCGTCGCCACCATGGCGCCCGATTGGGCGATGAACGCAAGATGACCAGGTTTCGAGGTGAGCGGCGCTACGCTGGTGTTCAACCCGATCGCCGGTGCCAGGATACCGAGGCAGTTGGGTCCGAGGATGCGCAGCGTGTGCGGCCGGGCGGCATCGAGCATCGCCTGCTTCAGCGCGTCGCTCTTCTCCTCGCCGAGAAGACTGAAACCGGAACTGATCACCACCGCCGCCCGGGTGCCGCGGGCGCCAAGTTCGTCGATCAGTCCCGGAATGGTCTCGGGCGCGGTCGCAATGACCGCAAGGTCGGGGACGAGTGGCAGCGACGCCACGTTGGGATAGGCGAGCACGCCCTCCACCGCCTTGTCGTTTGGATTGACGGGCATGATCGGCCCGCGGAAGCCGGCATCAAACAAATTGCGGGCAACGACATTGCCGACGGAGAGCGGTTGCCGGCTGGCGCCAATCAGGGCGATAGACCGAGGCTTGAACAGATAATCAAGATTTCGGATGCTCATCGCCCGAATGTCCTTCGACTCGTTCCGCTGATCATGCGACGATTTTTTATCCCGAGGTGGGCCTAAAGCGAGCAAATAAGATGGATTACTGGGGAGAGGCATCTGCGGCACTCGACGGCCTTCCAGGTGGTGAAGGCTTCAACATCGCCTATGAGGCGGTGGATCGACACGTCGCCAAAGGCGATGGTGATCGAGTCGCCTTTCGCTTCATCGATCGCTTAAATACAGTAACGACGTTAACCTACGGCGAGGTCGCCCGACAAAGCAATCGCTTTGCCAACGTGCTCACCGATCTCGGCATACGCCCGGGTGATCGCGTCTTCATCCTCGCTGGCCGCATTCCAGAACTCTACGTAGCGGCGCTGGGAACGCTGAAGGCGCGTGCCATTCTCTGTTGCCTATTCGCCAATTTCGGCCCGGAGCCGATCCGCCTGCGCCTGAGCAAGGCAGAAGCCTCGGTCCTGATCACCACCGACCTGCTCTACCGCCGGCGCATCGAAGCGTTACGCCCGACACTCACCGCCCTTCGTGATGTGGTGGTCATCGGTGCAACGACGCCTGCCACGTGGTCGTACCAGACATTGATGCATGCCGCGAGCGACGCATACCGTATTCAGCCCACTGATCCCGACGAACACGCCCTGCTGCACTTCACCAGCGGCACCACCGGCTCCCCAAAGGGAGCCCTGCACGCGCACGGCGCGGTGGTCGCGCATCGGGCGACAGCACGGTACGCGCTGGGCCTCCAGGCGGGCGATGTCTACTGGTGCAATGCCGATCCGGGGTGGGTCACCGGCATCTCCTATGGCTTGGTAGCGCCTCTCGTCTGCGGTGCCACCACCGTCGTCGACAGCGGCGACTTCGATGCCAGCCGCTGGTATCAGGTGCTGCAGGATCACCAGGTCGCCCGCTGGTATACCTCGCCCACCGCGTTGCGGATGTTGATGAAAGGCGGCTCGGCACTCGCCCGTTCGTTCGATTGCAGCGCGCTTCAACACGTGGCCAGCGTCGGCGAGCCGCTCAATCCGGAACTGGTCCGCTGGGGACGCAGCGCCTTCCGCCGTGACATCCACGACACCTGGTGGCAAACGGAGACCGGTGCGATCATGATCGCCACGCCACCCGATGAGACGGTAACACCCGGCGCCATCGGTCGGGCGATGCCTGGCATCGAGGCGGACATCGTCGCGCGGAACGGCGCCGGCGGCGTACCAGCACCCGTGGCCCCGGGTGCCGAGGGCGAATTGGCGATCCGCGTCGGTTGGCCCTCCATGTTTCGCGGCTATTGGGGCGAGTCGGCCCGCTACAGCGCCGTTTTCGGCGGCGGCTATTATCTCTCCGGCGATCTGATGCGCCGCGATGCGGAGGGCCGCTTCTGGTTCGTCAGCCGTGCCGATGAAATGATCAAGTCGGCCGGCCACCTGATCGGCCCCTTCGAGGTGGAGAGTGCGTTGCTCGAACACCCAGCGGTGGCGGAAGTCGGTGTCATCGGCAAGCCCGACCCGATGATCGGCGAGTCGGTGAAAGCCTTCGTTTCGCTGCGACCGGGACACCTCGCCAACGAGGCGCTGCTCAAGGAGATTCTCGGCTTCGCCCGGTCACGGCTGGGGCCGACCCTGGCGCCGCGGGAGATTGTCTTCGCCGACGATCTGCCAAAGACGCGCAGCGGCAAGATCATGCGCCGCGTCCTGAAGGCGCGCGAATTGGGCATCACCGAGCCGGACCCGGCAAGTTCCGATGTGGACGAGACGGAATCAGAGGCATGAGCGGCGCACTCATCGTCCGGTCGGCATCCACCGGTTACACGACGCCACTTTTGCGATTGCCCTCCCCACGTCTCTGTGCTGGCATCGCATCGTCTCCACCATTGAATTGAGAGCATGAGTCATGGCCGAAACTGACCTCCGTGCGGTGGTCCTTGGCTGCCTGCAGGCCGTCGCCCCCGAGGCCAATCTGGCAGACCTTGACCCCGCCCGCACCTTCAACGAACAGATCGAAATCGATTCGGTCGACTATCTGAACTTCGTCTTCGGCATCGAAGAGGCCCTCGGCGTGCGAATCGCCGAAGCCGATTACCCCAAACTGTCGAGCTTGAATGGCTGCCTCGCCGTCCTCAGCGGTCAGCCGAAACAGCCGGACGAATGCCCCGTTCCCTAAATCTTGCGGCAGCATCGTCGGGACGGTCTAGCGCTCGCCACGGGCCGTGCGCTGCTCGGCGATGCGTCGGCTTCAGCTTGCGATCGGCGGGCGAGACCCCTAATTTTCGCCATGATTTTGTTTCTGGTCTGCTCAGGCATTGATGATGCGTAGTTTTCTCGCTGGCGTCGTGGCACTTCTGCTGCCCCTCACCCCTCTTCCCGCCGCCGCAGCGACGTGGAACACGGCCGGTTTCACCAAGGCCGACAAGGTCCTCGTGGTCAAATCGGAACGGCGGCTCTATCTGCTGCAGGATGGGAACGTCCTGCGCAGCTTTCGCGTCGCCCTCGGCCCCAATCCGGTCGGTGCGAAGATGTTTGCAGGCGATGGCCGGACGCCCGAAGGGCTCTATATCCTTGACTGGCGAAACGTCAACAGCCGGTTCTACCGGGCGATACATATCTCCTATCCGAACAATAACGACGCCGCGCGCGCGGGGCAATTTGGCAGCAATCCCGGTGGTCTGATCATGGTGCATGGTCAGCCCGTCGACGGCTTTAATGGCAGCAATCCGTATTTTGACTGGACGGAGGGTTGTATAGCGCTTAGCAATCAGGAGATGGATGAGGTCTGGATGGCCGTCGACGATGGGACGCTCATCGAGATTTTGCCGTAGGGCGCCCCGCGCAGATGGGTGCCGGATGCGAGTTAATCGTCTCAAGCGTAAGTGAGACTTGATTTATCGATCAGAGGCTTTAATAAAGCCCGTTGATCGTGGTGGGTTACTACGGTCATCGTGCATTGGAGCCGAGATTTTCACCGCGGAGGGGAAAATGAGGATGTCTGTTGGTAAGGCACTGCCGGTTGTTGCGGTTGCCGCTACGCTCGCGCTCGGTGCGTGTGCGTCCCAAGGTGACGTTGACGAGTTGCGTAAAGACGTTAACGGTTTGAAGAGCGACGTTGCGAAGCTGCAGGCTGACGTAACCGCGGCCAAGACCGAGTCAGCACGCGCTGCGCAGCAGGCTTCTGCCGCCGCTCAGCAGGCCCAGAACGCCGCAGCCGCTGCCAACGCCGCTGCCGAGCGTGCGGACCGGATGTTCCAGAAGGGTCTGCGCAAGTAGTACCATTCCACATCCGCGATCGGCGGACCCGCTCCTGGCGGATCCTCGTCGAAAGCGCAGATGCCTGAAGAAAGCCGTCGCTGTAAACCGGTGGCGGTGTTTCTTCTGATATGATTTTCCTAATGAAATCGCCTCAGCCCGCTCAGTTTGTTGCAGTGGCTGGGTGGTTTTCTGGGTATCGATGGGCGGCCAAGCAGGCAAGCAACTTGCCTTTAACTTGGCCGCCTTTTGATTCTGCCATCTGATCGAAGCTGACCGGCCATTTGCCACAAGCAGCAATGCGCGGTTACGCACTACGACACAGGGTCCGACTGCTCAAGACCGCTCCAGTGAGCGGCAGCACGCCCTCATTCGACGCCCCCACCACCAGTGCCTTCGCCCTTGTGCCGCACGCGCTCCATAGCTGCAGGCATCCCGCGTCCATCGGCGATGTTTCAGGAACGCCCCGCTGATTCCGCCCAACGCAATGCGTACACATGCTTCCACTTGAAGTTGCGGCAATAGTCGCGTACTTTAACTACTTCAGGTAGCTATTCTATAGGACGTTGATGAGCCGGATGGGGCCGGATGGGGCCGGATAGGCCTCATGCATAATGGGGTGTAGGGCGCTATGCATATCATAACTTCTCCCACCGGAGACAAAATCGAAATACCAGCCAGTCTAGCAGAGGATGAGCCGTACTTCAGCCTCGATTCTCTATCTCAAGCGGCAAGTTACTATCAAGAAAATGGCTATGTTATTTTCCGCAAGTTGGTTGATCCAGCCGCTTGCTGTCGGACACGCGAACTTTTCAGCCGCNCATCATCGCAATATAAAGGCTATATTTACCGTCAGACCACAGGAATTCCAGAAAGAAATAAGATTAATGAGCACGGTTTTGTTATGAATCCGGTGCTTAATTTCCAGGATTTACCAACCCGTCAATTTTCTCCTTATCGCGCCGCAGCCCTGGAAGTGATCACTGCGCCAGGAGTCCAGAAAGCTGTTGCCAGCTTGTTCGGAGTGCCCGGCATCGTTGTCCAGACAATGCACTTTCAAGGCAATACCCAGACACCTGCGCATCAGGATACTTACTATCTCGATGCCGAAACGCTGGGGTGTATGGCCGCGGGATGGTTTGCGCTTGAGGACATTCAACCTGGTGCCGGACGCTTCTATGTCTATCCTGGAAGTCACAAGATCGATATCGCCAAGAACGGCGGCGATTTCGATGTAGCCTTCCACCATGATCGCTATCTCGAGTTAATCAAGAAGATCATTCGCGACCAGAAGCTTGAGTGCCGCGCTCCGTACATGGGTCAGGGCGATGTGCTGCTCTGGAACGCGAAAACAATCCATGGCAGCCTGGAAACGAACCAGCACCAGTTCTCCCGCTCCTCGCTGACGGCGCATTACATTCCGAGCAATCAACGGTTCCTCCAGTTCCAGGCCCGGATCCGCGAGTTGAATCTCACCCACGTGAACGGCATGGCAGTCAATAAGCCAAAGGATCTGGACGACATGATGAACCGCCTCGACTTCGAGGCGGCTGCGCACCTGCCCAGCGTGTATGGTTTTGCCAAGAAGCTGGCGATCAAGGCGCTGACGCGCTGACACGGTCATTCTCTCTGGCGCCCGCCCGAACCGGTCGGGTACAGCCGCCAGACAGGCGCGGGCGCGGTTGCAACGAGAGAGGTTTCGAGAACGCCGTGTGGCCTGCTTGTTGGGTCGCGGGCTGGAACGGCGGCTGGATTCCATTACGCTACCTGTCACATCTGCCCTGACACGACTTCAGCGCTGCCATCGTCCCCAGCCGCGATGGCTTCGGCCAGTGCCGCGTGATGCGCCGCGGCGGATTCGGCGCTGAAGCAGCAGAAAACCACCTCTTCCGGCAGCCCGCGATCGCCAAGATAGGCACGGACAGCCGCCACCGCCGCCCGTGCCGCCTGCTCGGCTGGAAAGCCAAACACTCCGGTGGAGATGGCCGGAAAGGCAATCGTCCGGACACCGTGGCGTGACGCCAATTCCAGCGCCTGACGATAGCACGAGGCCAGGGCCGCATCCTCCCCCGAACCACCGCCCTGCCATACCGGCCCCACCGTATGGATGACGAACCTGGCGGGCAGGCCAAAGCCGTCGGTTATGCGCGCTTCGCCGGTGGGGCAGCCGCCAATCGTCCGACAGGCCGCCTGCAACTCCGGGCCGGCAGCGCGATGAATTGCGCCGTCGACCCCACCACCAGCGAGCAGCGACTCGTTGGCAGCGTTAACGATGGCATCAAGCGCGAGGCGTGTGATATCGCCCACGACGATTGANCACCCGGTTCCGCCAGTGTTCTGCGTCCATGCCGCTTCTCCCTTTGGCGACTCTGCCGTGTGGCTTCTGTCAGGCGGCACGGGGAACAATCACCGATGGCGATCATTCACCCTTGGCGTGGAGCCGCTCGACGCCGGAGCGGATCAACTGAAATGCCTCGTCGGGCTCGCCCCAACGCTTCACTTCCACCCACTTTCCTTCCTCCAAATCCTTGTAATGGCCGAAGAAATGCGCAATCTGATCGCGAAGGATCTGCGGCAGTTCGCGATACGAGGCGATGTCGGCGAAATAGGGGTGGAGGTCATCGACGGGAACGCAGAGGATCTTCTCGTCAATGCCCTTCTCGTCTTCCATGATCAGCACGCCGATCGGCCGCGAACGAATGATGACGCCGGGCGAGACAGCCGTTTGGCCGATGACCGCAGCGTCCACCGGGTCGCCGTCTTCCGACAGCGTGTGCGGAATGAAGCCGTAATTGAAGGGGTAGTACATGGCGGTGTGTAGAAACCGATCCACATACATAGCGCCGGAATCCTTGTCGAGTTCGTACTTGACCGGGTTGCCGCCCATCGGAATTTCGATGATGACGTTCACGTCGTAGGGCGCGTTCTTGCCAACCGGTACACGCGTGAGGTCCATCCTGGCACCTTTCCAAAAAAATCAATCAGCCTCGACCACGAAGCCGTCTTGTTAGGAGCATGAGGAAGAGAGATCAATCGCCATTCGGCAAACGCGGCAGCAGCGCGGCAAAACGACCGGGCAGCAGCCGGGTCAGCGGCAATCAGGCGCGCGGCAAGCCGGGCAAGGGCGGATCAGGGCCGCTGCTCACCCGCCGGCGGCTGATCGGTGGGCTTGCCGCAGGTGTCGTCATCGCGCTCGCGGTCCGCACCGGCCAACTACCACATCACGCCGCGAAATCGCGCCCGCGTGCGGTGCCGCGAGCAGTGGCCAAGGAGCCGGAGGCCGAGGTCGCCGTTCCTGCTGCCGAGCCCCAGGGCAACGCCGACCGTCGGGCCAAGTCCTTCGGCTCGGCAGCGGTGCTGACGGCGCTGTGGACGACAGACGAGTTGCGCAGCCAGCCCAACGAGGCGCGGATCGTCCGTCTGCGTCCGGCCGATCATACGCCGCCCGATCGGGCCTCGCTGCGCCAGCCGCTTCCACCGCTGTCACCGCCGTTCACTGGCTCGATCCGCCGGGTCAAGACCGAGAACGACGAGAAGCTGGTGGCGCTCACCTTTGATCTGTGCGAACGCGCCGATGACGTGGCCGGCTACGAGGGTGGCATCGTTGACATTTTACGCGAAGGCCGGGTGCCGGCCACCTTCTATGCCGGTGGCAAATGGCTGCGCAGTCACGCTGAGCGGGCGCTGCAGCTGATCGCCGATCCGCTGTTCGAGGTCGGCAATCACGGCTGGACACACGGCAACATGCGGGTCCTGGAAGGTGAGGCGGCGGAGCAGCAGGTGGTCTGGACGATGGCCGAGTACGAGATCCTGCGCGAGCGGCTGGCGGCGCGGGCGGAGGCGAAAGGTGTCGATGCCGAGGAGATCGCCCGCATCCCGCTTTCGACACGCACCTTCCGCTTTCCCTACGGCACCTGCAGCGAGGCGACCCTGGCCATGGTCGGCCGGCTCGGCCTGCCGGCAATCCAGTGGGACGTCATCAGCGGCGATGCGGTCAAAGGCCAATCGCCGGAGACGGTTCGGCGCAGTGTGCTCGACCAGGTGAAGCCGGGATCCATCGTCGTCTTTCACGGCAACGGCCGCGGCTCGGGGACCGTAGCGGCGTTGCCGGCAATCGTCCGCGAACTCGCCCACCGCGGCTATCGCTTCGTCAACGTGAGCTATCTGCTGGGCGCAGGGCAGCCCGTCGCTTACGGCGAGTGCTACGAGCTTCGCCCGGGCGACAACCAACGCTACGATAGGCTCTTTGGTGCAGGTACCGGCTGAGGCGCAGCTACCATGTGGACGACGGTTTCGGAAACGCCAACATGAAAGACGACAGAAACATCGAAGCTGACCGCCCCTTCGCCCGCTATCGCTATCGTCTCGAACAGTGCACGCTGGAACGGCTGCAGCAGTGGAACGAGGCGCTGGCAATGAGCGCCATGCTGGCGGCCATGGACCCCTGGCGTACCCTTGGCTACACCGCCGACCAGATTGCCCGCTATATGGTTCGCGACGATCCGGGGTTGTATCGCTATCTGGTCCGCATCGACGACAAGCCGAGCGGCGTCATCGGTGTCCGCTATCCCTGGCTGCGTGGCGCGACCATCGAAGTGATCGGCGTCGCCGCGACGCACCAGAACAGTGGCCTCGGCTCGGCGCTGGTTGATTGGCTGGTCGAGCACACCCGTAGCGAAGGCGGCAATCTCTGGGCCGTGGTCTCCTCCTTCAACAGCGCTGCCCGCCGCTTCTATGCCGCCCGCGGCTTCGTCGAGGTGGCGACGCTGCCCGATCTCATCTGCACCGGCTACGAAGAAATCCTGGTCCGCAAGCAGATCTGACTCTCCGGCCGTGGAGTGGGCGACACGGCACGATCGTCGCCGTTTCCGGCACGCCCCATCTCAACTGAGCGGCAGCCGCAGTAACATGCCTTTCGCCCCCGGCCATAGCGGCTGCCGCCGGCCGGATTCTACCCAGCCTCCCCTCGTCCACCCCCGAACATATACCGGCGCAGACCTTCGATGGCGATCCAGACCGCGCCACGTTCCCGTGTACTTGCAGGCCCCTGTAGTTGGCTGCCCGTGTACTTGCAGGAACGATCACCGTTTGAGTGTTCGCGCTTGAACGCCCCGCCGCACGACGGGCGGACCACTGCCACCGCCCCAGCCGGACCGGTGCCAATATAGCAGACAGCGTTCTTTCAGCGAATTCAAGGCGTTATACTGCCACAGCCGCCCAGGAGGACACGGGCAACACGCTCTCCATGGCGATGCGCCCTGCCCCCGAGGGCTGTTTTTGCTCTTGGCACCAATCGTGCAATTTAGCTCCCGAGGACATCGCATCAAATCATCGATGCTGGATTGGCCAATAAAGCGGTCATCTTCAGCAGGGAGTTATCTGTCATGCCAATGGTCCTGCTCAATTGCGACCGGGATATTCCTGAGCGCGAGCGGCATATTTATTTTAAAGCGCCCGGGGAGGACACGCGCGACTACCTGCCGGTGGCGAATGCACCGACGATCCCGGGCACCCTGTCCGAGCGCGGCTGCTCCTTCTGCGGCGCCAAGCTGGTCATCGGCGGCGTGCTGAAAGACACCATTCAGATGATCCACGGCCCGGTCGGCTGTGCCTACGACACGTGGCACACCAAGCGCTACCCCAGCGACAACGGCCACTTCCAGTTGAAGTACAGCTGGTCGACCGACATGAAGGAAAGCCACATCGTCTTCGGCGGCGAGAAGCGCCTAGAGAAGGCGATGAACGAAGCCTTCGACGCCATGCCCGAGATCAAGCGGATGATCGTCTACACCACCTGCCCGACGGCGCTGATCGGCGACGACGTCAAAGCGGTGGTAAAGAAGGTGACCGACGCACGGCCGGACGTCGATGTGTTCGTCGTCGAATGCCCGGGATTCGCCGGTGTCAGCCAGTCGAAGGGCCACCATGTGCTCAATATCGGCTGGGTGAGCGAGAAAGTCGGCACCGTCGAGCCCGAGATCACCAGCCCATATACCATCAACTTCATCGGCGACTACAACATCCAAGGGGATACGTTCGTCCTTGAGAAGTACTGGGAGCGTCTCGGCATCCAGGTTATCGCCCACTTCACCGGCAATTCCACTTATGATGATTGCCGGGCAATGCATCGGGGAAAGCTGAACGTCGTCAACTGCGCACGCTCGGCCGGCTACATCGCCAACGAGCTGAAGCGGCTCTACGGTATTCCCCGCCTCGACATCGACAGCTGGGGCTTCAACTACACCGCGGAAGCGATCCGCAAGGTCGCTGGGTTCTTCGGCCTCGACGAGAAGGCCGAGGAGTTGATCGCCGAGGAGACGGCGAAGTGGCAGCCGCAACTCGACTGGTACAAGGAACGCCTGCAGGGCAAGAAGATGGCGATCTGGACCGGTGGTCCGCGCCTCTGGCACTGGACCAAGGCAGTGGAAGACGATCTCGGCGTCGAAGTGGTCGCCATGTCGTCAAAGTTCGGCCACGAGGAAGACTTCGAGAAGGTGATCGCCCGCGGTCGCCACGGCACCTACTACATCGACGATCCGAACGAACTCGAATTCTTCGAGATCATGGACAAGGCGAAGCCGGACATCATCTTCACCGGCCCGCGGGTGGGCGACTTGGTCAAGAAGCTGCACATCCCATACGTCAACGGCCACGGCTACCACAACGGCCCCTACATGGGCTTCGAGGGCTTCGTCAACATGGCCCGCGATATGTACAACGCCACCCATAACCCATTGATGCGGCTCGCAGCGATCGACATTCGCGGTGATGGCGCCCGCCTGGTCGAGGAGGCAGCATGATGGCGAGCAAGGTGGACGAACTATTCGACTNACGTGCAGGAGCGCTGCCTCTGGCAGTTCCATTCCCGCACCTGGGACCGTTCGGAGAACATCGACGGCGTCATCGCCAAGGCCAAGGACCTGCTCGCCGGACGCGAGCCCACGGCGGAGACACCGAACGAACGCTGCTTCGTCGCCGACGCGAAGATCATGGTCGCCGACTTTCGCTCGCGCTTTCCCTGGCTCGGCGAAGCGGACGAGGCGGAGATCAGCGAGTTGCTCGGCGGTCTGCGCGAGCGGCTCGTCGACCTCGCGATCACCCGGTCCCGCAATCACGAGCTGACCCACACCCTCTATTAGCCGCCGCGAAGCGGGACGGCGCTAGAGCCATCTGCCGTCCCGCCCTCCTCGGCGCTCATCTCCAAAGAGAGGCTTCATCATGACCTGCACCGTTGAATCCAAGGATCGGGCGGGCATCATCAATCCGATGTACACCTGCCAGCCGGCCGGCGCCCAGTACGCCGGCATCGGCGTCNAGGACTGTATCCCGCTCGTCCACGGCGGCCAGGGCTGCACGATGTTCGTGCGGCTGCTGTTCGCCCAGCACTTCAAAGAGAACTTCGCCGTCGCGTCGAGTTCGGTACACGAGGAGGCGGCGGTGTTCGGTGGCGTCAAACGCATCGTCGAGGGCGTCGAGGTACTGGCGCGCCGCTATCCTGAGCTGCGCGTCATTCCGATCATCACCACCTGCTCCACCGAGGTGATCGGCGACGACATCGAGGGGACGATCACCGCCTGCTACAAAATGCTGGCGACGGAATTCCCCGGCCGCACCGTGCATCTGGTGCCGGTGCACACGCCGAGCTTCAAGGGCAGCATGGTCAGCGGCTACGACGAAGCGGTCAAGTCGCTGGTCAAGACGCTGGCGAAGAAGGGCGAGGCGTCGGGCAAGCTCAATATCTTCCCGGGCTGGGTCAATCCCGGCGACGTCGCTGAGCTCAAGTTCTATCTGAGCGAGATGGGTGTCGACGCCAACATCTACATGGACACCAGCCGCTTCGACTCGCCGATGCTGCCCGACAAGTCGCTGCAGACCGAGGGCTCGACCACCGTCGAGGATCTGCAGGATAGCGCGAATGCCATCGGCTCGATTGCCCTCGCTCGCTACGAAGGCGCCGGCGCCGGCGACTACCTCAAGAACGAATTTGGCGTGCCGAGTGTGCTCTCTCCCACGCCCTACGGCATCGCCAACACCGATGCGTTGTTGCGCAACATCAGCCAACTGACTGGCAAGCCGATCCCGGCGTCGCTGGTCTGGGAGCGTGGCCGGGCGCTGAACGCGCTGACCGACCTCGCCCACATGTTCTTCGCCGACAAAAAGGTGGCGATCTACGGCAATCCCGACATGGTC
Organism: Defluviicoccus vanus; assembly: GCF_014672695.1. Taxonomy (GTDB): domain Bacteria; phylum Pseudomonadota; class Alphaproteobacteria; order Rhodospirillales; family Defluviicoccaceae; genus Defluviicoccus; species Defluviicoccus vanus. The sequence continues at coordinate 3,130,500 of NZ_CP053923.1, read as the reverse complement.
ATCGGCTTGGCGCAGTTCTGCATGGAAGTCGAGATGAAGCCGGTGCTGCTGCTGTTCGGCGACGACAACGGCAAGTACAAGCGCGATCCCCGCATCCTCGAGATGAAAAAGACGGTCGACTTCGACATGGAGATCGTCTGCAACGCCGACCTGTGGGAGTTGGAGCGGCGGATCAAGGACAAGGAGGTCGAACTCGACCTGATCATGGGCCACTCGAAGGGCCGCTACATCGCCATCGATGCCAACATCCCGATGGTCCGGGTTGGCTTCCCGACCTTCGACCGCGCCGGACTGCAGCGGCATCCGGCCATCGGCTATCGCGGCGCGCTGCGGTTGGGCGAGACCATCGCCAACACCATGTTCGCGCACATGGAATACACCAAGGACCGGGAGTGGATCCTGAACACCTGGTAGCTCCACTCAAGGCCCACCGGCCTCGCCACTCTAACGCTTTGACCATTCCAACGCTTTGATCGACAGCAACTGGCGCCGGCACCGGACCGCTCGAAGGTCCGGACCGGGAGCGTGTGTCTACCGGCGCCGAGCGCGAGGAGAAACCAAGATGCCGGACCTGGTTCAGCGCGATATCCAGCCGATAACGGGCCACGTAAAGGTCGCCCTGACCACCAACGACCTGACCCAGGTCGATGCCGACTTCCTGACCGCGCGGCAGTTCGTCTTCTACTCCGTCAGCAGCGAGACCGCGGATTTCCTTGATTGCGTCCAGTTCAAGGACCGGCCGCGCGGTTCAGGTGGTGGAGGCGGCGGCACTGGCGATGACAGCGGTGAAGGGAATAGCGAGAAGAAGGGTGGAGGCCGCTGCTGTGCTGCCGGCGCACCGGCGCCCGCCGTCGGCAACAGCATCGATGCACGGATCGAAGCTCTGCGCGGCACGTCGGTGCTGTTTACCCTCGGGATGAGTGATCCGCAGGCGGTTCGCGTCGCCGATCTCGGTGTTTTCCCGGTCAAGCTGGCCGGACCGCGGGCGACCTACGAGGTCCTCGACCGACTGCAGGAGATGCTGCAGGGATCGCCGCCCCTGTGGTTGCGCCGCGCCCTACGCGTCGCCGACGCGGCGCCAGCCGCCGTCTGAGATGCTGCCACCGTCCTCCCCCGAAGCGGGCAATGGAAGCGGCGATGCAGCGCTTCCATCCTGCGCTGAGAATGTGGTGGCGTTCCAACCGATGCGCCGGTCGGCCGTCAGCATCCACGACCTCAGTGTCAGCCGTAGCCAGCGCCTGGTCTTGCAGGAGATCACCTGCACCATTCCGGTCGGCATGATCACCGCCATCGTCGGCCCCTCCGGAGCTGGCAAGAGTACGCTCATCGGCGCGATCAACGGCCTGATCCCAGCCGCGGACGGCACGATCATCGTCAGCGGTCTCGGCCGGCTGACTGCGCCGGGGGTGATGCGGAAGCACTGTCGGCAAACGGCAACGGTTTTTCAGGAGCACGCCCTGATCGATCGCTTGTCGGCGCTGGACAACGTCCTTCTCGGACTTGCCGACAGCCGCCACCCGCTGTCATTCCTGCCGTGGCCGCGTGCCCTCCAACGCCGTGCGGCCGAGGCGCTTGCCAGCGTCGACCTGCTACATCGTGCCGCCGAGCGGGTCGGACGACTGAGTGGTGGCGAGCGCCAGCGCGTCGGTCTTGCGCGTGCCCTGGTCCGCGAACCGCGGTTGCTGCTTGCCGACGAGCCCTTCGCCTCCGTCGATCCGGCGCTGGTCCAGCGCTTTGCCGGCATGCTGCGGCGGCTGGTTGTCGAGCGCGGGGTCACCCTCGTTATCGTCCTACATCAGATGGAAACCGCACGCCCGCTGGCCGACCGGATCATCGGCCTCGTCGATGGCCGCATCCGGTTCAACGGCTCGCCGCGCGAATTCGACGCCGCAGCGGAGTTTCGTCTCTTTCACGCCAGCCCAACCAAGCGGGAGAAAAATGGGTGTTTCAATGCGTAGTTTTATCCTGGGCCTTGTCATGAGCGTGCTTATCGCCAGCGCCACCGCCGTCGGCTCTGCCGAGGCACGCCCGGATCGTCTGACCATCGGCCTGCTGCCCGGTGAGTCTGCCCCCACGGTCATGCGTCTGAACGAACCGCTGCGCGCCTATCTGGAGAAGCGACTGGGCCTGCCGGTCGAACTCGTCGTCGGCGCGAACTACGCCGCCACTGGCGAAGCACTGCGTTTCGGCCACCTTGACATCGCCTATCTGGGTCCGGTGACCTACATCCTGCAGAGCCGGCGGGTAAAGCTGGAGCCCTTCGCCCGGCCGACCCACGCCGGGGTGGGACCGACCTTTCAAGCCGTTGTCATCGTTCCCACCGACAGCCCGGCGCAGTCGCTGGCCGACCTGAAAGGCGCACAGGTGGCCTTCGGCGACCCCGCCTCCACCTCCGGCACCTGGGTGCCGCGTTACATGCTGCTGGAGGCCGGACTGGTTTCCGGTCGGGATTACACCTTGCGCGTTCTTGGCGCCCACGACGCCGTGGCCATGGCCGTCGCCAATCACAAGGCTGGCGCCGGCGGCCTCAGCATGCCGATCTACAATCGTCTACTGAGCGAACAGAAGCTGGAAGCCGGCTCGACGCGGCTGCTCGCCGCATCGCCGCCGATTCCGGAGTACATGTGGACCTTCCGCGAAGGGCTCGATCCGGCCTTCAAGGAAGAGGTTCGGCAAGCCTTTCTCGACGTCACCGATCCCGACGCGCTCAAGGTGTTCCGTGCCGAAGCGTTCATTCCTGCCGTCGATTCCGATGTGGATCGGGTCCGCAGCTGGATCGAGGCGATCGCCAAGGCCAATCCGGACGCTATCCCCGTGCCATGAGCCCACCTGGCTCCTCACTAACCGACCTCGAGATTTCGGCCGTCCTTGCGGGCGGTCGANAATCGCTTTTTCGGCGTATCGTCGCCCTGACGCTGCTGCTGGCGGTGGTCGCGGCCGCTTTCGTCTACGCTGGGGCCTTCGATCCACTTCGCTACCGTGATGCTCTCAGCACCCTGGTGACGCTGGCCGGGGACGCCATACCGCCGGATTTCCGTCGCTGGCATGCCTGGGGTAGACCGCTGCTGGAAACACTGGCCACCAGCATTGCCGGGACCACGCTCGCCGCAGCAATAGCGCTGCCGCTGGCGCTGGTCGCCGTGCAGGACGGCCGGCGCTGGCAGGCATGCCGTGTGCTCACCCGCCTCACGCTCAACGCCGCCCGCTCAATTCCCGACCTGCTGTGGGGCGTCATCTTTGTCGCCGCGGTGGGGTTCGGCCCACTACCAGGCGTCCTCGCCCTCGCCGCCCATTCCACCGGCATGCTCGGCAAATTCTACGCCGAAATTCTGCAGCACGTGGATCCGGCTCCTGGCCTGGCGTTGCAAAGCCAGGGCGTGTCGCAGTTGGGAGTGTTGCGCTTCGCGGTGCTGCCGCAGGTGCTGCCGCGCCTGGCCGACGTGACGATCTACCGCTGGGAACACAATGTGCGTGCGGCAACGGTGCTCGGCATCATCGGCGCCGGCGGTCTCGGTCTCGAAATCGTCACCGCCTTCCACCTTTTCGAGTACCAGGAGGCAGCGGCGCTGATCTTGGTCATGCTGGCGCTGGTCACCGTGATCAGCTCGCTGAGTGATCGATTGCGCAACCGCTTCCTTGCCGGTGAGTGAAAAGCCGGTGACTGAAGGCCGCTGGACTAAAAAGCGGCAGCTGGGAGCAAGTATTGCGTCGCCTGGTAACTAAGGAAAAATGCGCTTCGCCACCTGCCTCCAGGCGGGTTCAGACTTGTCCTTGTAGTGTCCAAAGGCCTTGTGCAGCCCGCCCACCACTTCCGCGGCCACCTCCAGCAGGGCTTTCCCTTGCGGGTCGTCCACGTTGCCGATCGCTTGCCGCAGCTCAAGCTGAACGGCGGCCAAGCGCTGGCGCAGCTGGCCGAGCGGATCCTCGCTGCTCATCGCTGCGGCATCGGATGGGCAGTCATGCCACGTCGTCGATCGAGGTGATCAGAACATGGCTGTCCCCCTCGTTCGAGGGAACGGCGACAGCGCAAGTATCGGGCGTACGCTTTTTCTTGGCGACGGCGCGCTCGACCCATGGCAGGCCGCCACAGCAGATGGCGAGGCTGACCTCGTTCAGCAGATCGACGATGTCGTGGCCCTCATCGACTNNGATGATCGGCTGAATCCCCGCCCGCATCAGCCGGCCGATCGCCGAGGAGCCGATATTGGCGGCGTAGACAGCCGTGCAGTCCTGCAGGAAGGCAAGCTTTGCGGCTAGCTTGTCCTGCGCCGTGTTCTCCAGGCCGGTGCGAACGTCGTGGCCAGCCTGCTCCTCCTTGATGAATTGGCCGACACCGATGAGATCGGCGCGGCCGGGTGAGACGTCGTAGACGACGAGGCTGTCGGCGCCGCCGAAGTGCAGATTGACGCGGGCGCGATCGGTGGAGGCGAAGGCGATCTTCAGCATGGGATCTCTCCGGTCAGGAGGCGGCGCCGACGGCAGCCTCACCGCAGCGGTAGCGCGAGGTGTACGGGGCAATCGGCTGGCGTGCCCGGGACAGGATGTTTGCCAGATCGAACAGCGTCTGGCGGCTGCCCCGGTAGCCGACCCAGGTGCGAGCGTGGCCGCCGAAGTAATCATGCTGCGGGAAGCCGGCGCGCAGCAGCGGCGGCACTCCCAGCCGCTCGGCCGTCTGTACCGCGTGTGAATTGGCGATAAGGAGCTCGATCCCGGCCGGCCGCGCCACATCCTCCAGATCCTCGAGATCGCCAACGATGACGCGCGTCAGCGGCAGCGTGCGCAAAGTCTCCGCCCGCGTGGCGGACACCGCGACAGCAACATCCACCCCCATGCCGACGAGGAAGGCGGTAAGCTGGCCGAGGAGGTCGGGGTCGGCGGCGACTGCGACCCGCGCGTTGCCGAGAAGAAAGTGACAGTCCACCATCGCATCCAGAAGCTGCGCCCGCTGCCGTTCGATCTGCGCCGGAACCGGTCGCCCGGAAATCAGCCGCAGCGCATCCGTGAACGCATCGCAGGCGTCGAGCCCCATCAGGTGCGGCAGACGAACGTCGTCGATGCCGGTGCGCGCCTTGAGCGCATCGGCGGCACGCGACAGTGATGGCCCGATCACCAGCGTCGTCACCGATGCCGACATCATCGCCACATCGGCGCGNCGCGCAATGCCGCCATAGGTGAGGGCTGAATAGCCAGCCTCGATCAGGTGACCGTCGAGCGAAGCGGCAAGATCGGGCAAGATCAGCGGGCAGAGTCCGAAGGCCTCGATCCATTCCCGGATCGCTTCGATATCGCCCGTGGTCAGCATCGGCGAGGCGAGGACGTTCACCACCTGCAGCCGCCCGGCAATCGGCCGCTTGCGCGGGACAAGCGTGTCGATGATCGCCTCCACCGCGTCGGCATAGCCGGTCTCCAGACCGCCGCCACTGTCGGGCGCGTTCACCGGAACGATCGCCACCTGGGCGTACTCCGGATGCGCCCGGCGAAACGCCTCCAGCGTCCGCGGGATGTCGGCGCCCTGGGTCTCGGAAAGACTGGTGCTGATCAGCCCGATGATCTCCGGTCGATCCTTGGCGCATATGGTGCGTAGCGCCTCGACCACATTGTCGTCGGCGCCGAGGATGGTGGTGAGCTGCTCCATCGCTGTCGTCTGCAGCGCGATCGGCTCGCGAAAATGCCGCATGAAGAACAGCTTGGAGAGCGAGGTGCAGCCGCGGGAGCCGTGCTCCAGCGGCATCGCCCGATCGAGGCCAAGCATGGCGAGGGAGGCCCCCATCGCCGGGCCAACCTTCAGCGGGCTTACGGCAAGGGATTTGCCGGTCAGCGTGACCTCGGCCATCCGTCAGGCTCCCGCCACCGCTGCCAGGCGCCGACTACCACTCGCCTCCCAGCGCGGCCGCGCCCGCACCTGAGCCCACACCGGGCTCTCCACCGATACCGCAACCTGACGGGCGAACTGCAGCATCCCTGTGTAGCCGGCATAACCGATGTCACGCACATGATCGAGATCGAGGAATGGCACCCGCGCCTTCAGCGCCGGGTAGATGTAGCGGTCACCGGCGGCGAGAATGTCGGCCTCGTGCTCGTCGAAGAGCCGCAGCAACGTTGCCTGATCGTTGTCGTCGATCATCTGCGCGTCCTCGCCCATCAGCGCGCGGATACGCGCCTTTNNGTCTTCCTCGGTCGATTTTTCCGTGCCCGAAGCAACGACGGTCAGCCCCAGTTCCTGCATCGCCGCGATCACCGACCACGACTTGAAACCGCCGGAGAAGATCATCACCCGTTTGCCGGCCAGCCGGCGACGATAGGGAGCCAGCGCCGCCTCGGCATTCGCTTCTTCGCGGGCGATCAGCGCCTCCGTGCGTTCGCTGAGGTCGGGATCGTCGAGCAGACGGGCGAAGTCGCGCAGCGCCTGCGACGTATCGGCGATGCCATAGAAGCTGCCCTCGAAGAACGGCATCCCCCAACGCTCGCGCATGCCACGAGCGACGCTGAGCATCGCCTTCGAGCAGACAACCATGTTCACCTTCGCCCGGTGCATCCCCTGCAGCTCGCGAAAGCGGGCGTCGCCACTGAGCGTGCACAGCACCCGCAGGCCCAGTTCGTCAAACAGCGGCGCGACGTTCCAGAATTCGCCACCAACGTTCCATTCTCCGATCAGGTTGACGTCATGCGTACGGATGCCATGTGGGTACGCCGCCGCCGGCAGCGGCTCAGGCTCGGCGGTGCCGATCACGTGCTTCAGCAGCACCTCACCGGCAATGCGATTGCCGAGATTCTTGTTGCCATAGAAGCCGCCGCAATCGACCGGTACCACCGGAACGTTCCACCGTTCGCTGGCGGCGCGGGCGATCACCGCCAAGTCATCGCCGCTCATCGCAGTAACGCAGGTGTTGTAGATAAAGACCGCCGACGGCTGGTAACGCTCCAAGGCGTGGCCGACGCCTTCGATCAGCCGCTCGGCTCCGGAGCCGAGGATCACGTCCAGTTCGGCAAGATCGGTGGTCATGCCTATACGATAAAGCATTGGCCCCGAGGAACGCGAACCACGCCCATCCCAGGAACTGCCGGCGCAGCCGATCGGTCCGTGGACGATGTGCGCCGCATCGGTGATCGGCACCAGCGCGTTGCGCGCGCCATCGAAGCAGCAGCCGCCCTGCGTCGCTCCAGGCTGCGGGCGGGCGCAACCGGATTTGCTTTTGCGGTTGTGATCGCAGGCCGGTTCGTTCTGCAGGGCAAGGATCTCGTCCGGTTTCATCGCTGGTCTCCCGTCGCGGCGGTGCGCAGGCCTCTGCAGCCGCCATGGCCATGATCATCACTCGGCGAAATTGCAAAACGGAATGAGACAACCATCGAAATAGCTGAATAGCGGCGAGCGATAAACTAAAGTACTCCGCCTCGTTCTGCAGATAAAAGCAAAAATTATGATGCCTGCTCCCAACATTTCAGGAAATAGCCGAAAAAACGCGCTGGTTGAAACAAAATATATTTCGGGTGGATGTCGCTGCATTTGCACGCCGTAGAGCCGAACATTGGCGACAAAACGTTCATTTCGCTTATTTTCACATCGGTGCCTTTTTAGTCTTGTATCCGCCCCGCTCGTACCGGAGCAATTACTGGGCCACATGGGCAACGAATGGATTCCCGCGGTGCCGATGGGCGCGATGCTCTGGAGAAATCCTTCCAAGAGGGCTTCCTGCCCCCGATGGCCGTTTGGCGGCGCTGAGTCGGCCCCCTTGGCTCAGCGACCGCCGACAGCGGTGGCCGTGACGGAGAGCGGATCTGCACCCCGTCGTACGCCACCCGCCAATTCCGTACCATTCCGTGCGCCAGCGATGGCGCCTGGCGAACCCACAGCACGGCGCAGCCACGGCGGTGGGTTCGTTGCCAGCATCGCTTGGCAGCGGCGCAGCAGGGCGACGACCGTTTCGTTCCGTGCCAGTTCGATCGGATGGATGTGCGCCTTCATCGCTGCCGCCGTGGCAGCCTCGCCGATGCATCGGGCAAACAGCACCTGGCAGCCGGCAAGCGCGGCAATGCGGGCATCGAGGCGACCTTCGCAGTCGTCGGGATTGTCATTGTCGGCAGCACAGCGGTGCGGCGGGACGGCGAATTCGATCAGTTCGCGCAAGGAACTGGCATCGAGCCCGACCTCGTAGACAGCGAACATCGGTGTCCGGCCAAAGGGCACGTCGGCGAGCTCATTATTGCGCGTGGCAATGGCGATCCGCAGTACCGCCGCCTGCTCCCCGTCACAGACCACCCGCAGCCGGCGTTCAGTCTGATGTGCCACCGTCATTATCGCCTCCACATTAAAACGTCCAGCCAACAGGCTGGCATTGAAAATCAAACTCGACATTTATTATTCTTTAATCTTGCGATAGGTCTTGTAGTCGAGGTTATACCTCAGCATTCGCAATCCGAGGACGCGACGAGTCAGGTTCAGTTCGCGTGCCGCTTCGGTCATATTGCCTTTGTACGTCTTCAACGCATCGACAATCATTTCGTATTCGACGAGATCCAGCTTCGACTGCAGGCCACAGCCGAACGTAGTCCCGGTTTCCGCCGGGGTCTGCAGCGATGGCGGCAGGTTGTAGCCATGAATGACGCCGTCGTCGGCGAGGATCACCGAGCGCTCGATGACGTTCTCGAGCTCGCGGACGTTGCCGGGCCAGTGGTAGCTCAGCAGCATGTTCAGCGCCGGCGTCGAAATGCGCTTGATGTCCTTGCCCGTCTCCCTGGCAAAGCGGGCGACGAAGAAGTCGGCCAGGGCGATCACGTCGCTGCCGCGCTCGCGCAACGGCGGGATGGTGATGGGAAAGACGTTGAGCCGGTAATAGAGGTCTTCGCGAAACCGGCCGTCGGCCACCATCGCCGTGAGCTCGCGGTTGGTGGCGGCGATGATGCGCAGCTCAACCTTGACTGAGCGACTGCCGCCGATGCGCTCGAAGGTCTTTTCCTGCAGCACCCGCAGGAGTTTTGCCTGGACCGCCAGCGGCAGTTCGGCCACCTCGTCGAGAAAGATCGTCCCGCCGTCGGCCAGTTCGAACCGCCCCTTGCGCAAACCAGTGGCACCAGTGAACGAGCCCTTCTCGTGGCCGAACAATTCGCTCTCGACGATCGTCTCTGGCAAAGCGGCACAGTTGAACTTGATGAATGGCCCGTCGCCGAAGGGACTGTTGTAGTGGATGGCGTTGGCCACCAGCTCCTTGCCGACGCCGCTTTCGCCAAGAATGAGAACGGTCGTCTTCGCTGGCGCGATCTTGCCGATCAGCTCGTAGACGTCCTGCATCGGCTTTGAATTGCCGATGATGTTGTCAGGCCTGAACTTCTGCTTCAGCGCATCGTGCAGGCGACGGTTTTCGTTCTGCAAGTTCTTCTGTTCGATCCGCTCCAGAAGATAAAGTTCGACTGCCGGTGCGATCATCGAGGCGACGATGGCGAGGAATTCGAAATCCTGGCGCAGCAGGCGGCTGTGCTCGTAGAGCCGTTCGGCGCTGATCGTCCCCAACACCTTGCGCCCGCTCACGATCGGCACACAGAGGAAGGAGCAGTCCAGTTCGTCGCCCGCACCGCGGCTGCCGGTCCGATTGAGAAAAATCTGGCTGTCGCGCAGGCGCGGTGTCACCAGCGCCTTGCCGGATTCAACCACGGCGCCGATGATGCCCTCGCCGAGCGCGTAGATGCCGCGTGCCTTTTCCTCTTCCGACAGCCCGAAGCTGGCGTGCACGAAGATCTGGCCTGCCTCGCGGTCGAACAGCGTGACCATGCCACGGACCATTCGCAGCCGCTGCTGCATGACTTCGAGGATGATCTTCAGCGCGTCGGCCAGATCCTCGCTATCGGCAATCACCCGGATGATCCGGTAGAGGGTGGGCAGAACCTTGATCCGGCACTCGCCGGTTTTGCAATCGGTGAATTCGCCACCGATCTCGTCCAGATCAACCTCGAACCCGAGGCGCGCCGCATGATCTGCTGCTGCCACCGAGGGGTAGCGCCCTGTGTCGGCGTTCAGGAGATGGCGGTAGCACGCCGTCGCGGCTGACTGCCGGTCACGCTACTGGTCGCATCGCCTGGTGCCGCGATGGAACAGGCGTAATCTGTACGGATTGTCTCGACCATTGGCACCTCCAGCAGCGGTCGATCGGCCCAGATATCCTCGTCGCGCTTCCGCCTCATTGATGAGCTCCCCGCGGGGTGATACCCGTCCGACGCGACAAGTCCGGGTGTTCCTGTGCTCGGTCATCAGTGGCCAAGGGCAACCGCACCCCGATGCTCAGCCTGTTCGCGCCCGTAGCGGCCACTGGATGCACAGGCAACGCCTCCAGCGCGCACCGTCACCGCCGGCAGCCGGCGGCGTTCGCCACGCTGGCTTACCGGATGGACGGCCGGCTGCACCGCCGGATGGCTGGCGCGGAGGTGCACGAAATCGCCGAAGCGGCAGAAATCGCGCGGCAGGACGCCGGCAGTGATGGCTTCGGCAAGGCCGTCCACATCGCGCACGCGTAAGCCGCCCAGCACATCGACGCCGTAGGCGTGCAGCCGCGCCGTCAGCGGTGCCGCTGGACCGATCAGCGCCACCCGTGCGCCTTGCGTCAGCCGGAGGATGCGGGGAAGGGTGCGGTTAAGGAGACTGGACGCGCTGACAACGGCGGTGGAACAGCCNGGCAGCACCGTATCCATGGCGATGGTCGGCAGTTCGCCCGGTCGCGGCTGCGCCTCGATCACCTGCGCCTGCGGCAGGATTTCGGCCAGGCCCGGAAAAGCACCGACCACCATCACCCGGCCGGACGCACCGCGGAAGGTCTGCGCGCCATTTCCGGGGGCGGCGTCAAGATCGAAGCGGTTGTAGTGGGCGTTGATCGCGGCGATGCCGAGCGCCATCTCGAGGCCGTCCCAGGAGCTGGTCAAGTCCGCCAATTCCCGCAGGCTCATCTGCTGCAGCCGGGGAAGCTCCGGCAGCAACGCCGCCGGCGACTTTGGCAAATGCGCCAGTCCCGCACCCTGCGGCCCCTCCACCATCAGCCAACGCGGACCGCAGACGATCCGCTTCACCGGTGCGTCAGCGACGCCTAGGGTAAGGTCGTGATAGAGGCGCTCAGCGCCCCACCACTGCCACAGGGTATCCATATCAGGAGCCAGCATTGCTCCGCCCGAGCCGGCGAACTCGAACCAGCGCTGCAGGCAGCGTCCGGCGATCGAAGTCATCACCGGCATGCCCTGGGCGATGCTGTCCTCTACCAGCGCCATCAGCCGATAGGCGACGTTTTCGAGCGCCGCGAAGCGGCTGATGATCACGAGGTCGGCGTTGTCGCGGATCGCCGCCCTCAGCGACGCCAGCGCCAGGCTGATCGCCCGCTCGTTGGCGACGGATGGCTCGCGATCCAGTGCTATGATCCTGCCGTTGGCGAGGTCGAGGAGATCAATCTGCTCGGCGCAACCGACACCGAAGTTCGAACCGCACGTCTGATGATTATTCAACTGCACGAAACCGGCGACGCGAAACCCGCGATGGCGCAAGGCGAATGCGAAATCGGCGAGGAGGTCGTCAACACTGATCGACGGATCGTGCACCACCGCCCCGGGACGGATCCTTGGCGCTCTGACCGGTTCCATTGCCTGCTCTCTCCCCTGCCTTCAAATGACGCTACGATCGACTCGCTGCGCCCGGTGCCTCTAGCTGACGCCAATGTCGCACATCGATATGAAGCATAATGCATAACGGGTGCCAAAAGCCTGCTTGCCGCTGCCGCCGTCATGCATTCCATTGATAATAAACAGGTTATCGCGGCACGCAGACGCACGGTGACCTTGGCACGCCACAGGAGGTTTGCGACAGGGCTGTTGGGAATCCGACAGAGCGCCGTCGAATCGGGCGCATCGACGTCACTTAAGCGGCAGACACCGATCGTCTGTTCGGCGCCAAGCCTCCCCTCGGTGCTGGAGCAACAACAGCGCGTACTGCATCCGCGGCTTTATGTGCTACGGTTCATCATGCTCTCGTGCGGATCTATTCCGCCTCGCATGCATCTCCGGCTGGTTGGGTTCCATGTCATTGAAGCACCTGCAGCCCGTCGTCGGATTTCGCAGCGAGGACGGCGTCGAAATCAGCGATCAACGAATCCGCCTGCTGGAGGCGATCGATGCCTTGGGCTCGATCTCCGCCCGCGGCGCGAACCGTCGGTCTCACCTATCGCGGCGCCTGGGATGCTGTCGCGGCGATCAATGCACTTGCGGAGCAGCCCCTGGTGCTTGGACGCACCGGCGGCAGATCGGGCGGAGGAGCATTACTGACCGACGAAGGCCGGCGATTCCTCCGGGCGGTGCAACTGATCAGACGCGAGTTGCATCGCATGGCGCATACGGTCAGTATCGAGCTTGGCAGCGACGTAGTTATTCCAGCTTTATCTTGGAGGCATCTCATGAGAACCAGCGCCCGCAATATGCTATTGTGCAAGGTTGTGAAGATAACCAGTGGTGCTGTAAACGCCGAAGTCCTTCTCGACGTTTCCGATACCATTCAACTGGTAGCGATTATTACCGAAGGAAGTGTCAAGAACCTTGAGTTGGCTCCAGGCAAGGAAGTATTTGCCCTGATCAAGTCCAGCTTTGTTCTTCTTGCCCCGGCGGGCGAGGTCGGCCGGACGTCGGCCCGCAACGTCACCGGCGCCGTGGCGCGTCGCGAAGACGGCGCCGTCAACAGCGAGATCATCCTCGACCTCGGCAGCGGCAAATCGATTGCGGCGATCGTCACCAAGGAAAGTGCCAACAGCCTCAACTTCAAGGTCGGCGACCAGGCCAGCGCCCTGATCAAGGCCTCCCACATCATTCTCGCCATCGATTGACGCCGAGGGAAAGGGGGCGACTGCAGCCACTTGCGGCTGCAGTCGCCCCACCTTCCGGCGAAGACATGTCGTCTACAGCCGCTCCGGAGATGCGGTGGTAAAGGCGGCAGCCGTGCGGCGGCAGAGCACCGGGCTCACGTCCCGGAAATTCGTCGCTGGGTGAGGACAAGCAGGCGGGTCCCCGCCACGTTGACGACGAAGCTGATCACCAGGAGCACAAGGGCGGCGTAAAGCAACGCCTCCACCTCAATCGACCCGGCCTCCGGGAAATGCGACGCCAGAAGCGAAGCCAGCGTGTCGGCGGGGGCGAACAGTGACAAGCCGATGCGGTTGGCGTGGCCGATCAGCATGGCGAGCGCCATGGTTTCGCCGATGGCACGACCGAACGCCAGCACCATGGCGGCAAAGATGCCGCCCGAGGCGGTGGGCACGATGACCTTCAGCGTCGCTTCCCAGCGGGTCGCCCCCATCGCCAGCGCCGCCTCCCTTGTGGGTGTCGGCACCAGGGCAAGTGCTTCCTGCGAGATCGAGGCGCAAGTGGGCAGGATCATGATCGCCAGCACCACCGCGGCGGCGATCAGGCTCGGGCCGCCGAACTGGGTGCCGAAGAACGGTATCCACGAGGCCTCGGCATGGAGCCAGTTGGCAATCGGCCGGATGGCCGGGATAACGACAAAGATGCCCCAGAGTCCAAAGACAACGCTCGGGATCGCCGCCAGGAGTTCGATCATGGCGCGAAAGAGTTCCGCCAGGCGCTGCGGCAGAAAGCCCTGGGTGAGAAAGATGGCGAGGGTCAGGCCGGCGAATCCGCCGATAGCCAGCGCTAAAAACGAGCTGTAGAGGGTGCCCCAGATCTGCGGCAGCACGCCAAATTCTTTGCTGTGCACGTTCCAGGCGGTCGAGACGAGAAAAGTGGAACCAGTAGGTGGTGATCGCCGGCAGNNCGCCTTGGCGCCGATCTGCCACAGGATGACGGCGACGAGCAGAATGACCGCCAGCGCTGCGGCCGTCACCAGATGGCGGAAGCAGCGATCGATGCCGTAGTCCGTCAGGCTCGGCGCACGGACAATCGTCTGACCGGACGAACGTCGGGCAAGAAGCGCCGATAAGGCGTTTGCGGTTTCTTCTCCCGCGCTCATGCTCGAACCTCATTTTTCTTCATGCCGCGATCGTCCATTCACCGCAGGCACGCTACGGGAACCCGCCCCAGGGTTCAACGCTCGCGCCAAACGTGTCATGATAACAATGAGTTCATTCGGAGCACGTTCCGTGGATCGGCGCCGCGGCGCGCCTTTCCTCGCTATTCGGCTGCCGCCGGCTGGACCTCCGCCGGGGCGACCGGGTAGCGGTGCATCATCCACAGCAGCAGCGCCAGCCCCGGCAGGGCGGCGACGGTGGTCAGGATGAAGAAGGTGGGCCAGCTGACCTGATCGGCGAGCCAACCGGCGCCCGAGGACAACACGGTGCGCGACATCGCCATCAGCGATGTCAGCAGTGCATATTGCGTCGCCGTGTAGGCAACGTTGCACAGGCTCGACATGTAGGCGACGAAGGCGGTGGTGCCCATGCCGGTGGTGATGTTTTCCACCGAGATGGTTAGCGCCAGAACGCCGATGTCGTGCCCTGCCCAGGCCTGGAGGAGAAACACCAGGTTGGAGACCGCCATCAGCACGCCGCAGACCAGCAGGCCACGCATCAGCCCCATCCGGGCAACGACAATGCCACCGATGAAGCCGCCGGCAATGGTGGCAACGAAGCCGAACAGCTTCACCACCTCGGCAATCTCCGCCTTGCTGAAGCCGATGCCGAGGAAGAACGGCACCTTCATCACCCCCAGGATCGCATCGCCGAACTTGTAGAGCATGATGAAGAGGAGAACGGCGAGCCAGCCGCGGCGGCGGAGAAACTCGAGGAAGGGGCAGACGCAGGCTCCATAGAGCCAGGCGAGCGTAGCGGCCAGCCGCGGCGGCAAGTGGCTCCAGCGGGCGAGAAAGGCGCTGCCCTCCGCCTCCAGCGCCTGCGAGCCGGTGCTGATCCGCACCTCCGGTTCCGGCGCCAGGAGAATGGCGATGACGCCGACGAGAACCAGGGTGGCCATGATCGCGTAGACGACGGTCCACGGCAGCACTTCGGCGAGGAGCAGGCCGCCGGCGCCAGCCGCCATCTGGCCAATCCGCCAGCCGAACACCACTGTTGCCGCGCCCGCCGCCTGCTGCCGCTCGCTCAGGCTTTCCACCCGGTAGGCATCGAGCACTACGTCCTGACAAGCGGAGGCAAACGCCGTCGCCGTCGCCAGCGCCGCCACCGCCACCAGGCTGAGGCGTGGATCGGTGGTGCCAAGAAAGACGAGGCTCGCAATCAGCACCGCCTGCGCCAGCAGCGCCCAGCTGCGGCGGCGGCCGAAGCGCGCACTCAACAGCGGCAACGGCAGCCGGTCGATGAAAGGGGCAATCAGAAACTTCAACGAGTACGGCAGGCTGACCAGAGCGAACAGACCGATCTCGGTCTTGCTGATTCCGGCTTCGCTCAGCCAGGCAATCAGCGGATCGGCAAGCACCCCGAAGGGTAGCCCGCTAGCGAAGCCGAGGAAAATCAGCAGGACAACCCGCGGTTCGCGGTAGACCGCGATTGCCTGCCACCACAGGCCGAACCGTTCACTCAGGGGCATGTTTCACGTACGGGCATGTTCGCCAATTGCGGGTTTACCTCCGCTCGCGGCTCGCCGGCCAGGGCCGGGCTGACAGGAAAAACCATGTCTCCGCGATTACCCTGAGACAATTGTGCCGCAGCGGCAAGCGGTCGCCACCAAGGAGGCGACAAATCCGGCAATGTCCTTGCTCAGCCGAGCTTCTGCCGCAGCAGTTCAGCGAGCGAAACCTCCGCCCGCGCGCCCACATGGCTGATCACTTCTGCTGCAGCAATGGCGGCGATCNNTCGCGCGCAGGTCGCCAGCTGCAGGTCGCGGGTGTAGCCGAAGAGGAAGCCGGCGGCAAACGCATCGCCGGCACCGGTGGTATCGGCGACGTTCGCCACCCGCTCCGCATCGACCATATGCACCTCGTCGCCGGCGACGATCACCGAACCTTTCTCCGAGCGGGTCAACACCATCAGCTTGCCGCCGGCACGGCAGCGCTGCAGTGCTCCATCGAAGGAGTGCTCGCGATAGAGCGAGACGATCTCGTCCTCATTGGCGAAGACGAGGTCCACATGCTCGTCGATCAGCCGCAGGAACTCGTCGCGGTGGCGATCGACGCAAAAGGGATCGGACAGGCTGAGCGCCACTTTGCGGTGGTGCGCATGCGCCAGTTCGGCGGCAAGGACGAAGGCCTGCTTCGCCCGCGGCTGGTCCCAGAGGTAGCCTTCGAGATAGGTAACGCGCGCGGCAGCGATCACCGCCTCGTCCACATCCTCCGGCCCCACATAGCCGCCCGCGCCGAGAAACGTCTGCATCGTCCGTTCGGCATCCGGAGTGACGAAGATCAGGCACCGGCCGGTGGGCGGCCCTTCGCTGGCAGCAAGTGTGCTGAAGCAAATGCCAAGCGAGGTGATGTCGTGGCGAAAGATCGCACCCAGCTGGTCGTCGCGGACCTTGCCGATGAACGCACCATTGCCGCCCAGTGACGCCAAGGCGGCAATGGTGTTTGCAGCGGAACCACCGGAGACTTCGACCGCTGGCCCCATCATCGCATAGAGGGCATCGGCTCGGGCGGCGTCGATTAGCGTCATCGTCCCCTTGTTCAGGCCGTGACGGAGGAGCAAGGCATCATCCGCGTGACTGATCACGTCGACGATGGCGTTGCCGATGCCGACCGTATCCAAGTCTGCGTCCGTCATCGGTTGGGTCCTCGCAGGTATATCTTGCTGGCCACGCCGCCACACGCGGCAGCACGCCGGGGTGCTTAGAGCAGTGCCAGCGCTGCATACACCCTCCGCCACCCGACCGGCAACCACAGCCGCGCTGGCGCGGCAACAGATGGGACGCCCGGCATCGCCCTTGCGCCACTCCGCCGTCAGTCCTAAAGAGGGCCGGCACAGCGGGGCCAACGAAGCGGGCGATCAATTATCGCCCGGGTGAAATGCGGGAGGTCGGTGGTGCTCAAGGCATTCGCCAAAGCCGTCGAGCAGTTGCAGGATCGGGCACTGCGGCGAATCGTTTGGATCGGCCTGTTGTTCGCCGCCGTGGTTTTTGCTCTTCTTTGGGGTGGCGTCTATCTCCTCCTCTCGCATACGACGATTTTTCAGACCGGCTGGCTCGACACCGTGGTGGATGTCCTCGGCGGACTGGCGACACTAGCCTTGACCTGGCTGCTTTTTCCCGCCGTGGTCACGTCGATCATGGGCGTTTTCCTTGATGACGCCGCCGATGCGGTGGAACGCCAGCACTATCCGCAACTGCCGCTACCGCGAAAGCAGTCGATTCAGGAAATTTTTCTTAGTTCGGCCAAGTTTCTGGCGCTGATGTTGGGACTGAATCTGATCACGCTGCTGTTTCTGCTGGTGCCACCCGTGTTCCCTTTTGTTTTCTACGGCGTGAACGGCTATCTTCTCGGTCGGGAGTACTTTGAGGTTGTTGCACTGCGCCGCCTTGACCCGCCGACTGCGGCCCGGCTTCGTCGGAGCAACCAGTTCAAGGTGTTTATCGCCGGTCTCGTTATCGCTTTTTTGCTGACGCTACCGGTCGTCAACCTCCTGGCGCCGGTGATTGGAACCGCCGCCATGGTTCATATCTTTCACGGCATGACCAAACGTCACTGAACGCTCGTGCGCCTGTTCGCGATCGCATCCGCGTCTGAAGGGAAGCAGGGAGACCGACTTCGTATGTTTCGTATCAAGAAGCCCGCAGGCAATGGTGCGGACACCGTGTCCGATACCATTGCCCCGCCTCTCACCGCCGTCGCCGAACCCTCACTGAGCGAGCCGCAGGAACCCAAGCTACCGCAACGGCGGACACCGCCACCGGCGCTGCGTTCGCTGTCGACATCGTCGTCGCCGCTGGACCTGAGCAGGCGTCCGGGAGAAGTGATCGGCGCATCGGTGCGCAGCGACGCAACATCTACGGCCGCGCGCGACAAGACGCTGATCGTCGGCAAAGACGTGGAGTTCGCCGGCGAGATCAGGGCGTGCCAGAAGTTGATTGTCGAAGGCGTCGTTGAAGTTAGCTCCGCCAATTGCCGGCTGCTGCACGTGGGTCCCACCGGCGTCTTTCGCGGCAACATCGAGGTCTCCGAGGCCGAGATCCTCGGCCGCTTTGAAGGCGAACTGGTGGTGCACGAGCGCCTCGTGGTTCGCGCCAGCGGCTACGCTTCCGGCAAAATTCGCTATGGCACCCTCGTCATCGATGCCGGCGGCCAGATTGCCGGCGAGATCAGCGCCCTCGACACCAAGGCAGCTGCGATGCACGCCGCGGCGGACAACGGCACCGACGTGCTGACCATCCCGGGAGCGGTGGTCGGCACCACGACCGCCGCTGCGTCCTAGCGCCCCGGCTGGCGATGGCAGCCGATCGATCCGCGCTGCACCGGCTTCGACGCACGTCCGGCTATGCCCAGGCCGGCTGGCGAACCTGTGCCCTGATTCTGCTGCCATTGCTCGCCACCGGCTGCGCCAGCGACGAGGGTGCCGCCAGATACCATGGCAAAGAGTCGGCTCATGTGCGAAGCGTCGACTCCAGCCAACTGGTGGGCCTTGAGTCGGCGCAGGTGACGGGGTTGCTCGGTGCCGCCGATTTTCGCCGCGACGACGGACCAGCGGAAATCCTCCAGTACCGCAGCCCCACCTGCGTCCTCGATCTGTATCTTTATCGCGATGATGACGGTAGCGGCGAGTATCGCGTCAAGTATATCGAGGCGCGAGATCGCTCGCTGGCGCAACAGGCGCCGCAGACATGCGTCACCAGCGTCATGCGCAGCCGAAGCGGTCAAATCAGCGGCTGAGCCGGCACCGGCTCGCCGGTCAGCCCTCGGTGGTCAGCCCCCACGGTGGTCAGCATTCAACGGCTAACATGGGGCCGGCCGTTTTGCCCTCGAACAGGCAGAGGGATGCGACCGGACATACCGAACAGTCGGGCTTGCGTGCCTTGCAGACGTAGCGGCCATGCAGGATCAGCCAATGGTGGGCATGCGGCAACCAGGCAGGTGGTGTGCGCGCCAGCAGTCGTGCCTCCACCTGCTCCGGTGTCTTGCCCGGGGCAAGGCCGGTGCGGTTGGCGACGCGAAAGACATGCGTATCGACGGCGATCGTCGGCACACCAAAGGCGACGTTGAGGACAACGTTGGCCGTCTTCCGGCCGACACCCGGCAATGCCTGCAGCGCCTCACGGTCGCATGGCACCTGACCGCCGTGCCGATCCTGCAGCAGCTGGCTGAGGGCGATGATATTCTTCGCCTTGGTGTTGAACAGGCCGATGGTCTTGATCCGCTGGCGCAGGCTCTCTTCGCCCAGCGCCAGCATCTTCGCCGGCGTATCGGCAACGGCAAATAGGCCGGAGGTGGCCCGGTTGACACCGGCGTCGGTCGCCTGCGCCGAGAGCACGACGGCAACGAGAAGCGTAAACGCGTTCTGGTAGCTCAGCTCGCTTTTCGGTTGCGGATTGGCCGCGGCCAGCCGGGCGTAGAAGGCATCGATTGCCGCGGGAGTCATTTCAGCGTCCATCGCCAAGGGCTGTAAACCGGAGAAGGGCTGGGGGCAACAGCGCGCCGCCACGAAGACTGGCAGAAACGGCCACCGGAACGCCTGCAGACCCGACTTGGCGGCCGCATCATCGATTTGCTACAGTGAAAGCGCTTCGCACTAGCGTTAGCCGGCCGCGTGCCGGTTGCGCCCACGAGGACTGCTCACATGCACCAGATCGCCGCTGGCGTCGTCCTTTACTCCGCCGAGCTCCGGCCGCATCGCAGTGCGACGCCGCGCACGGCAATGACCATCGTCCTTCTCGTCGCCGTGGTCTGGGCAATCGTCATCGCGACCTTCGTCGCCGCCGGCGCCTGGCCGGTGCTGCCGTTCCTCGGCCTCGAACTGCTGCTGCTGCTGCTGTTGTTCCGGCTCAACCAGCGTGCCGGCAACGCCTGCGAAGCGATCGCGCTGACCGCGGCGGCACTGACGGTGCGCCGCACGGACCATTGGGGTAAGCAATCGCAGGTGTCGTTTCCGCCGCATTGGCTGCAGGTCAACCTGGAGCCGGACCCGACGCGCGATAATCGCCTCGAACTCCGCTCGCATGGCCGCTCGCTGATCATCGGCAGCTTTCTACTTCCCGAAGAGCGCGAGCAACTGGCCTTCAGCCTCCGCCGCGCCCTGAGAAGGCTGACCGCCGGGTGACACATCGCCGGATAAAACGGCGCCTGCGGCAGCCCGCACTCTGGCGCCGTCGACCGGATTCCTGTCAAAGCTTCCACTCGCCCATCGCCGTTTCGATTTTGGCGCGAACAAGCCTGGCGGCAAAGTCAGGTCCTTTCTTTTTCAGCGGTGCCAGATAGAGGTGTAGCAGTGATTCCAGCAGCCAAGCACCAGCCTTCGGATGCGATGTCCCACCCGTGCCGTTGGTCGCCCCGCCCTTGAAGAGGTCATCGACGTCGGGCACCGCGGCCAAGAGACGCTCGAACCTTTTCTTGATCTTGGCCTGAAGGGCGTCCAGGTCGGGTCGGCTGGTCGGCCAAGCCGGCCGCGCCGGAGCGTTTTCCAAATGACCAAGGAGCGGGATGATCGGGAGANNCTCGCCATCGATGCGGAAGCGCCGATCGTCCTTCAGTGTGCCCCAGTCGTGGAACAGGCTGTTGCACTGGTTCAGGACGAATTCGTTGCGCAGGAACTCCCAACAGTTCGCCCGGCCGAGCAGGTAGTCATGCTCGCGGTAGCGCTTATCGATGAAGCCGATGAAAGCCTCGAATGCGCCACCGGTGATCGATTTGTCGCCGCGGGGACGGTCATCCCGCTCGGGCGTAATCAGGAAGCGGCTGTAGCAGTTGGGATCGGCGAGCAGTGCCAGGTCGGCGGTGCCGAAGCGGTTCTGGCCCACCAGACCGGTGATCAATCCCCCAGCAGCGCTGAAGATGCCGGAGAAGAACGCCGGCCCTTGGCTGGACTCGATGAGCGGATCGATCAGCACGACTGCCCGGTGCGCGGACTTGCCGTCCCGCGGGTTGTGGCTCGCCTCACCCGCCAAGTAGGTGCGCGCTAGTTGCAACGGTTCGTTGTTGAAGGTTCCACCATCGACGCAGAGGAAGGGATAGGTGGCGCCGAGCCTGTCACTGTCTTTCCCGTCACTGCCTTTATCGAGCATGCGCTTCCATGCCGGGGCCAGTGCCTGGACCCGGACCTTCTCGGGCTCGTTTTCTTTCGGGACCAGCACCACGCGATAGCTGTAGGCGTCAAGAAATTGCGCCAGTTGCCGCGGTGGAAAGCCGAGCGGGAACGCTGACGTTCCGCGGGCGACATCGCCGAGGACGTCCCAGCTGCCGCGATCAGTTGTCGCATCATTCGCAAAGCCGACGGGAAAGTCGTCGGGACGAATGGCCGAACCGATCGCCTCCGCCGCCACATTGCAGGAAAAGCGGACGTAATCGGCGTAGCGGGTAAAGACGATGTTCTTGCCGCCGCCGAAGTCCGTCTCGTAGGGCACGCCGCGAAGGTTGGCGAGGGTGAGGATGATCGGCAGCGGATTGGCCACGTAGGGACGCACCTTATCGGCAAAAGGCAGCGGATCACCGGCATAATCGACGATGTATTCCTTGCCCTTGTCGATTGGCGCACCGCTGAGCAGCGACTTGACCCCACCCGCCAAGTCATCGGTGGCGAGCATCCCGTCGCTTTCGAGAATGTCGACCCAGAGCTTGTAGAGGGGATTCTTTGCCGCATCAGCGGCAGGCGATGTGGCGACAACGTGCGGAAACCGATAGCGAAGCGCTTTCGCCAGGATGCCGGCGCAGACGCCACCGCCGGAAGCGCCGGTGATGATCTTGATCTGCACATCGTGCGGCGGGACCTTGGACTCCCCGCCACCTTGGCGNAGGTACCACGTATCGAGGGCTTCGATCAGCATGTCGAGGACGCCGGCGGTGTAGGCGCCGGCCGAGACCGTGCCGGCAAGCACCAAGCCGATCTCGAACGTACCTGGCGCCGGAACTGCCGTCTTCAGAGGAAAGAGCTGATCGATGGTCTGTTGAGTCGGCGCCTCAGGGGCGCCTGCCACGGGCGGTACCATGTTTGAATCCCCCTCCATGAAATGCAGCAAGACCTCTTTGGCCGACCTGTTCTCAGGCCGGCAGAAAGTCCGCTACAACAAACAGGGTACCACAATTATGGCATTTGCGGAAATTTTATTCCTTGAGACTGCCTACATACGAAACAAACAAAACAGCACCGCCCGTGACCATGGCGTTATTCTTCCATCAACGCACCGCTCCGGGACGAAGCAGCGACCCCTTTGCTTTCTCCGCTCAGACAAAGCCCAGAACGTGGCGCATGCCGTAGAGGCCAGGGGCGCGGCCCTTGGTCCACAGCGCAGCGCGGACGGCACCGCGGACGAAGACGGCGCGGGAGGAGGCCTTGTGGGTCAACTCGAGACGCTCGCCGTCGCCGGCGAAGATGACGGTGTGATCACCGACCACGTCGCCGCCACGCAGCGTGGCGAAACCGATGGCGCCATGCGGGCGCGCGCCCACCTCGCCGTCGCGGCTGCGCACCGCCATCGCATCAAGGCTGACGCCGCGCGCCGCCGCCGCCACTTCGCCCAGTGCCAGCGCGGTGCCGGAGGGCGCGTCCACCTTGTGACGGTGATGCATCTCGACGATTTCGATGTCGTACTCGGGGCCGAGCGTCGCCGCTGCCTGCCTGCCAACCAGGCCCAGCAGCAGATTGACGCCGATGCTCATATTCGCCGCCTGCACCACCGGCACCATCTGCGCCGCGGTGGCCAGCGCTTCGTGCTGGGGAATACCAAGGCCGGTGGTGCCAACCACATACCCCTTGCCGTGGCGGGCGACGAGAGGGGCGACCAACAGCAGAGTCGCGGGGGGGTGNGTGAAGTCGACGACCACGTCTGAGGCGGTAACCAAAGCGTCCAGATCGCTGCCAAGGAGCAGCCCCGTCGGCGCTGCGCCGGCGAGGGTGCCCAGATCTTCGCCCTGGTCCGGATGATCGGCGCGGTCGACTCCGCCGGCGATCCGTGCCCCCGGCGTCGCCATAACCGCCGCCAGCAGCATCTGCCCCATTCGCCCAGCTGCGCCGACGATCCCGATATTCATTGTTGGTGTCTCCCTGGTGAAAGAAAGCCGGGATGCTGCCTCGCCAGCCACGTCTAGTCGGTCAGGTCGTTCCAGACCTCTTTGACCTTGGCGAAAAAGCCGTGTGATTCCGGACTTNTGCTCCTCATCGGAGCCGCATTCCTGAAACTCCTGCAGCAGGCGCTTCTGCTTGTCGGTCAGATTGACCGGTGTTTCAACCACCACTTCCACGTACATGTCGCCGCGTGCGGCGGACCGCAGCACGCTCATCCCCTTGCCGCGCAGCCGGAACGTTTCGCCGCTTTGCGTCCCCGCCGGGACGCCCACCCGCGCCCGCTCGTTGGAGATGGTGGGGACATCGACGGTACCGCCGAGCGCCCCAGTGGTCATCGATACCGGCACCCGGCAATGCAGGTCGGCGCCGTCGCGCTTGAAGAACTGGTGCGGGGCAACTGTGACGAAGATGTAGAGATCGCCGGACGGTCCGCCGCGCACCCCGGCCTCGCCCTCACTAGACAACCGGATCCGCGTGCCATCCTCGACGCCGGCAGGAATGCTCACCTGCAGCGTCTTCTCCCGCTGGATCCGTCCCGCACCGTTGCAACTGCGGCAAGGATTGCGCACCACCTGGCCGCTGCCACCGCACGAGGGACAGGTCCGCTCGACGGTGAAGAAACCCGACTGCGACCGAACACGACCGTTGCCGCGGCAGGTGCCGCAGGACTCGGCGCGCGAGCCGGCCGCCGCCCCGGAGCCGTTGCAGCTCTCGCAGGTCGCCGCGGTGGGAACCCGGATCGACGTCTTCGAGCCGGCAAAGGCATCTTCGAGGCTGATCTCTAGATTGTAGCGCAGGTCGGCGCCGCGGGTAGTGGCGCGGCCGCCGCGCCGTCCGCCGCCCATGAACTCGCCAAACATCTCCTCGAAGATGTCGGCAAAGCCGCTGCCGAAGCCGGCGTCGCCCGGGCTACCGTGTTCGAAGGCCCCGTGGCCGAAGCGGTCGTAGGCAGCGCGCTTCTGGTCGTCGCGCAGCACCTCGTAGGCCTCGTTGACCTCCTTGAAACGGCGCTCCGCGTCATGATCACCCGGATTGCGATCGGGATGATACTGCATCGCCAGCTTGCGGTAGGCCTTCTTTAGATCGTCCTTGCTCGCATCACGGGCGACGCCGAGGACCGCGTAATAATCTTCTTTGGCCATTCCCACATTCCGACGGGTTAGCATCCATCCATGCGACAACAGCGCCGGTCGTCAAGCGGCGCTGTTACCTTCGCAATTACAGTCGCAAGCCTTAGCTCGCCTCAGCTTGCCTTCTTCTTCTCGGGATCCACTTCCTCGAACTCGGCGTCGACCACCTTC
This sequence comes from Defluviicoccus vanus, assembly GCF_014672695.1. GTDB lineage: Bacteria > Pseudomonadota > Alphaproteobacteria > Rhodospirillales > Defluviicoccaceae > Defluviicoccus > Defluviicoccus vanus. Next base: position 3,106,085 of record NZ_CP053923.1, on the reverse strand, counting down.
TCGTCGCCGGCCGAAGTACCGCCCCCTGGGCCGGCATCGCCACCCGGCTGAGCCCCAGCCGCCTGGCTGGCGTGGTACATGGCCTCGCCCAGTTTCATCCGTGCCTGGCTGAGGACTTCGGTCTTCGCCTTGATCGCATCGGCGTCCTCGCTGTCGAGCACGCTCTTCAAGTCGGTGACCGCATGCTGGATCGCATCCCGATCCGCCGCGGCGATCTTATCGCCGTATTCCTTCAGATCCTTCTCCGTCGCGTGGATGATGCCGTCCGCCTGGTTGCGTGCCTCCACTTTCTCGCGGCGACGCTGGTCGTCGGCGGCGTGACGCTCGGCGTCCTTGACCATCCGCTCGATTTCGCTGTCGGTCAACCCACCCGAGGCCTGGATGCGGATCTGCTGCTCTTTGTTGGTGGCCTTGTCCTTGGCCGAGACGTTGACGATGCCGTTGGCGTCAATGTCAAAGGTGACCTCCACTTGCGGCATGCCACGCGGTGCCGGCGGGATGCCCACCAGATCGAACTGACCGAGCAGCTTGTTGTCAGCCGCCATTTCCCGTTCGCCCTGGAAGACGCGGATGGTGACCGCCGTCTGGCTGTCCTCGGCGGTGGAGAACACCTGGCTCTTGCGGGTCGGGATCGTCGTATTGCGGTCGATCAGCCGGGTGAAGACACCACCCAGCGTCTCGATTCCCAGCGACAGCGGCGTTACGTCGAGCAGGAGAACGTCCTTGACCTCGCCCTTGAGCACGCCCGCCTGGATCGCCGCACCAACAGCCACAACCTCGTCCGGGTTGACGCCCTTGTGCGGCTCGCGGCCGAAGAAGGTCTTCACCTTCTCGATCACCTTCGGCATCCGGGTCATGCCGCCGACCAGAACCACCTCGTCGATCTCGCCCGCGGTGAGGCCGGCGTCCTTCAAGGCCTTGCGACAGGGCTCGATGGTGCGTTCAATCAGTTCCTCGACCAGCGCTTCCAGCTTCGCCCGCGTCAACTTGATGGTGAGGTGCTTCGGGCCGGAGGCGTCGGCGGTGATGAACGGCAGGTTCACCTCGGTCTGCATCGTCGACGACAGCTCAATCTTCGCTTTTTCGGCCGCTTCCTTCAGGCGCTGCAGGGCAAGCTTGTCCTGACGCAGATTAATGCCGTTCTCTTTTTTTNNGAACTCGTCGGCAAGATAGTCGAGGATGCGCTGGTCGAAATCCTCACCACCAAGGAAGGTATCGCCGTTGGTGGACTTCACTTCGAAGACGCCTTCGCCGATCTCGAGAACCGAGATGTCGAAGGTGCCGCCGCCGAGGTCGTAAACGGCGATGGTACCCGCGCCTTTCTTCTCCAGCCCATAGGCGAGAGCCGCCGCAGTCGGCTCGTTGATGATGCGCAGCACGTCGAGGCCGGCGATCTTGCCCGCGTCCTTGGTTGCCTGGCGCTGACTATCGTTGAAGTAGGCCGGGACGGTGATCACCGCCTGGGTGACCTCTTCGCCGAGATAATTTTCTGCCGTCTCCTTCATCTTCTGCAGGATGAAGGCCGATACCTGACTCGGGCTGTACTTCTTGCCGTGTGCTTCGACCCAGGCGTCGCCGTTCGCCCCATCAACGATCTTGTAAGGGACGAGGCCCTTATCCTTTTCGGTGATCGGGTCGTTGTAGCGCCGGCCGATGAGCCGCTTGATGGCAAAGAGGGTATTTTCTGGATTGGTGACCGCCTGACGCTTCGCCGGTTGGCCGACAAGGCGCTCGCCCGCTTCGGTGAAGGCTACAATTGACGGCGTCGTCCGCGTGCCTTCGGTGTTCTCGATGACGCGAACGTCCTTGCCCTCCATCACTGCGACGCAGGAGTTGGTCGTTCCGAGATCGATGCCGATGACTTTACTCATATGATGAACCTCATTGATGGCAGACTTCCACGACCCGGGTCGGCGTCGCGCAAGTCCCCTGGTGGGTTATGGCCCGTGACTTGCCCGGGTATCCGGTCTCGCGCGGTTATATATGCGGCGGTCTGTGAACGCGCAACGGTCCGCCCTGGCCAACAGACGCGATGCGCACCGATGAACACGGTGTACCGCGGTGGGCGAAGGCGGATCAGCGGCTGAAAATAGCCGATACCATGGCAAGGGACATGTGACGACGATGCGCTGGATAAGAACGAAAGTGCTGACGATCAGCGGGCTGGCTGCCGCTCTGGCAATCGCTCTGGCCATCGGCTTCGGCAATGCAGCGGCCGCGGCGGCGGCGCCTGCCTGTACCGCCGGCTTGGTCCCCTACACCATGGTCAATCACTGCGCCTACCCGCTGTGGATCGGCGTCAGCGCCGGCGACGCCACGCAGTCTTACCCGCCCGTCAACGGACGGCAGGATCCGGCCTATCCACTCACCGATGGCCGCTGGCAACTGGCACTCGGCGGCGGCAGCGCGCAAATCTGCGCCCCCGGGCCTGGGGTGCCGCCCGCATCTGGGCGCGGACCGGCTGCAGCCTCGATACCGCCGGTCACCTCACCTGCCTCACCGGCCAATGCGGTCGCCCCGGTCAGGTGGACTGCGGCGCCGGCGCGGCACAACTCTCGGGCGACAATCCGCAGACGCTGTTCGAGATAACCACGCACGCCGACGGCAGCGCCCACTACGACGTGAGCGTCGTCAACGGAGCGAACGTGCCCATCGTCGCCACCGCGCAAGGTCGCTGCACGCGCAGCACCGCTGGCTGTGTCGCCGACCTCAATGCCAGTTGTCCCGCCGCACTGCGCAAGACCACCGCCCCAACGACGGCGGCGGGACCCATTCCCTGCGGCCCGGGGACCTTCTGCCCCACCGGCCACTGCGTTGCCGGCGCCTGTGTCATCGGCTGCTTCGCCCCCTTTGATGCCTGTGGCGAGGCGAACCCGCCGGCGGCGCTCATGTGCGCCGCGCCGATCCCGGGCGTCCCCGACTACACTGACTGCGCCGGCGGTCGCGGCCCCGTCACCCATCAGCAGATGTACGGCCTGAAGAACTTGGCCGACGGCGTCGCCATGGCCTCGCCGCATCAGGGTACCCCCACCTGTCTCGCCGATGCCGACTGCCCGGCAGCGCTGCCGCGCTGCATCACCAGCGGCTTCGATCCCGGCATCGCCCCGCCGCACGGCGCCGGCGTCTGCATCAACCCCGATCCGGCGCAGCAGGCGGTCAACGACTACGCCTCCGCCTCGGTACGGTGTGCCAGTGCGCCGGTGGGTGAAGCCTGTGGTGGCTACCGCGAGGTCGGCTATCCGGACGGGCTTGGCTACAGTTGCCGGCGGCTCACCTATAATATGGCCGACGGACAGTCGCACACCGCCCACCCCTGCGTGCCGCCGACGACGAGCGGCCTCGGCGCCTGCACCCGTAGCAGCGACCCCCGCAACCGCCGCTCTACTCCGGCATCGGCGGGGTGTGGAATCCCGGCTGGATGGCGGCAGCGCACCAGGCAGGTGGCAGCGAGGAGCCCTTCTTCCGCATCTTCAACCGCGCCTGCCCGCGCGCCTACACTTGGCCCTATGATGACGTGGCCGCCCTCTATCACTGCACGGCGCTGGAGGGGTTTACTCTCACCTTCTGTGCCACTGTCGGTGCGCTGCAACCCTGAGGTTGCACGACACCAAACAACGACGGCGGGCGGCAATGGCAATTGTCCGCGGCGGCGGATCTTGCTATCGCTCGCCTTTGACGCATCGTGCCGATGCGGGCGTCAACTAGGAGAGGAGAAAGCCAATGAACGGTCGCAAGCTGAGGGCCAGCCTCGGGATCGCTGGTCTGGTGGCGCTCGTCGCCGCGTGCGAACCCGGGCCGCAGGCGCAATTCGTCAAGTGGTGCAGCAAGTACGACTCCTCAGTCAGCCGCTGCGAATGCATCGCCAAGAAGGTTGGCGAGGACCTGTCGAAGGAGCAGTACGCACAGCTGATGACCGCGGCCAAAGCCGATACCAGCCCGGGCGGCAGCTTCAGCGACTTCATGAGCATCGTCATCAAGGCAATCGGCGACGGCAAGGCAGCGGTCAGTCTCACTGCCGCGGCGATGACCTGCAACTAAGCGCGGCATGATGGTTTGCCCCGCCCGCCGCTCCGCTGTGGCGGGTCGTGCCCGTCCGGCATCTCGTCGAAGTGGTGAAGGTGCAGCCGCGTCGGTTAGGGAGCGAGGGTAAAGCCGCCCTGCAAGGTGACGGTGCAGCCTTTGACGTTCCAGAAATTGGCGAGTGTCGCGGTGACAGTGACGTTGAGGGTGGTCGCTGCCGGTGTCACCGGCACCTGTGTCCAAGCAGTGATCCCGGCGGTGTTTGAGCCGAAATTGATTGTGCTGCTGACATAGGACGAGCCGTAATTGATCCCGGCTCGGAAGGTGTTGTTGGGCACCATGATGGTGAAGCTGCTGCGCGCGCCAACCAAAGCAAGATAACTGTCGGCACCGTTGCCGAGCCCGGACACTGCGGGACGGTACACGCCGCGGTAGGCGTCACCGACTTCGGCGACGCTGACCCCGCTGGAATTGAGGCAGCTGGCCGGCGCCGGAACGGCACTGACGAAGACATTGCCGATCCAGGTGGTTTGTGCACTCGCCATCACCGGCAGCAAGGCGACCACACCGGCAAGCGGTAGGATGAAACCGTTTGATCGCTTCATCGACATCTCCAGCTCGTTCTTGACGCCATTTCGCTGCCGTGGACCCGCTTGGGACCGCATGCTAAGCGGACCATACCCTGTCCGCTCAGGCCGGGCGTAGGGAGTAGCTCGCGCGGAACGTCACTTTACAGCCGGGAATGAACATGAAATCCGCCACCGTTCCCCGCAAGCTGACGAACTTCGTCGTTGCCGTGGGTGCGACAGGGGTCAGCGCGAATGCCTGGTATTGGCCGCCGACATTGGCCTTGATCAGCGGACTTGCGGCAGCGCTGCTGTATTCCGTGACCCCATAGGCGGCGTAGGTTCCAGTCCCGGGCAGGTTCAAGCCACCAGCGAGGTCGAGGCCAAAAATCGCCTGCGAGTCGTGGATAAACGAAATGCGTGCATCGTTGCCGTTATTGCCGAGGAGCGCCGGACGCAAGATGCTCTTCAGCACCGCGCCGACGGCGATGCGGCTGCGTTCGGGCACATTGACGCTGCAGGCGGCCGAGGCGGCGGTGATCGCGGCTTCGCCCTGCCACACGACATAGGTCGCTGCACGGGCGGCAAGCGGCCCGCAGGTCATCGCCAGTGCAAGCGCAACACCACACAACAGCCGCATTCGAAGCACTCCCGTGTCGCGGGTGACATGATGGCCGATCCGATCGAACCGCCACCGATAACCTGTTATGATTGATAATCAGTACGATAAACAGGCCCCCGGCACAACAGCGACATGGCCCATTTGCGCGTCGCTGCGGTCTACGCCGGTTCCGAGCCGTGCGCGCGGGTGAGCCAGATCAGTGTCAGCATGATCGCCTTGGCGCGCGGCAGAATAAGCGCGGCCAGTGCCAGCGCCAGCGTCGGCCACAGCGTCATCCCCACCCAGTCGGGCCAGTCGGCGACGCGTTCGACGGTGATGGCGAGCGGCAGGATGATGTGGCCGACGAGCAGGATGGTCAGCCACGGCGGCGCATCATCGGCACGGATGTGTCCCCACGCCTCGCCGCAGACGCTGCAGTGTTCCACCTGCCGCAGGTAGCCGGCAAACAGCCGCCCCCGCCCGCACTGCGGACAGCGGCCGATGACGGCGCGGCCGAGGGCGAGGAACAAAGGCGGACGGTCGCGTCCGGGCGTCTCCGGCATCGGCTGGTCCTGTTCGTCCGGGGGCATGGGGGCGCGCCGCCCGCAGGCCGCCGCCCCGCTCACCTGTAGCAGCCCCCGCCGCCGCCGACAACGCCGACCGCGGGGCGGTACGCCCCAGCCCCGTGTAGGGCGGATTAGCTTTGCGTAATCCGCCGGATGGGGTCAGCCGCGACGCCCGCCGACGAACGCACCGCGCAAGCATGCGGCGGGATCGATCGGTGATGCGGCGAAGGACGCAGGCCGGCAAATGCGGCGGGTGAAGACATGCGTCTTCCGACCTACCGCGCTGCCTACACACTACAAAAAATCAGGGTAACATCTTCCATCAGTTCCGATAGATCGCATTTCATGGCAAGCCGTTGTTTTATCACTGCGTTGTCAGCTCTTAATCGCGTTATGCTTCTCATGCGCATAATTACAAGCGGTAATAAATAATCCCTACCGGAGATAAACGAAAGCTTGCTACTGCTAACTTGTTTACAATGTGTCAACGACGCCGTCATACGTTTCTTATATTCATGCGCTGATAACGCCGCTACTATGCCTTCCTTTATTTCTTTCATTCTCGAACAGACTTTGTTAATATCTATGGTTCCGTCACTGCTTGAAACTAGTTTGTTAACGGGATAGGAAACCGTGGGCTCTGAACACATCGCGTGGTGATGCACCGAGTAAAGCAGGAACAGCGCAAACAAAGGCCGCTCGGTCTGAGTCACCCACGTACGAAACGCAAATTGCATCCGAAGTTCGATCTTTGTGCTTTCAATATCTTCCTCGTCAAGTAGATCTATAATAGCATCTTCATCGATAAGATAATTTTCTATACAATATCGGCGCAATGTTAGGAGCCGTTTGAGCGACCGTCCTGGCGCATCCGCGAATAATGTCAGATCACCGTCAATTACGTATATACGTCGACGCCCACCTTCTTCCTGATCTTCTGAACACGCTCTCAATACCGCATCCCGACCACCGAGCGCAAATACGGTATCAATTCGCTTAGAAGGCCCGATCACNACGCGCTGGAATATGCATGTATACAGCTTTAGACTACCACGTGCCGTATCCTCTACGTAAATATCGACATCGTTAAATGCCCGGTAGAACACAGACTTAGCCCTGCGGGCTTTTTCACTCCGCGCAATACCCATTATTATCTCTAGAGGCAGATGCTGTATTTTTCGAATCCGGCAATTATCTCAGGAGAATGTGTCGCCATTATCAATTGTGTTTTCGGACTGACCTCAATGGCCTTTGAGACAAAGTTTTCCTGCCACTTGAGATGAAGGGAGAGCTCTGGCTCATCAATAATAAAGACATTGCTCCTACTTCCATACTCATTAAAAAGAAGATGTGCAAATATAATCAGAAGCTGCCGCTCTCCAGATGAAAGAGCTTCAATGGGGACAATAGCGTTGTCCTCCCTCACAATAGAAAGTTGTCCGACGGTATCGACCTGTATCGACTTCTTAGTATCGCCGTAAAAACCTTTTAGTGTTTCCAGAAAGGTATTTATTGGGGCGTATATGCGCGCGACTTCTAATCGGTTGTCATCAATAATTTTAATAAGTGCGGAAAGACGGTCTATCTGGGACCTGTTTATTAGCCATTCAATATTGAATCCTCGCGCTTGACCTTTTCCTGACATTGAAGCAAAGAGGGTATTTAGCTTTGTGAAAAATTCGTCCAGCTCTTTTGTTACTCTTTCTCCGGATAATCCTATGTTTCGAAGAGCGGCCTGCAGTTCTCCTTTGCGCTGAAGCATTTTGCTGCGCTCTCCCCAGTCTGGCGGAGCCGGATCTTGTCCGTCGCGAGGTAGATCGAACTCGACGTAACGAAACGTAGATATAAGAATACTTTCCCGAAGGCGCTCTGAGACCTTGTCTTCCGATCTTCTAAGCCGACGATATGCTTCCTGAATGAGAGCTTGGGACTCCATCAGGCCGGCCGCGAGTGAACCCTGGACGATGCGTTTCCCGCGCAGACCCTGACGAGTTTTAAGAGCCGTCGTTCCGCTCTGAATATAATAACGATATTGAGAATGGTCTGAATAACCTTTATATGTGCGATCAAGGCCAAGGAATAATGGAGCATTGATGTTGGATATAAACTGGAACACTTCATGGTTGACATTCTTTAGTTGAAACTCTTCGAATAAGTCGGGGTTGTTGTCCGAGCGATCTATAATGTATTCCAGTTCATCGGCATCAATTGTAGGAAATGATAGCTCTGTTCGAGTGTGCGAAGTTCCTATAGAGACAGCGTCATGAGATTTCGTGCAATACACTTTGCATGTTGTGTCGCCCTCTTCATAAATTATGGAAACCTCGGCAAATGGCAAAATAATAAGTTCACGAAGGGATGGTGTTAGCAAAGCTTGAATCAGTCGAAGTACAGTTGTTTTCCCACTCCCGTTAACACCCACGATAAAGGAAACATTNTCTAAAAAGGTGAAATCGAACTCAAGGTAGCCGTACACCTTCTTTGCCTTAAATGCTGTGAGCCTCATGGTTTCATGCCCGTTCCAGGATGGAGATCTGTGCTCGGTTCTATAAAACAACATCTTTTAGTGGCGACAGATTGTATCGGAGAAAGCCTTTCGCGCTATTTTTTGCAGTTGCGGGGTGGCGAACACCTGCATCGGCATTATTGCTCTTAGTATACCATGTGGAGCAGGCCCCACGACCGACGAGATAGGTTTTCGCCCAGTGAGTGCGGTTCGACAGCAGGGTCTGCTTGCCGCTCGGCAACAGCTCCTGCAGTTCATCCGGCGTGAGCTGGAAGTCCCTCGCGATCGCCTCCGTGCAGTGCCGGATATCCGTCTCGCCCGCTGCGGCGAGACGAAGCACGGGAAGCATCAGCGTCTGGTAGTCGGGGATCGCCACGGACCGCCCACCCTCGGTCGCTCAAGTCTCCCCATCCGATAGCAGCGTAACCCGCGTGAGCCAATCGGAAAATGCGGCGAATGTGGGGCGGATCGTGGTCGGCCTTGTCTCCCGGCCGCGGTCGCGGGATGGCGGGTCGCGGCCCGCCCTACCGGCGTGCTGATGCGGTCAGACGGTGCTATCTTCCCCTCATGGAAGAGCGGACGACCACCATCCTCGAACACCTTCGCTGCCCTCCTGCGCATCGCCCAGATCGAGGCGGGGGTGCGACGGGCGCACTTTGCCCGCGTCGACCTGTCGCATCTCTGCAGCGAAGTGGTCGAGGCCTATGTGGCGGTCGCCGAGGACGTGGGGCAGACCATCGCCGCCAGGGTGGAGCCCGGCATTGCTGTGTCCGGCGACGGCAACCTCCTGACGCAAATGCTCGTCAATCTGGTCGAGAATGCCATCCGCCATACGCCGACCGGTTCCTCCATCTCCCTGAGGCTGGCGATGGTGGCAGAGGGTCCGCGGTTGACGGTGACCGACACCGGGCCCGGCATCCCCGAGACGGAGCGCGAGAAGGTTTTCCGCCGCTTCTACCGGCTTGAGAACAGCCGCACCTCGTCCGGTAGCGGTCTCGGTCTGACCTTGGTTGCGGCCGTTGCCGAGCTCCACGCTGCAACGGTGGCTCTCGCTGACAACGCCCCCGGCCTCTGCGTTATGGTTGCCTTTCCAAAGTGACCTGCGACTGGTTTGTCATCCAGCGACGATTAGAGTCTCGGCGTGTTTTGCACGGGATTGCGCGGCCGTGGTGAGGCGTAAGCGGAGCTCTGACCCCACGTTGCGGCCGGTGATTGCTCGCGGATGATGGCGGCTCCCAGGACGGAGGCGCCGCGTGGATCGTTTGCCAAGTAAGGTGCCAATTAATTGGCAAAGCGCCCGTCAGGGCGAGGTACTGCCGTGGGGTGAGCGGCGGCGGCGGTGGAGCTGGGAGGAGAAGGCGCGGATCGTCGCCGAAAGTTTCGCCCCCGACGCCGTGGCGAGCGCGGTCGCCCGCCGGCACGGGCTGCACCGCAACCAGCTGTATGCCTGGCGGAAGGAGTTGCGCCAAGCGGCGGACGCGGCGACGGCGGACGCGGTACCGCTCGACTTCGTGCCGGTAGTGGTGAGCGAGGGGCGTTGTCCAGCCGGCAGTCCGGCGATCGAGATCGAGCTTGCCGGTGCTCGGGTGCGGGTGTCGCCGGGCGCCGATCCGGTGCTCCTGGCGGACGTGCTCCGGACGCTGAAGGCGCTCGGATGATCGTCCCGCCTTCAGGCGTCCGGGTGCTGGTGGCGACGCGGCCGGTCGACTTCCGCTGCGGCGCCGACCGACTCGCTTCGATCGTGCAGACGGCGCTGGGGCACGACCCCTTCTCCGGGACAATTTACGTCTTCCGTTGCAAACGATCGGACAGGCTGAAACTGCTCGTCTGGGACGGCAGCGGCTTGGTGATGGTGTGGAAACGGCTGGAGGCAGGCGTCTTTCGCTGGCCGCCGGTGACCGGGGGCGTGATGCGGCTGTCGGCGGCGCAGCTGGCGGCGCTGTTGGATGGCCTCGACTGGTCGCGGATGCACGCGCCGCGTCTCGGTCGACCGAAGAAGGCACAATAGGCTGTGCCGGCCTGCCGGGGAAGCCACAAGAACTCTGGTAAGCGTCTGGCATCGTGCTTAGAATCGCCGCTCATGACCGACCTCGACGCGATCCCCGACGATCCTTCCGCGCTGCGCGCCGCGCTGCTGGCGATGCGGGCCGAGCTCGCCGCCGAGCGGGCCCTGCGCCGCGGGCTGGAGGACCGGAACGAGCGGCTGCAGCACTTCATCCGCCAGCTGCAGCGGATGCAGTTCGGAAGGCGGTCGGAGGCGCTCGACCCCGACCAGCTGAACCTGGCGCTTGAAGACCTCGAGCAGGCGGTGGCGGAAGCCGACGCCGAGGCGGAGAAGGCCGATCCGCCGCGACGCGAGGCCCGCGCCCGCGAGCGGCGGCAGAACCGCGGCACCCTGCCCGGACATCTGCCGCGGATCGAGGTGGTGATCGAGCCGCCGACGACCATCTGCCCGTGCTGCTCCGGTGCGATGCACATCATCGGCGAGGACCGCTCCGAACGCCTCGACGTGATCCCGATGCGCTGGCAGGTGATCGTCACCCGCCGGCCGAAGTACGGCTGCCGCGCCTGCGGGAGTGCTGTGGTGCAGGCGCCGGCGCCGCCGCGGCTGATCGAGGGCGGCCTGCCCACCGAACGGCTGGTGGCGCACGTGCTGGTGGCGAAATATGCCGACCATGCGCCGCTCTACCGCCAGGCACAGATGCTCGCCCGGCAGGGTATCGCCCTCGACCGCTCGACGCTGGCCTCCTGGGTCGGCACCGCGGCGGCCGAGTTGAAGCCGCTGTGGCGGCTGCTGCGCGACGATCTGCTCGGCTCGGCGAAGCTGTTCGTCGACGAGACGCCGGCACCGGTGCTCGATCCCGGCCGCGGCCGGACGAAGACCGGCTGGTTCTGGGCGATCGCCCGCGACGACCGGCCGTGGGGCGGCGCCGATCCGCCGGCGGTGGTGTTCACCTACGCACCCGGCCGCGGCCACGCGCACGCGGCCACGCTGCTGAAGGACTTCCGCGGCATCCTGCAGACCGACGCCTATGCCGCCTACAAGGCGGTGGCCGGGGCTGCGGGCGACGAAGCGGCTGCCGGGTCCGCCGACGGCGGCGTCCTCCTCGCCCACTGCTGGGCACACTGCCGCCGGCGATTCTACGAGGTCGCACAGAAGCGGCCGGCGCCGATCGCCCATGAGGCGCTGCGGCGGATCGCCGCGCTGTACGAGATCGAGGCGGAGATTCGTGGCAGGCCCGCCTGCGAACGGCGAGCCGTCCGGCAGGCGCGGACGAAGCCGCTGCTGGACGCGATGCGGCCATGGCTCGAGCAATGCCGGGCGCAGCTGTCGAAGAAGTCGCCGCTGGGCGAGGCGATCGGCTACCCGCTGAACCAGTGGGAGGGGCTGACCCTCTTCCTCGACGACGGCCGGATCGAGATCGACTCGAACGTCATCGAGCGCTCAATGAGGCCGATTGCTCTCAATCGCAAGAACGCACTCTTCGCCGGCCATGACCTGGGAGCGGAAAACTGGGCGGTGCTGGCGTCATTGATCGAGACCTGCAAGTGGCACGCGGTCAACCCGGAAGCCTGGCTCGCCGACGTGCTCGCCCGCCTCGTCTCCGGCTGGCCGAACCGCCGCCTCGCCGAGCTCACCCCCTGGGCATGGAAGGCCGAGCAGGACGCCCTCCACCGCGCCGCCGCGTGACCCATTCCGCTGCGGCCGAGGTCAAGACCGAGCACTCTGGCAAGCGAAAAGCAGGTGCGGCCGGAGCTTCGCTTACGGTGAGGCTGGCAGACCAAGCGCTCTTCCATGTCCATGACCGAACACTCTCTCCACGGCATCAACCCGTCCCGCCCGAAAGCGGAAAGTGTTACCCCATGTGTCCGGTGCAAACCGTCACCCATGTCTCGAGCCGGTCACCGTATGTTACGAGAGATCGCCAGGGCTCGTTCCCAGAGTTCGTTCAATGCTGGGCAGGTGCACCACACTCGCGACGCCACGCGCGCCGCGACCTGTTTGCCGACATTAAAATCTGCCACAACCCTCAGCGGCGGCGCGCAGCTACTCGCGTGAGCGGATCATCTCGGCGCGAGCACGCTTGCGTAAGTTCACTGCCCGATACATCAACTGCGGATTCCAGGCCGTAATCGCCTGCTGCTCCTCCGCCAAAGCTTGGTTCAGCAGCGATATGACGTCGGTGTCGGCATAAATCGGCAGCGGGCTCCCGGTCAGCACCCCGATGGCATCCTTGGTTTCCGATGCGGCAATCTTGATCACCAGCTTCGTCAACGTCGGCTGGCTAGCGGCGCCGCGCAGCGCCAGCAAATCGAAGCGATCGCTATTGTTCATGTTGTCGAGGGCGTTCACCGTTCGCAACATTGCGGCGATCTGTTGCTGCTCCTCGGGCAAAAATTGAAAGGCGACGCCTTTGGCGGCTTCGGATCCGGCAAACGCTGCGTCCGAATAGAACGCCACCGCGTCCTCGATCGTGTTGACGATGTTATTGTGAAAGAAGGGCCCGGTGTCGGCGGCTTCAATCACCGAGGGGGTATTGAACCGATTATCGCCGGTGAACACGATGTTGAAGTCTTTGGCCGTGCCGCATATTGCCTTGCCGCTTGCGGTGGCCTGGGTAACGCGGCCGAAACCGCCATCACCCGGCACCTTGCCCGGATCGAGACAGGCGGGAATGCGTGGGTCCTTGTTCGCACCGACATCGAACAAGGTGCCATTGCCGTCCTGGTCATTGGCGCCAGCATTGCGGTGACAACTGGCGCAGCTCAGGTTTTCGCCGCCAGCGACGGTATGAAAGAGCATCTTGCCGTACTCGACATCCCAATCGCGGAAGACGATCTCGCCAGGGTTGTTGCTATACGGCTCGATATTGATCTCGCTTTGGCGGCCGAGGAAAAGCTGAAACTCCTGAAGCGCATTGAGTTCGGCTTCGGACGGCATGCGAAAGTCACATTGGTCGGGATTATAGGTGGCGGAGCCGCAGGCGCGCCTGGCAATCGTCCGGGTAAAATGTTGGCGGACGGCACCCATGGCAAAGGTACGCAGCGAGCCGGGACCGGGCGAGCCATCTCCCGACCAGCCTGTCATATGTGCGCTTGGGAAAGGTGTGGCCCCTGGCTTGATCGACTGCGACAGCCCATGCAGATGCGGGACGCTGCGCGATACAGCGGGTCTGCCGAAACCGTCGACATTGACCGAAATCAAGCCTTCCTGACGCAGGAGCTCCGGCCGCTCGAGACTGCGCAGCTTCGGATTATTCTCGGCGACGAACAACGGATCATCGGCCGGCAGCGTGCCGATGTACGCCGGGTCGATGGTAAAATTATGGGTGGGCGGGTGACAGGTGGCGCAGGTCCGGCCGTTACCGCCAAAGGTCTCCTGGGTAAACAACCGGAGCCCTTCGAACACCGCCGCGTCGTCACATGCCACTGCCGGCACAGCAATCAGCAGAAAAGCAGAAAAAAGAAAAAGCTTCCACCTACAGGCGATAAAGCCGCCCCGATTCCCACCATTGCTCGCCCCTACAATACCTACGTTTCTTATAACAACTATAGGTAGACAATATTCCGTCGCATGCTTGTTGTCTATAGCGAACGACTCGCAAGAACCGCCTTATTCCTCTCCGCTTCCACCACGAATGGCCACAAATACAGGAAGTTGCGCCTCTCGGCGAGATTATCTACTTCAGCGTGACCCTTGTCTGTCATCCGCATGACTCTTTACCCCCTTCCCGTCGCCCGGTCGCTTTTGACTGTCGCGAGGCACTTTAGCCTGCAAAAGCAGCACCCGATCACGTCGCCTGGGGTGGTGTCGCATCTGGGGGTAAGAGACTTGCCGCCGTCGATCCGACCGCTGTCTTGCTCCGCCGTCTTCACCCACCGCCGCAGCGTCTCCGGCGTGCAGCCGATCTTGGTGGCGATCGAGGCAATGGCGGCCCATCGCAAAGCGTTCTCGCCCTCGTGTTCGAGGACCATCCGCACCGCCCGGCCGCGCCCTTCCGGGGAAAACTTGTTCGTCGTCTTGCTCGTCATCGCTCCATACCCTCAAAAGTTGGAGCCTCCGAACAAACCGGAGCGGTTCAGGCGGCAATCGACATGATCGGGATACAGCTTCGATCAAAGCATGGTGCGGCTCGTCGTTACTCGGCCATACATGTTTCGCTGCGGCAGCCTTTGCTTTGTCACCGCGGTTGCAGGGGTCGATATGGCGACCTCAATCGCTTTTCGAGGCCTTGTCCTGATAGGCGAATGTGCTACGCAGCACCTCATCCACGTTGATCAGTTCGCCGATGGTGGCACCGGCGCGGATCTTGTCCTGAACGATGCCTTCGGTTGCAAGCAGCCGTTGTGCCTTGAGCAGGATGGCAGCAGCCTCGCCCGTCGGCACAATCACCACCCCATTGCCGTCGGCGACGACAATATCCCCTGGCGACACCGTCACTCCGGCGCATTGAATCGGCACATTGACGTCACCATAGCCGGCGATCGCGGCAACGTTCGGCACGATTCCCTTGCATATCACCGGGAAGCCCATCTTACGGATTTCTTCCACATCGCGGCAGGCGCCATCAATGACCGCGGCGACAACCCCACGGTTGAGCGCTGACATGGTCATGTTCTCGCCCCAGAAGGCCGTGTTGACCGATCCGTGCGAGTCGATGACCACTACATCCCCTGGCTGACTGATGTCGATGGCCTTGAACGCCGCGGCGAGATCCGACGCGAGCGTCCTCACCGTCACCGCCGTGCCGACAAAACGGATGCCCTTGAAGAGCGGCCGCATATCCGAGGTCATGGGTAAGCGAAGCTCCGGCCGCACCTGCTTTTCGCTTGCCAGAGTGCTCGGTCTTGACCTCGGCCGCAGCGGAATGGGTCACGCGGCGGCGCGGTGGAGGGCGTCCTGCTCGGCCTTCCATGCCCAGGGGGTGAGCTCGGCGAGGCGGCGGTTCGGCCAGCCGGAGACGAGGCGGGCGAGCACGTCGGCGAGCNCAGGCTTCCGGGTTGACCGCGTGCCACTTGCAGGTCTCGATCAATGACGCCAGCACCGCCCAGTTTTCCGCTCCCAGGTCATGGCCGGCGAAGAGTGCGTTCTTGCGATTGAGAGCAATCGGCCTCATTGAGCGCTCGATGACGTTCGAGTCGATCTCGATCCGGCCGTCGTCGAGGAAGAGGGTCAGCCCCTCCCACTGGTTCAGCGGGTAGCCGATCGCCTCGCCCAGCGGCGACTTCTTCGACAGCTGCGCCCGGCATTGCTCGAGCCATGGCCGCATCGCGTCCAGCAGCGGCTTCGTCCGCGCCTGCCGGACGGCTCGCCGTTCGCAGGCGGGCCTGCCACGAATCTCCGCCTCGATCTCGTACAGCGCGGCGATCCGCCGCAGCGCCTCATGGGCGATCGGCGCCGGCCGCTTCTGTGCGACCTCGTAGAATCGCCGGCGGCAGTGTGCCCAGCAGTGGGCGAGGAGGACGCCGCCGTCGGCGGACCCGGCAGCCGCTTCGTCGCCCGCAGCCCCGGCCACCGCCTTGTAGGCGGCATAGGCGTCGGTCTGCAGGATGCCGCGGAAGTCCTTCAGCAGCGTGGCCGCGTGCGCGTGGCCGCGGCCGGGTGCGTAGGTGAACACCACCGCCGGCGGATCGGCGCCGCCCCACGGCCGGTCGTCGCGGGCGATCGCCCAGAACCAGCCGGTCTTCGTCCGGCCGCGGCCGGGATCGAGCACCGGTGCCGGCGTCTCGTCGACGAACAGCTTCGCCGAGCCGAGCAGATCGTCGCGCAGCAGCCGCCACAGCGGCTTCAACTCGGCCGCCGCGGTGCCGACCCAGGAGGCCAGCGTCGAGCGGTCGAGGGCGATACCCTGCCGGGCGAGCATCTGTGCCTGGCGGTAGAGCGGCGCATGGTCGGCATATTTCGCCACCAGCACGTGCGCCACCAGCCGTTCGGTGGGCAGGCCGCCCTCGATCAGCCGCGGCGGCGCCGGCGCCTGCACCACAGCACTCCCGCAGGCGCGGCAGCCGTACTTCGGCCGGCGGGTGACGATCACCTGCCAGCGCATCGGGATCACGTCGAGGCGTTCGGAGCGGTCCTCGCCGATGATGTGCATCGCACCGGAGCAGCACGGGCAGATGGTCGTCGGCGGCTCGATCACCACCTCGATCCGCGGCAGATGTCCGGGCAGGGTGCCGCGGTTCTGCCGCCGCTCGCGGGCGCGGGCCTCGCGTCGCGGCGGATCGGCCTTCTCCGCCTCGGCGTCGGCTTCCGCCACCGCCTGCTCGAGGTCTTCAAGCGCCAGGTTCAGCTGGTCGGGGTCGAGCGCCTCCGACCGCCTTCCGAACTGCATCCGCTGCAGCTGGCGGATGAAGTGCTGCAGCCGCTCGTTCCGGTCCTCCAGCCCGCGGCGCAGGGCCCGCTCGGCGGCGAGCTCGGCCCGCATCGCCAGCAGCGCGGCGCGCAGCGCGGAAGGATCGTCGGGGATCGCGTCGAGGTCGGTCATGAGCGGCGATTCTAAGCACGATGCCAGACGCTTACCAGAGTTCTTGTGGCTTCCCCGGCAGGCCGGCACAGCCTATTGTGCCTTCTTCGGTCGACCGAGACGCGGCGCGTGCATCCGCGACCAGTCGAGGCCATCCAACAGCGCCGCCAGCTGCGCCGCCGACAGCCGCATCACGCCCCCGGTCACCGGCGGCCAGCGAAAGACGCCTGCCTCCAGCCGTTTCCACACCATCACCAAGCCGCTGCCGTCCCAGACGAGCAGTTTCAGCCTGTCCGATCGTTTGCAACGGAAGACGTAAATTGTCCCGGAGAAGGGGTCGTGCCCCAGCGCCGTCTGCACGATCGAAGCGAGTCGGTCGGCGCCGCAGCGGAAGTCGACCGGCCGCGTCGCCACCAGCACCCGGACGCCTGAAGGCGGGACGATCATCCGAGCGCCTTCAGCGTCCGGAGCACGTCCGCCAGGAGCACCGGATCGGCGCCCGGCGACACCCGCACCCGAGCACCGGCAAGCTCGATCTCGATCGCCGGACTGCCGGCTGGACAACGCCCCTCGCTCACCACTACCGGCACGAAGTCGAGCGGTACCGCGTCCGCCGTCGCCGCGTCCGCCGCTTGGCGCAACTCCTTCCGCCAGGCATACAGCTGGTTGCGGTGCAGCCCGTGCCGGCGGGCGACCGCGCTCGCCACGGCGTCGGGGGCGAAACTTTCGGCGACGATCCGCGCCTTCTCCTCCCAGCTCCACCGCCGCCGCCGCTCACCCCACGGCAGTACCTCGCCCTGACGGGCGCTTTGCCAATTAATTGGCACCTTACTTGGCAAACGATCCACGCGGCGCCTCCGTCCTGGGAGCCGCCATCATCCGCGAGCAATCACCGGCCGCAACGTGGGGTCAGAGCTCCGCTTACGGTCATGGCGTTAAAGCGTCCCATGCAGTCCGAGATTGCACAGGTGATGGAGTCATGGCGGAGCAACGCCCGGAACTGCTGCACGAGATCGGCCGGTGGTCTTGCAATCACTTCATTGATCACGGCTTCCTCCTGTATGCTTGGCGACAGACAGTAAGACGCCACCAGCGCCGCGCTACAGCGCTTGCTGCACGGTGATCGAGGCGATGCGGGCGCCGAGGCGGAAGCGTTCGGTCATGTCGGTGCCGGGGAGGTAGATGCCGGCTTCGCTACCCTCGCTGCCGCCGTCGACGCGCAGGACGAGGTTCAGCGGCTGATTGGCAAACAGGGCGTACTCCTGGCGATCGATCTCGCTGCGGCGAATACGGATCAGCGGGCCGTAGGCCTGTGCCACCTCGGCCAGCGGCGATTGCGGACTGACCCCGGCTGTGGTGCGATAGCTGGGCGCCAGCACCTCGATCGCCACGATCGCCGCATGCCAATCCACCGTCGGGCCAAGATCGCCAGCGTCGGCGAACAGCCGCATAAGAATGATGTCGTCCTCCGCCACCGCCACATACCCGTCCCCGACGGCGTCAACGCTTTCGCTCAAGATGAAGCCGGGTGTCGCCGCCCGCGCCGCATCGAGAGACATGCCAAGCTGCACCGTGCCGACGCCGGTGGTGGTGATCAGCCGCTCCGCTGCCCCCGCCATCGACGGGGCGATGCTGACCAGCAGTGCCAGCAGCACGCCGATGAACAAGGCGGCCCGGCCGCGCTGATCCAGCCACGCCAGCGCCCGGCACCGGGACGCATGGCACTGGGGTGAGTGGTTCCGGGGCAACCGGTTCCGGACAGTGGCGGGCAGAAGAACAGTGGTCACTGCGGTGAGCCGGCTAATGCAGCGTTTCGAGATAGGCGATGAGGTTGGCGCGCTCGCCCGGATCCTTGACGCCGAAGAATGCCATTTTGCTTGCCCTCACCACCGCTGACGGTTGCTCGAGAAATTTGTCGAGGGTAGCGGTATCCCAGGTCAGGCCCGAGTCCTTCATCGCCGGCGAGAAGCTGTAGCCTTCGACCGTGCCCGCCTTGCGCCCCACGACACCCCACAAGGTTGGCCCCATTCTTGACTTACCGGGCTCCACCGTGTGGCAGGCGGCGCACCTGCCGAATGCTTTCTTTCCGGCCTCGGCATCGGCAGCGACGGCGTGACCGACCGCGAGCATGGTCGAAAGAACGGTCGCGACGCTCAAGACGATGGCCGTTTTCATGGTTTAGCTCCGTGGTTCTCAAGGTCGAATACGCACGTGGACAGCAGCGTGAGCAGCGCCGCTAAGCGGAAGGCATCGCCCTTATGTGAAACACCGATGACGACCTTACTTTCCCTATCGCCGTTGCCGGCAGGGGTCAACTGACGACGAATGGGCACTTTCGGTAAGTTATTTTATTTAATTTATAGTCCATATCTCCGGCCGGCACGATCGCCTGCCGACCCGCGTGTGAATGCTGGTGGGCGCTGCATCGATCGGTTACTGACGACATCGACGGCCGTTGGCAGCGCTTATGCTCATTTGCGCATCAACAACTCAGCGGCGGCTCGGCCAATTATCTTGCCGCGCGTGGTAACAAATACCGGGTTCGCATCGTCGGACGTTATGGCGTCGACAGCCTCGGCCGGGCTCTTATATTCGTTGTCGCGTTCCCAATATTGCGGACGCAGAATCGACGGTTGTCGATGCCGTCTATTCTGTTGGCTGCACGACCAGTCTCCAGGCACTCTATGCCGAACGAAGAAACGATATATCTCATCTTATTTCACTCCAAATTCCTTAATCGAAATAGCTGCCACTGCATTGACCAACTCTCTGTTGAGACATGGCAGCAGGGTTCTGTTTTCATTCGTGGATCCAAGTTCGGCCGCTGTCGTCCGCGCAACTCGCAAAGGCCAATCTATGCCCCATGATTCTTCGGCACCATGATAACGGCAGCCTGCAAGTTGTCCCTTCAAACCATGGGCTCGCCCGGCCGTTCACTCACTGGACAGGCTTCACATGAGCTTGCTATAAGCGAGTCCATCGCTGCCGGCGACTTTGCGATCGTCGGCCTTCCTGATGCCCAGGTAGCTCAGTTGGTAGAGCAGCGGACTGAAAATCCGCGTGTCGGTGGTTCAAATCCGCCCCTGGGCACCATCGCCCCCACTCAATGCGATGATCCGCATGATCGCCGGTCGGTGCGAAGTCCTACTTCTGCTTGGCGATGATCTTGTCCTTGATCCCCGCATAGACGGCCGACGGGAGGATGCCCTTCTTGACGAGATCATCCTTTCCCTTATAGGGGCGACCGCCCATGATGGCTTTGGCACGTGCCGCGCCGATTCCTGAGAGCGTCTGCAGGTCGTCGGCGCTGGCGCTGTTGATATCGATGAGCGCCGCGGACGCTTCCGGTGCTGATGATGCCTCCGGTGCCTTGGGTGTGACCGTCGTTGGCGCCTTTGGTGCCGTGGTCGGCGCCGGCGACTTCGGCGCCGTGGTCGGCATCTGGGTTGCCTGAGCCAACAGTGTGTCATTCGGCGACAAGGCCCGAGCCATCGTGTTCGTCAGGGCAACCGCAAACACGAGAGTTGCGGCGATCGCCAACCGCTTGCACATCGTCAACCTCCTATCCGACGCGTCTCGCTGAGTCGGGCGCGCCTATTGTCCATGATCCTTGCATGGCCTACCGCACGCGGCAATTGATGGTGCGGTGGTCACAGGTCCACATGACAAAAAGCCCGCGCACGGCGGGCTAGTATGCATCGGTGCATCGTTAGAGCGTAACCCGGCGCTCGCAGCCGCTGTCAGCGACCGGGGGCGCCGCGAACCCGGGGAGCGGGGGCATCCGCGGATCGGCAAGCGCCATCGCCTTGAACAGCACCCCCATCCGTCCGGGATGAACCAGCCGGCGGACGCTGCCTTCAATGCTCTGTGCCCGCTCCGGTGCGGCGGCAACCAGCGTCCGGGCGCGAACATCGATGCCAAGCCGACCGAGGAACAGGCCTTGCGGCACTGGACCATAAACGCTGGCCCCGGCCGCCTCCGCCACCAGGCGCAAGGACGGAAAGTCCACGTGATGGCTTAGGTCCACCTGCCCAGGGTCCGCCAGGGGATCGACGATACGATGGCCGCGCACCGCCTGCAGCGTGTCGCCGAAGGAGGGTTTGGCATAGCCGTAGTCGATGAGCAGCGCGGCACCGCCGAACGCCTGCAGCCGGCGGGCGATGCGGTCGATCAGTGCGTCGGCCGCCGGACACTGCTCAACCACATCACCCTCGGCACAGTCGGTGAGCGACACCGGCAGCATCAGTGGCGTTGCCGCGCCGTCACGCCACTGGAATTGCTCCGTCGACGCATCGAAGCCAACGGTGCGCTCACACCACGCCTCGCCGCTGCGAACGAATTGCCGGATTGGCAACGCGTCGAAGAACTCATTGGCAAGAATGATGCTTGGCCCGGCGACGATGTCACTCACGTCGGTGTGCCAAGTGGGCGGATCCGTGAGACCGGCGCCGGCGAGCTGCTGGGACTGCTGCGCCCGCAAATCCGGATTGATCTCCACCAGATGCAGCGCCAGGGCCGCCAGCGCCTGCGGTCGGACCTGAGCGATGGCGCGCAGGGCGTCGGCTAGCAGGACGCCCCGCCCCGGCCCCAGTTCCACCAGCCGCAGCGGCTCGGGGCGCCCCATCGTTTCCCAGACCGTCACCGCCNNCACAGGCCGATCAGCTCGCCGAAGATCTGACTGATCTCCGGTGCGGTGATGAAATCGCCGCTGCGACCGATCGGCGCCCCCTGGCGGTAGTAGCCGAATTGCGGATGGCCAAGGGCTTCGGCCATGAACGTCTCGACGCTGATCGGTCCGGTGGCCTCGAGGCGGGCGCTTAACAGACGGGCAAGCGGTNGTCACTGGACGACTGTGACGCGAGCGNCGGTTGGCACTCCACCAGACGATCGCCGCGCCGATCAGGATCATCGGCAGCGACAATAGCTGACCCATGGTGAACGAGCCGACGATAAAGCCAAGGTTGGCATCGGGGGTGCGGAACAGTTCAGCGATCGAGCGCATGATGCCGTAGCCGATGAGAAAGACGCCGGATAGCACCCCGGGACGCTCCCGCACCGCTGGAAACCGCCACAGGATGTGGAGGATGAGAAACAGCAGCAGGCCCTCCAGCAGCGCCTCGTAGAGCTGGCTCGGGTGCCTGGGGAGGGGTCCGTAGCCGGGAAACACCATCGCCCAGTGAACATCGCTGGGCCGGCCAGCCAGCTCACCGTTGATGAAATTGGCGATCCGGCCAAAAAACAGCCCGAAGGGCGCGCTGCAGAAGAGGATGTCGGCGAACGCCGGCACCGCAATGCGCCTCGATCGGCAGTAGGCGACGCTGGCGACGATGACGCCCAACAGTCCGCCGTGAAAGGACATCCCNCCGTGCCAGACCATCAGCACTTCGAGCAAATGCTCGATGTAATAGCCCGGCCGATAGAACAGCACGTAGCCCAGCCGACCGCCAATGACGATGCCGAGCGTCACCCAAACGACCACGTCGTCCACGTCCTCCGGCCGCACCAGATGCGGCGAATGCCGCGCGAGCCATCGCCCATACCGCCAGCCAAGCAGGATGCCGGCGAGGTAGGCTAGTGCGTACCAGCGGATAGCGAAGGGGCCGATTTCCACCAACACAGGATCGATTGCCGGATAGGCGATGACGAATGTCATACCGTCCGCTGCCTTTCTGCCACACATGTCGGATTGCTGCGGGGCTTATAAGCGCCCGCGGCATGACTCACAACCCTCGAAAGGTTGCGCCTCTGCCGCCGCCTCCTATAATAAGAGTGTCGTCCATGTCTGCGCGGTAACGTGTGATCGACCCTGCTTTTTGGCCGCGCTGTTTGGGAACGCCAGCATGCAAACCAGGAACCGCCTGCTCGAGGACTTGGCAAAGGTCGCGAGTGGCGCAGCGTCGACCGTTGTCGGCATGAAGGAAGAGGTGGATGCGATCGTCCGCCAGCGCGTTGAGCGCCTTGCCGCCGAATTGAACTTGGTCACCCGGGAGGAATTCGAGGCAACCCGGGAGATGGTGGCCGAGGCCGTCGCTGCGATGGAACTCATGCAAGAGCGACTAGCCGCCCTGGAAGCGCGCCTTTCCCCCGAGGTTGAGACCCCGCCGATGGCGGAGCAGACGACTGACGGGCCAGCGGCGTGACGTGATTTGGGATCTTTCCTTCCCATCCACCGCCTATCCACAGGAGCCTGCGGTGATTCACAATCGTGACTTGCTACGCATCTTCGGTTCTGGCAGCCTAGATGTTGGGGAGAAGCGTGGTCGCGTCGCAAAAAGTTGGGGACACACCCAACACGCCGAAGCTGAACGGGGAAAGCGCTTGCCTGCATCTCATCGTCCCATCGTTCGAGGAGAGACGACAGATGACGCTGATGTCTGTGACTGAGGCTGAAGAAACCAGCCCACTTGACGTAATCGAGCAGATTGTTGCCGCCAATGATTGGCTGTTCGATCGCCCGAACGATCAGGAAATGGCAGTGCACGTCCCTGGGCGTTGGTGCGATTACAATTTTCTCTGTGCCTGGAATGACGTGGCCGACGCCATGCATTTTACCCTGGCGTTTGATACCCGCGTTCCGCGTGAACGGCGCGGTCCGGTGCATGAACTGCTTGCGTTGATCAACGACAAGGTGTGGATGGGTCACTTCGCCATTTGGGGTGAGGAAGGCCTGCTTGCCTACCGCCACGCATTGCCGCTGCGCGGCTGTCCGGGCCCGAGCCGTGGCCAGGTGGAAGACGTGCTGGAAAACGCCATCCATGATTGCGAGCGCTTCTATCCGGCGTTTCAGTACGTGATCTGGGGTGGCAAATCCCCCACTGATGCGCTTGCTGCGGCGATGATCGAAACAGTCGGCGAAGCCTGACCGTTCGCAAACAGGCAGCGGTGCATTCGAACCGTTCCGCTGCTGTCAGGCGCAGCCAATCGTGATCAAGACACTATCCACGACCGTAACGCCCCTCTTGTAGCCAGTTGCCGCTGCCATGCTGTCCACCGCGCGTATCGTTCTCGTCGGCTGCGGCCATATGGGCAATGCCCTGCTGACCGGTTGGCTGGCTGCCAGCGTCGCTGCCGACCGTGTCACCATCATCGAACCCGATACCAGCAAGGCTGCGGGTTTGGTGGCACTTGCGCCGATCACCGTTGTCCAACGCCCGGACGGGCTGTCTTTGGCAGACGTGGATGTGGTCGTGCTTGCGGTCAAGCCGCAGGTGCTCGACGAGGTGGCGCCGGCGTACCTACCCTTTGCCGCCGCTGGTGCCGTCCTGTTGTCGATCGCCGCCGGCCGTACGCTCGCGTCGCTCGCCGGCGCTCTTGGCGATGCTGCGGCGATCGTCCGCGCCATGCCCAACACGCCGGCCGCGGTCGGCCGCGGCATGACTGCCGCCTGTGCCACCGCCACGGTCTCGGCGGCGCAACGCGGCCTCGTCGACGCCCTGCTGTCGGCAGTAGGCGAGGTAGTCTGGCTCGATGACGAAAGCTTGATAGACGCGGTCACCGCTGTTTCCGGCAGCGGTCCCGCTTACGTGTTCTACTTGGCAGAATGCCTCGCCGAAGCAGGAGTCGCCGCGGGTTTGCCACCGTCGCTGGCGCGGCAGATGGCGCGGGCGACGATCACCGGCGCCGGCGAATTGATGTTTCGCGCCGCCGAACCGGCGGATGAACTGCGCCGCCGCGTCACCAGCCCCGGCGGAACAACCGCAGCGGCGCTCACCGCGCTGATGGCGCAGGACGGCCTGCAGCCGCTGTTGACAGAGGCGGTGCGGCGCGCCGCTGCACGGTCGCGCGAACTCTCCCACTGATCGACCGCGCACCATCCGCCGCCGGCAGCGGTGCCATCCTGCCCCCTCCCGCCTCGACATGTCTGGATCTATCATCCCCGGTACCAAACTACGGCACCCGGTCTGAGGATTCCTCTGCCACCAGCCACGCGTCGGCAACTGCAAGGATACCCAACTCGCGATGATGACACATTCGGTCACCGATCGGCTCATTGATGCAAGCCTGACCGTTGCCACGGCAAAGGGTTGGCGGTCACTGACGATGGCGGACATCGCCCGGGAGGCCGGCTTGCCACTGGCCGACGTCCGTAAGCATGTCCGCAGCAAGGCGGAGCTGATGACCGCCCTGTTAACCCGGGTGGACCAGCAAGTCCTCGAAGGTGCGGCGGCCGACGACAGCGAACCGGTGCGCGATCGCCTGTTCGATGTGTTGATGCGCCGGTTTGATGTACTGAAAGCGCACAAGGCGGCGGTAACGGCGCTGCTCCGTGACCTGCCGCGCGATCCGCTGCTGGCGCTGCCGCTGCTGCCTCAGTTTGCTTTGTCGATGCTGTGGATGCTGGAGGCGGCCGGGGTGTCGACGAGCGGCGTCGTTGGTGGCCTGCGCGCGCACGGTCTCGCTCTCATCTATTTGAACACGCTTAGGGTTTGGATCAGCGACGACAGTCCGGATCTGGCCCGCACCATGGCCGCACTGGACCGGACACTGACCCGGGTCGACGGGGCGATCCGCCGCCTGCCGTTCCTGGAACTGCCGGACACGGCCGCTCCCGCCTCCGGTCGGCGATGCGACGGATGCCGTCCAACCCACCTAGCCACGCTCATCTGAGCCAGAAACGGCGCGATTCGTCATTTTCATTGTGCGACTGCGGCATGGCTGCTTTGCGCCCGCTGCGCGGCTGCGCTATGGCATGCCCGCGTCTTATTTTTCCATTCTATTTCAATCCGATAGAAACTTTGCTGCACTGCACAAAAATGACTTTTGCAGCGCAACATTCGCCTTGACCTCGGCCGGCCGGCTCAGCATACTTTCCCTCAGATGGATAGCCCTGGTGCGCTAGGGCTTACGCGAACAAGGGAGACCTACACATGGCCGCATTGCCTGAGTCATTTCTCGATATTCAGAAAATGATGAAGGAGTTCGATCCGACCAAAGTCGTTGATCAATTCTCGAATATGCTGAAGACGTACAACATGCCGGGCGTCGACATGGAGAGCATCGTCACCAGCCAGAAGAAAAACCTGGAAGCCCTGACGAGCGCCAACCGCGTCGTTATCGAAGGCATTCAGTCGGTCGCCAAGCGGCAGGCTGAAATCCTCCAGGAGACCATGAACGAAGCCACCAAGGCGCTCGATACCCTGACGAAAGCTTCGTCGCCGCAGGACATCGCCGCGCAGCAGGCCGATCTGGCGAAGAACGCCTTCGAGCGCGCCCTCGGCAACATGCGCGAACTAGCCGACATGGTCACCAAAGCCAACCAACAGGCTGCCGATACGATCAATTCCCGCATCTCGGCCACCCTCGGCGAGATCAAGGAACTGGCGGTAAAGGCGAAGCAGAGCTAGGTCTGCGAAGCGTTTAAGAGTGCGGATTGGGGGCCGTTCGTAAGAACGGCCCCGAGATTCCTGCGAAGGCGGGTAGGTCCCTCACTTCGAAGGAATCGGTATCGGCAACTGCATTGCCCATACATGCCGTTGTCAGAAAGTCGGAACGTGTGCGATTGCGGTGGTCAGGCGGGTCATGCGAGATCATGGATCACGCCAGAGCCGCAGAGGTAGTGACGATGACGGACGCTAGAATGACTGATGGCGCGAGTCGATCCGGTGGACACTGCCCGTAAATACGGGTTTGATCGCATGCGATACTCCAACGTGTTGCGCTAAGAAGAGGATGACGAACATGGCTAGCCTGCCTCCGGAATTGATGGACTTCACCAAAATGTTCAAGAGCTTCGACCCGTCGAAAATGGCCGAAGAGATGACCAAGATGTTGGGACAGTACAAGATCCCCGGCGTCGACATGGACACTGTCGTTGCCAGCCAGAAAAAGAACGTTGAAGCACTCGTCAGCGCCAACCGCACCGTAGTTGAAGGCGTGCAGTCGGTCATGAAGCGCCAGGCAGAGATCATGCAGGAAGCAATGGCCGAAATGACGAAGGCGGCCGGGATGCTCGGCAAGGCCGGCTCTTCACCGCAAGACTTGGTTGCGGCACAGGTCGATCTGGTTAAGGGCGGCTTGGAGCGGACCTTCGCCAGCCTGCAGGAGATCAGCCAGATGGTTGCGAAGTCGCAGACCGATGCGACCAGCCAGATCAACAGCCGCGTCACCGCGAGCCTGGACGAGTTCAAGCAGCTGGTGCAGAAGGCGAAGTAAGCGTCTTCTTCAGACTGTAACGACTGGCCTCCTTCGCTTGGCTTTGATTGTGGAGCCAAGCGGTGGGAGGCCGTGTTCGTTGTGAATGACCGCTCCCCTACCCTGACTCTTGCGATTAGTAGCGATGACAATCAGCTACGATGAATTCAGCCGGATCGACATTCGTGTCGGGACAATTCGCCGAGCCGAGGTCAACGCGGCCGCGCGCAAGCCGGCGCTGAAGCTGTGGATTGATTTCGGCAGCGAAATCGGCGAGCGCAGAAGTTCGGCACAGATTACCCGCCATTACCGCCCGGAAGACCTGATCGGGCGTCAGGTTCTTGGGGTCGTCAACTTTCCGCCACGCCAGATCGGCCCCGTCATCTCCGAGGTGCTGGTGTTGGGGGTGCCCGATGCCGCCGGCGAGGTGGTGCTGGTGACACCCGACCACCCCGTGCCTGATGGCGGCCGCCTCTATTAATTAGCTAGGTCGGCGAAGCCAACCGGCCGCGCCTCAGATCGGCAGCCGGATGCGCACCCTCAGCCCTCCATGCGGCGAGTCATCGAGCAGGATATCACCGCCATGGCTCCGCACCACGTCGCGAGCGATGGCAAGTCCCAGACCGACGCCCCCGGTTATCGGATTGCGCGACTCCTCCAGCCGAAAGAAGGGTTTGAACACCTCTTCGCGCATCGCCGCCGGCACCCCAGGACCATCATCGTCGATCAACACCTCGATAATGTGACCGAGACGCCGCGCCGAAACGACAACCCGACGGGCGTAGCGCAAGGCGTTGTCGAGCAGGTTGTTGAGGCAACGCTGAAACGCATCCGGGCGTAGCAGCAACATCAGATCGTCCTCGGTCACCAGCTCAACGATGCCACCCTTGCGCCGAGCCTGCCGGACAACATCATCAAAANNAAGACTGGTCAGATCGCAGGGCTCAGGCCGTTCAGTCCCCTCACCGCGGGCGAACGCAAGATAGCCGTTGAGCATGCGCTCCATTTCGACCACATCCTCCTGCAAATCACGCACCGCCTCGCATGGCGACATCATCTCCAACTCCAGCTTCATCCGAGTCAGCGGCGTTCGCAAATCGTGCGAGACACCAGCTAGCATTGCCGTCCGCTGCGCGATCTGCCGCTGGATACGATTGCGCATGGCGATAAAGGCAACGGCCGCCTGGCGAACCTCGCGCGCCCCCTCCGGGCGAAAATTGGGGACGTCCCGACCCTTGCCAAACTCGTCGGCGGCCCGCGCCAGCCGGCGCACGGGACGAACTTGGCTGTGCATGAACAAGGTGGCGATGCCGATCAGGATCAGCGACAAGCCGAGGTTCCAGAGGAGAAAGGCCAGCGTCGTCCAGCTGTAGAGGCGGCCTCGCGGCACCGCTACGGTCAAGACCCCCTGCGACAGTTGCACCGAAACGATGATGCTGCCGGCGCGGGCGTGCTCGTCGACGCGGACCGGCTTGTTGATCTGCTTGCTGATCAGCGCGCGGCGCAATTCGCCTTCAAGCGAGCTCAGTCGCGGGCGAGCGTTGGGCAGGATCGCCTCCGGCTCCATCCGGACGTCCAGTTCGAGCCGGCGCGCAGCCGCGTCGAACAGCCAGTCGCGCGCGTGTTGATCGGGCAACCCGTTCAGGGCTTCGACGAGCAGGACGATCTCACCGGCGAGTGCCAGGGAGAGGCGTTTGCTGATCTGGTCCCAATGGCTCTCGAAGAACACGTAGGCAGAAAGCATTTGCGCCAGAATGACCGGAACGACCACAATCAGCAGCGCGCGGCTGAGAAGTGTGCGCGGCCAGAAGAATTGCCGGAGCATTGTCAGGGCCAATGATCAGTCCGGTTTCAGGACATAGCCGCGGCCACGCACCGTCTGCAGGTAACGGGGCTCGCGTGATTCCCGCTCGATCTTGCGCCTGAGGCGGGTCACCTGGACATCCACGGCGCGGTCACCGCCCACGGCGCCGGTCAGGCCGATCAACTCCTCGCGACTGAGTGGCACCCCAGGACGCGCCGCGAGCGCCTTCAACAGTGCCGTCTCCACCGAGGTCAAGCGAACGACCTCCGATCCCTCGCGCAGTTCCTCGCGTTCGAGATCGAAGACCATCTCGCCCATCCGCACTTCGCGCGCATCGCCATCGGTCTGGGGAACGCGGCGGAGAATGTTGCCGATGCGCAGCAGCAGTTCGCGCGGCTCGAAGGGTTTGACGAGGTAATCGTCGGCGCCCCGCTCAAGGCCGGCGATTCTGTCCTCCACCTCGCCCATCGCCGTCAACATCAGGATCGGTACCGTGCTCTGCCGGCGAAAGTCGGCGGCGAAATCGAGGCCGCTCTCGCCCGGCATCATCAGATCAAGGACAATAAGATCGAAGGTAATGCTCGTCAGCTTGACCCGCGCGTCCGCTGCGTTTGACGCGGCGGCAACCAAGTAACCCTGATCAGATAGGTAGCGTTGCAGCAGCGCCCGCAATTTCGCGTCGTCGTCGATCAGGAGGATATGCGGCTGGTCGATGCTCACCCGTGCTCACCCCGGTGATTGGCGCAATGCTGTCTGCGCAACGCTGGTGGTCTTCTGCTTGTACGCCGGCCGTGCGGTGGTATCCGCAGCTAGTCGCCGAAGCGCCCCCGCTGATCCGGATTTATCATTGCCAACAGGACACGGCAAAACCCATCTACGGCCTCCGGCCCAGCAGCAGCGTAGGCCTCGGCAATCCGCTGCGTCTGCCGCTCGGTGAGCAGCCGCTCCAGTTCCTCCGCCTCCGGGCTCAGGTAGAGGCGCCGCCGGCGACGATCGCCATCGTCGGCCCGCTGGATGACGAAGCCACCTTCGACGAGTTGGGCCAACACCGGGGCAAGACTCTGCTTGGTAATCCGCAGCAGCGCCAGGAGGTCGCCCACCCCCATGCCCGGACTGCGGCCGACAAAGTAAATGACCCGATGGTGGGCGCGACCGAACTGGTAACGCACCAGCAGCGCATCGGCGTCAGCGGTGAAATCCCGATAGGCGAAGTAGAGGAGTTCAACAGCGCGCCGCAGCCGCACGTCCGCTGCGCCGGGCGGCTGCGGCAGTGGCGGCGGTGGCGGCGATTGCAGCGCCCTTGCTGCCGCTTTCGCTGCGGCGCCGGTCCGGCGCGTGGCGCGATCGGCGTGGTCCACCCGTGAACGCCTCCTCCGCAAAACACGTCAGCCTTATTGACATATATGCACGCAAATGTTACGGGTGGCAAGCGTTAGAACGAAAGTTGGAATAAAATTACGTTAGCTCCGGTTCCGGCCGCATGGGTTGCAGGGACGGATGTCTGGGGGAAGAGAGGTAGCATGTCCACGCAACCATATCATGATCGCGACGGCTTCATCTGGTTCGACGGTGAGATGGTGCCCTGGCGCGATGCCCGCGTGCACGTCCTTACGCATGCCTTGCATTATGCGTCCGCCGTCTTCGAAGGCGAACGGGCCTACAACGGCAGCATCTTCAAGCTCACCGAGCATTCGCAGCGCTTGGCCGATTCGGCACAGATCCTCGGCTTTCAACTCCCCTGCAGTGTCGACGCCGTGGATCGGGCCTGCGAAGAGGTAATTCGCGCCAACGGCATTGTTGACGGCTACGTCCGGCCAATCGCTTGGCGCGGCAGCGAGATGATGGGTGTTTCGGCGCAATCAAGCCGCATTCATCTGGCGATCGCCACCTGGGCCTGGGGATCCTACTTCCAGGAAGAGGCAAGGATGCGCGGCATCCGGTTGAAGACCGCCCCCTGGCGGCGGCCAGCGCCCGATACGGCACCGACGAAGGCGAAGGCAGCCGGCCTCTACATGATCTGCACCATGTCGAAGCACGCCGTGGAGAAGGAAGGCTACCACGACGCCATGATGCTCGACTGGCGGGGCCAAGTGGCGGAAGCCACCGGCGCCAACATCTTTCTCGTCATGCCGGACGGACGGCTGCACACACCCTTCCCCGATTGCTTCCTTGACGGGATCACCCGGCGCACGGTCATCGATCTGGCCCGGGCGCGCGGCATCGAGGTGGTGGAGCGGGCAATCCGACCGGAAGAACTCGCCAATGCCCGGGAGGTGTTTCTCACCGGGACCGCAGCAGAAGTCACGCCGGTGGGCGAAATCGACCAATACCGCTTTACCCCGGGCGAAGTGACCCGACTGATGATCGCCGATTACGAGGCAATCACCGGACAGACGCGGTCGGCGGCAAGTGCCGCCTGAAGCGCCCGTCCCTTGAGGTACATACCGCCGTTTACGCCTTGGCGCTTGGTCTGCTGCTGACAGCAGCATGCCAGCGCTTGGCGTGCACAAGATCTTCGCCCAGCGTCAGCTTCAACCAGCCGGCGAAATCAACGACAACCTGTGCCGTGATGTCGGCAACGGTATAGACCGGCCCGGCGAGGTACTCGCTTTCGGCGAGGCGCCGNTCGAGTGCCTGAAAAAACTGTGTCACCCGCGCCTTGCCGCGCTCGGCCAGCGCCGGGATCTGCTCGAAATTGTTGGCACCGGGCAGTGCCCGGCCGCGCATGCCGGGGGTCGAATTGCGCAGCGCCTCGGCAGCGGCGGAAAAGCCATCGATTTCCGCCCTATGCTCCCACATGGCGATGACGCCCTTCTCCTCCGGCGTCCGGCCCATGAGCGGCGGCTCAGGGTAGGCCGCTTCCAGATACTGGCAGACGGCGATCGCCTCGCTGATGGTGGTGCCGTCGTCCAGTTCGAGGACCGGGACGGTGCACCATGGATTGAGCTTACGGAACGAGTCGCTGAGTTGCTCGCCGTTGCGCAGGTTCACCTGCACCGTCGGAATACTGACGCCCTTTTCGGCGAGAAAGATGCGCACCCGTCGGGGNCTTGGCGCCGGGGCAAAATCGTAGAGCTGCATCGTCGATCTCCGTATCGTCGCGTTCCCGGCCTTTGTTAACGGACTATGGCTGCGCCGTCACCAGCGACCGCCGGGGCTGGCCAGCGCATTCTCGGTCAACTCATCGATGATGAAGTTGTAGGCGTCCTCCACATCGTCGGTCTTATAGAACAAGGTCAGGTCTTCGGCGCTGATGGTGCCAAAGTCGACCAAGGCCTGCAGGTTCAACACCTTGTCCCAGAACGACGTGCCGAACAGGACGATAGGGACGCGCTTCTCAAGTTTGCGCGTCTGCAGCAGCGTCATCACTTCGAAAAGTTCATCCAGGGTTCCAAAGCCCCCGGGGAAGGCAACCAGTGCCTTCGCCAGATAGACAAGCCAGAACTTGCGCATGAAGAAATAATGAAACTCGAATTCCAGGTGGCGGGTAATATAGGGGTTCCCGCTTTGTTCATAAGGCAGGGAAATACCCAGGCCGATATTCAATCCCTTTGCTTCTGATGCGCCGCGATTGGCGGCTTCCATGATCCCCGGCCCACCGCCGCTGCAGACGACGAAGCGACGCGTCCTGCTTTCCAGCTTCTTCGACCATTCGGTCACCCGGCGCGCCAGATCTCGACAATCCTCGTAGTAGCGGGACATTGCCAGCGCCTGCTCGGCCGCAGCGATGTCCCCGCCGCTGCTGCGTGCGTTGGCGAGGGCGGCCTCAGCCGCCTCGCGGCTGATCAGACGCGCCGAGCCGAAGAAAACGATGGTGTCGCTGATCCCCAATGATTCGAAGCGGCTTTCCGGCTGCAGATACTCGGCAAGGATGCGCAGCGGTCGCGCGGCGGCGCTACTGAGGAAGGTCTGATTGAGATAGGCCTTATTCGAACGTCCGTCGTTGCTTGCCATCCAGCGGTTCTCCCCCTGCCCCGAGCGTTGACCTCGCTCCCCGGCGACGGCGCCGGTATCTCGCACCTCGATCCCGGCTGTCTTAAGCCAGCATCAGGCCGACAAGGTCGCGGACGACCCGCGTCTGCGGCGGAAATGGATTAAACCCGTCCGTACCCACCCGGCCGACGAAGGGAACACCGCAGGCATCGGCCGCATCGTAGTCGGTGCGGGCGTCGCCAACGAACAGCGTCTGCTCCGGCGTCAGGCCAAGTTTGGCGAGAATCCCCTGAATAATCGGTGGCTTCTCCCGCGGCGAGCCGTGCACTTCGGCAAAAAACCGTCCCAGGTCGCGGCGCTCGACGATACGCAGCAGTTCCGTCTCCGGCGTGCCCGAAACCACATAGAGCGGAAGCCGTCGGTGGTGCGAAGCGAGAAAGTCGCCCGCACCCGGCACCAGTGGCGCTTCGACGACGGCATCCTCCACCAGCATCGAAAAGCGGTGGCACAGCCGGTCGAGGTCAGCCTCGGCAAGCTCGATCCCGAGCAAGGTGCGATGGCAATGACGGATCTTCTTCCGCCGCGAGATGCCGCCGTTGGCGCGATGGTGGGCGACCGCGCGCTCCACCACTGCTTCGCCATACGCCCGATACATGGCGTGAAACGCCGCGGTCTTGATGTCAGCGGATTCGACGATGACGCCGTCGAAGTCGAGAAACACTGCCTCAATCATGCTCGCCGTTGTTGGCATTCTCGTCCCTTCCAACGTCGACCTTGCCCCAGCGCTTCGCCCGCGCCGTATCCGCATCTTGCGCATCGACCCAGCGTGTGCCAGCCCGCGTCTCTTCACGCTTCCAGAAGGGCGCCCTGGTCTTCAGCCAGTCGATGAGAAACCGACAGGCGTCGAAGGCGGGATCCCGGTGGGCGGAAACCGCGGCAACGAGAACGATGCGGTCGCCGGGCGCCAGCCGGCCGTAGCGATGAATGATCAAGGTCTCGATGCGCGGCCAGCGTGCGCGGGCGATCGACTCAATCCGCGACAGTTCGCGTTCAGTCATCCCCGGATAGTGATCCAACGTAAGGGCGCTGAGCACTCTGTCGGAGGTCATGTCGCGCACCAGACCGACGAACAGGCATACCCCGCCCATGTCGGTTCGTCCTGCAGTCAGCCGGCTCAACTCAGCGCCAGGATCAAAGTCTTCCGCCTGCACTCTGATCATTGCCGCCGATCTCGTCGCNTCACATCCACCCGTCACCGGGGGNAAGAATGCAACCTCGTCGGCCGGCCCAATCGGCGCATCGATGGCCGCATATTCCTGGTTGACGGCGACGCGGATGCGGCTGAGGTCGGCCAGCGCGTGCGCCGGACCACCGCCGCGCTGTCGGAGCCATCCCACGAGTGCAGCAACGCTGGCCACCTCGAGTGGCGGCTGCACCTCTTCCTCGGCAATGCCGGCCTTGTCCCGCACCCAGGCGAAGTAAAGAATCTTCATCGCGCTAGCCAAGTCTGCAACAGTCCGGCAGCAAGCGAGCTCGCATCACACCTGCCGCGGCTGGTCGACATTGGCGGCAGGCGCCGGTGGCCGTGAGGAATTGCCTACCAGATGCCGGAAACTGGCCCGCAGGTAGTCGTAACCGGTGAACACGGTGAGCGCCGCAGCCAGCCACAAACCGATGATGCCCACATGCGTCGCGGTAAAGCCGTTGGTCAGCGGCAACACATCGCCGACGACGAGAAAGCCGATCGCGATGAGCTGCAGCGTGGTCTTCCATTTGGCGAGTTGGGTCACCGGCACGCTCACCCGCAGCTCAGCCAGATACTCGCGCAGGCCGGACACGAGGATTTCCCGCCACAGGATCACCGCCGCCGGAATGAGATTCAGTCCGTGCAGGCGGTCAACGGCAACGAGAATCAACAGGATCGAGGCGACCAGGAGCTTGTCGGCAATCGGATCGAGCATGCGGCCGAAGTGCGACTGTTGATGGCGGCTGCGCGCCAGATAGCCGTCGAGAAAGTCGGTGACGCACGCGTAGAGATAAGCTGCAAGCGCCAGCCAGTTCGCCGTCGGCGTCGACAGCATGATCAGCACACACACCAGCGGCGTGACCAGCACTCGCGATACGGTCAATGCGTTCGGAAGATTACGTTCCATATCTGTCCATGCTGCACCGGCGCAAGACGACATTCTATCGCTCGAGATGGAACCATTCATAGATTTTGTTTGCCATCGACGCACTGATGCCCGGCACTGCCGCAAGATCGGGAACGCCGGCGTGGGCGATCGCCTTGAGCGAACCGAAGTGATGCAGCAGCGCCTTCTTGCGGTGGCCACCGATGCCTGGAATCTCGTCGAGGGCCGAGCGGGTCAATCGCGCCGACCGTCGGGCGCGATGGCTGCCGATAGCAAAGCGGTGTGCTTCGTCCCGCAGGCGCTGCAGGAAGTACAGCACCGGGTCGCGCGGCTCCGGCGAGAAGGGCTCTCGCCCCTCGCAAAAGATGCGTTCGCGACCGGCGTTGCGATCGGGCCCCTTGGCGATGGCAACCAGAGTCACATCAGTGATGGCAAGATCGTCGAATACGGCGCGCGCCGCCGCCAGTTGCCCGGCACCGCCATCGATCAGCACCAGATCCGGCCACTGGCCATCGGCGCGATTAGGGTCTTCACGCAGCGCCCGGCCGAATCGCCGCGCCAGCACCTCGCGCATCATCGCGTAGTCGTCACCGGGNGTCACCGGGCCGCGAATGCTGAACTTGCGGTAGGCGGTCTTCAGCAGCCCCTCGCTGCCGGCAACGATCATCGCCCCGAAGGGATTGCTGCCACTCACATGACTGTTATCGTAGACCTCGATTCGTTGCGGCAGCCGCGGCAGCTCGAGGAGGCTGGCGAGCCCTTCCAACAGTCGTTGTTGTGTTGCGCTTTCCGCCAGGCGGCGGCCGAGCGCCTCGCGGGCATTATCGAGCGCATGGGTCAGCAGGTTCAGTTTAGCGCCACGTTGCGGCACCGCTAGCGTCACCTTGCGGCCGCTGCTGACGGACAAGGCCTCAGCCACCAACGCCTGATGCGGCAGCGGCTGGCTCAGCAGCAGGAGCGGTGGCGGCGGCCGGTCGGTATAGAACTGGCCAACGAACGCCTCCACCACCGCCGCCACCTCCTCGCCGCTGGTGTGGTCGGGGAAATAGGCGCGGTTGCCGTAGTTGCAGCCGCCGCGAAAGAAGAATGCCTGGACGCAGGTGCTGCCCCCGGCCTGATAGGCGGCGATGACATCGGCGTCGCCGATCTCGGCCAGGTTCACGTCCTGGTGCGCCTGGATCGCCGTCAACGCGCGGATGCGATCGCGGAAGCGGGCAGCATCCTCGAAGGCGAGCGCCTGGCTCGCCTCCTCCATCTGCGCTGCCAGGTCCCGCTGCACCCGCTGGCTGTCGCCACGCAGAAAGGCGCGTGCTTCCGCCACCAGCTGCGCATAGGCCGGCTGGTCGATATAGCCGACGCAGGGTGCCGAGCACCGTTTGATCTGATACAGCAGGCATGGTCGGGTGCGTGCATGAAACACCGCATCCGAGCAGGTGCGCAGCAGAAAAGCGCGCTGCAGGACCGCCAGCGTCCGACTGACCGCCCAGCCGGAGGCAAAGGGGCCGAAATACTCCCCCTTCCGCGCATGTGCGCCGCGATGCCTGACCACCTGCGCAAACGGGTGATCACCGGTCAACAGGATCGAGGGAAACGATTTGTCGTCGCGCAGCAGGATGTTGTAGCGGGGCTTGAGCCGCTTGATCAGGTTGGCTTCGAGCAGCAGCGCTTCCGCTTCGGTATGGGTGGTGACGAACTCCATCGCCGCTGTTTCCGCCACCATCCGATGCAACCGCGGCCCCAGCCGCGGTGCCTGCAGATAGCTGGTCACCCGCTTCTTGAGGCTGCGTGCCTTGCCGACATAAAGCACCTCGCCCGTGGCGTTGATCATCCGGTAGACGCCGGGGGTATTGGCCAAGGTCGGCAGATAGGTGGCGATGCGCGCCGGGCCGCGCGTCTGGCTCGTTTCCGCAGCCGCCGGCGCCGGCACCACATCCTCAGCCGCCACTGGCGGAGAGGACGGGACAGCATCGCTTCGCGAGGTGGCTGTTTCGTCGCTCATGCTGCTGATGTGACCGTCATTTGGGCACGGGTCAACTGCCGCTGGTTTCTTAATCACTGGCACCGGGTGGCTCGTGTTGTCCACCGAATCTGTGGATAAAGCTGTAGATAATGCGACCTGAACCGACCTTAACTACCGAAAGGATGGTCTTTTCGCCCTCGTGCCCGTTTTGCCGCCAGAATGCCAACGCATTGATTTTACATCTTTATGTGCATAAACGCCGCGACGAATGAGTGACCCCTGTAGCCAACTCACCCCAAACGAGGTCAACCTAACCGAGAGCCAAGGGGTGCTGTGCACAACCGCTTTACCCGAATGGTGCAATGCAACAGCATTCCTTTCAATCGTGCTTTCCGCCCTGCTAAGATGAAAGCGCCTGTCAACCCCGCGCAGGAAAGCGTTCGATCTCGACCCCGACGCTGGTGACATCGGGGAAAACATCAAGCTTCTCCACCCGCACCCGCGCCGAGCGGACGCGTGGATCAGCCAGACACATGGCGGCGATCTCTTCCGCCAAGGTCTCCACCAGCTTGATATGACCACGGGCAACAATGGCGCGGACCGCGGTGGTGATGCGCTCGTAACAGACGACGTTGGCGAGATCGTCGCCCAGATCGTGGTTGTCGCGCACCGCCAGATCGAGATTGATCCGTACCCGCTGCGCCGCAGTGTGCTCGTGCCGGTGGACGCCGATACAGCAAGACAGAACGAGATCGCGGACGAACACATGGCGAATGGCATTGCGCGCGTCGGCGATCCGCAAAGGATGCACCGGCGAAGCCGGCTCGCCGCGCGGCGCGTGCGGCGGATCCCCGTGCTGCGGATCTCCATGATGCGGATCAATGGCCGGGCGCTGGGTCATTCCTGAGTTCCCTGTTCACGATCGCTGTGCGACCAGCCCAGATGCTGGCCGGCGCACACCGAAATCATCTGTCCGGTGACCGACGGCGCCGACAGCAGATAGCGCACGGCGGCGCTGATTTCCTCCGGCATCACCTGGCGGGAAAGCGGTGTCCGCGACCATTGGCGAACAAAATGTTCGTCCGTTTGCCGCTTGCTCGGCAGCGTCGGCCCTGGACCCACGCCGTTGACGCGAACGCGCGGCGCCAGCGCCATGGCCAGGGTTTGTGTCAGCGTCCACAGCCCGGCCTTGCTCACCGTATAGGAGGTGAAGTAGGGCGTCACATTCAACACCCGCTGGTCGAGAATATTGATGACGTTGCCGGACGCTTCCGCCGGCAACTGGCGCAGAAAGCCCTGCACGAGCAGAAACGGCGCCCGCAGGTTGACCTGCATATGCAGGTCCCAGGACNNCCTGGTTGCCGTCTCCGGGCTGTCGTACTCGAACACCGAGGCGTTGTTGACCAGACAGGTGATCGGTCCAAGCGCGGCGGCTGCGGCGGCGACCAGCGCCGCCGTCGCTGGCTCTGAGCGCAGATCGGCCGCAAATGCCGCCGCGCGGCCACCGCCAGCGAGGATCGTCGCCACCACTTCGGCCGCCGCCGCAGCGGAGCGGTTGTGATGCACCGCGACTGTCCAGCCGTGCGCGGCGAGATCGAGCGCGATCGCCCGACCGATGCGCCGGGCGGCACCGGTAACCAGCGCACAGGGTGGCGGCTGCGGCCGCCGCTCGAGCGGGGAGATGGTCACGGACGTTGAGATCCTCTATACAGGCGGTCGCCTCAGGTTGACGGCCGCTGCGCCGCCAGCCGCTGGGCAACCGGGGTAAACTCGCTCACCAGCGCCTCATAGAGGTGGCGCTTGAAGGGTACCGCAAAGGCCGGCGTGCTCGCCAACGGCACCCATCGCCATGCGTCGAACTCGGGGTGCGACGAGGCATTCAGATCAATCTCCGCGTCACGACCGAGAAAGCGCAGAGCGAACCAGCGCTGCTCCTGACCGCGATACCTGCCCTGCCACACCCGACCCAACAGTTCGGCCGGCAGATCATAGCGGTACCATTGGGATGACTTGGCGATGATCTCGGCCCGATCGGTGCCGATTTCTTCCGCCAGTTCGCGCAGCACCGCCAGCCGCGGCCGTTCGCCCTTGTCGATCCCGCCCTGGGGAAACTGCCAGGCCTCCGCAGTGTCGGTACGCCGAGCGACCAGCACCTCACCGGCGGTGTTGAACAGCAGGGCGCCGACGCCGCGGCGATAGGGTAGAGCTTCGTGGGAACCAGTCATCGGTTTGCCTACTGCCTGTCGACGATCGCGGTCGCCGGCGCAAGCACGATACCGGCCGCCGTCGACTTCTCGGCCCAGGCCTGGATGCGGGCGAAGGTCAGCGGCAGCGGCTGGCCGAGCCCAACCGCCACCGATCGTTGACAGGCCAATTGCTCCAGGCGTTGCAGCCGGCTGTCAATGGCGGCAGCGTCCAGTACGTCGTCCAGCATCACGTCCACATCCAGTCGGGGAACATCCAGTTTCGCCGCAAGCAGCACCAGCGCCAGCAGCCCGCAGCCAACGCCCACCGCCAAACCGATAGCCCGCCAGGGACGCGCACTGTTACTGCGGCGTGCCCCCATCGTCGTCATCTCCCCCTTCGTGGTCGCCAATGGCGCCGGCCCACACGCGCCGCAAACGCTTGCGCAAGCCCATCGCGCGTCGATCAAGCTCGTTTCAGTGAGTGGTGGCAGATGATCGATTGCTGTAAAGCGCCAAGCCACGCACCAGATCAAGTGCCCGCTGCAGCTGATAATCCTTGGTCGCCGATCGATCGGCGCCGCCCTCACCTTCCGCATCGGGATTTGCCGCCCCAGGATTTGCCGCACCGCCATCGGGTTTCGGCGCCGGTGCCCCCTCCTGGCGTAGTGCTCCGGGCAGATCGGCTTCGCGTCGCAACTTGCCAGCGTCCACGTTCTCGATCTTCGCCTGTTCCACTTCGATGTCCGGCTCGATACCAACGGCCTGGATGGAGCGGCCGGATGGTGTGTAATAGCGCGCGGTGGTCAACCGCATCGCGCCGTGCGTTCCCAACGGAATGACGGTCTGCACCGAGCCTTTACCGAAGGACTTGGTCCCTAGCAGGATAGCCCGTCCCTGGTCCTGCAGCGCTCCGGCGACGAGTNNTTCCGAGGCGGACGCACTGCCGGCGTTGATCAGGACGACGATCGGCAAACCGCCGGCGAGATCACCCGGGCGGGCGTTGTAGCGCTGGGCGTCGTCCGGCTTGCGCGAGCGGGTGGAAACGATTTCACCCTTATCAAGGAAGTCGTCGGACACCGCCACCGCCTGCGACAACAGTCCGCCGGGATTATTGCGCAGGTCGAGGACAAATCCCTGCAATTCCCCCTTGGCCTCCTGCTTCAGCTTGGTAATCGCTTCTTCAAGTCCGTCTTCCGTCTGCTCGCTGAAGGAACTGATGCGAATATAGCCGACTTTGCCTTCGAGCCGGGCGCGAACCGATTTGATCTTGATCACCCCNCGGGTGAGCGTCACGTCGAAGGGTTCTCGGCCCTCCCGCCGGACCGTCAGGCGCACGGTGCTGCCGACGGCGCCCCGCATCTTGTCCACCGCATCGGGCAGCGACATCCCCTGTACCTGCTCGCCGTCGATGTGGGTGATCAGGTCGCCCGGCTCCAGCCCGGCCTGATAGGCTGGAGTATCGTCGATCGGTGAAACAACGCGAACAACGCCGTTTTCCATGGTCACTTCGAGACCGAGGCCACCGAACTGCCCTTGCGTCTGAACCTTCATGTCGTTGAAGCGCTTGGCGTTCATGTACCCGGAATGAGGGTCAAGCGCGGTCAGCATGCCGTTGATGGCTGCCTCGATCAGTTGCTCGTCGGTGGTCTCCTCCACGTAGTCGGCGCGCACTCGCTCAAAGACATCACCAAACAGATTAAGCAGTTCATAGGTATCGGCCGGCTTAGTGTCGGCGGGTTTGCCGTCAATAGGCTTATCCTGGGCTGCCGCTATGGAGCAGGCGCCTGCAAGCAGCGCCGCTGACAGCAGTGCGCGACCGAAAGTCCGTGTGCGTTCGCCCATGGCGTCGTTTCTCGCGTTTACAGTTGGGGACGAGGTGAGGCCGCCGACCGGCCCCGCCACAGGCGGTCCAGATCACGCACAACGCTTTCTGGAAGTTGAGGCCAGGTAATGGCAAACGATGCCTGGCGCCGACAGGCCCGACAGCGGGAGGATACTCATTGGCGCATGATATGCGTTGCCGGCGTTGCCAATCAAGAGGGCGCCGGATGGGCAGCAAAACCGCGGGCACCCAATCCGGGTACCCGCGGCCGAAACTGAGCGATTAGGGGCAGCGCGGAACGCTGCCGCCGTGGTTTCGATCAGGCCTTGCCCTGGGCGGCGACCGCAGCCGCCGCGGCCTTCACCGCGGCCTCGTCGGCAAGATAGCGGTCTTCAAGCACATTCAGATCGTCGTCGAGCTTGTAGAGACGCGGCAGTCCGGTTGGGATGTTGAGCTCGATGATGTCCTGATCGGAGATTTTGTTCAGGTGCTTGACCAGCGCGCGCAGGCTGTTGCCGTGCGCGGCAATCATGACCGTCTGACCGACCCGCAGGTGCGGGACGACAGTGTTGGCCCAGAACGGCATGACCCGATCAAGGGTGATCTTCAGCGATTCGGTCGCCGGCAGCACCACCGGGTCGAGATGGGCATAGCGGCGTTCGAACCGCGGGTGCATCGGGTTGTCGAGCGAGAGCGGCGGCGGCGGAATATCGAAGCTGCGGCGCCAGATCTTGACCTGGTCTTCGCCGAATTTCTTTGCTGTTTCCGACTTGTTGAGCCCCTGCAGATCGCCGTAGTGGCGCTCGTTGAGCTGCCAGGCGCGAACCACCGGCACCCACATCTGGTCCATCTCGTCGAGCGCAATCCAGAGAGTGCGAATGGCGCGCTTGAGGACCGAGGTAAAGGCGATATCGACCTTGATCCCTTCCTCTTTCAGGCTGGCGCCCGAACGCTTCGCTTCCCCTCGCCCCTTTTCGCTGAGATCGACATCGACCCAGCCGGTAAAGCGATTCGCCAAATTCCATTCGCTTTCGCCATGGCGAAGCAAAATCAGTGTGGACGCCATCTTATTCCCTCTCCCTCCTGACCGATTATCTGTTTGAGCGACCGCCGCGGTCGCTCGCGGCCGGGAGTGTAGCCAGTTCATCCCCGCCCATCAAACGCTGACGCGGCCCGGCCCTCCTCCTGTCGAGGGCGATGGCCAGCGCCACGTCGCAGCCCCGAGCACGGCACGGCGGCCGCTGCGTTTAGGACGGCAGGAATCCGGACTCGATGGGGTCGGCGGTCGCGCGGCTACGACGCAGGGCTTCGCCCAGCAGTGCCGAAAACAGCGCCCATATCAACTGAACCAAGCTTTCCTCATGCTTGATCTGGATCGTCTCTGCACTCATCACATCATCCTCCCGCCAGCCACGCACAGGTCGTCGGGCAAGCGTCATGAAACGGCGGTGAGACTGCATCCAACCGCGGCGGAGGTGGAACGCACATGTTGCAATGCTGCAATGCTTGAGTTGCGGATCGCAGCATATGCACACTGATAGGACGAATTTTGCAGAATGCAATTGCACCTTTCGCATCTACACAGCGCCAGATAGGGTGCACGTTCGTAAGCTCTGCCGCCGCGAGCGAAGCGTCCCGCGGCCTAATTTGCCTGATCCCGCATGACCAGCGACGTCATCGCCCTTGCCATCGTCTGCAAAGCGCCTGTGGCCGGCCAAGCCAAGACGCGGCTCAGTCCGCCGCTCTCTCCTGAGGCGGCGTCTACCCTGTCCCGCTGTTTCATCACCGACGTTGCCGCGACCATTCAGCGGGTGAGTGACGCCGACCTTTGCCGCCCGGTTGCCGTCTTTACCCCCGCCGACGCCGTGGCCGCCTTCGATGCGGTGCTACCACCGGGCTTCGTCATGCTGGCGCAGCGCGGCACCGATCTTGGGGCACGCCTGCGCAACGCTACCTCAGACCTGTTTGCCGACGGCTGCAGCGCCCTTTGTCTGATCAACGCCGATGGCCCCACCTTGCCGCCCAGCCTGCTCGGCGCGGCAGTCGCCGCGTTGCGCCAGGCCGGCAACGGCATCGTCATCGGCCCGGCGATCGACGGCGGCTATTATCTGCTCGGCCTGCGGCGTGCCCACCAGGACGTGGTGCCTGCCCTGTTGGACGGTATCAGCTGGAGCACCAGTCAAGTCCTGACGCAGACGCTCGCACGCGCCGCTTCGCTCGGCCTGCCGGTGACGATGCTGCCACTGTGGTACGACGTCGACGACCACGCCGCGCTCAGCCTGCTGCGGCAGGACCTCTTCGGCAGCGGCGCGGGCCTCGCCACTGCGGCGCATCCACCCTCCCCTGCGCCTGAGACCCGCCGGTATCTGCTAGCCTTGTTCGAAGACGCCGAAACCCACCAATTCGGCAAAGAGGAACCGGATAGCGATACGCGTTAGTTGGCGCGCGGCGCAAAAGGCGTGGGTCTGATCGCAGATGATCAGTCGATGACAGGTAAGACTGGCACTATGCTCAACTCAGCCAATGGTCGCCGGATCGCGATCCCAGGGAAAATCGATCCAGACGTCCTGGCCCACCTCGCGCAGAAAGGCGTCGACGAACGCNCGGCCGGCCGGCTTGACGTAGAGGGTGACGTAGTGCGCCTTTGGCAACATCGCCCGCGCCCGCTCGGCGGTGGCGCCGGAATCGGCCACATCGTCCACCAGCAGCCAGCCGCTGCCATCGCCCA
This sequence comes from Defluviicoccus vanus, assembly GCF_014672695.1. Taxonomy (GTDB): domain Bacteria; phylum Pseudomonadota; class Alphaproteobacteria; order Rhodospirillales; family Defluviicoccaceae; genus Defluviicoccus; species Defluviicoccus vanus. The sequence continues at coordinate 3,062,665 of NZ_CP053923.1, read as the reverse complement.
GTTCCGGCGACGCCGGCTTGAGCACCTCCAGCGGCCCTTTCTCGCGTCCGTCGTAACTGGCGATGCAAACGGTATCGATCAGCCGTAGGTCGAGGACGCGGGCAAGAATGGCTGCCGGCACCAGGCCGCCGCGGCTGATTGCGACAATCCCGCGCCACGGCCCCTGGCTGGCCAGCCGCTGCCCCAGATCGGTGGCCTCCCGGTGCATCTCGTGCCAGGAGGATGCGTGCACCGCACCCGCGGACTGTAAATTTTTCATCGGTGCTCCTCCCCTGCCGCCGCAAGGTACTACTTTTACGAATATTCTCCGGCGCTTGGTCGCGCTGCTCTCTGCCGCATCGTAGGCGATGGTGGAGAGAGCGACAAGTTGGTGGGAGGAACGATGGCAAGACAGGCGATGGGCGCCAGCCCGCCCCAGTCCGGCGCCACCAGGATCCGCCACGTGGGCAGCCCGCACGCGAGGGCCTGCAGGCGCTTGATGGCGGTTGACATGCTCGAGGCGGTCGCGGATTGTCGAGGCCAAGGCGCTGTGGGTGATGGCAACCAATCCGGTGGTGAGTATGCCGCGCGTCGATGCAGGCAAGGCCGGCCTCGACCAGCTGAAATTTTTCGTCGCCTCCGATACTATCGTTCGCGTCAGAGTCCGTTTGCCCAGCGTCGTGGTGCGCGATGCCGCATGAGGGTGACAGCAGCGAACTGCTGGCGCTGATCAACCGGCGTCGGTCGGTGGCGCCGAAGCGGCTGCGGCCGCCTGGGCCGACGCCAACGGAACTTGCGGCGATGATTGATGCGGCACTGAGTGCACCGGACCACGGTGGGCTACGCCCGTGGCGGATCATCCAGGTCGCGGACAGCGGACGCCAACGCCTCGCCGCGGCGTTCGTCGAGGCTAAGCGCCGGCGGACGCCGGACGTTCCGCAGGCCATTCTCGCTCGCGAGCGGGACAAGGCGCTGCATGCGCCGACGCTCCTCGTCGTCTGCGCCCGGCCGCGCGGCGACCGTGCCGATATACCGGCCTATGAGCAGCTGATTGCCGTCGGCGCCGCGGTACAGAACCTGCTCCTCGCCGCACATGTCCTTGGCTACGGCGCCAGTCTGCTCAGCGGCGAGAAGGCGCGCGATCCGCTCGTCCGCGCCTGTCTCGGCGTCGCGCTCGACGAGATCCTCGTCGGTTTCCTCAGTATCGGCAGCATCGCCACCCCGTCGCCGCCACGCCCGCCGCAGCATGCCGATGCGTTTTTTCCGTCTGGAGCGATGCGGCAGCATCAGCCATAGCCATCGACGGCAGGCACGGAGCACCGGGATCGTCAACCGGGACGGGAGATGACACCGCCGACCCATCGCTGCCGCCGGCGCGATCATCGTGAGCGACGGGACAAGGACAACAGAATGCTCCCTCCTCTCGCTTGCCGAGGCGCAGGCACGCGTGCGGGCGTTTCTCACCCCCATTGCCGGGACAGAGCAGGTGCCGCTCGCCGCCGCCAGCGGGCGCATCCTTGCTCGTCCGGTGGCAGCAGAGGTGCCACTGCCGCGGTTCGATAACGCCGCCGTAGATGGCTACGCAGTGAACAGCCGTCTGCTCAGCAGCGGCTCGCCGCCATTTACCCTGCCGGTGGTGCACCGCCTGATCGCCGGCGCCGCACCCGGCCTGCCTGCCACTGCCACTGCCACTGCCACTGGCGCAGTGCGGATTTTTACCGGCTCCCCTCTGCCGCCTGGCTACGATGCGGTGGTGATGCAGGAGCAATGCGAGGCGCAGGGCGGCAACGTCGTCGTGCTGCGACAGCCGGCTTTCGGCGACAACGTCCGCCGCAGCGGCGAGGACGTGGCAGACGGCGAATTCATTCTCGACGCCGGGCTGCGGCTCGATGCGNCGCGCCATCTGGCGCTCGCGGCGGCGATCGGGCTTTCGCACCTCTCGGTGCATCGGCGGCTGCGCGCTGCCGTCTTTTCCACCGGCAATGAACTGCGCGCCGCCGGCAGCGCGCTGCAGCCGGCGGCGATCTACGACTCCAACCGGCCGATGCTGCTTGCCCTGCTCGCGGCCGCGGGTGCCACGACCACCGACGCCGGCATCCTGCCCGACGNNACCTCCCAGCATCTGGCCACCGCAGTGCGGGCGCTGGCGCAACAGCATGATCTGCTGGTTTCCAGCGGCGGCATCTCGGTGGGCGACGAAGACCACGTCAGCCGCCTGATCCGCGAGCACTGTCACCGCCATGCACGGCTGTGGATGGCCGTCAAACCCGGCAAGCCGGCGATGCTCGGGCTGATGGGACAGGCAGCGTGGCTCGGCCTGCCGGGGAACGCCTTTGCCGCCTTCGTCGCCTTTCTCATCCTCGGGCGCCCGGCGATCGAGAGCCTGAGCGGCCACGCCGGCGCCAGCGCGCCCATTGGCAGGCCGGCCGTTGCCGCCTTTCGCTGGTGCCGCAAGCCGGGGCGCGAGGAGTTTTTCCCGGTTCGTCATGCGGGTTTCGATACCGCAGGGCTGCCGATGCTGGAGAAACTCGGCCGGGGCGGCTCGGCACGCCTGCGCCCGCTGGTGGACGGCGATGGCCTCGCCATGGTCGCCGCCGAAGTGGTCGAAGTGACGCCAGGCAGTCGCCTGACCTATCTACCCTTCGACGCCATGCTCATCGCGTAGAGATGGGTAATCAGCTCACCGCCCAGCCGGTTATTGGCGCCGTCCTCGCAGGTGGCCATGGTCGCCGCTTCGGCATGGTTGAAAAGGCGTTCCTCACCCTGGCTGGCCGGCCGCTGATCGAACACGTGCTCGAGCGCCTGGCACCGCAGGTTGATGATCTGCTGATCAACACCAACAGCGACGACGTCCGCTTTCGCGCCTACGGTCTGCGCATCTGTGCCGACCGCCGTGGTTCACGGCCGGCAACCGGTCCGCTTGCCGGCCTGAGTGCGCTGTTCCACCTGCTACAGGACCTGGATCAAACCTGCGCCCCACTGCTCAGCGTCCCGGTGGACACGCCGCTGCTGCCGGACGATCTGGTGGAACGCCTAGGGTGTACCCTTGCTGCCGCTGCGGCTACCGTCGCGTACGCGGCGAGCGGGGGCCGCGATCACCCCATCGTCGCCTTGTGGACACAGGATGCGCGCCGCAGCACCCTCGACCTGCTCGCTCACGAGCCGGACATCAGCCTGCACCGGCTGATGGCCCGGCTGAACGGCGTGCGGGTAACCTTCGCCGCCTCTCCCGTCGACCCTTTTTTGAACATCAATTGTGCCGAGGATCTCGCTACCGCAGAATCCCTGCTGCGGTAGCTCGCCACACCGCAGGTTTCGCGTCGCCTGCGGGAAAAACCATGGGTATAATCCTCTCGTTTGGCGAGGCGGGGTTCACGGAGCATGGCGATGCGCGCCATTCAGACCGCTTGCAGTCGGCTATGCATTGCTGCGGCGACGGGAATCACCCTGCTGTGCTGGGCTGCGCATGCCGGGGCGACGGCAGCCCCGGTCGAGGCCCCGGAGGTGCCGGTCCTCGCTTGGCATAGCTGTGCCGCACCAGATCAGGCCGGCTTCGACTGCGCCAGTGCCAACGTGCCTCTCGATTACCGGCAGCCGGCCGGCCCGACGATCTCGCTGGCGCTCATCCGCCATCGGGCGACCCAGCCGGGGCGACGGATCGGCAGCCTGTTCTTCAATCCCGGTGGCCCGGGCGGATCAGGCGTCCAGGCACTCGCCAAGTGGTCTGAGCGCTTTCCGCTGGCGGTCCGCCAGCGCTTCGATCTCATCAGCTGGGATCCGCGGGGGATCGGCGCCAGCACCGCCATCTCCTGCTTTGCAACCAAGCAAGAAGCTCTCGACTTCTTTGCTTCAACGCCGGTGGGATTTCCCGTCGGGCCGACGCAGGTCAGCAATTGGATCAACAGCTACAGCACCTTCGGCCACTTGTGCCATGCGCGCAACGGCGACCTGCTTGCCCACCTCTCGACTGCCGATAGCGCGCGTGATCTGGATCTGCTGCGTCGCGCCGTCGGTGAGCCGCGGCTGACCTACGTCGGCATCACGCATGGAACGCTGCTCGGCGCCACCTACGCCAACCTGTTTCCCGAACGCATTCGGGCGATGGTCCTTGACAGCAACATCGATCCGCGCGCCTGGACCGCGTCGGGCAGGGAGCGTTTCCTCACCACGTCGCTGCGCCTCGGCACCGATCTTGCCTCGAACAATGTGCTCAACGCGTTCCTCGACCGCTGTACTGAGGCGGGAACAGATCTCTGCGCCTTCGCGACCGCCGATGCCGCGGCCACACGCGCCAAGTTCGCCAGCCTGCTGGTGCGCATTCGCCAGCAGCCGATTCCCTTGCATGGCGAGCCCGTCACTTATGCGGCCCTCGTCAGCGGCATGGCCAACATGCTCTCGGTCGTCCCGGCGGGGCTGGGCTTTCCCGGCTGGAGCGCGGCGGCTGAGCTGCTGCAGACGCTATGGAATGGCGGCAACGGCGGCACGCCAAGCCCAAAGGATTACGACGAGCGCGAACAGAGGCTGGCGGTGCAGTGCGCCGAGAGTCCCAATCCCCGCTACCCGGCGTTCTATCGGGCGCTTGCCGTCCTCGCCTTCCAGCGCGCCGAGGATGTGGGGTCCAACTGGGCATGGAACGATGAGCCGTGCGCCACTTGGCCGGCGGTAGCCGCCGATGTGTACGACGGTCCGTGGAATCGACGTACCGCCAAGCCGATCCTGGTGATCGGCAACAGCTTCGATCCGTACACTCCCTATGAGGGCTCGCTGGCCATGGCCAGCCTGCTCGCCCGTGCCCGCCTGCTGACCGTTGACGGCTACGGCCATACCGCGCTGCTCAACCCCAGCAGCTGCGCCGATGCCCTGACCAGCCGTTACCTGATCAGCGGCACGCTGCCGCCGGAGANNGGAACGGTCTGCCGACAGGACGCGGTCCCGTTTGCGTCGCCGCACGGCAACACGGCGATCGACGCGCGAGACCGCGGGCGGGACGCCGGAACCGCGGCGCGCGAAGTGCGTTGAATCTGGCGCAGCCATTTCCGTTCGGCAGCGAAGTCGCAGGTGACCGTCATGTCAAAGGCAAGAGCATCGCGCTGGCGCAACCTCGTCGCTGGTGTTCTGTTCTGCTTTTTCGGCCTCGCCGGCTGCGCGACGCCGACGCCCTATCAGCCGAGCACCGACGGCTACGGCTATGCCGACGAGCAGATCGAAAGCAACCGCTACCTCGTCACCTTCGCCGGTAACGCGGTGACGCCCCTTACCGTCGTCCAGACCTACCTTCTTTACCGCGCGGCCGAAATCACCCTTGCCAGCGGCCACGACTGGTTCGTCATCTCCAGCCGCGACATCGATGCCTCGACCAATTATTCCGGCTGGGTCAACACCTATCCCGGCGCCTACGCCCCCTTCGGCGGCGGCTATTACGGCTGGGGCGGCGGTGGTGGCTTCGGCGTCGGCGTCGGCACTGTCTACGCCACCCCGAGCACCCGCTACACCGCCCAGGCGACGATCGTCGTCTACTCAGGGCAAAAGCCCGAAGACAACGTCCACGCCTACGACGCCCGCGACGTCATCACCCGCCTGCAACCCAAGGTTCAGCTCGCGCCGGCCGCGGGTTAGGAAGGTGGTGACCTCATGCCATCGGCTGCCGATTAGACGGTGCGACGAGCACCGTCACCGTCGAGACGTTCCGGACACCACGGCGGCGTCAGGCCGAAATTGACACGAATCGCCAGAAGCGACCTTGGAGGTGTCTCCATTGCGGAAGCCAGCAGCGTACGGTATGCGACGTTCAAGAGACTTTGTCCGGTGCGTTCAAGGCCGCGCCTAACCCGCGGACAGCGTCGGTTGGCCCGAGCTCGAATTCAATGGGGCATCATATGTTACTTGCGATAGCTGATGGTGAACGTGTCTTTGAGGGGAACGAAATTTTCTTGAACGCTGTCTATCCGATGCCGAGGCTCTCAAAGGTATGGGATCATGATGATGCAATTTTCGGCAGCAAATCTTTTATTTCTGAGCCTATCTTTCGCGAAGACTTCTTCGATCCGACGACACGGATCCGGAGAGGCAGATTTTATGTTCCTTGCGATCCCGATCGAAAACAGTGGCAGGATGATCGAGTAAATTACTATCCATATCCGCACTCTGCTGGTGAAAGTTCACCTTGGTTTAAGGCGTATCAATCCTTCATCCCAAATACCCAGATCAAGGTGTCCAAACGGCCAATTATGTCGCTCGGCGATTCAACATACAGGACCGTATGGAACATCATTGATGGAGAGCGCTTATTTAACGGTGAAACACTGTTCACACTCAAGTCTTCTAACACAATGGGCGTTTTGCCAGACCTGAATGAGAGTGCTTTACCGCGAGAAAAGCGTGTAGATATATTAGAAAGTATCGAANAAGTAGCTGATGCTGCACATAAGTACCTGCCGGTGCCTATCGTGGATGTTTGCCGCGAATCTGCTCGCTGCATGTTAGCAGCTTGGTTGCCAACAGTTGGGGGTACGCCGAAGGGCGATCTTGGAAAGATTATAAAAAATATTCCTGGTGCCTATGTAGGAATCAGATCTTCTGCCGAAATCATCAACAGACTGCATCCGCGCGGCAAATCGTCTGAAAGAGATAGACAAGCAGAGGAAGGAAAGCATATCCGCGATATTTCCCACGAGGATGGGGAATTTTCTGTCTCGTTAATAGCGTTCCTGCTCCGTGAATTTCGATGGACATTGTGACGGCGCGCCATACCTCTCATAACGCCCGGTTGTGGCAATCGCGGAGTTGCCGGAGCACTCGCCCACGCGGTCGGGAATAGCACCTTAGCCCGTCTTATTCACGACGGCGGGCGTAGTGAACTGGCGGATGTAGCGTAAGCGGTTGATGTGGCGTAGGATTCGGTTGCTGAAGCCAACCCTTCGACGACATCCTGGCCGGCCACATCCGCCATGACCGACGATACGACGCTGCCGTTCTCGTTTCCAGCCGTCGGACGCAAGAAGGTCACCGCCGCCTTCGACGGCGGCCGGATCAGCTCGGACGGCGGGGTTCTGCTGCTGGCCGAAGTCGAGCGCCGGCTGGGCATTTCCACAAAGCTCGCCGCCGTGATCCCGGACGGCCGCGACGCGAGCCGGATCACTCACCCGTTGGCCGACATTCTGCGGGCGCGCATCTTCGCCATCGCCTGCGGCTGGGAGGACGCCGACGATCTCGACAGCCTGCGCTTCGATCCGGCGTTCAAGCTCGCCTGCGGCCGGTTGCCGGATAGCGGACGGGACCTGTGCTCGCAGCCGACCGTCTCGCGCTGGGAGAACGCCCCCGACCTGCGCAGCGTCATCCGGCTCGGCCGGATCCTGCTCAATCTGTGGCTCGACAGCTATCCGGCGCCGCCCGCCGCGGTGACGCTCGACATCGACGACACTTGCGACGTCGTCCACGGTCATCAACAGCTGTCGCTGTTCAATGCGCATTACGACGAGCGCTGCTTCCTGCCGATCCACATCTACGATACGGCGACGAGCCGGCCGGTGGCGGTGATCCTGCGCGCCGGCAAGACGCCGTCCGGCAAGGAGATCCGCGGCCATCTGCGCCGCCTCGTCCGTCACGTCCGCCGTCGCTGGCCCGCCACCCGCATCACCATCCGCGGCGATGGCCACTACGGCCGCCCGGAGGTGATGGATTGGTGCGAGGCGAACGGCATCGATTACGTCTTCGGTCTGCCCGGCAACAGGGTGCTCGACCGGTTGGTCGACGAGGCCGCCGACGACATCCGTACCCGCCGGGCGCTGGAGAAGAAGCCCTGCCTGCGCGGCTTCACCGAGACCGGTTACCGGGCGAAGTCGTGGAAACAGCAGCGCCGGGCGTGTGCCCGCATCGAAGCGACGACCCGCGGCCTCGACATCCGCTTCGTCGTCACCAGTCTCGAAGCCGGTTCGGCCGAGCACGTCTACGACACTCTCTACTGCGCCCGCGGCCAAGCCGAAAACCTGATCAAGATGCACAAGAGCCAGCTCGCCTCGGACCGCACCAGTTGCCGCTCGCCGCTGGCAAACCAAGTACGACTGTTGCTGCATACCGCTGCCTACTGGCTCATCCTCGAGTTGCGCGACGCCATCCCGAAAACGCACGCCCTGGCGGTCGCCGAGTTCGCCACCCTCCGACTGCGACTGCTGAAGCTCGGCGCCCGCGTCATCGAGACCGCATGCCGCGTCCGCCTCGCCTTCGCCGCCGCCTGCCCGGACGCGGCGCTGATCCGCCACCTCGCCACCGCCCTCGCCGGACCCTGAGCACTGGGGCCAGAGACGCCCCGCCGAACCCCTCCCGGAAACCATCCACACCACCATCAAATCCAATCCGACCAAGCCGGGAAAACCCGAAAGCCCACGCTCGTCCCATCAGTCAGCGTCGCCCAAAATCTCAACCTCCCAGCCGGCGTCATGAATAAGACGGGTTAGCGGACTTGCGTCCGACCAAGCCCGTAAACGCCGCACCTGGGATCAAGCGTTCGGTTGCCGAGGTGAAGCTGCGGTTGCGCCAAGCTCAGCCGGCCGCGCGGGGTGTTGTTGCTGGCTCGACGGTAGCGGCGCCAGCATCGGGCAGGCGCCACCCCTTCACCAACCCATAGATCGCCGGAATGACGATCAGCGTCAGCGCGGTGGAGGAGACCATGCCGCCGATCATCGGCACGGCGATCCGCCGCATGACTTCCGAGCCGGTGCCGGTCGCCCACAGGATCGGCAGCAGCCCGGCCATGATCGCGATCACCGTCATCATCTTTGGCCGCACCCGCTCGACGGCGCCGACCATGATCGCATCGTAGAGATCGGCACGAGTCGGCGCTCGGCCGGCGGCAGCACAGCGGGCTTTGGCCTCTGCCCAAGCGTGGTCCAGATAGATCAGCATGATCNNCACGCCGGTCTCGGCCGCGACACCGGCCAGCGCAATGAAGCCGACGACGACGGCGACGCTGAAATGGAAGCCGAGATACCAGACGAACCACAACCCGCCGACGAGAGAAAACGGCAGGCTCAGCATGACGATCAGCGTTTCCGTCAGCCGGCGGAAGTTGAGGTAAAGCAGCATGAAGATGATCAGCAGCGTTACCGGGACGACGATCTTCATCCGCGCTTCGGCGCGCGCAAGGTATTCGAACTGGCCGCTCCAGGTGATGTAGTAGCCCGGCGGGAACTGCACCCGCTCGGCGACGACTTTCTTGGCGTCGGCGACGTAGCCGCCGATATCGCGATCGCGGAAGTCGACGTAGATATAGACCACCAGTTGCGCGTTTTCGGTGCGCACGCTGGGTGGCCCCTTCGCCAGGCTCACGGTTGCCACCTGACCGAGGGGGATGTAACTCTTGTTCGGCAGCGGGATCAGCACGTTCTCGGCGATTGCCTGCGGGTCGGCGCGTAACGCCTGCGGATAGCGGACGTTGACCGTGTAGCGCTCTCGTCCCTCCACCGTCGTCGTCACCGCCTCGCCGCCGAGGCCGCTCTTCACCACCTCCTGCACGTCACCGACCATCAGCCCATAGCGGGCCAGCGCCGCCCGGTCGGGCTCGATGTTGATGTAATAGCCGCCCATCACCCGCTCGGCGTAGACGCTGCTGGTCCCCTTCACCGTGCGCACCGCCTGCTCGATTTCGCGGGCGACCTGCTCCAGGCCTTCAAGGTCAGGGCCGAACAGCTTGATGCCGACGGGGGTGCGGATGCCGGTGGATAGCATGTCGATGCGCGCCTTGATCGGCATCGTCCAGGCGTTGCTGACCCCGGGGAACTGCAGCGCCCGATCCATCTCGGCGATCAGCGCATCGACGGTCATGCCGCTGCGCCAATCGCTCTCCGGCTTCAGGTTGATGACGGTCTCGAACATCTCCGTCGGCGCCGGATCGGTGGCGGTGGCGGCGCGGCCGGCCTTGCCATAGACCGACGCCACTTCCGGAAAGGAGCGGATGATCTTGTCCTGGGTCTGCAGCAGCTCGGCGGCCTTGGTGATCGAGAGGCCAGGCAGCGTCACCGGCATGTAGAACAGCGTCCCCTCGTTCAGCGTCGGCATGAATTCGGTGCCGAGCCGGGTGGCCGGCCACACCGACACGCCGAGAACGATCAGTGCCACGGCAACGGTGAGCAGCTTCGCCCGCAGCACGAAGGCAATCACCGGCCGGTAGACCCAGATCAGCACCCGATTGATCGGGTTCTTCTTCTCCGCAATGATCCGGCCGCGGATGCACAGCACCATCAGTGCCGGTACCAGTGTCACCGAGAGCAGCGCCGCCGCCGCCATCGAGAACGTCTTGGTATAGGCGAGCGGCTTGAACAGCCGGCCTTCCTGCGCTTCCAGGGTGAAGATGGGCAGGAACGACACGGTGATGATCAAGAGCGAAAAGAATAGCGACGGCCCCACTTCCACNGCCGCATCGACAATCGACATCAGCCGCGGCGTTTCAGGTGCGGCCCGCTCCAAGTGCTTGTGCGCGTTCTCGATCATGACGATCGCCGCATCGATCATCGCGCCGATGGCAATGGCGATGCCGCCGAGCGACATGATCGTCGAGTTGATACCGAGCGCATGCATGGCGATGAACGCCATCAGCACCCCCACCGGCAGCATGATGATCGCCACCAAGGCACTGCGCACATGCAGGAGAAAGGCGACGCAGACGAGGGCGACGATGATGCTTTCCTCGAACAACGTCCGCTTCAGCGTGTCGATCGCCCGATGGATAAGGTCCGAGCGGTCGTAAACGGCCTGGATGGAGACGTCCTGCGGCAGACTGTGCGCGATTTCGGCCATCCGCGCCTTGACGTTGGCGATGACGTCGAGGGCGTTGCCGCCGTAGCGCTGGATGGCGATGCCGCTCACCACCTCGCCCTCGCCGTTCAACTCGGTCAGGCCGCGCCGCTCGTCTGGTCCCAGTTCGACACGGGCAACGTCGCGCAACAGCACCGGGGTCAACCCGTCCGCCTTGAGCACCACGTGTTCGATATCATCGATGCCGCGCAGGTAGCCGCGACCGCGTACCAGGTATTCGGTCTCGGTCATCTCGATCGCCCGACCGCCCACGTCCATATTGTTGGCGCGGATCGCATCGAGCACCCGCGACAGCGGGATGTCGTAGGACTTGAGGCGCAGCGGATCGACGGTGACCGCGTAGGTTTTCACAAAGCCACCGATGCTGGCGATTTCGGATACGCCTTGCGCTTTCGCCAGGCCGAAGCGGACATACCAGTCCTGCATCGTCCGCAGTTCGGCCAGCGTCCGCTTGGCGCTGGTCAGCACGTACTGGTAGACCCAGCCGACCCCGGTCGCGTCCGGACCGAGGGTGGGTGTTACCCCCTGCGGCAGCTGCTTCGAGGCGAAGTTCAGGTATTCGAGGACGCGAGAGCGCGCCCAGTAAATGTCGGTGCCGTCCTCGAAGATGATGTAGACGAAGGAGGCGCCGAACAGCGACAGGCCGCGGACGACCCTTGAATGCGGCACCGCCAACATCGCCGTGGTCAAGGGNAAGGTGACCTGGTCCTCCACCACCTGTGGCGCCTGACCGGGATACTCGGTGAAGACGATCACCTGGACGTCGGACAGATCGGGAATGGCGTCGAGCGGCGTCTTCGCCACGGCATAAAGGCCGGCGGCGACAATGAACACCGTGCCGATCAGCACCAGGACGAGATTATGCGCCGACCAGCGGATCAGCCCGCTGATCATTGCGGTGGGCTCTCGCCAGCGGTGAAGGCGCCGAGCGCCGCCTTCAGGTTGCTTTCTGCGTCGATAAGAAAGTTGGCGCTGACCACCACCTTCTCCCCCTCGCTGACGCCGGCGCGGATCTCGGTGAAGCCAGCGGCCTTGCTGCCGACCTTGACCGGCCGCGGCTCGAACCGGCCCTCGCCGCGCTCCACCAGCACCACCTGGCGAACGCCATTGTCGATGACCGCGGAGTCGGGAACGCTCAGGACCTTTGTGCCGCCAGCGCGCGCTTCCAGTTCGACGCTGGCATACATGTCGGCCTTCAACTCACCGCCCGGATTGGCGAGTTCGATCCGCACCTTGCCGGTCCGGGTTTCGCTGCTAACAGTGGGATAAATGAAAGCGACGCGGCCCTGGAAGCTCCGCCCCGGGTAGGCTTTGACGGTGATCGTCGCCGGCTGACCCACCGCCACCTGTGCCAGATCCTGCTCGAAGACTTCGGCGATCACCCAGATCGGCGAGGTGCCGGCGATCTTGTACAGGGCTTCGCCGGGCATGAAGCGCATCCCTTCGAAGGCCTCCTTTGCCAGGACGATGCCGGCAAAGGGCGCCGGCCAGGCGATCGTCCGCGCCGCCGTTTCCTCCCGCTCCAGGCGGCGGATTTCCGCTTCGGCAACATCAAGGTTACGCAGCCGCTGGCGTGCCCCTTCCACCAGCCGATCGGCGGCGGTGCGGCTGTCCGCATCGCCCTCCTCTGCCGCGCCAAGCGACGCCGCCATCCGCACCGCATCGACGTATTCCTGCTCGGTCTGCACCAGCAGCGGGCTGTAGATCTGCATCAACGGTTGGCCGCGCCGCACCGGCTCGCCGGTGGCGCTGACGTAAAGCCGTTCAATCCAGCCCTCAAACTTGGTGGAGACGATGGTGAGCTGGCGTTCGCTGAATTGCACCGTACCGACAGCGCGCACCGGCCGCACCAGTGTGCGCAACGCCGCCGGCTCGGAGCGCACCCCCAACGTCTGCACCCTGGTCGGGCTGATCTTCACCAGCGAGCCGTCATCGTCCGCCTGATCGGCATAGACCGGGATGTAGTCCATGCCCATGGAGTCCTTCTTCGGTACCGCCGAGGTATCGGGCAGCCCCATGGGATTGCGATAGTAGAGGACCGTCCGCTCCTTCGAGGCGACAGCAGGTGGCGCTGCTGCTGACGTTGCCGACGCGAGCGGAGCTTCCTCGTCCGCATAGACGGGGACATAATCCATCCCCATCGCATCCTTCTTCGCCACCGCCGAGTAGTCGGGCTTGCCCATCGGGTCCTTGTAGTAAAGGATCTTTCGCTCCACCGAGGTTGCCGCGACAGGTGCCGAGGCGGCAGTGGTGGATGCGAGCTGCCGCTGCGCCAGCCAGTAGCCGCCCGCACCGGCGGCGGCGGCGACAGCCAAAAGCAGGGCAATGAGGACAGCCGCTCTCATAGGTCCCTGCCGATCAGGCGTTCGATTTCGGCAAGCTGCGCCTGTGCCTCCACCTGCACCGCAAGCAGCCGCAGCATGGTGGCGAAGACCTGCTGCTCCGTATCGAGGACGGTATTCAAGGTGGAGCGTCCTTGTTCATAGCTGCGGATCGCCGCCTGGAACGCCAGCCGGGTTTGCGGCAGCTGGACATCTTTCAGCATCGCGCTGATCCGCCGCGCCCCATCGAGCGCCCAATAAGCATTCGCCAGGTCACCGCGGACGCTTGCCGACGCTGCGTCCCGCCGCCGCCGCGCCGCCGCCAGGTTCGCTGCCGCTTCCCGCTCCCAGGCATCGCGCAGCCCCCATTGCAGGGGGATCTTCGCCCCGATCATCGCTTCGTAGCCGGGTGAGCGTTGATCCTGATCGACGAATTGCTGGAAGGTGACCCCCAGCGTCACGTCCGGGTACCAGCTCTTGCCCACCAGGGCCTGATCCTTCTCGGCAGCGGTGATCTGCGACTGGGCGGCCCCGACGGTGGGGTTGTCGCTCCACGCCAGTTGCGCCAGCTGCGGCAGAGTCAACGTCTCGCTCGGCATCGGCCGCAGCGCCAACGGCGTCGCCAGCGGTGCCTCTTCCCCGCGGTCGAGCAAGGCGTTGAGCTGCGCCGCGGTCTGCCGCTGATCGGCCTCGAAGCGGACCAGTTCCGTGCGCAGGCGGGTTGCTTCCACCTGGGCACGGATCGCGTCATCCTGTTCACCCAGGCCTTGGGCGTAGCGATCTNNGTGGGTAACGTCAACGAGGGTGGCGACGTTCGCCTGCAAATCCTTGGTCAGCCGCCAGCCTTCGAAGGCGGCATAGTAAGCGGCGAACACCGTTTTGATCCGCGCGGCCACCTCCATCTCGATCGCCCGCTGTGTCTCGCGCGCCGCCCCGGCACGGGCACGGGCACCGTCTTCCTGCAGGCGCAACTTGCCCCATAGGGGAAATTCCTGCTGGATCTTGTACTCGACTCGGCCGAGGGTTTCCGGCACTGCGTTCTCGCGTTCCCGGCCGATGTCCTTGAACTCGGTGGTGAACGTCGGATCGGGCAGGCGTCCCGCCGCATCGACGCGCGCCAGCGCTGCTTCACTGTCGAGTGCCGCCGCCGCAACCTCTGGATTCATCTCCCGCGCCATGGCGAGAAGGTCCTCAACGGAAGCACCCGGCATCGTCGGTGCCGCAACCGCCCCTTCTGTCGTCGCGGTTGCAGCTTCGGTTGCACGGCTGGCGGGTGCTGCCGCCACTGCTGCCATGGCCGGTGCCAAGATCAGCACCGCCCACCTGCGCAACTGCACTTGTCTCCTGCCGTCACCCACCGCCGCTAACTCCGGTCCGCCGTCGCTACGGACGCATTATTTCGCCACAACGATGACCTCGCCGCGTACCGTCTCCTGTTCGCCCGGCACCTTCGCCGCCAACCTCAACGCCCAGCGGCCTGCCATGCTGAGATCGGCCTTGAACCGGTAGACCCCGGGTTGCTCGGCCGGCAGCGGGGTAAGCGGACTGACCATATCGGCCATGGCGTCCGGCGACATGTCGAGCCGCGACTGAAAAATCACCGCGTCGGCAACCGGTTGGCCCGAGGCCTTGTTCAGCAAACGAACGCCAATGACGGCATCGCGGCTGGCGGTAACCTGAGCCGGCTGCGCCTCGAAGACAAAGTCCGTCACTGCGGCAGCCACCATGGCCGGAGCGGCCGCGGCCAGAGCGGCCATGAGAAGACAAGTCAAAACCATCCGCTTATCATCTGCGTTCCTCCCGTAGCTTTGTATCGACAGGCTCCCACCCGAGCGTAGCTGCGCTAATGGGCATGGCCCTGATGCGGGTGCACCGCACCGGTCAAAGGCGCGAAGGGGGCGAGCCCCAATTGGCCTTCCTCAGGGCTGACGACGCCCTGCCCCGCAGCCGCAACCCCGGCTCCCAGGCCATAGACCAATTGCCCGCCAAACCAGCCCTGAAACGTGAGCAAGACGAAAACAACCGATGCGGCAAGAAGATAGGGCCAGCCAACCTGCCCTCCACCACCACCGCGCCGCCATTCAAGGCAGCGCCAAATAGCGAGGCAGACAAGCGCCGCCAACAGGACCAGGCCAATGTCCCGATGCAGGTGAACGAAAGCGTGGGTCGCCATCGCCAGATCGGCACGGAGCATGTCGGCGCTGCCGGTCACCACCGCGCCAGCCGCGCCGACCACCGCCAGCAACAGGCAGCAGAAGCCAAGGGCATTCGCCAGCGCATTCGCCCGCAGGCGCCCCACGGCATCGGCCGCAAGCGCAACGGCAAACAAGGCGATGGGAAAATGCACCAGGACAGGATGCAGCGGGAACACCACGACCTCAGCCGTAGACCAGATCGACAATGCGCCCCTCGGCGTCGACGTGGATGGTAACCCGATCCTGGATGAACTCCTGGCTGACCATCTCGTTCGGCCCGACGATCCGCACCAGCTTGCCCTTCAGGTCGAGAATGGTCTTCGGCGCATGATCGTGCCCCTCATGCGCCCGGGCGCCGGGCATGGGCAGGAGCGTGGCCAGCGCGCTCGCGGCGAGGACGCCGGCACCCTGCAGGGTCTGACGGCGCGACGTGACGTTTGATGCTTTCATTGTGCCTGCCTTGATCATTCAACCTGGCGCTTGGCCCCTTGCGGGGCGGTCCATTCCTACCTTGCCTGCTTGTCCACAGGTTGGCTGCATTGTAACAAAGTTTTGCTGATGCCCACGGCGATGTCGCTGGTGATGGATGTTCAACCTATGCTATCGCCCATCCATCCGAGCGACGACATCGGTGCGGCCGAGCCAGCGACAAACTTCAAGTAGAGCGTTGTTCCACTTGGCAGTCGCTCCGGAAAGACAAGGCGAAAGGCTGCGTCGGGATAAATGGTTCGATAGTTGCGGAAACGCGGCTCTGGCGTCAGCAAGGTATCCGTTAGCTCGTGAACCGAGCCGTCTGGAAGCACCGCCCGCCCCATAACCTTGGCGCCAGCAAAGGCGTTATCGTACACGCCTCGGCGGCTGACCTGACCAAGCACCACGGTCGCTTCCGGGTCTGCCCTGATAAGCACATGGCGGATGATGGCACGAGGCTCCGGCACCATCTGGACTGTTACCCCTGCCGTTGTCGACGCCTCCTCTCCCTCGGCGACTTGCGCCACCAAAGACGCCAGAGCCAACGGAAGCAACAAAGCAAGGGCGCGCAAGCACGAGTTGGCAACACGCAGACGAACCGCCATTATTCTTATCCAGCCAAAGGTTCAGCACCGACTGGATGGACCGCTGCACCGATACGTTCGAGTACCGTGTCTCGTCCCATTCCTGCCCACGCTAAGGACGATAAGCACTGCGGTTATCCCGAGCTTTGCTCGAATGTAAAAAACTGTTGCTGGCGGTTCAGCTGCGGGCGTTCGTGGACAGCGTCACCGCGACGCGCAGGCCGCCGGACGGGGCGTCGGCAAGGGCGATTTCACCGCCATGGGCACGGATGACGGTTCGGGCGATGGTCAGGCCGAGACCGGTGCCGCCGGTATCGCGACTGCGGCTCGCCTCAAGTCGGTAGAAGGGATCGAATACCCGTTCACGCTCCGCCGCTGGAACACCCGGGCCTTCGTCGTCGATCACCAGCCGCAATTCGCGCGCCTGTTCGTCGACGGTGACGTGGGCGCGTCGACCGTACTTGACAGCATTGTCGAGCAGATTGGCCAGTGCCCGTTTGATCGCCGTTGGCCGGCAGGCGAGNCGGCGCGCGCGGGGCGGTCCGAGCAGGATGACCTCATGACCGGCATCAAGCTGCTGATCGCAGATCGTGCGCAGTACCGACATGATGTCAATTGTCCGGCTTGCCTCTTCCGTCGCCTCGCCACGCAGGAACGCCAGCGCCGAGTCAAGCATCCGCTCCATTTCGTCGAGATCGGCTTCGATCGTCCGCCGCGCCTCGACGTCGTCGAGGAAGCCGGCGCGCAACCGGAGCCGGGTGAGCGGTGTCTTCAGATCGTGCGAAATGGCAGCGAGCGTCTGTGTCCGGTCGTCGATCAGCCGTCTGATCCGCGCCTGCATCGCATTGAAGGCCCTCGCCACCTGGCGAATTTCCCGCGGCCCGACCTCGGGCGCACCGGCGGCACTGAGATCGGCCCCGATCCGATCGGCCGCGTCGCCGAGCGCGCGCAAGGGTGCGTTGATCGAGCGAACGAGCAGAATGGAAACGAGCAGGATCCCCACCGCCATGGCGGTGAGCGAACCCAGCACGTCATGCTCCGCTGCGGCTGCCCGCCGAAAAGCATCGAGTCCGAAGGTGACCCAGGTCCCGTCCTTGAGCTGTGCCGACGCCAGGAGCAAGTGATGATGTTGCTCCGGTTCGTCCGCATAGCCGAAGCGAAGCCGGTTCTCGGTCAGTTCTGGCGCTAGCTCGTGCAAGCGAACGCGCAAGGCCCGCGCCTGCTCGCCGTCAGCTGCTGGCTCGGTGACCAGGCTCATTGGGCTCCAGTGAATGTTGAGGTTGCGATCGGACAGCGCGTGTGCTGTCCCCTCCCGCTCGATCGGTGGTAATGCATCAAGGGCGTGCAAGGCGACGATGAGACGACCAGCCAGTTCGCCATCTCGCCTTGAGCCGAGAAGGTTCTCGGTGCCAATCTGGTAGATCCAGATACTCCACAGATGAAACAAGCCAAGCCCCAGCACCAGGATGGCGATGGTGCGTCCGGCGAGGGTATCCGGGATCAACGCCCTCACAGCCGCTTCACCGTCGGGACGAAGAGGTAGCCGGCACCGCGGATGGTCTTGATCAAGGGCGCGATCGCCTCGCCGGCTTCGAGCTTGCGGCGCAACCGGCTGACCTGCACATCAATGCTACGATCAAAGGGGTCCGCCAGACGGTGGCGCGACATCTCCAGCAACTGCTCGCGCGAGAGGACGCGGTTCGGACGTTCGATGAAGGCAAGCAGGAGATCGTATTCGCCGCCGCTGAGATCGATGACGACGCCGTCCGGTGACGTCACCTCCCGTCGCTGCGTGTCGAGCCGGTAACCGGCGAAGGCGATCATCCGCCCGCCAATTGGCTGATCTTGGTCAGGCTTTGCCCCCGCCCGGCGGAGCACCGCCCGCACGCGCGCCAACAACTCGCGCGGATTAAATGGCTTGGCCAGGTAGTCGTCGGCGCCCAATTCCAGACCGACGATGCGGTCGGTGTCTTCGCCTCGCGCCGTCAGCATAATAATTGGAACCGAAGACGCAGCGCGCAGGTCACGGCACAGGTCGAGACCCGAAACGCCGGGCAGCATGAGATCGAGAACGATAAGATCAATCCGGCGTGTCGACAGCGTTTCACGCATTTCGCGACCGTCGCGCGCGCCGGTCACCTCATAGCCGTGCTCCACCAGTAGGCGGCCAATGAGCTGCCGCACCTGGGCGTCATCATCGACGACGAGGATATGCAACGTCTCGATCACTGTGGCGGTCGCTGGTTGCGCATGTCCGATCGCTTTCGGCGCCGACGATGTCTGCTCTGCCTCTCCGACGTGCGCTGATAATGCGCATCGGTAACGTTGGTGACAACGCTCTCACTGGCGGCGCCGTCTTCAGGGCGTCGCTGCGGTGATTTTGTGCGATGGCCGTTGCGAGACGTTATCGCTTGTCACACCCACGGCGATCGCCGACGATCATCGCAGCAGAATGGAGAAACAGGTGATGGGCTCCTGGGGCTGCCCGCACGAGATCAATGGCCGCTGCCAGCGCGTCAAGGGGCGGGATTGCGACCCGGGCATGAAGGGTTGCATCCTTTTCGGCCGTTTCGTCTGGAGCAACGAGGCAAAGAACCGTCCTCCCCGGTCGTCGGTGCCGAGCCCATCCCACCGATCGCAAGCGCCGCAGTCGACAGACGAAGACCCGTCCGACTGAACCACTGCACGCGATCCGTTTGGCGAGCGCTGATGCCGGCAATCAGCCTCTCGCGACCCGTCGCGTCCATAGGAGAATAACGATGACGAAATACGGGTTCGTCGCCTCAGGCGGCGGCTATCGCAGCTTTTACACCGCTGGCGCCCTGGTCTGGCTGCAGCGCCTCGGCAAACCTGTGGTCCACATCGCTTCCACCAGTTCCGGCAACAACATCACCATGGACTATCTGCTCTGGGATGTGGGGCAAGAGGAACTGCCGCCGGTGCTCGCCCGCACCATGCGGCTGAGCCTGGGCGATATCTTCCATGTTCTGGCCAATTTTCTTGGTCTGCGGCCGCAACTGCTGCCCACCGGCACGCATCTGTTTACTGTCGACAAGGACAACTGTCGCAAGTCATTGCAGCTCGACGATCCGCTCCGCCGCCAGGTGCTGGCGAAGAACTTGCAGCAGGTTCGCTGGGACATCGTCGCCACCAACCTGACGAAACGCCAGACCCGGTTCTTCCGCGTCAACGACATCTTGGCGACGATCGACGAGACGAGCCTGAATGCATTCATGGATGCCTTCCTCGCCGGGATCACCACCATTCCCTATTTCAAGGCCATCCAGATCGACGGCGAGTACTACATTGAAGGCGGCTACATGGATAACACGCCGCTCGCCTCGATCTTTGCCGATCCGGAGGTGGATGAGATCATCGCCGTCGACTTCACCGATTACGATTATCACGCTGAACTCGACAAGCTCTACCACAAGAACGTGCTGACGCTGCCACTGACCGGCATCGACACCCACCTCCTCGTCAGCGATCTCCAACTCACTTTGCCCAACAAGCGAATCTTCGCCCAGGCGGAGTCAATCAACGCCCTGCTTGCGGCTGTCGGCAAAGACAAGCTGACGGTTGGCGAGCGAACCTACTATCGCAAGCCGCTGCACATCCTGCGGCCGAAGAACCTGGAGAGCATGACCATCTCGCTGAAGGATTCGACGGCGCAGAAGCGATACTTCGAGTTGGGCCTGGCCGAAGCTGCAGCAATGTTCTGATTCAAGCTCCCCAAAGGAGTTGCGACCTGTGTACGATTGGTGATGTTTGCTGGGATGACAAGGGGATAAGCGGCGGTGTTGCGGCGAACATCCGCCTGCGGCTGCGGTGGATGGACTGATTGAAGGCCGCCAACCTCGCCCGCACCTCTCGTTCGTCCACGCCCCAGAGGCCGGTCGCGGCGCCCCACTGGACGACTCGACCTCTGGATGGCGGCGCTACTATTGCGGCTCATGCCTGCAGGCGGTGTAGGTGGTTGTCCCAACGAACGGTGCTGGTGCGCAGCGGCTCCTCGCTGGCGGCGGTGGCTGTAACGTCGAGCGCGGTTATGGCACCATTGCCGCTGGTGGCGATGAACCGGCCGGGGACAGCGGTGCCGGCTAGGCCGCAGCCGTCGGTGAGGGTGACCACGTCGATGATCCGGGTGGTGGATGCGTCGAGCAGCGCCACCGCGCCGGCACGCGGGCTGGAGGCGGCGATCAACCGGCCGCCGGCGTCGCTCGCTACCGAACCCACGTAGTTGGCGAGATTGCCGTCGATGGCTGCGGTGGCCACCGACTCCAACACGCCGTTGCGGCGGAGGCGGCCGAGGAGCGGTGGCGTCACCTCGGCTGCGCCCTCCCATTGGCCACCAAACCAGACGCTGCCCGAACGATCGACGGCCAGATGCCGGATCGACAGGTCGGCGAGCGGCTCCGGCAGCCACCAACGGCCGCGCGGCGCACCGGTGCGCCGGTCAAGCAGCACCAGATCGGACGCAACTGCCTCACCGAGCGACGTGCGCCCGTCGCCGACAGCGGGATCGGTGGCAATGCCGCCGTTGGCAACCGCCAGGGTGACGCCGTCCGGCAGCAGGACAACCTCGTGCGGACCGACGCCGCCGGTGGGGAACTCACCGATCCGCCGCCAATCCGCTGCAGCGTAAATGCCGATCATGCCCTGCTGCCGGTGAAAATCGTTCTCGGTGGCATACAGCAGGTCGCCAGCCGGCGAGAAGGCGCCATGGCCATAGAAGTGGCGATCGTCTGGGGGCGTGAAGATCTGTGGTGGCTGGTTCGGGCGTAGCACCAGTGCAAAGCGTCCCGGCCGCCGGGCGAAGATGACGATCAGGCCCGTCCCTGCGTCAGTTGTGATGCCATGACCACGCCCCGGCAGGGGAACGACCAACTGCTCGCTGCCGCTGGCATCGAAGCAGGCGACGGCGTAACGGCCGTCTGGCTGCTGGCAACCGCCGACATAGCCAACAGCGCGCGCCGATCGTGGCGTCGTCACCTCGATGGCCGCCAGCGTCCCCGCCGCAGCCAGGCCCGCTGCGACGCCACCGGTGCGCCGCAACAGGGTCCGCCGATTAATCGCCATCGAGTGCATTGAACCCCGCCTGGAAGCCAAGTGCCGGCGCCATGCCGACGTTGACCACACGGCCAAACCGCTGCAGTGCCAAGTCGATAGCGGCCAACCGGTTCCAGGTTTCCTCCTCCGCCAGATGCGCGCTCAGGTCAACCGGCAGCTGCTCGATCATCTGCCGCGCTGTCTGCAATTCAGCGCGCGCCTTGGCAGGCAAGCCGCGCAAATCGCCCGTGAGGACGGTATCGAGGCGCATGGCGTCGAGCACTCCTTGCAAGCCGTCGACGGCGCCGAGAAGGTAGCTCTTCGTCGCCGGGGCATTGTGCAGAAACAACCGGTTGGGCTTGGTCTCGGCGGCGCTGTTGCCGAGCGGGGCGATGATCATCGTCACCCGCAGCAATTCGGTCTGCGTCGACAGGGCGCGGAAAATCTCCGCCACCGAATCGCGATAGGCGTGATAGACGGGGCTATCCGGCTTCGGGTTGGCCATTGCTAGGCGGCTCGGCTCGGCAAAGCCGTCGGCGATGGCCGCTGCCAGGCGTTCGATGTTGGCGGCAACGACGCGTGCCGAGCGACAGCTGCGCACCTCCGCGTCACCGAATGTGACGATGTCGTAGGCAGGCAGCCCTTGCACCGCGGCGCTTTGCGCGGCGATCCAGGTGGCGGCATCCGCAGATCCGCTCGGCAGTGTCGAGGCCATTTGCCCGATCTGGCGACGGATGACACCGCGCGGGTCCGGCCAGAATGCCAGCTTGTCGAGACGGCTATCTTCGATCACCGGCCCGAACCGCGCCACCGACAGCTGTCCCCAGGCCGCGGCCAGGTCGCGGAATACCCCTCGCAGCGCTTCCGCTGGCGGATGGTCGTCAGCACAAGCGCTCGTCGTCTCGGCGCCGAGCCGCGTTGCCTGGGTGCGGAAGCGGCTCGTTGCCTCGGTGGCGAAACCAGCCACCACCCTGGTGGTAATATCCCGGAAGGCCTGTTCATCCGTTTCGGCGGCACGTGCGGTGCCGTGCGTGGCGGCCAGCGCGGTGGTGGCAAGCATCGCGGTGAGCAGCGCGGCGACGAACGTCGGACGGTTCCACCCCAACGCAGCGACGGCGATCGGTAAGGGTCCAGATCTCATTGTCCTCAAAATCCTTCGAGAAACCCTGACAGGGCGGCGCGGTCCGCAGCGCTCATCGCAGCATACCGCGTTCGCGACGCCGTTGCCTCCCCGCCATGTGCGGCAATGGCTTGCGCGATAGATGCGGCGCGGCCGTCGTGGAGATAGCGGCGGCTACCACCGCGGGGCGCCAGATCCAGCAGTGGGGCGGTGCGCCATTCGGCCGAAGCGACGCCTGGTTCGCCGACATCGTCGTCCAGGTCACCTCCCATGTCGTGCAACAGCAGGTCGGTGAATGCCCGAACGGGTCTGCCGGCGGCATCGGGGAGGGTGGGCGTGTGGCAGGCAGTACATCCGGCCGCGGCGAGCAGGCGAAGCGCGCCGATCTCGTGCATCTGGGCCTGCTCGCCAGCGTGGGCTGGCGCCGGACGGCTGCGAACAAAGCTGGTCACCAGGGAGATGATGGTGTCGTCCAGTTCCTGGCCGCTGGCACCGGGACGAACACCGGTGGGTGCGCCACGGCACTCCGTCTGCAATGGCGTGCAGTCGCCATAGGGAAACGGGGCATCGCTGCTGGCGAGCCCCATGTCGAGGGCGAAAGCCCCCGCCACCTGTGCCCGCAGGTCGGCAGCGGCCGCTTTCCAGCCGAAGCGTCCCACCACCGGGTGGCCGTCGACGCTGCCGAGAAGGCGGGCGCGTCCGGAAATCCCGTCGCCGTTGCGGTCGTCGGCATCGGCGGCGGCGAGGATGGCGGCGGCGTCGATGCGTTCGAGATCCGCGCGCCCGACAAGCGATGGCGCCAGGCGAACCCCGGTGTGGACGCCGTTTGTCAGCGGCGGGCCGGTGAGTTCGAAGGCCCAGGTGATCGGGGCCGCGGCATCGCCGTCCTGATTTTTGGTCGCGAGCATCAGACGGCCTTCGGCCTGCAGCCCCGGCACTGCCTGCTCCTGAAGCTGATAGCCGTAGAAAGGGTCGGGCGCGCCCGCGGTGGTGCCGAACCGTAGGACGATCCCGCGTAGGGCCACCGCCGCATCGGCAACGCGGATAACCTGGGCCGGACCGCCGCCGCGATGACAGGCGGCGCAGGCCCGGCCGCTGAACAGCGGACCGAGGCCGTCGGCGGCGTCGGTGGAGGAAGGTGCTGGTAGCCACGCGCGTTCAAACAGTGCCTTGCCCATGGCTGCATCCAGGTCAGGCTGCGGCGTTGCTTCCGCGGGCTGGTCGCTGGCGTGCGTTGGTGCTGCTGCAGTCAGCGCGGCAGCGAGGCCCAACGCCAGCGGCCAACCCGTTTGCACCCGCTCCATTCGTCGCCGACTACTGTTTGACCGTTGCGGGATTGTCGAGGCTATCGGACCCTTCCACCTTGATTTCAAGTCCAAGAGCGGTAACGACGCCTTCAATGGCGCGGGCCTGGGCGACGAGCGCATCGACAACGTCGAGGAGTATCTTGTTGCCCTCCTCATTGCCGGCAGCCAGCATCTGATCATAGGCCATCTTGCCGCTGTCGGCGGTTGTCTTCATCACATCCATGCGCGCCAGCGTCGTCGCCATGGCCTGATCGAGACGCGCTGCCACCTCGGGCGCCTTGGCCTTGCTCAGGGCGGCGATACTGGGGCCGGCAAGCGTTGTTCCGTCGCTGCGTTTGTAGCTCGCGTTCCAGATCGCCATCATCCCCACTTGGTCATAATAATGGCTGTTATGGGTGTTGTCGGAAAAGCAGTCGTGCTCCTCCTCGGGATCATGCAGCAGCACGCCAAGCTTGATCCGTTCGCCGGCGAGTTCACCATAGGACAGCGAGCCGAGACCGGTCAGAATGGTCGCCAAGCCCTCGGCCGGTGACTTGGCGAGGAGATCGAGCCGGGCTTGGCCCTTTTTGTCCCAGGCTGCCGTCATCTCCGCCAGATCCGCGACCAGCAAGTCGGTGACCACCTGTAAATAGGTGCGACGACGATCGCAGTGGCCACCGGTGCAGTCCTTGAGACCGTAATCGGAGGCTGGCCGCTTGCCGGCACCGGGTCCGGTACCGTTAAGATCCTGGCCCCAGAGCAGGAACTCGATCGCGTGATAACCGGTGGCGACATTTGTCGGCACTCCGCCCGCTTCCTGCAACGTGTCGCGGAGAAGTTTGGCATCGATCACCTTGGCATCGATGACTTTATTGCCCAGGCGCAACGACGGATTGGCGATCACGTTGGCGGTATAGAGCGGGTTTTCGTCGGACGCATCGCCGTATGATTTCCGGTCAACGTAATCGATGAGCCCCTCATCGAGCGGCCAGGAATTGACTCGCCCTTCCCAGTCATCGACCAGGGGATTGCCAAAGCGAAACCCCTCTGTTTGCTGGTAGGGGACCCGCGCCGCAACCCATGCGCGGCGCGCCTTGGCCAGTGCTTCCTCGGTCGGGTTGGCGAGCAGAGCGGCGATCGCCGACTTAAGCGTCAGCGCGGTGCCGTGAGCGTCCTGATACATGGCGTGAGCGATATCGGCGTACGTCGATACCACGGCGCTAGGCGTCGGCGGCTCGGCGCGCGCACCGTGCGGCAGCGTGCCGAGCATGATCGCTGCGACAACGACATAGACGATCCTTTGCAGCAAAGCCATGGCGAGCCTCCTTGTACGGGGCAGGGGCGGGAGCGTGGTGATCGGCGTTCCTTCAGGCGGTACAGACTTATTCATGGCTGTAGGCGTAGCCGACGCCGCGAACGGTCCGGATGACGTCCGGGCCGCCGAAGACCTTGAGTTCCTTGCGCAGGCGCCGGACATGCGCGTCGATGGTGCGGATCGCAACGTGAATATGATCACCGCGGAGGCTTCGCAGCAGTTGCTCGCGAGTATACACGCGCTCCGGTTCTTCCATCAGCAAAGAAGCAAATGAAATGTGGTCTGCGAGAGGTGGAGTGGGTGTCCACCACGGGTGCCCCTATGGGTGATCAGATCGAGGGCGATATCACCACGGGCGACTATCTCCGCGCGACTGTCGCCACTCCGGCTGCGGGTGACAACAGCAATAAATCGTTGGATCGATTGCAATAGCTGCTGATGTGTCGACTCGCTCGCCAGTCGCGACGATCCGGTCTGCGGTGAGATGTCCGGCGGGGGATCAGGAGAATGATCAGCGGCCGTTGCACCGCCACAGTTGCCAGCGCATCGGTGATGCGCTCGGCCCATTGACGCCACGCCGCGCTGGGGCAGACCACCAGATCCGGCACCGCGGCGGCGATGACAGGGAGGGCCTGTTCGGGGTCGTCCACCACCCTCACCTCACAGTCCTCGCGGGCGACGCTACCGCAGATGGCGGCGACGTCGGGTGCGGCAACAGCGATAAAGACCAAGTGAACTTTTTTGCTGCTGTGAGCGCCATTGCATACTGTCAACTTGTCATGAGCACACACTTCATTTGCAGAGCACATCGATAGCGCTTGGAGGATGGCAGAATCATTTGTGGTGCCTGGTACCTTCATTGTTGGTTGCCTCCTCCGGCAAATCACCCAAGAGCATACTCGAATCCCGCAATATTGCGAGTGATTATCAATACCATATGCTGATTACCCTATTCTTTTTGTGGAAACAAGGGGAAAAGCGGACGCACGATGTTTACCGGAGGTTGGCGCATTGTTGAATAAATACAATCTAATCAAATGGTTATATATGAACCAAGCCGCCGATTGATGGTATGCGTAACGCGAATAGGAGGCATTCGCGTCAAATACACAGATTTTCTTTGCGTGTAATGCCGGAATCGTGTATCGTGATAACGATTCGCAATCGCAATATACCGGCCGCAGAGCCTGCGGTGACAGAGCGGTGAATGGCGATCGGAAGCACGATGAGGTGAAGTGGCCCCCGAGGTGAGGACCAGTTGACGGTCGTTGTTGATTGGCAGGCCGGCCGCCTTGCGACCTCCTTGCTCATGCCACGCAGATGGTTTGACGCCGTCACGCCGCACCGCCATGGGTGTCCGGTCGTCCAGTGCTTGGCGCGGGCGTCCGGCGTTGTAAAAGCCGATCCTGGTGCCGGCTACGTCGTCTTCGACTTCGGACCCAGCGCGGCGATCCCCATTCGCCGCATCAGCCGCTGCACCCGCTTGCGATTGATCGTGATCCCCTCGGCCCGCGGGTCGATCGCCTGCAACTCCGCCTCGATCTCGCGACGCCGCCGCATCAGCTCGTAATTGGCCTGCAGACCGAGGAAGGCGCCGTCAGAGAGGCCGAAATAGCGGGCGAGGCGGAGATCGGTATCGGCGGTGACCGCCCGCTTGCCGAAGACGAGTTCGTTGATCCGACGCGGCGGTACCCGGATCGCCCGCGCCAACGCGTTCTGGCTGAGTTCCATCGGCTTGAGGAATTCTTCCAACAGGATCTCGCCCGGATGCGGGTTCGGCAGCAGGTCACCCTCGCTGCCTGCTTCAGTCATGATTGTCGACGATTTCGACATCCCGTGGCCCTCCGTCGGTCCAGACGAAACANNGATGCGCCATTGAGCATTGATCCGGATGCTGTGCTGCCGGGCCCGGTCTCCCCGCAGCGCCTCCGGCCGGTTGCCCGGCGGCAACCACCGGCCACCCGGCAGCCTGCGACTCCGCCGACCGTCTCAAATCCTGTCCCTCTCCGGATCGGCGAGACTCCTAATTTTGAACGAGGAATATAACGCCGCGCTTTGTTGGCGGCATTGACAGATATGACATCGCCGTCTGCCTCAATTTGTCACCTCTGCTCCGGTCAGGAACACAAGCTTGCTGACCGCCTTTGGGTCTCCCCAGCCATCAACAATCCGTGTCAGACGAATTGGCTCGACGATGTTCGTGCGCAAAACGAGCCGCCGCGGCTGTTTGGAAAATCTAGCTATCGCTTCTACGCTTGAGCGAGCGGTATCTTCGGGTAGCCCGAATCGCAGAACCTGCGCCGTCAATTCGCCAACCTGAGATTGATTCAACTCCAGCTGACTGGGGTCACCGGGCAGGCGAAACCTGTGTACGTCATAGTATTGCTTGTAGCGATTGACAAGGCCCTCGTCTACGTATGACAAGCCGAAGTCGGTGATGCCGATTTGTTCAGCAGCCTTTTTCTGCCCGGACAACATCGCCATTCCCCCAAGAGCGGCGAGTGGATTATCCGTTGAGGCTTGGTTTGCGATTTCTGCGATCGTACGAATGAGCTTTGGCTTGATTCCATCCAAGCCGACGTGAAGCCGGAGCTCACCCATTCGCGCGAAGCCAAACGAGATGGACCACTGTAACGCAGCGTCGCCAGGATCGTACTGATAGTCGACATCTGCATGTCCTGTCAGATCGCGGTACCCCAAAACAACGAGCGCCTGCAGGGGGTCTTGCAGTATCTTGGCAGGCGGATCCGTAAGACGGACAGATAATATTGAATGGCCTTCTTCAAACTGTCTACGAGCCACATCCAGCACATTGATGCGCAGATCAACAAGTTTGACGTGCGCTGCTGCTACCAAATCGGCTTCGCGCTTCCAGTCAATAATTTCCAGAGTGCCGAGCGTTATTGGAAACGATTCCTCATCGCCAACGGGCCTGACGTCATGAATAGAAACCACGCCAGTTAGTGGATTGTAGGACGTACTGCCATACGCGACGCGGCCGACTAAGTCGGCGTCAATGAACATGCGCCGCACCGCCTGAGCGGTTTCACGCTGCGCATACCACCACCCGCCCGCTGCCATCATCGCAACGACCGCTGCAGCCGATACCAGGATGATCCTCAACCTCTTCATCGGGGAGTTCCTCTCATTGGAACACCGGTCATTGCGGCCTCCAGTCATCAAGCCCGAGGCGGAAGCGAACCATGGCGATGAGATCGTTCGGCGAAGAACATCCTTCTTGCTCACACGTTAGAGCCTTGAACGCGGTGAGTGTACCTACAGGGAGCCCATCGTCTTCATCTCGATCTCGGCTTTGAGAGAGCTCGCCTCTTACGATAAACCATCCCGGTTTCAGAAATTGATTTTCATGAATAATCTGCAAATGCAATGGCCAGTCAGCGATGGCTTTCCTGCCGCTTGCGTCATGAACCCGCAACACGCCCTGATATTCGGTTCTAAGCGACTTGGCTAAAGTCAGCTTTGCCAGTTCAATGGCGATATCCGAAGATGCTCCGCTGATGTACCGCAATCGCTCTGTCGTTCCGAATGTCCGCAGTCGCTCGTAGTCCCGCATTGCATCGGCATTGCGCCGCCGCTGCTCTTCGCTTTGAGTTGCGTCAGGGTGCGTATCCGTTTTCTCAGAATGAAGTATATTGACTGAGCTTCCTGTATTCGTCTTGCCATCGCCGGGTGCGAGCGCGATAGCAGCCGGCTCATTCGTTGTGTTCTTTTCTGCCTTGGAAGCGGATTCAACAGGTTCTCTGGCAGATTGCTCACTGGCGCGGAGGGAACAGGAGTATTTGCTGCGCGCTCAAGGTCACTGTTAGACGATAGCTGCGAAATACGAGAATTATATAAATCGACCAGGCAATTTTTCGGAGCAGATTTGTTCTTGCATAGTTCGCGATCGCGGAGCCACTGCACTTGATCGGCTTTGATCCTGTTTCGTTTATCATTGTTAGCATTAGATCTGCTCAGTTTGTAGAGAGCAGAGAGTTTTTGGTCGAGGACGGCAAGCTCTTCATCCTGGCAAATTGCCAATTCTGACCATGTCCTCGCAAGAGCGCATTCAAAGCTTGGTTGCGCAGCATTGACGACATGCGGTGATGCGAGCAACACAGTTAGAAGAACCCAATTGATTCCTCTCGGTCTATAATCCGTTGGACGCATGCACTCCCCCTCTTAACCCGTCTTATGCGCCGAATGCCGCCATCCAAGCCCAACCGCATGGAACGCAATCGTTTCCAGCGTCCGTGCCGTGGCGAAAATTTGCCACACGTCAGTTTCGCGTAACGCATTGACAATGCTGACAAAAGCGTCACCCGGTATCAACCTCCTGAATAAGACGGGTTAAGGCAATCCTCTAAAGTCATTAACATGCCAGCAAACGTTATATTATTTTGCATCCTTGAGTGTCTAATATGTCCATTACCTCCTACGAGAGTGTAAAGTGGATCATAATCCATTACTTCACACGAGCGCCGACGCACGTTAGCGGGTCACGGCGCACCCTCCATCTGCTCAAACGCCTGACGTCCGCCGTTCTTATCGCCCCCCACACTCCCCGCGCACGTGTCGCCCTCTTCGGCGCCGTTGAGCCAGACTTGCAATTGCGCGGTGCGGGCTTGGGTGAGCTCGGCGAGGACGCCGCAGGCGCAGGTGGGGTAGATCGAGCCGTAGGCCGTCTGCTTGTCCGTCGCCGGATAGACGGACGCCAGATGAGCGTCGCGGAAGGCGAGCCAGGCGTGCTGTGCCGCGCGCAGGCTGGCGAGGAAGGCCGCGTCCGATTTGTATTTGGCGAGGATTTGCTTGTAGACGGCGTTGAGCTTGGCGTCCGCCTGCTTGTAGGCGCCGCAGGCCTGGTTGTTGAGGTCGGCCTGGGTCTGCGCCATGGCGGGCATGGCAACCAGCAGCAAGACGGCCAGCGCCACGCCGGCAATTATCCTGTAAGCGATCATCGGTAGAATTCCCCCAACCTCGGAGACGCGCCGCCATCGCCGCGTCTCACGACCCGTATGGGGAGTAACGTAACAAGGTTCGCAAAATACAGCAACGTGATGCTAGCAGGGTGGTGTCGCAGCTTGAATTCACGCGTTTCGCCATTTGCGACCAATTCAGCGTGCGGAGAGGGGACAATGTTATCGTCGGTATCGAAATCCGTGCAGACATCCTTTCTCACGGCCACTCTGAGAGATGAAAATTGGGACATTAGGAAGCGCGGATAACCGAGTCCCCGGCGCAAAACTCAGCGGCACATAGGCTTCCGCCATCGCCGAACCGCGTCATAGCCCCCGCGCAACCCAGCCGGGGCAACTCCTCAAACATCCGAATCAGCGTCAGACGCTCCCGCGGCGTCTTCACCTCGTTCGCCAGCAACAGCGCGTCGAGCCGATCCTGCCAGGGACCGATCTTCGGCAACGGCTGCAGCCCCCGCTCATAGCGAAACTCCGTCGCCCCAACGTGCATCATCTGGGCGGATCACCTTACGCACAACCTTCCGCGACACCCGAAGCTCGCGGCAGATCACCTTGATCGGCTTCTCTTGGACGAAAAACGCCCGACGGATCTTCGCGATCGCCTCCACCACCAACATCCTAATCCCGGCTCCTATGTCCCTCATGGAAGCCAATGTGAACCCTCCGTCCCGGGGAGCCCGATTGGACGCCGATCACCCCGAATACGGGGTCCTTATTCAACGCCGATCCACAGGCAAGATCCGCCAACCGGGCGAGACGCTCGACCGTGAGCTCTTCGGTGAATGGGATCGTCAGGGTCTGCTGCTCGGTCCAGTTCTTGCCGCTATGCTCATATTGGCGGAGCACCGCCTCGACGAAGCTGACGCGAAGCGACTTCGTCGGCGCGTGATAAGCCACATAGAAGCTGTAGGGCTGCGCGATCAGCCTGCCCAGCCTCGAAATCTCCTCGGCATCCCCTTATCTTTGCCGGTAAGTGGGAGGACGCAGATGGATCATCAGGACCTGACGATCGAACTCATCGAGATGGCCGAACTCAGTGTCACCGATCTCGATGATGCGGTGCTAGCTGCCGTGGAGGCCGCTTTGGCAGAACTGGTATCGATTAACGCCAGCGCGAACGCGAACTTCGATGACGACGACGAGATACGCACCGGCCTTGGCTTCCTGCATTTCAAGGAACAGCGCTTCTACAGCGTCAAGCTTGGCAACGTCACTCGCGACCGCCTCGGATCGCTCGGCCTGGGCGGCGCGCTACTCGGTAGCACAAGCGGTATCGCCACGCTCGTCACCAGTGGCGCTCTTACGGGATGGGCCGGCGCCGCCGCCCTCGCAGCCATCGTCCTCGCGCTGGTCGGCCGCGGAAAGCCGTTCGTATCCTCGTTCGGTCTCGACGAGGCCACCGCCCTCGATCTCGCTTGGCGACGTTCGCGCGTCGAGCACGGCTTTCGCATGGTCGATCTCGAAGCGATGGTCGAGGGGCTCGACGAGGTGGAAGCGGTCTACCGCAACGCGGGGTTCAACCGGAACAAGCTGACCAATGCACTCGGCAAGCTGATTGCGCTCGGGATGGTCGCGGAGGCCGGGCCGGATCGCTACCAGCTCGTCGAGAAGATCATCGTCACCGGCACAAACGAACTGGCCCTGTCGCCACCATGACGATCCCGGAGCAGCGCCACAAGGTTGTCAGTGACTGGGAAGCCCATGCGGGCCAGGTCGAGGCCGCCTTTCGTGAGCCCGACATCGTCGATCATCTCGAGCGGATGGCCTTCAGTCCCGGTACGTTCGAATCGATACTCGGCAATATTGCCAAGGACCTGCAAGCCCAGCCCTGGCTCGTCGAGGAAGCGGGCTACGAATGGACTCTCGATCGAACGGCCTACCGTTTCGCGCAGGAAGCCTTCAACCAGAGCCGGGTGCTGAATGCACTGGGCGGACTCGTGCGACCCCAGGATGCGAAGGCGCCGGCTTCCGGCATCGCAGCGCGGCAATATCTGCGCTGGCGCATTGAGGATGCCGAACCCCATTGCGTCCGCCATGCCGACTGGCGGTTCATCGTCCTGCCGTTCGGCTGGGACAATGCGATCAGCCTGCTCATGCTCGCATTCCGGGCCCATGCAGGGGCATCCCCGTCTTTCAGCGCATGTTCCCTGCTGCCACGCCGATGGCCGACTGGCGGCGGCCGGCCAAGGGGCTCCTGCTCGCGGCCATGCCGATTCCGGCGCAACTGCCAGTTGTCGACTCCTTCCTGCTCGATGCGATGCGCAACGAGCACGCTTGGTACAATGACGCCATCATCTCGATCGCCGAATTCGACGACCCCGCGGTTCGCACGATCTGGTCGCTCAGCTCTGACTGGGTGATCGGCCACGAACTGACCCACGCCCTACTTCACGAGAGCATGCCCTGGTCGTTGGAGCGCGAGATGCAGGCCGACCTGGGCGGTCTCATCCAGTTGATCACATGGACGCGGCCACGCGACCTCTGGGCTGGCCGAAGATCTCAGCCCGAACTTCTGGGACTTTATCAGCGCCCGAACCGGCCTCATGATGCTGACGCTCGCGTCCGACCTGGCGCAGCGCCAGCGAGGCATGGCGGCGGCTATGGTCAATGGCGCCAAGGCGCGTCTTGCCCATCTGCATGACTTCGTCGATGTGAACCTCGCCGTCACGACGATCACGCCCGAAGAGGTCTGGCTGATGGCCCAGTTTGCTGAATGCTTCGATGCCTTCATGGCCGATTTCAGCGCGCTTCAGGCGAGTATCCCGCCATGGGCGCCGCCGCAATCCCGCCGCGCAGCGCGCGAAGCCGACCGCGTGTTTCGCGAAGAACTCCGCGAGCACAAAGCCAGGGGCGGCGGCCTGATCCTTCCTGAAGAGTGAAGTGACGGATCCTGCCCCCGAGACAGCCGACGCCTATGCCGACCGCGTCGACGGGCGTTTCCGGCGCCTGCTGGACCAGGGCTTTACCGAGCCTGATGCGCGCGAACGGCTGATCGCGCGCCACGCCACAACCGGCTTCCCGGTAACGCCCGAGTAGCCCGAGTAATTTTGTAGGACGGGTTTGAAGCGAAGTGCAACCCGCCGGATGCGTTGGTGCATCCACCGTGTGCGGCGGGTTGCGCTTCGCTTTAGACTTGCCCTACAGGGAGTCAATCACCGACGATCCGGGTCGCTCACCTTCGCAATGAGCAGCATAGCGAAGGTGAGCGACCTCCGAACGGTCGAAATTGGGATAATTCGTCGGATCACGGCGGGACCTTAGGAAGCAGGCGTTGAGACTGAGACGCGACGGATAGCAGCCGGTCGTTGACAACGGCGCAGCGTTCGCTCTATGTTCTACATGGATTCCTTGAGCCCGCTGGTCATACCGCTCGCGGCAGGCCGAATAGGGCGCCGATTGACGACCGATGACGACAAAAGACGACAGGTTGGCCGGCAACCGGGCGGACATGCTGCCAGATCAGCCGGTTAGGATGAGCTAACCCGATACTGAACGGCCTGCGAACCGCCGCTCGTCCACTCCCGACCGGCCACGGCACGCGGCGGACGGGGTTGCCGTGGGCGGAAGGTCTGCTATGAAAGGGGCCCGTTCTCCGGACCCCGCGGGCCATGACCGATATTACCCCTGAGTTGATCGCCCAGCACGGGCTATCGCCTGATGAGTATGCCAAGGCGGTCGAGATCCTCGGCCGCGCCCCCAACCTGACCGAGCTCGGTATCTTCTCGGTCATGTGGTCGGAGCACTGCTCGTACAAGTCCTCGAAGCGCTGGCTGCGCCTGCTGCCCACCACCGCCCCCTGGGTGCTGTGTGGGCCGGGCGAGAATGCCGGCGTCGTCGATATCGGCGACGGCGATGCCGCCATCTTCAAGATGGAGAGCCACAACCACCCCTCCTACATCGAGCCCTACCAGGGGGCGGCGACCGGCGTCGGCGGCATCCTTCGCGACGTCTTCACCATGGGCGCGCGCCCCATCGCCAATCTCAATTCGCTGCGCTTCGGCAGCCCCGAGCATCCGAAGACGCGGCATCTGGTGGCCGGCGTCGTCGCCGGCATCGGCGGCTACGGCAACTGCGTCGGCGTCCCCACCGTCGGCGGCGAATGCACCTTCGATGCCGGCTACAACGGCAACATCCTCGTCAATGCGATGACCGTCGGTCTCGCGCGCGCCGACCGGCTGTTCTTCTCCGCCGCCGCCGGTGTCGGCAACCCGATCATCTACGTTGGCTCGAAGACCGGTCGCGACGGTATCCATGGCGCGACGATGGCGTCGGCGGAGTTCTCCGAGGAGAACGAGAGCAAGCGGCCGACGGTGCAGATCGGCGATCCGTTCACCGAGAAACTGCTGATCGAAGCCTGCCTGGAGCTGATGGCCACCGAGGCCATCGTCGCTATCCAGGACATGGGCGCCGCCGGGCTCACCTCCTCGTCCTTCGAGATGGCGTCGAAGGGCGGCGTCGGCGTCGAACTCGACCTCGACCGGGTGCCGGTGCGCGAGGTGGGCATGACCGCCTACGAGATCATGCTTTCGGAAAGCCAAGAGCGGATGCTGATGGTGCTCAAGCCTGGCCACGAGCCGGAAGCCGAGGCCATTTTCCGCAAGTGGGAGCTGGATTTCGCCATCGTCGGGCGGATCACCGACAGCCGCCATATGGTGCTGCGCCATCATGGCGCCGTCGTCGCCGACCTGCCCATCGACCCGCTGGCGCTGGCCTCGCCCGAGTACGACCGGCCGACGGCACCGACGCCGCCGTCGCCGGTGATCGAGGCCGCCAGCATCGTCGCTCCCGCCGAGCCCTTCGGCGCCCTCTGCCGGCTGCTCGCCTCGCCCGACCTCGCCTGCAAGCGCTGGGTGTGGGAGCAGTACGATCACATGGTCATGGCCGCGACGCTACAACGCNCCGGGGGCGATGCCGCCGTCGTCCGCATCCCGGGCACAATGAAGGGCCTGGCGCTCACCGCCGACTGCACGCCGCGTTACTGCTACGCCGATCCGCTGATCGGCGGCCGCCAGGCGGTGGCGGAAGCCTGGCGCAACCTGACCGCGGCCGGGGCGACGCCACTTGCCATCACCGACTGCCTCAACTTCGGCAATCCGGAGAAGCCCGAGATCATGGGCCAGTTTGCCGGCTGCCTGCAGGGGATGGCCGAGGCGTGCCTGGCGCTGAACTTCCCCGTCGTTTCTGGCAACGTCTCCTTCTACAACGAAACCAACGGCATGGCGATTCCGCCAACGCCGACGGTGGGTGGCGTCGGCCTGATCGGCGATGTTGCGCGAATGGCGACACCAGCGTNNCTGAAGTCCGAGGGCGACGTCCTCGTGCTGATCGGCCAACCGGCGGGCGGTGGCTGGCTCGGCCAGTCGCTTTACCTCCGCCAGCTGCATGCGCGCGCCGAAGGCGCGCCGCCGCCGGTGGATTTGCCGCGCGAACGGCGCCATGGCGATTTCGTCCGCGGTCTTATTACCGCCGGGCGCATCACCGCCTGCCACGACATCGCCGACGGCGGTCTGCTGGTGGCGGTGGCCGAGATGGCGATCGCCGGCAACCACGGCGTCGACCTCGAGGTGGAGGCCACGGCCGGGATGCTGTTCGGCGAGGACCAGGGGCGCTATCTGCTCACGCTGCCGGCGGCGGCAACGGAGAGCGTTGCGGCCGACGCGGAAGCGGCGGACGTGCCCTTTACCGTCGTTGGCCGGGTCGGCGGCGATCGGTTGACGCTGTCGACGGCCCACGCCATATCCGTGAACGAGCTAGCGCGCGCCCACGAGGTGTGGCTGCCGACCTACATGGCCGGTGAAGCGTAGCGAACCACAGAGGGGAAGCGCCCATGGCGATGAATGCGAGCGATATCGAGCAGATGATCAAGGACGCGTTGCCGGATGCGCAGGTGACGATTGAGGATCTGCGCGGCGACGGTGACCACTATGCGGCGCTCGTCGTCTCGCAGGCGTTTTGTGGCAAGTCGCGCATCCAGCAGCACCAGATGGTCTATCAGGCGCTGCAGGGGCGAATGGGCTCAGCCTTGCATGCGCTGTCGCTGCAGACCGCAATTCCCGAATAGGTCGCCGGCCACCCCCGTCCGCGCCGCCGCGCCATACAGCGAGCCATACAGGCCAGCCATAGAGGAAAGATGAACCATGACCGACAATCCGGTTTTCAAGCGTATCCAGCAGGACATCAGCGAGAACGACGTGGTGCTGTTCATGAAGGGCACGCCGATGTTCCCGCAATGCGGCTTCTCCGCCGCCGTCGTCCAGGCGTTATCGGTGATGGGCGTCAAGTTCAAGGGGATCGACGTGCTGACCGACCCCGGGTTGCGCGAGGGGATCAAGCAGTTCGCCAACTGGCCGACGATCCCGCAGCTTTACGTCAAGGGCGAGTTCATCGGCGGCTGCGACATCGTCCGCGAGATGCATGGCACGGGCGAATTGCAGGCGCTGTTCAAGGAAAAGGGAATCGAGTTCGCCGACGCGCCGGCTGCCTAACAGCTGACGGTACAGCATACTCGGATCGTCGGCCACCGGTTCGGTGGCTCGGCGGTCACGGGACTTTGGTCAAGCGTCCCGTGACCGCCGAGTACTTCATTTGCAAAGTTACCAGCCTACCGTTTTGAAGATGGCAAGGCTGATCGGGCCGGGGCTGTGGATCGTTTCCGCCATATTGAGGGCCGGCGTCATCAGCGAGTTCGGGTTACCCTGCTTGTAAGTCGCCTCGTCCAGGTGCGAATAGCTGCTCCCTGGCAGGAATGTCTTCGGTGCGAAAAGTTTGGCGCGGAGGTTGCTGTTGGCCGCGCGCACCGTCGGGCTGTCTAACCATAGACCGTTGCTCTGGAACTGACCCGCCAGCGCCTTCGATGGATCGGCGAATTTCAAAATCGGCGTCCCGGCGGTGTTCTCAACGTAGCGGTCGTAGATCGACGGAAAGCCCAAGGCCTTTATCGCGCCGACGCCACCCGAAACACGTCCCAAGCCGAGAAAGCCCAGACCATGCCCGAGTTCATGCAGAACGACGGTAGTGAAGTCATACTTTCCCGCTGGGGACGTGCCGGCGCCGAAGTACCAGTTGGGAAACGCGCTGCTGAAGCTGGCAACGATGTCAGGGCTTGCTGCAGCGAGTTGCTTGCCGGCGCGCTTGTTGGCAACCGCCTCTACATACCAAGTTCCTTTTTGCGGAGCACCGGGGAAGTCGCGCACGATCACGCCTGGTCCAGCCGCCCCGAGCACACCCACAGCCAGCGGTGTATAGGTCGCCCGCACCGTGATCGGTACCGGTGATGAAATCAGGCTTGCCCAGATGTTGACTGCCCGTTGAAAGGCGGTTTTCGCAGCCGCCGGGAATCCAACGTAGGTAACGACAAATTTCGCCGGGACTGCTTGCGGGACTATTGACAGTTCTGGTGCAACATAGCTTTCCGGACCATCCGGACCAGCAAGCAGCGGGACGAATGATCCTGCCCGCATCTCTGTCGCCGATGCCGGAACTGTTAGTGAAATGATTGAGACAGCAGTCATGGACGCGAGCATAGCCCACGTGATACGCCTGAACACTTTCATTTGACCCCCTATAGACACGCCGCGTCGCCACTTAGTACGGCTCCGCGTGTAATAGATTAAATTGTGTACATGTTGTTGGGTGCGCGCGTCAACGGGGAATAGCGCCGTTTTGGCGTTTTATGGCCGACCACTGATCTACTTACTGGTTTGGGGCGGTTGCTTGCCACATATTTAAGCTGCGGCCGGACCCGACCGCTCTTTTGCTAGGGCCGTGAGCGATGCGGGCACGGCTCAGGTGGAATGGCTGTCCGCCTGCTTGTTGTGCTTTGCTTTGCTGTCGGTGGCGATCTTCGCTGGGGTGAAGGCGAGGATAACGTCGCCCGCGGCTGCGTCCAAGCTGTCGTCGCCGGCAAGGAACTGCACACGGCCGGAGGGATGGGCGACGGCAAACAGTTCGGCCGCTGCTGGCCTGTCCTGCAGATAGCGCTCGAGGCCATAGGTTTCGGTCAGCTTCGTCCGGCTGAAGGTCCAGCCTTCGCGACTGCGCTGCACCAGCAGATCGTAATCGCCGTTGCCGATGGTGAGCAGGCCGCCATCAAGGGCGATGGTGGTCCGATGTGCGGCCTCGCTCTCCGCATGCTTCAGCCGCATCACCCGGTTGCGACCGATCTCCGGCGCAAACTGGGCACAGGCCAGCGCGTTGTAGGCATCGTTGTCGGTCACCGCGAGCAGATAGTCGAAGCGGCTGACCTCCATCTGCCAAAAGGCCGCCTCGCTCAGCACCTCGCCGAAATAGGTCGACACGCCGGCCAAGCGGGCGGTTCGCAGCCGGTGGCGGCTGGGATCGGCGATGGTCGCATCCAGGCCCACGTCCGTCAGCGCCCGTGCCAGATCGACGCTCCACGGCGAGGCGCCGAGGATCAGCACCGACGTCCCGCCAGCGTCAGCGAGACCGAGCCGGCGGCCAAGAGTGACGATGCTGAACCCATGCAAGATGACGGTTGCGAACACCATGGCAAAGGCCAAGGGCACCAGCCGGCTGGCATCCGCGTGGCCCAATCCCACCAGGGCCGGGGCAAACAAGCCGGTGACGGCGACAGCGACGATGCCGCGCGGTGCAATCCAGCCGACGAGCGCACGTTCCTGCCAGGGGAGGCCGGCACCGATGGTACCAAGCCACACCGAGGCCGGTCGGACGAGGAAGAGCATCACCGCGACAAAGGCAAGAGCCCTTGGATCAAGGCTCATGATGTCGTCCAGGCGCAGCGAGGCGGTGAGCAGGACAAACACCGACGCCAGNAGGAGAGTGGCCAGGCTCTCCTTGAACCGCCGCACCTCGGCGAGGCCCACCAAGCCGCCGTTCGCCAGCGTCATGCCAAGGACGGTGACGGCGAGCAATCCCGTCTCGTGATATAGTGCGTTCGCCACCACATAGCAGCCAAGGACGACACTGAGCAGCACGGCGGAGCGAAGATATTCGGGAGCATGGCCGCGATTGAACAGCATGATCATGCCGCGGCCGATCAGGAAACTGACCACGGCAACCACTGCCACCGTGATCAGCAGTCTCGTCGAGGCTTCGCCGAGGCTGACAGCGGTGTGCGCCACGCTGAGAAATTCGAAAACCAGCACCGCAAGCAACGCACCGATGGGATCGTTGACGATGCCTTCCCATTTCAGCAGCGACGCCACCCGCGGCTGCAGCCGCGCATGTCGCAGCAAGGGCATGATCACTGTCGGGCCGGTTACCACGAGGATGCCGGCAAACAGGAAGGCGACCGGCCACGCCAGGCCCGCCACGTAATGCCCGGCGAGNGCCCCCAGGATCCAGGAGATGGGGGCAACAAGCAGCACCAGCCGGCGGACGCCCGGACCGGCTTCGCGCAGCTCATGCAGGTTGAGGCTGAGGCCGCCGTCGAAGAGGATGATCGCCACCGCCGCCGCGACGATCGGCTGCAGCAGCGGCCCGAAATGCTGTGCCGGGGAGATGACACCGAAGACCGGTCCCATCAGCAGACCGGCGACCAGCATCAGCACGATCGCCGGCACACGCAGGCGCCACGCCAGCCATTGGCTGCCAACTCCGACGAGAACGACGAGAGCCAGCACCACCAGCAGCGATTTTTCCACGAACACCTCGCGGGCTGACCGCCCGCGCGGCGGCCCGCGAGGTCGGCTGAGAAGATGTTATCGCGAATAAAACTCGATAACGAGGTTTGGTTCCATCTGGACGGGATAGGGAACGTCGGCCAGCTTCGGTGCGCGGATGAAGGTGCCCTTCATCTGGTGGGTATCGAAGCTGACATATTCCGGGACATCGCGTTCCGGCGACCCAAGCGCTTCCAGCACCAACGCCATCTGGCGCGCCTTCTCGCCGATCTCGATGACGTCGCCGTCGCGGACCAGGTATGAGGGAATGTTGACCCGTCGCCCATTGACCTTGATGTGGCCATGGTTGACGAACTGACGTGATGCGAAGACGGTCGGCACCAGTTTCATCCGATAGACCACCGTATCGAGCCGCCGCTCGAGGATGCCGATCAGGTTCTCCGACGTGTCACCGTGACGGCGAACCGATTCGTCGTAATAGCGGCGAAACTGCTTCTCGCTGATGTTGCCGTAGTAACCTTTCAGCTTCTGCTTCGCCATCAGCTGGGTGCCGTAGTCGGTCGGCTTCTTGCGCCGCTGGCCATGCTCACCCGGTCCATAGTCGCGGGAATTGAGCGGGCTCTTGGAACGGCCCCAGAGATTGACGCCGAGGCGTCGGTTGATCTTGTACTTCGCTTCGATACGTTTGGTCACGGTTCACTCTGCTGATTATGTGCGTTGATTGTTGTCCCGGTAGGCCCTGGCACGACAACGCCGCGCCGGACGGGGCAGGTACGCCCACGTTTCCGGGAGTGGGCGCGGGTTTAACCGAAACGCACCCGACATGTCAAATCTTGCGCGCGGTGAAACGCCGCCGGCGCGCCGACGAAGGCTTGTTTCCTGCTTGCCAGCCGCCGTTGACCTCAAGCATAACGCTATCGATGCGCGACACGCCACTCCAAGTCTTCAATCAAGACCACGGTCTCCAGGAGGACGATTGCATGTTTCCAGCAAAATATCGGCTGTTGGCTTCCTTCTCTATCCTCGTCTTCTTGCTCGCTGCCTGTGCCACAGACACGCCGCAGGAGAAGGCCGCCGATCGGGAGTCCCTACAGGGCGTGGTGGACGGGGCCGCGGAAACGGTCACCGCCTTCCGTACCGGCGCCAATGCGGCGGCGGTCAACGCTGCCCTCGCCGACGCGCGCGGTGTCCTTGTCTATCCGAAGATCACCCGGGCAGCGCTGCTGGGCGGCGGCTCCGGCGGTTTCGGCGTCCTCGTCGGCCGCTCGGCGACCGGGGTGTGGAGTTCGCCCGCCTTCATGTCCTATGGCGGCGCCACCTTCGGCCTGCAGGCGGGCGTCGATACGGCAAGCGTCATGGCGGTGATCAAAACCGAAGAGACGCTGAAGGCGCTGGCCGAAGGCAAGCCGGTGTTCGGCGGTTCGGCCAATGTGGTCGCTGGTGACAGTGCAACGGAACAGCCGATCAAGACGACCGGAGCCGATGTGATTGTCTTTACCCGCAGCCTTGTCGGTGCCTACGCCGGGATCAACCTCGGCAGCGGCGTCGTCGATCCAGCCAACGATCGTAACGCCAACTATTTCGGCCAACCTGCCACCGCGACGCAAATTGTCATCGACCATGCGGTCAGTAGCCCCGATGCCAAGGTGCTGAAGCAGGCGCTGGCAAAATAATAACGCTCTGACGTAAGGGGCGGCGCCTGGGCCACGCAGCAGCGCCCGATCGCCGGCGGGCGCTCTCTCAGGAGGAGGCGTTGGGTGGGGCGGCACTCTTGTCGCCTGCATCAGCCCCTGCCGCCGACGCGGCACTGGCAGCGCGGACGGCGGCGCGGCGGGCGTGTATGATCTGCATCGCCAGTCCGTGATAGAGCGGCACCCGGCAGACCAGTTTCGACGTCCCGAGACCCAGCATGGTCGCCGCCATCAGCGGCACCATCATGCTGTGATTGCCGGTCATTTCCATCACCAGGACGAAGCCAGTGATCGGTGCCTGGGTCACACCGACGAAATAGGCGACCATGCCCAGCATCGCCGAGGACCCGGCCGGCGTGCCCACGAACAAGGAGCTCAGTGCCGAGCCGATGCCGGCCCCCACGGAGAGGCTGGGCGCCAGCAGGCCACCCGGGATGCCGCTGATGGTGGAGGCCGCCGTCACCACCCATTTCGCCAGGGCGAAGTCCCAGTCAATCAGCCCTGAGCCTTCAAGGGCGCTGCGCGCGGCGGCATAGCCGGTGCCGAAAACAGCGCCATGGGTGAGATAGCCGGCGACAGCGACCACCAGACCGCAAGCCGCGGCGAAACTGGCGGGATGATGCAGCAGATCCTTGCCGAACCAGCGGCCAAGTCGCCTGCTCGTCCACAGCACGAGGCGGGCGAACAGGCCACCGAGGAAGCCACAGAACACGCCAAGAATGATCACCGGCAACCAGCCATTGTGCAAGTCGAGCGTAACCGTGCTGCGGCCAAAATAGTCGTAGTAGCCGACGGTGGCGATCGAGACGATGCCGGCAAGAATGACGGCGAGTAGCACAAGGCCGCTGGTGCGCTGTTCGTATGCGCGTGCCAGCTCTTCGATGGCAAAGACGAGACCGGCCAGCGGCGTGTTGAAGGCGGCGGCGATCCCGGCAGCGGCGCCGGCGAGGATGAAGCCGCGTTCCCGCTTCAGCCCCGCAAGGCCGGCCGCCACCATCATGATCGACGCCCCCACCAGCACCGTCGGTCCTTCGCGACCGATCGAGGCTCCCGCAAGCAGACCGAGCAATGTCAGCAGGATCTTGCCAAATGCGACGCGCGCCGTCAGCAGATCCTGGCCGAGGCCGCTATCACGCAGATGCCGCCCGGCGATGGAATGCGGAATGCCACTGCCCTGCGAGCCAGGGGAAAAGCGCGTTGCGAGCCAAGCGGCGAGTGCGAACAACGTCGGCGTCATGACGAAGGGCAGCCACGGATAGCGGGCGAACAGCTGCTGATTGAGCTGCTGCGCCTGGTCGGCGGCCATGGCGAAGCCGACGGCGACCAGGCCAACGATGAGGGCACCGCCATAGAACGCGAGCCGGCGGCGCCAGCTAATCGGCGTAAACCAAGCGTGTCGCAGGCGGCGATTGATCAGCTTCAAATGTTTCGGCATCCGGCTCTCGGTGGGGCAATGAGGAGCATCGGCTGGCCTTTCGCCAGAGGGAGCTGGTTCGCCGATCACGACCTTGCCATCATGCGCAGAAAATCCGCCGTGTCACGCAATCGACGCCCTTGCCGCCTCACGCCTGCGCGACACTGCTGGCCAACCGCAGACGGCGTGCCAATCTCAAGGGGGTGGCGCTGCAGGGGCGGCGCCTGCAATCGGCAAGCCCGTCTGTTCGAAAGGAATCCTTGCATGACCGAGGTCAAGGCTATGGCAGCGCTGCAAGCAGGGGAGCCGCTGCAGCCATTCAGTTACGAGTTAGGTCCGCTCGGCGACGACGAGGTGGAGGTGGCCGTCCACTACTGCGGCCTCTGCCACAGCGATCTCAGCATGATCGACAACGAATGGCATATGAGTAAGTACCCGCTCGTTCCCGGTCACGAGATCGTCGGTGAGGTCGCGGCGGTGGGTGCGAATGTT
This sequence comes from Defluviicoccus vanus, assembly GCF_014672695.1. Classification (GTDB taxonomy): domain Bacteria; phylum Pseudomonadota; class Alphaproteobacteria; order Rhodospirillales; family Defluviicoccaceae; genus Defluviicoccus; species Defluviicoccus vanus. The sequence continues at coordinate 3,019,361 of NZ_CP053923.1, read as the reverse complement.
CCGCACGTGCGGCAGGGCCAGACGGTGGGTGTCGGCTGGTACTCCCGCTCGTGCATGCATTGCCACGAGTGCATGCAAGGTGATCACAACCTGTGCAGCACCGCTGAATCGACGATCGTCGGCCGCTATGGTGGTTTCGCTACCCGGCTGCGGGCGCATTGGGGCTGGGTGCTACCCCTGCCCGACGGACTGGATCCGGCGACGGCGGGGCCGCTATTTTGCGGCGGCACCACCGTCTTCAACCCGATCCTGCAGAACCACATCCGCCCCACCGATCGTGTCGGTGTCGTCGGTATCGGCGGCCTTGGCCACCTGGCGCTGCAGTTCCTCCGCGCCTGGGGCTGTCACGTCACCGCCTTTTCCACCTCGCCCGATAAGGAGGCGGAGGCGAAGCAACTCGGCGCCACCGACTTCGTCGCCACCGCGGGTCCGAATGCGCTGGCCCGACTGGCCAACAGCTTTGCCATGATCCTGGTTACAGTAAATGTCCCGCTTGACTGGGAAGCCTATGCGAAAATATTAAAGCCGCGCGGGTGCATCCATATCGTTGGCGCCGTTCCTTCGGTCACTATTGGCGGCTTTACCCTGATTGGGGGCCAGAAGTCAATCAGTGGCACACCGCTCGGCAGCCCGGCAACACAGGCGGACATGCTGGCGTTCGCCGCACGCCACGCTGTCGCGCCGATCGTCGAGCCGTTCCCGATGTCGAAGGTGAATGATGCTCTGGAGCGCCTGCGCTCCGGCAAGCTGCGCTATCGCGCGGTTTTACAGAACGATCTCGGTTAACCTGAACTGCATGGGGCGCCGCCCTGGCCAGCACGACTGGGGGCGGCGCGACCTTGCAGCAAGCTTAAGTCATTGGGTGCGCCGACGATTGGCCTGCATATAGGCACGCAGAACCGCATTCATCCGCGTAAGATGTCCTTTACCCTGGCCGCGGAACCAGTGAAGTACGTCGCTATCGACGCGTAAATGCACTGAAGTCTTACCGGGTGCAATGGGCAGCGGTGTTGTCATCCACGAGGATTCTTCCGCTCCGATAACACCGCAACCATCGAGTACATCATTGTCAGCCTGCTCGACGATCGCTCTTAGCTCTTCAACTGAGTAGGTGCTAAAGTCGTTCTTTGCCATGGTCCTGTCCCTCCCACATGCAACGAAGTGTCTGGATTCCGGTGCACCCTCCGGCTTCCTCAGTTATCCCCCATGACATGACACGTAGGTTTGTACACAACTCCTTCGGGAGATTCGCGCCCGAACCGTATTGAGCGGCGCTTCTTATGCGTTTAAGTGGCACCGACGATCCGAACGACGCGTGCTGCAACCACGCGAACATTAATACAACGCCCATTGAGACGATCAGGATGCCCTAAAACAACCATTAATGGCAAGACGTCAAGACTAGATCAATGCAGGAACCGATTATGACAGTGAGTCTGCGTCGAGATCAAGCAAAAGCTAAAGTTTAACAAATGTGGTGGAACCGTTGCCGCAAAGTGGCAACGCACCAGTGAGTTGTTTTTGGGTTGATGACGCAATGTGCACGTGAATTAACGGCAGCGGAACGGTATGATCGCGTGCCCCGGCATGATTGTCCGCGGATAACCGCGGTGTTCACCGCATTGCCCACGTCAGCGGTGCCCCCGTCCGGGCGGCAGTCATCATGCTCGACCACCTTGGCGACATGCGCCCGCTTTCGCTGCCCAGGCGACGATGGCGGTGCCGCGGTGGCGAGACCGCGCCGGCTTACTGGCGTTGCCTGCGGCTGCCGCCGCCGCTATTCATGCTGGCTGGAATTCGTCGGTCTAATTCGTCCTCGTGGAGCCCTCTCACCCGGAGGGGAGAGAGCTCCACGGGGATCTAGGCCCCCTGCCGTTCGCGACGTTGGTCCTGTTACCCCTGACGGGACGGGAATTCTCTTCGTCCGAGCGCGCGGTATGACCTCTCCCTCTTTGTCGCAGAGTGCCGCCGGGTGGCAGCGCATAAAACTGTTGATGCCGGCTTGCGCCTGACCACCTTGTCACCGTCAGGATCGAGCCGATCCGGGGCGCGGGTGAGACCGCGATCGAAGCAATGGACACTGCGGAGCACGGCGAGCGGTTTCGCCGCCGCTGTCGCCCGATTGTCGATCAGCGGGGCCTCAGCCATGGCATTGGCGGCAGAGCGCCGTCAGGCGCTCGAACTGCCGAGAGCCACCACCTGCTGCTTGGCGATAGTGCGGTTGCCGACGACGGTGCATCGGGAGCGCGTGCTGCACGGCACCCGGGTTTAACATGAGAAAATCACGACGGGTCACGGTACGTGGGTTGCCGTGATACCCGCCAAGGCTGCCGTATACCGTCAGTGGCCGGCGATATTCGCCACCGGTCATCGCATCCTCCCGATTTTCAGGTTATTATTATTATTGATCGTTAAATCCGATCTTGAGGACAGAATAATTAAGATCACACTGATTTACCAGTAATAACTGCAACGCAAGCAGCAGAATATTGTGATATTAAGTGCTATTTGCAGTTCCCTGCTAGAATTGTTCATGCATGGGCGCACAGATTGAATACCATTGCATGTATTGTGCGTATAAGGCGATCCTGGCCCGTCTTCGCCCCAGATCTTTCCGCTAGACCCTGGTCCGGGCGGTGAACGCGCCGCATCTCTGCCAGAACCGGTGTTACCGCAAAGACGTGCGGGTGGCGTTTACCCTCATAGCTGCCCTGCCTCGGCGGCGTGTCGGCTGCTTCCCGCTGCGTCGTCAACCGCAGCCCCCACGATGAGGGGGCGGGTCGCAGGACCGTCCGCCTCCCATCCCTGGACGTGCAGATAACCGGCCGCGGCATTGGCGACCGCGGCAACACGGGTGGTCGGATTGAGGATCGGCTCCACCAGCCAGGAGAAGTCGTCCGCGGCGGAGGCGACCAGCCCCTGCATGCAGGCGCGGCGGGCCTCCGTCTGCTTGCCGCGATCATGCCCGGGGATGCTGAAGTCAAGCCAATGGTTGGTGATCGTCGCCGGCGCTTCGTGCAGCCGCGACGCATCCTCCGTCCGCTCGATGACGCAGCCTTCGCCATCACTGACGCCGCTTAGGGTAAAGAACGCCGGCGCGCACAGCGGCGCCTCGCTCAGCATCGCCTTGGCCTCGTCATAGGTCCGGCACCGCTCGAACACCTGACGCAACAGGTGCACCGGCGGCAGCCCGTCCCGGCGCCAGATACGGGCGCGGCCGATCGCCCAGTCAACTCGCATCACCGGGGTGTAGAGGTTAAGCGGCGGCTGGTTGATCGCCGCACTGAAGCGACCCGGCGCCATCGCCGTCAGGACGCCGGCGAAGCCGGGCCAGGTGATATTATAATACGTGCCCGCCTCTGCCTGCTGCACCGTCACCACCAAGTTGGCGCCGAGCCCCGCCGTCGGCCAGTCGAGCGTTCGCAGCATCCGGTTGCCAGGGCGCTCGGGGTCGGCGGCGACGCCGGTGGAACATGCCCACTCATAGGAGAGATTGAGCATCACCGCGCCCACCCGACCCACCTGGCGGGCGATGGCGGCGATCTCGTCGCGGTAGGGGTTGCGTCTCAGCTCAAGCCAGTGGCTGGTGACCCGGTCGCCGATGGCGAGCGGCAGTCGACCGTAGTGACGCTGGCAGGCGTCGAGCAGACGGCCGAGATACTCCGGCAGACGTTGCGGCAGCGCGACCGGACCGTCGCCTCCGAGATCGACCAGCGGAATCGCCGGCAGGCTCGCCGCGCCGCTCCCGATCGGTTGCACACTCATCGCATCAGCCATAAAAGTCTCGCGTTTTTCGATCGCTGGCGACTATCCCACACGAAGCGCCGGGCGTATAGCTTCCGCCGCGCCCCGCGGCCCACAAGGGAGAACCCGAACGCGATGATTCCCCGCTACAGCCGTCCCGCCATGGTCGCCCTCTGGGAGCCTGAGGCCCGCTTTCGTATCTGGCTCGAAATCGAAGCGCACGCCTGCGACGCCCAGGCGGCGCTCGGCGTCATCCCGGCCGAGGCGGCGAAGGCCGTCTGGGCGCTCGGCGCCTTCGAGGTCGACCGTATCGACGAGATTGAGCGGGAGACCAAGCATGACGTCATCGCCTTCCTGACCAACGTCGCCGAGCACGTGGGTCCCGAAGCCCGCTTCCTCCACCAGGGGATGACCTCGTCGGACGTGCTCGATACCTGTCTCGCGGTCCAACTCACCCGTGCCGCCGACATGCTGCTCGCCGACGTGGATGCACTGCTGGCCGCGCTCAAGCGCCGCGCCTTCGAGCACAAGGACACGCCCTGCATTGGCCGCAGCCACGGCATCCATGCCGAGCCGCTGACCTTCGGCCTCAAGCTCGCCAGCTTCTACGCCGAGTGGGCGCGTAACCGCGAGCGGCTGGCGCGCGCCCGTACCGAGGTGGCCACTTGCGCCATCTCCGGCGCCGTCGGCACCTTCGCCAACATCGATCCGCGGGTCGAGGCGCACGTGGCGGCGAAGCTGGGGCTGGCCATCGAGCCGGTGTCGACGCAGGTGATCCCGCGCGATCGCCACGCCATGTTCTTCGCCACTCTCGGCGTCCTCGCCAGCTCGATCGAGCGGATCGCCACTGAGATCCGCCATCTGCAGCGCACCGAGGTGCGCGAGGCGGAGGAATACTTCTCGCCGGGGCAGAAAGGCTCCTCGGCGATGCCGCACAAGCGCAACCCGGTGCTGACCGAAAACCTCACCGGCCTCGCCCGCATGGTCCGCGCCGCGGTGGTGCCGGCGATGGAGAATGTCGCCCTGTGGCACGAGCGCGACATCTCGCATTCGTCGGTGGAGCGGTTCATCGGCCCCGATGCGACGATCACCCTCGATTTCGCCCTCGCCCGCCTCGCCGGTGTGGTCAATCAGCTGGTGGTCTATCCCGAGGCCATGGCCGCCAACCTTGATCGGCTCAAGGGTCTCATCCACTCGCAGCAGGTGCTGCTGGAGCTGACCCAGCGCGGCATGAGCCGGGAGGACGCCTACCGCACCGTCCAGCGCTGCGCCATGCCGGTGTGGGAGAGAGGCGCCGATTTCCGCGCCCTGCTCGCCGCCGATGCCGAGGTCGCACGCTATCTCGATGCGCCGGCGCTGGCGGCGCTGTTCGATCCGGCCCTGCACAGCCGCCACGTGGACACCATCTTCGCCCGGGTATTCGGCACGGCGGATAGCGACGGTTCGTCCGCAACGCCGGCTTGACCGTCCTGGCGCAAACGGGGAGCATGGATGCTGGCAGCTGCGGCAAAGTCGCAGCTCCGAGAGACCGGCCACCGGTGCAGGCGCTGAAAACAGCAAGGGGACGAAGGCAATGCGGACCAGCGGCGTGGGATTGGCAGTTGCGGCGTTTCTCATCGGCATGGCGGCAACCAGTGCATGGGCGAAACCACACGTCACTGTCGTTGCCACTGGCGGCACCATCGCCGGGGCGCAGACCACGGCGCAGGGCGGCAGTTACACGTCGGGGGTGTTCAGCATCGAAACCCTGCTCGCCGGCGTGCCGCAGCTGAAGGAGATCGCCGACATCTCCGGCGAACAGCTGGTGAAGATCGGCAGCCAGGACATGAGCGATGCGGTCTGGCTGAAACTGGCCAAGCGGGTCAACGAGTTGCTGGCGTCGAAGGACGTCGACGCCGTCGTCATCACCCACGGCACCGACACCATGGAGGAGACCGCCTACTTCCTCGATCTCGTCGTCAATAGCGACAAGCCGGTGGTCCTCGTCGGCTCGATGCGGCCGTCGACAGCGGTCAGCGCCGATGGACCGGGCAACCTTTACGACGCGGTTACCGTCGCCGCCGATGCCAAGGCGAAGGGCCGGNGGGTGCTGGTGGTCCTCAACGACCAGGTGTTTGCCGCACGCGACGTCTACAAGACCAACACCACCCAGGTGGACACCTTCAAGGCGCCAGATCGTGGGCCGCTCGGCAGCGTCGAAGAGGGAAGCGTGGTCCTGTTTGCCGCGCCGAGCAGCGTGCATCCGCGACAAGCCCCGTTTTCACTCGACGGCGTCGACGCGCTGCCGAAGGTAGACATCGTTTATGCCTACGCCAACATGGGTCGCGAACTCATCGATGCCGCGGTCAAGGCCGGAGCGAAGGGGATCGTCGTCGCCGGTGTCGGCAACGGCAACATGACGGCGGAGGCACTGCAGGCGCTGTCGGACGCGCGCAAACAGGGCGTGGTTGTCGTTCGCAGCACCCGGCTGCCCAGCGGCCTCGTCACCCGCAACGCCGAAGTCAACGACGACGAACTAGGCTTCGTCGCCTCGGAGGAGTTGAAGCCGGCGAAGGCACGCGTGCTGCTCAAGCTGGCGCTGATGAAGACCAGCGACCCGCTGCAGATCCAGGACATGTTCCACACCGACTGAGCAGGTGGTCTTGAGCACCCGACACGGCCGTCTCGACCTCGGTATTCTTGCCGCCATCCTGCTGTTCGCCGCCACCCTCCTCGGCTTCGCCCTCATCAGCGACGTGGTGGTCGAAGGTGAAACGCATGCCTTCGATCGCGCCGTGCTGCTGCAGCTGCGCACAGCCGGCGACCCGGACAACCCGATTGGACCCAAATGGGTCGAAGTCGCCGCAGGCGACATCACCAGCCTCGGCGGCATCACCGTTCTCAGCCTCGTTGCGCTCGCCGTCGCCGGCTACCTCCTCATCGATCGCCGCTACGCTTCCACGCTGCTTGTCTTCGTGTCGGTCGGCGGCGGTATGCTGCTGAACATGGGGCTCAAGGCGGGGTTCGATCGGCCACGCCCCGACATCGTCGTGCATGCGGTGGAGGTGCATACGCTGAGTTTCCCCAGCGCCCATGCCATGCTCTCCGCCGTCACCTACCTCACCTTGGGGACGCTGCTGGCGCAGACGCGGCTGCACCGCCGCCAGTCGGTCTATGTGCTGGCCATCGCCGTGCTGCTGACACTCCTCATCGGCGTCTCGCGGGTCTATCTCGGCGTCCACTGGCCGACCGACGTGCTCGCCGGCTGGTGCGTTGGCGCCGCCTGGGCGATGGGCTGCTGGCTGGTGATCGGCTGGCAACAGCGATCAGCCGGGACCGCTCGCCCGGGCGAAACGCTCCCTCGCTCGGCCGACCTCGACGCAAGGGTGAAAGACGACTAGCATTTTGCTACCCTGCCGCAACCGACCGGAGCATCCCCGCATGCGTGTGTTGCTGCCTGCCGCCCGTCTCGCCATCCTCCTCCTCAGCCTGCTTTGGCTGGTGCGCGTGCCGATGGCAGCGGCGGCAACCTGGGATTTTGCCACACCCTATCCGGAAACGGACATCCGCAGTCGCAGCGCCCAGGCGTTCGCCGCCGCGGTCGGCAGCGCCAGCGACGGCAGGCTGACTTTGGTGCTGTTTGCCAACGGCAGTCTGGTAGCGGCGCCGCAGATCCCGGCAGCGTTGCGCGACAATGCGGTGCCGATCGCCCTGCTCGAGCTTACACAGCTTGCCGACGAAGCCCCCGCCCTCGCCGTCTCGTCGCTGCCGCTGCTGGCGGCCAGCTATGACGACTCGCTGCGGCTGTGGAACGCGGCACGGCCGGTGGTGCAGCGGCTGCTCGCCGCGCGTGGCCTGATGGTGCTCTATGCCCTGCCGGCGACGCCGGCTGCCCTGTTCAGCAAGGGTGCGGTCAATACCTTGGCCGACCTGCAGCGGCTGCCGCTCGCCACCACCGACAGCTGGCTGGCAGCGCTGATCGATGCCAGCGGCGGCCGCTCGGTGGCCACGGAGCCCGGCAACCTCGCCGCGGCGATCGGCGGCGGTCAGGCGAAAGGGATGCTGGTGGCGCCCGACGTTGCCATCGGCGCCAACGCCTGGACCCTGGTGAACAACGCCTATGACGTCAAAGCGTCCTTCCCGCTGAGCATCGTCGCCGTCAACCAGAGCGCCTTCTACGCTCTCGACGAGGACTCGCAGCGCGCACTGCTGAATGCTGCCGTCGATGCGCAGAACGACGCCTGGAGTAGCAGCGTCGATGCGCGCAATGCCCAGGTGGATGGACTCGAAGCGCATCGGCTGATCGTCCAGCCCTCGCCACTGCCGCTGCAGGAGGGACTGCGGCAGGCGGCGCGCACGGTGATCGACAGCTGGCGGGCAACCGCCGGCGCCGATGGCGCGGCCATACTCGCCGCCTTCGGCTGGCCCGCCAACTGACCACGGCGTCAGGCACCGGCAACCGTCAACTGGCGTCCGCCGGCAGCCGTCAGCCGCGACCCTCTGCCGCCCGCTGCTGCTCGACCACCAGGACCTTGGCGCCGCGCACGCCGCCTTGCCGCAGTTCCTGCAGCGCCCGGTTGGCCTCCTCGAGGGGATAGAGCTCCACCTCTGGGCGGAGCGGGATCGCCGCCGCCAGCGGCAGAAAGGTGGCCAGATCACGGCTGGTGACGTTGGCCACCGACTTGATTTCCTTCTCCATCCACAGGTGGTCGTGATAGCTGAGGCCAGCGAGGCAGCCCTTGTCGCGATCCTCCTTGCGGATGGCGTTGATCACCAGCCGGCCGCCCGGGCGAAGGTTAGCCAGTGCTTCCACCACCGGCTTCCACGCCGGCGTCGTATCGATGATCGCCGCCAGCGGCTGCGGCGCCCGCTCCTCTGTCGCCCCCGCCCAGTCGGCGCCGAGCTGGCGGGCGAAATCGCGTGCGCCCTCGTCGCGGGCGAAGACGAAGATCGGACTGCGCGGATAGAGATAACGGGCCATCTGCAGCACCAGGTGCGCCGAGCCACCGAAGCCGGTCAGGCCGAGCGGGTCGCCGTCACGGAGTGCCGCCAGCATCAGCGAGCGATAGCCGACACCGCCGGCGCAGAGCAGCGGCGCCGCCTCGGCATCGCCGAAGGCGTCGGGGATCGGGTAGGCGTAGGCGGCGGGGACGGTCATGTACTCGGCGTAGCCGCCGTCGACGTCGCGGCCGGTGGCGGTGAAGGCGGGGTCGATGTTTTCCTGCGTGCTCCCCGAGGAATGATGGATCCAGCCGACACCCACCCGCGTGCCCGGAGCCAGCGTCGTCACCCCGGCCCCCAGGGCGTCGACGCGGCCGACCACCTCATGCCCGAGAACCACCGGCAGACGCGGCGGCGCCGTCCGTCCCTCGATCTCGTCCAGCTCGGTATGACAGACACCGCAGGCCGCCACCTTTACCCGGACNCTCCCCGGCCCCGGCTCCGGCCTGGGCCACTCGACCAGCCGCAGCGGCGCCGCCTCGTCCGCCAGCGAGACGATCCGCTCAAGAACCATCGCTTTCATCGCCGCCTCCTCGACCGACCCGTCTCATCACCTCGGCTGGCAACCTGACAAGTGCTGTCCGCGCTTCTGCCCATGCTGCCCGTTTTTTGACGGGTCCGCATGTCTCGTTTGCACCAAGGACGCGAACGCCCTTCCTCGCCCAACCCGCGGGCAAGGTGTGAGCGGCGTTCACTTCGGCCCGACATGCGGCGGCGTTGCCTATTGGCGGGCGAATACCCCGGGCAAGGACGGCGGCCGCCGCATCGCCGTCAACCTCCGGTTGGCCGAACCGGGCCAGGTCGGCAGCAACATTATCGATCACTTCGACGGACCTAACCCGAAAAATGCACGTTGGCTGGCGGGTGTAGCGTAAGCCGTTGAACGGATTTAGGATATTGTTACTGAAGCCTGATCCTGCCGTTTCCGGAGGCCGCACCCGCCATGGTTGATCCGACGATACCGCTCCCCGGCCTGTCACCCGTCTCCGGCAAGACGGTGGTGGCCCGGTTTGATGGTGGCGAGCTTTCCTCGGCTGCCGGGGTGCTGGCGCTGCGCGAGATCGAGGCCCGCCTTGGCGTGGCGACGCGACTGGCCGCCTGCCTGGATGATCCACGGGCGCCGGGGCAGACCATCCATGGACTGGCCGAGATCATCCGGTTCCGGCTGCTGATGATCGCCGCCGGATACGAGGACGGCAACGATGCCACCGGCTTGCGGCTCGATCCGGTGTTCAAGATGGCGCTGGATCAGGCGCCGTCGGGCCGCGCGCTGTGTTCGCAATCGACCATCTCGCGGCTGGAGAACCTGCCGGGCAAGCGGGCGCTGCTGCGCATCGGCCGGGCCATGGTCGATCTCTATTGCGCCTCGTTCCGGCAGGTGCCGAAGCGGATCACGCTCGACATCGACGACACCTTCGACGCCGTCCACGGCGGCCAGCAGCTTCGGCTGTTCAACGCCCATTATGACGAATACGGGTTCCAGCCCATCGTGGTGTTCGACGGCGAAGGCCGCTTCGTCACCGCCGTGCTGCGCCCTGCCAAGCGGCCCAAGGGCGTGGAAATCCGCACCTTTCTGCGCCGCCTGCTCCGCGCCATCCGCGCCAACTGGCCCCAGACCTCCGTCCTGCTGCGAGCCGACAGCCATTACTGCGCGCCGGAGGTCCTGGACTGGTGCCGGGGCGAAGGCGTCGATTACATCTTCGGCGTGGCGCCGACCCCGACGCTCCGCGCCCATATCCTTGCCCTGGAAGCCCGCACCCAGAAGCGGTTCGACGATACCCCGGACGGCGGCAAGCTCCGCCGCTTCAAGGAATTCCTCGACGGCGCCGCAAGCTGGAGCCGGGTCGAGCGCATCGTCGCCTGCGTCGAGAGGGCAGGACCAGACGGCACCGACACCCGCTTCATCGTCACCAACCTGACCGGCGGCGATGGCCGCTCCCTGTACCAGGGCATCTACTGCCAGCGGAGACAGGCCGAGAACCACATCAAGTCCTGGAAGACCCACCTGGCCGCCGACCGCACCTCTTGCCACGCGGCCACCGCCAACCAGTTCCGCCTGTTCCTCCATGCCGGGGCGTATTGGCTGCTGTGGAGCCTGCGCGGGCTGATGCCAAAGCACTCGGTCTGGCGTGTCGCCCAGTTCGACACTCTCCGACTGCGGCTGATCAAGATGGCGGCGCGGGTGATCGAGATGAAGACCATGATCAAGGTCCACTTGCCCACCGCCACCCCGTGCCAGGACATCCTGCGCCTCGCCCTCGGCCGGATCCCACGCTTGGTCACCTGACCGATGGGGCGATGTGCCCCCAAACGCCACCCACATCGTGAACCCACCAGCCCCACCCCACATACCGTCCCCATCTCCGGCTGGCGGCGGGACGCCACGCCCAAACGCAACCTAACGGAGAGTGGTTGCCCGGGTGTCAAGTGCGAGCATCAGCGCGGTGCATAATGGCGGTTAGCAGATCTCGAGGATCTTCCCGGCGACGGTTGATCGAAGCCTGCATCCCTCGGCACTGCTTTCGAAGGCGGCGACGACAATTTGTCACGTTATGCTCGCATCTCAAACCGCGAGATCAACCACCCCGCGCAAGTACTTTTCGCCCCACCGGGGCCATCATCGCGTCGCCCCTCCTGCCACGCAGAGCTGTTGACAACGAAAGCGGCGCGTTCAAGAATACACCAAATCTCATAAGGGGTACCTATTGGTATATGGGATGAGGGGGTTAATCTGCTTATGTATCTACTCATTAAATAGCGCCACAAGCGCTATTTAATGAAGGCATTACTATTGTATGTACAAAGCTGCGGCAGGTTATGCCTACAGCTTTGGCATCAATATTCCCTCATGTCATGAGGTTTACTTACCCATGGGCGCTCCACAATGGGAGTTTGCGCGCAATATATCGCACAGCAGCCGCGGGAAGCACATACCATGTCGATTAAAGCCGTTGTCATCAGCGTTTTTACTGCAGTTCCTGTCTTCTTCCTGACCAATCACGCCCAAGCAATCGATTATCGTGTTGATATTGGTGCAGGTTGGGCCATCGGCGAAACGGATGTCGATCAATCCATCGATGGTTACCAGACCGACGGCAACGTCGGAACCGGTTCAGGCCCCGTTGCCAGCCTTTCCGGATGGATTGATGGGCTGGGCTATGAAAACCTGACGTTGGGCCTACAGTATCTGTTTTTCCACAACTCGACAGAAGTAAAAATTAAAAGTCCTGAAGGCGACAAATCCCGCGTCGATGCTGATTTGGATGTAAGTAACTTCATGTTTAATGCCGCTTACCGCAAGAACAACGGCGATATTCACCCCTACGGCGGGGTTGGGGTTGGCGTCAGCATCATCGGCCTTGAAGCCAGCGGCCGCAATGCGATTACATTTCCAGCGTTTGATGACACTCAATTCACTATGACGGAAGTTGGCCCAGCGGGTCAGGTCTATCTCGGCTGCGATATAGACATCGACGATCACTGGTACGCGGGTGCCAGTAGCCGATTCTTTATCGCCGGGGCGAAATTCTTTGGGGTCGATGCGACCACTCAACAACTAATGCTGACGGCAAACGCCGGATACAAATTCTGACCGACAAGGGGGCAGGCTGATAGGAGGTAGCGTCCGCCGACAGGACGCCGCGAAAACTGCACACCTTTGCTGCTTGGCCATGATTCCTCGCTGGATCGGCGATCGGGGAGTGAGTGGTAAGAAATAAGTCCGGTTTTTTGATACCGAGGAGCAGCTGCTGGCGGTGGTCGATTTCGAGGTATTCCGGGCGTACCGACGCGGCGCGGCGCGCCGCCGACTCAGCCGACGCCTACGCGCCCCGTCACCCTAACCTAGGCGATCCGCCAGAACCGTGCAGTGCGACCAAAGTCACCAACGCCGTTACAAAATACGGCGATTCGAGGTGTCCAACCAGCAATGCCGGCGGCGGGCCTCTATACCGCCACCGCCTCTGGCGGCGGTCCCGTAGAAGCCAATCCCCGCAACGTCGCCGGAGCAGTCTCAAAGCCGGCGTCGTTCACCCGCGTGGCGGTGGTGGAATGCCAACGGGCCAATGCCGGCGACCCGCTGTTCAATCTCGACACCCGGTCCGCCGTGGCCGACTGGCGCAGGCCGAACGGGATGTAGCCACCGCCCACGCCCAGCTACGCGAGGCCGAAACGCCTCTCGCTGACCTGGAAAATCACGATCAAACTTGTCAAGGGTCTGGAGCGCGGGTCGGCGGCATTGTTTCGCAATATTTGACAATGTGTTTCGCTGTAGACGGCTTAATCACGAATTGAGAATTATTACATCTCCAGCAGCGTAACCACATCACTGTGCGCCGCCCTCCCAGCCGGGACCGGTGGCACCCGCAAAGGAGAAAAACGCGTGATCACCGTTCGTCGCAGCGACGATCGTGGCCATGCCGAGCATGGGTGGCTTTCGAGTCGACATACCTTTTCCTTCGCCGACTACTACGATGAGCGTTTCCTCGGCTTCCGTGATCTGCTGGTCATCAACGAGGACTGGATCAAAGGTGGCAGCGGCTTTCCCACCCATGGACACCGCGACATGGAGATCATCACCTATGTGCTGGAGGGCGGGATTGCCCACCGCGACAGCCTCGGCAACGGTGAGGTGCTGCGGCCGGGCGAGGTGCAGCGGATGACCGCCGGCACCGGCATCCGACACAGCGAGTTCAATCACTCGTCCACAGACCCGCTGCACCTGCTGCAGATCTGGATCACCCCGGCANCTCGCGGGCTTGCTCCCGGCTATGAGCAGCGGGCGATTCCGCAAGGTGCGATGCAGGACCGCCTGTTCCTGGTGGCGTCGCCAGCCGGTGACGGTCTCGTGCACCTGCATCAGGACGCCCGCCTGTTCGCCACCCGGCTGAGCGAGGGCAAGGCGGTGGAACACCCGCTCGCAGCCGGGCGGCATGCCTGGCTGCAGGTGGCGCGCGGCACCATCGAAGTAGGCGGCGAGACGCTGCAGGCCGGCGACGGCGCAGCGATCAGCGAGACCGAGACGGTCCGCCTCCTTGCGCGCACGCCGGCGGAGGCGCTGCTGTTCGACTTGCGCTAGGTTCTGGTGCGCGGCGGCGGCCTGATACCGCCGCTCAGTGGCGGACGCGGCAGTGGGTGGCGCCGTTGGCCCATTCGAACAGCGCCTGATCACCCTTGTTCCAGAAGGTGGTCACTCCGTCACTGTAGCGGGCACCGGAAGCGCTGAGTGCCTGCGGCAATTCGATCGTTCGCCGACCGGCGACGATCACGACCCGCACCGGATCGGCGGTGTAGAACGTCACCACCAGATCGCGTCCATCCTCGCAGAGGAAGGTGGAGCGGATCATCGGCGGCAGGGGTGGCGGGTTGGAAGAGACCGGCCTTCCTCGTCGGCCCAGCAGCCGCCATCGACTGACACGAGGAGCATAAGCAGCGGCAGCGTGCCGCAGAGACTGCAACGCTTGCTTGAGGACAATATTCGTTCCCCCTGTCTGCATCGCGCCCTTTGCGATGATATCGTCGGGCGTTTGCTGGCGACTAACCGCCTACAGATGTTTGGTTGTATCGTATCGTTGGCGAACAGGTTGTGCGATACCCAATCGAGAAATCTGTACACGCTGATTGCTGCAGCGACGCGGCCACAACCATCCTGGTGAGGAGGAAGCGGATTTCAATCGTCGCCCCGACGCAGTTTGCATTGATCAGCCGAGGGCGCAACTCGCCGGGTCGTGGGCGATGAGGCCTCTGTGCCGGACGCGTGTTGGTCGTGCCGGCGCCGTGATGTTGCCGCTGCGTTCGCTGCCAGTACGGCTGGTGGCGATGATTTTGACCCTCGGTGTCACGGCAACGGCCGCCTCCGCCAGACCGTCCGGCAGCATCAGCGCCGTCGCCAGTGCCCCCTTGCCGCCGCAGATCAGCATCGCCGTCGCTGCCAAGGAGGCCAACGAGCGGAATGGCGTGCTGCAGCCGGCGATCGAAGCCATGCTGAGCCGTCGCGGCTACCGCGTCGATGCGCAGGCTTCCTGGCAGCTGCAGTTCGCCACCACGGTCGAGATCCTGCCGCGCGATCGATCGATGGTCCACCTGCGCGGGCGAATCGGCAGCGACAGCAAGGCCGATCTCGGACTCGAAGTGCCGCTGCCACAGTGGCCGGGGTCCGCGCCGCCTGGGTCGGCGGCGGCGTCGGTCTATCGCTACACTGTCTGGATGACACTCGGCGCGACCGGCCGCCCGGCCATCTGGCAAGGGGCGGCAAGCACCGTCCTTGCCAAAGACGAATCGCTCGCAACGGATCAGGCACTTGCCGACGCACTGCTGGCGGTCCTGGGCAAGAGTGTCGCCAGTCAGCCCTTAGAACTGCCGGAACCGCCGCCACCGTGATCGTAGTAGTGCGGGAGCCTTCGCTCCCGCTCGCCTGCCATCAAGGATTCAGCTGGCGGCCACGTGCTGTGAGAGGGCGGCACGCAGTTTCTCTTCCTGCTCATTGGTCAGCGATGTCTGCAACACCTTGCCGGAAAACTTCTCGAACTCCGGTAGCACCTTATCCAGGGTCACCTTCTTGAACAGGACAAATAGTGCAGAGGAGTCGGCGCAGACCACCTCGCCCATCTTCTTGATGAAGTTGTCGTCGATGCCGTAGTCGGACAAGGCACCGGACAACGCACCGGCACCGGCACCGGCGGCAGCGCCGGCAAGCAGCCCGGCCAACGGGTTCATGAACAGAACGCCCACCAGAACACCCCACAGGGCACCCCAGGTGCCGCCGCTCATCGCCCCCAGGCCGACCAGATTGACCGACTGTTTCAGCTTCAGCTTGCCCTCGTCATCACGGGTGACGATGACGGCATCCTCAAGATCGACCAAATATTCCCGTTGCATCGATCGGAGATCGTTGAGCACTCGATCGGCGGTATCCCGGCCGCTGAATGCGATGACGACGAGATCGCTCACCAGTCTCTCCTCCATGTTAAACCAGAAGACTTACGTATTCCCTCAACGCCTATTTGGACGCAACTTGCCCGGATGCCGCGGTGATTGCTGCGGCATTCTGACGCGTCGCCTATAGCATGCTGCTTACCCCAACGTCATGCTAATGTGTCGCATCACAACCAGTTGATAATTGAGCCGCTGGATCGGGACTGCGTATAACAGCGTTTCTGGATAGGTCGGGATTGCATGCAAGAGCAGCAGGACAGCGTTGGCGCAGCAGCCATGGCGGGCAAGGCTTGCCTGGTCAGCGGCGGGACCGGCGGCATCGGCTTCGTCACCGCCCGCGAGTTGGCGCGCCAGGGGGCGTCGGTGACCATTGTCGGCCGTGACCAGACGCGCGGCGAGAGCGCGGTCGCCGCTATCCGCGCCAAGGTGCCGGGAAGCCAGGTGCGCTATCTCCGCGCCGATCTCTCGGACCAGAGCCAAGTGCACGCCTTGGCGGAGCGGGTTCTCGCCGATACGCCGCGGCTGGACGTCCTGGTCAACAACGCCGGAGGCCTCTTCGGTAAGCGCCGACTGAGCGCCGACGGCCTGGAGATGACCTTCGCCCTCAATCACCTGAGCTATTTCTTGCTGACGCATCTGCTGCTGCCGGCACTGCAGGCCGCCGCACCGGCACGCATCGTCAACGTCGCATCCGCCGCACACAAGAAGGTGACGATTAACTTCGACGACCTGCAAGGCGAGGAACGCTACGATCGCTGGCTGGCCTACAAGCGCTCCAAGCTCTGCAACATCATGTTTACCTACCAGATGGCCGAGCGGCTTGCCGGCGAGGATGTCACCATCAACGCGCTGCATCCGGGCTTCGTCGCCACCGACATTGGCACCCGTAACAGTTTCGTGCCGGGGATTTTGTGGCGGATCGGCACTCTGCGGGNNCGATTTCCGGAGGAAGGCGCGAAAACCAGCATCTATCTCGCCTCGTCGCCGGAGGTGGCCGGCATCTCCGGGCTTTACTATTCCCGCTGCCGACCGAAGCGCTCCTCCGAGGCGTCCTATGACCGGATCGCCTCACAGCGGCTG
This sequence comes from Defluviicoccus vanus, assembly GCF_014672695.1. Classification (GTDB taxonomy): domain Bacteria; phylum Pseudomonadota; class Alphaproteobacteria; order Rhodospirillales; family Defluviicoccaceae; genus Defluviicoccus; species Defluviicoccus vanus. The sequence continues at coordinate 3,002,624 of NZ_CP053923.1, read as the reverse complement.
TGGGACGTGAGCGTGAACCTGTGCCGGCTCGATGCCGGCCGCCCGCGCGCCTAGGCGCGCCTGGTTTCGCCTGCGCGCTATTATCCAGGGGCTGAACGACGGTGCGCCATGCCAGCGTCAGCCGTACAGGCGAGACGTTGGCGTACGGGTGCATTTGGCGCGCCCGGAGGGACTCGAACCCCCGACCCACTGCTTAGAAGGCAGTTGCTCTATCCGCCTGAGCTACGGGCGCGTTGGCACCCACCCACGGCCGCCGCGGCGATGGCCGGATTCGCCTGGCAACCGGTTAGGGGCGAAATTTNNATCGGCGTAACTCTTCGGTCGAGCCACCACCGGCTGCGGCTCGAACACATCATAAACCAGACCGTTGCGCTCGGCGAAGGCAACGGCTTCGTCGCGGGTGTCGAAACGCAGCCGCAACTGGCTGCGCGTATCCTCCGAGCCGACCCAGCCCATCAGCGGGTCGATCGGCCGGCGCCCGTCGGGCTCAAAAACCAGCAGCCATTGATGGGTGTTGCGACGCCCTGATTGCATCGCCGTCTTGCTTGGTTGGTAAATCCGGACGTCGTTCACCGGTTCCTCGTCTTGCTTGCGGCCTCGTTGGCGAGCCGTCGCCCGCGGCACGGCGGGTACACCATAACGCCAATCGCCGCGACTGCAAAGCCGGCGATCGCCAAGCCTGGCGCTTCCTTTGGCTGCTTCCTTTGGCTGCTTCCTTTGGCCGCTTCCTTTGGCCGCGGCCATGGTCGCTGCCCACCCCCAAGCATAACTCTCGCGTCTTGCGATCAAGGGCGGGAGCGAGCAGGCTGGGTTCCAGCCGCGTCGACTGGGCGTCGACGCGGCAACAGAATAACAGCCGACCGCAGCGGTACGCCTGGACGACGCGCATGCAGCACCTGATCACCTTATGGCCCGTTCTGCTGACGGTGATGCAGGTCACGCTCGCCGTCGCCACCTCGGTGCACGTGGTCCTGCACAAGCGCGACGTGCGAGCGGCGATCGGCTGGATCGGCCTCGCCTGGCTGGTCCCCTTCGGCGGCTCCGTGCTCTACCTGCTGTTCGGGATCAACCGGATTCGCCGCCGCGCCAGCAGCCTGCGCAATCGCCGCAGCGATTGCGGCGTCCCCTTGGCGCAGCGGGCGACCGCACTCACCCACGGCAAGCCGCCACTCGCCGGCCGGGATCACCTCTGCGCCATCGGCGAACTGATCGACCACGTCACCGGCGTGCCGCTCACCGCCGGCAACCGGGTCGAGCCGCTGCTCACGGGGCGCGACGCCTATCGGGCGATGCTGCACGCCATCGACACCGCGACCACATCCGTCTCGCTGCTGACCTATATCTTCGACAACGACCGCCTCGGCCGGCTGTTCGTGCGCGCCCTGCAACGCGCCGCCGGCCGCGGAGTGCGGGTGCGGGTGCTGGTGGACGGCGTCGGCGCGCGGTATGGCCGCCCCTCCATCATCAGCCTCTTTGACCAGCGGATGATCGGCGCCGCCGAGTTCCTGCCGACGCGGTTTCCCTTTGCCCTGCCCTACGCGCACCTGCGCAATCATCGCAAGATCATGATCGTCGACGACAGCATCGGCTTCGTCGGCGGGATGAATATCCGCGCCGGCCATCTGGCAACCCACTCAACCCAGTCGATCGCAGACACACATTTTCGCCTGCAGGGGCCTGTGGTCCGCCAGTTGACCGACACCTTCGCTGATGACTGGCTGTTTGCCACCGGCGAGCGGCCGGACGCGGCCGCTGAGCCGCCGGCTGCCGGCTGCCGCCCGCCCCGCGGCGAAGTGTTCGCCCGCGGCATCGCCGCCGGTCCGGATGAGGCGCTGGAGCGGATACGCTGGGCGATGCTGGGAGCGTTGGCCGTCGCCCGCCGGCACGTTCGTATCATCACTCCTTATTTCCTGCCGGATGCGACGATGATGACGGCGCTGATGCTGGCGGCGATGCGCGGCATTCGCGTCGATATCGTCCTGCCGGAGCGCGGCAACCTGCGTCTGGTGCAATGGGCATCGCGGGCGAAGCTGGCACCGCTGGTGGCACGCGGCTGCCGGCTGTGGTTGACGCCGCCGCCCTTCGACCACAGCAAGCTGATGACCGTCGACGGCGTCTGGGCGCTGCTCGGCTCCGCCAACTGGGACCCGCGCAGCCTGCGCCTGAACTTCGAATTCAGCGTCGAATGCTACAGTGCGTCGCTCGCAGCCGAACTCAACCGCCAGATCGACGCCCGCCTGGCCCGCGCCACCGCCTACCGCCTGGAGGACGACCGCCGCCGCTCACTGCCCACCCGTCTCCGCGACGGTGCAGCTTGGCTGCTGTCGCCATATCTTTAGAAGGCCGATGTTGGATACCGGGCAACCGTCCGGTGAAGGCCGTCTTCCGGCTCGGGTAAGAGTGTGGCTTGTCTTTGCACCGGTGCTGACACTGGTGTTTGCACCGATGCGAGAGGCGGTGCGTGGTATGGCGCAGGTTCATGTTCTCACTCACCCCGAGCGGCGGCGGCGGTTCAGCATCGGGCAGAAGCGGGCGATCGTCGCTGCAGCGTTCGCGCCGGGGGCGATGGTTTCGGACGTGGCGCGGCGGGCGGATGTTTGTCCCAGCCTGATCTATCGATGGCGGCGGGAGATCGGGTCCGGACGGGTTTGTCGAGGTTGTGGTGGCGCCCCTCGCCGCTGCCCGGAGNCGATCATTCTCGCGATGATGGCAGCGATGAACGGGGCGGCCTGCCGGGAACAGGACGGCCAGTGGCACGTCATCGATGCCGAACCGCACCCGCCCGCCGCAGGGTAGGTCCGCCCGGTAGTTATCCTAGGCATGGCGAGCCTTCAACTGGGAAGCGACGGTGCCCACCTCGTCCGCATTTCGAGTACGTCTGGCGCAGGCATCCTGGATTTCAACCAGGGTACGCTGGCTGCCGCTTGCCAACCGCAGGGTATAAGATAAATTGATTAGTTGGTTGATTAGACTGGTCGAACGAGAGCAAAGACCATGCGTGAAGTTCAGGCTTCCGACGCAAAGACGCATCTCCCGCAACTGCTCGACGACGTGGAGCGCGGTGAAACGATCGTCATTACCCGACATGGGCGAGCGATCGCGCGCCTAGTGCCGGAGGCCGATCGGCGGCAGGAGGAGATCGATGCCGCGATCGAAGCGATCAAGGCGCTGCGAACGCGCACCGGGAAGATCGCCGCCGACGACCTGCTCGCCACCCGCCACGAGGGCCACAAATACTGATGCCATTCGTCCTTGATGCATCGGTCACACTTAGTTGGGTATTCGACGACGAGGATCATCCGTTTGCCAGTCAGGCGATGGAGCGAATTCGCGCCGATGCGGCTTTCGTGCCGGCCATTTGGTGGTTCGAGGTTCGCAATAGCCTCATCGTCAGCGAACGGCGGGGAAGATTATCAGCGGCTGACTCGGCCGCCTTCCTCCGCGCGCTTTCCCGATTGCCGGTCAGCGTTGACCTGAATAGCCCCTAGATTTCTGGACGCCTTCTATCCTAATTTTGAGGACAGGAGACGACGATGGGGAAGCCCAATTTCAGTGATGAGTTCAAGCGTGATGCGGTGGCCCAGATCACCGAGCGTGGGTATCCGGTAGCTGAGGTTTCCGAGCGGCTCGGCGTCAGTCAGCATTCGCTGTATGCTTGGAAGCGGCGACTGGCGAAGGTGGTGTCCGGCGATGCCAGCAAGGATGCCGAGATCCGCCAGCTGAAGCGCGAACTGGCCCGAGTGACCGAGGAGCGCGACATCNTTAAAAAAGCCNACCGCGTATTTCGCCAGGGATGCAAAGTGAGATACGCATTTGTTGCCGAGCATCGTGACCAGTTCAGGGTTCGATCGATGTGTCGGTGCCTGCGCATCCAGCCCAGCGGTTTTTATGCTTGGCAAAAGAGCCCGCTGAGCCAACGGGCTCGGGAAGATGCTCGGCAGACAGAGCTGATCCGGCAAGCCTGGAATGACAGCGGCAAGGTCTATGGCTACCGCAAGCTGCACGATGACCTGCTGGATCACGGCGAGACATGTTGCCCGAACCGCGTTGCCCGGTTGACCAGGCTGGCAGGTATCAAGGCGCAAATCGGCTACAAGCGCAGGCCCGGCAGCTATGGTGGCAAGCCGTCTCTGGCCGTCGACAATACTCTGGATCGCCAGTTTGACGTGGCTGCGCCAGATCGGGCCTGGGTGACCGACATTACCTACATCCGCACCCTGGAGGGCTTTGCCTATCTGGCTGTCGTGACCGATCTCTATTCCCGCCGCGTGGTGGGTTGGTCGATCNAGAGCCGGCAGACTACCGATGTAGTGCTGCAGGCCCTGCACATGGCAGTATGGCGGCGCAAACCGAAGCAACGGGTGCTGATCCNNCACTCGGATCAGGGCTCGCAGTTCACCAGTATGGACTGGGCTGCGTTCATCAGAGCTCACAATCTCGAGCACTCGATGAGCCGGCGCGGCAACTGCCATGACAATGCCGTCGCCGAGAGCTTCTTCTCTTCGCTCAAGCGCGAACGCATCCGGCGCCGGACCTACAAAACACGCGAGGAAGCCCGGCAGGACGTGTTCGATTACATCGAGATGTTCTACAACCCGGTGCGCAAGCAGGTCAGAAACGGGATGCTGTCACCCGCCGAGTTCGAACGGCAGCAGTTTTTGAAAGCCGAAGGCGTCTAGAAAACTAGGGGCTATTCAGTAGAACTCAAACAAACCTGCCTCCGAAAAACCCGGCGCGGTTCAGACTCTGGTTTGTGATGACGTCGCCCGGACGCTGTGTCGAACGAGAAAGACGGTTCGCTGTCCATCCGAAAGCTGCGCGACCCCTCATCAATCCCCTCATTTAAGCTATGTTCGTCAGTTGGGCGGTGATTGGTTTGTTTTTTAGCATTTCGAGGAACCTTTCGATCAACGGCCGGAGGCGGGGTTCGGGCATGGCCGGGATGAGGTCGTAGAGCATGCAGCCCTGGCGGAACAGGGAATGGGTTCGGCGTTTGGCGGTGTTGACCTTGAGGTGGCGGTCCATGCCGAGCGCTTCGCCGGCCTCGCCGAGCAGGGTGAGGAACAGCACGGCGAAGGCGTTGAGCAGGAGCAGGCGGTCGCGGCGCTGCGGATCGCCGATGCGCACGGCGCCGAGCCCCATGCCGAAGCGCAGATCCTTGGTGTCGCGGAAGCTGGGCTCGATGGTCCAGCGTCTGGCGTAGAGGTTGACGATTTCGCGGGCCGATGCGTCTGCCTTGCTCGTCGCCAAACACCAGGGCTCCTTCATCGCCTTGGCGTGGACACAGACGACGGCGCCGACCGGTTGCGCGGCGGCAGTGACCGAGGCGCCGCGCAGATGGCGCGCCCGGCCGCCCTTGCCGACCCACACTCGGCCGCCGCCCGGCTTTCTCCGTCGGCGGCGTCGACGCGGATGTCGCCGCGGAACCGGATGACATAGGCGAAGCCCAATTTCGTCAGATAATCGAACAGTTTGCGGTCGCCGAAGCCGCGGTCGGCGAGGATCGTCGCCGTCGTCCCCGCCGGCAACACCCCGGCAAGGCGGCCGAGACACGCATCCTCGATGGCGTTGCGCTGGCCCGCCAGTTCCGCCTTCAGCATCGTCAGCCACAACAGCGGCGTCGCCCGGCCGTGCCCGGTCACCAGATTGAGCGCCAGCGTCGCCTGCCCGTCGGCGTCGAAATCGGTCCAGTCCATGGCGACGACGATTTCCTTGCGGCCGCCAACCGCCTCCGGAACCCATTGCCCGAACATCTCCCAGACGGAGACGCCGGCGTTGCTCAGCAGCCTGTCGACCTGTTTGACCGCATGCTTGGTCAGCAATCCCCGCGCCTGCGCCAACGCATGGCCGATCATCGAAACCGCCAGCGACGCACCGGTCATCACCCCCAGCGTGCCGTTGGCCAGCGACGCGATCCGTTTGGCGTGAACATGCCCCGCGAAAACCCCATCAAGAAACCGACGAACGTCGGTCAAACGAAACTCAGGACGCGCTACCCCGTTCACTTCCCCACCCCAACCCTCGAAACCTTCCTCTCACCCTGCATAACCGACCGCCGCCGCAAAGCTCATCCGTAGCAACCCATTGATCCGTATCAAAACTCAAAATGAGGGGATTCCTGAGGGTTACCAGCCCCTCTCGGCAGAGCAGGGCGTGCAGTTGTGGATAGCCGTAGCGGCGGTTCTCCGAGGCGAGCTCGTGCAGGCGCTCGAGCACGGCAGCATCATTACGCTCGACCGGTCGGTACTTGCTGTGCCGAGCGTAATTGACCCACGATCCGGCAACTCCGCCGTTCGTTTAGGCCCGATCCATCATGAGAAATCCCACGGCCGGACGCTTCGCCATGGGCGTCACCTCTTAAGCCGATTTCCTCTGACATCGCCTTTGCGTGCAGGCAGCTCACTTTTTCCTAACCCGAAAAATGCACGTTGGCTGGCGGGTGTAGCGTAAGCCGTTGAACGGATTTAGGATATTGTTACTGAAGCCTGATCCTGCCGTTTCCGGAGGCCGCACCCGCCATGGTTGATCCGACGATACCGCTCCCCGGCCTGTCACCCGTCTCCGGCAAGACGGTGGTGGCCCGGTTTGATGGTGGCGAGCTTTCCTCGGCTGCCGGGGTGCTGGCGCTGCGCGAGATCGAGGCCCGCCTTGGCGTGGCGACGCGACTGGCCGCCTGCCTGGATGATCCACGGGCGCCGGGGCAGACCATCCATGGACTGGCCGAGATCATCCGGTTCCGGCTGCTGATGATCGCCGCCGGATACGAGGACGGCAACGATGCCACCGGCTTGCGGCTCGATCCGGTGTTCAAGATGGCGCTGGATCAGGCGCCGTCGGGCCGCGCGCTGTGTTCGCAATCGACCATCTCGCGGCTGGAGAACCTGCCGGGCAAGCGGGCGCTGCTGCGCATCGGCCGGGCCATGGTCGATCTCTATTGCGCCTCGTTCCGGCAGGTGCCGAAGCGGATCACGCTCGACATCGACGACACCTTCGACGCCGTCCACGGCGGCCAGCAGCTTCGGCTGTTCAACGCCCATTATGACGAATACGGGTTCCAGCCCATCGTGGTGTTCGACGGCGAAGGCCGCTTCGTCACCGCCGTGCTGCGCCCTGCCAAGCGGCCCAAGGGCGTGGAAATCCGCACCTTTCTGCGCCGCCTGCTCCGCGCCATCCGCGCCAACTGGCCCCAGACCTCCGTCCTGCTGCGAGCCGACAGCCATTACTGCGCGCCGGAGGTCCTGGACTGGTGCCGGGGCGAAGGCGTCGATTACATCTTCGGCGTGGCGCCGACCCCGACGCTCCGCGCCCATATCCTTGCCCTGGAAGCCCGCACCCAGAAGCGGTTCGACGATACCCCGGACGGCGGCAAGCTCCGCCGCTTCAAGGAATTCCTCGACGGCGCCGCAAGCTGGAGCCGGGTCGAGCGCATCGTCGCCTGCGTCGAGGCAGGACCAGACGGCACCGACACCCGCTTCATCGTCACCAACCTGACCGGCGGCGATGGCCGCTCCCTGTACCAGGGCATCTACTGCCAGCGGAGACAGGCCGAGAACCACATCAAGTCCTGGAAGACCCACCTGGCCGCCGACCGCACCTCTTGCCACGCGGCCACCGCCAACCAGTTCCGCCTGTTCCTCCATGCCGGGGCGTATTGGCTGCTGTGGAGCCTGCGCGGGCTGATGCCAAAGCACTCGGTCTGGCGTGTCGCCCAGTTCGACACTCTCCGACTGCGGCTGATCAAGATGGCGGCGCGGGTGATCGAGATGAAGACCATGATCAAGGTCCACTTGCCCACCGCCACCCCGTGCCAGGACATCCTGCGCCTCGCCCTCGGCCGGATCCCACGCTTGGTCACCTGACCGATGGGGCGATGTGCCCCCAAACGCCACCCACATCGTGAACCCACCAGCCCCACCCCACATACCGTCCCCATCTCCGGCTGGCGGCGGGACGCCACGCCCAAACGCAACCTAACGGAGAGTGGTTGCCCGGGTGTCAAGTGCGAGCATCAGCGCGGTGCATAATGGCGGTTAGTTTAATGCAACGGAACGCAAGCGTTCGAAATCGCGAATAATGATGCAACCGCGGGACAGCTCTACGATTCCCGTAGCTTGCCACATACGGAGTTGCTTATTCACGGACTGCCGCGTCGCACCGACGATGGAAGCCAACCGCTCCTGAGTCAGACAGCACGTGAGTGGAGTTGCAGAGGAATCGGGCCTTTGCGTCGACAGGGTGAGCAGGCGCCTCGCCATCCGCGTCGATAAGTCAAGGAAATACCCCTCATCAGCACGCTTGCTCACCGAGCGTACGCGGACGCAAATCATCCTTAAGAAGTTCAGCGATACACAGGCGTTCCGCTCGAGCATTTGGACGAAGGGCGCCCGCCGAATGATCAGGAGTTTCGAAGGAATGATGGCCACAGCGTCGGCGCTGCGAGGCTGGTCGTCAAGTAGCGCCATCTCGCCAAAAATATCCCCCGGCATTAATTCTCGCATCGGGCAGTAGCGACCGTCCGGTGAATAGCTCCCGATGCCAACGGCGCCGTCGATAACAAGATAGCAGGAGAATCCTGCTTCCCCCTTGACGAAGACATATTCGTCCGCCGCGTATCGCTTGGTCACACCGGAGACAAGGAGGTGGCTGATATCCTCGTGCGAGCAGCCACGAAAGAGGGGGTTGTTCGAGAGCAGGAGGGTGGGGTCGGCAACGTCATTTTTCGATGGTCTTGCGATCATCGGTTCATTCTCCTCGACCGCCACGGGCGAGCAGATAGCAGCTACCAAAATGGGGTAATAATCAAGACGATATTGTAAGCGTGACCAATTTCCTGGGCAATATATCCCGGAAAAAGGGCTAACGCAATTGATGGTATCCCCATTTGGGTGTAAAAAGACACCCGTGCATTCGAGTTGTGAAGTGCAGGCTGTACGCCATGGGCTGGGCGCGCGACGGACGGTCTACGAGAGGGTCATCGCCCATCAACTGGCGGGAAAATTGATGGCGCCGGGAGACCTTTCGCTTGGCAAGCCCTTTCGCCGAAAGTCGGCCGCATCTTGCGGAAGCGTCGGTGCTTCGACCCAACGGTCGCGGATAACGGTCGCAATTCCTCGTCTTAGTCATTCTCCACGTCCACGATCACATTCCCCAACCGTAAGCTCCGACGGGAGGTGCAGCATTTGGCGGGTGATCGACTCGACGGGATTTTGGTCGATGCACTTTTCACAATGGTTGCGCCCGTGCGCCGGCCTCGCGATCGTTCTATCCGTCTCGCTGGGGCACGCTTCCCCCGCCCACGGTGAGGGCGGCTGCGCGTCGCCGGTTGGTGAACTGGTCTCCGTGCAAGGTACGATCGAAGTTGCCGAAGATCTGGCAGCCGGAACGGCGCCGGCGTGGACGGCAGCGGCTCTGAATCAGGTTCTTTGTGTCGGTGTACTGGTCCGTGTCGGTGATCGCAGCCGCGCCGAGATCGCCCTCGCTAACCAGACGAAGCTACGCATTGATCAGAATACGGAGCTCCGGCTTACCAGCGTTCTGGACCAAGGGAAGTCGTTGCTTAGTTTGCTGCGGNGGGCCGCCTACTTCTTCAGCCGGCAACCGCGCCGCCTTGAGATTGATACGCCGTTCGTTACCGCGGGCATCGAAGGCACCGAGTTTCTGCTGCGGGTCGAGCCGGATCGCTCTTTGTTGGCGGTTTTCGAAGGTAAGGTGGCTTGGCGCAACGATCTCGGCCAAATCATGGTCGGCAGTGGCGAGGCGGCGGTTGCCGAACTGAATACGGTGCCGGCGCCCTATCTTCTCGTTCGGCCGCGCGACGCGGTGCAGTGGACGCTGTACTATCCGCCGATCCTGCTGCCGCTGCTGACGGTTAGCGCAGATGACACTGCGATGTCGCCTCCGCTGTGGCAAGCGCTGGGAGCTGCGCAGCGTGGCGACGTCACCACGGCACTGGCCATTCTCGACGCGGTTGCTGCTGCCGACAGGGATCCCCGATACGACCTCTATCGTGCGGCCATCCTGCTTGCGGTCGGCCGGGTGGATGAGGCCTTACCGGATATCGACGCCGCACTTGCGGGCGATCCCCACGATGGCCTTGCATACGCGCTGCGTTCCGTTATCGCGGTCGTCCAGGATGACCGGGAGGGCGCCCTCGAGGCGGCTCGCCGTGCCGTCGACTTGGCGCCGGCCAAGGCTCCTCCGTTCATCGCTCTATCTTACGCGGAGCAGGCGTCAGGACGCATTGAGGCGGCGCGGGACGCTGCGGAGCAAGCGGCGACGGCGGAGCCAGACAATGCCTTGGCCTGGGCACGGTTGTCAGAGGTTAATTTGATGCTCGGTGATCGACGTCGGGCATTGAAGGCGGCGAAGCGGGCTGTGAAGAAAACGAGTGATGTAGCCCAGGTGTGGACGGCGCGCGGATTCACGGCGCTCGTAGCGATCGAGGTGGACCAAGCGAAGGCATTCTTTGAGCGGGCGATCGCTCTCGATTCCGCCGACCCGCAGCCGCGACTGGGTCTAGGCTTGGCGATGATCCGAAGAGGCGATCTGGCCGCGGGACGCCGCCAGATCGAAATCGCCGTCGCTCTCGACCCTGGGCGATCGCTGCTGCGGAGCTACCTCGGTAAGGCGTACTTTGAAGAGAAGCGCAACTTTCTGGCCGGTGACCAATTTGGCATGGCAAAGGAGCTGGATCCCAATGATCCAACCCCATGGCTGTATGATGCGATCCGCAAGCAGACGGAAAACCGGCCCGTCGAAGCCCTGCACGATCTGCAGACGTCGATCGACCTCAACGAAGATCGGGCTGTTTACCGGTCGCAAACGCTGCTTGACCACGACCGTGCCGCCCGGGGCGCGAGCCTCGCCCGCATCNTAAACGATCTTGGTTTTCAGCAGGCGGGGTTGAACGAAGCTGCCGCCGCACTCACACTCGACCCGGGGAATAGTGCCGCCCACCGCTTTCTTGCCGATGTTTATGCGTCGCAGCCGCGGTTGGAAATTGCTCGGGCAAGCGAGCTCTTGCAGGCCCAGCTTCTGCAGGAGGTGAACATCAACCCTATCCAACCGAGCCTGCTGGAAAACGATTTCGACATCATCACCCGCGGCGGCCCGGCCCGTCCAGGGTTCAACGAATACACCGCACTGTTCGATCGCAATCAGGTGCAACTCGATGCCACCGGCGTCATTGGCAACAACCAGACCCGGGGAGGGGAAGCGATCGTTTCAGGTCTTTACGACTGGCTTTCGGTGAGCGCGGGCCAGTTCATGTCATCAACGAATGGATTCCGCAGGAACTTCGACTCCGACAGCCAAGTGACGGACATTTTCACCCAGGCGGCGGTGACGCCTGAGTTCAACGTTCAGGGCGAATTCCNNGACCGTCGGGCGACTTCTACCGGCGACCTACGCCTCCAATACGACCCCAATGATTACAGCGGGAGCTTCAAACGGGACATAGACCAGGATACGGCCCGCCTTGGTGCGCGCTATTCAATCGGGCCGTCGTCGGACGCCCTGGCCTCACTCATCTACACGCGGCGCGATGCGCGCCTCGGCGAGCCCAATGCGCAGCTAGACGCAGAAACTACGCTATCTTCTGACCAGCGCAACCGTCAGAGCGCGCTGCAAGGAGAGACCCAACACATTTATCGGAGTGACGTGTTCAACGCGGTTTCGGGTATCAGTGCCTATAAGGTTTGGCAGAGGGATAGAGACACGTTCTCCTTCACTTTCCCTGCAGCTGAACTGGAGAACGACGCGGGGACGGATACGCCTACCGCCGATGCGGGCGCGGCTAGCTTTGAAACGGTGACGGATCGAAGCAACGACGCGTATTCGATCGATCAGCGTACAGCATACTCGTACGGTTATCTACGCTATCCAAAGGATCTCAGTTGGACTCTTGGGACGAGTATCTCACAGTTCAAGGAACTCGAAACGAATTATTGGAGCGCTAATCCGAAATTTGGTCTTGAGTGGACTCCGTGGTCGGTTGCGCGCCTGCGCTTCGCCGCCTTCAGAACCGTCAAGCCGACGCTCGTCGTCAGTCAGACACTTGAGCCAACCCAGATCGCAGGGTTTAATCAGTTCTTCGACGACATTAACGGAACGCAAGCGACGACGGTCGGTGCCGGCTTCGACATCCGACTTTCGCGATCCGTATACCTCGGTGCCGACGTTGTCGGTCGTAGCCTGAATATCCCGATAAGTGACGTCGACGAATGGATCGGTGCCAACGAAGCTCGCTACCGCGGCTATCTCTATTGGACGCCGAGCCTGCGGTGGGCGCTAAGTACGGAAGTCAGTTTCGATCAGTTTAGGGCAAACGAGGCTCCGTTTCCGGATCGCGTCTCCACCCTAGCCGCGCCGGTAGCGTTGACCTATTTCGATCCCTCCGGCGTTTTTGCCGGCGTCGCAACAACGTTTGTCGATCAGGCGGTTCAAGGGCGTGACGCGCTGGGAAATGATCTCGACAAACTTGATAATCGCTTTTTCCTACTCAATACGCAAGTCGGTTACCGACTGCCACGACGATTGGGAATGTTGAGCTTCCAATGCAACAATTTACTTAATCAACACTTTAATTATTATGACGAGTCCTATCGCCAGTCAGGAAGTCAGAACCCCCGGGTGTCACCCTACCTTCCCGAGCGAACCTTTTTTGCGACACTGACACTGCAGTACTGACAGTCGCTAGGTAGCGCGTCGGGGTCCGTGCCGCCGGCCGGCTAAAGCGGATGCTTCGCCTCTAACGGGGTATCGCGAGCTACCTGCAAGTAAAAATACTGGAAAATTGTGGCCACCCTCACATATAATCTACCCCATGTGAGGTACTTTTGCGCAGGCGGAAGCTAATTCTGCAACCCTTCACAGGAGAACATGTAGATGAGGTATTATTTCCACCTTCGGGTTGCCGCGATTGCTCTTGCCATTGCTGGTTTCGGGGCTGTTTCGCCGATGCCCACTGCCGCCGCGCCGATATCGGCTGTTGTGCTGCGTGCGGCGGTGCCGGCGTCCCAGCCGACATCCTTCCTCGGCACCGCCCCATCGAAGCAATTTATGATCATCTCGGTGGCGAGGCGGGCGGCGGTGGCTACCCCGAGCGGCTCGGTTAAGTCGGTGGCCGTGGCGAAGAAGAAGTAGGCTTTCCGCTAATGGCGACGTTGCCCGGATCGCCGCGAATATTGACTATGTTCCTTTACGTCGCTTGAACCGGACGGCAGCCTGCGGGGCTTGGTAACAACACCACGTCGCGCGCAGGTTCACCGGTCACGCACTGAAGATCGATCGCCAGCGGGCATCGTATCATTCCCTCTCCCTCCTGATCTTCCCCGGGAACGTGGACACCGGGTTATGCGGCTTGAAGCTGTGCCGGTTCGGGAGTGCGGTATCCGAGGGCGGAGTGGAGCCGCTGACGGTTGTGCAACACGGTTTGAGAACGCCCACGGGACCGTTTTTCGCGAGCTGATTTATCGGTGGCATCCGTGGTTCGGAACGCGGGTAGCGATCCATGACGCGATCGAGAAGGTGGGCGGCGGACCGCTGGCTGGAGGTTCCGGCCTGGATGTTCGAGCGGGCAGCTTGCCCGGATGCGCCGCGCCTGGCCACGGCACCCTTTGTCAGCGTGAATGCGCTGTCGGCCCTGACTGATCTTCTCCAGCAGGCATTGACGGCATCGTCGGCATTATCGGATGCGCCGCTTTGGGGCGCATCCAGGTCCTCTGAGCAGCGACAACCATCTTGTCCGGCGCCGACACAGCCAAGTTGGCCGCCGTCTCCAGCCGGAGGGCGGGCGTAGCCCGGCCGTAGGGTGGAGACGGCGGCGCGCTCGTCTTCCTCGGGGATGGGTGCGCTGCGGGCCGGTATGAGCGGGAACTCTGTAGCGAAACGGAGGTCCCGACGTGCCGGGCAGACCCGTCACCGACCAGCAAGCGAGAGTCTATATGCAAGACCGCCATGTGGGGTTTGGTGACATCCTTTCACTTTTCGGGCTTCGGTCGTATGCTGTTTCCAGATTATCAATCGCTTATTGGTTGATGATGCGGTTGCGGCTGTGGAGCTGTGGGCGGTAACTGCCGTCCATCAGATCCACAGCCATCCGGACGTTGCCGGAGAGCTCATGGACGCAAAAACTCGTCTCGGCTGGGTTCAGCTTTACGAGCAACTTGGCGACGCCGGCGTGGTTTGCCGCCGTTGTGGCATTTCGCGGCCGACGCTGCGGAAGTGGTGGCGCCGGTACCAGGCCGATGGCGTCGCTGGACTGAAGGACGACAGCCGGCGTCCACACCACTTGGCGAAGCAGAAGGTGTTCGCCGAACAGGAAGCGCTTGTTCTCGAACTCAGGCGTTCCCGCCACCTCGGCATCAAGCAGTTGCGCAGCGAGCTGTTGCGGCAGCACGGGCTTGGCCTGTCGCTCGACACGCTGCATCGCATCCTGGTCCGCCACGGCGAGCAGCATCTGAAACGACCAAAGCTGACCCGTAAGGGCAAGAAGCGATATAGCCGGCCAGTACCCGGCGACCGGGTGCAGATTGATGTCTGCAAGATCGTCCCCGCCGTCTATCAGTACCCGGCGATCGACGACTGTTCACGCTACCGCGTTCTCGGCGTCTATTCCCGCCGCACCGCCGCCAACACCCTGGACTTCCTGGACCGACTGATCGAGGAGATGCCGTTTCCGATCCAGCGCATCCAGAGCGACCGCGGCTTGGAATTCTTTGCCGAAAACGTGCAACGGCGGCTCATGGAGTGGGCCATCAAGTTCCGCCCGATCAAGCCGCGGTCGCCGCATCTGAACGGCAAGGTCGAGCGATCGCAGCGGGCCGGTGAGCCGTTCCGATCCCAGCACCGAGGTCCAGTCCTCGAACGGCAGATTGGAGGTGACGAGGGTCGAGCCGCGCTCGTAGCGCTGGGAGAACACCTCGAACAGAAGTTCCGCCCCGGTCGGCGACAGCGGCACGTAACCGAGTTCGTCGACGATGAGCAACATCGCCGACTGGAGATCGCGTTGCAGCTTCAGCAAGCGGCGCTCGTCACGCGCCTCCATCAACTGGTGCATGTGTATGGCGGTGACAAATTAGGCCACGTAGCGGCGGTGATTGGTGCGGCCGCGCCGGAGTAAAATCCGGCCAGTGGTTAGGCTGTCTCCTTTTTTTGGGGCGGCCGGGGATGTTTGCCGTGGAAGTCTACGCCGCCGTTCGGCATTTCGTTTTCATCGAGGGCAACAGCCGGCGTGAGGCGGCCCGGGTGTTCGGGCTGAGCCGTGAGACGGTTTCGAAGATGTGCCGGTTCTCGTTGCCGCCCGGCTACACGCGAACGAAGCCGGTGAAGAAGCCGAAGCTCGGGCTGAGCCGTGAGACGGTTTCGAAGATGTGCCGGTTCTCGTTGCCGCCCGGCTACACGCGAACGAAGCCGGTGAAGAAGCCGAAGCTCGGGGTGCTGCTGCCGGTGATCGACGCCATCCTCGAGGCCGACAGGACGGCGCCTTCGAAGCAGCGGCATTCGGCCAAGCGGATCTTCGAGCGACTGCGCGACGAGCACGGTTATGCCGGCGGTCTGACGGTGGTGAGGGACTACGTCCGGGTTGCTCGGGGAGATTGCGGGAGACCTTCGTGCCGTTGGCTCATCCGTCCGGTCATGCGCAGGTCGACTTTGGCGAGGCGATCGGCGTGATCGGCGGCGTCCGGCAGAAGATCCACTTCTTCTGCATGGACCTGCCGCAATCGGATACTGCTTTCGTGAAGGCCTATCCGGCGGAGACGACGGAAGCCTTCCTCGACGGGCATGTGTCGGCATTCGCATTCTTCGGCGGCGTGCCGTTGTCGGTGCTTTACGACAACACGACGCTCGCGGTGGCGAAGATCTGCGGCGACGGCAGGCGGGAGCGCACCCGGGCCTTTACGGAACTGCAGAGCCATTACCTGTTCCAGGATCGCTTCGGCCGTCCCGGCAAGGGCAACGACAAGGGCAAGGTCGAGGGGCTGGTGAAGTATGCTCGATCGAACTTCCTGACGCCGATCCCCCAGGCGGCAAGCTTCGACGATCTCAATGCCATGCTGGAAGATCGCTGCCGGCAGCGACGAGGCGAACGCGCCGGTCGCCACGGCGAAACCATCGGCGAGCGTCTCGTCGCCGACCTCGAAGCCTTCCGGGATTTGCCGGCGGTGCCATTGGAGCCGAGCGAGAAGCGGGCGGCCCGTGTCTCATCGACCGCCCTGGTCCGCTACCGCGGCAACGACTACTCGGTACCGACGGCATACGGCTTCCGGGATGTTGTGGTGAAGGGCTTCGTCGACGAGGTGGTGATCCTTTGTGCCGGCGAGGCGATCGCCCGGCATCGTCGCTGCTATGGCACGGGCACCTTCGTATTCGAGCCGCGCACTATCTGGCGCTGATCGAGACGAAGCCGAATGCCCTCGACCAGGCGGCGGCGCTGAAAGACTGGGATCTGCCGGAGGCGTTCCAGCACCTGCGCCATCTCCTCGAGGCGCGCATGGGCAACCGCGGCAGGCGGGAGTTCATCCAGGTGCTGCGGCTGATGGAGGCGATCCCGATGGAGATGGTGGCGAGCGCGGTCAGCGAAGCGATCCGGCTCGGCGTCATCGGCTTTGATGCGGTCAAGCAGATTGCTCTGGCGCGCGTCGAGCGGCGGCCGGCCCGGCTCGACCTGACGGCCTATCCACATCTGCCGAAAATGGACGTCAGGATGACGGCGGCGGCTGACTACGCCGTTCTCGTTCCCGGGACAACGGCATGACCGGCAAGGCGGGCGCTGATGCGATGCCGGCGGGAACGACAAGCGGCACACCGCAGGTTCTGCTGGCGCATCACCTCAAGCAGTTGAAGCTGCCGACCGTTCTGCGGGAATACGACAAGATCGCCCGCGAATGCGCACGCGACGGCGTCGATCATCCCCGCTATCTGCTGCGCCTGGTGGAACTCGCACTGATCGACCGAGAACGCCGAATGGTCGAGCGGCGGATCAAGGCAGCACGCTTCCCGGCGGTCAAAAGCCTCGACACCTTCGACTTCACCGCGATTCCCAGCCTCAACAAGATGCTGCTGCTCGAGCTGGCCCGCTGCGAGTTCATCCTGCGCCGGGAGAACGTCATCGCGCTCGGCAACAGTGGCACCGGCAAGACCCATGTCGGGCTCGCCCTCGCTCTTGCCGCCTGCCAGAAGGGGTTCACCGTCGCCTTCACCACCGCAGCCGCCCTCGTGCACCAGTTGATGGAGGCGCGTGACGAGCGCCGCTTGCTGAAGCTGCAACGCGATCTCCAGTCGGTGATGTTGCTCATCGTCGACGAACTCGGTTACCTGCCGCTGTCGCCGACCGGGGCGGAACTTCTGTTCGAGGTGTTCTCCCAGCGCTACGAGCGCGGCTCGACCCTCGTCACCTCCAATCTGCCGTTCGAGGACTGGACCTCGGTGCTGGGATCGGAACGGCTCACCGGCGCGCTGCTCGACCGCCTGACCCACCACGTCCATATCCTCACCATGAACGGCGACAGCTACCGGTTGAAGCAATCCGCCGGACGTCGTCGTCCCCCCACCGCAGCCGATCGGGCGGAGCAAAACCAGACCACCGCCGAGACCGTCGATCCCGAGACCGGCGAAACCAGCAAGCCCTGATCCCCGAGGCAAAGCCGACGCACGGCAAGGGCCCGATCGGGCCCCTTGCCGTGATTGCACCGCTCTCGCCCAAATGGCCTGCTTTTACTCCGCTACAGTGGCCCAGAATTGCTCCGCCGTTGACACGAGGACGACGCAGAGATACAGCCAGCCCTCGTCGGTGGGGAGTGGAGGTGATGTCGGCCAGCCAGATCTGGTTCGGCCGGGTAGCCAGGAAGGTCTGAGCGAGCAGATTTTCGGCAATCGCAGGTCGTGTTTGCTGTCGGTGGTGACGACGCGAAAGCGGCGGTGCGTCGCCGCACGGATGCCGTGCCGGCGCATCAGCCGCTCGACGCGGCCGCGGCTGACCGAGCGACCCTCGGCCTGCACGGCGGCGTGGATACGCGGCGCGCCGTAGCGGCCGCGGTGCTGCTCGTGAATGCGCCGGACGTCGGCCAGCAGAGCGCGGTTCGCCGCAACCCTGGCACTTTCCGGTCGACCTCGCCAAGCGTAGTAGCCGCTGGCCGAAACCTGCAGTGCGTCGCAAAGCACACGCACCGGCCAGGTGTCGCGCTGATCCTCGATGCATCGGAACCTCATTTCGGCGGTTCCGAGAAGATGGCCACAGTTTTTTTAGAATATCTCGTTCCATGCGCAACC
The DNA here is from genome assembly GCF_014672695.1 of Defluviicoccus vanus. Classification (GTDB taxonomy): domain Bacteria; phylum Pseudomonadota; class Alphaproteobacteria; order Rhodospirillales; family Defluviicoccaceae; genus Defluviicoccus; species Defluviicoccus vanus. The sequence continues at coordinate 2,984,354 of NZ_CP053923.1, read as the reverse complement.
GTTCGACCTCCCGTCGAAGGCGTGCGATCTCGGCCGACTGGTCACCGGGACTGCCAGCCTGCGGAGGCGTCGCTTGCGTGTCGGGGCGCGACGACACCCCCGCAGGCACCCCGACCGCCGTGGGCCATCGCCGCAACATCGACGGCTGAATGTCCAACTCCTCGGCGATCTGCATCAAAGGCCGGCCGCTCGACACCAACAGAGCAATCGCCTCCTGCTTGAACTCGTCCGTGAAACTCCGACGCGGTTTCGTCATCAAACACCTTCCTGCCCCTCACGGAGCCTAGCAAAGGTGTCCACCAATTCGGGGGAGGTTCAAGGAGAGAGCGGTTGTGGTCAGCGGGCCATAATGGGGTGCTGTCTGGAATGTGGTTGGAATTGCCGTGATGGGCATCTCCGACGGGTTGAGGTTAACGGCTCAGGCGGCGAGGTCAATGACCGCGTCGGTTGGTTTGGTGGCCAGTGTCTGCCAGCCGTCGACCTTGCGCATGGTGATCTGTCCGGAGGCGAGCAGTGCCCAGAACAGCATCGCCGCGGTCTCCGGCGACGGCAGGACGGTCTGGGTCTTGATACGGCGTTTGAACTCCTCGTGCAGCCGTTCGACGGCGTTGGTGGTGCGCGCCGAGCGCCACTGGCCGGGCGGCAGGCGGGTGAAGGTGAACTGTAGGGTCTGCACACATCATTTCACCCGCGCGAGGGTTGAGTCGATGGTGTAGTCTGCGAGGCGGATGCGTTCCTTGGCGGGGTCGTAAGCGGCTTCGACGGCCTCGGCCNNGACGGGATTTTCGCCAGCAGCTCGCGCANNGAGCCGGTCGATCGGCGCTTTGCCGCCGAGCCCGCTATGTGGTCGCTCCCAGTTCCAGAAGTGCTGCCATTCGGCGAGACGCGCCCCTNNAACGTCCGGCGAGCGAGGATCGACCGTAGGCCAGAACTCCTCCAGGTCGGCCCGCTGCGATCGCTCGACCTTGCCGTTCAGATGCGGCGACCGCGGCTTGATCGGGCGGAACTTGATGGCCCACTCCATGAGCCGCCGTTGCACGTTTTCGGCAAAGAATTCCAAGCCGCGGTCGCTCTGGATGCGCTGGATCGGAAACGGCATCTCCTCGATCAGTCGGTCCAGGAAGTCCAGGGTGTTGGCGGCGGTGCGGCGGGAATAGACGCCGAGAACGCGGTAGCGTGAACAGTCGTCGATCGCCGGGTACTGATAGACGGCGGGGACGATCTTGCAGACATCAATCTGCACCCGGTCGCCGGGTACTGGCCGGCTATATCGCTTCTTGCCCTTACGGGTCAGCTTTGGTCGTTTCAGATGCTGCTCGCCGTGGCGGACCAGGATGCGATGCAGCGTGTCGAGCGACAGGCCAAGCCCGTGCTGCCGCAACAGCTCGCTGCGCAACTGCTTGATGCCGAGGTGGCGGGAACGCCTGAGTTCGAGAACAAGCGCTTCCTGTTCGGCGAACACCTTCTGCTTCGCCAAGTGGTGTGGACGCCGGCTGTCGTCCTTCAGTCCAGCGACGCCATCGGCCTGGTACCGGCGCCACCACTTCCGCAGCGTCGGCCGCGAAATGCCACAACGGCGGCAAACCACGCCGGCGTCGCCAAGTTGCTCGTAANNAAGCTGAACCCAGCCGAGACGAGTTTTTGCGTCCATGAGCTCTCCGGCAACGTCCGGATGGCTGTGGATCTGATGGACGGCAGTTACCGCCCACAGCTCCACAGCCGCAACCGCATCATCAACCAATAAGCGATTGATAATCTGGAAACAGCATACGACCGAAGCCCGAAAAGTGAAAGGATGTCACCAAACCCCACACATCATCGCCCGCACGATGCGGGCCATCTTGTTGGCCACCGCGACCGCCGCGAGCTTGCGCGGCCGCCTCACCAGCAAAGCGATCAGCCATGCCGAGGCCTCTCCCGGCTTGGCCCGTCTGAGCACCGCGGTCGCTCCCAGCGCCAGCAACTAGCAACTGGCGAAACCGCTCGTCACCGGCGCGGCTGATCCCGCCAAGCCGCGTCTTGCCGCCGGTGGAACGTTTGCGCGGGGTCAGCCCCAGCCGGGAGGCGAAATGCCGCCCTGACTTGAACTGCCTGGAATCGACCGCAGCAATGGGCGTGCGGCGCGCTGTCGCCTGTGTCGTGGGCGACAGCGCTCGTCGTCCTGCATGCCGACGAACTCAAAAACGCTCGATCGCCCCTTCGCGGAACAGCACCTCGGTCGTGCGGCTATGACCCAGATTCCGCTCTAGTCTCGCGGCGACCAACGGAGCGAAGCCTCCGACTCCCCATAGAAAAACCGCAACCCGCGCAACAGAAGATTAACCTCAATGGGGTAGATTGAGACTCTACAGTATAGGGCCCAATGGCCGGAGTGAATGCAATGACCCGCTGCGGAGCCATTCTGATCGTCATCGCGGTAACGCTAACTACCTTCTTGCCATCCGCGAGAGCCGGAGAGCAAGTCTATCCGCCAGCAATCGCCGGGGGAAAGGACCAGACACCAAGCAAAGATGCCGGCCTGCAAGCGGTAGCGGTGCCGATGCAGCCGGCGGCAACAGCGGCGGATGTAAACGGTGACGGATCTGCACCCGACGTTGAAGCATGGCGACGCGCTCGGCAGGACGAGGCGAGTGGCGTCCTTCCCGGCGAACTCTTGGGCGAAATCAGCGTCGTCTCCCTATTTCAGTCCTTCAGCAACACTATGGACGCTCCTGTCGGCGAAGGGAATTTCACCTACTCTGTCGACGTTGGATTGGCGGGGGCCCGACCCTACCTGCGGGTCCGCGGGGCGAATGGCCGAGTCAAGGACGGCGGCGCAGCCACCACCGAGTTCGATCTTGAAGGCGGCCTCACCGGGACACTTGCCGCCCTCGGCTGGACTATCGGCGGTCGTCACCTCACTTGCTTGGTCGCTGGCGAATCGAGTGCAAGCTATCAGTACTGGGAAATCCCGCTGGAGCTGAGCATTCCGCTAAGCGAACACTTCAGCCTGCTCGGCCAGTACGCCTACTCGCCCAATTTCATCGCCAACTCTGGGCGAGCTCACTATGCCCTCGTCGGCGCTCGCTGGGAGCAGTCGGTGCATTCCGCAACGTTCAGCGTCGAAGGAACCACGGGACATCAGTGGATCGCCGACAATGCGACGTACGGGGCGGCCGATTATCAGGATTGGCGTACCGTTGCCTCGTTAACGGTGGCCTTCAACTGACGTCGAAGGGCGTCACGTGGTCCAAGCTCGATCCCGCGCATACTTACTTCTTGTCCAAAAGGATGACCGGGTCGGTGTCCCGGCTCGCGGTATCACCGCCCCATTGGCCCCGGCACCGATCGAGATAGAACCGCGCCGGACCGTCGTCCGGAAAGCCCTGCAGCACGTCGGTGAAGAGCGCCGCGGCCTGCCGCCTATGTCCAGCGCGGAACGCATCGAGCGCCGCGGTAAACCGCTGGCAGAGCAACAGCTGTTCGTCACCAGCATGTCTTGCATCGGCGATGATCTCGACGATCCCGAGGGCAGCCTTCTTGCCCTTGAGGCGGAATTGGCCGAGTGGGCGGGTGAGCAGTCCCTCGACGTCGGCGACGACTTCTTCGCTGGCGAGCAAACGGGTGCCGACATACTTGTTCAAGCCCTCGACGCGCGACGCGGTGTTGACGATGTCGCCCAGGATGCGGAACGAAAACTGCCCGCCGGCACCGACATTGCCCAGGAAGACAAGCCCCGCATGCAGGCCAAGGCGGACGCCGAGACGCACCGACCGTTTCGTGTTGAAGGCGGCGACTGCGTCGATCACGTCGAGGGCGGCTTGACAAGCCCGCGCCCGGACCACGACATCGATGTCGCTCGACATCCAGGCACACATGACGCTATCGGCATGGAATTCCTTAAAATCGACGTCATGGCGAGCGAGCGGCTCGTCAATCGCGGCAAGATAATCGTTAAGGAACGTCGCCATCTCCTCCGGCGGCAACGCCTCCGACAGAGAGGTAAAGTTTTCGGCATCGAGTGCGAGGCAGACGGCGTAGGTGGTTTCACGGACCGCGAGGGGATTAACCGCATGATCGGCCATCTCGTGCACCACCTCCTTCGGCACGTAGTAGCCGACCACGTGCTGCATTGCCTCCCGCCGCCGACGTGCACGCAGGTACTGTGCCAGCACCCCGAACACGACCACGAGCGGTAACTCGATTACGAGCGGCACAGCGAGCGGCAACCAAAGATTGTGATGGGCGAAGATGAGACAGGCCAGGACTAAGTAGGAGAGCCCGAAAGCGACGGTCGCGGGAACGCCGACGGCAACCGGCATACAGCAAATGAGGACGGCCCCGATGATGGCAAGGCCGAGTATCACCGCAACCGCTACTATAAGGTCGGGACGCTTTAGTGTCTGGTCAGCACGCAGATTTGCAAACGCGGTCGCCGCGATTTCAACGCCCGACATCTCGACACCGTTCCTGCCGGCGAAGACGGTGTCGAACGTGTCGACTTTACTCGGCCCCTGAAGCTCGTCATAACCGACAAAGACATACTTTCCAGCCAAGCTAATCAACGCCTCGCGATCTTCGGTTATCAGCCGATGGTAGGAAATTGTCCGGATCGTCCCCGCTGGCCCGTAGAAGTTGAGATAGCGCGCGTCGGGACCGGCGAACAGGTGAAGAAGCGCTTGAAGGTTGGGCTTTTCGGATCCGTTCCGCAGCATGGAATCGACGCTCGATCCTTGCAACTGGATGCGGAGCGCTTGCGCGCGCGCCACCGCTGGCGACGGCAAGCTTTCCACGACCGGCGTGTGGCTGGTCTCCGGGAGATCGCGCGGCCTGTCAGTCTCAAGGTTTGGCAAGGCTTCGACCACGTTCCCCGCAGCCAGTTGCACCGCAAAAACTGGCAGCGTCGGNGATTCCCCGTACCGATCGAGGAAGGTCCAAAACCGGTCGACGCGGCTGGGCCATCTTGGGAGCGGAAACGGCGCCGTTCCGAGAGCCGCCTCGGCAAACATCGGTAATGGCAAGCGCCGCTCTTCGAGTGAAAGGCCGCTTTGCGCGTCTCCTGTCGCTACGACCTTTTGGCGGTGCTCCAGCTGTTCGAGCAGGAGGACACGACGTGAACGGGACATTGCATCGGCGAAAGCAAGGCGGTCTTCCGCATCGTCTCGCCGCCCTGCAAAGTTGACATCGAACGCGATGAGTTGGGCTCCGCTGGCGGTAAGCGTGTCGATGAGGCGGGCATGCAACGCCCGGGGCCATTCCGTGGGGTTTGTCGGCAGGTCGAGCGCGTCGGCCGACTCCTTGTCCATGGCGACGATCACCACGTCCGACGGTGGCGTCAGCGCTCCGCGCAGGCGAAACAGCCACGCCAGATCGAGGCGTTGCTGCCAAGCGAGCCCGAACGGTATCGTAGCCAGGATAATCGCCAAGGCACCGATCGCTAGTCCAATGCCCGCTCCCCAGACGGCGTACGGCCGATGGCCCAGACGATTGGCCGTCAGTTTGCTCAGAGCCGCCTTCGGAGGACTAAGGAGTGACAAAGCAGTCGCGATCTGAGGGGGACCCCAGTTGAGGCCAGATAGCGCCGCATTACGCACCTGGCGCAGTCATTATAACCCCAATGGGCCAGATAGAAGAAGGCGCTATCGATGGCCAGTGAAACCGGGCGCCGCCTAAGCAGCCTCCATCAGCGTAGGCTGGTGGTCGGCAAGATTGGTCCGCCGGTGGGAGGGCGCGCCGTCAAGCAACCCCATCTGACGAAAGCTGGTATGGCCGCGCCGAGAGATGACGATGTGGTCATGCAGGGCAATGCCGAGGCTTTCCACGATTTCGCGAACCGTGCGGGTCATCTCGACGTCGGCTTTCGATGGCGCAGGGTGATTGCTCGGGTGATTATGCGCCATGATGATGGCCGAGGCATCGAGGTCCAGCGCCCGCTTGACAACCTCGCGCGGGTAAACCGGCGTGTGGTCAATCGTTCCGCGATGTTGCACTTCGTCCGCAATCAGCACGTTGCGGCGGTCGAGAAAGAGGACGCGAAACTGCTCGATCGTCTCATGAGCCATCGCTGTCCGCAGGTAGGCGATCAATTTGTCCCAGCTATCGACGACCGGGCGGTCGCTGCACTCTTCGCGAGCCAGCCGTGTCCCAGCGGCGCGAACCAACCGGAGAAAGTCGATCGTGCCCGGGTCGATGTCCGCCGCGCTGCGAATTTGTTCGGTCCGCGCGCTGATGACGCTGCCGAACGTCTCGAAGCGAGAAATCAGCTGTGTAGCCATCCGGCGCGACGTGGCAGGGGATCCGCCGTGCGTTAGCAGGAGAGCCAGAAGATCTTCATCGGACAGCGCTTTTTCGCTTGCTGCGAGGGCTTGCGAGCACAACACCTTCCAACGCAAATCGACGTCTTCGCCGCTCACGGACGGTGCGACTTCGGTGACGCGACCTTTTTCGCCACGCTGCGTGGCCGCGTCGACCCCACCATGACCGACCCATCCCATCGCTTCCGCAAGACCAGCGCTCGTACTCGAGGCGCCGTCAAAATTGCAATCAGAATTGTTTCCAGCAATGGAAATGTCCTGCGTCACCGAAATACTGTAAGTTGATGTCGCGGTCATGGTGGCTCACTCTTAAAGAGATTAATGCCTCTTCAATCCACGCTTCGCTTTGTCTATTTTGTCTTGGTGAGTTAATTTTTCACCAAAATCGGCGATAGCGCGCTTTTGTTTCCTGTGCCGTGGAATTTATTTTTCCTCGTCACAGAAGGCATATTACCGCTGAAGAAACCGCAAAATTTGTCGGGTAGTTCACAGAAGCGCCGGACGGGGTGAAGCCAAAGAGAATTCGGAGATCAAACCACGTACGTTCCGCTGCGCCGGCAGCGACGGCCGCCGATGGTGGTAACTTACCGATTTGCCAGGTTGCTATAGTGCTGACGCGGGCCGCATAGGTTAGGTGCGCACCTTAGATAGGGCAGATCTGCGCAACACGGCATAGTTGCCGGGTCGCGGCTCAGGAATCCCTGTGTATGGCGGTGACAAATTAGGCCACGTAGCGGCGGCGATTGGTGCGGCCGCGCCGGAGTAAAATCTGGCCAGTGGTTAGGCTGTCTCTTTTTTGTGGGGGCGGCCGGGGATGTTTGCCGTGGAAGTCTACGCCGCCGTTCGGCATTTCGTTTTCATCGAGGGCAACAGCCGGCGTGAGGCGGCCCGGGTGTTCGGGCTGAGCCGTGAGACGGTTTCGAAGATGTGCCGGTTCTCGTTGCCGCCCGGCTACACGCGAACGAAGCCGGTGAAGAAGCCGAAGCTCGGGGTGCTGCTGCCGGTGATCGACGCCATCCTCGAGGCCGACAGGACGGCGCCTTCGAAGCAGCGGCATTCGGCCAAGCGGATCTTCGAGCGACTGCGCGACGAGCACGGTTATGCCGGCGGTCTGACGGTGGTGAGGGACTACGTCCGGGTTGCTCGGGGGAGATTGCGGGAGACCTTCGTGCCGCTGGCTCATCCGTCCGGTCATGCGCAGGTCGACTTTGGCGAGGCGATCGGCGTGATCGGCGGCGTCCGGCAGAAGATCCACTTCTTCTGCATGGACCTGCCGCAATCGGATACTCCTTTCGTGAAGGCCTATCCGGCGGAGACGACGGAAGCCCTTCCTCGACGGGCATGTGTCGGCATTCGCATTCTTCGGCGGCGTGCCGTTGTCGGTGCTTTACGACAACACGACGCTCGCGGTGGCGAAGATCTGCGGCGACGGCAGGCGGGAGCGCACCCGGGCCTTTACGGAACTGCAGAGCCATTACCTGTTCCAGGATCGCTTCGGCCGTCCCGGCAAGGGCAACGACAAGGGCAAGGTCGAGGGGCTGGTGAAGTATGCTCGATCGAACTTCCTGACGCCGATCCCCCAGGCGGCAAGCTTCGACGATCTCAATGCCATGCTGGAAGAGCGCTGCCGGCAGCGACGAGGCGAACGCGCCGGTCGCCACGGCGAAACCATCGGCGAGCGTCTCGTCGCCGACCTCGAAGCCTTCCGGGATTTGCCGGCGGTGCCATTGGAGCCGAGCGAGAAGCGGGCGGCCCGTGTCTCATCGACCGCCCTGGTCCGCTACCGCGGCAACGACTACTCGGTACCGACGGCATACGGCTTCCGGGATGTTGTGGTGAAGGGCTTCGTCGACGAGGTGGTGATCCTTTGTGCCGGCGAGGCGATCGCCCGGCATCGTCGCTGCTATGGCACGGGCACCTTCGTATTCGAGCCGCTGCACTATCTGGCGCTGATCGAGACGAAGCCGAATGCCCTCGACCAGGCGGCGGCGCTGAAAGACTGGGATCTGCCGGAGGCGTTCCAGCACCTGCGCCATCTCCTCGAGGCGCACATGGGCAACCGCGGCAGGCGGGAGTTCATCCAGGTGCTGCGGCTGATGGAGGCGATCCCGATGGAGATGGTGGCGAGCGCGGTCAGCGAAGCGATCCGGCTCGGCGTCATCGGCTTTGATGCGGTCAAGCAGATTGCTCTGGCGCGCGTCGAGCGGCGGCCGGCCCGGCTCGACCTGACGGCCTATCCACATCTGCCGAAAATGGACGTCAGGATGACGGCGGCGGCTGACTACGCCGTTCTCGTTCCCGGGACAACGGCATGACCGGCAAGGCGGGCGCTGATGCGATGCCGGCGGGAACGACAAGCGGCACACCGCAGGTTCTGCTGGCGCATCACCTCAAGCAGTTGAAGCTGCCGACCGTTCTGCGGGAATACGACAAGATCGCCCGCGAATGCGCACGCGACGGCGTCGATCATCCCCGCTATCTGCTGCGCCTGGTGGAACTCGAACTGATCGACCGAGAACGCCGAATGGTCGAGCGGCGGATCAAGGCAGCACGCTTCCCGGCGGTCAAAAGCCTCGACACCTTCGACTTCACCGCGATTCCCAGCCTCAACAAGATGCTGGTGCTCGAGCTGGCCCGCTGCGAGTTCATCCTGCGCCGGGAGAACGTCATCGCGCTCGGCAACAGTGGCACCGGCAAGACCCATGTCGGGCTCGCCCTCGCTCTTGCCGCCTGCCAGAAGGGGTTCACCGTCGCCTTCACCACCGCAGCCGCCCTCGTGCACCAGTTGATGGAGGCGCGTGACGAGCGCCGCTTGCTGAAGCTGCAACGCGATCTCCAGTCGGTGATGTTGCTCATCGTCGACGAACTCGGTTACCTGCCGCTGTCGCCGACCGGGGCGGAACTTCTGTTCGAGGTGTTCTCCCAGCGCTACGAGCGCGGCTCGACCCTCGTCACCTCCAATCTGCCGTTCGAGGACTGGACCTCGGTGCTGGGATCGGAACGGCTCACCGGCGCGCTGCTCGACCGCCTGACCCACCACGTCCATATCCTCACCATGAACGGCGACAGCTACCGGTTGAAGCAATCCGCCGGACGTCGTCGTCCCCCACCGCAGCCGATCGGGCGGAGCAAAACCAGACCACCGCCGAGACCGTCGATCCCGAGACCGGCGAAACCAGCAAGCCCTGATCCCCGAGGCAAAGCCGACGCACGGCAAGGGGCCCGATCGGGCCCCTTGCCGTGATTGCACCGCTCTCGCCCAAATGGCCTGCTTTGACTCCGCTACAGTGGCCCAGAATTGCTCCGCCGTTGACAAATCCCCTCATTTTGAGTTTTGATACGGATCAATGGGTTGCTACGGATGAGCTTTGCGGCGGCGGTCGGTTATGCAGGGTGAGAGGAAGGTTTCGAGGGTTGGGGTGGGGAAGTGAACGGGGTAGCGCGTCCTGAGTTTCGTTTGACCGACGTTCGTCGGTTTCTTGATGGGGTTTTCGCGGGGCATGTTCACGCCAAACGGATCGCGTCGCTGGCCAACGGCACGCTGGGGGTGATGACCGGTGCGTCGCTGGCGGTTTCGATGATCGGCCATGCGTTGGCGCAGGCGCGGGGATTGCTGACCAAGCATGCGGTCAAACAGGTCGACAGGCTGCTGAGCAACGCCGGCGTCTCCGTCTGGGAGATGTTCGGGCAATGGGTTCCGGAGGCGGTTGGCGGCCGCAAGGAAATCGTCGTCGCCATGGACTGGACCGATTTCGACGCCGACGGGCAGGCGACGCTGGCGCTCAATCTGGTGACCGGGCACGGCCGGGCGACGCCGCTGTTGTGGCTGACGATGCTGAAGGCGGAACTGGCGGGCCAGCGCAACGCCATCGAGGATGCGTGTCTCGGCCGCCTTGCCGGGGTGTTGCCGGCGGGGACGACGGCGACGATCCTCGCCGACCGCGGCTTCGGCGACCGCAAACTGTTCGATTATCTGACGAAATTGGGCTTCGCCTATGTCATCCGGTTCCGCGGCGACATCCGCGTCGACGCCGCCGACGGAGAAAGCCGGGCGGCGGCCGAGTGGGTCGGCAAGGGCGGCCGGGCGCGCCATCTGCGCGGCGCCTCGGTCACTGCCGCCGCGCAACCGGTCGGCGCCGTCGTCTGTGTCCACGCCAAGGCGATGAAGGAGCCCTGGTGTTTGGCGACGAGCAAGGCAGACGCATCGGCCCGCGAAATCGTCAACCTCTACGCCAGACGCTGGACCATCGAGCCCAGCTTCCGCGACACCAAGATCTGCGCTTCGGCATGGGGCTCGGCGCCGTGCGCATCGGCGATCCGCAGCGCCGCGACCGCCTGCTCCTGCTCAACGCCTTCGCCGTGCTGTTCCTCACCCTGCTCGGCGAGGCCGGCGAAGCGCTCGGCATGGACCGCCACCTCAAGGTCAACACCGCCAAACGCCGAACCCATTCCCTGTTCCGCCAGGGCTGCATGCTCTACGACCTCATCCCGGCCATGCCCGAACCCCGCCTCCGGCCGTTGATCGAAAGGTTCCTCGAAATGCTAAAAAACAAACCAATCACCGCCCAACTGACGAACATAGCTTAAATGAGGGGATTGATGAGGCTAGCAGCCTGTCGGACTTGCGTCTCGGGCGTCGCCGGACCTGCGTAGGGATCGGTGCGTCGGCGCCTCTGTCAGCGCCATTTTGGGCGGTGCGGTCGCGCTGGCGCGCCTGCGGAACTGGCCGCGCAGGCTGGACGGCGCGGCTGAGGGCGAACATCCGCTTCAGGTTCCATGCCATGGTCACAAGCCTCCACTCGCCACGGGCGGCATTGAGCCCGCGCAGCAGGAACTGCCGGAACCCCAGCACGGACTTGATGATGCCAAACACTGGCTCGGGCGTCTGCTTGCGCAGGGCGTAGAGCGCGCGGCCCTGCGGTGTGCGCAGCCGATACGCCATCGCCTGAACCGGGGTGGGGTCTTCGGGCGCCGGTGGCGCCGCAGCGAAGCGCTCTTGCAGGCTGAGATGATGCGCCTCGCGACCAAGTGCGATCAGCGGTTCGATCCCGCCGGCCACACAGGCCTGCACATTCGCCTCGCTGAAGTAGCCATTGTCCGCCNNAACAGCATGTCCGGCCTGCCGAGCACGTCCGGCAGAGTGCCGATCNTTGTCCAGCATGGGTGTAAGCTGCTGCTTGTCGTTGGGCGCCTGCACCACGTCGGCGACCACCACCAGCAGACTGCCCGCCGCCACCGCCGCCTGCGCATTGTAGCACTGCTCAAAACCGCCGCCCGCCACCGCCATGATGCGGCTTTCCTCGTCGGTCAGATTGATCTGATCCGTGGGCAGCGGNCGTCGCCACCGGCGGCTTCGGCTCACGGCCCGTGGGCTTCTTGCCGGTGGCCGCTGCCTTGGCGTCCCGTGCTGCGAGTTTCGCCTGATGGTCTGCCTGCTCCCGTTCGAAGCGTTCCTTCGCGCGGGCCTCGATCTTCGCCCGGGCCTCGGCGAGCCTGGACAACCGTTCCTCACGTCGCGCCAGTTCGTCGGGGATCGACATGCCGTCNNAGCGATGTCCACCTGGTCCGCCGCTTCTGCCTTGGCCATGAGATCGGCCACTTCGGCCTGCAGTTGGGCCTCCAGCTTGCCCGCATGGTCATAGGACAGCGCGCTGTGCCGGCTGGCATTGGCGTGGACCTTGGTCCCGTCGAGCCCGACCGTTCCCAGCTTCAGCACGCCCATCTCGCGCGCGAGCACCAGCACCTGGACGAACAGCTTCTCGATCTGCGGCAGAAAGCGTCGGCGGAACGCGGCGATGGTGTCATGGTCCGGATGATCGTTCGCCGCGATGAAGCGGAACGCCACGCTGTCATAGGTCGCCCGCTCCAGCTTGCGGCTGGAGAACACCCCGGTGGCGTAGCCGTAGATCAGAATGCCCAGCAGAAGGCTGGGGTGGTAGGACGCTTCCCCAGAGCCACGGTAGCTGCCGGTCATCGGCCGCAGATCCAGCCCCGCGATCACCTCCACCACGAACCGCGCCAAGTGCCGCTGCGGAAGCCACTCGTCCACCGACGGCGGCATCAGAAATCCGCTGTCGCGGTCGATCGGGCGGAAGTTGCTCATGCCGAAGAGGTCCGGGCCGGGGGCGTGAATCCATGCCCGGATTCTATAACCCACAGCTCCGCCTCGCGTTAAGTCCGACAGGCTGCTAGCGGGCGGTCTTTGTTGCCGTCCTGCACGGGCTGTTCATTTCCGGCTCCGACCAAGCCTGCGAGAGGTGGATGGCCGATTACGCGATTCCCGGCGCCGTCGGCCTGCAGCTGCACCATGGCTGGGCGAGGAGATGGGGCCGATCGCCGACGGGGCGTTGGTACCCCGCTGCGTCAAGGACGTCATCGAAAAGCAGTTGTTCGAGCAGCGGCGGCATCTGTTCAGCGAGCTCTTTTCGCGGATAAAAATATAAAGATTCTCCGCAACATGCTCTCTAGAAAATCAATCAGAATCAGATAGAAGAGCGCAAATGTTCTACTACACCCAGCGCCACCCAAAACGTTGATCTAATAATATCAACGACTTACACACCAATGTTCCCACTGCGTTCCGCTCTCACTGTTCAAGTTGGGCTCTACTGAGCTCGGTATCAGGACCTCGCGTCGGCGGATTTGCGGGGCGGTAGCCGACCCTACCCATGCTCGGCGGAGCTGCAGCTTCGGTTTGAGAAGAGTGGTAACGTCGTGGGCGTCGTAGGCGTGGACGTTGTCTTCGGGTTTCTGCCCGCTGTCGGCGACGATTGTCGCCTGGGTGGCGCGCGAGTGCTCAGGTTGGCGTAGATGGGATCGGCGACGAATCCGACGTTGCACGGAGCCGAAATAGCCACCACCAAACGATGGCATACGCGCCGGAAAGTCATTGACCCAACTGGTGCAACTGGCGGACGTGTCGATGTCCCGGCCGAAGATGACGCCCGCCCGCCACTAACGCCGCCGCGGCGCCGGCGGTGGCAATGTGCACCGCCGGCTGAACCAAGAGCCAGCAACAGCACCTCACCCCGTGGCCGCCGCCCGCGCGGCGCTACGTCGCCCTCGGCTGCCAGCGGCGCCCGATCGTCACGGCACCGGAGCTGTTGCTTCCGGTCTCCGCTCCTTCGTTTCACCCGCGATTTTCTCCTGACCGCTGCCGCAGCAGATGACCGCCACCGTCTGGCGGCGCTGTCCAATGCCGGCGCCTTCAACCGCTGGGCGCCGGCAGACATCGTTAACAGCCCGTTGATGATGTGCCCATCGTGATCATGGCGGGTTGGCGGTGATGGCGAAGATGAGGAAGCCGAAGTCGCCACGGCCGTCGGCGTCATGGACAGCAAAGAGGAGCATCGCCAGGATTTCCTCGCGGTGAGCGACGAACAGCAGCACCCGGCCGCGGGCGGCGGCCTCCTTCGGGGGNCCGCCGATCAGATGGCGCATCAGGATGCCGAGGTTGTAGCCGGCGACGTGGATCAGGTAGCGCTTGTGGACGTTTTTCCGCCCTCTGAGCCAGGTCCGGCGCATGCCGCCGCGTTCGAGAGTGTGAGCGAACGACCGCTCGACGATCTCGGCCCGTTTTCGTATCGCTGCCTTGCCGATCTCGGAACGAAGGCGGTTGCGGTTGGCGTAGACGGCGTCACTTGCCTCGGTATCGCCGTTCCAGCGAGAGAAACACTTGCGCTGCGGTTCGGCGATCNNTCGCGTCTTCCAGACGCCGCCGCCGTCGAGATCCTTCAGCACCCCNCGGGAGTGGTAACCCTTGTCGGCGACGAGTTCGGCCGTCACGGCCGCCGTCGGCGCGCGATCGACTTTCGCCAGGTTAGCCTCCGCCGCCTCCACGNNCGTGCCCGGCAACGTCGTCGTGTCGCTGTCGTCCGCCGGGTGGATCTCGGCCGCAACGACGGCGCCGGTGTCGAGATCGACGGCGTGTTCCGGCTTGTAGGCCAGCTGCGTGGTCCCGTCTTTCATCTTGGCGATTTTCGCCTCGGGATCGGTCCCGCTCACCCAGTCCGCGTTGGACAGCTTCTTGCCCTTGCGGGCGCGATCAATGCGAACGAGATCATCGGCCGAGGGCGTCTCGATGCCGCTCGAAGCGGCCATCCGCTTCAGCATCTCCCGGTAGGTCTCGCCGGAGTCCCGGCGGACGATCGTCCGCAGCGCAGCGTGCGCCTCCATCGTCGAGGCATCGACGCCGATCCGCTCGCGCTTGACGAGGCCGTGCTCGGCGATCAGCGCCAGCACCCAGCCGAACACCGTCTCGTGAACCTCGGCGGGCAGGCGCGAGCGCGTCTTCGACAGCCAGGAGTGGTCCGGCACCCGCTCGGTCGTCCGCAGCCGCAGAAACTCCCGGAGCGACAGCGAGTCCGCGCAACGCCACTCGATCCCCNNGCGCTCGGAGTCGATCCCCTCGAAATAACCGAACATGTGCATCCGGAAGTACCGACCGGGCGGAACCGACAGTGCCCCCAACTTCGCCGCGTAGTACGGCTTGCAGGTCACCTCCGCGAACGCATCGAACCCGGCATCGAGCAGCACCCCNTGAAGCCGATCGTAGAAAACGTGCCCCGGCGACCGCGGCATCTCCCGCCACGTCACCACCAGATCACCTTGCCGATCCCCCTGCCGACCCAGCGCCATCGGAAGCAATCCCCAGTTCCTGATCAACCCAGGGAGTCAGAGTCGCCGGACTTCGTCAACGGGCTGTTAGGCGATGCGCCGAAATTGTCAGAATTATCCGTGAAAATACAACTTTTGCGTTATGCAGTGCCATTTTGGTACAATCAAAAGTAGGCGTTAGAGTGGAAGTTTCAATCGATCGGTCCATGCGGCGCTCCCACTCCAAAATAAACGGCCTCGTTTACGGAGATTGTATCGATGAATACGCATACCTATGCAAAGTCACATAGCCGATTTGCCTCGGCAATACAGGGCTTTGCGGCAGCATCTATATTGTGCGGTATTTTTGCATTACATTCGAATGCTTCCGCAGCTGGGACTACGGACCCGTGCTTGGCTTTTGATCCGGTGTCAACTGACGTTCTTTTCGCCTCGAAGAAGGAGGTCTTCGGTCATTATTTTTATCCATTCCCCTTGTCGATGAGCAACCAGCCAGCTGCAACCGATTACTATAACGCCCAGTATCTCAATCCCTACGGGGAGAATGGCAAATATCTCGACCGGGGAGGGTTTTTGCGGCAACGCCCGCTGCCGGTTACTCCGGTTTCCAGCCGGGATTGGAAACTGCTCAACATCAAGCGCGAAGTGAGAATGGCCATAGCCCGCGGGCTCACGGGTTTTACCTTCAATGCGATGGACGTCGATCAGGTCAACGACCCAAACAGCCACNTCAATCTCCTGTTGCGCGCCGCTCAGCAGGTGGATCCTCGCTTCAAGATCATGATTATGCTTGACATGAATGCGTTGGATAACGCCGAAGCCCGGGGCGATGACAAAAGAGAATCAGCCTTGGCATTCATCCGGCGCGCCGCACAAAGCCAATCCTCATACAGGCTAAGCGACGGCAAACTCGTCGTTACGGCCTTCAACGCCAGCTATGATGTCACGAGTGACTGGTGGAAATCGATCTTCAATCAATTGGCTTCTGAGGGGATATCTGTCGCCTTCGTGCCGACATTTCTGGGCTGGGCAAGATATGCGAGCGATTACAAGTCCATAAGCTATGGGTATAGCGACTGGGGAACGGCGACCGTGCCCGCCATGGCAAATATCCAGTCAGCACCAGCCTTCTCGCTCAACACCTACGGCAAGATGTTCATGATGCCAATCGAGGTGCAACAGTACCGGCCGAAGAATAATCGTCTGTGGGAAGCGAGTAACAGCGCCCNNTTCCGAAGGTCGTGGATGAGCGCAATCAATGGTGGTGCGGATTGGACGCAAATTGTGACCTGGGGCGATTTCTCTGAATCTGGTCAAGTCGAACCATACACCGACAAAACACTCGCCAATGATATCGGCACAGGCTATTACAACCTCAATTTGTACTACGCGACGTGGTTCCTCACCGGCACGCAGCCGGCGATCACGCATGACGTTCTCTATTACTTCTACCGTCGGGAGCCCGTCGGCGCCGTTGCCCCGATGCAGTCCCAAAAGGTGAGCACGGCAATCGGGACGCCGGCTGAGAATAACATCGAGCTGCTCGCTTTCCTGAAGACGCCGGGGACGCTGACGGTCACGCTTGGCAACGCAACCTACACGCAGGATGCGCCCGCTGGAGTCTCATCGTTCAAGGTGCCGTTGCAACCCGGAAAGCCAATATTTTCGCTCGTGCGCAATGGCGCTAAGGTCTTTTCCGTGCCCGGCAAAATCCAGATCTATGGGGCGGAGGGGCTGCCTTCGGGCTACCAGGATCTGACCTACTGGAGCGGAAGCGGCTCCGTCGCCGGAACCTGCGCGCTCAGTGCCAATTGACACCGTCCCTTGAGAAGTGCGGGCTCACCTCCGGGCCCGCAATTCAATTTTTTCACCAGGACGTCGGGCCGTATTTACCGGCTCCGCTCGCGTAGGCGGAGTAGCTGAACGCAATCCGCCGATGGTTTCGACCGACCGTATCCCGTATGGACCTGACGCCCGGGCCCGGGCAAGAATCTCGTCATCGAGCTTGCTCATTAATGGCGAGCAGCGGATCCGCCGAAGCACGTGGTCCTCGACCAGGAGTTCGCGCACATGCTGGCGGAAGCGGCAACCGATCGCCCGGCGAACAGCAGGCCCTATTCCTTGAGCATGCTTCGCACCTGGTTCTTGAAATCCCGGCGAATGCCGACACGCCGGGCACGCGCGACCAGGCTCGAGCGGATGGTCTGACTCCGCTCGCTCTTTGATGCGGACTTCGCGATACCAGCTGATGCGAACGAGTTCGGCAAAGCCGAGCACGTCATTCTGGTCGCTCTTAGAGCAGCACTTGTGGGCGACAATCTGACCCAGACCACGCTCCGTTCGGCCTTTGTACGGTTTAACTGCCGTTTTCGCCGCACTCCTGATCCTCGCCGTACTATGGCGAAGGGACCGGTCGCCGATCTTGCAAGAGAATTCTCGCTGCTCAGGGCCTGGGACCGAGCCTTAGATCATATATGGCTGGTGACGACGATCCCACTCGCTGTCTACCTCGTCGGCGGGCTTCTGACATTCCATCTCCTACTGTCACGGTGACGGACCTGTACTTACGGTTCGCTGGAGGGCCCGCTCGTCGCTGGCGTTGGACCGCTCTTGAGCGCAAGCGTCGGCTATGGAGCGAGTGCGCTGCTGGGCGTGGGGTGTTGCGCGTTTAACAGGCGAACGGCTGAGTAAGATCAGCCGGCGTCTGGCGCGGCGCGCCTTTCTGCGAGACTGATGCCAGCATGGCCGGCGACGATCTCGCCGTCGTCGGTGACCATCACCGGCGCCGTCCAACCGTACTCGACCAGGGAGGCTGCCAGCTTCGCCACCTGATCGCCCGCATGAGTGCGGGCGTTGTTGGCGTAGGGCTTCAGCCGTGCGATCGGGCATTGCTCGATCTGCTCGGGCAGAAAGCAAAGCGTCATCGATGCGTTCCAATCGGTTGGTGATGCGGCCGCCAATCGGCGGCGCAGGGACAACGAGGTGGCTTCCGCCCTGGGGCTGCCTCACCTGCCGGAACCACCCCTCGATCCACCTGTGCGGGCGGCTATCACATTGATACTACGATGTTAATCTGCAGAGAGCCGGGACTCTGCGGTGGTTTCCCACGTGTGTAGGGCGGTGACAAATTAGGCCACGTAGCGGCGGTGATTGGTGCTGCCGCGCCGGAGCAAAATCTGGCCAGTGGTTAGGCTGTCTCTTTTTTGTGGGGGCGGCCGGGGATGTTTGCCGTGGAAGTCTACGCCGCCGCTCGGCATTTCGTTTTCATCGAGGGTAACAGCCGGCGCGAGGCGGCGCGGGTATTCGGACTGAGGCCGCGAGACGGTTTCGAAGATGTGCCGGTTCTCGTTGCCGCCCGGCTACACGCGAACGAAGCCGGTGAAGAAGCCGAAGCTCGGGGTGCTGCTGCCGGTGATCGACGCCATTCTCGAGGCGGACGGGACGGCGCCGGCGAAGCAGCGGCATTCTGCCAAGCGGATCTTTGAGCGACTGCGCGGCCAGCACGGCTATGCCGGCGGTCTGACGGTGGTGAGGGACTACGTCCGGGTTGCATGTTGCCTCCCCACGTTGACGAAGAGTTAAAGCACTTCCGCGGGAACTCCGCCTAAGTTCATCCGCGCTCCGACTGCAGCTTCATCCCGAGGCCGTGTGAAAAGGCGGGTCCGGCCCGGCCTGTTTTCGATGCCTCGGCGGATCGTGGCTGCCAGTCGTTGCTTTTTGCGGTCTGCGTGCAGGCGAGTCGAGGGGGTTACGCCCTGATGGCGGCGATGAGCGGCTTTACACCCAGGATGGCGATCATCCGCTTCAGGTTGTAGGCCAGAACGCTGAGGCTCATCTCGGTTTTCACCTTTTCGAGGCCCTTGGTCAGAAAGTGCGTGTGCCCCATCCACGCCTTGAGCGTGCCGAAGGGGTGCTCGACGGTCCGTCTACGGATCGTCATGCAGTCGGGGGCGCGATCCAGGCGATCGAGCATGGCATCGATGACGGCTTCGTGTTCCCAGCGTCTCACCACGCGTTCCTTGGCCGGCGTGCACTTGCCTTTCAGCGCGCAGTCGCCGCATGTTGTCGTCCAATAAGCGTGGAGCGTGCGGCCGTCGGCGACGTCGTCCTCCTGCAAGTCGGCGGCGTCCAGCGATTGAAGGTAACGCTCAATGCTCTGTTCGACCTGACCGATGCGCCGCATCAGCTTGCCCTTGGTGAAGTTGCGGTCGCGGGCGTTGACCGCCTTGAACTTGGCGCCGTCGATGGCGGCCACGGCGCGGGCGAAGAGCCCCAGATCACGACACAGACCGATGAACCGGGCGCAGACCGCCTGGATCGCCGGGCCATTATCCTTCCGGAAGTCGGCGATCGTCTTGAAATCCGGCGCCAACGGGCCGGTCAGCCACATCAACTCAAGGTTGCGCCTCGCCTCGCGCTCCAACCGGCGGCTCGACTGAATCCGGTTGAGGTAACCGTAGAGATAGATCTTGAGGGGCGTCGACGGATGATAGGCGGGGCGGCCCGTCGCCTTCGGCCTGACACGATGAAATCCCAGCGCCGCCAGATCCAGCTCTTCGACATAGACGTCAACGACCCGAACCGAATTCTCCTCGCCGACATAGTCATCCAGACTGGCGGGTAACAAACTCTGCTGCGCGCGGTCCTCACCTTCAACAAACCGGTTCATCCCGACCTCCCAGCGAACGTCGACAGTATGAACCGAATTGACGTTTTCACACAGCCACTCCCATTCGCGACCGTTTGGCCTGATCGAATAGCAGACATCGCCGTTGTCGTGATCGAAACTGGTGCTGACATCATTCACCACGGTTGGCGAAGTCGATATGAGAATTTTGGACAATGAGGGTGCGGTGAAGATGGTCGCTTTCGAGCGGTCTGCCGTGGTCGCCAGTGCAAAATGCGACCATAGACGGTCCCGGGGATGCTCGGGGAGTTCCTCTAGTCGATCCGTGCGGATTCGTGATAACCTAAGTTGAACAATGCTTGGGAAAAGCAACGATCGATGCGGCGAACCATCATCGCGGGAGTTGTCTTGATCGCGATCGCGCTGTCAGGATGCCAGAGTTCCGGTACGCCGCCGACCGGCGCATTTGAGGCACCGGCGCATACGACCGTTGTTAGCACCCCGCCTGATATTCGCGACGCGCAGCGCCTCCTCAACGCGCTCGGCTACGGCGCCGGCGCCGCCGACGGGGTGATCGGTCCACGAATGCGCTCCGCCATCGCCGACTATCAGAGCCGCAACGGGCTGGAGCAGACCGGCCAGCTGACCTCCCCCTGCTCCGCAAGTTGCGCCGCGAGGCGCAGGTGCTGCAGGCGGCGCGGCAGGCCCAGACGCCGAAGGCGAGCCGACCGCCTCAACCGAGGAAGCCCGCGATCTCGACCGCGCAGACCCAGCCGCCGTCGGTCGCGGTCGCGGAGACTGACTTGGTACAGTACGACAGCAACGAGACGGGTGGTGTATTGGGACGAGTTCCCCGGCTGTCGGACCCCGATTGACGATCGAGGAAAACAATTAGAGTAATGGTGAGCAACACCACTGGCGACCCCAGCTTTCGGAGCGGCACCTCCCATTCGGACAACGAAAACCGGAGGATGCGGGTGATGGGTGAACGTCACGCAACGCGGCCCGCTACCGCTGGACGCCCCGCCGGCTGTTTGGGATCGGCATCGTCGTTGTCCTGTTCGTCGCGACGTCGTTCGCCACTTGGTACACGCGTGGCCACGCCAAATTGAACGGTTCAGCCAGGACGTGGCAGAGGCCCCGCAAGGCGACGATGGGGCGAGTGCATCCCTCGCGCCGGGCATCAACCTTTTGGGGATCGGCAAGCCGAATGGGACATCGGAGAGGGTCACCGGAACGAAGGCGCGCGAGATCGTCGTCGACGCGAGCGGAAATGGCGACAGCAGAGACATTGCCGCGGCGATTGCAACCGCGCCGCCGGGCGCGGTCATCCGCATTCGCCCTGGCTCTTACAAGAGCGTCCTGACGCTCGACAAGGACGTGCATCTCGTTGGCACGCCCGAGAACCCTGGCCAGGTCAATGTCACCGTCTCTAGCAAGTCCTGCCTGATCTCCAGAGCCGCTGACGCGTCCGTTTCGGGCATTTCGTTGCGTAATGATGGGCAAGAGGCAGGACCCTGCGTCGTCGTGTCCTCTGGGCGGCTACGTCTCGAGGATGTGGAGATCATGTCCGGCTCGGCCGTCGGACTGAGCGTTGACGCGCAGGGAGAGGTCCTGGGCCGGGCCATCCGGATTGTCGATACCGCACAGCACGGCCTTGTTATCCGCGATGGCGGTCGGCTGATCCTGGAAGCGGCGGCAATCGAGGGCAGCGGCGGGGTCGGCGCACAGATCGTCAGAGCGGGCGAAGTGGAGGTTCGCGACAGTCGGGTGGTCGGCGGAAAAGGTGTCGGGATCGTTGTTGCCGACGGTTCGCAGGTTCGCCTGATCGGCAACACTGTCGCCAACAACGGGAGCTCCGGCATCGAGGTGCTGCGGACAAGAGGGACCGTCATCGCCGATAACGCCGTGTCCGGCAACCGCGAAGCCGGGCTCTTCCTCAATCGCAAGAGCGATGCCACAGCGCTCGGCAACCAATTTGCCGAAAACGGGCTGTCGGGCGCGATCATCATGGGTTCGTCCGGCCGGTTTGAACGCAACCGACTTGAGGGCAATGCCGAGCATGGCGTCTATCTGACCAAGGGCGGCAGCGGCGTATTCACCGATAACGTCATTGATGGCAACCGCGGGCACGGTATCGCTATCGAAGCGGACAGCCGTGCCGAGCTACGCGGAAACCGGATCCTGAACAACAAGACTCCGGACGTGATCGGGCCGGCTGCAGCGACCAATTAGGGTACACGCACGGTGGCGACGAGGGAGGGAGACCCAGCGACCTGTTACCTCTCATCTTGACCGTGTCTGGCAAAAATACGTTATCTGCGCGGGAATTGAGGCAGGTAACGCGCAGACTGACGATGCAGATCTACGGCGCAAGGCCGTCTGTTCTTCCTCCGGAACCAGCCTCCGCAGGGAGTTGCGACGAATCCATTGCGGACGCAAGCGCAACCGAAGCCGAGAACGACGAGATTGGCGACAAGCGGCGGGAAACAAGGAACGCTTTTCTGACGCTCGGCCGAACGATGTGATCGGGGTCGGCCCCGAAGCCCACCACGACGCCGATTCCGCCTGTGCCGCGCCAGCCGCGGCTGGCGCGGCACCTGCAGCGTCGGTCACGCAGAAGCTCCGCGCGCGCAGCCGACGCTGAGCGCCGCCGCCGTGGCTTGCCAGTCGTGCGTCAGCCACTCGCGTAGCTTCGACCATCGTCGCCCCGTCTGTTTCCCCTTGACCGCGATCGCCATTGCTTTCTTCTGTCCGACAACGACGACCAGCCGCCTGCCTCGCGTGACCGCGATGTAAAGCAGGTTACGCTGCAGCATCGGATAGTGCTGAGTGGTGAGCGGGATGACGACGGCCGGGTACTCCGACCCCTGGCTCTTGTGGATCGTCGTCGCGTAGGCGAGCACCACCTCGTCCAACTCGCCGAAGCCGTAGGTCACCAGCCGACCATCAAAGTCGATGACCATTTCCGACGCATCGAGCTCGATTGCCTGGACCACGCCAAGGTCACCATTGTAAACATCCCGATCGTAGTCGTTCTCGACCTGCATCACCTTGTCGCCGATGCCATAGATCGAGCCGAACCGCTCGACGCGGTGTCAACGGCGGAGCAATTCTGGGCCACGGTGTCGGAGTAAAAGCAGGCCATTTGGGCGAGAGCGGTGCAATCACGGCAAGGGGCCCGATCGGGCCCCTTGCCGTGCGTCGGCTTTGCCTCGGGGATCAGGGCTTGCTGGTTTCGCCGGTCTCGGGATCGACGGTCTCGGCGGTGGTCTGGTTTTGCTCCGCCCGATCGGCTGCGGTGGGGGGACGACGACGTCCGGCGGATTGCTTCAACCGGTAGCTGTCGCCGTTCATGGTGAGGATATGGACGTGGTGGGTCAGGCGGTCGAGCAGCGCGCCGGTGAGCCGTTCCGATCCCAGCACCGAGGTCCAGTCCTCGAACGGCAGATTGGAGGTGACGAGGGTCGAGCCGCGCTCGTAGCGCTGGGAGAACACCTCGAACAGAAGTTCCGCCCCGGTCGGCGACAGCGGCAGGTAACCGAGTTCGTCGACGATGAGCAACATCACCGACTGGAGATCGCGTTGCAGCTTCAGCAAGCGGCGCTCGTCACGCGCCTCCATCAACTGGTGCACGAGGGCGGCCGCGGTGGTGAAGGCGACGGTGAACCCCTTCTGGCAGGCGGCAAGAGCGAGGGCGAGCCCGACATGGGTCTTGCCGGTGCCACTGTTGCCGAGCGCGATGACGTTCTCCCGGCGCAGGATGAACTCGCAGCGGGCCAGCTCGAGCACCAGCATCTTGTTGAGGCTGGGAATCGCGGTGAAGTCGAAGGTGTCGAGGCTTTTGACCGCCGGGAAGCGTGCTGCCTTGATCCGCCGCTCGACCATTCGGCGTTCTCGGTCGATCAGTTCGAGTTCCACCAGGCGCAGCAGATAGCGGGGATGATCGACGCCGTCGCGTGCGCATTCGCGGGCGATCTTGTCGTATTCCCGCAGAACGGTCGGCAGCTTCAACTGCTTGAGGTGATGCGCCAGCAGAACCTGCGGTGTGCCGCTTGTCGTTCCCGCCGGCATCGCATCAGCGCCCGCCTTGCCGGTCATGCCGTTGTCCCGGGAACGAGAACGGCGTAGTCAGCCGCCGCCGTCATCCTGACGTCCATTTTCGGCAGATGTGGATAGGCCGTCAGGTCGAGCCGGGCCGGCCGCCGCTCGACGCGCGCCAGAGCAATCTGCTTGACCGCATCAAAGCCGATGACGCCGAGCCGGATCGCTTCGCTGACCGCGCTCGCCACCATCTCCATCGGGATCGCCTCCATCAGCCGCAGCACCTGGATGAACTCCCGCCTGCCGCGGTTGCCCATGCGCGCCTCGAGGAGATGGCGCAGGTGCTGGAACGCCTCCGGCAGATCCCAGTCTTTCAGCGCCGCCGCCTGGTCGAGGGCATTCGGCTTCGTCTCGATCAGCGCCAGATAGTGCAGCGGCTCGAATACGAAGGTGCCCGTGCCATAGCAGCGACGATGCCGGGCGATCGCCTCGCCGGCACAAAGGATCACCACCTCGTCGACGAAGCCCTTCACCACAACATCCCGGAAGCCGTATGCCGTCGGTACCGAGTAGTCGTTGCCGCGGTAGCGGACCAGGGCGGTCGATGAGACACGGGCCGCCCGCTTCTCGCTCGGCTCCAATGGCACCGCCGGCAAATCCCGGAAGGCTTCGAGGTCGGCGACGAGACGCTCGCCGATGGTTTCGCCGTGGCGACCGGCGCGTTCGCCTCGTCGCTGCCGGCAGCGCTCTTCCAGCATGGCATTGAGATCGTCGAAGCTTGCCGCCTGGGGGATCGGCGTCAGGAAGTTCGATCGAGCATACTTCACCAGCCCCTCGACCTTGCCCTTGTCGTTGCCCTTGCCGGGACGGCCGAAGCGATCCTGGAACAGGTAATGGCTCTGCAGTTCCGTAAAGGCCCGGGTGCGCTCCCGCCTGCCGTCGCCGCAGATCTTCGCCACCGCGAGCGTCGTGTTGTCGTAAAGCACCGACAACGGCACGCCGCCGAAGAATGCGAATGCCGACACATGCCCGTCGAGGAAGGCTTCCGTCGTCTCCGCCGGATAGGCCTTCACGAAAGGAGTATCCGATTGCGGCAGGTCCATGCAGAAGAAGTGGATCTTCTGCCGGACGCCGCCGATCACGCCGATCGCCTCGCCAAAGTCGACCTGCGCATGACCGGACGGATGAGCCAGCGGCACGAAGGTCTCCCGCAATCTCCCCGAGCANACCCGGACGTAGTCCCTCACCACCGTCAGACCGCCGGCATAACCGTGCTCGTCGCGCAGTCGCTCGAAGATCCGCTTGGCCGAATGCCGCTGCTTCGAAGGCGCCGTCCTGTCGGCCTCGAGGATGGCGTCGATCACCGGCAGCAGCACCCC
The DNA here is from genome assembly GCF_014672695.1 of Defluviicoccus vanus. Classification (GTDB taxonomy): domain Bacteria; phylum Pseudomonadota; class Alphaproteobacteria; order Rhodospirillales; family Defluviicoccaceae; genus Defluviicoccus; species Defluviicoccus vanus. The sequence continues at coordinate 2,959,395 of NZ_CP053923.1, read as the reverse complement.
GAGCTTCGGCTTCTTCACCGGCTTCGTTCGCGTGTAGCCGGGCGGCAACGAGAACCGGCACATCTTCGAAACCGTCTCACGGCTCAGCCCGAACACCCGGGCCGCCTCACGCCGGCTGTTGCCCTCGATGAAAACGAAATGCCGAACGGCGGCGTAGACTTCCACGGCAAACATCCCCGGCCGCCCCCACAAAAAGAGACCGCCTAACCACTGGCCAGATTTTACTCCGGCGCGGCAGCACCAATCACCGCCGCTACGTGGCCTAATTTGTCACCGCCATACACATGTGCGAACATCAGCGTCATCGCCACGCCGATGCCGGTAGCGGATTGAGCTGCGGTCGGCCCCGATCAAACGGCACGCCTGACGCTCGCTCACCGCGTGATGCTCGCGCAGATGAGCCACGGCCTCTCGCCGCGCGCCCCGCGCCGGATACCTGATCGCGTGTCGCGCCCACGCTCGGAAGCCGATATTCGGAAGCCGATATAAAGTGAGGTAAATTGCGGACTTATGTAGCAGCCGCCACTGGCGTTGGGTTGTGGAACGGGCAGCGAGGGATGACCATGGCTTGTCATTAACGATGGGGGCTGTCGCATGTCCGAACCGCACGTCGTCGCGGCATTGAAAGACAAGCGCGCCGAACTGGCGGGTATCATCGGCGAGTTGGAGAAGCGGATCGACGGGCACCGGGCCGACCTGGTGCATCTCGACGCGACGTTGCGGATGTTCGCACCGGACATCGAAGTGGCCAGGATCAGGCCGAGATCCGTCCACCGACGCAACGCCTGGTTCGGCAGGGGTGAATGTGCCCGCCTGGTCTACGGCATTCTGTGCGCCGCCGTGCGGCCGATGACGTCGCGCGAGATCGCCGAGGCGCTGATGGCCTGCCGCGGCCTCGATCCGGCCGATCGTCGCACGCGAGAGCTGATCCAGAAGACGGTACACGGCATGCTGAAGCATGCTGAGCCCAGCATGGTCGCTGCGCCAGCGGATGGTCAGGCGTTGGCGTGGCGGGTCGCCGACTGACCGGAGCGACGGCGCGGCTATGCCGCACGACGCCGCTGCCAGTAGCCGCAGAAATCGACGCTGGGGCGGTTGGCGGCGACCAGCGAGACGGTGGCACGGAACTGCATGCCGTTGCTGTCGCGGCGGTGATCCTCGCGCCACGCCGCCCCTTGNGCGTAGCGGCTCAGGTCCGGGCCGGAGATGTGGTGGTGATGGCCGATCTCGGCCCGGCGGATACGGCTGAAGAAGCTCTCCGCCTGGTTGGTGCAGGCGTCATCGCTGGCATACTCGACGGAGTGGTTGACGCGTCTGGGATCGAAGCGCGCGTGCAGCGCGTTCCAGGCACCGGCCTCGTCGGCATGGACGGTGCTGGCGCGGTCGACACGGGCCTGAATGAAGTCCAGGGCCGCATCTTCGTTCTTGAAGACGGTGGCGATGGTCCGGCCGACGGAGGTGCCGTCGAGGATGCGCTCCCGCGCAACGACCACGCATTGCCGCTTGCCGGTCCGGTTCTCGGCGAGGCGGCGGTCGACGCGGTCGGCCTTGCGGTTCTCCGGCCGGACGTGGCCGCCGAAATAGGCGCCGTCCACCTCGACGCTGCGGCCGGCGCCGCCGAGCCGGATGCCCTTGCTCTCCGATACCATCGCCTCACGGAACTTGTGGGCCAGCACGAAGGCCGTCTTGTACTGGACACCCAGGTCGCGCGACAGGGCAAGCGCGCACTTGCCCTTCACCTCATTGACGAAGATGACGATCGCCGCGAGGTAGACGCGCAGCGGCAGCTTGTGGCAGGCAAACAGCGTGCCGCTGGTCAGGCTGAAGTCGTGGCGGCACGCCTTGCACCGCCAGCGTGGCGCGCCGTTCGGCCGGCGGCAGTCGTAGCAGCGGCTACAACCGCAGTGCGGGCATACCGGGTGACTGTCGCCGTCGGCCCAGCGGATCGCCGCGAACACCGTTTCGGCTTCCCTGTCCGTCATCCGCAGCACCGCCGCCACCGACAGCGTCCGCGCGGCGGCGGAGAGGAGGAAGTGCTGACCCTTGCTCCGGCGGGGCATGGCGATCTCCGACAGGTGGTTCGCCCAACATAGCCGCCGCGAGGTCGCCTGTGAAACACTATGTTCGTATTTTGTTCTACGTTCAGCCGTTCCGACAGTCCCACTCGATCGCCAGTGGCGCATGCTACATAAGTCCGGTAAATTGGCGATTGCTTAGGATGAGGGGATCGGCGTCACAGACCTGTCGAAGCGCGGCCGCTCCTGATACCCTGTCGGGCATCCCGCCGATTCTGCGGCGGCGGATAGTGAGGAAGCATGGCGAAATTCCTGATTGTTGCAGCGATCCTGTCGTTGGCCGCGCATTCATCGCTGCACGCCGCCTCGGCGCAGGACCCCGAGCCCTACACGCTGAACGCCGGCGACGCGATCGCGGTCTCGGTGTGGCACGAGGAGGACCTGAGGCGCGACCTCGTCGTCCTGCCCGACGGCACCGTCTCGTTCCCGCTCGCGGGCACGCTAAGCGTGCAGGGGCTGACGACGAGCGAGGTCGAGACGCTGCTGGCCAAACGGCTCGAGAAGTACATTCCCGACGCGGTCGTCACCGTCTCCGTGACCGGCGCGTCCGGCTACCGCGTCTACGTCATAGGCGAGGTGACCCGCCCGGGCGAGTACGTCGCCCCGCGGAGGATCACGGTGATGCAGGCGCTGAGCCTCGCCGGCGGCCTGACGCCTTACGCGGGCGAGAGCAGCATCCGCGTGCTCCGTCACGACAACGGACGGACTGCCTCGATCTCGTTCGCCTACTCCGAGGTCAAGCGCGGGCGCGATCTCGACAGCGACATCGAGTTGCGGAGCGGCGACACCGTCGTCGTCGCCGGGCAGACCCTGTTCTGACCGAGCGAGCCGTCGCGACGAGGGAGGGCTGCGTGCGAGCGGCTCGCGATCGGGTGGTGGCGACGGTCGGCGCGGCGGCGTGCCTCGCCGCCGCGCTCTCCGCCTCCCCAGACGCGCGCGCCGCCGAATGGTTCCAGGAGAGCGAACTCGGACAACTCTTCAGCTACGACAGCAACATCGGCCTGAGCGACGGCGGGTCGGGATCGAAACGGATCTCGGGGACGCAGTCGACGAGTTCGATCGACCTGAACTCCGGCGTGCGCGCGCCAGCCGCCAAGCTCTCTCTCAACTCGCTGTTCACCTTCAATCTGTTCCCCGGCAATTCCGAACTCGACTCAAACGATCAGTACTTCACCCTTCAGGGCGAAAAGATCCGGGAGCGTTGGAACGCCGGTCTCGCGGCCCGGTACGTCCGCGATACATCCCGCACCAGCGACGTCACCGAGACCGGCAATTTCATCCTTCAGAACAAGCGGCGGAATTTCGTCAGTGTCGCGCCAAGCCTCGGGTACGGCGTCACCCACCTCGATCAACTCAGCCTCACGCCCTTCTACAGCTATTCGCATTACGGCACCGACCTCCTCCCAGATGTGACGACCTATGGAGTGGCGGCCGGATGGGCGCACGACCTCAACCCGCGCATCAAGCTGACCACGACCGCGTCCGCTACAAGAGCCAGTTCGCGGACGGAGGACAGCACCTACTACACCGTGCTCTTCGGCGCGACCCACGAGTTCTCAGGTCATTGAAGGGCTCCCTCGCTGTGGGCCCGAGCGTCGCCGGCACCAGATCTGGTTCGGGCGACTCTACGACCGAGAGGAGTTCGGGCAGCGGGACCGTCGCCGGCTACGCCATCGACGCCAAACTGAGCTACGCCTTCCAGGAGCGACTGACTTTCGAGGGAGAGGTCGGCCATGNGCTTGACGCCCAGCACTTCGACCGGCGAACTGAACGAAGACACGACGCTCAGGATCAGTTCGAGCTACGAACTCTACCCCAGGGTGTTCCTCGAGACACCGATGTTCTATCTTCATCGTGATNCAGGTCGGCAACGGCGGCGGGGGCGGGGGCGGGCAGACGACGATCGGGACGNNCAGTCCCGCGACTACGCGTCGATAGAGCCCACGGTGCGCTGGCGGATTCACCGGGACTGGGACCTCAGCGTGGGCTATAGATTCGGGTGGCAGTCGAGCGACGGTGGCGACGCCTTCGCGAACGCTGCGTTCGCGTCGCTCACCTATGATCTACCGCGTTTAACCATGTCGCGGTGACGCCAGAAGCACGAGGCGGAGACATCGGAACCATGGACAACGGCCCGGCCAACCTGCAAGAGCTTCTCGCGCTCGCGCGACGGCGGATCTGGTGGATCGTCGCGCCGTTCTTCGTCCTCTTCCCGTTGTCCGCCGTGATCGTCCTGTTCTTGCCACCGGTCTACGAGTCCACGGGGAAGATCCTCATCGAGGATCCCGACATCCCGCGCGAGCTCGCCGTCTCGACGATTTCGAGCGCCCTGGACAAGCGCCTGCAGACGATCAACCAGCGGGTGATGACTGTCGATAACCTGGCGCGCATACTCGAGGCTCGCGATCTCTACCCCGAGGATCGCGCGCAGATGTCGTCCGCGGAGAGCGTCGCGCGTTTCCGCCAGCACATCGACATGAAGCTGATCACGGCGGGGGCCGGAGGGACCACGATCGCCTTCACGGTGTCGTTCCAGCATCGAAATCCGAAGGTGGCGGTGGACGTGACAAACGATCTCGTCGCGCTCTACCTCCGTGAGAACGTCCGCGATCGCCAGTTCCGCGCGACGCAGACGGCTGAGTTCTTCGAGTCCGAAACGAAGCGGCTCGAAGGCGTGATCGCCGACCTCGAATCAAAGCTCGCCGACCTCAGACGGACTCAGTACGGCAGCCTGCCGGAACAGCTCCCGTTCAACCAGCAGCTGATCGCTCGCGCCGAGGAGGAACTGCGCGACCTCGATCGACAAACGCAGACGCTCCAGGGACGACGCGTCTATCTGCAGACCGAGGCGGCTAAGCTCGCCTCCCGCGGACAGATCTTTCCCGACCTCGATCAGCTCAAGGCGCTGCGTCTGCAGCTGACGCAAGCGTCGAGCCGCTACGGGCCCGATCATCCGGATGTCGTCCGCCTGCGCCGGGAGGTCGACGCGCTCGAGCGGGAGACGCAGGCGCCGACCGACCGGGCGTCACTGCTAAAGCAGCTGGCGCAGACGGAGGCGCAGCTCGCCGTCGCGCGAGAGCGTTACACCGACAGCCACCCGGAAGTCGTGCGGCTGTCGCGTCAGGCGGACGCGGTCCGCGCCCGGATCGCCGCGGCGCCGGGCGCCGCGGCCCCGACCGCCCTGGCCGCGAACGATCCCGCCTCGCTCCAGGTGCAGCAGCAGCTGCAGACGACCGACGTGGAACTCGCCGCGGCGACGAAGCAGCAGGACGCGGTTCGTCAGCGGATCGCCGAGTACGAGCGCCGCGTCGAGGCCACGCCGGGCGTCCAGCAGACCTACCAGGCGCTGACGCGGCAGCTGGACGCGGCCAGCAACGGGTATTACGAGATCCGCAACAAGCAGACGGCGGCGCAGATGGGCGAACTCCTCGAAATCGAGCGGAAGAGCGAGCGCTTCTCGCTGGTCGAGCCGCCGGTCGAGCCGAACGCGCCGATCAAGCCGAACCGCAAGAAGCTGCTGGCGTTGGGATTCGCCGTCTCCGTGGGGTTCGGGTTCGCGCTCACGGCCGCCCTTGAGATGATGGATTCGTCGATCCGCGCGCCGCGCGATCTTGTCCGTCTCGCCGGCGGGCTGCCGCTCGCCGTCATTCCCTACATCGCGACCAGACAGGATGTCGCACGCGTTCGCAAGCTGCGCGCCGCGGTTTCGGCCGCCGTCGCGCTCCTCGTCGTGTTGGCGCTCGCCTTCGTTCACTTCGAGGTGATGCCGCTGGAGGCGGCCCTCGCGACGATAGAGCAGCGATTGGAGACGACGTTCGCGCGGGGGCGCCTGAGATGGTCAACGATCAGGCCGGCCGTCCCATCGAGAAAGTGCAGCGCGCCCTCGAGCGGGCGCGGCGCGAGCGGGAGAGTCGCGCGCTGCGGCCGGTCGCGGTCGCAACCGACCAACCGGCCGCCCGCGCGGTGGACGCCGCGTCGACGGAGGCTCGCGGGGTCCCGAAGGTCCGCCGCGCGATCCCGCAGGGACAACTTTCCGAGCGGATCGTCGCCGGACTCGACGACGCCAAACTCGCGGACGCCTTCGGGATGCTGCGGACCCAGGTCGTCCAGCGCCTGCGCGAGGTCAAGGGCTCGACGCTTGCGGTGACGAGTCCGCGGGCGGGAGAGGGCAAGACGCTGATCAGTTGCAATCTCGCGGTGTCTCTCGCCCGCCTGACCGATCTCGGCGTGCTCCTCGTCGACCTCGACCTGCGCCGGCCGTCCGTGCTCAGCACCTTCGGGTTCGCGCCCACGAACGGGATCAGCGACCACCTGCTGCGGGGCGTTCCCCTCGCCGATTGCTTCGTCGATCCGGGGATCGACCGGCTCCTCGTCCTTCCGGGCGGGGCGGCCTCGCCCAAGTCCTCGGAGCTCCTGTCGCCGGTGCTGATGTCGAAGCTGACGGCCGAACTCGTGGATCGCCACGCCGACCGCATCATCGTCTACGACCTGCCGCCGGTGCTGATGATCGCCGACGCCCTCGTCTTTCTCGAGCACGTGGACGCTTGTCTCCTCGTCGTCGAGCAGGGCCGGACCCGGCGCGAGGACGTCACCCGCTGCCTCGAGCTGCTCGAGAAGATCAACGTGATCGGCACAGTGCTGAACAAGACGCGGGCCGCGACGCAGACCTACGGCTACGGTTATGGTTACTAGCGACGCGCGAGAGAGACCCCGCCCGCGTCGCCGCCGCGCGTCGCGTCGCCCGCGCGGGCGGGGGCGGTGAAGAAGGACCCAGCGATGTACGAAGCCCATTACGGCTTCCGCGAGAAGCCGTTCTCGCTGATCCCCGACCCCTACTTCTTCTATTCGGGCCGCAGCCAGAAACTCGCGATGTCGCTGCTCGAGTACGGCCTGTCCGATCAGACCGGGTTCGTCGTCGTCGTGGGAGACGTCGGGTCTGGCAAGACGACGCTCATCCGCCGCCTGCTCAAGACCGCCTCGCGCGACGTCGTCGTCGGCCTCGTCAGCAACACCCATCCCGATCTCGGCGATCTCCTCGGCGCCATCGTCAAGGCGTTCGACCTCGATCTCGGCGACGAAGGAAAGATAGCCCGTTACCACGCGCTGATCGATTTCGTCATCGACCGGTATGCGCACGGCAAACGGTGCGTACTGATCATCGACGAGGCCCACCACCTCTCGACGTCCGCGCTCGAGGAGGTGCGCATGCTCTCGAACGTCAACGCCGACAAGGACTTCGTGCTGCAGTTGATCCTCGTCGGCCAGAACGAGTTGAAGGCGACGCTCAGGCGTCCCGACATGCGCCAGTTCGCGCAGCGCGTCTCTGTCTTTCACGAACTCACGCCCATGATCGCGCAGGAGACGGTGGGCTACATCCGTCACCGGCTCGCCTGCGCCGGCGGCTCGCCCGACCTGTTCGATGCCGGGGCATGCGCCGCCGCGCACCATTACGCGTTCGGCATTCCCCGGCTCATCAACATCCTGTGCGATCTCGCCCTCCTCATCGGTTTCGGCGAGAACCGCGCTGGCATCGACGTCGATGTTATCCTGGACGCGGTGACGGTGCGGGCGGCGTCCGGCCTAGGCGTCTTTCGCGAAGATCCCGAAGGCGTCACGCGGGAGGAGCGCCGGCGCGCGATCCTGAAGGAGATCGGGCGGGAGGAGGACGGCGCAAAGAGCGCGCCGCTGGAGACGGCCGTGGGGGACCCGCTGATCGGTCCCGCGTGCGCTTCGGAAGCGACCCGGCACGCTCAACGGCGTGCACCTTCTACGAAGGGCCGCAGGACGCGGGGCGCCGGCATCGGTCATCCCTGGCAGGGCGGCGAGCGCTGGAAATCCCGAACGGATCGTGAACGATGGGCGGTTAGGGAACGAAGCGCTCCCTAACCTTCCGATCGTCAGTCGCCGACGAAGATACCCACTCTTTCGCGAACGTTGGCGCGCGACGCGTCGAGAACATCCTCGGGCGCCAGCCTCAGCCGAATCCGCGCGCCCGTGGGATTGGCGTGACGCAGGATCCGAGGCGTGGCGTCGACCGCACCGTTCACGTCGGAGACGACGGTCGGGTGCTGATTGCTCCTGACCATCGGGAAGTAAACCGAGCCGAAGTCCAGCCCCACGTCGCTGGAGAAGGCCTCGATCGTCCGCCCGCTCTTCAGCGTGCTCGATCCCTCCTGGACCGCGATCCAATCCATCATCTGGCTTGAGCCAAGCGGCGCGGCGAAGGCGGTCGAGAACGAGCCGACGGTGATTGTGTCGACCCGCGCGTCGACGGCTTCGCCGTCCGCCGTCTTGACGCTGGTAAGAACGATCGGCGCGTTCGCGAACGGGCTCGCGAATCTGATCGAGCGGTTCTCGTCGGTCCCTTCGGCGATTAGGCGCCCGGCCTCAATGGCGAGATCTCCCAGGGGATGCCGGCCGGCTTCCGCGATCATGTAGAATGCATCCTCCTTGCCGTGCTCCGCATCGTCGCCCGACGATTGGAACCGCAATTCGACGCGGTCCGCCAGCGCCTGGCGGACATCGACCCGCCCCGGCTTGGCGTCGTGCTGCGAGACCGACCGAACGACGACCACGGGCGTGTTGTAGGTCTTGGCGAACGGCATGACCGTCCAGGACGCGTCCAACCCGCGCACCATCCCCCACTCGAACGGCCCGTCTTCGACCGGTGCTAGTCGGCTCATGGCAGTGAGGAAGCGATCCTTCGCCGACACCTGCTGCGCGAACAATTGGCGGCCGAGAGCGAGAACCTGGACGTCTTCGACGGTCTGCTGAACTTCGCTCGCCTCGTTCGAGCGCTTCAGCCGTTGGCTGAGGACCGGGAGCCAACGCCCGTTCGTCTTGAAGGTCTGAAGAAGATAAGGCGCGGCGTCGCCAGTGACGTCGAAGACGCCGCTCGATCCCGTCCCAGGTTGGAGGGCGAGATAGCCTACGGTCTCGGCACCGTGCCCTTTTTCTTCGCCCGGTCCTTGAGCAAGCGCGGCGTCGAAGCCGTGCACGCCCACTTTTCGCGCCAGAGGCGCCGCCGCCCCCGCCAGTCATTTGCGGTCTGGATGGTGAGGAAGACGAACGGCGTGGTCGAGAATGCGCCGCGGAACGCGATGCGCTTCCAGGCGTCCGCGCCGCTGAGGGGGAAGGTTCCCACCTCCCAGATCGAGCCGTCACCCATCACCCCGCGCCCCGGCTCGACGACGAGGTAGGGAACGTTCTCCTCGACGCTGGCCGCCGGGCGGACGGCCGTCGCGTCATCGAGGGGCTGAAGGCGGAGATCGAACCCTCCGCGGTCGACGTTGTTGACGCGGACGACGCCGGCCCGGGAGCCGCTGGTAGTCGGCGGACCAGCGATGACGACGCCGTCCCCGCTCGTGAGGGGAACCTCGACGCTCCTCCACCGATCTCCGACTGAAGCGGCGTCGACGGCGGAGACATGCAGAACGTTCTTGTCCATCGTGTTCGGTATCGCCGGCGAGGACGTGGCGGACGCCGTAGAAGATACGGCGTTCGCCGCCGCCACGACACGCGCGGCCGACGCGATCGATTGATTCATGACTGTTTGGATCTCGGACTGCGAGAAGGCGCGATTATAGATCTTCAGATCATCGAGGCTTGCCGACAGATAATCGCCGAACCCGCCCGATAGGTATGGCCAAGCTCCGAAGGAGGTCAAGCCGCTCGCGGCCGTGAGGCTCTTGTTCCAGGCTGCGCCGAGCGGCGAGCCGTTCAGGTAGGCGCGGAGGTTGGTCCCGTCGTAGGTGAAGGCGACGTGCTGCCAGGATCCCGTCGGTACTGCGCCGAACTCATGTGCGGGGCTCGTGTTGTCGCCGAAACAGAGAGAGCCGCCGCACAGAGCGAACTCGCGATAGGTTCCAAAGCTCGCGATCGCCTCGCAGGGGGCGTTCGAGGGGTTGTTGATCCAGACGCTGAGTGTGAAGGTCGACGGAAGCGTTTGATTGCCGATGGTCACGTAGTCGTTGGCTCCGTCGAACCGAAGGGCGGCGCCGTTCTTTCCCGTGACCCGCGTAGGCCCGTTGACGAGAGTCCCATTGCGGTTGTTGCCCGAGGAGTCCACGGCGACCGCACCGCTGCCTTCGTCGAACTTGTAGCTCCCGATCACGGTCGAGTCCGACCGGACCGACAAGAGCGCGTCGTTACTCGTGACCGCGCCGACGGTGTTGGTCACCTTCACGCGGAAGGTCTTCCCTGCGTCCGACGACGTGGTCGGCGGCGTCGTGTACGACGGCGCACTGGCGCCGCTGATGTTGATCCCGTTGGCCTGCCATTGGTAGGCGAGCGGACTGGCGCCGGTCGCGATGACGGAGAAGGTCGCCGACTGACCGAGGTTGACCGACGCCCCCTGCGGCTGCTGGACAATGCTTGGGGCCGAAACGCCGTTCGAGACCGTGACGTTGACGGCGGCGCTGGTGGTCGCGTTGCCGGCCGCGTCGCGCGCGAGGGCGGTGACGGCGTGGGCGCCGTTCGCGACGCTCGTGGTGTTCCACACGACCGAGTAGGGGACATTGGTGTCGGCCGCATTCAAGTTCGCCCCGTCGATTCTGAACTGTACCGAGGCGACGCCGACGTTGTCGGAGGCGTTTGCCGCGAGAGTGACCGCTCCCGAGACAGTGGCACCGGAAGCGGGCGATGAGAGAGCGACGGATGGCGGCGTCGTGTCTGCGGAGGATGTCGACACGAGGGGATGCGGATATTGGTAAGGCTGATAATGTGCAGTCCAGGTGTTCGTCGCGGAACAGCGATAGAGCGTTTCCGTGTCCGTCGCCCAGTAGCCAACGCCGCCGCCCGCCTCGTTGGCGTTGGTGGCGCAGGTCGTCGGACGATTGGCGAGCGTGCCCATCCCAACGCCGGACGCGCCGCTGAAGCTCGTGGAAAAATTGTAGTAATCTCGGTCCGGTTTGACGTGGGTGAAAGGATCCGGGTTCGAGCATCCGCCAAAAGGATTTTCGAGCCCGATGTTCACGACGCCATTGGAGTCGCTCCAGCGGTTGTTCCAGGAGTAGTTCGGCGAGAGTGACCGATCCCACTTTCTACCCGGCTGATGGAGACAGGCGTAGCCCTTGTAAGTCGCCGTCGGTTGGCGATTTTCGTCGACCGACGACGAGCCGTCGCAGCGCGCGCCGTATCCCGGGCACGACCGATAGTGGGTAAGGGAGATGGTCGAGACGCTCTTTCCCGAAGGTGCGCTAAACGTGTTGTTGAAGATCATGAAGTCGCCCGATCCTTGATGATGGACGAGGCGGTAGCCGTCCGGCCAGAAATTCGAGGGGCCGTCCGTCTTGAAGGAATTCTCGTAGACCTCCGTCGAGACGACGCCTCCGGCGTTGTTGTAGTCTCCGTGAATGCTGAGGAGGCAGTTCCTCGACGTGTTGTGGCGCCACACGAAATAAGCGCCGTAGTTGGCGTCGGCGCAGCCCATGCCAGCGGTGCCATTCGTGATGTCGCCGAAGTCGAGGGTGTTGTCTTCGATATAGATGTTCTGCGCGCTCCCCAGTGGCGAGAAGGACGGCCACGTCTGGCCCAGGCCATAGATCAGGACCGTACGGTGGTTGAGCGGCGCCTTGAAGGTATTGTGGTCGATCACGCCGTAAATCGGACCGACGCCCGCCCTGAACCAGTCAATCACAATGCCTTCGACCGACGGCGCAAAGTTAGAAAAGATATTGTGGTCGACGCGAAAGCTGGAGCACGTGCCGCTCAACGAGATCGCCGTCCCGGAGGTCTTGTCCTTGAACTGAAAGCCGCTGATGCGGTGCGGCTTTCCCGCGCTGCAGATCGCGTCGATACCGCCGGTCAAGGTGATGATCGTTTTGTCGCTTCCGGCCCCGATCAGTCGAATGCCCTTCGACGACGGCATCGACAGTGTCGTCGACCACGTGACCCCCGTGCAGGCGGGGACGTTCACGGTGTCGCCGTCGGCCGCGGCCGATATCGCCGCCTGCACGTTGGACAGGGAGCAACTTGCAGCCGTGATGGCGGCTGCATCCGCCTTTTCTGCCCAACCAGCGAGAACGCCTAGGCCAATGATCAAAACTGCGCCCGACAGACGTTTTGGTTGGGTCGGCGCGTGTATCCTACGAGGCGTGAAGCGCTAATCGTAACTTCCTAGGCATACAAGCGCCATGATCAGTAATCATCTTGTGTTTCCAATTCATGTGGTTTTCCGAACGCCTCTGAGGTGGAAAAAGTCCTTAAATGGGGCAGTTTTTTGGCCAATTATTGTCCGAAAATGGCCTTGAAGCGAAACGCCCCCATTTGATACCCTCTAAATGGGTGCCCTCTTCACTGGCCTTTGGGGAGATGGTAGCGTGAGCGGATGGACGGTACCGTCTGTCAATCGGCCCTTTAATTGCGGGTGGCATGTCAAGGCCTGTTTGTGGTGCCAACGCCGGGGTCATGGTCCTTTCCGAGGTCGCGGCCTCATGATGATGTTCGGGTCGGGTGCCTCAACGTGTGGAACGACATGCGGCGGAGCCGCTATCAGCCGATTGACCGAGGTCACCGCAACCACCGTCCCGGCGGGGACATNNCACGGGTTCCGCAACGCGGGCCCGAGAGACGATTGTAGTGGGTCAAGCCATCTTCGGCTGGCCCCATTCGAAGACGGTGCCGTCGACCCAAATGCAGTGGAGGATGATCGCCATCTTGCGGGCGATCGCCACCTTGGCCTTCTTGGCGCCGATGCGCTTCATCAAGCGGACGCCCCAGGCCTTGAGCGTCGACCACTTGTGGGTGCGGTGGAGAAGCACACTTGCCGCTTCGAACAGGTAGGATCGCAACAGCCGATCGCCCNNCAGCGGGAGATGCGGCCAGTGGTGTCCATCTCGCCGGATTGGCGACGACGGGGTGTCAGGCCAAGATAGGCGCCGACGGCGGCGGNNCCGATTGAAAGCGCGAGGGATCGTCGATGGTGTGGCGGAANNGGTCAGGGCCGTCACCACGCCGACACCTGGGACGGTCATCAGCCGCCGGGTCGTCGCATCGGCCCGGGCAAGACGTCTGATTTCGTCGTCGAGCTTTCTCTGCTGGCGGCAAACCTGCTCATGAATGGCGAGCAGCGGGTCAATAATCGGTCGAAGCAAGTGGTCCTCGACCAGGAGTCGCACACATGCTGGCGGAAGCGCGAACCGATCGCCCGGCCGAACAGCAGGCCGTATTCCTTGAGCATGCTTCGCACCTGGTTCTCAAGATCCCGGCGGATGCCGACGAGCCGGGCGCGAGCGACCAGAGACGAGCGGATGGCTTGGCTCTGCTCGCTCTTGATGCGGACTTCGCGATACCAGCCGACGCGGACGAGTTCGGCAAGGCCGCGCGCATCATTCTGGTCGCTCTTGTTGATCCGCACCGACAGCGCGGCATTGGCGTGACGCGCGTCGATGCAAACGACCGGCAGCCCGACCCGCTTGAGCTCATGCCAGAGCCAGCTCGCCATGGCGCCAGTCTCGAAGCCGATGCGCTCGGCAAAAGGCGCCCGCTTGCGGATCATCGCGGCCAATGCCCCGGGCTCCGACTTCGCCTTGCCTTCGAAGACGAATTTGCCGGCGTCATCGACGACACAAATCGAGGTTTCTTTTTGCGAGACATCCAAGCCGACGTAGTGCTTCACCGTTCGCTCCCCATTCCCTTGGTGTTAATCGCGTAAGCCGCGAGGTAAACCGTTCTACAGGCGAACTCAGACCGCAATTACGTCATCGTGCGGAAACGGGCACCCCGATCGGCGTGCAATAGGGCCCCCTCTTCGACGTGGTGTTTTGGACTTGTCCAGGTAGATCCTATGCCGTAGCCGACTCGGCAAAATGCTTCGAGTTGGTCCAGTGGAGGAGCTCGCCATGTCGAATACGAGTTTGCTGCCCGCGGCAGCTGTGGCCGATGGCTCGGCGCTTGAGCTGTTCATTGCGCTTGAGCTCAGTAGCAAGACCTGGTTGGTCGCCACCCACGTTCGATCGTCCGACAAGATCAGCCAGTATCGGATAAACGGCGGGGATGTAGATGGACTACTTTCTCTAATCGAACGCTTGCGGATGCGGACGGCCGGTGCGGGCGGGACAGCAGTCAAGATCGCCTGTTGCTACGAAGCTGGCCGCGACGGCTTCTGGCTCCATCGCCTGCTGACACAGCATGGGATCAGCAACTACGTGATCGATCCGGCCAGCGTTCATGTCAGCCGACGCGCACGCCGGGCCAAGACCGACCGTCTCGACGCAGAGGCCCTGGTTCAAGTCCTGATGGCCTACGCCCGAGGCGAGAGGAAGGTGTGCAGCATGGTTCGCGTCCCGGCCGCCGACGAAGAGGATGCCAAACGTCAGCACCGCGAGCGCGAACGGCTGATCGCAGCGAGGACGGCGCACGTGAACCGGATCAAGGGGCTGTTGGCGACGCAAGGGGTCACGCTGACCAATCCGCTCCGCCCCGATTGGCCGGAGCTCCTCAAGAAGATGCACACGGGAGATGGTCGTCCGCTCCCGCCGCGCCTGATGGCCGAACTCGGCCGCGAGTGGCAGCGGCTGCAGCTCGTGATCGCAATGATCGGGACCGTCGATAGCGAACGTGAGCACGCACAGGCAGACAACGAAAACGCCGCCGTCGTCGGCAAGAAGATCGAGTTGCTGCGGAAGCTCCGCGGAGTTGGCCCGATCTTCGCCACGGTACTTGCGCGGGAGGTCTTCTACAGGGACTTCACAAATCGCCGCGAGGTCGGCAGCTACGTCGGGCTTGCACCGACTCCGTTCAACAGCGGCGAAAGTCGACGGGATCAGGGCGTCAACAAAGCCGGGAATCCGCGAGCGAGAACAACAGCGATCGAACTGGCTTGGCTGTGGTTGAGGCATCAGCCTGAAAGTGGGTTGTCTCGATGGTTCCGCGAGCGGGTCGGCACACTGCAGCGTCGGATACGGAAAATCACGATCGTCGCCGTCGCGCGAAAACTGATCGTCGCGCTTTGGCGATACCTCCAGACCGGCATGATCCCGGCTGGAACCGTTCTCAGGGTTTGACCGAAGGGAGATTCCCGATCTCCGGGACGGGCGCGTGACCGGCTGTTCACAGGGCAACATGCCGCCAGGTAGATGGGTCTCGCCCTTTCTGGACCTCAGCCTCTCGTGCAGAGGGATATTGGTGCGGCTCGAGTGTGAGCCGACCGGATGTAAGCTGATGCGGCGGGCCGCATGGCACGTATCGAGGTCCATGTCCTGGGGAACGGCAGATGGTCGGCCGAGAACCAGCATAGCTGCGTGCTCGCTCGGTCAAGGCCAAGGCGCCTCCGGCGCCGGCTCTGCCGGCCTTGACCTGTGCTGCGCGCGCTGCTGGGCTCGAACTCCGGTCGGGCCGAAGGAACGGTCATCGTGATCAACCAAAGGAACTGTTCCAGAGCGTCTCGCCGGTGCTTGACAGAGAACAGGAGGGCCCCGCGCGCGCCGCGGAGCGCCTTATGCGAGCGACGGAGCGGCGCGCGCGGGAGGTTACCTGTTTGCCCACCTGGGCAAGCTTGAGGGGAGGACGGTCAGCCGCGGTTTTTGAAGCGCCAGGACTCGTTGCCGGTCTCGATGATCTCGCAGTGATGGGTGAGACGATCGAGGAGAGCGGTCGTCATTTTCGCGTCGCCGAAGACGCTCGGCCATTCGCCGAAAGCGAGGTTGGTGGTGACGATGATCGAGGTGCGCTCATAAAGCCGGCTGATCAGATGGAACAGCAGCTGGCCGCCGGCTTGGGCGAAGGGCAGATAGCCCAATTCGTCGAGAACGACGAAGTCGAGGCGGATGAGATAGTCGGCGACTCTTCCCCTCGGCCCCGAACCCGGCATCGCTGTGGATACCTGGCTCTTGCCGGTGCCGGTGCCGCCGATGAGGACGGCGTTGCGTTGCTGGGCAAGGAAGGCGCCGGTTGCCAGCTCGCGAACGAGCGTCTCGTTGATGGGCGTGCCATTAAAGCAGAAGTCGTCGATATCCTTGGCCAGCGGCAGCTTGGCGATGGTCAGCTGGTATTTGATCGACCGTGCCTGCTTCTCGGCGATCTCGGCCTGGAGCAGATCGCCGACGATGCGCGGTGGCTCGTGCTGGCGCTTGATGGCGGTCGCCATCACCTCATCGTAGGCGGCGCGCATGCCGTACAGCTTGAGCGCGGCCATCAGATCAAAGATCTGGGCCCTTTCCATCAACCCGCCCTCCGCAAGCGGTCGTAACGGGGCGCAATCGGCGATCGGCGCGTGGCGCAGCCGCAGCGCGTCCGGGGTCAGGATGGTCACCGTCGGTGCCGGATCCCGCTTGCGCGCGAGGATGTTGAGGACGACGTCGGCCGCGTGAACGCCATCGGCGAGCGCCTCGGCGCAGGCGACTTCGACACCGGCCAGACCGTCGGTGAGGACGGCGGAGAGAATGGCCACCATTTGCCAATCGCCGTCATCCGAGCCCCGCAGCTTGCGTCGCACCGCTCCNAGGTTTGCCGGCAGCACCCAGTCCTTGAACGGCGCACCGTTGCGCAACGCCCCCGGCTTGCGGGCTAGTACTACAGTTGCGTTTCTAGTCGTTTCTTGCGGTGACTGCTGGCGGCTGTCGTTTGGTGGCTGCGGCGCCATCGTGAGCAGGCCCAGACGAAGGCGGGGGGTTTTCGCCCGGAACAGGATCCTTTCGAGCATGTGGCGGATTTCCGGCGTGGCGAGCGGGACGGTCATGCGGCCGCGGCGGCCGGACTCGTTTTGTCCCGTTTATCGAAGGCGATCCGGCGCTGGTCGGCCGACAATTTGGCGAGGAAGGCGGCGGCAGCGAGGACCAGGCTCATGTGGCGATGCCATCCGTGCCAGGAGCGCGCCTCGCAGTGATCGAGGCCGAGGTCGTCCTTCGCCCGCAGGAAGCACTCCTCGATCGTCCAGCGGAGGCCTGCGGCAGCGGCAAGCTCGGGCAGGGACGTGCCTTGCCGGGCATAGGCAAGGTAATAGGCGAGTGCTTGCGCATCACGCCGGCTGCGGCGGATGAGCAGCCAGCGCTCGAAACCGTCATCCGTCGACCATCCGAGCGGCAGCCTTGCCCAGTCGTAGAGCCTTGGACCCTTCGCCCCCTCGCCGGCGGTCAGCGACGACCACGCATCGTCCGCCAGCGTGTCCAGCATGGTGGCAGGGTCGGTCTGGACGAGGGTCCCGTCCTCGAGGAAGCGAAGGGTGTGGTTGGAGCGTACGGCAAGGACATAAGGCTGGCCGCGGCCCTCGAGCAGGTGCCGGAGTTGACTGTCCGAGCCGTAGAGCGCATCGGCGAGAACCCAGGCGCAAGGCGGGCCGGCGTCGAGCGTCCGCTCGATCATCTCCCGCGCCATCGCCGGCTTGGTCTTGAATTCGACGTCGTCCGGCACGGCGGCCGTCCGGCGGCGCGTCGCATCGTCCGCCCAGTCTTTCGGCAGGTACAGCTGCCGGTCGATGAGCGCGTGGCCCCAGCGGCTGGCGTAGGCGACGAAAACGCCGACCTGGCAGTTCTCGATCCGGCCGGCGGTGCCCGAGTACTGACGGCCGACACCCACCGAGTGCCGGCCCTTCTTCAGGAAACCGGTCTCATCGACAACGAGCACGCCGCCCGGATCACCCAGCGCGTTCGTCACGTACCCGCGCACCAGATCGCGAAGCTGGTCTGCCGACCATGAACTGCGTCCGAGCAGTGACTGGAGGCGATAGGGTGCCTCGAGGCCCGCCTGTTCGGCCAGCATCCAGCCGGTCTTGCGCGATGCCGCCGAGAACAGCCCGTCGATGAACATCCCGGCCGAACGGCGCGTCTCCGCCCGCCCCAGCGCCGGCGCGATCACCCGCCTCAACCCCTCGAGCCCCGCCTTCCAATCAACAAGCGTGCCCGCCCATTCCGCCACACCCATCCGTCGCCCTCCCACAGCCGCAGGCAACGGAACCATATTAGAGGATAAAATGCAACTGTAGTAGTAGAGCGATCGCCAAGACATGAACTTCTGGCATGTGTCCCTCCTTCCATCGCCCCCCGTGGCGCTGACCAGGCATCATACGATGCCGGCCGAAGGGGGCATCCACCCCATCAGTTCAAGTTTCATCCCCTTAGGGTCCACGTCATTACCTCAATTGCGCATAACGCGGCACTGCCCCACAACGCTCGGAAAGCCTGCCTTCGAGATCTTTCCTCCCTTGACGGGAATTGGAGACGGACCCCGAGAGCAGTATACACCCTGCTACCATTCGTTGTATCGCACATATATTTACAGTGGCATTCCGGAGGGCGAGATGCGCTTCCCGCCCGATCAGGACGTTCCGAACGATGGCGCGCATTGGCCTTCGCGCGCCGCGCGATCGTTGGTCTGTCTAAAGTTGCTTGTTCTTGGCATGGACGGTAGGATATACATATTTGGTCCGTCGATGGCCTCAGGGATCAACGAGCGCTCCGATGCTTGGGGCTGAAGGTATGCGACTGCCCGCCTTCGTAACCCACCGCCAACCCGAGACCGTTGCACCGTTCATGAGTCCTGATCTCCTTCGACGGCGAATCGCACGCGTGCTCGCCATCCGCGCTTGAACGATGGCTCTCGTTGTTCGCATTGACGTCGACCGACCTTACGGGCGCGGGCCTCTGGCGAGGCACGCGCTCAGCCGATTGAGCTCCGATTTCGCCTTCCCGAAGATTGAGGCTTTCGGTTACCTGCGCGAGCTCTCCGCGATCCTGGAACTGCTCGCCGTCCGTCGGGCGCGCGCGTACGTCTTCTTTCGCCGCTGCACCCTCCCGTCCAAGGCCATTCTCGTGTTGATGGACGATGGTCGGCACGAGATGGGTCTTCACCTCGAGGATTCTCGATCGCTCGACACCTTCCGCGCCGAGAAAGCCATGCTGGAAGATCATCTCGGTCGAACGATCTCGGCGGTGTCGAAGCACGGATCGGGAGGCCGGAAGTACGGCCGCCGTCACTACGCCCCCTACGAGCCCGAGAAATACATCGACTGGGCTCGCCGCAGCGGGATGAAGATTTTTCTTGGCAATCTTGAAAATCCGTCGATTGGGGGAGGAAGACGAGACGGGGTTTCGCGCGTACCCTTCGGCTTTCTGGTTGGAGCCAGCGTGGCGGGACACGCAGACGTTCACGATCGATTGGCTGCTCGACGCGGCTGCGAAAACCGACGTCGTTCTGCTCATTCATCCAGAGAACGTTCTCGCCGACTTCGGCTTGCTGGCGAATTTGATAACGCTGTTGGACACTCTCGAAACGAGGATTTTCGAATGGGCGAGCGCGGAGGCGACAGGAAGACGTGCNNCTGATGGTCGCCTACACGAATTATCAGACCGACCCGCGGGTCGTGCGCGCGGCGCAGGCGGCGGTCGAGGCGGGCTTCGAGGTCGACTTCATCGCCCTTCGGAAGGACGGAGAGGAAGACGAGCAATACATCAATGGCGTGCGGGTCATCCGGCTTGACCAGGCCCGCTATCGCGGGGGACGCGTCGATCAATATATTATAGCTTATCTGCTATTTTTCTTCAGGTGTCTCGTGCGCATCACTCGTCTACATATACAGCGCCGTTATATGTTTGTGCACGTCAACAACATGCCCGATTTCCTGGTGTTTTCGGCTATTGTCCCGAAACTGCTGGGAGCTAAGATTTTTCTCGATATTCACGATCCGATGCCCAACACTTTCGCTTCGAAATTCAGAAGCGGCAATAGCGGTAAGCTGTACAAGCTTTTGCTTTGGCAGGAGCGGCTCAGCGCTTGGTTTGCGGACGGGGTCTTGACGGTCCACGATCCGGTCAAGGACCACATCCTCGTAAAGCAGCACGGTCTCGATCCGAGCCGCATCAAGGTCGTCGCGAACTTTGCGGATGACGTTCTGTTTGCTCTGAAGGAGCCGACGCCATACGACGGCCGGCTTCGCCTCGTTTTCCACGGAACCATTCTTGAGCGATATGGACTGCGCGACGCCATGATCGCGTTGTCACGAGTGCGCAACCTCGACAAGATCACGCTGAAAATCATCGGCGAGGGTGATTTCAGCGAGGATTTGGAAAACCTCATCTCTTCGTTGTCGCTCAACACGGTCGTAGATTTCGATAACCGGATGTACCCACTGCCTCAATTGCCATCGATATTGGCGGGGTACAACATGGGTTTCGTTNCCTCTCTTGAGATATCCTCGATCACGGAGTACGCGCTTCCCCTCAAGTTGTTGGAATATCTCTCTTTGGGCATGCCCTCGGTCACAGTTCAGAACGCCGCCATCGCCTACTATTTCGGCGAGGACGATTGCCTGTTCTTCGAAGCCGGCAAGCCACAATCGCTCGCCTCGTTGCTCGACTCGCTCGCCGAGGAGCCCGAGGTGGTGATCCGCTACCAGCGGCGAGCGGCCGTCTTGAGGGAGCGCTTCCTGTGGAGCCGCGAGAAAGAGAAGTACATCAAATTGTTGCTCACCATGAACAACGGAGAAAAGACACATTAGGACCCGCGTTATGCCGCCGATAGATTTCTCCGGTGTAAAAGAACAGACGCGAAGGTATGCTGACGAGATCAATCTCCGCATCCACCGCGTCATTGAGCATGCCTGCTTTATCATGGGTCCAGAAGTAGTCGAGTTAGAGGTCGCGCTTGCCTCTTATGTCGGCGTGAAACATTGTATTTCCGTAGCCAGCGGAACGACTGGTCTCGAGATCGCACTTCGGGCGCTCGGCGTGGGCCCCGGCGACGAAGTGATCACCGTCCCGTTCACCTGGATCAGTACCGCCGAAGTCGTCCGATTGGTGGGCGCCCGTCCGGTCTTTGTCGACATCGATCCGCATACCTACACGATCGACGTCGATCTCCTCGCGCCCGCGATGACCGAGAAGACTCGGGCGATCATTCCCGTGAGCTTGTTCGGTCAAATGCCCGATCTCGAGCGCATCGCCTCGATCGCTGCCGAGCGCGGCGTGCCCGTGGTCGAAGACGCGGCGCAGAGCTTTGGCGCAACAAGGCGGGGTAGACGAAGCGCCGGCGTGACGATGATCGGGTGCACGAGCTTCTTTCCGGCAAAGCCGTTCGGTTGCTACGGCGACGGGGGCGCCCTGTTCACGAGCGACGACGATCTCGCGGACAAGATGAGAGCCATTCGCACCCATGGTGGCCTGAGGCGCCACGATCATCCGCTGCTCGGCACCAACGGACGGCTCGACACCATGCAAGCCGCCATCCTTCTCGCGAAACTGCCTCATTTCGAGTGGGAAGTGCGCGAGCGCGAACGTCTTGGCGCGCGGTACTCGGCTTCGCTCCGGCCGTCGTGCGTTCCTCCGGTCGTCGCGCCATTCAACACGCATGTCTATGCGCAATACACGATCCGTGTCGCGGATCGCGAGCAGGCAGCGGAGAAGCTGGAGACGGCGGGCGTCCCCACGGGTATCTACTATCCCAAATGCCTGCACGAGCAACCTGTATTCTCCGATCTGGGTTATCGCATCGGGGACTTCGCACAAAGCGAAAAGGCATCGCGAGAAGTCTTGAGTTTACCGATGCATCCTTTTCTGACGGAGTCTGACCAGGACAGGATCGTCGAACTCGTTAATGAGTTTTGTGCTAGAGAGTGTACGATATGAATTTCGCTCTAATCGGCGTCGGCGGATACATTGCACCCAGGCACATGCAAGCGATCAAGGAGACGCGGCACGCCCTCACTGTGGCGCTCGACCGCAACGACAGCGTCGGCGTCATCGATGGTTACTTTCCGGAGGCGTCGTTCTTCACCGAGTTCGAGCGTTTCGACCGCCACGTCGAGAAGCTCCGGCGCGGACCGGCCGAAAATCGAATTCACTACGTCACCGTGTGTTCGCCGAACTATCTGCACGATGCGCACATCCGCTTCGCGCTGCGCGTTCACGCCGACGCGATTTGCGAAAAGCCGCTGGTGCTAGAGCCATGGAACGTCGACGCGCTGCAGGAGCTCGAACGGGAGAGCGGACAACGGATTTGGTGCATTCTTCAACTAAGACTGCATCCCTATCTGGTGGCGTTACGGGAGCAGATTGCCGCCTGCGGCGATCGCGTGCACGACGTAGATTTGACGTATGTCACGTCCCGAGGACGCTGGTACGCCGTCTCATGGAAAGGAGTCGAGGAGAAATCGGGCGGCATTGCCATGAACATCGGCGTTCATTNNTTTTTCGACCTTCTTATCTGGGTCTTCGGCTCTGTGCGGAGAAGCACCGTCCATTTTCTCGACCAGACTAAGGGGAGCGGGTACCTCGAGTTGGAGCGCGCGCGCGTGCGCTGGTTCCTATCGGTCGACGCCGCCGACCTGCCTCCGGAGGCCGTCGCCAAGGGCGCGCGCACGCACCGCTCGTTGCTCCTCAACGGCGAGGAGTACGAGTTCTCCGAAGGTTTCAAGGATCTGCATACACAATCCTACAGGCTGATCCTCGACGGAAAGGGGTTCGGCGCCGCCGACGTCCGTCCCACGATCCAACTCGTCCACGACATTCGCAGCGCGGTGAAGAGCGGCCACAAAGGTGAGGTGCACCCGCTCGCGACGGGTAAACGGGCGGCGTTGCGGTGAACCATTTCGCACACGAGTCAGCCTACGTCGACGAGGGCGCCGAGATCGGCGCGGGCACGCGCATCTGGCACTTCAGTCACGTCATGTCCGGGGCGAAGATCGGGGAGCGTTGCGTCCTCGGTCAGAACGTTAACGTCGCCGGCGGCGCGATCGTCGGGAACAATGTGAGGGTTCAGAACAATGTCTCGATTTATTCCGGCGTGATCATAGAGGACGACGTGTTCCTCGGTCCGTCGTGCGTGCTGACGAACGTCTCGAATCCCCGATCGCAGATCGACCGCCATGCCGTCTACGAGCGGACGATCATTCGCCGTGGCGCGACGATCGGGGCCAACGCGACGATCGTTTGTGGCGCGACCATCGGACGCTATGCATTCGTCGGGGCCGGAGCGGTGGTGACGCGCGACATGGCGGACTACGCCCTCGTCGTGGGGGCTCCCGCTCGTTGGAAGGGGTGGATGAGCAGGCACGGTCACCCCATGGCGCAGGGGAGCGACGGTCTGTTCAGATGCCGCGAATCGGGCTTTCGTTATCAGTTGGTGGGTGCCGACGAACTGCGCTGTCTCGACATTTCGGAAGACCAGGCGCTCCCTCCTGCGGCAACGACCGAGCGCAGGTCATACAGAGAATTCGAACAATAGCATTGAGCCGACCGCTCCACAACCTTCAGTCGAGTAGAAATAGATGGCGATCGAGTATGTTCTGGAACGAAGCATTGGCAGCGTCGCCGCCTGGGTGGAGGAGAACGATTACAAGGGCTATGACCCTGGAGACGGCCTGACCTCCTTTTTCCGGCCGTTGGCGTTCGGCAATCCTCTGATCGAGCGTGTCCTCCTGCAGTTCGTCTGGAAAGCTCCCGTCAACGTTCGGCCGTTCATCGGCATCCGACCCAGCGACTCGACAAAGGGCCGTGGCTACATGGCGGCGGGCTACTGCATATTGCACCGTCTCACCGGTGAGTCCTCACACAAGGACAAGGCCGTCGCTTGCCTCAATTGGCTCGTTGCGAACAGCGCGAAGGACCACGTCGGCTTCGCCTGGGGCAATCATTTCGACTTCGTGACGCGTCGCGGATGTCTGCCCGCCGGCACGCCGATCGTCGTCTGGACCGCTCTAATCGGGCTCGCCTTCCTCGCGGCCTACGAGGAAACAAACGACGATCGATGGCTGGAAGTCGTCCGCGGCGTTTCCCTCTGGATCCTAAGCGTGCCACGCGAGAAGACAGCGACGGGGACATGCCTAAGCTACGTTCCTTTCGCTCAGTCCTCCATTCACAACTCCAATATGCTCGGAGCCGCCATGCTCGCGAGCGCGCGGCAGCGCCTGCGGGATCCGGAACTGCTGAATGTCGCGAAGAGCGCGATGCTCTACAGTTGCGCCCGTCAGCGCGAGGACGGTTCGTGGTGGTATGGCGAAGAGTTGAAGTATCATTGGATCGACGGCTTCCATACGGGCTACAATCTGGATGGATTGAAGCGGTACATCAACGCTAGTGGCGACGAGACCCTTCGTCCTCATCTTCGACGCGGTCTAGCCTATTTCAAGAACGTCTTCTTCAAGGACGACGGCAGGCCGTGCTACTATCACAATAGATTGTACCCGATTGACATACAATGCGCTGCACAGGCGATCGAGACGTTGGCCTTCTGCTCCTCGGAAGATCCGTCATGCCTCGATCTCTCCGTGAAAGTGGCGAAGTGGACGATCGACAACATGCAAGATCGGGCAGGCTTCTTTTACTTTCGTCAATACCCGTTGATCAAGTCCAAGACGCCCTACATCCACTGGGGACAGGCGACCATGTTCAAGGCCCTCGTCACCCTCCTCGAGAAGCTCTCGAACGGCGAGCACCGTCGATGACTCAGGAGGGACGACGTCTGACCTACGTGCTGATCACGCCCGCGCGCAACGAGCGCGAGTTCATCGAAGCCTGCATCCGCTCCGTCATCGCGCAAGAANCTCCCCCGGCGAGGTGGGTCATCGTCAGCGACGGCTCGACCGACGGAACGGACGAAATCGTCCGCAGTGCGATAAAGGAGGTCCCGTGGATCGATCTCCTTCGGATGCCCGAGCATCGCGACCGCAGCTTCGCCGCCAAGGCCGCCTGCTTCAACGCGGCATACGAACGGCTGAAGCCGCTCGATTTCGATCTCATCGGCAATCTCGATGCCGACATCACGTTCGAGCCCGACTATTACCAGTTCCTGATCGAGAAGTTCGCGTCCGACCCCCGCCTCGGCGTTGCCGGCACCCCATTCGTCGAGGACGCCGCGCAGCCCGAAGTCCACTCCTATGCTCATCGTTTCGCCGATACGAGCCACGTATCCGGCGCCTGCCAGATGTTCCGACGCGAATGCTTCGAAGAGGTAGGCGGCTATACGCCGATCAAAGGCGGCGGCATCGACTGGGTGGCAGTGACGACCGCGCGAACGAAAGGATGGAACACTCGCACCTTCGTCGAGAAGATCTGTCATCACCACAGGAAAATGGGCACCGCCGGTCGCGGACCCGTGAGCGCCAGATTTCGGCACGGGAAGGAGGATTACTATCTGGGCGGACACCCGGTGTGGGAAATAGCACGCGGAGTGTTTCAAATGCCGCGCTCGCCACTCCTCGTCGGTGGGATCTCTCTGATCGCGGGTTACTTTTGGGCGATGATGGTCGGGACGCGCCGACCGATCCCCCAGGAGCTGATCGCGTTCCACCGCGCCGAGCAAATGGCGAGACTGCGTGAGATGCTTTCCCGAGCGATTCCCTTTTTCAAGCGCGCTCCGACCCGAGAACAAAGGACGTCCTCGTCGGCGTAAACGGCGCGGAGCCATTCGGCAGGTCGAAGATAAGGAGGAAATCGCCCGACATGCCGCAAATCGCGACCCTCCTCTGTATCCTCGGGATCGGATATCTCTTCTGGGCCGATCGGAAGGAAAACAAAGAGGTCTCCAACGCTGTTCTGATCCCCATCATCTGGATGTTCTTCTCCGCCTCCCATTACCCGTCCGAATGGCTCGGCGCCCCCCGCCCGACCTCGCTGCGGGCGNAAGGAAGTCCGATCGATCGGAACGTCTTTCTCGCCCTGATCGTGTCCGCCGTCTGGACCCTTTCGCGCCGGAAGGTGGATTGGCGGCGGACCGTGGCGAGCAACCCCGCCGTCTGGCTGTTCTTCTTGTACTGCCTTATAAGCGCCGGATGGGCCGACGATCCCCTGTTGTCCCTCAAGCGCTTCATAAAAGGCATCGGCAACTTAGTGATGGCGCTGGTGATCCTGAGCGAACAAAAGCCAGACAAAGCGCTCGCTTTCTGCATTCGACGCATGAGCTTCATCCTTCTGCCGCTCTCCGTCCTGTACATTAAGTATTTCCCGAGTCTGGGGCGGGCATATTTCATGGGCGAGCAGATGTATAATGGCGCGACATACGGCAAGAACGCTCTCGGGCAGCTCTGTCTGATATGCGCCATTTACTTCGCCTGGGAAGTGTTGATGAGGCGATCCCGCGTCCCCGCGAACGGAAAGACGGTGAGCTTGCCCGTGCTCGCCGTGATGATACCGACGACGGCCTGGCTGCTCTACATGGCGAACAGCGCCACATCGCTTTCTTGCACGATTCTCGCCATTGGTATGCTCTTCATGATGAGAACGCGTTTCATTACGAAGAAGCCCGATCGGATCTTCTACCTCGCGATCGCGGGCGTTCTCGCTTTCGGCGCGCTCGACGCCCTGTTCGGCGTCAAGGAGTCGATCATTCTGATGTTGGGCCGGCGTCCCGACCTCACGGATCGCGATTTCATCTGGGAGCTCGTCATATCGATGCAGGAGAGCCCCTGGGTCGGGTACGGGTACGAGAGCTTCTGGACGGGCGCGCGACTTACGCGCATCTGGGCCAGGCTCGGCGTCGAAGGAATCATTCAAGCCCATAACGGGTACATCGAAGTCTACCTCAACCTGGGGATCTTGGGGCTCGCGCTCCTGATCGGAAGCGTCGCCATCGGTTTCGTGAACATCAAGGCGGCGTTGTCGACAGACTACAGGTTCGCCGCCTTGAAGTTCACGTACCTTGCCATCGTCCTGATTTACAATTATACTGAGGCGACTTTCATTCCTGTGAGCAACACCTTCATATTGGTTCTTCTCAGCGTGCTCGACGTCCGCAGGATCGCCCCCGAGATGGGAAAACCGACCGTCGCCGCCGAAAGTCCGCCGTTGGGGAGAAGCCGGCGCCCTCTCGACCGCCCGCGGCCGAGCCGACGAGGGCCGCGTCCGCGTCGACGGCAGGGCGCTTGACCCTTCGATCTCGCGGAAGACTGGCTCCTCGGAACGGCCTCAAGTCGACGAACGCTCGCGAACGACTTTGACGCCGAGATGGGCGAGTAACTTTCCGAGGTGGTTGCAGTCCTTCACCAACACCTTCACGAAGTGATGATACCCGAGCAACAAAGCAAACGGGAGAGCAACGGCGTATAGATTAGCCGCGGCGACCGACTTGATCGTCGAGAGACCGAGGCGCCGCTCCCGCGTGGCCGCGGTGGCGCCGAGAAGCACGGCCCGCCGCACGAAGTATCGGAGCGTCTGCCGTTCCCGCGGTACGGTCTCGAACACGATGGCCTCTTCGCACCAGACGAAGCGCCTGCCCTCTTCGAGTTTCTTCTGAAAGAACGCCGTGTCCTCGCCGCCCGTTCGACCGTAACGCGGATCGAACGGCTCCTCGTCACCAAGGACGATGGCGCGAGCGAATAGGAGATTTCCCGTCCTCATGTCCCTGACGTTCGAGAGCGGAGTTCCCGTCGGCAGGGATGTCCGCTCGCAGAGTCGGCTCTCGACGAGCCATCGAGGCGGCGTTCCCTCGTAATCCGGCGCCACTGGCCCCAGGACGCCATCGACGGCGCATTGGACGTATGTGGCGTAGAGCCCCGTCAACCATAGGGGATGAGGCGTTTCGTCGTCATCGATGAAGGCGATCAAGTCGCCGCGGGCATGCTTCAGCGCCGTGTTCCTCGCGCGTGAGATGTTCGGGATCGAGTTGACACAATAGAAAATCTCGACCGAAGATTGACGTCGCGCATCGTCGACGACGTTTCTCGCGGACTGCAAGACATCGTTATCGGCGACGACGATCGAATAGGAAAAACCTTTCGCATCTTGCGCCTTGAGCCCGCACAAGCACGAGCCCAGTAATAGGGGGCGACGATAGGTCGGCACGCAGACGCAAATGTGCGGAGGGCGGTCGTCCACGGCGTTCTCTCGATTAGTCCGATCTTTTGCGGCGGGCCTCAGCGCGGTCGACATCCGCGGAGTTCAGAGTGATGCGTAGGTTCCAACTTCCTGACCATCCACGAAAGCGGCGAACTCCTCTCCGAGGATAAAGCGCTGCTCCCCTCGCNNCACGACGGGATGGGTCATAATCTCGACCGTCGCGGTCCGCGCGACGCGTTTGATTCGCGCCAGTCGCTCTCCCTGGATCGATTGAGACAGCGCAAAGAAGTAATCTGTCGAACGATACCGTCCGTCGACCACGTAATTCAAGAAGCGCCGAGCCGTCCGGTTGACGACGTTTTTCTCGCCCGGCCAAAAGTGGAACGTTCGCCTCACTTTCTCGCCCTCGGGGATGATTGTGTCGATTAGCATATTGGCGCACAGATGAGCGTGCTGGTGACCGTCGAGATGGGACGGTTCGCGCCCGTACCGCCGCAGGAACTCCTCGCGTTGACCCCGGTAGGCGTCATTCAGCGCGCTCGTGAGAAGCGGGTTGTAGATCAGAAAGGCCATCGGCCCCGACCGAAAGTAGGCCATGATCCGCTCCTGAGCTCTGAGGAGGCTCGCGTCGCTGCACCCGCCCGTGAACGGTTCCGTAAAATTCAAATGAAGACCAATATCAAGGCTGGTTTCTGCCGCCAAACGAGCCGCTCGTTCGGTGTCTTTCATGAAAACCATCGCCGTCACGGAGGAAAGCCGTCCCGACCGATGGCAATGCAGAGCGGCCTCGGTCTCCTTCTGCGATCTTCCCCAGTCGTCGGCGTTCAAGATGATCACGGTTTCCCTCCGGTGCGCGCGACAAAACGACGCGGCGTGATAGCGCGACAAGCCAAAAAATGATAAGAATCGGCGTAGACGAGTAGATTGGGCGGCGCTCGATCGGCGGCGGCCGTGCCATCGCCCGAATCTGCCCGGCGAACCGCTTCGAGAGTACAACGGCATTCGAACAGAATATACTTGAGTTTCGGCCTGCAGGCTCTTCTGCGGGGCTTCGCAATCGAAGAGATCATTCGACATGAGCCTAATCAGCAAGCTCAGGAGCGGCGGTCGCAGACTGCTGCAATCGCACGCCACGGCCCCAATCAAGAAGATGCTCTGGAACAAAGAGTTCGCGAGCGGCCGTTGGGATCATCTTCAAGATACCGCCGGTGATTGCGTATACTCGTACGTCGAGCGATGGGCCGACGGCGGCGACATTCTCGACCTCGGCTGCGGGTCTGGAAACACGGGCAACGAACTCGACTACTCCGCTTATCGCTCCTACCTCGGCGTTGATATCTCGGACGTCGCGATCGAGATGGCTATCGCGAGAAGCGCCGCGAATAGGAGAGATGGAAAGAACCGATATGTCCAGTCCGACATCACGACGTTCGCCCCCGATCGAGCCTACAGCGTCATCCTTTTTCGCGAGTCGATCAATTACCTCCCCGTCGCCCACATCGAGCCGCTGCTGCGCCGCTATCGGCCGCACCTCGGCGACCGCGGCGTCTTCATTGTTCGTCTCTATGACCGCAGGAAGTATGAGAAGATACTGCAAGTGATCCGCGAAGAGTTAAGCGTGATCGAAGAGTGCGCACCTTTAACCGAGGACGTCTCCGTCGTCGTCTTCAGGTGAGGGACGCGGTCGGTCGTAACAGCGACGAAGACCGGTGCTCCCTGCTGTCGGCCCGAGGGCGAGCCCTGTTCGTCTGGCTTGGCGCGACATTCGGTGAAATCCGGACGCGTCTCGTCGTGGGCGGGGCGTCGGAGGCGATCGGCGTCTGTGGACGGTCGGGCGCTCGCCTCTCGGGGTGCAGTCACGCTTCGTCGTCGAGGGGGAAGGCATGTCAGGAATAGCCGGGATCGTCAGATGGGAGGGGCCGATCGACGCGCTCGCCGATAGAACAAATGATCCGGTCGATGACGCGTCGGCTGTCCGATGTCTCGGGGGTGCACGACGAGATTGAGCTCGGCATCCATGTCGGCTGGGTGTGCCACGAAGGCGCCTTCGACGACTGCGCGCCGATCTGGAACGAGAGGCGCGACGTCTGCTTGATCTTCACTGGCGAAGACTTTCAGGACGACTCCAACCTCGATCTTCTGCGGCGAGAGGGCCGGATCGTCGACGAGACCAAGGCGTCTTATCTGGTCCACCTCTACGAAACCTTCGGTCCATCGTTCGTCGAGAGGCTGAACGGGTGGTTCAGCGGCGTCGTCATCGATCGCCGCCGCGCGAGAGCCTTTCTTTTCAACGACAGGTACGGTCTCCGCAGGATCTACTTCCACCAGGCGAGAGATGCTTTTTATTTCGCCTCTGAAGCTAAAGCGTTGCTCGAAGTGGTCCCGAACCTTAAACGATTGGATCCTTCAGCCATCGCGGAGATGTTGTCTTTCGGCTGCGTCCTTGAGAACAGAACGCTCTTCAAAGGCGTGCATCTTCTTCCCGGCGGATCTCTGTGGTCCTTCTCCGGGAAGACAATTGTCGAACGATCTACTTACTTCGATCGTAGCATGTGGGAGAATAGGCCGCTATTGAAAGGCGCGCAGTTTTACGAAAGGCTGAAGGAGACCTTCACCAGTATTCTCCCGAAGTATTTCCGCGGAGGGCCGCTGGCGATCTCCCTCACCGGGGGACTGGACTGCCGCATGATCATGGCCTGGGGCGGGCAAGCCGCTGGATCCCTCCCCTGCGTCACGTTCGGAGGCGTCTACCGCGAATGCGCTGATGTCAGGATCGCGAGACGCGTAGCCCAGCATTGCCGGCAGCCGCACCAGACGATCACGGTGGGCGCGGCGTTTCTCGGCGACTTCCCTGCGCTCGCGGAAAAGACCGTTCTCGTCTCCGACGGCAGTATGGATGTCACGGGGGCCGTCGAATTCTATGTCAACGAAATTGTGAGGCGGCTCTGTAGAGTGCGGTTGACGGGAAACTACGGCTCGGAAGTCATCCGCGGGCACGTCGCCTTTCGTCCGAGGCTCGATCGCTGGGAGGTTCTCGAACCGGAACTCGCGCGGCTGGTCGCGATCGCTCCCGTCCGGTATCGCGAACAGCGCGCGTGTCGCGACCAAACCTTCATCGCTTTCAAACAGGTGCCTTGGCACCATTACGCTCGATTGAGCGTGGAGGCGTCGCACCTTACGCCGCGATCGCCGTTTCTCGACAACGAGTTGGTGGGCCTCATGTATCAGGCGCCCGCGGACCTGCTCGCGAGCCGAGAACCCTCGTTTCGGCTCATCGCGGAGGGCGATCCTCGCTTGGCGAGGATACCGACGGATCGGGGCCTGTCCTTCCCGTCCATCCCGGTGTTGTCCGGCCTCAGATCGATGTGGGAGGAGACTGGGGCCAAGGCCGAATACGCTTACGACTATGGAATGCCGCAATGGCTGGCGAGCCTCGATCATGCCGCAAGGCCGTTGAAGCTCGAGCATCTCTTTCTCGGCCGACAAAAGTTCTACCATTTTCGCGTGTGGTATCGCGATCAATTGTCATCGTACGTCAGAGACGTTCTGCTCGACCGTAGAACACTCGAACGGGGTTACTTGCGAGGAGCAGCTTTCCGGAAATGCGTCGAAAGCCATCTCGAGGGGCGGCAGAATCACACGACGATGATCACCAAGATGCTGACGTTGGAGGTGGTGCACAGGACGCTCCTGCGCGCCTGACCGACGAGTCCGGCGCGCAGGAGAGGTCACCCGCCGCGCGAGATGAGCTGAGTGCGCTCCCAAGCAAGCGCGCTCTCGACGATGAAGCGAAGGTCGTCGTGCTTCGGCCGCCAACCGAGCCGTGATCGGATCTTCGAAGGGTCGGCCACCAGCGACGGAGGGTCGCCGGGGCGCCGTCCCTTGATGCGCACCTCGAAAGGAACGCCCGCCACGCACCGGATTATCTCGACCACGGTCTTGACGGACCATCCGTGACCGTAGCCGCAGTTGAGGACGGCGTTTTCGCCGCCGCCGAGGAGGTATTCGATCGCCAGAACGTGGGCGTCCGCCAGATCACTGACGTGGATGAAGTCGCGAACGCAGGTGCCGTCAGGCGTCGGGTAATCGTCGCCGTAAATCTCCAGATCGGCGCGCACGCCGAGCGCCGCTTCGCAGGCGACTTTGATCAGGTGGGTCGACCCTGGGGACGTCTGTCCGGCGCGACCTTTCGGGTCCGCGCCGGCGACGTTGAAGTAACGCAGCGCCACGTATCGCATGGGCGTCACCGCCGCGACGTCTCGGAGGATCATCTCGGTGAAGAGCTTCGACCTGCCGTAGGGGTTGATGGGCTCGGTCGGAGCGTCTTCGGCGACCGCGATCCCGTCGGGTGCGCCGTAAACCGCCGCCGTCGAGGAGAAGATGAAGACTTTCACCGCGAACGCGTTCGCCGCTTCGATGACGGTTCGGCTCGCCGCAGTGTTGTTTCGATAGTACTTGAGAGGGTCGGCGACTGACTCGGTGACGACGATCGAACCGGCGAAGTGGAGCACCGCATGCGGCCGATGCCGAGCCATCGCCGCCTCGATCGTCGAGCAATCGCCCACGTCGCCGTGGACGAACGTGACCATCGGCGGCACGGCCTCCCGTCGCCCGGTCGAGAGATCATCGACGACGACGACGTCCCAACCCGCTTCGACGAGCGCCAAAACGACGTGACTGCCGATGTAGCCGGCGCCGCCCGTGACCACGGCTCGCCTGCCAGATGTCATCAATCCTCCCAGTCAAGTTAGCAAGCATTCGAGACGAGAGACGCTCCGCTACGAGACTTGGCCCCGAGATCGAGAAACCCCGAGCGCGGGCTCGGGCGCGATCGGCGCGATCTTCGCAAAACGTCGATAGAATTGTTCATGGCGCTCGGCGAGAGGGCCCAGCGAAAAACGAGCGATGACGTGCTCTCTTCCGACTCGTCCCATCGATTCTCGACGACCGGGATCTTCGAGGAGTTCGAGAAGTCGGTCCGCGAGGGCTCGCGCGTCGCCTTTCTCGACCAAAATGCCGCTCGAACCATCGCGCACCGCCTCGCGGGACCCACCGACGTCGCAGGTGACGACGGGCTTCCCCATCGCTTGTGCTTCCAACAGCACCCTGTTCAATCCTTCGGTGTGGCTCGGTAACACTATGACATCCGCGGTCGCGTACCAATTCCGCAATTGGTATGGGGTGAGCTCTCCAAGAAAGGCGACGCGGTCCTCGACGCCTTCCCTCTCAATCACGCGGCTCAGACTTCTCATGAAGTCCGGAGAGCTGTCGCGTCCGGCACAGAAGAGGCAGGCGTCGATGTTCCCGCGACGCAGGAGTCCAAGAGCGCGGACGGCGTCGATGTGTCCTTTCTCCCAACTGATCCGGGCCGGCAACAAGATCACGAAAGACTTGCGCGCGAAATCGACGGGCTGCGCGCGCGCCGGATCGAAGAAAGATACATTGATGCCGTCCAACAACGTCGTGAACTTATCGCCGAGGAACGCCGGCGCCTCCACCCCCGTGACCCCGCCGACGCCGACGCACTTGAGCGCGCACCGTTTCGCCAAATGGCTTTCGAGGTAAGCATTTGCGAAATGGTTCAGGATACAAACAGGGACGGCTCGCGAAACGAGGTCATCGAGGACCGATTCGCAATCTTTACTTAGCCAATGGAAAACACCAAGAGACACATCGAAGGAGGACAGCATCTCGGTCAGCAACCGATGGTCGATCTTGAATGCAGTTCGACATCGCATCTTGCGCGTCGCTCTCGCCCGCCGCAAGCGTCCCCAGAAATCCAACGTCTCGTAGCTGATGAACGAAGGGATCCAGATCAATTCTCCTCGCCCAATCTTCTCCGTCACGACTTCGTCCTTTGCGCCCGGAGGCGATAAGAACGTCTGTAAGATCCTCATCTTGTTGCGCTGAAGAAGNAAGGAGATGTTCAGATGGAACAAATAGTTTTCGACGCCGCCGCTGGTCGACCACCTCATCATGTGGGCGAACCGATACAGCGTCACACCATCCAGGAGACCTTCATGGGCCGTCATGGATGAGCCTGGGATGCTCCGCGAAACTCGGACTCCCTCTCGGCGCACCGCTCGCACCACTTGGCGCGCAGCCGGCGAGCGGGCGCCAGAGCCCACTCGGGCAGCTTTTCGGCCAATGGCCTGTGCAGGTCCAGCCGCAGAGCGAGTTCGCCCATCGTCGTCAGCGGAACGTAGTACCGCGGCAGGTCCATGCGCACGAACCCGTTGCTTTTCTTGAACTGAGTCAGAGAATCGTCAGCCTTGTTTCCATAATCGTACTTCTCGTACAAGAGGTATTCCACTTTCCGTTCGCAGCACTGACGAACCGCCGCCGCAATCAGTGCATTGTTCGTTCTGTTGTTGCGAGCGGAGATCTTCGAAAGAATTTGCATGATTGCGGCGGTGCGATCGTCCCAGACGATCTTCAGGTAGCCGGCGAACTCGCCGCCAATCGATGCAGAAAGATAGGTACTGCGCGAGCAATACGTTCCATTCTCGCGCTTGACGGCATCAAAATCTTTGCCGTAATGCCAGTAGCGACGGCCGGCGCGAAAGGGGGTCTCGTTGTAGATCGACATAATGCCCGCCACATAGGCATCATCGTAATCGGCAATGGCGACGGTGACCCCCTTTTTCTCGCTCGCCCGGATGTGACGTCTGGTCGTTGCCGGAATTTGTTCTCTGAACCAAGCTTCATAGGATGAGATCGGCAGAACGGCAACGTTGTCCCGGAGGGAGCGATAAGGGTGAACAGGCTCGGTGTCGGGAACCTTTTGGGTGAAGGTGAACACATCCGCGAAACCGCCGATCCTTTTCAGCTCGGCGACCAGTGCGCCTGGATCTGGAATGGAGGCGCGGGGCAACCAGTATTCGTCGGACATCTCCGCGGTCCGCAGCAGCCGTCCCTTCGATACGATATCGATTCCACAGCATGAGATTGCGTGAAGGGGACGCATTTTTCCTCTGATGCTCTGTAGTATGACATACTCCATGACAATCCTCTAAGACAAAAAGCGCCAAGCGTGCGCTCTAAACCCGCGCTTTCCGGTCGCACATCTACATCCTGTCATAGATCTCTCCTCTCGATCCTCATCAATCCCCTCATTTAAGCTATGTTCGTCAGTTGGGCGGTGATTGGTTTGTTTTTTAGCATTTCGAGGAACCTTTCGATCAACGGCCGGAGGCGGGGTTCGGGCATGGCCGGGATGAGGTCGTAGAGCATGCAGCCCTGGCGGAACAGGGAATGGGTTCGGCGTTTGGCGGTGTTGACCTTGAGGTGGCGGTCCATGCCGAGCGCTTCGCCGGCCTCGCCGAGCAGGGTGAGGAACAGCACGGCGAAGGCGTTGAGCAGGAGCAGGCGGTCGCGGCGCTGCGGATCGCCGATGCGCACGGCGCCGAGCCCCATGCCGAAGCGCAGATCCTTGGTGTCGCGGAAGCTGGGCTCGATGGTCCAGCGTCTGGCGTAGAGGTTGACGATTTCGCGGGCCGATGCGTCTGCCTTGCTCGTCGCCAAACACCAGGGCTCCTTCATCGCCTTGGCGTGGACACAGACGACGGCGCCGACCGGTTGCGCGGCGGCAGTGACCGAGGCGCCGCGCAGATGGCGCGCCCGGCCGCCCTTGCCGACCCACTCGGCCGCCGCCCGGCTTTCTCCGTCGGCGGCGTCGACGCGGATGTCGCCGCGGAACCGGATGACATAGGCGAAGCCCAATTTCGTCAGATAATCGAACAGTTTGCGGTCGCCGAAGCCGCGGTCGGCGAGGATCGTCGCCGTCGTCGCCGCCGGCAGCACCCCGGCAAGGCGGCCGAGACACGCATCCTCGATGGCGTTGCGCTGGCCCGCCAGTTCCGCCTTCAGCATCGTCAGCCACAACAGCGGCGTCGCCCGGCCGTGCCCGGTCACCAGATTGAGCGCCAGCGTCGCCTGCCCGTCGGCGTCGAAATCGGTCCAGTCCATGGCGACGACGATTTCCTTGCGGCCGCCAACCGCCTCCGGAACCCATTGCCCGAACATCTCCCAGACGGAGACGCCGGCGTTGCTCAGCAGCCTGTCGACCTGTTTGACCGCATGCTTGGTCAGCAATCCCCGCGCCTGCGCCAACGCATGGCCGATCATCGAAACCGCCAGCGACGCACCGGTCATCACCCCCAGCGTGCCGTTGGCCAGCGACGCGATCCGTTTGGCGTGAACATGCCCCGCGAAAACCCCATCAAGAAACCGACGAACGTCGGTCAAACGAAACTCAGGACGCGCTACCCCGTTCACTTCCCCACCCCAACCCTCGAAACCTTACTCTCACCCTGCATAACCGACCGCCGCCGCCAAGCTCATCCGTAGCAACCCATTGATCCGTATCAAAACTCAAAATGAGGGGATTCCTGAGCTCTCGATCACCACTGCACCAGTCGCCGAATGATCGGCCGGACCAAACCTACTTCGAGTTGCTCGACTGCTACGTCAAATCTTACCGATAAGCCTAAAAGGCTCATCACGTGCTTGAGTGGACGCAGAAGAACGATCGGGCGTGTTCGCAGCGCTCGGAGCCAGTTCGCGAATGCCTTGATCAACTTTCCCTGGGTAAGATGGAAGCGCGCCGATAAGAGAAGAAGATCAGATCGTATGGTGCGGTCGGCCGAACATGACCCGAAGTCTTCAAGCATAGCGCCGATCCTTTCGCCTGCGGAGGTGTATTCACGTGCCTCGATCATGCTGCTGATGCAAACCACACTAGCCCGATTGACGGCCGCCCTCTGGACTGGTTCACTCAAGCCCAATGCCTTCAAAGTAGCAGGCGTGATCTCATCAATGCAGTCAAGTGGGTCCGGGCGACCGCTTCTCCGCGCCACCGTCGCCGCCCGAGCGGCCAGATTACTAAGAGCTTGGTCTCCGCATCGCCTCACGGAGACCTGACCCGTGTGACGCCTGTAGAAGAGGATCTCGGCGCTTAGATTGGATAACTCAAACCGGTCAGCCATCCTCAACCAAAGATCAAAATCCTCCGCGTGGCGCACGACCGACCGATATCCATTCAAAGTGTGGACTATGTCGGCGCGCATCATAACGGTCGGATGGCACAATGGGCATCCGCCCTCGAGCAAGATACGCTCGATATCCGCGCTCGCGATCGGAAAGCGCTCTCGGCCGACAACGTCGCCAGTGGCGTTGATGACCTTCACCGCCCCACCGGCAGCGGCGACTTGCGGATTTCGCTCCATGAAAAGGACCTGCTTTTCGATGCGATCCAGCGTCGAAATGTCGTCTGCGTCCATCCGGGCCACATATCGCCCCCGCGACATCGAGAGGCCGCGGTTCAAGGACGCGACGAGGCCTCGGCTTTCCTGGTAGATGGCTCGCACCCGCTTGTCGGCGCGACCACGAGCCGCGATTACCTTCGACGTGCCGTCCGAAGAGCCATCGTCGATCACGATCAGCTCCCAGTCCTTGAACGATTGGCGCAGAATACTATCGAGTGCGTCTTCAACGTAAGTGACGCAGTTACGGGCGCTCATGACTATGGATATCAAGGGCTTATTCACGAGCAAATACTCTATCGCTTTCGACCTGAGAGCATGCCTCGTACCGTTTTCAATCTTTCAACGCCGATCGCGCGCTTGCACGAATACTTGATCCAGGGCAACGACGCTCGGACCGCTGGCGATGTTCGGAGAGCGAACCGCGCGAGTTCGTCACTCGTCTCGGGGGCTCCTTCCTCGAGGGCGGCGCTTGCGTGTCGAACAGCTTGGCATCCAAGCAGCCAACTGATGCGGCTGTCCAGCGCTCGCAAGCCCTTGTCGCACTCGCGGAAAAAGAAATCGAAAGCCTCCTTTCTTTGCCGCAGATCCGGCAACCAAGAATTTCTATAGTAGTCCAGAGACATGTTCCCACGGTGAACCCGATAGACAGCTTGGAAATCTTTTATGAAGCCAACCGAACCAAGCGCGGCGAGGCGTAACCACATCTCCATGTCGCCTGCATGAGGCAATTCGGGACGATAGCCACCAGCCTTTTTCTGCATGAAGGTTCGGACGACAGCGGTCGGCGTTGGAACGATGTTGCGATGGCCAGACGCTCGAATGAATCGTCGCCCCGACAAGACGATGTCCATGTTGCTTTGAAGACCGTTCGCAATAGGTGTCACCTTTCGGGTTGCGCCATCGTCGGCGAGCTCGAGAGCGCGTCCAAACGTGAAACTTACGTCCGAGTGGTTTTCCATCAGCGTAATAGCTCTGTAAAGAGCCCCAGGAAGCAAAAANTCATCGGCGGACAGCAACAAAAAAAGNTCGGCAGTCGCCCATTCGATGCCCTCATTGTAGGTGAGGATATGGCCTTTGTTCTGTTCGTGGGTCGAGACGTGGACGCGGGAGTCCTTGGCGGCGAGCGCGGTCGCGACGTCAAAGGTGTCGTCGGGAGATGCATCGTTGATGACGAGAACGCGGACGTCTACGCCCGCCTGATCGAGGATGCTCTCGACGCATCGCGGAAGAAATTGCGCATACTTGTAGCAGGGGACGACGACATCGACGGAACTCATGACCTGGCTCCGCTTCTTCCAAGATAGCGCCTGAGCATATCGGGGATGCTGTCGGCGTCGGTGAGTCTGAGGAGGGCGCGCAGAGCGTAGGCGCTCGTGAGAACGACGCCGACCACACCCACGCCCATCGCAACGAGCGGTGGGAAGGCGTAGAAACACGAGAAAACGAGCGCGATTATCGCTCCGAACGACAACGCCAGTCGGACATTGGCTCGGCTCCATTGAAATCCGGTGACCGCGCGGACGACGGCGGAAATCATAATCCCGTGGAACACGTAGGAGGCGAAGAACGCGATGCCTGCGCCGTTCAGGCCGAACGCTGTCACGCAAGCCCAGGTCAAACCCACGTTGACGACCGTCCAGGCGACCTCGGTGGCGAGGAAGATCACCCGCTTGTTCTTGGCGAC
Source organism: Defluviicoccus vanus (assembly GCF_014672695.1). Classification (GTDB taxonomy): domain Bacteria; phylum Pseudomonadota; class Alphaproteobacteria; order Rhodospirillales; family Defluviicoccaceae; genus Defluviicoccus; species Defluviicoccus vanus. Next base: position 2,920,670 of record NZ_CP053923.1, on the reverse strand, counting down.
GATGATGTAACCGATCGGCCAAGTGATCACCCGGAGCGCGATGCCGAGGCAGATCCAGCGCAACAACTCGACGGCGCCCGCAAATTCAGCGCTGTAGAAGAGCGAAATGACGAGCGGCGCGAACGTCAGCGTCGCGATTACGCCGGGACCGGCCAGCAGCAGGCTGACTTGCGTCTGTTCGTTGACGAGGCGGTTACATTTTGGATGATCGTTTGCGGCGCCGACGAGGCGCGGATAGAAATCGGCCCCCATCGATTGCAGGATGATGTTGACGTAGAGGCCCCCNAACGTCCAGGCGGCGCTGTAGAGTCCAGCGGCGTCGAGCCCCTCAATCCGCAGGACGATGGTCCGCGCGGCGTACGAGGCGCCCATCATCAGGATGCCGCTCGCCATGAAGGCGAAACCGAGCTTCAGAAGCGCCGACGCTTCCTCCCGCACATCCGCGATGGACATCTTCGGAGTGCGGACCTCGAGCTTGCGGCTGTACCACCATGAGAACGCAAGGCCGGTCGCGGCGATCGCGACGACGGCGAACTCGACGCCGTCTTCACCCAGGAAGTAAACGAGGGCGACGCTCGCGACCGCGCCGAAGATCGCGCCGAAGACGCCCATCTTCGCGAGATTGCCGATCCGCCGCATGCCTTGGATCAGCGCGCCCTGCCCGTCGGCGACGAGGCGGAAGAAGACGGCGAGCCCGAGGACAGCCACCGCCCCTGCCCGCCCTTCGTCGCCGAAGGTCAACTGCGACGCCAGTCCGGAGAAGGCGACGAGCAATCCCGCGCCGATCAGGCCGAGGACGACCGCCGTGCGGCGCAACACGAAAGCCGTCCGCGCGATCTGCTCCTCGTCGCCCGAGCCCACCGCCTCTGCGATCTGACGAACCCCGCTGCCGTTGATACCGAACTCGGCGACACTACGCGTCAAGTCTGTGATCGAGCTGTAGATGCCCATCAGGCCAAATCCGGCGGGTCCCAGCAGCACCGCCATCGCCTTCGTCCTGACCACGCCGATCGCGATGGCGGCGACCGAAGAGCCGCCGATCAGGGCGGAGGACTTCAAGATCTGGCGATAGCTGCGCTCCTCGACGGGCGCCGCGGGCCGCTCGGAGGAGGTGCTCGCCGGAACGCTCATCGCACACCGCAGGCCCGCGCCAGCGCCAGGGCCGTCCGCTCCTGATCGTCGTCCGTCATGTCCGGATAGAGCGGCATCAGGACGCAATGGTCCTGCGCGCTCTCGGATTGCGGCAGCGGGCGATGCGAGGACCCCCGCCAAGCCTCCTCGCGATGACTGCACATGATGCCGCGGCGAGTGCTGACGTCCTCGTCGAGCATCGCCTGCATTACCGTCTGTTGATCGAACCCCGCTGGCAGACGCACGCAATAGCTCTGCCAGTTGCTACGCGCCCATTCGGGTTCGATCGGCGTCTGCAGGCCGGGAATGTCCGCCAACAAGGAGCGGTATCGATCGGCGAGCGCCCGCCGGCGGGCGACGATCGCCGGCAGGCGGAGAAGCTGTTCGCGTCCGATTGCGGCCTGGATGTCCGTCATCCGATAGTTGTAGCCGATCGTCGCGTAGCTCTCGAAGATCACCCGCGGAGCCGCGTGGCGGACGGTGTCGGGCACGGACATCGCGTGCTGGCGGAGCAGTCGCGCGCGCGCGTCCCAATCGGCGCGCCCAGTCGTGATCATGCCGCCGTCGCCGGTGCTGATGACTTTCCGGGGATGGAACGAGAAGCAGGCGACGTCAGCGTGCGGCTTGCCGATCTTCTCCCAGGCCCCGTCCCAGAGGATCTCCGAGCCGATCGCGCAAGCGGCGTCCTCGACGACGACGAGCCCGCGCGCGCGGGCGATCGCTATGATCGACCGCAGGTCGCACGGCATGCCCATCTGGTGGACGCAGAGAACTGCGCGCGTGCGCGCGGTGATCGCGTTCTCGATCAACTGCGGGTCGATGTTGAAGGTGGCAGGGTCGATGTCAACGAACACGGGGGTCGCGCCGCAGTAGGCGACGCTGTTCGCGGTCGCGATATAGGAATGGCTGACAGTGACGACCTCGTCTCCAGGGGCGACGCCCGCGGCGATCAGCGCCAGATGCAGGCCGGTGGTACAACTGGAGACCGCACACGCGTGGCGAGCTCCGACGAAGGCCGCGAATTCCCTCTCGAACGCGGCGACCTCAGGGCCTTGGGTGATCCAGCCGCTCAAAATGACGCGGCGCGCGGCGTCCGCTTCGGGTTCGCCCAACGCCGGCTTCGCAATCGGAATCATCAGCACNGACATCGCCTTCTTCTGGGCGCGCCACCACGCCACAAGCCGCTTCAGGCCCTCTTCGAGGCCGACGCTCGCGCGGAAGCCCAACATCCGCTCCGCTTTGCTGATGTCGGCGAGGCGCCGGGAGACCGCGTTGATCTGCCGCTGCGGTCCGTAGATCGGCTGGAGTTGGGAGCTCATGACCGCGAGCAATACGCCGGCCAGTTCGTTCAAACTGGTCTCGGTCCCGCTCGCGACGTTGAAAACCGCATCCGACGCGTCGGACGCGAGGGCGAGGACGTTCGCCCGCGCAACGTCGCTGACGTCGACGAAGTCCATGGCGTCCGCACCCTCGCCGAGGATCAGCGGCGGCTCTCCAGCTTCGATCCGCTCAATCCAGCGCACCAGCACTTCGGTGTACTTGCCGTGAATGTCCATGCGCGGGCCATAGACGTTGAAATAGCGCAGTGCGACGTACGGAAGGCCGTACATGTCGTTGAAGGCGCGCAACAGCCCCTCCAGCATCACCTTCGCCGCGCCGTACCAAGTGCGATTGTTGTAGGGGTGCTGGGTCTCTTCCGTCGGGAACGAGTTCGACAGGCCGTAGACCGACGCCGACGACGCGACGACGACCCGCTTGACCCCACTGCGCTGCGCTGCTTCGACGACGTTGAAGCTGCCGTCGCACATCACCTCGAGCGCTTCGCGGGGNTCGGCCGAGCAGGCGGTGATGCGGAGCGCGGCCAAGTGAAGAACCGCGTCCGCGCCGTCGATCGCTCTTCCCACCACGGCGGCGTCGCGAATATCGCCGCGGATCAACTCCACGCGCGGGTCGGAGAGCGCGTCCTTTACATTGGCCAGCGTGCCCCGCACCAGATTGTCGAGAATGACGATGCGGCTCGGAAAGTGCTCCTTCAGGAGGAGATCGATCGTCGTCGACCCGATGAACCCGCAGCCGCCTGTGACGAAAATGCTCGCGCCATTGAGATCCATTTTATCTCTCCGATCCGTTTGCCTCTCGCACCCGATCCATACTCGGATGCTGCGGGAAAGGCGAGCGACCGGCGTCGTCGATCGCGCCTGCCTCCGACGCGGCGACGAGGTCCGCCGGGCCGACGCGGAACGCGATCAGCGTCGGAGAGGACGTTGGAAACGCGGCGAAGGCCGCCATTGTACGGCCTCTCGATGCGCGCACGGCTAGCAAGACCCGTTCCGAAATGCGCCGGGAGAGACAATGAAGGCGATCGCGCGTCGAACGACGACGGCCGCCGTCCGGTAGAGGATCTTCAGATCGAGCAATATCGACGCGTTCGCCACGTACTGCAGATCCATGCGCACCATGTCGTCGAATGTGACGTTGCCCCCGCTCTCGATCTGCCAGAAGCCGGTAATGCCGGGCTTAACGGCGAGGATCCGACCGAGGTGCCAAGCCTGGTAGAAAGCGACCTCGTAGGGAATGGGNGGCCGCGGTCCGACGAGGCTCAGATCGCCCTTCAGAACGTTGAAGAGTTGGGGAAGCTCGTCGATCTTCAAATTGCGGATGATCCTGCCGATCGGGGTGATGCGGGGATCGTTGTCCAGCTTCTGCCAAGTCTTCTTGTCGTTCGCTTCGTCTTCGCCGTCGGGGGCATCGCCGATCAATTTGGCGACGTGATCGCGATGGATCCTCTCATCAGCGTCTTGATACATGGAACGAAACTTGTTCATGACGAGAGGCGTACCGTCCTTGCCCAGCCTCGTTTGTCGAAAGATGGCCGGGCCGGGCGACGTCATCGCCACGGCGATCGCCGTCGCCAGCATCAGCGGCGCGCAGAGGACGAGCACCGTGGAGGCGATGACGATGTCGATCAGCCGCTTGGCGATGGCCTGCAGGCACCCGTTCGTGCGATCGAAGAATATGCTCTGCTCGGGCGAACAGGCGTCGACGCCGGAGAGCAGGCGGTCGAAGATGTTGTCGGGAAACGTGAAGGTGGTGCCAAGGAATCGCAACCCGTTGAGCCGAGTGCTGAGGCGCAGGAGAAACCTCTGCGCGCCCTCGGCGTTCGTGTCCAACAAGATGACGCCGATCGTGCCGACGTCGATGTACCCGACGACATCGATGTCGCGTTTGATCCTGTGGAGGTGCTGCGCCAATCGGTCGGCGGCCGCGAGTTCGTTGATGTTCCCGCTGTCGTAACGAAACACGGCGAGGGAAAGCGGACCCTTGGTCCGTTCGGACCGTCGGCGCTCGCGCTGAAGCTGACTCAAGAACAATTCGGCGGAGAGCGTGTCCTCCAAGCGCATGTCGCCGCCGTATGGACGACGTGCTTGGACTTGAGCGAAGGGAACTGCCTGCGCATTTGTACGAAACATCGTCTCCTCTCGACCCATATTTATACAACGTTGAGAGCAATGCCCTCCGACTCACTCGCGCGGGTGCTGCTTCAATTGGCTACTTCGTTCCGACAGAAAGAGATTGTTGCGGACGTCGAGGCTGTGACGACCGCTCTTGATCGGACGCGCCGGATTGCCAGCGACGCTCGTCCCCGCGGCGACGCTCCTGGTGACGTTCGATCCGAGCCCGATCAGGCAGCCACTCCCCAACTCCACGCCGTTGATGATGTTCGAACCGCTGCCGACGTAACAGTTCTCACCGACCTGGACGCCGCCCGCGATCGCTACGTTCGATCCGATCAGGCTAAAGGCGCCGATGACGACGTCATGGTGGACGACCGTGTTCGGCAGGATGCAGACATGGTCGCCGATTACGGCGTTGCTCGTCACCACCACGCCCGCCATGATCAGGACGTTGCAGCCGACGCGGGCGAGCCGCGAAACCGCCGCCGTGGGGTGGACGACGCGCGCGAACCGGTTATCCGCGACGCCCAACCCCTCGATGATCCGTCGCCGCTCCCGATAGGAGGCGGGACTCCCCGGCACCGCGAGAACTGCCGCCGAGGCGTGCTCGACGAGGGCCTCCCGTCCGACGACGGGACGCCCGACCTCCGTCGGCCCGCGCTTCGACGGCGTGTCGTCGACAAAGGCGACCAGCCGATGCGCGGGCCCGAGGCAGTCGACCGCCTCCAGCGCGTTCCCGTTGAAGGGAAAGATCAGGAGCGGCGCCGCCTCGGCGGACGGTTGCGGTCCCGTGTTCACAGCGGATCCACCAGTCGATCGGCGCGGGCGAGCCGCGTCACCGCCTCCGCCACCGTCTCGCACTGCGCCGCCATTAGCTCCGGGAACATCGGCAGCGACAGGACCTCGGCCGCGGCCTTCTCGCTGTGGGGGAACCGTCCCCGCTTGTAGCCAAGGTCGGCGTAGGCCGGCAAAAGGTGGATCGGGTAAGGGTAGTGGATGCCGGTCTGGACGCCTTGCGCGTTGAGCGCGGCCTGCCACGCCTCGCGCCGCGCCGTGCGGATCGCGTAGATGTGGTAGACGTGACGCGAATAGGGCATCGCTTCCGGCGTCGGGACGCCGCTTCCGGCGAGGAGCCGATCGTAGCGCGCGGCCGCCGCGCGCCGGCCCTCCGTCCAGGCCTCCAGGTGGCGCAGCTTGATCCCGAGGACGGCGCCCTGGAAGCCTTCCATCCGGTAGTTGTAGCCCTTCAGTACGTGCTCATATTTCCGCTCGGCGCCCCAGTCGCGGAGCATGCAGATGACGCGGGCGCGCTCGGCGTCGTTGGTCGTGACCATGCCGCCTTCGCCGTAGGCGCCGAGGTTCTTGCCCGGGTAGAAGCTGAAGCATCCCATGTCGCCGAGCGAGCCGACGCGGACGCCGTCGTACTCGGCGCCGTGCGCCTGCGCCGCGTCCTCGACGACGAGGAGGTCGTGACGGCGGGCGATCTCGAGGATCGGCTTCATGTCGGCCGGCTGACCGTAGAGGTGCACCGGCAGGATCGCCTTTGTCCGAGGCGTGATTGCGGCCTCGATTTGACTGGGATCGATGGTGAACGAGCGCGGGTCGATGTCGACAAACACCGTCCGCGCGCCGCAGTAATGGATCGCCGCCGCCGTCGCCACGAACGTGAACGGCGTCGTGATCACCTCGTCGCCGGGGCCGACGCCGGCGACGAGGAGGGCCAGATGCAGCGCGCTCGTGCCGCTGTTGACGGCGATCGCGTGCTCGACGCCGCAATAGGCGGCGAACGCCTTCTCAAACGCCGCGACCGCAGAGCCGAGAGTGAACTGACAGGACGAGAGCACCTCCTCGATCGCCGGGAGGACCTCGTCCTTGACCGAGGCGTACTGCGCCTTCAGGTCGACGAAAGGGATCACGCCGCTCTTCCTTGCCGGAGGTAGACTGTCTCGCCGCGACCGCGCATCGAACTATTGGCCGCCTCGATCACCTCGACGACGCGGACGCCGAGGCGGCCGTCGGTCTCCGGTTGCTTGCCTTGCTCTATGCAATCGATGAAGTGCTCACTCTCGACCCTGAGCGCCTCGCTCAAGGCGAGCTTCGGCGCCCACATGTCGCCCATCCGGTAGCCGATACGCATCTCCTGGATCTGTTGGGGATCGTCGGTGAAACTGACGCCCTTGTCGTAGACCTTGATCTTCTCGCTCGGCTCGAGGTCGTCGTAGGCGATCATCTTCTTGCTGCCGCCGACGAGGATCTGGCGCACCTTCACGGGGGCAAGCCAGCTGACGTTCGCATGCGCGATGACGCCTGAGTCGTAAAACAGCGTGATGAAGGCCAAGTTTTCCGGCGTACCGGGGAAGTGGTTCGTGCCGCTCGCCGAGACGGCGACGGGAAACTCTCCAAGGAGATAGTCGAGGATTGAGAAATCGTGGACCGCGAGGTCGGAGATCACGCCGACGTCGCGTTGGAAGAGGCCGAGATTGACCCGCGTCGAGTCATAGTAGTAGATGCGCCCGAGATCGCCGCTCCTGACGATCTCCCCNATCTTCCGAACCGCGCCCGTATAGATGAAGGTGTGGTCGACGATCAGCGTCAGCTTGCGCCGATCCGCCTCCTCGACGAGCTTCATCGCCTGAAGCGACATCTCCGCCATAGGCTTTTCTATCCAGAGGTGCTTGCCGGCCTTGAGCGCGGCCATGCCGAGCTCGAAATGGGTCCCGACCGACGTCGCGACCGCGATCGCGTCGACCTTTGGATTGGCGAGCAGATCCTGGAACCGCGTCGTCGTCGTCACCGCCGGATACCGGCGGCTGACGACCGCGAGCTTGGCGGGGTCGAGGTCCGAGACCGCCACGACTTCCGCCCCTGGCGTCTCCGCGAAGTTCCGCACGAGGTTTGGGNNGCCCCAGTAGCCGTACCCGATCACACCTATCCCAATCATTATTTGACCCTCGCTTGGAAAAAACTTGGCCGTCAGCGCACGGCGGTTGACGGTTTCTTCGCCGTCGAGATCGTACGCGCAGGAACCCCGGCGACGATGGCGTGCGCCGGAACGTCTCTCGTCACCACCGCGCCCGCGCCGACGATGGCCCCCTGCCCTATCGTGACGCCGCACAGGATCGTCGCGTTCGACCCGATCGAAGTGCCTCGCTCGACCCGCGTGGCCTCGACGACCCAGTCGGCCTCGGTCTGCAGTCTGCCGTCAGCGTTGCTCGCGCGGGGGTAGCGGTCGTTAACGAACATCACACCGTGGCCGATGAACACGTCGTCATCGATGACGACGCCTTCACAGATGAAGGAGTGCGACGAGATCTTGCACCGCGCGCCGATGACAGCGTTCTTCTGAACCTCGACGAACGCGCCGATCTTCGTCTCGTCGCCGATCCGGCAACCGTAGAGGTTGACGAGCGACGGGTGATTAATCTTCACGTCCCGGCCGAGAACGACGCTGTCAGCGATCGGCATCGTTTCCTCACCCCGCCCCGCACAAGTGGTCTCCATCACGTCCGCCACCTTACGCAACGAAGGAACGCGATCAACCCCCAATAGTGTTATTGTGTACACTAATGCTCAAAAAAAAACATAGGACGAAACCGCTCCCGCGGTAGGGGAGCATCTGTGGTCGCGGGGATGACGGCGGGTGCTGCACACCTGGGGCTCGGCGCTGACCCACCATCCGCACGTCCACGTCATCGTCCCGGGCGGCGGCCTGGCGCCGGACGGCGACCGATGGATCGGCTGCCGGCCGGGGTTCTTCCTGCCGGTGCGGGTGCTGTCGACCCTATTCCGGCGGCTGATGCTGGCGGCGCTGGCCGAGGCGCACCGGTCCGGCCACCTCGCCTTCTTCGGCCGCCTCACGGCGCTCGCCGACGCCCGCGCCTTCGCGGCAGTCCTTGCCCCGCTGAAGAAGACGAAGTGGTTCGTCTATGCGAAGCAACCCTTCGCCGGGCCGGACGCGGTCCTCGCCTATCTGTCCCGCTACACCCACCGCGTCGCCATCTCCAACCGACGGCTGGTCGCCTGCGACGACGAAGGCGTCAGCTTCCGCTGGAAGGATTACCGCGCCGACGGCCTACGCCGCTGGAAGACGATGATGCTCCCGGTAGCCGAGTTCATCCGCCGCTTCCTCATCCACGTCCTGCCGGCGGGCTTCCACCGCATCCGCCACTACGGCTTCCTCGCCAACGGCCAGCGCCGCGCCGCCGTCGCCCACGCCCGGGCGCTGCTGNGCGGCAAAGCCAAAGCGCCAGATGATCGGACGGTGCCCGCCGACAGCACCGGCGATGCCGCGGCCGGCTCCGCCGACGCCGCACCGCCGAAGGCGTACCGCTGTCCCTGCTGCGGCGGCGTGATGATCGTCGTCGAGACCTTCCGGCGCGGCGCCGCGCCCGCATCCCGACCGGCGGCCGCGGCGCCGGTCATCGGGATCGACAGCTCATGAGACCGCCGCAACGGCCAGCCGCCCGCACCGATGCCCGATCCCGCCGCCGATCCGCGCCCGGCGACGCGGCGACGCGCCCGGACCAGCGGCAGCTGCCGCGAAAGACACCCGATCGGCCGGCCGCCGATCGCCGCAGCTCGTCCCGAACCGTGGCCGTCATGCCCCGCCGGGCCACGGACAGCTGCCGGCAGCCGCGCCCCCGCCTCCCACGGCCAATTCCCCATAGACCCATTCCCACCGACCAGCACCGGTGCGGCCCCCGCGGTTTCCTCCCCTGAGGCTTATCGGACGCCTGCCGCCCGCGCGTCACCACCATCGGTGTACGGCAGGCATCCGATAACCCTAAACATATTTGGCATTGGAGAACGTCCGCTCTGTCGGCTATCGTCGTTCTTCTGGACGGGAGTTGAAGCTATGAGTGGCTCGGGGGTCGATCCCGCAGCGCTGATTCAGAGGTTCGTGCGCCGCGAAGCCGTCGTTGGCATCATCGGCATGGGTTACGTCGGTTTGCCACTGATGCTGGCGGCGGTCGCCGCCGGATTCTCGGTGATCGGTTTCGACATCGACGACGTCAAGGTAGGGGCCTACAACCGAGGCGNNCGAGCCCCGCTTAGCCACATCGGCGACGACAAGGTCGCCGCCGCGCGCGCCACCGGGCGCTTCGAGGCGACGTCGAACTTCATGCGCCTGAACGAACCTGATGCGATCGTGATCTGCGTGCCGACGCCGCTCGGCGCCCACCGGGAGCCCGATCTCTCCTTCGTCGAGGCGACGGCGCGCGCGATCGCGGCCGTTCTGCGGGCCGGCCACCTCGTCGTACTGGAGTCGACGACGTGGCCCGGCACGACGCGGGAAGTCGTAAAACCGATCCTCGAGGAGACCGGGCTGCGCTCCGGCGTCGATTTCTTCCTCGCCTTCAGTCCCGAGCGCGAAGATCCCGGCAACGCGACGTTCCACGTCGGGCGGATTCCGAAGGTGGTGGGCGGCGACGGCGAACATGCGCTGACGCTCGCCTGCGCCTTCTACGATCAGTTCGTCGCGAGGACTGTGCCCGTGTCCTCGCCCGAGACCGCCGAGGCAACGAAACTGACGGAGAACATCTTCCGCGCCGTCAACATCGCCCTAGTCAACGAACTGAAGATCGTGTTCCAGGCGATGGACATCGACATCTGCGAGGTGATCGAGGCTGCAAAGACGAAGCCGTTCGGCTATCTCGCCTTCTACCCCGGCCCCGGACTGGGCGGACACTGCATCCCGATCGACCCCTTCTACCTGACCTGGAAAGCACGCGAGTACGGCATCTCGACGCGCTTCATCGAACTCGCGGGCGAGGTCAATACGTTCATGCCGCGCTACGTCGTCGATCGCGCGGCCCGGGCGCTTGACCGGGAGAGCGGCAAGGGCCTCAACGGCGCCTCCGTCCTCGTCGTCGGCGTCGCCTACAAGAAGAACATCGACGATATGCGCGAAAGCCCGGCGCTCGAGATCATCGAACTCCTCGAGAAGCGCGGCGCGAACGTCGATTTCCTAGACCCGCACATTCCCGTCGTCCCGAAGACGCGCGAGTACGGGCACTTGGCCGGCCGCCGATCGGTCGAGCTGCAAGCCGCCCCGAGCAAGATCTGGGACGTCGCAGTCGTCGTAACCGACCACGATGCGATCGCCTGGGAGCTGCTGCCGAAGCACGCGACCATCGTCGTCGACACGCGCAACCGCCTCGCTCCCTCGCCCACCGTCCACACCGCCTGACGCGGCGGGGGAACTCCACACCAATGATCAAGGAGTTTGCGGTACGGCGATAACCGTGCCGTTGGTTCGCAGGGGTCGAGCGCGGTCCTAGCAGCCTGTCGGACTTAACGCGAGGCGGAGCTGTGGGTTATAGAATCCGGGCATGGATTCACGCCCCCGGCCCGGACCTCTTCGGCATGAGCAACTTCCGCCCGATCGACCGCGACAGCGGATTTCTGATGCCGCCGTCGGTGGACGAGTGGCTTCCGCAGCGGCACTTGGCGCGGTTCGTGGTGGAGGTGATCGCGGGGCTGGATCTGCGGCCGATGACCGGCAGCTACCGTGGCTCTGGGGAAGCGTCCTACCACCCCAGCCTTCTGCTGGGCATTCTGATCTACGGCTACGCCACCGGGGTGTTCTCCAGCCGCAAGCTGGAGCGGGCGACCTATGACAGCGTGGCGTTCCGCTTCATCGCGGCGAACGATCATCCGGACCATGACACCATCGCCGCGTTCCGCCGACGCTTTCTGCCGCAGATCGAGAAGCTGTTCGTCCAGGTGCTGGTGCTCGCGCGCGAGATGGGCGTGCTGAAGCTGGGAACGGTCGGGCTCGACGGGACCAAGGTCCACGCCAATGCCAGCCGGCACAGCGCGCTGTCCTATGACCATGCGGGCAAGCTGGAGGCCCAACTGCAGGCCGAAGTGGCCGATCTCATGGCCAAGGCAGAAGCGGCGGACCAGGTGGACATCGCTGACGGCATGTCGATCCCCGACGAACTGGCGCGACGTGAGGAACGGTTGTCCAGGCTCGCCGAGGCCCGGGCGAAGATCGAGGCCCGCGCGAAGGAACGCTTCGAACGGGAGCAGGCAGACCATCAGGCGAAACTCGCAGCACGGGACGCCAAGGCAGCGGCCACCGGCAAGAAGCCCACGGGCCGTGAGCCGAAGCCGCCGGTGGCGACGCCGCTGCCCACGGATCAGATCAATCTGACCGACGAGGAAAGCCGCATCATGGCGGTGGCGGGCGGCGGTTTTGAGCAGTGCTACAATGCGCAGGCGGCGGTGGCGGCGGGCAGTCTGCTGGTGGTGGTCGCCGACGTGGTGCAGGCGCCCAACGACAAGCAGCAGCTTACACCCATGCTGGACAAGATCGGCACTCNNTGCCGGACGTGCTCGGCAGGCCGGACATGCTGTTGGCGGACAATGGCTACTTCAGCGAGGCGAATGTGCAGGCCTGGGTGTGGCCGGCGGGATCGAACCGCTGATCGCACTTGGTCGCGAGGCGCATCATCTCAGCCTGCAAGAGCGCTTCGCTGCGGCGCCACCGGCGCCCGAAGACCCCACCCCGGTTCAGGCGATGGCGTATCGGCTGCGCACGCCGCAGGGCCGCGCGCTCTACGCCCTGCGCAAGCAGACGCCCGAGCCAGTGTTTGGCATCATCAAGTCCGTGCTGGGGTTCCGGCAGTTCCTGCTGCGCGGGCTCAATGCCGCCCGTGGCGAGTGGAGGCTTGTGACCATGGCATGGAACCTGAAGCGGATGTTCGCCCTCAGCCGCGCCGTCTAGAGCGGAGGCCGATCTGAGTGAATCGTTGGGGATTCCCATTGGGGGCTGGTTCTGATTCAAGATGTCTGCCGGAGGAGGAGGCCGGTGGACATGTCGACAGCGCTTTCCCTCGATCTTCGCGTCCGGGTTCTCAAGGCGGTGGCGGAAGGCGCGAGCCATCATCGCGCGGCGGCGGCGCGGTTCGGCGTCAGCGCCGCCAGCGTGAGCCGATGGCGGGCGCTGGAGCGGACGCAGGGTGATCCGCGCCCTGGCCCGCTCGGCGGCGACCGCCGCTCCGCCCGCGTCGAGGCGCAAGGCGCGCTGATCCGGCAGCTGATCGAGGCGACGCCGGACGTCACCACCGAAGAGCTGCGCGCGACGCTGGCCGAGCGGGGCCACGGTTTCGGCTACGGCACGCTGCAGCGGTTCTTCCGCCGCCACGGGCTCACGCGCAAAAAAGACCGGCCATGCGACCGAACAGGACCGCCCCGACATCCTGAAGCAGCGCGAGGCGTGGTTCGACGGCCAGATCGACCTGGCCCCGGAGCGCCTCGTGTTCATCGACGAGACCTGGGCGAAGACCAACATGGGCCGTACCTACGGCCGCGCGCCCCGCGGCGAGCGGCTGCGCATGGGCTTCCCCATGGCCACTGGAAGACCACGACCTTCGTCGGCGCCCTGACCATGCGCGGCATGATCGCGCCCCCTTCGTGCTCACCGGAGCGATCAACCGCGACGCCTTCGATGCCTATGTCGAGAAGGTGCTCGTCCCCGAGCTCCGCCCCGGCGACATCGTGATCATGGACAACCTGTCCAGCCACAAGGGGCCGCGCACCGATGCGCTGATCAAGGACGCGGGCGCCAGCCTCCTCTTCCTGCCGCCCTACAGCCCCGACTTCAACCCCATTGAGAAGGCGTTCGCGAAGCTCAAGGCCCTGCTCCGCAAGGCCGCCGAGCGCACCGTCGAAGCCCTCTGGGCCGCCATCGGCCGCTTCGCCGACGACTTCACCCCAGCCGAGTGCGCAAACTACTTCAGCGCCTGCGGATACGATCCAGACTGGTAGGATTCCGCTCTAGCCTGCGCGGCCAGTTCCGCAGGCGCGCCAGCGCGACCGCACCGCCCAAAATGGCGCTGACAGAGGCGCCGACGCACCGATCCCTACGCAGGTCCGGCGACGCCCGAGACGCAAGTCCGACGACAGCTGCTAGCCAATTCGTTGACGTCGGCAAGCGCCCCCGCCCAAAATACGCTCTTCTTTGCCCAGGGGCAGTCGTTATTCGCGCGCACGACCATGAACGCGCTGGGCCTAGCCAAGTTCAGGCTGCGGTTCTTTTCCGCGTTCGGATCAAATGGCGCCGGTGCTACGAGATTCGGATTGGTCCATCTGTCGGCCGACAAAGGCTTGACCTGGCATCTGCCGGACGGGACGCTGGTGTCAAACAGCAATCCGGCCGATGGGATCACGACGCATATCTCTGGTGCACAAGCTTTGGTCGCGGCAGCCAATCCCATCCAGATCTTGGACCCGCTCAGCTATAACGAGATGAGTGTGGCGTCGTCGCCAAACGCCCAGGAATACGCGCTCGACGAGTCTCTCCGCGTGCGTGACCTGATCGTGAGGCCTATATTTTATGACTCCGCAGCGACGCCCGGCCCATTTATCTGCATGCGGGTGGAAGTGCTGGCCCAAGGTTTGGCTCTCGTCGTTGGCGGCGGCGGTGCTCCATCCGGTCCTCAGTCGATCGAGTTCAACGGCGATTCATTGAGCACCCCGACGGCAAATCAGATCATCGGCGTGCATCTGGTCGACACGGCACTGACCCTGCCGGTCAATATGAACGGCGGCCTGGCGTCGACCGAGGCCGCACCGACAGCAACCACGGTAGTTCAGATTACCAAGAATGGTGCCAGTGTTGGCTCTATCACGTTCCCCCCCTGCCTCCACCGACGGCACATACTCGCTGAGCGCGACAAGCTGCGTGCGTGGCGACAAGCTGAGAGCGGTCATGCCCGCGGTCACCAATGGCTTGGGCCGCGTCTCCTACGTCTGGCTCGGGATCGTGTCCTAATGCGGCGCCGGAGCGGGGGCGCAAACCCGATAAAATCGCGCACGCCATGGCTGCCCTACGAGGCCGATCCGCTATCACTGCCATGGCGCCCGGTGGCGGCGCTGGTCCACGACGTCGGCCATCGGTTAGTCAACGATCTGACCGACCCGATGATCCTGCCCAATGGGGAGCTGAATGTCGCCGGCAGCAGGCACAACTTAGCCTACGCCTACGTCGGCGGACTCAGCGATCTGGGCCCGGAGGATACAAGCAACGGCGATTACGACTGCGGCTGTCGGCTAGAGGGCCGTGCGTGGTGGCCGGCACAGAACCTGCCGCGTGGCGTTGGCGCATCGTCTCAAACAGAATGGGGAGCGACCGGCTGGGGCGTGCACTGCGGCACCGCGGTTCTGTGCCGGTTCATGAAGGACATTGGCATCACGGTAGTAGCGCCGGAGCCGCTCGATACGTCCACATCTAGCGCGCAGTTCCTGTATGCCTCTGCATACTACGATGGGGCACTGCTGGTCGAAGACGGCCCGAAAGTTATGTTTCAGGTTGACTGCGCGTCATTACATGGCAGTAACGCCGCAACAGCCGCCGCTGCCTTCGCTTCCGTTATTACGAAAACTGCGCAGTGGAGTGTCAGCGGAAATATTCCCATAAGCTTCTACGACCCGACGCTGCTCTCAGGAATCCCCTCATTTTGAGTTTTGATACGGATCAATGGGTTGCTACGGATGAGCTTTGCGGCGGCGGTCGGTTATGCAGGGTGAGAGGAAGGTTTCGAGGGTTGGGGTGGGGAAGTGAACGGGGTAGCGCGTCCTGAGTTTCGTTTGACCGACGTTCGTCGGTTTCTTGATGGGGTTTTCGCGGGGCATGTTCACGCCAAACGGATCGCGTCGCTGGCCAACGGCACGCTGGGGGTGATGACCGGTGCGTCGCTGGCGGTTTCGATGATCGGCCATGCGTTGGCGCAGGCGCGGGGATTGCTGACCAAGCATGCGGTCAAACAGGTCGACAGGCTGCTGAGCAACGCCGGCGTCTCCGTCTGGGAGATGTTCGGGCAATGGGTTCCGGAGGCGGTTGGCGGCCGCAAGGAAATCGTCGTCGCCATGGACTGGACCGATTTCGACGCCGACGGGCAGGCGACGCTGGCGCTCAATCTGGTGACCGGGCACGGCCGGGCGACGCCGCTGTTGTGGCTGACGATGCTGAAGGCGGAACTGGCGGGCCAGCGCAACGCCATCGAGGATGCGTGTCTCGGCCGCCTTGCCGGGGTGTTGCCGGCGGGGACGACGGCGACGATCCTCGCCGACCGCGGCTTCGGCGACCGCAAACTGTTCGATTATCTGACGAAATTGGGCTTCGCCTATGTCATCCGGTTCCGCGGCGACATCCGCGTCGACGCCGCCGACGGAGAAAGCCGGGCGGCGGCCGAGTGGGTCGGCAAGGGCGGCCGGGCGCGCCATCTGCGCGGCGCCTCGGTCACTGCCGCCGCGCAACCGGTCGGCGCCGTCGTCTGTGTCCACGCCAAGGCGATGAAGGAGCCCTGGTGTTTGGCGACGAGCAAGGCAGACGCATCGGCCCGCGAAATCGTCAACCTCTACGCCAGACGCTGGACCATCGAGCCCAGCTTCCGCGACACCAAGGATCTGCGCTTCGGCATGGGGCTCGGCGCCGTGCGCATCGGCGATCCGCAGCGCCGCGACCGCCTGCTCCTGCTCAACGCCTTCGCCGTGCTGTTCCTCACCCTGCTCGGCGAGGCCGGCGAAGCGCTCGGCATGGACCGCCACCTCAAGGTCAACACCGCCAAACGCCGAACCCATTCCCTGTTCCGCCAGGGCTGCATGCTCTACGACCTCATCCCGGCCATGCCCGAACCCCGCCTCCGGCCGTTGATCGAAAGGTTCCTCGAAATGCTAAAAAACAAACCAATCACCGCCCAACTGACGAACATAGCTTAAATGAGGGGATTGATGAGCGCCGGGACACGTACCTACCGTACATGGAACGGGTCTCGGGGCAGCAATCGTTTGTGACTTGCTGGGCCTTTACCAATCCGAACGCGATGGATGCGTCCGACTGGCTCGCCGGCTACAACCAACCCGGCCACCAACACAAGTTTATGTGGCCTGTGAGACCGCACAACAACCACACCAGGAACGGATGGCTTGATGAGTCCAACGGGTGGCGCCGCCTCGTCACCCAGTTTATGGCCGCGATCAACGGAAATCGCCCCGGCGACGGGATGTACATGATCACCAGTGACGACTATCTGGAGGGCGCGGAGATCATGCCATCTGATCGCTCGCAACACGCCATCTATGACGTGTGCGGGTACTACATCCACTGGTTTCGGTCAGGAGTAAAGCCTCCGATCGTCCGAGACTGCATATACTACATGCATAGGATGCATGATTACAATGCAGCCCCTAATCAGTCCTATCAGACGGTCGTCTCCACTGTCGGCCCCGGCATAGTTCCGCTTGGAGGCGGAAGGTTTGCTTATAGGAGTACTGGTGGGACTCCTGATAACAAGATTTCCGTCCTCTGCTTCTTTACGGAGGACGTCGATGACGTGATGGCGATCACGTTTGACGGCACCCGGCACTCCGGCGCAGTCGCTGGCGGGACCCCGATCATCGTCGAGTTCGACCTGCCGACGACCACCGGCGGCAACATCCGCTTCCAGGTGAAGCGCGGTGGCGCCGTCATCATCGATATGCCGTCGGCCTTCAAGTATTACGTCCTGCTCCCTGGCCACACCTTGCCCTACTGGCAGGATCCACTGCCTGCGGCAGGTGGGTCGCTGCGGTACGAACTCGGGCAGCAGGGCCTTATTGCCGCGCCGTACGCCGAGCCTATCCTTAACTGCCGCACTCACATCAAGGGCACTCTCGGCATGGGCCCTCCGGCGGGATGGACTATCCCTGGCTGGCCGCCGCCCGGTGGCGCGCTACCGGATCCATCGTAATCCGCCTCTGAGGCCCATCTCACGCCACTATCAGATTGGCTTTGTGGGGAGCATGACGTCTGCATCCAACGCATGGCTCAAATAATACAGGGGCACCGCTTAACCACTTTTTTGACTCTCACCTCAGGTGTCTTTTACTCTCATCTCAGGTGTCCCGCTTCACAGGCCATTTGGGCGAGCGGTGCAATCACGGCAAGGGGCCCGATCGGGCCCCTTGCCGTGCGTCGGCTTTGCCTCGGGGATCAGGGCTTGCTGGTTTCGCCGGTCTCGGGATCGACGGTCTCGGCGGTGGTCTGGTTTTGCTCCGCCCGATCGGCTGCGGTGGGGGGACGACGACGTCCGGCGGATTGCTTCAACCGGTAGCTGTCGCCGTTCATGGTGAGGATATGGACGTGGTGGGTCAGGCGGTCGAGCAGCGCGCCGGTGAGCCGTTCCGATCCCAGCACCGAGGTCCAGTCCTCGAACGGCAGATTGGAGGTGACGAGGGTCGAGCCGCGCTCGTAGCGCTGGGAGAACACCTCGAACAGAAGTTCCGCCCCGGTCGGCGACAGCGGCAGGTAACCGAGTTCGTCGACGATGAGCAACATCACCGACTGGAGATCGCGTTGCAGCTTCAGCAAGCGGCGCTCGTCACGCGCCTCCATCAACTGGTGCACGAGGGCGGCTGCGGTGGTGAAGGCGACGGTGAACCCCTTCTGGCAGGCGGCAAGAGCGAGGGCGAGCCCGACATGGGTCTTGCCGGTGCCACTGTTGCCGAGCGCGATGACGTTCTCCCGGCGCAGGATGAACTCGCAGCGGGCCAGCTCGAGCACCAGCATCTTGTTGAGGCTGGGAATCGCGGTGAAGTCGAAGGTGTCGAGGCTTTTGACCGCCGGGAAGCGTGCTGCCTTGATCCGCCGCTCGACCATTCGGCGTTCTCGGTCGATCAGTGCGAGTTCCACCAGGCGCAGCAGATAGCGGGGATGATCGACGCCGTCGCGTGCGCATTCGCGGGCGATCTTGTCGTATTCCCGCAGAACGGTCGGCAGCTTCAACTGCTTGAGGTGATGCGCCAGCAGAACCTGCGGTGTGCCGCTTGTCGTTCCCGCCGGCATCGCATCAGCGCCCGCCTTGCCGGTCATGCCGTTGTCCCGGGAACGAGAACGGCGTAGTCAGCCGCCGCCGTCATCCTGACGTCCATTTTCGGCAGATGTGGATAGGCCGTCAGGTCGAGCCGGGCCGGCCGCCGCTCGACGCGCGCCAGAGCAATCTGCTTGACCGCATCAAAGCCGATGACGCCGAGCCGGATCGCTTCGCTGACCGCGCTCGCCACCATCTCCATCGGGATCGCCTCCATCAGCCGCAGCACCTGGATGAACTCCCGCCTGCCGCGGTTGCCCATGCGCGCCTCGAGGAGATGGCGCAGGTGCTGGAACGCCTCCGGCAGATCCCAGTCTTTCAGCGCCGCCGCCTGGTCGAGGGCATTCGGCTTCGTCTCGATCAGCGCCAGATAGTGCAGCGGCTCGAATACGAAGGTGCCCGTGCCATAGCAGCGACGATGCCGGGCGATCGCCTCGCCGGCGATGAACACCTCGCGCGGCACGCCGCTGCAGGCCGTAGAAGTCGGTGACCCCATCGGCATCGGCGTCGTCGGTCCAATCGAGCCACAGCTTGTGTATAGACGCCTTCAACGCGGCATCGCCGATCAGCGACGACCACGTTGCCGGCCCAGCTGTCGATCGCATTCGCCGCATAACCGTTGTTGCGGATCAGCCAGCGGGCGCGGGCAGTAATGTCGGTGCCGGCCGCGGCGATCAGTGTGTTGAGATGCGCCCGGCTCGGCTGGAAGCCCTTCAGCCGGCGGTTGCCGAGCCCGGCCTCGAAGCCACCGATGAAGGCGCCGACCCGCCGCCGCCACTGCGAAAGCATCCCCGGCATCAGAGGCCCTTGCTCGCCGAGGTCAGGATCCGCCGCCGCAATGTGCCGGTCTCCATGGCGGCGATGCGCTTCTCCAGATCGGCGAGCGCCGCCGCCATCTCGGCGTCGGTGGCGTAGGTGATGCGCCGGCCCTCGACCTCGACGGTGCGCACCCCGCGGTAACGGGCCGCCAGCAGCGCATCGCGCTGCGCGGTCATCTCCTCGAGGATCATTGATCAGCTCACGTAGCTGGAGTGGAACACCCTTCGGCCGCGTCGTGGTGCCGCCGCCAGCTTTCCCGCCGTCGGCGATTTCTCGCCAGCGTTGGACTCCGTTGCGGTTGTTTCTTCGTCGCCAGTGTCGAACGCGACCTGCGCCTCCAGCTCGCGCCATTTGCGCTCGGGCCAGCGATCAGCGCCGGCGATCCAGGCGGCGGCGCGGGCGTAGACCCGGCAGTCGAGCACTTCGTTGCGCTCGCGGAGCTTCTGCCATTCGAGGCGGCTGAAGCCGCGTTTGGTCTTCACCGTCACCAGCTGCTCGGCGACCAACTGCTTCACCCATTCCGCGTCGACCTGCCGGGGAAGGTGGATGAAGCCGGCGGGATACCGATCGATCGGGTCGTCGCCTGTCGGCGCCGCCGACCGCAGGAAGCGATAGGTCTCGCTCTTGAAGGTGGCGACGGCGACCGTCCACAGCCGGGCGCCGCGGCGGATCCTGACGCCGCCCTCGGTGGCATCGACGTGCGTCGGCCCCGACACCGGCGCCGACCGGTTGAAGCCCTCGGCGCCTTTGATCGGCAGCACCTGCCCCCAGCCCTGCCGCCGCGCCCAGGCGTAGACGGCCGGCGCCTCGTAGCCGCTATCGATGCCGAGCCGGGCGACGCCAAGCCGCACGCCCGACGCATGCGGCCAGGTCTCGCCGAGCAGCACCGACAGCCGGGTCCAGGTCGCCGCCTCGCCCGGGCCGCCATCAATCACCAGGTGATCGATCAGCCAGCTCTCCAGGCCGCGGCCCCAGGCCCAGACCGAGACCTCGATCCGATCCTTCTGCACGTCGGCGCCGGCGGTGAGAAAGAGGCCGCCCGGCGGCACCGTGCCGATGCGCCAGTCCTCGCGCCGCTCGTAGAGGCGCAGCCAGTCGGGCGCTTCGCCGGTCTCGGCCCAGGTCTCGCCCAGCACGGTGTTGATGAAGCTCCGCTTGGCTTCGTCCGAAGACTGGCACAGCTCCCACTCCCGGGCGACCCGCTCCCACGACAGCCAGCCGACCGGAGAATAGAGACTCGACAGATGGAAGCCGATGGAGAGCGGATCGACGGGAACGGCCGTCGGCCGCCACTCGCCTTTCTCCAGCATCATCGTCTTGTGGTGCTCGGCGATCGGCCGCTCGCAGGCCTCGCAGACGTAGGCGGCCGTCTCCGGCTGGCCTTTCTGCCAGCGCAGCCGCTCGAACGTCATAGACTGGGACTCGCCGCAGTGCGGGCACGGCACGAAGAACCGCCGCTGATCGGAGGCCTCGTATTCGCGCTCGATCCGCGACAGGCCCTTAATCGTCGGCGTCGAGGCGAGGAACACCTTGCGCCGCCACGAGAACGTCCGCGTCCGCGCTTCGGCGAGCGCCACCGGATCACCCTCGTCGTCGGCCGACGGCGGATAGGCGTCGACCTCGTCGAGGAACAGGTAGCGCACCGGCATCGAGCGCAGGCCGACCGCCGAGTTGGCGCCGGTCAGCACCAGGATGCCGCCGGGAAACTCCTTCGACAGTACGGTGTTGCCGGAGTCGCGCGATCGGGCCGGTGCGACCTTCTCGCGCAAGCTGGGGCTCTCCTCGATCAGCGGATCGATGCGCTGCTGCGAAAAGCGCTTCGCCAGTTCCACGGACGGCTGCACCGCCAGCATCGGGCCGGGAGCGTGGTGGATGACGTAGCCGATCCAGTTGCAGCCGCTCTCGGAAGCTCCGAGCTGGCTGCCCTTCATGAACACCACGCGCTGCGCCGGATGGCGCGGGCTCAGCGCATCCATCAACTCCTGAAGATACGGCGTCCGCGACGTCCGCCAGGGTCCCGCTTCGTTGGCGCCGCGCAAGCTCAGGATGCGATGGCGATCGGCCCAGGCCGAGACGGTGAGATCGGGATCCGGCGTGAGCCCTGCCGTCCAGGCCTGCAGCAGGTCCTCGGCGCCGTCGAACGGGGCGTCGATGCGGTCACCGGAACTCGGTCCGGAGTTCCGCCAGCTCGCCCAGGTGCTGCCGGGCATACTTCTCCAGCGCCGACTGCACGGCGTGGGGGCCGATGCCGAGATCGGCCGCCATCATCGCTGCCACCCGCGCCGGCCAGCCGGCCCAGGCGTCGCGCTCCTGCCGTGCCAGGCGGAACACCAGGCTGACGGCCCGCGCCCGGTCCACTAGCTCGCCCTTCAGCGTCTGCAGCCGGATGCGCCGTTCCTGCGCCTTCAGCACCTCGTTCGCGGTGCGAGCCTGCAGATACGTCATGCCGCCGGCCGCAGTCGGCGCCGGCAGTCCCCTGCTCGCGCAGGGTCTCGCTGACCGCGCCGACGGCGGCTGCCGGCACCGGCTTCAGCGCCGCGCGTCCGGCCGGCTGCTTGCCGGGATCGGTCGCATGCGCCCGGCGGGCGTCCGACGCCGCGGCGTCGATCGAGCCGTCGGCGTGCAGCACCAGCCGGCCCGACGCGCGCGCCTTCTGCACTGCACCCCGGGAGATGCCAGCGTGCTGCGCGTACTCACGTTCACTCATGCCGTGCCGCTGCGAGGTCATCGGATGATCACAGGGGGCAGAAAGAGCACCTAAAGAACAACCGATTAGAGTTGATGCCGGGCCGCACATAAGCCCTCATGGACGCATCGAAAGCGAAGCCACCGGGACCACAGACGATGACCATCACAATCCTGCCGACCAACAATCTGAATAGCCCCTAGTTTTCTAGACGCCTTCGGCTTTCAAAAACTGCTGCCGTTCGAACTCGGCGGGTGACAGCATCCTCAGGAATCCCCTCATTTTGAGTTTTGATACGGATCAATGGGTTGCTACGGATGAGCTTGGCGGCGGCGGTCGGTTATGCAGGGTGAGAGGAAGGTTTCGAGGGTTGGGGTGGGGAAGTGAACGGGGTAGCGCGTCCTGAGTTTCGTTTGACCGACGTTCGTCGGTTTCTTGATGGGGTTTTCGCGGGGCATGTTCACGCCAAACGGATCGCGTCGCTGGCCAACGGCACGCTGGGGGTGATGACCGGTGCGTCGCTGGCGGTTTCGATGATCGGCCATGCGTTGGCGCAGGCGCGGGGATTGCTGACCAAGCATGCGGTCAAACAGGTCGACAGGCTGCTGAGCAACGCCGGCGTCTCCGTCTGGGAGATGTTCGGGCAATGGGTTCCGGAGGCGGTTGGCGGCCGCAAGGAAATCGTCGTCGCCATGGACTGGACCGATTTCGACGCCGACGGGCAGGCGACGCTGGCGCTCAATCTGGTGACCGGGCACGGCCGGGCGACGCCGCTGTTGTGGCTGACGATGCTGAAGGCGGAACTGGCGGGCCAGCGCANNACGCCATCGAGGATGCGTGTCTCGGCCGCCTTGCCGGGGTGTTGCCGGCGGGGACGACGGCGACGATCCTCGCNNCGACCGCGGCTTCGGCGACCGCAAACTGTTCGATTATCTGACGAAATTGGGCTTCGCCTATGTCATCCGGTTCCGCGGCGACATCCGCGTCGACGCCGCCGACGGAGAAAGCCGGGCGGCGGCCGAGTGGGTCGGCAAGGGCGGCCGGGCGCGCCATTCTGCGCGGCGCCTCGGTCACTGCCGCCGCGCAACCGGTCGGCGCCGTCGTCTGTGTCCACGCCAAGGCGATGAAGGNAGCCCTGGTGTTTGGCGACGAGCAAGGCAGACGCATCGGCCCGCGAAATCGTCAACCTCTACGCCAGACGCTGGACCATCGAGCCCAGCTTCCGCGACACCAGGGATCTGCGCTTCGGCATGGGGCTCGGCGCCGTGCGCATCGGCGATCCGCAGCGCCGCGACCGCCTGCTCCTGCTCAACGCCTTCGCCGTGCTGTTCCTCACCCTGCTCGGCGAGGCCGGCGAAGCGCTCGGCATGGACCGCCACCTCAAGGTCAACACCGCCAAACGCCGAACCCATTCCCTGTTCCGCCAGGGCTGCATGCTCTACGACCTCATCCCGGCCATGCCCGAACCCCGCCTCCGGCCGTTGATCGAAAGGTTCCTCGAAATGCTAAAAAACAAACCAATCACCGCCCAACTGACGAACATAGCTTAAATGAGGGGATTGATGAGGACAGCATCCCGTTTCTGACCTGCTTGCGCACCGGGTTGTAGAACATCTCGATGTAATCGAACACGTCCTGCCGGGCTTCCTCGCGTGTTTTGTAGGTCCGGCGCCGGATGCGTTCGCGCTTGAGCGAAGAGAAGAAGCTCTCGGCGACGGCATTGTCATGGCAGTTGCCGCGCCGGCTCATCGAGTGCTCGAGATTGTGAGCTCTGATGAACGCAGCCCAGTCCATACTGGTGAACTGCGAGCCCTGATCCGAGTGGATCAGCACCCGTTGCTTCGGTTTGCGCCGCCATACTGCCATGTGCAGGGCCTGCAGCACTACATCGGTAGTCTGCCGGCTCTGNATCGACCAACCCACCACGCGGCGGGAATAGAGATCGGTCACGACAGCCAGATAGGCAAAGCCCTCCAGGGTGCGGATGTAGGTAATGTCGGTCACCCAGGCCCGATCTGGCGCAGCCACGTCAAACTGGCGATCCAGAGTATTGTCGACGGCCAGAGACGGCTTGCCACCATAGCTGCCGGGCCTGCGCTTGTAGCCGATTTGCGCCTTGATACCTGCCAGCCTGGTCAACCGGGCAACGCGGTTCGGGCAACATGTCTCGCCGTGATCCAGCAGGTCATCGTGCAGCTTGCGGTAGCCATAGACCTTGCCGCTGTCATTCCAGGCTTGCCGGATCAGCTCTGTCTGCCGAGCATCTTCCCGAGCCCGTTGGCTCAGCGGGCTCTTTTGCCAAGCATAAAAACCGCTGGGCTGGATGCGCAGGCACCGACACATCGATCGAACCCTGAACTGGTCACGATGCTCGGCAACAAATGCGTATCTCACTTTGCATCCCTGGCGAAATACGCGGTGGCTTTTTTTAAGATGNTCGCGCTCCTCGGTCACTCGGGCCAGTTCGCGCTTCAGCTGGCGGATCTCGGCATCCTTGCTGGCATCGCCGGACACCACCTTCGCCAGTCGCCGCTTCCAAGCATACAGCGAATGCTGACTGACGCCGAGCCGCTCGGAAACCTCAGCTACCGGATACCCACGCTCGGTGATCTGGGCCACCGCATCACGCTTGAACTCATCACTGAAATTGGGCTTCCCCATCGTCGTCTCCTGTCCTCAAAATTAGGATAGAAGGCGTCCAGAAATCTAGGGGCTATTCAAAGGGATGCTCGACGGTCCGTCGGCGGATCGTCATGCCGCCGGGGGCGCGGGCCAGACGAGCGAGCATGGCATCGATGACCGCCTCGTGTTCCCAGCGTCTCACCACGCGTTCCTTGGCCGGCGTGCACTTGGCCTTCAGAGCGCAGTCGCCGCATCTGGTCGTCCAGTAGGCGTGCAGCGTGCGGCCGTTCGCGACGGTCGTGCAGCGATGGCTGAGCGTTTCGCCCGCCGGGCAGCGATAGGTGTTCTCGGCGGCGTCGTAGATGAAATCATCCTTGCCGAAGCGGCCGGCCGCCTTGGCGCCCGAAGTGCAGGGTTTGGGTACGTAAGGGATGACGCCGATGGCCTCGCAGGCGAGGATTTCCTCACCGCTGAAGTAGCCCCGATCGGCGAGGACATCGATTGTTTCGGCACCCATCGCCGCCTTCGCCTGGCCCGCCATCGGCGACAGCAGCGTCCGGTCGACGACGGTGTTGGTGACCTCGTGGGCAACGATGAGATGATGCTCGGTGTCCACCGCGATCTGGACGTTGTAGCCGACGACGCCGGAACCGCGCATGCTGGTCGCCATCGCCCGCGCGTCCGGATCGGTCAAGGAGATCTGCTGATTCGGCGTTGACAGAACCTTCGCTTCCGTCTCCCTCAACTGCTCGAGCTTCGCCTTCATCGCGGCGATCTTTTCCTTCAGGCGCTCCGCCTTGGCCTCGGCGACGTCGTTCTCCTGCAGGTCGGCGGCGTCCAGCGATTGAAGGTAGCGCTCGATGCTCTGTTCCACCTGACCGATGCGCCGCTTCAGCTTGCCCTTGGTGAAGTTTCGCTCCCGGGCGTTGGCCGCCTTGAATTTGGCGCCGTCGGTGGCGGCCACGGCGCGGGCGAACAGCCCCAGATCGCGGCAAAGACCGACGAAGCGGGCGCAGACCGCCTGGATCGCCGGGCCATTGTCCTTGCGGAAGTCGGCGATCGTCTTGAAATCCGGCGCCAGCCGGCCGGTCAGCCACATCAGCTCAAGGTTGCGCCCCGCCTCGCGCTCCAGCCGCCGGCTCGACGGGATCCGGTTGAGGTAACCATAGAGGTAGATCTTGAGGAGCGTCGACGGATGATACGCGGGCCGACCCGTCGCCTTCGGCCTCGCACCAGCAAAGCCGAGCGCCGCCAAATCCAAGTCTTCGACATAGAGATCGACAACCCGAACCGGATTCTCCTCGTCGACATAGTCTTCCAGACGGGCCGGCAGCAAACTCAGCTGCGCGCGATCCTCACCTTCAACAAACCGTTTCATCCCGACCTCCCAGCAAGCGCCAAGAGCATGAACCAAACTGGAGTTTTCACACAGCCACTCCCAGGAGCGTCGATGCCCTGCCGGAACTCGGGATAAACGCTTTCAGTCCCATTCCAACCGTTCGAAGGTTGGTCTCTTCGTCGAAGCGTGCCGGAGATGACGGAAGGCGTCGCTCTCGACTGCCGCCGTTGCAGAGTTCGGCGCCGCCCTGTCTACCGCCGTATTCGACTTCTAGGTCGTGGCATCGCCCTTCTCCGACCAATTGAATCTGCGACGCGGCGGCTGACGTGGCGCCCGGCGCACGTCGCGGCTTGAAGACATGCGTCGGACTCCGCCCGCCGGCTATTCCGACCCAAGGGGTGGGCCAGATCCTGCTGCCTGGCAGTCGATTTCGATGCAAGCCGATTGAAGCCTAAGTTGCATTCGGCTACAATCAACATCAACTCCGATCGGGATACCGACAGGCACGGCGACGGAACGATTAGCCCGGCGGCGCAGACGGAAGTCAATTACGGCCCGCTGTCGAATAGACGGAGCCCTACCTGATCGTAGCGGCGCAAACCCGCAAGACGCACGCGCCGCGCCCCCGCCTGAGAAATCCCGCATCCGGTGCCAAGACTGTTCGGCACCAAGACTGATGTATCCCTGTGTAGGACGCTCGGAACTATCTTCGCGCAGCCGCGCGAGCACTCGCCTCCGAGTAAATTGCTGGGCTGTTTTTTGTCATACTGCATAGAACCGAAAAGGGAGCGTTCGAAAAAGACAAGAATGCACAGGAGAAACTGGCGCACTCTTTTTTTGCGCTGTTCCAGCAACATGGGAGTGAGAGAGATGGATGGACTACATAGTACAAAGGAGCACCGACGGCGTCATCATCAGTGGGTCTCACGTATACGTGCGCTCGCCTGCTCCACTGCACTAGTGTCGGCGGCGATGGTCGTGTTACCGACCGGCGGTCGGGGCGCCGACGATCAGCCTGTCACCCAAGCGGCGGCGGCGCAAACGCAGGTTCCGATCCTTGATCGGCCGGTAACCCTGCCGGCCAGGCAGGAGCCGGAGCAGGTGCCAAGCGTTCAGACGCCCGTTGAAATCCATCGCCCGGCTTCGGTGAGTGATGCAGAATACGCGGCGGAGAAGGCGGCGGCGGAAACGTTGCAGGCGCCAACCGGTGCAGTGCAGATTCCGCTGCCCCCTCGGGCGCTGGTCTTCAGGCTGCGGTCCCCACCAACTTTCTCGGTCTCAACCGGCTGACAGCGGCCAACAACGGGTTCGTCTTCTTTCCGCCGGACACGATCGCAGGCAAGAGCCCCAACCGAGTCGTCGAAGCGGTAAACAGCGCCGTCCGGCTGTTTAATGCGACTGGCGGCGTCTTGGCCACGGCCAATCTGAATACGTTTTTCGGCGCTGCAACATCGCAAGGGCTGTTGTTTGACCCGAAGGTCTACTATGACCGGAACGCGGCTAATCCCAGGGTGTACGTCGTGGCGCTGCAGGTCTCGGGCCGCGGCGATAGCAACCTCGCCAACGACGTCTCCAGGATGTGGGTGGCGGTTTCTCGCAGTCCCGATCCGACGAACCTCACGACCAACTGGTGTCGCTACAACATCGACGCTCGCGGCGAGATTGGCGCGTCCACCGAGAGCTGGGGCGACTACCCGGGGATAGGCGCCGGCGCAGACTCGTTCTCCATGACGCTGAATAACTTCGCTTTCAGTAACGACGCCTTCCGGTTCGCCCGTATCCACGTCTGGAACAAGAACATCGCTTCGAACAACGCGGCCTCATGCCCAACTGTCCCGCGCTTCATCTTCCAGCCGTCGGGTACTGCCGGCAACTTCGGACTGTTTACGATCCAGCCGGCACAGCATTACACCAGTCCGTCCTCAGGAACCGGGACAACCAACCCGGCGTACTACTTGAGCACGACACGTGGATCGAGCAACCAGTACCAGGTCCATCGCGTCCGCAATGTGGCCAGCGGCGCCCCGACCTACACGCGGGTGACGCTCACCAGTGGGAGTTACGGAATCCCGCCGAGTGGGACCCAGCCCGGCACGACGACACGCATCGACTCCGGCNGACAACCGCATGTTGCAAGTAGCCGGCATCGGCAACACCGTCATCGGCCAGTTCACGACGGTTTGCAACTTCACAGCCGGCACCGTCAATGAGTCCTGCACGCGTACGCCACGAGTATCGATCGGGATCGGAGCTGGCGGCGTATTGACCGCGTCAATCCCGGAAAACACCTTCGCGGGTTTTGGCAACGACATATATGTGCACCACCCAAGCATTGCGATCGACACCGCGCTGCGATCGGGCTCAACATGGGAGTTCAATGGCGATAACTTTCGCCTGAGTTCAGCGGCGATGATCAAGAACGTGAACGCCGGCTGGACTGGCGTGCAAACCTATGCGCCTGGCAGCTGCTCCTACGCGGGCGGCGGGACGTTCCGCAGCGGCGACTACTCCGGCGCCCAGCTTGACCCCAGTTTGTTCGGGTTCTGGCTGGCCGGTGAGCAGGCGGTCACGCTCAGCGGCTCCTGCCAGTGGCAAACCCGGATCGCGCGGCTCACCCCTTAGGACGATGGTGGCGTCGCGCTGAACGCCGATCCGCGGACCCGGGGACATTTCCCGGGTCCGCATTTTTCTGGCCAGCTGCTTCGTTTCAGCGCACCCCGGTGTCACAGATGATGTCCACTCGCACGTAGCGATCTGAGGGTACGGTGATGTCAACCGGCGTGCACATCATCTCCTCTACCCGGGTCTCGATCACGTAGTCGCCCGGCGACAGCGCGACCTGAAACCAGCCGTCCGCCCCGGAGGCCGCTATGGCAACCCGCTCCTCCGAGCGTCGGTGAACGAAGACCTGCGCCGCGAGGAGCGGCGAAGCGCAGCGGCAACCCCCGGTTTCGACGGGAGACAATGGCCACTTCGTCACGCGTCCCAGTACGCCTGTGCTAGGGCCTGTTGAGATTCACCGTGAGTTTATGACGGCGGCGACGAGATAGATATTGGCGCTGAAGCTTTGGTCTGTTTTGTCGGCACGCATGGCGATGCGCTTGAACTCTTTGAGCTTACAGAAGAAGTTTTCGATGAGATGGCGCCATTTGTACATCTCGGCATCGAATGGGAGAGGCTTGCTCCGGCGCGGATGCTGGGAGATGACGATCTTGGCGCCGCGCTCGTTGAGCTCAGCGACGATGTCGTTGCTGTCGAAGGCTTTGTCGGCGATGAAAGCGTCGAATTGGAGGCCGTCGATGAGCGGGGCAACGCCGACGGTATCGAAGCGGTGGCCCGGCAGGAGTGCGAAGCGCACGAGATTGCCCAGGGCATCGGTCAGGGCCAGGATCTTGGTCGTCATGCCGCCTTTGGAGCGCCCTATGGCCTGGCTCTGAGTCCCCCTTTTGCGCCCTGGCCATGGCGGTGAACCTTGACGATGGTGGCGTCGACCATGGCGTACTCCATATCGGGATCATCCGAGCAAGCCTCGAAAAGCCGAATGAAAACATCGGCTTTGACCCAGTCTCGGTAGCGCTTGAAGACGGTGTTCCAGTTGCCGAAAAAGGCCGGCAAATCACGCCAGGGACTGCCCGTGCGAACCACCCACAGAACCGCCTCGACAAAGAGCCGATTGTCTCTGCCGCTGCGACCCGCGTCCGTTGGCTTGCCCAGGCAGTGCGGTTCCATTCTCGCCCATTGGGCGTCTGTCAGTACAAAACGTTCCATCCATAGCTTGAATCACAATCAAGCCAAGGATGGAATCCTGAATCTCAACAGGCCCTAGGCGGCGTGGACGGCGATGGCGTAATCGCCAATCGGTCCGATAGCCCGTCACCGGATGCACAATCCTCAGAAGCGCCGATTGTCATTTGCCGTCGATCGACCTGATCAAGCGGGCCGTCCTCCTCCGCGTGGCCGGGCTCAGTGATCACCAAAATTCGAGGGGTGGTCGCCCCAGTTCCCGCCTCCTGGGTTTGCGATTCGGAGAACACCCCGACGACCAGCCCAGCGATAGTTACGACTGTGATCAGACCATGCATGCGTCGCCCTTGTTCGCCGGTGCTCACGCCGGGCCCGGCGAAGCTGGCCATCCCGATATGGCAGTCGAGCGCAGCCCGCACCAAGCCTATCGCCAGCACCGCACGGAACGCTTCGCCCACAGTCACATGTCGAGGTCGAGCAGCGGCCGCTGACATGAGCGGCGCAGCAGCAACGGTGCTCGGCTCGGCCGAGATGTCGGCGATGCGGCGATGGTCAAGCGCGTTCGCCTGCAGGCTTGCGAGCGGCGCCGCCGAAAGTGCACGGCGCGGACGATCCAAAGTTACCGATCCAGCCGAGCTGGCGCTCTCGGGTGGCCCGGATACGTCCCCGTCCGGACGGCTGTAGCTGACCGCGACGGGTGCGCCCGCCGGTCGTGCGGCGTTCTGCGCCGCACCGGAGGTGAGCGCCGAAGTGGTAGCACTGCGGAGGTGACGCGGGCCCGCTCGGCGTGGGCAAGTGTCACAGCGAGTGCCTCGTTCATAAGACATCGGACGCGATATGAAAAATTGCGGACATCGGCGGTGGCGGAGAGCGAATGTTCTGGGGCGGGAAAGCCGACTTCGATTGCGTCTGCTTTAGCGACAGATGGTTGGTGTTAGGTCGTCGCCATGAACAGGCCTCCCCCACGGTGGGCGTCACGGCCGAGCAGGATGGGGCCGCTGGCGGTGACGCGGAACTGAAGGCGCGCTTCGGGGTGCCGCGCCGGCCGATATGACGTTCGGGAAATCCAAATTTCCGCCCGCCTGAACAAGTCGTCGTCTGGTCGGGGATCGGCAGCCGACTCAAGGGACAGCAGACCGGCGACACCGGCGCATATCTCGTCGATGTCTTCTTCGCCATCGCTCCATCCTCTCAAGATTTGGAGCCTCCGGGAAAACCGGTGCGGATCAGTCTGGCAGCGAAACATCGCCGTCTCGACCAACGATCGGCGGCCATAGCCGGTCGCCCGCTGCCAGCCGATGCGCCCCCGTTGAGCGATGGTCTGGAGGTGGCGGTCGCGCCGGGTTGGCGCCTGGCCGGCGACGGCCCGGTACACCGGCTCGCCGTCGTAGGCGCCGTCGGCGGTCACCGACGCGATGTCGCCGGCGACCGGATCGAGCAAGCTGCCGACCTGGGTGGGGTCGCCCTGGACCTTGTCCGTTAGCTCGCACGCCAGGATCTCGCCGCTGTCGGGATCGACTGCCAGATGCAGTTTGCGCCAGCTGTGCCGATTACGGCCGCCATGCTTTTCCCGGTGCCATTCGCCGGCACCTTACACCTTCAGCCCGGTGCTATTGATGACGACATGCACCGGCCCCTTCGCTCCGGCCAGATCCGCGGCCAGCGACATCGCCGCGCTGCGGCGCGACAGCGTCGTGTGGTGTGGGATGCCGATCTCCAGCTTCATCAGTCGAGCCACCAAGCGCAGCGGCCCTTCGGTCTGCCGCCAGGGCCGGCCGAACGCCAGACGCAACATCACCCCGGTCTCGATCGCCACCTCCGCGTAGGTTGGCGATCGCCCCCGCCGGCCCGTCTGCGGCGGGTGCCAAGCGGCCACCGCCTCCGGCGTCAGCCACACCGTCAGATCCCCGCGACCCCGCAGCGCGGCATCATACGTCGGCCAGTTCTCGACGCGGTAACGAGCCTTTGGGATCTTGTGGCGGCGGGCTTCGTTCGCTTTGTACGGCATCGGGGCTCCTGAGCAGGCGGGCGGGCCGCCTCTGTACCCTAAGCCCCACTTCTCGTCAGCCCGGTGATGACCGATTTGCGCACCAACGCCGATGCAGACGTCTTCTGCATTCGACAACGGGCGTCCGACCAATCGACCACGTCTCCCACTTGAACAAAGGCCAGACATGTAGCAACATAACTACAGTTGTGATTTCCTCACGGAGGCATGGCCATGACGATCACGACCCTCTCCAGCCGGGAGTTCAATCAGGACACCAGCCGCGCGAAGAAGGCCGCCGCGGAAGGGCCGGTGTTCATCACCGATCGCGGCAAGCCTGCCCATGTGCTACTCAGCATCGAGGAATACCACCGGCTGACGGGAGGGCAAGGCAGCATCATCGATAGGCTGGGCCTGCCGCCAGGCATTGAAGACGTGGAACTTGAGATTCCGCCGACGCGCGATCTCGCCCGGCCAGCAGACCTCACCTGATGTTCCTGCTCGACACGAACGCGATTTCCGAGCTGCGGAAGGCGAGGGCGGGCAAGGCCGATCGCAACGTGGCAACGTGGGGTCGAACCGTCCCCACCGGAAGCCTCTTCCTGTCGGCGATTGTCATCCAGGAGCTGGAAATCGGCGTGTTGCTCGCCGAGCGCCACGACCCTCCCAAGGGGGCGACACTCCGCGCGTGGTTGGACGACCATGTGCTGCCCGCCTTTTTGCNNGAGCGCATCCTACCCGTCGATACGGCCGTGGCACGCCGCAGCGCGGCTCTCCATGTCCCCAATCCTCGGCCAATCCGAGACGGGTTGATCGCGGCGACCGCGCTTGTTCATGGCATGACCGTCGTTACCCGGAACGTGGCCGATTTCGCCCCCACAGGCGTGCCGCTCCTGAATCCGTGGAATGATCCACCGGCCTGATGCCGGACCCGCATTCCGCAGAGTGGCCCTCGGCATCGGCCAGACCGGTTTCGATGCGCGACACCAGTCCGGGACCAGCCTTCCTCGCCGGCGGCACCGATCCTCGAAGCGGTCGCCCCCTCCACGCAATCGATAGTCCCGTTAAATGATCTTCCCCGGAAAAGTGGACACTGGGTTATGCGGCGCGCAGCTCGGCTTTCTCGGGTGTGCGGTAGCCGAAGGCGGAGTGGAGCCGCTGACGGTTGTAGTAGGTTTCGATGTAGGCGAACAGGTCGCGTCGCGCCTCGTTGCGAGTGTTGTAGCGGGTGTGATGGACGAGTTCGGTCTTCAGGGTGTGGAACCAGCTTTCCATCGGCGCATTGTCCCAGCAATTGCCCTTCCGGCTCATCGACGGCACGATGCCGCTCGCTCTCAGCACCGCGCGATAGTCGCCGGCGGCATATTGGGCGGATTCAACCGGTTGTCGCAACACCCAGAAGTTGGAGGTTGCGATGAGGGTTCGAAAGCGACGATCCCATCGGTCTGGACGAGCGCCATTGCTGTCGCCGGGTCGGCCGCCCGTGTCGAGCCGCGATGAACGCCGGCGTTTCTGGTCAGCAATCGTCGCGGGAATGAGCAGCGAAGATGCTGCGGTTGCAGTCGGTGTGTCGCAGGCTGTTGGAACCAGATGGTTTCGAAAGGCAGGCGGCATGCCTCCAGCAATGTTCAGATCCTCGGCAAAGCCACTCTCGGGACGCTACCTGTCGCTTCCGGAGCGTGAGGAGATTGCGGTCAACTCGGCCTTGCGCACGTATGTAGAGGAGAGATTGGCTGGCATCGTCGTCGCTCCGAGCGGCATGCGCATTCCCGGTCCCACTGTTGCCTGGAAAGGCCGTCTGCATGGCCCCCGACAAGATCGGCGATGGGCCAAGGCCTGGAGCCCGGAACAGATCGCGCGGCGCTTGCTGATCGACTTCCCCGAAGACATGACAATGCGCATCAGCCATGAAGCCATCTACCAGGCACTCTTCGTCCAAGGCCGAGGAGTTCTGCGCCGCGAACTCACAGCGTGCTTGCGAACAGGGCGGGCGTTGCGCATGCCAAGGGCGCGAGTAGGCCGGCGCGGCAAGAGTTTTGTCTCGCCCGAGATCATGATCAGCCAGCGCCCTGCCGAAGCGGCCGATCGGGCGGTGCCAGGACACTGGGAAGGAGACCTCATCCTGGGCCTTGGCAGTTCGGCAATCGGAACATTGGTCGAGCGCACGACCCGCTTTACGATGCTACTGCATCTTCCCCGTCTATCGGGCCACGGCGATGCGCCGCGCACAAAGAACGGGCCCGCTCTTGCTGGCCATGGAGCGGAGGCTGTGCGCAGCGCGATTACGCGCACGATCATCACCTTGCCCGAGGAGCTGCGCCGATCGCTGACCTGGGATCAGGGAGCCGAAATGGCCCAGCATGCCCGTCTCAAGATTGATGCAGGCGTCCAAGTCTACTTCTGCGATCCGCAAAGCCCATGGCAGCGTGGCAGCAATGAGAACACCAATGGTCTTCTGCGCCAGTACTTTCCAAAAGGCACCGATTTGAGTGCCTATAGCGCAGACGCGATCGCCGCCGTGGCGGCCACCCTTAACTCAAGGCCGAGAAAGACCCTGGGCTGGAAAACACCCGCAGAGGCGCTTGACGAATGGCTGCGGTAGGTCAACAGAATCCGTGTTGCGACAACCGTTTGAATCTGGATTGACTGCCGCGGTCGGAGTGGTGGATCAATCCACGACCCGGCCGCTGCCGCTGGATCGCCATCGTCAGCGCGGCGATCGCCAACTCCTGGCGCAGGTGATCGCGCATCGCCCATCCCACCACCTTGCGNGCGAACAGGTCGAGGACGACGGCGAGGTACAGCCAGCCCTCGTCGGTCGGGATGTAGCTGATGTCGGCCAGCCAGATTTCGTTCGGCCGGGTGGCGATAAAGGTCTGATCGAGGAGATTGTCGGCGACGGGCTGGCCGTGGTTGCTGTCGGTGGTGACCATCCGAAACCGGCGGTGTGTCGCCGCGCGGATGCGGTGGCGGCGCATCAGCCGTTCGATGCGGCCGCGGCCGACCGAGCGACCCTCGGCCCGCAAGGCGGCGTAGATGCGCGGCGCGCCGTAGCGGTCGCGGTGCTGCTCGTGAATGCGCCGGATGTCGGCGAGCAGAGCTCGGTTCGCCACCGCCCTGGGACTTTCGGGTCGCCTCCGCCACGCGTAGTAGCGTCCGAGGACGCCCACGGCCGAGATGGCCTGAGGATTGCTCAGACGGCCGGAGCCTTGGCGGCGGGTGCCGCCCAGTGCCACGGGAGGAGTTCGTCAATGCGGCGGATCGGGTGCTCGGCGATCCGCGCGAGCACGTCCCGCAACCAGGCGAACGGGTCGATGCCGCCCAGTTTGCTGGTCTCGATCAGGCTGTAAACGGCGGCGGCGCGGGCGCCTCCGGCATCGGAGCCGGCGAACAACCAGTTCTTTCGGCCCAGGCTGACGCCGCGGAGGGTGTTTTCGGCGCGGTTGTTGTCGATCTCCAGCCGGCCGTCGTCCGCGAAGCGGGTCAGTGCGGTCCAGTTGGCGAGCGCGTAGCGGAACGCCTGGGCGAGCCCGCTCTTCGCCGGCAGCCGGCCGAGCTGGGCGGTCAGCAAGCCGCGNGTCTGATCCTGCCGGACGGCGCGGCGCTGGTCGGGCGGCCGGCCGCGGATCGTCGCCTCGATGCGGTAGAGCTCGGCGATCCTCGCCAGCGCGGTGGCGGCGACCGGCGATTTCGTGCTCTCGTGCACCTCGAAGATCTTCCGCCTCGCGTGCGCCCAACAGGCGACCTCGACGATCCGCTCGCCGTAGAGCCTGTCGAAGCCGGTGTAGGCGTCCGCCTGCAGGAAGCCGCGGAACCGGGCGAGGTGGCCGGCCGCGCTCGACCGGCAGGCGAAGCGCGGCCGGACGTGGCGGATCACCCGAAACTGCGTGTCAACGGCGGAGCAATTCTGGGCCACTGTAGCGGAGTAAAAGCAGGCCATTTGGGCGAGAGCGGTGCAATCACGGCAAGGGGCCCGATCGGGCCCCTTGCCGTGCGTCGGCTTTGCCTCGGGGATCAGGGCTTGCTGGTTTTGCCGGTCTCGGGATCGACGGTCTCGGCGGTGGTCTGGTTTTGCTCCGCCCGATCGGCTGCGGTGGGGGGACGACGACGTCCGGCGGATTGCTTCAACCGGTAGCTGTCGCCGTTCATGGTGAGGATATGGACGTGGTGGGTCAGGCGGTCGAGCAGCGCGCCGGTGAGCCGTTCCGATCCCAGCACCGAGGTCCAGTCCTCGAACGGCAGATTGGAGGTGACGAGGGTCGAGCCGCGCTCGTAGCGCTGGGAGAACACCTCGAACAGAAGTTCCGCCCCGGTCGGCGACAGCGGCAGGTAACCGAGTTCGTCGACGATGAGCAACATCACCGACTGGAGATCGCGTTGCAGCTTCAGCAAGCGGCGCTCGTCACGCGCCTCCATCAACTGGTGCACGAGGGCGGCTGCGGTGGTGAAGGCGACGGTGAACCCCTTCTGGCAGGCGGCAAGAGCGAGGGCGAGCCCGACATGGGTCTTGCCGGTGCCACTGTTGCCGAGCGCGATGACGTTCTCCCGGCGCAGGATGAACTCGCAGCGGGCCAGCTCGAGCACCAGCATCTTGTTGAGGCTGGGAATCGCGGTGAAGTCGAAGGTGTCGAGGCTTTTGACCGCCGGGAAGCGTGCTGCCTTGATCCGCCGCTCGACCATTCGGCGTTCTCGGTCGATCAGTTCGAGTTCCACCAGGCGCAGCAGATAGCGGGGATGATCGACGCCGTCGCGTGCGCATTCGCGGGCGATCTTGTCGTATTCCCGCAGAACGGTCGGCAGCTTCAACTGCTTGAGGTGATGCGCCAGCAGAACCTGCGGTGTGCCGCTTGTCGTTCCCGCCGGCATCGCATCAGCGCCCGCCTTGCCGGTCATGCCGTTGTCCCGGGAACGAGAACGGCGTAGTCAGCCGCCGCCGTCATCCTGACGTCCATTTTCGGCAGATGTGGATAGGCCGTCAGGTCGAGCCGGGCCGGCCGCCGCTCGACGCGCGCCAGAGCAATCTGCTTGACCGCATCAAAGCCGATGACGCCGAGCCGGATCGCTTCGCTGACCGCGCTCGCCACCATCTCCATCGGGATCGCCTCCATCAGCCGCAGCACCTGGATGAACTCCCGCCTGCCGCGGTTGCCCATGCGCGCCTCGAGGAGATGGCGCAGGTGCTGGAACGCCTCCGGCAGATCCCAGTCTTTCAGCGCCGCCGCCTGGTCGAGGGCATTCGGCTTCGTCTCGATCAGCGCCAGATAGTGCAGCGGCTCGAATACGAAGGTGCCCGTGCCATAGCAGCGACGATGCCGGGCGATCGCCTCGCCGGCACAAAGGATCACCACCTCGTCGACGAAGCCCTTCACCACAACATCCCGGAAGCCGTATGCCGTCGGTACCGAGTAGTCGTTGCCGCGGTAGCGGACCAGGGCGGTCGATGAGACACGGGCCGCCCGCTTCTCGCTCGGCTCCAATGGCACCGCCGGCAAATCCCGGAAGGCTTCGAGGTCGGCGACGAGACGCTCGCCGATGGTTTCGCCGTGGCGACCGGCGCGTTCGCCTCGTCGCTGCCGGCAGCGCTCTTCCAGCATGGCATTGAGATCGTCGAAGCTTGCCGCCTGGGGGATCGGCGTCAGGAAGTTCGATCGAGCATACTTCACCAGCCCCTCGACCTTGCCCTTGTCGTTGCCCTTGCCGGGACGGCCGAAGCGATCCTGGAACAGGTAATGGCTCTGCAGTTCCGTAAAGGCCCGGGTGCGCTCCCGCCTGCCGTCGCCGCAGATCTTCGCCACCGCGAGCGTCGTGTTGTCGTAAAGCACCGACAACGGCACGCCGCCAAAGAAGGCGAATGCCGACACATGCCCGTCGTCGAGGAAGGCTTCCGTCGTCTCCGCCGGATAGGCCTTCACGAAAGGAGTATCCGATTGCGGCAGGTCCATGCAGAAGAAGTGGATCTTCTGCCGGACGCCGCCGATCACGCCGATCGCCTCGCCAAAGTCGACCTGCGCATGACCGGACGGATGAGCCAGCGGCACGAAGGTCTCCCGCAATCTCCCCGAGCAACCCGGACGTAGTCCCTCACCACCGTCAGACCGCCGGCATAACCGTGCTCGTCGCGCAGTCGCTCGAAGATCCGCTTGGCCGAATGCCGCTGCTTCGAAGGCGCCGTCCTGTCGGCCTCGAGGATGGCGTCGATCACCGGCAGCAGCACCCCGAGCTTCGGCTTCTTCACCGGCTTCGTTCGCGTGTAGCCGGGCGGCAACGAGAACCGGCACATCTTCGAAACCGTCTCACGGCTCAGCCCGAACACCCGGGCCGCCTCACGCCGGCTGTTGCCCTCGATGAAAACGAAATGCCGAACGGCGGCGTAGACTTCCACGGCAAACATCCCCGGCCGCCCCCAAAAAAAGGAGACAGCCTAACCACTGGCCGGATTTTACTCCGGCGCGGCAGCACCAATCACCGCCGCTACCTGGCCTAATTTGTCACCGCCATACACAACGCCACAAGCGACAACCTGCTTCCCGTGCCGACTCCGGACTCCGATAGGGCCGAAGCCGCCTTCAACCGGCTCGCCGATCAGGTCAGCTTGCTCGGCGCGGCCGTGGCCGGCCTCGCCGCCAGGCGGGACGAGACCCCGGACTACACCGAAACGCTTGGACAGATCGCCGCCGAGCAACAGACTCTGCGCAAGGCCGTCGAGACGATGGCAGCGAGGCCAGCGATGAGGCTCACCNCCGATGCGATGACGCGGGAGATTGCCGCCGCCGGACAACAGGCGCGCGCCGAGGATGAGGCGGCGCTTGCCAATGCTCGCCACCAGATGGAACGAACAGCGGGCGAGTTCACGGCACTGATCGGCACGGCCGCCGGACNNATCCGCCAACAACGCAAACACCTCGCATGGGCGGCAAGCGGCGGTCTCGTCGCGGGATTGCTCATATCGATGGTCGTGGCCGGCATGATCGCGCGTGAGCTGCCGCGAAACTGGCATGTGCCCGAGCGCATGGCCCGGCACATGATCGGCGAGCCCAGCTTATGGGAGGCCGGCGTTCGCCTCATGCGCGCCGACGCTCCCGAGATATGGGCCGCCACCGCCGCTGCCATCGACATGAGGCGCGAGAACGCCACCGTCATCGCCGGGTGCGAGCAGAATGCCGCCCGAACGGCCAAGCCGGTCCAATGTACGATTACCATCAAACCGAAGGGAGGCGCCTGAAAGGGACGAAGGGCTCGGACCGTAGAACTATCCTATTTTCCGCCTCCGCTGCGCCACACGACTACGAAGCNNCTAAACATCTATTGCACAATAACAAATTCTCATCNNCTTGCCTGTCTTGGCAGTTCTCAGAAATAGCCAGCAGGAGGCATCGCAGCCATGCGCCAACCAGACCGTATCATCCGCCTGAAAACCGTCCTCGACCGTACCGGCCTGTCTCGGTCCACCATCTACCGCAAGATCGCCGAGGGCACGTTCCCGGCTCAGATCAGGATCAGCGTCAACGGCGCGGGGTGGAAAGAATCCGACATCGACCGTTGGATCGCCGATCCCGTCGGCTGGCGGGCCGCCAATGACAACGACGAACCGGGCGTAGAAGCCACCCACCATGCCCCCGCTGACACGCCGGAGCCGAGCGCATATCTCGTCCCGGCAAATGACAACCGCACTGTGGATGGCCCCGCCGCCGAGGCGCTACGCAAAGGCGATGCTATCATCCCCGAGCTTGAACACCTCATCGGCCACCGCATGGCCGGCGAGGACTTCGCCGCACGTATCGCCGCCGCGAACGACAACGACTGACAGAGTGGACGCGGCCGCATGTAGCTCAGAGATCGTCGTCAAGTTCGTCGTCGTGGACCTCGGCGGCGCGCTGCTTCGCATCGGCGATCAGGTCTTTCGCGGATTCGCCCTTCACCCAAGCGTCGAGCATATCAGCCCAGCACTGAAGCATGATCTTCCGCTCGGCGAGATAGCGGTTCACATTGTAGACGGCCGCGATCCGGTTCCGGGGTGCGTGGGCCAAGCTCATCTCGATCCAGCGATCATCGAACTTGGCGCGGTTCAGGCCGGTCGAAAACGTGCGGCGCAGGTCGTGAACGCCGAAGCTCTGAAAGTCCGGGTCATCCTCGCAGATACGCTCTACCACCGTGTCGATCACGCGGTTGAGCGTGGCGTTGCTGATGGGCGTATCGCCGTCGTAGCGGCCGGGGTGCAGGTATCGGCTGGCACCGAACATGGTGCGGAACGCCGTCAGAATGTCGAGCGCCTGATCGCTCAGTGGGACGACATGCGCCTTGCCGGCCTTCATGCGCTCGGCCGGGATCGTCCAGCGAGCAGCGGCGAAGTCGATTTCCTTCCATGTTGCGTCGATGAACTCCGACTTACGAACGCCGGTCAGCAGGACAAACTTCACCGCCGAGCGCAATGTGGGCGCCGCCGTCACATGATCCAAGGCCGCCAGGACTGCGCGGACCTCGGACGGCGACAGGGCGCGCTCGCGCGGCTCGAAGGTGGCGATGGCGCTGGTGCGGATCGACTCGGCCGGGTTGCTCACGTCCAGCCCGCTTCCCTGGGCGTGGCGAAACACCAGCAGCACGACCTCGCGGACATGCACGGCGACGGCCGGCCCGCGCTTCTCCTTAACCTCGTCGCACAGACGTTTGAGACGCTGCGGCGTCACCTCCCCCAGCTTGAGCTTCGACAACTCGCCCGCGATGGCGCGATCATAGACGGATCGCCGCATTGCCAAGGTGCTGTCGGCCAGTTTCTCGGCCCCCGACTTGGGATCGGCTTTGTGCTTGAAATAGGCTTCCGCCCATCCGCCGAACGTGAACGCCTCGGCTGACGCGATGCGCTTCTCCACCTTGGCTTTCGACGGCGACTCGCCCCGCTCGACCTGACGCCGGGCGCGCGCCAGCAGTGTCCTCGCCTCCGCAAGCGAGACCTCCATGCCGTATTCCAGCGCGTCGGGCGCCCGCGTCAGCTTGCGCGCCGCCTCGGCGCGATATCGGCCGATGGTCAACACCTCTTGCCGCCCGTTCACCCGGTACTGGTACCGGAACGATATGACACCGGTCGGCGTGACGGCCGCGTACATCCCGTCACGATCCGTCACCTTGTACAGCTTGGCCCTCGGCTTGAGGTTTTTCAGTTCTTTATCAGTGAGATCGCCCATAAATCCGCATCCGGTCAGGGGNGCGATCGGATACCATNNCAGGAGGGGCTGTTGGTACCGAAAGCCCGTTTCTCGACCATCCTGCGCCATACCAACATCGGTACCAACAAAGTGGCCGGGTTGGGGTGACATGCAGCGATACGGGGTTGGAAAAATAATCCTTGTCAGTCAAAGAGATGGTGCGATTTCCGGCACGGAGCGGGATGGTCTGAAACCACCCTAATTCACTCCCACTCGATTATTAACGGGCTACATAACTCTTTGAAAACACGCCGTTAAAAATATTTTTTGCAGCACTATACCGTCAACTGTCCCGCCAAAACGGCCAGCTCTTGATATTGCTGCATTTTTCCCGGAAACCCCGAAATACCGTACTTTCGGGGACTATCGTCAAGCGATGGATGCAGGAAACAATCCGGTTCGGTCCGTGCATCCTGCCGATTTCACGACGTAGCCCTATCATCAATACCATCGACTGTCACGCAGACCGTGGCGCCTGAAGCGAAAGTGAGAACACGACTATGCAGATCGCAATCGGCTTGGCGCTGCTGCTGGGAGCGCTGACCATGGCGACGGCGGCCAAGGCCGATCCCTGCAAGGCCATTCCCGACCGTGGACCGATGCCGTCGTATCTCCATCGCGGAGCGCACTTCTCCGGCCCCGTGGTCTATGTCGGAGACGGCGACTCTCTGTGCGTGGCCGTGGGCCAAGGGCCATCGAACTGGGTTGAGATACGACTGGAGGATTTCTACGCGCCCGAACTCCACTCCCCTGGCGGCCCCAACGCCAAGCTTGCGCTGGAAAAGATCGCCATGGGCCGAAACGCCGAGTGCGTCGCCAACCGCCAGTCCTACGACCGTGTAGTGGCCACCTGCCGGATCGGCGGGCGCTCCATCGGGGACTTGCTGAAGGCCGCCGGGAGCATCGAGGGCGGCAATGGATACAGCCAGGGCAAGCAATAGCCCGGCCTTCGACGGCGTTCAGATCCGGTCTGAAAACCGATCATACGCATCGATCCGCCGAACCGGGGGATCGACCTCATACCGATAGATTTCCGTTCTCAAGAACCGTAGCTCGGCCTCGCGCTGAGCTTCGGGAACGTCGATATACCATGCGCGCGGCTGCGGGCCGGGATCGCCGTTCCAACGGTATCCCCGCGCTTTGAGGACATCCTTGAGGTCGAAGGGCGAGTTCTCCGCCCAGATGCGCCAAGAAACGGCACGAGCGCCGTCCAGGAGGCGGCTGAGACCCGTAACGCCAGATCGGGGCAGCCGCATTGCCAGCAACTCGACCGTAGCAAGACAGTCGTGCATCGCGCGGTGGCGGTCGTAGAAGAAGCCTGCGGCCTGAGCGAGATAGGCGAGTTTCGTGCCCTCGAACCCCTCCGCGGCCCAATCGATCTGGCTGAGCGAGCAAGCCCACGGCTTCGTCGAGAACACGTCGCTGAATCGTTCAAGAAAGCGGCGGTCGAACGCCGCGTTGTGCGCGATGACGAGCGAAGCCGGCGCCGCGAATGTGGCTACCGCTGCGGGATCAATAATCTGGCCGGCCACCATCTCGTTGGTGATGCCCGTGATCGCGGTGATTTCCGGGGCGATAGGCTCGCTCGGCTGACGCAGCCCTTGGAAGCTGTCGCCCACGCTGAAAACGGTGCCATCCAAGCCATAGTTGAATGGCGTCATGGCGAGTTCGATGATCTCGTCGCGCTGAGGGTCGAGCCCCGTGGTCTCCACATCGACCACCAGGCCAAGGCGCAGCGGGGTGCCGGGAGGCGGAACGGTGCGAGGGCGTGGCTTGAGACGCCGGATCACCCGGTAATCCTCCGTGGCCTCCAGTGTCTGCGCCAGAGTCTCCAGATGGTCAGAAGATGTCATCGTCCGGCGCTTCGTTTACCGCCATCGGCTCCTCTCCAGCCGCCGCAGCAGCGGCGTCGACCGGACGGAGCACGAGGCGAATGTCAGCGGCTCGACCTTCTTCGTGGAACCACAGATCGACGACGGCGGTATCATCGCTCCGCGGTCGCGGGGATGCCTCCCTGACCTTGAAGGTCGTCGGCAGATTGACCGACGTTCCAAACACCAGCGCGTGCTGCCGTGGCAATGACGGCAACCGCTTCAGGACCGACTCTGAGATGAACGGCGTCATCTGGCGAATCTGGGAGAGATCGTCGGGATTCTGGATACGGTGGACCAGGAAGTTGGAGCACTGGCTAAGGACCGTCTTGGACAGCTCGCTCGGGCGCTGAGACGCCAGCAGCACGAACATGCCGTATTTACGTCCTTCCTTGGCGATGCGCTCGAATATCTTGGTCGCGTCCACGGCATAGCGGGATGGCGTCGCCGAGATGTAGCGGTGCGCTTCTTCCAGCAGCAGATGGATCGGGAAGCGATTGCGCGGATCAGCTCGCCGGAGCAGGCGAAACAGCATCCGCGCGATCACGGAGCTGACCAGTTCGACCACCTCGTCCTCGACATCATTCATGTCGATGATGATGATCTGATTGGCCTTGGTGTGACCGGCTCCCTTGCCAATCAGGCCGACCAGCCGGGTGAGAAACTCCAGTTCGCCATTGTCGGCGGCCGCGCCGACCGCCTCGTGCCGCAAAAACTCATACTCCCGCCGATCTTCGAGCGCCTGGAAGCGCGTCACCATCTGGGAGCAGTAATCGCGGATTTGCCGATTCCCGTGCGCCTCCGCATACAGGATGGCGAGGTCTATTGCGTCGCCGAGAGCAGAGAAATCAAAGGGTAGGTTCTGGTAGTCTGGGAGCTTCAGATCCTCCAACTCGAAGCCATTTGGACCAACCAGATAAGCATCCAGACCCGCAGGGTTAGCCATTTGGCCGAAGTTGATCGCAATGAATGGCCGGATATTTGCTGCGTTGATCTCGTTCGTGCTGAAGCGCTGGAGGATACCAATGATCCGATCATGCTTGGACGGGCTTGAAGAGTCGTCGCGCATGATCTGGGTGATGCACTTGGCGAGGATATGATTGCGGACGCTGTTGAGTTCTGCGGCCCCCGCATTTGAGAACAAGGTGGAGAGCCCGAGCGCCATGCGCAGGATGGGAACCTGGGTGCGCTCGCTGGCTTGCAGCAACAGCTCCCATTCCGCCAGTTCCAGAAACCAGTGCGGCAAGCGGAAGCCTGCCGCCGTGCCGTCGAGGACGACACGCTCGACCCCGATGGCCCCATCCTTCGCGGAAGCGTTCAGAGCGGCGTGATATTCGCCGTTGACGTCGAAGACGATGAAGGTTGCGCCGCGGGCGTGATGCTCCTCCGGCTTGCTGAAAAGGGACTGCAAGACCGAGGCGACCGTGCAGGACTTACCGCTTCCGGTATTGCCCAGGACGGCGACATGACCGCCGAAGAACTCGTTCAGTCGGACCTTGATGTCGTAGTTCTCGAACACCACCGACTTGCCGATGGGAAGAACCCGATAGCGCGTGGCCCCTTCGGGTTCGCAGGCGCCGCCATCCGGGCCGACTGACGGCTCGACGGCCGCCTCGGTCTCGAAGATGCGATCGAGTTCGCCGTCCAGTGCATAGAGTGCGTCCGCATACAGAGACGGAAAAACGGACACACCGAAACGGAACGCGCCGCCACGCATCGGCAACATGCCGACCGGCACCACGTCCAGATATTTTGAGGAGCCAGCCCGATCGAAGTCGCCTCGCTCGGATGGAGTGCTCGCGTCGCGCTCACGCAAGCCGACAACCTCGACCACGACATATTCCGACTGCGACGGGATCATCAGGAACGATCCCAGCCG
The DNA here is from genome assembly GCF_014672695.1 of Defluviicoccus vanus. Lineage (GTDB taxonomy): Bacteria > Pseudomonadota > Alphaproteobacteria > Rhodospirillales > Defluviicoccaceae > Defluviicoccus > Defluviicoccus vanus. Next base: position 2,876,081 of record NZ_CP053923.1, on the reverse strand, counting down.
CGCCACATAATGCACGCCGTCGAAGCCAACGACCGTGAAGTTGTCGGTGCCGACGTGCATCTCCACGACAAAGCGGTCGGCCGCGACCGAGACCACCTTGCCGATCGCGCGTTTGCGATCGTCGTGGCTCATGCCTCGCCATCCTTCGTCTCGTCGTCCCTTTTCGGCGCCAGTTCGGACAAGACCTTGCGAACGGCGTCATCGATCCTGTCGCTGGGACGCTGCGGCATGAAATGCTCGACGATCATGTCGAAGTAGTGCGCCCTCGTTCCCTCGGCAGGACCGTCGCCTCCAATGATCCAAATGCGCGGGTCGCGCAGCGCCCGTAGCTTGGCGATCTCACCGGCCGTATCCGGCGCCGCGAAGATTACCAGACGGAACGTCGGGATCGTCAGCGCCTGGTAGATGATATTGTTCAGGTGCTCATCGCCGAAGGCGTAGCCCGCCGTGATGAGCACGCTCTGCTCGCGCACGATCCGGGACTGAAATTCCCGGAACAGGTCCGCGTAGGGCGAGCCGAGCGAAGAGTTCTGCTTCGCCGGCGTCGGATAGATCAGCATCTGGTTCGTGGATTCCGGCGGCCAGACCTCCTTGATCGGGAACAGGCCATGATCGTCCTCGGTCCAAGTGACCGAGCCATGCAATTTGCAGAGATAGACGAAGGCGTCGACGGCGGTCCACTTGCGGCTGGCGACGTCGAGCTGCTCGGCCAGGGCATAGCGGAAGATCGCCGGATTGAAGCGACGCTCCACGACGCCGGAAAAGCCGTTGGCATAGGGAATGCCCAGCCGATCCATCGCCAATTCGCTGAAATGATCGTAGTTGGTCGTGAACACCCACGGCCGGGGCAAGGACCGATCTCGCAGGACCAGCTTCTTGTAGAACCGCTCGTAGAGGTCGCGCACGGTGCTGTCGCCCTCCGTGGCGAAGGCCCCTTGGGTGACACGGGTCCATAGGAAGTCCTGGACCTTCTTGATGATGCCGTCGAGAACAGCGCGGTAGGGATGAAGATCGGGATTCTCGCTCTGGCGCAGCACGAACCGCTGCGCGAACAGCACCTCCATCAAGCGTTCCAGGTTCCGGCTGTAGTCCTTCGCCAGGTCGATCCCGAGCGCATCGAGATAGTCGAGTTCGCCCTTGGTCAGCCGCCACGGCGCCGGGACAGCGCCGACGACCGGCGGATCACCGTAGAATCCCGCCGCCCGCGCCTCGAGGGTTTCCCCGCAGAACTCCTTGGCCAGGGGCGCCATGGTCGCAATGCCGAGTTCCTTTTTGTCCCTCATCAGGGAGGAACATCCAGCGCCGAGCAAAAACGCGATATTCTTGGCGTTCATGGCCTCGGAAATCGCCTGGCGGGCGCTCTCGATCCCCTTGTTCCAGTCGAGTTCCGATGGATCGGCATCGCCGTTCCGCAGAAACTGGAATTTTCGCTCGTCTCCGACTTCGCTCATATACCCCCGATCCCCCAGTTTCTTATTTGGCCGCGCTGTTCGCGCGCGCGGCTATATCGGCGCACCGCGCCATGAGCGCCTCGAACGGCTCCGCGTCATCGAAGAGCAGCCCATCCTCGACCATGCGGGCATAGTCGTCCTCCAGCGCCTTCGCGCCATCGCCGGCTGGCACGAGCTGCAAGCCGCCGTTGACGGCCGCTGCGTAGTCGATCGGCGTGCGGTCGGCGGCCTTCTCCGCGAAGAACATCGACTTGTGGCGGGCGACAGCGTTGGCCAGTTCGCGATCGGCGAAAGCGGCCTCCGCGAAGCCGGCTTCATCCAGCCGGACGACATCGTGCCAGTGTCGTGCGAAGCGGTCGCCGCGCAGCCGTTCCTGGAGGCAGAAGATATGGCTGGCGGTCGCCTTCTCCCAGAAGGTCCGCTCCGCGTGCATGACGCGCGGCCGCGCCGTCGGGAAGACCAGCCCGTCGATCAGGCCAGCCGCGTCGCAGACGACGTCGCGCAGGCTCGCGGGTTCGCCCGTCGAGCGGGCGCCGAACTCCAGCATGACGCTGGGCGCGACATAGCCGGAGCCGGCCGCAATCGCCTCGTAGTCTATAAAGAGCTTGTCATCCTCGACGCGAATAGCCGCCGCCAGCCCCTCGGCGGCCAGCGCGTTCGCGATCACGGGCTGCACGGCCTCCGCGACCCAGACCGGCAACCGCCGGCGGACCTCGCTGGACCAGCGCTTTTCCTCGCTCCGGGTTTTCGGCAGGCCCTCACCATTGTCCCCGACCAGATCGGGCGCGATCGCCCGAATGTCGTAGGTCAGATCCACATCCTCCGAAAACCGGCGGATGACCTGATAGGCTTTCGACAGCGACGTGCCGCCCTTGAACACCAGATGTTCACCGAGCGGCGCGGCGTAGAGGGTCGCCAGCGCCCACACCACCCACACATCCTTCTCGAGAAGATGGGTCGGACGGCCCGAGCGGTCGGCGGCGACGCCCAACGCATCGCGCCGATCCTCGGCCGAAAGCTGGAGGAAGACGTCAGCCATACGCCACCCTTCCCACGCTCTGCGCGAGCCACGTCGGAAGCTGCGGCGCGGCGGCGACCAGTTCGCCGAACACGCCGGGCGGCATCTTCCGCTTCAATGTCGTGAGCGCGGCCTCCGCCCTTTCGGGGCCGAGCCAGGCCAGCGCCCGCACGGCCTCCCCGCCGGGCGGTTGGCCAGGGCCAGTTGCCAGCGAGGCGCGTGCCGCAATTCCACGACCTGCTTGCCAAGGTGCATCTTTCGGCTGCGCCCGGAGGTCAGATAGACCGAGCGGACAGGCACCTGCGTCGTCAAGCCAAGGGCGTTCGCCGCGGCAGCGCCGTTCGAGACGATGATCTCCCCCTTTTGGGTCGCAAGGGCCTCGACAGCCTGCTCGACCGAAGGTGCGCGCGTGCCGAACCGGCTGGCGATGGGACGCAGATAGACGCCACGACCGGCGCGGATGAGCTGCCCGCGCTCCGACAGGCGCGACAATGCCTGATCCACGGCCGCCCGGTTTCCGAGGTGGAGCAGGCCCTTGGCGGACACGGGGACGCCTTCGGGCAGTCCCGTCGCATGTGCCAGAATCTGTTCGGTCAGCCGTGTCATCATCTTTCTCCTGTCGGAAATATACGCGAGTTTCTGACAGTTTTCAAGGGAACCCGGATAGGGGAAAGCCTTCCCCTGCGGCCGAGCCAGGGTCTCGGCCGACCCCTTCTGCGGGGAGAACCCCCAGGCTGTGCTAAAACCCACGGATCAGGCAAGCCTGTCCGGCGATCCTGAAGCCGTTTCACGGACAAATGGCGTTGGCCGGGAGCGACCAACGCCCGAAATTAGCCGGCCGTCCGTTGAAAACCGGGGTACAGCCGGGAAGCGGAGTGGCGGATCTAAAGCGCCGGCTTTGGAATGGCCGCCGTTTCTGGAGTCGGCTTCCTGCCGTGCATGAACGCCTGAACCATGAACCATGGNAACGCGAAAACGCCGAGAGCGAACACGACATCGCCGGGCACCCTTGCCCAAACCAGCGCCTGCATGATCGGGCTATGGATGAACTCCGCTGAGCGCGCATAGGCATAGCCGTGCTCGATGCTGGCGTAGGTCTGCAGGATGCCCTGCGGGAGCAGCGACAGGAAAGTCATCATGCCAAGGCCGATATTGAGCGACCAGAAGGAGATCCTGATCCATTTTTGGTTCCACCGCGTGACGTCGGTCAGTCCACGCATGCAATAGAGCGTCAGCCCCAGGCCGAGCATGCCATAGACGCCGAACAGCGCGGCGTGGCCATGGTTCGCCGTCGTGTTCAGCCCCTGCATGTAATAGAGCGCGATCGGCGGATTGATGAGGAAGCCGAACAGCCCGGCGCCGACCAGATTCCAGAACAGGACGGCGGCGAAGAACATAAACGGCCAGTGATAGATCCGTTCCCACTCGGCCTCATGCTCGACCTTGTGCCGCGTATAGGCTTCGAAGCCGACAACCAGCAGCGGCACCACTTCGAGCGCCGAGATCATCGCGCCGACCGCAATCACCGACGTTGGCGTGCCGCTGAAATACAGGTGATGGAAGGTCCCGAGCACCCCGCCGAACAGGAAGATGATCGTCGCGAACAACACCATCACGGTGGCGGTGGAGGTTCGCAGGATGCCCATCTGGACGAACAGCAGCGAGATGATGGCCGTGGCGAAGACTTCGAAAATACCCTCGACCCACAAATGCACCACCCACCAGCGCCAATATTCCATGATGGCGATGTTCGTATGCTGGCCCCACATCAGCCCCGCGCCGTAGAGCAGCCCGATGGCGAGCGCTGACACCAGCACGAGATAGATGAGGGACTTTCCGCCTTCCCGTCGCAGCACGGGCCAGAGCGCGCGCACCACCAGCGCCACCCAGAGGAACAGGCCAATCAGGAGGTAGATCTGCCAGAAGCGGCCGAGATCGACATATTCATAGCCCTGATGACCGAACCAGAAATTCGCCGTCAGACTGGTGAAGAAGCGGTGGACGGCCGCCCATTGCCCGGCAAAGGAGCCGATGACGATGACCAGAAGGCTGACGAACAGAAAGTTGACGCCGAGCCGCTGGAACTTGGGGTCGCGTCCNCCGAGCATCGGCGCGACATAGAGCCCGGTCGCCAGCCATGCCGTGGCGATCCACAGCACCGCGAGTTGCGTGTGCCATGTGCGGGTGATCGTGTAGGGAAGATATTCTGCAAAAGGCAGGCCATAGAGCCCTTGTCCCTCGACCGCATAATGAGCGGTGACAATGCCCAGCAGCACCTGCCCCACGAACAACGCGCAGACGACCCAGAAATATTTCGCGGTAGCCCGCATCGACGGTGTGATGACGGCCTGTCCCAGAAGATCAGAGGTCGCCATGCCGCCCTCGGGCAGGATGTCGCCGCGCCAGACGTCGAACTGCTTGGCGTAATAGGCGATGAGTGCGCCTGCCGCCGCAAGCAGCAGGATGACCGACGCAAGGCTCCACAACAATGTACCGGTGGTTGGGCTATTGCCCACCAGGGGTTCGTGCGGCCAGTTGCTGGTATAAGTGATGTTCTGGCCCGGACGATCGGTGGTCGCCCCNCAGGCCGTCCAGAAATAGAAGGCGGTAAGCTGCCGGGCTTCCGCGGCCGACAGCTCGCCATAGACCGGGAAGGCATAGTCGCGGCGGAGCTTTAGCGAGGCAGGATCGCCGCCATCGTACAGGCTTACGAAATGCTGCTGTACCTGCCGGATCGCGCGCNNGCGGGTGTCGCTGACCGTGATGACGCCGGATGCAGGGTCGTAGGTGTTCCTACGCATCTCCTCCTGCAGCCCGGCCCTTCGCATAGCCTCCGCCTGCGTCGCGGACACGCCTGGGAGAGGTTGCGAGGCCGACAGGGCGAGCAATGCCTCCGCCTCGCGGTGCAGCCAGTCGGCGCTCCAGTCGGGCGCCAGATAGCTGCCATGGCCCCAGATCGAGCCCTGTTCCATGCCGCCGATCGACTGCCAGATATTCTGGCCGGTCTCGATGTCCGCGCGCGTGAACAATGTCTCGCCGCTTTGGGATTTCACCGCTTCGGGAATGGGCGGCGCCTGCTGGTAGATCTGCTGGCCCAGCAACAGTAGGATTCCGAACATGACCACCATGCCGACCGACAGGATGATCCACAGCCTTTTGATGCTGAATGTCGTTTGATAGCTCTTCATGCCCCAAACCCCCTCCGTTCAGAATAGTCCGTGACTACCGCCTACCGCGCCCAAAATTGTTATGATGCTGACGGCAAGTAATAACTGATGCAGCCGGATCATTCGAGCGAAATCCGCCTCTGGTGACTGTGTATTGGCGAGGCGGCGATGGAGATGCAGCGGCTCGATGACGAGCAACATCAGCGCAAACACGGTCCAGAGTGCGACCATCAGGTGCATCCACCAGAACCGGCCGTCGAGGAAGCGGCTCCACAGATCGGCGCGCGCCACCAGCCACAGGCCACTTGCGCCGGCAAGCAGAACCCACAGGCGTGCCTGCCAGGCAAAGCGCGCCTCCATCTGCTGAAAACGGCGCAAGCGATCCTGCGGCAGTTCCGTTGCCTTAAGCGTCGGCATCAGCACCCAGGTGACGAAACCGACGCCGCCTATCCAGAACAGGACCGCGACGACATGCACCGTGCGAGCAAGGGCGAAGTCATCCACGGTCCGCGTCTTCGACAAGCTCTGGGCGTTCCCGGTAGAACTCGACCTGCATCGTCATGGGGCCGAGCGGAACGACATGATGGGTTGCTTGCGGCGGGATGATCGCGGGCCTGTCGGGCGTCACGAGCTGCTCGCTCGGCGGATCGACGAAAACGAGCCGCACTTCGCCCTCCAGCATCCGCAGGAGGCCCCAGGTGCCTGCTTTGGTGCGATGATCGTTGCGCAGCGCGTCGGGTAGGCTTTGCTCATCGAAGATCGGCGATGCGCCGTAGGGGACCGGTGTCACGACGCGGCCCTCGCGGAAATGGCGGCCAGGCCGCCGCGGTCGATCTTGATGCCGGTCAGCAAGCTCTCGCCAATGCGCAGTGCCGCTTCGCGAAACCGATCCGCGACCGCAGCGTTCGGCGCGATCCGAGCAAGCGTCTGGTCCCAGAGCGACTGCCAGCGCGCGAAATGCGCCTCATCAAGCTCGCCGATCGCGATATGCTTGCGCATCGGATTGCCGCTGAACCGACCGGATTCGAGCATGATCGAGGCCCAGAAATCCTTCATCCGCGTCAGATGATGCGGCCAGTCGCCGATGCGCTCCGCAAAGATCGGGCCGAGCGTGTCGTCCTGGCGGACGGTGTCGTAGAAACTCTCCACAAGCTGCGAAATAAACGCATCATCGATCCCGCAGGCGAGCGCATCCGCCATCTTGCGTGCCCGCGCTTGCTCGGCATGGTTCGACGTCATTGCCTGCCTCGACTCGATTAAGATGTGTGCATGGTTTACGCGCCTTGGCGGATAAAACCAATATATGATATGCATCTTTTATGAGATTGTCCGTCCAGACCGACTATGCCCTTCGCACATTGATGTTCCTGGCCGTGAAGGACGGCCATCATTCGATCGCCGAGATCGCACACGCTTATGGCATCTCGAAGAACCATCTGATGAAAGTGGCGCAGCGACTGGCCGCGGAGGGATTTGTCGAGGGTGTGCGGGGCCGGAGCGGGGGCCTCAAGCTGGCGCGGCCCGCCAATGCCCTGAACGTCGGTTCGATCATGCGCATCATGGAAGACACCGGGACATTCGTCGAATGCTTCGACGCGGCGACCAACAGCTGCGTCGTGACGCCCGCATGCGGCTTGCGCCATGCCTTGGCAGGCGCGCTGGAAGCTTTCGCGCGACACCTCGATCAGTTCACCATCGCCGATCTCGTACCGGATTCCAAAAGCTACGGGTGGCAGCTCGACGCGCAAGCGGCCACTGCTTCGACGTAACGGAGAACCCGGCGATTCTGACCTCATCCTTCTCGGAAGCCCGCAACATCTGTAATGAGTTATTACGCCGCCTAGCGCAGATGTTCAAAGCCAAGAACAAGCTTTTACTAATGAACCTGTCAGTGTAGAATCCAATTATCTTCCCATCTTCCGCGCCGGGGTGTGCATGAGTTTTATTGAGGGACTCGCGCGAGATCAGGTCAACCTGCTTCCTCCTTGTGTTGATGACTATGTTTCCCCGGACGCATTGGTCCGAGTCGTCGATGCTTTTGTTACCAGCTTGAACTTGGCTGAGCTTGGCTTCGGTCGCGCTATCGCTGCGGTCACCGGCCGCCCTGGATACCATCCAGGCGATATGCTCCGGCTGTACATCTGGGGCTACCTCAACCAGGTACGGTCCTCACGCCAATTGGAACGAGCGTGTGTCCGCGACCTCGAAGCGCTTTGGCTAATGCGCCGGCTCGCCCCGGATTACCGAACGATCGCCTCCTTTCGTCATGACAATCCGGAAGCCATTGTCGGCGCCAGCGCTGCATTCATCCAGTTCTGCCGCGAAACCGGCTTGATCAGCGGTCGATTGGTCGCGCTGGACGGGACGAAGATGCGCGCGGTCGCGAGCCCAAAGAACATCGCTGGCGCCGACCGGCTGGCCCGTGACGTTGCGCACACCGAAAAGGAGATCGCCTACTACCTTGAACGGCTCGACATCATAGATGAGGCAGTGGCCCAGGGGTTCGACGATCAGCCCAAACATCGGGAGGCGTTCACCACTGCGATGGAGACCCTCGGGCGCCGCAAAGACAGGCTCGTGCGCCGGCAGGACATCCTGAAGGATCGCGACGAGACGGCTTTGGTCTTTGGCGAGTCCGACGCGCGGCCGATGGGCTATGGACGTTCTCCCAAGACACCCTGCTACAACATGCAAAGCGTGGTCGATGTAGATAGCGGCCTGATCATACATCACGACGTGACCAACGAGGCAAACGACAGCCAGCTCCTGCATCCAATGTCGATGGCGACGATGGAGGTGCTTGAGGTTGACGAGCTCAAAGTCCTGGCCGACGGCGGTTACTCCAACGCCCAGGCGGTCGCGCAATGCGAGCGCGACCATATTGAGGTCGCGGCGCCGATCAAACGCGGCGCCATGAGCACCGACTTTTTCCGGCCAGCGCAGTTCGTGTATGATGAGGAGACCGACACAATCCGGTGCCCCGCCGGCAAGACGTTGAGACCATCCGGCAAACATACCCGCAACCGTGCGATCCGATATAGAACGCCCGCATGCAAAGACTGTCGGCTGAAGAGCCGATGCACGTCCGGCGCCCAACGGACCATCCATCGGTTGTTCGATCAGGCGGCGCTGGATCGTATGGAGGCCAGAATCTACGCGGATCCGAGCTTGATGGTGACCCGCCGATGTACTGTAGAGCACCCCTTCGGCACGATTAAACGGATGTCCGGCGGCGGAAGGTTCCTCACGCGAGGTCTCAGAGCGGTAAAGGCCGAAGCGGCTCTCTCGATTGTCGCCTTCAACATCCTCCATGCAGTAAATGCCTTCGGTGCCGAGCGACTGACGCCAGCGGGGTGAGACGCGCGTCGCGGTGCTGGCGGCGGCGGATTAGACGAATGAGTTTTTGCACAGCCTGCCCCGCAACGCCCCCTGGAGAGTGAGAGTGCGGACGGGGTTTCCGTGACGGGTTGAGGGCTGGAGAAGAGGTCTCCGGCGCCCGTCGCGGAGAACCGCGATGTTCAGGAACGACCGCAACGGGCGTGCCGGCTCCGGCCGGACGAACCTTTACGACGACATCACCAGCAAGATCATCGCCGAGCTGGAGGCGGGCCGCTTCCCCTGGGTCCAGCCCTGGGGATCGGCCTCGGTCAAGGCGCCCCTCGCCATGCCGAGAAACGCCGCGACCGGGCGGCACTATTCGGGGATCAACGTGCTGATCCTCTGGGGCGCGGTGATCCAGCACGGCTTTCCCGGCCAGAGCTGGCTCACCTTCCGCCAGGCCCTGTCGCTTGGCGGCAATGTCCGCCGCGGCGAACACGGCACCACCGTCGTCTATGCCGACCGTTTCACGCCGGAGGACGAGAAGCGCCGCGCCCGCGAGACCGGCGAGGAAGCCGCCGCGATCCCGTTCCTCAAGCGCTTCACGGTGTTCAACGCGGCGCAATGCGACGGACTGCCGGAGGATGTCGCCATTGTGGCCCCACCGCCTCCGCCCGGCCTCATCGAGCCACGGGTCGAGACCCTAATCCGGGCGACCGGCATCGACTTCCGCATCGGCGGCGACCGCGCCTTCTATGTGCCGGCGCACGACTTTGTGCAGGTGCCGCCGCCCCAGGCATATTTCGAGCCGATCAACTGGCACCGCACGGCCCTGCACGAGTTGGGGCACGCGACCGGCCATGCCTCCCGGCTCGGCCGTGACCTCACCGGCGGCTTCGGCTCGAAGAAATACGCCTTCGAGGAGCTGGTCGCCGAGATCAACGCCGCTTTCTGCTGCGCTTCGCTCGGCATCACGCCCNCCACCGTCCGACATGCCGACTACATCGGCTCCTGGCTCGAAGTGCTGCGCGAGGACAATCGCGCCATCGTGCGCGCCGCGTCCCAGGCCAGCAGGGCGGCCGACTGGCTGCTTGGCTTCCTGCCGGACGCCGACGTCGGCATGGCCGACGACGAACGGGAGGCGGCGTGATGAACGCCCCCGTCTTCCCCACTGGCGCCATCCCCGAACAGCAGGCGTCCATCCGCCTGCGTGTTCTCAGCCTGGGCGCCGGCGTCCAGTCCACCACGCTCGCCCTGATGGCCGCGCATGGCGAGATCGGCCCCATACCGGATTGCGCGATCTTCGCCGATACCGGCTGGGAGCCGAGGGCCGTCTATGAGCATCTCGCCTGGCTGCGATCGCCCAACGTCCTGCCCTTCCCGGTCCATATCGTCTCGGCCGGAGACCTGCGCGCCGACCTTCTCGCCGGCGCGCGCGGCGAGCGATGGGCCTCGATCCCGGCCTTCACCCGCACCGTGACGCCGGCAGGCGCGGAGCTGCCCGTCTATGATGAGGACGAGAACGGTGATCTCGTCGCCATCGGCTCCCGCATCGTGCCGACCGAACGGGTCGGAGTCGGCATGATCCGCCGCCAATGCACCGGCGACTACAAGATCGCGCCAATCCGCCGGAAGGTCCGCGAGCTGCTCGGCATCGCCGGCCGGCGCTCGCCAAAGGCTCCCATCGCCGAACAGTGGATCGGGATCTCGCTCGACGAGGTGCTACGCATGAAGCCTTCGTTCGAGCCGTGGCAGATCAACCGCTGGCCGCTCATCGAGCAAGGCATGACCCGTCTGGATTGCCTGCGCTGGCTGGATCGGCACGATTACCCCCTGCCACCCAAGAGCGCCTGCATCGGTTGCCCGTTCCATTCTGACGATCACTGGCGGCGGATGCGAGACCGCGATCCCGAGGCTTGGGCCGACGCCGTATCGGTCGACGCCGCCATTCGCACCGGATTCCGGNGGATTCGTGGTGACGTCTATCTCCACCGTTCCGCGGTGCCGCTCGACCAGGTCGACCTGTCGACCGATGGCGATCGCGGCCAGCTCGATCTCTGGCCCAACGAGTGCGAGGGCCTGTGCGGCGTGTGATGATCCTGAAAACCGGAAAGGCGGAGAGGCGGGCTTCCGGCTTCACGCTTTTCCGCCCGCCCGGCGCGGCCCTCCTGAGAGTGAGAGGGCTGCGCTTCGCTTCGTGACGGGTCGGAGGTCGAGAGAGAGGCTCTCGGCCGCCCGTCGCGGAGTAACGATCATGGCGACTGCCATTCAGAAGATCACCCTGTCGTCGGCGCACGACATCCCCTTCAACAAGCTGGTGCTGAGCCAGTCCAACGTCCGGCGCGTCAAGGCCGGCGTCTCGATCGAGGAGCTGGCCCAGTCCATCGCCCGGCGCGGCCTGATCCAGAGCCTGCATGTCCGTCCCGTCCTCGACGCCGATGGCGCCGAAACCGGGATCTTCGAGGTGCCCGCCGGCGGCCGCCGCTATCGCGCGCTCGAATTGCTGGTGAAGCAGAAGCGTCTGGCCAAGACCGCGCCGGTGCCCTGCGTCGTCGGCGACGCCAACAGCGGCATCCTGGTCGATGAGGTCTCGCTGGTCGAGAACATCGAACGCGCGCCGCTGCATCCGCTCGATCAGTTCCGCGCCTTCCAGGCCATGCGCGAGAAGGGCATGACCGAGGAAGCCATCGCCGCCGCCTTCTTCGTCGGCGTCAATATCGTGAAGCAGCGCCTGCGCCTCGCTTCCGTCTCGCCGGTATTGCTCGAGATCTACGCCGACGACGGCATGACGCTCGAGCAGCTCATGGCCTTCACCGTCAGTTCCGACCATGCACGCCAGGAGCAGGTCTGGGACGCGATCAAGGATGGCTGGCAGAAAGAGCCCTATCACATCCGCCGGATGCTGACCGAGACCACGGTGCGGGCTTCCGACAGGCGGGCCGTCTTCGTGGGCGTCGAAGCCTATGAAGCGGCCGGCGGCATCGTGTTGCGCGACCTCTTCCAGTCCGACGACGGCGGCTGGCTGCAAGACCCGGCCCTGCTCGACCGCCTGGTGGCCGAGAAGCTCAAGACCGCCGCCGACGAGATCGCGGGCGAAGGCTGGAAGTGGGTCGAGGCCGCCCTGAGCTTTCCCTACGGCCACGAGCACGGGCTTCGGGAGCTTGCCGGAACGGCGGTCGACCTGACCGACGAGGAGCGCGCCACTCGCGAGGCGCTGCGTGACGAGTATGACCGGCTCGAGGCCGAATATGCCGAAGCCGACGAGCTGCCAGACGAGATCGACGCGCGTCTCGGAGAGATCGAGCAGGCGCTCGACGCCTTCGAGCAGCGCCCGGCGATCTACGATCCGGCCGACATCCCCACCGCCGGCGTCTTCGTCAGCCTCGACGCCGACGGCTCGCTGTCGGTCGACCGTGGCTATGTCCGCCCCGAGGACGAGCGCCCGGTCGCCCCCGAAGGAGACGACACGACGGAGACGGACGGCGACACCGGCCATTCGGCCACGCCCGCCGTTCAACGCGCCGTCGTCACCGTCGGCGGCCAGGCCGCGGAGCCGGAAGACGACGAGGAGGACGGCATCAAGCCGCTGCCCGAGCGCCTCGTCATCGAGCTGACCGCGCATCGCACGCTGGCGCTGCGTAACGCGCTCGCCGAGCATCCCGACGTCGCCATGACCATGCTGCTGCACAAGCTGGTCAGCGATACCTTCCGGCGACCCGCGCCGACGGGCTGCCTCGAGGCCAGCGTCCGCCACGTCTTCTTCTCCGCCCAACCGGAGGAGCTGAAGGACAGCGGCACGGCGCACGAGATCGCCGAGCGGCACGGGCGCTGGGGCGATCACGTTCCCGCCGACGACCAGGCGCTGTGGGACTGGCTCACCGATCTCGATCCGGGCACGCGCCTCGATCTGCTCGCCCATTGCGTCAGCTTCGGCGTGAACGCGCTGTTCGAGCGGCCGAACCCCTACGGATCGGGCGTCAGCCAGCATGGGCTGGATGTCCGCCTCGCCCAGGCCGACCGGCTGGCGCGCGCCACTGGCCTCGACATGGTGGCGGCGGGCTGGCGGCCGACGGTCGGCAACTATCTCGGCCGCGTCACCAAGCCCCGCATCCTCGAAGCCGTCCGGGAGGGCGCCGGCGAACGGGCCGCCCAACTCATCGACCATCTGAAGAAGGGCGACATGGCCAAGGAGGCCGAGCGCCTGCTGGCCGACACCGCCTGGCTGCCCGAGCCGCTGCGCCTGATCGATCCCCATGACGGGGAGGTCATCGAACCGGGCGCGGAGGCCGACGCCGACGAAGAGGCCGCCTTGCCGGCCTTCCTCAGCGAGGACGGCGACGAGGATGCCGAAGAGATCGAGGACGAGGACGCCCTGACGATCGCTGCCGAATGACCCTCACGGCGGGGGAGCGGCGAGAGGTCGCTTCCCCGCATCTTCGCAAGGAGACCTTCCATGATTGAACCCGACCCGTCGGCCACGCGCGCGTCGTCTTTCAGTATCTCGTGCCCGTCCACGTCGAGGTCGAAGACGGTCTCGTCGTTTGCGTCACCGTCATCGACGAAACGCCGGTGCGCGATCCAACCCTGGTCGAAGGCGATGGCGGCTATCTGCCGGAAGCCGTCGCCGCCGCCGACGATGGCCAGCCCTGGCCATCCTGGCGGTTCGGCTACTGACCCCTTCGATCATCCCTCAACCGAGCCCGGCCATCGCGCCGGGCTTTCTCGTTTCAGGAGCCTGTCATGGCCAACTATTTCACCCATTTCTCGTGCCTGCTCGACGTCGGCACGCCCGAGAACGCCGCCCGCGCGCTCGATCTCTACAACACGCTGTCCGCGGAAGGCGCGTCGGAGGAACCACCCTCCGAGGGCTTCCTTCTGTCGATCGAGCCGCAATACGGCGGCACCGAACTCTGGATGCGCGACGACGTGACCGGCGATCCCGAGCGCCTCATCCAGTTCGTGAAGCGTTGCGCCGCCGATTTCGGCCTCACAGGCAGATGGGGCTTCCAATACGCCAACACCTGCTCGCGGCCGCGTCTCGACGGGTTCGGCGGCGGCGCCCATGTCCTCGACTTCGCCACCGGCGAGACCGTGGACTGGATCTACACCGATGGCTGGCTTGCCCAGACCCTCTCCGACGAGGGAGGTCCGCTGTGAGCATTCCCTCCCATGCCCGGAGCAATTTCCAGACCCTGCTGCGCGCGGCGGGCGACGGCAATCTCGCCCTCATGGAGTGCCTCGACGCGGTGACGGGCAGCCCCCGCTACGTCATCTGCGCCGTGGGGCGGGACAACGGCGACTATGTCTTCACGCCCTTTGGCCATCTCGCCGACGGCAATCCCTACGACGCCTATCTGCCGCCCGATCCCGACGATCCCGAAGGCTTCGTGCGGCCCGAGACGGGAGAGGCGTCATGACCGACATCGACGCCATCTTCGCGGCGGATCGCCAGCATCCGCCGCATGAACGGTCTCTGCCCTGGCCGGAGACCAGAGGCGGCCTCACCGTCGTCGTCGAGCCCAAGCCTCACTGGGCCGACGACATGCGGGCGTTTCGATCCGATGCTCGGGAATATTGCGCCTATGCCGACTGGACCGCGAACGGCGCTCGTGCGCGGTTCTTCGGCCATGTCGATACCTGCGGCGATGACCTGATCCGCAAGGCCCGCACGCTCGTCGCCTCCGAGATCGCGGACGGGCTCTGGAACTGATCCCCTTGAAAAGCGCCCCACCTCACGGTCGGGCGCTTTTCCCGTGCGGGCGCCTTGAGAGTGAGAGAGCCGCCGGGACGGGTTTGAGCTGGTGCGGTCGAGAGAGAGCGCCGCACGGGCTCGCCCTTTTCCGCTCTCCTTGAGGTTCCCACCATGACCATGATTTCCGCATCCGCGGCGGCGACCGCCGCGCCGCTTCCGCTCGGCTCCAATCCCGAACCCGCAGCCGCCCTCCTCGCGGCCGCCGGCCAGCTCCTGCCTCATCTCGAACGCGGCGAGCGCGTCGACGCCGCCGCCCTGCGTGCGGCGATGGAGACCGCCTTCGGCGCGCCGGACACCACCGGCGCCTGGGACTGGAAGACGGCCTATGACGCCTGCGAGGCGGCGACCGTCCTGTTCCTCCGTAAATACGGACGTGCGCTTTTCCGCAAAGCCGGGTCTCCGACGGCCCGCCTTTCCGCGCTGTCGAAAATCGCAAACCTGCTGCCGACGCATACGCGGCGTTCGGCGGAGAGCCAGACCTTCCAGCAGTTCTCGACGCCGATCCCGCTCGGCCTGGTCGCCGCCCACGCCGCGGCCATCACTCCGGCCGACCGGGTGCTCGAGCCGTCGGCGGGCACCGGCCTGCTCGCCATCCTCGCCGAGATCGCGGGCGGCGCGCTCGTTCTCAACGAGCTGGCCGACACCCGCGCCAATCTGCTGTCACTGCTCTTCCCGGCCATTTCCGTCACCCGTTTCGACGCGGCGCAGATCGACGATCATCTCGATCCCGCCGTGATGCCCAGCGTCGTGCTGATGAATCCGCCCTTCTCGGTCATGGCCAATGTCGAGAGCCGCATGGCGGACGCCGCTTACCGCCATGTCGCCTCGGCCCTAGCGCGTCTGGCCCCCGGCGGCCGGCTCGTGGCGATCACCGGCGCCAGCTTCGCACCCGACAATCCGGCCTGGCGGGACGCCTTCGTCCGGTTGCAGGCGCGCGGGCGCGTCGTCTTCTCCGCCGTCATCGACGGCTCCGTCTATGCCAAACACGGCACCACCATCGAGACGCGCCTGACTGTCATCGACAAGCGGCCCGCCGACGATCCCGCCGTGTTTCCGGCAGCGCCCGGCGTCGCGTCGGACGTCGCCACGCTGCTGGGCTGGATCGACGAGCAAGCGCCGGAACGGCTCGCCGTCGATCCCTCCGTCGTGGTCCCGGCCATCGCGCCTGCCACCCCTCGCAACGTGCGTGGCTATATCAACCGCGCCGCCAAAGCCGTCCCGGCGACTGCGCCGATGGCCGAACCGGAGGGCCTGCCGCTCGCCTACGAGACCCAGGACTGGCTCGCCGGCGAAGGCGGTCGCCTGTCCGAGGGCATCTACGAGGAATACGGATTGCAGGCGATCCGTATCGCCGGCGCCCAGGCCCATCCGACCCGGCTGGTGCAGTCGGCCGCAATGGCTTCGGTCGCTCCGCCCAAGCCGAGCTATCGGCCAAGCCTGCCGCCCAACATCCATGAGCTGCTGTCGGACGCCCAACTCGAGACCGTGATCTATGCGGGCGAAGCGCACGCGGACCATCTCGCCGGATCGTGGACGGTGGACGCCACCTTCGACATCGTCACCGCCGCGCGCGAGGATGCGGAGAACGCCGCCCGCTTCCGGCGCGGCTTCATGATCGGCGACGGCACCGGCGTCGGCAAGGGCCGTCAGTCCGCCGCGATCATTCTCGACAACTGGCTCCAGGGCCGCCGCAAGGCGGTGTGGATCAGCAAGTCCGACAAGCTGATCGAGGACGCGCAGCGCGACTGGTCGGCGCTCGGCATGGAACGCCTGCTGGTCACGCCGCTGTCGCGCTTCCCGCAGGGGCGGCCGATCACGCTGCCGGAAGGCGTCCTGTTTACGACCTATGCCACGCTACGCTCCGACGACCGCGGCGAGAAGGTTTCGCGCGTCCGGCAGATCGTCGAATGGTTGGGCTCCGACTTCGATGGAGTCCTCATTTTCGACGAGGCGCACGCGATGCAGAACGCCGGTGGCGGCAAGGGAGAACGCGGCGACGTCGCCGCCTCGCAGCAGGGCCGCGCCGGCCTGCGCCTCCAGCACGCGCTGCCGAACGCCCGCGTCGTCTATGTCTCCGCGACCGGCGCCACCACGGTCCACAACCTCGCCTACGCCCAGCGGCTCGGCTTGTGGGGCGGCGAGGATTTTCCGTTCTCGACGAGGGCCGAGTTCATCGAGGCGATCGAGGCTGGCGGCGTCGCGGCGATGGAGGTGCTGGCCCGCGACCTGCGCGCCCTCGGCCTCTACACCGCCCGCTCGCTCTCCTTCGACGGCGTGGAATACGAGTTGGTCGAACACGCCCTCAGCCCTGAGCAGACCCGCATCTACGACGCCTATGCCGGGGCCTTTGCCGTCATCCATAACAATCTGGATGCGGCGATGGAGGCCGCCAACATCACCGGCACGTCCGGCACGCTGAACCGGCAGGCCAAGTCCGCCGCCCGCTCGGCCTTCGAGAGCGCCAAGCAGCGCTTCTTCGGCCATCTGCTCACCAGCATGAAGACGCCGACTCTGATCCGGTCGATCAGCGGCGACCTGGAAGCAGGCCATGCCGCTGTCATCCAGATCGTCTCGACTGGCGAGGCGCTGATGGAACGCCGCCTGGTCGACCTGCCGACCGAGGAATGGAACGACGTTCGCGTCGACATCACGCCGAGGGAATATGTTCTCGACTACCTCGCCCATTCCTTCCCGGTGCAGCTCTACGAGCCCTTCACCGACAGCGAGGGCAACCTCTCGTCGCGGCCGGTCTATCGCGACGGCCAGCCCGTCGAAAGCCGCGAAGCCGTCGCGCGCCGCGACGAGCTGATCGCGCAGCTCGCCTCCCTGCCGCCCGTGCCCGGCGCGCTCGACCAGATCGTCCAGCATTTCGGCACGGAGCTGGTGGCCGAGGTGACGGGCCGCTCGCGGCGCATCGTCCGCAAGAGCATGCCTTCCGGCGGCGATCGCCTCGTCGTCGAGAACCGCGCCGCAGCCGCCAATCTCGCCGAAACCCAGGCGTTCATGGACGACAGCAAACGCATTCTGATCTTCTCGGACGCCGGCGGCACCGGCCGCAGCTATCACGCCGAGCTTTCGGCGCGGAACACCCGGCTGCGCGTCCACTATCTGCTCGAACCCGGCTGGAAAGCGGACGCCGCCATCCAGGGCCTCGGTCGCACGCACCGGACCAACCAGGCGCAGCCGCCGCTGTTCCGGCCCATCGCCACGGACGTCAAGGCGGAGAAGCGCTTCCTTTCCACCATCGCCCGGCGGCTCGACACGCTGGGCGCCATCACCCGCGGCCAGCGCCAGACCGGCGGCCAGGGCCTGTTCCGCCCCGAGGACAATCTGGAAAGCCCCTACGCCCGCGATGCGCTCCGCCAGCTCTATCTCCTGCTGGTGCGCGGCAAGGTCGGAGGCTGCTCGCTCGAACGCTTCGAGTCCGCCACCGGCCTGAAGCTGATGGACGCGAACGGCATCAAGGACGAACTGCCCCCGATCACCACCTTCCTCAATCGGCTGCTGGCCCTGACCATCGAGCTTCAGGGCATCCTGTTCACCGCCTTTGAGCAGCTTCTCACCGCCAAGATCGAGGGGGCCATAGCCGCTGGCATCTACGATGTCGGGCTGGAGACGCTGACGGCGGAAGGCTTCACCGTCACCGGCCGCCAGACCATCTATACGCATCCGGGCACGGGCGCCGAGACCCGGCTCCTCACCATCGCGCAGCGGACCCGAAACCGCCCGGTCACGCTGGACGACGCGCTCGCCCATCTCGGCGAATCCGGCGCCAGGCTGCTGGTCAACGAACGGTCGGGCCGCGCCGCGGTGCAGATCCCCGCCACCTCGGTCATGCTCGACGATGGCGAGATCGAACGCCGTGTCCGGCTGATCCGGCCGATGGAATCCCACACCGTTCCGGTGAAGATGATGGGCGAGACCCATTGGGCCGAGGCGGAACGGATCGACTTCGCCTCAACCTGGAACGCCGAGGTCGCGGACGTGCCGGCGTTCTCCGACAGCACGATCCATGTCGTCGCCGGCCTGTTGCTGCCGATCTGGAAGCGGCTACCGAACGAGTCCACCCGCGTCTATCGGCTCCAGACCGACGAGGGCGAGCGGATCGTCGGCCGCAAGGTCTCACCCGCCTGGGCGGCCAATGCGACCACGACCGGCGCAGCCACTCTCGCGCCCGCCGACGCCTTCATGGCGCTGATGGATGGTCGCACCATCCTCGACCTCGCCGAGGGGCTTCAACTTCACCGCGTCCGTGTGATGGGCGCCAACCGCATCGAACTGTCGGGTTTCACCGACACGATGCGCGAGCGGCTCACCGCCTACGGACTGTTCCACGAGATCATCTCCTGGAAGCTCAGGATGTTCGTGCCGACCGATAGCGCCGGTCTTGCGGTGCTGGAGCGAGTGCTGGGCCGCTATCCGGTCCAGCGCATCGGCGAACGCGAGGCGGCGTGATGACACGTCTCGACGCTTCCGATCTGGCGCAGCGTCTCGGCCGGGAGGNCCGAGGCGGTGTGCCGCCACTATCTCGACGCCGGCCATCGTCAGGGCAATTACTGGCAGGTCGGCGATGCGCGCAACACGCCCGGCCGCTCGATGTTCGTCCGGCTCAAGGAGACGGCGAAAGGGCCGGCGGGCAAATGGACCGACGCCGCCACCGGCGAGCATGGCGATCTGCTCGACGTGATCCGGGAGAGCTGCGGCCTCACCGACTTCGCCGATGTCGTCGAGGAAGCCCGCAGCTTTCTCAGCCTGCCGCGTCCGAAACCCGCGCCGGCGAGCCCGAAGCGACCGAGCACGCCGGCCCCGTCAGGCTCGGCCGAGGCGGCAAGGCGGCTGTTCGCTATGTCGAAGCCGATCGGCGGCACGCTGGTAGAAGCGTATCTCCGCAATCGCGGCATTACGGCTTTGCACGGAACCGGAAGCCTCCGCTTCCATCCGCGCTGCTATTATCGACCGGACGATCATGGCCCGACCGAAACCTGGCCAGCGATGATCGCCGCCGTCACCGATCTTCGGGGCACGATCACCGGCGCACATCGCACCTGGCTTGCCCCTGACGGCCCAGATCCTATCCGGGTTGGCAAGGCGCCGATCGACACGCCGCGCAAAGCGATGGGCGACCTGCTCGGACACGCCGTCCGCTTCGGGAACGCCGGCGCGGTGATGGCGGCGGGCGAAGGCATCGAAACCATCCTGTCCGCACGTCAGGCGCTTCCGCACATGGCGNCGATGGCGGCCGCCCTGTCCGCTGCCCATCTGGCCGCCATCCTGTTCCCCGACGATCTGCGCCGGCTCTATATCGTCCGCGACAACGACCCGGCAGGTGACGGCGCACGCGACAGCCTTGTCGAACGGGCGAACGCGGCCGGGATCGAGGTGATCGTGCTCTCGCCGGTGCTCGAGGATTTCAACGAGGATCTCCGGCGCCTCGGCCTCGATGCGTTCCGGGCCAATCTCAGGGTGCAGCTCGCACCGCAGGACATCGCCCGCTTCTGGCTCCAAGCCGCATAGTCGCCGGCATGGGGATGGCGGGGCCACCGTCATCATGCCCGCANGGATGCGTCCTTCCATCGGAGAGGACCGCGCCTCGGCCTTCGAGAGGGCGATCGGCCGTCAGCCAGGCCGGATCGGCAATGGCTGCGACCGACGATTTTCCGGCGCGGNNTCCCCCAAAAAGAAAAGGGGGACCGCTTTCCATCGCGAGGCAAAATCGCCGGCCTCCGCCATCCTCCGCTGCGCTTCGGCCCTGNCGCTTCGCTTCGGGTGCAGGTCCGTCCCGCCCGACGGCTTCGTCGCCATGAAGGCCGCGACGGTCACGGTCCAACCGACGGAGCATCCCATGAACGGGCATGACGACTACGAACCCGAACACGCATCATCACCAACCGACCATATCGTGCAGGAGCTTCAGCTCTACGGCTACCGACCTTCGGAAGACGAAGCCGATCCCCGGCCTGTCCCGGAAGACCGCATCATCGAAGGCGCCGTGGCCGACATCTTCGACGCCCTGATCGCCACGGTGGCCGAAACCAGCCTCGATCCCGACCTCGACGATCTCCTCTGGTCGACCGTCAATATGTTCCACCGCGCCGTCGAACGGGCCGACCGCAAGCTCGACGACAACGAGCAGGAACAGAAGCGCCTCCAGCGTGAACAGGACGGCTCCGAGGTCAAATCCGTCCAGCTCGAACGCCTGATCGACCTGGGGCAATCACTGATCGAACGGCGCGACAGCCTGGAAGTCTTCCGCGACAGCGCCGCCGATCACTATCTCCGCGCCACCGGCTCCNCCTGGTCCCAGCGTAACGGATCGCGCGTCAACCATCGCCACCTTACCGCCGCGATGATCGACAGCCGCGATTTCATCGCCGCCAAACGCCGCGCAGAAACCGAGGTGCTCGTGCCCGCAGGCCCGAAGATCGCCTTCTCAGGCGGCGACACCGCCGATTACAGGCTGATCTGGGCCAAGCTCGATCAGGTTCATGCCAAACACCCGGACATGGTGCTGATGCACGGAGGCTCCCCGAAAGGCGCCGAAAAGATCGCCTCGCGCTGGGCGGAAACCCGCAAGGTGCCGCAGGTCGCCTTCAAGCCCGACTGGACGAAGCACGCCAAAGCCGCCCCGTTCAAGCGCAACGACGCCATGCTGGCGATCATGCCGATCGGTGTCTTCGTCTTCCCTGGCACCGGCATCCAGGACAATCTCGCCGACAAGGCCAGAAAGCTCGGCATGCNNCCGGTCTATCGGTTCAGCACGGGCGGCGCGTGAGCGCCGTCCGCATTTCCATCGACACGCCAACACGGCCGCGAGGCAATCCGGCATGGACGCCATCGGACAACGACCGCTCCCGTAGCGAGTCTCCACCCCGCTTCAAATGCGCTGATCCTTGGTCCCGCCAAGGGCCTGACGCCATCAACCCATAAAGGGTCGGACTACGCTGCGCGTGCCGCCGCTTCGGCTTCACCTGCGCGGTGATCGCGGCCCTCGGCCGAACACATCGGGCGCCTGTCAGCGGGGATGGACCTCCGCTCGAAACAGGAGCCGGTTCGATGTCCTTCAACGACGCACACGCCTTCGCCTTCAGCCTCGCCACCACCCTGATGGCCGTCATCGTCATCTTCCGCGCTGGCGACGGGACGCTCTCGGTCACGCCCGCCAGCGAATATGACGGCGACCTTTCGCAGATCGTCCGCGAGATCGACCNNCCTTCGGCCCATGATGGGTCGAAGATCATCGCCTGCGGGACTGGAACCTCATCGGTTTCCGCTCCCGCCGGCGNNTCGATGTTCTGCTATAGTTCTCGATGCGCCGTGGTGGTGGTGGAAGGCGCGACCGTCAGAACCGTTCTTTCGNGAGACACCACCATGATCTTTCTGGGCACAATCCTATCCATCGCAGCCATCGGCTTCTTCTGCTGGCTGCTGTTCACGCTCGCCGTCTTTGCGCTGCCCCTCTTCGCGGGCGCCACCGCCGGCGGCTGGGCCTACCAGACCGGCGCGGGCTGGCTAGGCGCGATCCTGATCGGCACGCTCGCGGCCGGGCTAACGCTCGGCGCCGGCCAGCTCCTGCTTGGGCTGGTCCGCCCGCTCTGGGCGCGGCTGTTGATCGCGCTCGCCTTCGTCGCTCCGGCCGCTATCGCCGGCTACCACGCCACGCACGGCATCGTGAAACACACCATGCCATCTGAGACCTGGCAGTTGGTATTCTCGGTCTTCGGCGCGGTCGCGGTCGGCGTCACCGCGTTCGCGCGCGTCACGGGCATGGCGGCCACCGGCCCGTCCGGCCAGAGCCAGGCTCGGGCCTGATCACCCCGCCGGGATAGCGGGACAGAAAAGCGCTTCCGTTCTGTCCACACCATCGTCTTGAGAGGGCGACGCGGACGACAGTGCCCGGATCACGCAGAGAACCACGGCTCAATCATCCCCTCGGGACACGCCTGGACCGAGCGCCGATCCCGGCGCAGCCCATCGATACTGACCGGCGGAGGTTTTCGTCCGTGGCAGGTCGGGCGAACACGAGAAACGCAAGGCCCGCCGACAAGGGGGAGAGATACGCCGGTGAATATCGCGCAGGTCTTGGCGCCGGTCTCGACAGGGCCACCATCATCTCCGCTTCTGCCCGCCTCCAGACCGCTCCAAACGGCCTCTCCAATGGCTTGATCTGGCCGAAGGCCGGCTGCGCCTCGATCGCCTGTGGCGCAACAGCCGCGTCAAACTTTCTTCCCCTGCCGGCTGCGCCGTCATTCCTCGCGGGACAACAAAGTNCCTCCTTAGCTGTCAGGCCCCTTCGGGGTGCGCTGTCGATCGCCTCCGGCCCGTCGATCGCCATCGAGGCCGCAATGGTGCGGGCTCGAAAACGACNNAAACGGAGATNNTTGAAAATGGCGACCATCGGCACCTTCAAGAAGACCGCCTCGAACGAGTTCAGCGGCGAAATCGTCACCCTCAGCGTCCAGGCCAAGGGCGTGCGCATCGTCCCTGACCAGCGCGCCACCGGCGAAAACGCCCCCAGCCACCGGGTTCTGGTCGGCCGCGTCGAGATCGGCGCCGCCTGGTCCAAGCGCTCCAACGAGGGCCGCGACTATCTGGGCCTCAAGCTCGACGATCCGAGCTTCAACGCCCCCATCTACGCCAACCTCTTCGACGACGAGGACGGCGATGGCTACTCGCTGATCTGGTCCCGCCCGAGCCGCCGGGCGGACTGACCCACCGAGCAAGGCCCCGGCCGGACAGGCCGGGGCCTTTGTCTTGCCTACGCGCGAATCAGTGGCGCCGTCGAAGACCTAAAAGAGCGGACGACAAGTTTTCGAGCCCCCCTCGCGCCGCCAAGAGCGACTAAAATAGTCGTAGTTCTGGCAGGTAGTTATTGGCCGGTGGGAGGTGGTCATTTATGATCACCGCCCGACAATCACGGGCCGCACGCGCGTTGCTGGGATGGACACAGGAGACGCTCGCTGACCAGGCTCGGACATCGCTGACTGCGCTCAAGCGCCTCGAATCCGAAAGCGGCCTCGAGGTCTATGAGTCGACGCGCGATCTCGTGCGCAGGGCGCTGGAAGCCGCAGGGATCGTCCTGCTATCGACCGATAAGGGCGAAGGCGTGTTGTTGCTTCACGACAGGAAGGATCTCTCGCCAAAGCGCTAGTCGGCTGCCCCGCCTCAAGCGCTGCGCTAGAATTTCCCAAGATCCTGTTAACGAAACGCCATTAAGCGATTATAGTCGCTCTATGGGCCAGAAAACGTCGTCGTTCCTCGACGAGCCACCAATCAGCCAGTCGCTCACATCTTATGACCGTGAGCACATGGCTCTTTATCTGCGTTTGCTCGACTCGGCCCGCGACGGCGCGGCTTGGCAGGAGGCGGTCCAGGTCATCTTCGGCCTCGATCCCTCCCACGACCCACAGCGTTGCCGCCATGTTCACGACACGCATCTGGCGCGGGCGCGCTGGATGACGGAACAGGGCTATCGCGAGTTGACCCGCCCCCGCATTGATTGCCCGATGCCGGCGCGGCATCGCTCTTTGCCTATAGTCCAGCTTCCGCCGGACGGTTCCGTCAGGAATCCTTCCTCCTCCACAAGCACATAAGCGAAGGGAGGATCGCAATGACACCCAGCGCAGCAGGCTGGCGCTCTTCTGCCGCCTATGAACATCTCGCCGAGATGAGCGCGTCCGATCTCGCCTGGGAGTGGCTCCGGCGCAATGACGCCTATGACGAAGACTACCAGGAGCTGCGCGCGGGAAAGACCGACGTCCGGACGCTGACCGACAAGATCCGGCGGCGGTGGGGGTTGCGATTTCCCCGTCGACCCGCTGGAGCCTCCATCTGAAGCCCACATCGCTTGGTTGCCCGAAGACGACACGAGCACCCTCTTTCTGGGGTTAGCGCCCGCAGGTCTGACTGCGGACGCCGTACTGCCGCCGACGTTCGAGACCGCCGGTCGCATTGCAGACGATAGCGAAGACGTCCTTCTCTACGATCTCGGCAACGGCCAGCGCGTCCAGCTCGTCATCGAACCGGACGCGATGCTCGGCCAGCCGCTTGCCGCCATCATTCCGCTCGATCGGGACGGGCTCGACCGGCTCGAATCCCTTCGCCGCCTGCTGGCCGCCCTTCATGGCCGGACGGTTCCACCGGATACACGGCTGACGCGGCAACAACGCCTGCGATTGCGCAGGATGTTGCAGTGCTTCGATGGCCACCGCGATGGCGCGACGCAGAGGGAGATCGCGCAGGTCGTGTTCCACATCGCCCGACTCGATCGCCAAGAATGGCAGGACGCTTCCGCCCGTCACACCATCAAATCCCTGTTGCGGGATGCGCGCGCCATGATCGCCGGCGGCTATCGCGCCTTGCTCCGACATCACCGCCAGAACTGACCGCGCCGGCACCGTAAGCGGTGGGCGATTTCATACCCCCTGACTTCGCCCTGCATCCCGCCGGTCCTGCTTCGCCATCGTGGCCTTCGTCCGCCGCTGATCTCCAGCGGCCTTCACGAAGCTCACGGAGGCCCCATCCATGCGACCCGACCTCACCGTTCTCCCGCCACGCTTCCTGCGCACCAAGGAAGCCGCCGAGTTCCTCAGCCTGTCCGCCCGCACCCTCGAAAAGCACCGGACCTATGGCACCGGCCCCGCCTATCGCAAGCTCGGCGGCCGCGTCGTCTATGCCGTCGACGATCTCGAAGCCTGGGCGGCGCGCGGCGCCGTCACCTCGACATCCGATCCGCGCGGTTCGATCCTTCCCGCCAAGCGTCGTACGCCGGCGCCGCCCGCCCATGCCGGTCGATACCCACGCTGATCGCTGGCGAAACCCACCAATGGCGGCGCGGCAACAACACCCATCGGAGCGCGGACAGCTCGACCTGTTTCGGGCGCTCCCTGGCGAGTTCGCTGCCCGAGACGCGCAGGATCTCATGGCCTATCCCTTCTTCTCCCTTTCCAAATCCCACCGCACCGCGCCGATAGATTTCAACGCCGGCGGCGTGTCGATCCGCGTCGAGGCCGTGGCCGATCACGGCATGGCGACCATCTGGGACGCCGACATCCTGATCTGGGCGGCGAGCCAGATCGTCGAGGCGCGCGACACGGGGCTTCGCACCTCGCGCCTGATGGTCGCCACCNCCTATGAAATCCTGAAGTTCATCGGCCGCGGCACGTCGCTGCGCGATTATCAGCGCCTCAAGGCGGCGCTCGACCGGCTGCAATCGACGACGATCTGCACCTCCATCCGCCAACCTGCCGCCGAAGGCCGGCGGCACCGCTTTTCGTGGATCAATGAATGGAAGGAACGTACCGACCGGAGCGGCAAGCCGGACGGGATCGAGCTGATCGTGCCCGACTGGTTCTACCGAGCGGTGCTCGACGACGCGCTCGTGCTGACGATCGACCGAGCCTATTTTGATCTCACGGGCGGGCTCGACCGCTGGCTCTACCGGATCGTCCGCAAGCATGGCGGTCGCCAGCGCAATGGCTGGCGCTTCGACTTCCGCCACCTTCATCAGAAGTCCGGCGCCCTGTCGCCGTTCAAGCGCTTCGCCTTCGAGCTGCGCGACATCATCCGCCGCCAGCCGCTCCCCGGTTACAGGCTGTTCCTGGAGATCGAGGCGGGAGGCCGCACGCTGCTCGCTTTCGAGCCGGCGCCGGCCTGTGGAAAACCTGTGGGCGGCTTCGTGCCATCGGGAACCCGAAGGCCCGTGCCATCAGGAACCGCCCCCTCGTGCCAACGGGAACCCAAACCGGCCTTAACCCACGGCAAGAAAAGCGAAAATCGCGCCCTTAACTTAGAGTTCAACAGAGAATCTAACTTTGAAGAGCGCGCCCGCGAGGTGGAAAACCTCGTTCGGCAAGCCA
Source organism: Defluviicoccus vanus (assembly GCF_014672695.1). Taxonomy (GTDB): domain Bacteria; phylum Pseudomonadota; class Alphaproteobacteria; order Rhodospirillales; family Defluviicoccaceae; genus Defluviicoccus; species Defluviicoccus vanus. Next base: position 2,849,520 of record NZ_CP053923.1, on the reverse strand, counting down.
CGAAGGCGCTCAGCGTCACCGGCAAACGGCGCACCAACACCCCCAAGGCAGCCGACACGCATCCGCTTCCTCAGCTCCCCTTCCGTCCGGGAGGCGGCCGATGATCGTCGCTCTCCTCAATCAGAAGGGCGGCGTCGGCAAGACGACGCTGGCCCTGAATCTCGCGGGCGAATGGGCCAGCCGTGGCCAGCGCGTCACCCTGATCGACGCGGACCCGCAAGGCTCGGCGCTCGACTGGTCGCAGCAGCGAAGCCGCGAGGGGCTCGCGCGCCTATTCGGCGTTGTCGGTCTGGCCCGTGACACCTTGCATCGGGAAGCGCCCGAACTGGCCCGCGACGCCGATCATATCGTTATTGACGGGCCGCCGCGCGTCGCCGGACTGATGCGCTCGGCGCTGCTCGCCGCCGACCTAGTCCTGATCCCGGTGCAGCCGTCGCCGTTCGACGGCTGGGCCTCTGCCGAGATGCTGGCGCTCGTCTCCGAGGCGCGCATCTACCGGCCTGAGCTGGCCGCGCGCTTTGTGCTGAACCGCTGCGGTGCGCGCACTGTGCTTGCCCGTGAGACGGCCGAGACGCTGGCCGACCACGACCCGCCGGTCCTTGCCGCCACCATCGGCCAGCGCGTCGCTTTCGCGGTCGCCGCGCAGTCCGGTCGCCTAGTCTCCGAGCTGGACGATGACACGCCCGCCGCGCGCGAGATCGCGGCGCTGGCGGACGCGATCTCGCGCTTGAGCATCGGGAGGTCGGTGCGATGAGCCAGCGCCCAACCCGCAACGGCTTCGCGTCCCGGCCTGCCGATCTCGACCGCTGGGTCAGGGCGACCGATACGCCGTCGCGCGATGGCGATTCCGGCAGCTTCACCGCCCGGCTGACCATCGACGTAACGCCCGCACTAGCGCGGCCGCATCAAGATCGTCGCGTTCGGGCGCGGCGTCACCGTCGCCGACATGCTGCGCGACCTGCTCGCGCGCGAATTTCCCCGACCATCGAAGGAGACCCATCATGACCGACGCCGCGGTTCCCCGCGTGCAAAGCGGCCCCATGCCGCGCGCGCATCTCGCCGACAGCCTCACCCATGTCGAACTGACCCACGTCGAGAAGCGGATCGAGAACTGGATCAGGTTCGGTCGCGAAGCCCATGAGCAGGTGCTCGACCGCCGCCGCCGTGTCTTCTCCTATCGGCCAGGCAGCATCTTCGCCTTCGTGCGCTGGGCCTCCAACGACTTCGGCACGATCATCTCGCGCATCGACATCGTGCGCGCGGTTGCGCCGGGCGAAGCTTACCAGACGCTGCCCTTCGTGCGTCCCGGCGGCGAGATCCTGTTGAAAATCGAGGGCTGGCCCAAGGTCGAACGGGTGCTTCGTCACATCGACGCCGTGGAAGCCCTCGGCATCGACGCCTGGGACGTAGCCCCCGATCATTGGCGGCATGTCGGCAACCGGATCGGCGCCGGGCACCAGCCCCGCGCCTATTCGACGGAGCGCCATCAGGCGTGGCTCAAGCGCCGGGAGATCGAACTGTGACTCGCTTCGGCTATGTCATGGTGACGTATTTCGTGACGATGGGCGTCGCCGTCGCCGCTTTCATCCCGATCGCGCCGCGCCTCGTCTGGAATGCCTCGGCCAGCGTGCCGGTCGGTCTCTACGACCTTGGCCCGACGCGCCATTTGGAAGTCGGCGATCTCGTCGCGGCCATGCCAGACAAGCCACTGTCCGACTTCATGGTCGCTCGCGGCTATATCGGCCGCGACGTGCCGCTGATGAAGCGCGTCATGGGGCTTCCCGGTCAACGGGTCTGCCGCACCGGCAACACCATCACCGTCGATGCCGTGCCGCTCGGCGAGGCGCTCGACCGCGACCGACTCGGCCGCCCATTGCCCGTCTGGCAAGGCTGCCGCCGCATCGCGGATGGCGACATCTTCCTCATGAATCCCGACGCGCACGACAGTCTGGACGGTCGCTACTTCGGCCCGCTTCCGACGCGCGCGGTCATCGGCAAGGCGACGCCGCTCTACACCGACGAGGCCGGCGACGGCCGCTTCGTCTGGCGCGCGACGGCACGCTGACCGCTTCCCGTCGTCGGGAGCGGCGCCCGCCGACGGTTCAACCACACCGCCGCCATGGAGACCATCATGTCACAGATCGGCACATTCACCCGTGAGACATCCGGTTTTGTCGGGCGCATCCATACCCTGACGCTTTTCAGCGAAGTCACCGTCGTTCCTACCGAGCCGTCCGAGGCTGAGAACGCCCCGGACTATCGCATCCATCACGGCGGCGATGACGGCCCGGAGATCGGCGCGGGCTGGAAACGCACTGGCGAGCGCGCAGGCGAATACATCGCCCTGCTGATCGACGATCCCACGCTGCCGCGGCCGATCCGCGCCAACCTGTTCCGGGACGACGATACCGGCAGCGCCTGGTCGCTGCATTGGAACCGTCCGCAGAAGCGCGACGGAAGGGACTGAGACGATGCGGCGTACCTCCCTTCTTCTCCTTATCGGTCTGTCGTTCGGTTGCGCGCTGACCGTTCCAGTCTTCGCACAACCGTCGAACTCCGCCCCTGCACCCGTCCGTGACTTTCTCGGCGAACTCGTCGCCGAGGCGGCGCAACGCTTCGAGCTTCCCGCAGCATGGATTCGTGCGGTGATGAAGGCGGAGAGCAACGGCGATCCCCGCGCCATCTCCCCCAAGGGCGCGATGGGATTGATGCAGATCATGCCGAAGACCTGGGCGGGTTTGCGGGATCGCTACCGCCTCGGCGCCGATCCCTACGACCCCCACGACAATATCATCGCGGGCGCGGCCTATATCCGCGAGCTATACGACCGCTACGGCTCGCCCGGCTGGATCGCAGCCTACAACGCCGGTCCCGGACGTTACGAGGACTCGCTGAAGGGCCGTCTCCTACCGGCCGAAACGCGCGCCTATGTCGCCAATGTCGCGCCCTCTCTTGGCGGTGGCGATGCACCGACGCCGATTTTGGTCGCCGCTGCCGATCCGCTCGCTTGGACTCAAGCACCACTGTTCATCGCGCAATCGGAGCGTCGCACGTCAACCGCTCTTGTGCCGGTCGGGCGCTCCTCCAATGACGCGGACACGATCCCGGACATGCGCGATGTTTCCGCCATCGTGCCGCAGTCGGGCGGTCTGTTCGTGGCGCGGGCGGATACGGGACGACAGCCATGAGGCCCATGATCCGGTCCGCCCGGCAGGAAGTTTCAGTGTGCAGCGGATGGGGCTGGCGACAGTCTCATCCGTGGGCAATGGGGGCGGAACAGGGAGGAAGGCGGGAGGGCAAGATTAAAGCGGACGGCACCCCATGGGTCCGATCCGGGGGCAAGCCCTTGTCTGCACACTGTTTTGGGCGGCACCGTCTCTGAGCCGCCGTAGTGCTGCGAGATGCCGGAAACCCAACATTTTCAGCGTTTCTCACGGCACCCTCGCCCGAAATCGCCGGTTTCTGGCGGATCAGGAGCCATGAGCGACGACGATCATTTTCGGCCGAAGCCCGGCCGCATCCGCTCCAACGGAGCGAAGGCCGGACAGGCCAAGAGTTTCCTCAGCCAGCTTCGCAAGATCGCCCGCCAGCAACAGGCCGGGACCGGCCGCAACCGCTCGACCCAGAGCAGTGGCTCCGGCCGCTCGATGAATGGTCAGAGTGTCGTCGCCTCTGGCCGAGGCGTGCAGCGGGGGCGCGGCGCATCCTTCGTTCGCGCCCGCAACCTGTCGAACGGGTGGACCCATCGTAAGGCCGGCAGCCGCCGCGTGATCGTCAAGTCCCGGTCGGTTCGCGCCGCCGGTCGCAGTGGCAAGGCCGGCGCCCATCTGCGCTACATCCAGCGCGACGGGACGGCTCGCGATGGCGAACGCGGCCAGATCTACTCGGCGACGGAAGACCGTGCCGATGGCGACGCCTTCCTCGATCGCGGTCAGGACGACCGCCACCAGTTCCGGTTCATCGTGTCACCGGAAGACGCCGCCGATCTTGCCGACCTGACCGGCTACACCCGCGAACTGATGGCCCAGGTCCAAACCGACCTCGGCACGAAGCTGGATTGGGTCGCCGTCAATCACCACAACACCGGCCATCCGCATGTGCATGTCATCGTCAACGGCCGCGACGCCCTCGACGAGGATCTCGTCATCAATGGCGATTATCTCGCCAATGGCATCCGCGAGCGGGCCAGCGAACTAGCGACGTTGGAACTCGGACCCGTCACCGAGATCGAGCACCGCCGCAAGCTCTTGGCCGAGATCGACCAGGACCGCCTCACCCGCATCGACCGGGCGATGATCGGCGAGGCGGAAGATCGCTTCATAGACCTGCGCCATGAACCGGGCGACTTGCGCGGCCAGTCCGACCGGACGCTGCGCCTACGTCGTCTCTCANAGCTGAACGACATGGGCCTTGCCACGGAACATGCGTCCGGCATCTGGGAATTGAGCGACCGGCTGGAACCAACGCTGCGCCAAATGGGAGAGCGCGGCGACATCATCCGCATCATGCAGCAAGCGCATCTGGCCGAGGGCGTGGAACGCGACCCGATGAGTTTCCAGATTCACGATAGCGCGCCCGAGACGCCGATCATCGGCCGCGTCATCGACAAGCATCTGTCCGACGAGCTGGGCGAACACCTGACGCTTGTGGTCGATGGCATCGACGGGCGAACGCACCATGTCTCCGGTATCGACGCCGCGCGGGTCGAGGACATCCGCATCGGCAGCATCATCGAGATCGGGCCACCGGACAGCGCCGGCCGTCCATCCGACCGCGCCATCGCCGGCATGGCCGCGGATGGCGTCTATCGGCCGAGCCGTCATCTGGAGCAGGCGCGGTTCGACGGCCAAGTGCCGAACGGCGACTATCAGGGATTCGTGGACGCCCATGTCCGGCGGCTGGAGGCGTTGCGCCGGGCCGGGATCGTGGAGCGTATCGACGCTGACCAATGGCGCATCCCCGATGATTTCGAGGCACGCGCCGCCACCCACGATGCAGGGCGGAGTAGCCGAGCCAATATCCGCATCCTCTCGACCTTCGATCTGGAACGCCAGATCGGATCGGATGGGGCGACCTGGCTGGACCGGCGCCTCCTCAGCGCGGACGGATCGGACCTGTCGCCGGCCGGCTTCGGTGAACAGATGCGCGCGGCCATGGAGCGCCGCCGCGAACATCATATCGAGCATGGCGACGCCGCCCGTCAGCCGGACGGCCGCGTCGCCTATCGGCGCAACCTGATCGCCACGCTTCAGGAGCGCGAGGTTGCCCGCGCGGGCGAAGAACTGGCGGCAAAGAAGTCGCTCCCCTTCCGAAAGGCCGCCGATGGCGAGACCTTAACCGGCGCCTTCACTGGAACCACGCAGCTCGCCAGCGGCAAGTTCGCCATCGTCGAGTNNAAGTCACACGAGTTCACCCTTGTTCCGTGGCGGCCGGTCATCGACCGTCAGCTCGGCCGCGAGGTCATGGGCATCGTGCGAGGGGGATCGGTGTCGTGGCAACTGGGGCGGCAGAGAGGATTGGGGCTTTGATGCAGACCGATCTGAACCGATGACGGCCTGGGATGGCCAACCTTCGGGGCAGCAGAACAGTAGTCGAGGCGTGGCGCCTGGACGTCGACCGTCCGATTTGTCAGCCACAGCATCCGAAATCTCGACGCTTCGGATTTTCTGTTGCTTCTCGCCATAACGGATATTCTTTGATCGGCTCCACTCTTTTGCCGGTCGGAGCCTCTATGTCTGGAAGCCGTGTCCTTTGGGGACAAGTCGCAATCGTCCTCGCCATCGTGCTCACCGCGATATGGTGCGCAACGGAATGGACGGCATGGCGTCTCGGGTTTCAGGCGCAGCTCGGACAGCCGTGGTTCGTGGTAGCGGGTTGGCCGGTCTATTACCCGCCGATCTTCTTCTGGTGGTGGTTCTCGTTCGACGCCTATGCGCCGTCGATTTTCCTCGAAGGCGCCATGATCGCGGTATCGGGCGGCTTGGTCTCGATCGTCGTCGCCATCACCCTGTCTGTGATCCGAGCGCGGGACGCGAAGAACGTCGTCACCTATGGCTCGGCGCGCTGGGCCGAGCTGAACGAGATCAAGGCAGCCGGATTGCTCGGCGCGGACGGCGTGGTGCTTGGTCGCTATGACCGCGACTATCTCCGCCACGATGGCCCGGAGCATGTGCTGTGCTTCGCGCCGACCAGATCGGGCAAGGGCGTCGGTCTCGTCGTACCGACCCTGCTGACCTGGCCCGGCAGCACGATCATCCATGACATCAAGGGGGAGAATTGGNGGCTGACCGCCGGCTTCCGCTCTCGGCACGGCCGCGTGCTGCTGTTCGATCCGACCAATCCCACCTCGTCGGCCTATAATCCGCTGCTCGAGGTGCGGCGCGGCGACAAAGAAGTCCGCGACGTGCAGAACATCGCCGATATCCTCGTCGATCCCGAAGGTGCTTTGGACAAAAGGAACCATTGGGAAAAGACCAGCCATTCGCTTCTGGTCGGCGCGATCCTGCATGTTCTCTACGCGGAAGCCGACAAGACGCTGGCGGGCGTCGCCAATTTCCTGTCCGATCCGAAGCGACCCGTCGAGGCGACGTTGCGCGCCATGATGAATACCCCGCATCTCGGCGAGGCCGGCGTGCATCCCGTCATCGCGTCGTCGGCGCGCGAGCTGCTGAACAAGAGCGACAACGAACGATCGGGCGTGCTGTCGACCGCCATGTCGTTCCTCGGCCTCTATCGTGATCCCGTGGTGGCGAAAGTGACGGCGCGCTGCGACTGGCGCATCGCCGATCTCGTCTCGGGCGACAGGCCCGTCAGCCTCTACCTCGTGGTGCCGCCGTCGGACATCAACCGCACCAAACCGCTGATCCGCCTGCTGCTCAATCAGGTCGGGCGGCGCTTGACCGAAGACCTGACGACCTCGGCCAATCGCCACCGGCTGCTGTTGATGCTCGACGAGTTTCCGGCGCTGGGAAGGTTGGATTTCTTCGAGTCCGCGCTGGCTTTCATGGCGGGCTACGGGATCAAGAGCTTTTTGATCGCGCAGAGCCTCAACCAGATCGAAAAGGCGTATGGCGCCAACAACAGCGTGCTCGACAACTGCCATGTCCGCGTCGCCTTCGCCACCAACGACGAGCGCACAGCCAAGCGCGTGTCGGACGCATTGGGCACCGCGACCGAGATGCGCGATTCCACCAACTATGCCGGCCACCGGCTTTCGCCCTGGCTGGGGCATCTCATGGTGTCGCGGCAGGAGACGGCCAGGCCGTTGCTTACTCCCGGCGAGGTCATGCAGCTTCCACCCGCCGATGAATTGCTGCTGGTCGCGGGCGTCCCGCCGGTGCGCGCGAAGAAGGCCCGCTACTACGAGGATGCGCGGTTCCGTGAGCGGATCATGCCGCCGCCGAAATCCGCAGCCACAAAAGGCTCGGCCAAGCCGCCCACCGATGATTGGTCCGCACTGGCGATCCCGACCGCATCGGCCGGCGTAACGGCCAATACCGAAACCGGCCCGATCACCGATCCGGCCAATGCAGGTATCCGCCGCGAGCCGGAATTGCCGGAGCATGAAGAGATCGCACCCNCCGAGCGTCCGGCAATTGGAGAGTTCGCCCTGCTCGACGACGAGCCGGACACGGACGCCGCCAAGGCCCGCAGCCTTCGTCGTCAGGTCACATCTATCGCCCGGCAGGCGACAATGGACCCGGCCGATGGCATCGAGTTGTAGCAGGGCCAACCATGCAGACCAAAACCCGCATGAACGTCTATTTCGAGCCGGAATTGTTGAGGAAGGTCGAGGCGCTGGCGCTCCGGCGCCGCGTCTCGAAGTCCGCTGTAATCGAAGCTGCCGTCGCGTCTTTCCTCTCAGCCGACGCCTCCGAACGGCTGGAGGCCGTCTTTGCTCGTCGCATGGACAGGATCGGGCGCCAGATCGACGGCATGGACGAAGATCTCGCCATTCTCGGCGAGACGCTCTCGCTGTTCATCCGCTTCTGGATGACTCTCACCCCGCCATTGCCTGACGCCGCACATCCATCGGCGCGCGCCAAGGGCATGGAACGGTTCGAGGGTTTCCTGCAAACACTCGGCCGGAAGCTGGCGACCGGCGATCGGTTCCTCAAAGATCTGTCGCGCGACATCGACTCACGCCGCGACAAGGCCGCCGATCAGGGGTGAATGGCTGCCAGACGAGGCCGGCATAAAGACTCAACTCCGCCTTTCTCCTGTATTTGCGCGCCACGCTACTACTACGACCAACTCTTGTTGAACTGGCCTGATTTCTGGCTCTTTTAATCATCCCCGTCCGGGGAGCGTCTGAGCTTATCCCGGTTGGATCGGGGATCAGATGGCGATTTCTCAGCACAATTCAGAAGGGCTGGCGCGTGGCGCACGGATGCTGCGTGNNCGCACGGCGCTCGGTCCCGCCATCGCCCGCTTCATGGAAGACGCCTCCGTCGTCGAGGTGATGCTGAACCCCGACGGGCGTATCTGGATCGACCGGCTCGCCGAAGGGCTGGCCGACACGGGCGAGCGGCTGTCTCCCGCCAACGGCGAGCGCATCGTGCGCCTGGTCGCGCACCATGTCGGCGCCGAAGTCCACACCGGCAGCCCGCGTGTCTCGGCCGAGTTGCCCGAGACGGGGGAGCGGTTCGAGGGGTTGTTGCCCCCGGTGGTCGCGGCCCCGGCCTTCGCCATCCGCAAGCCCGCCGTCGCCGTGTTCACGCTCGACGATTATGTCCGCGCGGGGATCATGTCCGTCACGCAGGCCGAGGCGCTGCGGGCCGGCGTCGCTACCCGCGCCAACATTCTTGTCGCCGGCGGCACCTCGACCGGGAAGACGACGCTGACCAATGCGTTGTTGGCCGAGGTAGCGAAGACCTCCGATCGCGTCGTCATCATCGAAGACACGCGCGAGCTGCAATGCGCCGCGCCCAACCTCGTCGCCATGCGGACCAAGGATGGCGTCGCCTCGCTCTCCGATCTCGTCCGGTCCTCGCTGCGCCTGCGCCCCGACCGCATCCCGATCGGCGAGGTGCGTGGCGCCGAGGCGCTCGACCTCCTCAAAGCCTGGGGCACCGGCCATCCCGGCGGCGTCGGCACGATTCACGCCGGCAGCGCCATCGGCGCGCTGCGGCGGATGGAACAGCTCATCCAGGAAGCCGTCGTCACCGTCCCGCGCGCGCTGATCGCTGAAACGATCGACCTCGTAGCCGTGCTCTCCGGCCGCGGCTCGGCACGCCGCCTCTCCGAACTCGTCCGCGTCGAGGGCCTCGGCCCGGACGGCGATTACCGCGTCACGCCCGCCGACGCACCAGCCTCCGGGAGCGACGACCGCGCGGCCTCTCTCAACCCCACCAGCCTTGAAGGAGAAACCCTGTGATCCAACGCCTGCATCAAACGCGCCATCGCCTCGTCTCGGCGCTGTCCGTCGCCACGCTCTCCGTCGTGATGGCGGCGCCCGCCCATGCCTCCGGTTCATCCATGCCGTGGGAAGCACCGCTGCAATCCATCCTTCAGTCGATCGAAGGGCCGGTGGCCAAGATCGTCGCCGTCATCATCATTATCACGACCGGACTGACGTTGGCCTTCGGCGACACCTCCGGGGGGTTCCGTCGCCTGATCCAGATCGTCTTCGGCCTGTCGATCGCCTTTGCGGCGTCGAGCTTCTTTCTGTCGTTCTTCTCGTTCGGCGGCGGGGCGCTCGTCTGATGGCGGGGTGGCCGACGACGTGCCGGGCTTCACCGTGGCGGTTCACAGAGCACTGTCCGAGCCGATCCTGCTCGGCGGCGCTCCGCGCGCCATCGCCATCATGAACGGCACGCTGGCCGGTGCGCTCGGCTTGGGCCTGCGCCTCTGGCTGGTCGGCCTCATCGTCTGGGCCATCGGCCATTTCGCGGCGGTGTGGGCGGCCAAACGCGATCCGCTGTTCGTCGATGTCGGCCGCCGACACTTGCGCATCCCCGCGCACCTCTCGGTTTAAGGAGCGCGCTACGATGATGAACCTCGCCGAATATCGCAACAAGAACACCCGGCTCGCCGATTTCCTGCCCTGGGCGGCGCTCGTCGGCACCGGCGTCGTGCTCAACAAGGATGGCAGCTTTCAACGCACGGCGAGGTTCCGGGGGCCGGATCTCGATTCCGCGGTGCCGGCTGAACTGGTCGCCGTCGCCGGTCGCCTCAACAACGCTTTCCGCCGCCTCGGCTCGGGTTGGGCGATCTTTGTCGAGGCGCAGCGCCATCCCTCGAACCGCTATCCCGACAGCAGTTTTCCCGATGCCGCTTCCGCCCTGGTCGACGCCGAGCGCAAGGCTGACTTCGAGGAGGCCGGGGCGCATTTCGAGTCCAGCTACTTCCTGACCTTCACCTACCTGCCGCCGGCCGAAGACGCGGCTCGCGCCGAAAGCTGGCTCTATGAGGGCCGTGACCAGAAGGGGCTCGATCCGCACGAAGCGATGGGCGGTTTCACCGACCGCACCGACCGGCTGCTGCGCCTGGTCGAAGCCTTCATGCCGGAATGCCGCTGGCTCGATGACGGCGAGACGCTGACCTATCTGCATGGCTGCGTTTCCACGCACCGGCACCGCGTCCGGGTGCCCGAAACCCCGATTTATCTCGACGCGCTGCTGGCCGACCAGCCGCTGACCGGCGGGCTGGAGCCTCGCCTCGGACAATCGCACTTGCGCGTGCTCACCGTCACCGGTTTCCCCACTGCGACCACGCCCGGCCTGCTCGACGAGCTGAATCGGCTCGCCTTTCCCTATCGGTGGAGCACCCGCGCGATCCTGCTCGACAAAACCGACGCGACAAAGCTGCTGACCAAGATCCGGCGGCAATGGTTCGCCAAGCGCAAATCCGTCGCGGCGATCCTCAAGGAGGTGATGACCAACGAGGCGTCCGTTCTCGTGGACACCGATGCGTCGAACAAGGCCGCGGACGCCGATCTCGCGCTACAGGAACTCGGCGCCGACTATGCCGGTATCGCCTATGTCACCGCGACGGTGACGGTGTGGGACGCCGATCCGCGCACCGCTGACGAGAAGCTGCGCCTGGTCGAGAAGGTCATTCAGGGCCGCGACTTCACGGTGATGGCCGAGACCATCAACGCGGTGGACGCCTGGCTCGGCAGCCTGCCAGGGCATGTCTATGCCAATGTCCGGCAGCCGCCGGTTTCCACCCTCAATCTCGCTCACATGATTCCGCTCTCGGCGGTGTGGGCGGGGCCGGAACGGGACGAGCATTTTGCAGCACCGCCACTGCTCTTCGGCAAGACCGAAGGCTCCACCCCATTCCGGTTTTCGCTTCACGTCGGCGATGTCGGACATACGCTGATCGTCGGCCCGACCGGCGCCGGCAAGTCCGTGTTGTTGGCGCTGATGGCCTTGCAGTTCCGGCGCTACCGCCAAGCACAGGTCTTCGCCTTCGATTTCGGCGGCTCGATCCGGGCCGCGGCACTCGCCATGGGCGGCGACTGGCACGACCTCGGTGGCGATCTGTCCGATGGAGCGGAAGCCTCGGTCAGCCTCCAGCCACTGGCCGGCATCAACGATGTTCCCGAGCGCGCGTGGGCGGCCGACTGGATCGTGGCCATCCTGACACGCGAAGGCGTCGCCATCACGCCGGAGGTGAAGGAACACATCTGGACGGCGCTGACTTCGCTGGCCTCGGCGCCGGTCGAGGAACGCACCATCACCGGCCTTTGCGTCCTGCTCCAGTCCAACGATCTGAAGCAGGCGCTGCGCGCCTATTGCATCGGCGGTCCCTACGGACGGCTGCTCGACGCCGAGCGTGAGCATCTCGGCACCGCAACCGTGCAGGCGTTCGAGACCGAAGGGCTGATCGGCACCGGCGCCGCGCCCGCCGTGCTCTCCTATCTGTTCCACCGCATCGAAGACCGCCTCGACGGATCGCCGACCCTTCTCATCATCGACGAGGGCTGGCTGGCGCTCGACGACGAAGGCTTCGCCAGCCAGCTCCGCGAGTGGCTGAAGACCCTCCGCAAGAAGAACGCCAGCGTCATCTTCGCTACGCAGTCGCTGTCCGACATCGACGGCTCGGCGATCGCGCCTGCGATCATCGAGAGCTGCCAGACCCGGCTCCTGTTGCCGAACGAGCGAGCCATCGAGCCGCAGATCACCGCGATCTATCGCCGCTTCGGTCTTAACGACCGGCAGATCGAGATCATCGCGCGGGCCATGCCCAAGCGCGACTATTACTGCCAGTCCCGGCGCGGCAACCGCCTGTTCGAGTTGGGGCTGTCGGACGTCGCCCTAGCGCTCTGCGCCGCGTCTTCCAAAACCGACCAGACCGCGATCGCACGGCTGTTCGCCGAACATGGTCAGGCGGGCTTCCTCACCGCTTGGCTCCGCCACCGCGATCTCGGCTGGGCGGCCGACCTCATCCCAACACACCACAACGGAGAAACTGCCATGACCTTGCCGCGCTCCCGCGCGGCGCGGCTCGCCGCCGCGCTGCTCGTCACCCCTGTCGTTCTCGCCCCGATGTGGGCTGCGCCGGCGCAGGCGCAATGGATCGTCTATGACCCGACGAACTATGTGCAGAACGTGCTGACGGCCGCGCGCAGCCTTCAGCAGATCACCAATCAGATCACCTCGCTTCAGAACGAAGCGCAGATGCTCATCAATCAGGCCCGTAATCTCGCCAGCCTGCCTTATTCGTCGCTGCAACAGCTTCAGCAATCGGTGCAGCGCACCCAACAACTGCTCCAGCAGGCGCAGAACATCGCCTACGACGTCCAGCAGATCGATCAGGCGTTCCAGACCAAATACGCCAATGTGTCGATGTCGGCGTCGAATACGCAACTGATCGCCGACGCCAAGGCTCGCTGGCAGAATACAGTCGGCGGCTTGCAGGACGCCATGCGCGTGCAGGCCACCGTCGTCGGTAACATCGACACCAACCGCACGCAGATGTCTGCACTGGTCGGCGCCAGCCAGTCGGCAGCCGGCGCGCTTCAAGCCACCCAGGCCGGCAATCAGCTTCTCGCCCTTCAGGCGCAGCAGCTCGCCGATCTCACCGCCGTCGTCACCGCCAACGGTCGGGCGCAGGCGCTGCAATCTGCGGAACAGGCCGCAGCCGCCGAACAAGGCCGCGAGCAGCGCCGCCGCTTCCTGACGCCGGGCACCGGCTATCAGCCCGGCAACGCGCAGATGTTCCACGGCAATTGAGGGCAAGGCGATGGACGGCAAGACCCTCGCGCGCCTCGGCGCTGTCGTTTTCGTCGCGATCGCGGTGACGGCGACCGCGATCGAAATGACCCGCAAGGACGACCGGCAGAACAGCCCGACGACGCAGATGCGTTCCATCACGGAGCGAGATCCGCTCGATGCGGAACTGGCGCGGTGCAGCGGCATGGGCGAAGCCGGGCCGCGCGATCCGTCCTGTCTGCGCGCCTGGGCTGAGAGCCGTCAGCGCTTCCTTGGGAAACCCGCGCCGGCGACAGCGCCGTCCGGTCGGGCCACACTGTTCCCGAACACGCCCGCCGATACGGCTCCTGGCAGCGCCGCGCCCACCATTCAGGTGGAACCGGCTCAACCGGAGGCACGCTGATCGTGGGCGGCACCGGCGTCATCGACCATTTCCTCGAGGTCTTCACCCGCTACATCGACGGCGGCTTCGGCCTCCTGCAACCGGAAGTCGGCTTCATCGCCACAACGCTGATCGTCATCGACGTGACGCTCGCCGCCCTATTCTGGAGCTGGGGCGCGGATGAGAACATCATCGCCCGGCTGGTGAAGAAGACGCTGTTCGTCGGTGTCTTCGCCTACATCATCGGCAACTGGAACAACCTCGCCCGCATCGTCTTCGAGAGCTTCGCCGGCCTGGGCCTGAAGGCGTCCGGCACGAGCTTCACCGTCACCGACCTGCTGCGCCCCGGAAAGGTGGCGCAGACCGGCCTCGACGCCGGACGACCGCTGCTCGACTCCATCTCCAGCCTGATGGGCTACTGGTCGTTCTTCGAGAACTTCATCCAGATCGTCTGCATGTTGTTCGCCTGGGTGCTGGTGCTGCTCGCCTTCTTCGTTCTCGCCATCCAGCTCTTCATCACCCTGATCGAGTTCAAGCTGACAACGCTCGCCGGCTTCGTGCTGATCCCCTTTGGCCTGTTCGGTAAATCCGCCTTCATGGCCGAACGGGTGCTCGGCAATGTAATTTCGTCGGGCATCAAGGTGCTGGTGCTCGCCGTTATTATCGGCATCGGTTCGACCCTGTTCTCCGAGTTCACCGCGGGCTTCGGCGGCGCCACGCCGTCGATCGACGATGCGATGGCGATCGTGCTCGCCGCCCTGTCGCTGCTTGGCCTCGGTATCTTCGGTCCCGGTATCGCCAATGGCCTCGTCTCCGGCGGGCCGCAGCTCGGCGCTGGCGCGGCGATCGGCACCGGCCTGGCCGCAGGCGGCGCGGTCGCGGCCGGCGCTGCCGCAGTGGGCGCCGTCGCTTCCGGCGGCACAGCCCTGGCCGGTGGCGCGGCCGCCGCTGCTCGTGGTGGAGCCGCATTGGCTGGCGGCGCATCGACCGCCTACAGCCTTGGCGCAGCCGGGGAATCCGGCGCCGCCGCCGTCGCCTCCGGCCTCGGCAATGTCGCCAGCGCCGGCGCGCAAGCCGCCGCCTCCCCGCTCAAACGCGCGGCTGGCCGCGCCGCTGACAGCCTGAAGCAGAGCTACCGATCCGGCGCGCGCACCGCCTTCAGCGCAACCGGCGGGTCATCGACCGCCGGGACCGTCGGCGGCGAGGCCGAAGGTGCGTCCTCGACCTCATCTTCCTCCGCAGACGGGCCGCCGGCCTGGGCCAAGCGCATGAAGCGCTCGCAGCAGATGACACACGGCGTCCAGGCCGCCGCTCACGCCGTTCGCGGCGGCGATAGCCACGGCGGCGGCTCTTCCGTCAACCTTTCCGAAAGCGACTGACCATGTTCAAACGACCGGCCACCCATTACGGCAAATCACCCGAGCCTGAGACGCCCTATCAGCGCGCCGCCCAGGTCTGGGACGAGCGTATCGGCTCCGCCCGTGTGCAGGCCCGCAACTGGCGCTTCATGGCCTTCGGCTCGCTGGCGCTGTCGATGGGCCTTGCCGCCGCGCTGGTCTGGCAATCCGCCAATGGCTCGATCGTACCCTGGGTGGTGCAGGTCGACCGGCTCGGCCAGGCGCAGGCCGTGGCGCCGGCGACGGCCGACTATCAACCGAACGACCCACAGATCGCCTTCTATCTCGCGCGGTTCATCGAGCAGGTCCGCTCGATCCCGGCCGATGCGATCATCGTGCGCCAGAACTGGCTGCGCGCCTACGACTTCACTACGCAGGGCGGTGCGCTGGCGCTCAACGACTACGCCCGGTCGAACGATCCCTTCGCCAAGGTCGGCAAACAACAGGTCGCGATCGAGGTGTCGTCGGTCATCCGCGCCTCGCCATCGAGCTTCCGCATCGCCTGGATCGAGCGCCGCTATCAGGACGGCTCTCTCGCCTCGACCGAACGCTGGTCCGCCATCCTCACCGTCGCCGTGCAGACCCCGCGCGACGCCGACACGCTGAAGAAGAACCCGCTCGGGATCTACGTCAACGCAATCAACTGGTCGAAGGAGCTTGGANCAATGACGCCAGCACTCCACAAAGCCGCCCCCTGGAGTGCAGGGCGTCCGGCTTTCCGTAAATCCGGCTTGCCGCTTCTGCTGCTCTGCACGTCTGCGCTCTCCGGTTGCGCCACCAACACACCGCCCCCGGAAATCGCCTATGACAACGCCATCCCCGCCGTACAGGCGACCGAGCCGCCCAGGCNNCCGTACAGGTGGTGGAGCTGCCCAGGCCCTTGCCACTTCCCGGCCAGTTGAAACCGGTCGGTAAGGACGGCAAGCCCGTCCCCGAAGCTGCCGATCNCGACCGTGCGCGTCAACCAGGCCAACGCCGCCGCGCGTGTTCAGCCCGTCCGCGATGGCTTCATCAACTCGATGCAGGTCTATCCCTTCGTCGATGGCGCGCTTTATCAGGTCTATGCCTCACCGGGGCAGATCACCGACATCGCGCTCCAGCCCGGCGAGCAGTTCGTCGGCGTCGGCCCCGTCGCCGCCGGCGATACGGTGCGCTGGATCATCGGAGATACCGAGAGTGGCACGGGGGCGGGCAAACAAATCCACATCCTCGTCAAGCCGACGCGGCCCGATCTGCTGACCAATCTCATCATCAACACCGACCGTCGCACCTACCACATGGAACTGCGCTCGACGCCTTCGACCTATATGGCCTCGGTTTCCTGGCAATATCCGCAGGACCAGCTCATCGCGCTCCGGCGGCAGAATGCCGACGCGCAGGCCGCGCAGCCGGTTTCCAACGGCATCGACCTGTCGCGCGTCAACTTCCGCTATGAGGTGTCAGGCGACCGTGCGCCTTGGCGGCCGCTGCGCGCTTTCGACGATGGCAAGCAGGTCTTTATCGAGTTCCCGCGCGGCATCGGCCAGGGCGAGATGCCACCACTGTTCGTGGTCGGGCCGGAGGGCAACACGTCCGAGCTGGTGAACTACCGCGTGCGCGGCAACTACATGATCGTGGACCGACTGTTCGCCGCCGCCGAGCTGCGCTTCGGCGCAGGTAAGAACCAGAAGCGCGTGCGTATCTCCCGCACCGATGGGAGGCCGGCATCGTGAACGACGAACGCGGTCCCGAAAAGGACGAAGGACAGGCGCTCGATAGGGCGCCGAGGCCGGAGGCGGCAGACGAAAATGACAGTCAGCCGCTCAAGGGCGACCCGGCCGCGCCGATGCGGCTGCGGCCCGAACCGCCGCGCGTCACCCGCCTGTCGCGCAAGGTGCTGGCCGGTCTCGGCCTGGTCGCCAGCCTCGGCGTCGGCGGAGCGCTGGTCTATGCGCTCCAGACACGCAACGGCGGCAATCAGGGGCAGGAACTCTATTCCACCGACAACCGCACCACGCCGGACGGCCTGAACGGTCTGCCGAGGGACTATACCGCGGTTCCGAGACTCGGCCCGCCGCTCCCCGGCGATCTCGGCCGACCGATCCTCAACGCGCAGAACGGCGGCCAACTGGTTCCGACACCCGGCATAGCAAACCCGGCGCCCGCCGGCCCCAGCCCGGAGGAACAGCGCCGGGCACAGGAACTGGAGGCGGCGCGCACTGCACGTCTGTTTTCAACCACGGAGACAAGACCCGCCAGCACGCCGACGGCGGCGCCGGCAGCCACACCCGCCACAGACCTCACCAGCCTCGGCCTCGCACCACAGCCGGCGACGCCTTCGGCACAGGACCGCCAGCTCGCGTTCCTCAACCAGACGCCCGACAAGCGTACCGTCTCGCCCGATCGGATCGCGGCCCCCGCATCGGCCAATGTCCTTCAGGCCGGCGCGGTGATCTCGGCGGCGCTCATCACCGGCATCCGCGCTCNNGACCTTCCCGGCCAGATCACCGCGCAGGTGACGGAAAACATTTACGACAGCCCGACCGGGCGCATCCTGCTGATCCCACAGGGCACGCGCGTCATCGGGCAATATGACAGCGGCGTCGGCTTCGGCCAGCGCCGCATCCTGCTGGTCTGGAACCGGCTGATCTTCCCGAACGGCCGCAGCATCGTTCTCGAGCGCCAGCCAGGCGCAGACGCCGAAGGCTATGCCGGGCTTGAGGATGGCGTCGATTACCATTGGAGTGAACTGTTCAAGGCCGCAGCGCTGTCGACCTTGCTCAGCGTCGGCGCCGAGGCGGGCTCATCCGGGCAGGAAAGCGACATCGTGCGCGCTCTGCGCAACGGCGCCTCTGACAGCATCAGCCAGACCGGCCAACAGATCGTCCAGCGCCAGCTCAACATCGCGCCGACACTCACTATCCGGCCCGGCTTTCCTGTCCGCGTCATCGTTACGCGCGACCTGGTGCTCGAACCCTACAGAGGCTGATATGGCGAAGCTGAAACTTGGTCCGATCACTGACGACAAGCCGGTCAAGATCACGCTTGAGCTGCCCGCCAGGCTCCATCGGGATCTCACCGCCTACGCGGAAATCCTCGGCCGCGAGGCCGGACAGCCAGCTGCCGATCCGGTGCGCCTGATCGTTCCCATGCTGGAGCGCTTCATGGCGACAGATCGAGGCTTTGCGAAGGCGAGGCAGTCGTCTCCGACGCCCCATTCAACCGCGTGATTGCCGCGCTTGCTGATCGTGACAATGTTCGGGCAAGGCTGAGAAACCTCCGGCATGCCGGGTTATCGTTCTTGCGCGACCATATCGCACTGAAGGGCAAGACCTCATCCACGATCTGCCGATAGACGATGCCGGGAAACTGCGCCCCTGTCGCCGCCTCGCTGACCACAGTGAGCCCGCGCCCGACGGCGACCATCGATAAAAGGACATCACGCCCGACATATTGAGGGTGGATGTTCGGATGGCGGCCGAGGTCTGCAAGACGCTGGACCAGATAGTCGCGGATTTCCGGCCCCGGCGCCCCATCGCTGACGATGAAGGTCTCTTCGGCAAGATCGCGCCAGCGCACCTTCTGCTTCTTCGCAAGGCCGTGCTCGGTTGGCAGGACGGCGAATACCCCTTCCGTCCAAAGTTGTTCGGTTTCGCAGCCGGGCCAATCGCCTGTGCCGGTTATGAGCGCCACGTCGAGTTGAAGCTGGCGGATTGCGGCAACATGAACCGCCGGATTGCCCTCGATCAGCTCGACTGACACCCGTGGATGCTTCTCGTCGAACGTCTTCAGCAGATCGAACATGAAACCGGATGCCAGCGATGAGAAGATGCCGATCTTGACCATGCCATCCTCGGATCGGCCGATCGCAGCGACATCATTAATGCCATCCTCGATCTGCTGGAGAGCGATGCGGACACGGCGAAGGAAGCGCTGCCCCGCCACTGTAAGAGCCACGCCGCCGGAATGGCGGTGAAACAGGGAGGCTCCAAGCCGATCTTCGAGATCTCGGATGCGCCGGCTCACCGCAGACTCCTGAATATTCAAGAGCCTCGCCGCTTTGCGAAAGCTACCCTGCTCTACGGCTGCGACAAAATAATGGATATGGCGCAACTCGATCATACTGGAGCCACCTTTCTCCAAGTTTGCCGAATAGCACCTTACCTCACCATGGTTCCCCGTATCTGAATAAGTATAGTTTCAATCTGCACGGTCATTTACGGCAAAAAATTCAACACCTCATTCCACAGATTTTTCTATAAATCCGAGTGTATTGGCGTTCTCCACCAACGTCCGTACCTTGGCGCGCTCCAAACCGCCGGGCACGTCCGCCTCGATCTCGAGTCTGAGCCTCACTTGACTGCCGGGCAGCGTCGTAAGCTGTTCAACGATCGCTTCCACAATCTGATGGATGTCGCGGGCTGGCCGCTCCGGCGAGATCATCACGGCCCCAGTGAAGCGTGTCGGCTTCTTTTCCCCTGGAGATGTGGTCGCACCGCTTTCTGAAGGCTGTCCATCCGAGGGTGGCGCGCCATCGCCAGAACCAGCAGGCGTGTCACCCTGGCCAGGTTGCACCGGCGCTGGACGATGCGCCTCGGCCACATCCGGTTTCACAATGACACTGTCGCTGTCGATCACGACCACGGCGTTTGCCGCACGTTCGATCGCCAGCCCCAGATAGCTGTCCGACTTTTCGTCCCACCGTTCGGCATAGGCGAAGGGACCGGGGAGCATCCCGCTCACGGCGGCCTGTACCGCCTTCACCAGCACGTCCTGGCCCTTGAGGCGCGGCAGATAGATGTAGCGATTCAGGTATTCCCGCAGATCTTTCAGCGACAGGTGCGGCTTGTCGTTCCAGATGTATTTTTGAAGGTCACGATCAAGACGTGATGGCCCCAACTCGACTAGCAAGCCCTCTTCCGCCACCAGCTTCTTGCTGGCGCGAGCCAACAGCCCGTCCTGCGCCGGAATCTTGCCGGACACCCACTCCCAATCCGCCTGCGCGCTCTCCTGGGCCGGATAGTGCAGATAGCACCATGCCTCTTTGAGGCGCGTCTTCATCGTCTCGTTGGCTTCGGCCAACTTCGTCTTGGCTAGCGCGCTGTCGCTCTGGGTGAGGTTCAGCCGCTCGGTGTCGCGGACGATCTCCCCNCACGCGAGGGAAGCACGCACGGCGTCTTTCAGATGATCGAGCTGACGGCTTTCCGCGGCGATGAATACCAACATGTTGCGATAGACGCGCGGTGTGCTCCCGCGCTGCGTGAGGATGTCTTTCGCTTCGACCAGCGCTTCCGAGCCGTCGCGGCCATTGTGCGGATATTTGACGCCCAGCACGACGGCCCGAACACCACCCGCTTCATCGGGCACTTCGGCCGACGAGGCCGGCGCGACCTGCACGGCGTCGAAATGCCCGCGATCAGCGAGACCGTTCACATATTTTCCGAGTTCCGCGTCAATCGTCACGTCGACCAGCGCCGCCTCGATCTGCGCCGCCTTGTCCGCCGCGATGCGGTTGAGGCTCGCAGACATCGAATACCAGTAGCGCCCAAGATCGGCGTGCATGAACTTGGCTTGGTTGGTCAGTCGCCGCAGGGCATCACCGAAGATCGCCGGACGCTCGCCGGGCTGCACGACACCAAGATTGATCTGCTTGTCGTCGAGGCCGGTATTCTGCTGCTGGGCGGTGGGCGCGGTTCCCATGAAAATCGCGCGGGCGACGCGCCGGGTAGCCGAATAGCGATTCAGGTTGGGCGCGGATTGATCGACTTTATAGGGTGTCGACGTCGTGCCATCGACATCGCCGGCGATGATCGCTTGCCAGCTCACGTCCAGATAGTGGAGCAATTCCGGCTCCACGCGCGGCGAACTCACGGCCACGCTGCCGGGCATAATCATGACCGATGGATCGGCGTTCATCCAAAGCTCGTGAATGGCCTGCGCCATCAGGCGCAGCACGCCGCGCGTGCGTTGGAATTTTTCGAGCGATCCCCAGCTCGTGTAGAGCTGGTCGAACAACTCGGGATGGATCGGATAAGCCTTCTCCAGCTTGCGCCGATAGTCTTCGTCCGCGCAGCCCTGCGGGAAATCGTTGGCGTTCTCCCGATAAAGCTTGGCGAACTGTTTCAGCGTGTTATCACGATGATGGAACTTGTCGCCGGGGATGTCTTTGAACAGCCGCCGCCGGACGATCTCATAGCTCTCTTCCTGGCTCGCCGGCCGCCACGAGGACTCCACGCGGCTGAAAGTCTGCTTGAGGCGCGCAAGCGCTTCCTGACCACCTTCACCGCCGACCTCGATTTGCGAGGCCGGCAAGGAGGCGACCAGCAGCGTGCCGGGGCTAGCCTTGACCGCCTCGGTCAGCGACTGGACGAAGGACAGGTTCGCATCGAACGAGCCGGACGGCAGCCCCTCGACTTTGTAGATCTGCCGCAGATAGGCGACCCATTCGTCGATAAGGATCAGACACGGCGCATACTTCTTGAAAAGCGCCTCAAGCAGGTTCGAGCCTGGCGCGATACCGCTGGCGTCATTCTCCGCCACCATCGCGTAGGCATCGGCGCCGCCGAGCTGCCAGGCGAGTTCACCCCAGGTTGTTCGGATTTTCCGGTCGCCCTCGGCATGGAGCACGTCCTGCGGCCCTCGCGATGTGCCGACGAGCACGGCGCGGTTGATGGCCTTCGGCACGCTGAGGCCCTGCTTTTCGAGCAACTGGTCCAGGCCGGAGAGGTCCTGCACCGGCGTCGGCCCCGCCATATGATAGAGCGCCAACATCGAGTGCGTCTTGCCACCCCCGAAGTTGGTTTGCAGTTCGACGACCGGATCGCCGCCCGTGCCGGACAGCCGCTTCGCGGCTCCGATCAGCAGCGCGCTCAAACCTTCCGTCAGATAGGTGCGGCTGAAGAACTGACGCGGGTCGCGGTATTCCGGCGGCGCGCTGCCGGAATGCACCTTGGCGAGGTCGGCTGCGAACTCGGCCTGCTGGAATTCGCCGGTGGCAACATCCTGATGCGGCTCGACCACCTCGCGCCACGGCAACAGGCCGGCCACGGTCTCGACCGAGATTTCGAGACGCTGGGTTTTCCGCCGCTCCTCGTTCCGCTGAAGCTCGGTGAACTTCGTGCGCAGGATGGTGTCGCGCATCTTGCCGAGCTGCTCCGCCGTCTCGCCGGCGCTGATCGCCTCCATTAGGCGCCGCATGGTGTCGAGAGCGCGCTCGGCATCGTCGTAGGTGAAGGTCTCGTTGTGCGAGAGCTTGTTGCGGACATCGCCCAGTTCATTGACCAGCGAGCGTTCGGCACGGCCGAGCACTGCCTTGAAGGCTTCGCTCCAGAAGCGATCCATGGCGTTGAACAGCGCGGCCTGGTCCCAACCGACCTCGCCGCTGCTGTTGGGGCGCAGGTTTGGCAGCTTTTCCAGCACCTGGACTTGCCAGTGCCCCTTGAGCGAGGTTTCGAGACGCTTCTCGACGAAGGGGATCAGCGCCGCAGGCAGCGTNTCCATTCCCTCAAACACATATTGGCGCGTGCTTTTTGCCACGTTCCGTTCCCCTTAAATATCCAGCCGGATCTGACGATCGCCGCTTGTGTCGTGGATGGCCGCCGCAGCCTTCGTCAGCTCGGTCCAATCGGCGATCAGGGCGTTATAGGCCGTGGCCTCTTTCGCATCCTTCCGCTTGTTGGCGCTGATGTCGTAGAGGCAGTAGGCGAGATCTTTTACCGCCTCGGCCTGGGTGATGATCTTCTTCAAAAGCACGGCGGTGTCGTGGGAGATACCGTCCTTCTCGTGCAGACGGACCAGATGCTGGAGGCACTCCCACACCGTCAAGTGTCGGTCCTCTTCCGGGTCCCAATCCTCGTCGAGTTCGTCACGCGCGAGGATGCGGACCTTGCCAGCGGCGCTGTCGACGATCCCGGCATGCTTGACGCTTTCGACCGCGATACCGCGCGCACGGGCAAGGTTGTCGGCGACACCATAGTCCCCCTTGCCGTTTCCGTGCTGCTCGAACCAGGTGATGGCGAACCGGGTGTCCGCGTCGAACTCACCCTGGATACCGCCCAGATATTCGTCGAGTTCCTTGTTGATGAGTTGGAGCGCGGCTTTCACGCTCATCGGATTGTCGTCCGACTCCAGCACGGCCTTGTAACGCGAAAATACGCCCATGCCCGGACCGATGGCTGATTGTGGCATATCCGCTGGTGCGATGGTGGCCGCCTGAAGCTCTGAGATCGCCGGCGGCAATTCACGTTTCAGAGCACGGATGAATTCGGCACGGGTGACGACCTCGGCCGTACTCTCCTTTTTCCGGCACACCAAGACGACCGAATTCGCGAGAGCATTGGTGCCAGTAGCAATTGTCCGAGCTGAGCGCTCCGTGCGAACGGGCCAAGTTCCAACAATAGCGTAACCCGCTTCAATCACAGCCTGTAGGAAGGTTGCCCACCCAGTCGAACTCAGTCCGTCTTGCTCGACCTCGCTTTGCTTAAAGGCATAGTAGATTGTCGCAGGGAACAATGAAGACGATTGACGGGCAAGGCTGGATATAGCCGCCGTCATACCCGTCAGGAAATGCTCCTCAGCATTCGCTTTCCCGCCGTGTCGATAAGGCGTCGCGACCAGTTCCTCTTCTTTAGGAACTGAAATGGTGCTCCCGAGATCAGGATAAACATCCTTAATGTTACGCCTAAGCCAAACATAGAAGTAATCCGACAGATCCGCGTAGCCGATATTGTCGTAGTATGGCGGGTCAGTCGAGACGACCGCTCCACTCGGCAAACGTACATTCTGCGCGTCGTGCTGAATCTCAGTGCCAGCCGCGTTTGGAACTAGCCCAGAGAGAGCCTTCCAGACCCAATCGACGGCACCGAGATAGTTTCCGGTACTATCGCTGAAGACATTGCATTCAGCGAAATCCCAAGTCATCGGGATAGCCTGCCGAGCAAACGTGAAACGGATGAACTCTGATGACGACCATGTGGCGATCGAACTGCCAGCATCCGCAAGCCGGTCAATCGCAAAGGACAAATACACGCTGACAGCTTCGGCGTAGGCTTTGGCGCCTATGCCACCATCGCGCAGCGGGGTCGGATCAGAAGATAGCCCGGCGACCAATGCGTCGGCTTCGATCTGCGTTCGCGCCGCTTGGACCAGATCGCTGAAGGTATTCAGCGCTACCAATTGCCGGTCGGTGAACAAATCACCGAAGGTCGTCAAACCGTAGTCCACAGTCCAGAAATTCCGTGGGTCGTTCGGCAGGCTGGTTTCCGGTTTCCAGTCGGGTTTTGCCGAAAAGGCCAGATTCTCGTGCGCTTCGGCAGGTGTGACATACGCCCGGCCACGATTGCCTTCCGCAACGATCGCGATCAGCGTCTGACCCATGTTGCCAGCGCGACCATTACTTTTCACATAGTCAGGAGTGATCGCCGTATCCGACATAAGGCAGCGGAAATTCGCACCGCGACCTGCTTTGGTTCCTTCCTTTGCAGCAGCGAGTTCGGCTTTTGTACCGCCATGCCTGATGCGATAGGAGATGGTCTTCGCCTGTTTGTCGACAATCGGCTCTACCCACGTTTCCTTCCCAGCCTTAGCGCTGAGTAGGAAGCTCGACGCGATCGGGACCTCCACGTTGGAGAAGGCAGGATCAGGGCTGGGCACCGTTCGTGCCCAAATCCAAGCGATCACCGTCCCTTTGCCGCCGCCGTGCTCTTTCGGCAGGTCCACCTGCGGGTAGAAATGCCCGATGCGCTCCCACGCCTTTTCACGCACCCATTCGCCATAGCACTTGACGTCCTCTGCGAGCCCCTCGGCATTGCGATAGAACTGCCGGTCCTTCGCGCCGGGATGGATCGGCTCCTTGTCCTTGAACTTCGGCGGAATCTCGATCATCGCCTTGCCGATCATCACCGCGACCGGGTTCAGGTCTGACCCATAGGCGGGCAGGCCGAGACGTTGCGCCTCTAGCGGGATCGACCCGCCGCCCGAGAACGGATCATAGACCGGCGGTAGCTCGCCGCCGCAGCTCTTGCGGATTTCGGCGCGGGCGCGCTCCAGCACCTCCTCGTTGGTCGAGTTCTCCCACTTCACCAGTTCTTCAATGATGCCGAACAGGCGCTTGCGCTCAGCCTCTTGAGCTTCGTGCGTGGGGAATTTGTCGAGGTCGCTCGACGGATCATCGACAAGCTGGGCGAACAGAACCGCGCGGCAGGCCGCCAGCGGCCGCCGTGCCCACCACAGATGAAGCGTGGACGGATGCCCATGCCGGATCGACTTCTCGCGTGCGGAGGCGGCGTTGATCGCTTCGAGCGGGATCGCAACCTCGATCAGTTTCTTCTTGGGGTTAGTCGTCGAGGTCATAAACAAGCCTGTACGTTGCGGGATGGATGGTCAGTTCGCCGCCGTCGCGTAG
This sequence comes from Defluviicoccus vanus, assembly GCF_014672695.1. GTDB lineage: Bacteria > Pseudomonadota > Alphaproteobacteria > Rhodospirillales > Defluviicoccaceae > Defluviicoccus > Defluviicoccus vanus. The sequence goes on along the minus strand of NZ_CP053923.1, from coordinate 2,824,200 downwards.
AGCGCGCAGGCGGGCGCCCGTCATTTCGACGGGACCACCTTCCGGGTTGATGAGAATGAACGAATAGAGATCCGGCTTCTGGTCCAGCAGGCCCCAGACGTCAGCTTCGAGCTGGAGCGGTTCGTGCTCCAGGCAATGGTCTTTGGGATAGTAGTGCCGCAGAATCTCGCCGCTGGCCGAGCGGCGCTCCCATGGAAAGCGCGCGCCGTTGCCACGACCGATCCAGCTTCCGTCCACATGGAAAAAGCGATCTTCGCCATCGGCCTTATAGCCTTGGGCGAATGCAAACCGCGCCATCACGCTCGGACGGGGCGGTTTCGGCGCGGCCCGGGGCCTGGTCGCCACCTCCGTTTCGATCAGCTCTCGATCTGGCTCCCCGGCCGAGGGCGCGGCTGTAGGCTGCGTTTCGGGCTCATCCTCGTCGGGGTGGAGATCTTTCGCAGCGACCGGCTCACCATCGCTGTGCGCGTCTTCGGCAACCACGTCGACACCATCATCATCGTCGGCTTCGACGACGTGCTGGGCCATCGGTGCGACGACGATCTGCTCAGGACCGAGGGTGAAATTCTCTTCGAGATACTCCTTGATGTCCTCGGACGAGCGCTCGAACGCATAGGCCAGCGCCGCGCGAATGTCCGCGCTCAGATTCCTGCCGATCTCTTCCGGGACCCGCTTCGCGAGCTTGGCCTTGGATAGCGGGCTAACGAACAGCTTGCCGTCGAGCCACAGGATGTCGGTGAGCCGCGCCGTTCCGGCGGGCACGCCGTCGAGATAGGGAATGACCTCCAGCTTGGGGGTCTGGACCCAGCTCGTCGCCGCGATCGCTTCTGCCAGCGCCCGCACGCGCTCGGTCTCGGTGGAATCGGCAAGCTCGATCCGCCCGAGTTGGGTTCCGAACGCCGTCAGCCAGGCGCGGCGATCTTCGATGCCGGCCAGCAGCGACGGCTGGTTGAAATGCTCCTCCACGAGGTCCGACAAAGCCGGCAATGCCGAGAATGGCGGCGCCTGCACCGTCTCCCCCGACAACCGCTGAAAATCGGCGGTCTTGCGCTTGACCCATTCGTGCAGATGGCTCCACCGGAACAGGGTCTGCATGCTGAGGCCATAGGCAAGCGTTTCGACCGGCGCCCACTCCCCCACGAGGTTCAGCCAGTGCCCGCGCTCCTCCCAGATGCGGATCGGGTATCGGACCAGCAAGGTGCGAACACGCCGGGCGTCGTCGGCCGAGAGCGCTTTCCCCGAGGCCAGCGTCCCAAGCCATTGCAGCGCCAGGTCCGCGGACGGGCGATCGGCGACACCGATACGATGCCATAGGCTGAGGTCGAGCACGGAGGCGCGGACGACCGCCGCGCCGGGAACATCCTCCTCGTCCCCGGCCAGGAAAACGCCGGCCGACGTCACCCAAGTCCCGTCCTGGGCGAGGACCAGCTTCTCGGTTTTGAAGGCGTTCTTGATGTTTTGCGCGTCAGCGGTCGAGCACCCGTCGAGCATCTGATCCAGGCGACGATACCATTTCTCCACCTCATGCGCCGGAGCCTTGTCGGATTTCGCCAAGGCGCGCAGCCGGTCGAGCAGGCGTCCGGGACCGCTCGGCGTGCTGCGGACACCGAGAAGATCGAGCAGCGGGCGCGTCGTTTCCCGATCGAGCAAGCCATGCACGAAGGGCTCGACGTCGATCAGCGCCTCCGTCTCCGGTGTCCTGCGCACCACGTCGGCCGGGAGCTGGATGATGTTGCGGGTGTCGGGAAGGCAGGGCTTGGCCCGCAACTTCAGCAACCAGTCCGCCAGCAACGGTTCCGAGCTGACTGCTCGCGTCGATCCGGTTGTCGCCACCTGCAACAGGCGAGCGCTCGACGCCCGCGACCAATAGATGTCACGCTGTTCCAGAATCTTTCCAACCACCTTGGCCCAGATGCCGGGATCGGCCTTCGACAACGCCTCCCAATGCCGCCAGTAATCGGCCGAGAAGTCCCAGTCATCGAGAACGAAGCTCTCCGTGACATAGGCGTAGTAAAGCCCCTGACGCTGGCCGCGCGCCTGCGCCTCCGTCACCGCGCGCTGACGTCCGTAAAGGCTGGTCCGCTTCTGCGCGAGCGGCGCCATCGTCTGAAGCCCCGAACGGCCCGACGATACCCAGCGCAGCCAATCCTCCCGCGTGCAGGATTTGAAGCTCGCTACATAATCACCGTGCAGGAGCTGCGTCTTTCGGACGGACTCCGGCAGCAACTCCTCGAGCGCGCCATTCTCGTCGAACAACACCCCCTTGCCGATCGGCCGAAGTTTCAAGTCGGCGCAGGCATATCGGAAGGCGTCGCCAATGGTGACGCCCAGCTTGGCCGCGATCTGGGCGAGCTGGACACACTCGGCGAGCTTCGGTTGGCCAGCCGCGAAATAGTCGGCGGCGACCCGCTCGATCACCGCGTTGACGTCGCTCGTCCCGTCGAGGCCGATCTCCTCCAGCACCGCGAAGGCCGCCTCAACCGGGTCTTTGCGGTTCTCTCCCTCCGCCTTGTCACGGCGCTGCTCGGCGAGGAACCGGGTCCAGTTCTGGTTGAGGACGATCAAATGGCTGGCGAGAAACTCCCAATCCTCTNNTTCCGACTGAAGCAGCTTCTTCTCGCCGAGCCGAACGATCTCCGACGCCGCGTAGAGCACCTCCTTGCCCTGCACAGGCACGATCCGCAGGCCGTCGGTGTCGTGGCACTGCCAACCCGTCACCTCGGGCGCGATATAGGCCCACAGATTCAACAGGTGCCGCCAGGTCGCAGGCCGCGGCAGATGATGGCTGCGCAGGCGCTCGAGCAGATCGGACTTCGAGAACTCCTCGACCAGACCCCAGTGAACGAGCTTGGTCCGGTTCTTGGCCGATACATGCTGGCACAGCGCCGGCCGGGATTTGACGTCGAGCAGCGCCATGGCCTGGTCCGCCGGCCAGATGTCGAAGACAGGCCGCGGCACGGTGATCGCGGCCTTGGCGTCGACCAGTCGTCCCTCTTCAGTCAGAAGCATCGGTCGGCCTTCGATGGCCGCGTCAAACGCCAGCTCGACAATCGCGCCGCACGCCCCTTCGAGCGTGGCCGCCTCACGGTCGACGTCAGGCAGCAAGCCATAGGCGTCTGCCCGATCCCGCGCGCTGGTCTTGGTCTGCTCCAGCCACTCCATCATGGCGCTGGCGGCCAATTCTCCAGCGCGGTTCAGGAGCCAGCGGTTGGTCGGCGAGGTTTCCGGGTCCTTGATCTTGAGACGAGCGGGGTCCTGGATGAAGGGCGCGTTGCAGGCGAAAGGTAGCGTCGTTTCCACGCCGGTCGGCAGCACGACATAGAGCCGGCCCTTCGCGCCCAGCACGATTTCCACGCGGCAGGGCGGAAAATCGCCGCCATCCTCGGCCCCCAGCATCCGCTCCTTGCGGATCTCATCGAGCGCTTCGGCCGGGAAGGCTTCCTCCCCTGACCGCACGAGGAGAAAGGGATCGTCCGCTTTCTCATCCAAAGCCATCCATTCGCTCTCGGCGACGGGGCCAGGCCCGAGACTCTGCCAATGCACCTCGCTGTCGCCGATCCGCAGGCGGCGAATCTTCTTGAAAAACAGCAGCGACACCGGACTCTTCAGCCACTCGTCGAGATTCTTCTCCACCTCGCGGCACAGCAGCGGGTTGGCGATCGCCACTTCAACGCGCGTAGTTCCCGATGTCAGGCGACGGCTATCGACCCAATGCGGCTGGGTGAACCGCGTGCGCTCGAAGGCGACTGCTAGGGTCGGCGTGAAAAGCTCGACCCGATCGCCCAAGCTGAACGTGCTTTTGAACCCGATCCCACGGAAACCGATCGTGTGCAGCGCGCGCTTGTTGGAATAACCGAACCGGCAGATCGAGGCGAAGTGAGCCTCGATGAAGTCCTCGCCATTGTGCTCGAACACAAAGCGATCGTTCTCGATCGACACCCGCGCTTCGCTGGCCCCGGCGTCGTCAGCGTTCTGGAGTAGCTCGGACAGAATATGGCGCGGGCTCTGCACCTGCTTGAAGAGCTGGTGCCAAGGTCCGGCAAGTTCCGGGTCGGCATCGAGCTGATCCCAGCGCTTGGTGGCGCGCTCCTGAATCGACCGAAAATAGCCAGGAGGGTCGGCGAGGATGGTTTCGATCTGGCGGCCCGCGCTCACAACGGAACCTCCAGCGTCGATGGCGTGGCGACCAGCTCAGGTCCGCGCGGCGGGGCCGTCTTGCGCCAGCCGCCCTTGACGGACTGGATGGCGGAGATCGGCATCCGCTGCCCGGCTGGCAACTCTTGCAGATCGCAAACGTGCCAGAACACCGCCCAGTGGCCCTGATTATCGGCCGTATATTGGCCGGTCGTCGGCGGGCGATGCGACATTGCCTTTGAGTGTTTGCCGTTTCCGCTTTCCTCGCAGCCGACATACCAACCGAGCCAGGACACGACAAAACTAAGCTTGGCGGCCACATCCTCGTGCGACGGATAGATCAAGACTGGCACGCGCGCACCGCCGCGCAGTTCATCCACCTTGCGAAACAGCTCCCACTTCCGCGATCCAAAAGCGACAAAACCCGTGGCGCTGGCGATCGTGCGCCCCGATTGCAGGTGCTCCAACGGCACGGGGGCCAGGATGGAAAAATCCGAAATGCCGGTCATGTCGCCCCCTATGCCGGCTCTTGCGCCCGCTCCAGCAGGCGCCGGAGGTCAAACTGGATTGCAGTTTCGAGGAACGACGGCTCCCGTTCGACGAGCGGGCCGCGCACATAACGCGGTGCATGGGCGAAGCCGGCGGCGACCGGCACGATGGCGAGAATGAACTTCTCCGGCTCGTGCAGCGAGGTGATGACCTCCTGCCGCGTGACCATCACGCTGTCGGCGCCATCGATGCGTCCCTTGACCTCGATGAAACGCAGATGCCCCGCCCTCGGATCGTGGGAAGCTATGTCGTAGCCGATCTTCTGGGCGGAGACGTCGGCCGGCTCGTTGCCCAGCGCCCGCTCGGCCGCCATGACCGCCTCCATCGCCGCAAGCTCGATAACCCGGCGAGCGGCCGGGTCTTCTGCGAAATGGTCCGGGACGCTTGGCGACTGGCGTGCTTCCAACAAGCCCCGCGGAATGACCACCATGCCACCCCGCACGCGNGGCGGCTGCGATGAGATGAACCGCTCCCGCTCAAGCTGATCCATGCGGCGCTTCTGCCGATCTGCCAGATCTTCAGCCCGTCGTTGCGCGTTCTGCCAATTCACCCGCGTCTTCTTGCCAGCGCGCTCCTCCTCCTTCAGCTCGAAGGCACGCGAGTCCCAATAATTGATCTCCTTCTTGAGCCGGGCGCGAACCTCCTGCTCAACCTTTTCGATCTCGGGTAGGCGCCGCGCCTTGACCTCGGCGACATGGCCCTGCGCCAGCTCGACCGTCGCAAACCGGATTGCGGCCCTCTCCAGATCGGTAGTCAGCCAGCTCTCGTCCAGAAGATCGCGAACGCTGGCGACCTCTTCCGGCCTGGCGGGGCGCAGATTCAAATGCGGTGCGATGCCGGCGTTGACGGTGTTTCCGGCCTTGTCGATGGCAGCAAACTGGAGCCGCTGCGAAATCACATGCGGCTTGCCGGCGCTGGTGACTCGACCGTCCTGGACCGTATGCTCCAGCAGGAAAATCGCCGACAGCGCGTCGCCGGTATCGGTGTCGTCCACCAGGATCGCGCCCTGCCGCATGATCTGCTCATACTGTTCACGGATCAGGCTGATCACCGCTTCCAGCAGCGGATGGCCGGGACAGACGAAGGCGGCGACCGGCTGCTGATTGATCTTGTCCTTCTCGAAGCAGATCCGCTCATATTGTGTTTGAAGCGGCGCGCCGGTCCCGATCTGGCGATCGCGCTCGCGGATACGCACCGGGACATTTGTGATCTCCCAGCGCCCTTCCTCGCGGCGCTTGATCCGACCGCCCAGATGCTGGAACGCCTCGACGAAGAAGCTCTGGATGTGATGCGGCTGTAGGCGCAGCGCTTCCGCCCGTTCCATTTCAAGCCGCAGTTCCTCGACCCTCGCCTCCGGCATAGTGTCGTTGGTCAGAGCGCGGCGACGCAGCAGTTCGAGCAGATGCGCCTGGTCGACTGCGCCATCGACCTGCTGGAAGAGGCGCGCCTTGACGTCCTCCTGCTCGCCATACTGGATCGCCTCGAACAGCAAATCCTTGAGCGCCACGCCGTCGAACAATTCGCCGAGCACATCATAGACACGGCCGCCGAGCGCCTCGCGCGCAGCTTCCAGTTTCTCCAGCAGCCGCGCGTAAACCTCGCCCTCGCGGGTATCGGCCGCGACGAGATTCCATAGGTGACAGACCTCGGTCTGGCCGATGCGATGGATACGGCCGAACCGCTGCTCGATCTTATTCGGGTTCCACGGCAGGTCGTAATTGACCATGAGGTGGCCGCGCTGAAGGTTCACGCCTTCGCCAGCCGCGTCGTTGGCGATCAGGACCAGCATGTCCTTGTCCTGCATGAAGCGCTCGACGACCTTACGCCGCTCTTCACGCGAAACGCCGCCGTGGATCACCTCCACGGCCTCGGGGTTGCCGAGCCGCGCGCGCACCTTGTCGAGCAGGTAATGCAGCGTGTCCTTGGGCTCTGTGAAGATGATCAGCTTGCGGCGATTGCCAGCCGCGTCGACCATCAAATCGTCGTCGAGAATCCGATTGAGCTGGCTCCATTTCGTGTCCACGCCCGAGCGCAGAACGCCAAGCGCCATCGTCTCCAGCCCCTTCAGGGTCTCGACCTCCAGGGCGAGTTGCTCGACCGTCTCGGCGGTCGTCGCGCCCGTCGAGATCAGATCCTCAAGCTCATCGATCTCCTCCTGGCCATACTCCTCGATGTTCCACAGCATGTCGGCGTTGATCGCCGGCTCGGTTGCGTCGGACCGGCGGCCCTTGGCGGCAAGGCGCGCTTCGCCCAGCTCGTTTTCCAGCCGTTCCCGGCGCCGCTTGAGGGACTGGTAGATGGCGGCCGGCGACGAGGCGAGGCGCCGCTGAAGAATCTGCAAGGCGAAGCCGACGTTGTTGCGCTTCTTCCCGTCGCCCTCAGCGAAGCGCTGCACGCGGTTCATCTCGGTGCGAACATATTCGGTGACGGCCGTGTAAAGCGCGGCCTCCCCTTCCGAGAGCTGGTATTTGACTGTCCGCGCTCGCCGCTCGGGAAAGAGCGGACGGCCATCGAACTTGAGCAATTCCTCCTTCGTCAGCCGCCGCATCATGTCTTCGGTGTCAGCATAGTGGACACCATCGCGGAACCGGCCCTCGAACCGATCGCCGTCGAGCAGGGCCATGAAGAGCTGGAAATCCTCTTCCTTGCCGTTGTGCGGCGTCGCCGACATGAGCAACAGATGCCGGCAGACTTGGCCGAGCTTCTGGCCGACCTGATAGCGCCGCGTATATTTTACCTCGCCGCCGAAATAGGTGGCCGACATGCGGTGGGCTTCATCGCAGATGATCAGATCCCATTCGCGCGCGCTCATGAGCTTTTCCTGAAGCTCCTCGTTGCGCGCCAGCACGTCGAGGCGGACGATCAGCCGATCCCGGTCGCTGAACGGGTTGCCCGACCGCGAATTCTCGATCATGTCGCGGGAAAGGATGTCGAACTCGAGGTTGAATTTCTGGCCGAGTTCGTCCTGCCATTGCTCGACCAGGCTGCCCGGCGCAACGACGAGGCAGCGTTCGAGATCGCTGCGGGCGATCAACTCCTTCATCAGCAACCCGGCCATGATCGTCTTGCCTGCGCCGGGATCGTCGGCGAGGAGGAAACGAAGCGGCTGCCGCGGCAGCATCTCGCCATAGACCGCCGAAATCTGATGCGGCAGCGGATCGACTAGACTTGTGTGGATCGCCAAATACGGGTCGAAATAGTGCGCCAGCTTGATGCGGTTGGCTTCCGTCACCAAACGCAGCAAGGCGCCGTCGGCGTCGAACGACCAGGCTCGTCCGTTCTGCTCGACTTCAAGACGGTGCTCGTCGTCCCGGTACAGAACGGCCTCGGCCACCGCACCGTTGTGATCGCGGTAAACGACGTTGATCGCCTGATCGCCGATCCAGTCCACCGAGATCACATGCACGGCCTGCGCCGAAGCAATGCCCCGCACGGATGCGCCGTTCTTTATTTCCTCAAGCCTTGCCGCCATCAGTCGGCGCCTCCCGATATTCTCATAGCTGAAGCTCCGCCTTCTCAAGCGCGGCTTCAGTTTCTTTGCGATTTATTGTCACGATATGCTGTGTATGGGCACTCTGTTTCGCGGCGTCACCAAGCAAACCGAGCCGCTTCAAAACATAAAAGAGCATCGCGTAGCGGACCGAGAGCACACCGTTTCCCTGATCCAACCCATAATCTTTTGCGACGACCTTCTTCTGGCTCGCCGTAAGCCCTGGATGCGGGCCTATGATGACATCGAAATAGTTGTTCCAGAGCCAGTCCTGCTCGCCCGGAACGCCCGGTTCGCCCTTCGCGCCAACGTCGAGGATGCGCGGCAGCAGGAAATCCTTGAACTTGTGCTCAAGATGGCAATAGGCGCGCGTGTGCCAGCGGAAGCCGTCATAGCCGAAGGCGTGCGGCGTGATCCGCCGCCAGATTGGATCGGGCCGCACCTTGTTCATCGACTGGTAGAAGACGTCGACAGAGACGCCCTCGCGGTTGGCGTCGAGAATCTTGCGCAGAACCCCGATGTCGATGTCTCGCCTGGGGGTCAGTGCGACATCGGCGCTGGGAAGCGCCGCAATCCACGAATCGCTCGCGGGCACGGCGCCTTCGGCGACCGAGCGAAGCTGCGAGAGATAAATGTAAGGGTCCGGCTCAAGGAAGCGCAGAACGAACTTTTCGGCGGCGACATACCGCTTCGCGCGGGTGTCATACTCCATGTTTCCCGGCGCACGCTCCTGATAGAGCGTCAAATCCTTGGACGCCTGCGGCACCGACACGTCGAACGCCTCAACGAGGTCGGCCCGGTTGATCGAGCCTTCCCAGAACAGCCGGAACTCGATGAACTCGAGTCGGCGCCCTACCCCNCATTTCAACGCCGTCGCGGCCTCTGCCATTGCTTCCGCCTCGCATAAGTGAGCATAAAAACTATATGGACAATCCATCATAGTCCGTGTAATTATTATTCCCATTAAGGGCTTTCGTCAATGGGCGATTGGACACGGGCAAGGGGCCAGACAATGCACCAGCACAGCTTCAAGTGTCAGACCGCCACTCCTGCGCCAAGCCTTGAGCAGAACCCGGAAGGAGGGCGGCCATGACCATCGCGCACCGTTCCACTCTGGTCGTTCACGGCCGCCTCGCCATGCGGGAGAGCCGGCTGGCGGCGAGCCGTGACGGTCGTCACGGCCTCCAGATCATGTCGTTCGAGCAGGCCGCCGTCCGGCTGGCCGGCGGCTTTGTCCGTCCTATCGATGACGAGAGCCTACGCGGGGCCATCCAGGCGGTCCTACCCGCCACGCCGATGGGCGAACTTGAGAGCATTAAGGATCTTCCCGGCATGATCGACGCAGCGGCCGACACCCTGCACAAAGCCTGGCGTGCGGGCATCGATCTTGCCGCACGCGCGGGCGACCATCCGCGTCTCGCCGCTATCGCGCGCCTGGAAACGACCGTCCTCGACCAGCTTCCGCCCGGCATGATGCGGCCTCTCGACATCGTTGCAGCCGCGACCGCCCGCATTGCTCATGCGCCAGCGGTCCTCGGCCCGATGGAGATCGTCGGCCTTACCGAACTTTCGCCCTGCTGGCGGCCGCTGCTCCAGGCCCTCACCGTGCATATCCCCGTGCAGTGGACGGCCGGCCCGAGGAGCGTTCCCGCATGGCTGGACGGCGCCGGCGTCACGATCACGCGCGCACCGGCGCAAACGCCAGGGATCAGCGCCATCAGCGCGGCGACGGCCTATCATGAGACCATCGAGGCGATGCGCTGGGCGCGCAGCCTGCTCGCAACTGGCGTCTCGCCCTCGGAGATCGCCATCGCAACGGCATCGCCCGCCGATTACGACGATCACTTCCTGGCCCTGCGCGCCGACGCAAACATCGATCTTCACTTCGTCCACGGCGTCCGCACCGTCACCACCCGCGAGGGCCAGGCGGCCGCAGCACTCGCCGACATCGTGATCCGCGGCCTATCGCAGTCGCGGCTACGCCGCCTCGCGGCGCTCTGCCGGGACAGCGAGCCCTTCGAGTCCCTGCCCGAAGGCTGGCTGCGGGTCCTGCCGACCGATGCGCCGCTCTCGACGCAGGGCGCCTGGAACCGCCTGCTGACCCGGTTGACGCCGGAAGACTGGCCCGACGGCGCCGACCATGCTCCGGCGCTGCGCGCAGCGGTCGAAACCCTAGCGAAAGGGCCGGACGGCGCCGGCGAAATCGGAGAAGCCTTCCTCAAGGGCCGAGCGCTCGCGATCTGGCGCAAGGCGCTGCTCGCCGGCCCCGCGGTCTCGATCGACGCGACACTGGAAACCCTGAAGCAGGACGACGGGCTGGAGGCGTGCGTCTGCGTCGCTTGGATGCCCGCCAGCGCGCTCGCCGCGTCGCCCCGCCGCTTCGTGCGGCTCCTCGGCCTCAATTCCTCGCGTTGGCCACGCGGGATCGCCGAGGACCGCCTGATCCCGGATCACATCATCTCGACCCCGGTGCTCGATCCGCTGCCGGTCAATCTCGCCGACCGCCGCGACTTCGAGACAATCCTCGCCACGACGGTCGATACCGTCGTTCTGTCGCGCGCCCGGCGCGATAGCGACGGGCGTCTGCTGGGGCGTAGCCCTCTGCTCGCCGGACGCGGCGACGAAACCTATCTGCGCCGCAACGCGACGCCAGCGCACGCCTTCAGCGAAACCGACCGTCTCATGGCCCGGCCCCAGGAGTTCGCCGCAGATCCGCAAGCGGTCAGCGCGCAGGGCTGCTGGCGCGACTGGCGGCAGGCGGAGATCACCNCCCATGATGGGCTCGTGCGGGCGGACCATCCGCTCGTTCTCGCCATCCTTGACCGCACCCAGTCGGCCAGCTCGCTGCGCCGCCTGCTGCGCAATCCACTCAGCTTCGTGTGGGTCTATGCGTTCGGATGGCGCGAACCGCAGAGCAGCGCCGAACCTCTCGTGCTCGATGCACTGGGGATCGGTGATCTCGTCCACATGGTTCTCGACCGCGCCCTGCGCGATCTCGAAACCGGAGGTGGCCTTGCCTCCGCCGACACGGGCACCATCGACGCGGCGGTGGCGCAGGCTGCGCAGGCCGTCGCCGCCGATTGGGAGAGCGAGCGTCCGGTTCCGCCAGCCGTCATCTGGGGGCGCACCCTCGACGACGCTAGCGTGATGGCGGGCCGCGCCCTGTCCTATGGCGATGATGTCCTGCCGGGCGCACGCTCCTATGGTGAAGTTCCCTTCGGCGGCTCGGAACCGAAGTCCGACGCGGAAACGCCTTGGGACACGACCAAGCCGGTCACGATTCCCGACGCGGGCTTCAACATCGCTGGCTATATCGACCGGCTCGACATCTCGGGCGACGGCAAGCGCGCGCTGGTGCGCGACTACAAGACCGGCCGTCCACCGCGCAGCGAGATCCGCCTCAATGGCGGACGCGAGCTTCAACGCTGCCTCTATGCCTTCGCGGTGAAGGCGCTTCTCGGCAGCGACGTCGCCATCAGCGCCTCGCTGCTCTATCCGCGCGAGCCTGTCGATCTTCAGCTCGAAGATCCCGAAGCGGTGCTGGCGGAGATCACCGGCTATCTGCGCGCCGCACGGGCAAGTCTCGCCGGCGGCGCAGCCCTGCCTGGCCCGGATACTGGCGGCGACTACGACGACCTGGCCTTCGCCCTGCCGGCCAACGCCAGCGCCACCTATTGCAAACGCAAAATGTCAGCCGCGACGGAGCGGCTTGGCGAAGTCGCTCAGGTCTGGGAGGCGGAATGATGAGCAGCGTATCCAAGGTGCTGAAGGACGACGGCGCGCGCCGCGATGCGATCAACCTCCATGATCGGTCGATCCTGGTCGAGGCCGGCGCGGGTTCGGGCAAGACCGCCGTCATGGCCGGCCGCATCGCCGTTATGCTCGCCGAAGGCGTCTCCCCGCGCGCCATCGCCGCCGTCACCTTCACCGAACTCGCCGCGAGCGAGCTGCTGTCGCGCGTCCGGGAGTTTGTCGCCGACCTCACGGCCGGCAAGATCGCGCCCGAACTGCGTGTGGCGCTGCCCAATGGTCTGTCCCAGGCCCAGCGCGACAATCTCGCGGCCGCCAGCGCGGCGATTGACGAAATCACTTGCTCGACCATCCACGGCTTCTGCCAGCGTCTCATCAAGCCCTATCCAGCGGAGGCCGACATCGATCCCGGCGCCGGCGTCATGGATCGCAACCAGGCCGATCTCACCTTCCTCGAGATTGTCGATGGCTGGCTGCGCGAACGCCTGTCTGGCGGCCAGGGCGGCATCCTGGCCGAGATGGTGCTGCACAGCCCCGGTGAGACCGTGGCGCTCATCCACAAGATTGCCGAAAATCTGCGCCGCCGCCGCACGCTCTCGGCCCCGCCCGTCTCTCCGCTGGACAGCCATCTGACGGCCTTCCGACAGGCCGCTGCGGATTTCGCGGGCTTCATGGATGGCGTGGCGACAGCCGAACCGGAAACGGTGACGATCGTCGAGCGGCTGGCCGAAATGGCGACCGCCTTGGCGAACGGTCCCGATCCCGCGACGCCTGCGGGCCTCGTCCGACTCCTGACCTCCCGGCCCCACCCGGACCTTTGCACCAAGGCCGGGGTCTTTGCCTCCTATCGCAAGAAGGGCAAATGGGCCGCCGCAGCCAAGCAGGCCGGTCTCTCCAAGGCCGATGGCGACCGGCTGAACGACGCCGCCGAGACCCACTACACCGCCTGCTGCGACGCTTGGGCCACGCTGGCGCAGGCCGCCGCCGGTCATGCCCTGACGGCGCTGATCGACGAAGCGCGCCCGATCCTGCAACGCTATCGCGATCACAAGCGCGCCAGCGCCCTGCTCGATTTCGACGATCTGATTTTCGCCGCGCGCGACTTGCTGCGCGACCACGACGCCGTGCGCCAGGCGCTGGGACAGCGTTTCGCCCATGTCCTCGTCGACGAGTTTCAGGACACCGATCCCCTGCAAACCGAAATCTTCTGGCGGCTGTGTGGCGAGCCGGTCGATGGCGATGACGACTGGACCCAGTTCCAAATCCGGCCGGGCGCGCTCTTCCTGGTCGGCGACCCGAAGCAGGCGATCTATCGCTTCCGGGGCGCCGATGTCGGCGCCTATGTGCAGGCGCGCGACGCCTTCCGCGCCCAGGACTCCGGCAGCCTTCTGTCGATCTCCACCAACTTCCGCTCCTGCGCCTCGATCCTCACCTTCGTCAACGAGCGCTTCGAGGCCGCGCTCTCGGCCGACGGCCAGCCGGGCTTCACCGCTCTCGACCCGTTCCATGACGATCGGAGCGGCCTGTGCGTGGCGGCTCTCGACATCGCCGTGGCCGACGAAAACGGCAAGGCCAGCGCCGAACAGCAGCGCGACGCCGAAGCTGACGCCATCGCCGAGTTGTGCGCCCGGCTGATCGAAAGCCACACCATCATCGACCGTCGCAGCGGCACCGAGCGCCCCTGCCAGCCGGGCGACATCGCCTTGCTGGCGCCAACCGGCGCAGAGCTGTGGCGCTATGAGGAAGCCCTGGAACGCCGCGGTATCCCTGTCGCGACCCAAGCCGGCAAGGGGCTCTTCCGTCGCCAGGAGGTCCAGGATCTGATCGCGCTGACCCGCGTTCTGGCCGACCGCCGCGACACCCTGGCGCTCGGCGCGCTGCTGCGCGGGCCTCTGGTCGGCCTCACCGAAGAAGACCTGCTGGACATCATCTGGGGACTTCCGCGCTCGGAGGAACAGCCGGATCGGATTCCGCGCCTGGATCTCAGCATCGATCCTGCCGTCATCGCGCACCCGCTCGCGCGCGAAGTCATCGAGCGGCTGCAATCGCTCTCCCGGCGCGGCAACAGCACGACCCCGCACGAGCTGCTCTCGCAGGCCGTGGACGTGTTGCGCGTCCGTCCGCTCCTCCTCGAGCGCCATCGCGGCCAGGCCGAGCGCGCGCTCGCCAATGTCGATCTCTATCTCAGCCTGTCGACCGGCTACGCAGTGCGCGGCTTGCGCGCCTTCGCCGAGGCGATGACAGCGGCGTGGTTCGACGAGGCCCGCGCCGTCGAGGGACGGCCCGACGCCCAGGAGGAAGCGGTCGCGCTCTTCACCATGCACGCGGCCAAGGGGCTGGAATGGCCGATCGTCATTCCGGTCAACACCATGACCGGCGTCATGGCGCCCGACAGCGCCGTGATCGACCGCCAGACCGAGACCTTCTATTGCCCGGTCCTGGGCGTCGTGCCCGAGGGCTACGAAACCGCGCGCCAGGCGGAGAAGGAGGAGCTCGACCGCGAACGCATCCGGCTCTGGTATGTCGCGGCCACCCGCGCCCGCGAACTCCTCGTCTTGCCCCGGCTCGACGCCACGCCGTCGAAATTGGCCTGGATCGGTCTCGTCGATCTGTCGCTCGCCGACTTGCCCGGCCTGGACGTCTCTCACCTGCCTGCCGGTCTCGCGGCCGCAGGTGCGGGCGCAGGCAACACCCAGACGCGCGTGAGCTTCGCCACCGAAGCCGAAGCCATCGCGGTCGCGCAGACGCGGTTGACCTGGCTCGCGCCCAGCCGTGACGAAAACGCCGCCGGGACCGTGCTGCGGGAAGAGGAAGCCGCGCTCTGGACGGGATCGGCCGACGATCAGCCCNCCGAGCTGGAAGCAGCCGTCCTCGTGCAGGGCGGCCGCGAGCGTGGGCTGATCCTCCACAAGCTCATGGAAGAGGTGCTGACCAGCGAAATCCCAGAAGCGGAAGCCGCCCTGACCGAACGGGCTGGCCACCTCATCCGCGCCCTCGGCCAGTCTCCGGTCGCCGACCCGGCGACGGGGCTGTCGGCGCAGGAACTAGCGGCCTGTGTCGCCCGGACCCTGGCTCTACCTGACATCGCGGCCCTGCGGCCGGGTCTTCTGGCCGAATTTCCTGTCTATGCCGCTCAGGCGGCCGACGGTGTGGAAACCGCAACGGCAGGGATCGCCGATGCCCTGACCCTGACGGCCGAGGGCCGCCCCGCCGTCATCGTGGACTGGAAAAGCGATGTGACGCCGGCGCCGGGAACGCTCGATCACTATCGCGCGCAGGTGCGGGCCTATCTCGACATGACCGGAGCCGAGCGCGGACTGATCGTGCTGATGACCTCCTGCACCGTCATTCCCGTCCTGCCGACGAAGCCGACCGAGAGCGAGGCGGCCTGAGCCCATGTCGTCTCTTGCTTGGATCGATTTCGATGAAGCCGAGCGGCAGCGCGCGCAGCGCATCATGGCGCTCTTTCAGGAGCGCGAGACCCGCGACGAGTTGGGGCTGGGGGCGATCCGGGATTCCATCGCCGATCACCTCTTTCCGGGCACGAGCACGATCCAGACGCGCCTGCGATACATGCTGTTCATTCCCTGGCTCTATCGGGCGCTGGAAAAGCGCGAAGTCCCTGAAGCGCAGCTCCGCACCGAGGCGCGCGACACCGAAATCCGACTTGCCGACGCCCTGAAAGCCGGCGGTGAGTCCAACGGCATCATCGGCCGGGATGCAGGACCACGGCTCCAGCGGTTGCCGAGTTCCGTCTATTGGGCTGGTCTGGGCGCGTGGGGCATCCGGGTCTTTCCGGGCTCGCTCGACAGTCTGTTCGTCGCCTTGCGTGGCCGTAGCCGGTCGCGCGGCGCATCCAGCGGCGAAGACGCTCTGGCCGGCGCCCAGACGCCCGCCGTCTGGAATCCGGCCTTGCCCCAGATGCCCGGCGACCTGCTTGAGCACGCCGTCTTCCGCCTGACCACCGACGAGGCGCAATTCATCATCGACCGCCTGATCGCCAGCCAGCCCACCGCACTGCTCACGATGCTGGCACGCGAAGGCATCGACGCAGACTGCGACTATATCTGGACGCACCCCCATCTGTCGGCGTTTCCATCCGCAGCGCGCCGCCTCGTCCAGCATGGGGAAATCTTCTCCCATGTGATGCAGGGCGCCGCGCTGCTCTATAACCTCGCCCTCAGCGAGCTGCGCCAGCGCAACGACTGGATCGAGGACTATCGCGCTCGGCTTGAAGCCTGGAGCGACCAACTCGATACCAGCGCCGTCCGCGCGTGGTCGCTCGATGATTTCTGGAATGTCGTGGAGCATCCGGCGCACGCCGTCCGACCGGCCGCCAAGCGGTTCGTGAGCGAGTGGCGCGATTTGGTTCTGGCCGGGACGGAGCAGATAATCTCGGCGCCCGCGGCGCGGCGGCTCGTCGAGGAGCGCGAACGCCGGCTCAAGACCGGCCAGTCCCGCTACGCCAATCACGCTGTCCGTGACCGCTGGACCGGCGCATCGGGCGCAGACCGCCTCAGCTACCGCTGGGCGCAGGCCAAATCCCACCTGCGGGATCTCGCCCATGCTGAATAGGCGCAGCCTCGATCCCGAACAGCGAACGCTCTACGGTGCGAATCTTCAGCCGCCGGCGGGCTATGTCTTTGACGCGGCGGTCGCCACGACCTTCTCGCTCGACTTCGAGACGGCGCTCGCCGTGCCGGTCAGTCTGGCGCTCTTCGCCGCCGAGAACCGCGACGACATTCTCTCTCATCCTCTGGCGCTGCTGGAAGGCGCCGAGCGCATCGCCGGCCGCCTCGTCGTCTTCACCGACGCCGGCCATATCCAGGCGAGCGCCCGGCCACATTCCCGCCTTTGCTCGCTGCTCGAACGCATCATCGTCGAGGTCGCCGCCCCTCAAGGCGGAGCCTTCCACCCCAAGATGTGGGCGCTGCGCTTCACGCCGTTGCGGCCCGAAGACCCCGCCCGCCTGCGTCTGCTCATTCTCTCCCGAAACCTGACGCGCGACCGCTCATGGGACATTGCCGCCACCCTCGACGGCGTGATCACCAAGCAGCCCAAGGCGGTCAATCGCCCGGTCGCCGACTTCCTTCGCCAGCTCCCCGACCTCGCGACCGTGGGCGTTCCCGACGGAACGAAGACGCTTGTCGATGACCTGGCCGAAGACATGCGCCGCGCCGAATGGAGCCTGCCCGAACCGTTCCAGAGCGTCTCCTTCGCCGTCAACGGCCTCGGCGGAAAGCCATGGCGCCCGGAACCCTGCGTTCGGCTGGGCGTCGTCTCGCCCTTCTGCGACGATCAAACCTTGTCGATGCTCGCCGGTCTGGCCAGCGCCGAAAAGCCCATCTTCATCGGGCGATCCGACGAACTCGCCCAGGTGCCCGGCGCCACGCTCGATGGCTTTGCCCGCGTGGCCGTGCTCGACGAAATGGCGGCCACGGAAGATGGCGAGGAAGAGGACGCAGCCGCCCTGCAAGGGCTCCATGCCAAGGCGTTCATCGCCGAACGCGGCTGGGACACCGCGATCACGGTCGGCTCGGGAAACGCCACGCGGCCGGCGCTGCTGACCGGCAGCAATGTCGAGATCTTCACCACCCTGACCGGGAAGCGGTCGCGGGTCGGCAGCGTCGAGGAAATCCTCGGCGACAAGGGGTTTGGCCGGCTGACGCGACCGTTCGTCCGCGACGAGACGGGAGCCGCCGATGCCGCGCAACGAGCCGCCGAGGCTCGTTTGGATCAGGCCCGGCGCGAGATTTGCCGCAGCGGCCTCACGCTCCGTTGCGAGCGCGGCGAGCACGCCGCCGATGGCGCGCCGGTCTGGCGGGTCTGGCTGATCCCGTCCGAACCGCTGCACCTTACCGGGCTCGGTACGCTGCGAGTTTGGCCGATCACGCGGGGCGAAGGACATGCGCGCGATGTGCTGGAGCCGCTCCGACAGGGACAGCCCGCCGACCTTGGCGCAATGCCCTTGGTCGACCTTACCCGGTTCCTTGCCTGTCACCTGACGGACGAGACGGAAGACGTCTCGATCCTGTTCAGCACCGGGCTCATGATGGAGGGGCTGCCCGCAGAGCGCCACGCCGCCATCCTGCGCTGGGTGATCGACAGCAAGGACGCCTTCTTCCGCTATCTCCGCCTGCTCCTCTCCGAATTAGGCGATCCCTTCGCCGCCGCCCTCGCGGCGCAGGACGGGTCAGGTCAGGGCGCTTGGCGCGCGGCAAGCGACGACGCGCCCATCCTCGAGGAGATGGTTCGGGCCTTCTGCCGGGGCGGCGACCAGCTTCGCGCCATCGAACGGCTGATCGCACGCCTGGAAACCGGCGACGGTGACGATACCGATCCGATTCCGGCTGAGTTCCGCACACTCTGGAACACATTCCGAATTGCGCTCGCCACGCAGGATGCTGCGCATGCCGAATGAACGGTTTCGCGCCGACGCGGCGCTCGCTCCCCTCAAGGTCTTTCAGCGGCGCACCGTCGACTACGTCTTCGATCGGCTCTACGGCGAGGACGATCCTGTCCGCCAGTTCCTGGTCGCCGACGAAGTCGGCCTCGGCAAAACGATGGTGGCGCGCGGGGTCATCGCCCGCATGATCGAACACCTGTGGGACAACACCAAGCGAATCGACATCCTCTACATCTGCTCGAACCAGGCGATCGCCGCCCAGAACNTCAACCGGCTGAACGTCCTCGGGCGGCGCGAGCTGGCCCTGCCGACCCGCATGACGCTCGTTCCCCTGCAACTGCGCGATCAGGCGGGCCTCGACGCCAACAGGGTGAACTTCATCAGCCTGACGCCGGGCACGACCTTCGATCTGCGCTCCGCGACGGGCGTGACACAGGAACGCGCCTTGCTGCTCCATCTCCTGCGCGACCTCGTTACGCGCCCGCGTGGCCTGCACAACCTTTTGCAGGTCACGGCCGGCGTCGAGGGTTGGAACCGCGCCGTGGACAACCTCACCCTCGAAGGCGTCGACAAGCGCATCATCGAGCGTTTCCGCCGCGACGTGCAGGCGGATCGCGACCTCTTCGAGGAACTCGAACGGGTTTGCGAACTCTTCCCGCGCCGTCGGGACACCTATCCCGCAGAAATGACACAGCCCCGCAACAGCCTGGTCGCCCGGCTCCGCGCCAAGCTGTCCCACGCCTGCGTGGATGCGCTGCAACCCGACCTCATCATCATGGACGAGTTCCAACGATTCCGGGATCTGCTGCATGGCGACAGCGACGCGGCGATCCTCGCGCGCGAACTGTTCGACTACTCGGGAGGCGACGGGCACGCTGCCCGCACCTTGCTGCTCTCAGCCACACCCTACCGGATGCTCACGCTCGCCGGCGACGAGCCCGACGAAGGCGACCACTATCAGGACTTCCTTGAGACCTTGAGTTTCCTCTACGGCCGGGAAAAGGGGCCGGAGGTGGCAGCCACGCTGGCGCGTGAAATGCGCGCCTTCCGCCGCCTCCTGCATGCCCTGCCACAGTCACATGCCTCAGCGGTCGAGACCCGCCAGACCATCGAACGGCGCCTGCGCCGTGTGATCGCCCGAACCGAGCGGGTCGCATCCACGGTCGAGCGCAACTCCATGATGAGCGAGCCTCCCATCACGGTCTCGATCGCGCCCGCCGACCTCGCGCAGGCATCCGCCGTTTCTCAGGTGGCGCGCACGCTCGATGCGCCGGAGATCATCGAATACTGGAAGTCTTCGCCCTATCTGCTCAACTTCATGCGCCACTACAGCCTGAAGCGGCTGCTGGAAGACCAGGTCGACGCGCCTTCGGCCGTGCTCCGCACTGCAATCCAGGCGGCTCGACCGGCCATGCTCGATCACGACGCCATCGACGCCTATGCGCCGCTGGACCCGGCCAACGGCCGCATGCGCGCGATCATGGACGACATCTTCGGCCAGCACCTGGAACAGAATCTCTGGATACCCGCCGCCATGCCCTATTACGGCGAGGCGCGAGCCGGGGCGCCCCTGACCAAGGCGCTGATATTTTCGTCCTGGTCCATGGTGCCCGATGCAATCGCAGCTCTGCTGTCCTACGAAGCCGAACGGCGCATGGGCGTCGGCGAATCCGGCCGGCGCTATTTCGAGCAGCATCGCCTGCGCCCCTTGCAGTTTCGGCAGGATCACGGCCGGCTCGCTGGTCTGCGCGCGCTGCTGCTGATCTATCCCTCGCCGGCGCTGGCCGAGCTGGCCGACCCGCTGGCGGTGTTCAGTGAAACGGGAGCCGCCTTGTCGCTGGAGGGAATGCGCTCCGCTGTGGGCGACCGCCTCAAGCCCGTCCTCGGTGCCTTGAAGGAAGGCGCGGTGTCGCATCAGGACGCGCACAGCGCCGAGTGGGCCGCCCCAGCCGTGATCGATGATCTGTTAGGCGCGCGATCCCGCGCTTGGCTGGAGACGCCCCACGGCATGCGCGCCCTGGCGAGCGAAGACGCCTTCCACGATCATGTCGCCGAACTGGCGGCAGCGGTGAAGACGCGCGACATCGGCGCTTTGTCGGACGATCTTTTGGACCTGCTGGTTGACGTCGCGCTCGGCAGTCCGGCTGTCTGCGCTCTTCGCGCCCTCAAGCGGATCGCACCCGAGCTGGCGTGGGATGACCCGCGCTTGCTCAGCGCTGCCGCTGAAGTCGCCTGGTCGTTCCGGGCGCTGTTCAATCAGCATGACGCGGTCGCCTTGCTACGACGGGATACCGACGATCATTACTGGCGCCGCGTGCTGGTCTATTGCGCCCAGCAAAACCTACAGGCGGTTCTGGATGAATACGCACACTACCTCGTCGATGCCGAAGGTCTCGGCGCCCGGCCAGCCGAGGATCGCGCAGTCGGTGTCGCTCGCGCCATGGCCCAAGCCCTAGCCATCCGCCCGTCGCAGATCGACGTCGATGACGTGCAGGTCAAGGAAGAGTCCCTTGCTATCAGCAAGTTCCAGATGCGCGGCCGCTTCGCCATGCGGCTTGCCGACTACAAAGACGAAGACGGCGCCGTCGCGCGGCTCGGAGGCGTGCGTGACGCCTTCAACTCACCGTTCCGGCCGTTCGTTCTCGCCACCACGTCGGTCGGCCAAGAAGGGCTGGACTTCCATCCCTATTGCTATCGCGTCTATCACTGGAACTTGCCGGGCAACCCGGTGGATCTCGAGCAGCGCGAAGGCCGGGTCCACCGCTTCAAGGGCCATGCCGTGCGCCTCAACCTGGCCGAGCGCCAGGCCGGCGTCGTCAGGGGGCGTGGCCAAGCGCCTAGCGATCCGTGGAAGTTGATGTTCGAGCGCGCGCGATCCGAGGCGGCGGTTGACACCGATCTCATTCCCTATTGGATCTATGAAGGTTCCGTGCGTGTCGAGCGGCGCGTGCCGATGCTGCCGTTCAGTCGGGAAGTCACGCGGCTAGCCTGGCTCAAGCGCAGCCTCACGGTCTATCGTCTAGCCTTTGGCCAACCGCGGCAGGACGACCTGCTCGACTACCTGCAAACTCTGGCCGGCAACGGCATGGAACCGAGCTTGCTTGGCGATCTGCAAATCCGGCTCGAGCCAGAGGCTTCCAACTGGCCGGCACGATGATTTCGTTCACCTTGGCCCGGATTCGCTCACCAGAAATGGCGGGCGTGCCGGTCGGCGCTCCCGACACGCCCGCCGTCTCGTTCATGAGAGGCAAATTACCCCTCATGCGGCTGGCTATATGTCGGCCAGCCTGGTGGGCTTCATGCGGGTTCGCCGCCATTCCCACCGCCATGCTTGATCCGCCCTAAAGTGCGGCTTCTCCCATGGTCCCCGCGCTTATCGGGTCCGGGTCCCCATTCTCAGTTCAGGCTGTAGGCGGTTCTGCCATCGGGCCGAGTGTGTCGATCTCGGCGATCTTCTGAAACTCGGCGAGATAGTCCTGCTGGTGGACTGCCAACCAGCGAACCACCCGATTGTTCGCAAGGAGCTTGGCGATGTATCCGCGCGCGACGGTCAGATGCAGATTGTCGATGCCGTAGGTTTCCTCGACCGACTTCACTTGAGTCTGGAGCGCCGCCAGCTCCCGCTCCATGCGGGCGATCTGTTGGCTGGAGGGGGTCGTCTTCCCTCGCCCCTTTCCCTGCTTGGCAGCCACTAGTTGGTTTTCGGATGTGGCCGCGCGCAAGGCTCGGGCGAACATGACGGTGAAATTGTTCTGGCCGATCATCAGATCGGCGGCCTCAATCTGCCTCACAGACGTCATCTGACGCAGAATGTCGAACACCTTCATCGAGCAAGGTGTGTCCTTCAGCATCTCGGCCGCCTCGGGGCTGATCCCTTCGAGCAGCTTGAAACGCCGTAGCACGGACTCGACTTGAAGGTTCAGAGCGGCGGCGATGTCGGCCGATGACACGCCCCGGTCCATCGCGCGCGCAATCATCCGATGCTCCTGGATGGGCGGGATGCGATTGACGCGCTTGTTATAGGTATAGGTATCGTCGTCAGCAGCGATCAGGCACTCGACCTCGGCGATACCAAGTTCCTTCAGCGCCTCCAGCCGAAGGTGGCCGTCGAGGAGAAACCAGGTTCCGGCGCTCTTTTTGTCGGCCATGACGACGGGGGCTTCGATCAGGCCGATCGCCTTGATCGAACTCAGAACCTGCGAGTAGGACCGGCTCTCCCTGGCGCCGGGCGGCAACGTCTTTAGCGGAACGATCGCCGCGACGGGGATCGTCAGAAAATCGCGGTCGAAGCCGAGGTGGATGCGGCCGTCATCCTGGTCCTTCTGTCCTTCAGTCATAGTCGCCTCCCGACACGCGGGCCTTGAGCGCGCGAGGCATGGTCGCCAGCCCTTCCGCCCTCAGCAGGTTGATGAAGCCGTCGTTGACGAGCAGATCCTTCAGCGCCTCGACGACGAACAGCAGCCGTGTCTGGGTGAAGTCCGACTTCTTCACGAGCAGGCGCTGCTTTTCGGCCTCACGCTGATAGACCTGCATGAGATCGGAGGCCGTCATCCGGCGGACGCCGGTGCCCTTCCGGCCTAACCGCCCAGCAGGCAATCCGCCCTTGCGCTGGCTCCGCATCCGCATTTCGAGCAGACGGCGAACCGCGGCGAGCTTCTTGCCTCTAAGCTTGCCGGTCTCATAGGCGTCGAGGAGCAGGTTTTGCGCCTCTTCCGTCTCGGCCTTGGAAATCTCCATCGCCAGGGTGATCGGAATGAGCCCCGTTTCGACGGCGGACACTAGCCGTTCCTCGCCACGCTCGAGTAGCGAGGCGATCATGTTCACCCAGGATGCCCCTACGCCAATCTTTTCCGCGATGGCCGTATCGTTGAAGCCGCGAGACCGCAGCGCACCGATCTCCTTCATAAGATCGATGGGGCGCGGCGTGCGCCGGGCGATGTTCTCGACCAGACTCATCACGAGGCATTCGCTCTCGCTGGCCTCGATCACCACGGCTGGAATCTCGGTCTGGCCCAGCATCTGGAAGGCTTCCAGCCGACCTTCACCGCAGACGAGATCGTATCTCGGCCCGCCTGCCCCATCGCGGCGACTCACCGTGATCGGCCGCTTCAGACCGATGGCCTCGATGTTGTTCACGATCTCCCGATGCTGGCGCTTGTTGCGCGCACGGGGGTTCAGAACCGTGATCCGGGAGATGGGGATCATTTCGATACGGTTCGGGCGAACGGCAGGCATCAGGTAGCCTCCGCGAGAGGAATGGGCGTGGCGATGTCGTAGAGAAGGTCGAGGCCGTCGAACCGATAGGCGTCGAGCCCGAGCGCATTATCCTCTCCCAACCGCAGCTTCTCGGAGAGCATGTCGATGCGCGGGAACAGGTAGTAGTCGAGCGGCGCGCGATTGGCGCTGTCCATCCGCACGACGACCGTGATGTCGGGCGCGAGCGAAGTATCGAAGCGCAGGTTCCACCGAAGCAGCCCGGTCGGCGTCTCCATGCAGCGGGCCACCACCACGGAGAGACTGAACTCGTTGTTCACGATCACCCGGTCGGTCTGAAGGTCCTGCCAGGCATCGCTGCCCGTGGCCCGCAATCCGTCGAGCACCTCACGGAGAATGTCGGGATGGAGCTTCCGCAGTTCACGGTTGATTTCGACGTAGCGGTAATCGCGTTCCGGCGTGAAGCCCACGAGGCCGTAGGCGCGAAGCAGGCTGCCAAAGCGCGAGCTGTAGGCGCTGCTGGATGGCATCCCGTCGCATTCATCGATGACGATGCCGGAGAGCAAACCCTGTTGCTGGTAGAGCTTCCTCAGAGACTTCAACATCTCCTCGTCGCTCAGGCGGAAGGAGCGCGCACCGATTATGGTCCGGGCCGCCTCGAACAGCTCGCGCTCGACAACGGCCGCGAACGCATCCTGCGCCCTGATCCACATCTCGGGATCGTTCTGGACGCGCTTTTTCTTCAGCTTGAAGGAGCGGCGATTCCATACATTGTCGCCGACGTATTTCTCGTTGATCAGAATTTGGTGGACGGTTCCCCTAGTCCAGGGTCGCCCAAGGTCGGTGGAAATACCTCGTATGTTGAGATCGGCCGCAATCTCGCTCTCGCTGTATCCCTGATGGACGAACGCCCGGTAGATTTCACGGACTAGATCGACCTCTTCGGCAGGGCCGAGTGTCAGGATCACTCGATCAGTCTGGATGCTCTTATGCTCGCCCCGCTCAAGGAACCCCTTGGTGGTTCCATGCTCGTCGATCAGGGTCCGCCGCAGGCCGAAGCCTGCTGGCCCACCCTGACGATAGCCCTTCTCGATCAGCCGGCCCTGACCCGCGAACACCTTGGTTGAAAGTTCGCGGCTGTATTCGCCCGCCATCGCGCGCTTGACGCCCTTGACGATGGTGGAGATCGGACTGCCATCGTTGTCGAACTGTTCTGCGCAATACTCCACGGCGATGCCGGCGCGTCGGCAGAGATATTCATAATAGGCGCTCTCGTCGGCATCCTGGAATCGCCCCCAACGGCTGACGTCATAGACGAGCACCAGCGTGAAATCGGCGATCCCGGATTTCACATCCTCGATGAGCTGCTGGAGCGCATCGCGCCCTTCTATCTTGAGTCCGCTCTTCCCGGCATCGGCATAGGTTTTGACGATCTCGATTCCACGAGCTTCCGCATATTGCTTGATCGCGTCGGATTGGTTTTCGGTCGAATACTTTTGATGGTCCGTCGACATGCGGACGTATTCGGCAGCTCGAAGGGGACGCTCCGGCTGCCCTGACCGATCATCATCGTAAAGCCTCCGGTTCATCTCATCGCGCCCTCCTAAACATGACTGCGGCGGTCCGGGCGACCTACCGCCGCAGCACATGGCGGGCCTCTGCCGCCTCTCCGCTCGAAAGCCAGTTTAACTGCGGAGAAAACGGAAGATGTTGCCGAAAACGGGCAGGAAATTACCCCTATGGAAAGGCGTTCTCGAGAGGCGCGAAATCTACGCGCGGACCATCGCCGAGCTGCTGCGCAAGGAGCTTGGCGACAGCCATCGCGTGATCAAACAGCTCATGCGCCAAACCGACGCGAGCGAAAGGACCGTCAAGCATTGGCTATCGGGACAGCATGGGCCGGACACCGTGTATTTCTTGCGCCTCGTGGTCACGTCGCCGGTTATCAGAGCCTTCTTTCTCGGCCTGATCGAAAGCCCAGCAGCGATACCGCTGACCGAGCCCGTGGATCGCATTTCGCTCGCACGAGCCCGCGAAGCGTATGCGGACGGCGAAGCCGCTGGCGGGAGAGCGGCGGCACACGGGCCGAAAAATGACCCTAATCATGTCCCTGAACGTGACCCTATTAATGTCCCTGATCAGGCCGGGCTCAATGAGCGGCAGCGCTGGTTCCTGGATCGAGTCGCGCAAGGCCGGTGCGACGCCAGGGGGATTGCGGCAGCATGGACGGTGAGCCTGAAAACCGCACGCCGGGATATCGCCACGCTCAAAGAGGCAGGTCTCATTAGTTACGTTGGATCACGCCGGAAAGGGCGGTATCGCAAGACAGCCGGATAATCAGGACCGAAAGCCAAGGTGACGCAGCGCGGCTTCCACGCCCTGTCCGATATGCACGCCAGAGCGCGACACGCTTCTACGCCCGTCAATTCGAGCTTTCATTTAGCGTCGTCTATCGCCTTCTATCCATCTCGGCAGATGAGTAGAAGGCGTCTTCAGATGAAACCACAAGCACAGCCCGCCATCACACGGACCATCCGGCGGCAAGAACTTCGGGAAATAGTCCCGCTGGCCGACACCACCATCTACGACATGGAGCAGCGCGGCGAATTTCCGCGGCGCTTCTATCTCACGTCCCGCTGCGTGGTCTGGGATCTTGCCGAAGTCGAGGCTTGGCTAGAGGAACGGCGCCGCGCCTCACGCGCCAAGGCTGTGAAGCGCGCGCCTATTCCCGATGTCCATCTACGCAAGACCCGCCCCATCAAACATTCGGTTCGGGCGTGAGCAGGTCCATCGTCGGCGGATAAAGCGTCGGGGTATATTTCTGACCCGCTACCCAGGCATCCACCAGATTGGACCATTCCTGCATCATGTGCCGACGCTGATGTTCGTACTCGGCCTTGTTGTAGATGCCCCGCGAGGATCGTCCGTCCTCATGCGCCAGGCACTTTTCAATCCAGTCGCTGTTGAAGCCCAGCTCGTTCAGCAGGGTTGAGCCCGTCCGGCGCAGGTCGTGGACCGTGAACGCCCCAAGCGGCAGTCCCTCCTTCTTGGCCCGTGCCACGACCGCCGTCGTAATCCGGTTGAAGGTCGCGCGCGACATCGGGGCGTCGGCGTCGTAGCGCGACGGGAGGACGTATTTCGAGTTGCCGGCGCAAGTCTTGAGAGCGACGAAGATGTCCAGCATCTGCTGCGACAGATAGACGTTGTGCGCCTTCGAGCGCTTCATCCGTTCCTTCGGGATCGACCAGACGGCGTTCTCGAAATCGACTTCATCCCAGACCGCATCCTGCAATTCGCTCTTTCGCACCATCGTCAGCAGGAACAACTTCATCCCGAGCCGGATCGTCGGCAGCGTGGGGACATGCTCAAGTTGGCCGAACATGATGCGGATTTCGGCGGGAGACAGCGATCTGTCCTTCGGCACGAAGGTCGCGATCGACGCCGGACCAACCTCATCGGCCGGGTTGGCGACCTTCTCGCCATGCAGGATCGCGAAGGCGAAGACCAGCTTCACGATGTCTCTAACGTGGACCGCCGTTGCTGGCGCTCCGCGNCGCTCCTTCACCTTCGCGCACAGCCCGCGCAAATCCTCCGGTAGAACCTCGGGCAGCAACCGGTTGCGAAACGCCGGAAGAATGTCGCGCTCGAAGATCGATCGGCGCATGGCGCGCGTGCTGTCCGCCATTCGCGCTTCCTGAAGCCAGCGCTCACCGAACTGGCCGAAACTCTTCGCCTCTAGGAGGCGACGCTTCTCGCGCTGCTTCTCCTGCGCAGGCGAGCGACCTTCCGAAATGGCCCGCCGGGCATCGACCACCTTCTCTCGCGCGCGCGCCAGAGACAGACCAGCCGGGCCGTACCGGCCCAATGTCAAAGTCTCCCGGCGGCCGTTCAGCCGGTAGTCCATGCGGAACACGATCGTGCCTGACGGCTGGACCACGACGTACATACCGTCACGGTCCACGACCTTGTATAATTTACTTTGTGGTTTCAGCGCCTTAATGGCTGCGTCGGTCAACATCAGCACCCTCCAGACTGGTCCAAACATACCGGAGAGCGCCCGATTATACCGTCAGGCCGAAAATGACCGTTCCTATTGTATATTTTCCCTTATTTTACAGCAAATTAGGCCAGAAAATATACCGTCATAAGCTCTCTTGCCTCTGACGGTATATGTGATTTGGAGCTGAGACAAGATTCGCTATACCGTCAGCCATACCGTCATTTTTGAGGCTAACCCGGCGATAGACCGCGAAACGTATAGAGGATTTTTCTCATTTACTTCAATGTTTTATGTCGCATTGTGGCGTGTTATCGGATACGCCCGGAGGGGCAAAAATCATTCCCACTCGATGGTGGCGGGNGGTTTGGAGGTTACGTCGTAGACGACGCGGTTGATGCCGCGGACTTCGTTGACGATGCGAATAGCAACGCGGGCGAGGAAGGCATGGTCGAAGGCGTAGCTGTCGGCAGTCATGCCGTCGGTGGAGGTAACCGCGCGCAGTGCCACCACATGATCGTAGGTACGGTCGTCACCCATCACCCCGACGGTGCGTACCGGCAGCAGGACGGCAAACGCCTGCCAGATGGCGTTGTAGAGGCCGCCCTGGCGCAGCTCATCGATGAAGATCGCATCGGCGCGTCGCAGCAGATCGGCCCGATCGGCGGTCACCTCGCCAAGGATGCGCACCGCTAGGCCCGGACCGGGGAAGGGATGCCGGTCGACGAACACCGCCGGCAGGCCCAGTTCGCGGCCCAGCAGCCGCACCTCGTCCTTGAACAGCTCGCGCAGCGGCTCTACCAGCGCCAGGTTCATTCGTTCCGGCAGGCCTCCGACGTTGTGGTGCGACTTGATCGTCACCGACGGGCCGCCATGGACGGTGACCGATTCGACCACGTCCGGATAAAGCGTCCCCTGGGCGAGGAAGCGCGCATCGCCAAGCTGGCGTGCCTCGGCCTCGAAGACGTCGATGAACGCCTTGCCGATGACTTTCCGCTTCGCCTCCGGATCAATGACGCCAGCTAGTTCGCCGAGAAACAGCGCCGAGGCATCGCGATGAATGAGCGGGATGTTGTAGTGGCCACGGAACAACCCCACCACCTCGTCCGCCTCGCCCTGGCGCAACAGCCCGGTATCGACGAACACGCAGGTGAGCTGATCGCCGATCGCCTCGTGCAGCAGCACCGCGGTCACCGCCGAATCGACGCCGCCGGAGAGACCGCAAACAACCCGGCCACTCCCCACCTTAGCCCGCACCCGGGCGATCGCCTGCTCGCGGAAGGCCGCCATCGTCCAGTCGCCGACGCATCCAGCGACCCGGCGGGTAAAATTGGCCAGCAGCTCGGCGCCATGCGGAGTGTGAATGACCTCGGGATGAAACTGGACGCCGTAGAAGTGGCGAACGTCATCGGCAATGGCAGCGTAAGGCGCGCCTGAGGAAACGGCGACGGAACGGAAACCGGGCGGCAGCGTCGTTACCCGGTCGCCATGGCTCATCCACACCTGCTCGCGAGCCCCCTCCCCNCAGACGCCTTCGAACAGCGGGCAAGCATCGACCACGTCGACGTCGGCGCGACCGAACTCCCGGGCGTGGCCGCTTTCGACCCTCCCGCCCAGCTGTTCAACCATCACCTGCTGACCGTAGCAGATGCCGAGGACCGGGACGCCGGCGGTGAAAATGGCCGCGTCGGCACGCGGCGCCCCCGCTTCGGTTACCGAGGCCGGACCACCGGAGAGAATGATCGCCCGCGGCTGGTAGGCAGCGATGAAGGCCTGGTTCACCTTATGAAAGGGATGAATCTCGCTGTAGACACCCCGTTCGCGTACGCGGCGCGCAATGAGCTGCGTTACTTGGCTACCGAAATCGACGATCAGCACTCGCTCGGTCATACCGTCCACCCGCCTGGTTGTGGCGCCCTGTCGGCACGGCGGCTCATTCGGTCACCTGATAGTTGGGAGCCTCGCGGGTGATCGTCACATCGTGCACGTGACTCTCGCGCAAGCCGGCGGTCGTCGTCTGTCGGAACCGGCAGCCGGTCTGCATCGCCTTGATATCGCGGTTGCCGGTGTAGCCCATGGCCGCCCGCAGGCCGCCCACCAACTGGTGAATGACCGCGCCGAGCGGCCCCTTGTACGGCACCCGCCCCTCGATTCCCTCCGGCACCATTTTCAGCGTATTCGTCATCTCCTGTTGGAAGTAGCGGTCGGCAGAACCGCGCGCCATCGCCCCTAGCGAGCCCATGCCGCGATAGAGCTTGTAGGAGCGGCCCTGGTAGAGAAACACTTCGCCCGGGCTTTCGTCGGTGCCGGCAAAGAGCGATCCGACCATCGCACAGTCGGCACCGGCGGCGATCGCCTTCGCCAGGTCGCCCGAGTAGCGCATGCCGCCATCGGCGATCAGCGGCACATCATGGCGACGACAGACTTCGGCAACCTCGACGATGGCACTGAACTGCGGCACGCCCACACCAGCCACCATCCGGGTGGTGCAGATCGAACCCGGACCGATGCCAACCTTGATCGCGTCGGCACCGGCAGCGATCAGCGCTTCGGCGCCTTCGGGGGTGGCAATATTGCCGGCGATCACCTGCGCGTAGTTGCTGAGCTGCTTGATCCGCCGCACCGACTCGATGACGCCTTGGGAATGGCCATGCGCGGTATCGACGACCACCACGTCCACGTCGGCTTCGAGCAGCAACTCAGCCCGGGTGAAGCCAGCTTCGCCCACTCCGGTCGCCGCACCGACCCGCAGCCGGCCATGCTCGTCCTTGCAGGCATTCGGCGTGCGCTCTGCCTTCTCGATATCCTTAACCGTAATGAGGCCGATGCAGCGGTAGTCGTCATCGACCACCAGCAGCTTCTCGATCCGGTGCTTGTGCAGGAGGCGCTTCGCCTCGCCGCGATCGACGCCGAGGCGAGCTGTGACCAGCGGCTTGTCGCTGGTATCGCGGGTCATCAGCTCGCTCACCGGCTGCAACACGTTGTCGGCAAAGCGGACATCGCGATTGGTGAGGATGCCGAGCAGCCGACCGCTGCCGTCCTCCACCACCGGTACGCCGGAAAACTTGTGCGCGCTCATCAACGCCAGGGCATCGGCGAGCGACGCGTCCGGACCGATGGTCATCGGATCGACCACCATGCCGGATTCGTACTTCTTCACCCGCCGGACTTCGGCAGCCTGCTGCTCGGGCGACATGTTCTTATGGACGATGCCCAGTCCGCCCGCTTCCGCCATGGCGATGGCAAGCGAACTCTCGGTCACCGTGTCCATGGCCGCCGAAACCAGGGGGATCGCCAAGTTGACCCGCCGCGTCAGCCGGGTGCGCGTATCTGCATCGGACGGCAGCACGTCTGACGCGGCCGGGACGAGCAGCACATCGTCGAATGCCAGCGCCTGTTGAATTTCCATGCCATCTCCGCTGTCTGGATGGCGCGGGATCATACACCAAGGCTGATCGATGCCAAGCGCCGGCCGGTGGGATAACGCCGCATTTGAAGGCGGCGGGCGCTGTGCCGCAGGGCGATTGTCTGGCGTAGCCGCGAGCAAATGCTGCACGCAATCATGGTTATGTCTGGACAAAATAGCTCGAATGGGCTAAAGGTATATAGTCCTTTTGGGGTGTATACGCGACGAGAAGATGTCCTTCTGCGCGAGTTTACCCGTTTTCGGCCGATTGCCATGATCTTGTGCTTACCATTTTATCCCCATAGCCGCCCGCTTCTCGGCATTGCCGCTGGCGCACTCATCCTCTCTGCTTCGTCCGTGGTCGCATGGGATCAGGTCCAGATCGCTCTTATTGGCGAAATCGAACGAACGTGTTCGGTATCCGCGGGGGTCAATGCCGTCGATCTCGGCGATGTGACGCGCGGCAGCCGGCGCGATCTGTCCCTTGGCGTCTCGTGTAACACCCCGTTTCAGTACACCCTCGTCTCGGCCAACGGCGGCCTTCGCCACAACGGCGGCCTGAAACGGATCGGCGGCTTTACCGATCTTCTCCCCTATCGCGTCAACGTCCTCGTCCCCACCGATACCGGCAGTGCCGCCTTCAGCTGCGCAAGCGACCAGATGACCGTTGAGGCCGGACGGTGCGCGCCGGCCGACTCAGGAGGGGGAATCGCTCTCGGTCAGACCGCGGCGCTCTCCTTGTCCTGGCAAGCCCCACCACTGCCGTTGCTCGCTGGCCGCTTCGAAGACGCGTTGACGATCAGCTTCAGTGTCAAGCCGTGACCCGGCGTGTCGTGCCACGTTCAGTCACCGCCCCCGACACTTCACGCGTCGCCATCCCCGCTGCAGCCGTTCGCGCCGATGCGGCTGTTCCCTTCCCCTTCATCTGAGGATTCCCCATGCGGAAGCTGCTTGCAGGTCCGATTTCGCTCTTGATGGTCGTCGCCGCCGGCGGCGCGGCGATGGCGGCCGGTACCACCTCCTGGCTGTTCAATTTGCGGACGACGGTGCCGGGCACCTGTTCGATTCAAAACGGCCACACGGTCAGCGCCAATAACGCCATCGTCGGCGCCCCCGGCGCCAGTCCGACGACGATCAATTTCAGCCCCGGTGAACCCCACCACGGCGCTGCTCAACGCAGCCAACGCCGTCTGGGCGGCCGATGCGATGTGCAACAATTTCGCCACCCAGGCGACGCTTGCCTCCCAATCCGGCACCATGTTCAACGCCGCGTTGCCGACCATTGTCGCCGGCGCGTTCCTCAGCAAGGTCGACTACAACGTCACCGGCAATTGGGCGTCCGTCGTCCTCGTCCCCTTGCTCGCCAATCAGCCACCGAACACGCCGACCCAGGCGTCGACACCCATCGGCGGGGCGATTAATGGCCCGTTGCAATTGACGTTCGCGGTACCGGCAAGCGGGCTGCCGCTTGTCGCCGGCAACTACACCGATGTTATGACCCTGACATTGTTCACCAACCCCTGAATGCACCACGCCATGCACGCGGCACCCCTCGGGCGGCCCTGACTGTGCCGATGCGGGATCCGAGAATGGGCCTAGTCCCGAATTCGGCACCGCCCCGGTCACCTCCTAACGAATGGGGTTTGCTCGTGCATCGGCTCCGCGTTCACCGCCAACTCATAGGAGTCAGCCGCATGCGCCGCCTCCTCTCGCTTATCGGGCTTGTCATCTTCTCTCAGTTCGCCACCCAATCCGTGCAGGCGATGAGCGTCAGCCCGATCCTGACCGACCTCGCCCCGGTCGGCCGGGAAAGTCGCAGCGCGATTACCGTCGTCAACACCGGTGCGACCACGCTTCCGGTGGAGGTGGCGGTCAATCAGCTCGATCTGGGTGAGAACGGCGAACGAACGCTGACGCCGCGCGACGATGATTTTCTTATTTTCCCGCCGCAGGCAATGATTCCCGCCGGCGCTTCGCAGGTGTTCCGTCTGCAGTGGGCAGGCGAGCCTGACATCGAGCGCAGCCGCAGCTACGCCTTCATGATCAATCAGATCCCGGTGACATCCGAGTCTGACGGGACGGTGCTGGAACTGGTCTACAGCGTCGTCGTCTACGTCAACGTCGGCCCGCTGCAAGGCGAGTCCGACCTGACCCTGGTCCGTGCCGGCCCGGTCAACGACGGTCAGGGCGGACGCAAGATCGAACTGGTGGTGGAGAATCGCGGCAGTCGTCACGACTATCTCAGCCGCGACCGCATCCTGCTGCAGGCTGCGGGTGGCGGCTGGAGGCGAGAAATTCGCGCCAGCGAGTTTGCCTCGGCGGTGGGGATCGGCCTCGTACAACCGGGTAAGACTCGCCGCTTCCTCCTGCCCGTCGAGCCTCCGGCCGGACTGACCGCTGTTAACGCCGAGGTAAGCGTCGACGAAGAACGCTGACATCCATGCCGGGAGGGGGCGACCAGCGCCGGCGCGAGCGTCCCCTCCCCCAGATCTTCCGCCTAGTGGCCTGCCGCCCAGTGGCCAGCCGATTGCTGGCGTCGCTGCTGTTGGCACTGCCGCTGCTGACGCCTCTGCCCCGCAGCGGTGCCGCCAAACCGGCATCCGGGCAATCCGGCCGAGCGGTGGAGATCGTCCTGCCTTTGCGCGATGGGCCGTTCGTTCTAGCCGAGCTGCGCGTCCGATCGAGCGGCGGCGCAGACGAGATGCAGGTGGAAGCCGAACGGCTGCTGCAGGCCATCCGGCCGATGCTGAAGACTGACGTGCAGGCCGCCATCGAGCGGGCGATCGCCGGGCGCACCTTCATCCCCCTCGACGCGCTGAACGGCAAGGGAGTGACCCTCAGCTTCGATCCCATCGCCAGCGAGCTTCGCTTCGAGGCGGAGCCGGACGCCCGGGCGCCACGACGGATCTCGGCCATCGGTTCGCCTGACGGCGTGCAAAACCGCGATTTCGCCCAACCGGCACCAGTGAGCGCCTTCGCCAACCTGCGCAGCAACCTCGATTACATCAGCCAAGCCCCCGCCGACCAGGAAACCGGCCTGATCGCGCCAGCGGGAACGCTTGATGGCGCCATGCGGCTGTTCGGCCCGGTGGTGGAGGGGGAATCCAGCTTCAATGGCGCAAACTGGTACCGGCGTGGCACCCGGGCGGTCGTCGATCTGCCGGAAGAGGTAATCCGCTTGCGGGCCGGCGATCTGTTCCTCGATCGCACCGGCTTTCAGAACGCCGAAGACATGGCCGGCATTTCCATTGCCCGGCTGTACAGCGAACTCGCTCCCGGCCGTAATGTCCGCCCCACCGGACGCCGCTCCCTGCGCATCGAGCGGCCATCCGACGTGGAAATCCTGGTCAACAATCGGCCGATGCGACGGTTGCGATTGCAGCCGGGAACCTATGACATCCAGGACTTCACCTTCTTCTCCGGCAACAATACGATCCAGATCATCGTCGAGGACGATACGGGCCGGCGCGACGTGATCGATTACTCCTTATTCTTCAGCCGCGACCTTCTCGAGCCGGGCTTGGACGAATTCGCCCTGTTCGCCGGCATCGAAGCGCCGTTGAACGACAATGAGCCCGACTACCGCCGCGACAAGCCGATCGCCAGCGGTTTCTACCGTCGCGGCCTGAGTGAGACCCTGACCGCCGGGATGAACGCCCAGAGTGACCGCAGCACCCGGATGCTCGGCCTGAGCGGCCTATGGGCGACGCCGGTCGGCAGCTTCGATGCCGATCTGGCCGGCAGTGAACGCGATGGTGACGGCCTTGGCGTGGCCTTGGCCCTGCAATGGGAGCTGCTCGACTTCGAACTGGGACCACCGGGACAGAACTCGCTGCGCGCTGCCGTCGAGACGCGCAGCGGCAACTTTGCCGCCATCAGCAGCGACGAAGCCGGTGCCGTGGCCAATCCCTTCATCGTCGATACGACGCTGAGCTACAGCCGCGAACTGGGACCTAGCACGTCTGGCAGCGTCAGTACCCGCTATGCCCTCGCCCGTGGCGACAGCGGCGACAGTTACGGCGCCGACCTGACCTTGTCGCAGCAGTTCGGACCTGAATGGGTGCTGAGCGCCACCCTCGGCTACAATCACAGCGGCAACAGCGTCAGCAGCGACAGCAGCTTCCTCGGCAACGGCGTCAGCGCCTTTGTCAGTGTGTCCTACGCCATCGATCTGCGCAGCCGGGCGCGTGCCACCTACGACACCNGCGACAATCGAACGTCGCTCAGCTATTCCCGCTATGGCGGGCAGAGCAACAACAGCTACAGCGTCGATGCGCAACTGGAGCGCACCAACGAAGACGCGTCGCTGAACGGCAACGTCACCTACTACGGCAACCGAGGCGAAATCGGCCTGGCGCACGTTGCCAATGCCACCAACCTGGACGGCGACACGATGGAGAACCGGACTTCGTTGCGGCCGGCGCTGAGCTTGGCCTACGCCGGCGGACGGGTGGCCATGGGGCGGCCGATCCTCAATTCCTTTGCCCTTGTGGGGACGGCGGCGAACCTGGACGGCCGCATCGTAACCGTCGGCGCCAGCCGACAGGAGGAGGACGCGCGGTCGGACTGGCTGATGCCGGCCACGGTCTGGGACCTGTCGCCCTACTCACCGCGCCGTCTTAACTTCGATGTCGATCAGTTGCCGGTGGGCTACGACCTCGGTGCCGGGGCGTTCGAACTCAACCCGCCGTACAAGTCCGGCTATGATCTCACCGTCGGCTCCACCTATAACATCACCGTGGTGGGGACACTACTCGACGTGCGCGGCGAAGCCGTGGCGCTCAGCGTCGGCGAAGCGGACGAGGTAGGTGGCACCGGCAAGCACACGGTCAGCGTCTTCACCAACCGGAGCGGTCGCTTTGTCGCCCAGGGCGTTGGTCCTGGCCGCTGGCGCCTGCGCCTGGACACGACGCCGCCACTCGAATTCGAGATGGTCATCTCGATGGACAGTGTCGGACTCTTCCGCGCCGGCGAGTTGCGACCGATGGGAGCAACAGGATCGAGCCGCGGCAACGGAGGCGATCAATGAAGCGACGATTCCCCGGCGAGCTTTGCTGGCTCCATGCGCCGCTGTTGGTCATGCCGGCGTCGGTCATGCCGACATTGCTCACGCTGGGGTTGCTGATGCTGGCAGCGCCGGGTCGCGCCAGGCGCCGCTTGCTCGGGGCGGATCCGCAGCACAGATTTGGCTGCCACCCTTGCCTATGACGGTTTCGCGCCGCTCGATGCCTCCGCGATCAAGGATATCCGCATCGACAACACCGGCAGCGACGACTGCGCCTACTGGCTCGCCTTCTATCGCAATCCAGCCGCACCGGCCCGGCTGGCCGATCGCATCGTCTACGAGGTGCGCGACGCGGGTGGCGGCACGCTTCTCAGCGACCGGCCACCGACCGTCGCCCCCGAACGCTTTCTCGCCACCGGCAAGGTGCGCGGCGGGCAGAGTGATCGGGTAGAATACCAGTGGACGATCCTCCGCGGCCAGGTGGTTGCGGCCGGAGCCCCGGCGGATACCATCGATCTGCGACTGTTTGAAGCCGGCACCAATACGTTGCTCGATACGCGCGCGCTCCGCCTGACCGCCAACGTCATCGCCAATGTCAGCATCAATCTGGCCGGCGCCGAAGTGTCCTCCCCGCACACCCACACGATGAATTTCGGTACGCTCGAAACCGGTGAATCGAAGTCGGTGCAGGTGCAGGTGCGCAGCAACCAGCGCTTTCGCCTTGATGTGGTGTCGACCCATGGCGGCAGAATGCGCCAGGCACCTCCCTTCGACTCCTGGTGGGTGGACTACACGGCCAGCCTCGGCGAACGGACCCTGCACTTTCCCGACAGCATCGGCCCCTTCGATTCGACCACCGTCAACGGCCTGTCGATGCCGTTCCGTGTCACCATCGGCGACGTCAGCAATAAGCGGGCGGGCGTCTATCGCGACGAGATCACCATCACCATTGCGCCAGCTGCCTGACGCGCGGCGGCAGGTCCCAAGTCCGCGGCATCCTCCACCATCGCGCCAGATTACCCGTTACCGCGGCACGATCTGCAGCGTGATGTTTGACACCGCGAGTTGGCCCTGCTGCGGGGTGATGATCGCCAACGGCCGGAAGCGATGCGCCGCCGTCGGCTCCTCGGCGAGGGTGGTCATGCCGCTGGCACTCGCCTGCACCCGGCGACCGCCATACTCGAACCAGAGCGAAGTGCCGGCAGATGGCGCCGGATGGAGAGCGATCACCCGGTAGCCGGCGGGGGCATTGCAGAACTCCTCCGCCGTTACCGCTGCGTTCGCCGATGCCGGCAAGGCGTTGTCGAGGTCGATCCGACAGATTGTCGGTACGTTAAGACCAAGCCGGAACGTTAACACATGGTCGCCTCTGGCACTCGCATGGCCGGACGCAATTAGTGCCGCAAGGCCGATAAGCGTGCCGAAAAGGGCAAAAATCCCGGTTTTTGCATCCATATCGACCTTCCGCACGACAATGAACAGAAGGTTAATACAGCAATATAGCTTAACAGATGGTTAACGCCGCTGGTTCCTGTTAATACAGTGTTTATATAAGCTTATATATTACTAACACATATTCCCAAATTAATTTAGTATAATTTATTTTTCTTTTCCCCATATGAGCTACTTCTGCAGATTTTAGGCCTTATATTAGTATTGCCGTCCACTGCTGTTGGCGCCCGAAGCCACCTCCATCGCCATCTTGCCGCTTTGGCCTCACTTGTGACCCGGGCGCGGCAAGCCATGTGCAAGGGGAAAGTCCTTTCGCGCCGCCGCCGCGAGCATGAGCCTGCAAGATGACCTTTATCGGCCCTATCGCCCCGTCGGATCCGCTCCGCAGCACCATTCAATCCTTCGTCGCTGCCGACGAGGCCACCTGCGTCGAAGCGCTGCTGGATGAACTCCAGGTCGACGCGACGACGCGGTCGCAGATCGAAACCGAAGCCGCGCAGCTGGTGGAGGCGGTTCGCCGGCGCAGCGCCAGTGGCAGCGGCCTCGACGCCTTTCTCAGCGTCTACGACCTGTCCAGTCGCGAGGGCGTGCTGTTGATGTGCCTCGCCGAGGCGCTGCTGCGCATTCCCGATGCCGCCACTGCCGATCGGCTGATCGCCGAGAAGATTGGTGGTGCCAGCTGGGATCGCCGCCTCGGCCGAGGTTCGGTCTTCGTCAACGCCTCCACCTGGGCCTTGATGTTGACCGGTCGCGTCGTCCGCTTCGGCGATGAGGGCGATGGCGCGCCGCGGTCGCTGCTGAAGCGACTGGTGGCGCGCAGCGGCGAGGCGATGATCCGCCAGGCGATGATCCAGGCGATGCGGATCATCGGCCGGCAGTTCGTTCTCGGACGAACGATAAGCGAAGCAATCGACCGCGGCCGCGAAACGGAAGCGCGCGGCTATTCCCATTCCTACGACATGCTGGGTGAGGCCGCTTGCGACGCCAGCGATGCCAGACGCCACTTCGATGCCTATGCGNGGGCAATCGAGGCGGTGGGGACGGCGGCCAGGCACCGCGGACCATGGCTTGGCCCCGGCCTGTCGATCAAGCTTTCGGCGCTGCATCCGCGCTTCGTCCACGCGCAGCGGGAGCGGATTCTGCGCGAACTGGTCCCCGCGNTCAGCGAGCTGGCGCGACTGGCGCGCGCCGCCGACATCGGCCTGTGCATCGATGCCGAGGAAGCCGACCGGCTGGAACTGACGCTCGATGTCGTCGAACGGGTGTTTGCCGACGACGGCCTCGCCGGCTGGGAGGGATTAGGCTGCGCGGTGCAGGCCTACCAGAAGCGGGCACGACCGGTGCTCGACTGGCTGGCGGCGCTGGCACGCGGCCGGCGACGGCGGCTGGCGATCCGCCTGGTGAAGGGCGCCTACTGGGACGCCGAAATCAAGCGCGCCCAGGAACTGGGGCTGGACGACTATCCCGTGTTCAGCCGCAAGGTGAACACGGATGTCTCCTTCCTCGCCTGCGCCCGGGCGATCCTCGCCGCCCCCGATGCCTTCCGACCCGCCTTCGCCACCCACAACGCCCATACCCTGGCCGCCATCCGTGCCTTCTCACCCCCGGGCAGCGACTACGAATTCCAGCGTCTGCATGGCATGGGTGAGCCGCTCTACGATCAGCTGCTGGCTGACTGCCCTGGCCTCGCCTGTCGCATCTATGCGCCGGTGGGCGGCCACGAGGAGCTGCTTGCCTACCTGGTTCGCCGCCTGCTCGAGAACGGCTCGAACACGTCTTTCGTCAACCGCATCGTCGATGCCGCCCGCCCGGTCGCCTCGATCGTCGCCGATCCGCTGCAGCGCGCCGCAGCTCACCCGACGAAACGACATCCGCACATCCCCCGCCCGGTCGATCTGTTCGGCTGCGAGCGACGCAATGCCCGCGGCCTCGATCTAAGCGACCCACCGACCCTGGCGCAGCTGGCCGCAGCCCTTGCTGCCGCCGGCCCCTGGACAGCGGCGCCGTTGATAGCCGGCGCGAGCGATCCTAGCGGCAACCGGCGGCCTGTCACCTTCCCCGGAGACAGGCGCCAGAGTGTGGGTTGGGTGATTGATGCCACACCGGCGCAGCTGGAGCAGGCGATGCAGGCGGCTGCCCGCGCGGTGCCCATGTGGCAGGCCACGGCAGTTGATGCCCGCGCCCACTGTCTCGATCGCGCCGCCGATCTGCTCGAGGACCGGACAGCAGAGTTCATGGCGCTCTGTGTGCTCGAAGCAGGCAAAACGATCGCCGACGCGGCGGCGGAAGTGCGCGAGGCGGTAGACTTCTGCCGCTACTACGCCGCCAGCGCCCGCCGTGAGCTGGCGCAACCGATCCTGCTGCCGGGGCCAACCGGCGAGCGGAACACCCTGTCGCGCTGCGGTCGCGGCGTCTTCGTCTGCATCAGCCCCTGGAACTTTCCCTTGGCGATCTTCCTTGGCCAGGTTGCCGCGGCGCTGGTCACCGGTAATGCGGTGATCGCCAAGCCGGCGGAGCAGACCTGCCTGATCGCCGAACGCTGCACCCGGCTGTTGCACCAAGCCGGCGTCCCGGTGGCAGCCCTGCAGCTGTTGCCGGGCGACGGGAGCATCGGCGAGCGGTTGGTCGCTGCCGACGCCACCGCCGGGGTGGCGTTTACCGGCTCCTTCGCCACGGCGAAGGCGATCGNNAACGCACACCTAGCCGCGCGCGCCGGGCCGATCGTGCCGCTCGTCGCCGAGACCGGTGGGCAGAACGCGATGATCGTCGACTCCTCCGCCCTGACCGAGCAGGTCGTCGCCGACGTGGTCACCTCTGCCTTTCGTAGTGCCGGCCAGCGCTGCTCGGCGCTGCGGGTGCTATTCGTACAACGGGAGATCGCCGCCCGTATCGAACGCAGCCTCGCAGGTGCCATGGATGAACTGGTGATCGGCGATCCACGCCTGCTCGCGACGGACGTCGGCCCGGTCATCAGCGAGGCAGCCGCCGCGGTACTGAGGTCGCACGACGCCCGCCTGNCGGCGGAAGCGCGGCTGATCCATCGCTGCATCCTCCCCGCCGCCTGCACCGATGGCACCTTTGTCGCCCCCGCCGCCTTCGCCATCGACCGCCTGGACCAACTCACCGAAGAGGTCTTCGGGCCAATCCTGCACTTGATTGCCTATGAACAAGACCGCCTCGAGGATGTTTTCACGGCCATCGACGCCACAGGTTGCGGCTTGACGCTGGGTATCCATAGCAGGATTGACAGCTTCACTGAGCGCGTCCGCCACCGCCTGCGCGTCGGCAATGTTTACGTCAATCGCAGCATCATCGGCGCGGTGGTAGGGGCGCAGCCCTTTG
Source organism: Defluviicoccus vanus (assembly GCF_014672695.1). Lineage (GTDB taxonomy): Bacteria > Pseudomonadota > Alphaproteobacteria > Rhodospirillales > Defluviicoccaceae > Defluviicoccus > Defluviicoccus vanus. The sequence goes on along the minus strand of NZ_CP053923.1, from coordinate 2,783,455 downwards.
GTGGCGAAGGACTGTCGGGGACCGGGCCAAAGGCAGGCGGGCCCTGGTATCTGCACCGCTTCCTGACCGAACGGGTGACCTCGGTCAACACCACGGCGGCCGGCGGCAACGCCGACCTGCTCGCTCTTGACGATGGGGAGCCTGATTAACCAGAAGACCGACGCAGCGCTGTTGAGATAGTCGCCGCAAGCTGTTAGTCGTCTCGGCGTGTCGACCGCGGTTGCCGTACCCGGCATGCCGTAATCGGGCCAACAGGTATCAGGCCAGCGGGTATCAGAATTGTGCTGCGGATGAGCAAGGCAAAACGAGGCTTGGTAAACCAGCGGCGACGACCGTCGCTTCATGCGATCGGCATCGTGGTTGCCCTTGCCTCAGGCATTGGCGCCTGCTCGCAACCCTACGCTTGGCGCAGCGATGAGAACAATCGTGAGTCGCCGCGGTTCGGTAAGCCACTGCAGGAAGGTGAAGTGGTCTCGGTTTGCTATGCAAGCGGCACCAGCGAGGCGGACCTCCAACAGGTCGCCAACGCCAGGTGTGCGGAGATCGGCCGCACCGCCACCGCCGTGGGCAGTGAGTTCGGGCGCTGTCCGCTGCTGACGCCGAAGGAAGCCCTCTACCGCTGCGACGACGTCCCCGTCAACTGAGTCGCAGCGACGGCGAAGCCAGCGATTTTACCGCCGCGGGCCGGCTAAGTCGACATCTGCATGATCGTCGACGTGGTGCTGAAACCGGCCTCAAGCTTGGCCAGCACCACCTTGCCGCCGTAGGTCTGGACCACGTCGGCACCAACCACCTGATCGATTTGATAATCGGCCCCCTTGACCAGAACATCCGGGCGGAGTGCCTCGATCAGCCGCAGCGGCGTGTCTTCGTCGAAGATGAGGACCAGATCCACCATGGCCAGCGATGCAAGCACCACCGCGCGCGCTGCTTCTACCTGGACCGGACGGGTGGGCCCTTTCAGCCGGCGAACGGAATCGTCGCTGTTAACCCCGACCACCAGCCGGTCACAATGCCGGCGGGCCTGCAGCAGAAGCGAAATGTGGCCGGGGTGAACCAGATCGAAGCAGCCGTTGGTGAAACCGACGCTCAGCCCCTTGCGTCGCCAGGTCGCCACCTGCGCGCAGGCCGCTTCCAGCGTTCGCACCTTGTGCTCGGCGATCTGCACATCCGAATGCCGTAGCGCTTCGAGGATTTCGTCCACCGTCGTCACCGCGGTGCCGACCTTGGCGACGACGAGTCCGGCCGCGGTGTTGGCGATCTTCACTGCTTGCGGCAGATCGGCTCCCGCCGCCAGCATCGCCGCCAATGTGGCAACGACGGTATCACCAGCGCCGGAGACGTCGAAAACCTCCAGCGCCGCGGCCGGCAGATGGTTGCTGTCGCCACTGCTGGTGACGTACGCCATGCCGTCGGCGCCCAGTGTGGCAACCACCGCGCCAACACCGTGGCGTTCGATCAGCCGTCGCCCGGCGACGATGGCGTCCTCGGCCGACATCACCGGCAGGCCGCTGGCCTCGCTCAACTCGTTCCGGTTCGGCGTCAACACGTCGGCGCCGCGGTAGCGCTCGTAGTCACGCCCTTTCGGGTCCACCACGACCGGCTTACCCGCCGCGTCGGCCATGCTGATCAGTTCCCCGGCGATCCCTTCGTCGAGGACCCCNTTCTTGTAATCGGACAACACCAGAATCGCCGATTCTCGCATCGCCGCCCGCGCCGCCTGCAGCAATGCTTCACGTCCGGCAGCGGAGAGCGAACGAACGGTCTCCCGATCAGCGCGCAACACCTGTTGACTCCCGGCGATGTAGCGCGACTTGACCGAGGTCTGCCGCTCCGCCTCGATAATCAGGTCGTAGAGGACCATCGGTTCAGCGGCGAGCAGTCGATCAATCTCGGCGGCCGCCCTGTCCTCGCCCGCGGCGGCGACAAAGCGCGCCCGGGCCCCCATGGCGGAGAGATTGCGGACGACGTTGCCGGCACCGCCCAGCATCATCGATTCCCGCTGGACATGAATGACCGGGACCGGCGCTTCCGGCGAGATCCGCTCGATGCTGCCATAGAGAAAGCGGTCAAGCATCACATCGCCGACACAGGTGATGCTTACCCCGTCCATCGATTCGAGGTAATTGGCCAACAGGGTATAGTCGCTCATACCAGCCCCAATTCCGTCTCAAGCGCGCCACACAGCATATGCCCGAGGAGGATATGCATCTCCTGGATGCGTGCGGTCGTGACGGACGGCACGACAAGTAGCGGATCGGCAAGGCCAACCATGCGCCCTCCCTGCCGGCCGGCAAACCCGGCGGCAATACAGCCGCGCTTGTGCGCCGCCCGCAAGCCGGCAAGGACGTTCTCGCTGTTGCCCGAAGTCGAAATGCCGATGCAGACGTCGCCGGCGCGGCAAATCGCCTCCACCTGGCGCGAAAACAGCTGATCGAAACCAAGATCGTTGCCGATCGCCGTCAACGCCGAGGTATCGGTGGTCAGTGCCAGGGCTGGAATCGGCGCGCGATCGCGGATGTAACGGACGGAGAGTTCGGTGGCCAGGTGCTGAGCATCGGCGGCGCTGCCACCGTTGCCAAAGAAAACGATCTTACCCTCCGCCTGAACCGCGCGAATACAGAGCTGCAGCAAGCGGCTGAAGGGGTCACGTAGCACCCGCCTCGTCTCGGCCACAACGGCCGCGTGATCGTCAAACTCTGAATTGAACAGATCGATCTCGGCCATTAAATCCGATTTACCCTCCGAATGAGCCCTGAATGAGATGGAAATTGTGAACCAACTCGGCCTGCGAACACAATCAACTTAGGCATTACAGGGACAAACGGCGTGCGGCTGGCCACTTGGCACTCAGACACCCGCAGTCGAAAGCGCGGCTCCGGGCCCTACCGCGACGTCTAGACGACCATTAGATCGAGCGCTATACGACAGCCCTACAACCTGCCCGCTGCCCGGTCAACCCTAAAGGCCTTATCAGCCCTTGCGCGACAGCATTCGTCGGATAGCGGCCAACGCTGGGACCTTGGAATGTTTGACGTAGAAGCCTGCGTGACTTGGCTGCGCCGGTCCTCAAAAAATCCCCAAAACGCACCCGCCGAACTGGCGCGGCTAAAAAGCGAACTCGCACGCGCTTGCGCCGAGATCACGACACTGCGCAAACAAACCGGCCTGTTCACACGCCAGCTTCAACTGTATCGCGAGCGCGAAAGTGGCAAGAGACGGATTACCCGCTTCCGCCGCGGCTGGAAATTCTGCAAGAGAACAGTCAGAGGCCTGTTCGCAAATAAATTGATAAAAGAAATCGAGAGTAAATCTAATTATATTAATCCAGAATTTTGTAATAGCATTGCTGACCAACCAATACTGGAATGTGCTGACAAACCGATACTGGAATGTGCTGACAAACCGATACTGAAATACGATAGTTTGCGGCAGCGGGCTAGCACGCTACCAGCGTCGCCTCGCATTCTCGTTCTGAAGCTGGATCACATCGGCGATTTTATTCTGGCAATCGAGCCTTTTGCTGCAATACGCCACTATTGGCCGACCGCCCACATCACATTGGTGTGCGGCCCTTGGGGCGTGCCGCTGGCCGAACGGCTGGGATACTTTGACGTGGTCGTGCCATGCGTATTCTTTCCACCGACCTCGGCGGACTGGGTCGGCGACGTCTCGCAGGGGATGACGAACTTCCTCAGTCTCGATCTCGGTGCCTTCGATATAGCGATCGATCTACGCCATGACCCCGATACCAGGCTTTTGCTGCCACTCATCGATACCCGCTTCCGCATTGGCTTTGTCGCCGACGGCGAAACCGCCTGCCTCGATCTGGCGTTGCCCTCATGCGAACNNCGAACAAGGACTCCGGGCAAGTCTGGCCGGNCACTTGACGCAATCAGCCGCTTGATGCTCCTGGTGGACGCGGCTGGCGGCGTGTTTGCCCGTCCGCCGACTGCCAGTGCGCACGTATTGGCGACCGATTCCGCCTTCGACTTCAAGTTAGGCGGCCGCCCTGTGGTCGCCGTTGCGCCGGGCGCCGGGCGGCCGATCCGCAAGTGGCCGGTCGATCGCCTCGCTGCCGTCTGCGCGGCGCTGGTTGACCGTCTCGGCTGCGCCATCGTTGTCATCGGCGGCGCCAGCGACAGCAACGACGCCGAACAGATCGCGGCGAGCCTGCCACACGACCACTGCCTCGACCTCACCGGCAAGATCGAGTTGCTCAGACTCCCCGACGTTCTGAAGGCGGTCACACTCTTTATTGGCAACGACTCTGGCCCGACGCATCTCGCCGCCCGCCTCGGCGTGCCTACCGTCCAGATCTGCTGCGGTGTGAGCGACGTGGATATCTGGCACGTCAGTGGCCCGGCGGTCGCCGTCCTGCGGGTGCCCGTTACTTGTGCCCCTTGCCGGCTGGAGCGCGCCGAACTGTGCCCCTACGCGGTGAAGTGCCTGACGCTAATCGAAGCCTCCGCCGTCATCGACGCGGCGACGGAGTTGCTGCGCACCGCCGGTTTCGAAGTGATGCCAGCGCACGGCAGCGTGTGCAACGGCGCCGACTGAAAGCCGCAGCGCCCCGCGGCAGGATTTAGACGAAGGCGACATTTGCCTAAATCAGCGGCGGCAGGGCTGCAGCCTATCGCGGCACTTGATTATTTTTTAGTCATACTAGCGTGTGCGCATGTATCGCTTGACAGCATCATGCGCACACGCTGGCACCAGTGAATCGTTGCCCAGGCGCGAGAATTTAGCGCCACCGGGCCCGCAAACCGCCGCCTCTGTTTGGCCTTGTTCTTGCTTCGACTGCGCTCGACACACGTTCGGGTCGCGGATTGGAGGGAGAAGCGTATGCGGAGACTTTTCGGAACGGCCGTACTCGCCGTCGTCTTGGCGTTTGCGACGGCGATCGGTGCGCCAAGCTACGCGCAAACGAAGAGCGAAGCGAAGAAGGAGGACGTGATCAAGGTCGGTATCCTGCATTCGCTGTCGGGAACCATGGCCATCAGCGAAAGCACGCTTAAAGACGTGATGCTGATGCTGATTGAAGAACAAAACAGGAAGGGCGGCCTGCTTGGGAAGAAATTGGTTCCCGTGGTCGTCGATCCGGCCTCCAACTGGCCGCTATTCGCCGAGAAGATGCGTGACCTGTTGCAGAAAGAAAAGGTGGACGTCGTCTTCTGCTGTTGGACGTCGGTCTCACGTAAATCGGTTCTGCCTGTGGTCGAAGAATTGAATGGCGTCGTCTTCTATCCGGTTCAGTATGAAGGTGAAGAGTGTTCAAGGAACATTTTTTACACCGGAGCGGCACCGAACCAGCAGGCGATTCCCGCGGTCGACTACATGCTGAGTGAGGAAGGCGGTGGCANNAAGCGCATTGTCCTGCTTGGTACGGACTATGTCTATCCACGCACGACCAACAAGATTTTGCGTTCCTACTTGCACACCAAGGGGATCACCGACGCCGATATTATGGAGAACTATACGCCCTTCGGACAGTCCGATTGGCAAACCATCGTCGCCGATGTGAAAAAGTTCGCGTCGCAAGGCAAGAAGACGGCGGTCATCTCGACAATCAACGGTGATGCCAACGTCCCCTTCTATAAAGAACTCGGCAACCAGGGCATCAAAGCGGAAGACATCCCTGTCATCGCTTTCTCGGTTGGTGAAGAAGAGTTGGCCGGCATCGACACCAAGCCTCTCGTTGGCCAGTTGGCGGCATGGAATTATTTCCAAAGCGTCAACACTCCCGACAATGAAGCTTTCATCAAGAATTGGCGCGAGTTCACCAAGAACCCGAAGCGGGTGACCAACGACNCCCATGGAAGCGCATTTCATTGGCTTCAACATGTGGGTGCAAGCAGTCGAGCAGGCGGGGACAACCGACAGCGATGCCGTTCGTCAGGCGATGATCGGCCAGAAAGCCCCCAACCTCACTGGCGGCACCGCGGTGATGAACGTCAATCACCACCTGTCGAAGCCGGTGTTGATCGGCGAGATCCTTCCTGATGGCCAGTTTCAGGTGGTCTGGAAGACCAAAGAGCTGGTNCAAGGGCGACGCCTGGTCTGATTTTCTTCCCGATAGTGCCAAGCTGACCTGCGACTGGACCTTCCCGTGGGTCTGCGGCAACTGTGAAAAGCCCCGGTTTGGCAACAGTCCGCCTGCCGGATTGTGATCTCTACCTAAGATCTTTACCTCGCATTCGGCGCANNAGTGAGCGGAACGATTTTCGCCTGCTTGCGCCGCCCTTAAGCCACGTTCAGCCAAAACGGCAGGTGGGTGTGATCTCGCTCCTTTCAGTCTCCCCGGTTCGTGCGACGATGCGACTGCCGCTTTCTACGGCGCGCGCAACCGTACGACTGGCGTTTGCCGTTCTGGTGAGCTGCCTCGTGCTCCTCGGCCTCGACGCGCGCGCCAGCGCCTCCGAGGCGCCATCATCCGACTTCACCGCTCAGGTACAGCGTCTTGCCGTGGGCAGCTTCCAGGACAAGATCGACGCGGTGGGCGTTCTCGCCGCGTCCGGTAACCCGCGTGCCGAAGCGGTGCTGCAGGCGATGGTGGACGGCCGGCTCTACCTCTACGGCGATAACCGTACGGTAACCATCGGCGAGGAGCGTGGGCAGGTCCTGATCCTCTACGACACCACCACCGGTGCGGAGATTACCCAGGTTCCGCGGCAATCGGTCGATCCCGTCATCCTCAATAATCGGCTGCGCGGCATGCTGCGCGCGGCACTGGGTTCACTGATGCTGCTGAACGCCGACGCCGACAAACGCGCCGCGGCGGCGGATGCGATCTTCAAGTCCCTTGATGCGCAGCAANCTCCCCTGCTCCATCAGGCCTTGCAGCGTGAACCCAACGCCGACACCAAGGCCCGCATTCAGCGCGCCCTGGCAGCAGTCACCCTCAACGCCGACGGTCCCGTCGCGGAACGGGTGAACGCGGCCGAGACGCTGGGTGGCTTCGCAGATCCGGACGTGCGCTCACTGCTCGCCAGCATGGCGGAGAAAACGACCGATCCGACGGTGCAAACCGCGGTAACGACGGCGCTCGCCAGCGTCGAAGGACGCCTCGCCGTCTGGTCGGCAGTCAGCAACCTGTTCCAGGGCATCAGTCTCGGCTCGGTCCTGCTGCTGGCCGCGGTCGGCCTCGCCATCACCTTCGGCGTCATGGGCGTCATCAACATGGCGCATGGCGAGTTGGTGATGATCGGCGCCTATACCACCTTTGTCGTCCAGGAGTGGTTTCGCAGCCATGCACCGGGCGCGCTGCCCTGGTCGATCGCCGTTGCCATCCCGCTTGCCTTTGTCGTCACCGGCCTCGTCGGCATCGCCATCGAGCGCAGCATCATCCGCTTTCTGTATGGCCGGCCGCTCGAGACCCTGCTCGCCACCTGGGGGCTCAGCCTGATCCTGCAGCAAGCGGTGCGCTCGATTTTCGGGCCAACCAACCGGGAAGTCGCCAATCCCTCGTGGATGAGCGGCAATCTGGAACTGGTGGGTGGGCTGACCCTCACCTACAACCGTATCTGGATCATCGTCTTCAGCCTGCTTGTCTTCGGTCTGCTGATGGCGTTGATCCGTGGGACCTCCTTCGGCCTCAGAATGCGCGCCGTCACCCAGAACCGGCGGATGGCCGCCTCCATGGGTATCGCCACCGGACGCGTCGATGCGCTGACCTTCGGCCTCGGCTCCGGTATCGCCGGCATCGCCGGGGTGGCGCTGAGCCAAATCGACAACGTCAGCCCCAACCTGGGGCAGGGCTACATCATCGACAGCTTCATGGTCGTCGTCTTCGGCGGTGTCGGCAACCTGTGGGGAACGCTGATCGGTGCGTTCAGCCTCGGTCTCGTCAACAAGCTGCTTGAGCCCTACGCCGGCGCCGTGCTCGGCAAGATCTTCGTCCTCGTGGCGTTGATTCTTTTCATTCAGAAGCGCCCGCGGGGTTTGTTCGCCCCCAAAGGCCGGGCGGTGGAACAATGAAACCCACGGCACCAACGCGTCTTTCGCTCGCTCGCACCAGCCGACGGACAGCCTTCATCACCGTCGGGCTCCTCCTCGCTGCGGCTATCGCCATTCCGCTGTTCAATCTCATGCTGCCGGTAGACTCGCCGCTGCATATGCCTACTTATCTCGTCACTCTCCTGGGCAAGTACCTGTGCTATGCGCTGCTGGCGCTCAGCATCGATTTGATCTGGGGCTTCTGCGGCATCCTCAGCCTCGGCCATGGCGCCTTCTTCGCCCTCGGTGGCTATGCGATGGGGATGTACCTGATGCGCCAGATCGGCGACCGGGGCGTTTACGGTAATCCCATCCTCCCCGATTTCATGGTCTTCCTCAATTGGAAGGAACTGCCGTGGTACTGGCACGGCTTTGATTCCTTTGCGTTTGCCGCCCTGATGGTCGTTCTGGTGCCGGGGCTGCTGGCATTCGCTTTCGGCTGGTTCGCCTTCCGCTCCCGCGTGACCGGCGTTTATTTCTCCATCATCAGCCAAGCGCTGACCTTCGCGCTGATGCTCGCCTTCTTCCGCAACAACATGGGCTTCGGCGGCAACAACGGACTGACCGATTTCAAGGATATTCTCGGCTTCGATATTCAGGCGGACGGCACCCGCCTCGCCCTTTTCGCCGCCTCGGCGCTGATGCTGGCACTCGCCTACCTGCTGTGCCGTTGGATTGTCACTTCGCGTCTGGGCAACGTGCTGATCGCCATTCGTGACGCCGAAAGCCGGGCACGTTTCCTCGGCTACCGGGTGGAATACTATAAGCTGCTGGTTTTCGTAGTCTCTGCGGTTCTCGCCGGTATCGCCGGCGCGCTCTACGTCCCGCAGGTTGGCATCATCAACCCCGGCGAATTCGCTCCCGCCAATTCGATCGAAATCGTCATCTGGGTGGCGGTCGGCGGCCGCGGCACCCTGCATGGCGCGATCCTCGGCGCCTTCTTCGTCAACTACGCCAAGACATACCTGACCGGGGCGATCCCGGAAATCTGGCTGTTTGGCTTGGGCGCACTGTTCATCTTCGTCACCTTGTTCCTGCCGAAGGGCGTGGTCGGCACCATCAACGACTGGATCGGCCGCAACCAANGTGCGGCTGCGCCGCATGCAGACGCCGGTGACCGCAAGCCGGGAGCCCGCAGAATGATCATGGCAATTCCGCCGCTGCACGCGGCACCGGAACGCGGCGACACCCTGCTCTACCTGAACGGTGTGACCGTCAGCTTCGATGGTTTCAAGGCGCTGAACAGCCTCAGCCTCTTTATCACCGCCGGCGAAATGCGGGCGATCATCGGTCCCAACGGTGCCGGCAAGACGACGATGATGGACGTGATCACCGGCAAGACCCGTCCGCAGTCGGGCGATGTCTACTTCAACGGCGACATCGACCTGACGCAACTGGACGAAGCGCGGATCGCCAACCTCGGCATCGGCCGCAAGTTCCAGAAGCCGACCGTGTTCGAGAGCCAGAGCGTTTTCGACAATCTCAAACTGGCACTTGCCGGCCAGCGCCGTGTGTTCGAATCTTTGTTCTTCCGGCTGTCGAGCGAGCAGCGCGACCGAATCGAATCGGTGCTGCGGACCGTGTCGCTCTTCGAGAAGCGTTGGGCGCTGGCGGGCTCGCTCTCCCACGGTCAGAAACAATGGCTCGAACTGGGGATGCTGCTGATGCAGGACCCCGAGGTGCTCCTGGTGGACGAGCCGGCGGCAGGCATGACCGACGCCGAAACCGCGGCAACGGCGGAACTGCTGAAGGAGATCAACCGCAAGCACACGGTCATCGTCGTCGAGCACGACATGGTCTTCGTCCGCGCCCTCGGCGTGCACGTCACCGTCCTGCACGAAGGCTCGGTGCTTGCCGAAGGCTCGCTGGACAAGGTGCAGGCCAATCAAAAAGTGATCGAAGTCTACCTGGGGCGCTGAAGCATGCTGACCGTCGAGGGTATCGACCTGTACTACGGCGCGAGCCAAGCGCTCCGCCGGGTAAACCTTACTGCGAAAGACAACGCGATCACCTGCGTGCTCGGCCGCAACGGCGTCGGCAAGACCAGCCTCTTGCGCGCCATCGTCGGCCAGCATCCAGTCCGCAACGGCCACATCCGCTGGGAGAATGAAGACATTACCGGCCTGCCGCCCTACAAGCGGGCGATGCGCGGCATCGCTTATGTGCCGCAGGGACGGGAGATCTTCCCACTACTGACGGTGGAGGAAAACCTGCAGACGGGCTTCGCCGCCGTCGCCCGCAGTCTCCGCCACGTCCCGGATGAGATCTTCGAGATGTTCCCGGTGCTGCGTGACATGCTGTACCGGCGCGGCGGCGATCTTTCCGGCGGCCAGCAGCAGCAGCTGGCGATCGCCCGCGCTTTGGTAACGCGGCCGCGTCTGCTGGTCCTCGACGAGCCAACGGAAGGCATTCAGCCGTCGATCATTAAGGATATTGAACGGGTGATCCGCCAGTTGGCGCAACGCGGATCGATGGCGATCCTCCTGGTTGAGCAGTACTTCGAGTTTGCCCGCGACCTCGCCGATGAGTATGTGGTGCTGGACCGGGGCGAAGTCGTCGCCTCCGGGCGCGGCGATGAGATGGTCGAGACAGAGGTGCGTCGCCACCTCACCGTCTGAGCGGCGGCACAACCAGGAAAGATCGCGCGTGCACGGTATCGCCTCGCTCACCCTGGTCGGTGACGCCGGCCGCTACGGGGCAACCACCCGTCTCATCGACCTGGAGCAGAAGGCGCCGCTGCGGCTGCTGTTCCCGCGAGAACCGGCCTGCGGCGTGCTGCAGGCGGTGCTGCTTACCACCGGCGGCGGCATGGTGGGCGGCGATGTCTACGAGGTGGCGGTCGATGCCGCGGACGCCGCCTGCGCCATGGTCACCACCCAGGCCGCGGAAAAAGTCTATCGCTCCACCGGTGCCGATACGCGCATCACGGTCGTCTTGCGGGTGGGCAACGGTGGTTGGCTCGAGTGGATGCCGCAAGAGACGATTTTGTTCGATGGCAGCCGACTGGATCGGCGTACCATCGTCGATCTCGATGCGGGAGCGCGATTCCTTGGTGGCGAGGTCGTCGTCTTCGGTCGCACCGCCCACGGCGAGGGCCTGACGCGTGGCTATCTTCGCGATGCTTGGCAAATCCGCATCGCTGGGCGCCTGACCTGGGCTGACACGCTTCGGCTCGAAGGCGATATCGCCGCCCTGCGCAACCGCGCGGCGGCATTCGATAAGGCGGTTGCCGCAGCAACGCTGGTTTATGTCGCCGATGATGCCGCCAACCATCTCGAAGCGGTGCGAGCGATTGTCGCCAACCTCGCCGACAACACCAAGGATTCGNGCGACGTCGGCGATGGCGGCATCGTCATTGCGACTCGCCGTCTCTCCTGCGTCAACGGCCTGCTCGTCATCCGTGGCCTTGCCACTGATGCACGGCTATTGCGCCAGGCCGTGCTCGGCTGCTGGAGTGCCATGCGGGCGCTCGTCGGCGGACTGCCGCGGCAATTGCCGCGCGTCTGGCTGGTGTAAGCACCGGCACCGGGGCTCCCCGCAGCGCAAGTCTTGCGTCAGCGACACACAGAGGACTATCTTTTCGAGAGGGTCAACGAGGTCATTATACCCCCATGTGAGGGAGCGCCGAATTGGCGCGCGGGTCGTCCGGTTTGTGGGTCTGGCGTGAAGGAAGGCGAGCCACATGACGGCTGAGAGCTTGAACGAGATCGACGAGGAAGAGCTTCGGATGGCGCTGGCGGAGTGGAAGCGCTGGCGGAACCGCGTCCTGCAGGCCGAGACGATGAACCGGCGCGAGGAGCGGTATACCCAGGCATGCACGCACATCGCCGCGATCGAAGAAGAAATCGAATTCCGTCGGGCGCGGATGCAGCGGCGCCGCAAAGCCTTATACGAGGTCTGCCGGCTCGCCTCCGGCGAGTGCGTCTCCCTGGCCGACTTCCGCGCTGCCCGGCGCGAGCTGGACGAGATCGAGGAACGCATCGCCCGCCTCCGCTGATCGCCGCGATCTATTGAACGACCCGCCGTTTGCCATGGCGCGTGCTCCGGGATGCGAGGCGACCGGTCATGCACGCCGCGCTCCCTCCAGAGGCCGATGTTCGGCAACGGCTGCGTAGCACGCTCATCGCAAAACGCCGTCGCCGAAATCTTACCGCACGGCCAAGTGATGTGGCTTCGATATTAAATCGGACCAAAATAATCACCGAGAGCGGTACTTCGTACTATTCAGTACGAAAACAGACGGAAAACCCAAAGGAAAGCCGCAAAACGGTTGGCACCGCTCTTGCGTCTGAGCCATTACCGTTCAACGGCTGTGGTTCAGGAAAGCGCCCGAGATGGACACGCCCTCCGTTTCCGATCTGCTGATGCGACCGCCGGCAAGCCCGGCGACGCGCATCCTGTTCATGGCCCGCCATGTGCCGGAGGAGCCGGCGTATCTGTGCCGATCGTTTCCCGGCGACGGCGGCTATCCTGCCTATTACCACCGGGTGTGGCAGGTGCTGACCGGCCTTGGCTATCCCGTGCGCACCGCCAATCACCCCCTGGCCCTGCTGGGGATGGCCGGGGGAACCGATCTGGTCTTTTCCCTCTACAACCGCATGCCGGTCGCGCATCCGGAGATCGTCATTCCATCCTTGTGCACGTTCCTGGGTCTTCCTTGCGTCGGCGCTCCTCCCAACATCCGCGCCCTGGCCGAGGACAAGTGGCTGACCAAGCTGACGGCGCGGGCGCTCGGAATTCCGGTGGCGGCTGGCGCAGTCTATGCCGTTCTGGATGACCTGGCGGTGCCCCCCTCCTTCCCCGGGCCTTACTTCGTCAAATGCCGGTTCGGCGCCGCGTCCGAAGGAATCAGCGCCGACTCGATCCAGGACGATTGGAGCGGCGGTGCCCGAGTGGCGTCGAGTCTGCTTGAGCGCGGCCGGCCGGTGCTGGTCGAGACCTTCGCTCCCGGCGTCGATCTGACCGTGCCGGTACTGGGGGGAACGCAACCGATCGTCCTTGGGGTGGTTCGGCCGCGGTCCGACCAGCCGGGCAGCATCATCACCGAGCATCTCAAGCGCGATGATCCCCTCGGCTACGAACTCCTCGACGCCGCTCCGGGCGAAGCGGCGATGCAGGACGACGTGGCCGCGCTGTGGGCGGCGACCGGCCCCATGGACTATTTCCGCATGGATTACCGCGTCGATCCGAATAGCGGCCAGCGCGTGTTTCTGGAATTCAACCTTTGCTGCCACATCGGCCGCAGCGGCGCCATCTGCCTGGCTGCCTCCCGTTGGGGCCTGGAACAAGCCGAGGTTCTCGGCCACGTGATCGAATTCAGCCTTCGCCGCCAACGCGCCGTCTGCCGGGAGGAAATGCAATGAACGTGATGAACGTCGGCTCGAGTCTTGTCCTCGATGTCGCCCCTTCCTCCAGCATCGAGCCGGCCCTGGGGCCGTTCGGCGACGCCAGCATCGAGCGCGGCAGGGCACGCGGCTGGGATCTGCTGGGAACGGTGCCAGTGCCGCTCCGCCACTGGGTCCGCGACGCAGTTGCCGATCTGGTGACCGTCTACCGGGGCGAAGGCGGTGCACCGCTCAAGTGAATAGCCCCTAGATTTCTGGACGCCTTCTATCCTAATTTTGAGGACAGGAGACGACGATGGGGAAGCCCAATTTCAGTGATGAGTTCAAGCGTGATGCGGTGGCCCAGATCACCGAGCGTGGGTATCCGGTAGCTGAGGTTTCCGACCCACTCGGCCGCCGCCCGGCTTTCTCCGTCGGCGGCGTCGACGCGGATGTCGCCGCGGAACCGGATGACATAGGCGAAGCCCAATTTCGTCAGATAATCGAACAGTTTGCGGTCGCCGAAGCCGCGGTCGGCGAGGATCGTCGCCGTCGTCCCCGCCGGCAACACCCCGGCAAGGCGGCCGAGACACGCATCCTCGATGGCGTTGCGCTGGCCCGCCAGTTCCGCCTTCAGCATCGTCAGCCACAACAGCGGCGTCGCCCGGCCGTGCCCGGTCACCAGATTGAGCGCCAGCGTCGCCTGCCCGTCGGCGTCGAAATCGGTCCAGTCCATGGCGACGACGATTTCCTTGCGGCCGCCAACCGCCTCCGGAACCCATTGCCCGAACATCTCCCAGACGGAGACGCCGGCGTTGCTCAGCAGCCTGTCGACCTGTTTGACCGCATGCTTGGTCAGCAATCCCCGCGCCTGCGCCAACGCATGGCCGATCATCGAAACCGCCAGCGACGCACCGGTCATCACCCCCAGCGTGCCGTTGGCCAGCGACGCGATCCGTTTGGCGTGAACATGCCCCGCGAAAACCCCATCAAGAAACCGACGAACGTCGGTCAAACGAAACTCAGGACGCGCTACCCCGTTCACTTCCCCACCCCAACCCTCGAAACCTTCCTCTCACCCTGCATAACCGACCGCCGCCGCAAAGCTCATCCGTAGCAACCCATTGATCCGTATCAAAACTCAAAATGAGGGGATTCCTGAGGGTTCTACCCGGTGGGTGTGCGCAATTTTTCATCATACGCACGTCGCTCTTCAAAGGCGTTGGGGTCAAAGCACATTGTTCGCCAAGTACTTCGCCTTGAACGAATGGTTGACCGTAAAATACGGGAACTCACGTAGCAGCAAACACCTCATGGGCTTAAAGTAACCGCCTACGATGTCACTAATGCTTCAAGATCTGCCCCAAGAACTTCTGCGTCCGGTCTGATCTTGGATTGGTGAAGAATTCGCTTGGCGGCGCCTTCTCTATAATTTGGCCGCCGTCCATGAACACCATCGTGTTGCCGACGGTGCGGGCGAAGCCCATTTCGTGGGTGACGCAGATCATCGTCATCCCCGCCTCGGCCAGTTCCACCATCACGTCGAGGACNTCCTTGATCATCTCCGGATCGAGGGCGCTGGTGGGCTCGTCGAACAGCATGATCGAGGGCTTCAGGCATAGCGCCCGGGCGATGGCGACCCGTTGCTGCTGGCCGCCGGAGAGCTGGCCCGGGTACTTCGACGCCTGCTCGGGGATCCGCACCCGCGCCAGCAGTTCCATGGCGGTGGCGATGGCTTCCTTCTTCGGCGTTTTCTTTACCCAGACCGGTGCCAGGATCAGATTGTCGAGGACGCTTAAGTGCGGGAACAGGTTGAACTGCTGGAAAACCATGCCGACGTCCTGGCGGATGCGCTCCACCGAGCGGACGTCGTTGGTGAGTTCCACTCCATCGACGGCGATGCGCCCCTGCTGGTGTCGCTCCAGCGCGTTGATGCAGCGGATCATCGTCGACTTGCCGGAGCCGGATGGGCCGCAGACCACCACCCGCTCGCCGCGCGCCACGTTCAGGCTCACGTCCTGCAGGACGTGAAAGGCGCCATACCACCATNNGTGGACACCGTCGAGGACGATAACCGGCGGCTCGTCGAGCCGCGGCTGGGCGGCGGCGGGGGAACTGGGAACTGTAGCCACGGTGTTGCCTCCTTGATCGTCTCACGCGTCCGCCGGTAGCGCGGCAGGTTCAAGCCGCTCAACCNNGCCGCCTCACATCCGCAGCCCTCAGGCCCGCTTGTGGCCGACGGCCAGTCGTCGCTCAATAAACAGGCTGTAGCGCGACATAAAGAAGCAGAAGGACCAGTAGATCAGCGCCACGAAGGCGTAGCTCTCGATGAAAAACGGCCGCCACTGCGGGTCGGCCAGCGCCGTCTTCGCTGTCGTCAACAGATCGAACAGGCCGATGATGATGACCAGCGAGGTGTCCTTGAACATGCTGATGAACTGGTTGACCAGCGGCGGGATCGCCACCTTCAGCGCCTGCGGCAGGACGATCAGGCCCGTCTTCTGCCAGTAGCCGAGGCCGAGCGCATCCGCCGCTTCGTACTGGCCGCGCGGCACCGCCTGCAGGCCGCCGCGGACCGCTTCGGCGAGGTAGGCAGCGGTAAACAGGATGATACCCACCTGGGCGCGCAGCAGCTTGTTGACCGTCACCCCTTCCGGCAGGAACAGCGGGAACATGACCGAGGCCATGAACAGCACGCTGATCAGCGGCACGCCGCGGACGAATTCGATGAAGCCGACGCAGACGGCGCGGATCGCCGGCAGCTCCGAGCGGCGGCCGAGCGCCAGCAGAATCGCCATCGGAAACGAGCCGATCATACCGACAGCGGCGAGGATCAGCGTCAGCGGCAGGCCGCCCCAGGCATCGGTGGGGACAAAGGTAAGGCCAAGAACACCGCCCCACATCAGCACGGCGCAACTGATCAGCACCAGCGGCCAAGCGAGGGCCAACCACCAGCGCCAGAAGGGCGGATAGCAACTGATGGCGATGAGCACGATGAATAGCGCCATCGCCAGCACCGGCCGCCATTGCTCGGTGTAGGGATAGAGGCCGAAGAAGATAAAACGGTATTTGTCGTGGATGAACGCCCAACAGGCGCCCTCCGCGGTGCGGCACAGCGCCGGATCGGCGGTGGACCAGATGGCACCGGTGAACGCCCACTGGACGAAGGGCGGCACCGCCACCCACAGCAACCACAGGCACAGCAGGGTGAGGAGGGTGTTGCCGGCGCTGGAGAACAGGTTCTCCCGCGCCCAGCCGGTGAGCACCCGCAGCAGGCCCGGTGCTTGCTGCTGCGGGGAAGGCTGGGCGGCGATCGCCTCCACCGGCTCTTCCTCACGGGCAAAGATCTCGTCCGGCGTCTCCTCGAAGGGTGGCTCCTGCTGTGGCTGGTCGCCAGACATCGGCTGTGCCGGCTGTTCCGGTGGGGTGTCGTTTCTGGGGCGATCGTCCTTTGGTCGCTCGCTCATCGGCCGCCCTTTACCGCGATGCGGCGGTTGTACCAGTTCATGAAAGTGGAGATGGAGAGGCTGACGGTGAGGTAGACCGCCATGATGATCGCCACCCCTTCCACCGCCTGACCGGTCTGGTTGATGGCGGTGTTGGCGACGCTGACCAGATCCGGAAAGCCGATGGCGACGGCGAGCGACGAGTTCTTGGTCAAATTGAGGTACTGACTGGTCAGCGGCGGGATGATCACCCGCATCGCCTGCGGCAGGGTGACCAGCCGCAGCACCTGGCCCCGCGACAGCCCGAGCGCCAACCCCGCCTCGGTCTGTCCGTGCGCCACCGCAAGGATGCCGCCACGAACGATCTCGGCGATAAAGGTGGCGGTGTAGAGGACGAGGCCGACGAGGAGCGCAGTAAACTCGGGGGTAATCGTCACCCCGCCGACAAAATTGAAGCCCTGCAATGCCGGTACGTCCAGCGCCATTGGCGCGCCGCCAAGCAGCCAGACGAGGAACGGCAGGCCGATAATCAAGCCCAGGCTAACCGGCAGGGTCGGGAAGACCTGTCCGGAGCGATCCTGGCGCAGCTTCGCCCAGCGGCCAATAGCCCAGGCAACGGCAATGGCAACGAGGAAGACGACCAGCATCACTGCGTGGGTAGTCTGCCAAACCGGCTCGGGCAGCTTGAGGCCGCGCGCCGAAAGAAAGATCCCCGGGAGGGGGTTAAGCGCCTGCCGCGGCCCGGGCAGGCCTTCGGTGATCAGCGCATACCAGAAGAACAACTGCAGCAGCACCGGGATATTGCGCAGTCCCTCCACGTAACAGGTGGCCAGGCGCGCCACCAGCCAGTTGCGCGACAGCCGGGCAACGCCGGCGAGAATGCCGATGAATGTCGCGAGGATGATGCCGACAACAGCGACCTTCAGCGTGTTGAAGACGCCGACCGCTAGGGCGCGGAAGTAGGTGTTGGCGGGATTGTAGGGAATGGCCGATTCACTGATCCCGAACCCGGCCTCCCGCTGCAGAAACCCGAAGCCGGTGGCAATGTTGCGCGTCTCCAGGTTGGCGAGGGTATTGGAGACGAGATAGGCAACAAGCAGGATCCCCGCCGAGGACGGCCACCTGGGCAATGACGGCGCGGATGCGCGCATCGTTCCACCAGGCGACTCGTGCGGCAGCGGGGGTGGCGGGCAGGGATTGCGACATGGCCAACATTGCCCGGACAAACCCGCCGCCCCGATGCAAGGGCAGCGGGTGGGTTGCTTAAGACTCTTAACGGAATGGCGGCGAATACATCAGGCCACCGTTCAGCCATTGCGCATTCAATCCGCGGGCCAGTTTGAGCTTTGAGCCCATGCCAACGTTACGATCGAAGCTCTCGCCGTAGTTTCCCACCTGCTTGATGATGTTATAGGCCCACTTTTCGTCAACGCCGAGGGCCTGGCCGAAGCCGGGCGTCACGCCGAGGAAACGCTTAACGTTGGGGTCGGCGGCTTTCGTCATCTCCTCGACATTGGCCGCGGTGATGCCTTTCTCTTCCGCCTCGATCATGGCGTAGATCGACCATGTGACGAGGTTGCGCCATTGGTCGTCGCCTTGGCGCACCGCCGGAGCCAACGGCTCCTTCGAGATCATCTCCGGCAGAATGATATAGTCATCGGCATTGGGGGCGTCGTTGGCGCGTACCGCCGCTAGCTGTGAAGCATCCGAGGTGATCGCGTCACAGCGGCCGGCGAAGAAGGCGGAGGTCACTTCCTCGTATTTCTCGATGGTGACCGGCTTCATTTCCATTTTGGTCGCGCGGAAGAAGTCGGCGAGGTTGAGTTCGGTCGTCGTTCCCGTCTGCACGCAGATGGTGGCACCGTTCAATTGCTTGGCGCTGCTGACGCCCAGCTTCTTCGCCACCATGAAGCCCTGACCGTCATAGTAGTTGACCGGCGCAAAACTGAGGCCATTGGCGGTCGCCCGCGTCAACGTCCAGGTGGTGTTGCGCGACAGCATGTCGATTTCGCCCGACTGCAGCGCGGTCAGCCGCGCCTGGGCACTCAGCGGAACGTATTTCACCTTGCTGGCATCGCCGAACACGGCAGCGGCGACGGCACGGNNGCACATATCCACGTCGAGACCGCGCCAGACGCCCTTGTCGTCCGGCGCACCGAAACCATAGAGGGCGGTATGAACGCCGCAGACAAGAGTGCCACGTGCCTTGACAGCGTCGAACGTGGCACCTGCGTGCGCCGCGGGTGCGCCCGCCGCCAAGGCGACCAGGGCCGCCGCAGAGGCGAGGATGGAGTGCTTCATGGTACCTCCTAGGATGGTTCGGTGTCGTTTCGCGTTGCTCGTGCGGCCGGTGGCGCGCACCTCCCCAAGATGTATTTATAACCTGCGATTAACGATCACACAGCGGCTTTCGAGCGGAGGCGGCGAATTCATCTCCTGCGTTCACTGCCCCGAGGCGAACCTTGGCCGGATTCCGGGCAGGACGGCTCCCAACCGGGGGATGCAGGACCGGTCAACCGGCAGAGCCACGCGGCCGCGGGCTTCGCCTAGTGGCGGCCCACCGCCATCTGGTAAAGCGTCAGCACGATTTCGATGAAGATCAGCCCGATGACGTACCACTCGAGCCGCAACGTGCGGCGCGCATCCAACAGTGCCAGAGCCGTCGTCGCCGTCTGGGAAATAAGTTCCAGCTTGTGGTTCAGCGCCCGGTGTCGCTCCGGCAGTTCATACTCCTTCTGCAGGTGTCGGTAGAGGCGATCCAGTTCCGGACGATCCCACAGCAGTTCCGGCTTCTCCGTCACTTCCACCCGGCCGACCATCCGATGCTGGGTGATCAGCACGTCGCCGATGTGCTCCAGCAACTGGCGGGCGGGAAGCCGCCGGCCGCCGGTCTTCTGCAGCGATTCAGCAACAGGTTCGATGCGCTCGAAGACTTGCGCCACCCGGCTCTCGTCAAAGGCGAGGATGACACTCTTGGCGAGCACATCGGCGAGCAGGAGAAGGCGAGGAACCGACAGCAGCCGCAGGTAAACGATACCGTCGGCACCGACCCGTTCCTCCGCCGCAGCATCGACGCTGATCGCCGTTTCCTCAGTTTCAGGATTGGCCAGAGGTTCGTCGACAACCGCCTGCAGGCTCTTGATAAACGCCGCCTCCTCGATTTGCTGCAGGTTGAACATGACGACGACACCGTAACGGAACAACACGGCGATCCCTGCCGCACCGGCGCGGATCGCCAACGGCATTGCGGCACGGCTGTCGTTGCTGAGCGCTTTTAGGTCGATGCGCTTGCCTGCGAGCAGGGCATGGACGCGAACGCGCTGCCACCCGCTGAAATCAACGTCATTGAGCATGGAGCTGACCAGCGAACCATCGACCTACGGCGTACGCTGACCGTTGTCGCCAGGAGGGAAAGCGGAAGAAAAGCTCAAAGGATGACCGCGAACTGCGGTGGCACGCCTGCAGCGGCAGCCCTGGACTCTGCCGCAGGCATCGGCGGTAATGTGGCGGCGTGGTCAGATGGTACGACCTGCCCTACCACCACCAGCAATAAGGGCCCTTGATGGTCTTGGCCGGAATCGCGAGATCAGGACGCGGATCCATGGCCGACGTATAACAATCGGCGATGACGACGGCGCACCGCACCCATTGCTGCGTGGTCGCCGCCCAGATTCTCACCAACTCGCGCCCCGACCGTCCCATCGCGCACCTCAGTGTTGATATGTACTAATTATATGAGAGAATGGGTTGAAACCAAAGGCGTTTCTACAAAGCGCCCCAGCAATATTGGCGGTTGACAATCGCCCTGCGAACACAAAAGCCCTTCTCACCTGCGGTGTCAGCCAGAACGTCGAAACAACCGTGCAGCATGCTGAGCTCAAGAATCGGCCGCAAGCGAAACTTCGCCTCACCGTGTTTTGTTTTGGCGTCTGACGGTGATGCTCGGTGATGGCGATCAGTTGACCGGCCGAAAACTGGCCCAAGGTGCGCTTGGCATTGCCGCACCTTCTCCGCCGGCTTCTTTGCATACGGGGGGACGCGATGAGAGGCCGTCGCTTAGAGTCCGTCGCTCTGGCCTGCCTTGCCCATCTCCCGGCCGGTGATGAGGGTCGGATCGAACAGGTCCGAATGCAGATCCTCAGGATTCAGTCCGCGCGCCAGAAGGAGCTGCACCGCCGCATTCACCATCGCCGGCGGACCGGCGACGTAGGCCTTCATCCCGACACAGCTCTTGATGTCGGCGTCGACCGCCTCGATCACCGTGCCCAGCCGCCGAAGCGTTGACGCCACCGGCTCGGAGAGGGCTGAGACCAGGCGCAAACCTGGAAACGCAGCAGCCAGGGTGCAGAACCGCTGCTCCAGATACAGGTCGGCTTCGTCGCGGGCCCCCACATAAAAATAGATATCGTCGCAGACGTGGTGGCGGACCGCGGTCTCGACAATAGACTTCATCGGCGCCAGCCCCGAGCCGCCGGCGATGGCGAGAAGCGGCCCGCGGTGATCCTGCCGCAGCCAAGCATGGCCGAAGGGGCCCTCGACCCTTACCTCGTCGCCCACCCGCAGTCGCTGTGCAACATAGGCACTGGCGCCGCTGGTGCTAGCGTGGCGAACATGAAACTCGATGATGTCGTCGTCGGGGCAGTTGGCCATCGAGTATTCGCGCGGACGCTGTTCGCCGAACGTCACGCGCGCATATTGGCCGGCGGTAAAGCGGAATGGTCCGCCGCCGACAACCTCCAGCCGCACGATGCGAATGTGAACCGTGGCTTCCTCAATCGCCACCACGCGACAGAGCATCGGCCGTACGTGCCTCACCGTTGCGTCCGGCATACCGGAAGCCGCCTGNGTCCAAGGTCCTGGTATCCATTTCATCAACAAGTGCCGACGACGCTTCTGTCATGAGGCTGCGCGCTTGGCCGGAGGAACGATCTCGCATCGGGCCGTCTGCGCCTGGACCCGGCAAGCGGCTCGCCCCTCCCTTTGAGGTTCGCACAGCGCTCCGACGATCACGTAGCGTGGCTATAGAGTGCAATCAACGCCCGAACGCAGAGCCGCCCGAAAAGTATCTCACACTTCGTGAAATCAAGACTCCAGAATTCCATATTCGCGCAGGGAGACTGTCAGCGCCGCAGCAGTGGTAAAGCGGATGGCATGCAAGCCGGCGTCTTGCGCCGCGGCAACGTTTGCCGGCACATCGTCGATGAACAGACAGTCGCCCGGCTGCAGTCCGCAGACGGCGATGAGGTGAGCGAAAATCCGTGGGTCGGGCTTGGCGATCCCCACTTCGCCCGACACCACCATCGCCTCGAAGCAGGCAAAGAACGGATAGCGCTGCAGCATCTGCGGCAGCTTCTCCGTCGAGAAGTTGGTGAGCGCCAGCAACCGCACCCCACGTTCCTTGAGTTGGTAAAGCAGCTGGACGGTGTGTTCGATTGCACCCTGGACCATCTCGTCCCAACGCTGATCATAGGCGGCGATGAGTGCGGCATGTTCCGGGAACAAGGCGGTGCGCTCGGCCACCGCGTCGGCGAAGGAACGCCCTTCGTCCTGACGATGGTTCCAGTCCGGCGTACAGACGCGGGCGAGGAAATCCTCCATCACCGCCGCGTCAGCGATCAGTTGGCGGTAGAGATACCGCGGGTTCCAATCGAGCAGCACCCCGCCCACATCGAAGATAACGGTAGTGAGCGAAGCCGGCGCGGCAGCGGGTCGGAGCATCTCCGGTTCTCTCCGCAACGATTTGTTATTCCATGTGATTTGCGTCTGGGCGGCCGATGTGCTAACCGAGGCGCCAGCTGCAGTCTGCGAAGTTTACCGTCGTCGTCAAGCGAAACGCTGGCGTCAGACGAGGCAAGACCCCAAGGTCCGGCCGGCTCCTCCGCCAGGGTATTGCCATGCCCCGCCACCACCAACCTTCACCCCGCGTCCTGCCGCCCTGCGGCGCCATCCCTTGCTTCTGTCCGCCGTTGCCGCCGTCGTCGCACCACAAAAGGACCCGGAAAGATGCTGACGCTCTACTGCCTGCGCTCTGGTCGCATCGTCGCCGACCGGTTGCAGAACGGCCAGCCGGTTCCGGATGGCCTGATCTGGGCCGATCTGCTCAATCCCACCGCCGAAGAAAACGCCGCCATCAAGGCGCTGGCCGACATCGACGTGCCAACACCGGAGGAAATGCGCGAGATCGAGCCCTCCAGCCGTCTGTACCGTGAGGGACTATCCCTGTTCTTGACTGCGAGTGTGCTGAACAACACCGATACGCCCGAGCCGGAGACGCGCGCGATCACCTTCGTCCTGTCGGAAGGCATGCTGACGACGCTGCGCTACTGCGAGCCGATGCCGTTCGAAACCTTCCGCAATCGGATCCAGTCGCAGCCGCGCCTCTGCCGCACGCCGGAGGTGGCACTGGTCGAACTGCTGGACGCGATCGTCGATCGCATCGCCGATACGCTGGAGGCCGTGGACTCCCACGTCAGCACCCTGTCCAAGGACATCTTTTCCCCGGCCGACACCAACAACACCAAGGCCACCGACTTCGGGCCGACGATCAAGAACATCGGACTGAACGCCATCCGCTGCTCAAAAGCGGACGAAAGTCTGATCGGCCTACAGCGGCTGTTGACCTTCCTCGATACCAACATGCGCCAGATGAACAACAAAGAAATCAGGACACGGATCAAGGATCTGCAGCGAGATATTCTTTCACTTGAAGGTTATGTTGAGAGAATGTCGGAGAAACTTGTTCTGCTATTGGATGCAACCCTCGGCATGGTCAGCATTCAGCAGAATAATATCATCAAGATATTTTCCGTTATCGCCGTCGTTTTCCTGCCACCGACGCTGGTTGCCAGCATCTACGGCATGAACTTCAATGAGATGCCTGAATTGGGGTGGCATCTGGGCTATCCGCTGGCCCTGCTGCTGATGTTGCTGTCGGCAATCCTACCCTTCCGCTATTTCAAGCATCGCGGCTGGCTGTAAAGCCTAACGGCGCCTGCCGCTGGGCCGGGAAATGCATAGGCTATGCCGCCCACGCCGACTGCGCGTGGGCTGGCGAACGCCCTCCGAACGTGGTAGAGCGCTTTAAACTGCTGGCCGGAGTCCTGCATGCAGATCGACGTCGACGTTGCGCTGACCCTGGTCATAGCCATCCTTGTGTTGATCGTTGGCCGGCTGCTCATCTCCCGCATCAAGTTCCTCCGCACCTTCAGCATTCCCGAGCCGGTGATCGGTGGTCTGATCGTCGCCGGGCTACTGACCGCCGCGCGCGCCCTGTTCGACGTGCGGATCACCTTCGACATGGCGCTGCAGACGCCGTTTCAGCTGGCGTTCTTCTCCACTATCGGTCTCGCCGCCGACGCAAGGATGCTGTTGGTCGGCGGCCGCAAGCTGGTGGTGTTCGCCCTCCTCGTCATGCTCTTTCTCGTCATCCAGAACGCGGTCGGCATCGCTGCGGCGCTGAGCCTGGACCTGAGCCCCTTGCTCGGCCTGCTCGCCGGCTCGACGACGCTTTCCGGCGGGCATGGCACCGGAGTGGCCTATGGCAAGCTTTTCGGTGAAGTGAACAACCTGCAAGGCGCGATGGAGGTGGCGATGGCCGCCGCGACCTTCGGGCTGGTCATGGGTGGCACCCTCGCCGGGCCGGTGGCACACCTGCTGATTGCGCGCTTCAAGCTGCGGGGTGCACCCGACACGGCGGAGATGGCCGTGCCCGGCGAAATCGGGCCGGACGACCGGCGACCGCTCAGTCCGGGATCCTTTCTTGAAACCGTGTTGCTGATCATGGCCTGCGTCGCCGGCGGCAGCGTACTGTCGACCGTGATCAAGATTCCCGGCATTACCTTGCCGACGTTCGTCTGGTGCCTGTTCATCGGCATCATCATCCGCAACATCATCGGCTTTACCCGCATCTACACCATCGATGCGAACACGCTGGAGCTGCTGGGGACGGTCAGTCTGTCGCTGTTCCTGGCCATGGCGCTGATGGCGCTGCGGCTGTGGGAACTGGTCAATCTCGCCGGGCCGATGCTGGTCATTCTTCTGGTCCAGACGGTGGCGGTGGTGCTCTATGCCGTCCTCGTCACCTTCGTGGTGATGGGCCGCAACNATGACGCAGCTGTGCTGGCGGCGGGACACATCGGCTTTGCGCTCGGCGCCACCTCGACGGCGATCGCCAGCATGCAGGCGATCACCAGCCGTTATGGCCACTCGCCATTGGCCTTCCTCCTGGTGCCGATCACCGGCGCCTTCCTGATCGACATCGCCAATGCGCTGCTGCTGCAGGGGGTCCTCACGCTTCCGTGGTTCGGCTTTTGAAGAGGATGATGCCAATGCACCGTGCAGCCCATCGCCTCGGCCTCTTCGCCATCTTCGTCCTCTGCCTTCTCCTCGTCGCCTGCGGCGGCGGTCCTGGCGAGGCAGAGGTTGAAAAAGACGTACAAGTGCGGGTGGCGCAGGCCTTTGGCGACGGCACCGCCCACCTCGACACCATCCGCCGTGCCGGCAGCAGTCCGATGACCGACGATGCGCAAGGCCGCGATCGCCGCATCGTCTATTACAACGCCGCGCTCACCCTGGACCGCGACATCGACCTGTCGTCCTGGCAGAGCCTAAACCTCGCCGCCGTTAGCGACATTCTCGGCGCGACCGAAAAGGGCATCACCGGGCTGAAGAAGGGCGGCAACCAAAAGGGCGACACCCTTTACGTCCACGGCACCGTCGCCTATGTGGACGACCATGGCCACTGGCAGCCGATCGACGTCGATCGCAAGCCGGTGGCCGAGGCGCCGCCGGAAGGTAACACAGGTCCGCCGGCGCAGGCGCTGCAGATCGTCGATACGATCCGCACCCTGTTTGCCGACGCCGGCCCGGAGGTCGACCGCCGTAGCATCATCACCAACGAACTCAGCCGGGCCTATTCGCGGATTCAGGCGCGTCTCGACCGGCTCGGCGGTGTTTTCGTCATCGCCGGCGGACCGGAAGCGGGAGAGTATCAGCAGGTGGCGACGCTGATCGCCGCCGCCGTCAACAACACCAAGGCAAAAGGCCAGGCGGTCAGCACCGAAGGCAGCGTCGAAAACGTCAGTCTGCTCGCCAGCCGGCTGGTGTGATGCGGCCCTGGTGCAGAACAACGTCGCCATGCAGGCGAAGGCGGGCCGTGGACCGCTGGCCTGCGCCGCGGTGCCGAACTTGCGGGCGCTGGCCAGTCTGTTCCCTGAGCAACTGCACGTCATTCTCGGCCATGATTCCCCGATAAAAACCCTGGAGGATCTCAAGGGCAAGCGCGTCGAGGTCGGCCTACCCGACTCGGGCAGCCGTCTTGATGCGGAAGCACTGCTCGCCGTCGCCGGGCTGACCTTCGCCGACCTCGGCGAGGCGAGCGGCCGGGGGCTGGCGGACGGCCTCGACTTGCTGCAGCGCGGCGAACTGGATGCGGTGATCGCCACCATCAGTGCGCCGGCGCGCCTCTACCAGGAGCGGGTTACCGGCGGCGGACTGCGGTTGTTGTCATTGAGCGAGGCCGTACAAGCACGGCTGGTAAATCCCGAGACCGGCTTCGTCGCCGCTACCCTGCCGGCCGGCACCTATCATGGCCAGACGCAACCGGTGCGCACCGTAGCCGTCGCCGCCCTGCTGGCGGCGCGCGCCGATCTGCCCGACGCACAGGTGCGGATGCTGCTGCACGAGATCTTCGACGGCATCGATTTCTTCGCTGCCGGCAGCGCCGCCGGCTCGCAGATCAGCCGGGCGACCGCCACCACCGGCGTCGGTATCCCCTGGCATCCGGCCGCCGAGCAGTTCTTCGCCGGCACTGCTGCGCAGGCCGGCACGCCGTAAGTCCGCTACGGGCGAGGAGTCCGGCTGCAGACCAATATCGGCAGCGCTGTGCTCGCACTGCCGGCCACGCGTCGTCGCCGCTGGCCGAGACCTCCAGCGCATCGCACAGCACCCGCACCGGCCAGATGTCGCGCTGATCCTCAATACAGCGGAGCCTCACTTCGGCGGTTCCGAGAAGATGGCCACTGACCGGCGACGATCGACTCAAGGGGGTCGCCGCGCACAGCCCCTCTGGCGCGCCACACCCATGTATGTTAACGATCATGCCGTGCCGGTGTGGCGGAATGGTAGACGCGACGGACTCAAAATCCGTTTCTCGCAAGGGAGTGGGGGTTCGAGTCCCTTCACCGGCACCATTCCTCAGGAGTTCGGCCTGGCGACATGGGTAACGAAACGTACCTTAGATCCAGGCCGAAAGTAGAGTGACCATCCCTGAAAGCCGTCCCAGGCGTGTTCGATGCGTTTGGCTGCGGCGCGATCCGATAGCGACGATCGATCGCGTCCCATCTCATCGCCCACCGAGGTCCGTCGTCACCAAGGCACTCAACGACTATCTTGAGACTATCAAGCCGCAGAACTGCCGAACAAATTCGGCTTATTTGAACGTGCTGGGCCTGCCCCGCGTGGTTGCCAACGTCAGATCGGCAACGCCCGACCTCGCACACGATTAAACAAACCTTCATCTCTCTGGACGCTTCTGGCTCGCTATTTGCTGAGTCTGCCGCCTAACCTTACTGGTGGGAGAACCCAATGCTGGAGATGACAGACACCGCGGTCGGCGCCATCCAACGCGCGGTCGGCCGCAGCCAGGGCGAAGCGNAAGGGGTGCGGCTCGCACTCGTAGCCGGCAGTTGCGCCGAATTGAAATTCAAGCTCGATCTCGAGGCCGACGCCAAGCCCGGCGACGAGATCTTCGATTACGACGGTTTCAGCCTCTTCATCGATCGCGAAGCCGGGCCGCTGATCAAGGGTACGCGCGTCGATTACGTGGAAAATCTCGAAGGCGGCGGCTTCGTCTTTCAAAACCCGGGCGCAGAATCCACCTGTGTCTGTGGCAAGTCCTTCACCCCCGCCCGCGACATCTAACACGTCCAGTTCGCGGCGATCAGAACGGCGAAGCACCGCCGCCGGACGACCGCCGCGAACTGCCGCGTCACGCTCACATTGCAGATGCGCTAACCGCTTCTACAGGCAGCGAACGGACGGCAACCGAAGCTTAAGAGCGAAGGAACGCCAGCAAATCGGCGTTCAGCTGCTCTTTTCTCATATTCCCCAGGCTGTGCGGGCCGCCGGGATAGATCTTCAGCGTCGAGCCCTTGACGAGTTCTGCCGAGCGCAGCGCCGCAGCGCCTATGGGCACGATCTGATCGTCATCGCCATGAATGATCAGCGTCGGCACATCGAACTTCTGCAGATCCGCGGTGAAATCCGTTTCCGAAAAGGCCTTGATGCAGTCATAGGCGTTCTTGTGGCCGGACATCATCCCCTGCAGCCACCAAGCCTGGATCAGGCCTTGCGATACCTTCACTCCCGGCCGGTTGAAGCCGAAAAAGGGGCCGCTCGCCACGTCGAGGAAGAACTGCGCCCGATCTGCCAGATAGGCGCTGCGGAAGCCGTCGAATACCGCCATGGGCAGGCCGCCCGGGTTAGCCGGCGTCTGCAGCATCAGTGGTGGCACCGCCCCCATCAGCACCGCCTTCGCCACACGGCCGGTGCCATGACGGCCGATGTAGCGCGCCACCTCACCGCCGCCGGTTGAGTGGCCGATCATCGCTATATCCTTGAGATCAAGGGCGACGAACAGCTCCGCTAGATCGTCGGCATAGGTATCCATCTCGTTGCCGTGCCACGGCTGGCTGGAGCGACCGTGTCCCCGCCGATCGTGAGCGATGCAGCGATAGCCATGGGAGGCCAGAAAAAACATCTGGGAGTCCCAGGCATCGGCGCTGAGCGGCCAGCCATGACTGAAGGCCACCGTCGGTCCGGAGCCCCAATCCTTATAGTAGATTTCCGTCCCATCCTTGGTGATCAAGGTTGGCACCTGTTGCCTCCTGCACCTCTGTGAGCAATTCCGTCGTTCCATGTCCGACGCGGAACTATCTGCGGACAACCCCTCAACACCTGGGGCGGAACGGCTGCGGTTTCAATTCAGCGAGAACGGCGCAGTCAGGAAGAACGTTGCAGGCGAACAATGGCCTCGTGCAGGGCCGCCAGGAACTTCGATCGGTCGGCATCGGTCAACGGCTTCGGCCCGCGTGTCATCGCCCCCGCAGCGCGGAGGTCGGTCATCAGGTTCCGCGTCGCCAGTGCCATGCCCACGGAATCGTCATTCAACGCGCGGCCGTTCGGCGCCAGCACCACCGCCCCCGCCTTAACGCAGCGCGCCGCCAGTGGGATGTCGGCGGTAACGACGATGGCACCGCAGGCAGCACGTTCGGCGATCCAGTCATCGGCGGCATCGAGTCCGGAACCGACCACCACCCGCTGAATCCATGGATCGCGCGGCAAGGCGATGATGCTGTTGGCGACGACGTAAACGGTTGTCCGGTGCCGCTCGGCGACGCGATAGACTTCGCGCTTCACCGGGCAGGCATCGGCGTCAACGTAGATTGAAACTTCCACTGGATGCAGAACCGCCGGCGTCAGAAAAAGCGCTCGTAGTTGATGGCCTCGGCAGGGAATCCGAGATCCGCCAGCCGATCGACACAGGCTTCGATCATCGGCCGGCCGCCGCAGATGTAGGCTTCGCTGTGCTCCGCGTCCTTGCGCGTCACATAACGTTCGATCAGGTCGGTGACCCGGCCGCGTGGCCCGGACCAGGTCTCTGGATCGGCGCAGGAAAGGATGACTTTGTATTCGAACCCAGGATAATGCGCCCGCAGCCCACGCAGCAGGTCGGTGTAGAACAAGTCCGACTCGTGCCGCAGGCCGAAGAACAAGCGCACCCGCCGGCGGCTGCGTCGTTCCAGCAGATGCATCAGCATCGACTTGATCGGTGCCATGCCGGTGCCGGTGGCGATCATAATGATGTCGCGCGGCGAGTCCTCATCGAGGACGAAATCGCCGAACGGTCCCTCGACCTGCAGGGTCTGGCCGGGACGCAGCCGGTGCACAAAGTTCGAACCGGCACCTCCAGCAACTGAGCGCACACAGACCTCGAAGTGACGGACGTCCGACGGTGGCGTGGAGATGGAATAGGAACGGCGGATGGGATGCGGCAGGTTGGGGACCATGAAAATCATGTACTGGCCGGGCCGGTAGGCGAAGCCCTCGCTGCCCACGTAGAAGCGGACCTCGGCGACGCTGAGATTGAGCGGCCGGAACGACTCGACGAGGACGGTATGGCTGCCAAGTGTGGTGGCCGTCTCGGCAACATTGACCGGTTGGCCCCAGACCACATCACCAGCGCCCACGTCCTTCAGACACGGCAGCCGATGCGTGTCGAGATCTAGCCGCATGTTGTTGAGCGTCCGGGCTTCGCGGGCAGTAATGTCGGCCAGATGTTCGATTCCGGAGACCACCGGGGTTGCACAGGTCCCACATGCACCCGCCTTGCACGCGAACGGAATGCCAGCATCGGAACGGTCGCAAACGTCGTAGAGCCATTCCCCTTCCTCGGCCTCGACGCTGATGCCCGAATGCTTAAAGGTCACGGTTGGCATGGCTTACCCCCTATGTCCCGTTGATTGTTAACTCTTGCTGGTAGGCGTCCACGGTCCGTTTACCGGATGGATCACCCTTGCTCAGAGATCTCGAACCCGACCGAGCCTGCTCCCCGTCGGCAGGCGGTGGCAAGCGGGCACGCGAGCAATAAAGCGCGGCCGCCAACACCGGTGCAAGCGTTTGCGATCGTCGGCCGGCTCCGCCAAACGCTAAGACGCTTTTGCAGCCCGGTTGATTGACCGACGGCGGCAAAGAGCCTAAGGCTGCTCTGCTTGGGCGGTGGGATCATCGATTTTGCAACAGACTGACACCCGCGCGGCGACACATTCCATTGAAGTGCAGCGGCTGGCCGCTGGCGTGTTGTCGTTGCGATTAGCCGGCGAATGGCGCATCGCCCATGGCCTGCCCTCGGCTGACCCTGTGGTCAACGCGCTCGATGAAGCACCGCCTGCCAGACTCATCGTCAGCGCCAAAGGGCTTGCCGGCTGGGATTCGAGCCTGCTGACCTTCCTTCTCGACGTCCACGAAGCCTGCTCCGATCGCATGGTTCCCTGCGATTTTGCCGCGCTGCCGGAGGGCGTGCGGCGGCTCCTGGTGCTAGCAACCACGGTGCCGGAACGGGACGACGTCAAGCGGCAGGCGGAAGCGCCACCATTCTTTGATCGCCTCGGCATCCTGTCGCTTGCCATGTGGCGTTACACCGGCGAGGCGCTCACCTTTCTTGGCGAATGCACCTACAGCTTCGGGCGACTACTACGCGGGCGCTGCCGCTTCCGGCGTTCCGATCTTGGTCTGTTCATCCAGCAGTCCGGCGCCCAGGCGCTGCCGATCGTCTCGCTGATCGCCATCCTGATCGGCATGATTCTCGCCTTCGTCGGCGCGGTGCAACTGCGTCTGTTCGGCGCCCAGGCATATGTCGCCAACCTGGTGGGCATCGCCATGCTGCGCGAGATGGGCGCGATGATGACGGCGATCATCATGGCCGGACGGACAGGTGCCGCCTTCGCCGCCCAACTGGGGACGATGCAGGTCAACGAGGAGGTGGACGCGCTGCGCACCTTCGGCGTTGTCCCGATGGATTACCTGGTGATGCCCCGGATGCTGGCGCTGATCCTGATGATGCCGCTGCTGTGCATCTACGCCGACTTTCTTGGTATCTTCGGCGGCTTCTTGGTGGGTACCGGCATGCTGGACCTGTCGCCGGCGCAATACATCGAGCAGACCCTACGCTGGCTGAAGTTCAAGGACCTGATGCTCGGCATCGGCAAGAGTGTGATCTTCGGCGTCATCATCGCCAGTTGCGGCTGCTACGCTGGCATCCAGAGCGGCCGGAGCGCCGCCGCCGTTGGTGAAGCTACCACCCACGCCGTGGTCACCGCCATCGTCTGGATCATCGTCGCCGACGGCATCTTTGCAGTGGTGACCAACGTGCTGCGCATCTGACCGGAGCCGGCAGACGATGAACCAACAAGAGGCGGTGATTCGGGTCGATGGGCTGACCATGGCCTACGGCAAATATGTGGTGCAGCGTGACCTGACCTTCGCGGTCAACCGCCGCGATATCTTCATCATTATGGGCGGCAGCGGCTGTGGCAAGAGCACGCTGCTGCGGCACATGATCGGCTTCAATGCGCCGGCTGCAGGGACCGTTCGCTACGGCGAAGAGAGCCTATGGGAAGCTTCAGCTGCCGACCAGCAACGCATTCTGGCGCGCACAGGCGTCCTCTTCCAGAAGGGGGCGTTGTGGAGCTCAATGACGCTGGCGGAGAACGTTGCCTTCCCGTTGCAGGAGCGCACGACGCTGCCGCCAAAGGAGATCGCCCGCATCACCTCGCTGAAACTGGCGCTGGTGGGGCTTGCAGGCTTCGAGGCGTACTATCCGGCGGAAATCTCCGGCGGGATGCAGAAGCGCGCGGCGCTGGCGCGGGCGATTGCCCTCGACCCCGAGATCCTGTTCTTCGACGAACCCAGCGCCGGCCTTGATCCGATCACCTCGCGCCTGCTGGACGATCTGATCC
Source organism: Defluviicoccus vanus (assembly GCF_014672695.1). Taxonomy (GTDB): domain Bacteria; phylum Pseudomonadota; class Alphaproteobacteria; order Rhodospirillales; family Defluviicoccaceae; genus Defluviicoccus; species Defluviicoccus vanus. The sequence continues at coordinate 2,751,175 of NZ_CP053923.1, read as the reverse complement.
TCGAACTGCGCGACAGCCTGGGTGCCACCATCGTCATCGTTACCCACGAGATCGCGAGCATCTTCGCGATTGGCAACAACTCGGTGTTCCTGGACGCCGAGTCGAAAACGATGATCGCCGGAGGAGACCCCAACCATCTCCTCAAGGAATGCGCCGATCCGAAGGTGCAGAATTTCCTGCGTCGGCAAGCGCCGGCGCCGCACCCCAGCTAAGCCGTAGAGGACGAGACGACGACAATGGCGATCAAGAGCAACCCCAAGCTGATCGGAATCTTCGTTCTCGGCGCGATCGCGCTGCTTATCGTTGGCATCATCGCCGTCGGTGGCGGCAAGCTGTGGCGCAAGTCGATCCCGGTGGTGATGTTCTTTCCCCGCTCGGTCGCCGGTCTCAACGTCGGGGCGCCGGTCACCTTCCGTGGCGTCAAGCTGGGCGAAGTCACCAACATCTTCATCGGCTATCAGTCCTCAACGCGGGACGTATTGATCACCGTATTCGCCGACATTTACCCGGACAGCATCGTCGACCTCACCGGGTCGGACGATCCCAGTCATTCGGTGCATCATGGCACCGTCTTACGCGATTACATCCAGAATCGCGGTTTGCGCGCGCAACTGTCGGTGTCCAGTCTGGTCACCGGTCAACTGGCGATAAACCTCGATTTCTATCCCTACGCCGAAATCAGCGAAGAGAAGGAAACGTTCCCCGATCGCCTCGAAATTCCAACGCTGCCGTCAACGCTGGAAGCGGTGCAGGCGACGCTGCAGGAGGTCTACCGCAAAGTCTCGCAGCTGCCGCTGGAGGACATGATCAACGACGTCCGCCAGCTGTTGCAGGGCGCCAATCGCCTCGTCAACAGCCCAAAGGTTGAGGCGGCGCTGGACAATGCAACCGCCGCCCTCGGCAAGATTGACAAGGTGGCCGGCACGCTCGACACCCAGCTAGGACCGTTGCTTGCTCAGGCGAGCGATGCCGTCATTACTGCGCGCTCCGCTTTTGCCACCATTGATGCTCGCGCCGGCGACGCCCGCGGCCTTATCACCAAGGGCGACCAGGCAATGGCCGACGCCGTCAAGGCTCTCGACACGATGCAGCAACTGCTCGCCAGCGCCAACTCGATGATCCAGCCTGGCTCGCAGCTCAACTACGAATTGGTCACCGCGCTGAAGGACCTGGGCAGTGCCGCGCGCTCAATCAGCGCCCTTGCCAACACGCTCGATCGCAACCCCAACGCGGTGATTTTCGGCCGCAACCCGCCCGGCGGTAACCGGCAATAGCGAGGGTCCGGCGCCCGGCTGTCGTAAGGCGGCAGCAACACGCCCCGGCAGGCAAAGGCGCTCTCCTTTTTCCAGGTGCAGATCGGCGACCCACCAGCGTCGATGCGGCACCCAGAACAGCGTCCCTCGGGCGTAGCGAGCAGCGTTGTTTCGGCAGAGCGGATTTGCCGCATTCGGCTGGCCCAACGCCTCGTCGCCGCCGATGCCGCCATCGCCAATCCTGGGGTTCTAATTCCTTAGCTGCTGGCCGGCATTGAGCCACGATGCCAAACGGGGTAGTATTTCCGCATCCTGCCGTGTGTGCTGCGATCGAGTGTTCTCGGGACCATACTCTGTATTCACGCGTAAACCTGGAGGGGGTGCCATGGATACCACGCCGAGCGAGGACGTTGATGCCGCAAGGGCGGCCTTGCGCAAACAAGCCCAGGGACTTGTCGAGAAGCTGTATTCGCGGCCAAGCGAACCGGTCATAACCGATGCCCTCGCGATGCTCGACGTGCTGCGCAGCGAGCGGGAGTTCGAGTTACTCGGAACATTGGCGGAGGCGGTGAGCCGGCACCGTCGCGACAATCCCCGCGTCAGGAAATTACTAGCGCAAAGTCTGGTCGATCGCGGCATGGCGACCATTGCTGCCGACGTGATCAGCACAGCGCTCTCAGGTCCCTTCACCGATGCAAAGGCCGAAGAAGAGCGAGACGAGCTGGTCGGGTTACTCGGTCGTGCCAATAAGCAGATCTTCCTTGACGCAGCCGACCCCTCCAGTTCCGGCGCCGCCGATGCCTTGCGGCTCTCGGTCGAGGCCTATCGCGCCGCCTACGAGCGCAAGCCAGAGAATTATTGGCAGGGGGTCAATCTCTGCGCGGTGCTGCATGCGGCGCGCAAGCGGNGGATGCGGGTGTTTCCCGAACTGGATATGCCGACCATAGCCAGCGCGGTGCAAAAGACGCTGCATGAACAGTCCGCCGAAAAGCAGGCGTCCGATCCGTGGTGGAGCGCCAGCTTGGCCGAGACCCAGGTGGCTTTGGGCGACTTGGAGGACGCTCTCAACGCCCTCGGCGTTTACGTCAAGCATCCGGCGGTCAAGCCGTTTCACCTCGCCAGCACACTGCGCCAGTTCCGCGATGTCTGGGAGGTCCAAAAGGACAGCCAAATTGGCGAAGCCATCGTCAAACTCCTAGAAGCCAAGCTGCTGGAGGCAGGCGGCAGCCTGCAGTCACGACCCTACCCCAGCCTGACCATGCCACCGGCACGCATCCGTGAAGCGCTGGATACCAAGCTGCCGGAAGAGCTCGAAGCAAAACTGGGCCAGATCGGCGCCGTCTCAATCCCGTGGTACCGCACCGGGCTCGAACGGGCGACGTCGGTGGCGGCAATCCGCTTTACCAGCGGCCCAAAGAAGGGCTACCGCAACGGAACCGGCTTCGCCGTCCGCGCCGGCGACTTCGGCATCACGCCGACAGACGCTGTCCTCATCCTGACCAACTACCACGTGGTCAACACGACCGGCTTCTACGGTGCCCCGCCTCCGAGCGGCGCTGATGTCATTTTCGAGGTCCCGTCGTCGACGAACGTAACGCCGGTTGGCATCCCTATTCGCCAACTTATCGCCGATTCGCCAACGACAGGCGGGCTTGACTTCGCACTGCTTTGGCTTGAGAGCGTCCCGGCCGACGTTCAACCGCTGCCGCTGGCGNCCAGCCTTGCCGCCCATCGCTCCACGTCGCTCGTCTACGTCATCGGCCACGCCGGCGGCAACGCGATGTCGATCTCGCTGCAAGATAATGCGCTGCTCGATCACGAGGGGCCGCCAGGCGGCACGCCTCCCACCCCGACGCGCTGCCGTGTGCACTATCATGCGCCGACGGAGCCCGGGTCCTCCGGCAGTCCGGTGTTCGATGACGGATGGAACACGATTGCCTTGCACCATGCCGGCGGCACGAACATGCCAAAGCTGAACGGCAAGGCGGGGACTTACCCGGCCAACGAAGGCTACTGGATTTCTTCCATCATCGCCGACGTCAGCGCCAGAAAGATCGTGCTGACCTAACCCGAGACCAGTCGGAGGGCGACCCATGCCCCAGATCTGCTTCATCGACATGCCCTTCGGCAAGAAAACCGATCCTAAAGCAGCGGTGGAGATCGATTTCGACCGCATCTACGAAGCCGGCATCAAGCCGGCGGTGGAAGACGCCGGCCTCGAGTGCATCCGCGGCGACCGCGAAGAGACGGGCGGTATCATCCACACCGCCATGTTCGCCCGGCTGTTGCTCGCCGAGTTCGTCGTCGCCGACATGACCGCGGCCAATCCGAACGTTTTCTACGAGCTCGGCGTCCGCCACGCCGCCAAGCCCTATACGACCATCCCCATTTTCGCGACGCTGTCGGCGCCGCCTTTCGACGTCAACATGGTCCGCGCCATTCCCTATGACCTCGACAAGAGCGGTATTCTCTCCGATGAAGCGGCGGCAAAGCTACGCACCGCGCTCGCCGAACGTATCCGCCACGCGCTGACCGGGCCAGTGACCAAGGACAGCCCACTGTTCCAGCTGTTCAGCAAGTTTCCCGGCATCGAGATGAGCCACGAGCTCACCGATGTTTTCCGCGATCGCGTCGCCTATTCGCAGCAGCTCAAGGATCAGCTCGCTGCCGCCCGGGCGCAAACGCCGCGAGATGCGGCGCAGGCGGCCATCCGCAATGTGCAGGCCTCGCTCGGCAATCTCGTCGCCGCCGAACGCGGAGCGTTGATCGATCTTCTGCTGTCCTATCGGGCGATCGAGGACTGGCCAGCGATGATTGCCCTTTACGACGCCATGCCGGGCGACGTGAAGGATGCGGTGATGACCCGCCAGCAGCTGGCGCTTGCCCTCAATCGCCGCAATGCCCCGGGTGATCGCGAACGGGCGATCCGCGTGCTCAACGATATTCTCGCCAGCTATGGCGACAGCGCCGAGACGCTCGGCATCCTCGGCCGCGTCTATAAGGACTGCTACCGAGCGGCGATGGCTGCGGGTGCAGACGGCGCGCCGACCGATCCCATCGCCGCCGAAGGCTGGCTCGACGAGGCGATTGCCGCCTATGAGCGTGGCTTCCAAGCGGAGCCACTCGATTTCTACCCTGGGATCAATGCGCTCACCCTGATGCTGCAGAAGGACGGCAGCGAGGCGGACATTTCCCGCCTGGCACCGCTGGTGACATTCGCCGCTGTGCGCAAGGGTGGTGATAAATCCGATGACTACTGGACGGTGGCAACGGTCCTGGAACTCGCCTGCCTCAATCGCGATTATGTGTTGGCGAAGAGGTGTCTGTCGCGCGTCATCATGCTTGGCCAGCGCCAGCGCGAGGCCTGGATGCTGCGGACAACACGCGACAACCTGCAATTGATTGCCCGCCGCCGCNGCCGGCGAGGACGGTATTACCGTCGTAGAAACGGCCGCGCAGACGTTGGACGCGGCCGCCACTCGCCTCGAAGCACCGGCCACTGCCTGACCGCCGCTCTCGTGGACCGGCACTGCCGGCCCTTGACCTTGTCCTGCACTGTCACCCCGGGCAGGATGAGCCGACAACAGCAGGAGTGGGCGCGTGGTTCTTCCCGTTATCGTCGGCATCAGCGGCGCCACCGGCATCGCCTACGGTGTCGAGCTGCTACGGGCACTGCAGCAGCTGCAGCAGCCTGCACATCTCATCCTGACCGAGATGGCGATACGGACGCTGAAACTGGAAACCGACTACGCCTTGGAGGACGTCCGCGCCCTTGCCCACACCGTGCACAGCTGCCGTGACTTGGCGGCACCCATTGCCAGCGGCTCATTCCGCTGTCGTGGCATGGTGGTGGCCCCCTGCTCGGTGAAGACATTGTCGGCGATCGCCAATGGCTTCTCGCAAAACCTGCTGCTGCGTGCCGCCGACGTGACGATGAAGGAGCGCCGGCCGCTAATCCTGGTCTTTCGCGAGACACCGCTGCACCTGGGACATCTGCGGTTGATGACGCAGGTCACCGAATGCGGCGCCATTGTCCAACCGCCGATGCCCGCCTTCTATACCCGCCCGCAAACGGTGATGGATATCGTCCACCAAACGATCGCCCGCAGCCTCGATCTGCTCGGCATTGACCACGACCTGGTCCCGCGCTGGTCCGGGCCGTAACCCGCTGGCAAGCGACTTGCCGGCCCGGACTTCGCTTCGATCTCTACTGCAGCAACTGCCATAGCGATCGGCGCAGTCGTGGGCTGACGCCCATGGCGAAGCCAGCCGCAAGGGCAGCGATGACGACCTTGCTTGCGTGCGCGCGCACCAGCTCGTTGGCGTTCAGCCCCATCTCCTGGCCGAATGAAGCGGCGAGACCTGCCTTGCCGGGCATGCCCAGGTTCGAGCTCATCCGAGCGATTGGCGGCGACGCCGGCCGCCGTGCCACGCTCCGACCGATCAAAACCACGATAAGCGCTAGACAGAAGGCAGCGACGCCGGTGAGCACCGCGGCAAGCGGCGGCGAGAGCAACGGCAACAACGCCTGATAGAGGGCGGCCCCCAGTAATGCCACCCCGCCCAAGGTGAGCAAGGCAGCCACGATCATGCACACCACTGTCACTGCCAGCTTCGACAGCCGATCTTCTATCGCTCCCACGGTCCGCTCCCAAGGGCGCGCGCGACTAGCGCTGCCGACCAAATAACGCCCCCAGCAGCAAGCCGATCACGAAGGCGATGACGATGCTGAGCAGCGGTCGCTTCTCGATGGACTCGGATACGTCATCGGCTGCGGTCTCGGCGCGGGCGCGCACCTTGTCAGCCGTGGCGCGGACACGGTCAAACGCATCCGAGCCAACGTTACCGGCCAAATTCTTTACTGACCCCGCCATTGACGAGAGATCGTTGCGCAATTGCCCGAGCTCATTGCGCAATGCCTGGATGTCCTGCGTCATTGTATCGTCCTTGCCGTTCATCGCTTACTTCTCCTCGAGCAGTGCGGTGATTTCCACAATGCTGATCAGTTACGTTTATCGTTATGGACCATCTGGCCCAGGATTATAGTTACATTGACTAATTTAGTCGTCGTCAGCAGCAGGGTCCAGCGGCATCCGTCATTCCTTTAGCCGGCTCGACGTCATTACCCCGCCCGCAGAACGGTCATCCGCCGCACAGGTAAACACTGAAAGAACGCTGTCGGTCGATCCAGGTTCCGCGCACAGCAAGGCCAGCATTGCTGGCAATAGCAGTAAAATCCGCAAGACTATATTTATACGAATTCTCGGTGTGAATTGATTCGCCGGCCCGGAAGGTGACTTGGGCGTTACCTATCCGCACCGTCTGTGCTCGCAGGCTGATCAGATGCATTTCAATGCGCCCGGCGGCGCGATTATAGGGCGCCCGATGCACGAATTGTCGCAGGTCGAAGGTGCCACCCAACTCCCGGTTGATCCGTCGCAGCAGATTGAGGTTGAACGCAGCGGTAACCCCCGCGGCATCGTTGTAAGCAGCGTGCAGCCGGCAGACATCCTTCTTGGTATCGACGCCGACAATCAACTGACACCCCTCGCCGAGAGTGGTGGCAAAGCGCCGCAACAGCGCCGTCGCGTCGGCGGGGTCGAAGTTACCAAGGGTCGAACCGGGGAAAAAGCCAAGCTTCGGCCCCGCAGGCAGTTGCTGCGCCAATTCGAGGTGGGTGGTGAAATCGGCATGCACCGGGGCGATAAGGAGCCCGGGATAACGGCGACGCAGCGCGCGTGCCGCTGATTGCAGGCAGCTGAGCGAAACGTCTACTGGAACGTATGCCGCGGGACGATCGAGATGTTCGAGTAGCAGATCAATCTTGCGACTGCTGCCGCTGCCGAATTCGACCACGCCCACATGCGCCGGCACCCGCCGGGCAATCTCGCCACCATGCTGCTGCAGCAGCGCCATTTCACTGCGGGTTAGATAATACTCGGGCAGTCGACAGATACGGGTGAACAGGCGCGCTCCTGTCGCATCGTAAAAGTACGTACATGGCAAGGTCTTCGGTGTCTGTGCCAAGCCGTGCAGCACCGCGCGAAGGAATTCGCTGCCAGCCGGGGCCAGATCTTGCGCCGTGAGCTTCTCCCCNCGCGTCCGGCATCATTCTACATCCTCGGCGAGGCGTACGCCGCTCATCTGCCAGCGCTGATACGGGTAAAAGAAGTTGCGATAGCTGGCACGAATATGTTCATCCGGGGTCAGGCATGATCCTCCACGCAGCACCATCTGATTGCACATGAATTTGCCGTTGTATTCGCCGACGGCGCCGCTGGCCGGCGTGTAGCCCGGGTACGGGAGATAGGGACTGGCTGTCCATTCCCAGACGTCGCCGAACATTTGCATCAACGGCGGACGTCCAGGCTCGGGTTCTGGCGCCGGCAGCGGCTGCAACGCCCCCGAGCGCAGCATGTTCCCCGCCGGCGACGCCGACATCGCCGCCACTTCCCATTCCGCTTCGCTCGGCAACCGCTTGCCGGACCAGCGGGCAAAAGCGTCGGCCTCGTAGAAGCTGACATTGCAGACCGGTGCTTCGGCTTCCAGTTCCTGCAGGCCATGCAGGGTCATCTGCCGCCTGCCGCCGTCGCTCGTGCCCAGCCAATAGAGAGGCGCCTCCCATTGTTCGCTGTCGACCGCTGCCCAACCGTCGGCAAGCCAGAGATCGGCGCGGCGATAGCCGCCAGCATCGATGAACGCCTGCCATTCGCCGTTGGTCACCAGCCGCGAGGCGAGCCGGAATGGCCGCAACAACACATCATGCCGTGGCGACTCATTGTCGTAGGCGAACGCGCTGGTCTGGCTGCTCGCCGCCGGCGACGGATGGCCGATCTGGACAACGCCGCCAGGAAAGCCGATCCATGTCAGAGACCTATGCGAGGCGCCGCGCGAGCCCACGACCTCACGGTTAGGACGGTAGGCGGGGTGCAGCGGGTTGCGCGCAAACAGATTAAGAATATCTGTCAGAATCAATTCCTGGTGTTGTTGTTCGTGGTGAATGCCGAGCCGCAGCAGCGACGCCACCGGGCCGTTGCCATCCTCCTCCACCGCCGCCAGCAGATCCGCCATCGCCGTATCCACCTCCGCCCGGTAGTACAGCACCTCCGCTACCGTCGGTCGCGACAACAGCCCGCGCTGCGACCGGGGATGGCGCTCGCCGATGGCGTCATAGTAGGAGTTGAACAGGTAACCATAGGTGGGATTAAAGGAGGTGTAGCCCGGCAGAAAAGGTTGCAGCAGGAAGGTTTCGAAAAACCAGCTGGTATGCGCGAGGTGCCACTTGGTCGGGCTGGCATCAGGCATCGCCTGCACTGTCTGATCCTCCGGCGTCAGCGGTGCAGCGAGCGATTCCGTCGTCTGTCGCGTTGCCAAATAGGCCTGATGCAGTGCCATCCGCGGCGTCATGCCGGCGGTCGGAAGGAGATGCGTCCGATAACTGATATCAGCCATTTCCCGTCCCCTGCGCTATGCGGTGCGCCGCAAGCAGCTGGCAACCGCCTCTCTTTACGTCAACGCAAACGGCACCGATCCCACCGCTATTAGAGGTGGATCAACGTCAGAGCAAAGACAATGTTCCGATTCGGCTGCGCACACGTGCGCAGACAATGCGCCTTGGCGACATGCGGGTAGCGACAGTTAATATCGGGACGGTGATGCGTGTGTATGGCAGCGACAGAGCAGGCGACGAAGCGGCAAAGGGGCCGCTCTTGTCAGCCGCAGAGGATGAAGCGCTTCTCGTGGAGGTCAGCTTTCCGACGTGGCCCTGTTCTATGCTTTATTTTCATTTTGCTACATTTAAGAGCCAGCGTGGAAACTGCGTCAACCCATCTATTTACGGTGTGACGTGCGCCCCTGATTGTTATTTGTCGCTGACCACCGTGTGCGGCTTGCCGCGGCTCCCGATCAGTCGTGTTAACTCCCGGGCGATCCGCAGGCCCGACAGCGCCAAGCACTCGCGTGTATAGTCGTCGACTATGCACAGGATGCGGAAGCGCCGGGAGCAGGCGAAGGTGGCGGATACGAAGTCGAGGCTCCAGCGCTGGTTCGGCCCATCCGGCAGCACCATCGGCGCCCGCGTGCTCACTATGGGACTGAAATGGCGGATGGGGAGGGATTCGAACCCTCGATAGGCTTTTAGACCTATACTCGCTTAGCAGGCGAGTGCCTTAAGCCACTCGGCCACCCATCCTCCGCCCCAAGCGTGGGGCCGCGTCTCGCCTTAACCTTGTATCGATAAACTTGGCGCACTGTCAACGCGCGCCCCAGGCAAATCGCCTCCCCCTTCGCCGCCGCCGTCCGTCGCCGCCTTGCGCAGGCGGAGCGCCTCTCCCAGCAATTGCATGTCGCGCACGCGGGTACTACCGGGGCGCCAGACCAGGGCAATCTGCCGCCGCGGTTCGCCATTGTCGATCGCAACCGCAACCACGTCCGACTCGGCTCGCGCCTCCACCGCCAGCGCCATCTCCGGCAGGAAAGTCAGGCCAAGCCCGCTCGCCACCATCTGCACCAGCGTGCCGAGACTGGTGCCCTGCAGATCCTCGTTGGCTTTCCCGGGAACCAGCCGGCAGGCGGTCACCGCATGATTGCGCAGACAATGGCCGTCTTCCAGTAGCAGCAAGCGTTCACCAATGAGTTCGTCAACGTCGATCGATGCCCGCGCCGCAAAGCGATGCCCGGCCGGGCAGGCAATGAACAACCGATCCTCACCAAGGACCATGCGGCTGAGACCACCCGTCTCATAGGGCAAAGCGATGATCGCGGCATCGAGCTTGGCGCGGCCGAGCAGGTCGAGCAGCCGTGCCGTCTGGTCCTCGCGCAGATAGAGGCGCAGCTGCGGAAAGGCAATGCGCAATGGCCGCAGCAGCGGCGGCAGCATGTATGGACCGATGGTGGGGATGACGCCCAGACGCAGCAAGCCGCTGAGCGGCTGTTTACCGATTTTGGCCGCCTCCACCAGTTCCTCCGCCGCCTGTAACAGGGCCCGGGCGCGCAGGACGAGATCCTCGGCGAGGACGGTGAGCGCCATCTGCCGGTTGCTGCGGTCGATCAGGGTGACGCCGAGGACGGCCTCCAGCTCCTGAATGCCGGCGCTCAACGTCGACTGGGTAACATTACAGTCCTCGGCGGCGCGGCCGAAATGGCGTGTTTCGGCGACGGCGACGAGGTAGCGAAGCTGGCGCAGGGTGGGCAGAACTGTCATTTACAAATTCGATCGTCGTTTCCGTTTATATCGCCCTGCCCGATCGCGGCGGCAAGCGCCAGTCTTCATCCGCCGCGACAACGGGAATGACATTTTTCTTCGCAGCCGCGGTGCACCACGATCAGGCCAACGAGCAGGCCCCCGCCGATCACCTCACCCAACGAATGCAGCTGTGCGAGAAGAACGCCTGGATGCTGCGGAGCATGGCCACGCAGGCACGCTTCCCCCTACCCCGCAGGGAGCTACGGTTCGATGGCGCGCGAGCGTCCGCGGGCGCGCAACGCCGAGGCAAGATAGGTCGGCGGTTCGGCGGCGACCTGTACCGGCAACCGCGGTGCCATGGGCGCCATATGAATGCCGGCAGCGTCCAAGGCCTTCTTGATCTCGCGATTGAGTTGGCAGCGCACGTCGGCGTAGGAAGGGCTGCAGGTCCAGCCACGGACGCTGATCGCAACGGCGGTATCACCCAGGGCCGCGACGACAACATCAGGCGGCGGCTCGCGCAGCACGCGTCCGTTCGACGCCATCAGCTCACGGCAAAGACTCACCACCTCGTCGATATCCTGATCATAGCCGATGGAGACGGTCACTTCGAACCGCCGGGTACCAAGGCGGGAATAATTGCGCACCACTCCCGACCATAACTGGCAGTTCGGGATCGAGATAAACACGCCGTCATCGCTGCGCAGACTGATGGTGAGCAAGCCAATTTCGGTCACCAACCCGGCAGCGCCATCCGTTTCGATGGCGTCGCCCACGCGCAGCGGCCGCAATGCCTGCACCAGCGCACCGGCGATGACGTTGTGCAGGGTACCCTGAGCCGCCACCGCCATCCCCAGGGTGATCGCCACGAAGACGACGGCCCCGCCTGCCGTCGGTACGCCCAGGGCCGACAATGCCGTCACCAGCACCAGCGCCACAATGGTGTAGCGGACAAGACCGGCGATGACGATCCGATAGGGCGAAACCCGGCCCGGGCGGCTCTTGATCCTCTGCACTCGCTTACCGACCCATCGGGCGAGAAGCCAGCCGATCGCCAGCAGCAGGGCGGCATTGATCAGCGCAAAGCGGTGATCTTCTGCCCACGCACCGATCTGCTGCAACCATTCGCTGCCGAGTTGATCCATTTGACGTTTCACACATGCCCCAAACGAACGGGTTATAAGCTACACCGACGCCATGGAGGTCGTATGTGATCCAGCTGACGTTCGCCTCGCTCCGCATCAACGATGCGGGGTATAGTGCGCGGCCGCCCTCTTCTTTTAGTGATTCTGGTTACCAATACAGTGCTGGAGAAGAGCCTTCGGAAGCGATAGTTTACTCGGGATGGCGTGTGTGGCTGGGAGCCGGACGTGATCGACTTTTACGGCAACGTATCGACGGTTCAGGACCGGCTCGCCGCCATCCATATGCAGTTGCGATGCGAGTTCCCAGCCATCGCCCGCGTTGCGGTTGCCCTCTATGAACATCCAACCGACACGCTGCGGACCTTCGTCCACAGCACGGATGGGACACCACCGTTCGGCCGCATCGTCGACAAGCTCAGCCTCCAGCCTGCCCTGGCCGAGCTGGCGGACCGCCAGATGGACCGCATCATCACCAATCTCGNNTCGGCGATGACGACTGGCAGAGGGAACGCCGGGCACTTGGCGCAGGNNTCGCTGGCCAACCAGGGATATCTGTCAAGCTATACCACGCCATTTTATGAACATGGCTCGCTTCTCGGTTTTATTTTCTTTGATTCATTGCAGCCGAACTACTTTTCCGCCAGCGTCATCAATCGGATTGCTCTTTACAGTCATTTGCTGACTCTTTTCGTCATAGACTTCGTCCGCCAGACGAGTGTTCTGCGCTCGGCCATCGCCATCGCCCGCGATTTCGGCACGCGACGCGACAAATATACCGGCGCGCATCTGGATCGGATGGCCGAGTATTCCCGGATCATCGCCCATGGCATTTCCGACGCCTGTCAGCTGGGCGAAGACTTTGTCGAGTGCGTCTTTCTGTTCGCACCGCTGCATGACATCGGCAAGATCGCCATCCCCGACGAGATCCTGCTAAAGCGTGGCCGCCTGACCTCAGCCGAGCGCAGGCATATGCAGCGCCATGTCTCCGAAGGTGTTGCCATCATCGAAANNACAATGATTGATGCCTTTCGCATCGGCTCCGGCCAACTGGCGCAAACGCTGCGGAACATCGTCCGTTTTCATCACGAGCGCTACGACGGTACGGGCTATCTCGATGGGATGACCGGCGAGGCGATCCCGATTGAAGCACGCATCATCAGTGTCGCCGACGTCTTCGATGCCCTGACCGGCGACCGCCCTTACCGATCGCCCATGTCCAACGCCGATGCCTTCACCTACCTGCGCGAGGGCAGCGGCCATCAGTTCGACAGCCATTGCGTCCAGGCGTTGATCACCCGGCTCGCGGATGTGGAAGCGGTGCAGGCCGTATTTCACGCTGAAGCTCTTACATCCACCGCCTGACCGGCGGCGCTGGCGAACAGGCGCCATCGCCGCGGCGAGCGGGCTGCCGTCATCAGACTGCGACTAGGGCCTGTTGAGATTCACCGTGAGTTTATGACGGCGGCGACGAGATAGATATTGGCGCTGAAGCTTTGGTCTGTTTTGTCGGCACGCATGGCGATGCGCTTGAACTCTTTGAGCTTACAGAAGAAGTTTTCGATGAGATGGCGCCATTTGTACATCTCGGCATCGAATGGGAGAGGCTTGCTCCGGCGCGGATGCTGGGAGATGACGATCTTGGCGCCGCGCTCGTTGAGCTCAGCGACGATGTCGTTGCTGTCGAAGGCTTTGTCGGCGATGAAAGCGTCGAATTGGAGGCCGTCGATGAGCGGGGCAACGCCGACGGTATCGAAGCGGTGGCCCGGCAGGAGTGCGAAGCGCACGAGATTGCCCAGGGCATCGGTCAGGGCCAGGATCTTGGTCGTCATGCCGCCTTTGGAGCGCCCTATGGCCTGGCTCTGAGTCCCCCTTTTNGCGCCCTGGCCATGGCGGTGAACCTTGACGATGGTGGCGTCGACCATGGCGTACTCCATATCGGGATCATCCGAGCAAGCCTCGAAAAGCCGAATGAAAACATCGGCTTTGACCCAGTCTCGGTAGCGCTTGAAGACGGTGTTCCAGTTGCCGAAAAAGGCCGGCAAATCACGCCAGGGACTGCCCGTGCGAACCACCCACAGAACCGCCTCGACAAAGAGCCGATTGTCTCTGCCGCTGCGACCCGCGTCCGTTGGCTTGCCCAGGCAGTGCGGTTCCATTCTCGCCCATTGGGCGTCTGTCAGTACAAAACGTTCCATCCATAGCTTGAATCACAATCAAGCCAAGGATGGAATCCTGAATCTCAACAGGCCCTAGTTTACGGACAGCGCGCGTCGCAGAATTTCGTTCACCGTCTGCGGGTTCGCCTTGCCCTGGGTGGCCTTCATCACTTGGCCGACGAGCCAGCCGAGAACCTTCTCGTTGCCGCCGCGGAACTGCTCCACCTGCTTCGGATTGGCCGCTACCACCGTGGCCACCGCGGCATCGATAGCGCCCGTATCGCTGATCTGGCGCAGGCCGCGCGCTTCGACGATGTGCGCCGGATCATCGCCGGTCTCGGCCATGATCTCGAACACTTTCTTGGCCAACCGACCCGAGATCGTACCGTCGTGCATCAAATCAAGGAGCTTGCCCAGGTGCGCCGCTGAAACCGGTGAGTCGGTGATCGACTTCCCCTGGCGATGCAGCACGGCAAAGAGATTGGTGATCACCCAGTTGGCCGCCTGCTTGCCGTCGCGACCAACGGCAACCCGCTCGTAATACTCCGACGCTTCCTTCTCCGCCGTCAGCACGCTCGCATCGTAGACGTTCAGCCCATAGGTCTCGATGAAACGCTGCTTGCGCTGGTCCGGCAGTTCCGGCAGCGAGCGCCGGATCGCGTCCACCCACTCAGGGTCGAGTCGGAGTGGCAGCAGATCCGGATCCGGAAAGTAACGATAGTCGTGCGCGAACTCCTTCGCCCGCATCGAGCGGGTTTCGCCCTTGGCGGAGTCAAACAGCCGCGTCTCCTGCACCACCTTGCCGCCGGACTCGTAGAGTGCCACCTGACGCACCGCCTCGTGCTCGATCGCCTGCATGACGAAGCGCACCGAATTGACGTTCTTCACCTCGGCGCGGGTGCGCAGCTGGTTTTCGCCGCGCGGCCGCACCGAAACGTTGACGTCGCAGCGCATCGAGCCCTGCTCCATATTGCCGTCGCAGGTGCCGAGATAACGGACGATCGAGCGAAGCTTGCGCAGGTAGGCCCCCGCCTCCTCCGGGCTGCGGATATCCGGCTTGGAGACGATCTCCATCAGCGCCACGCCGGCGCGGTTGAGATCGATCAGTGTCGAGCGCGCATGCTGGTCATGCAACGACTTGCCGGCGTCCTGCTCCACGTGCAGGCGCTCAATGCCGATGTCCTTCACCGAGCCGTCCGGCAAATCGATGCTCACCGCCCCTTCGCCCACCAGCGGGCGCTGATACTGGGAGATCTGATAACCGGGCGGCAGGTCGGGGTAGAAGTAGTTCTTGCGCTCGAAGACGCTCTCCAGGTTGATCCGGCCATTGAGCCCGATGCCGGTACGAACCGCCTGCTCGATGCAGACGCCGTTCAGCACAGGCAGCATGCCAGGAAATGCGGCATCCACCAGCGAAACTTGCGTGTTCGGCTCGGCGCCAAAGTCGGTCGCCGCGCCGGAAAACAGCTTCGCCTTGGATATGACCTGGGCGTGGACTTCGAGGCCGATGACGACCTCCCACTCCCTCGTATCGCCGTGCACCAGATAGCTCATTGACATCCTGCCAGCATCCGACTTGCGCGTCGGAAATGCCGGTTACTCCTTGATTCTGAAATTGGTTCAGCATGGCCACGCCGGCGCAGACTGTATGCAAGCCTTGCGCCGGGCGCGAGCCATTTTTTACTTCTCACGGCCACAAGCGCTTGAGGGAAGCGATGGAGGTCGCACCGATAATGTGGAGTCGGTCGGATTTCAAACCACCCCACCTGTCGTCTCGTGCTAAAAGAAAACTCCACACGTCTTCCGAGGGCTATCCGGACAGTCACGCAGCGTCGCCGGTGAACATTTATCTGCCGATCGCCGAACTTAGTCAGAACGCCTTCGTGCTGTTTGCCGTGGGTGGGCTGGTTGGCATGCTCTCCGGCATCTTTGGCGTCGGCGGTGGCTTCCTGCTGACGCCGCTGCTGATTNTTCTCGGCATCCCGGCGCCGATCGCGGTTGCCAGTTCGGCCAATCAGGTCATGGGTGCGTCCATATCCGGCGCCATCGGCCACTGGCGCCGCGGCGGCGTCGATGTGCGCATGGGCCTCGTCCTGGTGGCAGGAGGTCTCGTCGGCTCCTCCGTCGGCGTCTGGCTGTTCAAGCTGCTGAAGACGCTCGGCCATATCGATCTGGTCATTTCCCTGTCCTACGTCGCCCTGTTGGGCACCATCGGCATCCTGATGCTGATCGAAAGCATCGCCGCAATGCTGCGCCGGCGACGCAGCGTGCGCACTCGCCCCTCGCGCGGCCCGCGACGCTATACTTGGCTGAATGCGCTGCCGTTCAAGATGCGGTTTCGCAAATCGCGGCTTTACATCAGTCCGCTGCTGCCGGCAGGCGTCGGCTTCATGGTGGGGGTCTTGTCCGCGGTCATGGGCGTTGGCGGCGGCTTCGTCATGGTGCCGGCGATGATCTACCTGATCGGCATGTCTACGGACGTGGTGATCGGCACCTCGCTGTTCCAAACCGTCTTCGTCACCGCCAACGTCACCTTCCTGCAGGCGATCACCACCCAGTCGATTGACATCGTCCTGGTCATGATCCTGCTTGTCGGCGGAGTGGTAGGCGCACAGCTGGGCGTACGCGTCGGCGCTAAATTGGCGAACGAGCAAATCCGCATCCTGCTAGCGATTTTGGTGATCGTCGTCGGCATCAAGGTGCTGTTCGAATTGGTCTCTTCCCCGGCAGATCTCTACAGCGTCGCCCCTTACCCCCGATAAAGCCGCCCGGCAGTCAGGATCGGCTTCGTTGGCCTCGGTCAGTCGTGGAACGGGACCGCCAACAAAAAGCCAGCTGATACGCCTGCCTCTGCCGCCAAGCCGTTCCTCTCGCCATCCTCTCCTTCGATCGCGTCCGGCCCGACCAACTCGCCTGCACGCTGACACCGGAGCGCCTGTCCGATTTGCGCGGCGCATTTCTTGCCTCTGCTCGAAATTAATTATCAACCGCAGCTCATGCAGCACGGTTACGCTGCGTGACCCGCAAGTGCGAGGATGAGCGGAGCCAGCGCCCTTTCCGAGGATTGGAAGCCTAATCTTGCCCCGTTCATGATTGCTGCTCGGCCCCGCAGGCGCTTTACCCGTGAAAATTTTGTTGGATTTATGTAGGCTCGAGAAAAGGTAGGATATGCGGGGAGAAACGATGCATCAAACACTTGAGGAACAAGTTCGCGCGCTTGCCCGACCACTCTGGGAGTCGGCCGCTCGCCCCTTCGGCATGGCGATGGACTTCTGGCTTATGGCCGAACAAATGGTTCTGGAAGCCATGTCGGTAACGACACGCCTGCAGTCGGCAATGTTGAGCGAAGCACCGTTGCCAACCGCCGAAGACCCGGTGGGGGCGCCGGTGGCCCAGATCCGCGCCCTCGCCGAGTGCATGTGGGACGCCGCCGGCCGACAATATGAAATGTCGCAGGATTTCTGGCTCGCCGCCGAGAAGCACGTGCTGGCGATGGTGCGGGCAACCGCTAACGACCATGGCAACGCATCGGTCCAGGAGATCTGCAGTCTGCCCCCAGCGGCCTACCTGGAGCGCATTCGGATATCTGCGTACACCATGTGGGAGGCGACCGGGCGGCAATATGGCCGTGCGATGGAGTTCTGGCTTGCCGCCGAGCGTCAGGCACTAGCGTCATTGCGCGGAGCCAACGCCGCGGAACCGAAATCGCCGACGGCGGAGACGACGACGCCTGGAGACAAGCCTGCAGACAGCGCTGCGGACAAGGTGGCGATGCCCGAAGCCGTGGCCGATGTGGCGGTGGAGACTGCCATCGATACCGTCACGGTCGAAGAACGTGAGCCGGAAGCAGTGCCGCCTACCCCTCCGCCCGCAGCGGCGACGGTAAGCCCGCAGGCAAATGCTGGCGACGGGATGATTGCCACAGCGCCGGCTGCAGAACCGGTCACCGAGGCCGGCCCCACCAACAAGCGCAAGCGCAAATCTTCAACCAAAGCCAAGCGCCCGGCAGTGGAAAAAGCCGCCGGCAACGAGCACGTGTAAGTCCGGCAAACCGGACGCTCGTCCCGCCGCATCGCATTGCGGTCACACGACCCTAATGCGATCCGGCGACGCCAACAGCAGGGAGACAATCATGCTTCAGTCAATGACCAGGTACGACGCATCGGACGTGGAACCACTGCCGTTTTTTGCCGTCGTGCCGGATTCCTTCATGGACGACTGGAAAGGTAGCCGGACCGACGACGACGAACGCAGCGTCAGCCGTTTCGGCGAGCCCACCGGCCGGCCGCCGCTGGCAAGCGGCGATCGCTGGAGCTTCTGAAGTCTCAGCCCGGCGCGGGCGCCCCTGTCGGACTGCCGGAGGAAGCTGCCGGGATCGGCCGCCTGCCATTATCACGGCAGCCGGCACCGACAGCGTCAGTTACCTGCTTGAATCCGTCCCGGCGCAGACACCGCCGCAGCTCAGGAATAAGTGTGCGGATCAACTGTGGGCCCTCGTAGATCAGAGCCGTGTACACCTGCACCAACGTCGCCCCGGACCGCACTTTGGCGTACGCATCGCTGCCCGTGCCGACGCCACCCACGCCGACCAGCGGCACGCTCCCACCGGTCGCCCGAAACATCGCCGCAAGCAGTTCCGTCGACGGCTCAAACAGCGGCCGTCCACTCAGGCCACCCGTCTCGTTGCGGTGTCGCCCGCGCAGACCGGGTGCTCTGGCAATGGTGGTGTTGGTGGCAATCACGCCATCGATCTGCAGGTCGAGGACCACCTCGGCGATCGCCTCCACCTCCAGCTGATTGAGATCGGGCGCGATCTTAACCAACAGCGGCGCCTTGGGATTGGCCCGCGCCCGCGCATCCAGTGGCGCGNNGCTGAGCAGAACGTTCAACGCCCGACTGCGCTGCAGATCGCGAAGGCCGGGAGTGTTGGGCGAAGAAACGTTGATCACCACGTAATCGACGTGCGGTGCGAGGGCGAGGATCACCGCGGCACAGTCGCCCGCGGGGTCCACACAGTCACGATTGGGTCCGACGTTGGCGCCGACGATGCCGGGACGGCCCGCATCGCGGCGGTGCGCCAAGCGCCGGCTCACCGCAGCCGCTCCGTCGTTGTTGAACCCCATGCGATTGATCACCGCATGGTCTTCAGCCAGACGAAACAAACGCGGCGGCGCGTTGCCCGCCTGTGGCCGCAACGTCACCGTTCCCACCTCGACGAAGCTGAAACCCAGCCCCAGCAGGCTGTCAACCGCTTCGGCGTTCTTATCGAAGCCTGCAGCCAAGCCAATCGGATGGGGGAATTGCAGTCCCCATAAGGTTGTGACCATGGCGGGATCGGCGGTAGAGGCCGCCGCCGGGATCAGCCCCCGCTGCAGCGCACGGATGGCCAACCGATGCGAACGCTCAGGATCAATCAGCTGCAGGATCGGCCAAAGCAGCGGGTAATAATTCAGCACGTGGCGTATACGCTCCTCGGCCAGGCACGGACTGCATCCGTCGCTTGCATCGAACCGACCGCGCGGCGGGCGGCGGTAGCATTCACCCGGTTGTCATAATCCTTGCTGCGGTCGAAACAAGGGCATCATTGCGTCACGCCGGCGGGATCGTGTTCACTACCAACCACGCCAGCCAGGAAACGCCTCATGTCCGACCAACAGGCCCTTCTCTTTGCCAACGCCGCGTTCTACGCTGCCTTCGCCTCCCGCGACCTGAATGCCATGGCGGCCATCTGGTCATCGCAGGCGCCGATCAGTTGCATCCACCCCGGCTGGGTCGCTGTGGTCGGCCGCGAGGCGGTGATGGCAAGCTGGCAAGCGATTCTCGGCAATCCCGCGGCGCCGGGAATCACCTGCCACAATGCCACCGCCCGCAGCTTCGAAGCGCTTGGCTATGTGCTCTGCTACGAGGTCCTGCAGGGAGGTATTCTCGTCGCCACCAACATCTTCGTGCGTGAGCTGAAGACGTGGAAAATGCTGCACCATCATGCCGGCCATTCGCAGACGCCGGCGCACCTCGATGAAGAGGTCCATGCCTTGCAGTAGGGGAGCACGGCGACAAGGGTGCACGCACGAGGCGCGCGGGTCAGGCGGCGCTATCCTCGACGATCTCGGCCAGTCGCTCGCGACTAAGGACGGTAATCGAGCCGCGGCGGACATCGATCACCCCTTCTTCTTCCCAGAAACGCAGCTGCTTGTTCACCGCCTCGCGCGAGGTTCCGATCATGCTCGCCAGCATATGCTGGGAAATCCGCACTCCGGGATTTTTGCTGCCATCAGGCTGATGGTCAGCAAGATGCAGCAGGCGTTTCGCCAGGCGTGAGCGGAGATCAAGGAAATTGACGTCTTCCAATTGCTCACTCGCCCAACGCAGGCGCCGGCACATCACTTCGAGCAGCTTGACGCAAACACTGGGATTGCGCTCGAGGAACGGCATGAAATCCCGCCGGCTGAGCACCAACAGTTCCGTTGCTTCCATTGCAAAGGCGTCGGCGGTGCGTTCGCCGCCATCGATCATCGCAATCTCGCCGAAGACCTCTCCGGCGTTGATGACATTCAGCACAACCTCGCGACCGCCGGCGGAATAGGCACAAATCCGCACCCGGCCGGCGAGCACTGCCATCATCGAGTTGCCGGGATCGCCCTTCATGAAAACCGATTCACCGGGCTGCAACCTGCGCGTCGTCGACAGCTGCGCCAAACGCTCCAGGTCCTCCGGCGGCAGATGCTTGAGGAGAAAGTGCTGGGATAGGATGCTCTTTACGTCATGCACGGCTGTTATCCTCCCGCCTGAGACCTCCCACCTTACCGGGAAGACAAGGCTTTTCCGTTCCTAGCGCCCCGATGCGCCCCCGTTGCGCTATCGGCTGGTAGGGGTCGCGCCCGTAAAGCAGCGAGTGTCTGACGAAGCGTCGTCTCGCACGCTTGTAACTCGCGTTCGGCGGCGGCTCGCTTTTGCTTGCCTTCGCTGGCAATACGCAGACTGTCTTCTATTGTGGCGACAAGCAGGTCATTCGCTTTTTGCACCGCCTCAATGTCGAACACGCTCCTCTCCACCTGCTGCCGCACCTCGGCGTTTGCCGCGCGCAGGTTCTCGGCGTTGGCAAGCAGCAGTTCATTGGTAAGATCGTTCGCATCGCGAAGCGTGCGACCAGCCTCGCGCGACCGGTGAATGGTGACTGCCTGCGCCAACTGCTGCCGCCACAGTGGCACAGTGTTGGCCATCACCGAAGTGATCTTGGTAACAAGACTCTTATCATTTTCCTGTACGAGACGAATGCTCGGCAGGCTTTGCATCGTCACCTGCCGGGTTAACTTCAGGTCATGCACACGGCGTTCGAGATCGTCGCGAACGGTCCGCAGGTCGCGGNNCAACTGCTGTGCCTTAAGGATATCGCCCGTTGTTTCAACCGCTTGCTCGAGTGCAGGGATCAGATCACGATCAATCTGCGCCAGCTTCCGNTCCCCAGCGGCAATGTACGCCACGAGTGAGTGAAAGTAGTCGAGCGTCCGTCCGTACAGCCGGTCGAGCAGGGTGATATCGCGCAAAAGTTCGCCCTTGTGCGTCTCCAGCCGGTCGCCAATGGTATCGATCTGCCCCCTCACCTCTTCGTAACGGTGGAGGATTTTGGCGATCGGCCGACCGGAACTGAACAGGCGGTCAAGCAGACCGCGCTCCTTGTTGGGATCCAATTCGCTGACGTCGAAGCCGCGCAGCGTCGTCAGCATCTCGCCGAGAGCGTTGCCCGCCGGGCCCATTTCCTTGTTGCGCACCCCCTCCAGCATTTCGTCGGAGATGGCGGTCAGGTCCTGCTGCGCCTTCGAGCCAAAAAACAAAATCGAGTGCGCATCGGTCAGATCGATTTCCGCCATCAGGCGTTCAATGTCCTGCCGCGTTGCCCGCACCGCAGCCTCATCGTCCATGCGCGCACCATCGGTTGCCGCCGATGCGGCGCTGCGCGTGACAGCGGGGTCGGAGTCGACCGTTCTTCGTGTCATCAGCCTCGATCCTTGTCGATATGTGCGGACTTCATCCGCTAAGTGACACCTTCGTGACGGAGGCGCGCGGCCAGTACCTCAATCTGCACATCAAGATCGAGGACATCATGTTGCAGCAGTCGCTCTTGCTGTTCGTGACAGGTATTTTCGATGTCTACCAGAAGCGTACGAAAATTCTGCTCACGATCCAGCGAGGGCGCGTGCTGCTCCGTCCGCAAGTACTGCGCGGCGACCTGCTGCGTGCCCGGCAAATAGACATTGAGGAACTTGCGTGCCCGGCGCAGGTCGGCTGGGTCCTCCTCGATGGTCAACAGAATTTTGTGGACGATACTGGCGATACGCGTCAGTCGATCGCGAAATTCGCGATGCGCTAGGGCCGCCGCCGTCTGTTCCAGCGAGTCCACTCGCTCATACGCCGCGGCAAGCACGCCGCGAGCCTCGTCGTTATGACCGGCCGCAGGATAGTCACCAGGATTAAGGCGTGCGAGACGACGCACCCCAGGATCCAAGCCGTAGAGCATGCAATATCCTGCCGCCGCACCGATGGCGTATGCCAGGGCGACAAACGCGCTTTGTCCCACAGTGGCAAAAGCGGTGAAACCGGTGGCCAAAGCCAGGATGGCCCCCGCCAGCGTCCTGTACGGCCAGCGGCGGCGGCCACTGAAGCGCCGCTCGCTCAGGTCCAATTCCTGGTGAATTCCCCGACGGGTCAGGAGGCCGGCGACGATCATCAGCAGGAAGCCGATGCTGGTTGCGCCCAGCAGCGCCGCGTCCCCTGACCAAAGCGAAAAGATCGCCTTCACCAGCAGAGGCATCGATAGGGCGAACACCAGCCAACCGGCCGATTGTCGCCGGATGACCGACCGTAGCCGCAAGGACCGCCGCCCCTGCGCAGGTTTTGCCCTGCGCATGGCTATTCGCTGCTGATTGCCTGTTGCGGAGCCGGTGCCATCGGTGGCGTTGCGGCAAACAGGGCCTGACAGCCGACGACGCCAACCGTCACCAACAAGAGAACAACACCCAAGGCCGCAATAAAACCGCGTGACATGATTGCTCGAAGCCCTCCATCAATCCGCCGCAGCAATGATGCCTGCGTCGTTGCATCGATGAGATGCGCTTGTGCGCGCGGGCTTTCAACTGATCGCCAGACGAAGACGCCCCCGGAGGGAGAGGGCGCATCGGTGCAACCGTACAGGTAAAGTATAGAGTCTCAAGCCGGCGGCGATGGATGCAGTGCACGGCTGCTTCCATCGCCCGCTCGACGGAAAATGGCCTTACTTGGGGATGCGGAGAACCTGGCCCGGATAAATGTGATCCGGGTCCTTCAGCATCGGCTTATTGGCCTCAAATATGGCCATGTATTCTCCGNNGCGCCCAAGCTGATTTTTCGCAATAGCCGAAAGCGTATCGCCCTTCTGCACGGTATAGAAATCAGCCGCTTCGCCTGCCGGGACCTCTATTGCCTCATCGACTTTGGCAATACCCTTGTTGTTGCCAAGAGCAAGGATAATTTTTTCCTTTAGCTCCTGCGACTGTGTCTTCCCAGATACTTTCACAGTGTCGCCATTGAGGTCGATATTTAAGCCGTCGGTCGGCAAGCCAAGCTTATCGAGCGACGCCTTCAAGTCACTGCTGCTCGGTCCGCTACCTCCGCCAATGCCAAGCATCTCGCCCACATCGCGGATGAAATCAATCACACCCATGTCTGCTCCTCCTGCCAGTCAATTGCTGCAAAGAACTGCCGTTCATTTGGCCGCTTCGTCATTCCGCAGCCACCGGATCTGAGGGCGCATGGTCCGAGTCGAGATCCGTGGGTTGCAGAATAGCCATTGCCCGTTGCGGCACTGCAAGACCGCGCCAGGATCGACGCTAATCGCGAAATCATCGGCTGCAACTGTTTCGCCTGCTCGATCCATGCTTCCACCTCCTTCAGTGACGGCACGCGTCGCGTCAGGTGCTTGACATCATTCACCTGCTGCATTTTTTCGCTCAGGTTGGTGGCGTTACGGTGCTGCAACTCGCGAACCGTATCGACGCCGGCCGCTTCGAGGAGTTCGGAGAATTCGCTGCCAACACCGTGGATCCGCATCAGGTCCGCCATGTTTGCCCATGTCAGCAGGAGCTTCTCCGAAATGCCGCTCCTGTCCGACACCTCCGCCCGACCCCGTGCAGACCCGCAGCGGGTCAACAGGTCGTCGGTTCGCTTGATGCCCACGGCAGCGAGCTTCTCGCTATAGCTCGCACCGATCCCCTCGATGTCCTCGACTGGATAACTCAACGCCTCGGCTCCTCACTGGTTCCACCCGTCGACCCTATCCCCTGCCAGCTGGATATCCGGATTGGACATTTATTTGTTAAGCAATTCGCCTATCCAGTCCTACCCAACTGCCGCAGTGGGTGTCACGGCTTTTTATCCGCCTCAGATATATCCCCAATTGCCGGTACCGCCTGGATAACCGGTACCGCAGCAGCAAAAAGTACTGCAGCATCCGCGTCGAGCGGCGGATAGATGCGGCGATGGTTGATCTCCCGCTTGGTCACTTTCGCCGCCATGCCTTCGGCAACCACACGACGCTCCCAGCCCTCCATATAGAGTGCCCCNCAGTCACCCAGATCGAGGACGGTAACGTAAGCCTCCTGCCGATAGGCAATCATCGGCGCTCCGCAAAGATCGGCAACCACATTGTGGCCGGCGATCCGTCCTTGCGGCCGCGCATGCTGACAGGACATGACCGAAGCATGGTTTTCATCGACCATCGCTCGAGCGACGTCGCCAGCGGCAAAGCAGGCGGGGACACCGGACACACGGAGAAAGCCATCGACCTCCAGCCGACCGAANCGATCGACCGGCGTGCTTATCTGCGCGGCGAGCGGACTGGCGCGCATGCCGGCGGTGGCAACAACGGTGCGGGCGGCAATACGCTCGCCATCGCCGAGTTCCACTCCTGCGAGATCGATGGCAGCGACGCTAGTGTGGGGCCGACACTCCACTCCCAGGCTAGCCAGAGCCGCCTGAATCGCCGGCTGGGGACCGATACCGAGTGTTGCACCGATCGCGCCGTGGTCGACCAGGATCACCCGCGCTGCCTCAGCTACGCCCAGCGCCGCCGCACGCCTCCGCAGACGACTGAGGAGTTCGCTTGCCACCTCTATCCCGGTGAACCCACCGCCAATCACCACCGCGGTGAACTGCCCGGCACTACTGTTGCCCGCCCTCTCCAGGGTCACCAAGTGTGCCGCCAAGGCCGTTGCCGCCTCGAATGTATCCACATTAAAGGGCTCTACGCTGCCGGCGAGGGAGAGCGCCGGCAAGGCGCTGCCGCTGGCGAGAACGAGAGCATCGAAGGTGAGCGCGGTTTGCCCGTCAGTGTCGGCGAACACGACGCTGCTTGCGGTCACGTCGATGCGGCGGACGTCGCCCACCCGAAATACCACCCCCACCGGCGTCAGCAGCGTCGCAAGCGGAACCGTCACCCCAGCGAGGTCGGCTTCGTAAAAGCGAACGCGGATGCCGTGATAAGGTTGGCGCGTCAGCAGCAGAATTTCTACATCCGTATCGCGACCCAACTGCTGTCGCGTTTGGGCGGCGCTGATTGCTGCCCACAGACCGGCAAAGCCGCTGCCGATGACGATCACTCGCTGCATCCGCGCCTGCTCCCCATCGCCAAGCAGCATATCGCCGCCCAGCATCCGCTATGACCGCATTGCCTATGTGGTCGCTAAGCTGCCAACCGGCTAGGATGCATCCGCTGTTCGCGTCGCAATGCCTGCAGCTCCCATTCTCAATGGAGTTTAGCATGGTCGATGGATCAACCGATGGCGCCGCCGACCAATCCGACTCTGTCGACCCGTCCGCTTCCGTTGCTGACACTCCACCCCCTCCGTCGCTTGCTGAAGCAGCCCGCCTCTGGCTGAAGATCGGTTGCCTCGGCTTCGGTGGCCCGGCCGGTCAAATCGCACTGATGCACCGCCTCGTCATCGACGAAAAGCGCTGGGTGGACGAGGCGAGATTCCTGCATGCGCTCAATTTCTGCATGCTGCTGCCGGGGCCGGAAGCGCAGCAACTGGCAACCTATCTTGGCTGGCTGCTGCATGGGACTCGTGGCGGGCTGATCGCCGGCATCCTGTTCGTGCTGCCCGGCTCGCTGGTGATGATGGCGCTCAGCATCTTCTATGCTGTCTACCATCAGGCCCCACTGGTGGATGGCCTGTTTTATGGCATTCGTTGCGCCGTCGTCGCGGTGGTTATCGAGGCGCTGCTCCGGATCAGCCGCCGGACGCTGCAACGCCCGGTTCACGGGGTGATTGCCGTGCTCTCCTTCGCCGCGATCTTTTTTCTCGCCATGCCGTTTCCCGTGATCATCGTCCTGGCGGCCCTGGCCGGGGCATGGATCAACCGCCACGTCAACGCCCGCAGTACCGCCCCTCTCGTCCGCACGACGAGCGTGGCGCCGAGGTTGTGGGAATCAGTCCGCGTGGCGCTGCTGGGAATCTGCCTCTGGGGCAGCCCCATCGTGCTGTTTGCCCTCCTTCTCGGCTGGGGCAACACCTTCACCGACATCGGTGTGTTCTTTGCCAAGCTGGCGGTGGTAACCTTTGGCGGTGCCTATGCTGTCCTCGCCTACGTGGCCCAACAGGCGGTGGAGATCTACGGCTGGCTTGGCCCGGGCGAGATGCTGACCGGCCTCGGTCTGGCGGAAACCACGCCCGGGCCGCTGATCCTTGTGCTGCAGTTTGTCGCCTTTCTCGCCGGCTTCCGTGCGCCAGGACCTTTCGGCCCGCTCGCCGGCGGCATCATCGGCGGCACCGTGGCTCTTTGGACCACCTTCGTCCCCTGCTTTCTGTGGATTTTCCTCGGCGCCCCCTACGTGGAGCGGCTGCGGCACGTACAGTGGCTGACCGGTGCCCTGAGTGCGATCACCGCCGCCGTTGTCGGCGTCATCCTCAATCTGGCGCTGTGGTTTGCGTTGCACGTCCTGTTTGCGCAGGTGGGCGAGCGATGGTTCGGGCCGATCCGCCTCTACCTGCCTGATCTCACCACTCTCGACCCGCTTGCCTTCGCCCTCACCATCGCCGCGGCGATTGCCATGCTATGGTTCCGCCTCGGTCTGCTGACAACCCTCGCCGCAGCCGCCGTCGGCGGTATTGCCATCCGCTATCTAACCTGAACCCATCACCGAGAACGGCACCGATGCTTCCCACCTTCGCCACCCCACCGGCCTTCTTTGGGCTTCCCAATCGGGCGCCCGACGCTGCCCTGTGCATCGCCGGCATTCCCTTCGACCTCGGAACCTCGAACCGGGCCGGAGCACGCTTTGCGCCGCTGGCCATCCGCCACGCCAGCCGCATGCTGCTGGATGGCGACCACCACCACCACCACTGGGCGGAACCGGCAAAGCTGGATCTGGCCGACATTGGCGACTTTCGCATTGCCCTTGGCGATCTGCGCGAAAGTCTGCGGCTGATCGAACGCCAGGCGATGGATCTTCCCCACCTGATCAGTCTTGGTGGCGATCACTCGGTCACCCTCCCCCTGCTGCGGGCGCTCTCTCGCCGCCACGGCCCCCTCGGCCTCGTCCACTTCGATGCGCATGTGGACACCTGGCCGGACAGCTTCGGCCAGACCTACGGTCACGGCTCGACCTTCTTCCACGCCATTAACGAAAAACTGATCGATCCGCGACGGACGGTGCAGATCGGCATTCGCTCACCGATGCAGCGCCAAGTGTACGACTGGACGGTGGGCAAGGGGGTCACGATCATTCCGGCAATGGCGGTGCACGAGGAACGCCCGGCCGCCATCGCCGCACGCATCTGTGACATCATCGGTAGCGATCCCGTCTATCTCACCTTCGATATCGATGCGCTCGATCCGGCATTCGCCCCCGGCACTGGCACCNCCGAAATCGGTGGTCTCGCCAGTTGGCAGGTGCAGCTCATCCTCCGCCATCTCGGCTCCCTCACCTTCGTCGGCATGGACGTGGTCGAGGTCTNNGCCCCCTACGACGTGGCGGAAGTGACCGCGCTGGCGGCAGCGACGATCATCTGGGAATACCTCGCCCTGCCGGCCGTTGTCGATGTGGCGGGCGCCAGGGTCATGCCTTAAGAAGCAGCGGTGAAACTCGCCTTGCCATCGACCGGCTTACCTCAGATGCGGAAGTAAAACCCGGACCCAAGTGGCTGAGGCCATCACTACGGCATGTGGGGTCGATTCTCCCTTCAGCGCGTAGGCAGCCCCTTATGCACCGAGCCCGCAACCTACTCAAATCGTGTCCTTTTTGCGAGCATCACCAAAAACCCTTGCAACCGGTCCGAAAATCCGTACATAAAGGGTCAGACGCAATTCGCACGTGCCTTCGGCCCGCGTCAGGGCCAAGCAACGACGTAACGCGTCCTTTTTGGTCGAGCCGATCGACAGTGGGTCGGCGATCTTAAGGGAGGTGGATATGCTCGCCTTGCTGCGGCACGGTGCGACACCGATTCCCCCACGATTACCCTAGTCCGATAACCGTGTTTGCCCGCCCGCGGGCAATATAACCACGGCAGTGTTGGTTCGCGCGTTCGAGCGTGATCCAGGCAAGTGAAGTGTCAGTGCTTTCGCTTGTATGGGTTGCTGTTTGCGCGCACAGCGCTGCGCTTTTGCCTCGAACACCTCCGAATGAGGGGATTGGGTCATGGCAAGGACAGCTACCAAGCTGGCAGTTTCGCCTCTGCGCCGACGGGTGGATCCCGACCGCGCACTGGTCAACGTCGATTCGATCGTCCAGGTGGAACGCCCGGAGGAGCCGGTCCACTGCCTGCGACCGATGACCATCGCCGCGACGGCGCACCTGTTCACCCAAGCGTTTCCCGGCGACGTCCTCTACGCCGTCAAGTGCAATCCGGAACCGCGAGTGCTGCGCGCCGTATGGGCGGGCGGTGTCCGCCATTTCGACTGTGCGTCGGCGGCAGAAGTGGCACTGGTGCGGCAAATGTTCGCCGAGGCCGAGATCCACTTCATGCATCCGGTGAAGTCGCGCGCGGCGATCCGCGAAGCCTTCAGCCGCCATGGGGTCAGGGATTTCGTCATCGACAGCGCCGACGAGTTGGCCAAGATCATCGACGAGACGCGCGTCCGGCGCGACAAGGCCCGGCTGGGCCTGATCGTCCGCCTGGCGGTCTCCGGTAAGGGCGCGGCCTACGATCTCAGCGGTAAGTTCGGTGCAACAGCGGCGGAGGCCGTGGCCTTGTTGCGTGCTGCCCGCCCCTGGGCGAAGCGTCTTGGCCTGTCCTTCCACGTCGGCTCGCAGTGCCTCTCGCCCGCAGCCTATACCGAGGCACTGGCGCTCACCGGCTCGGTGGTCGCCGCGGCCGGTGAGCCGGTGGAGATCGTCGACGTCGGCGGTGGCTTCCCCGTCAGCTACGCCAACACGGT
Source organism: Defluviicoccus vanus (assembly GCF_014672695.1). GTDB lineage: Bacteria > Pseudomonadota > Alphaproteobacteria > Rhodospirillales > Defluviicoccaceae > Defluviicoccus > Defluviicoccus vanus. The sequence goes on along the minus strand of NZ_CP053923.1, from coordinate 2,722,029 downwards.
GCCGACGCCGCTCAGCGACTACTTCGTCGCCATCGAACGTGGCCTCGAATCCGCCGGACTCGCCGGTAAGGTTCGGCTCTGGGCGGAGCCTGGCCGGGTACTGGTGGCCGCCGGCGTCTCCGTCCTGCTCCAGGTCCAGCTGCGTCGTGGCAACGATCTGTACGTCAACGATGGCATCTACGGTAGCCTGTCCGATGCTGGGGTGCCCGGCTTCCAGTTTCCCGTCCGCCTGGTGCGGGTTGGCGGCCCATTGCCGTCGCCACAGTGCCAGTCGTATCGCTTCTTCGGCCCCACCTGCGACAGCGCCGACCGGATGGATGGTCCGTTCGAGTTGCCCGTCGACGTGCGCGAGGGCGACTGGATCGAGATCGGCCAGCTGGGCGCCTATGGCGCCGCGCTGCGCACTGCCTTCAACGGCTTCGATCGCGCCCGCATCGTCGATGTGAACGACCCTCCCCTCATCGCCACACCAGGGCACCTGCCGCTGCACCAGCCACTGAATCAGTCACTGGCGACGGCACGTCGCTCTCCTCGTTTCCGCCGCTCGTCCTAAGGAGGACCCCCTGCATGAAACACGTCGCGTTTTCCGGCCGTCTGGTGATTGTCGGTTTCGGTAGTATCGGCCAGGGCGTCCTGCCGCTGATTCTTCGGCACGTTGACCTGAAGCCGACGCAGATTACCATCGTCACCGCCGAGGACCGGGGACGCGAGGTAGCGTCCGAATACGGTATCCGTTTCGTCAAGGCGCCGCTGACCCGTGAAAACTATCGGGCAGTGCTGGAACCGCTGGTCGGCCCCGGCGACTTCCTGCTCAATCTGTCGGTGGACGTCTCCTCGGTGGCGTTGGTGCGCTTGGCGCAAGAGCGAGGCGCCCTTTATCTCGACACCTGCATCGAGCCCTGGCCGGGTGGTTACACCGATCCGACCCTGAGCGCATCCGAGCGCACCAACTACGCGCTGCGCCACGGCGCCCTGGCCATGCGCCAGGAGTTTCCCGCCGGCCCCACTGCGGTGCTGACGCATGGTGCCAATCCCGGCCTTGTCTCCCACTTCGTCAAGGAGGCGCTGCTCAACATCGCCGCCGATCTCGGGATGTCGGTTGCCGTACCAACGAGCCAGGCCGAATGGGGCGCCCTCGCCCGCACGCTCGATGTCAAGGTCATCCACATCGCCGAACGCGATACCCAAGTGGCGACGCAGGCGAAGCAGGTGGGCGAGTTCGTCAACACCTGGTCGATCGAAGGCTTCGTCAGCGAGGGTTGCCAGCCGGCGGAGCTCGGCTGGGGTAGCCACGAGCAGCACTTCCCCGCCGACGGCAGCCGCCACAGCTTCGGTAGCGGAGCGGCAATCTTCCTCAACCGGCCCGGCGCCGGCACCCGGNTGCGGACCTGGACGCCACTGGAAGGCTCCTTCCACGGCTTCCTCGTCACCCACAACGAGTCGATCTCCATCGCCGACTACTTCACCGTCGCCAACGGTCACGGCGTCGAATACCGGCCGACCGTTCACTACGCCTATCACCCATGCGACGATGCGGTGCTGTCGCTGCATGAGCTGGCCGGCAAGAACTGGAACATCCAGGACACGCGCCGGCTGATGATGGACGAAATCACCGACGGCATCGACGAGCTTGGCGTGCTGCTGATGGGCCATGAGAAGGGTGCCTACTGGTACGGTTCGCGCTTATCGATCGCCGAGGCGCGAGCGCTCGTGCCGCACAACAACGCCACCAGCCTGCAGGTCACCGCAGCGGTGCTCGCGGGTCTGGTTTGGGCGATCGAGAACCCCCGCGCCGGTCTGGTCGAGGCCGATGACATGGATCACGCCCGGGTGATGCAGGTCGCTCGTCCGTATCTGGGCGAGATGGTCGGTGCCTATTCCGACTGGACCCCGCTGCAGGACCGCGGCGTCCTCTTCAGCGAAGACGTTGATCCCAGCTGCCCCTGGCAGTTCAAAAACTTCCGCGTTTTGTAGCGCCGCAGATCGAGAAGGACGAAACGAACGATGACGAGAAGGATCAAGAAGTTTCTCGCCGATCGCCGGCCAAGCACTCCTTGCCTGGTAGTGGATCTGGACGTTGTTACTGCGGCGTACAAGAAACTTGAACGGGCGATCCCTGAGGCGAAGATTTACTACGCGGTCAAGGCCAACCCAGCACCGGAGATACTTTCTCTCCTCGCCGGGCTTGGTTCATCGTTCGATTGCGCCAGTCTCAATGAAATCAAGATGGTGTTTGACGCCGGCGGCAAGCCAGAGCAGATCTCCTTCGGCAACACGATCAAGCGTGCATCGGATATTGCCGCCGCTTTTACCCTGGGGGTAAGCCTGTTCGCCTTCGACAGCCGCGAAGAGCTGGCGAAGATCGCCGCCCATGCGCCGGGCGCCCGTGTCTTCTGCCGCATCCTCACCTCGGGAACCGGTGCCGAGTGGCCCTTGTCGCGCAAGTTCGGCTGCGTGCCCGAGATGGCGGAAGAGCTGCTGCAGCAGGCTGCCGGCATGGGGGTCGTTCCCTGCGGTATTTCCTTCCACGTCGGCTCGCAGCAGCGCGACCCGCGCCAATGGGACGCCGCCGTCGCCACCGCCGCCGGGATGTTTCGTCGCCTGGAAGAGGCGGGGATCGAACTCACTGTCCTTAATATCGGCGGCGGCTTTCCCGCCCGCTACCGGCGCAAGCTGCCGACGCTGTGCGCCTATGGCGCTGCCATTCGCCGCTCGATCCGCAAACACTTCGGCAACCGCCTGCCGCAGCTGATCGTCGAGCCCGGGCGGCAGATGGTGGGCGAAGCCGGCATCATCGAGACCGAGGTCCTGCTCATCTCACGCAAGGCCGCGTCCGACGAGCGCCGCTGGGTCTTCCTCGACATCGGTCGGTTCGGTGGCCTTGCCGAAACCGAGGGGGAGGCGATCCAGTATCCGATCAAAAGCAAGCGGCGCGGCAGGACGGAGCGGGTAATCCTCGCTGGTCCCACCTGCGATTCAGCCGACGTGCTTTACGAGCGATCGAAATACCGATTGCCGCTGGACCTGAACATCGGCGACAAGCTGCACATTCGTTCCGCCGGCGCATACACCAGCACCTATGCATCGGTGGCGTTCAACGGTTTCGAGCCGATGCGCTGCTACTGCATCTGAGACCGCGGTCAGCGTTGCCCAGCTAACCAACGCCACCACTCCGGCTGCCGCAATCCAACGTGCTATAAGGATTGCGGCATGCTGTCGCTGCGTCTTGCCAACCGATCCATGAAAGGACCGGAGCCATGTTTCTCATCGTGCCTGAAGTCCCGGGAGCCGAAAAGGCAATCGAAACCCTGCTCGATCACGCCTTCGGCCCCCATCGCCACCTCAAAACGGCGCAGCGCCTGCGCGACGGCAACGCTCCGGCGCAAGGCCTCGCCTTTCTCGCCATGGAGGATGGCCTCCCTGTCGGCACGCTCCGTTTCTGGCCGCTTTGCCTCGGCCAACAAAAACGGGNNGCGCTACTCCTCGGCCCCATCGCCATCGATCGCCGCTTGCAGGGCCGCGGCCTCGGTACGCAGATGATCAACCACGGCCTGCGCCGCGCCCGGCAGCTTGGCTATGTCTCGGTGATCCTCGTCGGCGACGAACCGTACTATCAGCGTTTCGGCTTCAGTGCCGCATTGACTTGGCGCCTCGACCTTCCGGGTCCGGTGGACCGGCGGCGCTTGCTCGGCCTCGAACTCGTACCGGGCGCGCTCGACAGCGCCGGTGGTCTGGTAACAGCCGCCCGTAGCAGCGCCGCCGCGCGCGACCGCCTTCGCGCCGCCTGATCCGTCGGCCTCAACGCAACGCCTGCTTCAATCACCCTCGTAGCAACCGTGCTCGGTGCGGTAGAGCGGCGGGTGATTGAAGCAATCCTCATAGGCGGTGGATGCCGGAACTGCGGACGTCGAGCCAGCGGGTGTCGAACCGGCTGGCGGCAGCGAGCAGGCGGCAAGCCCCTGGAGAGCAGGACGGTAACCAGCACTTGGCGGCGAGACGGCAGGAGTATGCAGCGCATGCGACAGGCTATCCCTCTTCCGCCGCCAGAGCCGGCCGCCCAATCGACTCATAGATGAAGCCGGCCGCGGCCATCTGTCCCGGGTTGTAGACGTTGCGCAGGTCGATGAATATCGGCCGGCGCAGCAAGGACCGGGTCCGAGTCAGATCGAGGGCGCGAAATTCGTTCCATTCGGTCAGCAGGACCAGGGCATCGGCGCCATCAATGGCGGTGTAGGCGTCGTTGCACCAGGTCACGTCGGCGAGGAGTTTCTTCCCCTCGGCCATCCCGGCCGGATCGAAGGCCCTGACGATGGCACCCGCCGCCTGCAACGCCGGGACGATCTCCAGGCTGGGGGCGTCGCGCATATCGTCGGTGTTGGGTTTGAAGGTGACACCCAGTAGCCCGATCGCCTTGCCGGCGACGGCGCCACCGCAAGCGTCGATGATCTTGGCCGCCATCCGCCGCTTGCGCTCGGTGTTGATGTCGACGACGGTTTCAACGATCCTCAGCGCTGCTCCCGCGTCGCGGGCGGTCTGCACCAGGGCCAGCGTGTCCTTGGGGAAGCACGAACCGCCGAAACCGGGTCCGGCGTGGAGAAACTTACGGCCAATGCGACCATCAAGACCGATCCCGCGCGCCACGTCGTGCACGTCGGCGCCGACGGCCTCGCACAGGTCGGCGATTTCGTTGATGAAGGTTATCTTGGTGGCGAGAAAGGCATTCGCGGCATATTTGGTCAACTCGGCGGTGACCCGGTCGGTGAAGACGATCGGCGTCTCGATCAGGTAGAGGACGCGGTAGATGCGCCGCATCACCTCCTTCGCCCGCTCGCTGTCGACGCCGATCACCACCCGATCGGGCCGCATGAAGTCGTTGATTGCCGAGCCTTCGCGCAGGAATTCAGGGTTTGAGGCAACGTCATAATCGGCATCGGGACGGATCTCGCGGATCATCCGGTCGATGGTGTCACCGGTGCCCACCGGCACCGTCGACTTGGTGATCACCACCGCATAGCCGCTCAGAGCGTGCGCGATCTCCTGGACCGCGGCATAGACGAACGATAAGTCGGCGTGGCCATCACCGCGACGGCTCGGCGTGCCGACCGCAAGGAATACGGCGTCAGCGTCAGCGACTGCCGCCTTCAGATCGGTGGCGAAGCGGAGGCGACCACTGTTGGCGTTACCCGCCACCAATTGATTGAGGCCGGGTTCGTAAATCGGGATCTCGCCCTGTTTCAGCCGCTCGATCTTGCTCGCATCGCTGTCGACGCAGGTCACCGACATCCCGAATTCGGAGAAGCATGCGCCGGACACCAAGCCAACATACCCGGTGCCGATCATCGCTATCCGCATCGATCCCTCGTTTCTGCAGCAACCGGCAACGAGCCACGACGGGCCGTCGCACGCCTTGGCTCACATCGCATTGTCGATGGCTCGGGAGGCCGGGACATGCCGTTGATGCCGGCTCAACGCCTGCTCACTCGCGAAGGCAAGGTTATCAACAGCGTGTTCGACGGTAAACTTCTGGTTGATTTCCATGCTAACCCGCCGCATCTCCGGCAACCGCGCCCGGTTGTCGATGAACCAAGCAAATTTCGCCGCGAAATCAGGCGTGTTGCGGGGATCGAAGATGACGCCGTTCTTTTCGATGTCCACGACTTCTTCATGCGCGCCGTCGTAGCAGGACATCAGAATCGGCATCGCAAAACTCAGCGCTTCAAAGCCGGTCAACGAGCGATAATCGCGTAAGGTCGGTGCCACAAAAACATCGGCGGTCCGGTAATAGTCGGCAATCCGGCCATACGGCACGGAACCGACGAACTCGATCGTCTCTCGAAGATTCAGTTCGTCGGTGAGCCGCTCCACCTCCGGGCGTTGCGGTCCGTCGCCGACAATCCGCAGGTGCATCGCCTTGCGGCGCTCCGGGTCGAGCGCGCCAATGGCGCGGATCATGTAGTCCACACCTTTGCGATGATTGATGCTGTTCATAAAGAGGAATTCCACCGGCCTGGCCGTGGGCGCCTCCCATCCCCGATCGTCTGCCGGCATCCATGCCCGGCCGGGCTGCGAGGTGAGATAAGGACGGGCGATGATGCGCTCCCGATCGGCACCGAGTGTCTGCGTCAGGTAGGCTTCGCCGTGATGGTTGTTCGTCAGAAGTGCATCGGCCTGGCGGGCAATCAATTTTCGCACCGCAAGCTGGATACCCTGATGGTGCACGCCGCGAAACTTGGGATCGCTTTCCACCAGCAGTAAAACCCGGCAGTTCGGCAGCAGGCGAGCCGTAAATGCGCCCAACCACGTTACCCGGCTAAAATCAAAAAGGACGAGAAGATCGGGGCTGCTCTTTAGCAAATGATAGCAAAGAGAAGGACTTGGCAGATCCAGGACCCGACCATAGTCGCCACTCTCAGATGGCTTGCGCAACTGAAGTGTCTTTACTCGGAGGCATGGGTCAAGTGGCAACGCCTTATCGTTACGCTCAATCATATGCGGTTCGACAAAGACGCGCGTATTCGGAAATTTGTTAATGTAGCCTCGTAATAGTGGCGAAAAATACATTAAGTCGCCATGATGGCCGTACCCGTGCGCGAGCCAGACGACTTTCTTTTTATCAAGCATGTTTTTGCTCAAGCTGGTTCCATTCTTCGTACAGACAAAATCAACGCTTAGTTGTGAACCCCATCTTATTCTCTATCAAAGACCATGCCGCAAGAGCGAGTTAGCCGCTGGCGTTGCTCCGGGAGCGCCTGGGGGAGCATCTGGCATCCAGTTGCCTCTCCCTTGCAACGTCTTCGGACCAACCATAGCCACTCAATCTTCCAGCTGGCTTGCGCCGGGCAACTTGGCCACCTTCCCGGACCGATCTTAGGGACGACTGGTTACTATTTTGTGACCACGTACCTTGAACGCTTCGCTGGCCAATCGGTTCAGCCAAATCGATCTTCCTCAACCGTAGACCGCCAACCTTACCGGTTGTCACCAATAGCATTGCTGCTCGTCAACGCTCGCCGCAAGGTGCGCCATCCATTAAAGCGTTCTCCCTAAGCCATGCAGGCCAACGAAACGGGATCCGTACGGTGCGAAAAGAGCTAGATATATATAATGAGCCTGTTGTAGGTACATTTTCAACTATAGGCCAATTGAAGCCCATACGTCTTTGTATCCGCCCGCCCGCTCAATCAACGTGATGCGCGTAGACAACTGCCGTGTCCTCCGACGAGCGCAACAACGGAGTCCATATCGGACGGTACGCCGCACCGCCCGAAGGCGCAGTGCCGTGCCAAGCATAGCCAGTCCCGTGCCGTTGCGATCACCTGCGCCGTCGCGGCAGCGCAGGGAACGCCTTTGCCTTGCGGTTGTGCCGACCTAGAAATTCAGCGCCTTAACCCGCACCACGTTCGGCAGCAAGCTGATCTGCTCCAGGACCGGCTCGCTCGGCGCCTCATCGACCTCGAGCAGCGCGATCGAATCGCCACCCGGCCGGTTGCGGCCGAGGTTGAAGGTGGCGATGTTGATGCCGGCGTTGCCAAGAATGGTACCGAGGCCACCGATGAGGCCCGGCCGATCGTGATTGGAGACCAACAGCATGTTGGGGCCGAGGCGGGCATCCATCGGGATCTCGGTGATCTCGACGATCCGCGGTTGATCGCCATTGAACAGCGTGCCGGCGATCGTCCGGCTGCGCGCCTCGGTAACCACCGTCAGCCGCACCTGCGTCTGCAGTGCCCCCGANCGCTCGCGCTTGACCTCGCTGACCTCGATCCCCCGCTCCTTGGCGACGGTGGGCGCATTGACCATGTTGATCGACGCCAGCTGCGGCGACAGCAGCCCTTCGAGCACCAGCGCGGTGATTGGCTTGGCGTTGAGCTGGGCGGCCTGACCCTCGAACTCGATCGTCACCGACTTCAACGCGCTCTCGACGATCTGACCCATGAAGCGGCCGATCTGCCGGGCGAGGCCCATGTAGGGCTTCAGTTTCGGCATCTCCTCGGCGCTGACCGACGGCATGTTGAGGGCGTTGACGACGGCACCGGTGGTGAGGAAATCGGCCATCTGCTCCGCAACCTGCAGCGCCACCTTTTCTTGTGCCTCCACCGTTGAGGCACCGAGGTGCGGCGTCGCCACCACCTGTGGCATCCCGAACAGGGCCGAATCCTTCGCCGGCTCGACGGCAAAAACGTCGAGCGCCGCCGCCGCCACCTGCCCGGGTCGNAGAGCCGCCTTCAGATCGGCGTCGACCACCAGGGCGCCGCGCGCGCAGTTGATCAACCGTACCCCGCGCTTCATCTTGGCGAGGTTGCCGGCGTTGATCATCCCACGCGTGTGCTCCGTCGCCGGGACGTGCAGGGTGATGAAATCGGCGCGGGCGTAAAGAGTATCAAGGTCGACCCGTTCGACGCCGAGGTCATCGGCGCGCTCCGGCGACAGGTACGGATCGTGGGCGATCACCTTCATCTTCAAGCCACGCGCCCGGTCGGCGACAATGCCGCCGATGTTGCCGCAGCCGACGATGCCCAGCGTCTTGCCGGCCAGTTCGACGCCCATGAACTTCGACTTCTCCCACTTGCCGGCATGGGTGGAGGCGTTGGCCTCCGGAATCTGCCGGGCGAGTGCCATCATCAGCGCCAGCGCGTGCTCGGCGGTGGTGATCGAATTGCCGAAGGGAGTGTTCATGACGACGACGCCGCGCGCCGTCGCCGCCGGGACATCGACGTTATCAACACCGATGCCGGCGCGGCCGATAACTTTGAGATTGGTGGCGGCAGCGAGCAAATCCGCCGTCACTTTCGTCGATGAGCGAATGGCGAGGCCGTCGTAGTCACCGATGATCGCCTTGATTTCGTCCGGCTTGAGGCCGGTCTTGACGTCAACCTCGACACCGCGTGCGCGAAAGATATCGACCGCCTGTGAACTCAGGCTGTCGGAGATAAGTACCTTGGGCATCCTTNNTGTCGTCTCCTCCTCGGGCCGGCATTCGTCTTTTTGGTTTAAGCCGGCCGGCAATGAGTGTAGTGGCGGCNNGATGGGAGGTCAGGCGGCGCTGCGCTTCGCCTTGACGCTGGCGTAGGCCCAGTCGAGCCAAGGAAACAGCGCTTCGAGATCGGCGGTTTCGACGGTGGCACCGGCCCAGATCCGCAACCCCGGAGGGGCGTCGCGATAGGCACCGGCATCGAAGGCCGCCGCCTCTTTTTCCAGCAGCGCCACCATTTCCTTCGCCACCGCCGCCTGATCGGCCGCCGCGAGGGCAGTGAACCACGGATCGACGATCTTGAGGCAAACCGAAGTGCGAGAGCGCGTCGCCGCCTCGCTGGCCAGGAAATCGGCCCACGGGCTTGCCGCCACCCACGCTTCGATCGCCGCGAAGTTGGTCTTGCAGCGCCCAACGATCGCCAACGGTCCGCCGATCGCTTCGGCCCAGGTCAGCGCGTCGAGGGCATCCTCCACCGCCAGCATCGAGGGCGTGTTGATCGTCTCACCGACGAACAGCCCTTCGGTCACCTTGCCGGCCTTGGTCATCCGGAACAGCTTCGGCATCGGCCACGCGGGAGTATAGCTTTCGAGGCGAGCGACAGCGCGCGGGCTCAGGATCAGCATGCCGTGCTGCGCCTCGCCACCCATCACCTTCTGCCAGGAGTAGGTGACCACATCGAGCTTGTCCCAGGGCAAGGGATAGGCGAACACCGCCGAGGTGGCGTCGCACAGCGTCAATCCCTCGCGATCGGCGGCGATCCACTCGCCATCGGGGACGACGACACCCGAGGTGGTTCCGTTCCAGGTGAAGACTACGTCACGGTTGCAGTCCACCTGGTTAAGGTCGGGCAACTGGCCATAGTCGGCTTCAATGACGCGGACGTCCTTCAGCTTCAGCTGCTTGGTCACGTCGGTGACCCATTGCTTGCCGAAGCTCTCCCAAGCGAGAATGTCGATGCCGCGCGGGCCAAGCAGCGACCACATCGCCATCTCGATCGCCCCGGTGTCGGAGGCGGGGACGATACCGATGCGGTAGTCGTCGGGTAGACCGAGGAGACGGCGCGAGCGGTCGAGAACCTCCTTCAGCCGCGCTTTGCCCGGCTTTGAGCGGTGCGAGCGACCGACAAGGGCACCCTTCAGCGCGTCAATCGACCAGCCAGGGCGCTTCGCGCAGGGTCCTGAGGAAAAAGGGGGTAGCGGGCCGGACATTCGGCCGCAGCGGCTCTGCCATTTGAGGTGTCTCCCATCCTTGCAGATGGGTCGCGGCCCGTTGGGGGCCGTGGCCCGGGCGGGCTTATAACCGTCAGCCGATGCGAGGTAAACCCCCGATGGCAGCGGCAGCGGCGCTTCTCCGCCCACGACAGGCGCTAATCAGGGTCGATCGAGCCGATTCGTAACTGTTCAGCGGCAATCAGCGGCCGCTGGACGCGTCAGGCGCCTGCTCGCCATCGAGCGCGCTACCGGTCAGCGCGCCGCGCTTTTTCAGCATTTGCATGATCATCGACGCCGTCTGCTCGATCGAGCGCTGCGAGACGTCGATCAGCGGCCAGCCACGGCGGACGAACAGCCGCCGTGCCTCGGTCACCTCGCGCCGCACCGCTTCGATGTCGGCATAATCCGATGCCCCCTCCTCGCGCAGGCGCTTCAGCCGGCTGTCGCGCACCCGGGAGAGCAAGTCGGGATTGATGGTGAGACCAACCACCAGCGGCGCCTTTGCCTGGAAGACCCCGTCCGGCAGCGGCACATCGGGCACCAGCGGCACGTTCGCCGCCTTGATCCCGCGCGAGGCGAGGTACATGCAGGTGGGGGTCTTGGTCGCCCGCGAAACACCGACGAGGATCACGTCGGCGTCTTCCAGGTCATCGGACGCGAGGCCGTCGTCATGGGCAAGAGTGAACTTCATCGCCTCGACCCGGCGAAAATACTCGTCGTCCATCACCTCGCGCGCGCTCGCCCGGTAGCGGATGGGGGCATCGAAATACTCGGCCATCTGCGAGACGAAGGGCTCAAGCGCGAACAGGCAGGGAACTCCCAGCCGGTAGCAGCCCTCCTCCAAAGACGCGCGAACTTCGGCATCGGCGACGCTGTGAATGACGAAGCCGCGCCGCTCGCCGATGCGGGCGAGAATCTCCGGCACCTGCCCCAGATTGCGCACCATTTTCCAGAGATGGCGTTCGACCTCAACGCCATCGATCTGCGCCGTCGTGTTCCGCGCCAGCATCTCGACGAGTTCGCCCGAGGCGTGCGAGATCAGGTAGATGATGATTGTGCGCGGGCCGTCCGCCTCGGCACTGCCGGTTTCGTTCAAGACCACCCCCGTCCTAGCGGTGATATCCACCGTCAAGCCGCAATACGGTGCCGTTGATCATCACATTCTGGATCACGTGCTGCACCAGCATGGCAAATTCCGCTGGATCGCCAAAGCGAGGCGGAAAGGGAATCGTCGACGCCAGGCGGGCGTTGAGATCGCGCTCCATCTGGAACAGGGTCGGCGTGCTGAACAAGCCGGGCGCGACACCGACAACCCGGATGCCAAAGGCGCCAAGTTCACGCGCTGCGGGCAGGATCATGCTGACGACACCGCCTTTCGAGGCGGCGTAGGCGGCCTCGCCGCTTTGCCCCTCGTAGGCGGAGACCGACGCGGTAAAGATAATGACGCCGCGTTCACCGTCGCGGAGCGGCTGCAGCTTCGCCATATGGTAGGCGCCCAGGCGTAGCACATTGAATGTACTGAGCAAATTGACGTCGACGAGGCGGCGAAAGTCCTCCATCGACATAGGCCCGTCATCGCCGATGATGCGTTGCGGATGAGCGTGACCGACGCAGTGGACGATAATCCGCGCGGCGCCGTGCGCCTCCCGCGCCTTGGCCAGGGCGGCTTCGGTCGCGGCCGGATCGGACACATCGCACGGAAACATCAGCCCGCCGGTGCGCGCGACGATGCGCTCGAGCCCGTCGGCATCCACGTCGATGAGCGTTAACCGAGCTCCGGCTTCGGCGAGATGGCTCGCCGTCTCGGCTCCCAGACCGGATGCTGCGCCAGTGACAACCGCTGGAAGCTGCCAAATATCCATTGACGTCCCTTATGATTGGGGGCCGGGCACATGCCCTCGCCCGAGGGCAGCGCCGTCATCCACAAGCGATGGCACCGCACTCCTGGCGAACCGCCGCGAGGACGCAGCATAGCCGGTTGGCGAGCCGGCTCAAGCCGCACGCAGCCACATGCGGCTAAAGTCTCAACGGGGACTGTTTCGCTTGGAAACCGGGGGGCAGCAACCACCGAAGCCACGCTTCGGCGATAGCAATGCTAGCGCATGTCGTAGGTGTAGACCTGTTGGGCGTTGCCGCGCAGCACGGTCACCGGTCCGCTCTCCTCCTGCGCCTGGTCGCGCCAAGCCTGCAGATACTGCGCCCGGCGCTCGGCAAAGCGGGCGGCCGCAGCCGCGTCACGCAGTCCGGTATTGGGTGCGCCGTCGGCGATCAGCGGTNACCTGGCCGCGTTGATCGCGCGACGCCGCCAACGCTCTACCCGACCTTGCCGCTGCCGTCGGCATCTGCAACTGGCGGACGAACTGGTTGATCATCGCCGGTGTTGGCTGGCGCTGGCGCAGCGGCGGCATGGCGATTCTGGGCGGCGCCGACAGCGACGCCATGGCCGGGTCACCCATGGGATCGTCGGCGTTGCCATTCAGCGGCTGCTGGCCTTGCTTGCCCCACAGTGCCATCACCCGGTCTTGATAGGGACCTTTGTAGGCCGGTGTCGCCGAGTGATAACGGCCGGCGGCATCGGGCCAACTGCCCTCCTCGGCGAAGAGTTGACGCAGATATTGCGCCGCGTAGGCGATGTTTGCCGCCGGATCGAAGGCTTCTTCCAGGCTGGCGAAGGCGTCCGGATGGTAGCTCAGGTTAATCTGCATGCAGCCGACATCGATGTTGCGAATGCCGCGCGCCTGCAAGCCTTGCACCTCGGCGATGGCATCGGCCTTGGTCGCCAGATAACGTCCCCGACCCTCGGACATCACCGCCCACGGCCAGGCGACGGCGGCGCCCGTCACCGGGTGACGGCGGCCGGATTCGGCGAGCGCGATCGCCGACAGGAGGTGGCGTGGCGTCTGTCCGGTCCGATCCTGCCGGGCAATCGCATCCGCGCACAGGCGATAAGGGTCGGACGGAAGTGCCAGCGGCGCGGCCTGGAGTGACAAAGGACTGAAGAGCAGTAGCGCACCCAGGACCGGTACCCAGCAGCACTTTCGCCAGCGTCCTTGCATACGTCACCTTCGTCGGCGTTCGCGGCGGCGGTCCTGGCAGAGTTCCCCCCCTGCAGGTCCGGTTCGATCGATTGCAGCGCGACACTCGCCCATCTGCGGCTGCGAGCCTTGATCATCTCCTGGCACAAAGCGAGCCTCGCTGCGACACCCTTTTCTATAACCGGGATGGTAACCGACCGGTTAGCGTTTTATGTCTGAGTGGACATCTCAGTCATCCGAAGTGGAAATAGCGCAACGATCGCCATCCTCCTCTGCCCAGGCAGGAACGGTGCATGCTTTCGCACGGCTGAACTGAGTACCGGAGGCGGCAAGCGTGTCCAGATACTCGCTGATGCACCTGCCAAGCAGGCGATATCCCTCGCGGTTCATGTGCAGCGGATCGGTGGAGTAATAGCGTAAAAAGCATGCAAGCCGCGAGCGGTCATCCGGCGGGTANAGGTCGACGAAGGCAAGGTCGGCTTCGCCCCGCAGCCGGCGTTCGATGATCAAGTTGGTATAGCCGATCCGGTGCATGAGGTTGAAGCGAGCCGGGCTGACCTTAATCGACACGTAAGCGAGCGGCACCGCGCCAATTGTCTGCCGCTTGCGCGTAATAAAATCTTCAAGATGCCGAAGCACCCTCTCGGGTGTCGCCCCGTTGGCCAAATCGTTATCACCGGCATAAAGAACGATCGCCCGAGGTGAGAACGCCGCGACCAGCCTATCAAAGTATTCCAGGCAATCTTCAAGCGTCGAGCCCCCAAAACCGTGGTTGAGTACCGCGATCTCCGGGAAATAACGCTCAATGTCCGTCCACAGGGTGAACGACGAGCTGCCGCAAAATAAAACGAGGCTTTCTCGTTCGGCAGCAGCATCCGAGCGCAATCTCAGCGCGTCCACTTCCGCATCAAAGCAGGAAGGCATCAGCGCGTCTCATTTCCCGTCATGGCACTTCCTTTTAGCTGCCGCTGCGGCGTGGCGGGCGGCAGCACCGATCAGATGCGAAGACCAATTACTCACAATAAAAAGCACAGACCGTCGCCACATCAAGGCGAAACGCAAAGTCTGATTCACAACCATCCTATCAGCGCGCACGCCAATAATACTATCAGAGGCTTTTCAACGGATAATTCTTGTGCTACGAGCTATGTGTTGGCGCGATGCTGCGCCGCAACATGTGTCATTATTTCGTAACATTTCGCTGGCTCGTGTGTTGCTCTAATGAAACGTGAACATCATCGCTGGTATTCTTCGCGCCTTGGTCGGGATATGGAGCTTCTAGTCTTCGGCCACGCCGGCGCACGTATCCTGGCCTTCCCTACCCGCTGCGGCCGGTTCTACGACTTCGAAAACATGGGGATCGTCGACTCGCTACGACCGCATCTCGAGCAAGGCTGGCTGCAGATGGTCTGTGTCGACAGCATCGACCAGGAAACATTTTATTGTAATTGGTGCGATCCACGCAGTCGCATTCAACGTCATATGCAGTACGAGGATTACATCCTGCACGAAGTTATGCCGTTAAGTCAGCAAATGAACAGCAATAAATACTCTATCGTCTTTGGATGCAGTTTCGGAGCTTATCATGCTGTCAATGTTGCGTTGCGCCACCCGCAGCGCTTCAACCGGGTTGTTGCCTTCAGTGGCCGCTACGACCTGACANTCAACCCCGATGGATTCCGCAACCTGTTCGACGGCTATTACGACGAAAACGTCTATTTCAATATGCCCAATCATTATCTGTGCAATCTGCACGACGGCAACTTGCTCGATGCGATCCGCCGCCTCGACATCAAGATTGTCATCGGTGAGCATGACCCGTTCCGCTCCGATAATCAGCGATTGAGCGAACTGATGTGGTCGAAGGGAATTTGGCACACGTTTCGGGTTNTGAGTGGGCGAGCGCACGGCTATCGCCGCTGGCGCGAAATGGTCGGCTGGTTCGTTTGACATTAAACGTCCCGGAGCCCTGCCTGTTCTGCGTAAACGTCTAGACAGCCGCATGAGTGCCAATTACACGTGTTCGTATTCGCAGGGTTTAGTGCTGCGCCAGTACCCACGCACTGGATAGGGGCTTTTGCGTTCGTGTTTTCACTGCATGCCGCTGCAACAAAGCTGGCCGAGCGCGAGTCCGTGGGGTGGGTCGTCCGCTGCCACGAATGCGATCAACTGCAGGCGGTGCCGCCGTTGCCATCTGGTGCCACTGCCGTGTGTTCTCGCTGCGGGGAACGCTGTTTGCCTATAAGCCGGACGGCATGGAGCGCGCCTTTATCCTTTATCTCGCCGCGCTGATTTTCCTCATCATTGCCAACGCCTTTCCCTTCCTCACGCTCAAAGCGCAAGGGATGGTTCAGCCATCGCACCTGCTGTCGGGAGCGATCGACATCGCTCGCGACGGCATGCCGGAGGTGGGAATCGCCGTGGTGCTGTTCGTCATCGGCTTTCCGCTCGCGAAGATCCTCATCGGCCTCGCCGTTGTCGGCCCCCTAGCCTTTGGCCGCAGGATCGTCGGCGCCAACGCCCTCTACCGCCTGTACGAGCGACTACATCCGTGGGCGATGACCGAGATCTTTTTTCTCGGCGTTCTCGTCTCCTATACCAAGATCATCAACCTGGCCACGGTTGAAATCGGGCCGTCACTCTACGCATTTATGGCGCTTATTCTGACGATGCTCGCTGCCGATTCCGCCATCGACACCCACGACGTCTGGGAGCGGCTCCAGCCATCGCGGGCGAAGGCATTGCCGCCTGCCGAAGAGGCGGAGCAGTGGGTGGGCTGCCATACCTGCCAGTTGCTTTGCCACCTGCCGGCGGAGTCAGCGCACGCGAAAGCCAGCTGCCCCCGTTGCGGCTCGTCCCTGCATCGGCGCAAGCATGACAGCCTCAACCGAACCGGGGCGCTGCTGTTAACCGCGGTGCTCCTTTACATTCCGGCAAACGTGTATCCGGTGATGACCTTCGTTTCTCTCGGCTCCGGTGAACCATCGACGATCCTTGCCGGCGTCGAGGAGTTGATCGGGGCCGGGATGTGGCCGCTGGCCCTGATCGTCTTTGTGGCGAGCATCCTGGTGCCGATGCTAAAACTCATCAGCATGACCTATCTTGTCCTCTCCGTGCGCTTCGGCTCGCGCTGGCATCTGCGCGATCGGACCGTCATCTACAGGCTCAACGAACTGGTTGGCCGATGGTCGATGGTCGACGTCTTTGTCGTCACCCTGCTCGCCGCCTTGGTGCAGTTGGGCTCGCTCGCCAACATCGTGCCAGGTGCTGGCATCGTCGCGTTCGCCATGGTGGTGATGCTGACCATGACCGCAGCTTTAACTTTTGATCCCCGCCTCCTCTGGGACGCCGCAGGAGCCAACCATGAGCGCCGATAAGTCACCTCTGCCCGGCAGTGCTGCGACGNNGTCCCGGAAGCCCGCCTCCAGCAGCGGCGGCGGATCTCCATCGTCTGGCTGATCCCCATCATCGCCGCCATCGCCGGCGTATGGCTCGTCTACACCACCTTCAGCAACCGCGGCCCGCTGATCACCATTACCTTCCCCACCGCCTCCGGTATCGAGGCCGGCAAGACGAAGATCAAATATCGCTCGGTCGAACTGGGAACAGTGGAATCGCTGTCGCTGAGCGATGATCTGACGAAGGTCATTGTCACCGCGCGGATGGAGAAGAGCGTCCGCAGCGAGTTGCGCAGCGGCACGCAGTTCTGGGTCGAGAGCGCCCGCATTTCCGCCGCGGGGGTTTCCGGCCTATCGACGCTGCTGTCAGGCGTCTATATCGGCATGCGGCCCGGTCCCGGAGAGGAGCAGTTCCATTTTACCGGCCTGGAATCGCCCCCCTCTACCNAAGTGAACATTCCCGGCAAGAACTTCATTCTGCACGCATCCAGGCTCGGCTCTGTCTCGCAAGGCAGTTCGATCTACTTTCGCGGCATCGAGGTCGGCGGCATCCTCGGCTACAGCCTCGCCGAGGACGGCAAGGACGTAACGATGTATGCGTTCGTCCGCGCCCCCTACGACCAACTGGTGCGGCAAAGCAGCAACTTTTGGAACGCCAGCGGCATCGACGTCTCGCTCGGTGCCAGCGGCGTTTCGGTACGGACGGAATCGCTCGAATCGGTGCTCACCGGCGGCGTTGCGTTCGACACGCCGCTGGAGGAGACCGTCTCGGACGCGGCGGTTGACGGCGCCAGCTATACGCTGTTCGACTCCTTCGACGCGATCAGTCAGGCGAAATACACGGTCAAGATACCGTTCGTCCTCTTCTTTGAAGGTTCGGTCGCGGGGCTCGAGGTCGGCGCACCGGTGCTGAGCTTCGGCTTGAAGATGGGCGAGGTGACCAGCGTTCGCCTCGAAGTCGACCCGACGGCAACGAAGGTGAAGATTCCAGTGACGATCGCACTGGAGCCGCAGCGCTGGCTGCCGCCGGAGGCTGTGGAGCGCATGACCCATGCGATGCTCCAGGAACGGATGTCACTCTGGATCAAAAATGGCCTGCGGGCACAACTGCAGTCCGGCAACCTCCTCACCGGCCAACAGGTTATCGCCCTACAGGTGTTTCCCAAGGCGCCGCCGGCCGCGCTCACCTACGTCGATGGAAAGCCTGTCATACCGACCGTGCCGTCGGAAGTTGAAGCGCTCACCAACAAGGTCAGTGCCTTCCTTGACAAGCTGGACAAGGCGCCGATCACCGAACTGGTGACCGATGCGCGCAACACGGTGCAACAGGCGGGGAAAGTCATGGGATCGCCGGGGCTGCAGAAGGGGGTCGACGGGCTGAAGGACGTGGGGCCACTGCTCGACAGCCTGAAGCGCANNCCGCGGACTCGGCAAACTCTACTCGTCGACGACGCGCAGACGACGGTGCAATCGGCGAACGCCCTGCTCGGCCCCGATGCGCCGGTCCGCTATAATCTCGATCGGCTGCTGAAAGAGCTGACCAACACCGCTCGCTCGCTGCGGACGCTGGCCGACCTTCTCGAACGCAATCCCGATGCGCTCCTCCTCGGCAAACCGCTTCCGGAAAAGCCATGAACCGCATTCGCCGCCTGCTCCTCCCTGTCGTCGCCACTGTGCTGTGCACGTCACTGCTCGCGGCGTGCAGCAGTTCACCGCCGACCAACTTCTACACGCTGGCCAGTGGCGGTACTGACACCACTGCAGCATCCTCGCCGCGCCAGACGGCGAACGTCGTCGCCATCGGCCCGGTGAATCTGCCGGACTACCTGGACCGGCCGCAGATCGTCATCCGCACCAGCGCCTACGCCATGAGCCTGTCCAGCTTCGATCAGTGGGCTGGGCCGCTCACCGACATGCTGCCACGGGTCCTGGTGGAAGACATGGCGCAGCGGTCGCCAAGCGACCGGGTGGTTTCCTTTCCTGAAGTGAGCGGTCCGTCCTTCGACTACCGCATCGCCGTCAGCATCAACCGCTTCGATGTGGACACGAGCGGGTTGGCGACGCTGGTCGCCCATTGGCAGATTTACGGCCAGCAGGGTACGCAGGCGCTCCTGGTCACCGACGATACGTTGCGGCAACAGGCAACGAGCAGCAGCTACGAGGCCTATGTGGCGGCACTGAGCGCCACACTTGGCGATCTAAGCGACCGCATGATCGCAGGTCTTGGCGTAGTGCGTGGCGCGGCGCCGCGACCGGTCGCTTTGCAGTAAAGGTATGCATAGCGGGTACGGCGGCGGCAGTTGCTGGCGGCGGCGTATTCAGCTTGCGTTTGTCTTCACCCTGGTTGCTCTCGGCGCATGGGCAACAGCAGCAGCGGCAGCCGAGACAGCGGCAACGCCCTCGCCCGACACGGTGACGCTGGTGGTCAACAGCGTCCAGACCCTTCGCTATCGCCTGGGCGAGATCGTCGCGGCGCTGCCTGACCTGCCCTACGCACTGCTGTTCATCATCGACCTTCTCACCGACAACCGCTCCCCCCTTGTCATCGGCAAGCGCCTTGCCGGGCTCTTTGCCATCCTCACAGCCGCCGGGCTGGCAGAGTGGTCCTTCCGCGGTCTGTTTGGCGCCTTCGGCCCCGCCAGCCGCGCGCCGGTGTCGCCGAGCGAGTTTCGCCGGTTGGGAACCTTGATCCTGCGCGCCGTCATTCACCTTCTGGGTATCACCGTCTTCGCCCTGACGGCGTTGCTCGGCTACCTGGTGCTGCATCCAGGTGGACAACTGGTACAGCGCGCATTCTGGGGCATTCTGCTGGTCATCGTCGGCACCCGCATCGCATCCGTACTGGCACGGCTCGTTCTCGCTCCCCGTCGGGCCGATCTGCGGCTGCCGCCGATCGATAGCCGGACAGCGCGTGGCCTTGCCCGCTGGCTGGTCACGCTCGCCGCGATCATTTTGTTCACCACCGTGTTCGGCGAAGGCCTGCACCTCGCCGGTCTGCCTGAACCGCTGCTGGAATTGCTGGCCGCCACGCTGATTACTCTGGTCACCCTTTCGCTGCTGCTGTTCGTCTGTCTGCAGCGCCGTGCCATCGCCGCGCTGATCGGCCTGCCGACGGCTGTCGCTCGCAGTGCCGATGCCGGTCTTTCGGAACAGTTGCTGGCCAAATGGCACGTCTTCCTCGCCACGGCGCTGGCCGGGATGGGGCTCTATGCAATCATTTGCCGGCTGTTGACCCTGCAGTCACAGGCACCGCGCTTCCTGGGCACAGTCGGCGTCCTCATCGCTGTGCCGCTGGTGGACGGCCTGCTCCGGATGACCGTGCGCAACCTGCTGCCGCCGGTGTCGCCGCTCGTTGCCCAACCTGGCGCCCCCGCCCCCGCCGATGGCGATTACGCGCCAGTCATCATGCGCAACCTGCGCATGGTCCTGGCGGTCATCGTCGTCCTGGTTGTCGCCCGCCTGTGGGGCATCGACGTGGCGCTGCTCGCCGACAACAGCGTCGGCAGCCGGGCGGCGCAGGCAATATTGACGATCGGCCTGACGCTCGTTCTTGCCTTTGCCGCCTGGNGGGTGATCAAGACAGCGATCAACCGCAGGGTGCCACACGAGGAGATTGATCCGCTTGCCCAGGAAGATGCCGAAGGCGGTGGCGGGTTGTCACGGTTGGAGACGCTGCTGCCATTGTTGCGCAAATTCATCCTCGTCGTGCTGGTGGTGATGACGGTGATGATCTGTGTCTCGGCGCTGGGCTTGAATATCGGTCCGCTGCTGGCCGGTGCCGGCGTCGTCGGCATTGCCATCGGTTTTGGCGCCCAGGCGCTGGTGCGTGACATTGTTTCCGGCGTTTTCTTCCTGATTGACGACGCCTTTCGCACCGGCGAGTACATTGATGTGGGCTTGGCCAAGGGTAGCGTCGAAAAAATCTCCATCCGATCGCTCCGGTTGCGTCACCACCTGGGACAGATCAACACCATCCCCTTTGGTGAGATCAAGAACGTCACCAACTTCAGCCGCGACTGGGTGATCATGAAGCTCGAACTGCGGCTGCCCTTCGATACAGATCTGGAGCGGGTGCGCAAGCTGGTGAAAGGCGTCGGCCGCGACATGCTGGCCGACCCTGAGCTCGGTCCCAACTTCCTGCAACCGCTGAAATCGCAGGGGGTGCACCGGATGGATGATTCAGCATTCATCATCCGCGTCAAGTTCATGGCCAAGCCGGGTGAGCAGTTCATCCTCCGCCGCGAGGTGTACCGGCGGCTGCAGGAAGCGTTCTATGCCAACGGCCTCCGCTTCGCCCCGCGGCGCGTCATCGTCGACGGGCCGGCGGTCTTGAACGATGCAGCGGCGGCATCATTGGCGGCGGAGACGGGTGAGCCGGCGGCGAAAGGCTGAGACAACGGAACAGGCTGGCGCGCCATGCACACGGAGAAACCCATCGCCGAGATCGAATACTGCACCCAGTGCCGCTGGCTGCTGCGCGCCGCATGGATGGCGCAGGAACTGCTCGTAACTTTCGAGGAGGATCTCGGCGGGATCACGCTGATCCCCGGTCACGGCGGCGTGTTCACTGTCCGAAGCGGTGGGAAAACCATCTGGTCGCGGCGCGACGAAGGACGGTTTCCCGAAATGAAAGAACTCAAGCAGCGGCTGCGTGATTGCATCGCCCCTGGCCGGCCACTCGGGCATTCCGACCAGACGGCCGACTGAGACCGGGCAGCATGCGGTCAGCCGGCCGCGAGCGGCGCGGGACTAATGGGCGAGCAAGGATGCCTGATAGGAGGCGGGGTCGCCTGCCACCGTGGTGCGGTGCATCCGCCGGACGAAACGACTGCCATCGAACTCGGTGCCCTTGTGATTGACGGCGAGGTTGTTCCAGAACAGCAGATCGCCTGCGCGCCACTTGTGCGCGTAGACCAGGTCCTCGCGCCGGCTGTGCGTAATGAGCAGGTCCATCAGGTCGCGCCCTTCGTCCTCCGGCATCTCGACGATGCGGGTGGCGTAACCGGGATTGATGTAGAGCGCCTTCCGTCCGCTCAGCGGGCTGCGACGCACCAGGGGGTGTACGACGTCGGGATAGAGCGCGCGGCGGCTGTCGGTGAGCTCCGGCTGGGTTGCGTCACGCAGGCGCAATTCCTCGTAGTATTCGGAGAAGCTGTGGACGGCATGCAGATGCTCGATCCGCTGGCGGACGTCGGCCGGCAGTGTCTCGTAGGCGAGATACATGTTGGCGAACAGCGTATCCGCACCCTCGGGCGGGCACTCGACGCCATAGAGCAGTGAACCCAAAGCCGGATTCGGCAGGAACGACTGGTCCGAGTGCCACAAGCGGCCGACACTGGGATCGCTCACCGCGCGGNNGCCGTTCTCGACGACATTGCCGATGACGTAGATGAACGGTTTGCCTGGCATCTGATATTGCTTCTGCGCCACTTCCTGCAGCGGCCCGAAGCGGCGGCTGAAGGCGATCTGCGTATCAGCGTCGATATCCTGGTGACGAAAGACAACGACGCCGTGGTCGTCCACCAAGCGGCGCAGGGTGGCAATGGTCGCATCATCCACCGGCCGGGAGACGTCCAACCCACGCACCTCGATCCCCAGGGCAGGCGAAAGCGCGTGGGTCACAAGGGCAGAGGTGCGGGACACAACAGGCTCAGCAATAAGCGACATGGCGGTGCTCCGGCAACATTGAACCAATTTGCAACGTCGCCTAAACCTGGGCTGTGACCCTGCAACCGGTCAATCCCGTCAGGTGAGATGGGCGTTCAAAAATCACTGCAATATGTGACACGGCCGAAATCACACCCGCAGCCGGCCAACACCACCCATCACTTGAGGATGCGCTCGATCTACTGGTCCGGGAGCATGTCGATGCCGGGAAAGATATCGATATGGGCCGCCCGCTCACCGACGTGAAGCACAGCAGCGAGNNTGACAGGCAGACCAGCGCTGCGAAGAGCAGCATGACGATCAAATTGGCTGCGGTCCACAGGGGCCGCAGCGTCCGTTCCCAGGCAATCCGACGCGGCGACCGGCGTTCACGTCCGGCGAGCAGAACGAGGTAGAACGAGCGCGAGCCGAGGGGGATGGACACCCGGATATCGACGCGATGCGCTCCCCGTGTTCGCGAACCGAATGCGCGCTTGATGGCGTCAAGCTGACCATCGCTGAACGACTGCACCATGTTGGCGGGAATGCGCGCGTAGAAGCGGCGCAGGAAGGGATCCTTTTCGATGGCCGCCATTGCCTACCTCGTCGTCGCTGCCATGGGGCGACCGGCTCGCGCCCGACACTGATTGTCGCCGACGCGTGCTTAATATTCGGTAAGCTAGATCACTCTGCCGCGATGACCGCGTCGAGCTGCCGTGATCAGGCGGCGCTGCGACGAAGATAGCGGACCGGATCGACGGCCCGCTTGCCTTTGCGCATTTCGAAGTGCAGTTGCGGCGAGCCGACGTTGCCGGTGGAGCCGACCCGGCCGATGACCTGCCCCTTGCTCACCCGCTCCCCCTTGCTCACCAGCAACTCTTCGGCGTGCGCATAGGCGGTTACCCAGCCGTCTGAGTGCTTGATCAGCAGCATGTTGCCGAAGCCGCGCAACTCATTGCCGGCGTAAGCGACGACGCCGCTTTCGGCGGCCCGGATCGGTGCCCCGCGCGCGGCGGCAATGTTGATGCCGTCATTGAACAGACCGTTGCCCTTCGGTCCGAAATCCGAAATCACCTCGCCGCTCACCGGCCAGATGAAGCCTTCCTCCTCGACAGCCNNTGGGGGCGACCGGCGGGCGCGGCGGGGGTACCACGGCAGCCGTTTCCGAGCTGCCGTCACCCCCGGGTGCTGATGATGCGGCAGGCGCCTTCGTTGCTCACCGCCGGCGCCCAGCTCGCTGGCGCTGGTGGCGGAACCCTCCGCAGCGCTTGCGGCAGCGGCGATCTGGGCTTCGGACGGAGGAAGCGTCAGCTGTTGGCCTGGAACCACGGTAAAAGGCGGGGCAAGTCCATTGCTCGTTGCCAGCGTGTAGGCATCGATCCCGTACATGGTCGCGATCAGATAGATGTCCTCGCCGCTCTTGACCACATGCGTCGCCGGTCGCGGCTTGTTGCGCAAATCGGGGACGGCTGGCTGCGACTCCGTGGCTGGCCGCGCCGTGATCACAGGGCGAGGGGGACGGGGAACGGGCAAGGGGAAGTGCGGCGGCGCCGCTACACCGGTCGTCTCCGGTTCGGTCGACGGTGCGCTAACGTCGCCTGGCGTTTCGCACGCTGCGACGGCGATGCACAGGCTTGCCATCACCAACAGCCTCGCGGCGCGGCCACGCTGAGTTCGAAGAGGATTCTGCATGGGCAGTGATTATGGCCGAGCCATCGTCAGTTCGCAATCCACGCTGCGCTGTCCTGCCGGCACTGCCTGAATTCTACTATGACGTGAGTGAGACGCAGCTCACATACATCCCATATCACTAATTCTTAAGATGCAATTTCAACGGGCCTTACGGCATAATAGGTCGCGTTTGCCATAGCTGGGACACACTGTAAACATGATTCAACGTTTGACCGCCCCTTTGTGGCAAAAAATGGCCGCCGTGCGCACGGATATACTATTTTTACGGGCATATCTCTGGCAACTGCCTTGCGTAACCTTCTATTTTTTGTGGGAACCAGCGCTACCTATTGGGGAACAAAGCGGTGCATTGAAATGGTGCGCATCATCTCGCGCCAATCCCGGCTTGAACAGGCGACGGCCACTCCGGCGCACGGCGAGTCGGTTTTACGACCACCATACCGCCTCCCTGGCCTAGGACGTACAGTTGCGACGAGCGATGAATGAGGTCCCCGCTTTTACTTACACACAGCGAACAAACTTTACATTGCAGCAAAGGAGAACAATCGCGCAAACATATGAGGACGACTAAACGAAGAATAAAAATGAATACTCGTGTTATCAGGTCAAATAAGTATGGAGCATACGCTCTTTACTTTCGATTTTATGCCAAGGGGAGAGTCAAAAGCACATGCGGACACCAAACAACCTGATGCTTGCATTATGTTTTTGCTTAGCAAGCTTTGTCGGCGCTGCCGCCCAGGCAGCGGATGACGAGGCGATGCACGGCCAAAGCGAGCGGGAACGGACGGCGCCTATCGACTGGGGATACGGGCCAGGCGTCAAGCCTAGTCAGGCGACGAAGACACCGACCGGCAGTAAGGCCAAATCGGACACGTCGACGGCGACAGGGTCCACGCAGCAGGGGGAAATAACGATGGCTGGCTTGATTCGCAGCACAGTTAGGCACTCGTGGTGTGTCGCCCGGCTGCGCTTTGCCGCTCTCGCCGCCGCCGCGCTCGCGTCAGGAGTTCTTGGCTCCATCGCGGTACAAGCGCAAGCCGCCACCCCCACCGGCGCGGCAAATGCCAACGTCACCGGCAAATTCGGCGATCCCGTACCCTGGACAATTAACGGCCTGCACGAAGTTCTGCTGCCGTCAGGCAAGGTCCTGAGCTATGGGACCAATCAATTAGGTCAGCAGGGTGCACAGTTTAACTATGACGTGTGGGATCCATCCCTCGGAACCGGCCTCGACGCCCATTTGCTGCTGCCCAATACGACCGCTGTCGATATTTTCTGCAGTGGCCAGGCCATCATCCCCTCGAACGGCAATGTCCTGATCACCGGCGGTGATCAGACCATCGGCACCCAGCGCAATTACTCGACGAACCAGACAGAAATTTTCGCCGAAAAAACGACACTGTCCAATACGCCGACCCTGCAGCCGGAAACGGCGATGACGTATGCCCGTTGGTATCCGTCGCTGGTAACGATGCCGAATGGAACGATGGTTGCGATCGGCGGTCGTTCGGATCAGTTTCCCAACGCGCCTGTCTCAATTCCTGAAGTATACACGCCGGGGAGCGGCTGGAAGTTGCTGCCCGGAATCAACCCGACCAACATATTCGCCGGAGTCTGGTACTATCCGCGGACATTTGTTGCACCCAACGGACAGATTTTCCTCCTCTCCATTGACGGTGCCATGTTCTACATGGGCACGACCGGACAAGGCACCTTCAACCTAATCTCCCTCCCCAGAACCCTGAAGGCCAACAACCAGTTGCCAACTGTGATGTATGCGCCTGGCATGGTTCTTTCGTTGCGCTTCGACCACAAGGTCGTGCTCATCGACCTGAACGCTACACCAAAGCCAGTCGTCCAACAGGTCGGCGACATCGACCAGGATCGTTTCTGGTCGACGCTGACGGTGATGGCGGACGGAAAAGTCCTGCTGACCGGTGGTTCCGCCGTTGCGAATACCCTCACCGGCGTCGCCTATTCCGCGCTCATCTGGGATCCGGCAACCGGCCAGTGGACCACGGGCGCCAGCGCCAAAAAGGCACGCCTCTATCACTCCATCGCCCTGCTGATGCCCGACGCCACCGTGCTTACAGGTGCTGGCGGTGCGCCAGGCCCCGTCAACAATCTGAACGCGGAGATCTATTATCCGCCTTATCTCTACAAGAAAGATGGCTCGGGGCAACCCGCACCGCGGCCTACTTTCGCCACCAACTGGGACGCTGCCAAACTCGGCCAAGCCAAAGGCATGGCGGTCGGCCTTCGTGGCGGCCAATTGCTTGACACGGTCAGCCGCGTCACTCTCGTGCGGCTGGGTTCGATAACCCATACCCACAACTCCGAACAGCGGTTTCTCGATGTGAGCTTTTCACGTTCGAATACCGTATCTGGAAGGGACTATCAGCTCACCATGCCGAGCGATCCCAACCGGGCGATACCGGGGTATTACATGCTGTTCGTCTTCAACCAAGACGGCGTACCTTCCATCGCGAAGATCGTTCGCTTGACCACCTAATCGCGTACAGCGCGCGCAGCGATCGCTTAACGCTGGCTATTGTTGCGCGCTCTTTCTGCCTTCCTTAGATCCAAGCTGAAAAAGATTGATTGATTTCAGTGGGTTGCGATTCTGTCAGGCTACGAGCAAGACGAGAGTCACGAAGACGCCATGGACTGAAATCACTCGGCCGGCTGCCGCGCCGGTGGGACGTCGAGCGCGCCGCACCTGCCCTTCTGTGCCCACTGCTGCAGCCGGGCCCGCCGGGAGGAAACCACTGCCAGTTCCGACATGGCGAGAAAGCCATTCAGCGCCACCAGCAACAGAATTACGAGGAGCTCCCAGGCGATGTCAGTCATGAGCAGGAGAACAAGTGCAGTGGCAACCCCCGTTCGCTCCGAGCTAGCCCCAGGAATGACGCCGCAGTCATGCGCATAGCGCCGCTAACCCTGCCGTTGCCTGACTAGAGCTGGCTGGTCAGGATTTCTTCACGCGTCTGCTGGTGGGTAACCGGTAACTCGTCGAACACGGCTTCTGGGGTGGTAACGAAGGTAACGAGTTCGCGGACGCTCGCATGAGCAAATTCGCCGGTGATGGTCGCATCGATCAGCGCCTTCAACGGCTCCCAGTAGCCGTTCACGTCGAGGACGACGATTGGCGCATCGTGCAGCTTGATCTGCTTCCAGGTGACGATTTCAAAGGTTTCGTCGAGAGTGCCGAGACCGCCCGGCAGGATTACGAAGGCATCGGCCATCTCGAACATCCGTCGCTTGCGGTCATGCATGCTGGTGGTGACGATCAGATCAGTCAACCGCCGATGCCCCACCTCGCGGCGAATGAGAAAATCGGGAATGATGCCGATCACCTCGCCACCCGCGGCCAGCACCGAGTCGGCCAGGATTCCCATCAGGCCTATGGACCCACCGCCGTAGACCAAGCGGACGCCCCGGCGCGCCATCAGATGGCCGAGACGAACCGTTGCCTCGCGAAACGCCGGATCGCCGCCATCGCGGGACCCGCAGAGCACACAAAGCGAGAGCATATTGGTCATTCTTCCTCCACCAGCCGGAGGCCCCGCCTCCACACGCGCACTCCCATGTTTAGCGTGAGCATACGGCATCGACATGGCAAGCGATACCCAAAGCGTCTACACCTTTTCTTGAATTGCACAAACGCTGCGTCAGCGTTTATCTCTCGCTACGCTTTTCTTCCTGCCCGATTCTCCGAGGAGTTTTCCTATGTCCGTTTTCCATCATCACTTCGGCGCCGCTAGCGTCGCCGCCTTCTCTCTGTTCGTGGCCTCCGCTGCGCTGGCAAAGGAACCCATTGTCGAGTATCGCGAGGGCGTGATGGAGGCGATCGGCGGCCATACCAGCGCCTTGAAGCAGTTGATCACTGGCAAGGTTGACTTCAGCGACGACGCGAAGGTGCATGTTCTAGGGATCGCGGCACTTTCCAAGCTCGTCGACCACCTGTTTCCGGCCGGTTCCAACAAGGGCGAAACCGAGGCGTTGCCGGCGATCTGGGAAAAGCCGACTGACTTCAAGAAGGCGGTCGAGGCATTCCAGTTGGCCGCTGCCGAGTTGGCGAAGCAGGCGGACGCGTCGCCTGCGGCCATGGCTCCCGCCTTCGGGGCAATGGTCAAGACCTGCAAGGGCTGCCACGACGACTTCAAGAAGAAGTAATCGGTCGATCGACACGCCGTCGCCGCCCGGCGACGGCGGCATCGGCTACAGCCACAGCGGTGAGTGCGGTGACGCGGGGCGGATACTGCATCATGACACGAGTGCCCAGACCGCCGCCGCAGCGATGACAAAAATGAGCAGCGCCAGCAGCGGATTGGCAAAGCTGGTTTCGCCGCCGACCACCCCGGTCGACTCCTTGCAACCGGTCAGCATCGGCCGTACCAGGTTTTCCCGCTGCACCAGCCAGTAAAAGGTGATCGCGGCCAAGTGCACGCCGATCAGGATGTAGAGCACATTGGCGTTGACCTCATGCACCGCGGTCAACAGGTTACTCGCCNNGCCCTTGCCCACCCGCGACGCCAACGGTCCTTCGGTGAGAATGTCGTCGTTGGCAAACAGGCCGGTGACCGCCTGCAGCAGCAGGCTGGTGAGCAGGGCCATCACCGACCAACCGCCGAGCGGATTGTGGCCGAGGGTCGGCCGGTGTGTGCCGGTCAGCAGTTCGCGGGCATAGCCGATCACCCGCCCTGGACCGGCGACAAAATCGCTGAACCGCGAGTGGCGACTACCGACGAACCCNCAGCCGATACGGAACACCACCAGGGCCAGAATGACGTAGCCGGCCAGCATGTGCACATCCATGCCTTGTACGCCGCCCACATTTCCGGTGATCAGGCTGACAGTGACGAGAAGGACCAGGAGCCAGTGAAACAGGCGGGTCGGCACATCCCAAACGGAAACGCGAGCCGGTCCATCATCAGAGCGTGGCATCAATCCCTCCCCGTACCGTGACGACGGTGCGCCGGCGGCGACCGTTAAGCATTTTCATGCAAAACGACGCCGCCCGAACCACATCGATTTAACCACATTGACTTCAAGCCAGGGTCCTTGCCAGGTCCTTGGTCTCCACGGCGGCCAGTTCAGTTCCCCGGTTGCAGACCAGAGAGGTTACCACCGGACGAAGCACCCGGCCGCTTCGTCGACAGGCCGCCCGTCGGGACCGAAGTCCGTCGTGGCGTCCCCGGCCGCTCGGTTCCCGGATCATTGGGGTCGGAACGTTCGATCGGCTCGTCCCGCAGGACCCGGTAGACATCGTCGCCGGAAAGTGACTCATATTCGAGCAACGCCGCCGACACCTTATGCAGATCTTCCAAATGCTCGCTGAGTACCCCCCGCGCGCGCCCTTCTGCCTCCTCGACGATCCGCCGAACCTCGGCGTCGATCAGCCGGGCGGTATCCTCGGAGATATTGCGCGTGCGGGTGATCGAACGGCCGAGAAAGATCTCTTCCTCGTTTTCGGAATAGCGGAGCCGCCCGAGGCTGTCGCTCATGCCCCACTCGGTCACCATCCGCCGCCCCATGTCGGTTGCCTGCTGGATGTCGTTCGATGCTCCGGTGGTCACGTTCGAGTCGCCGAAAATCAGCTGCTCAGCCACTCGGCCTCCGAACATCATCGCCAGGCGCGCCTCGATCTCCCGCTTCTTGAAGGTGTAACGGTCGCGCTCGGGCAGGTTCATCGTCACCCCCAGTGCCCGACCACGGGGAATGATCGTCACCTTGTGCAGCGGATCGTTACCCGGCACGAACAGGCCCACCAGCGCATGCCCGGCCTCGTGATAGGCGGTCAGCCGCTTCTCATGCTCGGTCATGACCATTGACCGGCGCTCGGTACCCATCAGCACCTTATCCTTGGCCGACTCGAAATCCATCATCGTCACCAGGCGCTTATTGGCGCGCGCGGCAAGAAGAGCCGCCTCATTGACCAAGTTCGCCAGATCGGCGCCGGAGAATCCCGGGCTCCCACGCGCAATCACCCGCGGATCCACGTCCGGCGAGACTGGAATCTTCCGCATGTGCACCTTGAGGATTTGCTCGCGACCGAGGATGTCTGGATTGGGGACTACCACTTGGCGGTCGAAGCGACCGGGACGCAGTAATGCCGGGTCAAGCACGTCCGGCCGGTTGGTGGCGGCGATCAGGATCACGCCTTCGTTGGATTCAAAACCGTCCATCTCCACCAGCAGCTGGTTGAGCGTCTGCTCGCGCTCGTCATGACCGCCGCCGAGCCCGGTACCGCGATGCCGGCCGACGGCATCGATCTCGTCAATGAATACGATGCACGGCGCGTTACGCTTCGCCTGCTCAAACATATCGCGCACCCGCGACGCGCCGACGCCGACGAACATCTCGACGAAGTCCGAGCCAGAGATGGTGAAGAAAGGAACGTTGGCCTCACCGGCGATGGCGCGAGCGAGCAGCGTTTTGCCGGTACCCGGAGGGCCGACGAGCAGGCAGCCCTTGGGAATGCGTCCGCCCAGCCGCTGGAACTTCTGCGGATCCTTGAGGAATTCAACGATTTCCTCAAGTTCAAGCTTGGCTTCGTCGATGCCGGCAACGTCGGTAAACGTCACCCGCCGCTGATCCTGCTGCAGCAGGCGCGCCCGGCTCTTGCCAAAACCGAGGACGCCGCCCGGCCCACCTTGCATCCGGCGCATGAAATAGACCCAGACGCCGATCAACAGCAGGACAGGGAACGAAGAGATAAGTAGCGACATCAGGAAGCTGGGCTGCTGCGGCGGCGAAGCCTGAATGCGCACGCCCTTGTTGAGCAGCGGCCCGACCACGTCGGCGCCCTCGGGGGCGAAACTGCGAAAGCTCAGGCCGTCCTGCAGTGTACCGACCACTTCCTGGCCGCGGATCGTCGCCGACTTGACCTGGCCGGAATCGACGCTGGCGAGAAAATCCGAGTAAGCCAGCTGGTTGTCGGGCGGCCGCCCGTTGCTGCCCTGCATCTGACTGAACAGGGCAACCACCACCAGTCCGATCGCGATCCAGAGGATCACATTGCCTTTAATCTTCATCTCTCACCGTTTTCCAGCGCGCCCGGAACAGCGCCTCGCCTCGTCGACTCGCGCTAAGCAACGAGAGCTGCCGTCTCCGCCAAAGCCTGTTCACCGTCCAACGTTACCGCAATCGCCTTCACCACCGCAGCGATACGCACCGCAGCCTGCACGGTTTCCACCGCAACGCCATGTTTGCGCAGCTCGCGCTCGTGCGCATCCACACATGCGCCGCAGCCGTTAATCGCTGAGACCGCGAGCGACCACAACTCAAAATCCACCTTCTCCACCCCCGGGCTGCCGATAACGTTCATCCGCAGGCGTGCCGGGAGAGTCTTGTAATCGGCGGCAGAAACCAGGTGCGTGAAGCGATAGTAAATATTGTTCATGCCCATGATCGCTGCCGCTGCTTTCGCCGCATCAAGTGCCTGCGATGACAGTTTCGGCGCAAATTCTGCCGTTAATCCGGCAATCACCCTGGCGCTGCCCGACGCGATGGCTGACGCAATAAACGTTCCGGCCTTCTGCTGCTCGGTCAGCCCCGCTTCTCCTGCCAATGACGACAGATTAAGTTTCAGGTCTTTGGCGTAGCCGGGCAAGGCATTCTTGATTGATTCGATCGACATTATCTCATCCTTATCCTAGACGCGTGCGCGTGGCCTTTTCCTGGTCATCCAGGGGGAGCCGAAGGGGGCGGCAAATGCCGCTCCCCGGACCCGACAGTTGACCCGTTAGGCCGCCTGCAGCACTGCCTCACCCTTTTGCCAGTTGCACGGGCACAGCTCGTCCGTCTGCAGGGCATCAAGGACGCGCAGAACCTCCTGCGTGTTGCGACCGACACTGAGATCATTCACCGCGACGAAGCGGATGACACCCTCCGGATCGACGACGAAGGTGGCGCGAAGGCAGACACCTTCCTGCTTGTCGAGAATCCCCAGCGCCTCGCTCAGCTCGCGCTTGATATCGGCCAGCATCGGGAACGGCAGATCGTTGAGGTCCGGGTGATGCTGCCGCCACGCAAGGTGAACGAACTCACTGTCGGTGCTGGCACCGTAGACGACCGTATCACGATCGGCGAAGTCATCATTGAGCTTACCGAAAGCGGCGATCTCGGTCGGGCAGACAAAGGTGAAATCCTTCGGCCAGAAGAAGACGATCTTCCATTTCCCTGCGTCTGTAGCATCGGTCACGTCCACAAATGCAGTCTTCGGATCGGTTGACACAACGGCCTTGAGTGCGAAACTCGGAAACTTGTCACCGACGGTCAGCATGCTCTTATCTCCTATCGTCGTTGAGGGGTGTGTTTGTCCTGAAGACGATATAGAAGACGCCATTAATCGATGCACACGCAAAATATCGGTTACTTTAATCGGTTTTCCCGATGGAGCGGGAGCCCGGCGGCCCGTCGCCAGGGCAGCGTTGGCGCTATGGCACGCGGCGGTCATTGTCTATCATGGCGAGCGAGGCAGTTTTTCGCCGCTTCGGACAGCACACAATGACGAATACCACCGCATGTACTCATATCGGTGTCCGATCGGCACTGCGCAACCGCACCAGCAGCTGAACGCATGCGGCACGAAAGCGAGGATACGCACCAATGCATCTGGAGGGAACGCGACGGCTGGCCTCGCCGCCCGAAGCCGTATGCGCAGCGGCAAACGAACTTGAGTTCGTCCGCCGCTGCTTGCCCGGTTGCGAGCGCCTCGAACGATTGCCGGATGATCGGCTCGCCGCCACCCTCCACGTAGCGGTCGACGGGCGCGATGCGCCTTTTGTTGGCACGTTTCGCCTTGCACGCATCGATCCGCCAAACGAATGGCAGATCGAAGGCCAGTGCGAGAGTACGACAACGGGAAGCGTCCGCGGGCACTGCATCATCCGCCTCACCGGCGAGGGCAACGCCACCGGCCTCGCCTATGCCGTTGACGTCACCGACGACGCCACGCCCGCGCTGTCTGGCGCCAGCGCCTTGCTCGCGGCGGCGCACGCGTACGTCGACGACGCCATGACCCGATTTGCCTTTGCGATCAATCAGCGGGCGGAAGGGGTGAGACCCGGCGCCCCGCTAGCCGGCAAGGATGCCCATGCTGCAGTGCGTCGCAGTCTGCCGCCCATGGCCTGGGTGCCCGGGCTGATCGCTGTGGTGCTAGCCATGCTCATCATCGTTGCCCGCCTGTAGTTTGACCAAAAGCCGCCACAGCCGAAGCGGTGCGTACTCAACATTGCAACGCAGGATTAATGTTGGCGTGGATTGACGCAGTGCACAATCGAGGTGTAGCTGCAAGGTGATGAAGTCTCGCGCGGCGAGGCGGGTGGAGTCGGATCGGTTCGCCTGCTGCTGACCGAACTGCCCATCGCCGCAACCGCATTGCACGCGCAAGGGGACGAAGCCGCATGTCGGAAATTATCGAGAACAAGACGTTCGACGAAATCGCCGTCGGTGACAGCGCCTTTTTCGTCGGCACGGTTACTCGCGAACATATCGAGCGCTGGGCTGCGGTCACCGGGAACCTCAACCTTCCGGAAACCTTCGAGCGTGGCGGTGGCCAGGCGATGTGGGCGGCCACCTTATTCTCCACCATCGCAGGCAACCAGCTCCCTGGGCTCGGGTCGATCACCCGTGGCGCAACTGTGGAGTTCCATTCGCCACTCGCCACCAATCAGGCGATCAAGGCCACGGTGACTGTCATCGAGAAGCGGCCGGAAACCGGCACCGTCGTTTTGGACTGCACGGCGACCGATGCCGCCGGCAATATGATCGCCAACGGTACCGCCGAGGTCCTGGCGCCAACGACGAAGATCCGCCGCTCGCGCGAAGAACTGCCGCAGGTGGCGCTGCTCCGCAATGAACGCTTCGACGACCTGATCGACCGCTGCAGCGGTCTGCCGCCCATGCCTACCGCGGTCTGCCACCCGTGCAGCGACTATGCGCTGAGCGGCGCAATCGAAGCGGCGGAGCGCAAGCTGATCAGCCCGATCCTGATCGGCCCGAAGGCAAAGATCGAAGCGGTTGCGGCGAAGATCGGCGCCGATCTTTCCCCTTATACGTTGATCGATGTGCCGCACAGCCACGCTGCCGCCGAGGAGACCGTTGCCCAGGTGCGAACCGGCCGGGCGCTCGGCATCATGAAGGGCAGCCTGCACACCGACGAACTGCTGCATCAAGTCATGCTAAAGGAGAGCGGCCTGCGCACGGAGCGCCGTCTGAGCCACTGCTTTCTGATCTCCGCGCCGACCTACGCCCGCAGGATCATCGTCACCGATGCGGCGATCACCATCCAGCCAACGCTGGAAGACAAAATCGACATCTGCCAGAATGCCATCAGTTTTGCTCGCGCCATCGGTATCCCGCTGCCGAAGATCGCCATCCTTGCGGCGATCGAAACGGTGA
Source organism: Defluviicoccus vanus (assembly GCF_014672695.1). Lineage (GTDB taxonomy): Bacteria > Pseudomonadota > Alphaproteobacteria > Rhodospirillales > Defluviicoccaceae > Defluviicoccus > Defluviicoccus vanus. The sequence goes on along the minus strand of NZ_CP053923.1, from coordinate 2,687,663 downwards.
ATCCAAAGATGCAGGCCACGCTCGACGCCGCCGCTCTCTGCAAGATGGCAGACCGGCATCAGATTATCGGCGGCATCCTTGACGGCCCGCTTGCCTTTGACAACGCGGTGAGCAGCAAGACGCTGCGCGCACNNCAAGGGTATCGACTCAGTGGTTGCTGGTGAGGCGGACGTGCTCCTGGTGCCCGACCTGGAGTCGGGCAACATGGTGGCAAAGCAGCTGACATTCATGGCCTACGCCGACGCTGCCGGACTGGTGCTTGGCGCCCGCTGCCCGATTATCCTCACCAGTCGTGCCGACAGCGACTATGCCCGCATCGTCTCTTCGGCGCTGGCAGTGCTGTTTGCCGAAGCATCGAGGCTCGATCCGAGCCTGCTCAAGGGCGCAGCGGAGTAAAGGTTGATGGCAAAAGGAACGCTCGATCCCGGCNNATTCTCATCATCAATGCCGGTTCGTCGTCGATCAAGTATGCTGCCTACGGGCATCTCGATGCCGGCGAACTGACACTCCTCGGCCGTGGCCAGATCCAGGGCCTCGGCACTGCCCCCAGCTTTGTCGGCAAGAACCAGAGCGGCGAGGTGCTCGACAAAATGGCGTGGCCGGACGGCAATACCCTCAGCCATCAGGCCGCGACCGCGTTTCTGCTCGACTGGCTGGCGGAAAACGAGAAGGACATCGAAATTGTTGCCTGCGGCCATCGGGTGGCGCACGGGGGGATGAAGTATCGCAGCGCGACCCGCATCGATGCCGGGGTGATCGAGGATCTCGCCAAGCTAACGCCATTAGCACCGCTGCATCAGCCGCATCATCTGGCAGCGATGCAGGCGATTACCGAAACCCACCCGCATCTGCCGCAGGTCGCCTGCTTCGATACCTCCTTTCACCGCACCCAGTCGCGGGTCGCGCAAATGTTCGCCATCCCGCGGCAGATGACCGAGCAAGGCATTGTCCGCTACGGCTTTCACGGCATCTCCTACGAGTACATCGCCCGCCAGCTTCCCATATACGCTCCCAACGCGCATCGCGTCGTCGTTGCCCACCTCGGCAGCGGCGCCAGTATGTGCGCAATGCTCGACGGCATCAGTGTGGAGTCGACGATGGGTTTCACCGCCGTCGACGGTCTGCCGATGGGCACCCGCACCGGCGCGCTCGATCCCGGACTCCTGCTCTATCTGCTGCAGTCTCGCGATTACGACGCGGTGGCGATTGAGCGCCTTCTCTATAAGGAGTCTGGCCTCCTCGGCGTCTCCGGCATCTCCAACGACATGCGCGATCTGTTGGCCAGCCCGGCGCGGGAGGCAGCAGAGGCGGTCGAAGTGTTCTGCTATGCTGTTGGCAAGTTTCTCGGCGCTTTGGCGATGACGCTGGGCGGCCTTGATGCGATCGTCTTTACCGCTGGCATTGGCGAGCACGCGCCGCCGGTGCGGGCCAATGTCTGCCGGCGCGCGGCATGGCTCGGCGTGCAACTGGATGCCGAAGCCAACGCCCGCAATGAACGCCGCATTTCGACCCCCGACAGCCCAATCTCCGCCTGGTGCATCCCGACCAACGAAGAGCTGATGATAGCAATACACACACGCGACCTGCTGGGGCGCGGCTGAGGACTTGCCAGACCGTTCCAGACGTTGAGGAGACCGACCATGGCCGACCCGCAGATCGATCCCAACGACCCCATCCTGCAACCGCTGCAAATTCCCGAGAAACCGCTCGCCGGCCACAAGGCACTCGTTGTCGGCATCGCCAATAAGGATTCGATCGCCTATGGCATCGCCCGGGCGCTGCGCGCCTTCGGAGCCGATCTGGCGATTACCTACCTCAACGAAAAATCCAAGCCCTACACGCAACAGCTGGCCGAGGCCCTCGGCGTGGCCCCCGCACTCTATTTGCCCTGCGACGTGCGCGAACACGGGCAGGTGGGAAACGTCATCGCCGCGATTGAGCGCGAATGGGGCTCTCTGCAGGTCCTGGTTCACTCTATCGCCTTCAGCCCGCGCGACGACCTGCACGGCCGGGTTACTGACTGCAGCCTGCCTGGCTTCCTCTCGACGATGGAGATCTCCGTCTGGTCGCTGATGCATTTGGCGCAGTTGGCGGAGCCGCTGATGGCAAAGTCCGGCGGCGCCATTTTCACTGTCAGCTACTTCGGCGGTGAGAAGGTGGTCCCCCACTACGGCATCATGGGTCCGGCGAAGGCGGCGCTGGAGACTGCGGCCAAATACATGGCGGCCGAGCTGGGACCGAAGGGCATCCGCGTCAACGTCGTTTCGCCCGGGCCGGTGCTCACCCGCGCTGCATCGGGGATCAGCCGCTTCGACGAACTCCTCGAGAAGACCAAGGAGCGAGCGCCCACCAATACCCTCGTCACCCCGGACCAGGTGGGTGTCGCCACCGCCGTCCTCGCCTGCGACTATCTGAAGATCATCACCGGCGAGGTCCTCTATATGGACGGTGGCTACAATATCATGGGTTGATGCAGGCATCGCCCCCGGCACCTCCCCAGGCACTCCCGGCTGTCGCGAGCCCACAGACCGTGTTATCCGGACGTTTCCGCCATCCCAACTGACACCAGCTTTGGTGGCGGCAGCAGTGGCAAGCAGGAACGGTGAACCCATTGACATCCGCCTCTCAGCTGATGCAAGGACCCGTCATGACGCGAACGCAAGCGGCGGGTAAACAGGGCATCTGGCAAGGGGGTCACGGGAATGGATCGCAAGGTGGGGTGGTTTGCCATTACCGCTTCTATGCTGGTACTGGCTGCCTGCAGCACGCGGTCGCGAGTCAGTGAAGGGCCGGCGACGGATGGGTTCCTGTCCGACACGCAGGCATTGCAACCGGGCGGCGTTGGCGAACCGGCGCTCTTCTCCACCTATTCCGGCGTCGTCTGGTACAGCTACACCAAGATGATCCTTGAGCCGGCAACATTGTGGAGCGGATCGTACGGCGGCTTGGCGACTGTTCCGCCGGCGCAACGCAAGACTTTGGCCAACGCCGTCTTCAGCGAAATGCAATTCGTCAGCGAGCAGCTCTGCGAGATGGTTGACACGCCTTCGGTCGGCACACTGATCGTCAACGTCGCACTCGTCGAGGCTGACACGCCGGATCCGGCCCTCAACGCCATCTCCTCGACCAAGCCCGGCCTTCGTCTCGCCGATACCATCGGCACCACTCCCTTCGACCCCGTTGCCGGCACTTTCGTCGGCCACGCCATGCTGAAGACGATCGCCCGCGACGCGACCACCGGCGCGGTCCTTTGGCAGACAATCGACCGACGTCCGACCGATGCCGCCCGCGGCACGCCACTCACGTCATGGCGCGAGGTCGATCTGGCACTGAAATCGTGGGGAGCAAAATTCGGCAACTGGCTGAGCCTGGTTGGCGCTTGTTCCTGATCGCCGCGCAGAGATTGGCGTTCCCTCAGCCAGCGCGGCACTGACACGACAGGGGGTCCGGGTGGCATGCGCCGGTATCCGCACGCCACCCATTGACACCGAGCATACGGCTTAGCTGGATGCGTATTTGAACTCGGGCAACGCCTTCAGTTCCTCCTTGGTCGCGCGGGGCAGGACGATCTTCTCCTTGTTGATGGTCAGGCTGCTGAAGGGTACGGCGACGAGGTGATCGCCGACGCCGAGGAAGCCGCCGATGGAAAGGATGGCGACCGGCGTGTTGGCGTTCGGCTCAAGGATAAGATCGTCGAGGGTGCCAATCTTGTCGCCCGCGTGATTGACCACGGTGCCGCCGATAAGCTTCGATGCGCGGAAACCGGTAGCAAGCTTCTGGATGTCAATGCGGGCGATTGCCACCGTCTGTGATGTACCTTGCGCCAGAAGGGGACCAGTTGAAACCAGCCCACCGACGGCAAGTGCTGCCGCCGCAACGATAAGCGGTCGGGTCAACTTGGAATGCATCTGTTCGCCTCCTCAGAATTGCAGATGCCTAACAACGTTTCGCTCTTCGATCAGGTTCCAAGGCCGTGCCGGATCAGCGGCCCCAACGCCGACGGCAAAAGCCTCGGGTAATCCTGCGTGGCCGCAATGTCGCATCGGCGGTGGCCACGTGCCTGTCGCCTGATGCCGATCGAGACGGCGCCACACGGCCTGCTTCCGGGCGGTTTTTCAATTTGTAACCGCAAATATCATGTGGTAATTATCTTTTGCGAATAATTATTAATTGCATATCGCCATGTCCTGCTTTCACTACACCCCCTTCACACGGCCCGCACCACGCGTTGCTCCGGACCATGCGGCGTGCAACGCAGCCGCCGGCCGGCGGCGTAAGCTCTGGGAGATCAGGAGCAGCCTCCTCTGCTCGCTTGTGGGCACATGTCTCACCCTCGGCGACCTGCGGCGAATCGAGCGCCGGCTGAAGATCGATCAGCTGCAGACCGCCAGCGACTTTCACGTCCACGGAACTTTTGTCGTCTGGGCGGCACAGCCGGGACCGGTGGCGAAGCAGATGCATAAGCTCCTCGACCGGCGCTATATGGTGGCGGTCCGCCGCTTTGCCGCAGCATCGAGCATCGACGATCTCGCCGCATCGTGGACGACAAGCATCGATGACGGCGACGTTCCGGGGCCGTACTGGGCACTGTTGACGCATCCTGTAGCTTCCGAAGTTCTGATGATGCGTGCCTTCGGCGAGGTGCATATGCTCTCACACGTGATGGGTGCCGCCAATCGCGGCGATGCCCGGCGGCTGATGGCGATCGAACGTGAGCGCGATGCGGTGGCGGACGTGCTCGCCGCGCTAAAGCAGCGGCAACTGGAACGTGAACGCGAGATGCGCCAGTTGGCGGATTGCCACGCAGCGGATGTCCGCGACCTGCAGGCGCGTCTTTTCGGTGAAGAGGACGTGGCCGCATGCCTCCAGCGCAGCGAGGTCTGGCTCCATAACCTTGAGAGTGGCACAGCCATGCAAGCGCTGCGGCAGGTACTGGCCGCGGTCGGCGACAAAGTGCGAGCGGAGGCGGACGAACTGGTGCGGCAGGACGCGCTGCTGGCGAAACTTGAGTGTGAGCAGACGCGGCTGCAGCAGACGGCAACGGAGGCGGAAGGAACGGTGCGCGACGTCGCCGCCGAATGCGAGGCGATGGAACGTTTGCTTCGTGCACGACTTGCCCCGCCAGCGGACGGGGTGGCCAACGACGACGAGAACGATGACGCGATCGATCTCTCCGGGCAGCGCATCGTCTACGTCGGCGGGCGCGGCAGCACCATTCCCCACCTGCGTGCGGCTGTAGAACGCTTCGGTGGCGTGTTCCTGCACCACGATGGTGGCATGGAGGAACGGAACACCCGGCTCGACCGCATCCTCGCCCAGGGCGACGCGGTCTTCTGCCCTGTGGACTGCATCAGCCACGACGCCTGCATGCGGGCGAAACGTCATTGTCGGCAACGGGCCTCGGCCTTTGTCCCGCTGCGCAGTTGCAGCCTGTCGTCGTTTCTCCAGGGCCTGCGCCAGCTTGCGCAGGGTATAGCCGACTGAGGGAAGGGACGTCGTGGCCAAGCCTGCCGTCCTGGCAGGCCGCGCCACGGCAACGCACGGGCGTACCCATTCGTCGCCAGGACTGAAAGCAAGGCTCCGGTGGACCCCGTTGGCCCTCCGTCGCATTGGCAACGGCAAGGGCGGCAATCCGCCGGAGCCCCTTCACCGGTCGATGCTTCATATACCGCGAGCAACTCTCCGGCTATTGCCGCCAAGATCGAGCCGTTGCCGCAACCCCGGGGGGTAAGGGGGCCACAGCCGGCAGCAATCAGCGGCGATCGGGTGGTGGCGGCGGCAACCGGTCAGGTGCGCCTGGCCGCCAGGCGGCCAAGCGGTGACGACCCTCCTGCGACATCTGGCCGACGGCATCGAGAACCGAGATCGCAATCGCCTCTTCAAAGGCGCCCCGCGCCGCCTGCCCGTCAGCGAAGACCGCCGCCAGCGCGTCGATACGGAAGGGCTCAGCGTCGGTGGCCGCACGCAACCGATCGGGGAACGCTGCCATCTTCGCCTGATTGTCGCGAATGACTGCTGTACGAGCCTCGAAGGCACGGCGGAGAAGCGTCGCATCCGCCGCCGGCAATGTCGCCGCCATGTCATCGGCCATCCGCAGTGCATCCGGAGGGCCGTGGCGATGTGGCCGCGGTGAACCGACGATCACCGGCAGGACGAGCGCCGTCACGACCCCGGCAAAAAGACGTTGAGCAGCAGCGAAACCGGCAGCGCCCAGCGCGGCAACGAAATCTGCATCGTCACTGCGGCTCCGCGAGCATCAGCTGCGGTTGGTGCAGCAGTGCCGCCAAGCCGGCGGTCGTTACCACGACACCGCTGTTGGCTACGATAGCCCCCATCTCCCCGTCGGTGACCTGGGTCAGGCCGCGACCGGCGAGAACGCCAAGCGTCGCCGCTGTCAGCGCTGTCGCGGCGAAGCGAAGCGCGGAAACGCGCACTGGGGCGGCGACGCAGGCAAGGCTTCGCCAACGCCAAACACTGCTGCCCCGATCGTCGCTGACGGTATGCGTTTGCGCCATCACCCGGCGGATGATTTTGACACAGCGCTCCGGTTCGATCGCCGCTGCCGGATCGTTGGCACGAAGGTAGGCATCGAACGCTCGCGCATGGTCCAATGCAGCACCCGACGCCGGCGATTGTACGAGCAGAGCCCTGGCAGCTTCACCCAACTCGCGTGGCCACCGACTGAGGTTTCCCCCATAACGCTCCAGAGCCAGCACGAAATCCTCAGAGGTCATGCCATGGTTCATAGCACGTCTCCCAATTTGTTTATCCCGCGTCCCATCAGCTTCTTCTTGAGTGCCCGGCGTCCCCGCACCAGCAACGACTCCATGGCTGAAGCTGAGAGCGACAAGACCTGCGCCGCCTCCGGTGCCGACTTGCCGGCAAAGTAGTAGAGGCAGACGGCGGCCCGCTGTCGCGGCGGCAACTCCGCCAGCGCCGCTGCCACCAGCACCGAGCCTTCACGCGAGGCCAGCACATCGAGGCCACAGGGCGCCATATCTACTGCTTCCAACGCATCTTCGAGCGGAAGCATGCTTTTCTTGCGCCGCCGATCGAGACAAAGATTGACAACGACGCGATAGAGCCAAGTGCTGAAGCGGGCGGTGCCCTCGGGTTGCCAGCGATACGCCGATTTCCACACCCGAAGAAAAGCCTCCTGCGCCACCTCGTCGGCATCATCGGCGCTGCCGGTCATCCGTTGTGCCAATGCAAGCACGCCAGCCACATGCCGCGCCATTAGCACCTCCAACGCGCGCTTGTCGCCTGCGGCAACGGCGCCCAACAGGCTGTCGTCCGACGGGTCGTCACCCATGGATGCTCGCAACTGTTCCGAAGCCCTGCGCCCCGTGCCCTTTTCTTGCCCCCTTGCCAAATTCCACGCAGCTGGCAGCGAAACACTTGCGCAAAAAACTAGGCATCCACACGCAGGAAAGCCTCATCAATGCCCACAAAGGATGCATAACCTATGATTTACTATCCTGGGATGCAGAAGACAGCCGGTTGATCGCATCCAGCGGCAACAACAGCGTCAGCCGTACGACCACCGCCGCGCACCATGCCGCCCGCCATTGTCCGCTCATCCCGTGCCGCTCACCGCCCGGGGAAGCCGCAATGGCGGTGCGTAAGCAAGTTGCACCACTCGCATCGCTGCCTTGACCTCGGCGCAGGTACTCCTTAACTTGCGGGCTTCGGCTAAAGATATAGTTTGAGGTGGAAGCGCCTCGAACACGGGTATCGGGCGGATGGTCTTGTCGGTGGCTGGCCGCCGCGTCTGTGTCCTGCAAGCGACAACCAAAACAACCACGTCGCGGGTCGTCCATGAAAATCCTCGTCTCTGTGAAGCGCGTCGTCGATTACAACGTCAAGGTCCGCGTCAAGGCAGATCAGACCGGTGTTGAGCTGGCGAACGTCAAGATGTCCATGAATCCCTTCGACGAAATCGCGGTCGAAGAAGCGGTACGGCTGAAGGAGGCCGGCAAGGCGACTGAAATCATCGCCGTATCGATGGGAGTGAGCCAGTGTCAGGAAACGATCCGCACCGCGCTCGCCGTCGGCGCCGACCGCGGCATCCTTGTGGAATCAAGCGATGACCTGCAGCCGCTAGCGGTAGCCAAGCTGCTGAAGGCACTGGTTGAGCGCGACAAGCCCGATCTGGTGATCCTCGGCAAGCAGGCGATCGACGATGACGCCAATCAGACCGGACAGATGCTGTCGGCGCTGCTTGGCTGGGCCCAGGGAACGTTTGCCTCGAAGCTGGTGCTGGACGGTGGTGAAGCGCTGGTGACCCGGGAAGTGGACGGTGGGCTGGAAACCATTGCCCTCACACTACCGGCGGTGATCACCGTGGATCTGCGCCTGAATACGCCGCGCTATGCGTCACTGCCCAACATCATGAAGGCGAAGAAGAAACCGATCGAGACGATCACGCCGGCGGCACTTGGCGTCGACACGGCACCGCGGTTGCGGACGCTCAAGGTGGAGGAACCGCCGAAGCGTCAGGCCGGCATCATGGTAANNAGAGCGTGGCCGAGCTGGTNNAGCGAAGCTTCGCGACGAAGCGAAGGTGATCTGATGACCGTCCTCGTACTTGCTGACCACGACAACGCCACGCTCAAATCGGCGACGTTGCATGCCATTACCGCCGCTGCGAAGGTTGGCGACGTGCACCTGCTGGTCGCCGGCAGCGATTGCACCGGCGTTGCCGAAGCCGCAGCCAAGGTTGCCGGTGTCGGCAAGGTCCTGCTGGCTGACGCGCCAATGTATGGCCATCCGCTGGCGGAAGCGATCACACCGCTGATTGTCGCCCTTGCCCCGGCCTATTCGCATGTGCTTACCGCGGCGACAACCTCCGGCAAGAACATCATGCCGCGGGTAGCTGCCATGCTCGATGTGGCGCAGCTTTCGGAGGTCTGCGCGATCAACGGCGCCGACACCTTCGTCAGGCCGATCTACGCCGGCAACGCCATGGCGACGGTGCAGAGCGTCGATCCGATCAAGGTCCTCACCGTCCGCACCACTACCTTTGATGCAGCGGCGAGCACGGGCGGAAGTGCTACGATCGAGGCAGTTCCTGGCGCCGCGGATCCTGCACTGTCCCGGTTCATCGGCCAGGAACTGACCAAGAGCGAGCGCCCCGAACTCATCAGCGCCAAGATTGTCGTCTCCGGCGGCCGTGGCATGGGCTCCAGCGAGAATTTTCATCTGATCGAGACGCTGGCCGATAAGCTGGGAGCGGCCGTCGGCGCCTCACGCGCCGCGGTGGACGCCGGCTACGTTCCTAATGACTACCAGGTGGGCCAGACCGGCAAGGTCGTGGCACCCGACCTTTACATCGCCGTCGGCATTTCCGGTGCGATTCAGCATCTGGCAGGCATGAAGGATTCCAAGATCATCGTTGCGATCAACAAGGACGAGGAAGCGCCGATCTTCCAGGTCGCCGATTACGGCTTGGTGGCGGACCTGTTTCAGGCGGTGCCGGAGTTTACCTCCGAGCTGGCAAAAGCCCGCTGAGCGATGCGGCCTCGGGTCGGTTGATGGACATCAAGAAGGTTGGGATCGTCGGTGCCGGTCAGATGGGAATCGGCATTGCTATCGTATGCGCCCGTGCCGGCTATGCGGTCTACCTCATGGACGCAAAACCGGAGCAATTGGACGTTGCCCGCGAGGCCATCGCTGCCTCGCTCGACCGCTCGGTGAACCGCGGCTGGATGAAAGAAGGCGACGCCGCGAACGCCTTCGCCCGGATCGAAACTGGGACCGATTTCGCCGGCTTCCACGATTGCCAGCTTGCGATCGAGGCCGCGGTCGAAAACGAAGGCATCAAGAAGGAGATCCTGAAGCAGCTTTGGCCGGTGCTGCCTAAGGACGCCATCATCACCACCAACACATCCACCTTGTCGATCACCCGCCTCGCGGCGCAAACTGATCGACCGGGACGTTTCATCGGCACCCACTTCATGAATCCGGTGCCGCGGATGGGATTGGTGGAGTTGATCCGCGGTATCGCCACCGAGGAAGACACTTACCGCATCGTCCATGATTTCGCCAAACACCTCGGCAAGACCCCGATCAGCGCCGAAGACTTTCCTGCCTTTGTCGTCCACCGCATCCTGATGCCGATGGTCAACGAAGCGATCTACACCCTCTATGAAGGGGTGGGATCAGTGGAGAGCATCGATACGGCTATGCGCCTCGGCACCCATCACCCGATGGGTCCGCTGGAACTGGCCGATTTTATCGGCCTTGATACCTGCCTCGGGATCATGCAAACGTTGCATGATGGTCTGGCGGATTCCAAATACCGCCCGTGCCCGCTGCTGGTGAAGTACGTGGAAGCGGGTTGGCTCGGCCGCAAGACGGGACGTGGCTTCTATGATTATTCGGGCGATAAGCCCATCCCGACCCGCTGACGTTGCTCCTCGCGCAGGTACGCGATTTGTACTTGAAGCATCGTCGACGATTGACGATACGTAGAATTTTAGTTCGTTGCGTTTTGGTTGCGCCGGCTATCAACGGCGACGGCGCAGGAAGGAAACGTGCAGCCCTTTACGGTTAAGAATTTCCAGGTTCGACTCGCGGCCAGCGATGCTGACCTGGATGCGTCGCAAGCGCTCAGGTATCGCGTCTTCTACGAGGAGATGGCGGCGATTCCGAGTCCTGAGGTACAGGCGCGCCGCCGCGACTTCGACCACTTCGATCCGGTTTGCGACCACCTGCTCGTCCTCGACATGAATGGCGGCGGCCAGGGGAGCGTTGTCGGTACGTACCGTCTGCTGCGGCGGTCGGTAGCGCTTCAGCATAGCGGCTTCTACACCGAGCAGGAATATGACCTGGATGGCGTACTAACCCATCCGGGCGAGATCGTCGAAGTGGGCCGGTCGTGCGTCGATGCCGCCTATCGCAGTCGCGGCGTAATGCAACTGCTGTGGCGGGGACTGGCGGATTATGTTCGCGTCCATGAGATTCAGGTGATGTTCGGCTGTGCCAGCTTTTCTGGCACCGATCCGACGCAGGTGGGGGCGCAACTGTCCTACCTCTATCACCACCATCTGGCGCCAGAAGCGATTCGCCCGCGTGCCCTCCCCGAGCTCTACGTCTCGATGAACCTGCTCTCCGCCAGTGAGGTCGACGGTCAGGCGGTGCTGAACGACCTGCCGCCGCTGATCAAAGGCTACCTTCGCGTCGGCGGCTACGTTGGTGACGGCGCCGTGGTCGATCACCAGTTCAACACCACCGACGTCTGCGTCATCGTCAACACCGATCAGCTCACCGGCAAATACGAGCGCCGCTATAAGCGGTTGGCCGCGGAACAAGAGGAAAGCTAGGCATGGAGGAATCGCGGCTGCGAGGGCTGCTGCGCGGCATTCGTTTCCTTTTCTCCTGCCTGTTCTCCTTTTCGCTCTATGCCGTGTGCGGCGGTCCGCTTGCACGCTACCGGCGAGCCATCCAGCTCCGCTGGTGTCGCTCGATGCTCGGCTTCGTCGGCATTCGCGTCCATACCGTCGGTGAAACACGCATCGATGGCCCCACCCTCTATGTCGTCAATCACTTGTCCTATATGGATATTCCGGTCCTCTCCAGCGTTGTTGAGGGAACCTTCGTCGCCAAGGCGGAAGTGGCCCACTGGCCCCTGTTCGGCTTTGCCGCCCGCATCACCCGTACCGTGTTCATCAACCGCGTCAGCAGCGAAGCGCAGGCGCAGCGAAAGATGATGCACGAACGGCTGATGAGCGGTGAACGGCTGATTTTGTTCCCCGAAGGCACCAGCACCGACGGCAGCGGCGTTGCGCCGTTCAAATCAGCACTCTTCGGCCTCGCCCAGGTGCAGACGGACGATCCAGAGCTGATCATACAGCCGATTTCGATGATCTACGCCCGCGGCCTCGACGGCACCCCGCTTGTCGGACCCTTGCGGGAACTCTATTGCTGGTATGGCGATGCGTCGCTGTTCCCGCATCTGATGCGCATGCTGCGGCTACCCGGCTGTCACGTGGAACTGCGCTTCCATGCACCGATCTACAGCCGCCAGATCGGCGACCGCAAGCGTCTGGCCCGTGCGGCGGAGGCCGCGGTGGTGGCTGGCGTCGCGGAGGCCAATGCAGTGCTGCTGGCGGCGGCAGGCGGGAACAGGTGGCGTCCGCGCCGCCGATCACGGACGCAGCGCCCGCAACTTCTGCCTGAAGACATCGATCGGCTGCGGTTCGCCGTTGATCTCGGTGTGCCAGAATACCCAGCCGTTGCAGGCCGTCGCTTGCTGGACCAGCGCACCCACCCGATGAATCGAGCCGCGGTGGTCGGCAGTGGCAATAGTGCCGTCGGCGGCTACGCGCGCAAGGTAGCGTCGACGCTGGTCGAACAGCAGATCACCCGGCTGCAGCAGCCCCTGCTCCACCAGCCAGCCGAAGGGAATGCGCGGCTCTTCGCGCTTCTCCGGCGTCGCCAGTAGCGTCGGATCGGCCAGCGGCTGAACGGCCTGCAGCCGCTCGTGTGCCAGTTGCACATAATGCGGATCGCGCTCGATGCCGAGAAAACGCCGGTGCAGCCGGCGCGCCACCGCGCCGGTGGTCCCGGAGCCGAAGAAGGGGTCGAGCACCACATCGCCCGGCGCCGTCGCCGCCATCAGCACCNNCCGGTAGAGCAGCGCCTCCGGCTTCTGCGTCGCATGCGCCTTGCGCCCCGCTTCCTTCAGCCGCTCCGGGCCGGTACAAAGCGGAATCAACCAGTCAGACCGCATCTGCAAGTCGTCGTTCAGCCGCTTCGTCGTCCAGTGATTGAAGCGATAGCGGGTGTCGCGATCGCGGGCACACCAGAGCAGCGTTTCGTGCGCGTTGGTGAAGCGGCGGCCGCGGAAGTTCGGCATCGGGTTGGTCTTGCGCCAGATAATATCGTTAAGAATCCAGTAACCCAGGTCCTGCAGGATGCTTCCCACCCGGTAGATGTTGTGGTAGGTGCCGATCACCCACAGGGTTCCGTCTGGCTTCAGCAGCCGGCGCGCCGCTGCCAGCCAGGCGCGCGTAAACGCGTCGTAGGCGGCAAAATCGTCGAAGCGATCCCAGCTTTCATCAACGCCATCAACCCGGCTGTTATCGGGCCGCAGCAATGGCTCTGCCGCGAGCTGCAGATTGTACGGCGGATCGGCAAACACCAGATCGACACAGGCAGCCGGCAGCTCGCCCATAACCCGCAGGCAATCGCCAGAAATGATTCGATCGACTTCTATACGGCATGACTCAACCATGCCGAGAATCATAGGTGTCCTGGACTCCAAGTCAAACAGGGAGTCTTTGCAACAGGTTATTAAGGGGGTGCGGTGGGTGATGCGAAAGTGATTCGCAGCTAGCCGCCGCACAGCTCCCGCACCGGCCGGAAGCTGCGGCGGTGCTCCGGCGTCGGACCGAGGCGGGCGAGCACCGCCCGATGCTCCGCGGTGCCGTAGCCGGCATTGCGTTCCCAGCCGTAGCCCGGATAACGGACGGCGAGATCGGCCATCAGTCGATCGCGGGTCACCTTGGCGACGATCGAGGCAGCGGCGATCGAAAGGCAGAGGGCATCGCCGCCCACCACCGGCTGCGCCGGACAGGGCAGTACCGGCGCTCTGTTGCCATCCACCAGCACCAGATCAGGACAAATGGTGAGAGCCGCCACTGCCCGCTGCATCGCCAGCAGTGCCGCCTGCAGGATGTTCAGCCGGTCGATCTCTTCCACCGAGGCTTGGCCGACGCCGATGCAGGCGAATGCCGGCAAGGCTGCGAAGATGCGCTCGCGTCGCACCCGGCTCAGCATCTTCGAATCATCGATAGCGGCGGCGAGACCCGCTGGCAGATGCGCAATGTCGAGGACCACCGCCGCGGCAAGCACCGGCCCCGCCCATGGGCCGCGCCCAACCTCGTCCACCCCGGCGACGATACCGCCGGCCGCAAGCTCCCGGCTCAAATCGGGCATCGCCGCATACTCCCGCCAGCCCGCACCCCCTGCATCTCGCTCGTTAAGCCGCCGCGCCCGGCCAGGCGAGTGCGTCTTCCAACCGGTCGTTGCCCCAGAACATCTCCTCGCCGGCAACAAAGGTCGGTGCGCCGAAGATCCCNCGCGCTACCGCCGCTGCCGTTTGCTGCTGCAATCGCGCCTTGACCTCGGCTGTGGCAGACGCGCGCAGCAATTCGGCGCTCGGAAGCCCCATAGCGTCGAGGATCGCTGCGACCACCGCCGGGTCGGTTACGTTCTGGTCCCGGACAAAATTCGCCTGGTAAACGCCACGGACAAAGTCGGGCAGCCAGGCTTCTTCCGCGGCAAGCAATGCTATGCGTGCAGCCAGCAAGCCGCTGCGCGGAAAGGTACTGGGTCGGCACAAGGGCAATGCGTACTTGGCGCACAGCCGCTCCATATCGCGCCACATGTAGCGGCCCTTGGCGGGATAAATATTGAACGGCGAGTCGCCCCAGCCCTGGGCGGCGAAGATCGGCCCTAGCAGGAACGGCCGCCAGATGATCGGCACCTGCTGCGCCGCCGCCAGCGCCTCGATCCGCATTGCCGCCGGATAGGAGTAGGTGCTGGCGAACTCGAACCAGAACTCCACCGCCATGGTCGCCTATCTTCCCTAGAATAGTCTCAGCTGATCGTTTGGCNNCGCGGGTGGGTGAAATTGCGTTGTATCCAGCTCACGCGCACCAGCCGACAGATGCTGCAGCCTACTGCGGCGGAGCGCGAGATCAAACCGCTGCGCCAGCAGTGCGGCATAGGAGCCGCTGCCGCTCATCCGCGTGCCCCAGTCGGCCACATAAAGACTGCCGTCGCGGCAATCGCGCAAGCGATTGAGGACGCGGGCCGCCCTGGCCGGCATGGTCGCCGCCAGCCAATCGGCGAAAAGCTCCTTCAGCTCCAGCGGCAGTCGCAGCAGCGTGTAGCTGGCCGCGGTAGCACCGGCGGCGGCGGCTGCCTCGAGAATGCGCTCCAGCTCATGATCGTTGACGTGCGGGATCATCGGCGCCGCCATGACGCTCACCGGGATGCCGGCAGCGCTCAACGCCCGCACCGCCTGCAGGCGTCGCTGCGGACTTACCGCCCGCGGCTCCATCGTCCGCGCCAGCCTGGGGTCAAGGGTAGTGATCGAGATAGCGACCGCCGCCAAGCGGCGGCCTGCCATAGGGGCGAGAACGTCGATATCGCGCGCCACCAATGCCGACTTGGTAGTAATCGCCACCGGGTGAGCAAATGCCGCCAGCACCTGCAGCACCTGTCGGGTGATCTGTCGCCGACGTTCCAGCGGCTGATAAGGATCGGTGTTGCTGCCGATCATCAGCGTCTTCGGGCGGTAGCCCGGCTGGCGCAGTTCGCGCTCAAGGATGGCCGGTGCATCCGGCTTGGCAAACAGCTGAGTCTCGAAATCAAGCCCGGGCGACAGTCCCAGGTAAGCATGTGACGGCCGGGCATAGCAATAAATGCAGCCGTGCTCGCAACCACGATAGGGGTTGAGCGATTGATCGAAGGGGATGTCAGGTGACGCGTTACGGGAAATTATGCGACGCGCCGGCTCGTCACGAACGCAGGTTGCGAGCGATCCGTTCTCCTCTTCTTGCCACCAGCCGTCGGCGACAGGCTCGCGTTCGAGACGTTCGTAGCGGCCGACGGGATTGCCAAGGGCACCCCGGCCTTTTCGTTTGCATGCTGCGCTGGCTGGAGTGCTGCGTGGTCGATGCGCGTCCATGATCAAAGCATGCCACAGCACCATGGACAAAACAAGAACGCCGTCGAATCAGCGACGCTGATGCGGCCTTGTATCGATCCATCGAGCTGTCGCGGCCGTATTATAAATTGGGTATCAACACAAACGCGTTGCCGCTATGCAACGCTGCCGGGCGTTTTGCAAGCAGTGACCTTTGCTTCACGCTCGGCATAGTATAAAAAGAAGGGGATTGGCTTGGGGATTTTGAGACAGTGCTGAGCGTAATTATTCCGACATTGAACGCGGGTGACCTGCTCAAACCCCTTCTTGAGTCGTTTTCGCAGGCGCGCGGCCTCCTGCCGTGCGAAATCATCGTCGCCGACGGCGGGTCTACCGACAATACGTACTTTGTCGCCAGTCAGGGCGATGCGATCTTCGTCGAAGCGCAACGTGGCCGCGGACGACAAATGAGCGCCGGCGCCGAAGCGGCTGCCGGCGACTGGTTGCTTTTCCTTCATGCCGACACCCACCTCAATGCCAATTGGATTGCAGTGGTAACCGCCTTCATAGCCGACGCGACAAATCAACGGCGCGCCGGCTATTTTCGTCTTGCCTTGGATGATGATAACCGGGCCGCCCGCGTGCTTGAGCGGATTGTCGCTTGGCGTAGTCGCTTCCTGGGCCTTCCCTATGGCGATCAGGGCTTGCTGATAAGCCGGGAAATGTACGAAAGCCTGGGCGGGTTCAAGGGCGTCGCGCTGATGGAGGATGTGGACATCGTCCGGCGCATCGGCCGGGCCCATCTGGTGCCACTGGCAGCGACGGCGATCACGTCTGCCGCCAAGTACCGCCGCGACGGCTACGTGTTGCGGCCAATATGTAATCTGCTGCTTCTCGGCCTGTACCGCGTTGGCGTTCCCACCCGCTTTCTCTACAGTATCTACCGGTAGTCAGCGCCCACTCCCGCTGTTCCCTCCTCAACGGAAACAGACAGCAAAGTGCCACCGGGTCCTTGCGCCATTACGATCGCCGGCGCTACGGAGCAGCGAACAGGAGTTCATCAAAATTCAAGACTAAGGGGTCAACGCTACAATCTATAGCGCGGCACCATATTTGCTATGCGACCACTCAGCGCCAACAACGCGACCGCCCCCTTGCCCGAGCGCCAGCGTGCCGCCGGGGCAGAGCGCGTGTCGTGGAAATCAGGCGTCGTCGGCCCAGGCGGACAGGGCGCGAAGTTGCGGGCTTTTTTTTTGTGCATGTGCNTGTTCCATTCGCTTCAGCACATTGTCGAGGACGGCGACGCCGTCGCGGATGTAGGGGCCCTTGTTCAGCATCACGCACTCGGCCCGGTTGCCCATCGCCGCGTCGGTGAACTCGCCGCGCGACGGCATGCCGCGCTTGACCAGGCTTTCCAGCACCTGCGTTGCCCAGATCACCGGCACATGCGCCGCCTCGCACACCCAGAGAATTTCTTCCTGCACTTCCGACAGCCGCTCGTAGCCGATCTCCACCGCCAGATCGCCGCGGGCAATCATCACCGCGAAGGGATTGTTGCCGGCCGCCTGGACGATCATCTCCGGCAGGTTGGCGAAGGCGAGCTTGGTCTCGATCTTGGCAACGATGCCGAGCGGCGGCCGGTCGCCGCGGCGGGCCTGCAATTCCGCCTGCAGCCAGGCGATATCCTCGGGCCGCTGTACGAAGGAGTAGCCCACCATGTCGGCGTGTTCGGCGACGAAATTCAGGTGGCGCAGATCCTCGTCGGTGAGTGGCGAGACGGTAAGCGGCGTGCCGGGAAAGTTGATCCCCTTCTCCTTTTCCAGCGGCTGGCCTTCCGGCGGCGTGCGCGTCACCGCCACCAGTAGCCCCTCGGGGCGAATATCTTCCACGTGACCGACAATCAGCCCGTCCTTGATCGACACCGAAGCCCCCGCGGCCACTTGGTGTAGCACTTGCGGCATCGCGCAGCTGGCCTGGAACGGGTAGTCACTGTTTTCTGCCGGCTCGCCAAAGGTGATGAGGATGCGATCGCCCGGCTTGACCGACTTGCCTTTCCCCGGGGTGATCACCGTACGGGTGCGGATCTTCGGACCTTGCAGATCCATCAGGATCGAGCAGCTGCGGCCGAATTCCTGCGCCACGGAGCGGATGTTGTTGATCGTTGTCGTCCAGGCGGCGGGCGTGTCGTGTGCACAGTTGATCCGTGCCGCATCCATGCCGGCCGCAAACAGCGCCCGGACGTGCTCGATATCCTTCGCCGCCTTCGGCGCCATGGTCACCATGATCCGCGTTTCACGACCGTCGCTCGCCGGCCCGAACAGGGTCTCCGTGTGCTGGTGCAGCGCCTGGGCGCCGCCATAAAAGGTCTCCTCCGTTGGCCAGGTGTCCGGTGCCACCGCTTCACCGCTCAGCAGGCGCAGGTTGGCGATCACCGCGTCCAGGGTTGGCAGCACCCGTCCCTCACTGCGTCCGAGACCGGACAGGCCGAGGGTGACCAAGGGCTTCTGCAACGGCCGCAGTTCCAGGCCGCGAAAGGCGAGGTAATGGGCAAGGTTGGTAGCACCCGCCTCGAAGACACGGCGATTCAGCATCGGTGACCAGGACTGCAGATGGGACTGCCCTTGGGTCAGGACGTGTTCACGAACCTGCTGCATGTCCGAAAGAAGCCTGCGTACCTCGTCCGTATTCACCGTCGCACCTTTTGTTGCTTCGTCGCCGAGCGCCAATGCGCGGCGCATCATCCGCGGGCCAGGTGATGACAACAATTGACAGTATTATGACACTTGGCAGGATCGGCCTCGACCAGCCAACGGAGGCCCCCTGTCGATGTCCACCCCGCCGACATCTCCCTCGACGCCTGCCAGCCGTCTTCGAACGCTACTTGCCACGGCCGATTGCACGGTCATGCCGTGCTGCTTCGATGCGTTGTCGGCGCGGCTGGTGGAAATGGCCGGCTTTCCCCTCACCTTCACCTTCANNAGCGGCTTCGCCGTCTCAGCCGCCCGCCTCGGGCTGCCGGATACCGGCCTGATTTCCTATGCCGAGATGCTCGATCAGGGGCGCAACATCTGCGCCGCCGTCGGCATCCCGGTGATCGGTGACGGAGATACCGGCTACGGCAACCCGCTCAACGTCAAACGCACCGTCGCCGGCTACGCCCAGGCCGGTTTCGCCGCGGTGATGATCGAAGACCAAGTTGCGCCGAAACGCTGCGGCCACACCACCGGCAAGCAGGTGGTGGACCGCGAAGAGGCGATGCTGCGGATCCGGGCGGCGGTGGATGCCCGCAACGAAGGCGCCGATATTCTCATTCTCGCTCGCACCGATGCCCGGGCAACCCATGGCCTGGACGAGGCGCTGTGCCGTGCCCGTGCCTTCAGAGATCTCGGCGCCGATATCCTGTTCGTCGAGGCCCCCACCAGTGAAGCGGAGATGCGACGGATCTGCAGCGAGGTGCCGGGTACACACCTCGCCAACATGCTGGAAGGCGGGGCAACCCCGGTGCTCCCGGCCGCCCGCTTACGCGAACTCGGCTATGCGATTGCCGCCTACCCGCTGACACTCCTCAGCAGCGCGGTCCGGGCGATGCAGGATGCTCTGGCGGCGATGGCCGCCGGCGGATGGCCGCCGGCAAACCAACTCGTTGAGTTCGCAACCCTGCGTCACCTCGTCGGCTTCGATGCCTACGACACCGAATCGGCGCGATATTCCTGCCCGCCCAGTTCAAAAAAGTAGAGCGCCATGCGACAAAAGTCGAATTCCCGCTAGCCGTCGGCGACGCGACCCGCTAAGCAAGGATCATCCTGTCGGGGAAGACGGGCAACAACAAAAAAGCATTTCTACCCAAACTCGATAACAAAAAACCCTTGGGAGGGGAGACTGATGAAGCACCCGATCCGCCTGCTTGCTGCTGAGTGCGCAGGCATGCTGGCTGAGTCCGTCCCGATTGGCCAATTGGTCACCGAGGCGGCCGCCACCGCAGCCGTAGCTACGGACTGTGCCCAAGGCATTCTCGATGCCTGCATCAACCAACACCGCGCCATTGCCACCTCGCTGTATCGCCACGATTTCGGTGCGGCCACAGCGCAGCGTGCCTAGGAGGACACCAGTCCTCCCCGTCCGACTGGTTTGGCTGGTTTGGCTGGTTGGACAGACGCGAGTTCAGGGACAATCCGCGGCGCGCGACCGCAGTGCGAAGCAACGAAAAACGCTGCCGACTGCGCCGCCCACTAGGAGGCTTAAGAACATGAACGATATTAAATCCTCTCCGGTCGTTCCGGCGATGCCACAGACGATTGTTATCAAAGATCAAACAGCCAACCCGGGACCGCTCGGACTGCTCTGCTTCGCGCTGACGACGATCCTGCTCAGCATGCACAATGCAGGGTTCTTCGGGATTGATTCTGCTATCCTCGGCATGGCCATTTTCTATGGCGGGATCGGGCAGATGATCGCCGGGATCATGGAATGGCGGAAGAACAATACCTTCGCCACCGTCGCCTTCGTATCCTACGGTTGCTTCTGGCTATCGTTCGCCGCCATCGTCCTCCTGCCGAAACTGGGCCTCATCGACAAGCCGACCGATGTCGGGATCGCGAGTTGGCTAGGCGTCTGGGGCCTGATGTCCGTCGTCATGTTCATCGGCACCTTCCGCCTCAACCGGGCCTTGCAGATCGTATTCTTCCTGTTGGTCATCACCTTCGCCCTGTTGTGCATCGGCGACCTGACCGCTAACGCTGGGCTGAAGAATTTGGGCGGCTGGTTCGGCATCGTCCTTGGCTTCTCCGCCTTCTACACCGGTCTGGCACAGGTGCTGAACGAGGTGTATGGTCGTGTCGTTTGGCCGCTTGGCCCGGTCGTAAAGAAGTAGTTCTGACTTAACCA
The DNA here is from genome assembly GCF_014672695.1 of Defluviicoccus vanus. Taxonomy (GTDB): domain Bacteria; phylum Pseudomonadota; class Alphaproteobacteria; order Rhodospirillales; family Defluviicoccaceae; genus Defluviicoccus; species Defluviicoccus vanus. The sequence goes on along the minus strand of NZ_CP053923.1, from coordinate 2,667,121 downwards.
TAAGAATAAGCTAGACTTTATTGAATTGACCGGCGGACCCGCGCCCCCGCGTGTCCGCCGATTTCTTTTTTTTTGATTTGCCATCGCTGCATTGCCAGCCGCGAAAGCGCTTCCGGCCTGCCTTGACACCACTCAGAACAGCGTATCATTGATCGGTTTGCCTTCTCGCCAGCGCGTGATCGCATGCGCCGCGTCTGCCGCCAGATCGTCCATAAGATTGCTCACCTCCAAGGGTGACCAGGAGCGAACATCAAGGTGCTTGCGCGCGATCAGGCTGCCTTGATTGAACACGAGCAGAACCCGATCCTGCCCGTCGCTGACGCGAACCTCCACCTGCGCCGACGGCCCACCGAGCCCGAGCACGGCTTGCGCCAAGTCATTGCCGCCATAGGCATCGAGCACCGTGCCATTGATCACCAGCGCATCCGCCGGCAACGATCGCGGCACGCTCGACCGCACCTCGGCAAACGCGCCGGATGCGCGCAGTTCAGCGTTCAACGAACGCTGAAACCGCAACGCGTCCCGCTCCCATTCGGTGCGGGAGGGATCGAAGTAGCCGACGACAACGATCGAAGTTTGCTCCGGCGGCGACGACGCGTACTCCTTGGTCAGCGTCGTGCACCCACACAGAGTGAGCAGCGACAACGCGAGCACGCACAGAGTCTTCGAGAGCATCGTGCCACCTCTGCCTTCGCCGCGACAACACGGCCGATCACGCCCTTTGACGCGGATCAGTATAGCAGAGGATATGGCCTGATTGGGATATAATTACCCCCAAAATGGGTAATTATAGTCTGCGACTGAAGGATGATATATCCTACGCGTGCAGCACGTAGTTGATCTGGGCACCACGCTTTTCGAACGCAGCCGCAACCCATGTCTGGCGATCATCGTAGTAGATCGTCCCATCGATGACGCTGTCGACCACGTAGCGGGTGACGGCGGTCGGTGCATTGCCAACCATGAAGGTGGTGGGTTCGCGCGACTCCACCGTCTGCCGTTTCAGCTTGCCGCGCTTCGGGTTGATCACCTGCGACCGCTCTAGCATCAGCGGGCTCCAGCAGGTGGCGAGCATGGTGTCGCGTGGAGCAACCGAACGCCCATCTTCGCCAAACATCTCAAAGCCCTCGTCGATCGCCTGACCGGTGGCACGGAAGCGACTACCGTTCTGCTCGCCCTCGCTTAGGAAACGCTGCAGGCGCCCGCCGTTCCAGGCTTCACTGGTGGTTTGCACATAGCGCAGCACCGGCAAACCGAGCAGCTTCGCGTCCACGTCGATCGTCGTCGTCACCGAAAACTGGTCGCCCCGCCCGGTGAATTCCACCCGATGTATACCGATGAGTTGATTTAGCACGACGATATCGAAGCGCAGCGGAATCCCCGGTGCCATTGGCCCGGGAAGATCGGCCGCTCGTGCCGGCGCTCCGGCAAACGCAACCAGCCCACCGGCGGCAAGCACCAGCGCATGCCGCCGTGTCATCGAGACGGTTCTGTCCTCAGGCATCCGCAACAATCCTCGTCCCCCCGTCCCACGCGATGTGAGATGACCTAGGCAGATGGACGACCGACGTCAAGCCAGGCAGCACCGTGCGCCCGGGGCCCCGGGGATGCTACAGTCATTATGTGATTCGCATCAATCTAGACTGACACACGGACTTCAGGAGGGTAAACGGCGATGGCGATTACGGTAAAAAAGCCATCAGAACAAGAAATTGCCGAAATGAAGCGGCTTCCCACCTGGAGCCGGGAGGCCAGCCGCTTTGACTGGGAATATGATATAGAGGAAGTTTGTTACCTGCTCGAAGGTGACGTGCGCGTCACCACGACGGACGGCCAAATAGTCGAGTTCGGACCGGGCGATCTGGTTACCTTTCCAGCCGGGTTGAAATGTCACTGGAACATTCGCAGGGCCGTTCGCAAACATTATCGGATGGGTTGAGGTTGTCGACGCACCCGCGCATGGATACGTCTTTGCCGACGGTTCGCCGGTTGCAGCCGGCCTTAGCAACAGCAGATTGCGCCGCAAGCGCGAGGATCAATCGGGAGTTGGCGTGACGCATCAGGAGATTCACGGTGGCGAAGTCGATGCCTTCGCCGAGGCCTATCAGACGCCGCGCGAACACTGGATCGACCTGTCCACCGGGATTAATCCGGTCGCCTTCCCTATCCCCGATCTGGCGCGCGAGTACTGGCACCGCCTCCCCGACAGTGGAGTCGATGCTTGGCTGCGCGAAGCCGCCGCCACGCGCTACGGCGTCGCCGATCCGGCGTACGTGATCCCCTGTTCCGGTTCGCAGGCAGCCATCCAGTGGCTGCCGCGGCTGATTCCAGCGACGCGGGTGGCGGTTCTCGGTCCCACCTATCGCGACCATACGGCCAGTTGGGCCTGGGCCGACTGTCAGGTCAGCGAAGTAACCTCCCTGGAGCAGATCCCGGCCGACGCCGACGTCGTCGTCGTCGTCAATCCGAATAACCCCGACGGTCGGACGATCGACCCCGAGCGATTACTCGTCGTCGCCAAATCGCGGCTGCTGGTGGTCGATGAGGCGTACGCGGATCTGGTGCCGGACATCAGCGTCGCCGCGGCTGTGGGCCGAACCAATCTGCTGGTGCTTCGATCGATGGGCAAGTTCTTCGGTCTCGCCGGCATGCGGCTTGGCTTCTGCCTCACCTCGGAGCCGATCGCATCGCAACTACGCCAAGCCTTCGGCCCGTGGCCGGTTAGCGGGCCGGCGGCCGTCGTGGGTGCGGTGGCGCTTGCCGACGAAGGTTGGTCGCAATCGACGCGGGTGCGCCTCAAGGCAGCGGCGGCCCGGCTCGACGGCATTCTCGTCCGTGCCGGTCTTGCCATCGCCGGCGGCACGAGTCTGTTCCGTCTGGTAGAAGCTCGCCGGGCGGCCGAACTGTTCGAGCATCTGGTCCGCGCCGCCATCCTGGTCCGCCGCTTTCACGACCAACCGCAGCGACTGCGTTTCGGTATTCCCGCCGACGACGTGGCGTTCGAGCGGCTGAATGAGGCACTGGGAACATGGCGCAACGCCACGGCCAACGGCGGCAACCAGGGCCTCTCCCGATCCCGCGGCCTCCGCGACGGCCTCAATGCACCAATCGTGCCTTGACCGCAGTCCCCGCCGGCCTTTGCCGATCGCCCGGTAAATTGCCCCGTCCACCCGCCTCAATCCGAGCTGCCGGCAGGAGCCGGTGGGCTTGCCACAGGCACCACTCCATCTTCGCGACCATCGGTGGTGGCGGTGTCCTGTCGTCTCCCCGGGAGGAGCGGCGGCGGTATTGGCTGGCCGGTGACAAAGGGAACCAGTACCGCCACCCCCGGATCCTCGACCACTGCCCGCTGCCGGCTGCTGAAGGGATTGGGGCGATCGTAGCAAGCCACGTCGCCCAAGCTGCGGTAACAGACAATGCCGTCTGGCGGCGGTGGCTCGTCCTCAAGACAATAGGTCAGCCCCTGGCGATGGCGACGCAAGGAACAATCCTTGCCGGAGACGAGCGAGAGAACGTGATCGATGGGTGTTTTCCCCGACACGACCGTGGTGCCGATAGCACCCACCGGCGCCGCCGCAATGCCGAACAGGGGCACACGCAGCCGGTGAGCAACATTAAAAGAAGGACAAGGATCGCCCGGAGAGCCAGCATGAACTGGACGCTTTCGCTGCAGCAGGGTTAACTCGGTCTTGGCAGTCTAGCCGCCAAGTCCTTAGCGCCGGGGTAGGGTGGTGGCCGCAGCCAACACCCGGTATTGGTTGCGCCCGCGCCGCGGTTGCTTAACTGGCCCTCTTTCGGCTAACACGGGGTTTTGCGGCCTGCAACCGTCGCCGACGGCGGCCGTATCGCGAAAACGAGGAGGCAAGGAATGGCCGCGCTGGAAACGCCGGTCTGCGAGTTTGGGGTACAGGCCCCTGACTTCCGGCTGGCTGACGCCGAAGGCCGCATCCATACCCTCGCCAGCGTTCGTGGCGTCAAGGGCACCTTGGTCATGTTCATTTGCAATCACTGTCCCTACGTCCGGGCAGTGATCGACCGGATCGTCCGTGACGCCCGAGAACTGACAGCATATGGCATTGGCAGCGTCGCAATCATGGCCAACGACTACAGCCGCTATCCCGACGACGCGCCAGCGCGGATGCGCGAGTTTGCCGCCGCACACGCGCTTGCCTTTCCCTACCTCATCGACGAAACGCAGGTGGTGGCGCGCGCTTACGGTGCCGTCTGCACTCCGGATTTCTTCGGCTACGGCTCCCATCTTGATCTGCAGTATCGTGGCCGGCTCGACGCCTCGCGGATGCAGCCAGTGGCCGGCGCGCCACGCGAACTGTTCGAAGCGATGCGGCTGGTCGCCGTTACCGGACGCGGCCCGGTGACGCAAACGCCTAGCATCGGCTGTTCAATCAAGTGGCGCGACGATGCTCCATGATCGGCAACTGGCGCGCGGAAGCGCCGTGATCGGCGGCGATCCCGGACAGCGACATGACCATTCCCGCGTCACGCGCCGGTTCGGTGCGACCGACGGCTCAGTCTGGACGGAATAAGATGGCGAAAGACGAACTCCTGGAAGAACCGCTGTTTCGCGAGATCGACGAAGACCTGCGACGCGATCAATGGCAGCGCTTGTGGAAGCGCTATCAGTGGCTGGTGATCAGTGCCATTGCCGGAATTCTCCTCGCCGTCGCCGGCACTCAGATCTGGCAGCATTATCGGCAGGAAGAGCTGGCCAAGGCCTCCCTGCAGTTCGCCAACGCGAGTGCCTTGAGCGCCAAGGACCCTGCGGCCGCCCTCGCCGCGTTCCAGTCGCTGGCTGGCAGCGGCCCGAAGGGATATGCGCTGCTGGCGCGCCTGCAGGCCGCAGCTCTCATGACTGGGCAGGGCGACCGCGCCGGTGCGCTCGCCATCTTTCGGCAACTGGAGACTGAGGCGCCCGAGCCGGCTTACCGCGACCTGGCAACGCTGCTCGACGTGCTGGTGTCTTTGCAGGCTCCTGCCAGCGAGATCAATGCCGACGAGATCAACCCCCGCCTCCTCCGCCTCGCCGGTGACGCCAATCCGTGGCGCTTTTCCGCCCGCGAATTGCAGGCACAGATGGCCNTTGCCGCCGGCAACAAGCCCGAAGCCGAGCGCCTTGCCAATGCCCTGATCGCCGATCAGGCCACCCCCGCCGGGATCCGCAGTCGCGCGCGGATGCTACTAACCCAAACCGGCCAAAGTTGACGGAAGGGCGTGCGTTCATGCGGCATACTCACTGGCGGCACCTCGCCGCGATCCCGCTCTGTCTGACCCTTGCGAGCGTCGCACTCAGTGGCTGCGACTCATGGTTCGGCAAGACGGACGCCCCCTTGCCAGGCACTCGGGTTTCCGTCCTCCAGCACCAGAAGACACTCACCCCGGACGCCGCCGCCCGCGCAGACGAGATCATTCTGCCGCGCGCGGTTGCCAACGTCGACTGGCCGCAGGCCGGCGGCTCGCCCGATCACGCGATGCAGCACTTGGCCTTTGCGGCACAGCCGAAGCTTCTCTGGCAGTCCAGTATCGGCGCCGGCACGGAGAGCGAGCGTCCTTTGCTGCCGCCCCCGGTGGTTGCCGAAGGCCGCGTCTACACCGTTGATTCCCGTAACGAGGTGCGTGCCTTCGATGTGGCCAGCGGCAACAAAGTCTGGGACCGCGACCTGACTGACCACGAAGACGACGACGATGCCATGTCGGGCGGCCTTGCCTACGATAGCGGCCGGTTGTTCGTCACCACCGGCTTCGCCAAGGTGTTCGCCCTCGATGCGCGTACCGGCAAGGTGATCTGGCGGCGCACGGTGGAATCGCCGATCCACGCGCCGCCGGTGGTGGCCGACGGTCGCGTCTTCGTCATCACCGTCGAGAACAACCTGCATGCGCTGAAGAGCGACGACGGCACCACGGAATGGCCGCCGCACCGGACCATGTCCGATCTCGCGCGCATCCTCGGTGGCGCCGGTCCCGCAGTCGCCGGCGAAGCGGTGGTTGCCCCCTTCTCCTCCGGCGAACTGTTTGCTCTGCGCTCCGATACCGGCCGCGTCGTCTGGTCGGATTCACTGGCAAGCACCCGCAAGACCGACGAGATTGCCAGCCTGTCGCAGATCCGCGCCCTGCCGATCATTGATCGTGGCCGTGTCTACGCCATGAGTCAGGGCGGCATGCTCGCCGCGATCGACCTGCGGTCCGGGCAGCGGTTGTGGGACCGTGACATCGGCGGCCTATCCACCCCCTGGATTGCCGGCCGCTACCTGTTCGTCATCACCAACACCCAGGACCTTACCTGCATCTCCGCCGATAACGGCCGCGTCTACTGGGTTACCTCGCTGCCCCGCTTCAAAGATGAGAAGGCAAAAAAGCATCCGGTCCTGTGGACCGGCCCGATTCTCGCCGGCGAACGGTTGATTGCGGTGGGAACCAACGGCAAGGCGGTGACCGTCTCGCCCTATGACGGCCGGATCCAGACCACGCAGGAGCTGAGCGACGCTTCCAGCACGCCCCCAATCGTCGCCGGTGGCCGGCTGTTCATCGTGACTGATGACGGCAACATCAGCGCCTACCAGTAGCCGCCGCCCGGTCGCCTCGTATCATGAGCTTTACCGCTGCCATCATCGGACGGCCGAACGTCGGCAAGTCCACCTTCTTCAACCGCCTCGTCGGCAAGCGGCTCGCCATCGTCAGCGACACCCCCGGCGTCACCCGCGATCGCCGCGAGGGCAACGCCCGCGTCGCCGATCTGGAGTTCCGCATCGTCGATACCGCCGGCTTCGAGGATGCCCGCGACGGCGAGCTGGCCAGCCGCATCCAGCAGCAGACCGAGCGGGCAGTTGGCGCCGCCGACGTCGCCCTGTTCCTGATCGATGCGCGTGCCGGCCTGACGCCCATCGACGAGGTGCTGGCAGCAGTGCTGCGGCGCAGCGCCGTACCGGTCATTTTGATCGCAAACAAATGCGAGGGGCGTGCCGGGCAACCGGGGCTGCTCGAAGCCTTCCGCCTTGGCCTGGGCGAGCCGATCCCCTTCTCCGCGGCGCACGGCGAGGGGATGGGCGACCTCTACGACGCCCTGCGCGAAATCGCCGACCGCGAACCGGTGGCGGACGTGCCCGCGGACGATAGCGGGAGCGATGTGGAGGGTACAAACGGGGTGACGGACGCCGGCGATGCAGGAGCGCCGCTGCAGCTGGCGGTGGTGGGCCGCCCTAACGTGGGAAAATCGACCCTGGTCAACCGGCTGATCGGTGACGAGCGGCTGGTGACCGGTCCCGAAGCCGGCATCACCCGCGATGCGATCAGCATCGACTGGCTGCACGACGGCCGCCGCCTGCGGCTGATCGATACCGCCGGGCTGCGCCGCCGCGCCCGAATCAACGATGCGCTGGAAGAACTCTCGGTACAGGATACGCTGCGCGCCATCCGCTTCGCCCACGTGGTCGCCGTGGTGGTGGATGCAGTGCAGGGGATCGAGAAGCAGGATCTGACCATCGCCCGGATGATCGCCGAGGAAGGCCGGGCGCCGCTGCTCGTCGCCAACAAGTGGGATCTGGTGGCGGACAAGGATGCGATCCGCCGCCACCTGCTCGAACAGGCGGAAGCGTCGCTGCCGCAGCTACGCGGGCTGCGTCTCGTCCCGCTGTCGGCGCTGACCGGCAGGGGCGTAGAGCGGCTGCTGCCGGCGGCGGTCGCCGTCTACGACGTCTGGAACAGCCAGATCGCCACTTCGCCGCTCAACCGCTGGCTGGCAGTCATGCTGGAGCGCCACCCGCCCCCGGCGGTGGAAGGCCGGCGGCTGCGGCTGCGCTACGTCACCCAGACCCGCAGCCGGCCGCCCACCTTCGTCTTGTTCGCCAACCGCCCGGCGGCGATCCCGGAGAGCTACATCCGCTATTTGGCCAACGGCCTGCGCGAAGCCTTCGACCTCGACGGCATCCCACTGCGACTGACGCTGCGCGGCTCGCGCAACCCCTACGTGGACGGCAGCTAAGCAAGCCAACGGGCTCGCCTGTCCACTGCCTGTCCCCATCGATCGCTCCACTGATTGGCGCCACGCACGCGTGGGGCAGCGGCAGCAGCGCGCGTGAAGTTACCACCCCCATACGGGGCATTTCAGCCCTATATTAACCATGCTTTGCTTGCGGCTACTTACCCGCCGGAGTGATTGCTTCGTTTGGGGAATCGTTTGAGTTGATTCATCCAACTATTTGTTTTAAAATCCTATATATTAACTGTTTTGGGGGAAGACACGCTGACTGTCGCTCGTGCCTTCCTTAAAAGCCATAAAAAGGGTGGGGCCATGGCGACCTTTATCGGCACAGATTCCAACGAAATCATTTCCCCCGACACCGTTTCCGCCGGTGTCACTGCCTCCCCTCCTGGCAGCCGTCCCGGCGACGGTGACGATTCCATCGACGGCCGTGGCGGTAACGATTCCATCGACAGCGGCGGCGGGAATGATACCGTCTTCGGCGGAACCGGTGACGACACCATCCACACGGCATCCTATGCCGACGGATCGTTTTCCATCTCGGGCGATGACGGCAACGACAGCATTTCCGGGAACTACGGTGATTTCGACATCGCCGGCGGCGGCAGCGGTAATGACACGATCATCGCTCAGTCGGCCTGGACTCATCTGAATGTCGATGGCGGTGATGGCAACGACAGCATAAGGGGCGGCTTATGGTGTTATTCCGAGGGCAACGTGTCGATTAATGGCGGCCTGGGGAATGATACAATCGATGCAGCACAATGCACGAAGTATGGAAATAATAGCATCATTGTTTATGGAGGCGAGGGAGATGATAGCATCATCGGCAGTAGATCTGGCGATGAAACATTATCTGCAGCTGCCGGAAATGATACGATAACCATTGATAATTGGAAGGCACTCGTCAGTATCGATGGCGGTGACGGCAACGACATAATAAACTATAGTAATAGCGGCTCGTACTCCGATAATATTTCGATTCAGGGCGGATATGGCAGCGACCGCATCAACCTGTCTCTCGGCATCGATGCGCACACGGTTGTCGTGTACGGCGGATCTGGCGACGATACGCTCACCGTCACCGGCTCCTCCGGCGGCGATGGGTCCGGCGTCTATCTCTCGGGCGACGACGGCAACGACAGTATCCTCGCCAGCATCAACGGAGCGGACGCGACGATTGTTGCCGGCGCCGGCAACGACACGATCAGCGGTGGCGCCGGCGACGACTCCATCGACGGCGGTGCTGGCATCGACACGGTGAGCTACAACGGGGCGACGGCGGCGGTATCGGTCAAGCTGGCGCTCACCACGGCGCAGAATACGCTGGGTGGCGGCATCGACACCCTCACCGGCATCGAGAATCTCCTCGGCTCCGCCTACAACGACACGGTAAGCGGCAACGCGCTGGCCAACAATCTCAGCGGCGGCAACGGTAACGATTGGCTCGCCGCTGCCGGCGGTGCCGATACCCTCATTGGCGGCCTTGGCAACGACACCCTCGATGGCGGCCTCGGCAACGACTCCATCGACGGCGGCGACGGCAGCGACATCGCCAACTACGCCGCGGCAGCGGCGGCGGTCAGTGTCAACCTGACGTTGACCACGGCGCAGAATACGCAGGGCGCCGGCATCGACACCCTGGTCGGCATCGAGAACCTTGCCGGCTCGGCCTACAACGACACGCTCAGCGGCGGTGCCGGCAACAACAGCCTCAGCGGTAACGGCGGTAGCGACTCGCTGGCCGGACTGGCCGGGAACGACAGCCTCAACGGCGGCGCTGGCGCCGACATCCTGAGCGGCGGCGCTGGCGCCGACAAGTTCGTCTTCGCCGCCGTGGCCGACTCGGGCCTCGGCGTCAATCATGACAGCATCGTCGCCTTTGATGGCGTCGGCGCCGCCGCCGGCGATCAGATCGATCTGTCGCTGATCGATGCCAGCACGCTCGTTGCCGGCAACCAGGCCTTCACCTTCATTGGCACCGCGGCGTTCAGCGGCGTCGCCGGTCAGCTGCATGTGGTGGCAAGCGGCACCAACACCCTCGTCCAGGGCGACATCAACGGCGACAAAGTGGCCGACTTCGAGATCCTGGTGCAGGACGGCGCCGTGCTGCCGAGCCAGTGGGTCGCCGGCGACTTCATCCTCTGACCCCGTCAGCCTCCCCGGCCCTCTGCCGCCGCCGGCATCAGGCGGCGCGCAGAGCCGCCGACGCCATGATCGCCGCATCCCGCTGAGCATAGGCCAACGCGGCACTGTAATGACAACCGACCGTTGAACCTGTTCGACACCTGGTTTAAAGTCCCATTCATAACACCTTTGGGGGAGGTGACGGTTGCCGCTGCCCTCCCAATTACAATGGAGGGACAAGACCATGGCGACGTTCACCGGCACGACCTTCAACGAAGTCATCAGCCCAGACTCTGTCTCACCGACGGTGAACCGCTCGCCCGCCGGCAGCTTCCCCGGCAGCGGCGCCGATTCCCTCGACGGCGGCGGTGGCAACGATACCCTCGACGGCGGCAGTAGCGACGACACCTTGCTTGGTGGAACGGGAAACGATCTGCTCATCAACAATACAGGTAACGACTCGCTGTCCGGCGGCGATGGCAACGATACAATTGAAAGCAATAATTATAGCTATGATGATGATACACTTAGTGGCGGCGCCGGAAACGACGTCATTAATAATTCAAATAGTAAAGGAAGCGACAGCCTTGATGGAGGTGCAGGTAATGACACAATATCGGCATCATATTACGGAGGAAGCACTATATATGGAGGTGAAGGCAACGACTATCTTTACAGTTATCTTGGAAATACTTCCATTGATGGGGGTGACGGCGCTGACTCGCTCTATGGAGGCAATGGAAACGAGACCCTCCGCGGGGGAGATGGCGACGTTCTCGACGCGGGAGCCGGCAATGATCGGCTTATTATCGATGGCAACGCGATTTCCATCGACGGAGGTCTTGGCAGCGACACCGGGCTCATTAATGTCGCAGTGCTGAGCGGTGTCCGTCTTATCGCCAACGTGGATGCCTGGGAGGTCGCCGCGGGCCTTGCTCCGGTGACCGTCCAGGGCTCCTCGGGTTCGGACAGCCTCGATTTTTCAACAGCGTCGTTACCGGCGGCCGGATCGCCTCGATCGTCGGCGGTCTCGGCAACGACAGTATCATCGGCACGGCTGGCGACGAGACGATTAGCGGCGGTTCGGGAAACGACATTGTATTTGGCGGCGATGGCGCCGACTCGATGACCGGTGACGACGGCGTGGATACGGTGATCGGTGCCGTCGGCAACGACACGGTCGATGGCGGCACCGGCAACGACGAGTTGCAGGGCGGTAACGGCAACGACGTCTTCGTCTTCCACAGCGGCGACGGTGCCGACGTCATCGACGACTTCACCGATGGCCAGGACCTCATCGACCTGAGTGCCTTCAACACCTCGTGGAACGCCATCGGCAAGACCGCGGTCAGCGGCGGCGTGCTGCTGACGATCGGCAGCAACGCCATCACCGTCACCGGCGCCACCCTCGCAACGCTTACCCAGGCCGACTTCATCGGCCTTGTCGGTACAGGCCCGACAACTGGGGACGACTCGCTCACGGGGACCGCGGGGTCGGACACCATCGACGCTCTTGCCGGCAATGACACGGTCGTCGGCCTCGGTGCCGGCGACTCGCTCATCGGTGGGACGGGCAACGACAGCATCGACGGCGGCGATGGTAACGACACCATCGATGGGGGCACCGGCAACAACACCATCCTGGGTGGTGGCGGCGACGACGAAGTCTATGCCGACATCGGCAACAATAGTATCGACTGTGGAAGCGGTAACGACACGATCAACGGCGGCAACGGCACTATCGTCGGCGGTACTGGCGATGACTCGATCTTTGGTAGCACCAGTATTGACGGCGGCATCGGCAACGACACGATCGAAGGTAGTCTTGTAAATGATAGTATCATAGGTGGCGGTGGTAACGACCTGATCTATAGCAATGAGGGCGATGATATCGTCGACGGCGGGGATGGTAACGATTCCATCTATGGTAACGGCGGCAGTGACACCATCTTCGGCGGCGGCGGCAACGATACCATTCGCGCCTTTGGTTATGCCGTCGAAAATTTCTCGATTTCAGGTGATGACGGCAACGATAGCATCGATGGCACCGGCAGTTTCAGTGCGTTCGGTATTACAGGTGGCGGCGGCAACGATACGATCGTTGTCTCGTACGGGGTCAATAGTGTTGTAATCGACGGCGGCGATGGCAACGACAGCATAAGCGGCCAAATCGCATTTAACTCCGAAGGTACTGTCTCAATTACCGGCGGGCTAGGTAATGACACCATTGGAGCGAATCAATATGATAGGTACAGTGATAGTACAATTATTGTTTACGGAGGTGATGGCGATGATAGGATTGTCGGAAGCACATTGAATAATGACACGTTAAGTGGAGGCAATGGGAACGACACGATAACTATTAATAATTCATACCAAGGCAATAGCATTGATGGCGGTGACGGCAATGACAGTATAATTGGCGCTGCCAACAATTTGAGCGCGACGATCACGGGCGGAGCCGGCAATGATACGATTAGCGTCGGCAGCCTAGGAGATGACTGCATCACTGGCGGTTCTGGGAGTGATGTACTCCTCGGAAGTGGTGGCAACGACAGCATTGACGGTGGTGACGGCAACGACACGGTTAGCGGCAGTGACGGCGCGGACGCACTGGCCGGCAGTGGCGGAAATGACTCCGTAAGTGGCGATGCCGGTGACGACACCGTGTCCGGCGGTGACGGCGCGGATGCGCTGGCCGGCAGTGGCGGCAATGACTCCCTGAGCAGCGATGCTGGTGACGACACGGTGTCCGGCGGCGACGGCAACGATAGCATCCAGGGCGGTGACGGCAACGACACCCTGCAAGGCGATGCCGGCAACGACAGCGTCGACGGCAACGAAGGCAACGATACGGTTGGCGGCGGCGACGGCGCGGATGCGCTGGCCGGCAGCGGCGGGAATGACTCGCTGAGTGGTGACGCCGGCGACGACACGGCGGCGGGTGGAGCCGATAACGACAGCATCCAGGGAGGTGATGGCAACGACGACAGCTTGCTGGGCAATATCGGCAACGACAGCGTCGACGGCAACGAAGGCAACGATACGGTCGACGGCGGCGACGGCGCAGATGCGCTGGCCGGCAGTGGCGGCAACGACTCCTGATCGGCGGTGCCGGCGACGACACGGTTGCAGGTGGTGCCGACGACGACACCATCCGCGGCGGCGACGGCAACGACACTCTGCTCGGCAATATCGGCAACGACAGCATCGACGGTGGCACCGGCAACGACACGGTAGACGGCGGCGACGGCGTGGATGCCCTGTCCGGGGGTGACGGGGCTGACTTGTTAATCGGCGGCACTGGCAACGATACCATCCTCGGAGGCGCTGACAGCGATACTCTCCGCGGCGGTGACGGCAACGACTCTATCGACGGCGGCGATGGGATCGATACGGTGAGCTATGCTGGAACCACCACCGGGGTGACGGTCAATCTGGCGCTAACCGGAGCGCAGAATACCGTCGGCGCCGGCATCGATACCCTCATCAACATCGAAAACATCCTGGGATCCACCTTCAACGATCTGCTGACCGGCAGTGCCGACAACAACAGCATCGATGGCAGCGGCGGTAACGATCAGATCTGGGGCGGCGACGGCAACGACACCCTGGCCGGCGGCACCGGCAATGATTCCCTGCACGGCGGTGCCGGCAACGACTCCATCGACGGCGGTGATGGCATCGATACGGTGAGCTATGCTGGAACCGGCGCCGGGGTGACGATCAATCTGGCACTCGCCACGGCACAGAACACCGTCGGTGCCGGCATCGATACCCTCGTCAACATCGAAAACATCCTGGGATCCGCCTTCGCCGACGTACTCACCGGGAGTGCCGGCAACAACAGCATCGATGGCGGCAGCGGCGACGATCAGATCTGGGGTGGCGACGGCAACGACACCCTGGCGGGCGGCATCGGCAACGATGCCCTGCACGGGGGTGCCGGTAACGACTCCATCGACGGCGGCATCGGGATTGACAGAGGTAAGCTACGCCGGAACCGCCGCCGGGGTGACGGTCAACCTGGCGCTCACCACGGCGCAGAACACTGTCGGTGCTGGCGTCGACACCCTCATCAACATTGAAAACATCCTGGGATCCACCTTCCACGACGTGTTCACCGGCAGTGCCGGCAACAACAGCATCGATGGCGGCGGCGGTAACGATCAGATCTGGGGTGGCGACGGCAACGACACCCTGGTGGGCGGCATCGGCAACGATTTCCTCCACGGGGGTGCCGGCAACGACTCCATCGATGGCGGTACCGGGATCGATACGCTGAGCTATGCTGGAACCGCCGCCGGAGTAACGGTCAACCTGGCGCTCACCGTGGCGCAGAACACCGTTGGCGGCGGCATCGACACCCTTGTCGGGATCGAAAACCTTCTCGGCTCGACCTTCGCTGATATCTTCACCGGCAGCGCCGACAACAACAGCATCGATGGTGGCGGCGGTGACGATCAGATCTGGGGTGGCGACGGCAACGACACCCTGGCGGGCGGCATCGGCAACGATTCCCTGCACGGGGGTGCCGGCAACGACTCCATCGACGGCGGCGCCGGGATCGATCGGGTGAGCTACGCCGGAACCGCCGCCGGGGTAACGGTCAATCTCTCGCTGACCACGGCGCAAAACACTGGCGGCGGCGGCATCGAGACCCTCGCCAACATCGAAGACATCCTGGGATCCACCTTCAACGACACGCTTACCGGCAACGCCCTCAACAACAGCTTCGATGGCGGCAGCGGCAATGATTCGCTGTCCACCGCGGCCGGCAACGACACGCTCATCGGTGGCCTCGGCAACGATGTCCTCGACGGCGGCGCCGGCAGCGACTCCATCGATGGCGGTGGTGGCATCGATACCGCGAGCTACGCCTCGGCGCTGGCGGCGGTGACGGTCAACCTGGCGCTCGTCACGGCTCAGAACACCGTCGGCGCCGGCATCGATACCCTCGCCAACGTGGAAAACGTCGTCGGCTCGGCGTTCAACGACACGCTTACCGGCAACGCCCTCAACAACAGCCTCGATGGCGGCAGCGGCAATGATTCACTCAGCGCCGCGGTCGGCAACGACACTCTCATCGGTGGCCTTGGCAACGATGTCCTCGACGGCGGGGCCGGCAACGACTCCATCGATGGTGGGGGCGGCATCGATACGGTGAGCTACGCCGCCTCCGCTACCGGGGTGACGGTCAACCTGGCGCTCGCCACGGCACAGAACACCGTCGGCGCCGGCATCGATACCCTCGCCAACGTGGAAAACGTCGTCGGCTCGGCGTTCAACGACACGCTCACCGGCAACGCCCTCAACAACAGCCTTGATGGCGGCAACGGCAATGACTCGCTGATCGGCGCGGCCGGTAACGATACGCTCGCCGGCGGCATCGGCAACGACTCCCACGACGGGGGTGCCGGGAATGACAGCCTGAGCGGCGGTGACGGGCTCGACACCCTCCTCGGCGGCGCTGGCACCGACATCCTAGTGGCGGCACCGGGGCCGACAAGTTCGTCTTCGCCGCGATAACCGACTCTGCCGTGGGCGTCAACCATGACAGTATCGTCGCCTTCGACGGCGTCGGCGCCGCCGCCGGCGATCAGATCGATCTGTCGCTGATCGATGCCAGCACGCTCGTTGCCGGCAACCAGGCCTTCACCTTCATTGGCACCGCGGCGTTCAGCGGCGTCGCCGGTCAGCTGCATGTGGTGGCAAGCGGCACCAACACCCTCGTCCAGGGTGACATCAACGGCGACAAAGTGGCCGACTTCGAAATCCTGGTCCAGGACGGCACCGTGCTGCCGAGCCAGTGGGTTGCCGGCGACTTCATCCTCTGAGCGAAGGCTTCCGCCGGCGAACGGGGCGCCTCGGCACCCCGGCCGCCGGCGGCGGCATCAGGCGCACATCACATGCTGCGGCGGTATTTGCCGCCGACCTCGAACAGCGCTTGGCTGATCTGGCCGAGGGAAAGCACGCGAACCGCGTCCACCAGGACCTCGAAGATGTTACCGCCGGCAACCGCCACCGCCTTCAGCCGTGCCGTCATCGCCTCGGCCTGATCCGCGTTGCGCGCATGGAATGCCGCCAGCCGGGCGAGCTGACCCTGCTTTTCCTCGTCGGTGGAACGCGCCAGCTCCGGTGTCGGTAGTTCGCTCCCCTGGGGATTGACGAAGGTGTTGACGCCGATGATCGGGTACGAGCCGTCGTGCTTCTTCCGCTCGTAGTAGAGGGACTCGTCCTGGATCTTGCCGCGCTGATAGCCGGTCTCCATCGCCCCCAGCACCCCACCACGCGCCGAGATGCGCTCGAACTCCTGCAGCACCGCTTCTTCCACCAAGTCGGTCAGCTCATCGATGATGAATGCGCCCTGATTGGGGTTCTCGTTCTTGGCGAGGCCCCACTCACGGTTGATGATCATCTGGATCGCCAGGGCGCGGCGGACGCTTTCCTCGGTCGGCGTGGTGATCGCCTCGTCGTAGGCGTTGGTGTGCAGGCTGTTGGTGTTGTCGTAGGTGGCGATCAGCGCCTGCAGCGTCGTGCGCACGTCGTTGAACGCGTACTCCTGGGCGTGCAGCGAGCGGCCCGAGGTCTGGGTGTGGTACTTGAGCTTCTGCGAGCGCTCGTTGGCACCGTACTTGAACCGCAGCGCCGTCGACCAGATGCGCCGGGCGACCCGGCCCATCACCGCGTACTCCGGCTCCATGCCGGCGGAGAAGAAGAACGACAGGTTGGGCGCGAAGTCATCGATGTGCATGCCGCGCGCCAGATACGCCTCGACGTAGGTGAAGCCGTTGGCGAGAGTAAAGGCCAACTGGCTGATCGGGTTGGCGCCAGCCTCGGCGATGTGGTAGCCGGAGATCGACACCGAATAGAAATTTCGCACTTGGTGGTGGACGAAATACTCCTGGATATCCGCCATCATCTTCAGGGCAAACTCGGTGGAGAAGATGCAGGTGTTCTGTCCCTGGTCTTCCTTGAGGATGTCAGCCTGCACGGTGCCGCGGACGTTTTTCATCACCCAGTCGCGAATCTTGAGCGCTTCATCCTCGGTGGGACGACGGCCATTCTCCGCCTCGAAGCGACAGATCTGCTGGTCGATGGCGGCATTGAAGAACATCGCCAGGATGGACGGCGCCGGACCGTTGATCGTCATCGACACCGACGTCTGCGGGTCGCACAGCTCGAAGCCGTCGTAGAGCGTCTTCAGGTCATCAAGCGTGGCGATCGACACCCCGGAGTTGCCCACCTTGCCATAGATGTCCGGCCGCTCGTCGGGGTCGAAGCCGTAGAGGGTCACGGAATCGAAGGCAGTGGACAACCGCTTCGCCGGCATGTCCTTGGCCAGGAACTTGAAACGGCGGTTGGTGCGGAACGGATCACCTTCGCCGGCGAACATCCGGGTGGGATCCTCGCCCTCACGTTTGAAGGAGAACACCCCGGCGGTGAACGGGAAGGCACCGGGGACATTTTCCTTCAACTGCCACCTGAGGATTTCGCCTTCATCCTCGAACCGCGGCAGCGCCACCTTGGGAATGCGGGTACCGGAGAGTGACTGACTGGTCAGAGCGGTGCGGGTTTCTTTGTCGCGCATCCGGACCACATACTCGTCGCCCGAGTAGGCCTGGACAACGGTTGGCCACATGTCGATCAGCTTGCGGCAGCGCGGATCAAGGGCCTCATTCTGGTCGTCCAGCAGCGCCTCCACGTCGGCGGCGGGGCGGCCCGCGGCGGCGAGCATCTCCTTGGTCTGGCGCAGCGCCTGCCGCTTGCGGGCGATCGCCACCTGGCCGCGGACGGCGGTATGATAGCCACGGACGGTATCGGCGATCTCCGCCAGATAGTTGCGCCGCGCCGCCGGGACGATCCCCGCCCCCGGCTCGGCATGCTTGGCGGTCACCTCCGCCGCACTGCTCTGCCAGCGGCCAAGGCTCTTGTCGTTGCACTGGCGGATCAGCTCCTGGTAGAGCGCGGTCACGCCTAAGTCATTGAACCGCGACGACATGGTGCCGAACACCGGCATCGTATCGACCGGGGTGGTAAACGCCTCGCGATTGCGTTGAATTTGCTTCGCCACATCGCGCAGTGCGTCCTGCGCCCCCTGCCGGTCGAACTTGTTGATGGCGACGATGTCGGCGAAATCGAGCATGTCGATTTTTTCGAGCTGTGAGGCAGCACCGAACTCAGGCGTCATCACGTACAGTGACAGATCGACGAACGGCACGATGCCGGCGTCACCCTGGCCGATACCCGGCGTCTCGACGATGATCAGCTGGAAGCCGGCAGCCTTGCAGGCGGTGATGATGTCCTTCATCGCCTCCGGCACTTCGGCGTTGGGCGAGCGGGTGGCGAGCGAGCGGACGTAGATATTGGCCGCGTCGATGGCGTTCATCCGGATGCGGTCGCCGAGCAAGGCACCGCCGGTTTTGCGCCGCGACGGATCGATGGCGATCACCGCGATCTTCGGCTCGCCAGAATACATACGGAAGCGGCGGATCAACTCATCGTTGAGCGAAGACTTGCCGGCACCGCCGGTGCCGGTGACACCGATCACCGGGACGACGCCACGGCGGTGCGCCAGAGCGTGCAGCTGGTCACGGGCGGCCTCGTCGAGGACGCCGTCTTCGAGCGCGGTGATCACCTTCGCCAGGTCGCGGAGGTTGCCTTCTGCAAGGGCATGGAAGTCGGTCGGCACCGACTCCGAGAGCGAGAAATTGCAGCGGGCGATCATATCGTCGATCATCCCCTGCAGACCCATCCGCCGGCCGTCCTCCGGCGTGTAGATGCGGGCAACGCCGTAAGCGTGCAGCTCGGCCACCTCCTCGGCGACGATGACGCCGCCGCCGCCGCCGAAGACCTGGATTTCCGCGCCGCCCCGCTCGCGCAGCAGGTCGATCATGTACTTGAAGAACTCCATGTGACCGCCCTGGTACGAACTTAAGGCGATGCCGTGGACGTCTTCCTGCAGCGCGGCGTTGACGATCTCCTCGACCGAGCGGTTATGCCCGAGATGGATCACCTCGGCGCCGGCACCCTGCAGCACCCGGCGAACGATGTTGATCGACGCATCGTGGCCATCGAACAAGCTCGCCGCGGTCACGAACCGTACCGGGCCTCGGGCTTTCGCCGCTTCCGCCGGCGCCGGATCAGCCTCGGTCTGCCGGTCCACAACCACTAGGTCATCAGGCATTTCAACAATCTCCACTCTTGCCGCGCCTGCGGCGCTGCGTGGGCCCACGCCGACGCGCCGGGCCCGTTGAAGTCACTCTCGCCGGTGTGCTGCCGCCGCGGCGGCGACGCGCCGGCGATCAGAGAAGTTCGGTATCGAGCGCAAGCACCGTTGCCGAGCCGTCGATGATGGCGCGGGTGAAGCCGGCAATGCGCGGCATCACGTGCTCAGCGTAGTAGCGCGCGGTGGTGATCTTGGCGGTGAGGAACGCCGGATCGCCCTCACCCGCCGCCAGCCGCCGGCCGGCCGCCAGCGCGGCGCGCGCCATTTCGTGGCCGCCGATCAGGGTGCCAAACAGCAGCAGGACATAGTTTGCCGCCACCAACGGCAGCCGCTGGTCGCGCCCGGCCGCGTCGAGCAGCCAGTCGACGACGCTGCTGGCATCGGCGATACCGGCCATCAGCGCTGCCGATAACGCCGCTGCCGAGGCTTGGTCGTCGCGGTTGGACGCGAGTGCGCTCTCGAGGCCACGCATCTCGTCGAGCAAAGCGCGGACCGTCTGGCCCTTGTCGCGGATGATCTTGCGGCCGACCAGGTCATTGGCCTGAATGGCGGTGGTGCCTTCGTAGATCGGCGTGATCCGCGCGTCGCGGAAGTGCTGGCTGGCACCGGTTTCTTCGATGTAGCCCATGCCGCCGTGCACCTGGACGCCGATCGATGTCAGTTCAACCGAGCGCTCGGTGCACCAGCCCTTGACGATCGGGGTCAGCAGCTCCAGCCGCGCCTTATTGAACGCCTGCACCGCGGCGTCGGGATGGCGATCGTAAAGATCGCTCGCCCGTGCGGCGGCAAAAGCCACCGCCCGCATCGCCTCGATTTCGGCGCGCATCGCCAGCAATTTGCGGCGGATGTTCGGGTGATGAATGATCGGCAGCCGCTCGCCCTTGGTGCCGACGGGCTGGCCCTGGACCCGCTCGCGGGCGTAGCTTACCGCCTGCTGATAGGCGCGCTCGGAGATGCCGAGGCCCTGGATGCCGACGACGAGACGCTCCAGGTTCATCATCACGAACATGTATTCGAGGCCGCGGTTTTCCTCGCCGACCAGGTAGCCGACGGCGCCGCCCTTGTCGCCGAACGACAGCACTGCCGTCGGGCTGCCGTGGATGCCGAGCTTGTGTTCGATCGAGACGCACTGGACGTCGTTCAACTCGCCCGGCGCGCCGTTGTCGTCGAGGATGAACTTCGGCACCACGAACAGCGAGATGCCCTTCACTCCCGGAGGCGCATCGGGGCAGCGGGCCAGCACCAGGTGGATGATGTTGTCGGTGAGGTCGTGATCGCCGTAGGTGATGAAGATCTTCTGCCCGGAGATCAGGTAGTGGCCGTCGGCGCGCTCGGCGCGGCTGCGAACGGCGCTCAGATCCGAGCCGGCCTGCGGCTCGGTCAGATTCATCGTCCCCGTCCACTCGCCGCTGACCATCTTCGGCAGGAAGCGCTGCTTCAGCTCTTCCGAGCCGTTAAGGGTGATCGCCTCGATCGCGCCTTGCGTCAGCATCGGGCATAGTGCGAAGGCCATGTTGGCGGAATGAATCATCTCCTGCACCGCGGCATTGACCAGCCACGGTAGCCCCATGCCGCCCCACTCCGGTTCATTGACCGCGCCGTTCCAGCCGCCGGCGATGAACGTGGCGTAGGCGTCTTTCCAGCCGTCCGGCGTCGTTACCTTGCCATCACTCCAAACCGACCCCTGCACGTCGCCTTGCTGATTGATCGGCGCCAGGACCTCGCCAGCGACCTTCGCTGCTTCTTCGAGGACGGCGCCNACCACGTCGGGCGTCGCTTCCTCGAGACCGGGAAGGCTCGCAATCTCATCGAGACCGCACAGCTCTTCCATGATGAAGCGCATGTCACGAATGGGTGCCGTGTAGATGGTCATGGTCGCGCCGTTCCTTCCCTGAGCGCCGTCACTGTTGCGGCGCGATGTTCTTTGCCCGGTCAGCCGCCGCTCGCGGGGCGGGTGCCGCGTTCAGCGTCATAGCATCCGGAGAGGCAATCGTCAGAGCAACCGCCATTGGCCGGCGACGATCCTTGCGTTCAAAGGCGGACGGTATTCGCGACGCAGTTTCGTCTCCGAATGCCCGGACCTTCACCTCCAGACGATCATCTCGTTCCGCTGAGTACTTTTAGCCAAGCGATCTTGCAGAACTGTCTGCTCAATGTATCGAATTGTAACGGCGACGCCATTTACCGGTAAAGGCTTTGTCGCCCTTCGTTGCCGTCTCGTACAATCGCTGCAGATGTCGCAGACGGGAGGCGAACGATGACGCTGGCGCTGCCCGCGAGATCCACCGAGACCGAAGTTTACGCGCTGCTGCAAGCAGGACTGGACCGCCTCGACCAGGGCATTGCCGTCTTTGACAGCCGTTTGCGTCTGGTCGGCTGGAACCAGCGCTTTATTGAGCTTCTCGCCCTCCCACCCGAGCTTGTCTGCCCCGGCGTCGCCTTCGCCGACCTGATCCGCTTCAACGCGGTGCGCGGCGAGTATGGCTGCGGCGAGATCGAAACGCAGGTGAACGAACGCCGGCAGCAGGCGGCCGCATTGCAGCCGCAGAGCTTCGAGCGGGTGCGGCCGGACGGCACCATTCTCGCCGTCCGGGGCGAGCCGCTTCCGGGCGGCGGCTTCTTCCGCGTCTATACTGACGTGACCGCCCAGCGCCGCGCCGAGCGCCTGGTCCGCGCGCACAACGAGGATCTGGAGCGACGCGTGGAGGTGCGAACGGCCGAACTGCAGGCCGCACACGACAAGCTTCTCGGTGCCGTCGCCAAGCAGAAGGAGATCGCCGCGGCACTGCGCAGCAGCGAGTCACGCTTGCTGCTGGTCACCGACAGCCTCCCTGCCGGCATTGCCTACTGGAACCGCGATCTGCTGTGTCTGTTTGCCAATCGCCGCTTCGCCGCCGCCTACGGTTTCGCCAAGGCTGCCATCGTCGGCCGACCGGCGCTGGAGGTGGTGGGCGAGCAAACCTTGGCGGAGATGCGCCCGCACATCGCCACCGTGCTCGACGGCAAGGACGTCACCTTTGAGTACGAGACCGCCGATGCCCAGGGACGGCGAACGGCGATCCGCACCTGGCTGGTCCCGGAGATCCAGGAACCGGGCGGCATCGTCGGCTTCTTCATCCTGTCGCTCGACATCGCCCGGCAGAAGCAGGCGGAGGCCGCCATCGTCCAGGCGGCGAAGATGGAGGCGGTGGGCCAGTTGACAAGCGGCATTGCCCACGATTTCAACAATCTGCTCACCGTCATCCTCGGCAACCTGCTGCCGTTGCGTGAACAGACCACCGAGGCGGCCCTCGCTGAGTTCATCGATCCGGCGATCGAAGCCGCGCGCAAGGGCGCCGAACTGACGCAGCGTCTGCTGAGCTTTGCCCGCCGCCAGTCGCTGGAACCGCGCGCGGTGGATATCGAGGAGCGGATCGGCACCATGGTCCGCTTGCTGCGTCGCTCACTGCCCAGTCACATCGAGATCGTCATTGCCACCCGCGGCCGCCCCTACGCCGCCCTCGTCGATCCGCATCAGCTGGAAAACGCGCTGCTGAATCTCGCCCTCAACGCCCGTGACGCCATGCCGCGTGGTGGCCGGCTGACCTTCGAAACGACGTTCGTCCACCTGGACACCGATGCCGCGGCCAGCCTCGGCGTCGCCCCCGGTGGTTATGTCCAGATCGTCGTCGCCGATTCCGGCACCGGCATGGATGCGGCAACGCGCGCGCGGNTGTTTGAGCCCTTCTTTACCACCAAGGCCGTCGGTGACGGCAGCGGCCTCGGCCTCAGCATGGTCTATGGCTTCGTCCGCCAGTCACACGGTGCGGTACAGATCGACAGTGCGCCGGGAGAGGGAACACGAGTGGTGATCCTGCTGCCGCAGGCCGACGAGTCCGATGCCATGGACGGTGCCGCGCCGGCCAGCGCGTTTCGCGCCCTGCCCGAAGACCTGGTCCTGCTGGTGGAAGACGACGAGCGGGTCCGCGCGGTGATCCGCCGGCAGTTGACCGACCTGGGGTTCCGGTTGGTTGAAGCGGCGGCGGCCGACGAGGCGTTGGCTCTGCTGCAACGCATCGAGGACTTTACACTGCTGGTCAGCGATGTGGTGATGCCGGGCTCGATGAGCGGTATCGACCTCGGTCACGCGGCGCACCAATTGCGACCCAGGCTCGGCATCGTCCTGATCACCGGCTACGCCGGCCGCGACCGCTCCCGGCAATTCGATCGCTGCCCGTTTCCGGTTCTCCGCAAGCCCTTCGACAGGGCGCAGTTGATCGAAGCCCTGCGCCAGGCGACGCAATCGGCATGAGCTTAAGTGAACAGCAGCATGCGGACTATGCCTGAACAAGGCTGCCCGGCGGTAACCGTGCGCCTTTCAGCCGGCGGCATTCCCACGTATGCTTCGCCGAGATTGACGCCGTACCAGCGCCGCGCCGCCGGTCGGCAGAGCCCATCCTGGCAATGAGATCGGACGGACCAATGGCTGCGGCAGGACAGCGGGTGTTCGTGCTCGAAGACCATCCGGAGATTGGTCGGCTGGTCTGCCGGACGCTGGAAGAGCACGGTTTTCACACCGAATGGTTTCCGCGCGCCGCCGCGTTCCTCAACCAGATACGGGTTCGCCGGCCGGACCTCTGCATCGTCGATCTGGGACTGCCCGACCGCGATGGCCTAGCGGTGATCCGCGACGTGCACGGCCGCGACCCAGTGCCGGTGATCATTCTCACCGGCCGCAGCGATCCGGTCGACCGGGTGCTCGGACTGGAACTCGGCGCCGACGACTACCTGGTCAAGCCGTTCGATCCGCGCGAATTGGTGGCGCGGGTGAAAGCGGTGCTACGCCGAAGCGAGCGCGCCGTGACCGTTGCGGCGAACAAGGCCATCGGTATCGCCCGCTTCGCTTCCTGGACCTGCGACTTTGACCGGCTAACGCTGACCGACGCCGGCGGCAGCTGCACTGAGTTAAGTGCCGCCGAGGCCCGGTTGCTGTTGGCGTTTTGCCGCGCGCCAAATCGGGTGCTGACCCGCGACATGCTCCTCGGCATTCGCAGCGCCGAGGACCGCTCTCCTTTCGATCGCTCCATCGACGTGCGCATCTCGCGACTGCGTCAGAAGCTGGAGAGCGATCCGAAGACACCGCAGATCATCAAGACCGTCTACGGTGCCGGCTACATCTTCGCCGCCGATATCGACTGGTCGGTTGGTGATGATTAAGCACATGCCAGCCGCTGCAGTTGCATCGCTTCAATGCGTACTTGCGCCGAGGCTAGTTACTTGAGATACCCTCACGGAAAAGATGATGGTCGCCCCTTTGCCAGTAGGCGTCGGATGCCCGACGTGACTGCGAGGTAGCGTCCCGCACGAACAACAACATAGGAGGGTCTTATGTCGTCCACGAAGGCGTTTCTTGCTGCGCGCGATTTCCTCGTTGCCCACCGCGAAGATTACGATACCGCTTACCGCGAGTTTCGTTGGCCCCAGCTCGACACCTTCAACTGGGCACTCGATTACTTCGACGTCATCGCCCGCGACAACGCTCGGCCAGCGCTTTGGGTGGTCGACGAGGACGGCAGCGAGAGCNAGCTCAGCTTCGCCGAGCTGTTGGAACGCTCCAACCGTACGGCGAACTTCCTCCGTGGCCTCGGCGTCAAGCGCGGCGACCGCATGCTGCTGATGCTGAACAACGTCGTTCCGCTGTGGGAAGTCATGCTGGCGGCGATCAAGCTGGGCGCGGTGGTCATCCCGGCGACGACGCTGCTCGCCCGCGAAGACCTGCTTGACCGGTTCGATCGCGGCGGCGTCCGTCACGTGGTTGTCGGCGCCGCCGATATCGGCAAGTTCGCAGATCTTCCTGGCGATTATACCCGGATCATCGTCGGCGGCGCCGCTGCCGACTGGCAATCGTATGCCGACGCCGCTGCCGCACCGTCCGCGTTCACCCCGGATGGGCAAACCATGGCGAATGATCCGCTGCTGCTCTATTTCACCTCGGGCACCACGTCCAAGCCGAAACTGGTGGAGCATTCACACCAGAGCTATCCCGTCGGCCATCTGTCCACCATGTACTGGCTCGGCCTGCGGGAAGGCGACATTCACTGGAATATCAGTTCGCCCGGTTGGGCCAAGCACGCCTGGAGCTGCTTTTTCGCTCCCTGGAATGCCGGCGCGACGATCTTCATCTACAACTACAGCCGGTTCAACGCCAAGGTGGTGCTTGACGCCATCGTCCGCCATGGGGTGACGACCTTGTGCGCGCCGCCCACCGTCTGGCGGATGTTGATCCAAGAGGACATGGCGGCCTTTCCGGTGAAGCTGCGCGAAGTGGCCGGTGCTGGCGAACCGCTCAATCCGGAGGTGATCGAGCAGGTCGAAAAGGCGTGGGGACTAACGCTGCGCGACGGCTTCGGCCAGACCGAAACCACCTGCCAGATCGGCAACTCGCCGCGCCAGAAGCTGCAGCCTGGTTCGATGGGCCGGCCGATGCCCGGCTTCCAGGTGGTACTGGTGGATGTGGACGGTAAGCCGGCCGACGAGGGCGAACTCAGCCTCATGCTCGACCCGCGCCCCACGGGGCTGATGCTCGGCTACAAGGACGATGCGGCGAAAACGGCAGAGGTTACCGCCGGCGGCTATTACCGCACAGGCGACGTAGCCATGCGTGACGCCGACGGCTACATTACTTACGTTGGCCGCGCTGACGACGTGTTCAAAGCCTCCGACTATCGGATCAGCCCCTTCGAACTGGAAAGCGTGCTGATCGAGCATGAAGCTGTCGCCCNNGAGGCAGCGGTGGTGCCGAGCCCCGATCCGCTGCGTCTAGCGGTGCCGAAGGCGGTGCTGACGCTGGTGGACGGGTATCGACCGAGCCGAGAACTGGCCGAGGACATCCTCAAGTTCGTCCGCGATCGACTGGCGCCGTACAAGCGGATCCGCCGCATCGAGTTCGCCGAATTGCCGAAGACCATCTCCGGCAAAATTCGCCGCGTGGAGTTGCGCCGCCTCGAAGACCAGCGTCGTAAGGGCGACGAGCGGGGAGAACTCGAGTTCTGGGAGGAGGATTTCCCCGACTTGAAGAAATCCGCCTGAACCCAGCGCGCGACAACGACCGTCATGTTGTCACTCCGCCTGAGGATGCGAAGCCGTGACGGTGCGAAGCCGGCAGCGGCCTATCCTGCGGCGGAACATCCCCGATCGGTGTCGCGCATCCTTCCGGCATTGAAGACGGCCAGCCTCGGTCGTTGTTGGGACGCATTGGGTGAGTACATTTGAAGTGCTGCACCTGTCTGTTCGGTTGCATGGCCAGCGGATGAGAGGCCGGGAGCTATGATGGCATCGCGCATCCTCGTTGTTGACGACGACGCCGAGGTCCGCGACGTGGTGCGCCATGCGTTCGAATCCCAGGGCTTTGCGGTGGAGGACGCCGCCGACAGCAATGAGCTGGCGCAGCGGCTGCGCAACGGCCAACCCGACCTGATCCTCCTCGATATTCGCCTGCCCGACAGCGACGGACTGGCGATTGCCGGCAAGCTGCGACTGACCTCCGACGTACCGATCATTATCCTCACCGGGCTAGGTGGTGACGTCGACCGCATTATCGGCCTTGAGCTCGGCGCCGACGACTACGTGGTCAAGCCCTTCAACCCGCGCGAGTTGGTGGCGCGGGCGAAGGCCGTGCTCAGGCGGGTGAAGGGCACCGCCGGCGACGTCTCTTCAGCGCCGACGCTGGGCCATTGCTGCCGGCGCTTCGCCGGCTACCTCCTCGATCTGACGGCGCACCGGCTGATCGGCCCCGACGGCAAGCCGGTGCCGCTGACCAATGCCGAGTTTCTCCTGTTGCAGGCCTTCGTCGGTGCACCCCGGCGGGTGCTGAGCCGTGAGCAACTGCTGGATCTGACCCGCTCCCATGGCGGCGATGTCTTCGATCGGACGATCGACGTCCTCGTCCTCAGGTTACGGCGGAAAATCGAGCCGAACCCGCATGCACCGCATCTCATCCGCACCGAACGCGGTGCCGGCTATGTCTTTGATTCGCTGGTTGAGGAGGTGTGAGCGTCGGCCGCTTGCGCCAGGCAACGGGTGAACGCCGCGGCGAGATTGTCCAGACGCACCGGCTTTTGCAGCAGGTCACGAAGTCCCGGATCATCGGTCAACGCTTCGAGGGCAGCCGGCCGTTCGGCTGACGTGAAGATGATGCCGATCGACGGCCGCATCGCCCGCGCGGTGCTGGCGAGCACGAAGCCATTGGCGCCGTCGCCAAGGACGATGTCGGTGTAGAGCAGCCGGATGGCAGCGTCGGCACGCAAGCACTCGAGAGCCGCGTTGGCGTCGGCCGCTTCGACAACACGATAGCCAAGCCCTCGCACCTGAGCGGAGACGATCTCGCGCAGACCGGGATCATCCTCGACGACGAGCACCGTCGTGCCCGCCACGTCGCCAAGCGGCCGGTCGTGATCGGCAGCGACAGCAACGACAGCGGCTTCGCCTGAGCGCGCAGCTGCAGCTCTGGCTTGATCGGTCACGGGAAGGGTGAAGATGATCGACGTGCCGGCACCCGGCACACTTTCGAGGCGAAACACGCCACCCGACTGGCGAACGAAGCCGTAAACCATGCTGAGGCCGAGGCCGCTGCCCTTGCCTGGCGCCTTGGTGGTGAAGAAGGGCTCGATCGCGCGCTCGATGACGTCAGCTGACATGCCGCGGCCGGTATCCCGCACACTGATTTCCACGAATGCTCCCGACGGCTGGCCAGTAGCGCCGGAGGTGGTCGCCGGGCCGACACCGATGGTCAGAGTTCCCCGTCCATCCATGGCGTCGCGGGCGTTCAGGGCCAGGTTAAGCAGTGCATTGTCCAGCTGCCCCGGGTCCACCAGCACCGGCGGCAGCCCGTTTGCCAGTTCGGTGCGAATCTCCACCCCCTCACCCACGCTGTAGGCAAGGAGATCGGTGATGCCGACCACAAGCTCACGGATATCGACGCTCTCCGGGTGGAGCTTCTGCCGGCGCGAAAACGCCAGCAAGCGTTCGATCTGCATCGCCGCCCGTTCGCCCGCGGCCAGCGCCCGCGTCGCCCGCTCTTGCAGCTGCGGCTGGTCATGGAGCTGGTCCTCCAGCAGGTGAAGGTTGCCCTGAATCACCGCCAGGAGGTTGTTGAAGTCGTGCGCGAGGCCGCCGGTCAGTTGACCCACCACCTCCATCTTCTGCGCCTGGCGCAGTTGCAGCTCGATCGCCTTGCGCTCGGTGATATCGATATGAATGGTGACGAAACCACCGGTGGGGATCGGATTGCTGCGCAGTTCGATGGTGCGTCCGTTGGTGAGATCGATTTCGAAGCGCTCAGCGACTCGCAGCCGCTGCAGCGACAGCTCAGGCGGCTCCACCTGCCGGCCGACAGGCGTCCGGATCACCACGCCGCGGTTGGCGACAATCCGCTGGATCGCCTCGATCGGCGTGCCAGGGACGAGAATATCCTCCGGCAGTTCGTACAGGTGGACGAATTGCGCGTTCCACGCCACCAGCCGCGCCTTCCCGTCGTAGACACTGAAGCCGTCGTTCATGTTGTCGAAGGTGGCGACGAGCAGATTGGACTTTTCGACCAGTTGCCGGTCGAGGGTCACCATCCGGCGGGCGTTGGCCTGAAAAACGGCGAAGGCGCGCGCCAGATCGCCGATTTCGTCACGCCGGTCGATCGCCGGCACGGCGGTGTCATGTTCGCCGCCAGCCAGGCGCATCATCGCCGAGGTGATGCTGCGCATGCCGGCGCCGAGATCGCGAATGATGAAGAGGTAGGAAATGAACACGGCGGTAGCGATGGCGGCAATGCTCAGGCCGGCGAGGAGAAACGTGTAGCGAACGATGGTTGAATTCATCGAGCGCTCGGCCCGGGCTACCGTCGCGCTGGCGGAGGCGACAAGCCGATCTACTTGTTCCGACAACCGATCGGCGAGGAGGCGATTGTCGGCCATCAGCGCATCCGCCCGCTGCAGCGTCGCCAGTGCCTCACGGCGAATGCGGAATATGCTTTCCGACCCTTGCACCTGCCGGGTGAGATGGCCGGTCACCACGCGCAAGGGCAGGCGCAGGCCCGCCGGCATGGTCGGGATCAACTGCTGCCATTCGCCGAGGGCGCGGCGAAAGCGGTCGAGCGTTGCCTCCAGTTCGGCTTCGTCGCCCGCCTCGATCGCGATCAGCAGACTGTTGAGCGCCGCATCAGCCAGCCGCTCCGCTTCACGCAAGGGTGCCTGCGCGGCGACTGCGGCGGTGAACGTCTCCTTCGACGCATCTCCCGGCCCTGCCGCCGTTCCTGCGATCGACCGCGCCAAGCCGCGATCGACAGCGTCGGTGATCGCCAGAATGGATGGACCAAGAATCTGCCGGATGCTGTCCTGCAGTTGAAGCGTTCGCAACAGCCCCTCGTTCAGCCTTGCCGTCAGGTCCGACTGACGGGTCAACAACTCGCCGATGGCGGTCAGGTTCTCCCGCAGCGCCAGCGCATTGGTCGAAATGCCGCCGATAAGGTCGGTTTCGTGGCTTTGCGCCGCCTTCAGCTGTTGGACCTCGTGCGCGAGGGCATCCACATCGGCGGCGATCAGCCGCATCTGCATCGTGCGTTGAACGGCATCCTTGGCGGCAATCAGCGCCCCTGCCCTCCCCTGCAGCCGCTCGCCGATCTGCGCCAGACGCAGCGCTGCGGTGGTTTCCGGCAGCTCACGCGCCGAGACGCTTTCGAATTCGGCGCGGATCCGGCTCATGGCGAAAATGGCAAGCAGGCTGGCAATCGTCACCAAGGCGGACGCCACCGCCAAAATGAGGAACAGGCGCTGCTGGATGCTGCGGCTCGCCACCCGGTCTGCTGCCCTCATTCATCCAGCCCCATTGCCCGGCGGTAATGCTGCCGCTGCCCTTGCCGTCCCAGCCGGTCGGTAATGCGCTCCCAGGCGCCAGCCGCCTCGCTCAGTGCCACCTGCGGCTCCGTTTTCCCACTCAAGGCCGCTTCGATTGCGGCGTCCAGCGCCGCGGCGTAGGCACGAAAGCCGGGGATCCGCAGGTCGCCGACAACCTCCGGCGACTCCAGGCTGGCGCGAATAGCCGCAAGGTAGGCCGAAGCCTGCACCGTTGAGCCGAAGGCCCGCCGCCAGCGCGTCACGTCGGCCAGATGCGAGATGCGGTAGGGATTGATCCCGGAGCTCCCGTCCATGACATCGACGGCGCTACGCGTGGGATCGGCAAGCCAGGCAACATACCGCCAGGCGTCGTCACGCCGCTGCCGATCCGCCGGTACCGCGGCGATCCAGCCACCGAAGGCAATAAAAGGGACGCGGCGAACCCGATCTAGGCTATCCCATTGTTGCGTCGTCGGATTCCACACCGAGCTGCTGCCCGGCAGGATGAAGAACCCCACTCGGTCGGCAATGGTCGAAACGCGGGCATCGGCGGCAAGGACGCCCACATCGGTCCAGTCAACGGCCATCGCCGATCGCCCGGCGATGAAGCGGGCGCGGATCTCGAAACTGTCCATCCGAGCCGCGTCCACCGGCGCGAAGGCGCGGACGCCAGCGTACTCGCTCAGCGCCCGCACCCATCCCGGGTTGTCGATCGAAGGGATCATCGACTGCGGATCGAAGAACATCGCCCCCGGTTGCGCTGGATGATTGACGTAGGCGGCGGCGCGACTGAAGAGGGTCCACAGTCGCTGGCCTCGCGACGCAAACGCCTCCACTGTCCCGGCCACTGTTCGACCATCCGCATCGGTCCGGCCATGGAAATATTCGGCGATGCGATGGTAATCCTCCCAGGTCTCCGGCGGCGCCAGGGGTTGCCCATACGCCGCGGCAAAGGCGCGCTGATGCGACGGATCGGCAAACAGATCGGTCCGATAGGCGCCGATCTGCAGGTCACCGTCGATGGTGACCGCCTTCCAGTCGCCCTGCCAACGCATCATCACATCGCGATAGGCGGGATAGATGTCGGCAAGATCGATGCCTTTGACCAGCCAGTCCGGCACCGGCGCCAGGTAGGGAGCCAGATCGGCCAGCCACGTCGACGGCACGATGACCACGTCGTAGAGGCTGCGGCCGGTGATGAAGCCGACCATGATATCGTCATACAGCTGGTCGAAGGGAGCGCGGACAACCTTGACCGCGATGCCGGTAGCAGCGGCGAAGCTGTGCCCATGCCGGGCCGCCGGGCCGGCAATGGCTTCGGTGTCGCGGGTGATCACAGTGAGCGGAGTCGGCGAGGCGATCGCCGCAGGTGCCTTCACCCCCAGCAGTAGTGCACCGGGCAGCCGTCCGCAGCACCGTCCGGCGTCGAATCAACGTCCCATCACTGCCCGTGCCCGTTGCCTCCGCCGTCACGTCATCGTTCCATATGACAAAATTTACGAACTAGCGGCTGTCGCTGACATCATCGGTTCACACGAAACCGCTTGGATAGAGCCTCCTCCCAAGCCCGGACCGATTGCATGTCGGTCATATCGGTGCAGGCGACGATCACGTCGCCTGCACTTTTTTTTGTCCCGGCCTTTTAATTTACCCGGACGTTGCGGCTTCCCGTCAGCAGCGACCCGCGGTGCATGCGACCGCAGCAACTCCCGGGCACGCCATGTTGCAATTATTTCAAGCTCACGGTGCTTTGATGAGATTAACGGTTCATATCAACTTGTTCAGATCTTTCTAACGCGAACAACAATATCGTGTTTGAGGGAGATGACGTCGTGACAGCGAAAGACAGCTCGAAAATCCCGGCAACCACTTGCCTGGAGGCTCCAAGTCAAGCGAGCGGTCCTCAGCGGCAAGGACTGGCACAACGGCGCACGCGCTTGATACTCCTGGCCGCGACGATCGGGCTGTTTGGTGCTGTGTCCTCGCCGGCGCTGGCACAGATTGACGAACCACAGGAGCCGGGAACCGGCGTGTCGGAAGAGCCGGAGGCGAGCAGCGAAGCGCCGCCGCCGAAGTATAGCTGGGATACCAATCTCACCGGAGATTGGGGCGGCTTGCGCAACACGCTGTCCGAGAAAGGCTTCACCGTCGAGCTCGGCTATGCGATGGAATTCATGGCCAATCCCGTCGGTGGTGACGATCAGGGACAAACCTACGTTCACAACGTGCTGCTTGGCCTGAATTTTGACCTGGACAAGCTGATCGGCCTGCCGAACTCGAAGTTTCGCATTCGCGGCTCGCAACGCTCCGGCGACAGCCTCAGCAAGGATTACATCGGCAACGCCTTCAGCGTGCAACAACTCTACGGCGGCGGCCAGACCTGGCGGCTGGTCGAAGGAGAGATGGATCACGACCTGTTCGATGGCCGACTCAACCTCGCCTATGGGCGCCTCGCTGCCACCAACGACTTCCTGACCTCACCGCTCTACTGCCAGTTCGTCAGCAATGCCATCTGCGGCCAGCCGCCGGCGCCATTCTTCAACATGCCGGACGGTATCACTGCCTATCCGCAAGCCACCTGGGGCGCCCGCGCCCGGGTGCATCCGACGCAGGATACCTATCTCCAGGTCGGCGTCTATGACGGTGATCCGGGCCAGGAAGGCCGCGACGACCACGGCACCGACTTTACCTTTGGCGACAACGGCGTCCTGATCCTGACCGAGGCAGGCTACAAGCCGCAGCAGGGGCTGCTCGGTCTCCCCGCCGCCTACAAGATCGGCGGCTACTATCACACAGGCGACTTCAACGACGTCGCCAAGGCGCAAGGCGGGGGACGATCTTCAATTNCCACCAGGGCGCCGCAGACTCATTCCGGGGCAAGCGGCATCTACACCCTCGTCGACCAAATGCTCTATCGCGAAGAACCAGGCGCAACACAGGGACTATACGGCCTGTTCGTCTTCGTTGCCGCGCCGGATCAGCAGCAAAACGTCATCCCCTACTTCGTTTCCGGCGGCCTCATCTACGAAGGCCTGTTTGATGCACGGCCAAAGGACAAGGCGGCCTTTGCTGTCGCCAGCGGTTTCTACAGCAACGATCTACGCAATGCCCAAAGCAACGCCGATGTTGAAAAGCAACACGCGGAAACCATTCTTGAATTAAACTATCAGGTTCAAGTCACGAAGTTCTTCTATGTTCGGCCCGATGTCCAATTCGTGTTCAATCCGAGTGGATACCAGGATATCGACAACGCTTTCGTAATCGGCTTCGAGGCTGGAATCGATTTCTAGCCTCCAATACAAGCGAACCCTGCTCGAAGAGCAATATTTTGGGAGTGGACATCCAATGGCTACAACGGCTTCGCAACGCGTCGTCGTCCCCAACATCGGCTACGTGATCCTGATCGCCGCCGCGGCGGCGATGGGTGGGTTCCTGTTTGGCTTCGATACTGCGGTGATCAACGGCGCGGTGCTGGCACTGAAGAGCGAATTCAACGCGTCCAGCCTCGGGATCGGACTTGCCGTTTCGCTGGCACTCCTCGGGTCGGCTGCAGGCGCCTTCATCGTCGGCCCACTGTCTGACCGCATCGGCCGTACCCACTGCATGGTCATCGCCGCCATCCTCTTCACCATCAGTGCCATTGGTTCCGGCGCGCCGATCGGGCTATACGACTTCATTTTTTGGCGGATCCTGGGCGGCATCGGTGTCGGTGCAGCAAGCGTCATCGCCCCCGCCTATATCGCAGAGTGCTCACCTGCCGAGATGCGTGGTCGCCTCGGCTCGTTGCAGCAACTGGCGATCGTCGTCGGCATCTTCGCCGCCCTTCTTGGCAACTATGGCATTGCTTCGGTGGCCGGCTCGGCGAGCGCGCCCTTCTGGTTCGGTTTCGAAGCCTGGCGCTGGATGTTCTGGTCGGAAGTGCCACCAGCGATCATGTACGGCATTTTCGCCCTCGTCATCCCGGATNCGCCGCGTTATCTGGTCGCCCAGGGCCGTCACACCGAGGCGCGTGCCGTGCTGGCGCGAATGATTGGCCCGCACGCTTCCGTCAAGGTCGAGGAGATCGCCCGGACCGTCCGCCGCGAGCGTAAGCCGAGCTTCAACGACCTGCGCGGCCGCTTCGGTCTCCTGCCGATCGTCTGGGTTGGCATGGCACTGTCGCTGTTCCAGCAGTTCGTCGGCATCAACGTCATCTTCTACTACAGCAGCGCGCTCTGGCGGATCGTTGGCTTCACCGAAGCGAACGCACTCCTGATCACCATGATCACCGGCCTCATCAATATCATCACGACGCTGGTGGCGATCGCCTTCATCGACCGGTTCGGCCGCAAGCCGCTGCTGCTTCTCGGCTCGATCGGCATGGTGGTCACACTGGGTGCGATGACCTGGGTGTTCGGCACCGCACCGGTCAACGCCGAAGGCTTTCCAGTGTTGAGTTCCACCGCTGGGCTGATCGCGCTCTTCGCCGCCAATATCTACGTCTTCTGTTTCGGTTTTTCCTGGGGTCCGGTCGTCTGGGTGCTGCTGGGCGAAATGTTCAATAACAGGATCCGCGCCTCCGCTCTCGCTCTCGGCGCCGGCGTGCAATGGATCGCCAACTTCATCATTTCGACCTCGTTCCCGCCGATCGTCTTCAACCTGGGGCTCGGGATCGCTTATGGCCTCTACGCCGGCTTTGCGGCGCTGTCATTCTTCTTCGTCCTGCGTTTCATCAAGGAAACTAAAGGGATAGAGCTGGAAGCGATGGAGTAGCCGCGCGCTTCTCCCCACGACCACAGCCAACCACTTAGCGCCCATCTTTCCTGGGAGGATCCGAGACATGCTCGCTCTCGACGCCAAAGCTGTCCGCGTCGGCAGCAACCCCCACACCAAGGCAGAGGCCATCCGTCAGGTTGGTGAGCTCCTGGTCGAAGCTGGCCATATCGATCCCGGTTACGTTGCCAGCATGTTGGCACGGGAAAAGATTGCCAACACCTTCCTCGGCAACGGCATCGCCATTCCGCATGGCATTCCCAAGGACCGGGAGCTGATCCGCAAGACCGGCGTCGCGGTGCTGCAGGTGCCGCTCGGGGTCGAATGGAATCCCGGCGAGATGGTGCATCTCGTCGTTGGTATCGCCGCCAAGTCCGACGAACACCTCGAGATCCTCGCCAATCTCACCGATGTCCTGGGCGAGCCGGAAGAAGCGGCGCAACTGGCGAAGACGACCGATGCGGGGCGGATCGCCGCCCGCCTGTCGGGAAGCGCTGCCAGCGCCGCGGCGGCGGCATCCGCCCCGGCAGCGGTGGTGGAGGAACTGGGGGACGGCTTTGACGTCACTATCGACAACCCGCATGGCCTGCACGCCCGCCCGGCAACTGCCTTTGTCAATTTGGCGAAATCATTTCAGGCAACCGTCCGGGTGCGTCATGGCGACAAGGTGGCGGATGGCAAAAGCCTGATCTCGCTGTTGAAGCTAGGCGCCGAGAAGGGCGCCAAGCTGCGCGTAACCGCCGATGGTGCGGACGCAGCCAAGGCGCTTGCGACCCTGAAGGCGGCGATCGAGAAAGGTCTGGAAGACGAAGCCCAGGCTGCCGCCGATGCCGCCCTGCCCATCGTTGATGCCCGACAGACCATCCGCTACGAAGCGCGGACCGTAGCCGCCATATCCGCCTCACCCGGTCTCGCCATCGGTCCGATCCGGCAGTTCGTCCGCGCCAAGATCGTCGTCGAGGCGACGGCGCGTGACGCAGCGGCGGAGCTGAAGAAACTCGATCGGGCGATCGAAAGTGCCAAGCGCCAGCTCGAAGAATTGTTCGACGAAGTGTGGAAGAAGTCGGGTCCGGCCAAGGCCGGCATCTTCAAGGCGCACGCCGAATTCCTCGAAGACCCGGAGATGCTGGATGCGGCACGCAGCCTGATCCGCGAGGGCCGAAGCGCCGGCTGGGCTTGGCAGCACGTCTACGAGGAGCGGGCGGGGATTCTGGCGTCGATGAAAGACGCCGTGCTGGCGGCACGGGCATCCGACCTACGCGACGCCGGCCGTCGCGTCCTCAAGTTGCTGGCCGAGACGATTGAAGACGAGCCTCAGCTGCCGGATCAGCCGGTCATCCTCGTCGCCGACGACTTGACGCCGTCGGATACCGCCCGGCTCGATCCGAAATTCGCCCTCGGCCTGTGCACTGCCGGTGGTGGTCCCACCTCGCATACCTCGATCATTGCCCGCTCGCTGGATATTCCGGCGGTGGTCAGTGCCGGTGACTCGGTGCTCAATCTAGCCGACGGGACCCTCGCCATCCTTGATGGCAACGGCGGCCTGCTGGTGATCGAGCCGACGGAAGCGGACACCGCACAGGCACGGCAGGCGCTGGTGGATCACCAGACGCAGCGCGATGCCGAGCGCAAGGCATGCTACAAGCCGGCGATCATGACCGATGGCGCCCGCATCGAAGTGGTTGCCAACATCAGCGATGTGGCCGAGGCCGCGGCCGCGGTGGAAGCCGGCGGCGAGGGCGTCGGCCTGCTACGCACCGAGTTTCTCTTCTTGCAGCGGGACAGTGCGCCCACCGAGGACGAGCAGTTCGAGACCTATGCGGCTATGACCAAGGCGCTGAATGGCCTGCCGATCATCATCCGCACCCTCGACATCGGCGGCGACAAGGAGGTGCCGTATCTGCAGATGCCGGCGGAGATGAACCCTTTCCTCGGCGAGCGCGGCATCCGCCTGTGCTTCGCCCGCAAGGATCTGTTCCGCACC
The DNA here is from genome assembly GCF_014672695.1 of Defluviicoccus vanus. Taxonomy (GTDB): domain Bacteria; phylum Pseudomonadota; class Alphaproteobacteria; order Rhodospirillales; family Defluviicoccaceae; genus Defluviicoccus; species Defluviicoccus vanus. The sequence goes on along the minus strand of NZ_CP053923.1, from coordinate 2,630,174 downwards.
CAGCTTCGTGCCATTTTCCGCGCCGCGGCGACGGGGCCGGTCAGGATCATGTATCCGATGATCGCCACCTTCGAGGAACTGCAGAAGGCGAAGGAGATCACCGAGGAGGTACGGAACTCGCTCGGCGCCGACCCGGTGGAGATCGGCATGATGATCGAGGTCCCGTCGTCGGCAGTGATGGCCGACGTCTTCGCCCCTGAGGTGGACTTCTTTTCGATCGGCACCAACGATCTGACCCAGTACGTCCTGGCCATGGACCGCCTGCACCCGCAGTTGGCGAAGCAGGCGGACGGTCTCCATCCGGCAGTCCTCAGGATGATCGACCAAACGGTACGGGCGGCCGACGCCGCGGGCAAATGGGTGGGCGCCTGCGGCGGTATTGCCGGCGATCCGCTCGGTGTCGTCCTCCTCAGCGGCCTCGGCGTGCACGAACTCAGCGTCAGCATCCCAAGCATCGCCGCCGTCAAGGCGCAGATCCGCGGCTTGTCACGGGAGAAGACGCGCGCCCTGGCGCAACGCGCGCTCGCCTGCCGTACTGCCGCCGAAGTTAGGGCCCTGGCGTGAACGCCGGCGCGATGATGGAACAAGGATAAAGAGCATGAGCGCTGGAGCAAGCATCGTCACGGTGACGCTCAACCCTTCGATCGATCAGACCGCGAGCATCCCCAACTTTACCGCCGGCGAGGTCAACCGCGTCGCCTGGGAGCAATCGGATGCCGGTGGCAAGGGAGTGAACGTCGCCTCGTTTCTGGCCGATTTCGGCCATCCGGTTGCGGTGACCGGCCTCCTTGGGGCGGCCAACCAAGAGCTGTTCGTTCGCCTGTTCGCCGAAAAGGGGCTGATCGATCGGTTCGTTCGCGTCCCCGGCCATACCCGGGTGAACGTCAAGGTCGTCGACGAGGTGGGCCATCGGGTGACCGATATCAATTTTCCCGGAATCACCACCCACGGCGAAGACCTGGGTGCCGTGTCCGCGGCGATCGATACGTTGAGCGACGAGGGAGGGGAAATCTTCGTGCTGTCCGGCAGCTTGCCGGCAGGCGCCAGTCCGTCGATCTACCGTGAGTTCGTGACGCGGCTGAAGGCACGTGGCCGCAGCGTCGTCCTCGATACCAGTGGCGAGGCCTTTGCCCAGGCGATCGAAGCCGCTCCCGACGTCATCAAGCCCAACATCGACGAACTCGCAGAACTGGTTGGCCATCATCTCGAGGACGAGACGGCGATCGTCACCGCGGCGCGCGCCCTCAGGCAGCGAGGGATCCACTTGGTCGTCGTCTCCATGGGCAGCCGCGGTGCAATCTTTGTGTCCGCCGATGCGGCGGTTCACGCAGCGGCGGCGCCGGTATCGATCAAGAGCACCGTCGGTGCCGGTGACGCGATGGTCGCCGGAATTATCCATTCAACCCTGCAACACCTGGGTGTTGAGGAGTGCGCACGCCTCGCCACCGCCTTCTCGCTCGGTGCCCTCGGCGAAATCGGACCACGACTGCCGCCGCGCGACGTGATCGAGGCATTCACCTACCAGGTCACGACGCGACTCATTGCGGCTTGAGGCGGAGGAAACAGTAAAATGGCGAACATTATCGGCGTTACCGCGTGCCCGACCGGCATCGCCCATTCTCTAATGGCCGCAGAGGCCTTGCGCAACGTTGGCCGCATCGCCGGCCACACGGTGAAGATCGAGTGCCAGGGCGCCGAAGGCACCACCGACACGCTGAGCGACGAGGACATAGCCGCCGCTGACGTGGTCATCCTCGCTGCCGATATCCATGTGGAACGCGACCGGTTTGGCAGCCTGCCAACGTTCGAGGTCTCCACCAGCCGCACCATTCGCGAAACCAACGCGGTGTTGGCGTCGGCGCTCGCCGCAGCGGGGATCGTCACCCTGTCCGCAGCGCCGCCGGCCACCGCCCGGCCCGCCGAACCGGCAGCGACCGCCGAACCGGCCGGCAAGCGGATCGTCGCCATTACCGCGTGTCCCACCGGCATTGCCCACACCTTCATGGCCGCGGAGGCGCTGAAGAAGGCGGCGGCATTGGCCGGACATACGATCAAGGTGGAAACGCAAGGCTCGGTCGGGGCGAAGAACCAGCTCAGCGACGAAGACATCGCCCAGGCCGACGTGGTGATCATCGCCGCCGACACCCACGTGGATCTCGGCCGTTTTGCCGGCAAACCGCTGCACCAGACGTCGGTGGGATCGGCGGTGAAACAGGCGGCAGGCGTCATCGACAGTGCGCTCACCATGCCGGCGACGGCAGCGCCCGCTGCGCATGTGAAGGAGGCCGCGAAGCCAAGAGCACAGGAAAAGGCGGCCGGGCCGTACAAACACCTTCTCACCGGCGTCTCCTACATGTTGCCGATCGTTGTCGCCGGCGGACTGACGATCGCGCTGTCGTTCATCTTCGGCATCGAGGCGTTCAAGGAGCCAGGCACCCTGGCGGCGGCGCTGATGCAAATCGGCGGCGGTGCCGCCTTCGCCATCATGATCCCGGTGCTGTCCGGGTTCATCGCCTACTCGATCGCCGACCGGCCGGGCCTGGCACCAGGGCTGATCGGTGGCATGCTTGCGGTCAACCTGCAGGCCGGCTTTCTTGGCGGTATCGTCTCCGGTTTCCTCGCCGGATACGTGGCCAAGGCGGTGCGGGACTACGTCCGCCTGNCCGGCGCGAATTTCGAGGGACTGAAGCCGGTACTGGTCATCCCGCTGCTCTCCACCCTCGTCGTCGGCCTGCTAATGGTCTACGTCGTCGGCGGTCCGGTGCACGCGATCATGGACGGCCTGACCCGCTTCCTCCAAGGGATGGGGACGACCAACGCCGTGCTGCTCGGCCTGCTCCTCGGCGGGATGATGGCCATCGACATGGGCGGTCCAGTGAACAAGGCGGCCTATGCCTTTTCCGTTGGTCTCCTGACCAGTGACACCTTCACGCCGATGGCTGCGGTCATGGCCGCCGGGATGACGCCGCCGCTCGGTATTTGTATCGCCACCCTCATCGGCCGCAGCCGCTTCACCCAAGCCGAACGGGAGGCCGGCAAGGCCGCCGGCGTTCTCGGCCTCTCCTTCATCACCGAGGGTGCCATTCCCTTCGCGGCGAAGGACCCGCTACGCGTCATCCCGTCGATGGTTGCCGGCTCGGCGGTGGCAGGGGCGCTGTCGATGTACTTTGGCTGTGGTCTACGAGCACCCCACGGCGGCGTGTTCGTCCTCGCCATCCCCAACGCAGTGAGCCACCTCGGCGGCTACGCCATCGCCATCGTCGCCGGCACTCTGGTGACCACCGCAGCCCTGCTCATCGTCAAACGGCCGCTTAACGAGCCGAAACCGGTGGCGGCACTTTCATCGACCACACCGCAAGCGCGGTAGGAGGGCAGCATGCACCCGATCCTTTCAGCATTGCTGAGTGTCGGCTTCGGCCTCCTTTCCAGTGCCGCGGTGGCGAAGGAATTCGTTCTCGTCGATGCCGAGGCCGGCAAGCGCGAGACCGAGTGGTCAATCACCAGCCGCGATCTGGGCATCGCCGCCGGCCCCGCGTTCAGTGTGCACTCGCGTATGCTCGATGGCGGCAAACAGGAAGGCGTCCAAGTGATCGATGTCGACAACGGCCGGCTGTCGTTCACCGTGGTACCGACGCGGGGGATGAACATCGAGCGGGTCACCAGCGGCGATGTCACCCTCGGCTGGAACTCGCCGGTGAAAGAGATCGTCAATCCGGCGTTCATCACCCTCGACAGCCGCGCCGGCCTCGGCTGGCTCGATGGCTTCAACGAGTGGCTGGTACGCTGCGGCTACGAGTGGGCCGGCCATCCGGGCATGGACGACGGCAAGCTCCTCACCCTGCATGGCCGCGTCGGCAACACCCCGGCGTCGAAGGTGGTGGTGGTGGTCGACGATGCCGCGCCGCGCCGCATTCATATCCGCGGCCGCGTCGACGAGAAGGTGTTCAAGTTCGCCGACTACGAGGCCTGGACCGAGGTGTCGACCGAACCCGGCAGCGAAAGCCTGCGCATCAGCGATACGCTGACCAACCAAAGCGATTACGACCGCGAATACCAGGTGCTCTATCACGGCAACTTCGGTCCGCCGCTGTTGGAGGCGGGATCCGAATTCGTCGCCCCGGTCAAGCAGGTCACTCCCTTCAACGACGACGCGGCAAAAGGCCTCGACACCTGGACCACCTACCTGGGACCGACCAAGAACTTTGGCGAGCAGGTCTACAACGTCATCCCCTTCGTCGATGCCAACGGCTCGACGACGGTGATGCTGCGCAACAAGGCGGCTGACCGAGGCATCCGGCTGACCTATGGCGTCGCCGCGCTGCCCTATTTCACCTTGTGGAAGAACACCGACACGCTGCGCGAGGGCTACGTCACCGGTCTCGAACCGGGAACCGGCTTTGCCTACCCGCGGGTAATCGAGCGGACGTTCGGGCGGGTGCCGAAGCTGGCGGCAGGGAAGTCACAATCCTTCGACCTCGATTACACCATCCTGACCGACCGGGAGAGTGTGGCCAAGGTCGCCCGCGACATCGCCGCCATTCAGGCGGGCAGGGCGACGCAGATGCGAACGACGCCGGAGGTGAAGGAGTAAGGACGACAAAGGCTATCGCTGGCGCGCCGGCCTTGCGCTCGGTGCGGACTCGCCCGGTGACGGTGTAGAACGTGGACGCGTTGCGAGCGAACGCGTGCCCGTCCGGCCTTCCACCGGGCGACCCACTCCGGTTCGCTACCGATTTCGTTCGTTGGCTTAAGGGTGCGGCAAGACGACGACGCTACCCTGCATCGATGGCAGGTGATCAAGTGACCGAAAGCCGATGACACCGGGGGTATCGGCGGCAAGGGTAACGGTTTTCACCTCGCCACGCTTCAACTCGATGATCTCGCTGTGGCCGTCGACCTGAATCCGATAGGACGGCCCCTGGATGCCGGTGAAGTGGAGCGTCACTGGTGCCCCCTGAAAGACCACCACCTGTCGCGGCTCAAAGACGAAGGTGCGGACATGCCACGCACCATCCTCCCCGGCGACGTCAGCAGCAGCCCGCCACCGGGCGGTAACGCATCGGTCGGAAACGGTTCAGTGGGGTGCATGCCATCACCCTTGATGTTGGCATTGCCGTCGAGGTGGACCGTAGCGATGAACACGTCCCTGTCGCCGACCACCGACTGGGCCCGCTCCGGCAGCGGCAGGTGCGGCCTTCTGATATTCCTTAGCCGGCTGCGCGATGGCTGGTGCGGCAGCGGCTGCGAACATCGCGAGGGCGGTTGCCGCCAGCGGCACGACCGACCATCTACGGCGAAGCTGGACAGGTGCAGACATCCTTGAAGCCTCCTTGAGAAGGGGACAAACCCGAGCCAGTGGCCGGGTCGAGGACAAAGATGGCTGGCATCCCGCCATTATTCCGCACCGACCGGAATATTCTGCGGAATATTCTACGGTCGAGCGTCATCTCCTTGAGAAGCGATCGTCAGGGTCAGCACGGCTGCGAGGTCGCTGCGAGGTTGGATCGGGCATGTGGTGGGAACATCGCCGTCTGCAGGAATTCGAACGGCTGATGCTGCCATGGATGCCGGCGGCATATCGATTGGCCCGCGCGATATTGGGTAACAGCGACGATGCCGCCGACGTCGTCCAAGAGGCGTTCTTGCGTGCGCACGCCGCCTTCAAGCAATATCGCGGCGACAGCGAGCGGGCATGGCTGCTTGCCATCGTCCGCAATGAAGCGCGGCAAGCGCTACGGACGCGCGCCAAGCATGCCAATGTCATCCCCTTCGACGCCGGTCTCCACGGTGCGTTCGCTGTCAGCGGCGAGCCATCGCCGGAATACATCGCAGCCCAGCGCGGTGAATTCGAGCGGGTGCAAAGCGCCCTCGCCGAGTTGCCGGCCGCCTATCGCGAGGCGATCCTGCTGCGCGAGGTGGAAGAGCTTTCCTATCAGGAGATCGCCGCCGTGGTGAGCGTGCCGGTGGGCACGGTGATGTCACGGCTGCATCGCGCCCGCNGAACAGCTTCGGGCGATGCTGGCGGACCCTGAAACCAGCGGGAAACGAGAATGACCTGCGATGCGGTGTTGCGATCCTTGAGCGAATTTGTCGACGGCGAATTGCCGATCGAACGGCAGGATGCCGTCATCCGTCATTTAGACGCATGCCCCCGCTGCCGCCGCGTTCACGAAGAACTTGCAGACCTTTCTCACCGAATCCGTGCCGCGCCGCAGCCAAGGTTGCCGGAGGGTTTCGAGGCGCGCGTGCGAGCGGGCTTGCGCGAACAAAGCCGCATGCGGCGGGCACGTGCCGGCAAACGTGTAGCGATAGCGATCGCTCCCCTGCTATCGGCAACGGCCGCAGCCGCGATCACCGCGTTCATCCTTGCCGGCCCGAGCGGCGGCGGCAAGGACATCACCGACCCGCTGGCAGACGTGCTGACGGCGCACGTTCGTCTGCTCCTCGACGAGCAACCGGCCCGGATCGCGTCGGACGATCGCNATTCGGTACGGCCGTGGTTCGCCGGCCGCCTCGATTTCGCCCCGGCGGCGCCCGACTTGGGCGCTGAGGGATTTGCGCTGGAGNGGGGACGGCTGGATTACGTCAGTCAGCAGATGGTGGCGGCGCTCGTTTACCGGAGGCGGCAACACGTAATCAGTGTCTTTGCCGCACGCGAAACCGGGTCCGCCTTCCCTTGGAGCNAACCTGCGGCGAAACGCCAGGGCTACAACCTGCTCGGCTGGCAGGCCGGCGGCGTGAGCTACATCGCCGTCTCCGACCTGAACGCCGATGAACTCGCGGCTTTCCGCACGTTGTTCGAAGCGAACCTCCCGAAACGCCCCTGATCGCTTGCCGGCGATGGCGCTATTGTTTGCGCGCGTCGGCGATGGCCTGCTTCAAGGTGTCGGCATCGACGGCGCCTGGCATCAACTGTTCACCAACGATAAACGCCGGCGTACCGTTGATATTCAGTTTCTGCGCCAGTTCCATGTTGGCGTCGATCTTCGCTTTCAGCGCCGGATTGGCCATCGCCGTCTTCAGCTTCGCCGGATCAATGCCGACACTCTTCGCCGTGTCCATGATGACGGTTTCGTCCAGCGCCCCGCGGGTTTGCATCAACGCCACATGGAAGTCGAAGAACTTCGCCGGAGCCAGCGTCCAAACCGCCTGACCGGCCAGCGCCGCCTGTTGCGAGCCAGGGCCGAGAATTGGCAGGTCCATAAATACGGTGCGAACCTTCGGATCCCCTTTCAGTACCTCCTGCAGCGACGGCAGCACCTTCTTGCAATAGCCGCAATGGTAGTCGAAGAATTCGACGACGGTTACATCGGCCTTCGGATTGCCCACCGAGGGCGACGTCGAGTCGTTTTCCAGGGCGGCGCGATTGGCAACGATAGCGGCCTGCGCATCCTTCTCGGCGGAGGCCTGACGCTTGGCTTCATATCCACGCAACGCGTCGACGATCACCTCGGGATTGGCGGTCAGGTAGTCTTTGACAATCGCCTCGATCCGCCGCCGCTCGGCATCACTCGGATCCTGCGCGGTCGCTGGGGTGACGGTGGAGGCGACGACAACCGCTGATAGTATCCAGAAAGCCCATTTCATGCGCACGGTTGCGACCTTTCGTTCAATATGATGGCTATAGGGGTTAAACAGAGGGTGCGCTGCCGTTCCAGATGCTTGCGAACCGAGTGAGCGTCACTCTTCGCGCGCCTGATCGACGGCGGCAATAATATCTTGTGCTTTTAGCCAATTTGGCGACCCCGTCGGCAGCAGGTGTTCCGCCTGCCCGGCGTGGAATTTCGCTTCTGCCGGCTTGTTCAGCAGCATCGCCTCTTCTGCCAGCGCCAGCGAACTCTCCGCTTCCTGGCCATTGCGGCCGGTAGCGATCGCCAGCTGCCGCCAGACAAACGGCCGGTTTGGTTCTATCGCAAGGGACACCTGCAAATTCTCGATCGCCGATGGCAGCATCTTCGGATCGTTGGTCGCAAGTTGGCAGCGAGCAAGGTCAAGGCGTAGCAGCGGCGCGTCCGGCAGCAAGCGAACGGCGGTGGTGTAGGGACCCACGGCCTCCAGCGGGTGGCCACTCTCGAACAGAACCTGTCCCTTCAGTTCATAGTAGTACGGATCATCGGGATGATGCGCCAGCAACTGATCAATCAGCACAATCGACTTCTTCGAGTCGGCAGCGCGATGGGCGGCGATGGCACGGGCATAAAGCGCTTCATCACTCTGGTCACTCTCCGGATAGCGCCGCATGGTCATTCCCGGCTCGTCGAGAAACGCGCGCAGCTTAGCGACCATGCGCTGGTGCTGCCGTTCCAGCGCCGGGCTGACCGGGACCTTGCTATAAGGCGATTTGGCGACGAAATCGGCCAGCGCCTCGATACGATCTTGGCTGAGCGGATGAGTGCGCAGGTAAGGGTCCTGACGTGCGGGCGCCAACAGCTCCTGATTCGACAGGATTTGCATGAAGTCGAGCAGTCCCTGCGCTGACTGATGCGTCTCGTCGAGGAATTTCATCGCCGCCGCATCGGCAGACCCTTCCTGCGTCCGTGAATACTGCAGATAATTGCGCAGGGCGATGTTCTGGCCGCCGGACATCACCGCCGCACCCACGTCCGGCCGGCCGGCCGCTGCTGCCGCGGTGCCGAGCACGAAGGCAAGGATGCTTTCCGCCGTCCCGCGCTTCTGCGCTTCCTGCACCCGAATCAGATGGCCGCCGGCAATATGACCGGTTTCATGCGCGATCACCCCGATCACCTGCCCGGCGTTCTCGCTTTGCACCAACAACCCAGTATTGATGAACAGATTCTGCCCGCCGGCAACGAAGGCATTGATCTGCCTGTCATTGACAAGGTAGATCCGGACTGAGGACGGATCGAGCCCGGCAGCGAGAAACACCGGCGTCGCATAGGCTCGGATCGTCGTCTCGATTTCCGTGTCGCGAATGAGCGAAATGGATTGGCTCTGGGCGCGGGCCGGCAGACACAGCACCAGCGTCAGAACAAGAGCGAGAACGGATTTGAACAGCACCGGCACCGGAGAATACCCACAACGACCGCTGGGCTTAGCTAGTAACCGAAACCGCCCACGTCAATCGAAGGTTGCGATTACGGCAGTGGCGATCGGGCTCGCCTGTGTGGTTGGCTGCAGTAGCGGGCCCCGCCTGCCGAGGGGGACGGGCAGTGTCCAGTCGGCGCAGTATGGTGCGACGGCGGCTGACGATCCGCAAGCGGCTCTCATCGGCCGCGATATCATATCTACGGGAGGTACCGCCGCCGATGCGGCGGTCGCCATGTATTTTACCATGGCGGTAACTGCGCCGGCGAACGCCAGCCTGGGTGGTGGCGGCCTCTGTCTCGTCTTTTCTGCTGCCGACAAAAAGGTGGAGACACTCGACTTCCTTCCGCGTTCGCCGGGGACAGTTCCGCCGACGGCAGACCGCCCCAGCGCTGTGCCCGGCAATCCACGCGGCTTCTTCGCCCTGCACGCGCGCTTCGGCCGGATGCGCTGGTCGGAACTGCTGGCACCGGCAGAAAACCTCGCCCGGTTCGGCACCCCGGTGTCGCGCCAGCTTGACCGTGACCTGGCACCGATGGCTCCGGCCCTCGCCGGTGATCCGGAGTTCCGGCGCATCTTCGGCCGGGCCGACGGCAATGGCCTGGTTGGCGACGGCGATACCGTGGTCCAACTCGATCTGGCGACGACCATCGCCCGCCTGCGCACCGAGACGCCGAGCGAGTTCTACACCGGACAGTCTGCGGGCCAATTGGTCGCCGCGACGTTACGCGCCGGCGGTTCGCTCGACCGTGCCGATCTCGCGGCCATGCTCCCCAGCTGGAACGCCCCGATCGTTGTCACCGCCAACGACCGTAAAGCCTATTTCCCATCGGTCCCGCCGCTCGCCGGCGGCATCGAAGGGCAGATGTGGGCCATCCTTGCAGGTGACGACCGTTTCGCCGACGCGTCCCCGGCAGAGCGCGTGCATATGCTCGCTGAAGCTGCCATTCGCGCCTTCGCCGCCGCCGACAGAGGAGAGACTGTCGCTACGGGCGACAAGCAGGCTCTGGTCAACGCGCCGCACATCGCCGGCCTGTTTACCGACTACTCGCCCCGACGGCGAACCGCCCCAACAAGCAGCACTGTCAGTCCGCGCCTGGAAACACCCGCCGGCGCCGGACTGATTGCCGTTGATGGCGGCGGCAACGCCGTGGCCTGTACGGTGACGATGAACAACCTGTTCGGAACCGGCCGGATTGCCCCCGGCACCGGCATTGTCCTCGCCGCCGATCCGGGGACGGGAGGACGCGGTTCAGCGATGCTGGCACCGATGATCGCCACCGACGATAAGACGCGCTACTTCTATTACGCTTCCACCGCCGCCGGCGGCGTCGCTGCGCCGCAGGCGCTGATGAACGTGGCCGCGCGCACGCTGCTGGCTGATCAGCCCCTTGCCGAAGCAATGGCCTATCCCCGTCTCGTTGCCTTGCCGGAAACCGAGCGTGTACTGGTAGAAGAATCGATGAATGGCGCCGATACGGCCGCGCTGCAGCAGGCCGGCCACGTGCCGGTGCCGACGCGGTTGCTTGGTCAGGTCAATGCCATCTTCTGTCCGAGCGGCGTGCCGGACCGTCCGGACCTCTGTGTTCCGGCGACCGATAAGCGCGGCTTCGGCGTGGCGTTGACCACGCGGTGAGCGCTCCTCGCGGTAGCCGATGGTGAGACTGTCCGGCCGCAGCGCCATTCCGCCGTTCATCGTCATGGACGTGATGCGCGCCGCCGACGCGCGTGCCGCCGCCGGTGACCCTGTGGTGCATCTGGAAGTGGGCCAACCCTCCACTTCCGCGCCACCGCCGGTGATCGAGGCGGCACGCCTGGCATTGCTGCGTGATCGCCTCGGCTATACCGATGCGCTCGGCCTGCCTGCTTTGCGGCAACGGATCGCCCGCCATTACGGCGAACGTTATGACCTGAGCATCGACTGGCGACGCATCGTCGTCACCACCGGGTCCTCTGCCGGCTTCGTCCTCGCCTTCCTTGCCGCCTTCGATGCCGGCGATCGCCTGGCAATGGCTATCCCCGGCTATCCTGCCTACCGTCACATCGCCAGCGCCTTTGGCATCGTCACCGCGCCGATCGTGGTCGAAGCGGCGACGCGCTTTCAGCCGACGGCGGCGATGGTCACCGCGGAGGTGCCCCCGCAGGGGCTCATCGTCGCCAGCCCGGCCAATCCCACCGGTACCGTGCTCGGCAGCGAGGCCCTCGCCAATCTGGCGGCGATCTGTGCCGAGCGGGATATCACATTGATCTCGGACGAGATCTACCACGGCATCACCTACGATGCGCCGGCCTGCAGCGCCCTGGCCGCCACCGACGATGCCATCGTCGTCAACAGCTTTTCGAAGTATTTTTCCATGACCGGCTGGCGGATCGGCTGGCTCGTCGTCCCTGAGGCGATGACGCGGCGGATCGAATGCCTGGCGCAGAACTTCTACATCTCACCGCCCAGCCTGTCGCAACACGCGGCGATCGTTGCCTTCGACTGTGAAGAGGAGTTGCAGCGCAACGTCACCCGCTACGCACGCAATCGGGCGCTACTGGCAGCGACCCTGCCTGAGCTCGGTTGGCCACGCTTTGCCCCTGCCGACGGGGCCTTCTACACCTACGTGGACGTGAGCGCTGATACCAACGATAGCTTGCGCTTCAGCCAGCGCCTGCTCGCCGAGGCGGGTGTCGCCACCACCCCGGGGGTGGACTTCGATCCGGTCAACGGCCATTGCTGGCTGCGTCTGTCCTACGCCGGCGCCACCAGCGAAATCGAAGACGCCATCGCCCGTCTAGCGGCGTGGCGTGGCACCACGGGCGGCACCAGGCCGCCCGCGACGTCATCATCTTAGCGCTCAGTCCTTGTCCTGCTAGGTCAGGAACCGTGTCCACCAACCACGACGGGCCTTGTGCTGCTCGTCGTCGTCATCCTCGCCGACGTGGATAACCTCGGTACGGCGCAGATCTTCCGTCGCTGGCGACGGCTCGGACTCTCGTTCGAGCATTTCGCCCTCTGCCTGCCCGCGATCCTCGCCAACCATGGCGGCCTCGGCAGGCTCCGCAGGTAAGTCGCCCGGCAAGGCGAAAACCGGCGGCGGCGCGTCTTCCACCGGCACGGCCACAAACGGCTCCCCGTCAAACGACGGCGCGCTGGCTGGATGAACTCCGGCTCCGCCGGCGCAAAGTCCGCTTCAAGTTGCATCGCCATGGCGGGGTCGCGTCGTCGACAACGTCGACAGCTGGCGGTGTCAGCGGCATTGACGCCGCATCGGCTACCGTCTCGCCCGCAAGATCGGCGACATCGCTCGCAACGGCAGTCGTGACGTCCGCATCGATAGCAGCGGCCATCTCCGGGGCGTCGATCTCGGGGGCATCACTTGCCGGTGCCGGGGCATCGCTCGCCTCGGCGGTGACGGCTTCGATTGCGATCGCTTCGGCCGCCATTGGCTCAATGACGATAGGCTCAGCAGCGGTCCAGGCAGAGTCGGCACGCGGCGCATCTGCATCCGCTTCGCCGGCGGCAGGGAAGCCACCGTCGTCCATGCTGACAGCTTCGGGCATCGGCTCCAACGGCGGTAGTGGATCGCTCGCCACGAAGGTTTCACCGATGACCGCCCGATCGCGATAGTCCGGAACGAACCCGGTCAGGGGTGGATTGACCACGCTATCGAGAAAGGTGAACGCGGCCGTTTGCGGCTCTTCCACGATCGGTGCCACCGGCAATGGATCTACTGGCGGCAAATCCATCTGCGGTTCTGCTGGTGGTTCGCTCTCCGCCGTTTTGCGCGGACGCGGCGTCCGCCGCCGTGTCCGCGGCCGCTTAGCAGGGGCTGCAGCAGCGCCGTCCGCCGGCGTATCGCTCTTCTCCGCCGCCCTCTCCTCGCTCAGCACCGCGGCGATTGATGGCTCGCTATCGTTGTCAGTGCCATCGTCGCCAACATCGTCTTGCGCCGCAACCACGTCGGCTGCGTCTTCGGTGAGCAACCCGTCCGACGGGCGGACTTCGTCGTCGTCAACAAAGTCCTCTGGCTCGTCGTCGACCGTAAAGGTATTGGCAGCGATGTCGGCGTCATCCTCCGGCTGCTCGACGGGCGCTGACGCGGCCATGTCGCCGGTGATCTCCCGATCATCGCTGCGGCGCGACCGCCGACGACCGCCGCGCTTGCCGCGCCGCCGGCGCTTCTTCGCCGGTTCGGCCGTCGCGCCGGCGCCGGCTTCGGCTTCGCTCTCGCCGTCCGCCTCGCCCGCATCGTCGAGTTCCTCTTCGTCGTCTTCCATGTCCTCGTCGACGAACTCCAAGGCCGGATCGTAGCCAGCATCGGCAACCGGCAGCGCCTCCATCGCCGCTGCTTCGTCCTCCGGGCGCCGACGTCGACGACCGCGACGACGGCGTCCTCGCTTGGCGCTGTCCTCCTGCTCTGCCTGCGTCTCTGCCTCGTCCTCGACCGCCGCAACAGCGGCGACCTCCTCGACCACCGCGGCAGCGGCCACCTCTTCAACGCGCGCTTCGATGCCGCGAAGGCGTTCGATGCGGCAATCGGGCGGGATCAGCGAGTCATCGGCGGTGACGGCGACGATCAAATCGTAGCGGTCCTCGATGGCCACCAGCGAACGACGCTTGATATTGAGCAGATAATTCGCCACCGCCGACGCCATCGCCACGCTGATCTCGGCGGCGCGATGCCGGCTCCCTTCTTCTTCGATCTTGCGCAGCACGGCGAGCGCCGTTGACTCGGTGGTGCGGCGCACCCCCGCGCCGCGGCAATGCGGGCAAACCTCGAAGCTGGTTTCGAGCAGGCTCGGACGCATCCGTTGGCGGGACAGTTCGAGCAGACCGAAGGGACTGATGCGGCCGATCTGGGTGCGGGCCCGATCGCCCTTCATCGCGTCCTTCAGCCGCCGCTCCACCAGCGCCTGATTGCGCGGGACCTCCATGTCGATGAAGTCGATGACGATCAGCCCGGCCAGATCGCGCAGCCGCAATTGGCGGCCAATCTCGTCCGAAGCCTCCAGGTTGGTCCGAAGCGCCGTCTCCTCGATATGCCGTTCGCGGGTGGAGCGGCCGGAGTTGACGTCGATCGTCACCAGCGCTTCGGTGGGATTGATCACCAGATACCCACCCGAGCGCAGCTGGACGACCGGCTGGTGCATGGCGTCCAGCTGGTCTTCCACGTTGTACGCTTGGTACAGCCCGCCTTCCGGCTCCTCGTAAAGCTTGACCCGCTTGGCGTGGCTCGGAATGAACAGCTTCATGAATTCGCGGGCGATCTTGTACTCCGGCTCGCCCTGGATGATGATCTCTTCGATGTCGCGCTCGTAGTGATCGCGGATCGATCGCTTGATCAGGCTGCCTTCCTCGTAGACGAGGGCGGGCGCTGTCGATCCTAGCGTGGTTTCGCGGATGCTGCTCCACAATCGCATCAGGTATTCGTAGTCGCGCTTGATTTCGGCCTTGCTGCGACCGGAGCCGGCGGTGCGGACGATGACCGCCATCCCCTCCGGCACCTCCAGATCGGTAAGGATTTTCTTCAGCCGCTTGCGATCGGTGGTGACTGTGATCTTGCGCGAGATGCCGCCGCCGCGCGCCGTGTTCGGCATCAACACGCAATAGCGGCCAGCCAGCGACAGATAGGTGGTGAGTGCGGCGCCCTTGTTGCCGCGCTCTTCCTTCGCCACCTGCACCAGCATGATCTGACGACGCTTGATCACCTCTTGGATTTTGTAGTGACGCGACGGCAAGCGTAGGTGCCGTCGCTCCATGTCGTCGTCATCGTCGATGGCCTCGCCGTCCTCAGCCTCCTCAGCCGCGGCACGGCTTTCTGCCTCGCGCGCCAGCGCGGCCTCTTCGGCCAGCAGCCGTTCGCGATCGGCGACCGGAATTTGATAGTAGTCAGGGTGAATTTCGTTGAAGGCGAGAAAACCATGGCGGTTTCCGCCATAGTCGACGAAGGCCGCCTGCAGCGACGGCTCTACGCGGGTAATTTTCGCAAGGTAGATATTGCCTTTTAGTTGTTTCCGAGAAGCTACCTCGACGTCAAACTCTTCAAGGCGCGCCCCGTCGATCACCACGACCCGGGTCTCCTCGGGATGCGCGGCGTCGATTAACATTCGCTTCGATGGCATACATAGAACTCCATGGCGCCGCACTCGGCCCCGGTCGCGTGCGACCCGACCAACGGCGGCGTGGCAACAGAATGCCGAAGGCGCTTGCGCCCAACTCGCCAGCCGCTCCACACGAGAGGAGCGGTTGACGGTCAAAACGCGCTGCTTGCATCGGCATGATCAAAATTTGGCTTCTTCCAGCTGCATTGCGTTCCTGGTGGCTACCGCGAGCGCGCCTTCATCAGGTCATCTTTACCGCGAGCGTCGCATCCAGATCTGCATTCGGGAATACACTTGCCCCCAAGCATCCCACATCTGATACAATAAGGCCACGCGCGTTCGAGAACAAACACAAAGTTCGCCTGTCCTACCGTTGCGATACGGCGAAACCTGTTGAAAATCCGAGGTCTCCAGCGTAATCCTGCGATGGCGTGTCATGAATTTGCCGTCCTCCAGGCACTTCGTGTGTCGGCTTACGGGGTCAACGATGCTCGCCTCCCAGTTGCTGGCTATCGCGCGACGCTTTGTCGTAGCGCCGACAAATTCACCCGAACGCCCTCACCGTCCGTCAATGGCAAGGCCCCTTTGGCGAATCGCCCCGCGGGGCTTCGCATGCCGCGCCCGCATGCTTCTTCTGGCCGTGCTACTCATGGCGGCACTGCTTCCCGGGCCGCTCCTTGCCAGCACGCCGCGTCTGACGGCATTGAACGCCCAAGCCAATGGGCCTCTCTCCACCTTGTCGCTGACGCTCAGTGAGCCGGTGACCTACCATGTCTTTGCCCTGGCCAACCCGGATCGGATTGTCATCGACCTGCCCGAGATGCAACTGACGTCGCGCAACCTGCCGCGCGATACCGGCCTGATCGGCACCGTTCGTACCGGGCGACCCAGTGCCGGGTCCTCCCGCCTAGTGATCGAATGCACCGAGCCGGTCACCGTCGCCGCGACGCAGCTGCGCCCGACGCAGCAGGGCCGCAGTCATATCCTGACCGTCAGCCTGCGGTCAGCCAAGTCCCGCAGCGACTCCGGTCTGGCAGCGGTCATTCCCCCTACGACCACCGGGCGGTATGCGGCCACCGGCTGGACAGCGCCGCCGCCGCGCCGTCCACCGGGCGAAGTGCGCAGCGACAGCCTGCTGCCGGTGCGCAAGGTGGTGGCGCTTGATCCCGGCCACGGCGGCCACGATCCTGGGGCGATGACCCCATCGGGGCTGATGGAGAAGGCGATAACCCTAGCGACCGCGCGTGAGCTGCGGCGCGAACTGGAGGCAATCGGCGGTTATCGGGTAATCCTGACCCGCAACCGCGATACCTTCATTGCGCTGCGTGACCGGATCGCCATCGCACGTAAGGCCGGAGCGGACGTGATGGTTTCAATCCACGCCAACAAGCTGGACAATCCCTCCATTCGTGGTCTCTCAGTCTACACCCTCTCGGAAAACGCCTCTGATGCCGAGGCGGCTGCGCTGGCAGAGTCGGAAAACAAGGCCGATGTGATTAGCCATCTCGACCTTCGCGGGGCAACGCCCGAAGTGACGAACATTCTCATCGATCTGGCGCAGCGGGAGACGATGAACAGTTCCTCCCGTCTCGCCTCGCTGGTGGTCGATCGGGTAGGGCGCGACGGGCCGCTGCTGGTCCGCCCGCACCGTTTCGCCGGCTTCGCCGTGCTAAAGGCGCCGGATGTTCCCTCTATCCTCGTCGAACTCGGCTTTATTTCCAACAAGGAGGACGCCACCACGCTCGCCTCCGCCGACGGCCGACGCAAACTGGTGCGCGCGCTGGCGCGCGGCATCGATGCCTACTTCGCCCGTGTCGAGATGGCGAACAGCCGTTAGCTAGCGGAGCAGTGATAACAAGCGTGTGATGCACTGGCGCGACCGCCGCCACCATCGGTGGCGGTTCCGCAATGGCATGTACAGACTGGTAGCAAATCGGTTAACCTTATCCCTGTATCAATAAGCGCGAACCGCATCGACGCTTTCTGGGACTGGGACAAGTGTTGCGTTTTATTTCGTCGCTCTTCGCCGCTCTCGCGGTTGTCGTCATCGTCGGCATCGCCGGCAGCGTGATTTTTGTGCACACGCTGCAGCAGGATCTGCCTGACCATACGCAGCTGGCGCGCTATGAGCCACCAGTGGCAACCCGGGTCTACACCGGCGACGGCGGTCTGCTGGCAGAGTATGCCACCGAGAAGCGAATTTTTCTGCCGATCGATACCATTCCGCGTCGGGTGATCGATGCCTTCATCTCCGCCGAGGACAAGACCTTCTACTCCCACCCTGGCATCGACATCTCCGGCGTCGTGCGCGCGGCGCTCACCAACTTGAACAACCTGGGATCGGACCGGCGACCGATCGGTGCGTCGACGATAACCCAGCAGGTGGCGAAAAACTTTCTCGTCGGCAACGACATGACACTGCAGCGCAAGGTCAAGGAAGCTATCCTGGCCTTCCGCATCGAACGCGCCTTCAGCAAGGATCATATCCTCGAACTCTACCTGAACGAGATTTATCTGGGTGGCGGTGCCTACGGCGTCGCCGCGGCCGCGCTCAACTACTTCAACAAGAACCTCGACGAACTGACCATCGCCGAAGCGGCTTTCCTCGCCGGCCTGCCGAAAGCGCCCAGCACCTACGATCCGGTTCGCCAGCCGGCGATGGCGAAGGCGCGACGCGATTGGGTTATCGGCCGGATGCAGGAAGACGGCCGGATCACCGCCGAGGAGGCGGAAGTAGCGCGGCAAACGCCACTCGTCACCCAGCCACGGCAGGCCGCCGGCCTCGTCCAGGCTGATTACTTCGGCGAGGAAGTGCGCCGCGACATCGCCAAACGCTACGGCGAGAACGCCCTCTACAAAGGCGGCCTGACCGTTCATTCCACCCTCGATGCGCGGCTGCAGTCTATCGCCGACTCGGTGCTGCACAATGCGCTCGAACGTCTCGACCGCCCGCACGGCTGGCGGGGGCCGATTGCCGAACTCACGGGTAGCGGCGCGAAAAAGGGAACACCGCCTGCCGACTGGCAAGCCCAACTGGCGGCGATCGAAACGCCGGGAGGCTACGAGCGGCTGCGGCTGGCCGCCGTGCTGCAGCGGACGGATGCCGGCCTCAGGATCGGCTTTGCCGACGGCACTCAAGGAACGGTCCCGGCGGCGCAGACCCGCTGGATGCGCCCCGCCACCAGCTACCACGGCGGCACGGTGGCGGTGGGCGATGTTATTGGCGTCGACCCCATCGGCGCCGACACCTACGCCGTCCACCAACCGCCGATGGTCGAAGGCGCACTGCTAGCGCTCGACCCGCACACCGGCCGCGTCCTGGCGATGACTGGCGGCTACTCCTTTAAGCTGAGCCAGTTCAATCGCGCCACTCAGGCGATGCGGCAGCCGGGTTCGACCTTCAAGCCCATCGTCTATCTTGCCGCCTTTGAACAGGGCTACACGCCGTCGTCGATCATTAACGACGCCCCCTTCGTCGCTGACCAGGGGCCGGGGATGCGCCCCTGGACGCCCGGCAACTACTCCAACAAATACTACGGGCCGACCACGCTCCGCGTTGGCCTCGAACAGTCGCGCAACGTTGTCGCCGTCCGCCTCGCCGACGAGATCGGCATGGATCGGGTCGTCGACGCGGCAAAACGTCTCGGCGTCACCGATAACATGNCCCCCTACCTCGCCTATGCCCTCGGTGCCGGCGAAACGACGCTGATGAGGCTCACCGCAGCCTACGGCATGCTCGTCAACGGCGGTCATCAGATCGTGCCCACAGTGATCGACCGGATCCAGGACCGTTATGGCCGCATCGTCTACCGCTACGACCCGCGCATCTGCGTCGGTTGTCTTGGCGGCGACGGAGGTGCAGTCATCCCGGAGGTCATCGACGACCGGCCGCAAGTCACTGACGAAGCCAGTGCCTATCAGGTGGTTTCGCTGCTGCAGGGCGTCGTCGAGCGTGGGACAGCGCAAAAGGCCATGGCCGGCATCGATCGCCCTCTCGCCGGCAAGACCGGCACCAGCAACGAGGCCCGCGACGTCTGGTTCATCGGCTTCACGCCCGACCTGGTGGCCGGCGTCTTCATCGGCTACGACGAGCCGCGTTCGCTGGGCGACCACGCCGCCGGCGGCACGATTGCGGCGCCGATCTTCCGCGCCTTCATCGAAAAAGCGCTGGAGGGTACCCCGCCTACCCCCTTCCGCGTTCCCGCCGAGGCACGGCTTGTCCGCGTCGACGCCAAGTCCGGCAAGCCGACCAACTCCGGCAATCCCAATGCCATCCTCGAAGCGTTCAAGCCGGGAACCACCCCAGATACAGTGGCCGCAGGCAGTGCGCCGCGCAAGCCGTCACAATATACCGCGGGGCCCATTACCGGGACCGGCGGCCTCTATTGATGCGGGCGCCCATCACGGCAGCTCACACGCCCTTGTCCCGGCTTGCTCCCACGGGCGACGCTCGTTACATCCTCGTAACCGCGACGGAATGGGAGTGAATTGAGAATGCGCGCCGAAACCGAGGCCCTCGCTCAGCAGATCAGCCGCTCCATTGACCGGTTGCGGAGGCATCTTTNNGACTACGATGCGGCCACGGCACGACTGAACGAACTGAACGTCGCGGCAGAAGACCCGGCCTTGTGGAACGATCAGGTGCGCGCCCAGGCGGTGATGCGCGAACGGACCCGCGTCCAGAGTCGGCTCGACCGAATCGATGACCTGCTGCGCGAGCTAACCGACACCATCGAACTGGTCGAGTTGGGGGAGGCAGAGGGCGACGTCGGCGTGGTCGCCGAGGCCGAGGCGGCGCTCGCCGACATGCAAAAGGCGGCGGCGCGAGCGGAGCTTGAGGCGTTTCTCTCCGGCGAAGCGGACGGCAACGACTGCTATGTGGAGGTGCATGCCGGCGCCGGCGGCACCGAGGCGCAGGACTGGGCCGAAATGCTGGCGCGGATGTACACCCGCTGGGCAGAGCGGCGACGCTTCAAAGTCGAATGGATCGAAGAGAGTCCGGGCGAAGAAGCCGGCATCAAATCAGCGACCATGCGTATCCTCGGTACCGACGCCTTCGGCTGGATGAAGACCGAGTGCGGCGTCCACCGGCTGGTGCGCATCTCGCCCTTTGACAGCAGCGCCCGGCGCCACACCAGCTTTGCTTCGGTGGGTGCCTATCCGGTGATCGACGACTCCATTGAGGTGGAGGTGCTGGACAAGGATCTGCGCATCGACACCTACCGCGCATCCGGTGCCGGCGGCCAGCACGTCAACCGCACCGATAGCGCAGTACGGATCACCCACTTGCCCACCGGCGTCGTCGTCCAGTGCCAGACCGACCGTTCGCAGCACCGCAACCGGGCGATGGCGATGCAGATGCTGCGCGCACGCCTCTACGAGCTCGAACTGCGCAAGCGCGAGGAGGCGGTGCACGCCGAACACCAGGCGAAATCGGAGATCGGCTGGGGGCACCAGATCTGCTCCTACGTCCTGCACCCGTACCAGATGGTCAAGGACCTGCGCACCGGCATCGAGACATCGAACACGCAAGGAGTGCTCGACGGCGATCTCGATGCGTTCATGATGGCCGCACTGGTGGCAGAGAAGACCGGCGAGCGACCAGGCGAGGCAGCGGCGGTCGATCCGGCGAATTGACCCAGCTTGCCGTTTTCACCCTGCCGAGCGTTGGCGCGAGACCATCGCCAGGACGCCAGGCGACGAGAAAACCGGTGAAGAGGATACTATCGACGACACCAGGAGTGGTCCGGGCGTTCGCCGCCCGGCGTCGCGGCGATGCGTTAACCGCTGGTGGTCGGCGCGACGCCTTGGCATCATGCTGGCCGCGCGGCTGTCCGCTGAAAACCTGAGCCTGATCCGCGCCGCCCCCTGGTCCGCGACCGAATGCCGCACGTACGCCGCAGGAGACGTAACACTTTGGACAAGATCCCCGTAACCGTCCTCACCGGCTATCTCGGTGCCGGCAAAACGACGCTTCTCAACCGCATTCTCTCCGAACCACACGGCCGCACCTACGCCGTCATCGTCAACGAATTCGGCGAGATTGGCATCGATAACGACCTCGTCGTCGCCGCCGACGAAGAAATCTTCGAGATGAACAACGGCTGCGTCTGCTGCACCGTGCGCGGCGACCTGATCCGGATCATCGACGGCCTATTGAAGCGCCGGCGGCGGCTCGATGCGATCCTGGTAGAGACGACGGGACTTGCCCGCCCTGCCCCGGTCGCACAGACCTTTTTCACCGACGACGCGGTTCGCGCCAAGACACGGCTCGATTCCATCGTCACCATCGTCGACGCTCACCATCTGCCTCGCGGCCTGGAGCACAGCAGCGAGATCCCCGAACAGATTGCCTTCGCCGACGTGGTTCTTCTCAACAAGTCCGATCTGGTGGACGCAGCAGGACTTGGCCGGGCGGAACAGCTAGTTCGGGCGATCAATCCCTATGCCCGACTGCATCGGACCAGCCACTGCGAGGTGGATCTGGCGGCGATCCTCGATCGGCGCGCCTTCGATCTCGACCGCATCCTGACACTTGAGCCGGACTTCCTCACCGCCGCCGCCGATCCGGAGCACGAACACGAACACGACCATGGTCATGAGCATGAGCATGAGCATGAGCATGAGCATGAGCATCATCACGAACACGGCGACGATGGCCATGCCCACCATCACGAGGATGACGCCGAGGCGACGCCGCCAGCTGCGGCATTACACACCGACGGTATCCTCAGTGTCGCCCTTAGCACGGATCAACTGGTGAACCCCGATCGCTTCGTGCCCTGGGTGGAGACGCTGCTGGCGGAGCAGGGCGGCGACATCCTGCGCAGCAAGGGTATTCTCGCATTTACCGGTGAAGACCGACGGTTCGTCTTTCAAGGCGTACACATGATCATCGATGGCAACCTGCAGCGCCCCTGGGCGGATGGCGAGCCACGGCGCAGTCGCCTCGTGTTCATCGGTCGTAATCTGGATGCGGCTAGGCTGCGTCGCGAGTTCGAGGCCTGCATCGGATGAGCGGTGACATCGCCACAACGCTGGCGAAACGGCAAGGATGGATTGGCACCATCGACGCGGTGGTCGTCAGCTGCGTCTGGGTTGGCCGGCGGCTGGCAATTGCCGACGGCGAGGGACGGATCGGCTGGATCGACCCGGCGGCGCCGCAGGTGGAGATGCAAGCGGCGCACACTGGCGCGGTACTGTGCGCCGCCGCCGATGCCACCGCGCTGATCACTGGTGGTGACGATGGTCAGCTCATGCGCCACGTTGGTCCTGAAGCCAGTGTGCAGATGGCACGCTTGCCCGGCCGCTGGATCGAGCATCTACTGCTGTCGCCGCCGCTTCACCTTGTCGCTGCCGCCGCCGGCAAGGACCTGATCGTCTTCGATGTCCGCAGCGGCGAATCCATCCGACAGTTTCCGCATCCCAGTTCCATCGGTGGCCTCGCACTTGATCCCAAGGGGCGGCGGATCGCCGCCTCGTACTACGGCGGCGTCAACCTGTGGTGGCTCGGCATCGACGGCGGCAATCCTCGTTGCCTGGAATGGAAGGGATCGCACCTGGCAACCACCTGGAGCCCCAACGGCCGCTTCGTCATCACCGCCATGCAGGAGCACACCTTGCACGGATGGCGGATTGACGATGAAATGCACATGCGGATGTCCGGCTATACGGCGAAAACACGCGCCTTTGCCTGGTCGCAGAAGGGCCGCTGGCTGGCCAGCGCCGGTGCACCGCAGGTTGTGTGCTGGCCGTTCACCGGCAGCGACGGGCCGATGGGCAAGGCTCCGTTACACCGCGGCGACCACGGCGCAGTGCCCGATACCGACGGAACCGGCGTGCTCGTCACACAACTCGCATTTCACCCCAGGGAAGACGTTCTCGCCGCCGGCTACGATGACGGCTGCGTCGAGTTGATCCACTTCGCCGACGGACGCACCCTTCCCGCGCTTGCCCCCGGGGATGGAGCGGTTACGTCCATGGCATGGAGCTGTGATGGCCGGGTGCTGGCATGTGGCAGCGAAGGCGGCCGCATCGCGGTGATACCGGTCAGCCCCGCGAGCCGCTAAGCCAGCGCGTGACGGTGGCGGAATTTGGCGGCAGACGCCGGTTTCGCATGCCTGATCCCGTAGCTGGTGGCCCAGCCGCATCAGCCAAGCTGCAGCAAAGAATGGCAGCGTACCACGCCGTTGGCCATCGATGCCCAAATGTCCCGATCAGCGATAGGGTTCATCGCCCGCCCGCCCGGCGATAAAGGCCTTGCCGCGCGCTAGTCCGCGGCGAATCCGCAGATCGAGCCGCCGTTCGGCGGTGAGCCTTGGCGCAAGCGCAAGCTGCAGGGAAAGAACCAGGGTCTGGATCATGCCACGGCCGATCAGATCGAGCGCTCGCCAGCGTGGATGACGTGCGTTCTTGCACACCAGTCGGGCATAGTTTCGTCCCTCGCGTTCCGCACGGCTGACGGCATAGGCTTCCGACTGCCGCACCAACGGGACGAAATCGAAGACATAGGCATCGCTGCTAGCGACGATATGCGGCCGGCGACGCCCCNNCAATCGGAGGAAAAACTCCGCATCCTCGCCGCCCGAGCGACCAAACGCCGGATCGAACCAAGGCTCATCGTCGACAAAGCAGAAGGACCGGCGCAATATGGCATTGCCACTGCGGGCGCCGGACGTGAAACCATCTTCCCGCACGGTCACCCGCCCCTGGCGTTCCGGCGCGTGACGGGTGAACGCCGCCACCAAGCCGGCATCCGGCGTTACGGTACCCTCGAAAATCGGCTGCACGTCCCCCAGCACCACATCGGCACCCGTGGCGGCGAATGCACGCAGGACTGCGGCCAACCAGCCGGGCGGCACGATGAAATCGTCATCGATAAACGCGATGAAGGTGCCAGCAGCCTCTCGCATCCCGCGATTGCGCGCCGTGGCGATGTTCGCCACCGACTCGTGACAGTAGCGCAATGTGATCGGGCTCTCAGCCTCCACCGTAGTGACTACCGGCCACGCTGAACGCTGAGCATCGTTGTCAACGACAATGATCTCGTAACGAATGTCCGTTGGCCGCTGCTGCGCGAGACAGGAACGCAAACAAGCGGCGAGCAACTCAGGGCGGCGATAGGTACAAACAACGATACTGAGATCCACAGGCGCAAGTGCTGGCGCAGGCGGTGTCGCGGTCATTCGACCGGCGAATGCGGTAGGCGAAACACGACTGACAGAATGTGGCATTATACTAAGCGGCACACCGACCATTGCTGGCTCTCTCCTCGACCATGCGATTGTCGCCAGGACGCGGTGGAACGACCCTTTAGCCGCCCGTCCGTCAGCCGAACGTCCGTCCCCGAATGCGTCGCCTTCCCCGTGACGAGAGGCCGCTCGCCGCCATCGGTAACGCAAGAAGGTGTCGCCGATTGTTGAAAGAGCGACCGGCACCCGGGGCACGCGGCCCTCAGCCATTGGCATCCTCGCCCTCCGCGTGCCGCTGATCGAGAAATTGGCGTGCCTGTTCGCCCAGCTTGACCACTTCGCCACGCAGCCGCTCCGGCCAACTCACATCGTCGCTCAGGCGCAGGCGCGCGGCGGCGCCGGGTGGCAACGCGCGAAGCCCCGCCAAATCGCTGACAATGACCAGCTGGTAACGTGGGTCTTGCCGAAGTACCTCGGGAAGGCCGTAGTGGCTGAACGCAGGACGGTCGCTGCCAATGGCGGTAATCCGCCCGCGGCCCATGGTCGACGACCCTTCAACGGCGACCCGCACCTGCCTGCCGACGGCGAGATCGATATCGGCCGGTACCAGCGCCTCGATAAACGGCTCTCCAGCCTTCGAAGACGCCAGTTGCACGAGCGGCTGCCCGACCATGACGTCATCACCAGCGCGGGTGAGCACATTGATGACGGTGCACGCACAGGGACTCGTAACCTGTACCGCCTTCGCCGGTTCGGCCCGCCGGCGGATGCTCAACAGCGGCTGTCCCACGGCGACAGACTGCCCAGGCTTGGTGATAATCTGATCCACGTAGCCACGATCGACGCTGACCGCGAGTTGTGAGGGAATGGGACGACCGCTGCCTCGGCGGACTCAATCTTTGATTTCTTCACCAGTGCGTAGGCGCCCATGGCGCCAAACGTACCGATCAGTGCCAGAACGGCAGCGACCCGCATCAGCCAGCGCCCGACATACCGTTTGCGCCTTGCGGGCCTCGCACGGCGTTGCGGCGTTGTAGGCAGCGGTGCTGCCGACGCTGGTACCAGAGGACGTTCAAGGGGCTCCGGCCGCCGCGCACCAGAAGCGCCCGCAGCATCCCCATCTGTTCCGGCGTCATACCGACGAAGGCAAAACCAAGCCGGTCAGCGCCTTCATTGACGAGACGCAGAGTTACCTTAACCGAAAGATCGACACCGCTTACCAGCAATTCCAGCATACCGACGACAGTGTCGTCCTCGGCGATGGACAGCTGACAGGAACTGGGAAGCGCCAATCCACCCAGCGACCAGTTGAGTACTGGGATCGATTGGCCATCGATAGTAATCCGCATGGGAATTTCCGTGCGCGAAAACAAGCGGCGCCCGGTGGTATTGGCCTCGTTTGCTGGCATCGAGCGAATTCCTCTCGGTACGGAGATTTGGCACCATCTCCGATACAAACAGCGCGCGCCGATCAGGTAATCCCGCCGGCAGTTCACGTCCGTTTTAATCGTTCATGCGACGCCTATCAGTGATGTGTCTCACTGACCCGCAACGCCAGAGGGATATTGTTTACTCGACTGACAACGTTCGAGGCTGGTTATGCAGCACGCCAATGCGGCCTTTCCACAGACCGTCGATCAACGGCAACGCCTGGTGGCACTCGTCGACCACTACGGCTCGCGTTGGATGACGTGTCTGCTGTTCATCTATTTCCTTTTCTGCTTTGTCGGCATCGAGCCAACGCCGTTAAACCACGGTGCAGCACCACAGACGACCGGTGGAACCAACGTAGTCCGCCAAATCCTGATCATCAGCCTGTTCTGCGGCTCACTGCCCATCCTCTTCGTCTACCGTCGTCGCCTTGCCGACGTGCTGCGAACGAACATCCTGCCGCTCAGCATCTATGCCTGGCTGGCAACCACGGCTCTCTGGTCGATGCATCCGCCACTGACATTACGCCGGATCATCGCCGAAACGCTATTGCTTGCGATGGTTGCCGCAGCCACCTGCGCCATGCGCTCTTGGCGAGAGATTGTCTATCCCATCGCTGTGGCTGCGGTGGTGATCATCCTCAGTGATATGCTGGTCGTGATACTGCTACCTGGTCAGACGATTGGACCGATGGGAGCATTCGGGCTACACTCCAACAAGAACACGGCTGGCGCGGTGACCCTAATCGCGCTGATATTCTGCGGGNGGTCCTTTCTTGCCTGTCGCAATTGGCGAATCCGCGCCGGACTGGTACCAGTTATTCTACTCGGATTTGTCTTTATCGTTCTCACCAAATCGAAGACCAGCCTTGGCCTCCTGGCGGTGATCTATGCCGCCTTTCCCGCGTTCTATCTTTTCTTCAAGCGTTGGTCGGCGGCTCCGGCGGTGGTTCCGGTGCTGCTGGTGAGCGCAGTTGCCTTCATCGTCCTGCTCGTCGGCATCGCCGGCTACTCGCGCGACGATGTCTTCGAATTCGTCTTCGGTGATGCGACATTGACGTTACGCACCGAACTCTGGGCGTACCTGCAAGGCAACATTGATCGTCACCCGTACCTCGGCGCGGGCTGGGGTGCCTTTTGGGAAACCGGCTCACCAATTAATCCCATCAATGCGCCGCCGCGGAGCTGGGTACTGCGCGCCACCGAGATCAATACCGCTCACAACGGCTACATCGACATGTGGCTGCAGGCGGGGCTGGTTGGTCTCTTGCTCCTGGTTGCAACGATCCTGCGGGCAATCTGGGTCTACGCCAACCTGTTGCGCCAGCGTCACTGGAGCAGCGAAGAGCAGCGGCTGATCGCGACCATGTTCGCCGTCATCCTGGCCATTGCCCTCTATAATTTCCTTGAGAGCCTGCTGTTCCATCCTGCTACTGTCTAACGGTGCTGTTCATGCTAGCACTTTTTACTGGCGAGACGCTTTATCGGCAGACGCGTCGGATCGGATCGGTGAGCCCACGCGGCGTGGCCGTGCCATCCGCTACGGCCCCTCTTGCGCAGTTGCAGCCACGTCTGCGGCGTGGGGCCGCCGCCTGCCTCCCTCGCTCGCTGCCTCCCACCCTGGGTCACCGCACATCCGGCACCGGTGGCGTCCAGTCAACCTTGAACTGAGACTAGACCTCTGTCCTGACCCCTATACTTGCGGGACTGGCCGCAGGGGTGCGAACCCCGCCAAGCCAGCTCCGCAGGCGCCGGTGCCCGCGAAACTCATGTGGCGCAGGCCCCCGCGCCGCAGAGCGTTTTCTCGCCCACCACCTCCTCCAATAGTGACACTGTACACCCCGGCAGCGAGGGGCAAAGTGGTGTAACGGCAGACTTGGCCAGTGGCGTGTCCGGCAGCGACTGCTGCAAGCCGTAAGCGAGCGACCAGCGCCGCTGTCAATTGCTCGTTGGCATCGGTGTTGCTTGGGCATTCCCACTGAGGGGGCGCCCCTGGCAACGGCCTGCGTTGCCTACAGCCGGCGCTGCCACTGAAGGGTCGTCTCGCGGGTTGGCAGGCGATGGGGGATGCCTGCCAATGTTGGAAACCTGCTTCAAACTGCGGCAACATGGAACGTCCCTGCGCACCGAAACACTCGCGGGGGTCAGCACCTTTCTGACCATGGTCTAGGGCCTGTTGAGATTCACCGTGAGTTTATGACGGCGGCGACGAGATAGATATTGGCGCTGAAGCTTTGGTCTGTTTTGTCGGCACGCATGGCGATGCGCTTGAACTCTTTGAGCTTACAGAAGAAGTTTTCGATGAGATGGCGCCATTTGTACATCTCGGCATCGAATGGGAGAGGCTTGCTCCGGCGCGGATGCTGGGAGATGACGATCTTGGCGCCGCGCTCGTTGAGCTCAGCGACGATGTCGTTGCTGTCGAAGGCTTTGTCGGCGATGAAAGCGTCGAATTGGAGGCCGTCGATGAGCGGGGCAACGCCGACGGTATCGAAGCGGTGGCCCGGCAGGAGTGCGAAGCGCACGAGATTGCCCAGGGCATCGGTCAGGGCCAGGATCTTGGTCGTCATGCCGCCTTTGGAGCGCCCTATGGCCTGGCTCTGAGTCCCNCCTTTTGCGCCCTGGCCATGGCGGTGAACCTTGACGATGGTGGCGTCGACCATGGCGTACTCCATATCGGGATCATCCGAGCAAGCCTCGAAAAGCCGAATGAAAACATCGGCTTTGACCCAGTCTCGGTAGCGCTTGAAGACGGTGTTCCAGTTGCCGAAAAAGGCCGGCAAATCACGCCAGGGACTGCCCGTGCGAACCACCCACAGAACCGCCTCGACAAAGAGCCGATTGTCTCTGCCGCTGCGACCCGCGTCCGTTGGCTTGCCCAGGCAGTGCGGTTCCATTCTCGCCCATTGGGCGTCTGTCAGTACAAAACGTTCCATCCATAGCTTGAATCACAATCAAGCCAAGGATGGAATCCTGAATCTCAACAGGCCCTACATAGTCTTCGTCAATCCGCAGATCCTCGCCACCACGGGGATGGAGCCGGGTGCGGTCTTCGTTGCCACCTGTCTTGCCGCCGCCTTCGGCAGTCTGGTGATGGCGCTCGCGGCGAACTACCCAATCGCCCTTGCTCCGGGCATGGGCCTCAACGCCTACTTCGCCTTCACCGTAGTTGCCAGCCAGGGCTATTCCTGGCAGCAGGCGCTGGGCGCCGTGTTCTGCTCCGGCGTATTGTTCGTGCTGCTGAGCCTATCACGACTGCGCGAGCGCATCCTCGGCGCTTTTCCGGCCAGCCTCAGGCGGGCGACCTCGGCCGGGATCGGCCTGTTTCTCGCGATCATCGCCCTGATGCATGCCGGCATCGTCGTTGCCCATCCGGCGACCCTTATCGCTGCGGGTGACCTGACCCAGGCACCAGCCATCCTCGCACTCGTCGGCTTCAGCCTGTTGTTCGTCGACTTTTTTGATACCGCCGGAACCCTGATCGGCGTCGCCCATCGCGGCGGCCTCCTTGATGCCAATGGACGGCGGCCTCGCCTGCGCCGCGCCCTGCTCGCCGACAGTTCGGCCACCGTATTCGGCGCCCTCATCGGCACCTCCAACACCACCAGCTACATCGAGAGTGCTGCAGGTGTCGCCGCCGGGGGACGCACCGGCCTCACCGCCGCCGTCACCGCAGTGCTGTTTCTCCTCACCCTGTTCCTGGCACCTCTGGCGGCGATGGTCCCGAGTTACGCAACGGCTGGCGCCCTGATGTCGATCGCCTGTTTGATGGCGCGCGGTCTGGCGGAACTGGACTGGGAGGATGTCACCGAGTACGCGCCAGCCATTGTCACCGCGATAACCATGCCACTCACCTACTCGATCGCCACCGGCATCGGTCTCGGTTTCATAACTTACGCCACCATCAAGCTGGCGGCCGGCCGGTGGCGCGACGTATCGCTACCGGTGATCGCCGTCGCCCTGCTCTTCTGCCTCAAGTTTGCCCTCGGCTGAGCGCCATCCCACGGTCTCGTCGCGCATGAGTGATATCAGCCGTCCAGGTCGGTGGCATCCAGGGCCATTGAACCGTAAACTCGCTGGCGACGCGAACAACCGTTCGAGCTCAACACGGAGGCCGGCATGCACACCCAATCGCTCGAGCCCTGGCAGCACCATCACGTCTTCGGCCAGGATCGGCCGCACGGTGGCGAACGGCGGGTGCTGCTCGTTGCCGTGCTCACGGCGGTGATGATGGTGGTGGAGATCGTCGGCGGCATCGCCTTCGGCTCAATGGCACTCCTCGCCGACGGCTTGCACATGGGCTCGCATTTCGCCGCCCTCAGCATCGCCTACGTTGCCTATGTTTACGCCCGCCGTCACGCCACAGACCATCGCTTCAGCTTCGGCACTGGCAAGATCAACGCCCTTGCCGGCTATTCGAGCGCCTTGCTACTGGCGCTTTTCGCCTTGGTCATGGCCGCCGAGTGCGCCGAACGGCTGCTGTCGCCGGTGCCGATTGCCTTCAGCGACGCGTTGCTGGTTGCCGTCGTTGGCCTCGTGGTCAACGGCGTTTCCGCCCTGTTACTTGGCCATCGCGAAGACGACGACCATGCCGGTCATGGACATCAGCCGGGCCATACGCATGCTGGTCATCATGCGCATGATCACACGCCGCAGCAGGGGAAAGGCCACCATCACGACCACGAGCAGGCGCGGCCTCGTGACCACAACCTGCGCGGCGCCTATCTGCACGTGATCGCCGACGCGCTCACCTCCGTTCTCGCCATTCTGGCACTATTGGGTGGCAAGTATTTCGGCTGGTCGTGGCTCGATGCGACGATCGGCATCGTCGGTGCGGTCATGGTCGGGCACTGGGCGCTCGGCCTGTTGCGCTCGAGCGGCTTCGTGCTGCTGGACCGCGAGGTGGAGGAAAGCGTCACTGCCACGGTCCGCGCCGCCATCGAAAGCGACGACGCCCGTGTTGCCGATCTGCACCTGTGGTCGGTGGGCACGGCCGGTTATGCCGCCGCCCTGTCGGTGGTCAGCGAGCAGCCGCTCACGGCCGAAGACTACAAGCGACGGCTGCCGCCCGCGGCGCGCATCGTCCACGCAACGGTGGAGGTTCACCGTTGTCCCGGGGATGCGGACAAGGCGCAGTGTCTCGATCGGGAGGGTAATTGACGTGGCCGTCGACGCTATTCGTGCTCTCATCCGGCGCGCCCGCTGTGGTGCGCTGGCCACCGCCCTCGCTGCAGATGAGGGCTGGCCGTACGTCTCGCTGGTGACGCTCGCCTGCGACACCGACCTCAGTCCGATCCTGCTGCTGTCCAACCTGTCCGATCACACCCGCAACCTGCAGGCCGATGCGCGCGCCTCGTTGATGCTGGAGGAAGCGTCGCGGCGCGCCAATCCGCAAACGGGCGCCCGGGTCACCCTCGTTGGCCGCGTCATCGCCGACGCCGAACCACGCTTGCGGCGACGATTCCTCGCCCGCCATCCCGGCGCCGCACTCTACGCCGATTTCGCCGATTTTCACGTCTTTCGGCTGGCGATCGAGCGCGCTCATTCCATCGGCGGCTTCGGCCGCGCCGAATGGCTGCCGGCGGAGGGTCTGCTTCAGCCAGAGGGGGCGGCGGCGATCGCAGCCTGCGAGGAGACGGTGCTCGCCGCCGTGAACACCCTGCATGCCACCTCCATCGCCACGCTTGCCTCCCGGCGGCTCGGCCTCACCGGCGAGGGCTGGGAGATGGTGGGCATCGATCCGGATGGTTGCGACCTGGGCCGAAAGAGCCGTTGGGCGCGGGTGCCGTTTATCCGCCCGGCCACCGATACAGCGACGCTGTGGGACGAACTGCACCGCCTTTTCGCTGCTGCCGCAGGTGCAGCGGATCCCCCGCCTCCCCGGCGTGAGGATGCCGGCGGCCGCCCTCAGAAGCCGAACGGCCTGATCCACCATCGCCATTTTTGTGCACCTGCGTCTCATTTGCCGCCCACGTTTCACCGCATTGCAGCGCCGTCGGCGCTTTTTTCGCTCCCGCCAACCTCTCCGGGACGGGGCAGATATGGGGCTATGCCCGCGTGACCGGGACGGTACCCGCCGCTCTTGCTAGTCTTACGGCATTTACTGAAATTTCAAAGTGTTACAGGCTTCGCGCTGGCGATAAGCATAGCTTCTAAGCAAATCGCCAGAATGCTGAACTCCACAATATATCGTAGGCGGCTTGCTATACCCTGCCAACAGACAGGGTCTTTCCGCTGCAATCAAAACAGATTTGCATTGACAGCTTCAGCTTCGTCCGTAAGGTGGCCTTCAACAATACTGTCTTGCTTGCGTGATGTGGGCAGGAATTCAAGGAGATTGATGAACCGAAGCAAGGTTCGCTTGGGAAGGAGTGGCTCTTGGGACAGAAGTCTCGCGTTATCCAGATCGGGGCTGGGATCGGAATTCTCTTGTGGGCGATCGCCCTGTTTCTGCCGGCGCAATCCAGGGCCGAGATGCTGAGCCTCGGAGCCATTGGCGAGCGGCTCGCTGCCTCCTCCAACGTCGCCGCCGATGGGTCGGGCATGACGCAGGATATCCCAACGCAGCGCGGTTGGCTCGCAACTGCCGGCCGCGCCAGCGAGAGCGATGAGGAGGACTGTCTCGCTCGCAACATCTATTGGGAAGGCGGCGGCGAGCCCTTCGAAGGCAAGGTGGCGATCGCTGCGGTTACCCTCAACCGGGTTGAGGATGAGCGGTATCCGAAGACGATCTGCGGCGTCGTCCAACAGCGATCGGGAATCTGCCAATTCAGTTGGATGTGCACTGGGCGCAAGAACCGGATGCCGCGCGGCATCGCCTGGGAAGAGGCGAAGGATGTGGCCAATATCCTCCTGCATATCGACTGGTTTGATCCGACCGGCGGCGCGCTTTACTTCCATGCTGACTATGTTCGGCCAAGCTGGTCGCAGACCATGTCCCGGATCACGCAGATTGGCAGGCACATTTTTTATCGAGATCGGTGGACGGCCGCCGCAGTCGCGGGCCATTCACCGTCATAGCTCCGCCGGATTGCCACTTCCGTCCAGGGAAGGCGAGGGAAAGCGGCAACTTCGGACCAGCGCGAGCGCATAACAAATCAAGACGCAGACGCAAAATCTAAATACTTTGAGGCAGTGGGCTCCCCACTGCCTTTTTGCTATGAGGCAGGTAAAAGAGAGGAAGCTGCCGGAAGACTCTCGCGCAGCCTCGCCACCTCAGTGATCGTCTCGCTATCGACCAGCCGATTATCCAGGCACCCATGGCCGGCGTGTCCACCCCGACGATGGCGGCGGCCGTCCGCAATGCCGGGGCTTTGGGCTCGATTGTCATCGGCGCCAGCAACGTCGATGCGGCATCGGTGTCAACGGCGGAGCAATTCTGGGCCACTGTAGCGGAGTCAAAGCAGGCCATTTGGGCGAGAGCGGTGCAATCACGGCAAGGGGCCCGATCGGGCCCCTTGCCGTGCGTCGGCTTTGCCTCGGGGATCAGGGCTTGCTGGTTTCGCCGGTCTCGGGATCGACGGTCTCGGCGGTGGTCTGGTTTTGCTCCGCCCGATCGGCTGCGGTGGGGGGACGACGACGTCCGGCGGATTGCTTCAACCGGTAGCTGTCGCCGTTCATGGTGAGGATATGGACGTGGTGGGTCAGGCGGTCGAGCAGCGCGCCGGTGAGCCGTTCCGATCCCAGCACCGAGGTCCAGTCCTCGAACGGCAGATTGGAGGTGACGAGGGTCGAGCCGCGCTCGTAGCGCTGGGAGAACACCTCGAACAGAAGTTCCGCCCCGGTCGGCGACAGCGGCAGGTAACCGAGTTCGTCGACGATGAGCAACATCACCGACTGGAGATCGCGTTGCAGCTTCAGCAAGCGGCGCTCGTCACGCGCCTCCATCAACTGGTGCACGAGGGCGGCTGCGGTGGTGAAGGCGACGGTGAACCCCTTCTGGCAGGCGGCAAGAGCGAGGGCGAGCCCGACATGGGTCTTGCCGGTGCCACTGTTGCCGAGCGCGATGACGTTCTCCCGGCGCAGGATGAACTCGCAGCGGGCCAGCTCGAGCACCAGCATCTTGTTGAGGCTGGGAATCGCGGTGAAGTCGAAGGTGTCGAGGCTTTTGACCGCCGGGAAGCGTGCTGCCTTGATCCGCCGCTCGACCATTCGGCGTTCTCGGTCGATCAGTTCGAGTTCCACCAGGCGCAGCAGATAGCGGGGATGATCGACGCCGTCGCGTGCGCATTCGCGGGCGATCTTGTCGTATTCCCGCAGAACGGTCGGCAGCTTCAACTGCTTGAGGTGATGCGCCAGCAGAACCTGCGGTGTGCCGCTTGTCGTTCCCGCCGGCATCGCATCAGCGCCCGCCTTGCCGGTCATGCCGTTGTCCCGGGAACGAGAACGGCGTAGTCAGCCGCCGCCGTCATCCTGACGTCCATTTTCGGCAGATGTGGATAGGCCGTCAGGTCGAGCCGGGCCGGCCGCCGCTCGACGCGCGCCAGAGCAATCTGCTTGACCGCATCAAAGCCGATGACGCCGAGCCGGATCGCTTCGCTGACCGCGCTCGCCACCATCTCCATCGGGATCGCCTCCATCAGCCGCAGCACCTGGATGAACTCCCGCCTGCCGCGGTTGCCCATGCGCGCCTCGAGGAGATGGCGCAGGTGCTGGAACGCCTCCGGCAGATCCCAGTCTTTCAGCGCCGCCGCCTGGTCGAGGGCATTCGGCTTCGTCTCGATCAGCGCCAGATAGTGCAGCGGCTCGAATACGAAGGTGCCCGTGCCATAGCAGCGACGATGCCGGGCGATCGCCTCGCCGGCACAAAGGATCACCACCTCGTCGACGAAGCCCTTCACCACAACATCCCGGAAGCCGTATGCCGTCGGTACCGAGTAGTCGTTGCCGCGGTAGCGGACCAGGGCGGTCGATGAGACACGGGCCGCCCGCTTCTCGCTCGGCTCCAATGGCACCGCCGGCAAATCCCGGAAGGCTTCGAGGTCGGCGACGAGACGCTCGCCGATGGTTTCGCCGTGGCGACCGGCGCGTTCGCCTCGTCGCTGCCGGCAGCGATCTTCCAGCATGGCATTGAGATCGTCGAAGCTTGCCGCCTGGGGGATCGGCGTCAGGAAGTTCGATCGAGCATACTTCACCAGCCCCTCGACCTTGCCCTTGTCGTTGCCCTTGCCGGGACGGCCGAAGCGATCCTGGAACAGGTAATGGCTCTGCAGTTCCGTAAAGGCCCGGGTGCGCTCCCGCCTGCCGTCGCCGCAGATCTTCGCCACCGCGAGCGTCGTGTTGTCGTAAAGCACCGACAACGGCACGCCGCCGAAGAATGCGAATGCCGACACATGCCCGTCGAGGAAGGCTTCCGTCGTCTCCGCCGGATAGGCCTTCACGAAAGCAGTATCCGATTGCGGCAGGTCCATGCAGAAGAAGTGGATCTTCTGCCGGACGCCGCCGATCACGCCGATCGCCTCGCCAAAGTCGACCTGCGCATGACCGGACGGATGAGCCAACGGCACGAAGGTCTCCCGCAATCTCCCCGAGCANACCCGGACGTAGTCCCTCACCACCGTCAGACCGCCGGCATAACCGTGCTCGTCGCGCAGTCGCTCGAAGATCCGCTTGGCCGAATGCCGCTGCTTCGAAGGCGCCGTCCTGTCGGCCTCGAGGATGGCGTCGATCACCGGCAGCAGCACCCCGAGCTTCGGCTTCTTCACCGGCTTCGTTCGCGTGTAGCCGGGCGGCAACGAGAACCGGCACATCTTCGAAACCGTCTCACGGCTCAGCCCGAACACCCGGGCCGCCTCACGCCGGCTGTTGCCCTCGATGAAAACGAAATGCCGAACGGCGGCGTAGACTTCCACGGCAAACATCCCCGGCCGCCCCCCACAAAAAAGAGACCGCCTAACCACTGGCCAGATTTTACTCCGGCGCGGCCGCACCAATCGCCGCCGCTACGTGGCCTAATTTGTCACCGCCATACACACATCGGCGATGATCGCCGCGATGCGGGTGGCGACCGCGCGCGCCTTCAACGTCAACGTGTTCTGTCATTCTCCGGCCATGGCGAATCCGGAACGCGGCGTGGCTGGCGCGGCAGGTGCCCGAATTCGCCCGCTGCAACGTCACTCTCCCTGCCCGCCTGCTCGTGCGCAGCCTTGATATTCCGGTGATTGCCGCCGGCGGCATCATGGATGGTGCAGGCATTGCCGCGGCGCTGATGCTTGGCGCCAGCGCCGCCCAGCCGGGCACCGCCTTCATCGCCTGCCCCGAGTCGCTGGCCAATGACGATTTTCGAGCGGCGCTACACAGTGAGGCTTCCCGACACACGGTGATGACACGGGCCATCTCCGGCCGTCCTGCCCGCTGTCTCGCCAACCGCTTTACCACACTCGGCGCCACCATCCCCGTCGACCGGATCCCGAACTATCCCATCGCCTACAATGCCGGCAAGGCACTGAATGCGGCAGCGAAAGCGGCGGGCAAACCAGGCTTTGGCGCCCATTGGGCAGGCCAGGGCGCACCGCTTGCCCGCTGCCAGCCGGCAGCAAGGCTGGTGGCCGAACTCGCCAGCGAGTTGGCTCTGGCCTGAGCGACGAGGCGGCCTGAGGCAAGCGTATGGGGCGACAACCCCACCCTTGGCACAGGAATGCTTCGTCGCTGCAGCCACCTGGGCTACTCTGAGGCCGAACAACGATAGCAATGAAGCGAGTCAATCGGCATGAAGCTGTTATGCGTCCATCCAGGCCCTCTAATGTACACGAAGGTGTTTCTACGCCTGGAACCGCTCGGCCTTGAGTTGATAGCGGCAGCGGCACGACGTGCCGGTCATGACGTGCGCCTGATCGACTTGCAGGCAGACACGCTCAAATACTTCGACAAGCAGCTGCGGCAATGGCAGCCTGACGTGGTGGCGCTGGCCGGAAACTACCTCGCTAATGTTCCGGAAATCATCGACCTCGCCAAGCGAACGAAAGAGACCTGCCCGAACGCCTTTGTTTTCGCCGGCGGTCACAGCGTATCGTTTATCGCCAATGACATGCTGGCCCACGCCGAGGGAGCGCTTGATTGCATTCTCAAAGGCGAAGGCGAAGTGTCGATCATCCAGCTGCTGGAGGCCGTTGCCGAAGGCGGTTACGATCTCGCCACCATCCCCGGGGCGGTGTTTGCCGATGGTGCCGGCCCGGCGCCGCAATTCGTCGGCAACCTGGACGATATCCTCCCCGCGCGCGATCTGTTGCGCAACCGGCGCAAGTATTTCCTCGGCCGGATGGATCCGTGCGCCTCGATCGAGTTTTCCCGCGGTTGTCCTTGGGACTGTTCCTTCTGCAGCGCCTGGACCTTCTACGGCCGCAGCTACCGGACCAAGAGCGCCGAAGTGGCAGCCGAGGAGATCGCCGGTATTCGCGAACCCGGCATCTTTATCGTTGATGACGTGGCGTTTATTCGCTCCGAACACGGTATGGCCATCGGTGAAGCGATCGCCCGGCGAGGACTGAAAAAGCAATACTACCTGGAAACCCGCGCCGACGTACTGCTGCGCCACAAGGAGGTGTTTCGGTTCTGGCGCGACCTGGGGCTCGAATTCATCTTTATCGGCATCGAGGCCATCGACGAGGACGGGCTCAGCCGCTTTCGCAAGCGAGTCCCGCTCGGTCACAATTTCGAGGCACTAGAGTATGCTCGCTCGCTTGGCCTCAACGTTGCGATCAACATCATCGCCGAGCCGGACTGGGATCGCGAACGCTTCCGCGTCATCCGCGAGTGGTGCCTGGAGATTCCGGAGATCGTCAACATCAGCGTCAGCACCCCCTACCCCGGCACCGAGCTGTGGCATACGCACGGAGGCGACCTTGCTACCCTCGATTATCGTCTGTTCGATATCCAGCATGCGGTGGTGCCGACGAAACTGCCGCTCGACGTCTTCTACGCCGAACTGGTAGCAACGCAGCGGGTGCTGAACATGAAGCACCTCGGCTGGACCATCGTTCGCCAGCTGGCAGGAGAGATTGGCGGACTGTTGCTGCGCGGACAAACCAACTTCGTCCGCTCGCTGTGGAAGTTCAACAGCGTCTTCGATGCCAAGCTGCTGCTGGCCGATCACGCCCGGCCGATCAGCTATGCCTTGCGACCGCCACCGGCCCCGGGCCAGCCCTTAGTCCGCCGCGATCTCTACATCCACGCCCCGCAGGGGCGGAAGGGACGGGCGATCGATGATGCGACCGAGCGCTTCGTCGAAGCCACTCGCATGACCGCGGCCAGCGAGCAAGGCTGAGCGCCAAGCGTTTCCCGCCTAAGTGAGAAACGCCTCCAGCAACGGGCGCCGGTCGACGTGCTTCCTGACCGTCGCCCGCATGCTCTCCATCGACGCTTCATAGTGAGCCGGCGAGAGATCTCCGCGAACGAGTCCAAAGCGAAGGAACACGCTGTAGGTGGCGAGCACGTCGGTCAGGCAATAGTCCGCCACCTCGGGAAGCCGACCGGCCTCCACGTAGGCTTCCACCTGGCTGCCATCGATGCCGCCGATCTTGACCGGAATGCTGGCGAGCGCCGCCAGCTCGGCGAGACTGGGCTTTGTCGAGGCACCAAACGTGCTCAGAACATCGCAGAGATCGATGTGGTCCTGACCGAAGCGGTGCCAGTAGTCGCGGCGGCCGCCGCCATGCAGCGTCGGCACCGGCAGGCCCAGGGCAAAGGCGCGATAGCGCAACAACGGCAGATCGAAACCGTTGCCACCGAAGGTGACCAGCATCGGGCCAACCCCNCGGCCATCCAGCGGCAACGCCTTGAGGAAACCGAGGAGAACCTCGGCCTCGGACTTCTCGCCCACCAGCCGGCTACCCATCAGGTTCACCGCCCACGGGCCTCCCGCATCCTCGCGCTTTGCATTCAGGGCCGCGATGCAGACGATCCGGTACATCGGTACTTTGAGAAAGGTCGTTGCCGGATCGGCGCCGTCGCGCGCGTAGCGTTCGCCCAGCTTCCGCCGCACTTCGGCATCGGGCATATCCTCCGGGCTGGCCAGGAGGCGGCGTGCCGCAGCGAAGTCGGGTACGGCTTCAATGTCGAAGACGACCAGAGTGGTCATGACTTAAGTCCAGTTTGCTTGTGCGGAGGGTCTGTTCGGTCGGATTGGCCAGGGAGCATAGCGCATTGCCTCCGCGTGTAACAAAGATCGGCGTTGCGCGGAGAGAGGCGGCGGACTGTTGCCTCGCGTCAGCGGCGAGGGTCTCGGCGGTTCACAGCATCTCCAAGCCTGCGTTACGTAATATCGCCAGACGCGGCGGCAGCTCACTGCATACCGCCGGGCAACCTCTGCATATCCGCCGGCGTATAGAGCAGTGCTCAGGACTTGGTTACTTGCACCTGGCCACCGAAGCAGCGTGCCAGCGCGGAAGCAATTTTGTACGCCCGCCCACGTTGCCTCGATGGCGTGTCCGACCATAGCTGCCAGGCAATGCTTTTTGCTTCCGTTTACCGCGGCTACCGTGCGAGATGGTGGCTGGGCGAGTGCAGGCAACGCCCCGCTCGGCGCCCAAAACATCGCCAAGGCAATATCCGATGGGGAGGATCATTATGGAAATCAAGAAGGTAGGCGTAGTCGGTGCCGGCACCATGGGCAACGGCATCGCGCAAGTGTTTGCTGCTGCCGGCTATGACGTGCTGATGCGCGATATCAAAGATGAATTCGTCGCGCGCGGCTTGTCGACGATCAAGAAAAACCTGGAGCGAATGGTCTCGCGCAACAAGATGGCGGCGGAGGCCAAGGACGCGGCGCTAGCCAATATTCATACCACCACCGAACTGGCCCCGTTTGCCGATCGTGATCTCATCGTCGAAGCGGCGCTGGAAGAGGTCAGCCTGAAACTGCAACTGTTTCGCGAGCTTGATGGCATCGCCAAACCGGAGGCGATCCTCGCCACCAACACCTCTTCGATCTCGGTCACCAAGATCGCCGCGGCGACCAAGCGCCCAGGGCAGGTGATCGGCATGCACTTCTTCAACCCGGTGCCGGTGATGCAACTGGTAGAGATCGTCCGGGCGCTGCAGACGAAGGAAGAAGTGGTCGCTACGATCGAAGCAACCGGCAAAAAGATCGGCAAGACACCGCACGTGGTGAAGGACAGCTTCGGTTTCGTCGTCAACCGGGTGCTCATCCCGATGGTCAACGAGGCGGTCAACTGCCTGTACGAAGGCCTGACCCAGCCGGAGGACATTGATGCGGTGATGAAATTGGGTGCCAACCACCCGATGGGCCCACTGGCGCTCGCCGACCTGATCGGCCTCGATATCATCCTCAATGTCATGGAAACATTGTACCAAGGCTTTGAAGATCCGAAATATCGGCCGAGCCCGCTGCTGAAGCAGATGGTCGATGCCGGCTACCTTGGTCGCAAGACCGGACGCGGTTTCTTCGATTATCAGAGCGCGTAAGCCGGATCAGCGCTGGGACGGCGTGCGCCGCGTCGCGTTGCACAGTCCGTCCCCGGACGGGGAGTAAACGCTCGTGCATGTGAGTATTCGTAAATATGAGAAGGTGGTCTCTGTCGCCGAGGTCTGTCGCAAGATCGCGCTGACGTTCGTACCGTTGCTCCGCAAATCGCCTGGTTTTATCGCCTACTACGCGGTTGACTGTGGTGGGGGCACGATGGCGACGGTCAGCGTCTTCTCGACCGAGCGCATGGCGCTTGATTCCAACGAGATCGCCGCCAAGTGGCTGCAGGAGAATGTGGCCGACCTGCAGCCGATCCCGCCGGAGATCGTCGGCGGCAAGGCTGAGGTGGTGATCACCGCATAGGCGTGAAAAAAACGGGTGGCCGCTTCCAACCGCCACCCGTCGCCATCGCCATGCGTAGATACCGTCTTCAGCATCAAGCGGCCAAATTTGGATCGAACGGTTTTTGGTGCTTGAGGACGCCAAAGGCGATGTGGACGAGCTTTCGCATCGCCGCGCCGAGGGCACTCATCTTGGATTTGCCGGCGTCGAGGAGGCGCTGATACTGGGCGCGGATCAGTGGGTTGCAGCGGGTAGCGACCATCGCCGGCAGGAACAGCCTGGCCCGCCAGCGGGCATCGCCGGCCTTCGACAGTCGCGGCCGTTTGAGAACGCTCGATCCGGACTGGAATTCGACCGGCACGAGGCCAAGGAATGCCGCTGCCTGACGAGCAGAAGCGAAGCTTCGACCACAGAACAGGGTCAAAAACCACAACGACAGCTTACTGCCAATGCCGGGGATGCTTTCCAGCAGCACACGTTGCTCTTTCAGCTGCGGATGACTGTCGAGATGGTCGTCGACCTGTTGGCGCAGCCGGCCGATCTCCGCCGCCAGTGCGTCGAGCATCGTCTGCAGCGAGACGAGCACCGCGTCGGGGGCTGGCTCGGCGCGCGCCTTCTCCAGCCGGTTGAGTTCACGGGCGTGGTCCTGTTCGAGGGCGGCAAGCCGACCGAGCAGCGCCTTGAGCTGGCGGACGTCGGCCGGCGGTGGCGCCCAGGCGGGCGGCTGCAGGGCATCGCCGAACAGGGCGAGGATCAGGCCGTCGTGCCGGTCGGTCTTTGTCCGGACGCCCAGGCTCTCGGCGAAACGCTTGACTTGCAAGGGGTTGACCACCGAGACACGACAGCCGGCGTCATGCAGGAAGGTAGCCGCCGCCTCGTGATAAACGCCGGTCGCCTCGAGGATGATATGCACGTCCGCCGCCGCGGCACCGGTGACCCGCGTCGTCCAGGCAAGCAACGCCGCATGTCCGTCGGCGGTGTTGGCGACGGATTTCGGCCGCGATTGCCGGCGGACGGCATCCCGAAGCCAGGCGCAGTGCAGCTTTTCCTTGCTGACGTCGACCCCGATCACTTGCATCCGAACCTCCGTCGTCGTTGCGGCGACCTCCCGACCGACTGACCTTGTGGATACGGACTTGCAGCATCGTGCTGCGTCCTCGATACCGTCCAGCCTCAAAGAGGTCGAAGGTGTGGACCGGGGGCACAATCTACGCATCGGACTCGCAGTCCAAGGGCGGGTGCATGCTTACCCGGTCCACCATGAGGCCAGCTACGCCTCATGCCCGGCAAGATACAAGGGCGCGGTCTCCGATGATCGGCGCAACCTTGCATAAAAGTTTGATTTGTTCTAATTTAGCCAGATGATGGTGTGAGATGATGCTTGGGTGTTGTGCTCGGGTTGGTCTTGCTGCCGTTTGTGCGCGCGATGTTGTGGGCGCCGCCGTTCCGTAGCCACCACCAATGGTGCCGAACCTGGTGACCTGCCAATCCGACGCAGTTGCCGCCACCGCTACGGTGACATTTGTCGCTGAGCGGTTGCGTACGACCGCACGTGTAACGCTGGGTGCGGGCGTTGCGCCAACCCTTCTCTCAATCGCGAGGCAGCACGGTGTACCGATCCTGTTCACCTGCGAGGTCGGCGGCTGCGGTGCCTGCCTCGTGCGGGTGGTGCCGGCAACAGATGCCACCCAGCCTGTCGCCTTGACCGACAGCGAGGAATTCCTGTTGCCGGTTCTTGCTCGTCAGTCGGTGAGTACCGGGAAAGGCGAGGAGCCGCGATCTCCCGCCGGCTGTCTCCGCCTCGCCTGTCAGTACGTGGTTGGCCCGGGAGAAATTACCGTCGCATTCAGCGATGCAATGGCCGCCGGCTGAAGGGATTAGCATCGGCACCGGTTCTTCGCATCAGCGTCAGCCGCTGGACGCCGAAATGTCACCAATTGTGCATGGCGGTCACTCCATGGCTGCCCGTATAACGCCTTAAATATAAGTCGTCAGATCAGGTTCAAATGAACGAAGCTATCGCCCGTCTCCGCAATATTGCCATCGTCGCGCATGTCGATCATGGCAAGACGACGCTGGTTGACCAGTTGCTACGCCAGTCCGG
Source organism: Defluviicoccus vanus (assembly GCF_014672695.1). Classification (GTDB taxonomy): domain Bacteria; phylum Pseudomonadota; class Alphaproteobacteria; order Rhodospirillales; family Defluviicoccaceae; genus Defluviicoccus; species Defluviicoccus vanus. Next base: position 2,587,553 of record NZ_CP053923.1, on the reverse strand, counting down.
TACCCTCGGTGACCGCAGTACCGGCGAACGGCTGATGGACTCCAATGACCTGGAGCGCGAGCGCGGCATTACCATCCTGTCGAAGAACACCGCGATTCAGTGGCAGGGCTGGCGAATCAACATTGTCGATACCCCGGGACATGCCGACTTCGGCGGTGAGGTGGAACGTGCGCTGTCGATGGTGGATTCGGTATTGTTGCTGGTAGATGCGGTCGATGGACCGATGCCGCAGACCACCTTTGTCACCCGCAAGGCGCTGGCGCTCGGCCTGAAGCCGATCGTCGTCGTCAACAAGGTAGACCGGCCAAGCGCCAGGCCAAGCTGGGTGGTCGATCACACCTTCGATCTGTTCGCCCGTCTCGATGCTTCGGACGAGCAGCTGGACTTCGCCGTTATCTATGCCTCGGCGCTGGAAGGCTGGGCGTCGCACGATCCCACCGTGCGCGGCAGCGATATGTCGCCGCTGTTCCAGACCATCGTCGATCGGGTCTCGTCGCCGCAAGTTGATGCCGAGGGACCATTCCAGATGCAGGTCAGTGCCCTCGACTATTCGAGCTACGTCGGCGTCATCGGCATCGGCCGGGTGCGGCGTGGCCGGATTCGCCGTAACTCCAACCTGATGGTCGCCGATGCCGACGGCGGGCAACGGCGCGGCCGGGTGTTGCAGATCCTCAGTTTCCACGGCCTCGATCGGATCGAGCGCGAGGACGCCGGCGCCGGCGATATCATCGCCTTCAATGGCATCGACCCCTTGCGCATCTCCGATACCCTGTGCGATCCCGACTGCATCGAACCGCTGCCTCGCCTCTCCATCGATGAACCGACGATCAGCATGACCTTCCAGGTGAACAACTCGCCGTTCGCTGGACGCGAAGGCAAGTATGTGACCAGTCGTAATCTGCGCGAGCGACTCGACCGCGAACTGGTGCACAACGTGGCGCTGCGGGTGGAGTCAGGCGAGGATCCAGACAAGTTCAAGGTGTCGGGACGCGGTGAGTTGCACCTCTCGATCCTGGTCGAGAACATGCGCCGTGAAGGCTACGAACTCGCCATCTCCCGCCCCGAGGTGATCCTCAAGACCATCGATGGCGTCGTCTGCGAACCCTGGGAGACGCTCACCGTCGACGTGGAGGAGGCGCACCAAGGTGCGGTGATGGAGAAGCTGGGTGAGCGCCGGGCAGAGTTGCGCAACATGGTCAACGACGATCGTGGCCGCGTGCGCCTCGACTACCTCGTTTCCAGTCGCGGCCTGATCGGCTTCCGCCCCGAATTCATGACCCTGACGTCCGGCACCGGGCTGATGTATCACGCCTTCGAGCAATACGGGCCGCGGATCAATGCCGAACTGGGGCGACGGGTCAACGGCGCCCTCGTCTCGATGGCAACCGGAAAAGCCCTCGCCTACGCTCTGTTCAACCTGCAGGAACGGGGGCGCTTGTTCGTCGACCACGGCACCGAGGTTTACGAGGGCATGGTGGTTGGCATTCACTCACGCGATAATGACCTGATGGTCAATCCGCTGAAGGCGAAGCAGCTGACCAACATTCGCGCCGCCGGCCGCGACGAGAACATCATCCTGGTCCCGAAGATCGACACGACGCTCGAATTCTCGCTCGAATTCATCAACGACGACGAGCTTGTCGAGGTCACCCCGCAGTCGATTCGCATCCGCAAGAAGTTCCTCAAGGAACACGAGCGCAAGAAATCGGCGCGCGCTGCCTGATCAACGCTTCCATGTCAGGCGTGAAGATAGGTGTGCAGGTGATCGTCGCTGCTCGTCTGGACCAACTGGTAGCTTTGATCGAAATCGTGATTGAGGCGAAGGTTGTCGACGAGCAGCACCGAGTTCTGTGAGGTGGAACCGCTCACGTCGGCAACGCGGTCGTTGACACTGGCGAGGCCGATGGTGAGCGTGCCGTCGTGCTGCGCCGTGTAGACGGACGAGCGCCAGCCGGACGCACCGAGATCGCCCGTCTGCCGGACGTCGGATAGTTTGTAGAGATTGATGCCGTCCACCCCGGTCACCGCCAGCAGCGCCATGTCGTTATCTGCCTTGCCGTCCGGCGGGCTGTTGACGTAGTCGCGGGCATCGAACATCCAGTCGAAGGAAATCTGATCGCCGGCATGGACGGCGATGGCCATCTTCATCGCCGAACTGTTCGCCGGACTGGAGCCATCGGCGTCAGGGAAGGTGGACTTGATGGAGCCGGTGGCGAGACCGAGAAAGGATTCAACGGTTCCGATCGGCGATCCATTGGCCTCCAGCCTGACCATGGTGCTGCCGTCGGTCGGTACGTAGGTGTGGTTCGGAGTGACCTCCGCCTCCTTGTAGGTGGTCACCGTTGTCGCGTAGGTATTGACCCGGGTGACCGAAGGATCGCTGCCGAAGTAGAACGGCGCCTCGAAACTCTGGACGAGTTGTTCGACGCTGTTGCGGCCCTCGATGGTCAGCGTCACCGTTGCCGTGTCGGTCCCCCGTGGCCGTCGCTAACGGTGTAGCTGAAGGTATCGGTCGCCGTCTGGCCGCCAGTCAGCGCGTTGAATTTTCCCGCCGGATCGTAGCCCAGCGTGCCGTCGGCATGGATCGTCACCGTACCAAGGGTGCCGCTGGTATTGATCGCAAGGATCGAGAGATGCCCCTGGTCCGGGGTGTCCGGATCGGTGTCATTGGCGAGTGGCGCGATGGTGATCGCCTGGTCTTCGCGCGTCGTTGCCGTATCCGCCACCGCATGCGGGGCGTCGTTGCGGCCCTCGATGGTTACGGCGATGTCGCCCTGGCTGCTGGCACCGTGGCTGTCGGTGACGGTGTAGGTCAGATGCTCGGTCGCCGTCTGGCCGACACCGAGGTAGTGAAAGCGATTGCCGGGATCGTAAGTGAGCACGCTGCCGGCCAGGCTGGCGCCAGTGCCCTGGATGGCGGTCAACTGCAGCAGATCGCCGCTGTCGGGGTCATGGTCGTTGGCGAGAAAGGTAGCGACTGTAACTGTGGCGGCATGGTCTTCGTCGACGGTCATGCTGTCGGCCGCCACCACCGGCGCATCGTTGAGACCGCTTATGGTCAGCGCCACCACCGTATCGGACAGGCCCCCGTGGCCATCGCCGGCGGTGTAGGTGAACGAGGTGGTTTGCACCTGATTGACGGCCAAGTAATCGTAGGCGTGGTTGGCGTCAAACTGCAGCCGCCCGTCGGTGGTAAGCAGGATCAGCGCACCCCGAAGCGAGCGCCACCGGATTGCCGAAGCTGATCGCTTGACCGTTGATCTTCACCACCCTCAGGGTGTCGTTGCGGTCGGGATCGCTGTCGTTGGCCAGCACCGCGAGAGTGGCGATGTGGTCTTCGTCGACGCTGAAGGCGTCCGAGCGCGCGGTCGGCACATCGTTGCTGCCCTGGACGGTTATCGTCAGCTGACCGGTAGCGGCGCCGCCGTGGCGATCGACGACGGTGTAAGTGATGAGATCGCTGGCGGTCTCGCCTACCCCAAGATACTCAAAGGCGACCGTCTTCGACGGATCATAAATAAAGTTCTGGCCCCGATCGCCATCCAGATGGATTTCGGCGCCGGAGACGGCGCTGGCACTGACAATGCGCAGCGTCGCCGAACTGTCGTCGGAATCGATGTCGTCGGCATGGGCGAGCACGTCGGCAATGATGATCGGCGTGCCGTTTTCGCTCGCCACCGGCGTCGCCACGAATGCGGTGGTGCTGGGAACATCGTTGAGGCCGGTGATCTGCACCGTCACTTCGCCGCGGCCAATGCCGCCATTGGCATCGGTAATCTGATAGTGGAAGGTATCGAAGCCGATTTCGCCGAGCGCCAGGGCGGCGAATTGGCCGTTGGGATTATAGACGATCTGGCCGTTGACGTAGCTCACCAGACCTTTTCCGGCAGCTCCGTAGAGGCCGACGAAGCTGACGCTGCTGCTGCCAGGTGACGGCACATCGTTGGCAAGCAGGGTCGAGGGGGCAATGGTGAGCGGTGCACCCGCCGTCGTCGCCAGCGTCGCCGTGGCGTCGGCGATGGCGGTCGGTGTGTGGCGATAGGTGAGAAACGTGCCGGCCTCGGTGCTGTGCAGCAGCGTCGCCTCCGGGGGAACAGGGGCGGGCGCGTTGATCCGGACGTTGTCCAGGAGCAGGCTCGACGGACGCTGGTCATCCTGGTCGTTGACGACAGCGAACCCGAGGGTGAGCGAGCGGCCGGCGGTGACGTCGGCGCCGAACAGGCTGGTCAGATCATAGGTGGAGGTGCGCCAACCAGATGCGTTAAGCCCAGTCTCTCGCGCGTCCGTGAGGGTCAATACTTTAAATGTCGTGCCGTCGGAAACGGTGAAGATGGCGTAATCGTTGAATCCCGGCAGGCCTGATGGGACGGACTCGGCAGACAGGAAGTTCCAGTCGAAAGAGACGATGAGCTTCCCCTGGGCGTTGAGATCGGCGCTTGTAAACGTAAGCTCGGTCTTGATTGCACTCCCCGAGACAGCGGTGGAGGCAGCGCCAGAACCATCGCCGAGATCCTTCGGCAGACTGTTGGAACTCAGCCCGAGATACTCCTGCAGCACCGGCGACTCCTGCGCGCCGCGACGCCCTCACCGTGCATGAGGACTGCCATGCCTGCATGGGTGGGCCCAAACGGAGCCAGTGCTGCCGTGTAGCCCGACACCAGACCAACCGCGCCCGCGGAGGCGCCGGAAACCGGTTCGCGGTCCCAGCCGGCAACGAGACTGCCATAGGGCTGCTCGAAACTCTCGATGATCGTCTGTTTGGCCATCGTCGCGGTGCCGGTGCCGAGGACGGTCACCGTAACCTGTGCCGTGGCGCGGCCACCCAGGTCATCGTCGATGGTGTAAGTAAAAGTATCGGTCTTGGTCTCTCCCGCAGCCAGAGTATCGAACCCGCCAGCGGTGTCGTAGGTCAGCGTCCCATCCGGGTTGATGCGGACGTAATCCTTGTGCGCTTCATCAATGGCGATGATCTGCAGGTGCGCCCCTTCCGGATCGCTGTCGTTGGCGAGCACGTGCAGGCGGATGGCGGCATCGGAGTCGGTACTGGCGGTATCGGTGACAGCCGTTGGCGGCTCGTTCGGATGGCCTTGGACTTCAATAGTAACGTGGGCGGTGTCGGTGGCACCGTGGGTGTCGGTGATAGTGTACGCGAACGTATCGGTCGTCGTCGCGAACGGCTGCAGCCAGTTGAAGGCACCGTTGGGATCGTAGTGGAAGCTGCCATCGGCATTCAGCGTCAACAAGGCGCCGGACTGCAAGGTAATCGATTGCCCGACCGCGAGCGCGCTACCTTCGACCGCCGCGACATGGATCGCGTCGCCAAGGTCTGGATCACGATCGTTGGCCAGCACGCCGCCAATCGCCGGAAACGCAAGCACCGTCTTGCTGTCGACGCCATAGCCGGTGTCGTCCTGCGCGTCTGGTGCGTCGTTGGCGCCGGTCACGGTGAAGCTGAGCTTGGCGTCGGCGCGCGCATCAAGCGTGTCGTGGATGGTATAGCTCAGCGTCACCGTCGCGGTTTCACCGGCCGCGAGGGAGGCGAAACGTTCGCCGGCGTTGTAAGCGATCTCACCGTCGGCACTGACCACCACATAGTCGCTGGTCTGCGGATCGTTGCTCGTCAGGTAGAAGGGATTGCCGAAGATAACGGACTTGCCGTTGATCTGCACCACTTCGAGATAGTCGTGGGCGTCTGGATCGTGATCGTTGGCGAGAACGTTGAGGGCGAAGCCGCCGCGCTGGCTGATTGCCCCCGCCGCATCGTCCACCGCGACCGGCGCATCATTCACGCCGCTGATGCCGAGGCTGACCGTGGCCTGGGCGACACCGCCATGCCCGTCGCTGACGGTGTAGGTGAAGCTGTCGGTCGCCCGCTCCTGGAAGTCGAGCTGGGTGAAAGCACCGGTGGGGTCATAGGCAAGGGTACCATCCGCCTGCAAGGTGACGTGAGCGCCCGACGCCAGCAGCAGCGTCTCGCCGGGATGCACAGCCTGGCCACCGATAGCAGTGATCGTCAGTTTGTCGCTGAGGTCCGGGTCGCGGTCGTTGGCGAGAACGTTGGGGGCGTGCTGATACCCGTCGAGGGTATCTCGCCCGTCGAAGATGATGAGCTGCTTTTCCTCGACGGTATCGACCGCATCGGCACCGGCGACGGGACTATCATTGGCGCCGTGAATAGTGATCGTGATATCGGTGGTTGCCGTTGCCCCGCTCGTATCGGCGATCGTGTAGCGGACCACCTGCGTCGCCGTCTCGCCGTCCGCCAGATACTGGAAGTGATCGCCCGGATCGAAGACCAACTGGCCACCCTCGATGCGCGCGGCAACCTGTGATCCCCGATCATCGATGGCGGTGAGCCGGATGTGGTCGCCCTGGTCGGGATCGCGATCGTTGGCGAGCAGACCGGCAACATCGACGCTCGTCGTGCCGTCTTCTGACATATCGCGCGCGTCGAGGATGGCGATCGGCGCATCGTTGCGACCGGTGATGGTCACCGTGACGCTGGCATCGGCAAAGCCGCCGTGCCCGTCGCTGAGGCGATAGCCGAAGCTGTCGCTGCCTATCTGCCCCTCGGCCAGATAAGCAAAGGCGCCATTGGTATCGTAATTGAGCCTGCCGTCGGCGGCGAGGGCGACCCTGGCGCCAGATGCAAGAGTTACCGGCGTTGCGGTTGTCAGCGACGCGCCATCGATGGCAACCACCTGCAGCCGGTCGCTCAGATCGGGGTCAGTGTCGTTGGCGGTGGCGGCGATGGCAATGGCAGTGTTCTGATCGGTGGCAGCGAGGTCGTGATTGGCTGTCGGCAGATCGTTGCTGCCGTGAACAACAACAGTCACCTGGCCGGTGGCGGTTGCACCGTGCTGGTCGGCGATGGTGTAGGCGATGACGTCCTTGGCCGTCTCCCCCGCAGCAAGATATTCGAAGGCGCTGGTGCCCGAGGGATCATAGATGAGGTTCTCCCCGCGGGGGCCCTCCAGATGCACGGTGGCACCGGACGCGGCGGTAGCGTTGACCACTCTCAGTGATGTGGGGGTGAAGTCGGAGTCCACGTCCGTCGCGGTGGCAAGGATATTGGCGATGCTGATCGCAACGCCATTTTCGCGCGCTTCGCTGCTGGCAACAAAGGTGGGCGCCGCAGTTGGTGCGTCGTTGACGCCGACGACATTGACGCGGACGGTCGCGGTCGCCTGCTCGCCGTTGCCGCCATCCAGGATGTACTTGAAGCTATCGACGCCGATTTCGCCTTCGGCAAGGCTGGCAAAGTAGCCTTTCGGGTCGTAGTCGATCGTTCGGCCGCTGGCAAAACTGACGTGGCCGTGCGTGCTGGCAGAGTCGACACCGACGATCCGCATGCCATCGAATGTGTCCGGGTCGACGTCGTTGGCGAGGAGTTGCGTTGCCACGTTGATGGCGGTTTGGCCGCCCGCAGAGACGGTGACAACGTCGTCGTTGGCGATCGGCTGTGGCACCAGAATCCGCACCGTGCCGCCGAGATTATCTTGCCGCGCTGCGAGTTCGGCGTAGCTGAAACCGGAAGCATCCTGGGAGCGAACGTTGTCCACGTAGAGAACGGAAGGACTGACGCCGCCGTCGTCAAGGACGGCAAATCCAAAGCTGTAGTCGCCAGTAACCCCGGCGGTGTACTTGATTGACTGCCAGCCGGTAGCGCCAAAGCCCGCAACCTGAGGACTCTCATCGGCGATGGGGATCACCATCGTCTGTGCCTGCGTTGCGACAGTGAGAACCGCAAAGTCACGAAACGCCGAACTGTCCTCGCTATTGGGAGCGGGATCGGCAGCGTCGAAGAACGTATCAAACCAAATCGACTGGCCGGCTTCGAGGTGGATCGATCCCTCGAGCCGCATCGCTCCTCCTCCAGCGAAATTGACGTCCGGCATGACTTGGTGGAGACGACCGCTGGGAACGCTGAGGAATGTCTCGATTTCGCTGGTGATTGCACCCGTGGCGACGATCTGTGCCATCTCGCCGGCGCGGGAGGTGATCAATCGGCCGCTTTCGAGCGGGACCTCGGGCACGGCAGGCGCCAGTTCCGCATGACTGCCGAGCCCCCGCCAGATGTGGCCGGGGTCCCAGAGCCGCATTAGTGAAAAGTCTGTGCCCCCGTTGAGGACAGTGCTGGACGTCGAGGACGACGCGGTGAAATCCTGCGTGCCTTGCAGCAGCAAATCGTTGATGTGGGAGCGCAGTGAAAGACGGACGGGCGCGCCCACCAAATCAACGCCGCTCGGATCGGCAAGGGGAGCCTCTTGCGGCTTCAGATCGAAGGCTGCGGTCGGTTGGGTGACGGTAAAGGTGCCGCTGTCGGCGGCCATGTCACCGCCAGGAGAGGTCTCCAGGTCCTCCGCCGCCGATGCCTCGTCCGGCCTGCAGCGACCGCCGGTTGCACCAAGCTCCGCCGCGAAGTCAAGGCGCGGGTCGTTACAGGCGAGATGCTCTAGCCGGGATGCGTCCAGATTCCCGCTTGCGAGCGTCAAGTGATCGAAGGGTGCCTGCAGATGCTGGCTCTGCCCGTCGGCTGTCACGTCCAGCTCACCGCCGGCCGCGTCCATCCCTGGCAGCAGCGTTACCTCAAGACCGGCGCCGGGTGAGACGCGGGCAATCAGCGATGCCCGACCATGGATCTCGCCGCTGAAGCCCTGGAGGCCGATGCCAGCTACGTCCGTCGACAGGATGGAGGGGAGAACAACCATCTCGCCTGTCTGCAGATAGATCTGCGGCGTAGTTGCGTCGGCAACCGCAGCGGTTGGCACGCCCTGCAGCAGCACCCGGCCGTCTGCGCCCAGATGCAGCGTTTCGCCATTGCTGAGGCCGACGCTCAAGCGGCCACCCGGTCCCGCCTGCAGGGTCTCGCCAAGGTGGACGGCGTCACCCGGCCGCAGGGCATGACCCTTACCGTCGACGCCGACGGCAGCGGGCGTTCCCGTGACCGCCTCGACGCGGCCGATTTGCATCGGCGGTGGCGAACCGGAAAACCCACCCTGCAGGTCCGCAGTCGCCGCTTGTCCCGTCGGCAACGCGGTCGGCGAATCCGCCCGGATGACATTACCAGGCGCTCTCGGCCACGCGCCATCCCCGGCGGGCATTTGCCCGGAGGAGCTTGTAACGGTTGGCGTTTCCATGGCCATGGCACCAGCACTCCCAACGCTAGGGAAAGACAGCGACGATGGCACGTCCGTCATGCATCCTGTCCCCCGACCGCAGTCCGCGCGCGCACCGATAGCGGACACTGCCTACGGTAGCACAGCCGGAATTGGCCAGAAATAGGCAATAATTTCCCTGTTTTGGGGACAAGGCCAGCGCGCCACTCAGCACAGAAAAATACCCAAACGACCCAAAAAATTACCTGATCAGGCACCAAAATGTTGACTTTTGTCGCCTAGATAGGTATATTTTCCGATAACGACGCGTGGTGGTGTGACCCGCGTCCACGCGGTGCCCTGCGCTCGATACCGCATTCGCCGGTACCGACGGCCGAGTCCGCGCGGGCTCCAGGCGCCATGCCGCCTATCGAACCCACTGTCCGCACTCACCTTGACACGGGCGGACCTTCCTTCGCCTCGTCATCTGCCAACGGGGACACGTATGCCCACGAACGTGACTGTGAACGCCGTACGTCCAAGTATTCAATACATTGTCAATGGTGCGCAGAAGGATTTTGATATTCCTTTTGCGATATTCTCCAAATCTGACCTGGATGTTTTTCTTGGCCAGCTTGCCCTGACCACAGGATTTTCTGTGGATTTATCGAATCCGAATGGTGGCGTGATCAACTTTTCCGAACCACCGGCGGCGGGCTCGACCCTTACCCTCCGACGGCGGATCGTCATTCAGCGGACAACCGATTTCCAGGAGTCCGGTGAGTTGCGGGCGCGGGTGCTGAATTATGAGCTCGATTATTTGACCGCGGCATTGCAGCAGGTGGAGGACGCGACAGAACGGAGTGTACGCCTGCTGCCAGCCGACGCCGACGCCAGCCTGACGCTGCCTATGAAGAGCGATCGGGCGGGCAAAACGCTCAGCTTCGACGCCGAAGGAAACGTCACCGTCGCCACCGTGAGCGCCAGTGCGGTCATGCAAAGCCTGGATGATATTGCTGCCGGGGTGACCAACCAGCATTTCACCACCGCCGATAAGGCCAAGCTCGACAGCGTCGCCACTGGAGCGCAGGTCAATCCGGCCAGCCTCGATGAGGTTCCCGACAGCCCCAGCCGGCTGGCGATGACCGTCGACGAGCGAAGCAAGCTGCAGGCGATCGCCAATCCGGCCGCGGCGACCGATGCGGAAATCACCGCCGGCACCGCCACTGCCACCCGCACCGTCTCGCCGGCGCAGATCAAATCTGCCGTCATCACCCATTCGCCGGTAACCACCGTCGCCGGACGCAGCGGGGCCGTCACCCTGTCGCAGGCCGACGTTGCCGGCACCGTTCCCTCGGCACGCGCCATCACCGTCGGCAGCGGCCTCATCGGCGGTGGCGACCTCAGCGCCGACCGCAGCATCGCCGTCAATCTCGCCGCAGCGGGTGGATCCGCCGGCACCGCCACCACCGTCGCCCGCGCCGACCACAGCCACGCCGCAGCCACAACCACGGTTGATGGCCTCTTCGCCGCCATCGACAAGCAGAAGCTCGATAGCGTCGCCGCCGGAGCCCAGGTCAATCCGGCTAGCCTCGATGAGGTTCCCGACAGCCCTAACCGCTTGGCGATGACCGCCGACGAGCGGGGCAAGCTGCAGGGCGTCGACACTGGCGCCCAGGTCAACCCCGCCAGCCTCGACGAACTCACCGACGGCAAGACCCGGCTGGCGATGACCGTCGAGGAGCGGAGCAAGCTGCAGGCGATCACCGCTAATGCCGACGCCAATCCGGCCGCGGCGACCGATGCGGAAATCACCGCCGGCACCGCCACTGCCACCCGCACCGTCTCGCCGGCGCAGATCAAATCTGCCGTCATCACCCATTCGCCGGTAACCACCGTCGCCGGACGCAGCGGGGCCGTCACCCTGTCGCAGGCCGACGTTGCCGGCACCGTTCCCTCGGCGCGTGCCATCACCGTCGGCAGCGGCCTCACCGGCGGCGGCGACCTCAGCGCCGACCGCAGCATCGCCGTCAATCTCGCCGCAGCGGGTGGATCCGCCGGCACCGCCAACACCGTCGCCCGCGCCGACCACAGCCACGCCGCAGCCACAACCACGGTTGATGGCCTTCTCGCTGCCGCCGACAAGCAGAAGCTCGACAGTGTCGCCGCCGGAGCCCAGGTCAATCCAGCAGCGGCGACCGATGCCGAGATCACCACCGGCACCGCCACTGCCACCCGCACCGTCTCGCCGGCACAGATTAAGGCTGCCGTCACCATCCATGCGCCGGTGACCACCGTCGCCGGACGCAGCGGTGCCGTCACCCTGTCGCAAGCCGACGTTGCCGGCATCGTTCCCTCGGCGCGCGCCATCACCGTCGGCAGCGGCCTCACCGGCGGCGGCGACCTCAGCGCCGACCGCAGCATCGCCGTCAATCTCGCCGCAGCGGGTGGATCCGCCGGCACCGCCAACACACCGTCGCCCGCGCCGACCACAGCCACACCGTAGCCACAACCACGGTCGACGGCCTTCTCGCTGCCGCCGACAAGCAGAAGCTCGACAGCGTCGCCGCTGGCGCCCAGGTCAATCCGGCATCGGCAACAAACGCGGAGATCACCGCCGGAACCGCCACTGCCACTCGCACCGTCTCGCCGGCGCAGATCAAATCTGCCGTCACCACCCATGCGCCGGTAACCACCGTCGCCGGACGCAGCGGTGCGATCACCCTGTCGCAGGCCGACGTTGCCGGCACCGTTCCTTCGGCGCGCGCCATCACCGTCGGCAGCGGCCTCACCGGCGGCGGCGACCTCACCGCCGATCGCAGCATCGCCGTCAATCTCGTCGCAGCGGGGAACCGCCGGCACCGCCACCACCGTCGCCCGCGCCGACCACAGCCACGCCGCAGCCACAACCACGGTTGACGGCCTTCTCGCTGCCGCCGACAAACAGAAGCTCGACAGCGTCGCCACCGGAGCCCAGGTCAATCCGGCAGCGGCGACCGACGCGGAAATCACCGCCGGCACCGCCACCGCCACCCGCACCGTCTCGCCGGCGCAGATCAAAGCCGCCGTCACCACATTCGTCCCGGTACCCTCCGTTGCCGGACGCACCGGTGCGGTCACCCTGACGCAGGCTGACGTTGCCGGCACCGTTCCCTCGGCGCGCGCCATCACCGTGGGCAGCGGCCTTACCGGCGGCGGCGACCTCAGCGCCGACCGCAGCATCGCCGTCAATCTCGCCACAGCGGGGGAATTGCAGGCACCACCACCACCGTCGCCCGCGCCGACCACAGCCACGCAGCAGCCACGACCACGGCTGATGGCCTTCTCGCTGCCGCCGACAAGCAGAAGCTCGACAGCGTCGCCACCGGAGCCCAGGTCAATCCGGCAGCGGCGACCGACGCGGAAATCACCACCGGCACCGCCTCTGCCACCTGTACCGTCTCACCGGCACAGATTAAGGCTGCCGTCACCACCCCATTCACCGGTGATCACCGTCGCCGGACGCACGGGCGCGATAACACTTAGCCTTGCCGACGCATCCGATAGCCTGGCAAGCACTGGCCGTTACGCGGTCACCACCAATGAAACCAACCTGTTGCGCGCTTTCCCGGAAGCAACCTTCGCCGGGCGGCAGAACGGCATGGGCAGTGGAGCGCTGACAACCGTCCTTCCCAGTGAGGCGGTTGCCATGCTGCCGCTGGCGACCGCGGCGAGTGACGGCATCATGCCTGCGGCAGCCAAGGCGAAACTCGATGCGATTGCCGCGTTTCCAGAATGCAATCTTGGAACGTTTTCCACCGGTAACAGCGCCATCATCCTGCAAGACATGGCCGCTACCGTGGTCAATCCCGGCCTCGCCAATTCGGCCATTCTCGGAGTGAGCCTGAAGAATACGCCGCTGATCTATCTCCGCGGTACCGTTGGGACAGCGGGAGCGTCGACGGCACGGATCGCCGTGATGTTCTCTCCGAACGCCGCTGGCCCCTATACCTGGTACATGGCGGACGGAACACTGGCGCCGGCAAATGGCTCCGCGGCACCGGTTGAGCCGAACGGCTATTGTGCGGCCGATATTTCCAACGGTGGCAGCGCCACTTTCCGGACGGCAATCACCGTACCGCCGGCGATCCAGGCGCTCGACAGTTGTTCGTTGCAGTTGATCCGCTGGGGAGGCGACGGGGTTGCCGATCCAAGCCTGATCAACCTGCGTGTGTCCGCCATAGGCACCCTCGTATCACCAACGATCGCCAGCGTCTTTGGCCGCGCCGGGGCTATTGTCGCCGCAAGTGGTGATTATGCCGCCAATCAGATCCTCGACGCCTCCGACGGATCCAAGGTCATCATGACCAGCGATGAGCGAGAAATTGCCCGCAAGGCAGCCATCACTGCCCGCTCTCCGTACGCGTTCTTCCGCAACAGACTCCGGTTCAACCTGACCACCGACTTCGGCGTCAACAACCTTGTCGCCGATGCCACGCCCACCGGTTCGAGCGGCACCGATGACAGGGCAAAATTGAAAGCGATCCGCGACTATTTTCGCGCCAATTACGCCGGCCAGGAGTTCGACCTGCTCATGCCGGCCGATCGCGTCGCTGCCATTTCCAAGACGTTGCCGTGGGACATTGATGGCGCACACTTCATAGGTCTCGGTTCTCCCGCCGCAACGGGCTTCATCGGCACCCTTGCTACCTACAAGCATTGGAACAATTCGCCATTCCTCTGCTGTTCTATCACCAACAGCAATCTGAGCACCCGCCAGAACTGGCGCCTGGCGTCGGGTGTCGATGGAACGGCGGATATGAAGGCAGGCGACGATGCCTTTGTCGCCTCGGTCACCACCGACTACGATGCGATCAGTGTTGGCGATAAGCTGACGATCCTGTCCGGCAGGTATGATACGCAGGCGGACCCTGTTCCGACCCGACGCTTCACCGCGAAAGTCGTCAGCAAGGGATCCGCGGGGCGCATTTATCTCGACAGAAAGCTTCCGTTCGATTTTCCATCAACGCCACACCCGGCGAAGAACAGCGGTGCCTACAACTACAAACGTGCCAACGGCACGGCGGTTGCCGGCAATGCCTTTGCCATCCACCGCGAAATGGCCGCCGACGGTACGCAGAATTACGTCGACTCGGTCGCCAATGAGTACCATTCCAAGGTAAGCTTTATCAACCTGCTGATCGCAGTGAGGGCAGGCTTTCCGACCGCTGGCTTTCCGATGGACGGCCTTTATCAAAACTGCCGGATCGTCGGTGACGGCTACGGCCTTTACGGTAATGCGCTGCAAAACACGCTCGTCGATGGTTGTGAATTCGAAACCCGGGCCGGTATATGTGAGCTCGGTATCGGATCCTGTCTGAACATCATCCGCAACTGCACCTGGACCCGCTCGGAAACCTTTACCAGTGAAATGGGGCAGGCCTGGTTATTGCGAGATGGCGAGTATGGTTGCTACAATACATTCGACAACATCGAATTGCGTGGCGATAACCTGACCCGGACCGACCTGGCAGATCTCGCGGTCATCCAGGCACTGGGAACTACGGGTGATAAGTTCCGTAATATTTGGGCACGGGTGGCCGTTCCCTCAACAATGCGGGCGTTTTACGTCACCGACTATTCCGACCAGCCTTATGGCGGTTGTCACAACGAGTTCCGCAATATCTACGTGGAATCCACAGCGACGGGAGCGACCCACAGCAACTCGGTTATCCGCTTCCTCGGTTCGGGCAATTCCGCACGCCAGGTCAAGGTTGTCTCTGGCAGCGGATCGGTGTTCAGTAATGGTCCGCAAATCTATGCAGGCAGTGACGACTGCGACATCATGGACTTTGTCGTCAATCCGCAGCAAGGGAACCTGCCGCTGAGCATTCAAGGCGGCTGCAACCGCACGCGGGTTACGCGATATGACGGTACGGTGAGCAACAACGGCACGGGATCCATTCTCACCAACAACGCTGTTGGCAGCGCAAGACCCGGTCGTTACTTCTAGGAGGAAGACAGCGTACATTGGCGTATCGCCAAGTCGACACTGTCAGGCAGCGCTGGGCGCCGAGGAGGCAATGTGGCTCCCGGCGCTGCCTTTGTCTTTGGAGACGTATGCAAGACGTCGGATACGGCGACCACCGGTGCTAGATCATCCCTATAGTGCTCTGTCGGCGCTGCCTGAGCGTAGCTCTTCATTGCTGGCCACTAACTTTCTCCCGTTTCTGACCAATATCATGACTCTTCTGCTCAAGGATATCAGCGCGGAGCACGCTTAAGTGCGCGTTGATGCATGCGGAATGCATGCAGTACGCTTGCCAAGCTGGAAAGTCGACTATTGATCGGCAAATTATTGCGCCAGCGAAATAAGGCACGTCGACGTTCGCTATTGCAGCATTTATCTCCGTACCTTTCTGCGAAGGCTTAATTTCTTGCAGGAACCGCCATAGGTACTAGTATGCGCGGCTATCTGAGACTGGGCGGCCTGCTGATCGCTAGGCAATGGATCACGCAGAACGCACCAGAAACAAGACGCGAAAATCTGCGCGGGAAGAGGTCAAGGTCCGAGGACCATTTCCATAAACCTTCCACAGGCGCGGAGAGGCTGCGCCTGTCGCGCAGCCAAGTGTCATAATCGAGGGCTTAGGAGAGTAAAGAACATGGCGCAAGAATCTGATTCCGTTGTCATCGTCGGTGCTGCCCGCACGCCGATGGGCGGGATGCTGGGAGACTTCGCGGGCGTTCCGGCAACGCAATTGGGTGCCGTCGCCATCAAGGCGGCTCTGGAACGCTCGAAGGTCGACGTTAACGAAATCGGCGAAGTGATGATGGGCTGCTGCCTGATGGCGGGTCTGAAGCAGGCGCCGGCTCGTCAGGCTGCGCACTTTGCAGGTGTGCCGTGGAGTGCCGGTGCGACGACGCTGACCAAGATGTGCGGCTCGGCGATGAAGACGACGATGCTGGGGCACGACAACCTGATTGCCGGCTCTCGATCTCTGGTCGTCGCTGGCGGCATGGAGAGCATGAGCAACGCGCCGTACCTCGTCCTGAAGGGCCGCACCGGCTATCGTCTCGGTCATGGCGACCGGTTGATGGACCACATGTTCTATGACGGCCTCGAGGATGCCTATGAGGCAGGTCGCTCGATGGGCACATTTGCCGAAGAATGCGCCCAGATGTACCAGTTTACCCGCGAGGTCCAGGATGAGTTCGCGACCGAGTCGGTAAACCGGGCGCAGCGCGCTTCGAATGACGGCACCTTTGGCGCGGAAATCGCTGCGGTCACGATTAAGGACCGCAAAGGCGACAAGGTGATCGACAAGGACCAGGCGCCGTTCCAGGTCAACATCTCGAAGATTCCGACACTGAAGCCCGCTTTCGCCAAGAACGGTACCGTCACTGCTGCAACCTCCAGCTCGATTTCGGATGGTGCCGCCGCTCTGGTGCTGATGCGCCGCTCGACCGCCGAGAAGAAGGGCATTGTGCCGATCGCGGTGATTAAGGCACATGCGACGCACGCCCAGGAGCCAAACCTGTTCACCACCGCTCCCGTCGGCGCCATCCGCAAGGTGCTGGAAAAGGCCGGTTGGAAGAGCACGGACGTCGACCTTTGGGAGGTCAACGAGGCATTCGCCGTCGTCACCTTGGCGGCGATGCGCGACATCGGCATCCCGCATGACAAGGTCAACATCAACGGCGGTGCCTGTGCGCTGGGCCATCCGATCGGTGCTTCAGGTGCCCGGATCATCGTCACGCTCATCCACGCCTTGCAGGCGCATGGCCTGAAGAAGGGCGTGGCAGGCTTGTGCATCGGCGGTGGCGAAGCCACTGCGATGGCAGTCGAACTCGTCTCCTAATAGCGGCTTGCTGCAGACCCGCCGGCCTCAGGGCCGGCGGTCGCCTTGCCCCGCCCGTGAGACTAGGCACGTTGTGCGGTCCCTCAGTTGGCGAAGGGCTGCTATCCATTCATCGCATCGGCTAAGACTGAGTGCGCGTGCTATGCTCAGCTCATTCTGTCGCGATAGCTATCTGGGTTAACTCAGGGGAGAAAAAATGGACGTCAAAGGACTTGCTGCTATCGTCACCGGCGCTGGTTCAGGCCTCGGCGAGATCACGGCACGCGCGCTGGCTGCTGCCGGTGCCAAAGTGGCGGTATTCGATCTGGCTGAGGAAGCTGCCAACCGCGTCGCCAGCGAAATCGGCGGCGTTGCCTGCATCTGCGATGTCTCGAATGCAGAGTCGGCCGAAGCCGCCGTCGCCAAGGCAAAGGCTGCCCATGGTGCTGCGCGTATTGTTGTGCAATGCGCAGGCATTGCTCCGCCGGCGAAGATCGTCGGCCGGAAGGGCCCGCACTCGCTTGACCTTTACAGCAAGGTCGTCGGCATCAACCTTGTCGGCACCTTCAACATCATGCGTCTCACCGCTGCCGACATGCTAGCGCTGGACCCGGTTGGTGACACTCAGGAGCGCGGCGTCATCATCAACACCGCATCCATCGCCGCGTTCGAGGGCCAGGTGGGCCAGGCGGCCTATGCCTCGTCGAAGGCGGGCGTAGTCGGTCTGACGCTGCCGTCGGCACGTGAATTTGCTCCCGCCGGCGTGCGTGTGTTCTGCATCGCGCCGGGCATCTTCAAGACGCCGATGATGGCAGGCCTGCCGGAAGAGACGCAGAAGACGCTGGGTGCCGAGGTGCCGTTCCCCTCGCGGCTGGGTAATCCGCAGGAATATGCCAAGCTTGCACTCGCGATTATCGACAACCCGTACCTGAACGGCGAAGTGGTTCGCTGCGACGGTGCGCTGCGTATGCGGGGCTAAGCACACGCAACCTGATCCTGGCCGCGTCGGTGTTCACCGCCGGGCGGCCAGCTTTTCTCGTTACCGCTGAGGGCCGCGGCCGCGCACTGTAATGTGCGTATTTGATGTGTCAGGCAGAGTCTTGCGCCATGAGGTGGGCCTGCGTTGCTTATCCTCGCTTCAGTCGGATCACAGCCCCTCTTAGACACGTTCGCAGCGTTAACCCAGCTTCTCGCCGCCATTGCCGCAAGTCTCGCTGGCCCCACGTCGTTGGCTTGCGAAGCCAGTAGTACGTTCGTAACCATCCGACGAAGGCCGCGGGTGGTCCTCGTTTCAGGCTGCGGCGGCGTCGAGGGCCTGGGGTCGCCAGTTCCAGGGGAGGAGTTCGGCGAGGCGGCTGGCGGGGTGGTCGGCGATGCGGCGGAGCACATCCTCGAGCCAGGCCTGCGGATCGACGTCATTCAGCTTGGCCGTCCCGATCAGCGTGTAGATCGCGGCGGCCCGCTCGCCGCCGCGGTCGGATCCCGCGAACAACCAGCTGCGTCTGCCGAGGGCAATGCCACGCAACGCTCGCTCGGCGGCGTTGTTGGTCAGGCAGATCCGCCCATCTTCGAGGAAGCGGGTGAAGGCGGGCCAGCGCTTCAACATGTAGTCCATCGCCTTCGCCAGCTCGTTGTGGCGGGAGAGCCGGCCGCGCCTCGCGTCGCATCCAGGCTTCCAGTTCGCCGACGAGCGGTGCGGCGTGCCGTTGCCGCAGCGCCAGCCACTGCTCGACGGGCAACCCGTTGAGGGGGCGCTCGGCATCGAAGATGGCGTCGATCCGCCGCACCGCCCCGATTGCCAGCGGCGCCTTGGCAACGTCCGCCAGCGCGAAGAATTTGCGCCGGCCGTGGCTCCAACACGCCGCCTCGGTAATCGGACCCGGCTTGCGCGACGGCTCGTAGAGCGCGTTGAAGCCGCCGAACGTGTCGGCCTGGAGAATGCCGGCGTAATCGGCCAAGTGCCGGCGCGGGTGTTCGCCCTCGCGACTGCGCGAGTAGACGTACACCGCCGCCGGCGGACCGGTTCCATCGAGGTGTGGGCCGCCGAAGGGACGATCGTCGCGGACGTAGGTCCACAGCCGGCCGGTCACCGTCTTGCCCTTGGCGAGAACCGGCACCGTCGTGTCGTCGCCGTGGAGGCGCGCAGCATCCAGCACATGGCGGCGGATCAGTTCGACCAGCGGCGACAGTGCCGCGGCACAGGCGCCGACCCAGTCGGCCAACGTCGAGACGTCGAGGTCGATGCCTTCGCGGGCGAAGCCCTCGCTCTGCCGATTGAGCGGGAGGTGATTGCCGTACTTGCCGTAGAGGACCATCGCCAGGAGCCCGGCGCCGGCCCGGCCGCGGGCGACCCACCCCACGCGATCGATGATCGCGTGGGGGCCCCGGGGCGATCGGGTGGAACGGTGCCGGCGGCTGGGTGATCCGCTCGCACGCCCGGCAGCTGAACTTTTCGCGCACCGTCTGGATCACCTTCCACTGCCGGGGATCACCGTAAGCGAAGCTCCGGCCGCACCTGCTTTTCGCTTGCCAGAGTGCTCGGTCTTGACCTCGGCCGCAGCGGAATGGGTCACGCGGCGGCGCGGTGGAGGGCGTCCTGCTCGGCCTTCCATGCCCAGGGGGTGAGCTCGGCGAGGCGGCGGTTCGGCCAGCCGGAGACGAGGCGGGCGAGCACGTCGGCGAGCCAGGCTTCCGGGTTGACCGCGTGCCACTTGCAGGTCTCGATCAATGACGCCAGCACCGCCCAGTTTTCCGCTCCCAGGTCATGGCCGGCGAAGAGTGCGTTCTTGCGATTGAGAGCAATCGGCCTCATTGAGCGCTCGATGACGTTCGAGTCGATCTCGATCCGGCCGTCGTCGAGGAAGAGGCTCAGCCCCTCCCACTGGTTCAGCGGGTAGCCGATCGCCTCGCCCAGCGGCGACTTCTTCGACAGCTGCGCCCGGCATTGCTCGAGCCATGGCCGCATCGCGTCCAGCAGCGGCTTCGTCCGCGCCTGCCGGACGGCTCGCCGTTCGCAGGCGGGCCTGCCGCGAATCTCCGCCTCGATCTCGTACAGCGCGGCGATCCGCCGCAGCGCCTCATGGGCGATCGGCGCCGGCCGCTTCTGTGCGACCTCGTAGAATCGCCGGCGGCAGTGTGCCCAGCAGTGGGCGAGGAGGACGCCGCCGTCGGCGGACCCGGCAGCCGCTTCGTCGCCCGCAGCCCCGGCCACCGCCTTGTAGGCGGCATAGGCGTCGGTCTGCAGGATGCCGCGGAAGTCCTTCAGCAGCGTGGCCGCGTGCGCGTGGCCGCGGCCGGGTGCGTAGGTGAACACCACCGCCGGCGGATCGGCGCCGCCCCACGGCCGGTCGTCGCGGGCGATCGCCCAGAACCAGCCGGTCTTCGTCCGGCCGCGGCCGGGATCGAGCACCGGTGCCGGCGTCTCGTCGACGAACAGCTTCGCCGAGCCGAGCAGATCGTCGCGCAGCAGCCGCCACAGCGGCTTCAACTCGGCCGCCGCGGTGCCGACCCAGGAGGCCAGCGTCGAGCGGTCGAGGGCGATACCCTGCCGGGCGAGCATCTGTGCCTGGCGGTAGAGCGGCGCATGGTCGGCATATTTCGCCACCAGCACGTGCGCCACCAGCCGTTCGGTGGGCAGGCCGCCCTCGATCAGCCGCGGCGGCGCCGGCGCCTGCACCACAGCACTCCCGCAGGCGCGGCAGCCGTACTTCGGCCGGCGGGTGACGATCACCTGCCAGCGCATCGGGATCACGTCGAGGCGTTCGGAGCGGTCCTCGCCGATGATGTGCATCGCACCGGAGCAGCACGGGCAGATGGTCGTCGGCGGCTCGATCACCACCTCGATCCGCGGCAGATGTCCGGGCAGGGTGCCGCGGTTCTGCCGCCGCTCGCGGGCGCGGGCCTCGCGTCGCGGCGGATCGGCCTTCTCCGCCTCGGCGTCGGCTTCCGCCACCGCCTGCTCGAGGTCTTCAAGCGCCAGGTTCAGCTGGTCGGGGTCGAGCGCCTCCGACCGCCTTCCGAACTGCATCCGCTGCAGCTGGCGGATGAAGTGCTGCAGCCGCTCGTTCCGGTCCTCCAGCCCGCGGCGCAGGGCCCGCTCGGCGGCGAGCTCGGCCCGCATCGCCAGCAGCGCGGCGCGCAGCGCGGAAGGATCGTCGGGGATCGCGTCGAGGTCGGTCATGAGCGGCGATTCTAAGCACGATGCCAGACGCTTACCAGAGTTCTTGTGGCTTCCCGGCAGGCCGGCACAGCCTATTGTGCCTTCTTCGGTCGACCGAGACGCGGCGCGTGCATCCGCGACCAGTCGAGGCCATCCAACAGCGCCGCCAGCTGCGCCGCCGACAGCCGCATCACGCCCCCGGTCACCGGCGGCCAGCGAAAGACGCCTGCCTCCAGCCGTTTCCACACCATCACCAAGCCGCTGCCGTCCCAGACGAGCAGTTTCAGCCTGTCCGATCGTTTGCAACGGAAGACGTAAATTGTCCCGGAGAAGGGGTCGTGCCCCAGCGCCGTCTGCACGATCGAAGCGAGTCGGTCGGCGCCGCAGCGGAAGTCGACCGGCCGCGTCGCCACCAGCACCCGGACGCCTGAAGGCGGGACGATCATCCGAGCGCCTTCAGCGTCCGGAGCACGTCCGCCAGGAGCACCGGATCGGCGCCCGGCGACACCCGCACCCGAGCACCGGCAAGCTCGATCTCGATCGCCGGACTGCCGGCTGGACAACGCCCCTCGCTCACCACTACCGGCACGAAGTCGAGCGGTACCGCGTCCGCCGTCGCCGCGTCCGCCGCTTGGCGCAACTCCTTCCGCCAGGCATACAGCTGGTTGCGGTGCAGCCCGTGCCGGCGGGCGACCGCGCTCGCCACGGCGTCGGGGGCGAAACTTTCGGCGACGATCCGCGCCTTCTCCTCCCAGCTCCACCGCCGCCGCCGCTCACCCCACGGCAGTACCTCGCCCTGACGGGCGCTTTGCCAATTAATTGGCACCTTACTTGGCAAACGATCCACGCGGCGCCTCCGTCCTGGGAGCCGCCATCATCCGCGAGCAATCACCGGCCGCAACGTGGGGTCAGAGCTCCGCTTACGGATCACCTCCAGCGTCTCGGTGACGTCCTCGCCAAGCTTGACCAGCTTGCCCCGGCAGCACGGACAGACCGTGGGGCGCCGGGATGACGACGCGCTCGCGCGGCAGGTGCGCCGGCAACGGTGCCCGCACCGGCCGACGGCGGCCGTCACCCGAGGCGGCGCTGTCGTCCCGGCGAGGCTTTGCCACGGCGGCGGCGGCCGCTTCGGCGGCACAGGCATCCTCGGCGGCGGTCGCCTCCAGCTCCTCCAACTGCAGTTCCAGCTGGTCGAGCAGACGGCGACGGTGCTCCGACGACGGCCCGAAGCGCTCGCGCTTCAGCCTGGCGATCATCAGCTTCAGATGCGCCACCATCGCCTCGGCGCCCGACGCCCGCGCCTCCGCCTCGAGCCGGGCCGAACGCTCAGCCAGCAACGCTGCTTTCAGCGCCTCGAGATCGTCGGGCAGGGCATCGGGTGGCGGAGTCATGCCGCCGATGGAATCATAAAATCGGCGGCTTGACTCCCCCAAATCGAGGCCGACGACCCGTCGCCTCGCTCAGCCGGCCCGTTCCGGCCGGAAACTGTGACGCGGGTTCCGCCAGTCAATGCCTTCAAGCAGATAGGCGAGCTGCGCCAGCGTGATCGAGACGACACCATCGGCGGGAGACGGCCAGATAAATCGGCCACGCTCGAGGCGCTTCGCATACAGCGACATCCCGAGCCCGTCGTGCCAGAGAATCTTGATCAGGTCACCGCGTCTGCCGCGAAAAATGTACAAATCGCCGCCGTGCGGATCCCGCTTCAGCGTCTCCTGCACCTGCAGCGCCAAGCCGTTCATGCCGCGCCGCATGTCCGTCCGGCCGACCGCCAGCCACACCCGCACCCCGCCCGGAACCGGGATCATCGGCGGCGCAGCGCCGCGATCACCGCCGCCGCCAGATCCGCCGGCACCGACGCCGGAATGCGAACCCGCGACGCACCGGAGAACTCAATCTCGATCGCCGGCACCGACGAACCTTCGGCGATACCGGAATGAGCCGCTTCAGCCGTCGCAACCGCCGGTACGCCGCCCCGTTCATCGCTGCCATGACCGCGAGAATGATCGCTCCGGGCATCGGCGAGGGGCGCCACCACAACCTCGGCAAACCCGTCCGGACGTCCGATCTCCCGTCGCCAGCGATAGATCAGGCTGGGACAAACATCCGCCCGCCGCGCCACGTCCGCGACGACCGCTCCCGGCGCCAACGCCGCAGCGACAATCGCCCGCTTCTGCCCGATGCTGAACCGCCGCCGCCGCTCGGGGTGAGTGAGAACGTGAACCTGCGCCATACCACACACCGCCTCTCGCATCGGTGCAAACACCAGTGTCAGCACCGGTGCAAAGACAAGCCACACTCATGCCCCGGTCGGAAGGCGGCCCTCGCCGGACGGTTACGTACGTTCTGCCACTCGACCAGATTGGCGGCCGCCGGCGTCTTGCGCACACGGTCACGGAAAACCCGCGCTCCCGCGTGGGCGGGAGCGCGGTATCATCAGACCGCCGAATTCGACCGTACGATCGGTCGGCTTAGTGTTCTTTCAGCCACTTAGCGACGCTGGGGGCGACGATCTTCTGCGGGGCGCCGCCCGTATAGATGCCGATGTGACCGGTTTTAATCGGCAGCTCTTGGTAGTCTTTCTTATTGCCGATGTACTTGCCGAGTGCAACGGTGCTCGGCGGCGGCACCAAGTGGTCGCGCTCTGCGTACACATTGAGGACCGGCATCGAGAGGTTGGCCAAGTCGACCTTGCGGCCACCAAGCATCAGCGTCCCGTTGACCAGCGCGTTCTTGTTCAGGAATTGGGTAACGAACTGGCGATAGGCTTCGCCGGGAACTTCCGGACCGCCAAACAGCCACTTCTCCATCCTGAGAAAGTTAATCAAGGCTTCCTTGTTGTCGAGGATGTCGAGGCTATCGGCGTACTTGCCAAACATCAGCGTGAACGGCGAGGCCATCAGGAACGAGACGTTCAACACGTCAGCCGGAACGTTGCCGAACGCGTTGACCATCGCATCAACATCGACCGACCTGCCCATCTCGAACAGCAGACCGACATGCGGCTGCCCGGGGATCTTCGTCTGGTGGAAGTCGATCGGCGTCACAGTGAGCGCCAGATTACGCACTTTTTCCGGATGCAGCGCCGAATAGCAGGTGGCCATGGTGCCACCCATGCAAATGCCGAACAGGTTGATCTTATCCAGGCCGGCGTTTTCGGCAATGTTGTCGACGATATCGTCGAGGTAGTCGGTGACGTAATCGTCGATGTTGTTGTAGCGGTCACACCGTTTCGGGTAACCCCAGTTGATCATATAGACATCGATCCCCTCGTTAAGGAAATTACGGACGAGGGAACGATCCGGCTGAAGATCAGCCACTTCATAGCCGTTGATCAGAGGCGTCGAAATCACCATCGGGACATGGTGAATCTGATCCTGCGGCACCAACGGCTTGTAGTGATAAACCTGAAAAGTCTCACGCGCATAGAAGACGTCCTTCGGCGTGCTGCCGATATCCACATCCTCGTCTTTGAGACTAGTCAGCTGCGCCAGACCTGCCGAAATCTTGCTTTCAATTTGGGCCATTTCCCGCGCCACGTCGTCGGGCCTGAACTCAAAGGGGAATTTGCTCATGTCTTCGTCTTTCCTTAATGGAACCTCCGGGGCGTACCGTTTGATCGCGAGCGTCGCAGTTACGACGCCGGGACCTCGGTCGCTTCCAATTCCTTCGACGCAGCCTTTTTGCCCTTGGCCGCTACCGACTTAGGTGCCGCTTCCTTAAGTGCCTTTCTCAGCGCCCGTACTTCCTTCTTGAGCTCGTGAATATCGCGATACGCCTCGTCGATTTCACTGCGGGTGGGGATCTCCAGCTGGTTATAGATCACCTCAAGCGCCTCCCGCTGGGCGATCTTGTGGGTCATCAGCGCGTGGGTCAGCTTTTCCTGGATCTCCAGAAACTCCGGCGTGTTGAATGACTCATTAAGAGTCTTGTCGGAGATCGAGAAGAAGGTCCGCATCAAATCGCGCGGACTGGTGACTTTCTCGCCCTTCTCCGCCAGTTTGGCGAGGTGGTCAATCGTGCGCTCCACAGAGGTGGCGATGCCGCCACCAAGCTTCTTGTGGTAAGCCTGCTGAGCGTCCTGCAGGTCCTTGACCGCATCGATAACGCGGAGAAATTTACCCATCTTCTCGCGCATAACCGTCGCACGCGGCATTTCGCTGAGGCCGAACTCGCCGCCGCCGCCCATCATCTGAAACGCTTCGCCGAACCCGAGAATACGACCGAGTCCGCCGGTCCCGGTCATAAACGCCTCACCGGGATGACCGGCGGCGGTGGCTTGGTTGAGCATCGCCAGCCACGGCGCGGTCATCGGCGACCAGCGCTCAAACATCGATTTGCTAAGCTGGGCGAAGTCGCTGGAACCAGCCATCGCCCTCTTCGGCAGCTCGGAGATTTCCTCCTGCCACTGTTTGAGCAGCGCCTGCAGATCTGGCTGCCATGCTTTGCCCGCTTCCATCTTTGGCGACGCCACCTGCCATGCCTTCATGATCAGGTTCATGCTGCGCATCATCATGTCGGGCGTGCCGAAGATGTTGCCTGCAAAGCGCTGTGCCGGAGAATCCTTGCTGCCGGACCAGGTATCGACGGCCATGCGCAGAAACTGGGTCGGGTCAAACATTGCTGCGGGCTGGCCCAGACCGGCTGCCCCTTGCCCCCATCCCAACCAGTTGCTCCACAATTGCTTCTGGGCGTCGCTCCATGTTTTCATCATGTCGTTGGTTTGTTGAGTCCAGTCCATCCTCGTTCTCCTCCACAATGGGTCTCGGCCAGGGCGCTCAAATCGCCGGCGCGATGTCGGTGCCTTTGAACTTTCGTATTGTCTGTGGTCGGCCCTTGGTCCTCGCCGGTGAGGGGGCGTTCGTCTCGAAGCGCGATTTATAGCCATTATCTGGCGGGAGCCCACCAAAAAAAAGGGCGCCCCAAGGCGCCCTTTTCAGAGACTGGATAACAGCGAGTGAAGCGTTAGGCCGCCATGTCGAGGATAAACTTCACCGGACCACGCACCTTGTTGCCCAGCGCATCGACAAACTCGCCGTTCACCGGCGCGCGCTTCGCGTAGGGGCTGGTGAGGATGGCAACGTGGCCGCCATGGAACGCCACGGACTCGATCACCTGCGTGCCCTCAAGGAACTTGTTGCCGGCAGTGGCGCACGGCGGCGTCACCAGATCGTCCTTGATCGCATAGTTCTGGTACCACTTGACGCCAAGCTTCGCCAAGTCACCGACGTTGAGCGGCTTGCCGAACAGGGAGACCGGCAGCGTCCCATCGGCGCCGATCGGCTCCTGGAAGGTGGTGGAGCTCATGCTGGCGATACCGATCGGCAGATGCACCCGCTCCTTCAACAGCCAACGGAACAGGGCCGCCGGCGTCTTGCCCGGGTTCATGTTCGTCGCTTTCTGCAGCGCCGCCTGGTCAATCACCTTGACCAGCGGGGTTTCGCGGTCAATCGCAACAAAGCGCATGCCGAGGCTGAGCAGGTAGCCGTTCGCCACCTTATTGCCGTTCGGCAGTGTCGTGGTGATGAAGTCGTGGTGCATCCGCGGCATGCCACAGATGGCTTCCGAATAGGTGCCGTCGATCGGTGCAACGTTGGTGATCAGGGTGTCGCACACGTCGGCAAGCTTACCGGAGAGCACGTTCATCAGACTGATGTAACCGCCTTGGCAAGTCCCGTTAAGGACGACCTTCTTGCCACCATGCAGTTCTACCAGCTTCTTGCAAAGCTCAAGCGTCTGCAGGCAATCGTCCTCGGGTGTCGTCGTCTGCACCTTGTCGGTCGTCATGATGTCTTTGACGACGCGAACGTAGGTGGGGATGCCCTCGTTAGCAAAGGAATGCGCGTAGCTCTTGTTCTCGTAGGGCAGGAAGGACAGGATGTGCACGCCCAGCATGTAGGGAGGAACAAGAAGAACTGGCTTCAGGTCATTGCGGACCTTAACGCCCTTCTTCAGCGGCAGCACCTGATACATCAGGAATGTGTCGGTTTCGTGCGCCAGCTTGTAATGTTCACTACTGAAGTGGAATCCGAAATCGTCCTTAATCTTCTCGATTTCCTCGTTGAAGTTTGCAACGGCTTCCATGATGTCGGCTTCGCGGCCCATGAAGGTGGCGACAGTATCACCTTCACGCTGGTAGACCGTATTGATCAGCGCCGCCATTCCCTCTTCGATCTGGTCGAAGACGAAGCCCGTCATCTTTTCCTGGGCACTCATCATGCCCTTGGCCATCAACTGCTGATTATGCTGGAGAACTTCGAGAGTCTGCCAAACGCTAAGTGGGTTTTCCTTCGCCGCCTTCATAGCAACCTGACTGGAAATGAGGCAGCTCTCGGCAAATTCGGCAATCTCCCGGTTGGTAGCGCGGGAGAGGGCGACCATATACCGAGCAACGTTGGCACCCAGCTCGGGCAACTCTTTCGCAAGTGCGTACACGTTTTCACTCCTGACCTAAGCACGTGGGCTTCTAATTATAATTCGGCTTCAGAACGTGAGAATCTTCCCCAATCTTAGACCACTGCCTGCTTGCCGTCTTCCTCACCACTCGGGAAGCTCGCGAATTCCTGCGGGCTTTATTGTTTTATTGCATGCCTAGCTTCCCCGGACGCTAAGCTGATGTATTTCTTCACTCGAACTTACATCCCTTGCTGCCACAGCTTGCCGCTGATTAGGGAAATGGCTGAAAGGTTTATTCTCGAGTTTAGAAATTATAGAATAAAATCGACCTTAGCGCAACGGAGCGCATTGCACTGCAGCATTGCGTTTTAGGGTTATATACGGGATCGACGCGAACCGAAAGGGCGTGACAGGGTCGTGATGCAAAAAAAATTGGCACCCCGTGCCGCCTGCTTAGGCGCAAAGGGGGCCAACAATAATCGCCGACCCCCTCGCCTGTTCGTCATTGCACTACCGGATGTGCATCCGCCGCGTCGGGCACGGCCCCGTCCGTCGGCTCGCCTCCAGCTATCATTCGCTTGAGCCCGGCAGTAGCAGAAAGCCAAATATTCGAGCGACCACTCACTCAGGACAGGGCGACGACAGCCTCACCGGCAGCCTTCGACTCACCCTTTTCGTTCGTGGCCAACAATTCGACCTTCACCCGCTTTTCGCCGTCCACTTCCTTCTTTTCCACCACCTTGCCAGTGCAGATGATCTTCTCACCAATGCGGGTGATGGCGGTAAACCGGGTGTTGAAGCTTCGGAGCGCCGTCTGTGGCACCCACGACGTCACCGAGCGGCCGAGATAGGCCATGACAAGCATGCCGTGGGCGAACACGTCCTTTTCGCCCGCCGCCTTGGCGTAATCGATGTCAATATGCATCGGGTTGTGGTCGCCCGAGGCGCCGCAATAGAGCGCAAGTGTCGTCCGCGAAATCGGATCGGTCTCGAGACGGATGGGTTCATCGCCCACATTGATGTCCGCGTAGGAGGGAGCCATGGGTTTTTTCCTTCTGCCGATCAGTTGCGGACAACGATGACGCGCTGGATTTCGACCACCAGTACACCGTCCTGGTTCGTCGCCGTCGAGTCCTCAACGATAAACTCGAGCGCCCCGCCCTTTTTCGCGTAAATGTCGGAGACCTTGGTCACGAAGGTGATCTGGTCACCGGCATAGATCGGCGCATGGTAGGTAAACGTCTGCGATCCATGCAGAATCTTGCCTACCGGGACACCCATTGCCGCAATATTGTCCCACAGGGAGTTGGTTTCCATTTCGAGGCAGAAACCGATAGTGGGCGGCGCCGGAATGGTCTTGTGTCCGGCCGCTTTGGCGGCCGCTTCGTCAGAATAGATCGGATCTGTTTCACCGATGGCCTTAGCGAAGAACTTCAGCCGCCCTTTCTCCACATCGATCGTCTGTGGCGGCGTCGTCCTCCCGATGTGCTTTGGGTCGATCATTTCTTCCCACCCTTGTTGTCATTTCAATGGAATGCTGCGGGTGCTCAGGCGCACCCGGCCTTCAGGTCCCGGAACGGGCTTTGGTGCACTGCAACTTCACCACTGGTCTCACCAAAGTCAAGGAAGGTCCGCGCTTGTCGCGCCTGCAGCAAGCCCCTAAAAACGCATGCCAATCAGGTGGCCGCCGCTCATTGTCTGAAGCCATGGTGATGAGGTGGCGCTCGCATGATATCGCCGTCGTCACCGTTAGCACCGAGCCGCCGACCAGCCACGCGGCAAGGAGTGCGCCGATGCGGATCGCCATGTTTTCGCCCGAGTCCTTGCATTCCGTCTTCGAAGGCGGGCTCGCCGTTCATGTGACCGAGTTAGCCGCTGGCCTGCAGCGGCGCGGACATCAGGTCCACATCATCACCCGCCAGGTGCAAGGTCAAAACAGCTACGACCTCGTGCATGGGGTTCACTATCACCGGGTCAATTACGGCCACAGTCCCGATCCCATCTCCAACGCCGACCTGATGTGCAAGGCGATGGCCCACTGCTTCCATGAAATCTCGTCGCACGTGGGCGGTCTCGACCTCGCCCATGCTCACGACTGGATGGCGGTCAACGCGCTGTCCTATGTGATGCAGGGCTTCGGCACGCCCGGCATTCTGAGCATGCACTCGACCGAATACGGCCGTGATGGCAACGTCTTTNTTGACGGCTTCGCCCGGCGGGTCCGCGACATCGAGGCCGCCGGCTGCCACGCCGCACACCTGGTGATCGGCGTCAGCAACTTCCTCGCCGACGAGGTGGTCCGCATCTACCACGTGCCGCGCAACAAGGTTCACACCGTCTACAATGGCGTCAGCTATCACACCTTCGACGGCTTCATCGACCCGGGCGCGATCAAGTCTCGCTTCGGCTTTGCGCCACTTGCGCCAATGGTCTTCTCGCCAGCGCGGCTGACGCTGCAGAAGGGCATCGACATGCTGGTGCAAGCGGTGCCGATGGTCCTCGCCTCCTTTCCCGAGGCCCGTTTCGTCATCTCCGGCGACGGGCCGGAGCGGCACAAGATCATCGAGTTGGCTCATCGCCTCGGCATCGCCCACGCCGTCGTCTTCCGCACCACGATGAACCGCGGTGAATTCATCGACCTGATGCGCGCCTGCAACATCGTCTGCGTCCCGAGCCGCAATGAGCCCTTCGGCATCGTCGTCCTCGAAGCGTGGGCCGCCGGCAAACCCGTCGTCGCTACCACGTCGGGCGGCCCGCGTGAGTTCGTATGGCATGATGTGAACGGCTTCCTCGTCAACGCTGACCCGCAGGGGCTGGCCCACGGCCTTGGCTCCCTTCTTGCCAACCATGGGCACTGCCGCTGGCTTGGCGCCAACGGCCGCCGCGCCGTCGAGACCACCTTCAACTGGGAGACGATTGCCGGTCATACGGAGGGTGTCTACCGCGTCCTAGTCCATTAGGATGGCGACGACGATCGCTTGCAGCGAATTCAAGACCAGCTGCGACAGCTGCGCTGATTCTGGCGCGCTGTCGCAGCGCACCGCCCGGCGCCGACTTCAGGCGGCCGCGAAGCGGCAAGAATTAGAATGTTTGGGCTAGGGAGTTTCCGATGGCAGTCTTTAACCGTCTGGTCAGCATCGATGCACCGGACTCGCTCACCTGCGAGGCAACCGGGAAAAACCCAGCGTTCCGACTAACCTTTACCGCCGATGGCGAGATCCCCTTTCCACAGGTGATCATCCATTCGCAGGGCGGCCAGCGCTTGCTCAAAGGCGAAGAGATTACGGAAAGTGCGGCGGCAACCGGTGGCAGCGCCTACACGGTTGAGGTCCCGGCGGGCCTCGCCGGACCGGGTGAGCTGCGACTGCAGGTGGAAGGTTGCAAGAAAGCCGACATTGCGCAGGCCGGCGGCGGCGACTGGATCAAGGACTTCCGCACCGTGAAGCTCGCCCCGGGAGCCAAGCCGGCGCCGCGCGTGAGCGTCGGCGGCGGTGCACCGGTGAAGCTCTACTTCGGCATTCACAAGCACATGCACCAGCCCTATTACAATACCACCGACCGCAACTACTGGGACGGCGAGAAGGACGGCATCTTCGGCTCGCGTGCGNGCAACTACACCGACTTCGTCCCCGCTGCCGTCCGCCAGTACATCGGCGGTGGCCTGGCTCACGCTGGTCTGTCGACCAGTTGGAGCGGTTCGCTGATTGAGCAGCTCGACCGCTGCGCCCGCGACGGCCTCTGCGGCGGGCGGTTCGGTGGCTGGAATAACACACTCGCCAGCATGGCCAGCGAGAAGACCACACTCGGCCATCCGCGGATCGACTTCACTGCCTTCGGCTTCTTTCATCCGCTGATGCCGCTGATTCCGCATCGGAACATCGTCAAGCAGATCCACTGGCACCGCGACATCGTTCGCACTGCCTTCGGCACCGAGGCATCCACAGTCCTCTTCCCGCCGGAGACCGCCTTTCACGTCCGCATCATCCCGGCACTGATCGAGGCGGGCGTTACCGCGGTGATCTACGACTCCATCCACCGCTTCCGCGCTTGCAAGGACTATCCCTACGCCGGCATCCAGGAAGGCATGCTGCCGCCGAATGCCGCCGAGCAGGTCGACCCCGCAATGGACGACTGGCTGCAACTCAACAACATCTGGGCCGGCTCGAAGATTTCGCCGTCGCTGCTCCGCCCCGAGTGGGTCGAGTACGTCGATCCCGCCGGGCAAAGCCACAAGATCATCGCCGTGCCGGCCGAGCGCTATATCGGCAACGAGGATGCGCGCGGTGGCTTCGGCGCCCTGCAGTACCCGAGCGTCCTCGGCCAAGTCTACGACCAGATCGTCGCCACCGGCTCCTATGATCCCAAGCATCCGCCGTTCTTCCTGCTGCATTCCGACGGCGACAATCACGGCGGCGGCGCCGACAGCTACTACCACCACAACACCGGCGCCCTGGTGCACTGGCTACAGCAGGATCCGCGTTTCGAACTGACCACCGTTCTCGACTATCTCGACCGCTTCCCGCCCGATCCGTCCCATCCAGTGCATATCGAACCCGGCTCCTGGGCCGGCGCCGACAACGGCGATCCGCAGTTCATGAAGTGGTTCAGCCGCTACGACCAGCCGTACTCGCCCGACCTCAACTCCTGGGCGGTGCTTACTGCCTTCCAGAACGCGGTGCATTCGCTGGAAGATGCTGAACCCGGCCATCCCGGCCTCGCCGATGCGGTGCGACTGATGCTGACGGCGGAGACAAGCTGTTACTGGTACTGGACCGGCCAGCACATCTGGGATCAGCAGGTGACCAACGCCGCCAACAAAGGCTATGCCGAACTGGGCGCCGCAGTCGACAAGATTGCCCTGAACGGCGACCTCACCGGGCCGACCATCTTTGCCCCCTGGGTGACGCCGGAGAACCCGGGCGGCAAGCGCTGGGGTCAGGGCTGTCTCCTCGATGCGCCGCCGCAAGGCACGGTGCACACCTTTATTTACGACATCAGCGGGTTGAAGCGGGTCGGCCTTGTCCTGCGCACCGCCACCGGCGAGCAGACACTGGCGATGACCGACCGCGGTCCCTACCCCTGCCAGACCGGGGCCACGGTGACCGGTACCTACTTCACCTGCGACCTGCCCATCGGCGCCGGCGATGTCCGCTACTACATCGAGGCGGAAGACAACGCGGGCAATGTCTCGCGCAGCGCCCTCGAGCGGGTGTTTTTGGCGTAGCTCGCGCCCACCCTCACCCCGACCCTCTCCCGCACGGCGGGAGAGGGAAAGCCGCCGCACCTGTCTGCGCGGGATGAATACAGACACAGCAAAAGAGCGCCCATCCGGCCTACGGAACCTAATTTCCCCTCGCCGCAGCGCGTAATGTTGACACCCCCGTCTGTCCGCTTTAGCAAATAATCGTAAGAGGATTCCGATAGACAAAGTCGGATAGAAATGCTGGGACTGTTCGCCAGCGGCTGACCTTAGGGAAGAGCCGTGCGACAATGGATGTTGGTCAAACTGATCTGCGCGACCGGGGGGCTCCTGATTTCTACTCCCGGTTTTGCCCAAGCCGCAGATTGTCGCGATCCGCTTGGTCGCCTCGTATCTCTTGAAGGCCGCGTAGAGATACAGGCCGCCGGATCTTCGGATTGGCGCCCTGCCAAGCCCGATCAACCGCTGTGTGCCGAAGACACTGTCCGCGTCGGCGACCGTTCCCGTGCTGCGGCCGAGCTCAACAACGACAACAAGCTGCGCCTCGACCAGAATACGACGCTGCGACTGATCCTGCCGCCGCAGGCTGGACATTCCTGGCTCGACCTGCTCACCGGCGGTGCCTACTTCTTTAGCCGCAAGCCGCAATCGCTCGATGTCCGCACCCCAGTGGTCAATGCCGCGGTCGAGGGGACGGAATTCCTCGTCCGCATCACCGCCGGCGAAACACTTCTCGGTGTGGTTCACGGTCGCATCCGCGCCGCCAACGACCGCGGCGAGATCGTACTGAGCGACGGCGAGGCGGCGGTCACCACTGCGGCGACAGCCCCCACGTCGACCCTGCTGGTACGACCGCTCGATGCCGTACTGTGGGCAATCTACTATCCGTCGATTTTGCCCTTCGTCTACGATCCCGGTGCCAAGGCACCAGCGACGCTACCGACGGATCTGCAGGCGGCGATCAATGCTGCCTCAGCCGGCAAGACGCAGGAAGCCTTCGCCCGCTTCGCCGCCATCCCCGAGGCCGGTCGGGACGCCGACTTCTACCTCTATCGCGCCTCACTGCTGTTGCGTGTCGGCCGCGCCGATGAGGCGGGGCTGGATCTGGAGGCATTGCTCCGCGGTGATCCGACGAATGCCACCGCCTACGGCCTCCGGGCGGTGATCGCGCTTGCCCAGAACGACACCGCACAAGGTGTCGCCGACGCCAACCACGCGATCGAACTCGATCCAGGCTCTGCACCGGCGCTGATCGCGCTCTCCTATGCCGAGCAGGCGCAGTTCCGCATCGACGCGGCACGCGAGACGGCGGAGNCGGGCAACGACGGTAGCCCCAGAGAACGCCCTTGCCTGGGCGCGCCTGGCCGAGCTGTGGCTGATGCAAGGGTGGCGGGATCGCTCGCGTCAGGCGGCCGCACAGGCGCAAGCGCTGGCCCCGGAGCTTGAGCGGGTTCACACCGTCGCCGGCTTTGCCGCGCTGGCGGAGTTCGATACTGCGCGCGCCNNCAGGATGCCTTCGAGCGTGCCATCGCCATCAGCCCCGGCAATCCGCAGCCGCGCCTCGGCCTCGGTCTCGCCCGTATTCGTGCGGGCAGCCTGCGCGAAGGCCGCAGCGACCTCGAACTGGCGGTGTTGCTCGATCCTAACAATGCACTTTTGCGCAGTTATCTCGGCAAGGCCTACTTCGAGGAGAAGCGCAATCCGCTCGCCAGCAGCCAGTTTGAACTGGCGAAGGAACTCGACCCCAACGACCCGACGGCGTTCTTCTATTCGGCGATTCAGAAACAGACCGAAAACCGGCCGGTGGAGGCGCTGCGCGACCTGGAGCACTCGATCGACCTCAACGACGACCGGGCGATCTATCGCTCGCGCGAATTGCTCGACTCTGACCGCGCTGCCCGCGGTGCCAGCCTCGGGCGGATCTACGACGACCTTGGTTTTCAGCAACTGGGCGTCAACGCCGCCACCCAGTCGCTGAGCTTCGATCCGTCGAACGCGGCAGCGCATCGGTTCCTTTCCGACATCTATGTCGCCGAACCGCGGCGGGACATTGCCCGGCTGAGCGAACTGCTACAGGCGCAACTGCTGCAAGACGTCAACATCAACCCGGTGCAGCCGAGTCTCAGCGTCACTGGCTTCAACGTCGTCACTGCCGGCGGCCCAGCCCGGCCCGGTTTCAACGAATTCAATCCACTGTTCGAGCGCAATCAAGTACAGCTCAACGCAACCGGTCTCGCCGGCAATCAAGACACCTGGGGCAACGAGACGGTGGTATCCGGCCTTTACAATCAATACTCCGTTAGTGCCGGTCAATTTCACTACCAGACAGAAGGCTTTCGCGACAACAATGACGTTCACTCCAATATTTATAATTTTTACGCGCAGGCAGCCGTTACACCGGACTTTAATGTTCAGGGCGAGTTTAATGGCATAAAAAGCAAGACTGGAGATCTTATATTCAGCTTTGATCCCGACTTCCATTTTGCCACCGAGGAATCCCTGACGCAGTACAATGGAAGAGTTGGAGCTAGATATTCGTTGAACCCCAACTTAACTCTTTTGTCTTCATTTATATACAGCAATGCGGATTATGACACAGACGATGGGGAATCAAACCTTGATCTGAGCGTTAAATTGCAGGGGTACCAGGGAGAAAACGCGCTTCTTTACCGAGGCAGGAAGTACAATATCGTCGGCGGTTTTGGCGCATATCATGCGCATTACGATCTTGATATTTTCTATCCTGATCTGGGATTTTTTGAGCCGACCAAGGATCGCTACGATATCGATCAGCAATTAGCCTATGTGTATTCTGATATGCGGCTATTGCCGCACGTCGTTGGCACGCTCGGCATGAGTATAGATAACTATAACGAACGAGATATCAATCAATTTCGGGTCAACCCAAAGCTTGGAGTGCAATGGGAGGTAACCCCGAAAGTTACACTGCGCAGTGCGGTATTTCGTACCGTCAAACCACCGCTGATAACCAGCCGAACAATCCAGCCGACGCAGGTCTCTGGCTTCAACCAGTTCTTCGACGATCCGGCGGGAACCGAGGCATGGCGATATGGCGTGGGAATGGATGTACGATTTATGGACAATCTAAGCGGAGGAATGGAAGTATCGAAGCGTAACGTCCAGATCAATCAACAAGAAAACTTCAGTGATGCTCCTGATACGAAAGAGCAACGCCATGAGGACATGGGACGCGCCTATCTATACTGGACACCGGATGACAGGTGGGCAGTAAGTAGCGAATTTGTTTATGATCTATTTGATCGTGAAGACGATATTGCCCAGCTACCTAGTAGGGTAGAGACAATCAGCACACCTCTCAGTCTGCGTTATTTTCATCCATCAGGTTTTTTTGCCACGATGACTTGGACCTACGTCCATCAGGACGTGANNAGCCAGGCTGGCGCGTACCCGGAGTTCGAGGGAACATCCAACTTTAACCTTCTCGACGCCGCAATCGGCTATCGCCTTCCGAACCGGTGGGGGATAATGAGCCTGCAGGGAACCAATCTGCTCGATACAGATTTTCGCTATCAGGATGATAGTTATCGCGAAGTCACCAGAACATTGGAAGTGAGCCGGTTTGTCCCAAAAAGGGGCGTTATCGCTCGAATAACACTTAACTATTAATCCTCAGTT
Organism: Defluviicoccus vanus; assembly: GCF_014672695.1. Taxonomy (GTDB): domain Bacteria; phylum Pseudomonadota; class Alphaproteobacteria; order Rhodospirillales; family Defluviicoccaceae; genus Defluviicoccus; species Defluviicoccus vanus. The sequence continues at coordinate 2,551,223 of NZ_CP053923.1, read as the reverse complement.
CGGACGCTGCGGCATCTGAGCGACGCTGGGCGACTCGCCCATCCTGACTGAAAAGGAGGAGTCAATGACTGCGGAGACAAAGATACCTTCGGCAAAACTCTTGGAAATGTTGGCGGCAGTACAGAAGATCGATGCCAACGTTGTCTTGCTTCAGGTGATGTACGCGAGCGGCATATCGGGGATCGTCGCCGAAAATAAATCGGTAGTATCCTGTGACACGCCTGAAACCTCCGGATTGGAAGCACCTCGTTCCAAGATCAGAATTCCAAGCTAAGTATTCGGATTCATTTCGCTAGCACCACTACAAAAGTTAGTAAAGCTGGCTTGGCATAGCAGGGCCTTCGATGCAGCGGAGGGTGCGTGGGTTGTTGTTCGGTATCGGCATCGGACTTGCCGGCGTGCTCTTCGTTGCCTCCCCTTTCGGGCTCTCCTTCGAGGAGAGGGTTGGTCTGGCATGGCTGTTTCACCTTCGCGGACCGGTTGAACCGCCGCGCGAAGCTGTCATCGTTGCCATCGATGAACAATCGGCGATCGACCTGGGCCTGTCCTCGACCCCGCGCGACTGGCCCCGCTCGCTGCATGGCTTGCTGATTGATGCTCTGGTCGAGCGTGGTGCCGACATCATCGTTTTCGACCTTGCCTTCACCCGGGAGCAGCCCGCGGGTGAAGATGAGGCGTTTGCTGCGGCGATCGCGCGCGCCGGCCGGGTGTTGCTGTTCGAGGCCACTGAACGCCGCATTACGCCGCTTGGCAACGGAGCGACCGGCGAACTCGTCGTTGAAACCTTCTCCCAGCCTCGTCCTGTGCTGGGCGCGGCAGCGCTGGGTATTGCTCCGCTGCCGTTGCCCAACGTCCCCGCCCGCATCAGTCGCTTCTGGGCCTTCCTGGGCCAGTCGGCGGATCGTGCGACCCTCCCCGCCCTCGCGCTCATGGCCTATGGCCTTCACTATGACAGCGGCTGGCCTCGCTTGTCCCCGGGTTGGGAGGATCCGCTGACACCGCCGGATCAGTCGCTGCCAAACACGTCCAGGGTGACCCGGATCGACCTGATGGCGCGCACTCTGCGGCGGCAGGTTAAGACTGGCATCGACTTAAACGGCCTGCCGCCAGCGACCGACGAGAAGGCGCAGCAGTTACGTCGCGCCCTGATCGCCCTCTACACCGCACCGGATGCGCATTACCTGAATTTCTACGGTCCGCCCGGGACGATCCGCCACGTGGGCTATGCGCGTCTGCTTGCCTGTCGCGGACGCACCGCCCCTCCCTGCGACATCGATCTCAAAGGCAGGGTTGTCTTCGTCGGTCTCTCCGAACTCACCAAACCCCCGACTTCGCTCGCGATGCCTTCGCCACGGTGTTTGCGCGTCCGGATGGCGTTTATCTCAGTGGGGTCGAGATCGCTGCAACAGCGTTCGCCAATCTGCTCAACGTTTCGACGTTGCAGCCGCCGCAACCACAGCTAGCCCTTCCGGTGGTCCTGCTGCTGGGGCTCGCCTTCGGTCTGGCCGCAGCTCTACTGCCACCGCAAACCGCACTCCCGTCAACGCTGATGTTGGCGTTTGCCTATGCGCTTGCCGCGCAACTGCTGTTTGCCCACCCCGGCCTGTGGCTGCCGATTGCGACGCCGATGCTGGCGCAACTGCCGCTCGCCCTGATCGGCGGCATCGGTGGCCAGCTGTTGCTCGCCCGCCGCCAGCAGCTGTTGCTACGCCGCGCCATGGAGGCAGCGGAGGCGGCGAGCGAAGCCAAGACGGAGGCCCTGCGGATGGCCGGCCATGACATCCGCACCCCGGTTCAGGCCATGGTCGGCTATCTGGAGCAATTCCACGCCACCCGGCTCGACGCGACGCAACAGGCGCTGCTGGCTCGGGTTCTCGCGGTCTCCGATGCGCTGCTTGGCGTCCTCAACACGGTTCTCGACCTGGCGGCAATCGATGCCGGCAAGATGCGGATCGTCGCGGAACCGGTCGACCTGCGCCGTCTGGCGCAAGCGGAAATTGACATGCTGCAAGCGCAGGCGGAAGGCAAGGGCCTGATGCTGACGATGGCCATCGCCCCGGAGGTACCGGCGACGGTGCAAACCGATCCGCTGCGCCTGCGTCAGATCCTCACCAACCTGTTGGCGAACGCGATCAAATTTACCGATCGGGGCTCTGTTGCCCTCAACGTCGGCCTGACAGGCAGCAGCGTGCAGGAAGCTGGCGTATCGGCGCATCCGGTGGTGCCGAAGGTGGTCTTTTCGGTCGTCGATACCGGTATCGGCATCGCCACCGAGGCACTGGCTGAGCTATTCCAGCCGTTTCATCGCGGCAGCGGCGAGGCCACACAGCGGCCGGGAAGTGGCCTTGGTCTGTCCATTTCCCACCGCCTCGCCGTCCTCCTGGGCGGCGAAATCACGGTGAAGAGCCAACCGGGTGTAGGGTCTACCTTCCGACTGGCATTGCCGGCGATTCTGCCAACGGTGGCAACCGCCGTTGCCGCGCCGTGGGTCGCGCCGGCTACACGCTCATGGGGCCTAGCCGACGTGGCTACAGTCGCGCCGCCGCTACAACCGGGCAGCGCCATGGGGACAACGCTGATCGTCGAGGACGACCCGACGATCAGCGGCCTGCTGCAGCAACAGATGCTGCAGTTGGGGCTGCAGGTCCACCTCGCCGGAGACGGCGAGGCCGGCTGGCAGTGCCTGCAGGAAGTGACGGTCGACCTCCTGATCACCGACTATCGCATGCCCGGGATTGACGGGCCGACGCTGATCCGCCGAGTCCGGGCCGACGCGCGCTTTTCGTGCCTGCGGATCATCGCGCTGACCGCCGACACCACCGCTGACGTCGCCGACACCTTCATCGCCGCTGGAGCCGATCTGGTGCTGCGCAAACCGGTGACACGCGCCGAGTTGGCGGACGCATTGCGCCAACTAGAGGCGAGGGCGCCAGAGGACGACAGGGCCGCGCTACCTCCCCTGCCAGCGACTGCGGCCATCACCGACCATCAGGTGTCACTCCCGGCGACGGATAGGCAGGACGGAGGCGAGCATTGGCCGGACTTCGATCCTGCCAACGTCCTTGATGCGCTGGGGGACGATCCTGAGCGGCTCAAGCTCGTCATCGAGGCTTTCTGCCGCCAGACCGGCACGCTGATTGGATCGCTCGTCGACGCCCAGGCGGAGCGCGATGCGGGCGGCATCGCCCGCCTCGCTCACCGCATCGCCGGGACAAGCCTGTCCTTCGGTGCGATCCGTCTTGGCGAGACCTGCCGTGCCCTGGAACGGGCGGCTCGTACCGAGGTCTGGCCCTCGATCGATCCCATGATCGATGCCCTGCCGCAGGCGTATGCGCAAGCCGCTGCGAGCTGCCGGCTGGCAGTCGCAAACGCCGGCGGCCGCTGCGAGATCAGCCCTCAGGCGTCGAGCAGCTTGTAGCCAACGTTTGGAACGGTGCGGATGATGGAGGGGTTGCGGGCGTCGTCGCCCAGCTTGCGCCGCAGCTTGCTGACCAGCACGTCGATCGTCCGGTCGCAGGGCGCATCAACCGTATCGGCGTAGGCATCGAGCAGCTGGTCGCGCGTCAATGTCCTCCCCTTGCCNCGAACCAGCGCCCGCAGCAAACCGAATTGCGCTGTCGTCAGCGGTATGTCGCGGCCATCCGGAGCCTGCAGGGTGTGTCCCTCGGTATCGAGTCGAAATCCGGCAAAGGTCATGAAGCGGTCGGCATGGTCGCGCTGCTGGGCGCGGCGAAGAACGGCGCTGACACGCGCCAGCAACTCGCGCGGTGGCCATGCCTTCGAGATGTAATCGTCGGCGCCCAGTTCCAGACCGGCAACCCGGTCCGCTCCTTCGGCCTGGATACTGAGCACGATGACGGGAAGAGTCGATCGGGCGCGCACCCGCCGTAAAAGCGCAAGGCCGTGTTCGTCCGGGAGGTTGAGATCGAGCAGCAGTAGATCCGGTTGCCGCTGCGCTAGCTTCGCCTCCAGTTCGCGCCCCGACGCGGCTTCCTCCACCCGGTATCCCGCTCCTTCCAGGGTGGCCCCGAGCAGCATCCGGTAGGCGTCATCGTCATCGGTAATCAGCACAGTTGGCGCAGTCACGGCGCCGGCCTGCACGTCCGCAGATGCGCGCTTGCAGTGCTACCGCGGCTCCGCAACCAGCCAACAGCCAACGCGGCAAGATGAATGGTCACACGCCCTACCCCAGTTTATGGCGATTTTCTGCTCTCTATCCGGGATAACTGTGATCGATTTGCGGTGTCTCTGCAAGGCGCTGCGAAAAGAGGCGCCAACAGACGCCGCTGGGTTCTTTCGTCGCGGCGCAACACCCTCGATCGGGGCGTTGCGCCGCTGACGGACGATCAGGCCAGCTTGCGAACGTTTCCCGACACGCTGTCGGCCGCCGAGCGATGCGCAAGCGGAAAGCGCGAGGACCGCGACAACATAATGTCGGCGTACAGCTGGCGGGTCTGTGCGTCCGGTTCGACGTTCAGTTCGGATTGCAGCACCCGTCGGCATAAATCGAACTGGCGCAGCGCCAAGCTGAAGCGCTGCTCGTTCGCGTGCACCTGCATCAACGCCCGGTGCGCCGTCTCCTCAGCCGGATCGAGTGCCAGCATCCGCAAAGCCGTCCGCCGCACATCCTCGTGCCTCCCGTGACGCATCGCGTGCTCGAGGCTGTGGCAAAAGGTCTGCAGCGCCAGATCGTGCAACCGCTGCCGCTCGTTGGTCAGCCACTCCTCGAAAGCGTTGCTGCGGTTGGCGGGATGCCCATCGAGAAATTCGCCCTGAAAGAGTTCGACCGCACTCGACAAGGCCTCGGGCGTACCTTGCGCAACGAGATCAAGAAAATCCCAGAGGTCGGTCCGGACGACCGCCTCATCCAGTCTGAGCGCGTCGGTTTGCTCGCGCATTGCTTCCCGCCCGAGAAACCGGCGGAGCATGAACAACGTCTGGCGAAGGCTGCCGCGCGCATGTTCGAAGTCGCGCGAATCCCACAGCAGCGAGGCAAGCTTGGCACGACCCTGCATCCGTGTACGGCCGACGGCAAGGATGGCAAGCAGCGCCGCCCCATTTCGTGAAGGCAGACGCAACGGGACGCCGTTGTGGTCGTACAGCTCAAAGCCACCAAAAAACTGGATCCGCAGTTGTTTCATTGTCCACATCCCCACTCTTCGTTGTCGTCTGGATCTCAATTCCTCCTTATTTTGCCGTGATGATGTAATCGCCATCTAAGCCCTGCGTTAACGTCGTGTTAACGGCGCGGTGGCGCGAACGCGCCGTTAACGAACCGGCAACGAACGAATTTCGCGTGCAAGGCAACGAATAACGGCACCTTCATGCCGAACGTCACGAGACAATGACGCGCATGGGCTAAACATGTTCCTGCGGTGGGTAGTTATTTCGGATCGTAGCAACAACCATCCTGGCCTGGATCAGACAGGCAAAATCCACACCCTGCGCGTCCTTCTGGGGGAAGGGCCGCAGATGGCGCCCCGGGGGCTTGCTTCCCGGGGCGCCTTTCGACCAGCATCTCTTAACGAAGCCGGACGACACCAGCCGTACGGGTGGTGGAGTCGGAGTTACCCGATGTACACGCGTGCTCTGCGCCCATGCATCGGAGCGGAGGAAAGTGATGGCACGTCGAGACCCGGATCGCCTGCGAAGCTACCTGCAATTGATCACCCGCCAGCAAGGCGGCCTCGAAAGCGCGATCCACACGATCGCATCGCTTGAACGGCCGGTGACCGATACCGGCAGCCTCGAGAGCATGTCTGCCAGCGCGGATGCGGTGGAATTGGCGCGTCAGGGGGCGGAAGCGCTCGCGCTCAATCAATCGCCAAGCGAGGCGCAGTACGACAACCTTGAAGCCATCATCTTCGCCGATCTCCGCCCGGCGATCGATATCGTCAACGGGACGTTCACCGTCACGCATCAACTTTGGACGCGTCTCTCCGCCGATCCGACAATCAGGCAGCGGATCGAAAGCGTCATACCCAGCATCGGTCGCATCGAGTTGAGCGGTCTGGCCAACTGCCCCTATGGCGGCACCGGCTTCGTCGTCGGCGATGGCTTGATCATGACCAACCGGCACGTGGCCGAACTGTTTGCGCGCGGCCTAGGCGATCGCAGCCTGACCTTCATCAGCGGCCGTACCGGCGGCATCGACTTCCTGCGCGAATTGGGGCTACCGACGGGTCCGACGCTGCAGGTGCGCCGCGTGGTGATGATCCATCCCTATTGGGACATGGCACTACTTGCCGTCGACGGACTGCCGGCGGGGCGTAAGCCGCTCAAGCTTGCCGTCGTCGATGCGCGCGATCTGCAGGGCCAGGACATTTTCATCGTCGGCTATCCGGCGTTCGATCCACGCAATTCGCTCAATGACCAGCAAACGGTCTTCGGGGACCGGTATGGCATCAAACGGTTGCAGCCTGGCCAGTTGCAGGGCGGCATGCCGACGGCAAGCTTCGGCAAGGTGGTGTCGGCAGCAACGCATGACTGTTCGACACTCGGCGGCAACTCGGGATCGGCGGTGATCGATCTCGCCTCAGCCGAAGTAATGGCATTGCATTTCGGCGGGATGCCACAGAAGCAGAACTACTGCGTCCCCGCTGCCGAACTGGCCCGCGATCAACGGGTGATCGATGCCGGGGTGCAGTTCGCCAGCACGCCCTCTGGTGGCACGCCGAGCTGGTCCGGCTGGTGGCAGCGGGCGGATACCACGGAGGCGACGAAGGAGGACGTGCCCACGCCAGCGGTCAGCGAGTCCCGGTCTGCGTCGACGGCCGGACTGGTCACCCCAGCACCAGCGGCGGCGATCATCGGCAATGACGGAACGATCCGTATCGAGGTGCCGCTGCACATTACCATTGCGCTGGGCACGCCGGCGGTGATGCGCAGCGATACCGCCACGGAAGCCGTCGCCAACCTCGCGACCGCGCCGCTTACTGCCGGCGAGGATGCGCTGGAGGCGATGCGCGAGCCATTCCACGATGCCGACTACGCCACCCGACGCGGCTACGATGCCGACTTTCTCAACCTTCCGGGCGGCAATGCCGATCTGCCCCACGTGCAGGTGGCAATGCCAACGGCGAGCAATCCCGCCCTCTGCGCGCGAACGCTGGCCGGCGGCGGCGTCCTGGATTACCAGAACTTCTCCATCGTCATGCACGCGGCGCGGCGGCTGGCACTAATCTGCGCCTGCAACGTCACCAGGGAGCCACAGCTTCGCCGGCCCGATGCCAGCGGCGATTACACCCGCCGTGGGCTGAGCGGCCTCGGCGAACATGACCAGGAGCGCTGGTATCCGGATCCGCGTCTGGCGGCGGAGTTCCAGCTTCCCGATGTGTTCTTTACCAAGGACCGCGGTTCCTTCGACAAGGGTCACATCGTCCGCCGTGACGACATTGCCTGGGGGACCTCCTATGACCTCCTCCGGCGCGCCAACGGCGACAGCTATCACGTGACCAACTGCTCGCCGCAAACGGCGGCCTTCAATCGCTCTTCCGACGGCATTGCCAACTGGGGTGACTTGGAAAATCATGTGCTGGCGGAGGCAGCGAACGAACGGCTGTGCGTCTTTGCCGGCCCGGTACTCGCCGACAGCGACCGGACCTTCACCGGCGTCGGTGCCGGTGGCGTGCAGATCCAGGCGAAGATTCCGGCACGGTTCTGGAAGGTGATCGTTGCTCGCACCGCAGAGGGCCTCGCCGCCTACGGCTTCGTTCTCGAACAGGATCTGGCCGACACACCGTTGGAATTTACCGTGCTGCCCNGAGTGTTTGCGCCGGCGATGTATCCAATCACCGAGATCGAGGTAATGACCGGGGTAACGTTTGCCGACGCCATCCATGCCGCCGACCAGTACGAGACCAGCCGCGGTGGCGAAATGGCCATGCGTAGCGGCACTACGCGCCGGCGTCGCAACTGACACTGACGAAGCGGGAGCCGGGGATCCGCGGGCCCGCAGTGGTAAACGCTTAGAGCTTAGCTTTCGGCCCCAGGGCAGCGAGGAAGTGGTCGGTGGAGCCACCGGCGCGAAGGAACGAGATAGCGCAGCCGAGTTCACGATCCTTGGCGTCGCCGATTGGCGGGCAGTGACTGACCTCAACCGAAGCACGCGTGGTTTGTCGCGTTCCACCCTGCGGCGGCAGTGCATGTGGCAGATCCGCCTCGTGCGATTCTTCTTCCCCCGCTTCCTGCCCGGTGAGCTGAATATCCGGAACAACCCCCTGTGCCTGGATCGCCTCTCCCGCCGGGGCGTAGTAAAGCGCGGTGGTGAGCTTGAGCGCGCCTTCGATCGGCAGCCGCATCACCGTCTGCACCGAGCCCTTGCCGAAGGTGCGCGCGCCCATGATCGTCGCCCGGCCGTGATCCTGCAACGCCGCGGCAACGATCTCCGAAGCGGAGGCCGAACCGGCATTGACCAGCACCACCACCGGCACTTCCCGCGCCAGATCGCCGCTTGCTGCCCAGAAGGTGCGGTCGCTGCCCTGCTCGCGGCCGCGTATGGTGACAATAACGCCGTCCTCAAGGAAATCATCGGCAACCGCCAGCGACTGGTCAAGCAGGCCGCCAGGATTGTTGCGAAGGTCGAGGACGATGCCCCGCAGGTCACCACCCTGGCGGGTACGGATTTCCTGCAGCGCCGACTCGACGCCTTCCGCCGTGCGCTCGTTGAAGCTGACGACGCGCAGATAGGCGACGTCGCCCTCCATGTGCCAGCGCACCGGCTCGATGGTGATCACCGCGCGGGTGAGTGTCACTTCGAATGGCTGGGCGCTGTCGCGGCCGATCGTCAGCTTGACTTGCGTTCCTGGCCGCCCGCGCATGGCGTTGACCGCATTGCGCAGCGACATGCCGGTAACGGGCTTGCCGTCAAGTTCGGTAATGATATCACCTGATTTCAATCCCGCCCGATCGGCTGGGGTCCCCTCGATCGGCGAGATGATCTTGATCTTGCCCTCTTCTTGGGTGACCTGCAGGCCGAGACCGCCGAATTCGCCCGACGTGACCAGTTCGGACTCCCGCAGTTCCTCGGGATTGAGGTAGGCCGAATGCGGATCCAACGACGTGGTGATGGCGTCGAGCGCAGTCTCCACCAATGCCGACGCCTTCATGGAATGTGGGGCCGGATTTTGCGCCTTGATGCCGGCGATGGCGGCTTCAATCAGCTTCGTATCGGAGACGTCTTCGACGTAGGAGTTGCGGATGCGCTTGTATGCATCGCGGAACTGCTTCAATTGACGCGTATTATGCGGATCCGATGCGTAGAGAGTGAAGGTTTCGGCGAACCGCCCCATCTCGCGGTTGCCGTCCGGGGACAACCGGTAAGGATCGATGCCCACGGCCTCGGCGATGCGCCGGAAGGATGGCGTTTCTTCTGCACACCCACTCAAAGCCGGCATCAGCACACCGGCGATCGTCGCCACCGCCGCAACAACGATCAGACCGTAAGAGAGGCGGGATCGCTGACTTCCAGCGCTGCTATGTTTCACCGTCACCCTAACCAACCCACTTCGATTACATCGACTTTTACAACCTTCAGAGCCGCCTTCCTGGCAGTGGCATCACCCGGTATCGGCAACGATCGCCCCATAATGGTTGATAAAAGAATATAGGCGCATTAACCCCCGAATGAAAATGGGCCCAGATTACACTTCCCGCTGCATCCACGATGGACATACCCGTCGGACACAGCATCACATTACCGGGGTTGGCTCAATTGGGCAGATATACGCCCCACATGGGCCGATTCTCCTGCAACAAACACGGGTTTTGCCGGCTGTCGGAGTTCAAAAACGGTCCAGATCGCCAGAGTCCAAAGGACAATTGCACTCGCCTGGTGCAACGCCGCGAGTGCTGTGGGCATGTAAAAAATCAGCGTCGTGATACCGAGTCCCACCTGCAGGAACGCCCAGCCAACGAAAATATTGGCGGCGAGTCGGCCGCGCCGGGTCAGATCGGCGGGACTCCGGGTCAGACGAAAGACGATGATTGCAGCCAGCGTCAGCATCGCCAGACAGCGATGGACAAACTGCACCAGGGGTATGGTCTCGAACAGGTTGCGCCACCACGGTTCCAGCACGAAGGCTCCATCCGGAAACAGCTTTCCGTCCATAAGTGGAAAGGTGTTGAACTGAAATCCGGCGTCGGTCCCGGCGACGAAACCGCCGGCGGCTATGGTGAGAACAACGAGCGCCGCCACCGCGAGTGCCGCCGGCGACAGCCGTCCGGCCTGGGCCATCGTCCTCCAGCGCAATACGTCGAGGGCGAGCCAGACGAGTGCCGCGTAAAGCGCAACGGCCGCCATCAGGTGTGCCGTCAACCGGTATTGGCTCACATCGGGACGATCGACGAGGCCACTCTTCACCATGTACCAACCCAGCACGCCCTGCATGGCGCCGAGAACGAACAACACACCGCAACCGAGAGCGAGCCGACCGCGTATCCAGCCGCGCAGCAGAAAGATGGCGAAGGGCAGGAAAAACGCGACGCCGATCAGCCGCCCCCACAAGCGATGGAGGAATTCGAGCCAGTAGATGCCCTGGAACCCGGCCAGAGTCATGCCGGGGTTGTCCTTGATGAATTCGGGATATTGCTGATAGGCGCGAAACTGCGCCTCCCACTCTGCGTGCGACAGCGGCGGCAGCCAACCGGTGAGCGGCCGCCACTCAACCATCGACAGTCCGGAGTGGGTCAGTCGGGTAAGGCCGCCCAGCACAACCATGCCAAACACCATCGCCGCGACGGTGAACAGCCAAGCCGCGATCAGCCGCCTCGGGTCCGGATGCAGACGGTGCCAGTATTGAACCTCGCAACGGCGTTCTCCCTTCTGCCGAATGCAGCCCGGCAAACACATTATCGCTCCTGCTGGGTGGCAGTATTGCCGCCAGCGTCGTCGGTGCCAAGGACTATGCCGTGCCGGCGCCGGCTTGGCCCAGGGCTTCGTTGCGAGGCACCACCAAGCCCCCGCTTGCCCGGCACACGGCCTTCCCTTAAACAGCGAATCGGTACAAGTAAGAATAACCTGCGGGTGAGCGCGAGGAGGACAAAGACGTGAGCGAGCCGCTTCAACCGGTATACTTGGTGGGCGCTGGCCCCGGGGATCCCGACCTGCTCACGCTGAAGGCTTTGCGACTGCTGCAGGCCGCCGACGTGGTTGTCTATGACCGATTGGTGGCGAAGCCGATCCTCAATCTCATTCCTGCCGGAACGACAAGAATTTTCGCCGGCAAGATCGCCCGCCATCACCACATCCCACAGCCCGAGATCAATGCGCTTCTCGTCAGCCTCGCCCGCAGTGGTCGCCGCATCGTCCGCCTCAAGGGTGGTGACCCGTTCCTGTTTGGTCGCGGTGGGGAGGAAGCCGAACACCTCGCCCGCCACGGGGTCCCCTTCGAGGTGGTTCCGGGCGTCACCTCGGCCTCGGCCTGCACCGCCTATGCCGGTATTCCGCTGACCCACCGCGGCCTCGCTCACAGCGTCCGGTTCGTAACCGGCCACACCCGTGAGAATACGGACCTCGACCTCGACTGGCGATCGCTGGCGGATGCGGACACCACGCTCGTCATCTACATGGGTCGTATCCACGTCCGGCGGATCGCCGCCGCCCTGATTGAGCATGGGCTGGCCGCCGTCACCCCGGCGGCGGCGATCGTCAACGGCACCCGGTCCGATCAGGTGACGATCCTTACCACCCTGGCCAAACTCGCCGACCGCATCGAAGGCCTCGACATGGCGGCGCCGACCTTGCTTGTGGTCGGGCGCGTCGTCTCCNTGGCCGAGCAGTTGGACTGGTTCCACCCGGTGGCGACGACGCCCGCGGCTGGCGTAGCGGCCACCACGCCAGCCGATGACCTCGACGACCGAGAAAGCTCGCAGAAAGGTTAACTTGCGGCTGCGGCGCATTCGCGGCAGCATCAAGGTGAGTGGCATGCGCGTTGACGTTGGCCGATAGCCGGTTGTGAAACCACCGAAGAGGTGGTGCTGATGAGCGTGCTAGCGTGGCGTCAAGACACCGGCTCGACAGGTCAAGGAAAGAGACGGAATGGGGTGAACGGCGGCACACAGGGCGACCACGATGGCAAAGCAGCGTCGCAAAGCACGCCGGCGAGGGGGATCTTTGCGTCAGGCCGGTTTTGGCCCACTCGCAGCATCGCCGGTGTGCTGGTTTTGCTTTGCCTCGTTGTCCTGCCGATGCTCCCTGCCCGGCCATCGCGGGCACTGGCGTCTGCCGCTACGGCCACAGCGACAGAAGCGTGGGCACAGGAGCGCATCTGCGCCGGCGACCCCGCGGATTTCAACACGCACCTCAGCGCCGTTGCCGATCCGCGTCGAACTGAGGGGTGGGACGACCGACGCCTGCTCGGCAGCCGGTTTCTCGTCGCACTGATCAGCGGCGACCTTTGCAAGATCCCCGCGCGCGGCGTGGACATCATCGGCGCCTGGGTTCGCGAGCCCATCGATCTGCAAGGTGCCAATATCGCCGCCCAACTGCGCATCCGTGGCTCCCGCTTCGATGCGCCGGTGCAACTCGATCGCGTGCGCGCCGAAAAATTGCTGTCGTTCGCCGGCTCGCATTTTGCCGGGCGACTGCTGATGACCGAAATCGCCATACGCGGCTCGCTGTTCCTCGGCGACGGCGCCTCCTTCGACGACAAGGTCGTGCTCTGGGGCGCCAGCGTCGACGGCCAAGCGAGTTTCAGCCCGGAAAGTATCGACCGAGAGGATTTCATCCGCCCGCTGCACGGCGGCGGTCAAGCCGAAGACAAGCCGCAACGCACCCGCTTTGCCGATACCTTGGACATGAACGGCATTCGCGTCACCCGGATCCTCGATCTCCGCAACGTCGACGCGGAAAAGGATGTGCTGCTCGACCGGGCGCGCGTGGACGGCGATCTGCGCCTCAGCGGCGCCCACTTCGGCGGTGCTTTGTCCATGGACTCGATCAAGGTCGGCGAGTCGGTGGAAGCTTGGGGTATCATATGGGGCAATCAGGAGAAGGATGGATCCTGCACGTCAGCCCACCGTGACAGAAAAATCTACAGTAATGTTACACAAGACGATGCCACAAATACAGGGGGCATAACGGCAGAATGGCGGTTTTATTACGCCAGCGTTGGCGTTAATTTTTACCTTACAGGCGCGTGCCTTGCTGATCTAGCCACACTTAATCTTTCCGGGAGCCGCATAGGCGGCCAACTATTCCTTGGCTCTATTGATCATTATCCCGCAAACGCATGGGGCGAGCGCTCTATCTTGATCCTGCGCAACGCATCGATCGGCAAGATTCAGGATACGCCGTCGATTGCCCTCACCGGTGTGACAGCCACTTCGTCCGGTGTTGCGGCGACGTCCATGTCGCCGACTGGCGCTCCGATGCCCAAACGTGAATCCTGGCCGTTGCGCCTGGAACTCGACGGCTTCACCTATGCCAGCTGGGATGGGCTCGATCGCCAGGAGCGGCCGACTGGCAGTGCCGGCCGGAGGGTCATCCCGGCGCGCGGCGACCCCTGGCTGATCGAATGGCTGGCGCGCGACCATAGTTACTCGCGGCAACCGTACGAACAGCTGGCCCGGGTGATGACAACCCAGGGGAAAACGGGGGTCGGCAACGATCTGCTGTTCACCAGCCAGGAAATCGAGCGCTGCATCGCCGTCGATGGCAGCACCAGTGCAGGGATCGAGAGCTGCATCCTGCGACGTAGCGGCATCATCGATCTGGCGCAGGCCAATCCGGCCCCTCCTCTGTCGCCGGCGGCCAAGACCGAGCCGAGCGCCAAAACCGATAGCGCAGCAATGGATACTGAGAGCGGTCCGGAGCGAGAGCAGCAACTACTTGACTACGGGGTGCGCACCACAGTCTGGCTACTCAACGGTTACGGCTACCGGCCCTTGTGGTCCATGGGCTGGTTTATGGTCCTTATCATGATCGGTTCCGTCCTGTTCCGCTACCGCACCGAGGAAGGTCGACAAAGAACCATCTGGTTTGCCACTGAGTACACCTTCGATACGCTGTTGCCGGCGGTAAACCTGTGCAAGGAGTTTGACAGCATCAGGATTGATGGCCCGATCCGCTATTACTTCATCGCCTTGAAGGTGCTTGGTTATGTTTTTGTCGCCACCCTGCTGCAGGTTTTCTATCAGGTGATTGGTCGGTCGATTACCTGAGCATTCGCCGGCAACGAACCGCCCGGTAGCGGTTCGTTGCGGACGGGGTTCAGTACAGATGCTGACCGCCCGTCACCCACAGCTCGGTGCCGGTGACATAGCCGGCGTCCGGCGAGCACAGATAGAAGATGGCGTTGGCAACATCGAGCGGCGCCCCCATCCGCTCAAGCGGAATACGCGGAATGAGCACCTCATAATCGGGCTGAATCATCTCGGTCTCGATTTCGCCCGGAGCGACGGCGTTGACACGAACATCGAGCGCTGCGCACTCGTGTGCCAACTCACGGGTCAGCGCCGACAGCGCCGCTTTGGAGATGGAATAGGCGGAGCCGGCGAAGGGATGGACAGCATGGCCGGCGATGGAGGTGACGTTGACGATCGCCCCTTTGCCACGATGCAGGGCCGCGGCAAAACCGCGTGCGAGACGCAACGGGGCAAAGAAGTTCACTTCGAGAACATCGTGCCAAGCTTCCAGGTCGCCGTTCAGACAGCCGAGTCGTTCCTTGTAGGGCGTTTTCGGCGAACGGCCGGCGTTGTTCACCAGCGCCTGCAGTGGCCCGCCGTCAAGCGCCCGATTGGCCTGATCAACAAAGTTGGCGAGGCTGTCCGGATCGCCGAGATCGGTCGGGATGTGCAGGCTCCAGTTGGGATCCCGCTTGCATTCCGCCGGTACGTCGTCGCGTGAACAGGTGATGATCCGCCAGCCGCGCTCAAGAAAAGTCTTGGCGGTAGCGTGGCCGATGCCGCGACTGGCGCCGGTGATGATAACGGTCGGTCGCACTGCGTCAGGCGTCACGTTCAATGCGCCATAAACAGTGGCAACGCCGCCGCCTCCAGCATGTGCTTGGTTACCCCACCAAGAATCAACTGCCACAGCCGCCCGTGAGTATAGGCACCCATGACCAGGAGATCGAACCCCTGCGTCACTGCCACCAGCGCTTCGGCCACCGGGCGGTCTGGCGGCAACACCATTTTCGCCGCGCTGATGCTGTGGCAGGCAAGGTAATCAAGCACGTCTTCCGGCGAGCGGCCCTGCGGCAGGTCGGCACTGTGGGTGACGACGACCTCTTCCGCGCCGGCAAGGAAAGGCAGCGCGGCGGTGATTGAGCGGNNGGAGGCCTCCAGGCTGCCATTCCAGGCGACAATGATCCGACGATGCATGTCGGCAACGGCCTCCGGACCGGCAACCAGCACCGGGTGCGCTGTTTCAAACAGCGCCGCGTTGAGCACTCCCGCCGGCATGCCGTCGCCTCCCGCGGGCCGCCGATCGACGACGATCAGATCACACAGGCGGCCGAGATGGGCAACGGCATCCTCCTCGCGCGATCGGGGCGAGAGAAACCGCGCTGTCAACACCCCAGCACGTGCCGGACCTTCCTCCGCACCTGCGGCCGCACGGGCCTCGCTGAACATCGCCAAGGCCGCTGCGGCTCGCACCTCGCCCTGCTGTTCGGTCAGGTCGAGCAGTTCCTGCACCACTTCGCCGGACATACCCTCGCCAGCGAAAGTGACCGCATCAATCGGATCGACACGCGGATGCAGAACATCCACATGCGCTCCGAACCGTTTGGCAACGGCGAAGCCTGTCGCCAGTGCCCCACGGGTCGCTTCGGTACCGTCGATGGGCACCAGGATCTTGCGAATACCCATTCTCTAAACCCCCGTAAAGGCGACCCACTTTTTTGGCAGCCCTCGTATTGGCTCGCCCCCATCCTCTTGCTGTCTGAGGGCGTTGTAACTCTGTGACCAATCGTATCATACGCTCATCGGCGGCGTTGAAAAGCCGCTGGCCTTTGCAATTTGCGAAGGGTAGCTCCTCGCCAAGCGCATCCCGCGCAAGCGGGCGACGGCGTTGCCGCACAAACCACAGGCCACCGGTCACAGCGCTGCGGCCACACGATCGGCAATAGTGCGGAGGATCTTGACCCGGCCGTAGAGCTTGTCTTCGGATTCCACCAGGGTCCAGGGAGCGTGCTCACTGCTGGTGCGATCGATCATATCGCCAACAGCAACCGCATAGTCATCCCACTTGTCACGATTGCGCCAGTCCTCATCGGTGATCTTATAGCGCTTATAGGCCGTCTTCTCCCGATCCTGGAACCGACGGAGCTGTTCATCCTTGCTGGTGGCAAGCCAGAATTTGACGACGACAATACCGGCGGCCGTCAACTGCGCTTCAAAATCGTTAATCTCGGCGTAGGCACGCAACCAATCGGCCTCGCTGCAGAAGCCCTCGATCCGTTCCACCAGCACTCGGCCATACCAAGTCCGATCGAAGATGGCGACGTTACCTCGCCGGGGAATGAGCCGCCAGAACCGCCACAGATAGGGCTTGGCGCGTTCATCGTCGCTGGGCGCAGCAACCGAGTGGACCTTGAACCTGCGCGGGTCCATCGCCTGGGTGACCCGTCGAATGCTGCCGCCCTTTCCAGCGGCGTCGTTGCCTTCGAACGTGGCAACCAAGGCAATCTTGCGGAAGGCTTTGCTGTCGGTGAATTCGGCGAGGCGCTGCTGCTGCTGAGCGAGTTCCTTCTTGTAAACATCCCGCTCCAGCCGACGATCGAGATCAAGGGCATCGAGTGCGGTTTTGCGATCCATGCTGGCAACGATCACGGGCGCAGCGGCCACCTTTCCCACCGGTGCAGCGTCGAGGCGCTTGCGCATGGCGGCAAGGATCGTCTGGCCAATCATCAGATCGCGGTATTCACGATCGGCACTGGGGACTACCACCCACGGCGCAACGCCAGTGCTGGTGAGGCGCAGTCCCTTGTGAATCATCGCCATCGCCCGTTTGTAGTGTCGGTGGATGCGGCGATATTCGACAATATGGCGGCCACCGCCCGGCATCTTCGCAATCTCTGCTAGCCGCTGTTTCTGGTCGCTGCGCGACAGGTGCAGCCAGAGCTTGATGATCAGAACATTTTCCGCCGCAAGCATGGTCTCGAAGCGGTTGAACTTGGACAGGTCACTCTCCAGCTCGGCATCGTCGCCACTGCCGATGACGCGGCCAACAAAGGCATCGGCGTACCAGGAGCCGAGGAAGATGCCGATCCGGCCTTTTGCCGGCAGATTGACCCAGAACCGCCACAACGCAGGACGCGCCGCCGCTGCCTCGCTCGGCTGGTCGAAAACCTCCGTATGCACGTGCCGTGGATCGAACCACTCGGTCAGCTTCGCCAGCGCTTCGCTCTTGCCGGCGCCATCGAGACCAGTGAGCAGAATCAACACCGCAAAGGATTTGGCCTCGGCGAGATCGAACTGCGCGTCGAGAAGGGCTTCGCGCAGTTTAGCCTCCTCGACCTTGTACGTTGACTTGTCGATCTTGTGAACCTGCTCTGCGGACTCGAACATGGGGGCGTCCTTCGGTCGCGGGAAAGAATCGACTATAATAGCTGATTGCCATTCAACCTGGAGCGCTTGAACGGCAGCACGCGGCGACAAGCGGCTGCAGCCGGCTTGACGTCGATGATGCCAGTGCGGCTGCGGAAGTGAACTAATAACATCACAGAGGAAACGCGATGATCAAGCTGAAGGCCGATGAACGGCAACGCATTCTGACCGTAGAGGTGGAAGGAATGATCAGCGAAGCCGATCTCGATACCGCTATTGAAGCCCTGCAGGCCGCTTATCCTGCCATTGGCGTGCACGTGCGCGGTGAAGAGCGCACATTTCGCATGGTTGTTGACTGGGAAAAACTGGAGGGATGGGAAAAGGGGGCGAAAACAGTCGGCACCCTCACCACCAAGCTCATCGGCGACGCCGCGCGCAAGATAGCGGTCATCGCCGATACGAAATGGGCCGATGAAGAAGAGCGCTTGGCTGACTTGGCGAAAAAGCAGAGATTCGATTCTTCCCACCACAGAAGCGCGCCGAAGCCTTGGTCTGGTTAGGAGCATCCTGAAGGCAGGCGCTGTATCCGCTCCCGTCGCGACGTGGCTCAGGCTCATGGCACATCACAGCCCCGCCGCTCTATAATCGTGTGCGGCGGAAGGCTACGCCTTGCTGCGGACCGCCGCGGCGAGGCGCCCAGCTTCCGAGCGAATGATGCAAAAAAAGGCATGCTGTTCGCCGGCAGGGAGATCCCGATTGTCCTCGAGAATCTCAGCCGCTCCAACGAATCGCGCTGATCGAGTTTAGAAAATCTTCGTCTGCTGCCCTATTTGTGCGCACCGTCCCTACCTCCAATGGCGCCAACGCCGCAAAATACTCTTGCAAGAACATGGCCAAATCCGAGCGCAACCTTACGTAGCATCTGCAGAACGATCTGTGATCACTGTTGGCGGGAACGTCCTCGCCGCGGATGGCGCGATGACGATGCGCAGCCGGCCGGCCACTACCCGACGGGTAGGCGATAGATCCATTCGCGTGCCATCCCCGCTTCCAGATGATAAAGGTTGTGGCAGTGGAAGAACCAGCGACCGGGATTATCGGCGACAAACTGGAAGCGCAGCGTCTCGCCGGGAGTTGCATTGGCGGTATGCTTCAGCGGAGCAAAACGAGGATCGACACCCTCGACGAGCAGGCGAAAGAAGTGACCATGCAGGTGCATGGGGTGCCACATGGACGTCTGGTTGAGCAGTTCGACAAGAACNTTCGTCCCCGGAGCGATGATGAGGGGATCGGCCTCGGGCCACGTCTGCCCATCCATCGTCCAGACGTAATCAGCCATCCGTCCGCCGAGCGGCAGCTCGAATGTCCGCGTCGGTGCGGGCAGTTGCGCCGGTTCGCGGCAACGCAGTTGGTTGTAGCTGAGTATCCGTCCGTCCCAGCGCGGCTTGCTCACTGTCGCTTTCGCCGGCGTATCGGCTGTCCGCAGAATGCCAATCGCCTGCCCTGAGCCGTTCTGGGCTTCGCCGCGGACTGTGTAACTGCCGCTGACGTTCAGGCGAACGAACATGTCATAGGTCTCGCCCATGCCGATCAGTAGATTGTCTACCTCCACCGGCTGCACTGGTTGGCCGTCGGCGTGGGTAACTGTCAGCACCTGCCCGTCGACGCCGAAGCGAAAAACCGTCGAAGCACCGGCATTGATGACCCGCAGGCGGATGCGATCGCCCGCTTGCGCCGTACCCACCCACGGGTCGTGCGGCCCGCGACCATTGAGGAGAAAAGCATCATAGCTGACGTCGGCCAGATCGTCTGCCGCTACCGTACCCATCGGTGCGGCACCGCTCTTGCCGTTCCCCATCTTCATCTCTCTGCCACCGCTACTCGGAGGCTGGCGTAGGTTGGGGATAACGTCGGCCGGATTGGCATGCAGCCAGTCGGAGAGAAGGAGTACGAAATCCTGATCATAGCCGACGCCGTCGGTCTTTGCCTCGATGATCAGCGCCCCGAACAAACCGCGCTGCTCCTGCAGGCCAAAATGTGAGTGGTACCAGTAGGTACCACTTTGCCGCAGCGGAAACTCATAAAGGAAGAACTCGCCGGGTGGGATGGGCGCCTGACTTATGCCCGGCACACCGTCCATCGCCGATGGCAGGAGCAGACCATGCCAGTGAATGGACGTCGGCTGCTCGCCGAGGCGATTGTCCACCAGGACGCGGAACACCTCGCCCTCGCGCAGGCGTAGCTCCGGCCCCGGCAGATTGCCACCAACCGTCACCCCCTGCACCATCTTGGCCCCATCCGGGTTCAGCTCGGACGCAAGGATGCGAAAAAGTGACTCGGAACGCTTGACCGGCGCCGCCGCTGAGGGAACGGCATCCCCCACCGCCGGCGACATGACCCGCTGCGCCAGCGCCGTGCCGGGCAGGACTGCCGCAACAACAACACCAGCGCTCTTTAAAATGCGCCGGCGCGTACACGTGGGCGCACCGGCGCCGTATCTCTCGGACCCGTGCATATGCCGCGCTTCTTCCCGGTTGCTTCGCCTTCTCCGGATCTCGCACCCCGGAGAAGGCCTCGTTGCCATCAGTATCGCGCAATCGAGAGGAAAACGAAACCCATGCTATTCAACCGCAGGCGAATGCGGGTCCAGGATGATCCACAAGCATGCCGATGAGCCTACTGAACTAATCAGCACTGTATCGTGCGAATATGCTGCTCAAGCTGCAACGCTTCAGCATGGATGACGTTTAGAAATGCCTGCCTTTCGTTCATTTCAAGGTCAATATTATTATCAAGTATCTCGGCAGCAGCAAGAATTGCCGTGATACGGTTGATAATCTCTTCCGATAGCGCCGCGTTGACATGCACGCCTGTCTTGCAGGTTCGTCCCCCTGTCCGACGCGTGGGCAGCTTCGTCGCATCAGGGTGCGTCGCCGGCTGGTTTTTCGCGTCGCAGCGCACCTGCGGCGTGGCGCATCTGGCTCATCCGGCGAAACCGGCGCCCGTCGAGTACAAGATAGGTGGGTTCGGCGGTGCGGAAGACATAGCCGCCACGCACCGGTACCGCCACGCCGATCGCCATACCATGAAGTTCGACCGCATAGGCAACCGGTGGCGACAATGGCGCCGGATGGTTGCGAAAGGGAGAGAGTGTGTCGCGCATTGAGACAGTCCTTCGGTTTGGCACCCCGCGACCGTAGCAAGGTCGAGGCAGCACGACAGTCGATGCAGACAGGAGGGTCAGCTATGGTCGCAGCCAAGTCGCCCGTTCAGCGACGGCGGCAATCCATGGTAGCCATGGCGGCGAAACATCGCCCGTCCCCGGCAGGTTCGACCAAGCACCCGTCAGCCGACGGCGGTCGAAGTATGTGTCCAAGGTTCATGACCATGGTCGTGTTCCCTTTCGTTCATAGGGAAACCACGAGCGAATTTCGTGGCGCTTTAGCGGTTGGCGTCGCGGCGCAAGCTGCTGTCCCTCAAATCCCGCGATCCTAGGCTCTCCGCCTGGACGCATCCTTATTACACTAGAATATCCATAGAGTAAATAGGCTATTAAGGTTGCGATTTCGTTGGCCTGGCTCTTCCCGGCCGCAGGCGAACTTGCGAGACTGCCGGGGTTCGCAATCGGGAAGGAACAGCACAGTGCGCGTCGGCGACCAGCAACGGCGGACGATATGGCCAGCGGAAGACGATCGGGCCGTACACATCATCGATCAGACACGCCTGCCGCATCGGTTCGAAACACTCAGGCTAACGACGGTCGCCGACGCGGCGCATGCCATTCGCTCGATGCAGGTGCGGGGTGCGCCACTCATCGGCGCCACCGCCGCCTATGGTCTGGCGTTGGCGGCAGCCAGTGATCCGCGTGAGGAGACACTTGCCGCTGCCGCCGCCCTGCTTCTCGCCACCCGACCAACCGCGATCAATCTGCGCTGGGCACTGGACGACATGCTGGCGGTCCTGAAGCAATTGCCCACCGACCACCGCGTCGAGACCGCCTGGCGGCGCGCCGCCGAAATTGCCGACGCCGATGTGGCGATGAACAGCTCGATAGGCGAGCATGGCCTCGCTCTGATCCGCGCCGTGCAGCGAGGAAAGCCAGTGGGCGAGACGGTGAACATTCTCACTCACTGCAACGCCGGCTGGCTCGCCACCGTGGACTGGGGCACCGCCCTGGCGCCGGTCTATAAGGCGCATCATGCTGGTATCCCGGTACATGTCTTTGCCGACGAGACCCGGCCGCGCAACCAGGGCGCCTCGCTCACCGCTTGGGAACTGGGGCAAGAGCAGGTTCCGCACACCGTGATCGTCGATAATGCCGGCGGTCACCTGATGCAGCGGGGCCGAGTAGATCTTTGCATCGTCGGCACCGACCGGACGACACGAACCGGCGATGTGGCCAACAAGATCGGCACCTATCTGAAGGCGCTGTGTGCCCGTGACTGTGGTGTACCGTTTTTTGTCGCCGCCCCCAGTCCGTCCATCGACTGGTCGCTCGCCGACGGCATCAAGGAGATTCCGATCGAGGAGCGCGGTGACGCGGAAGTCACCAGCATCACCGGGCTGACCGCCGAAGGCCAACAAGAGACGGTGAGGCTGACGCCATCCGGATCGGCGGCGGCCAATCCCGCCTTCGACGTAACCCCGGCGCGCCTAGTGACCGGCCTGATCACCGAGCGCGGCATCAGCGCCGCCTCGGCGCGTGGACTGGCCCGGCTTTTCCCCGAACGGGCATGATCAGGCCAGCCATATGCAGATGGCTCATTCAGGCCTCGGCGACTCTGTTGTTGATTGCCGCCACCCCCGCCTACAGTCTTGACTGCAACAATCGGAAATTCACCTGGTCCGACACCAAACCGGCAATCAACCGCCGCCACGTCTTTTGTGGTGAGATTAACCACGGCCGTTCGAAGGGCTTGCACTCGATGCAGCTCCTGGCGACGTCGGCCGTAGTGAGTCGCGTTGAAGCGCCGCGCGGCGATCGCCAGGGCATCTACACCGCCATCGTCGTGTTCACCAACGGCCAGCGCAAGCTGTCGACGTTCTTCCCCGATCACTGCACGGTTGAGCAGGTGACACAATCCATCTACCATGCCGGGACGCACGATGCGGTACCTCATCCCGCCTGGGGCTTCATTGGCCTCTCGGCACCTACTGCCGGTGCCCCGGGTTTCTGCCTCGATGCTGACCAACGGCCGTTCGAAATCCGATTCGGACGGCTAAAGGACGGACGGATCAACACCGCCTTTCCCAATTGATGCCCGCGGAGACATCGCGTGACCGATCAAGAGCAAAACCCTGATCTGGACAAGGATGTCGATATGCGAGGGATATACCGTGACCACCACCACCGCCTACGCGCGTCGCCGGATACGTTTCCGGTGGTGCTGGCGGACTTTCTGGAGACCGATGTCTCCGAGCATTCCTCCTGGTGCGAGGAACTGCTCGCCGGTCTGGAGCGGGCGCGGCGTGGCGAGAGCTTCATCGCCACCGGCAACATCTACGAGGTCATGGCCGATCCGGTGATGGTCGAGATCAAGAACGGCTACGATGACGCGCTGGAGCCGCTGCGGCTGCCATTGCGTGATCTGGAGCGGGCACTCCTCGCCTGGCTCCGGGCCATCGAATAGGCTGAACTGCTCACTTCCCTGCACAAGCGCATCGCTGCGGTACGACGGGGCAACGTTGGGATCAACGTCGCCCCGACCGCGCGCAACTAGGTTGATTAGTCGTCAGTTGACCCTAGCCAGCGATAGAAGAAGCCGGCGATGAGTCCGCCGATCAGTGGTGCCACCCAGAACAGCCACAACTGCTCCAGCGCCCAGTCACCGACGAACAGCGCCTGACCGGTGCTGCGAGCCGGGTTCACCGACGTATTGGTGACCGGGATGCTGATCAAATGGATCAGTGTCAGGGCAAAGCCGATCGCCAGCGGGGCAAAGCCCGCCGGTGCCCGCTTGTCAGTGACACCGAGGATGATCAGCAGGAAGAAGAAGGTGAGCACAATTTCGGCCACCAAAGCCGAGCTTAGCGAGAAGCCACCCGGCGAATGCTCGCCGAATCCATTGCTGGCGAAGCCGGTACTGAGCGAGAAGCCGGCATGGCCGCTGGCAATATGAAAGAGGACCGCTGCCGCCGCGATGGCACCAATGACCTGCGCGACCCAGTAAAAGATGATATCGCTGGCGGGAAACCGCCCGCCGGCCCATAGGCCCAGCGTCACCGCCGGATTGAAGTGGCCGCCGGATATGTGGCCAACGGCATATGCCATGGTCAACACGGTGAGGCCGAACGCCAGCGCCACGCCGGCAAAGCCGATACCCATGTCTGGAAAGCCGGCGGCAAGCACGGCCGAGCCGCAGCCACCGAACACAAGCCAGAAGGTGCCGAAAAACTCGGCCGCCAACCGTTTCGACATATTCATTATAAAGTACCCTACTGTCCCAATTCCCCGAACAGGATGGAGACTCGCAGGAGGCATAGCGCCCGAAGCTAACCGCCCCATCCCACCCAACGCAAACCTATGGACGTGTTTGACGGAATTAGCAACCACATTTCCGAAAGGAGCGTTTACGTAGCGGCTTTGCTTGGTCATGTTCGTCACGGTGCCCGTGGCACAGCGCTATATACTCTACGAGGTGGAGAAGAGATTGGTTCGTTCAGCTTTCGTTGATCCGACGTTTTTCGTACTTCTCATCGGCTGCCTCGGGCTAATCGCCGTTTTGCGCTATCGAGTCATCGGCATGGTAATGATTTTTCTTTCGTTCTTCATGCTTTATGCGTTCTCAACCGAATACTTGAGTTCGCGCCTGCTGGCTTTGGCCGAGAGCGCTCCACCGCGCAGTCCGGCCACTGCCACCGATCTACCACGCGCCATCGTCGTGCTGTCCGGCGGAATGCACCGGGCACCGCCGGAACGGGGTGGCGACATGATCGGTGAAGACACCTTGGAGCGAGCTCGTCACGCGGCGAACCTCTACCGCGAGACGCATCTGCCGATCCTGGTGGCGGGAGGCCCGATGCCCGGATCGACGAAAACGCTGGCGCAGACAATGAGCGAATCGCTGCAGCGAGACTTCGGCATCGCCGTCGCATGGGAAGAGAATCAGTCGCAAACAACCTTCGAAAATGCCAAGTATTCAGCCAAGATTCTCGGCACAGCCGGAATCAATAGCATTTACCTGGTGACCCATGCCGCGCATATGCCGCGCGCCGTGGAGATTTTTGAGCGCTGCGGCTTTCACGTGGTGCCGGCATCCACCGGTNTTTACCTTGCCCCCACACAGAGCGCAACGCTCTATAGCCTGATGCCCCGCGCCTATTATCTTGCCGACTCCAGCCGGGCACTGCGTGAACTTATCGGCGTCACGTTCTACCGGTTGAATTACCAATAGAGCTCAGCTCTTTTCTGCCGGCGACGCCTGTGAACCGACGGATCGCGGCCGCAGCCGCCGCGCTTCCTCCTCGAAAGCCACGACCATTCGCTTCGTGGTCATCGGCAACGCGGCGTCAATAGCGTGTTGCAATAGGCGTGAATGCACCGCCCAGGTAAGGGCAATGACCACGCGGGTACCGCTGCGGACGGTAGTAAAGTCCCACCGGATGTGGAAGCGCTTGAAGAGTGGATCGATCGAGGTGACATCGATCGAACTCGGCCGTTCGAAGATGGTATGGGTGCGAAAGGACTCACGAATCGGCCCGAGGCCAATTTCCTGATCGGTATAGTAACCAGACTCCTCGCGCTCGTAGACATGGGCGCTGCGCCACAACGATAGGTAACTCGGATAGCGTTCCACATCGTTGACCAAGTCGAACAAATGCTCCGTTGGCACCAATACGAAGCGCGTTTCCCTATGCGTGGTCATGGCGGCGTCCTCCCATTGTCTTCGCCGGCGTTTGTCCAGTCACGCATCTTCAGCGCGTTGACTGTGGTTGCTTCGTTGATCGCTCGTTCGCCGCCGGCCGCCAGCGCAACACCGGATGGCGGGCGGCGGTGGTTTCATCGAGGCGGCGGCGTGGCGCCAGACGCGGGGCGGCGTGGAAAGGCGCGGCGCCGCTCCGATGCGCCCGCTGCACCAGTTCGCGCATGACGCGGATAAACTGGTCGAGCGTCGCCTTGCTTTCGGTTTCGGTCGGCTCCACCAGCATCGCGCCGTGCACGACAAGCGGAAAATAGACGGTCATCGGATGAAAACCTTCGTCGATTAACGCCTTGGCCAGGTCGAGGGTGGTGACACCGGTGCCGGCGAGACAACGGTCGTCAAACAATGCCTCGTGCATGCAGGGTCCCTCGAAGGCTGGCGTCAGCGTCTCCTTCAAGCTGGCAAGAATGTAGTTGGCGTTGAGCACCGCATCGCTTGCCACCTGACGCAGACCGTCGCCACCCATGCTCATCATATAGGCGAGCGCGCGCACGAACATGCCGAACTGGCCGTGAAATCCCTTGATCCGGCCGATGGACGCATTCGCTTCCGCATCGGCCCGCTCGATCAGGCGATAGCCCGCCGGCGTTTCGATCACGATCGACACCGGTGCATAAGGGCTAAGCGCCGCCGACAGCACCACCGGACCGCTGCCCGGGCCGCCACCGCCATGCGGGGTGGAGAAGGTCTTGTGCAGATTGATGTGCATCGCATCGATGCCAAGGTCGGCGGGGCGGACACGACCGACGATGGCGTTGAAGTTGGCGCCGTCACAGTAGAAGAAGGCGCCGGCGGCGTGGGTAGCCGCAGCAATTTCGCGGATATGGGTCTCGAACAGGCCGCAGGTGTTGGGGTTGGTAAGCATCACCGCCGCCACGTCCGGGCCGAGACGTTCGGCCAGCGTTGCCGGATCGACGCGGCCACGGGCGTCGGCGGCAACCGCTTCCACCGCGTAGCCACAGGCGACCGCACTTGCGGGGTTGGTGCCGTGTGCCGACTCCGGAACGATGACGCGGCGGCGCGCATCCCCGCGCGCTTCCAGCGCTGCACGAATCGCCATCAGCCCCACCATCTCGCCGTGCGCACCGGCAGCGGGTGACATCGCCACCGCCGGCATCCCGGTCAGCGCCTTCAACCAGGCGGCACAGTGAAAAATCACCGCCAGCGCTCCCTGCACCGTCGCCACAGGCTGCAACGGATGCACGTCACCGAGTCCGGGCAGGCGCGCCAGCTTCTCATTCAGGCGTGGGTTGTGCTTCATCGTGCACGAACCGAGGGGAAAGAAGCCGGTGTCGATCCCGTAATTCTGCTGGCTGAGTCGGAGATAATGGCGGACCACCTCCGGCTCGCTCAGTCCGGGCAGGCCGATGCTCTGGCGTGGCGCAAGGCCGCCAAGGCGGCTGAGGTGCGCGGGGATGGGCGGCAGATCTACCGCGGTCTTCTCCGGCGAGCCCTGCTCGAAGATCAGCGGTTCCTCGATCGCCAGGCCGCGGTTGCCGGAAACGGTGCCGCTGCCGCTATCGCCGCCGGCGTATTGACCGCTCGCGGCCGCTAGCGTCGGTCGTTCGGCATCGTTCATGCTACCACCATCCAGGACAAGGCATCGCCCAGCGCCGCCACCAATGCGGTCACGTCGTCATCACTGGCGGTTTCGGTCACCGCCACCAGCAGCAGATTGGCCAGCGCCGGATCATCCGGAAACAATCGCGACAGCGGCACCCCGCCCAGCACGCCGCGCGCCGCCATGCGATCCACCACGGTTGCCGCCGGCATTGGCAGGCGGAGGGTGAGCTCATTGAAGAAGCTGCTGGTGATCACCTCGACGCCGGTAATCGCGGCAAGCCGTTCGGCCACNCGCCACCACGCCCGTGCATGATTCAGCCGAGCCAGGTGGGTGAAACCAGCCTCGCCGAGCAAGGTCAGATGCACGGTGAAGGCAAGCGAGCAAAGCCCAGCGTTGGTGCAGATGTTGCTCGTCGCCTTGTCGCGGCGGATGTGCTGTTCGCGGGTGGCCAGGGTGAGCACGAAGCCGCGGCGGCCGTCCACATCGACCGTCTGGCCCACAATGCGTCCCGGCATTTGGCGGACGAATTTCTCTCGCGCCGCAAACAGGCCCACCGTCGGGCCGCCGAAGGACAGGGCGTTGCCAAGCGACTGGCCATCACCGGCAACGATATCGGCGCCCATCTCTCCCGGCGGCGGCAGCAAGCCCAGTGAAACCACCTCGGTAACGACGACAACAAGCAGCGCCCCCGCCGCATGGCATCGCGCGGCCAGCGGGCTCAGGTCGTGCACCCGGCCGAAGACATCGGGGTTCTGGACGACGACACAGGCGGTGGACGCGTCGATTCCGTTGCTAATCNNGTTCTCTTCGGCGGCAGGATTCGGCGGCAACGCCGTGGCGGACAGGCCAAGGAAGCGCCCGTAGGTTTCGATCACCGCCCGGTAGTGCGGGTGCAGGCCGCCGGACAGCATAACACCCTCGCGTCGAGTCAGCCGCTTGGCCATCAGCACCGCCTCGGCGGCGGCGGTAGCGCCGTCGTACATCGACGCATTCGCCACCTCCATGCCGGTAAGCAGCGCCACCTGGGTCTGGAATTCGAACAGGTACTGCAGCGTCCCTTGAGCAATCTCCGGCTGGTAGGGAGTGTAGGCGGTGAGGAACTCGCCACGCTGAATCAGGTGATCCACCGCCGCCGGGATGTGGTGGCGGTAGAGGCCGGCACCAAGAAAACAGGGCGCCGTGGTCGGCGAGAGGTTTTGCGCCGCAAAGCCGCGAAAGGCGCGTTCCACCGCCATCTCGTCCTGGTGTGCCGGCAGATCCACCGGTTCACTGAGTAGTGCGTCAGCGGGAACGTCGCCATAGAGCGCTTCGATCGAGGGAACGCCGATCGTCGCCAGCATCTCCTGCCGGTCGGCCTCGGTCAGCGGCAAGTAACGCATCAGCCCTGGTCCGCGATGCGCGCGTCGTAGGCCACCTGATCGAGCAGGGAGTCCAGTTCGGCCGGATCGGCGATGCGGATCTTGAAGAACCAGCCATCCTTTTCGGCGCTGGTGTTGACCAGACCGGGGTCCTCGGCGAGCGCATCGTTGACGGCGGTCACCTCGCCCGAAACCGGAGCGTAGACCTCGCTCGCCGCCTTCACCGATTCCACCACTGCCGCCTGCGTACCCTTCTCCACCGTGCTGCCAATGGGTGGCAGTTCGACAAAGACGATATCTCCCAGTTGTGTCTGGGCGAAGTTAGTGATCCCGATGACGCCGGTCTCATCGTCCACCCGGATCCATTCGTGTTCCGGGGTGAAGCGCAGGGAAGTCATGGCGCACGCTCCTTTCAAGCCGGTTTGGCGTAGCGATGTTCGACGAGNGGCAGCGAAACCACTTGGCCCGGCAACGGCTTGTCGCGAACGATCAGGTTGACCAGAGTCCCTGGCGCAGCAAAGCCCCTGGCAACATAGCCCATGGCAATTGGCGCCTGCAGGCTGGGGGCGAAGCCGCCGCTGGTCACGTGACCGATCGTCTGCCCGTCGGTGCTGGTGATCGGGGTGTGCGCACGTGCCGGCGCCTTGCCGTCAAGGCGGATGCCGACACGCATCTGGGCGACGCCGTGCTGCAACTGGGCCAAGATCACCTCGGCGCCGGGGAAACCGCCTTCCAGCCGCCGTCGCTTGTTGATGGTCCAGGCGAGACCGGCCTCCACCGGCGTCGTCGTGGTATCGATGTCATTGCCATAGAGGCAAAGTCCCGCCTCCAGCCGCAGGGTGTCGCGCGCACCGAGGCCGGCCGGTTTCACCTCCGGTTCACCCAGCAGCAGATGCGCCACGTGTTCGGCGGCGTCGGCCGCCAAGGAAATTTCGTACCCATCNTCGCCGGTGTAACCGGAGCGGGAAACGCCGCACTTGATGCCATCAATGCTGAGGGTGGTCACGGTCATGAACAGCATCAGCCGCGCAGCGGGCGCGAACCGGCCGAGCACCGTTGCTGCCGCTGGCCCCTGCAGCGCCAACAGGGCGCGGTCCGGTCGCGGCTGCAGCGCGCAGCCGGATCCTAGATGCTGGCCGATGTGCTGGAGATCAACCTCGGCGCGCGACGCATTGAGAATAAGCCAAATCGTCGTGCCGCCATGCGCGACCATGATGTCGTCGATGATGCCGCCGTCGTCATTGGTCAGCAGCGTATAGCGCAGCCGCCCTGCCTGCATCCCCTGCAGATCGGCAACCACAAGGCGCTCCATCGCCGCGAGGACGTTATCGCCCGTCACCAGCGCCTGGCCCATGTGCGAGACATCGAACAGGACAGCACGTTGGCGCGCGTGCCGATGTTCTTCAATGATGCCACTGTACTGCAACGGCATGAGATAGCCGGCAAACGGCACCATCCGGGCACCGAGTTTGCGATGCAGGCGTTCGAGCGGCGTGCGTTTCAACGCCGCCTCGGCTTCCGCGCTCATTCGATCCGCCTCCTCACCCTTCGCCGCGTGCTGCCTGGGAACGACATCCTGTCTGAACCATCGGTCGCCTTGGGCCGGGGCATCGCTGCCGTCGGTGATTACTGTATCGGTCCGGATTGACGCGTCAAAGCACCCGGCGCCACGCCGCCAGCGCCGCGCTGCTGATTGTAGGTGAGTTCTTCCTGGGTGAGTTGAAAGCCGACCAGCACCTGATAGCCGCGGGCGCCGGAGCCCTTACGGTTGGGGACGTAAATCTTGATCGGCGGATCGTCATCGCGGATCACTAGGCGGGTGCGATTGTCGGTGAAATCGAGCGGCAGATCAAAAGCCTGCTTCTGCAGGATTTGCTGGTTGGCATCGACGACGCTGACGAAATAGCGCAAGATAGGGGTACGATTAAGATTGGCCGGGCCGCGGCTGGCGACAATGATCGGGGCAACGACGACCTCCGCCACCTGCACGCCATCACGCTTCGCCTTGTCGTTGCAGGCGACGACCAAATCGGCGATCTCCCCTTGCAGGTCGACGTTCAGGAGGTCGCGCGCCGGCCCGGGACCAAAGCGGGTAATGGTACCCGCGTCGTTGAGCACTGCCGTTGCCGGACAGGCCGGTGCTTCATCACGATTCGAGGAGCAGGCGGCAACCGTTGCCATCAGGGCGACGGCTACAGCAAGGACACGACGACGACCGCCAGGCTGAGAACTCGACATGGCGGTCACAGATTTTCGTGCGTGCCGTCGCAGTACGGCTTGTCTTGGGTGTGTTTGCAGCCGCAGAGGTAGACGGTCTCCGTCCGCTCGGGGGTGAACAGCACCGGCATCAACCCGGTGCCCTGGTGACTGCCGTCGCAGAACGGCTGATTGGAACTGCGTCCACAGCTGCACCACGCGTAACGCCGCCCCGCTTCCACATCACGGCATAGGGTGATTTCTGGGCGATCAGAACATCGGGCATCAGCGGGCTCCCATGGGGGCTCTTGTCGGGTGACGTCGACCAGCATACTGCAAGGGCGGCCCGCAAACAGCGCCGAAGCATCGGCATGCTTGACCATACCACCGTGCGCGGGAACACTATCGCCAGCTCATCCCACATGACAAGATGCATCCATGGCTGTCTATACCGAGGTTGGCGACGAAGAGGTGGCGGCGTTTGTCGCCGAGTATGCGGTTGGTCGTGTCGTCGCCTGCAAGGGCATCGCCGAAGGAATCGAAAATACCAACTATCTCCTGGTAACGGAGACCGCCACCTACATCCTCACCTTGTACGAGCGGCGCGTACGCGAGGAGGAATTGCCCTTTTTCATCTCGCTGATGGAGCATCTGGCTGCGCACGGGATCCCCTGTCCGACACCCTTGCACGGTCGCGACGGTCAGGCCTTACGCCGGCTGAACGAGCGGCCGGCGGCGATGGTTACGTTTCTCCACGGCATGTCGCCCAGACGCCTGACACCCGAACATTGTACCGCCGTCGGCGAGGCGCTGGCGCGGCTGCACTTGGCCGGCGCCAACTTTCCGCTGCGGCGGCACAATGGTTTATCGGTGGATAGCTGGCGACCGTTGCTGCAGGCGAGCGCACGGCATGAGCAGGAGGTGGCGGCCGAGCTGGTTGACGAACTGGCAGCCGACATGGGCTATCTTGAGAGCGGTTGGCCGGCACATCTGCCGGAGGGAGTGATCCACGCCGATCTCTTTCCTGACAATGTGTTCTTTCAAGGCGGAAACCTCTCTGGGATCATCGATTTTTATTTTGCCTGCACCGATTTCCTTGCGTACGACTTGGCAGTATGCATGAATGCTTGGTGCTTTGAGTCCGATGGGAGCTTTAACGTGACCAAGGCTCGCCGTCTGGCCGGAGCTTATCAGTCCGTTCGGCCGTTGACGGCTGCGGAGTGGCAGGCATTTCCGTTGCTTGCGCACGGAGCGGCGATGCGGTTCCTGCTGACCCGGCTTTACGACTGGCTGCACACACCGCGCACGGCTCTGGTTACGCCGAAGAACCCGGTGGAATACCTGCAGAAGATGCGCTTTCATCGTCGGGTCCGCAGTCCCGGAGAGTATGGACTTGATGTGGATCGCGCGGCGTGAACGCCCCGTCAGCCGGGAACCGTCCGCCGCTTGCCGCTGAGGAGCTTGCCGTGTCGGAGGTGCCACCCTTCTCGATGACCCACTGGCGTCGCAGGATCCGGAGGTCGACACATCGTCGCCCGTTGAGGATCAGACGGTCGCAATTTTTACCGACGGCGCCTGCCTCGGCAACCCGGGTCCGGGTGGCTGGGGAGCGATATTGCGCTGGCGCGGCAAGGAAAAGGAATTGTCTGGCGCCGTGCCGCTGACCACCAACAACCGCATGGAGCTGACGGCGGCAATCGAAGCGCTGTCAGCACTGAAGCGTCCGTGTACGGTGCGGGTCTGCTCCGATTCGATTTATCTCCGCGACGGCATCACCCGCTGGATCCACGCCTGGCAGCGCAACGGCTGGCGCGCCGCCGACCGCCGGCCGGTCCGCAACCGCGACTTGTGGGAGCAACTGATCGAAATTATGGCCNCCCATCGTATCGATTGGGTTTGGGTTCGCGGTCATAACGGCCATCCAGAGAACGAGCGTGTCGACGCGTTGGCGCGTGGCGCCGCTCGCCGCCAACAGGCCCACCTCGCCGAGGCGGACAAGGTCTCAGCCGCTATTTAGTCACAGGGCGGCACGAGAATGGACTGAGCGCTAGCAGACCTGCGGTTTCGTCACTGCTGCACTGCACCACAGCATGTTATAATGGTTCATTAGTTCAGAGATGCCGCTCGCTGCAAAGGATAAAGACCATGCCCATGCTCCAGTGGTGCGAAGCGATGAGCGTCGGCGTGCCGGCTCTCGATGCCGACCATCGCTGCCTTGTACGCATCATCAACCTGTTGGCGGAAGCCAACGCGACTGACGTTCCGGAACTGATCGAGACCGTGCTCGAAACCCTGCTGGTGTACAGCCGGTTCCATTTCAGTCGCGAGGAACGGGTGATGTCGGACTGCGTGTTTCCAGGCATCGAGTTCCATTCGCGAGAGCATTCGGGCTTCAGCCGTTACATCCAGGCGATGCGACAGCGGGTTCATCAGCGGCTGGACGCCACCGTCGCGGCAGAGTTGCACGAGTACCTGACCAACTGGCTTCGGCACCATATTTTGATTCAAGACATGGCCTACAAGCCGTTTGTCGTTGATGCGGTGGCGCTGAACGCGCTCGCCGAGGGTGTAGCGCCTCCGGTCGAAATGGCACTGCTGCACCAACCGAGCGTCGGCTTCGCCTGAGGACCCCCTCGCCAGGANGACGGTTACAGGCGCGAGAGTGCGAATCACTTAAAGCAATACGGGAAGGTAGCGAGCGGCATGCATGATGCCGCTCGTTGAGTTTCGTGCTGACGCGACGCGGCGCGCAAAAATTTAGAGCGGAATCCTACCAGTCTGGATCGTATCCGCAGGCGCTGAAGTAGTTTGCGCACTCGGCTGGGGTGAAGTCGTCGGCGAAGCGGCCGATGGCGGCCCAGAGGGCTTCGACGGTGCGCTCGNGCGGCCTTGCGGAGCAGGGCCTTGAGCTTCGCGAACGCCTTCTCAATGGGGTTGAAGTCGGGGCTGTAGGGCGGCAGGAAGAGGAGGCTGGCGCCCGCGTCCTTGATCAGCGCATCGGTGCGCGGCCCCTTGTGGCTGGACAGGTTGTCCATGATCACGATGTCGCCGGGGCGGAGCTCGGGGACGAGCACCTTCTCGACATAGGCATCGAAGGCGTCGCGGTTGATCGCTCCGGTGAGCACGAAGGGGGCGATCATGCCGCGCATGGTCAGGGCGCCGACGAAGGTCGTGGTCTTCCAGTGGCCATGGGGGAAGCCCATGCGCAGCCGCTCGCCGCGGGGCGCGCGGCCGTAGGTACGGCCCATGTTGGTCTTCGCCCAGGTCTCGTCGATGAACACGAGGCGCTCCGGGGCCAGGTCGATCTGGCCGTCGAACCACGCCTCGCGCTGCTTCAGGATGTCGGGGCGGTCCTGTTCGGTCGCATGGCCGGTCTTTTTTTGCGCGTGAGCCCGTGGCGGCGGAAGAACCGCTGCAGCGTGCCGTAGCCGAAACCGTGGCCCCGCTCGGCCAGCGTCGCGCGCAGCTCTTCGGTGGTGACGTCCGGCGTCGCCTCGATCAGCTGCCGGATCAGCGCGCCTTGCGCCTCGACGCGGGCGGAGCGGCGGTCGCCGCCGAGCGGGCCAGGGCGCGGATCACCCTGCGTCCGCTCCAGCGCCCGCCATCGGCTCACGCTGGCGGCGCTGACGCCGAACCGCGCCGCCGCCGCGCGATGGCTCGCGCCTTCCGCCACCGCCTTGAGAACCCGGACGCGAAGATCGAGGGAAAGCGCTGTCGACATGTCCACCGGCCTCCTCCTCCGGCAGACATCTTGAATCAGAACCAGCCCCCAATGGGAATCTGGAGGCTTCTGTGAGGTCGCGTGACGAGGTGTTTGGCGTGCGTCGGCGCGACCTCATTGAAGCCGGATTGAGCGAACCCGCGGATGGCCGGCGAGCTATGGGGATTGTTGCCGCGTCTGGTGGTCCGAGACAGCTTTCGGGCGGGTCTGCATGAGAATTGCCCGGGAGCGGTCGAGGCCGGCGATGCCGGGCGGTTGGTCGCGGCAGTGAGCTGAACCGCGCGTTCGAGGGGCGCTGCGCCGGATCTGGCGCAGCCGGGCAGGCTGTTGGACAAGGCTATGGGCACCGACGCACGGCAGCGTCGGTGCCGGACAGGCGGAGCGGCAAGGATGCCGGCGGCTCATGAGGTGTCCTGGCGGAACGAGGGGCGGGGCGGTGGTCGAAGGAGGATGGCGAAGGTGATCATCGCGCCGCCGCAGCAGGGGCAGCGATCGAACGCAATGGTGGCCTGCTTCGGCTCAGTCGGTGTTGCGGGCTCGATGATCGGTCGCGCGGCCAACAACTCGCGGCACAGCGCCAGCTTCGCGGCGCGGTGGCCGTTTGCGAGGAAGCCGTAATGGCGGATGCGATGGAACCCGTCCGGCAGGGTGTGGAGCAGGAAGCGGCGGATGAACTCGTCGGCGTCGAGGGCCATGACCTTCGATTTGCCGTGGTGACGATAGTCCTTCCAGCGGAACGTGACGTCATCCTCGGTCACGGTCATCAGCCGCGAATTGGCGATGGCGACGCGGTGGGTGTAGCGAGCGAGATAGGCCAGCACCTGTTCCGGCCCACCGAACGGCGGCTTCGCATAGACGATCCATTCGGCCCGCCGCAGATCGCGGAGGCGACGAGCGAAGCCGGCCGGGTCGGCGAGGTGGGCGAGATCGCCGAACAAGCCGAGCTGACCAGCGTCGAACGCGGCGCGCAGTTCGTCCAGGAACAGCCGGCGAAACAGCCGCGAGAGGACGCGGATCGGCAGGAAGAAGCCGGGCCGGCAGGCGACCCAGCGGGTGCCGTCGGGCGACGGGCCACCGCCGGGTACGACGCAATGGACATGGGGATGATGCTGCAGGGTCTGGCCCCAGGTGTGGAGCACGGCGACGAGACCGATCTCGGCCCCGAGGTGATTCGGGTCGGCGGCGATCCGGCGCAGCGTCTCCGCCGCCGTGCGGAACAGGATGGCATAGACCGTCTGCTTGTTCTGGAAGGCGATCTCGGCCGCCGGCGACGCTACCGTGAAGACGACGTGGAAGTACGGCACCGGCAGGAGCTCGGCCTGCCGGGCAGCCAGCCACTCGGCGCGGGCCTGACCCTGGCACTTCGGGCAGTGCCGGTTGCGGCAGGAGTTGTAAGCGTGGCGGACGAAGCCGCAGTCGGCGCAACCCTCGGCATGGCCGCCCAGCGCCGCCGTCCGGCACAGCGCGACCGCACTCATCACCCGCCGCTCGACCCGGCCCAGATGGCCGTCGTGCGCCCGGCGATAAGCATCCCCATGGCGGCGGAAGACATCCGCCACCTCCCATCTGGCCGCCATCGTGCGGCCGCATCAGGCGGGCGGCACGACCTCCAGCGTCAGCCGGTCGAGCGGGCTCTGCGTTCGCCGGATCAGGCCGTTCGAGACCCGGGTATAGCGGACCGTGCTCGACAGATTGGCGTGGCCAAGCAGCACCTGGATGATGCGGATGTCGGTGCCGTTCTCCAGCAGGTGGGTGNNGCGAAGCTGTGCCGCATAGGCCGTTGCCAGCGCAGCGCGGCTCTTCAGGCTGGGCACCGCCTCGAGAAAGCGCACCACTTCATCGGCATTCAACACCACTGGCAGCTTGTGCGGCTCGCGCGCGTAGGGGATCCGCTCCGGGATCTCGCCGTGCCCGAGCGTCACGCCGTAGAAAAACCGCAGGGCACACACCGTCTGGTTCAGCGCCGGCCACGAAATGCCGGTCGACACCAGATGGACCTGGAACGCGCGCACGTCCTCCAGGCCAAGCTGGTCCGGCGAGCGACCGAAGTGGCGGCTGAACTTGCTGACCGCGTGCAGATAGGACCGTTGCGTCGCCGGCGACAGATTGCGGACCGTCATGTCCTCGGTCATGCGCCGGCGCAGAGGGCTCATCTCGGCCATCGAGGTGCTCCTGTCTGAGAATAGGGCTTCAACACGCCGTAATCCTCTCAGACGGGAGCTGTCCCTGCTAACCGATCACCCCACTCCCGCGACAGCGGGTTCGTTCAATCCCCAACGATTCACTCAGATCGGCCTCCGCTCTAGTGCGCGTGAATGCATACAGATCGATGCTTGCCATTGCACCGCTGATGACATCGGGATTCGGTAATGCTACTGTGATAATGAAATTTTTGCGTCAGAATTGAGCTAACCAGTCAGGAATCGGCCGGGGCTCACCAAATGGGGGCAGTCTACATGGATACGTTGGCGCGGCGAAGCGCGTTCAAGTGGTCAAGTGCCTTCAGTGTCGGCATCGCCTCCATAGATGATGATCACCGGTACGCTATCGACTTGCTCAGCGTTTTGGACGATGTGGACGGCGACGCCCTAAAGACAACGCTCGCCCAGGTACTTGACCGGCTGACGATATTTGCCCACATTCATTGCCAACGGGAAGAGATCGTCTTTCAGCAGGTCGGCTTAGTTCTCGACGCTGCGCATTGCGCCGACCATGACTACTTCAAACGCGTCATTGCTGAGACACGCGCCGAGGTCGCCCTCGAACTCTCGATCGACAGGGTTCACGGCATCGTCGATTTCATCCACGCGTGGGTCTGGCAACACCTCACCGACCACGATTCAAAACTGCGCACCGTCAGCGTCGACAAGGAGCGGGTGGATCGTATCGCACGGGCGGCAGTGCCGCCGCTGAGTTCCCTTATCGGCCTGCATTGAGGCTTTCCGGGCACACGCCTGCCTGGGCAAATGTACCCGAGGCAGGCGTGTCAACGGCATCAGGCGGGCTGTGTTTCAACCCGCCTTCTTTATGTCGTATCGCGTTGAACGTATAACCCGCAGGCTGGCTTACAGACCCGCCAACACCGCCTCGGCGCTGGTCTTTTCGAAGGCGCCCGGTGGATCGATCGCCATGCTCTTCACAACGCCGTCCTCGACCACCATGGCAAAACGCTGGTTGCGCAGACCAAGGCCTTTGCCGGTCAAGTCAAACTCCAGTCCCGCCGCCTTGCAGAACGCGGCATCGCCATCGGCAACCATGACCACCTTGTCGCCAACGCCCTGATCCTTGCCCCAGGCGTGCATAACGAAGACATCGTTGACGGCGGTGCAAACGATCGCATCGACACCCTTTGCCTTCAGTGCGTCGGCATTCTGCACGAAGCCTGGTAGATGCGCCTCCGAACACTTGGGCGTGAACGCACCTGGAACGCCGAAAAAGGCCACGGTCTTACCCTTGAACAGGGTGTCGGTCATGACCGGCTCTGGCCCTTTTTCGCCCCAGACCATCAGCTTTACCGCGGGAATCGAATCCCCAACCTTGATTGTCATCGCTGCCCCCTTCCTCCTTTGCATTGTCATAACGGTCCCGGCCGGAACCACCGCCCCTCATATGGCCCGACTGGCCGTAAAACGAAACCCCGGTCATCTCCCGACCGCGACAGCGACCGCACGTTCGGTGGTCCTCAGGGGCGCGTCGGTACCTGGGCGGCCAATGCCGCATCAGCGTCGGCATCGGCGCGCGCCTCCGGCAGCCCCCGGCCCGCGCCAGCGCCGCCATCACCACCTCGGCGGTGAGTAGTTCCGGTAAGGCGGTGCCCCCGGGGGTGGCCGGTCCATAGACCGCGTCGAAGGGGATGCCATAGCGGCCGAAGTCGGCGAGATAGCGGGCGATTCCTTCGTCCGGCCGTGTCCAGTCGCCGCGCATGGCGACGACGCCAGTCCCCGCCAGCCGCGATGCGACCGGATCCCGCCCCAGGACCAGGCGCTCGTTCAGTTTACAGGTGAGGCACCAATCGGCGGTGACGTTGACATAAACAGTGTTGCCGGCAGCGACCAGCGCCGGGATATCTGCGGGAACGAGGGGCTGCCAGCCTCGGTCTGCCGGCGCGTTGGCTGTGGGTAGCGAGGGCGCCGGAACAAGGAAGGCGATGACGCCAAAAGCGAGCGCCACGAACTGGCTGAGACGGTGCCAGCGCGCCGGCAGCACCGTCCGGCCAAGTACCAGTGCCAGTGCCATCGCAGCCGCGAGCACACCCACCCGGACGGCATCGCCGGCGCCCTGCGCCGCAGCGAGAATCGTCAGCAACCAAACGCCGGTGCCCACCAGGACAACACCCAACCCTCGGCGCAACCACACCATCCAGCGCCCCGGCCGCGGCAGCCGTGTCGCCAGCGAGGGCACCGCAGCTACGGCGAGATAGGGTAACGCCAAGCCGACAGCCAAAGCACTGAACACCGCCAGGGTGGAAACCGGGCCACCCGAGAGGGCAAAGCCGATGGCGGTACCGACAAAGGGCGCCGAACACGGGGTGGCGAGCAGTGTCGCCAGCGCCCCGGTGAGGAAGTGTCCGCCTAGTCCGTGCACGCGCGCCGCCCGATCGTCCACCGCGGCAACTGTCGTAGGAACGCCCAGTTCAAACGCGCCCCAAAGGTTACAGGCGAACAGCGTCACCACCAGCGTCATCGCGACGAGAAACCACGGCTGTTGGAACTGCAGCCCCCAACCCGCGGCAACACCGGCAGCGCGCACGGCGATGAGCGCCACTGCCAGCAGCAGGAAAGAAAAGAGAATCCCCGCCGCGGTGGCGAGGAAGCCAAGCCGCACCTGACGGCGATCACCGCCGCCATGGCTGACAACCGCAAGCAGCTTGATCGAAAGCACAGGTAGGACGCAGGGCATCAGATTCAGGATCAGGCCGCCGACGACCGCCAGCAACAGAATCACGGCAAAGGAGCGGACCGGGGAGAGGGGTGGCCGCGACCATCGTCGCCGTCGTTACATCGGTCGCCGCGCCTCCTGAAGCGCCGCTGCCAACGATACCGGTGCCAACGGTGCCTGCACCAACGATNNCATGGTGTGCTCCACTGCCCGCGCGCCATCCACCAGCGTCAACACGATCCGGCTGCCCGGTAGCGCCGCCACCGCCGCCGGCGTGCCATGCACGGGGATGCGAAGGGTGGCAATCCGGCCGTCGCCAAGCAATTCGACCCGCGGGGCNTCGAACGCCAGCTCGGCTGGCCCTTCGATGAATACATCGGGAGCAACAAACGGGCTTACGGCGCGGGCGACAATGGCCAGCGTCGCCTCGTCCCCGGCAAGCGCCGCCGCTTCGATCGCAAACCAGCCACCTGCCTCCGCGGCCGAGGCCCTCGTTGCCTGCGCCGGCGGGACCTGCCTAGCAAACTGGGCTATCTCGTCGCTGAACCGACTGGCAACGGCGGTGCCCGCCGGGAGCGCCAACGCCAGTTGGGCGCGGTAAGGAACGCAGATGTCCTTGCAGGTGAGGTAATCGACGCTGGCGTTGAGTGACAGCTGTTCACCTGAACGGACCAACTGTGCCTCGATCGGCAGTATCACCGCGTCTTCGTAACCAATTGTCTCGAAATCGAGAACGCTGAACCGTAGCGGCGCCGGCCAGAGCACGGTCGTCGTCGCAAGATTTGCCGAGCCCGACCAGTCGATGCGTGGAGGGAAACCGGCGTCTCCCGGTGCCCGCCAGTAAATTTTCCAGCCTGGCGCCATCTCGAACTGCAGGCCGAGCGGTACCGTCGGCGCCGTGCCCACCGCTTCGACGCCGGCGATCAGCCGCACACGGCCATGCTCGGTTTCGCTCCAGGCGCTCGCAGCCGCCGGCGCCGCCACCGCAACCGACGGCAGCAATGCGGCCCAGGCGAATATGAGGAGGAGCAACAGCAGAAGCCGCGCCGGAGAGGCGCGCAGAGCATAGGCAGCGGAGCGAAGCGCGATCGAAGATCGAGACGCAGGATCGTGCACGGCAAGGGCTCCGTAGGGCAAGGGTCCTCACTTCTGATGTTGGCCGCCGGCTGCCCGGCCGGCAAGACGGCATGTGTTCACGGTTCGGCGACGCACCGGGCTGCCCGCGTCCCGACGCGAAACCGGGAGCAGTCACGATAGCTGGGGGCCAGCCAACCGTTGTGAGTTTGGCGCCGGCTGGTTAAGCTCAACCGCATGCGGTCATTGCTCCTGATCGGCGTGGTTGTTGCCCTTGGTGGCTGCGTCGAAGTTTACGAGGGTCCACGGGTTGTGCACTACAATCCGGACTGGTTCTACGTCCGCTATGCGCCACTGATCAATGGCAGCGGTGAGGTGAATCGGCTGGCCGCCGCGCAATGCACTGACGCGAGGCCGGCGCACTTGGTGGAGTCGGCGCAATATTATCCTTACGACCTTCGGGTCAGCAGCTTCCGCTGTCAGCGGCCGGCCGCCTCGCCGCTGACACCAAGCGACCCTGTGCTCAATCTTCCGTCCGAGAGTGAAACGGCCACTCCGGCGCCGACATAGCTTGCCTGGATGGCCTTGCCTGGGCCTTGCTTGATCGCAGCGCGATGCGATCAAAAGGCCACAGGGGTGGTGATTCGCGCCGATTCAGCACCGATGATGTAGCGTGTCTGCCACGTTTCCCCTATATTTCGTTGCAGCGATTGCGTGGCAACCCGTTACTAGAACGCGAGCGTGCCGCTGTACTCACCAAAGGACTGTCGAGAGTTGCAGGAAGGCCGGAACGACATGAGGTCCCTGGCAGGATTGGCGATGGCGTTATCGGTGCTGGCCGCGACGGTTGGCACGTTCGATGGCGCATCCGCTGCCGAACTTGGTACCGCGCATGGCGACACCTTCGTCCTCGGTGACGGGCAGGATACGACCGTCCCCGGTGCGGTTAACCTGCAGGACTTTGCCCAGCCGATTACCCCCGGCGCCCTCGGTTCGACGCCAGTACAATCGGCCACCGCGTCGGTGGGCGGCGTCAACGTCGGTGCACTCAGTGAATTCGGCAGCGGTGTCGGCAGCCGTTCAGTGGCCGGCACGCCGGCCGTTCCCAGTCGCAACAGCAACGCCTTGGTGGGCGGCTACGCTGGTTATCGCTTCACATCAGAGGCCAATCCGCGCGACGGTTACGGAGTCAACATGCACTTCGGCACCGATCCTCTGAGCAGCACAGACAGTTGGCGAGTACAGCCGGGCTTTGATTATACCACGTCATTCGGCTCCTCCTGGCAGCTGAACTCGCGGCTGTTCTCCACCTATAACCTGGACGGCTCATCCGCCGGTGCCCGCGCCGGACTTGCCGGCGAAGAGCGCGGCTTTCGCGATGTGGGCCTCAGCCTCGGTCTTGGTTATGCGCCGTCGGAGAAATGGACGGTGCAGACGCAGGCCACCTACGCCGTGCCCCTGCGCAGCCAGGACAAGACGCGGAGCTCGGAAGAAGGCGACACCTCCAACGAGTTCTTCGGCGGCGTCATTCTCAACTATCGGTTCTGAGGCCCTCGCCTCCGCTCGCGCTATCGCTCTTTTCGCGGCGAAGCCGGGAGACCGACGCTGACAGAGGCGAATGCTATCCCCATGGCCGTACTTCCCCCGCTTGATGGTCCACGCCTGCCGCCGGCAGGCGACGCGCCGGCCGACCTGCTCGTTGTTCTCCTGCACGGCGTCGGGGCCGACGGCGCCGATCTGATTGCGCTCGCCGAGCTCTACCGCCAGCTGTTGCCGCGTGCCGCCTTCGTCGCCCCGAACGCGCCGCTGCGCTTCGATATGGCGCCCTTCGGCTTCATGTGGTTCAGCCTGCAGAACTTCGATGCCGAGACCCGATCGCGCGGGGTGCGGGCGGCGCAGCCACTGCTCGAAGCCTTTCTCGCCGCCGAGCTGGCACATCACGGCCTCGGCCCCGATCGCCTCGTCCTCCTCGGCTTCTCGCAAGGGGCGATGATGGCGCTGCACGTGGGCTTGCGCCAGGACGCCCCGCCCGCAGCGATCATTTCCCATTCCGGGATGCTGGTGGATGCGGACCGCCTGGCGGCGGAGATCCGCTGCCGGCCACCGGTGCTGCTCACCCATGGCACCGACGACGATGTCCTGCCGGCGGCCAATCTGCCGATCGCAGAGGCCGCGCTGGTCGCGGCCAGCGTGCCGGTGGAAGCGCATCTGCTGCCAAACTTGGGACACGGCATCGACGAGGCGACGCTGCGGATCGCCATTACCTTTCTCGCTCGCACCTTGAACGGCCGCCACCCCGGCTGATCCGCCGGCAGCCTTCACTTCACCGAAATGTAACCCTCAGAATGTTTGGCAGGCCGGGGCAGTTGTAGTACGGTGCCGTCGCTTACAGGCATAGGGTGCGTGCGCGGGCATGAACAACTACCCGGCACTGGTTCTGAATGCGGACTTTCGGCCGCTTAGCTACTTCCCGCTTTCCCTGTGGTCATGGCAGGAAGCGATCAAGGCGGTGTTTCTCCGCCGGGTCAACGTGGTTTCCGAATACGACCGCTTGGTGCATTCTCCCAGTCACGAAATGCGGCTGCCGAGTGTCATCGTCCTTAAGCAATACGTCCCCGCCGCCCGCCGGCCTGCCTTCACCCGTTTCAACGTCTTCCTCCGTGATGGGTTTTCCTGTCAGTACTGCGGTCACGACCTGCCGGCCGAGCGACTGACCTTCGATCACGTGGTCCCGCGCGCCCGCGGCGGTCGCACCGAGTGGACCAACGTGGTTGCTGCCTGCGAGCCCTGCAACCTGTCTAAAGGCCACCGCCTGCCGAAGGAAACGGGAATGTTCCCGCTGACGCCGCCCTGTGAGCCCAGCACCTACGAGCTGCAGGAAAACGGCCGTGCCTTTCCCNCCAACTACCTGCACGAAAGCTGGCGCGACTTCCTTTATTGGGACAGCGAACTGGACCCGAGCTGAGCCGGTCGGCCGATGGCCCGGCACCAGCCCGGACGTCGCCGGCCGCGGTACCTTGTGGACCGACCAGCATCTTGCAGTTCGATCGTTGCGATGCGAGCCAACGACGGACAGCATTCCCAGAGGTATGCGCTGCAAAATCTGGTGACGTAATGCGCCTGCCGAATGCTGTGTCAATGATCCCCGCGGCGGTCACCCCAATTGCGGGCCAAGGAAGCAGAATCGATGCCTCACCACGTCATTCTCGCGCTCACCGCTCTCTTGTTTCTGCTGTTCGGTGCCCTGTCAAAGCGCCTTGAAAACGGGGTTTTTACGGCACCAATGCTATGCGTGGCTTTCGGCTTCGCTGCGGGACCTCTCGGCTTCGGCCTGGTTGATTTGCCGCTCGACAGTGACGTGATCACCATCATCGGTGAAGTTGCTCTGGCGGTGATCCTGTTCTCGGACTCAAGCGGCGTCGCGCTCCGGAGCTTCAAACATGACTGGTCCTTGCCGGTGCGACTGCTGGCAATCGCGCTGCCGTTGACCATCGTTACCGGCATCGTTGTCGGACGGCTCCTGTTCCCAGAGGTGCCGATCGCCTGGCTGGCGATTATCGCTTGTATCCTTGCCCCCACCGACGCGGCACTCGGCATCGCAGTTGTGCAAAGCCCATTGGTGCCGGAGCGGATTCGCAACACGCTCAACGTCGAAAGTGGCCTGAACGACGGCATCGCCTTGCCGCCGATCCTAATGCTGATGGCACTGATCGGCACGGCCGGAGTTGGTGACACGACGTCGTCTGCCTGGATGCTGGACGCAATCAAGGAACTGGGGTTGGGGGCGCTGTTCGGCGCCGTTATCGGCCGGGTCGGGGGCAGGAGCCTTGATGCAGCATGGCAGCAGGGCTGGATGAACGAGACGTTCATTCGTCTGGTCGCACCGGGTCTTGCCGTGTTTACCTTCTCGTCCGCCAACCTGCTGAGCCTGAATGGGTTCGTCGCTGCCTATTTCGCCGGTCTGATGCTGGGGGCGCGCGACGACCAGTTCCGTGCCCAGTTGCGGGAATTCGGCGAAGCGGACGGCGCCCAGTTCTCCTTGTTCGTCTTCCTCATTTTCGGCCTG
Organism: Defluviicoccus vanus; assembly: GCF_014672695.1. Lineage (GTDB taxonomy): Bacteria > Pseudomonadota > Alphaproteobacteria > Rhodospirillales > Defluviicoccaceae > Defluviicoccus > Defluviicoccus vanus. Next base: position 2,506,954 of record NZ_CP053923.1, on the reverse strand, counting down.
ATGATGCTGCCGATCGTGNCTGCGCCGCTGTGGGATTGGCGTACCTTGCTTTACGCCCTCGCCAGCCTGACCGTGGTACGCATGCTACCGACTGCAATCAGTCTGCTCGGTAGCCGCCTCGATGCGGCGACGGTCGCCTTCATTGGTTGGTCCGGCCCACGCGGCATCGCCTCGGTCCTCTATCTATCGCTCGTCATCGATCACTTCGGCTTTCAGGGTCAGGAGCGGATTTTCGCCGTCATCGTCCTGACTGTTCTGCTCAGCATCGTTTTGCACGGGGCCACCGCAGCACCGTCTGCCGCCCTGTTAAACCGACAAACGACGCGACGGATCATAAAATGACCGGGAGAAGTTCACCGCGCGGATTTACGCCAGTTCGCGAAGCCTGGGTTGATGTGCTTCAGCAGTTGCTCGGTCATGCTGCGGCTTTCTTTTGCATCCACGAACACCGCAGGATGAACTGGCGAGTAGGGTTTAAATCGCGGTGGGGAGAGTGAACCGATAGAATGACGTGCTGACCGCGCGTCCTGCGTTGTGGCATCAGATCCGGAACGGGACGCGAGGCGGCGCCGACACAATCCGGCGCTGAACCAGGACATCGGGGAACGTCGATGCTGAAGAAGGGACTGATCGCGGCGGCACTCTCCGTGGCGCTCGTGCTAACCGCGTGCCAGAATCCGCCGGTCAACAATATCGTTGATATGCCGCTCGACGCGCCACCGGGCGTGACACTCGACCAAGTCCGCCAGGCGATCATGTTCGCCGGCAACAAGCGCGGCTGGCAAATGCGCCAGGAAGTGCCAGGCAAGATTATCGCCACCCACCAGCGCTCCGGGCACATGGCGGTGGTCGATATTCTCTACACCACGACAACGCTGTCGATCCTCTACTATGAAAGCGCGAGCCTACAGTTCGACGCCAAGAACAACACCGTGCACCCGACCTACAACCGTTGGGTCGATTTCCTGGCGCAGGACATTCAGGCTAACGCGGCAGCACTTGCTAGCGACAGCGGCACCGGTATGGTTCCCGTGACCCCGCCCGCGCCCGCGCCCGCGCCCGCGCCCGCCGGCGTCGCACCCGACGCGACAGAGGCGCAACCGTCCGACCCCGTCGCTGTACCGGACGCAAGCACACCTGTCCCAGCCACGGAAAGCCCACCTTCTGCCGCGCCCACCCAGCTGTAGGTTTGGGAAACACAACCGCCGGGCACAATCCCAAGCGGCAACTCCGTCATGTTTTTGTGTTTGAGGAACGATGCTTGGGCCGGGCGCCGACCCGCGGCCGTCACGGCGGGTCAGCGAAAGCGGCGGTGGAGTCTGGCGACGGCCTCGTCGAGGACGGCGTCGCGCTTGCAAAAGCAGAAGCGGACGAAACCTACTGGAGGTGCCTCGCGGTAGAAGGCACTTAGCGGGATCGCTGCCACCCCCGCCTCCTCGATCAGCCGCTGACAGAACGCCGCGTCCGTCTCGTCAAAGCCGAGCCGCCTGTAGTCGGCAACAAGAAAATAGGTGCCGGTCGAAGGCAGCACGCCGAAGCCGGCGGCGGCAAGTCCGGCTGCAAGCCGGTCGCGCTTTGCCTGCTGCTGCGCCGCAAGGCCGCCGAAGTAGCCGTCATTCTGGCACAAGCCCGCCGCCACCGCCCGCTGCAAGTTGGGCGGCGTGGTGAAGGTGAGGAATTGGTGCGCCCGGGCGAGTGCGTCGATCAGCGGCGCGGGACCACTGGCATAGCCCACCTTCCAGCCAGTGGCGGAGAAGGTCTTGCCGGCGGAGCCGATACGCACGCAGCGCTCCCGCATGCCGGGCAGGCTCAGCAACGGTACATGGCTGGCGCCGTCGAACACCAAGTGTTCATAAACCTCGTCGCAGAGCGCAAAGGCGTCGTACGCCAGCAGCAGCCGGGCAATCGATGCCAGTTCCTCGTGGCCGAAGACCTTGCCGGCAGGATTGAGTGGCGAGTTAAGCACCAGTAACTTGGTTCGCCGCGAGAACACTGCCGCCAACGCCGCCTCAGGCAGCCGCCAGTCGGGCGGTTCCAGGCGGACGATGCGGGCAATGCCGCCGCCCCGCTCGATCATCGGCAGGTAGGAGTCGTAGAGCGGTTCAAACAGCACCACTTCGTCGCCGGGCTCGATCAGCCCGAGCATGCCGCAGGCGAGTGCTTCCGTCGCGCCCGAGGTGACCAGTACCTCGGTCTCCGGGTTGATGTCGAGGCCGTAGAAGCGGCGGTTATGGGTGGCAACAGCTTCGCGCAGTTCCGCCAGCCCCCGCATCGGTGGGTACTGGTTGGGACCCTCGTATACCGCGTCGGCGGCCAGCCGGCGGATCGCCTCTGGTCCTTCTTCGTCCGGAAAGCCTTGGCCGAGGTTGACAGCGCCGTGGCGAACCGCGAGCGCACTCATCACCGTGAAGACGGTGGTCCCGTAGCGTGAGAGCGTGCGGTTAACGGATTTCATGCCCGACCGGATAAGCTTCGCCGGCCGTCCCTGTCAATGCCGGCGATGGGGCCGTCGCCAAGCACGCGCCATCGTCGTGGCCAAAACGAAACCGCCGGGAAAGATTCCCGGCGGTCGTTTCGATTTGCTTTTATTGGTGAGGCACTATGCCCGGAGTGTTCCCCTGCGCAACCTTGCGAGCCGCAGTCTTGCCCCTCAGAGGCGTCCGATAGGCCGCAGCCTGGGGCGTAGACCGCCCCGCGGCCGTGGCGATAGCTGTTAGAGAATGCGCTGCGCCAAGGCGGTCTTGATCTCGGCGATCGCCTTGCCGGGATTGAGATGCTTCGGGCAGGTGTTGGAGCAGTTCATGATCGTGTGGCAGCGGTAGACGCGGAACGGATCGTTTAACTGATCCAGCCGGTCACCGGTGTGTTCGTCGCGGGAGTCGGCGATCCAGCGGTATGCCTGCAACAGGACTGCTGGGCCGAGGTAGCGGTCGCCATTCCACCAGTAGCTGGGGCAACTAGTCTGGCAGCAGAAGCAGAGGATGCACTCCCACAGGCCATCGAGCTTCGCCCGCTCTTCCGGGCTCTGCCGGCGTTCGCCCGCTGGTGGTGGTGTGTCAGCCTGCAGCCACGGCTGAATCAGCTGGTACTGGGCGTAGGGCACCGACAGGTCGGGGACCAGATCCTTGATCACCGGCATGTGCGGCAGAGGGAAGATACGAACGTCGCCCTTGATGTCCTCGATCGCCTTGATGCAGGCAAGCGTGTTGGTACCATCGATGTTGAAGGCGCAACTGCCGCACACACCCTCGCGACATGACCGGCGGAAGGTCAGTGTCGAGTCAATCTCGTTCTTGATCTTGATCAGCGCGTCGAGAACCATCGGCCCACAGGCATCAAGATCAATGTGGAAAGTGTCGATGCGCGGGTTCTCACCGCTATCGGGATTGTAGCGGTAAATGCGAAAGCGCTTGACCCGCTTCGCGCCTGGCGGTGTCGGCCAGGTCTTGCCTTCTTTCATCCGCGAATTGGGCGGCAGGTTGAATTCGGCCATTTTTTCGTTCCTCCTCGCCCTCGCTCAGTAAACCCGCTTTTGCGGCTCGATGTATTTGGCTTCGCTGGTCAAAGTGTAAGTATGCACCGGCCGGTAGCTGAGGGTTACCTTGCCGTTGTGGTCGATTGTCGCCAGCGAGTGCTTCATCCAGTTGACGTCGTCGCGGGAACTGAAGTCTTCGCGGGCGTGGGCGCCACGGCTTTCCTTGCGAGCTTCGCCCGAGTAGAGCGTCGCCTTGGCGCAGACCAGCAGATTTTCGAGCTCCAGCGCTTCCACCAGATCCGAGTTCCAGATCAGCGAGTGATCGTTGACCCGGATATCGGGGAGCGTCGACCAGACGGCGTCGATCTTCTGACAGCCCTCGGCCAACACCTCCTGAGTCCGGAATACCGCCGCGTCGTTCTGCATCGTCCGCTGCATGGCGAGTCGGATCTGGCTGGTCGACTGGGTGCCGTTGGCGTTCCGCAGCCGGTCGAGGCGCGAGAGCGCCAGATCGGCGGAGTCCTTCGGCAGGGGACGGTGCGGTGTGCCCGGCTTGATCTTTTCCGCTGCCCGCAATGCAGCGGCACGGCCGAAGACGACGATATCGAGGAGTGAGTTGGTACCAAGACGATTGGCGCCATGGACCGAGGCACAGCCGCATTCGCCGACCGCCATCAGCCCCTCGCACACCGCATCGGGATCGCTCTCCGTCGGCCTGAGCGCCTCGCCGTGATAATTCGTCGGCACGCCGCCCATGTTGTAGTGCACCGTCGGCAGTACCGGGATCGGCTCCTTGGTGGCGTCGACGCCGGAGAAAATCTTTGCCGTCTCGGTGATACCGGGCAGCCGGGCGAGCAGGATCTCGGCTCCCAGGTGTTCCAGGTGCAGCATGATGTGATCGGCGTCAGCACCTATGCCGCGACCCTCGCGAATTTCCACCGTCATCGAGCGGCTGACCACGTCGCGCGACGCGAGATCCTTGGCCGTCGGCGCGTAGCGTTCCATGAACCGCTCGCCGGCGGAGTTGGTCAGATAACCGCCCTCGCCGCGGGCACCCTCGGTGATCAGACAGCCGGAGCCATAGATCCCGGTGGGATGGAACTGGACGAACTCATGATCCTGCAAAGGCAGTCCAGCGCGAGCGACCATGCCGTTGCCGTCACCGGTACAGGTGTGCGCCGACGTACAGGAGAAGTAGGCGCGGCCGTAGCCGCCGGTGGCGAGCACGGTATTGTGTGCCTGGAAACGATGGATCGTGCCATCATCGAGGTTCCAGGCGACGACACCGCGGCACCTGCCTTCGCTGTCCATCATCAGGTCGATGGCGAAGTACTCGACGAAGAACTCGGCCGAGAATTTCAGGCACTGCTGATAGAGCGTGTGCAGGATGGCATGGCCGGTACGGTCGGCGGCAGCACAGGCGCGCTGCACCGGGGCCTCACCGTAGTTGCGCATGTGGCCGCCGAAGGGGCGCTGATAAATCTTGCCCTCGGCGGTGCGCGAAAACGGTACGCCGAAATGCTCCAGCTCATGCACTGCCGGGACAGCCTGACGACACATGTATTCGATCGCGTCCTGGTCACCGAGCCAGTCGGAGCCCTTGACGGTGTCGTACATGTGCCATTCCCACGAGTCCTCGGCCATATTGCCGAGCGCGGCGCCGATGCCGCCCTGGGCGGCGACAGTGTGGCTGCGAGTGGGGAACACTTTTGTGATGCAGGCTGTCTTCAAACCAGCGGCGGCGAGTCCCATGGTCGCGCGCAGTCCGGCACCACCAGCGCCAACGACGATGACATCATAGGAGTGATCGATGATTGGATAGGCGGGGGCATTGGATTATCAGCTCCTCATCGCGACGAGCACCACGGCCAGCACACAGGAGGCGGCCAGGGTGTAGAGAATGAACTTGACGGCCAGAAGGACGGCGATGCGCGCGCCTTCGCCGCTGACGTAGTCCTCGATCACCACCTGCATGCCAAGACTGGCGTGGTAGAACAGGACTAACGCCGTGAGGATCATGAGGAGTGCGTTGCCGAACACGCCGATCCAGGCGACATATTCTGCGTAGGTGGCACCCGTCAGCGAGATGATACTGACAACGAACCAGATGGCGAGCGGCACCAGCGCGATGGCGGTGACGCGTTGGGCCCACCAGTGGCCGACGCCTTCCTTGGCGGAACCGAGGCCGCGGACGCGGCCCAATGAAGAGCGCATCTGCATGGCTCAGCCTCCAACCGCGTAGGCGGCGATCAAGGTGACGAGAGTGGCACCAACCGCGAAGGCAACCATGATGATGCCAGAGGTTCGCAGCTGCGAGAGTTCAAAACCCCAGCCGAAATCCCAGGCCAAATGGCGAACACCGTTGCCAAGGTGATAGAAGAGGGCAAACGTGAAGCCCCACAGGATCAGTTGACCGATCAATGATCCCGCGAACCCCTGCGCAGTTGCAAAGGCATCGGGACCATAGGCTGCGGAGACCAGCCACCAGGTGAGAAGGAGAGTACCCGCGGTCAGAGCGACGCCAGTGACACGATGTAGGATCGACAGCACCGACGTGAGCTGTGGTTTGTAGACTTGGAGATGTGGTGAGAGGGGACGTTCCGGAGACGCCATGGGACCTACCCTTCTTGTGTTGTTGGGTCCGCAAAATTTGCAATGTTAACTATCCCTTAATCCCAGGCTGCTTAAGAGTCAATCTTCGCACACGCAAAAACTATGCGGCGGTTGCAATAGGGAACAGCGTTTGCGGCATAGGCGGACCCTACCGACACTATCGGAGCAGTGTCTTTAACCTGCTCACTTCTCCACTTGCGATCCATTCTTATTTGCGCAGGTGTGTATGCGTCGTCGCAAGAACTTGGCCGAAATCTTTCGCTTAAATTTCATCCTTGAGCGCGCAGCGTCGCTGTGCCGCGGCACGATCGGCGCCCGATGCCTAGCCCACGACGCCAGCACGCGGCGAGCGTCTTGGATAGCGCTCCGCTGCACATCGCAACGGGCCGGCGATCAGCTGCGTCCGGGGTTACTTCATCTACTACTACAGTTGCATTTTATCCTCTAATATGGTTCCGTTGCCTGCGGCTGTGGGAGGGCGACGGATGGGTGTGGCGGAATGGGCGGGCACGCTTGTTGATTGGAAGGCGGAGCTCGAGGGGTTGAGGCGGGTGATCGCGCCGGCGCTGGGGCGGGCGGAGACGCGCCGTTCGGCCGGGATGTTCATCGACGGGCTGTTCTCGGCGGCATCGCGCAAGACCGGCTGGATGCTGGCCGAACAGGCGGGCCTCGAGGCACCCTATCGCCTCCAGTCACTGCTCGGACGCAGTTCATGGTCGGCAGACCAGCTTCGCGATCTGGTGCGCGGGTACGTGACGAACGCGCTGGGTGATCCGGGCGGCGTGCTCGTTGTCGATGAGACCGGTTTCCTGAAGAAGGGCCGGCACTCGGTGGGTGTCGGCCGTCAGTACTCGGGCACCGCCGGCCGGATCGAGAACTGCCAGGTCGGCGTTTTCGTCGCCTACGCCAGCCGCTGGGGCCACGCGCTCATCGACCGGCAGCTGTACCTGCCGAAAGACTGGGCGGACGATGCGACGCGCCGCCGGACGGCCGCCGTGCCGGACGACGTCGAATTCAAGACCAAGCCGGCGATGGCGCGGGAGATGATCGAGCGGACGCTCGACGCCGGCCCGCCTTGCGCCTGGGTTCTCGCCGATGCGCTCTACGGCTCGGACAGTCAACTCCGGCACCTGCTCGAGGGCCGCGGCCAGCCTTATGTCCTTGCCGTACGCTCCAACCACACCCTTCGCTTCCTCGAGGACGGGACCCTCGTCCAGACCGACCCTGCCACCATGCTGGACACGCTGGCGGACGATGCGTGGTCGTCGCTGACCGCCGGCGAGGGGGCGAAGGGTCCAAGGCTCTACGACTGGGCAAGGCTGCCGCTCGGATGGTCGACGGATGACGGTTTCGAGCGCTGGCTGCTCATCCGCCGCAGCCGGCGTGATGCGCAAGCACTCGCCTATTACCTTGCCTATGCCCGGCAAGGCACGTCCCTGCCCGAGCTTGCCGCTGCCGCAGGCCTCCGCTGGACGATCGAGGAGTGCTTCCTGCGGGCGAAGGACGACCTCGGCCTCGATCACTGCGAGGCGCGCTCCTGGCACGGATGGCATCGCCACATGAGCCTGGTCCTCGCTGCCGCCGCCTTCCTCGCCAAATTGTCGGCCGACCAGCGCCGGATCGCCTTCGATAAACGGGACAAAACGAGTCCGGCCGCCGCGGCCGCATGACCGTCCCGCTCGCCACGCCGGAAATCCGCCACATGCTCGAAAGGATCCTGTTCCGGGCGAAAACCCATCCCGCCTTCGTCTGGGCCTGCTCACGATGGCGCCGCAGCCACCAAACGACAGCCGCCAGCAGTCACCGCAAGAAACGACTAGAAACGCAACTGTAGTACTAGGGTCGGATGAATAACCGACGGCGCTGCGGATGATGTTCGAGAGTAACGGCCGCCCGACGTGTCCCCGGCACGGCCGCAGTAGTCCAGTTTCGACCGTTTCGTGCTCTTCCTCGCGTACATCCGCTGATGTTGTCGTCGCGGATGCTATACTGACCGCGGACCGTTGTGTTTGGGGGAAAGGGATGGGCGAAGAGGCGCCGGGGGTAAAGGGGCCTGGAGACGAACCCGCAGGGCAGCCGCAGGTCCGGGCAACGGCAACCGCCGCACCGAGACCCCACTTGTTCATCAGCTACCGGCGCAGCCAGCACGCGCGGGTCGAGCCTGTGGTCCGGGTGCTGCAAGCCGCCGGCATCGATTGCTTCTTCGATCAGGATGCCATCGACCCGCTCGAGGATTTCCCGGCACGCATCCGCCAGGGCATCGGCGCCAGCCACGGCCTGCTCGCCTGGTGGTCGGCCGACTACGCCGCCTCGGATCACTGCATGGCCGAGTTCAAGCTCGCCTGGCAGCACGCGCGGCGGCTGAGCTCGGACGTCGGCCGCAGGGTGTGGGTGCTCAACCCCGAGGCTAACGCCGACCACATCACCGCCGGCGAGCTCGCGAGCCAGAACTTTATCGTACCACCCGCGGACGGCGCGATCGGGCCGTGGGTAGCGCCGCTGCGCGCGCGCCTGCTGGCGCTGCTACCGGAGGGCCCGCTGGCTAGCGAGCGACAGTCCGGGCCGCCGCCGCGGCTCCGCAACGTCCCCCACCCGACCGCCACCTTCACCGGCCGCAATGCCGAGCTGATGCGCATCCATAGCAAGCTGCACCCGGCGCACATCGGCGCGGGCGGCACCGCGGTGGCGGTGCAGACGCACGGGCTCGGCGGCATCGGCAAGACGGAGCTGGCGGCAAAGTACGCTTTCGACTTCGCCGACACGTATCCGGGCGGCGTCTATTGGCTCAACTTCGCCGGCTTCGCACCGGACGGCCCGGTGAGCGAGACAGACGCGCACAACGCCTGGCTACTCGCCCTCGAACAGACCTTCGCCGGCGAGCCCGAGCTCACCCCCGATGCCGAAGGCAAGCCGCTGCCGGCACCAGAGCTGCGCGCGCAACTGGGGCGCAGCCTCGGAGCCGAGCCCTATCTCTGGGTGCTTGACAATGTACCGGAGCTCTCGCCGCTGGACCGGCGGGCGGCGGTGCTGGCGTTCTGGCGCGCAACCGGTGCGGCCGGCCGCACTCTGATCACCACCCGCGACAGCCGTCCCGCCGAGGGCTTCGCCGAGGAGCGGCTGGAGGTGCTGAGCGAAGAGGACGCGCTGCGGCTGCTCGCCCGCTTCCGCTATCCCCGCGAGGACGAGCGGGACGCGGCAGAGGACCTCGTCGCGGATGTCGGCGTCCACACCCTCGCCCTGACCCTGATCGGTGAGCAGCTGCGCGAGGCGCCGGGCGGCTACACCGGTGCGCTGGCCAAGCTGCGCGCGACCGGCCGGCTCGACCGCATCGAGGCCCTCGCCCGCTTGCTGCAACCGCTGCTAGGTGAGAAAGCGCGCGGCATCCTCGCCACCTTCGAGATGAGCATCGCTGCCCTTGATGCGGATGCGCGCGCGTTACTCGGGGTTGCCGCCGTCTGCGCGCCGAACGAACCAATCCCGGTGCCATTGTTAGCGGCCTGTGTGACGGACGAGGATGAATTTGCCTCAGCCCTTTCGCGACTGCTGCGCGCGTCCCTGCTCAACCGCCGCCGCGACCGCGAGCAGGGAGGCGAGCCGGTTGAGATCCATCCGCTGGTGGCGGACGTTATGTTGAGGAGGCTGCCAATGCCGGCCGAAGAGTTGGCCGACGCGCTTGCCCGTCCGCTGCTCAGGTTGGTGAACACGGCCGGCGATATCCTCACCCACGACCAAGCCTTGGCCGACGCGATGCGCCAAACGCGTCATTTTGCCTCGTGGCTGCAAAGTAAGGTGGGCCTCATTCTGGGCCTTCAGCTCGGGCACTATTACTACGCCCGCGGCCTCTACCAACTCGCGCGCGTGGCAAATGAGCGGGCGCAGGATCTTGCGGTTCGGCTGCTGGGCGATCGGCATCCGGATACCCTGACGAGCATGAGCGACTTCGCGACTACGCTTTTGCAGCAGGACGAACTAGTTGAAGCGCGATTGCTGCAGGAGCACGTGCTGGCTTCGCGCCGCGAACTATTGGGCGAGAAGCACCCGGACACACTGATGAGCGTGAACAACCTAGCGGCGACGCTTTTTGTCCAGCGCGAGTTGGTCGGAGCGCGGGCGCTGCTGGAGGAGGCTCTGGACGGATTGCGCGAGGTGCTGGGCGAGCGGCATCCGGACACGCTATGGAGCATGAACGGTCTGGCGGAGACGCTTATTGCCCAGGGCGAATTAGCCGGAGCGCGGGCGCTGCTGAAGCCGGTGCTGGCTTCCCGCTGCGAGCTACTGGGCAATCGCCATCCGGACACGACCTTAAGCGCCTGGAACCTGTTCGCCACTCTTTCGAAGCTGAATGCCGCAGAAGAGGTCGCCCGGGTGCGGAACGACCAACTCGCTTGGCTGCTCGACGCAGCGGATGAGGACATCAGCGGGCAACAACGCCAGATTCGCGACTGGCTGCGAGCGCAAGGCGATGCGTCCCACGAAGCTCCTGATTGAGCCGCGTCGCCGGCTCGCTGCTCCGCCGACGGCAGCCCCGACCGAGCCGGCAAGGCGGCGGGTTCGCTGGCGCGCGCGGGCCCGCCGGGTCGGCTGTGCCAGGGTTACCGTGGCCGCATCATTTCGCCTGTGGTCCGGGGCCGGGGGAGCGGACGGCGATGCGGATGGCGTTGGAGACATAGAGGCCGCCCGACTTGTCGCCGGGGACGACCAAGCGGGCCATATCCTCCATCATCATGGTAATTATCATCACTTGGCGCTCCAGCCGTGCCGAGGCGGCTGGCGGAGCGTCACGCCCTTCGACCGCTGCCCGTAGGTGCGGATCGACGTTGCTGTGTTCGCACCGATCGACTCCGGCTGTGCCGCGTTCGACGCTCCGGTGGCGATGAGGCGGCTCATATCACCGCCGATATATTGTGCCTGAAAGCCGTGGCAGCCCNNCTGGCAACCGCCCATCACATAGGCTTGGCCGTTGAGGAAGACGTTCTGAAGCTTGATCGGCAGGCCGTTGGGAGCGCCACCGAAGAAGTTTTGCAGCGTCTGATTGGACTCGACCATAATGTTAGCGAGATAGTAGTAGCTGACGGGGTCTGTTACCGAAGGTGGAGCATTGACGGGTGGAGTAGGCGGTGGACCATTGACCGGGGTCGCCTGAACACCGATCAGTTCATAGTACTGCCAGACAGTATTGGGATTGCCCGCCTTGAATACGGCATGCACCGAGGCATTCGTCGACGCGACCTGCGAGTGGATGGGATGGGCCCGCGTCAACGGAATATTGGCAAGCGGCGTCCCGGTGTTCTGGAACGCCAAGTTTTCGCTGTTGGGGTTAGTGGGCGGCGTCGCACTATCATCGTAGTTGTCGACCTGCTCCCACGTCGCAAAGACGAAAGCCGGAAATGATTTCGTTTTATGGATGATGTGCAGGGCGACCAGCCCCCACACCGCATTATTGTAGGCGAGACCTTGGCCGCTGGAGTAAGCACTCGGCGTACCGGTGTAGAAAATGACGTTCCGGGTGAAGAACCGACCGCTGGCGGCTTCGGCAGCCGTCAATTGCCGCCACGCCGCCTTGATCTCGATCGCACCTTCGCCCGGATCGCCGGGGACGTTGATATCACCGCACGGCAGCATGACGATCGGCTGGCTGCTGGTGGTCGAGCAAATGCCGCCGAATTGGGTAAGATTGTTTTGCGTGTTGGCGAGGGCGATATTCAGTGCCGAATATTGGCCATCGGGATTGGTAAAGTCGTTCTGGTTTGCGTAGTCAAACACCGCCCGATTGACTTTCGCTTCGTAGGCGACACGGATCCCGGTCGTCGGTTGGAGGTACGATGTGGCGTGTGCGTACATGTTGCACAGGCCAATCTCGCTTGTCTCATCGAGATTATTGAAGAGAGTGAAGCTCGGGCTCTGACCGGCCACCGGCGGCACAATGGAACCGGCGCTAACTGGGTTTTTGTACTTATACGTCGGCGCCGTGGAATCAAAGCTAGGATCGGTGTTTCCGTCTGCCGGGAACAGTTCGTTCTTGTGCCGGTAGGTCTGCCAGACGACGAGGGGGAAATTGCCACTGCTGTCGGGCGCGATGCTGAGGAAGCCGACGTTGGTATTGGGCCGCCCCCGCATACCAGTCGTCGCCGGATCCATCGCCACCCAATTCAGCGCGATGAATTCCTGCCAGGCGAAGACGGCAAGATCGGCAACGCTGGCTGTCGACCCGGCTGGAGTGTCGTGCGGGACACAGGGGCTGACGATGGGGGAGAACGGCGGCAGGTAGCATTTGGAAGGAGTGATCTGGGCGGATGCCGGCTGGGCAGCACCAAGCAGAACCCAGAGGGCCTGCGCCAGAATAAAGGCGAGAGCGTGCGAACTGGACGATCGTTTGGCCATGGGCCCCTCCTTCCCCGCTGCATTCCTGATTTCTCTGACCTCCACCCGGCCTTTGCCATGCGGGGTCAAGGCGAAGCATAGCTACACAACTCAACAGTATTTTGGGCAGACCCCGTCCTGTTCACCGCTTGTAGCGTGACCCGGCGCTCCTGGATGCCGCCAGCGAACAGGTATCCTTAATGCCTTCGACGGCAAAATTGGTGCCTTCGGCGACCCCTGCCCCCGTTGCGGCGATCACGCTTGTCGCCGGCTCAGTGAGCGATGTGCCCTTGAAACGGAGGTCCAATCCGCCACAGGAAACGCGCGCTTCCCATACGCCCAACGACGGAACTTCCGACAGCCGCCCACATTCCCCTGAACATCCGGCGATACAAAGCTGGTCTTTGGTGAATTGAAAGCAGTCCTGAAATGGGGGAATGGGCTTTCATCAAAACTGGACGACACCCAGACAGTGTAGGTCTTGTTCTTTACCGAGTTGGCGTGCGCGGCAGGGCAGCTGATGATGAAGCTCACGACGATGATCGCATACCCTATCGTGTCGAGAATTTTCATTGAGGTTCTCCCACAAAAATTGAAGAAACCAATGCATGAATAGGGAATTGCCCCCTAATCGCGCCTTGGCGTATACGAGTTTTCTAATAAAAAGAAAGGGTATTCGCCCGACCTGTTCCCCTGATAGGTCCCTAGGTAGTTAATCGTCACACCAAAAAAAGGAAACATAAAAATAATCTTGAATGAATTTAACGTCTTCCCCGCCCTACGACAAGCATTTTTGCTACGGGACTACCTATATCGCTTCCCAGTGACAATATTAGTAACGCCGCATTTGATAGAACAACTTAAGCGCTTCACTCTAGCCAAACATTTGCTCGCAATTGCTTTCGATAGCTGAATGGATGCATCTGGTAACGAGCACGGCCATCGGCGAATTCGCTCGACCGTTGATTCTCGTCCTGAGAGCACCGAGTAAGAGCGACAGCATCGCCAGGGGCAGCGGGAAGGCGTGCGTTGCAGTCGCGCTCGCCAAGGCGGCGGGTCCGCCGTCTGGCGCGGGCCCGCCGGATCAGCTGTGGCCGATCCTCTATGGTAGGGTTATTTCGTCTGCGGTCCGGGGCCGGGCGAGCGTACCATAATACTAACAATGTTCGAGGCATAGCGACCGCCCTGCTTGTCTTGCGGCACGACCAGACGGGCCATGCCTTGATTGGACGGCAACAGGGTGCCGTCACCGTCGGCAAAGGCGACCATCACCTGTTGGCCACTGAACGTTGGCAGCAGTTCGGCCATCGCGACCACCACCTGATAGCAATCGCTGCTGGTGACAACCAAAGACTTACGCAGAATATCGTTCTTTTGGTTTGAATTGGTAACAATCCCGGCTTCATTCAATAGATCAAGCAGCGGTACACCTATAAAGGAATACGTCTGCATACCGGCACTGCCGCTGAAAAAGGCGACATTGAGCTTACTTGTCGTCATTGCCTGCAGATCGGTGAGCGTATAGGTCTTGGCCGTAGTGACCTCGCCGCCGATCTTCACGCTGGGATAATAGCCGCCATTGCAGCTGGTAGCTTCAGCCGCCGACCATGGCAGCGCCGCCAGAAGCAGCGCCACAGCCAGGACAAGTCCGCGTAGATCCCGCATTTTTCCTCCATTCTCCCGTCGTGTCATCGCTGAAAGTGTGGATATCGTGTCGCGCTGACGAAGCATCGCCAAGCCGGCGCCCCACTTGTGCACCGCTGCACATTCGCCTATCGTCCCGACGTATTTCAAGAAATATGTCGAAACTCCCAAACGAAAGGATTTCCAGCCATGCCCATCCGCCGAGCCGGCAGCCGCGACGTCGTGCGCCGCCTGTCAATGGCCATCGTCGCCGCCCTGGCGCTGCTCGTCATGACCGCTGCTGCCGCGGTGCGCGCCGACGAAGCGACTGTGTTCGCCGCGGCCAGCCTGACCAACGCTATGGAAGAACTGGGCAAGCTCTATCGGGAGAAAACGGGAGAGGCGGTGCGCTTTTCCTTCGCCGCCTCTTCGGGCCTGGCGCGCNAGATCGAAGGTGGTGCACCCGCGGCCGTCTTTGCGTCAGCGGATGAGCCGTGGATGGACTATCTGGCCGAGCGCAACCTGATCGTCACCTCAACGCGCATCAGCCCGATCGGTAACGCGTTGGTGCTCATCGCACCGGTCGATAGCGCCATCACCTCCGTCGATCTGCAACCCGGCGTGCAGTTGCCCTCGCTGCTAGGTGACGGCCGGCTTGCCACCGGCGATCCTGATCACGTCCCCGTCGGCCGCTACGCGCAGCAAGCACTCACCGCGCTCGGCGTTTGGGCGCAGGTGGAACCCCGCGTTGCCCGCACCGACAGCGTCCGCTCGGCACTGGCGCTGGTTGAACGGGGCGAAGCGCCGCTTGGCATCGTCTACGCAACCGATGCCGCGCAAACGTCGAAGGTCCGCGTTGTCGGCACCTTTCCTGAGTCGTCACACGCGCCGATCACCTATCCGATGGCAATCGTCACCGCTGCCGACGGGCCATCGAGCCGTGCCTTGTTTGCTTTTCTGACTGGTGACGAGGCCAAGGCGGTCTATCGCAAATACGGCTTCACTATCAACTGAGGCCGTCGGCGTTTGAGCGCCGCTGGTTTACGGGAGATCAATCAACGGCCGTTGAGCCTGCAACAGTCGATGCAAGCGCGGCTTCCAGGGCTTGTACGTCTTCGGCCATGGCCGTCGCTGCGGTTGCCTCCATCCGCCGGTAGCGCTTTATCAGTTCGAGGCCGAAAGGTGTGAGGGTGGCCCCGCCATGAGCGTGGCCACCTTTCACGGTCGCGACAACCGGCTGCGCGAAGGTGCGGTTCATCGCGTCGATCAGCAACCAGGCACGTCGATACGACATATCAAAAGTGCGGGCCGCTGCCGAGATCGAGCCTACCTCGGTCACCCGCTCGAGAAGTGCCACCTTGCCCGGCCCAATCCGTCCGGCAGCGCCGAAATCGATGCGCAAATGCAGCCGTGCCATGCGATGCCTCCGTTACGGATGCCATTGTTACCGACCACCTAGCAGCCTGTCGGACTTAACGCGAGGCGGAGCTGTGGGTTATAGAATCCGGGCATGGATTCACGCCCCCGGCCCGGACCTCTTCGGCATGAGCAACTTCCGCCCGATCGACCGCGACAGCGGATTTCTGATGCCGCCGTCGGTGGACGAGTGGCTTCCGCAGCGGCACTTGGCGCGGTTCGTGGTGGAGGTGATCGCGGGGCTGGATCTGCGGCCGATGACCGGCAGCTACCGTGGCTCTGGGGAAGCGTCCTACCACCCCAGCCTTCTGCTGGGCATTCTGATCTACGGCTACGCCACCGGGGTGTTCTCCAGCCGCAAGCTGGAGCGGGCGACCTATGACAGCGTGGCGTTCCGCTTCATCGCGGCGAACGATCATCCGGACCATGACACCATCGCCGCGTTCCGCCGACGCTTTCTGCCGCAGATCGAGAAGCTGTTCGTCCAGGTGCTGGTGCTCGCGCGCGAGATGGGCGTGCTGAAGTGGGAACGGTCGGGCTCGACGGGACCAAGGTCCACGCCAATGCCAGCCGGCACAGCGCGCTGTCCTATGACCATGCGGGCAAGCTGGAGGCCCAACTGCAGGCCGAAGTGGCCGATCTCATGGCCAAGGCAGAAGCGGCGGACCAGGTGGACATCGCTGACGGCATGTCGATCCCCGACGAACTGGCGCGACGTGAGGAACGGTTGTCCAGGCTCGCCGAGGCCCGGGCGAAGATCGAGGCCCGCGCGAAGGAACGCTTCGAACGGGAGCAGGCAGACCATCAGGCGAAACTCGCAGCACGGGACGCCAAGGCAGCGGCCACCGGCAAGAAGCCCACGGGCCGTGAGCCGAAGCCGCCGGTGGCGACGCCGCTGCCCACGGATCAGATCAATCTGACCGACGAGGAAAGCCGCATCATGGCGGTGGCGGGCGGCGGTTTTGAGCAGTGCTACAATGCGCAGGCGGCGGTGGCGGCGGGCAGTCTGCTGGTGGTGGTCGCCGACGTGGTGCAGGCGCCCAACGACAAGCAGCAGCTTACACCCATGCTGGACAAGATCGGCACTCTGCCGGACGTGCTCGGCAGGCCGGACATGCTGTTGGCGGACAATGGCTACTTCAGCGAGGCGAATGTGCAGGCCTGTGTGGCCGGCGGGATCGAACCGCTGATCGCACTTGGTCGCGAGGCGCATCATCTCAGCCTGCAAGAGCGCTTCGCTGCGGCGCCACCGGCGCCCGAAGACCCCACCCCGGTTCAGGCGATGGCGTATCGGCTGCGCACGCCGCAGGGCCGCGCGCTCTACGCCCTGCGCAAGCAGACGCCCGAGCCAGTGTTTGGCATCATCAAGTCCGTGCTGGGGTTCCGGCAGTTCCTGCTGCGCGGGCTCAATGCCGCCCGTGGCGAGTGGAGGCTTGTGACCATGGCATGGAACCTGAAGCGGATGTTCGCCCTCAGCCGCGCCGTCTAGCCTGCGCGGCCAGTTCCGCAGGCGCGCCAGCGCGACCGCACCGCCCAAAATGGCGCTGACAGAGGCGCCGACGCACCGATCCCTACGCAGGTCCGGCGACGCCCGAGACGCAAGTCCGACAGGCTGCTAGCACGGGTAAACTGCGCTGTCTCACGCATGATCGTTACAGGCACGCCATCGCCGTGGGCGAGTACCCTCGCCCCTGTCGATCGCATTGCGGTCGAGGAAGGGATTGAGCCCAGCCGTCAGCCGCCAACCCGAGCAAGCACGCCCCCTGGTGCGGCGAAAGGCTTCAGTCGGGGATAGGGAACGATGGTCGGCTCGGCACAGGCAGCGACCACGTGCGGCCAGCTTGCGGGGATGAGATAGAGACCGTCACGACTGAGGGCGAAGGCGAAATCGGTGTCGCGCAGATTGTCGAGGGCGAACAGTTCCTCGCAACTGGCGGCGTTGTCGCCGCTGGCGGTGTCCGGAACGGCTTGCTGCGCCGTTCGCGCGGCAATGATCGCCGCGAGGATNGCGGTCACGGTCGGCGGCGCATAATCACGAAACAGATCAGGGAAGGCGAGTTGGCGTCCGCTCTTGAGATCGAAGGTGGCTGTCGGCCAGATATCTTCCGGATGCGCGCCGCCGCAATAGTACCCGCCCTCACCGAGAATGCTGAAGACGTCGTCGGCAGCGTAGGTAACCGCGGCGTCCACCTGGAAGTACTGATCTTGGCCGCGCCTACCCTCGCAGCCGAAATCGGCGGTGATCCGGTCGATGGAGCTGTTGACGCTGCGAAGTATCCTGTCATCCTGGTATGCTGTCAGTCGTGGATACTGCACGCCGGTCCGCCGCACAGCCGCCTGACGATAGCTGATCGCGCCGACACTGATCGCTGCGTGCGGCGGTTCACCCGCTGCCAGCGGCCTGAATGCCGGCGGCGAAGCTGCGAGCGGCGATGTGCCGTCGAGAGCGATGGGCAAGGTGCGCTTGCTACCCAAGTCCTGCCAGTGGCCACTAAAATGGCGCACCGGCGCACCGTTCAAATCGCTCACGGCTGGCGACGCGTCACTGGCGTCGAGGCGAACCGACCAGTGGCCGGTGCGTAACTGCGGCTTGCCGAACTCATCCAATTGCAGCGTACCGTCGGCGGCAATGGCGCCCCGCAGCGGAATATCCTCGCCGATGCGATCATAATAGTAATAGCCGCTCACCACGTCACCCTCAGCGCGCAGAGAGAGCGAGACGGGCTGACTGCTGTTTAGCGTCCCGACAAAGAAGCCGGTTACTGCCGCCGGCCGACCGCCCGCCGGCGTGGCCGCGACCAGCGTCAAGCCGAGAACAGCGATGGTAGCGGCTCTGAGCCAATCGGCAACGCGCGACATCGGTGTCTCTCCGTTTCATGCCGTCCCGGCGATGATCCCGCGTGTGGTCATGCCGCGCCCATTGCGCCTACAGCGGCGGCGGCGACGAGTCTACCGGAGCCAGTGCCGCAGTGCCGGAGCCCGATTATGCTGATGCGCCCAGCCGCTCGGCAACGCTGACGTCAACCGACAGTGTCTCGGCCGGCGACACCGCGTCGCCGTCGAGCCAATCCCGGCGCCGCCGACGCCGGCGCCATGGAATTATCTTGATCCAGGCGCTGAACCGACGACGCAGCCGGGCGCGGCGCCGCTTGCCGCCGCTCAGGATCCCGATATTGCCATAGTAGGTCGGGGTTTGCATGCAACGCTCCGTTCTGCCTCGTCATGGGCCGTTTGTGCAAAAGGCGAGCGCCATCGCCGGGGTACCGGATGCCGATGCTCCCGGCCATGGAGGCGCGACGTCGATTACCTCTCTACAAGATGCGGGAAACGTCCGGCTGTGATGGCGATCAACGTCACAAGCTCGGATCGGCAAATAGTGCGTGACGGACTTGCGATCTTGGCCAAACTGTTGCGTAAATGGCCGGCGGACGTAGGCTCGCGTCCGGGGTGCCGTCGCGGGGAATGGGACAATGAGCGACCACAGAACCGTCCTGGTCGTCGATAGCGAAGTAAACGACCGCGAGGTGGTGGTCGAATACCTGACCGGTGTCGGCTACGACGTCCTTGCCGCGAGCGATGCCGATGGCATGTGGAAGACGTTGGCGGAGGCGGCGGTCGACCTGATCCTTCTCGACTGCACCGCGCCCGGAAGCCGCGCGCTCAAGCTGTTGCCCGAACTACTGCAGAAGCAAGGTCTTGGAGTGATTGCCGTCACCGGCCTGGCGCAAGAGGAAGAGCGCATCCGCAGCCTCGAAGTGGGTGCCGATGACTACGTCACCAAGCCGTTCAACTGGCGCGAACTAGCGGCGCGAGTCCAGGCGGTGCTGCGCCGGCGAGCGTTGGCGCCGACACAGCGTGTCGCGGAGAACGACGCGGCGCAGATGCGGCTGCTGACGCTGAGCCGTTCGCTTCGCCGCGATGCGACGATTCTCTTTGCCGACGTCGAAGGCTATACCCGGATGATCCGCGCCGACGAGGCGGGGACGCTGCGGCTACTCGGTCGCTATTTAAAAGAAGTGATCGCCCCCACGCTGAACGCCCACGGCGGTCGCCTGGTGAAGACGCTGGGCGATGGCCTGTTTGCCGAGATGGCCGGGGCGCGACCTGCAGTCGCCGCGGCGCTCGCCATCCAGGAGCAGTTGGACGGGCGCAATCGCGCCCTGCCGCCGCACGGGCGGATGCGTTTTCGTATCGCCATCCACCATGCCGCCATTATCGCCGTCGACGGCGGCGATCTGTTCGGCGATGGGGTGAACGTCGCCGCGCGGCTGCAGGCCCTCGCTCCCGTCGGTGGCGTCCTGATCTCCGAGGCGGTCCGCCTCATTCTCGCCGGTGATGCTTCGTTCAGCTTGGTGGACCTGGGTCCCCAGCGCCTGAAGAACATAGTTGAGCCGGTCCGCGCCTTTCAGGTCGCGACGGCGGCGGCCACGACGGCAAAAACCGGGATCAAGCCGATCCACCTTCGGTGATCGCGCCAATCCAAGGCCAGCCCGCAGACGTAGGACGAGGCGGGCATGTCCCTCCCCTCACCACATGGCGTTTATGGCCGATCGTCCCCTCATTGTCTGGCTACGCGAAGATTTGCGCATCGCTGACAACCCCGCCCTCGCTGCCGCGGCCGCTACTGGGGCACCGGTGCTGCCGGTCTACGTTCTGGACGATGCGACGCCCGGACGATGGCGGATGGGCGGTGCGGCGCGATGGTGGCTGCACGGCAGCTTGGCCGCTCTCGGGCAAACGCTGCGTCAGCTGGGCGCACCGCTTATCCTGCGCCAAGGTCCTTCCACCGAGTGCATAGCGCGCCTGATTGCTGAAACGGATGCCGCCGCCGTCTATGCGAACACGAATCCTGAGCCGTACTGGCTGGGTGCGGAGTCGGCGCTGCAGCGCTCGCTCGCCGCGGCCGGGGTTACCGTCCATTATTTTGCTGCCACGACCCTCTTTTCACCGGGCAGTGTTCGCAGTCGCCGCGGTCAGCCGCTCCAGGTGTTCACCCCTTTCTGGCGAGCCTGCCGCAGCACCACCGCGCCGGCGCCACTCCAGCCTGCTCCCCTACACCTGCGGCCACCCACCTCCCTGCCAGCCAGTGACGACCTTGCCGCGTGGTCGCTCCGGCCCACGTCGCCCGATTGGGCGGCTGGGCTACGTGCGGCCTGGCAACCCGGCGAGGCAACAGCGCAGCAGCAACTGGTCCACTTTCTTGATCAGGATCTCGCCACATACGCCCTGAGCCGCGACCGCCCTGAGCCTGCCGCCACCTCTTGCCTGTCGCCACGACTCCATTTCGGCGAACTTTCGCCTCGGCAGGTTTGGCACGCGACCCTCACCCGTGCTGCCGTTGCGCCCGCGCTCGCCACCCCGGCCGAGGCGTTCCTGCGACAGCTCGGCTGGCGGGAGTATTTCGTCCATACCCTTCACCATAACCCGCAACTGCCGGATGCGCCGCTGCAGCCCAAGTTCGCCGCCTTTCCCTGGCGAGAGGACGCCGCTGTGTTGCGGTGCTGGCAACGCGGTGAAACCGGCTATCCCATCGTCGATGCGGGCATGCGCCAGCTTCGGGCCACCGGCTGGATGCACAACCGAGTGCGGATGATCACCGCTTCCTTCCTGGTCAAGCACCTGCTGCAACCATGGCAATCGGGCGAAGCGTGGTTCTGGGATAATCTGGTCGACGCCGATCTGGCCAACAACGCCGGCGGCTGGCAGTGGGTAGCCGGCTGCGGCGGCGATGCCGCGCCGTATTTTCGCATCTTCAATCCGATCCTCCAGGGCGAACGTTTCGATGCCGGC
Source organism: Defluviicoccus vanus (assembly GCF_014672695.1). Taxonomy (GTDB): domain Bacteria; phylum Pseudomonadota; class Alphaproteobacteria; order Rhodospirillales; family Defluviicoccaceae; genus Defluviicoccus; species Defluviicoccus vanus. The sequence goes on along the minus strand of NZ_CP053923.1, from coordinate 2,485,677 downwards.
GGAGCTTACGTACGCCGCTGGCTTCCCGAACTCGCTCGCTTACCCGATCGCTGGCTGCACCAGCCCTGGGAGGCTCCACCCCTGGCGTTGGCAGCAGCCGGGATTCGTCCAGGCATCGATTACCCGAATCGATTGGTCGAACACTCCATCGCCCGCACCCGCGCCATCGAGGCTTTCGCACAAACGAAGATCGTTTCTTGAGCCAGATGTGATATCTTTGTCCTTTGCTGTGCAATAGCTTCACGATGGGCTTGATCGCTCGTGCGTCACGACCCTGTGAACACCTTGCGAACGTCTTTTTGCCTCATACACTTATCTGTGGTGCGTCCGCTCCTCTCCCCTGCCGGATTTTCCATTTGTTCTAAGGCGGAGTTGCGGTCGCGTTACGCGTTAGCTGGTCAGGATGAGACGTGGCGATGCAGAGCACTCGGAGGCGGTGGCGCCTGTCCTGGTACGGGCTGTTCGCTGGCAGTGTTGCCGTCGGTGTAGGGGCTTTGGCCGTTTGGGGGATTGGCCTCGAGGTTGAGGATTCGCCGGTCCAGTCACGGCTATTTTCCAAGCTCGCGCGCGGCATGACGTATCACACCGACGCCGGTGCGAGCGACGACATCCGCTTTCCTCAAGGTGGCCCCTACGACGAACGTCTGGGCTATGCTCGGCTGCCGCAATTCATCGCGGCACTGAAGGACAGCGGCTACATGGTCGAGCGCCAAGCCCGCATGTCGCCTGATTTGCAGCGGTTCATGGACTACGGGNGTTTCGCCCTCTATGCGGAAAAGCCGCAAACCGGGCTGATGCTGTTCGATCGACGGGGCGAAATCCTCCATACTGCCAGCTATCCTGAACGAATTTTCGCCGATTTCGAAGCCATTCCACCCCTGTTGGTGGACACCTTGCTGTTCGTCGAAAACCGCGAATTGCTCGATAGCGGTGCGGCCACCCGCAATCCGGCGGTGGAATGGGATCGCTTCGCCGCCGCCGCCGCCAACATCGTCACCCGCCATATCGACGACGGTGGTCATCGCTTCGGTGGCAGCACGCTGGCAACACAGCTGGAGAAATATCGCCACTCACCGGAAGGGCGCACCGGCTCGGTAGGCGAAAAACTGCGGCAAATAACCTCTGCCAGCATGCGGGCGTACCAGGACGGACCGGACACCACCGAGGCACGCCACCGCATCGTTCTCGATTACATCAATTCGACGCCGCTGTCGGCACGCCCCGGCTTCGGTGAAGTGATCGGCCTCGGCGACGGCCTCTTTGCCTGGTATGGCATCGAACTGGCGGAAGCGATTCGCCTGCTCGGCACGCCGGCGCGGGATAGCGCCGAAAGGAACCAGGCAGCCGCCGTTTTCAAGTCCGCACTCAGCCTGATGCTGGCGCAGCGGCGACCATCCTATTATCTGATCCAGGGTCGCAACGATCTGGCGGAACTCGCCGACAGTCACCTCCGCCTCTTGGCAGGCGCGGGCATCATCGATGACGACTTTCGCGACTTGGCTTTGGCGGCACCGCTCAAGTTCCGTAACGAGTTGCCTGCCACTGCCGAATTCTCTTTCGTCGAGCGCAAGGCAGTCAACGCCATGCGCACCCACATCGCCTCACTGCTGAAAGTTCCGCAATACTACGACCTCGACCGTTTGGACCTGCGGGCGGAAACCACCCTCGACAGCACCACCCAGGAGCAGGTGATCGCACGGCTACGTGAACTGGCAACCATGGACGGAGCGGCCAAAGCCGGGTTGATCGGCGAACGGTTGCTGCAAGGCCATCCCGCCGGTGTCGTATACAGCGTGACCCTCTACGAGCGAACACAGGGACTGAATCTGCTGCGGCTGCAGGCCGACAATCTGGAACGACCGCTTGATATCAATGAGGGCGGTAAGTTCGACCTGGGCTCGACCGCCAAATTCCGCACCCTCGTGACCTATCTTGAGATCATTGCCGAACTGCACGACCGGCTGGCGGACTCCGACCGCGAGGACCTGGTGGCGCTCGCCAAGGCGTCCGCCGATCCACTGAGCCGCTGGGCCGCCGGGTGGCTTGTCGATGCCAAAGACAAGAGCCTGGAGGCGATCATTGACGCCGCCATGGCGCGTAAATACTCCGGCAATCCCGGCGAAGCGTTTTTCACCGGGCGCGGAATGCACACCTTCGTCAACTTCAATAAAGCGGACAACAGCCGGATCATGACCGTTTCCGACGCGCTCAGGAACTCGGTCAATCTCGTGTTTATCCGGATGATGCGCGACATCATCCGTTATTATCAGGCAGGAAGCGAAGATTCACCGCAGGACATCCTGGGTGATCCCACACACCCGGCGCGTCAGGAATATCTGGCTCGGTTCGCCGATATGGAAGGGCAAACTTTCCTCAACCAGTTCTGGCGCCGCTACGCCAAACTTTCGCCTGATGAGGCGCTGCAGACGGTGGCGGCGCGGACGCCGCCGGCGCCGCACCGGCTCGCCACCGTCTTCCGCTCGGTGCGTCCGGAGGCCGGCTTGGCAGAGTTTGCCACCTTCATGCACGCCCACGCATCGTCGTCGCTCGACAGCAACGATCTCGCCGAATTGTACGCCGGCTATGGACCGGAGAAATTCAATCTGCACGACCGCGGCTATATTTCCCGCATTCATCCTCTGGAGCTGTGGCTGGTCAATTACCTGCAGTCTCATCCCGGTGGACGTCGCCGGGATATGATCGACGCCAGCGCGGATACGCGGCAGGAAGTCTACCAGTGGCTGTTCAAGTCAAAACGCAAGGGTGCCGCCGATAGCCGCATCCGCATCATTCTCGAAGAGGAAGCCTTCGAGCAGTTGCATCAGGCGTGGGCGCGTTTGGGATATCCGTTCCCTAGTCTGGTCCCATCGCTGGCGACCGCCATCGGCACCTCGGCCGACCGGCCGGCAGCGTTGGCGGAACTGATGGGTATCATCGTCAACGATGGTGTCCGCCAACCGACGGCGCGGGTTACCCAACTGCATTTCGCCGAGGGCACCCCATATGAAACGCACATGGGACTTCCTGCCGGTGGCGAGCAGATCCTGCCGCGCGAGGTCGCCGTTGCGGTGCGGCGAGCCCTGACAGAGGTTGTTGCGAATGGCACGGCGAAGCGACTGGCCGGAACGTTCAAGGATGCTGCGGGCAAGCCCTTACCGGCTGGCGGTAAGACCGGCACCGGTGACGAACTCGCCGATCGCTACGGACCGGGTACCGCCGGCGCCAAGCTGAAGGAAGTCAGCCGCAGTGCCGCCTTCACCTTTTTCATTGGCGATCGCTTCTTCGGTGTGATAACCGCGCATGTACCAGGACCAAATGCATATGGTTATCGGTTTACCAGCGCCCTGCCGGTGCAGGTTCTGAAGTCGCTGGCCCCAGCGCTGCAACCGATGATCAACGAGCCACAGGTCCCGGCCGATGTGCCGTCGACCGTGGTGGCATCAGCCAAGGGACGCACCGGGCAGAGCGCTATCGGGCCATAGAGGACCGTCTGGACGATGATCAACTTGCTTCGCCGCTTGACCCACCAAGCCGTGACTGGGCAACCAGTCCGCAGCACCTCCGCCCGTCGGACAGGCCGCTTCGTCGCCCGTCCCCTCGTTCTTGCCGCCGGACTCGCGCTGGCGTTGTGCATCGCTCCTGTGGGCGCTCGCGCACAGCTGAACGGTGACATGCTCGGCCAGATGCACACGTATAAGACGCACTATAACGATACCCTGCTCGACATCGCCCGCGACTCCCGTCTCGGTGCCATCGAGCTGATGGCGGCCAATCCCGGCGTCGACGCTTGGCTGCCCGGTGCCGACGTGAATCTGCTGCTGCCCACAGCGCATCTGCTGCCTGACGCGCCGAAGAAGGGCATCGTCATCAACACCGCTGAATTGCGGATGTATTATTATGGCGACCCGGCGAAACCACTGTCGTTCCCTATCGGTGTTGGTCGCGACGGCTATCTGACACCACATGGCAGCACCACCGTCGTCCGCAAGAAGGAAAAGCCAAGCTGGTACCTGACCCCTTCGGAGATCGCCGATCATCCGGAGTTGCCGAGCGTGATTCCGCCGGGCGACGACAACCCGCTCGGTGATTACGCCATGTACCTCGGCTGGCATAGCTACCTCATCCACGGCACCAATATTCCCTGGGGCATCGGCCGACGCGCCAGCCGCGGTTGCATCCGCATGTATCCGGAGAACATCGAATGGCTGTTCTCCCGGGTGCCGATCGGCACCCAGGTCACTGTCGTCGATCAGCCGGTCAAGATCGGTCGCATGGATGGCGACCTTTACATCGAAGTACAGCCGTCCTCGCACCAGATCGATGTGATGGAGGAGACGAGCAAGGCGCCGGCGCCTGCCGAGCCGTTGCCGCTTGCCGAGTGGAGTGACCGAATCCTGACCCTTGCCGGGCCCGATATGGACCGAATCGACTGGCCAGCGGTGGAAAAGGCGCTGAGCGACCGCCAGGGCTACCCCGTCCGCATCGCCACCAGCGAGAACCATGCGGGCACGCCGGCCGCGTCGGCGATTCCGATCGACAAACCGGCGCTTGCTGCCGTTGCCCTGCCGCTCACCCTGGCAGCGGCCGCAGCAGCAGCGAACAAGACGGACACTAAACCCGACACGGCAACGAAGACGACAGCCGCCAACACCGGCAAGCCGGCAAGCGCCAAACAGGCATCGACATCGACCAACGTGCCGGCCAGCAAAAGTGCGCCGACAAAATCGGCGGCCACCAAGGCCCCGGAAACAACCAAAACGAAAACGGCCGAGAAAACCCCGGCCAAAGCAAAGGCGACCGCTTCGCAAACCACCACGCCCAAGTCCACGGTGGCCCAAAACAGCACCGCCAAGACATCCTCCGCGCCGGCTAAGACCCCGGTTGCCAAACCGGCGGTCACCAGTACGACGCAGCGAACGGCCAGTCGCTGAATAGCGGCCGTAGCTGACCACCGGCGATCTTCACCCACTCAGCTCCGACCCGGCGCTGCTATCACCTGTTATCGGCTTCGAAACAACCGACGGCCCTTCACTGTTGCGTCGGCGGCGGAACGGCCCAGGAGGTCGTCGTGCCGCTGCGCAACGATGCCGCTGACGGACGACTCGTCGTGGCCTGACCAGCGGCCGTACCACTCGCCGTGAATTGCGTGGCCTCGGTGGCCGGCGTCGTCGTCACTGGCGATGACGTTGACTGACCGGTCGCCACCAGGGGTGTCGTCTCACCCGTAGTCTGTGTCTGTGTTGATGGCGGCCGCTGCGGTTGCGTCGAGGGCGACCCCTGCGGGTTTGTAGTTGGGCTGGCGGATGCTGGCGCCGGTAAAGACGTTGGCACCGTGGCTGGCTTGTCAGGGTCGTTCCAGCCACTGCCACTGCCGCCGTCCCCGCCTGCCCCTGCGGCTTCCGCTTCCGGCGCTGTCGCCGGCGCCGCACCGGCCGCCGGCTCGCTCCCGGTCACGGTCACGGGGCGATCCAATGGCGGTGTGCGCGGAATGACCCGACTGTACGTGCCGCTCACCTGAACCAGCACAACGGTACCTGGCTGCAGTGGCGCTTCACTCTTCTCCCGGTTCTGCACCAGCGTCACCGTCCGCCCGTCTTCCATATCGACGATGTACTCGATGCCTTCGCGGTCGTTGGCGACCTGCTGTGTCGCATAGCCGATGCCGGCACCGACGACGGCACCGAGAATGGCCGCCCAGCCGGAATGGGTGCCAAGACCGACGCTTGCACCACCGATGGCGGCGCCGGCGAGAGGTCCGGCGGCATTGGATTCGCCGTTGATGTCCACCACGCGCCCGGCAACGATGGTTCCACGTGATGTTTCGATCGTTCGCCCCACTTCCGCGCCTTCGTAACGGCTCGACGTGGGATTAGCGCAGCCGGCGACGATAAGACCTGCGACGAGGGTGCAGACGTAACGGTTCAGCACGATGCTTTCATCCTCGGGGTTGGCATGGTCGGGTTGGCAGTGATCGAGCACCACAGCCGGCAAAACGCCTTCTATGGAAGCGCCTTGCACGGAACACGCGCCTCACTCCTGCATACATAGTGCAGCCACAATCTCCACCAAGATTATGCTACGCTGATGGCGTATCGTGGTGACGAATGGGGCGATAAGTAACCACGCACTTGACGCCTCGATCGCGGGAAACAATGTTCCACGTTGCCGATAAAGTTGGCGCATTCGTCGGCCCGACCGACGCTGCCATTGCCGATCAAGTTGCACTTCCAAGCCGCGGCTTGCGAGGGCGGCCTTTGGTTACGCCTCGCACCCTGGGAACCCTGACGCTGACGGTCCTTTGTTGCGTCTGCGGCGCGGCCTCAGGCGTGGCAGCGGTAGCCGGCGACAGCCGCGATGCGCCTATTGTTGGCTTTGCGGTCAATCAGGCGCTGGAACGGGAGCGCAGCGGCGGCGCCATTCCCTGGACCAACGCGCAAACCGGCCACAGCGGCACCATCATCCTCGAGGCTGCCACCTATGCGGAGCCCAACAAGCCCTGCCGCGGCTATCGGCGCACGATCGAACAGCCGGGTTTCAGCCCGGCCGAAGTGCGAGGCAACGGTTGCCGCATCGGTCCCGCCATCTGGACGGTGGAGGAAACCGTGGTCACGGTTGCCGTCGCCGTCGGTTCACCCCATCTTCACCCACGCCATCGGCATCGCCTGCACCACCGCCCGCGCGCAAGGCCAGCCCGACCAGCGTAACGACGCGCAAGCCGGCGGCAGACCCACTGCTCCAGCAGCAGCGCGCCTTCGCTGCCGGCGTATACGCTCCCCACCAAGGCGGGCTCATAAACCGTTCAATCATCGATTCGCCATGGACGCCCCAAGTTTGAGTTCCTCTGCTTCCTCTCGTCCGAATTCGCCTGAGAGCCCGCCGACTCTCGCCGCGCTCCCCCGACGCTACCTGATCGAAGCGGACGTCCGTCGCGCCGCAACCGCGCCCGACGCACCGCCCCGCTTGCGGATGAACGGCAGCGACACCGAGACGGGCCGACCGGTCTTCATCAAGCTCAGCATCGATGGCAATGCTATCCGGCGCGAGGCGGCAATTCTCGCCCAGTTGGATCATCCGGCGCTCGCTCGGATGATCGATTGGGGCATGCACGCTGGCGGGGGTTACCTGGCGCTAGACCTGGTCCCGGGAGCATCGCTAGAACGACGCCTGCGCGACGATGGTCCGGCCCGGTCGACCCGCCAGGTGCGACCCATGCTACTGGCGCTGGCCAACGCGCTTGATGCCGTCCACCGGGCCGGCATCCTGCATCGGGATCTGAAACCGGCCAACATCATCGTCCGCGCCGATGGCACGCCGGTGATTATCGATTTCGGCGCCGCACGCGGGTCTTCGTCGTCCGAAGACGAAGCGCGGGCCGAGGATTTCGCCACCGACGGTTACGCCGCGCCGGAGCAGTACCAGATCGATGGCGTGGAAGGTCCGTGGACGGACATCTACGCTTTGGCTGCCATCGCCTATCGCATCGTGACCGGGGCGCCGCCGCCGCCGGCGCCGCTGCGCCTCGGCGAAGTGGGGGAGCAATTGCCGGCTCTTGATCGGCTTTCTGCCGCCGATCCGGCACTGGCGGCGGCAGTCACCCGCGGCCTCAGCCTCGATCCACACGTCCGACCGCATGACATTGCCGCTTGGCGAGCGACGCTGCTGTCGCCCGGCGGCATCGACGACGAGCGGGTGCTTGCCGAGCCGATCCTGCAAGCGGAGGACCTGGAGGCGAAGAGTGAGCAGGAATTGGCGAACAATCCGTCCGAGGATCCACCAACACTGCGCATCACCCGGACGCCAAGCGGCATCGGCACGCCCTTCGCGCCGATCACCCCGCATGTGGCCGCCGCAGCCAAGGGCGGGCGTTCATCGATGCTGTCGCGGGTGTTACTGGTGCTGCTCGCGGTGGCGCTGGCGATACCCGCCATCGGCTGGTTGCTGGAGCCGTCCTATCGACGCCAGGTGCTCAAGGAATGGACGGTCGACAGCAAAGGCACCGGCGATACGCGAACGATCAGCGAAGCGATCGCCCAGGCGCCCAATGGCGCGCACATTCGCATCGAGCCCGGTACCTATGCCGAATCGATCGCGCTCGATCGGCCGATGCTACTAGAGGCGGCAGACACCTCGGCACCGCCCATCATCGCACCGATCGCCGGCCCGTGCCTGACCGTCCGTGGCGACGGCATTGTCGTGCGCAGCCTGGAGATTCGCGGCATGCCACTGGCAGCAAAGCCGGCAGAGCTCACGGCCAACCCCGCTGCTGCGTCCGAAGACCCGTTGGCCAGCGAGGCGTGCGTCATCGTCAGCAGTGGTGCGCCGGAACTGAACGGGAATCGGATCAGCGCTCAGGCCGGCCCTGCCATCGAAGTGAAGGACGGCGCCGTGCCCGTGATCCGTGGCAACAGTATCAGCAATACGCCCGTGGCGGCGATCCGCATCGGCAGCGGTGCGCAGCCGTCCGTTGAGCACAACAATATCGATGACAGCGGCAGCGTGCTGTTCATCTCCGGTGGTGGCGGCCGGCTGAGCCACAACATCATCCGCAACGCCCGGACGTCGGCGATCCAGGTCGCCTCAGGTGCACGGCCGGAAATTGTCGACAACAACATTGAACGGCCGGCGGAAGCGGGCATTTACATCTACGACGACGGCAACGGACGGATCAGCGGCAACGAAATCGTCGGCGCCCGGTTGTCGGGCGTTGTCGTCGCCGGCGGCTCGCCCGACATTTCGGCAACACAATCACCGGTTCGGGTGAACACGGCATCCTGGTGCTGGAAAATGGTGGTGGACGTATCGTCGACAACACGCTGCGTGACAACAAGGGACATGCAGTTATCGTCGCCGAAGGCGAAGTGGCGGAAACAGTGAGCGGTAATCGAACCGAGCACAATCGGACGCCCGACATTCTTGACCTGCGTAGCCGGTAGAAAGGACGCGCCCTAAAGGGTGGAAAGGACTCGTTTCGTCATGCCTCGGACGCTCGTCATCGGCCGCAGTCCCTTCGCCGACGTCGTCGTCGCCGATGCCAGCGTTGCCCCGCACCACCTGGAACTGGTGATTGCCGACAACGGCCGAGTGCACGCAACCGATTGTGCCACCCAGGGTGGGACGTGGCAGTTGCCGTCGCCATCCGGGCACGGCAGCAGCAACGCAGCCACCACCGGACCGGCCGCGGAAGGCTGGGTCCGTGTGCGTCAGACTTTCGTTACGCCGCAGACGCCGCTGCGGCTTGGCGAGTATTGCTGCACCGTCGGCGAGTTGCTCGCCCGGGCGCGCAAGGGGCCTCCACTCGCAGCGGCGGGTGAGGCGGCGGGTGAGGCACGTCTGTCCCCTGCCCAGGGAGGATTGGTTCCTCGCGGCAGGGTTGAACGCGATGCCGCCACCGGCGAGATTGTTCGTCGGAGGCCGTAGCCATGCCAGATCACCTCGTCGACCCAACGACGCCGGTAGCCAAACACTCGGGCGGGCGACGACCGCTGCCCCACCGATGGTTGGCGATCGGGCTCAGCATCGCCGCCGCGGTGGCAATAATTGCGGTGATGGCAGTGGCGCTGCCGCATTCCTGGGCGGTCGTCCTTCTCGACATCGAGCAGACCACCTACCCGTTTACGGTGCAGACGGTGCAGTGGGTAGTTTTCGCGCTCGGCCTCGGCGAACTCCTGGTGCGTGCCCGGGAGGCAGCCGGCGAGCGCACCGAATTGCAGCGCGGCTACCTGCCCGAGGATGAGACGACGGTGTTGCAGACGCTGGACCTGCGGCGTGTCTACGCCATCGCCAGGTCGGCCCGAGACGCGGTGCCAGCGGGAAGCGAACGCTTCCTGCCGCGGCTAATCCACCGAGTCGTGACCCAGTTTCAAACCACGAAGTCGGTGGACCAGGCCAATGCAGTGCTTAATTCGAGCCTCGACCTCTATCTGCACGAAATCGATCTCCGCTACACCATGGTCCGCTACATTATCTGGGCGATCCCGACCTTGGGTTTCCTCGGCACCGTCCTCGGCATCGCGCTCGCCCTCAACTATGCCGGCGGCGCCAACGTCGATGATCCCGGCTTTCTCGCCGGCCTGACCCGCGAGTTGGCGGTAGCGTTCAACACCACGCTGGTGGCACTGTGCATGTCAACGGTGCTGGTGCTGGTGCAGCACTTGGTACAGGCCGCCGAGGAGCGAGCGCTCAACCGCTGCGGCGAGTACTGCCTCGACAACCTGATCAACCGCCTCTACGTGGATTGAGTCGTCGTGCGCGCTCGCCGCCCCACGAGCTTCCTCATGCTGAGTGTGTCCGCGCTTGACCTGTTCGCCTCGTCGCTAGGCGTGTTCATGCTGTTGGCGGTGATGCTGTTTCCCTACTACCTAAAGAAACCGGCCCTTGATCGCGACATCGCAACGGCAACAGCAGCACTGACCAGCGCCACCCGTAGCCGCGATGCGGCCGCGCTGGCAGAAGCGCAGGCGAAGCAGCGGATTGCCGATGCCGATGCAGCCCTGGCGGCAGCGAAAGCGCGACAGGAAACGGCAACCGCCGCTGCAGCGGAGGCAGCGGCAAGCCGGGCGCGGCGGGATGCCGAAGCAGCGGCGGCAACACTAGCAACACCCGTTCCGGCACCAACGCCGGCGCTACCTGCGCCAGCGCCACCGCCGGCGAACGCCACCAAGCCCGGCATCGCCATCGGTCCCCTCGATCTCGTGCTGGTCATGGACACCACCGGCAGCATGGGAGACGAACTGGCTGAGGTGCAGGCCAGTCTGCTCGGAACGCTGAAGGTACTCGCCCGGTTGACCGGCAGTCTGCGGGTCGGCTTCGTCGCCTATAAGGATCAAGGGGAGGCCTATGTTACCCGGATCTTTTCGCTGCGACCTGCCACCGGCAACCAGGCGGAGGAAATCGTCAGCTTCGTCCGCAGCATTCAGGCTGGCGGTGGCGGCGACGACCCGGAAGCGGTGGATGAAGCCCTCGCCGCAGCGGTTGCCATGCCCTGGCGCAGCGACGCGGCGGGACGGATCATCCTGATTGGCGATGCACGAGCCCACCCCAACGCGGTGGCACGCGCCCTCGCCCTTGCCAGCCAGTTCCAAGCATCCAGTCCATCACCAACGACCACGCGAACGGTGACCGCAGTGTTCGCCGGTCAAAACCCGCTTGATCGGGTCTTTTTTCAAAAGGTCGCCGAGGCCGGGGGCGGTGCCTTTGCGCAGAACAAGGGCCGGATCATCGAAAGCGTGATGCTGGCGGTGCTGGGTAACCAGGGAGAAACGAAATAATGAAGACGCGCGGCAGTGGTGCTGGTCCATTCAAATCGCATGGCGATGTGGAAGGCGGATGGGTCCTCACCGGCGGCGGCGTGGAGGGCGAGGAACTGCGCTTCGTCTTCGGCGAAACGGAGCTGGCGGAGGCGTATCTCGGTCTCACCATTGGCCGCGACGCGACCCTCAACGACCGCGTCGTCACCGATGCCGCCGTGTCGCGCCGCCATTGCCGCATCGGCCTCGCCGACGGCGGCCTGTTCGTGGAAGACCTCAATTCACTCAACGGCACGCTGGTGGATGACATGGAACTCACTCCCTTCCAGCCGTTGGCGGTAACGACGGGCCAGCGGATCACCATAGGTCGGATCACGCTGCTAGTGACACCGCTGGCAACGTAGCCCGCCATGCGCCGCCCGCCTCGCGAGGTCACCACCTTCTCCATGTCGGCACTCGACGTGCTCGCCATGTCCACCGGCGTTTTCGTTCTGCTGCTGGTGATGATGATCCCCTACTACCGCAAGACGCTCGACGCCGAGGCGCGCGGCTGCAGCAATTGCGGGCAACGATCATCGCCACCGAGGCGGAAACGGCGGCAGTGGCCGCCCGTGCCGCCTGGGCTGATGACGAGGCCGAAGCACTGCTCGGCGAAGTCTCCCACCTCACTGCAGTGGCGAAGTCGCTGGAGCAGCGGGCAGACCTTGACCGTTCCGCCCGGCCGCGGATCCCGAAGCCGGCGCCGCCCGCCCCCCAACCCTCCGCCCCAAAGACGCCGCCGGTGCCAGCGCTGGGGACACCCGTCGCCGGCGAGCTGGATCTGGTGTTCGTGATCGACCGCACCGCCAGCATGACGCCGGCGATAGGCGAACTCGCTCTCGACCTCTCCAGCATTGTTCGCGTCCTGGAGCGGCTGGTTCCTTCAGTGCGTATCGGCGTTGTCGCCTATAGTGATCGCGATACCGGCCAGAACCCGATTACCGTGCTACCGCTGACGGCGACCACGCCGTCGCTGCCGCGCATCTTGCAGTTCGTCCAGGGACTGCGGGCCTCCAGCATCTCCAGCCCAACGCCGGAGGAAGATGACTATCTCGGTCTGCAGACCGCCGTCACCTTCGCCTACCGACCGACGGCGATCCAGTCGCTAGTGCTGATCGGCGACGCCGCCGCGCACCCGGAAGAAGTGGCGCCCGCCCTGCAACTGGTACGCGCCTTTGTCGCCCGCGGCACCGCTGCTGGCGACAAGCGAACCGTTTCCGCTCTGTTCGTCACCACGCCTGGTTCGCTGCTGCGCGGGCAAATTGATCGATCGTTTTTCAGGGCATCGCTGCCGCCGGCAACGGCACCTTCACCGACCATGCCGGCAGCATGATCGACAGCGTCCTCGCCTCGGTGCTCATCGAATAACATGCTGTACTGAAGCGCTTTTTAGATGACAACCCTGTGATGCTTTTTGCCGCATCTCAATCATGCTATCAGCGGCACCGCACATGGCCGGGGTCTTGCTTAGAGATGTCGGTCGCCAATCGCCAAGCGAGGCGGACGCGGCGCACATCAGGCAAGGATAATCGATGAGTGAGTTCAAGATGAAGCACAATCGCATCGCCGTTCTAACCAGCGGTGGCGATTGCTCCGGCCTCAATGCAGCGATCCGGGCGATCGTCCTCAGGGCGGCGGGAGAATATGGTTGGACGGTCATCGGTATCCACGAGGGCACCGCCGGCTTGCTGACCCGTCCGGTCAAGTTTCACGAACTGCGCATGGAGGTCTTCGACGGCACCATCCTCAGTCGCGGCGGCACCATGCTCGGCACCGTCAATAAGGGTAATCCCTTCGAGTATCCGCTACCCGACGGCACCATCAAAGACCGATCGCGGGAAGTGATCGATGGGTTTCGCGCGCTTAACGTGGATGCGCTGATCGGCATCGGTGGTGATGGCAGCCTGCGCATTCTCAGCCGCTTGGCGTCGGAAGGTCAGATCCCTTTTATCGCCGTCCCGAAGACGATCGACAACGATGTAGACCAGACCGACTACTCCATCGGCTTTCTCAGTTCGGTGCAGTCCGCTGTCGGTGCTCTTGACGCGCTGCAGCCGACGGCCTCCAGCCACGGCCGAGTGATTGTCCTTGAAGTGATGGGCCGTGACGTGGGCTGGATTGCACTCGCAGCGGCGATCGCCGGCGGCGCCGATGTGGCGCTGATCCCGGAGATCNCTTTTGATATGGCAAAGGTCGGGGAGAAGATCCGCGCGCTTTACGCGGTCGGCCGCAACTACGCCCTCGTCATCTGCGCTGAAGGCGTGAAGCTGGTTTCCGGCGAGCGGGTGTCCCAGGTTTACGCCGATGGTGAGGTGCGCTACGGCGGCGTCGGCGCGGCAATCGCCGAGCTGATCTCGCAGGAAACCGGCGCCGAGGCGCGGGTAACGGTGCTGGGTCACGTGCAGCGCGGCGGCAGTCCGACCGCCCTCGACCGCATCATTGCCTCGTCGCTGGGCGCGCACGCGGTGGATCTGCTGGCGCGCGGCATGACCGACCGGGTCACCGTCTGGCGCAATGGCGAAGCGAGCGACGTGGCGTTGCAGGATGTCGCTGGCAAGACGCGGGCGCTCACTGCTGACCACACCCTGGTGAAGACGGCGCGGCAGCTGGGAATCTGCCTCGGTGACTGACCCCCGCGCGCTGGTCTGCTAGAATCAAGACTGACGCTAAGAGGTCGATCCCGTTCGATCAGACCCGCGAAGGAATTTGCCGATGGCCATCACCACGATTCGTGACTTTTTCCGCATGGAGGCTGCTGGCGGCGTGGTGCTGGTCATCGCCGCAGCGCTGGCCATCTGGGTCGCCAATTCACCCGTTGCCCCCTACTACCAGGAGTTGCTCGACGTCCACTTGGCGATTCAGGCGGGCGCGCTGAAAATCGACAAGCCGCTGCTGCTATGGATCAACGACGGCCTGATGGCGGTGTTTTTCCTGCTCGTCGGCCTTGAGATCAAACGGGAGTTCGTGCGTGGCGAACTTTCGCGGCGGGAACAGGCGATCCTGCCCTTCATCGCCGCCATCGGAGGCATGCTGCTGCCGGCGCTGATCTTCACGGGCCTCAACCTGGGCGCGCCGTCCTATCTCTACGGCTGGGCAATCCCTGCCGCCACCGACATTGCCTTCGCCTTGACAGTGCTGGCGCTGCTCGGCTCGCGTGTGCCCCTGTCGCTTAAGGTGTTCCTCACCGCCGTTGCCGTCATCGACGACCTGGGCGCGATCGTCATTATCGCTATCTTTTATACCTATGAATTATCGCTGCTGTCGCTCGCCCTCGCCGGTGCCGCCCTGGTCGGCCTCGTCATTCTCAACCTGTGCAATGTCAACAAGCTGGCGCCCTATTTGATCCTGGGCTTCATTCTCTGGGTCTGCGTCCTGAAATCGGGCGTGCATGCAACGCTGGCCGGAGTAGCGCTGGCGATGGCGATTCCCGTGCGAGAGCCCAAGTCCGGCGAGGAGTCGTTGCTGAAGCGCTGCGAGCACGGGCTGCACCCCTGGGTCGCTTTCGGCATCCTGCCGCTGTTCGGCTTTGCCAACGCCGGCGTCTCCTTCGCCGATATCGGCTGGTACAAGCTGGCCGACACGCTGACGCTCGGCATCGCTCTTGGTCTGTTCGTCGGCAAGCAGCTTGGCGTATTCGGTGCCACTTGGCTCACCTGCCGCGCCGGCATTGCCAGCCAGCCGGAGGGTGCAAGCTGGGCACAGGTCTATGGCGTCGCGATTATCTGCGGTATCGGCTTCACCATGAGCCTGTTCATCGGCGGCCTTGCCTGGCCGCATACCGACTACGACGCCGAGGTCCGGCTGGGGGTGATTCTCGGATCGGTCGCATCGGCTTTCATCGGCGCCATGGTGCTGCTGTTCGCCCCACCGAACCGGTCGACGTAGCCGACGCGCTAGCACGACGGACGCCGGCACCCTACTTCTTGGCCATGGAGACCTTCCACAACCCCGCTATCTTCATGCCGGCGAAGCGACCACCGGTCGCCGGAGGGCGGCCCTTCGTCCTCGCCTCTCCCTACCAGCCGGCAGGTGACCAGCCGCAGGCGATCGAGACCCTCGTCCGCGGCATCGCCGACGGCGAGCGCGACCAGGTGCTGCTCGGCGTCACCGGCTCCGGCAAGACATTCACCGTTGCCAACGTCATCGCCCGCATTCAGCGGCCGACGCTGGTCCTTGCCCCGAACAAAATCCTCGCCGCCCAGCTCTATGCGGAAATGAAAGGCTTCTTTCCCGAGAACGCGGTGGAGTACTTTGTTTCCTACTACGATTACTACCAGCCGGAGGCCTACGTTCCGCGCACCGACACCTACATCGAGAAAGATTCCTCGATCAACGAGCAGATCGACCGGATGCGCCACGCCGCCACCCGGGCACTGCTCGAACGCAACGACGTGATCATCGTCGCCTCGGTCTCCTGTATCTACGGCATCGGCGCAGTG
Organism: Defluviicoccus vanus; assembly: GCF_014672695.1. Taxonomy (GTDB): domain Bacteria; phylum Pseudomonadota; class Alphaproteobacteria; order Rhodospirillales; family Defluviicoccaceae; genus Defluviicoccus; species Defluviicoccus vanus. The sequence continues at coordinate 2,469,953 of NZ_CP053923.1, read as the reverse complement.
GAAACCTACGCCCAGATGACCGCCACCTTTGCCACCGGCCAGATGATGGAACGCGCGGCGCTGCTGAAGCGGCTGGTGGAACTGCAATACAAGCGCAACGACCTCGCCTTCGGCCGCGGTGCCTTCCGCGCGCTGGGCGACACTATCGAGATTTTCCCCTCGCACCTGGAAGACCGTGCCTGGAAGCTTTCCCTCTTCGGCGACGAGATCGAGGCGATCTGGGAGGTAGACCCACTCACCGGTGATAAGTTGGCGACCCTTGAGCAGGTGACCGTCTTCCCCAACAGCCATTACGTCACCCCGCGACCGACGCTGCAGCAGGCATTCCCGCGGATCAAACAGGAGCTGCGCCGTCGCGTCGACGAATTCGTCGGCGAGGGCAAACTGCTGGAGGCGCAGCGGCTGCAGGAGCGCACCACCTTCGATCTCGAAATGCTGGAAACCACTGGCCACTGCTCTGGTATCGAGAACTATTCCCGCTATCTGACCGGCCGCAATCCGGGCGAACCGCCGCCGACCCTGTTCGAATACATTCCTGAGAATGCGCTTCTCGTCGCCGACGAGAGCCACGTCACCGTCCCGCAACTGGGCGGCATGTACCGCGGGGACTATCAGCGCAAGTCGACGCTAGCCGACTTCGGCTTCCGCCTGCCGTCCTGCGTCGACAATCGGCCGCTGAAGTTCGAGGAGTGGGAGCGGATGCGACCGCAAACCATCTTCGTCTCGGCGACGCCGGGGCCGTGGGAGCTGTCGCAGACGGCAGGCGTCATCGTCGAACAGGTGGTTCGTCCCACCGGGCTGATTGATCCCCTGTGCATCGTCCGCCCGGTGGCGCACCAAGTCGACGACCTGCTCGGCGAATGCAAGGCGGTCGCCGCCGCCGGCCAGCGCATCCTGGTCACCACGCTAACGAAGAAGATGGCGGAAGACCTGACCGAATACCTGCACGAACAAGGGCTGCGCGTTCGCTACATGCACTCCGATGTGGAAACGCTGGAGCGCATCGAGATCATCCGCGATCTCCGTCTCGGTGCCTTCGATATCCTCGTCGGCATCAACCTATTGCGCGAAGGTCTCGACATTCCCGAGTGCGCCCTGGTGGCGATCCTTGATGCCGACAAGGAAGGCTATCTGCGCTCGAAGACCTCGCTGGTGCAGACCATCGGCCGGGCGGCGCGCAACGTCGATGGCCGGGTGATCCTTTACGCCGACACCCTCACTCAGTCGCTACAGTATGCACTCTCCGAGACCGAACGCCGCCGGGCAAAGCAGATTGCCTACAACGAGGCGCACGGCATCACCCCGGCGAGCGTCCGCAAGGGCATTTCCGACGTGCTTCAGAGCGTCTACGAGCAGGACTACGTCACCGTAGATACCGGCGCCACCGGGGCGACGCAACTGGTCGGCCACAATATCAAGTCGGTGCTGGCCGATCTGGAGAAGAAGATGCGCGAGGCGGCCGCAGACCTGGAGTTCGAGGACGCAGCCCGCTATCGCGACGAGATCCGCCGCCTCGAAGCGATGGAACTGGGCCTCGACCGCCCCGGCATGGCGCCGAAGGCCGCGGCGTCAGCCGGCTGGAGCGATGCCGATAAGGCGAAGCTGGAAAAACGCGCCAAGGTCGCCAAGCGCCAGGCACAACTCACCGAGCACAAGGTGGCGGCAAAACGCACGCGCGGCCGCCGTGCGCGGTAGGGCGTGACAGCCGCCCCAAGCGGACAGGGGCGGCGGCCCGGGCGCGATCATGCGCGGCGCTGTTTGCCTCAGTGCGCCGCGGGAGATTTGCGTCGTCGCGCCTTGGCGGCGAGCAGGTTCAGGATCTCGACGCCGATGGAGAACGCGATCGCGAAGTACAGATAGCCGCGCGGGATGTGGAAGTGGAGACCGTCAGCGACGAGCGCGACGCCGACGAGGAGCAGAAAACTCAGCGCCAGCATCTTGACCGTCGGGTGGCGGTGGATGAAGTCGCCGATCGACTTTGCCGCCAGCAACATGATGCCGACGGAAATCAGCACCGCTGCGATCATCACCGGCAGGTGCTGCGCCATGCCGACGGCGGTGATCACCGAATCGAGGGAAAAGACGATGTCGAGCAGGACGATCTGGACGATGACCATGGCAAAGGAGGACTTGCCACCGGAACCGCCGACGGCGTTTTCCTCCAGCGCTTCGGTCATCTGGTGGATTTCCGTTGTCCCTTTGACGAGGAGGAAAAGCCCACCACCGATCAGCACCACGTCGCGCCACGACAGGACGTAGCCCCATATTGTCGTCAGCGGCTCGGTCAGACCGATGATCCAGGTGATCGACAGCAACAGCCCGATCCGCATGATCGCCGCCAGACCAAGGCCGACGCGCCGGGCCAGCGGTTGCTGTGCCGCCGGCAACTTGGCGGTAATGATTGACAGGAAGATGACGTTATCGATCCCGAGGACGATCTCAAGGGCGGTAAGCGTCAGCAGGCTCGCCCAAGCTTGCGGGTCCTGCAGCAGTTCGATCATGGAGCACTCCGACGGCAGTCGTAGGGTGTTACCCCATAGCAGGGGATAGCAACGCCGTCCACGTTCGCCGCGGGTCCTTTACCCACCGCCGACGTTGACGCGGGATTGGAGGTGGCTACTCTGTGGCGAGCACGGGCACGGAATGGTAAGGGCGTCCATGGTCGAAGATCAGGGCGCTCAGGGTCGAAGAGAGGTAGCATGAAGCTGGTACGTTATGGTCCGCGCGGCGCGGAGCGGCCGGGTTTGATCGACGCTGCGGGTGGCGTGCGCGACCTCTCGGCGCTGGTGTCAGATATTCGCGACGACGTGCTGTCGGACGCTGGCCTCGCCCGCCTCGCCGCACTCGATCCTGAGACGCTGCCGCTGGTGGGCGGTTCGCCGCGGCTCGGCACGCCGGTGGCAGGGATCGGCAACATCCTCGGCATTGGCCACAACTACCGCAGTCATGCAGCGGAGATCGGCGCCACCCCGGGCAGCGAACCGCTGCTATTCTCCAAGGCGGTGACAGCACTTAGCGGCCCCACCGATCCCATCNATCATCCCCGCGGCTCGGTAAAGACCGATTGGGAGGTGGAGGTGGCGGTGATCATCGGCCGCAAGGTGCAGTACGTCGACGAAGCGGAAGCCATTGCCTACGTCGCCGGCTATGCCGTCATCAACGATCTCTCTGAACGCGCCTTCCAGAAGGAGCGCGGCGGGCAGTTCGTCAAAGGCAAGAGCGCCGACAGTTTCGCTCCCATCGGCCCCTGGCTGGTGACCCGCGACGAAGTGGCCGATCCGCAGGCTCTCGACCTCTGGCTCGACGTCAACGGCGAGCGCCGGCAGACCGGCAACAGCCGCGATATGATCTTTACGGTCGCCTTCCTGATCAGCCATATCAGCCAGTTCATGACGCTGATGCCGGGCGACGTCATCGCCACCGGAACGCCCGATGGCGTCGGCGCCGGCCGCAAACCACCGCAATTCCTCAAGCCGGGCGACGTGGTCGATCTCGGCGTCGCCGGCCTCGGCCAGCAGCGCCACGAAGTAATTGCGGCACCACTCGCCGGCGTCTGAGAAGGAAGCACCGTATCGCCGCAGGCAATCGGGAGCAGCCGCATGCTGATCGCGCAGATTTCCGACCTCCACCTTCGCGCCTGCGGCCGGCCGCTGCACGGTGCCATCGATACCGAGGCGGCGGTTGTCGCCTGCATCGATCACCTGCTGCGCCTGCATCCGCGCCCGAACGTGGTCCTCGCCACCGGCGATCTGGTGGACCTGGGACGGCCTGAGGACTACGCGCTACTGTACGACCATCTCGCCCGGCTGCCGATGCCGGTCTTGCTCATTCCCGGCAACCACGACGACCGCGCCGGCCTCGCCGCCGCCTTCGCCGACTATGCCTACATGCCCCGCGACGGTTTTATCCACTACGCGATCGAAGACTGGCCGTTGCGACTGCTTGGCCTCGATACGCTGCTACCCGGAGAGATGGGCGGCGGCCTCTGCGCCGAACGGCTGCGCTGGCTCGCCGATCGTCTCGCCGAGCAGCCGGAGCGGCCGACGCTGCTGTTCATGCATCATCCACCCTTCGTCACCGGGATCCGTTTCCTCGATACGCCCTTCGTCGGCGCCGAGGCGATGGCAGCAATCGTCCGTCAGCACCCACAGGTGCGGCAGATCGTCTGCGGCCATCTCCACCGCGCCGTGCATCACAGCTGGGCCGGGACGACTGCGGCCATCGCCCCCAGCGTCGTCTATCAGATGAGCTTGGCGCTGAACGACGGGGAGAGCTTTTACCTCCTCAACCAGCCATCGGCGATGTCGCTTTATCTCTGGTCCGGCGAAGGGGCCCCGGTGGGCTACCTCAGCCTGATCGGCATGACGGAAAACCGGCAGATGGCCGAAGGCAGACCATGACCATCGAACTGGCGCGCAAGTACGATATCAACGTCCCCCGCTATACGAGCTATCCGACGGCGCCGCACTTCCATGCGGGGATCGCCGCCAACCATTATCGCCACTGGCTGGCGCAACTCGCCGCCGACGAGCCGCTCTCGCTATACCTGCATATCCCTTTCTGCGACGAGATGTGCTGGTTTTGCGGCTGCTACACCAAGATCGTCCAACGCTACGAGCCGGTTCGCGACTATCTGGATACGCTGGAGCGGGAAATCGAACTGGTGGCGGCGGCACTGCCCGGGCGATTTGGCCTGCGTCACCTGCACTGGGGTGGCGGTAGTCCGACGATGGTGCGCGCCGAGGACTGGCAGCGGCTCAGCGCCCACATTCGCCGCCATTTCGACCTCGCGGCCGAGGCGGAGCTCGCGGTGGAACTCGATCCGCGCGACGCCACCGAAGCCTACGTGGCAGCCCTCGCCGCAGCGGGAGTCAACCGAGCAAGCATCGGTGTTCAGGATTTTGATCCAACAGTGCAGCTAGCGATCAACCGGTTGCAGCCCTTCGAGGTGGTGGAACGGGTCTGTTGCTGGCTGCGCCGCCACGGCATCGAGCGGATCAACCTCGATCTCATGTACGGCCTGCCGCACCAAACCGTCGAGCTTGTCCTCCGCATGGTGGACCAGGCGGTGGCGCTGGCACCCAGTCGTGTCGCCCTTTTCGGCTATGCGCATGTGCCCTGGATGAAGGTGCACCAGAAGCTGATCGATACCACGGTCCTGCCGTCCACCGAAGAGCGCTGGCAGCAATTGACCCAGGCTGCCTCCCGCCTGCGCCAGCACGGCTTCGTCGCCGTCGGGCTCGATCACTTCGCCCGCCCTGACGACGGTCTCGCCCGGGCGCTCGCCTCCGGCCGGCTGTCGCGCAATTTTCAGGGCTATACCACCGACGACGCGCCGGTGCTCATCGGTCTCGGCGCCTCGGCGATCGGCGCCCTGCCCGGGGGATACGTGCAGAACGTCTCGCCGCTCAAAGATTATGCGCGGGCCGTCGCTGCGGGCACGCTGCCGATCGCGCGCGGCCGGACACTGACTACGGACGACCGACTGCGCCGTCACATCATCCAGGCGCTGATGTGCCAGCTTGGTGTCGACCTGGACGCAGCGCTGCGTGTCGTCGAGCCTGACGCCCCCATCCGACATCCCGCCTTTCGCCGCCNNGAGCTCAACCGCCTGCAGGCCTACGCCGACGATGGACTGTTGACGATTGAAGATCATCGGCTGACGATCACCGAGGCCGGCCGGCCATTTGTGCGAATCATTGCCGCCGTCTTCGATACCTACCTCGCACCCCAGAACGCCCGTCATTCCCGCGCCGTTTGACCGTCCAGCCCCTTTGCCGTTCCATCCTGCATTTAGGAGAGTTTATTCTCATGCTTCGACTGGCCGCGTCAGCCCTCCTGTTCGTCCTGCTGTTGATTGCCCCACCCGGTTACGCGGTGGATCCTGCGGGAACGGTGGTTCGTCTTCTCGGCAACTCCGTTGCGGCGATGAACACCGGCTTTTCCCGCCCGTTGTACCTCGGCTCGACCATTCTCGTCGGTGACCGGATCGAGACCACATCCGGCGCCNGCATACAGCTGCGGATGAACGACGGCAGCGAGATTACGCTGGGTGAAAACAGCAGCATGGTCGTCGATCTCTATGGTAAAGTGGATGAGCAGGGCGTCGGCATCTTGAAGATGGCGAGCGGCGTCTTTCTCGCCGTCAGCGGTGCCCTTGCCAAGCTGGGTCCCGACCACTTCGTCGTCGAAACACCATCGGCCATCCTTGGCGTCCGTGGCACGGAGGTTTGGGGACGAGTCGATGACGACAACCGGGTCGAGATCGCCCTCCTCTCCGGCACCGCCGTCAGCGTGACGACGCCGGAGGGCAAGGTTGAGATGACGCAGCCGAATTCCGGGATCACCGTCGTGCCGGGACAGGTGCCGCCGCAGCCGCGGCCGTGGGCCGACGAACGCTTGGCCGCCGCCCGAGCCGCCATCAGCTTCGACCTGCAGTAAGCCGTCCCATATTGTCCCGGGCGGCAGACGTGTCGGCCGGCCGGCTCAGGCAACGACCTCACGTTTGCGCGCCAGCGTTAGGCCGTCGCCGATGGGAAGCAGGCTGAAGTCGATCCGCTCGTCCGTCAGACAGGCGGCGTTAAAGGCGCGAATTGCCACGGTGTCCGGATCGTTGCGCGCGGGATCGGCAACAGCCCCGTTCCACAGCGTGTTGTCCACCAAGATGAGCCCGCCGGGGCGAAGCAGCTCTAGCGCTCGTTCGTAATAGGCCGCGTACGATTCCTTGTCGGCATCGATGAAGGCGAGATCGAAGCTGCCGGCGCAGCCCTCTACCAATAGCTGATCGAGGGTCGCCAGAGCCGGCGCCAGGTGGAGGTCGATCCGGTCGCCGACGCCGGCTTCCGTCCAGTAGCGTCGGCCGATCGCCGTCCACTCGGCATTGATATCGCAGGCGACGAGGCGGCCATCGGCCGGCATCGCCAGAGCCATGGCCAGCGCGCTGTAGCCAGTGAAGGTGCCGATCTCAAGAATACGACGCGCGCCGATCAGGCGCACTAAGAGGGCCATGAACTGGCCCTGGTCGGGCGAAATCTGCATCTGCGCATTGGGCAGGGCAGCCGTTTCCTCGCGGAGGCGACGCTGGAGCGGCACTTCACGCAGAGAGGTGCCGAGCAGATAGCGGTGCAGTTCCTCGCTGAGGCCGATGGTTCGTCGAGACACCCGGTTTGCTCCCTCTTGGTCTGGTTTCCCAATAGATGCGCAGTTCCGCCGGATGGGACAATCGGCACCTCGCTGCGGCCAGTAGCCCGACGGCTACGGTCACTACGGTCGAAGCTCGCTCAGGCGGGCGCGGGTGGAAATCTGCTCCGGATCCACTGACAACGCGATCACCGCCGCCCGCCCACAAGCAAGCGCGTCGTCGAGGGCGACGGCAAAGGCGGCGGCAGAGTCGACGCGTGCACCCCAGGCGCCGAGCGCCGCGGCAAACGCGGCAATATCGATGCTGCCGAGGTCGGTTGCGATCGCTCGGCCGGGATAGGCGCGCTCCTGATGCATCCGGATCGTGCCATACATGCCGTTGTCAAAGACGAGAACGAGCGGCTTCGCCCCGCAGCGGGCGGCGGTGGCTAATTCCTGTCCGGTCATGCCGAAGCCACCGTCGCCGACACAGGCAACTACCGTCCGCTGTGGCGCATGGATTTGCGCCGCCACCGCCGCCGGAACGGCATAGCCCATGGCACCATTGGCAGGTGCCAGCAGCCTGCGCTCGCCGCCGAAGGTGAGAAATCGTTGCGGCCACCCGGAGAAGTTGCCCGCATCGACGGTGACGATGGCGTCCGGCGGCAAGCGTTCGTCAAGAATCGCCATGACCTGACGCAGGTCGAGCAACCCCGCGACGACGCCACCGACCCGATCGTCAAGATAGTCCTGGCGCGCCGCCGCCGCCCAGGCGCAACGCTGCGGATCGTCCGAGAACGGGAGCGCCCGAGCCGCGGCAATAAAGGCAGCAACGTCGGCTTCGATCGCCACCACCGCCGGGAAGACGCGGTTCAATTCCGCAGCACTTGGGTGAACGTGAACCAGCTTGGCGTCGCTCGTCGCCATCAGCCGATAGCCCTGTGAGGTCGATTCGCCAAGCCGAGTGCCGATGGCGATCAGCAGATCGGCGGTATTGACCCTTGCCAGTAGCTGCGGGTTGGCACCGATGCCGAGTTCGCCCACAAAGATCGACCGCCGGTTGTCGACGAGATCAAGACGACGAAAGGCGCAGCAGACCGGCAGGCTCTGCCCTTCTGCGAAGGCAAGAAGATCGGCGCGTGCCGCCTGCGACCAGCCGCTACCGCCGACAATCAGCAGCGGCCGCCGGCTCGCCGCGAGGCGATGCGCCACGTCGGCGACCAGCGCCGGATTGGGTTGCTGCGCGTCCACAGTCATTGGTGCCACATCGGCAACCTGAGCCTCTTCGCGCAGAATATCCTCGGCAACGACGAGAACCACCGGTCCCCGCCGGCCCGACATTGCCTGCTGCCAGCACCGTGCCACCGCCCCCGGGATCGCCGCCGCGGTCGCAACCTCTTCCACGTGTTTGGCGAGCGGCCGGAACATCGCCACCAGGTCGACTTCCTGGAACGCCTCACGGCCGCGAAAGGCACGCCGCACCTGGCCCGCGATGAGTAGCATCGGCGTCGAATCCTGAAAGGCGGTGTGCACGCCGATGGCAGCATTGCAGGCCCCAGGCGCGCGGGTGACGACGCAGACCCCTGGCCGGCCGCTCAGCTTGCCCAAGGCCTCGGCCATCATCGCCGCACCGTGCTCGTGGCGGCAGGCGACCACTGGCAGGGTGTGGCGCTCGTCGTAGAGCGCATCGAGCAGGCCTAGAAAACTCTCACCGGGAACACAGAAGATCGTCCCGGAGCCATGCGCCTTCAGCGCGTCAGCGAGCAGCCGGCCGCCAGTGCGGTGGGACAAGGAGGAGGAAGAAGCCTCATTCATGCATGGTGGACTTGGTTCGACATGGATGACCGAAGGTGTCCCTTGCCAGGCAATACCGCAACATGCGGCAGCCGCACCACGGCGTGGCCGATGGCCTCAACGACCGGCGGCGAAGGCGCCGCGCGCCTTGTCGCCCAGGTCCGGCATGTCGGTGAAGAAACCGTCCATGCCCGCCTGAAGAAACGTGGTGATTTCGCCCGTGAGATTGCCAAACTCCGCCGCGTCGGCGGGATTACCGCTGCTGAAGTCGGCCGGAAGAAAGGTGTTTTCGGCGCGGAAGGTCCAGCCGTGGACGAGCAGGCCGGCAGCGTGCGCATTCTGGATCAGCGGCGTCGGCGCCAGAAGCTTGCCCGCCGCATCACGCGGGATGATCAGCGCCTTGTTGACGCCGATGCCGTCGGCGTAGGTGGCGATCTCCGCCAAATTGGCTGGCGCGGTGAGATCGGCGTAACTGCGCGGATCGCCCGACACAACGAAATCGTAAGGCCTGTCGCTAGCGTCCATCAGCTGAATGAGCCGCAGTTCGGTCATCTGCCGCAGGGCCTTCAGGTTGCCCACCTCGAAGGACTGGATGAACACCGGCGACCCACGCTTGTTCAGACCGGCACCGTGCAGGCTGGCCACCAGAGACGCCTCCATGGGCAGACCGATGGCGGTGAAATAGCTGGGGTGCTTCGTTTCGGGATAGACGCCGATGATTCGTTGTTTTGTGCTGCCGTTGCGCCGCGCCTCGATGCAGAAGCGCTGATTGGTGCCGCGGACGAGGTCGAGCACCTGCATCAGCGTCGGTATCTCGAAATCACCGTTGAAGCGGGTGTTCGCTTGCCGCAGCTCGGGCAGGCGCTCAATGGCGCGCAGGGTCTTCAATTCGGCCAGCGTGAAGTCTTCGGTAAACCAGCCGCTAACGGTGACACCGTCGATGGTCTTGGTGGCCCGGCGGCTGGCGAACTCGGGACGGTCGGCCACGTCGGTGGTGCCGCTGATTTCGTTCTCGTGGCGCGCGACCAGTACCCCATCCTTGGTCATCACCAGATCGGGTTCGATGTAGTCGGCCCCCATCTCGATGGCGAGCNNGCAATACGAGCCAAGCGTATGCTCGGGCAGGTAGCCGCTGGCGCCGCGATGGCCGATCACTGTCGGGCCACCGGGCTGGATATTGGTGGCGTTCGCCGGCATGGTTGCCATAGCCAGAACCGCGGCCACCACGGCCGCGACACGCCGCCGAACATGCCTGAAGCTGACCATGCTGTCTTCTTCTTTGCACTCGCCGATTCAGGAACGGCGCCGCGTTGTTTTTCATCTCGCCCCGCTGGTCGCGTTGGTGCGGCGGTCGTGGAATTGCGTTGAACCGGGCGGCTTGTGCTTGCCAAACCGACCGCAGGCGCCTATCTGTCTCCGTCCGGGTGCCGTCGACCATGGTCGGCAGGTTGGCCACGGTCAGTGGGTGCGTAGCTCAGTGGGAGAGCACTACGTTGACATCGTAGGGGTCGCTGGTTCAATCCCAGCCGCGCCCACCATTGAATCAGTGGCTTAGCCGAATATCTGCTCTGCATCACTATACTTCTCATGCGCGTTGCCGCCGGTGCAGGGACGGGTTAGCTTCGCCGCTTCCCTCTTCAGCGCGGCGGAACCGGCAGTATGGACATCAAGGACCACATTCGCTCGATCCCGGATTTTCCCCGGCCGGGCATCCTCTTTTACGACATTTCCACCCTGCTCGCGCACGCCGACGCCTGGTCGGTGGCAATGGGCCGTCTCGCCAAGGGGATCAGCCGCTACCAGCCGGACGTGCTGGCAGGCGTCGAGTCGCGGGGCTTCCTCGTCGCCGCGCCCTTGGCGCTCAAGCTGGGGCTTGGCTTCATCATGGTGCGCAAGCGCGGCAAGCTACCGGGGCCGACCGTCCCCTACGAGTACGCACTCGAATACGGCACCGACGTGATCGAGGTGCAGGCTGACGCGGTGCAGACCGGGCAGCGGGTGGTGGTCCTCGACGACCTGCTCGCCACCGGCGGCACCATGGGTGCCTCCATCGACCTGCTCAACAGCCTCGGCGCCAACGTGGTGGGCGCCGGGTGCATCATCGAGCTCAGTTTCCTCAACGGCCGCAAGCGCCTCGACGTTCCCTTTACGTCGCTCGTGACCTACGATGCGTAGCAACTGGCGCCGCGGCCGCCTGGGCCTGGCGAACCGCTTTGCGCATCAGCGTCGGTAGCGCCAGATCAGTAAACCGCGCCGGCGCCACCCAGAGGCCGACGGCTCCACTCGCCTCCGCCGTGGCGGGAGCGATAAGTTTGACCACCTGCAGGACCAGGTGAAAGTGGGTGAAGGTGTGCTCGACCGCGCCCGGCAGCAACCGCCAAGCGCCGGTGAGAGGGGCCGCCACCAGCGCCTCCGTCAATTCCCACGGCTGCGCCCGCCAATCGGTAGAGGGAACCTCCATCATCCCGCCGAGAAGGCCTTTTTCCGGACGGCGGCGAAACAATACCGCGCCGTCCGCCCGCTCGGCCCAGAAGGCGACGCCGTGACGGGTTGGCCGCTCGGGCTTGGCTGCCCGCACCGGCAGTGCCTCCGGCCGGCCACCGGCGTGGCCGAGGCAGGCGTCGCGCCATGGACAAAGGCGGCACAGCGGCTGGCGCGGCAGGCAGACGGTGGCGCCCAGATCCATCATCGCCTGGGCGAAATCACCGCTGCGCTGCGCCGGTGTCAGCTGTCGCGCCTGCGCCTCGATAAGGCGACGCGCGGCCGGCAGCGGCTTGGCGATGGCGAAGAGACGGGCGACGACGCGAACCACGTTGCCGTCCACCGGCGTCGCCCTCTCGCCAAAGGCGATGGCGGCGACTGCCGCCGCGGTGTAGGCGCCGATTCCCGGTAGCGTCCGCAACTCGGCCTCAAGGTGCGGCAAGCGGCCGTGCCAGTCGCGCACCACCGCCTGCGCCGCCGCATGCAGGTTGCGGGCACGGGCGTAATAGCCGAGCCCCTGCCAGGCGTGCAGCACGTCATCCAAAGGCGCCGCGGCCAGCGACTCGATGCTGGGCCAGCGGCCGAGGAACGCGCGAAAATAAGGACCCACCGCCGCAACCGTGGTCTGCTGCAGCATGATCTCGCTGATCCACACCGCGTACGGATCGGCCGCCATTCCCGGGGCTGCCCGCCACGGCAACTGCCGCCGGGCGCGGTCATACCAAGCGAGCAGTTGCTCGGCGAGCGGGTGTTCACTAAGGCGTGCGCAGGGTGTAGGCATCGACGTGGATGATGGCGAGGCGGCGCCGGGTGCGCTACCATCGCGGTTGATGAATGCATCGATCGCACACGGACGCTCGATCGGCCGCAGCAACATATCCGGTTTGCGTTCGCTGAGTGAAACGGTGGCGCAGGTCACCCATCCCCTGATCGGCGACCGTCGCGTTCCGCTCGCGGATCTGCGTGTGGCTTGGTGCGAGATCGTCGGCCGGCGACTGGCGGAGTTATGCCAGCCGCATCGCTTGGTTATGCCCCCACGCCAACGCACCAACGGGACCTTGCACCTGCAGGTGGCCTCGGGCGCGGTGGCGATCGAATTGCAGCATCAGGCACCTCTGCTGATGCAGCGGATCAACAGCTGTCTCGGCTATGCCGCTGTGGCACGGCTGAAGCTAGTTCACGCCCCCTGTCCCACCCGTCACCAGCGACGCTCGCTGCCAGCCTTCCCAGCCTTCGCGCCAGCCGCGGCGACGCCGCGGCGGCTGCCACCGTACCGCTTGACGGCATCACCGATCCGCGACTACGCGCGTCGCTCGCCCGGCTCGCCAATCGCCTCGCCGGTAGCGATTCGCCGCCACCGGCCCCCTGGATCCTGCGCCCGCTTGTCGGGATTATACAGAATCGCTATAGTACCCCAACATCTTGTGTCTAAGAGGTGAATCGTGACTAAATTTTGGCGACTGCTGCTTTTGCTGGTGGTCATGGCGCCGATAACCGCATTCGCGGCACTATCGACGGAAGAGGCGCTCGCCGAGCGAAGCCTCGGCAACCCCAAGGCACCGGTCACCTTGATCGAGTATTCATCGATGAGCTGCCCGCACTGCGCCGCTTTTCACCGAGAGACGTTGGCAAAAATCAAGTCCAACTACATTGACACGGGCAAGGTTCTTTATGTGTTCCGTGAGTTTCCCCTTGAACCACGAGCGATGGCCGCGTCAATCATTGCCCGGTGCGTCGATCCCAGCCGCTATTTTGCCTTCGTCGACATGCTCTACGGCGATCAGGCGAGTTGGGCGAAAGCGAGTGATCCGATCAAGGAACTGCAGCTGCGGGCACAACTTGCCGGGATGTCGGAGAGCGATTTCAAGGCCTGCCTCGACAACAAGCAGTTGTTCGAGGGCATCCAGAGGCGGGCGGAGGCCGGCAGCAAGGAATACAGCATCGACTCGACGCCAACCTTTATCGTCAACGGGACGAAAATCAGTGGCGCCGTGCCCTATGAGCAATTCGAGGCGGCAATCAACGAAGCGTTGAAGGCGAAGCAGTAAGATAAGGGAGCACTTGTAGCGCGTGTTGCAATTCAACCGACTTCGGCTGAGCGGCTTCAAGTCCTTCGTCGAGCCTACGGACCTGCAGATTGAATCCGGCTTGACGGGCATCGTTGGACCCAACGGCTGCGGTAAATCCAACCTGATCGAGGCGCTACGCTGGACGATGGGTGAATCCTCGGCGCGGCAGTTGCGCGGCGGCGAAATGGAAGACGTCATCTTCGCTGGCTCATCCTCGCGGCCGTCGCGCGGCTTTGCGGAGGTGACCATCGATCTCGACAATTCAGATGCCAGTGCACCGCCGCCCTATTCCGCCTGTGACATTCTCCAGGTTAGCCGCCGCATTCAGCGTGACCGTGGTTCCCTTTACCGAATCAATGGTCGCGAGGTGCGCGCCCGCGATGTGCAATTGCTGTTCGCCGACGCTTCGTCGGGCGCGCGTTCGGCGGCGATCGTTACCCAAGGTCAGGTAGCAACCCTGATCTCCGCCAAGGCGGTGGACCGGCGCAGCTACCTGGAAGAAGCGGCCGGGATCAGCGGCCTGCATTCCCGCCGTCACGAAGCCGAACTGAAGCTGCGCGCAGCCGAGGCCAACCTGCAACGGTTGGAAGACGTGCTGTCGACGCTGACCACCCAACTGCAGAACTTGCGGCGGCAGGCCCGCCAAGCGACCCGCTATCGGCAGATTTCACAGGACATTCGCACCGCCGAGGCCCGATTGTTCCACCGGCGCTGGCGTGAGGCCAAGACGGCGCTGGTGACGGCATCGGCGAGGCTCAATGCTGCCGAGGCGCTGAGCGGGGAGACCAGCCAAGCGGTCAGCGAACTTGACCAACGCCGGGTGAGTGCATCCGCCGCCCTGCCGACACTGCGACAGGAAGACCAGGAGGCAGCGGCGGCACTGGAGCGGCTGCGGACGATGCACGATTCCCTGCTCGCCGAGGGCAAGCGACTCGAAGCGGATCGACTGGCGGCACGCCGGCGTCTCGAAGAGACCATCGGTGATCTTGCGCGCGAGCAGGCGCAACTGAAAGACACCGAGGCGNACCCTGCAGCGGCTTGCCGCCGAGCGCGCCCGGCTGAGCGCGGCAACAGGAAGTGAAGACGTTGCCCGGTATGAGGCCGAGGCGGCACTTGCCGAGGTGAGCGCGACCTTGGGCGAGATCGAGGAGCGGATGGGCNNGTGCTTACCCGCGGGGTGGCCGAGGCAGAGGCGCGCCGCAGCGCCGGCGTCCGCCGTCTGGAAGAAATCGACGCCGAGCAGCGCCGCCTGCAGGCACGGCTCGGTGAAGCGGTGCGCCAGGGTGGCGAACCGCTACCGCCAAAGCCGGACACCGACGATGCGGAGGAAGCGGCCGCCATCCTCGCCGAGGCTGATGCCACGCTTGAAGCTGTTCGTGAGGCGCTCGACGCCGTCGAGACTGCGCAGGCGAAAGCGGCGGCCGCTGTCGCCGAGGCGACGCGGTTGCACCACACGGCAGAGACGGCACGAGCCAAGTTGCGCGCCGAGCATCAGGCGTTGGCCAACGTGATCGGATTTGAGGGTGACGCGGCAGGTGCTGGTACCGTTCTCGTCGACACGCTCGGCGTCGCCACGGGTCTGGAAACGGCACTGGCCGCAGCCCTCGGTGACGATGCACTGCTGCCGATGACGGGAACGGCACCCCGCCACTGGCAAACTCTGCCGCCACTGCCGGCTATAGACGATTTTCCCGCCGGCGTTGCGCCGCTGATGGCACGGGTGAACGCTCCCGCCGCCCTTAACCGTCGCCTCGCCCACGTTGGGCTCGTCGACGACGACGCCACCGGCGAACGTCTGCAGCCGGAGCTGCGTCCCGGTCAGCGCTTGGTCACCGCCGATGGCGCCGTATGGCGCTGGGATGGTTTCCGCAAACCAGCCGAGAGCGCCACCCCGGCCGCGGTCCGGATGCAGCAACGCGCCCGTCTGGCCGATGTTNGCGGCCTCTCTCGCCAAGGCTGAGGCGCGGTGCGAGGAAAGCGAAAGCCAACTCCGGGCGACACGCGAGCGCGAGCAGCAGGCCGCCACCGCGCTCCAGCTGCATCGCCATCAGGTGCGCAACGCCGAGACCGCCGCCGGTCAGGCGCGGCAGGCGGCAACCGCGGCAGCAACCGCCGCCGCGCGGGCGCGGGAAGCCCGTGCCCGGCAGGAAGAGCGATCGGCAGCGCTGGCAGCCGCCACCGCCACGCTCAAAGCGNNCAAATCGATGAACTGGCCGAGCGGCGCGAAACCTTGGCGGCCGAGGCGACGCTTGATCCCGAACTGGTCGCGCGTCAGGAAGAGCTGCGGCAGCTTGCGGCCGAGGTCGGCCGCTGGCGCCAAGCGCAACTGGATCGCCGCTCCCAGTTCGATGCCATCGTCCGAGAAGCAAATGGACGCCGTCGCCGCCTCGACGGCATCGCCTCGGAAACGTCCGCATGGGAAAGCCGGCGGCAGCAGGCGGCAACAAAGGTGGAGGTTCTCCTCGCCCGTCGTGCCGCGACCGAACGCGATGTCGCGCATCTCGATAGCCTGCCGGAAGAGTTCGCCCAGCGCAGTCAGGACTTGAACGATGAGATGGCCGCGGCTGCAAGCCGCGCCGATCATTGCCGTCGGCGCCTGGATGACAGTGAACGACAACTGGAGGAGACCGATCGAACCCTGCGTGCTGCGGAAGGGCGGCTGGCGGCGGCGCGCGAGGAGAGGGTTCGTGCCGAAACCGCAGCCGAGCAGGCCGAGGCAACACTGGTGACGATCGAGGGGCAGACGAACGAGCGTTTCTCGCTTCCGCCGGAGCGACTTGCCGAGCTTGTGGGTGAGGTGAACGAGCCCACGACGGGCGATCTCGCCACCGCGGAGAAGCAGCTCGAGCGGATGAAGCGGGAACGCGACCTGATCGGCCCGGTTAACCTGCGCGCCGAGGAGGAACTGGCGGAACTGGAGGGCGAAAGCGGCCGGCTCGACGGCGAACGCGAGGACCTGTTGCAGGCGATTGCCAAGCTGCGCCAGGGGGTCGGACAACTGGATAAGGAGGCGCGCGCCCGCCTACTCGCCGCCTTCGATGAGATCGACCGCCATTTCCAGCAGCTGTTCCGGCGTTTGTTCGGGGGCGGCCATGCGCATTTGTCGCTTATGGATGCGGATGATCCGATGGCGATCGGCCTTGAGGTGATGGCGAGCCCGCCCGGCAAAAAACTGCAGCATCTGTCGTTGCTCTCCGGCGGCGAACAGACACTCACCGCCCTGGCACTGCGCTTTGCGATCTTCCTCGCCAAGCAGACGCCGATTTGCGTCCTCGACGAGGTTGACGCGCCGCTCGACGACGCCAACGTCGATCGCATGTGCACATTGTTGGACGATCTCGCCGCCGCCGGCACCCGCTTCCTGGTAATCACCCACCACCGGCTGACCATGGCACGGATGCATCGGCTGTTTGGCGTAACCATGGCAGAAAAGGGCGTCTCGCAGCTTGTGTCGGTGGATCTGGTCGACCACAACGGCCTGCGCTCCGTCGGCTAACGGCTGTCGTGGCGAATTTAGCCTCCGAATCAGCGACTTCGTTCAGCAGCTTGCGGCCGCTCGGTTGCGATTCTTTCGTACTGCGTGAGCCTTGACACCCCGTTGACCCCTCTTTATCGTCCGCTTGTGCAATGCAGCGGATTTCGCCAGGGGTTGGCCACACCATCCTCAATGACCGATAAACAACCTCCCCGGAGGATTGACGACCTGGACGCGCGGATCAAGCGTCTGCAAGGGGAGCTATCCGAGGGGAATGCCGCGCCGAAGCGGCCGGCAAGCAGCGGTTACGGTCTCGCGTTTACGCTCGCCACTGACATGGTGGGCGGATTGATCGGAGGTGGCCTGCTCGGCTGGGGGATTGATTCCTGGCTTAATACCGCGCCGTGGGGTCTGGTTGGGTTCTTCTTTGTCGGCGCCGCTGCCGGAATGTGGAACGTCTATCGGACTGCTCGCGGTCACGACGCAGCCATGGGGTTTCGTAACCCCACCGGGACCAGTCAAACGGGACAGCGCTCGCCGGGTCCCTCAACCGGCGACGGAAACGGGGAACAAGAAAGGTAAAACGGTGGCCAGCCCGCTGCATCAATTCGAAGTCCACACCATCCTTCCGATCCAGATCGGCAACTTCAATGCCTCGTTTACCAATGCCAGCCTGTTCATGCTGGTGGCGGTGGCAGTGATCACCGGTTTCCTCGTCCAGGCGATGAAACCGCGGTCGGTCATACCCGGGCGGCTGCAATCGATCGCCGAACTCGCCTATGAATTTATCGCCAACATGATCAGAACCAATGTTGGTCGCGAAGGTCGGCCGTATTTCCCGTTTATCTTTTCCCTGTTCTTTTTCATTCTCCTTGGCAACATGCTGGGCATGCTGCCATATGGCTATGCATTCACCTCGCATCTGGTGGTAACGCTGGGGTTGGCCCTGGCCGTATTCATCGGCACGACGGTGATCGGCTTTATCAAGAACGGCCTCGGGTTCTGCGGTTTCTTTCTCCCGCATGGCACGCCGATCTTCTTGGCGCCGCTGCTGATCCCACTCGAAGTGATGTCCTACCGCTTCCGGCCAGTCAGCCTTTCGCTGCGTCTGTTCGCCAACATGACCGCGGGCCACACCCTGTTGAAGGTGTTCGCCGGCTTCGTCGTTTCGCTCGGCTTCATGGGCTTCATTCCCATGCTGGCCGTCATCGGCCTGACGGGTCTGGAGTTTCTTGTCGCGTTTCTGCAAGCCTATGTGTATGCAGTACTGGCTTGCATCTACCTCAATGACGCCTTGCACATGCACTAAGTGCCAATCAGTACATTGAGGACCGGTAGCGGGCGTAAGGCACGGCCAAGCCGCCCAACGATACAACAAACGTTGAAGAGGGAAATCAGGTCATGGAACTTGATGCTGCAAAGATGATCGGCGCGGGTATCGCGGTCGTCGGCTTGGGTGGTGTTGGCGCCGGTATCGGTAACATCTTCTCGACGACAATCGCCTCGCTGGCACGCAATCCTGCCGCCCAGCCACTGATTCAGCTGCCTATGTGGGTCGGCTTCGCACTGGTGGAAGCCNTCGCCCTGTACGCTCTCGTTGTCGCGCTGATCATCCTGTTCGTCTGATCAGTTCGTCCGGCCCGCCCGGGAGGCGGCGGCTTAGCCGCCTCGTCGCTTTCGCGGAATCCACATATGCCGCAGTTTGATCCGGCCGTCTGGCCGCCCCAGATCGTATGGCTGATTATCAGCTTCATTGCGCTCTACTTTCTCATGGCCCGTATCGCCTTGCCGCGGGTCGCCGAGGTCCTGGAAGAGCGTGAATTTCGTATCAACGAGAGTCTGCGCAAAGCCGAGGCGCTCAAGCTTCAGGCCGAGGATGCCGTCGCCGCCTACGAGAAATTGATGGTGGATGCACGGACCAAGGCGCACGACCAGCTTCGCACCGTACGCGAACGCGCCGATGCCGAAGCGGCAGAGCGTCACGCGCAGTTGAGCGAGCTGCTGTCCAAGCAGGTTGCCGATGCCGAAGCCCGCATCGCTGCCGCGCGTGGTCAGGCGGTAGCCCATATTCGTGAAGTGGCTGTAGCGGTTACCGGTGCTGCCATTGAGCGTCTGATCGGCCAACCGGCGGATGCCACGTCCGTCAGCAACGCCGTCGAAGTCGTCTTGGGAGGGAAAGCGTAATGTGGTCCGCCCTTGCCGCCGAAACCGCCCACGGTGCGGCGCATGCCGCCGCACCTGAGGCCTTCTACGCTACCGCCGAATTCTGGGTCGCAATCGGTTTCCTCATCTTCATCGCGCTCATCGGCAAGCGGGCGTATCGGCTGGTCGTCGTTGGCCTCGACGAGCGCGCCGAGCGGATCCGGGCCCGGCTAGAGGAAGCCGGACGGCTGGCGGAAGAAGCCCAGACGCTGCTTGCCACCTACGAGCGCAAGCAGCGGGATGCTGCCGGCGAAGCGGAGGCGATCGTTGCCGACGCCCGTCGCGAGGCCGACCGCCTTGCCGAACAGGCTTCGGCCGAACTGCAGCGCTCCTTGAAGCGGCGCGAAGAACTGGCGCTGGAGCGGATCGCTCAGGCGGAGGCTTCGGCCGTCGCTGAAGTCCGCGCCCGTGCCGTCGATGTGGCGATGCAGGCAACGCAGAATCTGCTGATCCAAAAGCTCACCCCGGCGCAGTCGAATGCGCTGATCGACACCGCCATCGCCGAACTGCCGGGCAAATTGCATTAGGCAGCGGTCGCACCACGATAACTACACCATCAAAAATCCCCGGGCTGGTCCCGGGGATTTTTTTATAATTATGAGCATTATGAATCAGGCCTAAACATTTATAATCAGTAACCTACTTAGTAGCTCCGGTTACTTCAGGCCATTTCGCATGAGCAGGTAAGGCCTCGTCTCCGAATTTTGTTTTGCCGCCGTACCGGATCGTGGTGAGTTCATCGCCGCGAAGCGACCGGCCAATGGAGCCAATGCCTGCTGACAGGCTTATTGGTTCTCGTTGAGCAGTCGGACGAGAGAGCGTTCGTTCAGGTCGGTAACTTCCTGGGAGGAGTAATCCACCTCCGGATCGGCGTAAGACGAAGCCGCGGAAGCGTAATAGCCTGAGCTACCACGGAATTGCTGAGCGTTCAGGTCTGCCACCTCCTGAGAGGAATAGGACGACACTGCGCTATAGCTTCCGTCGGCGGATCGGCTGTTCAAATCAGCAACTTCCGGAGACGAATAGCCGCCAGAGGAACGGCTGCGTGCAGCAGCCAGATTAATCGCCGCCCGCCAGTCGTAGAATCGGTGATCACCGATCTCGGCCACCGGCGGCGTGCCGCCGAAATCCACCAGGCTCGCCGAGCCTTTCCCTCGCGCCGCTCGCGCGGCGACGATCCGCGCATTCTGGAAGAACAGCGCGCCATTGGTCGGGTCAGGCAGAGCCCCGGAGAGGATCTGATCGAGGATATTGGCAAACACAGCGTCCTGCGACGCGCTCAAGGGTCGCAGGTTTCGCCAGCCGCCGGCACGCATACACGGCTCGAATTGATTGGGTGCATCGATCACGTCCTGCACCGTGCTCTGGAACTGGCCGGAGTTGACGCGGTTGAAGATCGTGTAGACGACGGCGGCAATCCCGAGATCGCCCTGGTTCCCCGCCTCGGCGAAAGCGACGCGGCCGAGAGCATCGCGGTCCTCCCAGGTCAGCTCCGGCGCGCCCATGCCGTAATAGCTCCCTGCCGCTGCACCGTAGGACGCTGTCGTTGCATCATTCCAAGACTGTGTCCCGTCCGGACTGGCACAAGCCGCAATTGAAAGAGTCAATGATGCGGCGGCGACAATGTCACGAACGGGTCGTCTCGGCATTGCTGGCTCATCGGGTTGTTTGTCCGAGTTAATACTGGCATCCGGCCGGCTTTGAGGCAAATGCCCTGCTGTGCAATACGGAAATAAAGATCCAACGACGATATTTTTATCCACCGACACAAGCTAAGATCCTGAATGACCCGGCATTTACGTGCCAACGAACAGCCACTGGCGTCTTTGCCGCACCCGCTCAACATGGCAAGGCTCGGCCCGGCCCGGCATGTTGCCGCGGCCGCAAATAGAGCGCCGATTCCTTTGGCGGCAACGGAGCGATGACTTCGGTTCGATCCTGATCGTCATATCCATCAGCGGGCGCCACGCTCATCGGCCCACTGAGCCGTGCGAACTGGATCGATTGATCAATGAATGGTAGAATTTTTGCTTTGATGATCGCCTATCTACTGGCGTTGGGGACTGTAATAGCTGGAAAGGCCGTTTTGTGATGGAGACAATGGGGGCGCACGGCGCCGGCGTGGGCGAACCACTTGCCTAACGTTGGCGGGCCTTACGTTAGCGGGAGCGATTCTGCTGGCATCGATCCACGGCGCGATCGCCGAGACGGTGCCGCAGTCGCTGCGCTCGGATATTACCGTTCGCAGGCTTCTGGTGACCCTCAAGCCCAGCGTGCCACCGACGCGGCTCGTCAAGGATCCGCGCAACAATACGCTCTACTACCTGAAGAGTTCGGGCGATATCTACCAAGTCGATGTCACAGCGAGGACCAGCAGTNTCGTCGCCGGCCCGAACGGGCACGGATTGACCATAACCCAAGGCATGGCCATCGGGCCCGACGGAACAATTTACCTCGTCGGCAACACCGACGTGTCCGGGACGAAGACGCAAGGCACAATCGCCCGGGGAAAATTATCGCCCAATGGGCGAGTCTGGTCAGTGCTGGCGAAGACCGCCGCCTATCCGAAGAGTAAGACCGCTTACGACCATCGGTTGAACGGCATCATCGTCGCCCAAGGCGGGAACTTCGTCTATGTCAACAGCGGCGCCCGCACCGACCACGGCGAGGAGCAATCGGCCGGCGGCCTGTTTCCGGGCGTCCGCGAAGTCGGCCTGACCGCCTGCATCCTTAAGCTGCCGACCAATGGCAACAACATTTTGCTGCAGAATGATCGGGCTTGGCTGAAAAGCAACGGCTACATCTTCGCCGAAGGCATCCGCAACACCTTTGACATGGCTTACGATGCCGATGGCAACCTATTCGGGACGGAAAATGGCCCCGACCGCGATATGGCGGACGAGTTGAACTGGCTGCGCCCTGGTTTGCATTACGGCTTTCCGTGGCGGATTGGTGGCGCCGATAACCCGCAGCAGTTTGCCAACTACAACCCGGCCACCGATAAGTTGCTCAACCCGCTCTTCAACGCGGTGCAGAAGGGCTACTATCGCAACGATCCGGCCTTCCCACCGCGACCGGCGGTGGCCCTGATTGAGCCGATCCGCAACTTCGGCCCGGATGCCGACAGTTTCCGTTCCGCCGACGGCGTCATCCATGACGCTAGCCTGCTGCATGCCTCGATCGGCACCTTCACCGCGCATCGCAGTCCGCTCGGTTTGGTCTTCGACCAGACGCGGACGCTCGCGCCAGAATTTCGCGGCCACGGGTTCATGCTAAGCTGGACCAAGGGCGACCCGACCGGTAACAGCGCGGCCGGTCCGTTCAAGGATCCCGGCCAGGATCTGCTGCACCTGAACCTGACCAAGACGACGACGGGTTATAGCCTTCATGCGACGCGGATCGTCGGCAATTTCAATAATCCGATCGATTCCGCGATGATCAACAATAAGATCTACGTCATCGACTACGGTGGGACGCAGAGCATCTGGGAGGTCACTCTGCCCAAATAAACGCTCCTCACATCAGCGAAGCTCGGTTCGCGGCATCTGACCCATGCCGCCAACGAGCACAGGCCGCCAAGAGGAAGCGAAGAGTTGGTACCGCTTCGGCTGGGTGGTGATCATATCGTCGCCAGCGTTCTCATTCCGGCTCGATGCTGATCTTCACGTCCATCGGCGGGGCGAAATACGGCGCCGAGGTCACCAGAATCGCACAGCCCGCAACAGCGTAGTCGTCGGCGTTGCGAAGGTTGACGCCGCCGGCCGCAGCAATCAGCGGTGCCGGGGATAACTGACGGGTGCGCTCGACAACGCTGCGCGCGTCCGCCGGCGAAAGCTTGTCGAGTTGGATAATGTCCACCCCCGCCGTTGCCAGCTGCAGAGCCGTCTCCATCGACCAAGCCTCCGCCGTCACCTTCTTGCCCGGATGCTGGCGTTGCAACCGGCGGATCATCATGGCGAGGTCCGCACCGTCCGGCAGGAAGGCCAGATGCTGCGGGAAGATCAGGAACGTCTCCGACAATCCCAGCCGGTGCATTTGCCCTCCGCCGGCAAGGACCGCGCGCGCCGCGATGCCCCGCGCGCCGGGAAGGTGCTTGCGCGTGCATTCGACGACGATGTCAGGCGTCACCTGAGCGGCAGCATCGACGATCAGCCGGGTGGCGGTGGCGATGCCCGAGGCATGCTCGATCAGGTTTTGCGCCACTCGCCAGATGCGGTGCAGCACCGCCGCCTTCGCCTCGGCCTGGAGAAAAATCTGACCGCCCGGCACTCGGTCGCCACTGGTGGCCGAGCGAACCACGTTGGCGCCCTGACGCTGCAGCAGCCCCTCCGCCTCCTCGACACAGCAGACGACCATCTCGCCGCGCGCCGCAAACGTCATCCGGCCGCGCCGCGTACCGATCCCCAGTGCCGCCGTCGTCAAATCGCCGAATGGCACGTCTTCGTCGAGCAGGCGATCCACCTCCTCGTGAGCAAGCATCATTGGTCAATATTCCCTATTCGACGCTGATCAGCCTCAGCCATTCGGCTTCGTTGAGTACAGTCACGCCCAGGTCCCGCGCCTTGGTTGCCTTCGATCCGGCGTCGGCGCCGACGATCACGTAGTCGGTCTTCTTCGACACTGCCCCCGCCACCTGGGCGCCCAGGGCCTCGGCGCGCGCTTTCGCCTCACTGCGGGTCATACTCTCCAAGGTTCCGGTGAAGACTACCGTCCTACCGGCCACCGGTGAGACCAGAGCGGTCCGCGGCACGTACGGCTCGACGGTGACCTCGCGCGCCAGATCGTTGAGCACCTCGATGTTGTGCGGCTCGGCGAAGAAGGCAGCGAGGTCGGCCGCCACCGACGGGCCGATAGACTCGATATTGATCAGTTCGCTTCTGGCGTTCGCCGCCGGTTCGGTAGCTGATTCGGCGGCTAGTTCGCTCGCCGCCTGCATCGCTGACCGCCAAGCCTCGCACGTCCGGTAATGGCGGGCGAGGCGTTTCGCCGTCGCCTGACCCACCTGACGGATGCCAAGTGCATAGATGAAGCGGTCGAGACCGATCGTCCGCCTAGCCTCGATCGCCACCAGCAGGTTTTCGATCGAGCGGCTGCCCCAGCCCTCGCGGCTGTGCAGGCTGTCGACCTTCGTCCGCAGGCGGAAGATGTCACCGGGCTTCGCGATCAGGCCATCCGCCCAGAATGCGCTGATGTGCTTTTCGCCCAGCCCCTCGATGTCGAAGGCGTCGCGAGACACGAAGTGCTTGAGGCGTTCCACCGCCTGAGCGGGGCAGATCAGCCCGCCGGTGCAGCGCCGGGCGGCCTCCCCTTCTTCGCGCACCGCAAGGCTGCCACACTCGGGACAATGATCGGGAAAGGCGAACGGCAGTGAGTCGGCCGGCCGCTTCTCTGGGACCACCGCCACCACCTGCGGGATCACGTCGCCGGCCCGTTGGACGATCACCTGATCACAGACACGGATGTCTTTGCGGGCGATCTCGTCTTCGTTGTGCAGCGTCGCCCGCGAGACGACGACGCCGCCCACCGTCACCGGCTCCAACTCGGCGACTGGCGTCAGCGTCCCTGTCCGGCCCACCTGGATGCGGATCGCGTTTACTCTCGTTTCCGCCCGCTCAGCCGGAAATTTTTGTGCTATCGCCCAGCGCGGAGTTCGGGTAACAAATCCCAATCGCTCCTGCCAATCCAAGCGGTTCACTTTAAAGACAACACCGTCAATATCATACGGCAAATCCGCCCGTTTACCTTCTAATGCTCTATAATATTGCAACATACATTCAATATTATTACACAATATGTTTTCATTATTTACAGGAATTCCGATTAACTTGAAGTAGTTGAGGATCTCTTCATGAGTTTCCCAAATCTGCTTACTTGACTCGCCTAAAGCGTAAGCCAAAAAGCGCAGGGGTCGTTCGGCCGTGATCGCAGGATCAAGTTGGCGAAGTGACCCTGCTGCAGCATTACGAGGATTAGCAAAAATCTTATTGCCTTGAGCACGCTGAGACTCATTTAACTGTTGAAACGCATGACGGTCCATAAAGACCTCTCCACGCACTTCCAATACAGCTAATTCCGTCTGTACTGCTGCCGGAATCGCCGAAATTGTTCGAATATTATCAGTTATATCTTCGCCGACATAGCCATTGCCTCTAGTTAACCCCAATGTTAGCCTGCCTCGCTCGTATCTAAGAGCGACTGATAGGCCGTCAATCTTCGGCTCTGCCATCATTTCCAGAGTTACAGCTTGATCCTGCAGCTCTCTTAAGAATCGCCGAACTCCGTTCACAAAGTTGATAAGTTCATCCTCTGTAAAGGCATTATCAAGACTCGTCATTTGACGAGAGTGTTGTACTTTAATAAATCCCGCTGCCGGTGGGGCACCAACTCTTTTCGATGGACTATCCTCACGGATTAGGTGAGGAAAACGGGCCTCGATTGCTGCGTTCCGGCGTTTTAGAAAATCGAACTCGGCGTCAGTGATAATCGGCGCATCGTTCTGATGGTAGGCGACGTCATCAGCGGCAAGCTCAACTGCTAGTGCCGCCAGTTCCGCTGCCGCCTGGGACTCGTCCAGCGCCTCGACCGGAACCGAACGCAGATCGCCGGTCATGCCGCGGTGCCCTGCAGGAGGCTGTCGGCGGCGGCGCGCGCCTCGTCGGTCACGGCAGCCCCCGCCAGCATCCGGGCGATCTCCTCACGGCGGCCGCTGCCATCGAGGTGAACGACCGAGACGCGCGTTGCACCGTCGTTCACCGCTTTCTGAATCTGCCAATGGTGGTGGCCGCGCGCCGCTACCTGCGGCGAGTGGGTGACCACCAGCACCTGCACGTCGGTCGCGAGGCGGGCAAGACGTTCGCCCACGGCGTGCGCCACAGCACCACCAACGCCGGCGTCCACTTCGTCGAAAATCAGCGTCGGTACTGGATCTGAGCGCGCAAGCACCACCTTCAGCGCCAACATGAACCGGGCAAGCTCGCCGCCAGAGGCGATTTTACTCAGTGGTCCTGCCGGCATGCCGGGATTGGTGATCACCTCGAACACCACCCGATCCTGACCATTCGGTCCCCACTCCTCGACGCGAAGAGCATCGATGCGGCAGAGAAAGCGGGCGCGACCAAGCCGTAACGGCTCCAGTTCGGCGGCGACGGCGCGATCGAGGCCGCTCGCCGCCTGGAGACGTCCGTCGTGCAGCGTTGCCGCCGTCTGCAGATACGCCCGTTCCGCCGCCGCTTCGGCCTTACCCAGTCCGGCGATGTTGATATCGGCACAGTCGATCGCCGCCAGTCGCGCCGCAAAATCCTCTGCCAGCCGCGCCAAGTCGTCCACCGCGATGTCGTGCTTGCGTGCCAGGGCGCGCAGGGCAAACAGCCGCTCTTCCACCTCTTCCAAGTGGCGCGGATCGAGATCAGCATCGGCAGCCAGCCGCGCCAAGCCGTCGATCGCATCGCTTACCTCGCCCTGCGCCCGCTCCAACGCGGCCAGAACCGGATCGAGGCGACCTTCCGCCTTGGTGGCAATCCTCTCCAGCGACCGGTTCGCCAAACGCAGCGACTCCGCCACCCCACGGCCGGAGCTGCCGCCAGCCAGTTCCTGCCCTGCCTCGTCCATAGCCTGAATGAGTTTCTCGGCGTGCATCAGCATCGCCCGACGCTGCGCGAGGAGCATCTCCTCGCCCGCTTCCGGATGCATCTTCTCAATCTCGGCCAACGCGTGACGCAGGAAGTCCTCGTCGCGTCGCGCGGCCTTGATCGCCTCTTCCGCCTGCAGGCGCTCATCGCGCGCTACCTGCCAGGCCTTCCACGCGGTAGCACAGGCGGTGACTTGCGTTTGGAGGACACCGAAGGCATCAAGGATGATGCGGTGAGTGTTGGGATCCAGCAGCTTTCTGNNATTGTCGTACTGGCCGTGGATCTCCACCAGTGTCTCCCCCAGCCGCCGTAACAGCGACACACTCGCCGGCTGGTCGTTGACGAAGGCGCGCGAGCGGCCGTCGCTGCTCACCGTCCGGCGCAGAATGAGGCCATCCTCAATGCCGTCAATCCCTTGCGCGGCAATGATCGCCAAAGCCGGATGCGCCGGCGGCAGGCGGAATGCCGCCGTCACCGTCAACTGCGTCGCACCCTGGCGCACCAACCGCGCATCGGCGCGGCCACCGAGGGCAAGGCCAAGTGCATCGAGCAGGATCGACTTGCCGGCGCCGGTCTCGCCGGTCAAGGCGCACAGGCCCGGAGGAAACTCCAGGTCGAGCCGGTCGATAATCACCACGTCACGGATCGAGAGCGACGACAGCATACCGGCGCGCGCTCCTCAGAAGCTGGCGGTGGCCCCTGTTCCTCCTGGGCGCCCCCGGTCGGCAGAGGCGCCGACCAACTTGTAAGCGTCGGCATACCATTCGCTGCCGGGGTAGTTGTAGCCGAGGACCGCCGCTGTCCGGCGCGCTTCCTCGTCAAGGCCGACGGCCGTGTAGGCTTCAGTCAGCCGCAACAGCGCCTCCGGTACATGCGTCGTCGACTGATACTGTGAGATCACCGTCTTGAATCGGTTGATCGCGGCCAGGTATTGTGCCCGGCGAAGATAGAAGCGGCCGACGGTCATTTCCTTGCCAGCCAGGTGATCGTTGCAGAGTTCGATCTTGATCTTGGCATCGCGCGCGTANTTCGGGTCCGGGTAGCGCGAGACCAGTTCTTCGAATACCTTCTTCGCATCAACGGTCATGTTTTG
Source organism: Defluviicoccus vanus (assembly GCF_014672695.1). GTDB lineage: Bacteria > Pseudomonadota > Alphaproteobacteria > Rhodospirillales > Defluviicoccaceae > Defluviicoccus > Defluviicoccus vanus. The sequence continues at coordinate 2,442,092 of NZ_CP053923.1, read as the reverse complement.
GTCGCGATGAATATCCGAGATCTGCTCGTAGTACGACAAACCCTTGAGGTAATAGGCGTAGGCAACATCCGGGTTAGCCGGATGTAGTTCGATATATCGGTCGGCGGCAGCGATCGCCTCGTCGTATTGATCGGCTTTATAATGCGCGAAAGCCGCCATCAACTGCGCCTTGGTCGCCCAAGGAGAGTAGGGATGCTGGCGCTCAACCTCGTCAAACAACTTTGCCGACTTCTTGTAGTCGCCCTCCTCCAGCTTGTTCATGGCGTCATTATAGAGGTCGTCGACTGGACGATCGACGTAGGCGTCCTTGTCGTCGGAGGCGCATGCCGCCAGCAACAGGCAGAGAATGCCGAAGCAGGCGCCAATGCGCCTGCTGGGCGATTTCGCAATCGGGAGGATCCTCATGTGCAAACCTTAGCCAGCAGCGACCGCGGGCGAGTATAGCACGCGGGATTCCTGATCGGCAAGTCAGAGGGAAGGGGCCGGGCTTTCGCCCGGCTCCCTTCACCTGAACCGTCGGTCGAGGCAGCAGCCTAGGTTGGCCTCGCCTGGTCGGCTTGGCCTAGTTGGCCTGACGGCGGAGGAACGCCGGAATATCGAGCATGTCCTCCTCCGGCTGTGAAGACGGCAGCCGCTCAGCAGTGGAAAAGCCGCCGAGTCGCGGTGCCTTGCGTGCGGCCGCCGCCGCCGGCGTCTCCTCGATTGCTTCCGCACCGACGTCGCTCTTCGCCGCCTTCATGCCGGTGGTGCCGGCTATGCGGGCAAACAGATTGGACATCCGCGTCCGGCTGCGATTGGGATCGCTGTCGCCGTCACGCGCTGCGCCATGCCCACCAGGAGCAACTTCGGCCATGCCGGATGCATCCATGTCGCCCTTGGAGACCGGTGCCGGCGGAATGAAGACGTTGGTCACCGGCGAGCCGTCTGTACCCGTCGCCGCCATGGTGTTTTCTCCCGCGTCGGCCTGGACCAGTTCGCGCGGCATTTCAGCATGGCCGTGGCCAGCCTGCAGTCCCGGCAGATGGTCCTCGGCGAAGATACGACCAGGGCCGTCACCGGAACCGATCTCGCGCAGCTTGGCCACCGACTGCTGCGGGCGAACATCGCTCAACCGGCTGACTACTGAAACCTTGGGCGGGGTGGCCCGCAGCGCCTGCACCGCGTCCATGCCCGTGGCAACGACGGAGACGCGAATGCGGCCTTCCATCACATCGTCGAAGGTGGAACCGAAGATGATGAAGGCTTCCGGATCCACCTCGGAGCGGATGCGGTTGGCGGCCTCGTCCACCTCGAACAGCGTCATGTCGTAGCTGCCGGTGATGTTGATCAGCACGCCCTTGGCGCCCTTCATCGAGATGTCGTCGAGGAGCGGGTTGGAGATCGCCGCCTCAGCCGCGTCGAGCGCGCGGCGGTCGCCAGTGGCCTCGCCGGTCCCCATCATCGCCTTGCCCATCTCGCTCATCACCGCGCGGATATCGGCGAAGTCGAGGTTGATCAGGCCCGGCATGACCATCAGGTCGGTGACGCCGCGGACACCGGAATAGAGCACATCGTCTGCCATCTTGAAGGCGTCGGCGAAGGTGGTGCGCTCGTTGGCAATCCGGAACAGGTTCTGGTTCGGGATGATGATCAGGGTATCGACGAACTGCTCCAGCTCCTCGATCCCGCCGTCGGCGATTTTCATCCGGTGGCCGCCCTCGAACTGAAACGGCTTGGTAACGACGCCGACGGTCAGAATCCCCTGCTCACGCGCCGCGCGGGCAATGACCGGAGCCGCGCCGGTGCCGGTGCCACCGCCCATGCCAGCGGCGATGAACACCATGTTCGAGCCGCGGATCTCTTCAATGATGTCTTCGAGCGCTTCCTCGGCAGCGATGCGGCCGATGTCCGGCCGGGAGCCGGCACCGAGACCTTGAGTTACCGTGACGCCCAGTTGAATGCGGCGGTCAGAGAGCGACTGGGCAATCGCCTGCGCATCGGTGTTGGCAATAATGAATTCTACACCCTCAAGCTTGGCACGGATCATGTTGTTGACGGCGTTGCCGCCCGCGCCGCCAACTCCGACCACGGTAATCCGCGGACGCAGTTCCGGGGCCGGGCCGGCAGGGGGAACGCTGAGGTTGATGGTCATAGGCAAAGCCTCCGGTTGCACATGTTGTAAACCCGAAACGACGGTTAGAAGTTTTCCCGAAGCCACTGGCCGAAGCGGCCGAAACGGCCCTGCGGCACATTGGTCGGGCAATAGATTGTTTGCGCCGGCTCTTCGGCCTGGCTGACAGCCTGGCGGAGCAGTCCCGCGCAGGTAGCGAATGCCGGGTTCGCCGCAGCCTCCGGCAACCCCTCGATGGGTGCCGGTCGACCGATACGCACCTGCTTGTCGAGAATCATGCCGGCTAGGTCGGCCGTGCCGGGCAGCTCGCTGGCCCCACCGGTCAACACCAAGCGACGGCCGGCCACCTTATCGAAGCCGGCTTCCTGGAGGCGCGAGCGAACCATCTCGAAGATCTCTTCCATCCGCGGGCGGATGATGGTCACCAGCATCGAGCGAGGAACCTGGGTNGCATTCGCCCCCCCCTCGGCGGCGATTGGCGGCACCTCGATCAGCTGACGGACATCCGACGGCGACGGCAAGCAACTGCCGAACAGGGTCTTGATCCGTTCCGCCTGCGCCATCGGCGTCGACAGCCCCTTGGCCAGATCGCGGGTGACATGCATGCCACCCACCGGCAGGACATCCGTGAACACCAGTTCGGGNTCGAAGTAGACGGCAACGGAGGTCGTCCCGCCACCCATGTCGATGAGGGTGACGCCCAGTTGCTTCTCATCATCGATCAGACAGCCAAGTGCCGAGGCGTAGGGCGAAACCACCCGGCCGACCACATCGAGATGGCAGCGGCTGACGCAGGTGTAGAGGTTGCGCAGCGCTCCTGCCGCGGCGGTGATGACGTGCAGATTGACGCCAAGGCGCTGGCCGAACATGCCGCGCGGATCGCGTACGCCACGGCAGCCATCGATCGAATAACCCACCGGGATGGCATGGATGACGCGATGGTCATCAGGCACCGAGTCGGCGAAACCAATTGGATCGAGGATGCGGCGAATGTCGCCATCACCGATCTCGTGCCCTCCCACGGAGATTTCATAAGCGAACAGGCGCGAGCGCGGCGANGAACCGGTGGCGACATTAACCACCACGTGGCGAATCTTTTCGCCGGCCATGTTTTCGGCGGCGTCGACGCAGGCACGGATCGTCGTTTCCGCGGCGTCCAGGTCCACCAAAGTGCCGTTGCGCACCCCCTGCGACGCATGGTGGCCGACGCCAACGACGCGTGCGCCCTGGGAGCCGGCAACGCGCGCGATCAGACAGGTGATTTTCGTCGTGCCAATGTCGAGGGCACCGATCAGCCCGCTGCGTGCCTTCGTCTGGGAGGATGCCTTTGCCTTTTTCACCGATGTTCCCTCAAACTCTCCTGCCGCGTTGTGTTCATTCATTCAGCCGTCAGCCCTCGGCGTGTCCTCGCGCCGTCACCTTGCCTTCGGTTGCCTTGTCCGGCGCGGTTTTGCCGGGACGAGTCCTGCCGGCGCCGCCGTTGCCGGCAGCCGTCTTGCCCGGCGCCGTCTTGCCTGCGTCGCCGTGGTCATGCGTGGCCCTGCCTTGAACCGGCTTGCTGGGACTCGCTTTGTCACGAACCGACTTACCGGTAGCCGGCTGGCCGGTGTTGACGGATCCGGCGCTGCGCGGAGCCACGCCGCTTTGCGACTTGACGTCGTCACCGCTGGTAGCCGCAGCATCCTCCGACGCCGGCTCCTGCGGCCCCTTTGCCTGCAAAATCAGCTTGTCCGGGATCCGCATGTCGATGGCACGAATGTTTTTCGCCAGCAGGGCATGCATCCGCTGATATTCGGCTAGCCGATGCCACGCCTCCGTCGGGTCCTCTTCCGGCAGGCGGACACTGACACCGTTGTCCAGAAACACGTTCCAGCGCCGCCCNCCGACGCGCATCGCCGCATCGACGCGCTCCATCAGCTGTGGCTCGCTGCGCAACATGTCGATCAGCGCCGCCGCGTGCACCGGCGCATCCTCGCCCGAGACCACCAGCAGGTTGGGAAAAGCGGACACGCTGTCGCGGTCGAGGACGTGGCCCTCGCGATCGATGACGGCGTACTGCTTGTTGTTGTGCTGCCAGACCGCCATCGGTCGCCGTTCGGTCAGGTGGACCACCACGGTGTCGGGCAGCACCCGTTCCACCGCGACGCTACTGATCCAGGGCAGAGCCAAAATCCGCTCGCGCGCCGTCTGCAGATCGATGGCAAAAATGGGATCGCCGAAGTCCACGTTCAGGGCGTCAACCAGCGCATCGCGCGGTGTCTCCTGGCGCCCGACAACGAGAATTTCGCCTACGGTGAAGCCGGTGAGCTGCGCCAAGTGCATGGTGAATGCGTCGGCCGCCGTCTGCACCCGATCATGGATCGGAGAGTTCTTGCCCAGGACCGCCGCCGCGGCCACGAGAGTGGCCAACGTCAGCACCCCGGCGGTGACGACGATCTTACGCCGGCTGAAAAACTGGCCGGCGGATGCACGCGCCGCCTGTGCCTTGCCTGGCTTACGTCCGAAGGTCATCCGTCGCACTCCGCTTTATCCACCATCCAGGCAACGAGTTGCGGGAAGGAGATCCCGGCGTATTTCGCCTGCTCAGGCACCAGCGAGGTGGGTGTCATCCCCGGCTGGGTGTTGACTTCGAGAATGAACAGTTCATCGCCGTCGTAACGGAAATCGGCGCGGGAGACGCCGCGACAACCGAGCACTCGATGCGCGCGGACGGCAAACTCAAGTGCCTCGTCGTACACCGCACGACTGACCGCAGCAGGAATGACGTGCAGCGAGCCNCCGGAAGTGTACTTGGCATCGTAATCGTAGAAGCCACGCTTGGTGGTGATCTCGGTGACCGCGAGCGGTCGGTCGCCCATCACCGCCACGGTCAGTTCGCGGCCGGGCACGAACCGTTCCACCATCACCCTGGCGCCATAGGGCCAGCTATCGATGCCCACCGGGACGCCTTCGTCGTCGTCGCGGACAATGCGCACACCAACGCTGGAGCCTTCGCTCACCGGCTTCACCACGTAGGGGCGCGGCAGCGGATCACCGGCCGCCATCTCCTCGCGGCTGACTACCCGATGCGCTGCCACCGGAATACTCACCTCGGAGAACAGCTGCTTGGCCATCGCCTTGTTCATCGCCAGGGCCGAGGCCAACACGCCCGAATGGGTGTAGGGAATGCCGAGGATGTCGAGCAGGCCCTGGATGCAGCCGTCCTCACCGAACCGGCCGTGCAGAGCATTAAAGACAACATCCGGGCGCGGATCGAGGCGATCGATCAGCAGCCGCGGATCTGGGCCCACGTCTACCGTCGTAACCGCGAACCCGCTGGCGCGCAGGCCGTCGGCGACAGCAGCGCCGCTGACCAGCGAGACCTCTCGTTCCGAGGACCAGCCGCCCATTAGTACCGTCACCCGCCGGGTCATCGCGGCTCCTCCACCGATGACACCGCGGCCAGCTGGCCGATGCGGTCGATTTCCCAGCTGAGCTTGACGCCAGTGGCGTCAAGCACCCGCCGACGCACCNTCCTCGCCCAGTTCCTCCAGATCGGCGGCGCTGGCAGTGCCGGTGTTGATCAGGAAATTGCAGTGCTGCTCGGAGACCATGGCGCCGCCGCGACGCAGGCCACGACAGCCGGCGCGGTCGATGAGCTGCCAGGCCTTGGCGCCCTCGGGGTTGGCAAAGGTGCTGCCGCCGGTGCGCGAACGGATCGGCTGCGTCGTTTCCCGTGCCTGACGGATCTCCCCNATCCGCCGCGCGATCGCCAGCGCCTCCGCCGGCCGGCCGGCCAACACCGCTCCGGTGAAAATCCAGTCCGCCGGCAGGCCGCAGTGGCGATAGCTCAGCCGCATCTCGCTTGGCGCCAGCATGTACGTGTTGCCCGCGCCATCCAGCGCCTGCACCTGCAGCAGGACATCCGCCATTTCGCTGCCATAGGCACCGGCGTTCATCCTGAGGGCGCCGCCGATGGTCCCCGGAATCCCGGAGAGGAACTCGAGACCAGCGAGGCCGGCATCACGGGCAACGAGGGCGACGTTGAGATCGAGCGCGCCGGCACCGGCGACGATCCGCTCGTCCTCGGCGGCAATCGCGGCGAAGCCACGACCGAGCCGGACGACCACGCCCGCCACGCCGCCATCGCGAACCAACAGGTTGGAACCGACGCCGAGCACGGTCACCGCAACGTCAGCCGGCTTTGCCCGCAAAAACGTCGCAAGATCGTCCACATCCAGCGGCCGGAACACCACCTCCGCCGGACCACCGACGCGAAACCAAGTGATCGGCGCCAACGCCACGTTCTCGCTGTAGCGGCCGCGGACGGCTGGCAGGCGATCGATCAGCCGCGGCTCGTCGTGTCGGCGTGCCGCCATCATTCGCCCGCCCCCGCGCCGACGCAGGTCCGTCAGTTCCTCCGGCAGCGCGTGTGCCCATTGGGTGATGTTGCCGGCGCCGAGGCAGACGACGAAATCGCCTGGCCGCGCCAGATCGGAGACCAGCCGTGCCAGATCGCCGCGTTCGGCCAGCGGCACCACGTGGCGATGACCATGCGCGCGCAGCCCCCCNACCAGGCCGTCGCGGTGCATGCCTTCGATCGGCTCTTCCCCTGCCGGATAGACATCGGCGACGATCACCGTATCGGCGTCGTTGAAGCAGGAGCAAAAACCGTCGAACAGGCTCTTCAGTCGCGAATAGCGATGCGGCTGGACCAGCGCGATCACCTGTCCCTGGGTCACGCTGCGCGCAGCCGCCAGCACCGCAGCGATTTCCACCGGGTGGTGGCCATAGTCGTCGATGATCGTGATCCCATCCACCTCGCCGGTCTTGGTGAACCGGCGGTTGACGCCGCCGAAACCGGCGAAGGCCGACTTGACCACTTCATCGTCGATGCCGATGAAGTGGGCGACGGCGAGAGCGGCCAACGCGTTCTGCACGTTATGGCGGCCGAACATGGGCAGGAAAATATCGTCCACCGTGTTCGCCTGGCCGGTCTTGCGGTCGGTGATGATGGCGGTGAAGCGGACCCCGGCAGACGTCAGCTGCAGGTCGCTGGCGCGGACGTCGGCCTGGGCGCTGAAGCCATAAGTGATGATCCGCCGGTCGAGCAGCCGGGGAATAATGCCCTGGACCTCCGGATGGTCAATGCACAGGGTTGCAAAGCCATAGAAGGGAATGTTGGCGAGAAAGGTGACGAAGCCTTCGCGCAGCGCCTCGAAGGTGCCGTAGTGGTCAAGGTGCTCGGGGTCGATGTTGGTGACGATGGCAATGGTCGCCGGCAGCTTCACCATAGTGCCGTCGGACTCGTCCGCCTCTGCCACCATCCAATCGCCGGAGCCGAGCCGGGCGTTGGAGCCCCAGGCGTTGATGATGCCGCCGTTGACCACCGTCGGATCGCGGCCGGCGGTATCGAGGATCGAGGCCACCAACGAGGTGGTAGTGGTCTTGCCATGGGTGCCGGCGACGGCGATCGACCACTTGAGCCGCATCAGTTCGCCCAGCATCTCGGCGCGGCGCACCACCGGAATCAGCCGCTTGCGCGCAGCCACCACCTCAGGGTTGTCGGACTTGATCGCCGAAGAGGTGACGATCACCTGCGCGTCGCCGAGGTTGCTCTCGTCGTGGCCAATGGTGATGGGAACGCCGGCGGCTTGCAGGCGCCGGGTGTTGGCGCCCTCCGCCCGGTCGGTTCCCTGCACCCGGTAGCCGAGGTTGTGCAGCAGTTCGGCAATGCCGCTCATACCGATGCCGCCGATGCCGACGAAGTGGATGGTGCCAATGTCGAGAGGAATGGATTTCATGCCGCGCCTTGCTTGGGTAAGGCGGCGGCAGAACAGCCACCGGCCGCGGGGATCATGGAGATGACGAGATCGGCGAGATGCTGGGCGGCATCAATGGTCCCGGCGGCCTGCGCCGCCGCCGCGGCCGCGATCAACGTCGCCGGCTGGCGCAGCAGCGCCGTTATCCGGGCGGCCAGCGCCTCGGGAGTCAGCGTTGCCTGCGGTAGCATCCAACCGCCGCCCGCGGCTTCGATCGCCTGGGCGTTCGCCGACTGGTGGTCGTCGATGGCATAGGGGTAAGGCACCAGTAGCGCCGGCCGCCCAGCCGCAGTCAATTCGGCAATCGTCGAAGCGCCGGAGCGGGCGATCACCAGCTGCGAGGTAGCCATGCGCAGGGGGACATCGTCGAAGAAGGTCGCCAGTTCGGCCTCGACGCCTAGTTCGAGATAAGCCGTGCGGGTAAGCTCGAGGGTCTCCGGCCGGCATTGCTGGCTGACCTGCAGACGTCCGCGCAGATCCGGGTCGATGTGGGCGATCGCATCCGGCAGCAGGGTAGAAAAGATCTGCGCCCCCTGGCTGCCGCCAAGGATCAACAGGCGGATCGGTTCGCCATCGGTCGCTGGCTGATAGGCCGTCCCGGCAATCGCTGCGAACGCCGGCCGCACCGGCATGCCGATACGCACCGTGCGCGACGCCGCACTGGCGGGCAGTCGCGCCACTTGGTCGAAAGCAACGGCAATGCGTTTGACACGCCGGGCAAGCAGCCGGTTGGCGCGACCGAGCACCGCATTTTGTTCATGCAGCAGGGTGGGAATGCGGAGCAGGACCGCGGCCAGCATCGGCGGCAGCGAGGCATAGCCGCCAAAACCGACGACCACCTGCGGCGCGACCCGCCGCAGGTGCCATAGCGCCTGGGCGAAACCAACCGCGAGCGCGCCAACGCTGCGCAGACGAGCGGCGGTCCCGAGGCCGGCGATACCGCCGCCGGCGATAACCTGGATCTGCTTCGCGCCGCGAAAGTCACGGCCGCGCGAGTCGGTGAGCAGGACGGTATCCAGGCCTCGGGTGGCCAACGCACCGGCCAGCGCCTCGGCGGGGAAGACGTGGCCTCCCGTGCCGCCGGCAGCGAGGACGATGCAGGGCTGCGGCAAGCTCATTCGACGCCCCCACTCTTTGGCCGCTCGCGCGTCATCGCCAGCATCATCCCCATCGCCCAGGCAAGTGCCAGGGTGGCGGAACCGCCGTAGGAGATGAACGGCAGGGTAATTCCCTTCGGTGGAATCAGGTGCATGGTGGACGCCATGTTCATCAACGCCTGCATACCGAAGAGCGCAACGAGGGCGCTGCCAGCGAGGATGACGAACAGATCCTCGTCTTTGAAGGTGCGGGCGAGGCTGCGCAGGACGACGAAGGCAAACAGGGCAACGATGAGAATGCAGACGATGAGGCCGAACTCCTCACCGGCAACGGCGAAGATAAAGTCCGCATGCGCGTCGGGCAGGACTTCCTTCACCCGGCCTTCGCCAGGCCCGCGGCCGAACAGACCGCCGCTCTGAAACGCTTCCAGCGCTCGGTTAACCTGATAGCCCTCGCTTGATCCCGGATCGAGGAACTGATTAACCCGCAACTGCACGTGGCTGAAGGTGAAGTAGGCACCGACCGCCCCCCCNACGCCGAGCAACGCCAGCAGCGCAATCAGCGCCAGCGGGCAGCCAGCGAGGAAGATCTGCATCCCCCACACCGCAATCAGCAGCACTGAGGTCCCCACGTCCGGCTGCACCAGCAGGACACCNGCAGCTAGCGGCCAGATGGCGATGGACAGCGGGTAGCCAACGATCCCCTCCTTCTCCCGGCTACGCGCAATCGCCCAGGCGCTGGCAACGGCGAACGCCGGCTTCAGAAACTCGGACGGCTGGATCGACAGACCGCCGACGCTCAGCCAGCGGACGGCGCCCTTGATCTCGGTGCCGACGAACATGGTCGCGAGCGTCATCAGCAGCGCGAGGCCGAACATGCTGAGACAGATGCGGCGAACGCCGGTCGGTGAAAGCAGCGAGGTTACCAGCATTATCGCAACGGCGATCGGCACGTAGACGAACTGGCGGCGGGCAAAATAGAAGGAATCGACGCCGATCCGTTCGGCCACTGAAGGCGAGGCCGCCATGGTCAGCACCACGCCGACACCGGCCAGGAGTAGCACCGCGGCCAAAGTCCAACGGTCGACCGTCCACCACCAGCGGCTGATCAGGCTCTTGTCGGTGCGGGCAAAGGAATTCATCGCGTCATCTGCTCCACCAGCGCGCGGAAGGCATCGCCGCGGGCTTCGAAGTTGCGGAATTGATCGAAGGAGGCACAGGCGGGCGAGAGGAGGACGGTGGCTCCCGGCAACCGCTCGGCCTCGGCCAGCGCCCGTGCCGCCGCTACCGCGCGATCGAGTGTCTCCGCATGGGTGAGTGCCACCCGCCCCTGCAGCGCCGCGGCAAAGGGTGCCGCCGCCTCGCCGATGAGAAAGGCGTGGCGAATGCGATCGAGAAAGGGGTTGAGCGCTTCGAGACCGCCCTGTTTCGGTCGGCCACCGCCGATCCAGTAGATGGTGGAGTAGGAGGCAAGTGCCTTCGCCGCCGCCTCGGGATTGGTCGCCTTACTATCGTTGACGTAGGCCACTTGGGCGACGACGCCGATCCGCTCCTGGCGATGGGCAAGACCGGGAAAATCGCCGATGGCAGCGACGATCGCCGCCCGATCGAGGCCGAGGGCAGCGGTAGCAGCGTAGGCGGCGGCGGCGTTCTGGCCGTTGTGCTCGCCGGGCAGCGCCTGTGCTTCCCGCAAATCAAGAAGCAACTCGGGCTCACCGGATTGGCTGGTGTTGTAGAGCCTGCCATCGACGACGAACACGCCGCCCGCCGGCCGCTCGCGGGTGGAAACGGGAATCGCCCGGCCGCGGCCGGCGGCGACAAGGTCTTGATAGATTTGTCGCGACGGCGCGTCGTCGATGCCGATCACCTGGGTTGCCCCCTCTGGGAGAGTGGCGAAGATCAGCCGCTTCGACGCCACGTAGCCGTCCATGCCGCCGTGTCGGTCGAGATGATCCGGGGTGATGTTGAGCAGCACCGAAACGTCGAAGGCGAGTGAAGGTGTCAGTTCCAGCTGGTAGGAGGACATTTCAAGGACATAGACAGCACCGGCACCAAGTGGGCGGAAGCCCAACACCGGCTGGCCGAGATTGCCACCCACCTCGCACTCAACACCGCAGCGAATGAGAATGTGCGCGATGAGCGCCGTCGTCGTCGACTTGCCGTTGGTGCCGGTGATGCCGACGTAGCGGGCGTCCGGCTGCGCCGCGAACAGCAGTTCGATGTCGCCGATGATCGGCACGCCTTGTTCGCGCGCCAGGGTGGTGACCGGGTGCGGCGCCGGGAAGCTATGCGGAATGCCGGGGCTCAACACCAGCGCGTCAACACCGGCAAGGCCGCGAGCCTGCAAATCGACGATGGGCAGACCGTCGGCGGCTGCGGTCTCGCGTGCCCCCGCATTGTCGTCCCAGGCGAGCACCGACTTGTCGGCAGTCAGCAGCGCCTGGGCGGCGGTACGACCACTACGACCGAGCCCGAGGACGGCGAAGGTGTTTGCGGCGAGGGCGGTCAAGGGAATCATTGCCACCTCACCGCAGCTTCAGCGACGAGAGGCCGATCAACGCCAGCACCGAGGCGATGATCCAGAAGCGAATGACGATCGTCGGCTCCGCCCAGCCCAGCTTTTCGAAATGATGGTGCAGCGGCGCCATGCGAAACACCCGCTTGCCGGTCAGCTTGAATGACGCCACCTGGACGATCACCGACACGGTTTCGAGCACGAACAGGCCGCCGACGATCGCCAATACCAGTTCGTGCTTGGTGGAAACGCTGATCGCCCCTAAGGCGCCGCCCAGCGACAGCGAGCCGGTGTCGCCCATGAACACCTTGGCCGGCGGGGCATTGAACCAGAGGAAACCGAGGCCGGCGCCCATCAGCGCGCCGCAGAATACCGCCAGCTCGCCGGTGCCCGGCACGTAATGAATCTGCAGGTAATCGGCAAACACCTTGTTGCCGACGAGGTAGGCGATCATTGCAAAGACGCCGGCGGCGATCATCACCGGGACGATGGCGAGGCCGTCCAGGCCATCGGTGAGGTTGACGGCGTTCGAGGCACCAACGATGACGCCAATGGCTAGTAGGTAGAAGAAGACGTGCAAGTCGATCAGCACGTTCTTGAAGAATGGGACGGCGAGCGTGTGTTCCAGCGGCCCTGGGGTGAGCAGGGTGATCCAGATCGCCGCACTGACGGCGATGATCACTTGCAGGAACAACTTGCCACGCCCAGGCAAACCCTTGCTGTTCTTGTGGACGACCTTGCGATAGTCGTCGAGGAAGCCGATGGCACCGTAGCTGAGGGTGACCATCAGAGCGACCCAGACGAAGCCGCTGCGCAGGTCCATCCACAGCAGCGTCGACAGCGAACCGGCGACCAGGATCAGGAAGCCGCCCATGGTCGGAGTACCGCGCTTCGTCACCAGATGACTCTGCGGCCCGTCCTCGCGGATCGGCTGGCCGCCGTTCTGCTTCGAGCGCAACAGACGGATCAGCCGCGGGCCGATGACAAAGCCGATAAGGAGCGCAGTCAGGAGCGCCCCGCCGCTGCGAAAGGTAATGTAGCGGAAGACGTTAAACAGTCCGATCTCGTCGGCGAAAGGAACCAACAGTGCATAGAGCATGGGGTCAGGACACTCCCTCGGCACAGGTCCGTTCGCTTGCCGCCTCGCTTGCACCGTCCAGCGCCCGCAACGCCTCGACGACGCGCACCATCCGACTGCCGGCCGACCCCTTGACGCTGACGACGTCGCCCGGTCGAACCGCGGCAGCCACCAGCGGCGCGAGCGTCGCCGCGTCGGCCGCGTGGGCGCCCTGCATGTGCGGCGGCAGGACGGCGGCCAGTGCCTGCATCCGCTCACCTGCGGTGAACACCAGATCGATGCCGTTGTCCTCCAGCGGCACGGCGAGGGCGGCGTGAAAGGCGATTTCGTCCCGGCCAAGTTCCAGCATGTCGCCGAGGATGGCGATACGGCGGCCACCGCTGCCGGTCTGCAGCCGGCCGAGAACATCAAAGGACGCGGCCATGGAAGCCGGACTGGCGTTGTAACTGTCGTCGATCAGACGGAACGATCCATACGGCAGGCGGACGATGCACTGCCGTCCCCGTCCCTTCGCTGCCTGCAGCGTCACCAGATCGGCCGCGGCCTGCGTTACGTCGCCGCCAAGCGCCTGCACCGCCGCCAGCACACAAAGGCTGTTGACCACCCAGTGGCGGCCGAGCAGTGAGACGCGGTAGACGAGATCGCGATCGATCACCCGGGCGTGGATGGATGAGCCGCCTCCATCTACGTCGGCACCGAGCAGGCGAACGTCCGCATCCGCGGCAATACCGAAGCTGATAACGCGCTCAATCCCGGCTCGCCTTGCAGCCGCGGCCAAGCGGGAAAAGTGGACGTCGTCGGCCGGCAGGACGACGATGCCATCCGGCGTACAGCCGGTGAAGATCTCCGCCTTGGCGTCGGCGATCGCTTCCACCGAAGGAAAATGCTCGATGTGCACGGGAGCGATGGTGGTGATCACCGCCACGTGCGGCCGCGCCAGCTGGGCGAGCGGCGTTAGTTCGCCGGCATGGTTCATACCCATCTCGACGACGCCATATACGGCCGATTGCGGCAGACGGGCCAGGGTCAGCGGCAGGCCCCAATGATTGTTCAGGCTGCCGTCGTTGCCGCTGGTACGACCCTGCCGCGCCAACACCTGCTTCAAGGCTTCCTTGATGCTGGTCTTGCCGACGCTGCCGGTGACGCCGACAACGCGAGCGGCAGTGCGCGCCCGGCCGGTCCGGCCCAGGTCCCACAGCGCCGTCATCGTATCGTCCACCACCAGGAGCGGCGCATCGGCGGCGACGTCGTCCGGCACNCTGGCTTACCACCGCTGCCGCCGCACCCGCTGCAGCGCCGCGGCGACGAAGGCATGGCCGTCCTGCGACGGCCCCTTGATGGCAATAAACAGATCACCGGGGACGAGGCTGCGGGAATCGATACCGACTCCGGTCGCCGACCAGGGACCGGTCGATNNCGCCCCCGTCGCCGCCGCTGCCGCTGCGCTCGTCCAGAGCGCCGTGAGATCGGTCACCGGGCAGTCTCCNCCGACGACGTGACGAATGACGGCGGCATCGTCAAAGGGCAGCACCCGATCGCCGACGACCTGCCCTGTCTCGTGTCCCTTGCCGGCGACCACCAGCACGTCGCCATCCTGCAGCGCGGCGATGGCCGCGGCGATCGCCTCGGCCCTATCGCCGATCTCCAGCGCGTCGGGACAGGCGGTGAGAATCTGCCGGCGAATGGCACTCGCCTCCTCGCTGCGCGGGTTGTCGTCGGTGACGACGATGCGATTGGCGAACTGGCGCGCCACCTCGCCCATCTGCGGGCGCTTGCCAGGGTCGCGATCGCCGCCGCAGCCGAACACCACGGCCAATTCCCGGCGCACCTGCGGTCGCAGCGCCCGCAGCACCACCGCCAACGCGTCGGGGGTATGGGCGTAATCCACATAGATCGAAGCGCCACCGACGCGGGCGACGCGCTCCAGCCGGCCACGCACCGCCTCCAGTCGGCCAAGCGCGGCGATCGCCAATTCGGCATCGGTGCCGGTAGCCAGCGCCAAGCCAAGCGCACAGAGGGCATTCAATGCCTGAAATTCGCCCGCCAGAGGCAGTTCGATCAGCCGATCCTGGCCGGCGACGGTCACTGCCAATTGCTGTCCGTCGGCGGTGGGGCTGATGCCGCGCAGCCGCAGGTCTTCACCACGCCGGCCGTAGGTAAGCACCCGCAGACCACGCGCCGCGGCGGCCGAGCGGACTCGCCCGGCAGCAAGATCGTCGGCGCAGATCACCGCCGCACCACCGTCCACCACCAGTGCATCGAACAAGCGCAGCTTGGCGCTCAGATAAGCTTCAATATTCGGATGATAGTCGAGATGGTCGCGGCCGAGGGTGGTGAACGCGCCGGCCGCGATGCGAACGCCATCGAGACGGCACTGATCGAGGCCATGGCTGGAGGCCTCCATGGCGAGACATTGGACCCCGGCGTCGACGAGTGAGCTGAGCATCCGGTGCAGCGCCACCGGATCGGGGGTGGTCATGCTGCCCGCGTCGCTCCGCCCGGGGGCCGTCAGCCCAAGGGTGCCGAGGCTTGCCGCCCGCCGTCCCGCCGCTGTCCAGATCTGACGCAGGAAGGAAACCACNGAGGTCTTGCCGTTGGTACCGGTCACCGCCGCCACCGTTTCCGGCTGCCGACCGAAAAAGCGCGCCGCCATCAACGCAAACAGGCGCCGCGGATTTGGATCACAGATGAGCACCACCGGGGGCGCCTGATCGAGGGCGAGCCGCAGCGATGCCTCGGCCGCCTTCGGCGCCAGCACCGCGGCGGCACCACGCCGCACTGCCTCACCGACGAAGTTCACGCCGTCGGCGCGGCTGCCGGGGAGGGCGGCGAACAGGAAGCCTGGTTCGACCTTGCGTGAATCGGCGGCAAGGCCGGTGATTTCCAATCGTTCGGCGTCAAGAGCAGTCAAGGTGATCCGGATCCCTTCCAAGAGGTCAGTTAGCCGCAACCTGCTTNNTCCCTGAACGCGGGCAATCGCATCACGAACCGCCACCTTCTGCGGCTTGCCGGTTCCCTTCGTCTTGCCCATTGGTTTCGCTGCTTCCTGTGTCGCCTCGGGTGGAATGCCGAGGATCGGCGCCATCTGACGCACCACGGCGCCAACCACCGGCGCCGCCACCCAGCCGCCGGTGGCATAGTTATAGGTGCTCTTGTTGCCCTTCGGCTCGTCGAGCATGGCCAGAACAACGTAGCGCGGGTCCGACATGGGAAACGCACCGACGAAGGAGGCTATGCGAGCATTGGCGATGTAGCGGCCATGGCCAAGCTTTTCGNNGGCAGTACCGGTCTTTCCGCCGACCTCGTATCCCGGCACGTCGGCCTTGGCGCCGGTACCCACCTCCACCACGAGTCGCATCAGATCGCACATCTGCCGCGATGTCTTGGGCGAAATCGCCATCTTGCCGGGGACGGGATCGTCATTATCGCGCCGCAACAGGGTCGGCCGCAACAGCGTGCCGCCGTTGACCACCGCTCCAACGCCCACCGCCAGTTGCAACGGCGTCACCGCTAACCCATGCCCGAAAGCGATGGTCATGGTGTTGATCTCACGCCATGGATCGGGGACCAGCGGCGCCCCCACTTCCGGCAGCTCGATCTGCGGCTTGTTGAGANNATGCCGAAACGCTGCAGATACTGCTTCTGCCGTGCCGTTCCCACGTCCACCGCCATCAGGGCGGCGCCGATGTTCGACGAATGGATGAGAATTTCCGGCACCGACAGCCAGCGATTGAGCGCGTGGTAGTCGCTGATGGTGTACTTGGCAATATGGATCGGCCGGCTGGCGTCATAGCCTCCCTTGATGGTGGTGACGCCGCTGTCGAGACCCATCGATAGCGTGAACAGCTTAAACGTCGAGCCCATCTCGTAGACGCCCTTGGTGATCCGGTTGAAGCGGGCGTCGTCCTTCGGATCGGTTACTGGGGCATTGGGGTCGAAATCGGGCAACGAGACCATGGCCAGCAACTCGCCGGTGCTGACATCGTAGACGAGGCCGGCGGCGCCGATGGCGTCGAACTCGCGTCGCGCCTGCTCAAGCTGCTGACGCATAAGTTGCTGGATGCGTATGTCGAGCGACAGCCGCAGCGACTCGCCATTGGACAGCTGCGGTTCGAAGTATTCCTCGACACCGGCGATGCCTCGACCATCGATATCGGTAAAGCCGAGGATGTGGCCGGCGGCGTTGCCCGTGGGATAGAAGCGCCGACGCTCGTCGACGAAGTTGACGCCGGGAATACCGAGACGATTGATCTTGATTTTGTCGTCGAGCGAAATCAGCCGCTTGATCCAGACGAAACGGCCGCCGCTGGCAAGCTTCGTGCGCAGCGCCTGGCGATCCAGATCGTGGAAGACACTGGAAAGGTCGCGCACTGCCGCGTCCACGTCGATGATGTCGTGCGGGTCGGCATAAACCGAGGGAAGTGGCAGGCTGGTTGCGAGAATGGCACCGGTCCGATCGACAATATCGCCGCGACCGACCGTACTCTTCTTGATTGCCGCCGCCACGCTCCGCGAGTCGCCCTGATCAACGATAGTGAGGTCGATCAGGCGACCGCCGATGACCAGGAAGGCAAAAATAAAGATCAGGCCGGTGGCAAGCAACCGGTTACGGGCGATTTCGACCGCCCGCGCCCGACGGATGGCGAAGGTGTTCAATTTGGTCCGGGGAGTGCCCACAGGTCGTCAGCGCCGCTCATCTCTGCGATCCCCTCGTCTTCGATACCAAATGTACACTGCTGCGATTGCTGGCCGTCTGCTTTGCTGCCTTTGGTTCGGGCGGCAGGGCGGCGAGGACAGCGTCAAGGGTGGCGAAGGTTGCCAACTGCCGCGGCTCCACCGGCACCAACCCCAGTTGCGTCGCCAGTCCGCGCAACCGATCGGGCTGACTCAGATAGGCGAACTCTGCCTTGAGGACGCGGATGGTTTGCTGTTCTTCGACGTACTGCCGATTGAGCGCATTCAGCTCGTCACTCAACTGCTGCACCTGATGCTTGAGCGCCAACAGCACCACGGCCAAGCCAACCGCGAGCAACAAGCAGAGAATCGTCGTCTGGCGGACAAAGACCGGCCAGCCATTCATGCAGCTCTCCTGTTCGCATTGGATCCGGGCCAGACCGGGGCGGATGTCCGTTCGGCCGCACGTAGGCGCGCCGAACGGGCACGTGGATTGACGGTTATCTCTGCCTCCGTGGGTCGCTGAGGCCGATTGGTGATCAGCCGGAACGAGGCTGCCGCCTCGTGCAGATCGATCGCCTCCGGGCGGTGACGCGACGGCCGTGGCGCCGAACCACCACGGGCGCGCAAAAANGTCTTCACCTGGCGGTCCTCGAGGGAATGGAACGACACCACACACAGCCGGCCGCCGGCGGCGAGCAGGTGCTCGGCACCCAGCAATCCGCGATCGAGCTCACCCAACTCGTCGTTTACGAGGATGCGCAACGCCTGAAAGGTCCGCGTCGCCGGATCGATGCCGTCGGCCGCACGCGGCAGGACGGCGCGGACGATCTCCGCCAACATCAGCGTCGTCGCGATCGGAGCCGCCTTGCGGGCGCGGACGATGGCGCGGGCAATGCGCCGCGCCGCCCGCNNTTCCTCGCCGTACTCGGCGATGATCCGCGCCAGTTCCACCTCGGGCAATTCGTTCACCGCCCACGAGGCCGGCTGGCCAGCGGTGGGGTCCATGCGCATGTCGAGCGGACCGTCGGCGCGGAAGGAGAAGCCGCGCTCGGGATCGTCCAGTTGCGGCGAGGAAACGCCGAGATCAAAAGCGACGCCGTCGATACGGGCGAAGCCATGCGCCGGCAACACCGAGGCCAACTCGCCGAAACAGCCGTGCAGCACGGTCAACCGGCCGCGGTAACGCTCGCACAGCGCCGCAGCGCGGGCGCAGGCGGCGGGGTCACGGTCGAGGCCGACGACGCTGCAGGGCGCCGCCTCAAGCAGCGCCGCGGTATAACCGCCGACACCGAAGGTGGCGTCGAGATAGACCGCGTCCGCACGCGGCGCCAGCGCTGCCAGCACCTCGTCGAGCATCACCGGTCGATGCAGGGGAGACAAGGCGGCGGCAGGGAATGTGGGGGCTGTCAATGCGGCCGCACCCTCTCGCCGCAAAGGCAAGGTCGCACCGCGTGCACGCGCGCGGGCGACAGCTTCGCCACGATGCTGCTGATAGGCCTTGGGATTCCAGATTTGAAAGCGGACGCCGCGACCGACAAACAGCGCCTCGCCGTCGATGCCGGCATGCTCGATCAGGTCGGCCGGCAACACTACTCGGCCCTCCGGGTCGAAGGGCAACAAATGCGCGCTCTCCAGCAGCACCGAGGCAAGCTCATCCTGCTCGTCGGAGAACATGTCCAGGTCGTCCAGGCTCTGCGCGATCCGCTGCATAAATTCCTCGCCGCACGCTTCGACCCCGGACGCCTTAAACAAGGGGTAGGCGTATAGGGCCAATGGGCCTTCCGTCGCTTGTGGCTGCAGAGCATCGCGAAATGCCTTGGGCACGGACACGCGTCCTTTACGGTCGATCTTATTGAGATGTCTGCCGACCAATAACGGCATTCCGGCCCCCGCGGAAACGGCCCATTTCGTCGCTGCCGCGACGCTCACTGTGCCGATCGACCCACCGCGTTTGGCTGCCACAAGGATCGCCGGTTAATTATCCAATAACATGGGTCCTGTTGGTCGTCAATGGGAGGGGCTGGGTAATGATGGGTAATCGGTGGGTTCTGACGCCACGACAAAGTGATATCGGCTAAACCATGAAGTCATAACGAGGAAGCCGCTTGCCTCAGCACTGGCTGTGGACAGAATTCGATTCGTCACCGACCCGGCGAATCATCTGCGGCGGCTTTACGGCGGTGAGTCTGTTGCTTGGACAATTGTTCATTTTTTGTTCTTGTTGCAGACGGGCGTTCGCCATCCCGGAGGCGCCGCTGACGAGCGCCGTCTGCGTCTCCGTGACCTAAAACGGCCGAATCACCTCGTCGTTAGCGAATGCGTGCAAATCGCACCCGCTGCTGCAGCGGGAATGAAAATGCCAGACGGCCTGTAAGCCGGGTTCTGTACCCACCCTTCAGGGTGGGTGATGGCCATTCATCTGGGGCGCCCGTTACCGGGCGCCTCGCGCGACCGACCCGGACGGCGGCGCGGAAACGCGCTTGCCGGCGCGAAGCCGGCGTACCGTCCCTACTTGGTCTTGCTCCCGGTGGGGTTTACCATGCCGCCTCTGTTGCCGGAGGCGCGGTGCGCTCTTACCGCACCCTTTCACCCTTGCCGACAGGCCGTCGCGCTACGGTCGATCGCCCGCATTGACGCGCCCTGGCCGGCGGTTTGCTTTCTGTGGCACTTTCCCTGGGGTCGCCCCCGCCGGGCGTTACCCGGCACCGTGTTTCCGTGGAGCCCGGACTTTCCTCCCCGCTGGCGCAAGGCCAAACGAAGGCGGCCATCCGGCCGTCTGGCATCCGTTGATGCTAGTAGGGTCGGGCGTGAATGCAAGCCAAGTGCGGCGCCGCGGCTCAAGTTTGTCCCGACGCACCCTGCGGACGGCTCGTTGCAACAGTTGCTCTCTCGTAACCATCCCGGGAGTTAGAAAGTTACCACTAACACCACTGCCTGATGCGTCGGCAATGCGTTGCCGTTGGTATAGCGTGCGCGTAGGATTAATGCCCCCTGGGGTACAGCACCTCACAAAGGTGGTCCCGCCATGTTTCTGTTCGTTCTCCTCGTCGTCGCGATCGCGTTCATCATCTTTGCAACAGCGCGACTCAAACTGCACCCCTTCCTTGCCCTGCTGATCGCTGCGTTCGGTTTCGGCATACTGTCCGGAATGCCACTCGCCGATGTGGTGAAGTCGGTCAACGACGGTTTCGGTGGGACAGTCGGCTACATCGGCATTTTCATCCTCGCCGGGGCGATTATCGGCGCCTTCCTCGAGCAGTCCGGCGGCGCCTACCGATTGGCCGAGAGCGTGTTACGGATTACCGGCCGCAACAGTGTTCCGGCAGCGATGTCGATCATGGGTTACATCGTCTCGATCCCGGTATTCTGTGATTCCGGCTTCATCCTGCTCTCGCCGCTGAACAAGGCATTATGCCGGCGGGCCGGTATCGGCATCGCCGCTAGCGCCATTGCATTATCGCTCGGGCTCTACGCGACGCACACCATGGTGCCGCCGACCCCGGGCCCGATCGCCGCGGCCGGCATCATCAAGGCGGACATCGGCCTCGTCATCATGTGGGGGCTTCTCACCGCCGTGATCGCCTGCCTCGGCGGCTGGCTGTTCGCCATCACCGTCGCTAAGCGCGTCGAGATCTCGCCGGACAAGCCCGGGGAAGCACCACCGCCGCTGCCCTCCGTAGAGAACAGTCCCTCCGCCTTCGCGTCGCTGATGCCAATCCTGATCCCTATTCTGCTGATCGTGCTGCGTTCAATCGCCGAGTTTCCGACTAGTACTACAGTTGCGTTTCTAGTCGTTTCTTGCGGTGACTGCTGGCGGCTGTCGTTTGGTGGCTGCGGCGCCATCGTGAGCAGGCCCAGACGAAGGCGGGATGGGTTTTCGCCCGGAACAGGATCCTTTCGAGCATGTGGCGGATTTCCGGCGTGGCGAGCGGGACGGTCATGCGGCCGCGGCGGCCGGACTCGTTTTGTCCCGTTTATCGAAGGCGATCCGGCGCTGGTCGGCCGACAATTTGGCGAGGAAGGCGGCGGCAGCGAGGACCAGGCTCATGTGGCGATGCCATCCGTGCCAGGAGCGCGCCTCGCAGTGATCGAGGCCGAGGTCGTCCTTCGCCCGCAGGAAGCACTCCTCGATCGTCCAGCGGAGGCCTGCGGCAGCGGCAAGCTCGGGCAGGGACGTGCCTTGCCGGGCATAGGCAAGGTAATAGGCGAGTGCTTGCGCATCACGCCGGCTGCGGCGGATGAGCAGCCAGCGCTCGAAACCGTCATCCGTCGACCATCCGAGCGGCAGCCTTGCCCAGTCGTAGAGCCTTGGACCCTTCGCCCCCTCGCCGGCGGTCAGCGACGACCACGCATCGTCCGCCAGCGTGTCCAGCATGGTGGCAGGGTCGGTCTGGACGAGGGTCCCGTCCTCGAGGAAGCGAAGGGTGTGGTTGGAGCGTACGGCAAGGACATAAGGCTGGCCGCGGCCCTCGAGCAGGTGCCGGAGTTGACTGTCCGAGCCGTAGAGCGCATCGGCGAGAACCCAGGCGCAAGGCGGGCCGGCGTCGAGCGTCCGCTCGATCATCTCCCGCGCCATCGCCGGCTTGGTCTTGAATTCGACGTCGTCCGGCACGGCGGCCGTCCGGCGGCGCGTCGCATCGTCCGCCCAGTCTTTCGGCAGGTACAGCTGCCGGTCGATGAGCGCGTGGCCCCAGCGGCTGGCGTAGGCGACGAAAACGCCGACCTGGCAGTTCTCGATCCGGCCGGCGGTGCCCGAGTACTGACGGCCGACACCCACCGAGTGCCGGCCCTTCTTCAGGAAACCGGTCTCATCGACAACGAGCACGCCGCCCGGATCACCCAGCGCGTTCGTCACGTACCCGCGCACCAGATCGCGAAGCTGGTCTGCCGACCATGAACTGCGTCCGAGCAGTGACTGGAGGCGATAGGGTGCCTCGAGGCCCGCCTGTTCGGCCAGCATCCAGCCGGTCTTGCGCGATGCCGCCGAGAACAGCCCGTCGATGAACATCCCGGCCGAACGGCGCGTCTCCGCCCGCCCCAGCGCCGGCGCGATCACCCGCCTCAACCCCTCGAGCTCCGCCTTCCAATCAACAAGCGTGCCCGCCCATTCCGCCACACCCATCCGTCGCCCTCCCACAGCCGCAGGCAACGGAACCATATTAGAGGATAAAATGCAACTGTAGTAGTAGGCCGCTGGGGAAGGGCATCCCGTTCAAGGCTCTCGGCTTTGTGGGCCAGCCAGTAGTTGCCTTGCTGCTCGGAGTGGGGCTGGCCGTGCTGTTGCCGAAAAAGCTCGAGCGTATGATGCTGTCCGACAAGGGACTGGTGGGAAATGCAATTCTCGATGCCGCGATCATCATCATCATCACCGGGGCAGGCGGCGCCTTCGGCAAGGTCCTGCAGAACTCCGGCATTGCCGCCGTGGTTGGTCAGAGTCTGACGAACACACCGCTCGGCATCCTGCTACCGTTCGTTATCGCTGCCGGCATCAAGACGGCTCAGGGTTCGTCTACTGTTGCGATCATCACCACGGCCGGCCTGATGGCGCCGCTGCTGTGACACCGCTTGGTCTGGACGGCGAGACGGCAAAGGCGCTGGTGGTGGTGGCGATCGGTGCAGGAGCAATGGTGGCCTCGCACGCCAACGACAGCTTCTTCTGGGTTGTCACCCAGTTCTCGAACATGACCCCGGAGACCGGCTACAAGCTGCAGACGCTAGAGCGGAGGCCGATCTGAGTGAATCGTTGGGGATTCCCATTGGGGGCTGGTTCTGATTCAAGATGTCTGCCGGAGGAGGAGGCCGGTGGACATGTCGACAGCGCTTTCCCTCGATCTTCGCGTCCGGGTTCTCAAGGCGGTGGCGGAAGGCGCGAGCCATCGCGCGGCGGCGGCGCGGTTCGGCGTCAGCGCCGCCAGCGTGAGCCGATGGCGGGCGCTGGAGCGGACGCAGGGTGATCCGCGCCCTGGCCCGCTCGGCGGCGACCGCCGCTCCGCCCGCGTCGAGGCGCAAGGCGCGCTGATCCGGCAGCTGATCGAGGCGACGCCGGACGTCACCACCGAAGAGCTGCGCGCGACGCTGGCCGAGCGGGGCCACGGTTTCGGCTACGGCACGCTGCAGCGGTTCTTCCGCCGCCACGGGCTCACGCGCAAAAAAGACCGGCCATGCGACCGAACAGGACCGCCCCGACATCCTGAAGCAGCGCGAGGCGTGGTTCGACGGCCAGATCGACCTGGCCCCGGAGCGCCTCGTGTTCATCGACGAGACCTGGGCGAAGACCAACATGGGCCGTACCTACGGCCGCGCGCCCCGCGGCGAGCGGCTGCGCATGGGCTTCCCCATGGCCACTGGAAGACCACGACCTTCGTCGGCGCCCTGACCATGCGCGGCATGATCGCCCCCTTCGTGCTCACCGGAGCGATCAACCGCGACGCCTTCGATGCCTATGTCGAGAAGGTGCTCGTCCCCGAGCTCCGCCCCGGCGACATCGTGATCATGGACAACCTGTCCAGCCACAAGGGGCCGCGCACCGATGCGCTGATCAAGGACGCGGGCGCCAGCCTCCTCTTCCTGCCGCCCTACAGCCCCGACTTCAACCCCATTGAGAAGGCGTTCGCGAAGCTCAAGGCCCTGCTCCGCAAGGCCGCCGAGCGCACCGTCGAAGCCCTCTGGGCCGCCATCGGCCGCTTCGCCGACGACTTCACCCCAGCCGAGTGCGCAAACTACTTCAGCGCCTGCGGATACGATCCAGACTGGTAGGATTCCGCTCTAGGGACGCTTGTCCAGGGAGTCGTCGCCGGGGCCGCCGTCTGGGTGATAGCTGCATTCGTTCTTTAACACACTGACACAACGAGAGGATTCACCATCACCGACAACGGCGGCCAGTCGCCCCCGCTCCTCAGCGGCAACGAGCACTTTTCCCTGGGCTCGCCCCCGCCAGGCGTTACCAAACACTGTGTTGCCGTAGAGCCAGGACTTCCCTCTCCTCTCTGACGTTGCGCTTGGCAGCGCTCCAGTCCGCGGCACACCCTGTTCCCCAACCCTGATTTGAGATGTCGATATGCTGCTGACCGCCGTTCTATTGCCTGCCACGGAGGGTGGGCTGACCGCGTTCAATCCCGAGACCGGAACGACGACCCAAGGTGCAACGGTGGAAGAGACGCTGGCCAATCTTCGCGAGACGACAACGCTATACCTTGAGGAGTTACCGCTCGTCGCGTCGGAGCGCCCACTGTTGACCACCTTCGAAGTGGAGGTTCGTGGGTAAGCCACCGCGAGTCTCCGGCGCCGATGTCGTCAGGACGCTCGAATTGCTAGGATTCATCGTCGCCCGGCAGCGCAGCGGCCATATCATGATGCGACGCGGCGGCGTCGGTTGCGTGGTCCCTATCATCGGGAGCTTAAAACCGGAACCCTGATCGGCATTCCGAAACAAGCCGGCGTTACGCCCTACGCCCGAGGCGTTAGCCGAGGCATTTCGATCGAACTGAGCAGAAATCCCAGGTGCATCGGTTCATGTTTTCGCTTGCGATATCCGGTATCCTGCGCAAATCGATGAGGCGTCGTAACCTCGACCCGTAGCCGTGAGAGGGCTGAATCGTCCGCCGGCGGCGAAGGGCATCGTTCCGACGGACGCTTGGATGCAGCTGACAGATGTATCGGGATTTTATCCGTTGGGGTGGACGGCCCCGCGGCATCTGGTGCCAAGGTTCGCTGTCAAAGTGAACAGGAGCCGTCCATGACCGAGCTTACCCGCATTGCGATCGACACGTCCAAGTCCGTCTTCACCCTGCATGGCACGGATGCCGACGGGCGGGCGGTGCTGCGACGAAATCTGCGCCGCCAGGACATGGTGCCATTCTTCGCGCGCCGACCGCCGATGGAGGTGGTGCTGGAGGCCTGCGGCGGCTCGCATCACTGGGCCGTGTGCTGGCTGGGCTCGGCCACACGGTGCGGTTGATCCCGCCGCAATACGTCAAACCCTTCGTCAAGCGCGGCAAGAACGATCGCAACGATGCCGAGGCGATCAGCGAAGCCGCGGCCCGGCCGGAGATGCGCGAGGTCGCGGTCAAGTCGGCGAGGCAGCAGGCCAACGCGATGCTGCTGTCGGTGCGCGAGCTCCTGGTGCGCCAACGCACGCAGCTGGTCAACGCGCTGCGCGGACACGCGGCCGAGTTCGGTCATGTCGGCCGCCTTGGCCGCCAAGGCGTGGCAAAGCTGCTGGCCGACGTCGCCGAGGACGCGGAGCTGCCGACGCCGGCGAGGGACGCATTGGCGTTGCTGGGCGCCGAGATCGGTCGGCTGGATGCGCGGCTGGCCGAGGTCGACGCCCGGCTGGTGGCGCAACACAAACAGACGCCAACCAGCCAGATGCTGGCGGAGGTGCCGGGGATCGGGCCGATCGGCGCGCTGAGCCTGGTGCTGCGGGTCGACTTCAGCCAGTTCAAGTCGGGGCGGCATTTCGCCTCCTGGCTGGGGCTGACTCCGCGCGAGCATTCCACCGGCGGCAAGACGCGGCTGGGCGGGATCAGCCGCGCCGGCGATGAGCGGTTGCGCCAGCTGCTGGTGCTGGGAGCAACCGCGGTGATCAGGCAGGCCAAGCCGGGAAGAGCCTCGGCTTGGCTCATCGCTTTGCTGGCAAGGCGGCCGCGCAAGCTCGCGGCGGTCGCCCTGGCCAACAAGATGGCGCGCATCGTCTGGGCGATGATGACGCGCGGCGAGGCGTATCGCCAGCCGGCCACCGCCTGACCACTCTTTGATGCCAAGGGTGCAGGGCTGAGGAAGAGAGATGCTGATCCGGTCGAGCCGACGATCCACAGAACCCGGGTAGCCCGGTGGCCATCAAGGCCGCTAATCCGTTTGGGCGTGGATCGCGGAACCCATCTGGGCCAGCGGACATCGTGCCGCGCAAAACAGGCCGACACACGACTGCCATCGCACCAGATCAGATTTTCTCCCCCTCACCCCTTGCACCCAGGGGGCCGTCCACACACGGTTCATGTTTTCGCTTGCGATATCCGGTATCCTGCGCAAATCGATGAGGCGTCGTAACCTCGACCCGTAGCCGTGAGAGGGCTGAATCGTCCGCCGGCGGCGAAGGGCATCGTTCCGACGGACGCTTGGATGCAGCTGACAGATGTATCTGGATTTTATCCGTTGGGGTAGACGGCCCCGCGGCATCTGGTGCCAAGGTTCGCTGTCGAAGTGAACAGGAGCCGTCCATGACCGAGCTTACCCGCATTGCGATCGACACGTCCAAGTCCGTCTTCACCCTACATGGCACGGATGCCGACGGGCGGGCGGTGCTGCGCCGCAATCTGCGCCGCCAGGACATGGTACCATTCTTCGCGCGCCGCCCGCCGATGGAGGTGGTGCTGGAGGCCTGCGGCGGCTCGCATCACTGGGGCCGTGTGCTGGCTGGGCTCGGCCACACGGTGCGGTTGATCCCGCCGCAATACGTCAAACCCTTCGTCAAGCGCGGCAAGAACGATCGCAACGATGCCGAGGCGATCAGCGAAGCCGCGGCGCGGCCGGAGATGCGCGAGGTCGCGGTCAAGTCGGCGAGGCAGCAGGCCAACGCGATGCTGCTGTCGGTGCGCGAGCTTCTGGTGCGCCAACGCACGCAGCTGGTCAACGCGCTGCGCGGACACGCGGCCGAGTTCGGTCATGTCGGCCGCCTTGGCCGCCAAGGCGTGGCAAAGCTGCTGGCCGATGTGGCAGAGGACGCGGAGCTGCCGACGCCGGCGAGGGACGCATTGGCGTTGCTGGGCGCCGAGATCGGTCGGCTGGATGCGCGGCTGGCCGAAGTCGACGCCAGGCTGGTGGCGCAACACAAACAGACGCCAACCAGCAAGATGCTGGCGGAGGTGCCGGGGATCGGGCCGATCGGCGCGTTGAGCCTGGTGCTGCGGGTCGATTTCAGCCAGTTCAAGTCGGGGCGGCATTTCGCCTCCTGGCTGGGGCTGACTCCGCGCGAGCATTCCACCGGCGGCAAGACGCGGCTGGGCGGGATCAGCCGCGCCGGCGACGAGCGGCTGCGCCAGTTGCTGGTGCTGGGAGCGACCGCGGTGATCCGACAGGCCAAGCCGGGAAAGGCCTCGGCGTGGCTGATCGCTTTGCTGGCAAGGCGGCCGCGCAAGCTCGCGGCGGTCGCCCTGGCCAACAAGATGGCGCGCATCGTCTGGGCGATGATGACGAGTGGAGAGGCGTATCGCCAGCCGGCAACCGCTTGACCACTCGTTGATGCCGCAGGTGCAGGGCTGAGGACGGAGAGATGCTGATCGGTCGAGCCGACGATCCACAGAACCCGGGTAGCCCGGTGGCCATCAAGGCCGCTAATCCGTTTGGGCGTGGATCGCGGAACCCATCTGGGCCAGCGGACATCGTGCCGCGCAAAACAGGCCGGACACACGACTGCCATCGCACCAGATCAGATTTTCTCCCCCTCACCCCTTGCACCCAGGGGGCCGTCCACACACAGGCTACGCTTGCTTTCATGTTTATGTAATTGAGCTGCTGCCGGTTTGGTGGCCAAGTTGTTTAGCTTGTAACAGCGATCCACTCGAACTCCAGAAGGCTGAGATAGCCGATGGTCTAGTGCTTTCGCTGGGGGTTATAGAACCGCTCGATGTAGTCGAACACATCGGCACGCGCGTGAGTGCGGGTCTGGTAGACTTTGCAGACCGTGCGCTCGGTTTTCAGCGAGGAGAGGACGCAGCCGATGAATTCGTGCAGTTGGATGTGGATTTGGTCAGCGAATCGAGCCTGATATGAGAAGAATTGCTCGTTCGATTGCCATCAGCACAGCCTCTTTCATGCTGATTATTGTCGGGATTTTGCTTTTCGCTATCGGCGACAACGGGCTTCTCGATTGGCTTTCTGTCGCGCAGGCCACTGTGGTCGCCTTGGTTCGCGCCCATCCGGTGGCCGCCGCTGCGGCGTACGTGGCATTCGTTACCGCGGGAACTCTGACCCCCTTTCCCAGCGCCATCCTCGTTATGCTCNCTGGGGGGTACCTGTTCGGCACGCTCGCCGGTGGTCTGCTCAGCGCTGCTGGGGCAACATTGAGTGCCTGCCTTGTCCACCTTGTCGGCCGGGCATTGCTATCCGGGCTGGTGACGAGGCTGATGGCGGACCGTTTGGTCACAATGCAGCAAGCAATGCGGTCAAACGCCCTTGGCTATCTCCTGGCGATTCGCCTGCTACCAGGGATGCCGGCGTGGATCGCCAATCTCGCCCCCGTGCCTTTCCCTGTCCCCCTCTCGATAGTGCTAGTGGCAACCTTCACTGGCATCCTGCCGATCTGCGTGCTCACCGCCAATGTGGGCAGCGGCCTTGCCTCGCTGGCGGAGATCGCCGATCGTTCGGCAACATATGTGCTGCGGCAGCCGCAGTTGCTTCTGCCGTTGGTCGCACTTTTCATCCTCGCCGTGGTTCCGATCGCGGTGCGAAAATGGCGTCCGGCCTCTCCGGGGCCGGACGTGGATGGCGGAAAGCAAGTGGAACCCCCGCAGAGGCAAGTCACTCCGGCTGCAAACCCTGGCATTTCAAATATGCCATCAGCCGCGCCTCCCAGTGCTGTTGATTGCGGCGAGCATCAGCGACGTACGCCGATCGCTTCAGGAGCCACATCATCGTCTTTGCCAGAAGCTTGCCGCGCCAGCGCAGCGGGCGCTCAAGCTGCAGCATCAGCACGACTCGCTCCTCGTCGGTGAGATTGTGCACCTCGTGTGGATAAGTATCGTCGAACACGATCACCTTGCCTTCCTGCCAGAGCAGTCGCTCGCCGCCGCACTCCAGGTAGCAGGCCTCGCGGTTCTTCGGCACGATCAGGCCGAGGTGACAGTTGACCAGATTCTTCGACACTCCCTTGTGCCGCGGAATGAGTGTTCCCGGCGCGAGGATGGAAAAAAANAGGGCCGTCTGCAATCCGGGCAGGCTGTCCAGTAGCGTCATCGTTTTCGGGCACAAACGGGCGTTCACATCCGACCGAAAGCCGAAACCGAGCAGGAAGAATGTCTTCCACTGATCGCCCTGGGAGATCCGATATTGATCGGGAGAAACATCCTGAAACCGAGGAATCTGGTCGCGGAAGCGGAGAATCTGTCGTGCCTCGGCAAGGATATCGAGCCAGTTCGTTTCGATGTCACGAAGCTGCGGGAAAATCGACGGATCGAAAACCGGCTGGACGGGAATCACTGACTGAGTTGCCACATAGCGATCAATTCTGCGAACGATTCTCTCGCCGCGCTTGATCAGATACTGCCGTCTGGCCCGGTGCCATTTCTGCATTTGTGTGGTTGCTTGCATTCTCGTCACAAATGGATCAAAAGGAATCGTGCATATAGCACTACCGGTTGCACAGGTCACGAGGTCTGCGTGGTGACAGCCGGATCACTCTCCGTGAGACGCGGGGAGAGTTTCTCGCTAAAGGCCGATCCGTTGTCGCAACAAGAGGGACTTGTGTGAAAAACGCAGCCACGGGCGCCCGGTGCGGTACGCTCGAAGTGGTGGTCGCGGCGCTTAAGCGAGTGCGAGCTGTCTGCGGTGCGCAGGACGTCGCGTTCTTTGCCTATCTCACCATCATCCTTATCTTGTTGGGGGTGCTTGGCCTGGGATTCCAACGGGTTGCGGCGCCGCTGCATTTGATGGCCTTCCATCTCGCGATCGGCGCCTTGGGCATGGGCGCCCTCGTCCTGCCGCGCATTTGGAATAGCGCGTTGAGCCGGTGGCTGCGCTGGTGGTATCCGGTCCTTCTTTGCACCCCGTTCTTCGAAGGCTTGGGAAGGATGATCCACATCCTTCGTCCGGGGCTGATCGATGCGCACCTTGTGGCAGCCGACCAGGCAATTTTCGGTGCGGTGCTGACGCCGATTCTGCAGGCGCATGCAACGCCCTGGCTGACCGAGATCTTTTTTATCTGCTACGCATCCTACTATTTCTTGATCCCTGCCGTCGGCTTTCCCTTTACCTGCGCGGCGGCGGGTCGTACGCGCCGTTTCGTGAGTTCATCCTCGCCGTCTCGCTGACGTTCTGGGTCTGCTATCTGCATTTCCTCGTCACGCCGGCGGGGGCCGGTGTTTTGGCCTGACTACCCGGGCCCCGTCCTCTCGCCTGACGGCGGTCCAATCACTGCGATCGAACGCTGGATATTCGACACCGGCACCATCGTCGGCGGCGCGTTTCCCTCCAGCCACGTGGCGGTGGCGCTCGTGGTGGTGATCTACGCTGTGCGGTTTGGTGTTGCCCCTGCGTTGTTCGTGCCCCTCTTCGTGGGTCTCGCCATCAGCACCGTCTTCGCCGGATACCACTATGGCGTGGATGTGCTTTATGGCGCGGGGGTGGGCGCGCTCGTCGCGGCCAGCGTTGGCTGGTTGACGGCGGCCTCGGCGTGCCGCGCCGCTTGGCCGGACGTGCCCGCCGACCCCGTCAAACACTCGTTCGGTTTTGGAGAGTCTGGCCGCGATGCATGACATCGATCACCAAGGCGCCGCGGGAGCGCTTCTTTGCCCGCCCGCCGTCGCTCCCCGCCGCAAGACGGAGAGCACGCCCGCGACGCGGCCGCTTCCGCCGGGATCACCGCCGCGGGTGTGGGCGATCCTCTGCTACCGGTCTGGCGACAACGAGCAGATCCTGGCGTTGGCGGAAAGCCTCGGTTGGCCTTACGAGGTGAAGCGGCTCGCCTATCGGCCTTACGGCCGAACGATCGACGTCCTGCGGCCCACGACGCTGGCTGGTATTCTGAAGGAGAAGTCGGATCCGCTGACTGCTCCCTGGCCCGACTTGATCATCTCCGCAAGCATGCGCAACGAGCCGGTTTGCCGCTGGATCCAACGGCAGGCAGATCATCCCGTCCGCTACGTCCACATTGGCCGCCCCTGGGCATTCCTGAAAAACTTCGACCTGGTTATTACGCAGCCGCAGTACCGGCTGCGGCTGCGGCCGAACGTCCTCGAGCTGCCGCTTTGCCTGCATCGCGTTTCGGCGGAGCGCCTCGACGAGGCGGCCCGAACATGGCTGCCGCGTCTTGCCCACCTGCCACGTCCTTTTATCGCCGTTCTGGTTGGTGGAACAGGCGGCCCTTATGCTCTCGATCCATACAAGGCCAAGCGGCTTGCCCAACAGGCCAGCGCCTTCGCCAACGCGCGCGGTGGCTCGCTCCTGGTCTCGACGAGTTCCCGCACCGCGGCGGACGCGGCCGACGCAGTCGCTGAAGCGGTGGCTGCTCCTGCCTACGTCCACTTATGGCAACCACAGGCGACAGATAATCCTTATTTCGGTTTCCTGGCGCTGGCGGATGCCTTCGTCGTCACCTGCGACAGCATCAGTATGCTCACGGAGGCCTGCGCCACAGGCAAGCCGGTCTACATGTTCGACCTCGGACCCAAGGCAGAAGCGCCGTTAGCCTCTTGGTCCTGGCGCGACGTGCTGCAGCGGTTGCGCGAGCGCTGTCGTCTCGACCGCCTCAAGGCCTTTCTTTATCGAAATCTCGTGCATGTTNCCCCCAGCCGGATGACCCGTGACCTCGATCGCATCCATCAGCGCCTGGTCACAACCGGGAGGGCCGCTTGGCTCGGCGAGGAATTCCACGGCAGCGGACAGCGCGAGACGGAGTGCCCAGCGGTCGCGCTCGCCCGCGTTCGGGCGCTGTTTGCGCGCGACACGGGCGGCGGCGCCATCGCCGGAGCGGTTACCCCGGCAGCGGCGGAGCAACCTCGATGAGCCGCATCGCATCGTGGCGCAGGTGATTTCGCTGCATCTCCTCGCGCAGGTAATCCTCGCTGACGATCCCCTTCGCAAGACATTCCCGGACCAGTCCGAAGAAGAAGTGCTCCTGCTTGCGATCGGGATGGCGCCGGTATTTGCCGAGCAGGGCGTACTCGCCGAAGACGCTCCGCCGGACACGCATCAGCCAACGGGTGGCGCGGAAGCGTTCGCTTGGCGTCCAGTCGATGTCGAGGCCGGTTTTCCAGGGCTGCGTCAGCCGGCGCGTATTATGAAGAAGTTTCGTATCGGCGGTCAGGCGATCAAAGTCGTTCCAGGTCCGCTCGAACAATCCGATCGAGCCGCGCGGCTCGAGCTTCAGCCACATCCATTTGGTATAGTCGCGGGTGAACGCGAACATCTCGCTAAACTGCTCCTCGCAGCGCCAATGCGTCAGCTTTGCGCAGTCAAGGAGCATGACACTCGATGCAAAAGCGCCGTCGATCTTCTTCCGGCAGAGGACGGCATGGCCCTGCATGTCGCGGGACAGCAGATCCCAGATGTCGCCGACAGCGAACACATCCGGATCGATGATCAGCGCGCGACCGGCGTATCCCATCAATTCAGGCGGCAGGAATCGAAGCGGGGTGAACGATTGCAGGTCGTCATCGCGCCAGAGGCGTTTGATCCCGTCGCGGAGGTAGAGTTGCCCGTCGNNCCGCGCACTGAGAAACGGATAATCGCGGGTATGGATGATTCGCACGTCGAAGACGTCCCCATGCCGGGACATGCGATAGAGGGCGTATTGGGCGACGAGCGCACCGAGGAGTTGCTTATCGTTGGCTTGAATGAAGATGCAGGGCCGGATCGCCGGTTTCTGTTCCATCTTGCTCTTTTCTCTTCCTACGTTCTCCGTAATTCGCGACATCCGTATCAGGCGATCCCCGTCAGGGCGCCAATGGCACGAATAGCGGGTAGCGGTCGCTCCCAGGGCTAAGTAGAAAGCAACCGAGCCGCGTTGGAAACTTGGTCGACATGGAAATGAGTGGAAAATCGGTTGGTGGAGATTTGGCAGCACGCTCGGGGGCGGCAACCGGAGCGCTTGGCCCCGTCGGCGGTCTTCGCATCGTTGAAGCGCGGACTCGCCGGGAGATGCGGCAATTTCTTGACATCCCGCGCCACGTGTTCGCGACCGACCGCTCCTGGGTGCAGCCCCTCGCCTTCGAGCGCCTCAGTCACCTTGACCGACGGAGCAACCCTTACTTCGCACACGCTGAAGCGGCCTTCTGGGTGGCCTTGCAAGGCAACAATCCCGTCGGACGGATCAGTGCCCAGCTCGATGGCCTGGTGCCGCACGACGGTGCTGGCGCAGTCGGCCATTTCGGATTTCTCGACGCGATCGACGACGCAGAGACCTTTGCCGCGCTCCTCTCGACGGCGGAGGACTGGCTTGCGGCACGCGGCGCCGTTCGGGTCATGGGACCGTTCAGCCTGTCGATCAACGACGAATGCGGCCTGCTCGTCGACGGCTTCGAGACACCGCCTTCGCTCATGATGGGGCATGCTCGCCCCTACTACGCAACTCATCTTGATGCCTTCGGCTACACAGGAGCGAAGGACTTGATCGCCTACGAGTACGAGATTGCCCAGGACTTTCCGCCCGCCATGCAGAGCTTCTTCACGAAGATCAGCGCCGAAGACAAGTTGCGCTTCCGGCCTCTGCGGATGAACGACTACGCGCGGGAAATCGCTCGTGTCGTCGACATCTTCAATGATGCCTGGTCGGGCAATTGGGGCTTCATCCCGTTTTCCGAAGCCGACATGCGCTACCTCGGCAGCAACCTCAAACCTCTGCTGCGGTCGGGAGACGTGGCATTCGGTGAGATCGACGGCGAAGCGGTGGCAATGGCGGTGTGCCTGCCGAACCTCAACGAAGCCATCGCTAATCTCGATGGACGGTTGCTGCCGTTCGGTTGGCTGAAGCTTCTTTGGCGTCTTAAGGTCAGGACTCCGGGGAGTGCCCGGCTGCCATTGATGGGTGTCAAACGCGCCTATCAGCGAACGGCCGTCGGTACGGCGCTGATGCTGGGCGTGGTGCAGGCGGTGCGCGACGACCACCGCCGCCGCGGGACGCACTCGGCCGAATTGTCGTGGATTCTCGAAGACAACCGGCCGACCCGAAGGCTCATTGAGTCGATCGGCGGCCGACCCTAAAAAACATATCGGATCTACAAAAAGGATCTGCCGTCGCCACGGCACGCCACCACTGGTTGACCACGGAGCGAGCATTCGTTGCGACTCAGGGCTGCGCCGTGCTCACCAAGCCAGATATGACGCGGACATTGTCGGCGGCAGGCTGGGAGTCGGGGCGGCTGTCGGCGGTTGCGCTGGCGGTGCCTATGCTGGCGGTAATTGAGCTGAGGTACTCGGCAAGACGCCCGAATCGACGTGAGGCCGCCTCAATCTGCCGCTTGGTGTGCGCTGCCGAGACGCTGCAACGCAGAAGGCACATGCCGTTCGGCGTCGCCGGCGGCAGCGCGAGATTGGCGTATATCCCTTGGCTCATCATAAAGTGCCAGCCTCGGACGGCGGTGACCTCGTCCGGCATGCGGATGGCGACGATCGGACTGCGCGGTGAGACGACGTCAAGCCCCGCCTCCTGAAGGCCGGCTCGGAGGGCATCGGCATTGCGCCAAAGCCGCCGGCGGATCGCCGGTTCCTTCTTCAGCCGTCGCAGCGCCGCACTGACACTTGCGATCGACCCTGGCGACGGAGACGCCGTGTACATGTATGAGCGCGCACAGAAGCGCAGGACATCGAAGTCCGGGTGGTTGGACGCCCCGAAGCCCCCGATCGCCCCGAGGCTCTTGCTGAACGTGCCAACGACGAAATCGACCTGATCAGCCACCCCCGCTTCCTCGACGGCGCCCCGGCCGGTTTCGCCGAGCACGCCGAGCGAGTGTGCCTCATCGACAAGGAGGGATGCGCCGTGCTTCTTCGTCACCGAGACGAAGTCGGCAAGAGGAGCGGCGTCGCCGATCATGCTGTAGATACCCTCGACGACGACCAGCACCCCTCCATCCTTCGCCTGAAGGCGGGCTAAGCGCTTGTTGAGGTCGGCGGGGTCGTTATGCCGGAAACGGACGATCGTAGCGCCGCTCAGTTTGCACCCGTCGTAGATACTGGCATGTGAGTCGGCATCAACCAGGATCACGTCTTGCGGACCGGCAAGTCCTGCAATCATGCCAAGGTTCGCCTGGTAACCCGTCGAAAACAACATCACCTTGCGCATGCCGAGGAAATGGCTGAGCTTTCGCTCAAGATCGAGGTGCAGACCATAAGTTCCATTGGCAATGCGCGACCCGGTGGTTCCGGTTCCATGCCGCTCGGTCGCCTCGATCGCCGCCTCGACACACTTGGAATCGAGCGTTAAACCCAAATAATTATTTGTTCCAACAAGAATGGTTCTCTTGCCATTGATGCGCGCCTCTGTGGGCGAGTAAATTTCATCAATAGACACGGCGAACGGATCGGATCCAATCATCAGCAATTGGTCATGGCGCCGCGATTGCGGCTTGTACTTATCGATTATGTCCATACTCAACTACCGCCTGTCCTCTGCATGAGCAGGGTGACTAAATCACCGATGGTGTTTACTTCCGCAAGTGCATTAATAGGGATGTCGACGTTGAAGTGATCTTCCACTTCCATCGTCAGATTCATCATATCGACAGAATCAATCTCCAGATCTGACGCAAGCAAGGTTTCACTGGTAAGCGGCTTCCCAAGCTTGTTGTACGGCTCAAGAAGTTCGCAAAGAGCCAGAAGTATATCCGATTTCTCTACCATGAGTTTTATGATAACCTATCCCTCTAACATAGCAATGTTGATATAGCAGCCGGGCCTTACGAATTTGTAAGGAATGCCGGGCTTCGCGGTGGCCTAAAGCNCAACCCGCGTCGCCATACCATTGCCAAGCCTGTTGAAACCCCTGACCGAACGCCACGTGTGGTTTCCAGCATCCGACCTCGGTCGAGCCGCTCCGTTCGCTAACCCAACTCGGATGGTAAAGCTCCCGAACCTTGCCGCGGCTGAGCATTGGCGATCGGCCGCGCAGCCGTGCCGCGGCTTCGAACAGCCAAGCCGCGCCAAGCAGCAGCGGCTGCGGGAGAAACATGCAGCGAATTGGCTTGCCGAGACAATCTCCGATGATGTCGGTTACGTCTCGCCACGCGTAGCCGCCGACGCGGCCATCGTCCGGCTCCAGGACCGTACCCTGCCATGTCGGCTGTCGTAGCAAGTCGGTCAGCAAGGCCACCAGATCATCGACATAGAGGAGGGAAAACCGGCAAGCCGGCGACGCCGGAACCAGCGCCAAGCGCCGTGAAATCAACTGCAGGAGCTGCAGCGTCGCCCGGTCGCCCGGACCATAAACCGCGGGCGGACGCACCACTACGTATTCGAGGGCACGTTGATACTTTTCCAGTTGACGTTCAGCAGCGCGTTTGCTCGCCGCGTAGGCGGATACGTGCGGTGCCCGCGCCGCCAGCGACGAAACAAGAAGCAAGCGAGGTGTTGGCGACGCGGCAAGCATAACGTCGACCAGTCGCCCCGTACCCAGGGCATTGACGTCGAAGAAATCCTGCCGCCGCACTGCAGAGATGAGA
Source organism: Defluviicoccus vanus (assembly GCF_014672695.1). Lineage (GTDB taxonomy): Bacteria > Pseudomonadota > Alphaproteobacteria > Rhodospirillales > Defluviicoccaceae > Defluviicoccus > Defluviicoccus vanus. Next base: position 2,405,447 of record NZ_CP053923.1, on the reverse strand, counting down.
CCCGCGATGTGAACGACTGTACTCACGCCATCGACCAGGCGCTCGAGTGCTGTTGCATCGTCAAGTGAACCGATGACAACCTCTGGCGCGCCGACCTGCTGCCGCTGCGCCGGTGAGCGAAGCAAGGCGCGAACCTGCCAGCCTTGCCGAAGCAGCGAGGCAACGAGGGTGCCGCCAATAAAACCGCTGGCACCGGTTACGGCAATCAGCTCTTGCTTCGTCGGCATTGGTTTCGACATGAGGCCATTCGGACAGCGGACCGGACAGCAGCATCAAGCGAGCGCTACACCGAGGCCGCAATCGCGACGGGCTCGGGCTCGTCGGTCAACCGCTTGAGGTGACCTTCGAGATATTGCGACCGAGTCGCCGCGCGGCTGAGCTTCCCGGATGAGGTAAATCGCAGCGAGCGAGGCGGAACGACGGCGACTTCGGCATGCACACCAGCGATTCGATGGACCGTCGAGGCGACATCCTGCCTGAGCCTCCGTCGGAGGTCCGANTCCTGTAGGTAGCATTCGACGACAATCGCGACGCGTTCGTCTTCCTCCCCCTGCCCCAGGGAAAAGGCGGCAACGCTACCGGTGCGCACATCCGGCAGCCGTTCGATTGCCCATTCAAGATCCTGGGGCCAGAGATTGCGTCCTTTGACGATGATCAGGTCTTTATTGCGGCCGGTGACGACGAGTTCGCCATCGACGAGGTAGCCCATGTCGCCGGTATCGAGACACCCGTCCGGACCGAGCGCGGCCTGTGTCGCGTCGGGCCTGCCGAAGTACTCCCGCATCAAGCTCGGTCCGCGGACGTAAACACGACCAATCTGCCGCTCGGGGAGTACCCGCCCCATATCGTCACGGATTTCAATCGCGGATCCGGGCAGCGGCCGGCCGCAGAATGCAAACCGACGCTCCGTCGCGGCCGCATCCGTCGCCACGCGAGCCGTTGCGCGACCATTGGCAAGCGGGACGGCGCGTCCCGTTCGCTCGTAGGCGGCTCGATCGACCACGTCAACGCGGACGCCGCTCCGCAGTGGCGAGAAGCTCACCGCCAACGTTGCTTCGGCAAGGCCGTAACTCGGCAGAAAGGCGGCAGCGTCGAAACCCGATGCGGCGAACGTCTCGGTAAACCGGTCGAGACCTTCCGGGCGGACCATGTCGCCACCGACGCCGGCGATNCGCCACTGTCCGAGCGTGAGCCCGTCAGCCGGCTCGCGACCGGCGCGGCGAACGCAGAGTTCATAGCCAAACGTCGGGCTGAAAGAGATCGTGCCACCGAAGGTGGAGATCAGTCGCAACCAGGTCAAGGGTCGCTGGGCGAAGGCGACGGCAGACATATAGTCAACGGTGACCTGCGACAGCATCGGCGTAATGAAGAAGCCGACGAGCCCCATGTCGTGATAAAGCGGCAGCCAAGACGTCGCACGGTCACCGGGAACGAGGCGCAACCCGAACTGGCCAATCGCCCGGGCGTTGCTTGTCACCGCCCTCTGGGTTGCCAGGACGCCTTTCGGCTCTGTCGTGCTGCCGGACGAGTACTGAATGTAACAAGGATCATCCTTGTCGAATGGGCGAAGCGTACCGTTTCCGGCTGGCAGGCCATAGAAGTCGTCCGGCGAACCGATCATGCGCAGCCCCGCACAGCCGCCCGCCGCCTCTCTGAGCGCCCCGATCAGCTCGGTCGAGGCGACGGCGGCAACCGGCGAGGCCGACTTGAGCATGCCTCGAAGGCGCTCGATATGAGCCTGATAGCCTCCGACGCTTAGGTTCAGGGGTAGCGGAACCGGGATTAGACCCGCATACTGGCAGGCAAANAATATCACCGAAAAATCAACCGTCGTTTCGGCGATGATTGCTAGTCTGTCGGCGCGCTCAAAACCGCTAGCGACGAAGCGCGATGCGAGGTCGCGTGCCCGCTCACGTAGTTCGGCGTAACTGAGCGAAGCAACGAGTTGGCCGCGACTGGAAAAGAAGTTAAATCCGGTCTTGCCGCGCGCGGCCCAATCAAGGCCCTCCGTTAATGTCTCGAACTCACCAACTCGCATTTGCTGATGCGGATTGGTCCCAAGGGCCTGGAGCATGATTTTGTCCTTTGCGAGCATCAGATAGCAGGATGCGAGTTCAATCGCACTGACCTCTGCCCGGTGTTCGGGCAGTGGCGGGGTACGAAGAGCAAGAAGTAGGAGACTTGGCGCCCGTCAGCCGACCCGCCTTCGCAAAGAGAAATCACTCGACGCTGCTAGCAACCTATCACCCGGCTAAACCATGGTGTCTTTTCTTACTCAGCTACTCAGGTCGCACAACTCCTAAGTGACACCCGGTTCCAATCATACACACCAAAGGTGCAACTAGTGCAACGCACGTATTGTTACGGCGTGTTACGACCTTGATACAGAAACGACATTGTCAAATTAGCAGCCGGTGGTGGCGCGGATGGGCGGGCCGGGATACAGGTGGTACCTGGATCAAGTGTTCATCAGGATCCGTAGCGTCCGGCACGATCTCTGGCGCGCGGTGGACAGGATCGAGGTGGTCCTCGGTATCCTCGTTCAGCGCCGCCGCAACGCCAGGGCAGCCTGCGCAAAGCGGATGCGAATCATCAAGCGGCTCTTCCGTAAGCTGCTGCAAGAGCTGCGCTTCGTGCTGTGGGCGATCGTTACCGACAAGTTGCCGCGCTATGCCGCGGCGCGGAAGAAGACCCTCAAAGGTGTTCAGCACCGGCAGAGCCGCTATCTCAACAATCGAGCCGAGAACTCGTACTAGCCGACGCGATGATGAGAACGACAGCTGCAGCGGTTCAAGTCGCCGTGGCAAGCACAATGTTTCCTCTCCGCTCATGACCTGATCCGCCAGCACTTCCACCCTTTCCGCCGCCGAATAACAACAGATTATCAATCCCCTGTAAGCACTAGACACAGTTTAGAGACAACCAAGGCGAACAGACTTGCCCAAATTTGTCGCCTTGTAACTTTACAAATTTGTAAATTGGAAAATTTGTTACGATGTGGAACTAGAAGCCCGTCAGATCAAAGGTCGGTTGCCGTTGTCACCCATTTCAGAATGGGAAACATCAAGTGTCGTGCCTATCGTCTTGTAGCCAAAGAATAACATGAGGGCTTATCCTTCTGCCTCCGGCACGGCTAGATGTAGCGACAAAGGTGGCGTTGGTCGATAGGAACGAAGAGCGAGCGCGCCGGCTCCCGAGGCTTCGCCATGTCCGACGTCCCGACCTCGCTCATCGACTTACAGCGACGCTTCCCGAATGAAGCCGCCTGCGCGGCTTGGCTGTTCATCGTGCGCTCGCCGGCGGACTTCCGCTATCCGGCGTGTGGCCATGCGAAAGAATGGCTACATGGCGGAAAACCGTTTACCTCCGAGAGCGCTGCGACGCCAACAGGCGTGCAACCGCCTACTCCTTGTACTCCGGCGGAAACCACCGCCTCGTCTGCTTGGTCATCGCACCCCTCCAAATCGGTCGGCACTTTAACCGACCGGTCCGGAGTCCGGGAGTAACGTCATTCCGCTCCCTCCTCGACATCGGCGGCACCCTCCAGCACGCTGCTGCCTACAACATACCGATCTAATCGGACAATCAATGACAGGCGTTGCACAACATCATGTTAAATATAAAATATTTTGTGTCTAAGTGAAGACATAATTATTATATAAACTTTACACATATTTATGGAATTAATTAGATAGATATATTATGTATGGCATGCGTGCGATATCTTTCTACAATGACTAGGTAATTTTATGACAATAACCGCCGGTACGCTTCGAATTTTATCTCTCGACGGGGAGAAATCCCAGTCGCTAGCGCTATTTTTCTTCGGTTTTCTGTCGCTACACGTTCTTGTCTGGACTGCATTACCGTTGATATTTACCCATTCGCTGCCCGTCGACACTGTCGAAGGCGTGATCTGGGGCCAGGGGTGGCAGCTCAGCTACATTCACCCGCCGCTGCAGGCTTGGATCATCGGTGCTACGGATTCTCTCGTGGGCTACCAGCGGTGGGCCATCTACCTCCTCAGCCAGCTACTCATCGCGGTCGGCTTTCTTGCCGTCTGGCTGCTCGCCCGGCTGATTGTCACACCCAACGGTGCTTTCGTCTCGGTTCTGAGCCTGGAAGGCGTCGTCTTCTTCAATTTCATGACGCCGAACCTCTTTCCCGACCTGATCGTGGTCCCATTCTGGACGCTTGCGACGTGGTCCCTATACCGTGCTCTCCTTTACAATCGCCGCCTCGACTGGTTGCTGTTGGGAGTCTGGCTTGCCGGCGCCGCCTACGCGAAATATGTCGGCGCAATCCTGGCTCTGGTCATGATCGGCTTCATACTCATCGAGCCGCAGGCGCGGCGATGCTTGCAGAAGGCGGGTCCTTATCTGACAGCAGCGGTCTGTTTGTTCCTGCTTTCTCCGCATCTCTGGTGGATTTTCACCCATAACTTACCAACGGTTCACCGATTTGCTGAGAGCGCCCGCAGGACGGATGGGATCGCCGAGCGCTTCGCCGCGCTCGGGGGCTTCACAATCAGCCAACTGGGCCTCGTCGCTCTTGCGGCCCTCCTGGTCATTGCGCTGCGGGATGCCAGACACGTCACGAAGTCGATCGTGCTCGCGGGAACACCGACCCGGTTCGATCGGCGCTTCGTTGCCGTTTTTGCGCTCGCACCGATTGTCGTGACGTGGACGCTGGCCGCATTGACCGGCATGTGGTTCAGGGCTCATTGGAGCTATGCCATGTGGTCATTCACCGGTTTGTTTGCCGTGGTGTTCGTGGTTCCCTCGGTCAGCGAAGGAGGGCTTAAACGCTTTCTTGGCGCATGGGTCATGACCTTCGGGCTCGTTGCCACTGCCTACGCGGCGGCAAACACTCTCGCTCCCCATCTCAGCGGTAGGCCAGGAGCACATCTCTTCGCCCGTAATGCGAAAGAGTCGGCGTTTCCAGCGGAGGATTTGGCGGAAGTGCTGACCCGGTCGTGGCACGCGAAGGTCGGCACTCCCATCGCTTACGTAATTGGAAGCAAGTGGATCGCTGGCCATGTGAGCTTCTTCTCCCCGGATCATCCGCTGGTTGTTCGTAACGGGACTGCCGCCGACTCCCCGTGGATCGACATCGAGGACGTCAACCGACGCGGCGCCTTGGTGGTCTGGAACCCGGAAGCGGACTTCAAGGCTTATGGAACTTACCCTGGATGGCTCTCCGGGAGCGATCCAAAACAGTTATTCCCGACAATGGAGGTTCAGCCAAATATCGTGCTGCCTTGGCGAACCGCGGCCGACCTACCGCCCCTCTCACTCGCCTGGGGCATCATATACCCACACGAGCCTCACTAAGGCCGAGACTGTCTCAGGCGGCAGCTAGAACAGGGAAAGCGGCGGTCCGATAATGGCTCCCATAGAGCAACAACGCGGAGGGGCACAGCAGGCGATGGTCACAGAAGGTCGTGTGTTTACGGGATGGATCGAGCAGCGGCAGCTTAAAATTGCTGTTCTTATACCCTGCTACGACGAAGCCACCACGATCGGGCGTGTGGTCGCCGATTTCCGCGCCGCGCTGCCGACTGCGGCGATCCACGTCTACGACAACAACTCGACCGACAGCACAGCTGCGATTGCCGCCGCTGCTGGAGCGATTGTTCGCAGGGAGCCGTTACAGGGCAAGGGAAACGTAGTGCGCCGGATGTTCGGCGACATCGATGCTGACGTGTACGTCATGGTCGATGGTGACGACACCTACGACGCCAGCCGCGCCCCGGAGCTTATCACGGCCCTCGTCGGCGAGCAGCTCGACATGGTCAATGCAGCGCGGGTGACGAGCGAGCAGGCGGCTTATCGCCTCGGCCACCGTTTCGGTAACAGGCTGCTCACCGGCATGGTTGGCGCCGTGTTCGGCCGGCAGTTCGGCGATATGCTCTCCGGCTACCGCGTCTTCTCGCGCCGCTTTGTCAAGTCGTTTCCCTCGCTCTCCAGCGGCTTCGAGATCGAGACCGAGTTGACGATCCACGCGCTCGAACTGCGGATGAAGGTCCGCGAAATCGATACCACCTACCGAGCGCGCCAGGGCGCTTCAGTGAGCAAGCTCAATACGCTACGTGACGGCGTGCGCATCGCCCGCACGATCCTGCTGTTTATTAAGGAAGAGCGGCCGCTGCAGTTCTTCGCCAGCATCGCCGCGATGTTCGCGGTGACGGCGATTCTGCTCGCTATCCCAATTTTCCTCGACTACTTCGCGACCGGCCTAGTGCCACGTCTTCCGACCGCAGTACTTTCGACTGGGCTGATGCTTTTGGCGTTTATGGCCCTCGCCTGCGGTCTCGTTCTCGATACTGTGACGATTGGCAGACGGGAAGTGAAAAGGCTGCACTACCTTGCAGTTTTACCAATCGAGCCCCCGACCGCTGGCAAAAGGCGCAGCGAAGGAGCTGCGTAAGGCTCCCTAATCAAGGATTAGACTCGACAGCTTATTTGCTGATCCTGCACCGTGGGTAGCCCTCATTGGCACGCGCTTCGTTGCCCTTCTCGCCAAGGAGCTCACCTTGCGTGAAAGCCGGTCGAGAAAGAAGACTGAACTGATGGGGTGGATGCCCCCTTCGGCCGGCATCATACGATGCTGGTCAGCGCCACGGTGGCGCAATGGAAAGAGGGACACATGCCAGAAGTTCATGTCTTGGCGATCGACTTGGCGAAGCGGAGCTTTCAGGTCTGCGCGACGGATCGGGGTGGGGCGGTTCACGCCGCACCCTACCAAGTATAGGCGAGACCCAGACGGCCGCCGCCCGGAAGCATGTTGACGCTGAGGCGGATATCGGTGGTGACGACATCCTTGCCCGTCATCTTTTGGTAATCGCGCCAGTCGGCGGCGGAGCGGCCGGTGCCGAAAGCAGATAGACCACGCCGCCGATGGCGTTGGCGGCGGCGGAGATCGCTGCGTCCACCGGATCGCCGGCTAGGCCGATCGCCAATCCCGCTGCCCCGGCCAACGCCAGGCTCCCCGCGTGCATCCGCCAATCGGTACGCTCCTCCGCCCGCTCGGCATTCGCCTGCAACAACGCCTCGCTGGGCGCGCAGCTTGTCGATCTTTTCCTCGCGCGTCTCCTCCGGCAGGCCGCTGACCGGCGACGCACCCAGGCGCGCCTGCAAGGGGCGAAACAGCACGTCGACGACGCCCAACGCTGCGATGCCGGCGTTAACGCCGTTGTTGACCCGATCGTCCTTATCGTCGGCGAGACCGGCAAAAACGCCAAGGCCGACGGCCGAGACGCTGTTGACGCTCAACCAGCTCCAATACCAGATCTGGCCATGCATCTTGCTGGCGTCGAGCCGCTCCTCGATAAAGCGAATCCGCGCGTCGATCGCGGCATCGGACAGCTTGGTATCCAGTGGCGTCAGCTCGCGCTCCGCCGCCGCTAACGGTGCTGCCGCGAGCGTCGCCATTGCGACTGTGATGAGAGTCAGCCGAATAAGGCTGCGGGACATCCTTGCCTCCGGTGATTGCCCGCCGGGAACGATCACTGGCGACGGTTGTCGCGGACGGGCGCCGAACCTTAGTCCGTAACCAGCGCGCTGTCTGCCTCACACAGCGCGCATAGCGCCTGCAGCCGGCGCGCCGTTTCGAAATCGATGCGACCATTGACGCGAGCAGGGCGGAAATGGCGCTGGAAGGCACGCAGGCTGGCCAGCCGATCCACCGTCTCGTAGCCGATGGCGGCCAGCATCGCCGCGACGTGCTCCGGGTCCATGCTGCATGCGTCGGCTTCGCCCGGCCACAAGCCCACGTGTGCCTCGGCCAGCCGCCGCCAATCGAAGAACTCGCCCGGGTCTTCCTTGCGCCGCGGCGCAACGTCGGAATGACCGACGACGTTACGCGCCGGAATACCATGGCGACGGACGATGTCGATGCAGAGGTCGACCAGCACCGCCATCTGTGCCTCGCTAAAGGGGCGATAGCCAAACCGGTGCCCGGGATTGACCAGTTCGATGCCGATGGAGCGGCGATTGATGTCGGTGGCGCCGCGCCAGAAGGAGACGCCAGCGTGCCATGCCCGCTTCGCCTCCTCCACCAGGCGGTAAACGCCGCCATCCTCGTCGATCAGATAATGGGCGCTGACCTGCGCTGCCGGATCCAGCAGCCGGTCGAGGGCGACGCCCGCGGTTTCCATCCCGGTATAGTGGATGACCAGCATATCCACCGGCTGGCCGCCGCGATCGCCGAAGTTGGGTGACGGACGCTCAATGATCACGGCAACGGCTCCGCCTCGACGCTCGCTGGCCGCAGCATCTCGATGATGGCCACCCCGCTCAGCGTCAGCACACCGCCTAGGATGGTCGCCATGTTCAAGGGCTCGTCCAGCAGCAGCACCGCCAGCAGCACCGCCAGCACCGGCGACAACAGGGTCATGGGAACCACCATGTTCATCGGATAGCGTTCAATCAGGTAATACCACAGGCCGTAGGCGATGATCGACGAACAGACGGCCATGTAGACCACCGCCGCGTAGGCCGTCCAGTCCGCTGCCGCTACCGCTTGGCGTTGCCCCGATTCCACCAACAGGCTCACCAGCAGCAGCTGCGGCGTGGCGAAGAGCGCCATCCAGCCGTTGAGGGCGAAGACGTTCACCCGCCCGAGCCGCTTGATCACCACGTTGGCAACGGCCCAGGCAAAGGCGGCGCCCACCACCAGCAGCAGATGAAAAACGCTGAGCGGCCGCGCCGGCTCGCCTGCCAACAGATAAACGCCGACAAAAGCCAGCCCCAACCCGGCGATCTGTAGTACGCCCATCCGCTCGCCAAAGCAGACCGCGGCGAGGATGGCGCTGAAAGGGATGGTCAGTTGGATAGCGATCGCCGCCGGTCCGGCATCGACGCCGGCGAGACCGGCAAACATCAGACCGAAGTGGCCAACACCAAGCACCATCGACAACAACAGCACCAGTGGCAGGCGCTGGCGCGGCATACGGCGCAGAAAAGGCAGCAGCAGCATCGCCACCAGGGCGAACCGCTCCGCCAGCATGAGAAATGGCGGCAATTCGCGCAAGCCGATCTTGCCGGCGATGAAGTTGAGCCCCCAGAGGAGAACCACCACCAGCGCCGCAAGAGTATCGGAGGGACGGAGCCGGCGAACGCGGCCGCTCAACTGAGGCCGCGCCGTTTGTTGATCTCGTCGTAGGCGGCGTTGATCGAAGCCATTCGTTCGTTGGCCTGGATCACAAACTCCCGGGGCAGGCCACGCGCCACCAGGGTGTCCGGGTGGTGCTCGCGAATCAGCCGGCGGTAAGCCTTCTTGATTTCATCGTCGCTGAGGTCGGCACTGACGCCGAGAACCTGATAGGGATCGGGCGCAGACGACGGCAGGTAACGATCACGCACTCGGGCAAAGCGGTTGGCGTCGACGCCGAGGATTTCGGCCACCCGACGCAGGAAGGTAAGCTTGGCGCTGGAAACGCCGCCGTCGGCGCGGGCGATCTGGAAAAGGCCGGCCAGCAGCTCTTCGAGAATGATCGGCTCGTTGCGAAACAGAATCGCCATCTGTCGGGCGTAAGGCTCAAAGCCCTGCGCATCACGCTTTNNGGCCGCGTCGAAGATGCGGGCGACATTTTGCGCTTCGCCGGGGGGNACGTGAAACACCGCCTTGAAGGCATCGATCTCGGCGCGGGTGACGACGCCATCTACCTTCGCCATCTTGGCGCCAAGGACGATGACCGCGACGCCAAACGCCGATTCCTTCGCCGCGCGACTGCCGGCAAAGCCGCTGCCGGCCGGCGGCAGATCCGCCTCTTCCTCATCAAGCTCGCGCACTTTGTCGTACGCGTGCCCTGCGGCAGCGCCGAACAGCGCTCCCAGCGGTCCGCCAAAGGCGAAACCGGTTACGCCACCGAAAAATTTACCCCACATACCACTGCCCGGCTGAAGCTGTCGTCATTACGATGTGCAGCATAAACCTATCGCACGTGCAGCGAAATGCCAGACCGCACACGCAATATGGAAAGGCTAGCCCGCAGCCGACGCTTCGAGCGGGAACAGCCAGCGCCGCCCGTGCCGCCAGGCAAGAATGACGTAGGGTGGCGATTGTTCCAGGCTGACGCGGATCACCGCCTCGCGGACAAAAACGCTACCCCCNTCGGTCATTGCTTCAGCGTGAACAAGCACCGTCCCATTGCCCTGCCTCGCCGCGGCCGCGCTATCCCCTAGAAGCGAGCGGGGACTGCCGGCGGCAGCCGAACCGCCACCGAGGCTGCCTTGCTCACGTGTGCGCACCGCATCACCCAGCTGCGATCGCCGTTGATCGAGGCGGGCCTGCAGTTCCGCCTGTTTGACCCCGGCGCCACCGCCGGCGCCGCCGGACTCGGCAATGTGCAGCGCCATCACCACCTCGGGCGTGGCGTTGTCCTCCTCTGGCGTTTCGGCCCCGGTGTAAATGGTGAGGAAAGGAGCGATCCGTTGATAGAGATCGCCGCTGACACCGGGCACCCGCAGCAATTCCTCCACCAGCGCGAACGCCATCGACCGGTTGGGCGACTCGGTGTCGGCGGCGCCGGCGGGGCGGCTCTCCTGATCCGCCTCGGCCGTCTTCGCCGCCGGTTGGCCGCCGGTTTCGTTATTCCGGTCGGCGTCGCCTTCATCACTGACCAGCTTACGGTAGGTGTCGATCGCCGCAGCCAGCGCGTCGGCCTGTTTCGCCCGGATGCCAACCGTCTGCATCAGTGCCGAGAGCAGCTTCGGCTCGGCAACGTTGATGTCGATCTTGCCACCTTCGTCCTCCAGTGCCATCCGCACCCAGCCGTTGCCGAACGCCCAGGCATAGGGTGTCCCGTCCAGGCGGAAGGGCGGCGGGTCGGACGACCCGGCGAGACCGGCGATGATCCGATGGACACCGGCATCGGCGAGCGCTTCTGCCGTCGCCGCGCCAACGATGTTGCGGGCGAGCGTGACGTTGGTCCGGGCGGTCAGGCTGTAACTGACCGCCAGCATGGACAGCAGCAGCAACACCCACAGGGCAGCGACCAGGACCATGCCGCGCTGGCGGGATGCCTCCGGTTGCCGTTGCCGGTTGCGACCCCACCCACGCGGCGATAACCACCTCATTCCCCGGGCAGCAGGCTGGTGGGCGCCGAGCGGCCGACTTCGGGGACGGTGGATCCTGGCCGCAGCGCTGTCGGCGGTGGATAGGNNCCGTCGTCGGGTATCCCCCTGCGTCGGATACCCCGGTGCCGGCGAGGCGCCCTGGGTTTGGGATTGAGCGGTTGGTGCCGCCGCCGGTTCGGGTGGTGGTGGCGGCGGCGGGGGTTCCGGCGCTGCGGCGGGGCGGCGTTGCAGGAAGCGCTGGCTCTGCGGGCCGGGGGGCGGTTTTCCAGCGGAAACAGGTTGGTCATCCGCCGCTTCACCTCGTCGGTCAGCCTTCCCGCCTCCTCCTGATTCGCCACCACCCTGGGCGTCAGCAGCACCAGCAGTTCGGTGCGGGTCGAGCTCTCGGCCCGCTGGCCGAACAGCCAGCCGATGAAGGGAATGCGCGACAGGAACGGCACCCCCGACGACGTCGCCGTCTGGTTGTCGCGGATCAGCCCGCCCAGCGCCACCNNGTCCCCCGACTGCACCGCAACCGTGCTCTCGACCCGCCGCTGGGCGATGGTCGGGCTGTTGGTCAGTGTCGAGATGTTGGAGTTGGTCTGCGTCTGCACGTCGCTCACCTCCTGGACGATGTCGAGGGTGACCAGGCCGCCGGCGTTCACCCTGGGCGTCACCGCCAGGATCACCCCGGTGTCGCGGTACTCGATGGAGTTCACCGTCGGCGCATCGGCGGAGATGTTGCTCGTCGACGACTGGGTGGCGATCGGCACCTGGTCGCCCACCTGCAGCGTCGCCGTCTCGTTGTCGAGGACGAACAGCTGCGGCGACGACAGCATGTTCACCGTCGACACCTGATCGAGGGCGTGGACCACCACCTTGATGTCCGAGGTGTTGAGGAAATAGTTGAAGCCGGACAGCGCCGGCCCCACCGGGGTGAACGTCGCCGCACCGGTGGCCAGGCCGGTCAGCGAGATCTCGTTGTTGCCCGTCTTGAAGAACCACTCGACGCCGTAGCGCAGGGCGTCGTTGAGCACCACCTCGAGGATCGTCGCCTCGATCAGCACCTGCAACGGCGTCACGTCAAGCTTGCGCAGCGCCGCTTCCACCAGCCGGTAGTCCTTCGGCGTCGCCAGGATGACCAGCGCATTCTTCACGTCGTCGGCGATGATCCGCACCGGCGCCACCTCGCCCAGGTTCGCCTCCTCGCCGCCGGCACCACCGCCAAGGCCGCCACCCAAACCACCGCCAAGACCGGCCGCGCCGCCCGCCGCCTGCTGCTGCCGCCGCTGCGCCGCCGTGCCGCCGATCCCGCTGGTACCGCTGCCGCCGAGGCCGCCGAGGCCGCCGGTACCGCCACCGGCTCCCGTCGCCGTACTCGCCGACCTCCCGCCGGTGGACGTCGTGCCCGTCGATGCGCCGGTGGATGCCGCGCCGGTGTTGCTGAAGCCGGTGACGCTGCTGCCGAGGCGGTTGCGCCCGGCAGTGGTGCCGCTGCCGCCGCCGATCTGCGTCCCGCGCAGCCCCGGCGCCAGTTGCCGGCTGCTCGTCGCCGCACCAGGATTGAAGATCTCGTTCAGCACCATCGCCAGGTCCGCCGCCCGGCTGTTCTGGCAGTAGTAGACGAAGATGCGCGCCACCGTCTCATTGCCGAGATCGAGCCTGGACACCCACTCCCGCGCCCGGCGCAGGTAGAGCGAGCGCGAGGTGATCACCAGCACCGACTGCAGCCGGTTGATCGGCACGAAGCGCACCACCCCGGCCAGCGGCCCCGTCTCCTGGTTGCCGAAAATCTCCTCCAGCTCGCCCACCACCGTTTCCGGCTCCGCCTGCTGCAGCGGCAGCACCGCGAAGGACATCCCCCCNAGCCAGTCCACGTCGAAGGTGGCGATGATCTCCTGCAGCGTCGACAGTTCGGCGGCGTTGCCGCTCAGCAGCAGCACGTTGCGCGACGGGTCCGCCCGCACCACCGCCCCCGCCGGGGTCAAGGGCTCGATCACCCCCTTCATCTCCGCCGCCGAAACATAGCGCAGCGGTACCACCACCGTCCCCGTCCCGGCGCCACGGTTGCTGCCGCCGGCAGAGACGCCGCCGCCGCTCTTCGCCGCTCGGTCCGCCGGTACCACCCGGTAGGCCGCGCCGTTGCGCACCAGGGCCGCGTTGTTGAAACTGAGAATGTCCTCGAGGATGCCGAGCAGTTCGCCGCGCGGCACCGGCCGGCTGGTCCGCAGCGTCACCGTCCCCTGCACCGCCGGGTCGATGGCATAGTTCGCCCCCAGCGCATCGCCGAGAATGGCGCGCACCACCTCGCGGATATCGGCATCGACGAAGTTCACCGTCACCTGGCCGCCGGCGCCGCCGGCTGCACCGACGCCGCCGACCCGCCGCCCGCCGCTGGCGGCCGCGCCAGCACGTCCGAGCCGCGCACCATCTCCGCCGACCGCTCCGACGTCCACGCCGGCGCCTCCACCGGCCGCATCCCCGCCGCCGACCCCGTCCACTCCGATGCGTCGCCCAAGGGCTGGTCCCCGTCAACGTCGGCGACACCCGCGTGTCGTACATCGGCGAACCAACACAGCCCAGCAGCAGAAAAAGTAGCAACAGCGGCAGCAGCGCGGTAAACCGCCGCCAGCGGCGCATGGCCGCAGCATCGCCGCAAGCGGTGTCAGGACGGGGCGCAGTTGGCCAGAGCAAAAACGTCCGCGTCATCGGCATGCCGTCGCGCCGCGGTGCCAAGCGCTTATCGTCGATCGCCGAGGCCTGGGCCCCCTATTCTCGCCGTCGACCATGCCGTTCCCCTGCCGTCAAGATAACCCAAATAGGCGACGTTCAGCGCCAATATATGCCCTATTTTTCCCCGAACCTTTTAGCCTGCGATGGCGTTCTGCGGCCATCGTCTTTGCGCATATATCCCGAACGCCGTCCGGTCTCGCGTCTATTGTGACTCCATATCCACATCCCCGGGCATTTGCTCGGTGGGTTGGCCGGGCGCTGGTCGTGGCGGCGGAGCGTTGGCGGTTCGGTTCGGATCACCGCCCGGCCGCACCGGTTGGCGCGGCGGCGTCTGCACCAACGCACCTGGGGCGATGATCCGATCCGGCAGGGCGAGGTCTTCGCGGGTGGCGCCACTTGCCACCGTCACCGCCTGTGGTCGGATGGAAACCACCTTCCAGCCTTCGATCGTCTCACCCTCTTCGGCGCGAATGGTTCGAGGCGATGCCCGGGTCTGCAACAGCGCCACCCGACGTTTGCCAGCGATCATCACCCCGGAAAGCAGCAACGGCGACTTGCCTTCGCTGGTTGACAGGCCCGCCGCCTCTTCCGCCTGCGTCGGTGTCGGTCGGCGCGAACGGTTGAGCAGCGGCCGCTCGATGATGGCTGAGAAGGTCTCGATGGGCGGCAGACGAAACGCGTCTTCGTCATCAGCGCCTGCAGTGTCGGCCGCCTCGTTGCTTTCGCCCGCCGCTGCGTCGGGCTGGCTTATATCGGCGGCTGCGCTGTCAGCTGCATCGTCACCCTGGCTGCCGTCTCGCTCCTCGCCGTCGTCCTTTGTCGCCGTATGGCTCCTGCCTAGCTGCGGCGCGGGTGCGTTCAGTTGCCAAGCCAGGATCCCGGCGAGCAGGACGCACACGCCCGCCAGCAGCAGCGGCAACCTCCATCGATGGAACCGGCCTGCGGTCATTCGGCCATCAACACCCTGTTACCATCCTTGCATCACCCCCAGCCGCCGCAGCCGCTACCAATTGACGATGTCGCGGTTTTCTCCCTCGCCGCCTTCGATGCCGTCGGCGCCGGTGGACCACAGGTCGTATTCACCGTGCTGCCCGGGAATGCGAAAGCCGAAGGGTCGCCCCCACGGATCAGTGAGCGACTCGCGTTTTTTCAGGTAGGGACCGTTCCAGCGCGCCACGCCTGCCGGTTGATCCACCAACGCCGCCAACCCTTCCGCCTGCGACGGATAGCGTCCGACGTCGAGGCGATAGAGGTCGAGCGACCCGCCGATCCGGTCCAGTTGCAGTTGCAGCTTCGCCGCTTCGGACTTAGCTGCCCCCAACTGGCGAAATATCTGCGGGCCGGCAACGACCGCCGCCAACAGGCCGAGAATCACCAGGACAACAAGGATCTCCAGCAAGGTAAAGCCGGCAGCACCGGCAAGACGCGACGACGACTCTGCCCCCGCCGGTCGAGAAAATCTTTGCATTTCCTGGTTCAGAACTTTGTTCACGTCCGCTGCCCTCTTTCGCTCGCGAACTGCTCGCGCGTCCCGACGCGCCCGCGGCCACGTCATGAAGATAACCGTTTTCGGGCCGGCAGCGGATTAACAAACGTCAATCTACCCTGCACTGGCGCCCAACTCACGAAAAACCACCCACAAACGGGGCGGTACCGGATTGCCCCGCCCTTTCTCGGCGATCCCTGCTGCTACTCCATCTCCCAGCTGATAGCCGAGTGGATACGCGATTCGCCACCGGCGAGGCAAGCGCGCCGTCCTCTGCGTGCTTTCGCCTGGAGAAGAAGGACTGGCCCACGTCACCATCCACGCGGATTTTCCGACCTCCGCAAACGCCGCTCCTTACGCCAAACAAACCACCTGTGCCTCGATACGTAGACGCAAGCCCGGACATGCTGCAGGTACAGAGCAACCACCGATGAAAACAAAAACGAGGGTAATGAAAATACCCGCGTTGGCCTTAGTTGTGCGCTGCCGGTAAACAGGGACAACTCGCAGCGGTGTTTACAGCACGACGGGAACTGACTACGATAATAATTGGAATCTTATGGAAGACTCTTGGGGGCGCTGGCCTTCAGCGCTCGTGTAGCGAAATGCCAGGACCATAAACGGAGTTAAGCCTCCGCGTTGCCCTGCGCTCGACTGGCAAGGAGTGTAATGAAGGTCATTTGTCGCTTCGCCGCTTGTTTGTTCGCGCTCATCCTACTCGCCGGCTGCGCCTCAAGCGAAGTCAGCGATTATCGGCCTTATCAGGGAAAGCTCGTCAAACCCGACCGCATCCTTGTATACAATTTCGCCGCAAGCCCTGCCGACCTTCCACCCGGCCTTAAGCTCTCGGGCCCGGGATTCGGATCGACGCAGCCGACGGCGGAGCAACACGCGCTGGGCCGTCAACTGGGCGCCGCAATCGCCAGCGATCTGGTAACCGAGATGCAGAACATGCGACTGCCGGCGGTGCGGGCAGCAGGCCAACCGCCGCTGAAAGTGAACGACATAGCGCTGATCGGCTACTTTACCACCGTCGATGCAGGCAGCGCCGCCAAGCGTGTGGGGCTCGGCTTCGGTTCTGGCGGCGCTGAGTTGCAGACGGTGGTTAATGGCTTCGTGATGACTGCCCAGGGCATGAGCCCCCTGGGTTCCGGCACCGTCGATGCAGGCAGCGGCAAGACGCCTGGCGCCGCCGCTCCGCTTGTCGTCGCCGTTGCAACCGGCAATCCCCTTGGCCTCGTCGTCTCCAGCGCGACGAAAGGTTATGGCGAGGTGTCGGGTTCGGAGACGATTGAAGGCGCGGCCGAACGCACGGCGCAGGACATCGCCGCCAAAATCAAGATTACCGCAGAAAAACAGGGCTGGATCTGAATCGCCCGAGCTTAACGATGCGTCGGGGCCAAACCCAGATCCGGCGACGCGACCGCTCGGAATGATCGCGACGCCAGCATCAGATCACGGCCTCAGATCAAGGACATGCAATGCTCCATACTTACTTGCCCACACCCCACGACATCGTGACACTCGCCAACATCCGAGCGACGCCCGCCGTGTCAATCTATTTGCGGACCACGCCGCTGACACAAGAAACAAAGAGTAACCGCATTGAGTTGAAAAACCTGCTCAAGACCGCGCTTGACGAAATGACCGCAGCCGGAATCGACAAGCGCAGCATCTTACCTATCGAGGCCGACGTGACTGACCTGATCGAGGATGACGACTTCTGGGTCACCCAAGCCAATAGCCTGGCGATCTTCGCCACACCCGAGCGCATTCTCACTTTCCAGTTGGGCAGCCACGTCACTAATCTCGTCGAAGTCTCCGATCGCTTCCACCTCAAGCCGCTGTTGCGCGCGGTCACCTTCCCGCACACTGCGTATGTGCTCGCCCTCAGCATGGGTGCGGTGCGGCTGGTGGAGGTGACGCCGGACAACGCACCGCGCGAGGTTACCGTGCCCAGCCTGCCAAAAAGCATGGCGGACGCGCTGGGTCGGCGCAGTCACCAGGAACGCTCCGGCGACATGAACAAAGCGGAGGAAAGCAGCGAGAACGCCCTGCTGACCCGCTATAGCCGCGTGATCGACAAAGCACTGCGCGTTGTGCTGACGGGTCAGCACCGGCCGTTGATCATCGCCGCGGCCGAACCGCTCGCCTCGGTCTTCCGACATGTATGCAGCTACCACAACCTCGCCGCGCACGTGATCCCCGGCAGCGCCGACCGCACACCAGACCACGAACTGGCAACTGCGGCGCAGGCCGTGCTTGACAATGTCTATGCTGGCGACATCGCCGCCTTCCATGAACTGTACGCCCAGCGCACGCAGCAGGGTCGGGCCACTACCGACATCACCCAGGCGGCGCGGGCGGCGACCTATGGCGCGGTCGACACCCTCATCGTCGATAT
Source organism: Defluviicoccus vanus (assembly GCF_014672695.1). GTDB lineage: Bacteria > Pseudomonadota > Alphaproteobacteria > Rhodospirillales > Defluviicoccaceae > Defluviicoccus > Defluviicoccus vanus. Next base: position 2,387,764 of record NZ_CP053923.1, on the reverse strand, counting down.
GGACACGACCATTTCCGGTTTCATTGACGACGAGGGTGCCGTCACCTTAGACGACGCGCCGGACGCGGTGAACTATGGCGTGGTGGACGAGATCGCCCGTCGCACCCTACAGGCGGGCGGCAAGGTGATCGCCGCGCGACGCGATGATATTCCCGGCAAGGCCGATCTAGCCGCCGTGCTGCGCTACGCCTTCTGATCCACCGACGACGCGAAGACGGGCGCGCGGTGTAGCGCCCTATACATGACCATTGAGCGGCGATCGGCGGCGCCGAGACGTGTAACCGGAAGCGATACAGTCGCCAACTGAGGGGCAGCTTGCATCGCCGCTTTCGTCATATGATCAGCGTGACGCTATTAGCGTTGATAATGGCGGGGGCGAACGATAAGGCCCATGCCCAGAACCTCAAACCGAGAGCACTCTCCAATACTCCGGTGGGATTGAACTTCCTGATCGGTGGCTACGCCTACTCAAAGGGTACATTCGGCACCGACCCATCAATCCCTCTCACTGACGCCGAGGTGACGCTCGACATCACCGCTCTTGCTTATGTGCGAACTTTGGATCTGTGGGGCCGATCGGGAGAGGTCGACGTCATCTTGCTTTATGCCTGGGCGGATGGGAGCGCCAAACTCGGCAACAAGGAGAAAGCACGCACCGTGTCCGGGCCAGGCGATCCGCGACTGCACTTCTCCGTCCTGCTTTACGGCGCCCCGGCTTTGTCACTTGAAGAGTTTCGCGACTTCAAACCGGACTTGATCATTGGCGCTAGCAGCCTGTCGGACTTAACGCGAGGCGGAGCTGTGGGTTATAGAATCCGGGCATGGATTCACGCCCCCGGCCCGGACCTCTTCGGCATGAGCAACTTCCGCCCGATCGACCGCGACAGCGGATTTCTGATGCCGCCGTCGGTGGACGAGTGGCTTCCGCAGCGGCACTTGGCGCGGTTCGTGGTGGAGGTGATCGCGGGGCTGGATCTGCGGCCGATGACCGGCAGCTACCGTGGCTCTGGGGAAGCGTCCTACCACCCCAGCCTTCTGCTGGGCATTCTGATCTACGGCTACGCCACCGGGGTGTTCTCCAGCCGCAAGCTGGAGCGGGCGACCTATGACAGCGTGGCGTTCCGCTTCATCGCGGCGAACGATCATCCGGACCATGACACCATCGCCGCGTTCCGCCGACGCTTTCTGCCGCAGATCGAGAAGCTGTTCGTCCAGGTGCTGGTGCTCGCGCGCGAGATGGGCGTGCTGAAGCTGGGAACGGTCGGGCTCGACGGGACCAAGGTCCACGCCAATGCCAGCCGGCACAGCGCGCTGTCCTATGACCATGCGGGCAAGCTGGAGGCCCAACTGCAGGCCGAAGTGGCCGATCTCATGGCCAAGGCAGAAGCGGCGGACCAGGTGGACATCGCTGACGGCATGTCGATCCCCGACGAACTGGCGCGACGTGAGGAACGGTTGTCCAGGCTCGCCGAGGCCCGGGCGAAGATCGAGGCCCGCGCGAAGGAACGCTTCGAACGGGAGCAGGCAGACCATCAGGCGAAACTCGCAGCACGGGACGCCAAGGCAGCGGCCACCGGCAAGAAGCCCACGGGCCGTGAGCCGAAGCCGCCGGTGGCGACGCCGCTGCCCACGGATCAGATCAATCTGACCGACGAGGAAAGCCGCATCATGGCGGTGGCGGGCGGCGGTTTTGAGCAGTGCTACAATGCGCAGGCGGCGGTGGCGGCGGGCAGTCTGCTGGTGGTGGTCGCCGACGTGGTGCAGGCGCCCAACGACAAGCAGCAGCTTACACCCATGCTGGACAAGATCGGCACTCTGCCGGACGTGCTCGGCAGGCCGGACATGCTGTTGGCGGACAATGGCTACTTCAGCGAGGCGAATGTGCAGGCCTGTGTGGCCGGCGGGATCGAACCGCTGATCGCACTTGGTCGCGAGGCGCATCATCTCAGCCTGCAAGAGCGCTTCGCTGCGGCGCCACCGGCGCCCGAAGACCCCACCCCGGTTCAGGCGATGGCGTATCGGCTGCGCACGCCGCAGGGCCGCGCGCTCTACGCCCTGCGCAAGCAGACGCCCGAGCCAGTGTTTGGCATCATCAAGTCCGTGCTGGGGTTCCGGCAGTTCCTGCTGCGCGGGCTCAATGCCGCCCGTGGCGAGTGGAGGCTTGTGACCATGGCATGGAACCTGAAGCGGATGTTCGCCCTCAGCCGCGCCGTCTAGCCTGCGCGGCCAGTTCCGCAGGCGCGCCAGCGCGACCGCACCGCCCAAAATGGCGCTGACAGAGGCGCCGACGCACCGATCCCTACGCAGGTCCGGCGACGCCCGAGACGCAAGTCCGACAGGCTGCTAGCCCGTCTTATTCACGACGGCGGGCGTGGTGAACTGGCGGATGTAGCGTAAGCGGTTGATGTGGCGTAGGATTCGGTTGCTGAAGCCAACCCTTCGACGACATCCTGGCCGGCCACATCCGCCATGACCGACGATACGACGCTGCCGTTCTCGTTTCCAGCCGTCGGACGCAAGAAGGTCACCGCCGCCTTCGACGGCGGCCGGATCAGCTCGGACGGCGGGGTTATGCTGCTGGCCGAAGTCGAGCGGCGGCTCGACATCGCCGGCAAGCTGGCGGCGGTGATCCCCGATCACCGCGATCCGGGCCGGACCGTGCACGCTCTCGCCGACATTCTGCGGGCGCGCATCTTCGCCATCGCCTGCGGCTGGGAGGACGCCGACGATCTCGACAGCCTGCGCTTCGATCCGGCGTCCAAGCTCGCCTGCGGCCGGCTGCCGGATAGCGGACGGGACCTGTGCTCGCAGCCGACCGTCTCGCGCNTGAGAGAACGCCCCCGACCTGCGCAGCGTCATCCGGCTCGGCCCCGGGTCCTGCTCGACCTGTGGCTGGCGAGCTATCCGGCGCCGCCCGCCGCAGTGACGCTCGACATCGACGACACCTGCGACGTCGTCCACGGTCATCAACAGCTGTCGCTGTTCAACGGCCATTACGACGAACGCTGCTTCCTGCCGATCCACGTCTACGACACCGCGGCCGGCCGCCCGGTGGCGGTGATCCTCCGCCCGGGCAAGACGCCGTCGGGCAAGGAAATCTGCGACCATCTGCGCCGGCTCGTCCGCCACGTCCGCCGCCGCTGGCCGCAGACGCGCCTCACCATCCGCGGCGACGGCCACTACGGCCGGCCCGAGGTGATGGACTGGTGCGAGGCGAACGGCGTCGAGTATCTGTTCGGCCTGCCCGGCAACGGGATGCTCGACCGCCTCGTCGACGAGGCCGCCGACGACATCCGTACCCGCCGGGCGCTGGAGAAGCGGCCGTCCTTGCGCGGCTTCGCCGAGACCCGTTACCGGGCGAAGCCGTGGAAGACGGAGCGCCGGGCGTGCGCCCGCATCGAAGCGACGACCCGCGGCCTCGACATCCGCTTCGTCGTCACCAGTCTCGAAGCCGCTTCGCCCGAGCACGTCTACGAGGTCCTCTACTGCGCCCGCGGTCAGGCCGAGAACCTGATCAAACGGCACAAGAGCCAGCTCGCCTCGGACCGCACCAGTTGCCGCTCGCCGCTGGCCAACCAAGTACGACTGTTGCTGCATACCGCTGCCTACTGGCTCATCCTCGAGTTGCGCGACGCCATCCCGAAAACGCACGCCCTGGCGGTCGCCGAGTTCGCCACCCTCCGACTGCGACTGCTGAAGCTCGGTGCCCGCATCATCGAGACCGCGTCGCGCGTCCGCCTCGCCTTCGCCGCCGCCTGTCCAGACGCGGCGCTGATCCGCCTGTCAACGGCGGAGCAATTCCGGGCCACGGTGTCGGAGTAAAAGCAGGCCATTTGGGCGAGAGCGGTGCAATCACGGCAAGGGGCCCGATCGGGCCCCTTGCCGTGCGTCGGCTTTGCCTCGGGGATCAGGGCTTGCTGGTTTTGCCGGTCTCGGGATCGACGGTCTCGGCGGTNNGGTCTGGTTTTGCTCCGCCCGATCGGCTGCGGTGGGGGGACGACGACGTCCGGCGGATTGCTTCAACCGGTAGCTGTCGCCGTTCATGGTGAGGATATGGACGTGGTGGGTCAGGCGGTCGAGCAGCGCGCCGGTGAGCCGTTCCGATCCCAGCACCGAGGTCCAGTCCTCGAACGGCAGATTGGAGGTGACGAGGGTCGAGCCGCGCTCGTAGCGCTGGGAGAACACCTCGAACAGAAGTTCCGCCCCGGTCGGCGACAGCGGCAGGTAACCGAGTTCGTCGACGATGAGCAACATCACCGACTGGAGATCGCGTTGCAGCTTCAGCAAGCGGCGCTCGTCACGCGCCTCCATCAACTGGTGCACGAGGGCGGCTGCGGTGGTGAAGGCGACGGTGAACCCCTTCTGGCAGGCGGCAAGAGCGAGGGCGAGCCCGACATGGGTCTTGCCGGTGCCACTGTTGCCGAGCGCGATGACGTTCTCCCGGCGCAGGATGAACTCGCAGCGGGCCAGCTCGAGCACCAGCATCTTGTTGAGGCTGGGAATCGCGGTGAAGTCGAAGGTGTCGAGGCTTTTGACCGCCGGGAAGCGTGCTGCCTTGATCCGCCGCTCGACCATTCGGCGTTCTCGGTCGATCAGTTCGAGTTCCACCAGGCGCAGCAGATAGCGGGGATGATCGACGCCGTCGCGTGCGCATTCGCGGGCGATCTTGTCGTATTCCCGCAGAACGGTCGGCAGCTTCAACTGCTTGAGGTGATGCGCCAGCAGAACCTGCGGTGTGCCGCTTGTCGTTCCCGCCGGCATCGCATCAGCGCCCGCCTTGCCGGTCATGCCGTTGTCCCGGGAACGAGAACGGCGTAGTCAGCCGCCGCCGTCATCCTGACGTCCATTTTCGGCAGATGTGGATAGGCCGTCAGGTCGAGCCGGGCCGGCCGCCGCTCGACGCGCGCCAGAGCAATCTGCTTGACCGCATCAAAGCCGATGACGCCGAGCCGGATCGCTTCGCTGACCGCGCTCGCCACCATCTCCATCGGGATCGCCTCCATCAGCCGCAGCACCTGGATGAACTCCCGCCTGCCGCGGTTGCCCATGCGCGCCTCGAGGAGATGGCGCAGGTGCTGGAACGCCTCCGGCAGATCCCAGTCTTTCAGCGCCGCCGCCTGGTCGAGGGCATTCGGCTTCGTCTCGATCAGCGCCAGATAGTGCAGCGGCTCGAATACGAAGGTGCCCGTGCCATAGCAGCGACGATGCCGGGCGATCGCCTCGCCGGCACAAAGGATCACCACCTCGTCGACGAAGCCCTTCACCACAACATCCCGGAAGCCGTATGCCGTCGGTACCGAGTAGTCGTTGCCGCGGTAGCGGACCAGGGCGGTCGATGAGACACGGGCCGCCCGCTTCTCGCTCGGCTCCAATGGCACCGCCGGCAAATCCCGGAAGGCTTCGAGGTCGGCGACGAGACGCTCGCCGATGGTTTCGCCGTGGCGACCGGCGCGTTCGCCTCGTCGCTGCCGGCAGCGCTCTTCCAGCATGGCATTGAGATCGTCGAAGCTTGCCGCCTGGGGGATCGGCGTCAGGAAGTTCGATCGAGCATACTTCACCAGCCCCTCGACCTTGCCCTTGTCGTTGCCCTTGCCGGGACGGCCGAAGCGATCCTGGAACAGGTAATGGCTCTGCAGTTCCGTAAAGGCCCGGGTGCGCTCCCGCCTGCCGTCGCCGCAGATCTTCGCCACCGCGAGCGTCGTGTTGTCGTAAAGCACCGACAACGGCACGCCGCCAAAGAAGGCGAATGCCGACACATGCCCGTCGAGGAAGGCTTCCGTCGTCTCCGCCGGATAGGCCTTCACGAAAGGAGTATCCGATTGCGGCAGGTCCATGCAGAAGAAGTGGATCTTCTGCCGGACGCCGCCGATCACGCCGATCGCCTCGCCAAAGTCGACCTGCGCATGACCGGACGGATGAGCCAGCGGCACGAAGGTCTCCCGCAATCTCCCNCGAGCAACCCGGACGTAGTCCCTCACCACCGTCAGACCGCCGGCATAACCGTGCTCGTCGCGCAGTCGCTCGAAGATCCGCTTGGCCGAATGCCGCTGCTTCGAAGGCGCCGTCCCGTCAGCCTCCAAAATGGCGTCGATCACCGGCAGCAGCACCCCGAGCTTCGGCTTCTTCACCGGCTTCGTTCGCGTGTAGCCGGGCGGCAACGAGAACCGGCACATCTTCGAAACCGTCTCACGGCTCAGCCCGAACACCCGGGCCGCCTCACGCCGGCTGTTGCCCTCGATGAAAACGAAATGCCGAACGGCGGCGTAGACTTCCACGGCAAACATCCCCGGCCGCCCCCACAAAAAAGAGACCGCCTAACCACTGGCCAGATTTTACTCCGGCGCGGCAGCACCAATCGCCGCCGCTACGTGGCCTAATTTGTCACCGCCATACACATCCGCCACCTCGCCACCTCGCCACCGCCCTCGCCGGATCCTGAGCACTGGGGCCAGAGACGCCCCGCCGAACCCCTCCCGGAAACCACCCACACCACCATCAAATCCAATCCGACCAAGCCGGGAAAACCCGAAAGCCCACGCTCGTCCCATCAGTCAGCGTCGCCCAAAATCTCAACCTCCCAGCCGGCGTCATGAATAAGACGGGATAGCGTGCTGGCATCGATGGCCGAAAGATCGATCTGATCACCGACGGCGGCACCGATACCATCGAAAGCAAGGATCGTGTCGTGGTTGGCACCGAGCGGCGAGTCGGTGACCACCGCGTAGATAAACTTGTCGGCACCGCCATTGAGCAGATCGGCGCCCCACCACCGGCGAGGGTGTCAAGTCCGTCGCCACCGGCAAGACTATCGTTGCCGACGCCGCCACGCAGCAGGTCTCCCCCTTCGAGGCCGAACAGCGTGTCGTTGCCTGTCCCGCCATCAAGCGTGCGGCTGCCGCCGGAACCGCTCAGACTGTCGTTGCCGTCGCCGCCGAGGAGGAGGGTATCGTTACCACCAGCGGCATCGATCAGATCATTGCCCGCACCGCCGTTGATGGAGTCGTTTGCGACTCCCGGGAAGCTCCCTGTCGGCGAGCGAGCGACCGTAGCGGAAACGCTGCCTGGCGTGATCGTTTCGTTGGCAGCTGTCCCGATGAATGTGGCCATTGTCATTTCCTCCTGTTGGTTGCGGGAGGCGACACGGCCCATCGCCCCCACAAGGCGACCGGACAATGCTTATAAATCAGGATGTTCAGCAACGAGACGGCGTTTACATGACGTTTACGTTATGCAGTCCTATCGTTGCGCCTCCGCAACCCCACCTGCAGGCCAGTATCGTCCGCGATCCCGAGTGTCACGGCATGGCGTGTTTCGGGATCGCGAGGCTGCAGGCGTCGCTCTCGGAGCGCGACCTCCTGCAGTCCGCCCTCGAAGCAAGGACATCCGAGCGCGACCGGTTGAAGCGCAAGTGGTGAAGGTCGCTCGACCGCCCTCCCCACGCCGCTGCGTTTCCTCAGGCGGACGCTGCTGCTTCGCCCACCGATCGGTGCAGAGCGTCCACCACCGTAATGTACTTCAAGGGTGGGTCCGCGAGCAGAGCAGCGAGCTTCGCGCGCTGTTCTCTGGAGGTCGTAACCATCCAGGACTCGGGCGCGATCGAGTATACGACCGTGTAGACTTCTTCTGCTTTTGCGTCCTGGCCCATGCCAAGATACGCCTCTGCCATCGAAGCCAAGACCCAGTACTTGCTCTTGAGGTACTGTACTTTCGCCCCGATGGCCGTTTCTGCCTCGGGGGCGGGGTTGGCGTCGAGCCAGCGCTCACAGATCGAGACGACCTCCTCACGCACCCGCCGAGCCTGGACAAAGTCGGCGATTGCGGCTGCACGCCGCAAGGCAACCGAAGAAGGGTCAGCCGACGTCCGTGCCAAGTCGAGGGCATGCGCCGCGCGGATGTTGAGCAGGAAAGCGAAATTGATCCCGTTGTAGTAGTCATTGCAGAGGTAAAATCCGCGTTCATAACTGCGGATCGCCTTGTCGAGGGCGACCTCATCCCTCGCTTTCTCCCACAGCCGCTTGTGGACCGCCCCNCAGAGACCGAGCGTTTCCGTATCGTTGGTGGTTCCGGGGTGCAGTTCGTAAAGCAGATCGCATGCCTCCCTGAGCGCGGCGATCTCCTTATCCGGCGAGTCCTGCTTCGCCTTGTAGGTCACCAACGCAAGGCGCTGGATGATGTAGGGCTCGTTCGGCCGCAACGCCCGTACCTCACCCAACAGCGTCTTCGCTTGCACGAAATCCTCTCGTTGTTGCGCCTCGTCCACCTTCTGCATCAGCGCGCTGTGCGTCTCGTCGGGGGACTTCCGTGCCNNGGCGGCGGCGGCGACGAGAGCCTCGACCGAGGGCGGGGAAGGCGGGGTCCCTTTGAGATCGTCCGGCAGTCGCAGGCGCCTGAGGCGCGGAAGAAAGGTGTAGACCGGGCTGTCGTCATCGGGTGGTGTCTTGGCCAGAAGCTCTGTGATCGCTCTTGTTAGCTCAGCCGTGAACCTCTTCGCCTCGCTCACGCCGATGTCTTCGCCGAGATGCTTATACTTCCGAATGGCAATTTGATTTATGTCGAACGGGAAAGTATACCCGTCCTCCGAAATGATGATGGTCGTCGAGGGACGCAGCGCGTGGCGAACGCCGAGTTCGTAGAAAGCGTTGCAGTTGGCGGTGGAGACATCGGCAATGACGACGTCTGCCGTCAGGATATTCAAATACATGGGAACGTTGATGTTCCCCGAGTGTGTTATCTCGTCGGCACGGGTGCATTGCAGCCCCGCGGCTTCGACCGCCGGCTTGATAAGGTTGTGGTAAGTCGCATTGAGGTTCAGCTTACGGCCTGTCGCGAAGTCGACCTTTGTATCGAATCCCATGACGACGAAGCAGGTTTTCATCATCTCGCAGTTCCCCCTTGAGAGCCCGGCCGAAAAAGAGTTGAGAGATTTTAGTGGGTTGTGATTCTGCCAGGTTGGCAGCAACACGGAGTCACGAAGATGCCCTGGACTGAAATCACTCGGCCGAAGTATCGGCGGGATGGACTGAAGTATGCAAGCGACACGACGGATGAGGAATGGGCGCTGATCGCGCCGTTGATGCCGGCACCGTGGCGGCTCGGGCGGCCGCGCGCAACAGCGCTGCGGGCGGTGGTCGATGCGCTGTTCTACGTCCTGTCCGCCGGCTGCCAGTGGCGGATGCTGCCGAAGGATTTTCCACCGCGCTCGACAGTGCAGGGCTACTTCTATCGCTGGCGCGACGACGGCACCTGGGGGCGGATCAACCATCACCTGCTGATGACCGCGCGTGAGGCGGCGGGACGGGACGCCAGCCCGTCGGCCGGGGTGATCGACAGCCAGTCGGTGAAAACGACCGAGGCCGGCGGGCCGTGCGGCTATGACGCCGGCAAGAAGGTCAACGGCCGCAAGCGGCACATCCTCACCGACACCCTGGGGCTGCTGGTGGCGGCGATCGTCCATTCCGCCGGCATTCAGGACCGCGACGGCGCGCCGTCGCTCCTCGCATCGATCCGCAGCGCGTTCNCGTGGCTGCGCCACGTCTTTGCCGACGGCGGCTACGCCGGTGAGAAGCTGCGGGCGGCGCTCGCCCGGCTGGGCCGCTGGACGCTCGCGATCGTCAAGCGCGCCGCCGACGCCGACGGCTTTCAGGTGCTGCCGCGCCGCTGGGTGGTCGAACGGACGCTCGCCTGGCTCAACCGCAACCGCCGCCTCGCCAAGGATTTCGAAAAGTCGATCGCCAGCGCCGAATGCTGGATGATGATGGCCAGCGTCAAACTACTCGCGCGACGTATCGCAAGAGGCTGAACAACCTATGCGATTCTGAGTCAGACACTCAGAGATGCCGGCAAGTGTCCACCCTTGCAGCGTCAACCCTGTCCTCGGCCGGTAACCTGCTCGGCGCGGCGGGCAAACGCCTCGACGCCAGAGGTTACGGTGGGGAACAGCAGGTTGTTGTCAGCTGACACCCGCTCCGAGACCCAATCGGAATTGAAGAAGCGCCTGAGCGACTGCTTTGCTCGCGCGTAGGCAAGGCTGATCCCCCGCGCCGCCAACTCTCTCCGAAGGGCATCGATCTTTCTCACCGCGGTGTAATCGACCACGTTGATCGGGCTGGCGTCGATCAGCACCCATTCGACCGGGGTCGGCGAGCGGGCGATCTGGTACAGCAGTCGGGTGCGGAAATAATCGCAGTTAAAGAACACCAGATCAGCATCGAAACGATAGATCAGCAGCCCGGGGATGGTCTGCACCTCGGGAAAGTCCTTAATGTCGTGGAAGCCGGCGATGCCGGCGGCCCGGCCAAGGACGGCATCGTTCGGCCGGGAAATGACCGACAGCAGCCAGACGACAGACAGGAGTACGGCGAGAATGACCCCGGTCAGCACGCCGAAGACGAGCACCCCCGCTGTCGTCGCCAGCGAAAANAGCAGCTCCCTGCGGCTCGCAAGCGCGAGATGGTGCACGGCGGTACGGTCGAACAGGCCGAAGGCGGAGACGATGATGATCGCCGCCAATCCGCTCAGCGGAAGGTGCGCTAGCGGGGCGGTTAAGAACAGCAAGAAGGCCAGCATCGCCAGGCCGGCAACGATACCGGCAAACTGGGTGCGCCCGCCGGTGGCGTAGTTCACTGCTGTCCGCGAGTCGGCTCCTGTGACCGGGAATCCCTGCGCCAAACCGGAGGCCAAATTGCAGGCGGCAAAGCCGATCAGTTCCTGGTTTGCATCGAGCGGATCGCCGCTGCGCTCGGCGAAACTCTTGGCGGTGAGTACACCGCTGGCAAAGCTGATCAACATGATACCGGCGGCATCACGCGCCAGTTGGAGCAGGTCGTCCCGCGCCAGCAGCGGCATCTGCAACTGCGGCAGTCCGCTCGGTACCGGTCCCAAGGTGGCAACGCCCAGGGCGGCCAGCCCGCCAACCTTCACTACGACGATGCCAACCAACGCGACCACCAGGGCGGCCGGCAGCCGCGGTGCGCAACGCATCAAGAGGATCAGCAGCAGCAGCAAGCCGCCACCCACCAGGAGCGTCGGGAGGTGCGTCGCCGACAGGTGGTGCACAACGCCGATCGATTGGGCGAGAAAGCCGCCTTTCGCCGCTTCGAAGCCGCACAGCCGCGGCACCTGGCCGACGAAGATCATGAGAGCGATGCCGTTCAGATAGCCGACGAGAATGGGCCGGGAGAGAAAGTTGGCGATGAACCCGAGGCGGAGAAATCCGGCGACAAAGTAGCAGGCACCGGTCATCAGCGTCAGCCCGACCATCAGGGACGCGTAGCGCTGCGAATCGCCGCCGGCAATCGCCGCGATGGCGGTTGCCGCCATGATGCAGGTTGCCGCGTCGGGGCCGGTAATCAGTTGCCGCGACGAGCCGAAGATGGCGTAGGCGAAGAGGGGAAAGATCGCCGCATAGATGCCGACGACGGCGGGAACGCGGGCGATCTCGGCGTAGGCGATGCCCACCGGTAGGGCGACGGAGGCGACGGAGAGGCCGGCAAGCAGATCGAAACGGAGATTGCGTCGCTCATAGCGCATGAGCGCGGCGAAACCGGGAGCATATCGGCCAACACGCTGCCACTCCGTCATCGCCATACCCCGCTTACATTGCCGCGTGTTCCGCCGCCCCTGAGCGTACGCCATTCGCGCTGCCGGCGGCACTCCTGCACTGCGGTCAACGGCGACGTCGCCCAGCCACATCACCACGCCTTTCGCGCCGTCCACTGCCTCGATGCGAGTGGCGCGGCGCCGGTCGCGTGGCTATGCCGGAAAAAACGGCGGACGGCCCTTGCCTTCGCGCATATTTCGATATATCTGTTATTTCGTTATATCGAAAATAACCAGGACAGACACTATGCACGATCGACATGACCATAGCCGATCCAAGCACGCGAACCATGACCGACGTTACGCCCGCGGCGAACGCGGCCAGCACGGATCGCACGGCGACCACGGACACCACGGCGGCGGCCGATCCGGCCTTCGCCGTTTCTTCGCCCACGGTGACCTTCGTCTGGTTATCCTGCATCTCATCGCCGAGAAGCCCCGGCATGGCTACGAGATCATCAAGGCCATCGAGGAGCGGGTTGCCGGCGCCTACAGCCCCAGCCCCGGCGTCATCTATCCGAGCCTGACCCTGCTGGAGGAACTCGGTTACGTAACGGTCAGCGCCGCGCCCGAGAGCAGCAAGAAGCTGCACGCGATTACCGCGCAGGGGCAGGCCTTTCTCGATGCGAACCGTCCGGGGCTTGAGGCTCTTCTCGCCCGCATGGATCAAGCGGGACGGGAACAGGCCAGCCCCGCACCGCAGATTCTCCGGGCGATGGAGAACTTGCAACTCGCGCTGCGGCTGCGGCTGGCGCGCCGCCCGCTCGACGAACAGCAAATCAATGACGTGGCCGCTGCACTCGACGCCGCGGCCGCGAGCGTGGGGCGGAGCTGAGGACACCACCTCCTCGCCGCTGGCATCCGAGACGCGGGTGCCGACGGCGAGAGCATCCAGGGCTGGAATGCAAGACGACGACCGGGGCGGGGATGGACTGTGCGCCGGACGCAGGATCTGGCCGTCGTGATGGAAGGGAGACTATGGAGGCCCGCACGCCACCACGTCTCTTCCGGCACCGATCGTGTGCGGTCGCGGCGCCGCCAGCTGCATAATATTCTGCTGCTGCCGCTGGCTCTGCAACGGGAATTCGGGTTTTCTCTCAATCCCAACCCGGTCAAGCAGGACTGTCGAGGCCGGCGAACGCTGCGGCGGCAGACATCCATCGGAATACGCCTAAAGGCTAATCCGACCTACACGGGTTGTGAGAGATAAGTCTGTAATCACCGTAGCATTATCTTGAGAGGCCAGGATAGCTGAAGGTGTATTCTGACGCATGTTTCGCCATGCGGTGACACTGCGTGAGCGCAGATTAAAGAGGCCTTGGTCGAGGTGGCCGACCCGCCGCCGGGCGCCGGTTAACGGGGCCACCTCCCGACCGACGCCGTCGCTACGAATACTATGGGCTCGCGCCGGAACAAGCACAACAGATTACGGCATTGGGCATCGTGCCTCCGCCGACGCGGGCACCCATCCGGACGACACATCCTGCCAATGCCATAGGCGAGAGTATGGGAGCCCGCACGCCCTCGCCACCTCGCTGCCGGCACCGATCGTGTGCGGCCGCAGCCGCCAGCAACACCAAATCTATACGTCGATGCGCGCCCCCCGTCCACACGAAGATGGACGCTGACTCTGCAGGCAAAGGCGCTCTGGCAGAGGGCGCCGACCACCTCAACGCCTGCTGCCGGCAAGCAGGCGCCGCATAACCCTTCGCCGCCCGATGCCGGCGCAGCTCAGGTGTCCTCTTCGGACCAGAGCACAAACAGTATACTACGCGCCGCTAGGCAACGAAGGCTCACCGCCTCGTCGCCCAATGCTTGCCTTATGTGGTTGCCGGGGCCGGAGACAGGGCGGCGCGGATCAGGGTTACCGACTCGGCGAGGCCATAAAGTGCGACGAAGGAACCCATCCGCGGCCCCTGCTCCTGACCGAGGAGAACCTGGTAAAGCGTCTGGAACCACGCCCGCAGGTCCCCCAGCCCCGGGTGGCGCTTGCCCACCTCGTAGATGGTGGTCTGGATCGTCTCGGCGCTGCTGTCCGCTGGCAGCGTGGCAAGACAGTTGGCGAGTTCAGCCAGCGCCGCGGCCTCCACCGGCGTCGGTGCGCGATAGCGCAGCGCCGGCTTCACCCGTTCGTGATAGTAGCGGATGGCAAAGTCCACCAGCGCCGCCAGGGCGGGGCTGCTTTCGGGCGTCACCCCNGGCCGGTAGCGGGACAGATAGTGCCAGAGCACCGCCGCATCCTCCGCATGACAGACGCTGGCCAGATTAAGCACGAGACTGAAGCTGGGCAGGCTTTCGGCCTGCGGAGGCCGGCCGGAATGAACATGCCATACCGGGTTTTCCAGTTGCGCCGGCAGCGACTGGGTGGCGAAACTGGCGAGGCTGGTATAGTAATCGTCCACCATCTTCGGGATAATATCGAAGTAGAGGCGCTTCGCTGATTTCGGCTTCTGGTACATGAAGTAGGCTAGACTTTCGGCCGGCGCATAGCGTAGCCAGTCTTCTACCGCCAAGCCATTGCCTTTTGATTTGGAAATCTTTTCGCCGTTCTGGTCAAGAAACAGCTCGTAGATCGAATTCAGCGGTGGCTGGCCGCCGAGATGGCGGCAGACCCGGCTTGAGAGCGTCACCGAATCGATGAGATCCTTGCCCGCCATCTCGTAATCGACAGCGAGCGCATACCAGCGCATCGCCCAGTCAGCTTTCCATTGCAGCTTGCAGTGGCCGCCGGTGACGGGTGTTTCCACCAGTTCGCCCGTTTCGTCCTCGTAAACGATGGTCCCCGCCGTCAGGTCGCGCGCAATCACCGGCACCTGCAGCACCCGCCCGGTCTTGGCGCAGACGGGCAGGAAGGGGCTGTAGGTGGCGCGACGCTCGGCGCCCAGCGTTGGTAGGATGACCTCGATCACCTCGTCGTAGCAGGCAAGGACGCGCAGCAGCGCCGCATCGAAGCGGCCGCTCATATACCAGTCGGTAGCGCTCTGAAACTCGTAGTCGAAGCCGAACTGATCGAGGAAGGCGCGCAGCCGAGCATTGTTGTGGTGCCCGAAGCTTTCGTGGGTGCCGAAGGGATCGGGAATGGCGGTGAGCGGCCGGCCGAGAAATTCTCCCAGCATCGCCTTGTTGGGGACGTTGTCCGGCACCTTGCGCAAGCCGTCCATGTCATCGGAGAAGGCGAACAACCGGGTCGGAATGTCGGACAACAGGGTAAAGGCGCGCCGGACCATGGTCGTCCGCACTACCTCGCCGAAGGTGCCGATGTGCGGCAACCCCGAGGGTCCGTAGCCGGTCTCGAACAGGACGTAGCCCTTGGCCGGCGGGGTATCACCCAGCCGCGCTAATAGCGCCCGCGCCTCCACGAAGGGCCATGCCTTCGCCGCAAGGGCCGCCTCTTTAATCCCGCCCGCCCGCTTAGGCAATTCGACTACGTTCACCCGCCGCTTCCTTTCCCGGCCTGCCCTGCAGGCGGCCAGTTCCCGGTTGGTCCTGCCACTCTTACGCCAGTTCGGCTAACGCCAGATCGTTTGACCGCTCCCGGGCAACCCGTAATCCGGCCACTTGCGGCTCACCTTCTCGATGATGTCGTCCGTCATCCGAATTTTGGTTCCCCACGGGCGGCTCGTTTCCGGCGGGATCTTCGCTGTCGCGTCGATCCCCATCTTGCTGCCGAGCCCAGACACCGGTGATGCAAAGTCGAGATAGTCGATCGGCGTATGCTCGATCATCGTTACGTCGCGCACCGGGTCAACGTTGGTTGAAATCGCCCAGATGACGTCGTTCCAGTCACGGGCATTGATGTCGGCGTCAACGACGATGACAAACTTGGTATACATGAACTGGCGTAGGTAGGACCAGACTGCCAGCATCACCCGCTTCGCATGCCCGGGATAGGCCTTGCGCATGGCGACAATGGCGACGCGATAGGAACAGCCCTCCGGCGGCAACCAGAAATCGACGATTTCGGGAAATTGCTGCGTCAGCAATGGTACGAATACTTCGTTCAGTGCTTCGCCCAGGATCGACGGCTCGTCCGGCGGCCGACCGGTGAAGGTGGAGAGATAGATGGCGTCGCGCCGCATGGTGATCGCGGTGACGTTGAACACCGGAAACGGCTCCACCGCGTTGTAATAGCCGGTGTGGTCGCCGTAGGGGCCCTCGTCACCCTCCTCATCGAGGGAAACGAAGCCCTCGATAACGATCTCCGCTTCCGCCGGCACCTTCAGCGGCACCGTTTTGCAGTCCACCAGTTCCACTTTGCTGCCACGCAGCAGGCCGGCGAACTGATACTCGGACAAGGTATCTGGCACCGGCGTCACCGCAGCGAGAATAGTGCCGGGATCGGCACCGATCACCGCGGCAGCGGGAAAGGGATCGCGGCGAAGCTCCTTCCAGCGGGCATGCTGCTGGGCGCCGCCACGATGCTTGAGCCAGCGCATGTAGGTGGAACGCGGTCCAGTCACCTGCATCCGATAGACGCCGAGGTTGAAACGATCGCGCTTGTCGCCGCTGCGGTCGTCGGCGGTGGGCCCCTGCGTCACCACCAGCGGCCAGGTGATCAGCGGCGCCGGTTCGCCCGGCCAGCACGACTGGATCGGCAAGTGGGCAAGATCGATGGCTTCGCCCTCCCACACCACCTCCTGGCAGGCAGCGCTGCCCACCGTCTTCGGCCGCATTGCCAGCACCGTCTTCAGCAGCGGGAACATATCCAGCGCTTCGCGCCAGCCGCCGGGCGGTTCTGGCTGGCGGAGAAAGGCGAGCATGTTGCCCACTTCGCGCAATTGCGCTGGCTGGCGGTTCATCCCCCGCGCCACNCGCTCCACGGTGCCGAAAAGATTGACCAGCACCGGCGTCGGATAGCGGCTGCCGTCGTCACCGCAGACGCACTCAAACAGCACCGCCGGGCCGCCTTCGGCGAGCAGGCGGGTCTGGATTTCCGTCATTTCCAGCACCGGCGAGACGGCGGTACGTACCCGCACCAGTAACCCGTCGCGTTCAAGCTGCGTCATGAAGTCGCGAAGCGAGCGGTAAGCCATGGGGCGTCCATCCGAATGCGGGAGGGCACACTCAATCGCAGCGGTGCCTAGAAATCAACCACCTGATCGCGGCACCGCCGACGGCGGAGGCTCAGAGAACCCGCCAGATGGTCGTTTCCTTGTGCGTCCGATCCTCCAGATCCAGCGACGTGGGCACGGTATAATCGGCCAGCCGTTGCAGACCGGCCGTTGGCAGATAGCTGCGGCCGGGGTCGGCGAGGAGAACCTCCACCCCGGCTTGCGCCGCCCGGCGCAGCCACGCCCAGACGCGTTCGGCCATGTCGCGCTCATAGCAGACATCGCCGGCGAGGATGAGGTCCCAGCGGTCGGCGGGGCCGGCGAGCAGGTCGTTGCCGTCGGCTTCGACGGTGGCAGCGTTGAGCTGCGCATTCAGGCCGATGGCGGCGAGCGCCATGGCATCCACGTCGTTGGCCGTGGCCAGGGCGCCGGTGCGATCGGCAGCGATGGCGACGACGCCGCTACCTGCAGCGAAGTCAAGGACGCGCCGTCTCTGAATTAGTTCCGGGTGATCGAGGAGGTAGCGGGCAAGCGCCTGACCGCCCGGCCAGCAGAACGCCCAGTAGGGCGGTGCTACATTCAACTGTTCAAGCACCGCCTCCGTCGCCTGCCAGATAGGGACGATCTCGGTTGCCAAACGCAGGCGCAGTTCCGGAACCAGCGGCGGGGCGACGATCTCGGTGTTGGCGAGGATGAAGGGGGCGAAATCGGTGCCAGGATCCGTCGCTGGGCTATCCGTCACTCGGTGACTCGTCGTCGGGTCATCCGTCACCCAGCCACCCGCGCCAAGACGGTGGCACCGAAGATGGCGAGGCCCGCCACCTGGTTGGATTTGAATTTGGCCAGACAGTCGCCGGCATCGTCGAAGTTCACCCGTTGCGCCTGCCAAGCGAAGTGGGCGAGAACCGGCGACAGCAGCAGCACGTACAGCCAGGACAAACCGGCGCTGAGGCCGGCGGCGACCATGGCGCTCCAGGCAACGGCATAGAAGGCGAGGATAGAGCGACGCGAGGCGGTGCCGAGGCGCAGCGCCGTCGACTTCACTCCGATCAGAATGTCGTCCTCCTTGTCCTGGTGCGCGTAAATGGTGTCATAGCCGAGGGTCCAGAACAGCCCGCCGAGGTAGAGCAGTACCGCCGGCAGCGCCAGTTCACCCCGCACCGCCGCCCAGCCGAGCAAGGCGCCCCAGTTGAACGCCAGACCGAGGATGGCCTGCGGCCAGTGGGTGAAGCGCTTGCCGAAGGGGTAAATGGCGACGACGAGGAGCGAGGCAGCACCAAGGCCGACGGCGAACCAATTGAACTGCAGTAGTATGGCGAGGGCGGCGAAACAAAGGGCAAGCATGAAGATCTTGGCGGCCCGCGGCGTCACCGTGCCACTCGGCAGCGGCCGGGTCGCCGTTCGCGCCACCTTGGCGTCGAAGTCGCGGTCAGCGAGATCGTTGTAGGTACAGCCGGCGGCGCGCATTAACGTCGCGCCAAGGGCAAAAAGCAACAGCAGCCAAGGGTCGGGCAAGCCGGGCGAGGCGAGCGCGATGCTCCACCAGCACGGCAGCAGCAACAACCAGATGCCAATGGGACGATCGAGCCGCGCCAGGCGGAGAAAGGGTCGCACCCTGGCCGGCACCAGTCGGTCGACCCAGTCGCCACGGCGAATGTCGCTTGCTCCGATCACCGCGTCGTTCTCCATCGCTCCCTCATTGGCCGTCTCGCCCCAGACCATCTCACCATCGCCAGCAGAATAGGCCAAATGCCAAGCTGGTAGGCGAAATTCACGCCGCGTACTCTGGTCAAACCTTCAAACGGTGCGGGCAGATGCCACGGGTTCGCCTCTTCATCGATCAGCCATTCCTTGCGTCCGGCGCGGCGATCGAGATCACCGGCGGTCAGGCACATTACCTGGTCGATGTCATGCGGATTGCCGTTGGCGGCGAGGTGAGCGTCTTCAACGGCAACGACGGCGAGTGGCGCGCCTGCCTGAGCGAGCGGGCGAAGAAAACCTGTACCCTGCGGCTGGAGAGCTGTCTGCGGCCACAACAAACCGAACCGGGGCCGTGGCTCCTCTTCGCTCTGCTGAAGCGCGACTGCACCGACCTGGTGGTGCAGAAGGCAACGGAACTGGGAGTCGAGCGGCTGCTGCCGATCATCACCCGGCACACCGGTGCCCACTCCACCAACTCGGCTCGGCTGCGGGCGATTGCGCTCGAAGCGGCCGAACAATGCGGCCGTCTGACAATACCTCCGGTGCTGCCGCCCGCACCGCTGGCAGGCATCGCCGCCGCCTGGCCGCCAGAGCGGCGGCTGCTGGTGATGACGCCCGGCAACACAGGCATTCCCTTTCGCGAGTTGCAAGCCACATGCTTGGGTGCGCGCGGCACCGAAACGGACGTGGCGGCGGACCTGGCACCGGGGATCGTGATCGGACCGGAAGGCGGGCTCGCCACCGCGGAGCTTGACGAACTGGTGGCACTGCCCTTTGTTACCGCCGTTTCGCTCGGACCGCTCGTCCTCCGCGCGGAAACTGCCGCCATTGCGGCTCTCAGTTGCTGGCAGGCACTGGCAGGCGGTTGGGCCGGTCAGGCGGCCGAAGGAGTGCGTTAAGCATGTCATCGCCACAAGACCTGGGCACTGCGGGCGAGATGCCGGCGGTAGAGAAACAGGCGCTGGTCGCCTATCTGGAAGCCGGCTGCAAGCCCGCCAGCGACTGGCGGATCGGTACCGAACACGAAAAGCTCGCCTACCGCCTCGACGACTACCGGCCGCTACCCTATGAGGGCGATCGCAGCATTCGCGCCGTCCTCGAAGGTCTGGTGCGCTTTGGCTGGCAGCCGGTATTGGAGGACGGCAATATCATCGCCTTGACCGACTCGCGTGGCGGTTCGATCACGCTCGAACCGGCTGGTCAGCTCGAACTCTCTGGCGCGCCATTGAAGAATGTGCATCAAACCTGCGCCGAGATCGGCCGTCACCTGCGGCAAGTGAAGGAAATCGGCGCCGAACTCAATCTCGGTTTCCTCGGCATCGGCTATCAGCCGAAGTGGCCCTTGGCGGATCTGCCATGGATGCCGAAGGCACGTTACGACATCATGCGCAATTACATGCCGAAGAAGGGCAGCTTGGGTCTGCACATGATGCAAGCCACCTGCACCGTGCAGGTGAACCTCGACTTCGACAGTGAAGCATCGATGGTACGGATGTTCCGTATCGGTCTCGCCCTGCAGCCGATCGCCACCGCCCTGTTCGCCAATTCGCCCTTCCGCGAAGGCAAACCCACCGGCTATCTGTCGTATCGCAGCCACATCTGGACCGATACCGACCCTGACCGCTGCGGCGTCGCTCCCTTCGTCTTCGATGAGGGGTTCGGTTTCGAGCGCTATGTCGATTACATGCTCGACGTGCCGATGTATTTAATCAAGCGCGATGGCCGCTACATTGATGTCTCCGGTCAGTCCTTCCGCGCCTTCATGGCCGGCCGGCTGCCGGGTTTGGTCGGCGTCTACCCGACGATGACCGACTGGGCCGATCATCTCACCACCGCCTTTCTCGAAGTTCGCCTGAAGCGTTTTCTCGAAATGCGCGGCGCCGATGGTGGCCCGTGGAACCGGCTGTGCGCATTGCCCGCCTTCTGGGTCGGCCTGCTCTACGATAGGGTGGCGCGCGACGCCGCCTGGGACCTGGTCAAGGACTGGACAGAGGAAGAGCGGGCGACGATGCGCGCCGATGTGCCCACCCATGCCCTGGGGACGCCCTTCCGCAATCGCACCGTGCGCGATCTGGCGCTGGAAGCGCTGCGAATTTCCCACCAGGGACTATGCCGCCGCCACATCGAGGACAAGCTCGGCCGCGACGAGACCATGTTCCTGGCACCACTGTTCCAGATCGCCGAGGCCAACTTCACCCCGGCGGAAGACCTGCTCTGCGCCTTCCGCCGCCGCTGGGACGGCTCGGTCGATCCGGTCTTTCGCGAGTACGCCTACTGAGGCACTCCCGCTACAGCGCCGTGCCGCCGACGGTGAGGCGATCGATCAGCAGCGTCGGCTGACCCACACCCACCGGCACCGATTGCCCATCCTTGCCACAGGTGCCGATGCCGCTGTCGAGGCGGGTATCGTTGCCTAACATCGATACCCGCGTCAGCACCTCGGGGCCGCTGCCGATTAGCGTTGCCCCCTTAACCGGCGCGCCGATCTTGCCGTCTTCGATCCGATAGGCTTCGGTGCAGGTGAAGACGAACTTGCCCGAGGTGATGTCCACCTGACCGCCGCCGAAGGCAACGGCGTACAGCCCGTTCTTTACTGACGCGAGAATCTCCTCCGGCTGGTGCTTGCCGGCCAGCATGTAGGTGTTGGTCATCCTCGGCATCGGTCGGTGGGCGTAGCTCTCCCGTCGGCCGTTGCCAGTGGTCGCCAAGCCCATCAGCCGTGCGTTCATCCGATCCTGCATGAAGCCCTTCAGCACGCCATCCTCAATCAGCACCGTATTAGCCGACGGCGTGCCTTCGTCGTCTATGGTCAGCGAGCCGCGCCGATCGGCGATGGTGCCGTCGTCGACGACGGTGATCCCCGCCGCGGCAACCTTCTGTCCGACCAGACCGGCAAACGCCGAGGTCTTCTTGCGGTTGAAATCGCCTTCCAGCCCATGGCCGATCGCTTCGTGCAGGAGGATGCCCGGCCAACCCGGCCCGAGGACCACCGGCATTTCTCCGGCTGGTGCCGGCACCGAGTCAAGATTGACCAGCGCCTGGCGGAGCGCTTCGTCGATGGCGCCACGCCAGACTGGCTCACTGACGAAAGGCGCGTAGGCGCTGCGGCCACCGGTGCCGTAGCTTCCCGTTTCCAGCCGATCGCCATCGCCGGCGATGATCGTTACCGACAGTCGCACCAGCGGCCGGATATCGGCGACACGGTGGCCACTTGGCCGAACCACCTGCACAGCTTGCCAGGAGCCGGCCAGCGAGGCGATCACCTGACGGACGCGCGGATCCCGTTGGCGGGCGTGCGCGTCGATCTGCCGCAACAGCGCCACCTTGGCCTCGAAAGGCATTGAATCCAGTGGATTGTCCGGGGCATAGAGACTGGCGTTGGTCCCCGGCGGCGGCGGCGCCAACCGCACCGAGGTATCGCCGCGCACCGCGCGCACAGTGGCACTGGCGCGCTTCAACGCGTCTTCCGACAGGTCGGCGGAATGAGCGAGCCCGGTAACCTCGCCCATGACCGAGCGCAGGCCGAAACCGAAGCTGGTATTGAAGCTGGCGCTTTTCAGACAGCCATCATCGAGAACAAAGCTTTCCGATTGCGCGTATTCGAGGAACAGTTCGCCGTCCTCACATCCTGCCAGCGCATCGTCGACAATGCGCTCGACGCGCCGTTGGTCCAGATTGGTGCGACGGTAGAAAAGATCGTCGGTGGTCATCAGCGCAGTCATCGGCGTTTGGCGTCCTTGCGTTCCGGATCAGCTGGTGGCGGGCCTGTGAGCGATAGTTCGGGCGACAGTGTGGGCAACAGCTCCGCATCTCGATATGGGATCTTGACAATCGCACGTCGAGCCGCGCATTGGGCGGCAGGGCCACGGAGCGGCGGCGCAGCACCGCCGATCCTCAGCCCAGGACACCCTAGGCAACCGATCGCCTGCCTTCGGCGATTGGCGAACAGGATGGCACGATGACAACGAACGCACGGCAAAACAAGCAATGGCGTCCCGCCACCAATCTGGTGCGCGGCGGTCTTCAGCGCTCGGGCTTCGATGAAACCTGCGAGGCGCTGTTCCTGACCTCCGGCTTTGTCTACCAGAGCGCCGAAGAGGCAGAGCAGACGTTCAAACAGGAAATCGAACGCTACCAGTATTCGCGCTTCGGCAATCCGACCGTGCGTATGTTTGAGGATCGGCTGGCGCTGATCGAAGGGGCGCCGTTTTGCCGCGCGACCGCCACCGGGATGGCGGCGGTGTTCGCGGCATTAGCGTGCTTTCTGCGTGCCGGCGACCGCATCGTCGCCTCGCGCGCGCTTTTCGGCTCCTGCTACCACATCGCCTCGGTCATTCTGCCCACATATGGCATCAGCGCCGATTTCGTCGACGGCACCGATCTCGACCAGTGGGAGGCCGCCCTTAGCCGTCCGGCGGCGGCGGTGTTTCTTGAAACTCCCTCCAATCCGATGCTGGACATCATCGACCTCGCCGCAGTGAGCACCATGGCACACGCCGCCGGCGCCCGGGTGATCGTCGACAATGTCTTCGCCACGCCGCTACTGCAGCACCCGCTCGAATTCGGGGCGGATGTGGTCGTCTATTCGGCCACCAAGCACATCGACGGCCAGGGCCGCTGTCTCGGCGGGGCGATCCTCACCGCCGACCAGAGCTGGTTTGAAACCTCGCTGATCCCTTTTATCCGCAACACCGGACCGAGCCTGAGTCCTTTTAACGCTTGGCTGATGGTCAAGGGACTGGAAACGCTGGACCTCCGGGTCCGTCGTCACTGTGAGAACGCCCACACGGTGGCCAGCTTCCTCGAAGGTCACCCGGGAGTGGAACGGACGTTCTTCCCCTACCTTGCCTCGCATCCACATCACGCCCTAGCGCGCCAGCAGATGAGCGACGGCGGCAGCATCGTCACCATCAACGTCCGTGGCGGCCGGGCGCAGGCGTTCGGCTTCCTCAATGCCCTCAATCTGATCGACATTTCCAACAACCTGGGTGATGCCAAGTCGCTTGCCACCCATCCGGCGACAACGACGCACCAGAAGCTGACGGTCGAGGAGCGGGCGCGTCTCGGCATTCTTGAGGACACGGTGCGGATATCGATCGGACTGGAAGACGCCGAAGACCTGATCGAGGATTTGGACCAAGCGCTGACCCGCGCCGCCGGCGGCTGAACGGCTCCCGACGTCGCCGGTTTGTCTCTTGCCAAACCGGCGAATCTGTGCCCTTTGCCACCTCGCCCATGGCGCCACGCCAGAGGTGCGCCCCGTCAATGAGCGAAGAGACTTGGGAACAATGCGCGTCGTCACTCTCATCGCCGCGGTCGTCGTCGTTGCGCTGCTGGCGCTGACGATGGTCCCCCAGACAGCCATCTATCAGCCGCAACTGATCATTGGCGCCTTGGCAGCGGCCGTCGTCGCCTTCCTGTCGGCGCTGCTGCAACGTCCCGGCAGCGCCAGCCCGGCCCCCGTGGTCGCCGAAGCGGCCCGTCCGGTGGCGCCGCCGCCACCAGCCGCCAAGCAGGCGGAGGCGGAGGTGGTCAGCTTCCTCGCCGTGCTGCAGGACAAGGGGCGGTTGGTGGATTTCCTGATGGATGACATCAGCGCCTACAACAACGAACAGGTCGGGGCCGCCGCCCGCGTCGTCCACTCCGGCTGCAAGGCGGCGCTGCAGGACCACATCCGTATCCGTCCCGTCCGCGATGAGAAAGAAGGCGCCCGCATTACCGTCGCTCCCGGCTATGCCGCGGACGAATATCGCCTGATCGGCAAGATCAGCGGTGAGCCGCCCTTTTCCGGCACGCTCATTCACCGCGGCTGGAAGCCCGAGTCGGTCAAACTGCCGCGGGTTTTGCATAGCGGTGGTGACCGGTTGCCGACCATTGCGCCGGCCGAGGTGGAGCTTAAGTAACTCCGGCTGGATCAGGTGCGGCGCCGGCATAAGCTTGCTGCTCGCGTGCCACCTTCCCGCCGCACCTATTTCTTACCGGCGCAACTTTCAGTATCGGCCACAACACTATTTCCTAGCACCTGCGGATCATTGCACACCATGACTCACCGTTTCAGCCTCGGCATTGATCTCGGGACCAGCAACAGTGCCATCGCGGTCACCGACCTGGAGAGTGATACGACCGAGCTCGTTGAGGTAGCGCAGGTCCTGCGTCCCGGCCAGATCGGCGACATCGCAACGCTGCCGTCGGCGCTTTACGTTGCCCACCCGGACGAGTTTCCCGCCGACGCATTCACCTTGCCGTGGAACGAGAGCGCTGATCGGCTGGTGATCATCGGTCAGTTCGCCCGCGACCACGGTGCCCTTGTCCCTGATCGCCTCGTGACCTCCGCCAAGTCCTGGCTGTCGAACCCGCACATCGATCCGAAGGATCCGGCGCTGCCGTGGAAGTCAGAGATCGAAGAGAAGAAGCTGTCTGCCTTCGACTGTTCGCGCCTCTATCTGCAGCACATCCGCGACGCCTTTCGCCACGGCGAGGCGGCGAAAGCCAAGGGCTGGGAACTGGCCGAAGGGCAGATCGTCCTCACCGTCCCCGCGTCCTTTGACGACGTCGCCCGCAATCTGACAGCGGAGGCGGCGGAGGCAGCCGGTCTCGGCAAGGTCACTCTGCTCGAAGAACCACAGGCGGCCTTCTATGCCTGGACCCAGCACGCCGGCAAGGAATGGCGGACGCAGGTGAGCCCGGGCGACATCGTTCTCGTCTGCGACGTAGGCGGTGGCACGGCGGACTTCAGCCTGATCGCCGTCAACGAGACGGACGGTGAGCTGGAGCTGGAGCGGATCAGCGTCGGCGAGCACATCCTGCTCGGCGGCGACAACATGGATCTGGCCCTCGCCTACACGTTGCGGGCGAAGCTGGAAACCGAAGGCAAGTCGCTCGACGCCTGGCAGTTCCTCGCCCTGGTCCACGCCGCTGCGAAAGCCAAGGTGGCGCTGTTCGACGACGCGGCTCTGGCCGCCGCACCAATTGCGGTGCCCTCGCGGGGGTCGAGTCTGTTCGCCGGCACGGTTGCCACCACGCTTGAGCGTAGCATGCTGGAGCAGGTGATCCTCGACGGCTTCTTCCCCAAGACGGCGGTGAGCGACATGCCGCGGGAAGGGCGCCGGGTCGGCCTGCAGGAGTTCGGCCTGCCTTATGCGGCTGATGCGGCGGTCAGCCGCCATCTCGCCCGCTTCCTCAGCCGCAGCCTCGCCAACGTCAAGGCGAGCGAGAAGCTGGCCGCCCTGGTGGGCGCAGCGGCGGATGCGAAGGATTTCCTCGCCCCCACCGCGGTGCTGTTCAACGGCGGTGTCTTCAAGGCGGCGGTGATCCGTGAGCGCATCTTGGGCCTGCTCACCGCCTGGAACGATGGCAAGCCGGTGCGCGAGCTGCAGGGGTTTCAGCCCGATCTGGCGGTGGCGAAAGGAGCCTCAGTCTACGGTCGCAACCGGGCTACCGGCAAAGGCATCCGGATCAAGGCGGGCGCGGCACGGTCCTACTACATCGGCCTCGAATCCTCGATGCCGACGGTACCGGGGTTCACCCCGCCGGTGAAAGCGGTATGCGTCGTCCCGCAGGGAATGGAAGAGGGCTCGCAACTGGTGATCGAAGGCAAGGAGTTCGGCCTCATCACCGGCCACCCGGCGGAGTTCCGCTTCTTCTCCTCGGAAGTCCGCAGTGGCGATACGCCGGGCCAGATCCTTGCCGACGCCGAAGGGGAACTGGAAGAGACGAGCCGGCTGGAGGTCAATCTCCCGACGCTCGACGATCTCTCGACCGGCCCGGCCGTTCCGGTGCAGATCAATCCGGTGATCACCGAGCTTGGCACGCTCGAATTGTGGATGAAGCACACCAAGTCGGATCGGCGATGGAAGGTCGAATTCACCGTGCGGACGGAGTAGCGGGTCTGGCGCTTGCCGCCGGCTGCTGCCCTTACCTCGGCCGACGTCGATGCCGACGACGCCACGGCGATCATTGATCCGGCCGCGCGGTAACGATGACGCAGGCCCGCTTCAGCATCGGCATTGATCTCGGCACCACCAACTCGGCGCTGGCGTTCGCCCCGCTCACAGATGGGGACGCCGCCGCCGAGGTTCTCCCCATCGTCCAGTGGGATTCACTAGCAAGCGTCGCCGAAGCGACCACGCTGCCTTCCTTCCTCTATCTACCGGAAGAAGCAGCGGCGAGCCAGCTGCAGGGCCGCCGCGGCCAAAGCGGTGAATGGATCGCAGGTGCCCTCGCCCGCAAGCGGGCGTCGGAAACGCCAGGACGGGTGGTTCATTCTGCCAAGTCCTGGCTCGCGCACCACAGCGCCGATCGCGCCGCGGCGTTTCTCCCCTGGGGCTCTGAGGACATCGACGAGCAGCGGAAGATTTCCCCATTGCGCGCCTCGGCGCTGATCCTCAACGCCCTGCGCGGTGCCTGGAACGATCGTTTCGCCAATGCCGGCGTCGACTTCCAGTTCGATCTGCAAGACATCACCATCACCGTTCCGGCGTCTTTCGATGCCGCAGCACAGCGCCTGACGCTGGATGCCGCCGCCGAAGCCGGCTATCCTGCCGGCGTTCGCCTGCTGGAAGAATNNCCACAGGCCGCCTTTTACGCTTGGCTTGAACGCCACGATGCGACCGCCGATCTGGCAGCGAAACTGCCGCCCACCACCGGCGACGCGCCGCATGTGCTGGTGGTGGATATCGGCGGCGGCACCTCAGACTTCAGCCTGTTCGAGCTGGGTGGCGAGACCGAATCGGCGCCGGCGATTCGGCGCGTTGCGGTCAGCGAGCATCTGCTGCTCGGTGGCGACAATATCGATCTGGCGCTTGCCCACTTGGTGGAAGGCCGCCTCGCCGGCGATGAGGAACATCTGGTCGGCAGCCAATGGCACCACCTCGTCGCCCGCTGCCGCGACCTGAAGGAGCTGGCGCTGGCGGCGGAGGCGACGGCGGATACACTCTACCCGATCGCCATTCCGGCGCGTGGTTCGAGCCTATTCGCCGGCTCGGTCGCAACCCAGGTGTCGCGAGGCGAAATCGACACAGTGCTGTTCGAAGGCTTCTTTCCCCCTGCGCCGCCGATGAGCGGCCGCCGGCGGACGCACGCAGCGCTGAAGGAATGGGGCCTGCCCTTTGCCACTGACAGCCGGGTGACCCGGCACCTGGCCGAGTTCCTCGCCGGCCGGCCGCGCGTCGACGCGGTGCTGTTCAATGGCGGCTCGCTGTACCCGAAAGTGCTGCGCCAGCGGCTGGCCGACGCTATCGCCAGTTGGCAGAATGGCGCGGTGCCGTTGCTGCTCGACAACCCGTCGCCGGATCTGGCGGTTGCCCGCGGTGCCGCCCGCTTTGGCAAGCTGATCGCCCAGAAGGCGGAGCGGATCGCCGCCGGCGCGGCGCGCGCGGTGTTCATCGCCGCCCACAGCACGCAGCGTGTGAGCGGCGACGGTGAGAAGGACCCGTCGCTGATCTGTATCCTGCCGCGCGGCGCTAATCCCGAAGACAGCTTCGATATCAGCAATCTGGCGCTGGAACTGCGGGTCAATCGGCCGGTGCGCTTTCAGGCTTACTCTTCCACCCGCCATGGCGACTGCCGGGCCGGCGATGTCGTCGCCTGGAATGCCCGCGACTTTCACCCGCTGCCGCCGCTGGAGACGGTGGCGAAGGCAGTCACGAGCGGACACGGCGACGCCCTGCGCTCGTTGCCGGTGAGCCTGCGCGCCCGGATCAACGACCTCGGCCTGCTGCAACTTGCCTGCGTCAGCACCGAGCCGTCCACCGACCCCGCTCAGCCGCAATCATGGCCACTGGAGTTCAACTTGCGTCCGCAGGATGTCTCCGCAGCACTCCTTGCCGTCAGCGCCGCGGCTGTGACAGCCAATGTCGATGCCCGGAGCCTTACCGCCGGCATCGAGGCGATTGGTAACGCCTTCGCCCGCAGCTATCAGCGCGACAAACTGACCGCGACCCGCTTGTTTCGAAGTCTTGAATCGGCGCTCGGGCTGGCGCGTGCCGATTGGAACTGGATGCTCGTCCGCTCGCTGTGGCCGGCTCTGGAAGACTGCCTGCCACAGCGCGCTGCCTCACCAGATCACGAGGAAACGTGGCTGATCATCGCCGGTTTCCTGCTGCGACCAGGTTTCGGCGCGCCGCTGGACGATCTGCGCCTGGACGGGCTGTGGCGTTTGCGCGAGGCCGGGCTTGCCTTTCCCGGCAAGCGTAGCCGGCTGCAGGAACACATCCTATGGCGGCGGCTGGCCGGCGGACTTTCCNCCGAACGGCAACAGCGAATCCTGGCGCCGGAGCTGGCAAAGATCCTGGCGCGGAGCAAGCTGACTGCGGAGCTCGTCTATCTCGCTGGCAGCCTAGAGCGCATCGGCCACGACACCAAAGCGGACCTGATCCGGGCGTTCGTTGCCATGACCATCGAGCTGGCGACGCGACAACAGCACTGTGCTCCCTATCTCACCGCCCTCGGCCTGCTGCTCAACCGCTCACCGCTCTATGCCGGCCCGGAAGCGGTCGTCTCACCGGAGCTGGTGGAAGAAGCCTACCAGGCACTCACGGCGCTGGACTGGTCCGATCCGAGCTTGGCGGACATTCACAGCCTATTTCTCCGCGCCGCCCGCGTCGTCGACAACCGCGTCCTCGACCTGCCGAAGTCGTTGCGCGGCCGGATCGCCCGCCGGCTGGAGAAGGCGGGGGTCGCCNCCCTGCGCACCGCTCGCCTGCGTGAGTTCCTGCCGATCGAACGCGCCGAACGCCTCGGCATTTTCGGTGAGGCGCTGCCGCCCGGGCTTCTCCTTGCGGCGACAAGCGAGGGCTGAGGCAGCTTCTCGCGCGCCACAGATCAGCACCGCGTGGGTTCCTCTTGACGCCTCCTGCGTACCCGTGCGTTACTTCCGCCGGCTTGAGGGGAGCTTTCCCTGCCAACGTGTTGGCCCTGCCACGTTTAGGGAGGGGTGCGCGATTGCCCGGCAGCTTGCATGCGATGGCCGGACAGGACGCGAGGCCTCCGCGGCAGCGCAGATGCAAGAAACCATAGGCAAAAGAACACGCATGATGGCGACTACCAGTGCGATAAACCAGACCTGGACCCTCTCGGCTGTGTCCGACCTCTACGACTTACCGCTACTGGAACTGGTGTTTCAAGCGGCGGGTATTCATCGCAAGTATCATGATCCAGCCGAGGTGCAACTGTGCACGCTGCTGTCGATCAAGACCGGTGGCTGCCCCGAGGACTGTTCCTACTGTCCCCAGTCGTCACGTTATGACACCGACGTGGTCTCCGAACGGCTGATGAAGACCGACGAAGTCCTGGCAGCGGCAAAGGTCGCCAAGGATGCAGGCTCGACCCGCTTCTGCATGGGTGCCGCTTGGCGCGAGGTCAACGACGGTCGCGCCTTCGATCGGGTGCTCGACATCGTCCGCGGCGTGCGCGCCATGGGTCTGGAAGCCTGCTGCACGCTTGGCATGCTCAACGAGGATCAGGCGCGCCGTCTCGCTGAAGCCGGGCTGTCCGCCTACAACCACAACCTCGACACCTCTGAGGAGTTCTACGGCGAAATCATCACCACGCGGACCTATGAGGATCGCCTGCGGACGATCACCAACGTGGCGAACGCCGGCATCTCCGTCTGCTGCGGCGGCATTCTCGGCCTGGGCGAGGCCAAGCTTGACCGGATCAAGCTGCTGCACACGCTGGCCAACCTCAATCCGCAACCGGAAAGTGTGCCGATCAACGCGCTGGTCCCCCTCGACGGCACACCGCTGGCGGATACGCCGCCGCTTGACACCTTCGAGTGGGTTCGTGCTATCGCCGTCGCCCGCATCCTGCTGCCGCGCGCGATGGTGCGCCTGAGCGCCGGTCGGCTGACCATTCCGCGCGAAGCGCAGGCAATGGCCTTCCTTGCCGGAGCCAATTCCATCTTCACCGGCGAGAAGCTGCTGACGACGCCCAACCCGGACGTGGATTTCGACCAGACCCTCCTCGCCGAACTGGGACTGCGCGGGCGGGAGCCGGACAAGGAGTNNGCCCAAAGGATCGCGATGCAGCGGCTTGCAGCGGACATCGGACGACTGAAGAGCGGGTTCCGGTATCGCTCGCTTAGCCTGCCACGCGGGATCGACTTCTCGTCCAACGACTATCTTGGGCTGAGCACGCACCCGGCGCTCCGACAGGCGATCATCGACGCCCTGGACGATGGCGCGCCGGTTGGTGCTGCCGGTTCGCGGTTGCTGCGGGGTCACCATCCTGGGCACCAGGAGCTGGAGGCGTTCGCTGCGGCGTTTTTCGGCGCCGAGCGAGCGCTCTATTTCTCCACCGGCTTTCTCGCCAACTTGGCGTTGTTCACCACCCTGCCGCACCGGCGGGATGCCGTCGTCTTCGACGAGTACGTCCATGCCAGCGTCAAGGAGGGCGTGCATGCCGGACATGCCAGCCGCTACAAGGCACGCCACAACGACGTGGATGCCTTCGAGGCAGCCATCCACCGTGCCCGCCAGGCGGGAGCCCAGCATGTCTGGATCGCGGTGGAGAGCGTCTACAGCATGGACGGCGATCAGGCACCCATTGCCGAGCTTCGAGGGCTAGCCGCCCGGCACGACGCAACACTGATTGTCGACGAGGCGCACGGGACCGGCGTCTTCGGCGCCAGCGGCCGCGGCCTCAGCGAGGGTCTCTACGACGAGCGACTGATCGTGTTGCACACCTGCGGCAAGGCACTCGGCGTCGCTGGCGGCCTGTTGTGTGCACCGGCGACAGTGGTCGATTACATGATCAACGCCGCTCGCCCGTTCATCTATTCGACGGCGCCGCCGCCCTACGTCGCCGCCGCCGTCCATCGCGCCCTGCAGCTGGTGGACGAAGAGCCGTGGCGGCGCCAGCGGCTGTACGCGCTCATCGCCTCGGCGCAGCAGCTGTTGCCGGCTTCGCGCCCGACGAATGCCAGTGCGCCGACGCAGATCGTCCCGGTGATCCTCGGCAGCGAGGATCGGGCGCTGCGGGCGGCAGCGGCGCTGCAGCAGGCAGGCTACGACGTGCGTGCCATCCGCCCGCCCACCGTTCCCGCCGGTACCTCGCGGCTACGCATCAGCATCGGGGTCGACCGCAGCGAGGACGAAATCGCCGGGCTCGCCCGGGTGCTCCACCCGTTGATGGCGGAAGACGCAGCATGAGGGCGGTGGTGATCACCGGGACCGATACCGGCATCGGCAAGACGGTGGCGGCGGCTATGCTGACGCTGGCGCTCGACGCTGTTTACTGGAAACCGGTGCAGTCCGGCATTGCCGACGGCACCGACACCGCCGCCGTCGCGGCGATGACCGGTCTCGATTCCGATCGCTTCCTGCCCGAGCGCTGGCTGCTCACTGAGCCGCTGTCACCGCATCGCTCGGCGGAACTGGACGGGGTGGAGATCGACCCTCTGTCGCTGGCGCTCCCCGCCACCCCGCAGGACTGCCCGCTGGTCATCGAGGGTGCTGGAGGGGTAATGGTGCCGCTCAATCGGCGCACCCTCTTCATTGACGTTTTCCAGCGCTGGCAGGCGCCAGTGGTGCTGTGCGCACGCACCGGGCTCGGCACGATCAATCACGCACTGCTATCGATCGAGGCGCTGCAGCGGCGGCAAATCCCGCTCTTGGGAGTCCTCTTCATCGGCGATCCGGTGCCGGACAGCGAACAGACCATCTGCACGTTCGCCAAGGTCCGACGGCTGGGGCGACTGCCACACTTGCCGGCAGTCAATCCGTCTGCACTCACTGCTGCCTTTGCCGACAACTTCGATCCGAGCGATTTCCGTGCTGTCCNNTCGCCCACTAAGTCCTCAATCCCTGGGGCCTCGCCTCCCAAGGCGTCCGCTACGGGCGCCTCGCCGATCTGGCATCCTTTCACCCAGCATGCGACTGCCGGGCCGATGCTCGAGATCGAGCGCGGCGAAGGGGCATGGCTGATCGCCAGTGACGGGCGGCGCATCCTCGACGGCATTTCCTCCTGGTGGGTCAACACCCACGGCCATGCACATCCGAAAATCGCCGCCGCCATCGCCGCACAGGCGGCGCGGTTGGAGCAGGTGATCTTCGCCGGCTTCACCCATCCCGCTGCCGAAAAGTTGGCGCGCAAGGTCCTGACACTGGCGCCGGCATCACTGGAGTTTGCCTTTTTCTCCGACTCCGGCTCGACCGCGGTGGAAGTGGCGGTGAAGATGGCCGTGGGTTATTGGCACAACCAGGGTCACGCCCGCCACCGGGTAATTGCTTTCGCCGAGGGCTACCACGGCGATACCTTCGGTGCGATGTCGGTGGGTGGGCGCAGCATCTTTACCGCCCCTTACCAACCGATGCTGTTCGACGTGGAATTTCTGCCCTTCCCCGCCGCCGGCACGGAGCAGCGAACGATCGATGCCTTCGCCGCCCTGCTGCACAACGGCGGAAACGAAATCGCCGCCCTGATCCTGGAGCCGCTGGTCCTGGGCGCTGGCGGCATGCAGGTCTATCCGCCGTGGGTGCTGCGGGAGTTGCACGCGCTCTGCCGCCGCTACGATGTCTTCCTCATTGCCGACGAAGTGCTGACCGGCTTCGGTCGCACCGGCACCCTGTTCGCCNTGGAACAGGCCGGCATCGCCCCGGACGTGATGTGCCTGTCGAAAGGCATTACCGGCGGCTTCCTGCCGATGGGGGTGACGCTGGCAACGCGACGGCTCTACGAGGCCTTCTGGTCCGAGGACCGGNGGAGAATGTTCTTCCACAGCTCATCCTATACCGGCAACCCCATCGCCTGTGCCGCGGCGCTGGCGAACCTCGAAATCTGGGAGACGGAGCCGGTGCTGGCGCGCATCGGTGCCATCGCCGCTCAGCACGCCCGCCGTCTGCAGGCGCTGGCGGCACAGGCAGCGGTGCGTAACGTCCGCCAATGCGGTACGATCGCTGCTTTCGACTTGGACACCGACGCGTCCGGCTACCTTTCCGACTTGGGGCCGCGGCTCTATCGCTTCTTCCTCGGCCGTGACGTGCTGTTGCGTCCCCTCGGCAATGTGGTTTACCTGTTGCCACCGTATTGCATCACAGAACAAGAACTCGACTG
The DNA here is from genome assembly GCF_014672695.1 of Defluviicoccus vanus. Lineage (GTDB taxonomy): Bacteria > Pseudomonadota > Alphaproteobacteria > Rhodospirillales > Defluviicoccaceae > Defluviicoccus > Defluviicoccus vanus. The sequence continues at coordinate 2,354,363 of NZ_CP053923.1, read as the reverse complement.
GATCTACGATGTCATCGACGATTGCTTGGCCGCTCTCCGAGACCGCAACCTCTAGCGCCGATCTGGTGGAGCCGGTGCGCCGCCGCCTGGCGTGGTGGGTGGAGCGTCCGAAGGAGCACGCCCGGTTTCTCAACACCTTGTCGATGATGGAGCATATCGGCAGCCGCAAGATCATGGTCAGCCAGACCGAGGGTCCCTTGGGGCGGGAAATCCTCAAGCATCTGGCGGAAGAGACGCGGCATGCCTTCTTCTTCAAGAAGGCGGCGGAAACGCTGGCCCGGCGCACGCTCGAGTACGACGCGGCAGAGACGCTGAGCCCAGCCTCGGCGCGGATGTATTTCGGTCGCCTCGACGCCAATATCGCCGCCGAGCTGGGGCCGGACGTGGATGTGGAGATCCCCTACCTTTATGTCTCGCTGATTGTCGAGCTGCGCGCCATCTGGACCTACCGGTTGTATCAAGAGGCACTGGCCGCCCGTTCGGGCAGCCTGTCGCTCAAGAGCATCCTGGCCGAAGAGGAACTGCATCTGACGCAGATGCTTGAGCGACTGCAGGCGCTGAACGCCAAGCCGGAACGTTATGTGGCGGGATTTGCTCAGATGGAGGATGTCCTCTTCCGCAAGCTCTGGGCCGCCTTGGAAACCGCCGCCGACGGTTTGCCCGTGGCGGCATGAAGCGGCGGCAGGCAACGTTGCCTGCGGCTGCTGTCGGCGCGCATGCCTTCGCCATTGGTCGAGATCGACGAAGGCCAATTACTCCGCGACGTTGCAGAGATGCTGACGACGCCGGCTTTGGGGCATTGGCGCCGGCGATATGCGCCGGCACCTTTGCTCGGAGAATCATCGTCGGTGTCTTGTCAAGACTGGGCGCAGGGCTAAGGTTTCTGCTACCATCGTAGATCCGTTGGGATGGCGCGTACTTCGATAAACCCAAGGAGTCGCGCGGTCTTTGCTGCGAATGTGTCGACGAAGTCTCTGCGTTGACTGTCCCACGTCAATATCGCGTCATTAGAGCCTCATCAATCCCCTCATTTAAGCTATGTTCGTCAGTTGGGCGGTGATTGGTTTGTTTTTTAGCATTTCGAGGAACCTTTCGATCAACGGCCGGAGACGGGGTTCGGGCATGGCCGGGATGAGGTCGTAGAGCATGCAGCCCTGGCGGAACAGGGAATGGGTTCGGCGTTTGGCGGTGTTGACCTTGAGGTGGCGGTCCATGCCGAGCGCTTCGCCGGCCTCGCCGAGCAGGGTGAGGAACAGCACGGCGAAGGCGTTGAGCAGGAGCAGGCGGTCGCGGCGCTGCGGATCGCCGATGCGCACGGCGCCGAGCCCCATGCCGAAGCGCAGATCCTTGGTGTCGCGGAAGCTGGGCTCGATGGTCCAGCGTCTGGCGTAGAGGTTGACGATTTCGCGGGCCGATGCGTCTGCCTTGCTCGTCGCCAAACACCAGGGCTCCTTCATCGCCTTGGCGTGGACACAGACGACGGCGCCGACCGGTTGCGCGGCGGCAGTGACCGAGGCGCCGCGCAGAGATGGCGCGCCCGGCCGCCCTTGCCGACCCACTCGGCCGCCGCCCGGCTTTCTCCGTCGGCGGCGTCGACGCGGATGTCGCCGCGGAACCGGATGACATAGGCGAAGCCCAATTTCGTCAGATAATCGAACAGTTTGCGGTCGCCGAAGCCGCGGTCGGCGAGGATCGTCGCCGTCGTCGCCGCCGGCAGCACCCCGGCAAGGCGGCCGAGACACGCATCCTCGATGGCGTTGCGCTGGCCCGCCAGTTCCGCCTTCAGCATCGTCAGCCACAACAGCGGCGTCGCCCGGCCGTGCCCGGTCACCAGATTGAGCGCCAGCGTCGCCTGCCCGTCGGCGTCGAAATCGGTCCAGTCCATGGCGACGACGATTTCCTTGCGGCCGCCAACCGCCTCCGGAACCCATTGCCCGAACATCTCCCAGACGGAGACGCCGGCGTTGCTCAGCAGCCTGTCGACCTGTTTGACCGCATGCTTGGTCAGCAATCCCCGCGCCTGCGCCAACGCATGGCCGATCATCGAAACCGCCAGCGACGCACCGGTCATCACCCCCAGCGTGCCGTTGGCCAGCGACGCGATCCGTTTGGCGTGAACATGCCCCGCGAAAACCCCATCAAGAAACCGACGAACGTCGGTCAAACGAAACTCAGGACGCGCTACCCCGTTCACTTCCCCACCCCAACCCTCGAAACCTTACTCTCACCCTGCATAACCGACCGCCGCCGCCAAGCTCATCCGTAGCAACCCATTGATCCGTATCAAAACTCAAAATGAGGGGATTCTGAGGAGCCAGCCATGCTTCGAGCGTATCGAGGGCGGCGAACAGCGCATCGAACGCCTCCTCGTAAGCATCCTGCGTCGTCGCGAAGCCGGCACGGTAGACGCCATTGTTGATGGCGGGGTAGATGAAGGCGTTCATTGCATCAATGTCGGCGCGCAGTGCCACGGGATAGAAATCTGGGCCACGCGCGCCCAGCGCATCGAAAGCGCTGTTGAACATGCGGATGATCTCGGCGGAGTCATTGCTGACGATGGTGCCGGCCTCCCGGTCCCAAAGCACCGGCACCGTCACCCGGCCACTGTAGTCAGGCTGCGCCAGGGTATAGATTTGATGCAGATAGCGGGCACCGTTCACTGGATCCGCGCCATCCGCCATTTCCCAGCCGTTCTCCAGCATCAGCGGCTCGACGACGCTGACGCTGATCACGTCCTCCAGCCCCTTCAGCGCCCGGATGATCAGCGTTCGATGCGCCCAAGGACAAGCCAAGGAGACATAGAGGTGATAGCGGCCAGCAGCGGGCGGAAAGGACGTCGTTCCGGCCGCGGCGATCGTGCCGTGAAAGGCCGCTTCCTGGCGCACGAAGCGACCGCCGGTGGCAAGCGTGTCATACCAGCGATCCTGCCACACCCCTGCTATCAACTGGCCCATACCGAATTTCCCGACTTCCCATTTGCTGCTTTCGGGTGATATGGGACGTCGCGATCGCTGTCGGTATCGACCACGTCGTCTTCCCGCTCTATTTTTCCGTCCGCGCGGTCCCCGTTTCGAATCGGATGCCACCGTCGTGGCGAGTGTTCCGGCGAAGCGGCTGTTCGTGTGGGCTAGCGCCCGGCGGCAACGCATACAAGATCAAGCGGCCCCTTGCGGCTGCGCGTCATCAGAACGACCGATTGAGGAATAGGTGGGTAGAACCGCGATGCGATGCGAAGTCGAACCGACATGCCTAGGCTCGACGCTCTCCTGGCGATCGCTGGCTCTGGCAATCAGCTTGTTCGCACTGCCGGCGTTCGCCGACAATCTGCCGCCTGCAGCATCGCCAGGGTCCGTGGCCTCACCAACAAGTTCGGTCGCCCCACCCAGCCCCGCTGAAGCGCCTGCTGCTGCCGATCCGCTCGCCGAGTGCCTCACGCCCGGTAAGAGTGGTCGCAAGACATTCATTGAAGACGAGTTTTGCCTATTGCGGATGGAGCGACTGGGCACCTTGTCGATCGGCATCGGCGAGAAGGAGGCGCTGGCGGCGCTGCCTTGTCCGGTCTCCAAGGGCAAGGAGGAATTCTCCGAAGCCACCTCTGATTACAATCAGAAGTGGTCGTTCCCCGCCTGCGGCGTCAACCTGACCATGGCCTCCAGCGCCAAGGGTGGCCCGAAAGTGGTCACCTCGATCGTCATCTTCGCGCCAAGCACACTGGCGACGACGCGGGGCATTCACATCGGTTCCACCGAAGAAGAGGTACTCGCTGCCTATGCCCCATTCGTCGATCGGGGTGCCGGCCAACGCGGCAAGACAATCGTCGCCGGTTCGATTTATGGCGGCATGATCATCAGCATCGCCGACAGCAAGGTGAGCGAGATTTTCCTCGGCGCAGCGGCCGAGTAGGGGCTGCCTGCGGCCGAGCCGCCTGTCGGATCACCGGCGGAACGGGGCGGCTCAGCGCCCCTCTCGCCACCAGGCGCCGGCGAAGGCGAACAAGGCCAGTGCCAGCGCCAGTAGGACCGGCACCAGCGAGACTTGGCGCACCCCGGTGACGGTGTAGGCGCGATTGCGGACGAGGCCGATCCAGTTGCTCCCTGCCGCCTGATCGCCCTTTTCGATCCGACGCACCTCCGGTGTCCCACTCGCCAGCCAATTGATGCCGCCCTTCGTTGCCGCCACCAACGGTGCCAACCGTTCGGCGGTGGTGCGCAGGTCGCGCTGCTCCGGCGGATTGATCCGTCCGGCCGCGGCGAGCGCCGTCCGATCCCCGTCCGTCACCCGCCATAACCCCTGTTCGTCGACAGGAACCTCGCCGTGCGCAAGTCCATCGGCGCCGTCCGCCAGTGTCAGCCGCTGTTCCTGCCCGGAGGGGCTGGTGACCGTCACCTCCCGATCGCCGGCACTCAGGCTACGCCGCTGGACGCTCAACCGGCCGGAAACGACACCGGCGGTGAGGCTCTCCTCCTCCAGTTCCGGCTCCTTCATCAGCCAGTGGGCAAGCCGGCGCAGCAGCTCACCGTGCGGACCGCCGCCCTCGTAACCACGAGCCCACAGCCAGATCTGATCGCTAAGCAGCAAGGCCACCCGCCCTTTGTCGACGCGATCGACCAGCAGCAGCGGATTTGCCCCCGGTCCCTGCAGCAGCGCCTCGCCGCCATGGCTCTCCGCTTCGATCGCACGAAACCAATGTCCCCAGGCGGGATCGGCGGTGGTGTCGCTATCGTCGGCCGGCGCCGCCCCCGGCAGGTCGGAGGCCACCGGGTGGCGGCGGCCGACTGGAGTGACCTGCGGCAGGAAGGCACGCTCGAGGATGCGGCCGGTGGGAGCGGCGGGCAGAATGTTGCCGAGCGAGGTATGGGCAAGACTGCGCTCGCCGGCGAATTCCGGGCCGACGGCAAGCAGCAGCGCCCCGCCGCCGCGCACGTAGTCGGCGATCCGGTCATAGTAGGGAACGGGGAGAACGCCGCGCAGGGCGTAACGATCGAAGACCACCAGATCGAAGTCGGCGAGCCGCCGCTCGAACAGTTCCTGCACCGGAAAGACGATCAGCGACAGTTCCTTCAACGGCGTCGCGTCGTCCTTCTCCGGCGGCCGCAGGATGGTGAAGTGCACCAGGTCTACGGAGGGGTCGGACTTCAGCAAGTTGCGCCACACCCGCTCGCCCGGGTGCGGTTGTCCCGAAACCAGCAGCACCCGCAGTCGGTCGCGGACAGCGTTGACCACCACCGCAGCATAATTATTGACTGGCGATACCTCGCCCGGCGCCCCGTCCACCGCCAATTCGAGTACCGCCGGCCCGGCATGATCGAGCGGCAGCGGCGCCGTTTGCTCTTCGCCCGGCGCCATCAGCATCGGCGGTCGTTCCTCGCCATCGACATGGATGCGTAACGAAACCGGCTCTTTCCCCGGCTTGACGCCCAGATCCTCTACCCGCACCTTGACCTCAGCCGTCGTGCCGACGAGGCCGTAGGCCGGCGCTTCGACGATGGTCAGCCGCCGGTCGAATTCATCGGCAGCACCGGTGAGCAGCGCATGCACCGGCGCAGTGAGCCAGTGCGGCGTCGTCGCCGGCACGTCATGCACCTGGCCGTCGGTGATCAGCAACAACCCGGCCAGCCGACCGGCGGCGTCTTCCGGCAGCGCATGTTCAATGGCCCCAAACAAGCGGGTCTCACCACCACTGCTGTCGGCGGCGGCACGGACGATGCGGGTGTCCACCCCTTTGAACCGGGCGAGCTGCGCCTGCACTGCCGCCAGCGCCTGCGCCGTCAGTGCCTGGCGTTGCGGCGTCCGCTGGCTCGGTGAGTCGTCCACCACCACCAGCGCCACGTCCTGGCGCGGCGTCCGCTCTTCGCGCACCAGCCGGGGATCGAACAGGACGACGAACAAGACAAGAAACGACAGGGCCCGCAGCCAGACACCACGACCACCCTGAAACAGCGCCCAGCCCAGCAAGACCAGGGCGACGGCAGCGGCTCCCGCCAGCAGCCACGGCGGCAGGATGGGTTGAAGGGTGAGCCCGTCAACGTCATTGGTCGAGCCGCTCGAGAATCGTCGGCAGGTGCACCTGATCCGCCTTGTAGTTGCCGGTCAGCACGTACATCACCAGGTTAACGCCGAAGCGGTAGGCCATTTCGCGCTGGCGCTCGCCACCGGGTGCCACCGGCAGCAACGGCCGGCGGGACGCGTCCACCGCCCAGGCGCCAGCCCAATCCTGGCTGCCGGCAACCACCGTCGAGACGCCATCGTTGATCGTATCCATCGAGGGCTCCACCCAAACCGGCCGGCCGCTCCACCGGCCCGGCAGGTCGGCAAGCAGGTAATAGGAGCGCTTCAGCACGTGATCGTCGTCCACCGGCACCAGCGGCGGCAGATCGAGCTGGCGGGCGAGCGCATTCCAATCGCCATCACTGCCACGGGTGTCGAACAGGATTGTGCCGCCGGTGCGCATGAAGGCAATGACGTGCCGGGCGCCCGCCGGGCTTAGCGAGGGCTCCGCGCCGGTCAGCGGCCAATAGAGAAGCGGGTAAAAAGCTAACTCGTCTTGGCCTGGATCGACGCCCACCGGCGCTGCCAGCTCGGCGGCGGTGCGCCGGTTGATCACCGTTGTCAGCCCGGCGAGCCCTGCTTCGCTGATCGCATCGATGGCAGCATCGCCGGTGCGCACGAAGGCGAGCCGGGGTGCGAGCGCGGCAGCGACCGCGGTGCCATCGGTCACCGTCTGGCCGTCGTCGGTGTCGACTCGGCTGCGCTCGCTGCCGGTGCGGCTGGAGGCGGGTGCCGCCGGCGCCGACGTAGCGGCAAGGCCGGCAAGGCAAAGCCCAACCAGGATCGTCGCCCCTGCCCGGCGCCAGCGCGGCAGCAGGCCGCGTTGGCCGAGGCTGAGACCGAGATCGACCAACGCCAGGAGCAGTGTCAGTCCCCACAGCCATGGCCGCAGGTCGTGCTCAGCGGTGGCGCCGTAACGAGCGAGACTGACTGTCGACGGCAGGTCGCCGAGGGGCGTGAGCGTGGTGATGCGCGACGACAGGCTGAGGGCAGCACGCGCATCTTCACTGCCATAATAGCCGGGCGGGTGTTGCGGCCCGAGGTCGATGTGGGCGAAGGCGCTGGCGGTGATGGACGCGGTTCCTGCCGGCGGAGGACCCAGCCGGCCGAAGCCGTCCAGGGTCTCGATCGGCCGCATCGGCGGTGCGTCGGCCGCTATGGCTGCAACGCCGCGGCCAAGATCGAGGATGCGGTGCAGCATCTCGACGAACAGCCCTGAGAGCGGCAGGCTCGACCAGTCGGCGTTGGCGGTGGTGTGTACCAGCACCACCCAGCCGGCGCCAAGCCTGGCCGCGCTGATGAGGGGGGTACCATCCTCCAGCCGCGCCCAGGTCCGGCCGGCCACGTCCAGCTCGGGTTCGGCCAGCACCTGGCGGCGGATTTCCACGTCGTCCGGAATCGACAGGCCGGCAAAGGGGCTCGTCGCCTCGAAGGGCGCCAATCGCCCAGGGGTTCCCCAGGAGAGCGCGCCGCCGATCAGCCGATCGGTCGCTCGCAGCCGCTCGGGCAGCAGCGGATCCGCGCTCTTCGCCGCCTGCAGCAGGCCCGGCCCGCCGAAGCGCAGCAGCACGCCGCCGCCTTCGACCCAGGTGCGCACCGCCGCCGCCGAAGCGGGATCGAGGGACCCCGCGTCGGCCATCACCAGCATGGACAGGTCGCGGTGCAGCAGGTCGATTACCGTACCGCGGCGGATCTCGGCGAAGGGCTCGAGGGCGCGTTCGACGTAATAAAAGGCGCCGATCAGCGGCCGCTCACCCGACGCCGGCGTTTCACTGAGCAAGCCGACCGGCCGACGCTGCCAGCCGGCGTCGGCAAGCAGAACCGCTCCCGCGGACGCATTGCCTTCGATCTGCACCCGGGCCAGTCGCTGCAGCCATTCCGCAGGCATTTGCAGCTGGCTCGTTGCCGACGTCATGCCCTCAGCCAGGGTCACCCGTTCACGGGCAATGACGCTGCCGTCCTCGGCGATGAAGCGCAGGGTCGGCGAGGCAGCGAGGGCGGCGGCTGGCGCCGGACGGACGATCGTCACCGCTAGCGGGTGGCTGCTGTCGTCATTTCGCTTCAATAGCAGCGCATGACTTCCCGCCGCGGGCAGGTAGGCACTGACTGGTCCGAGCGAACGCAGGGCAGCAACGAGTTCGGCCGTCTGCCCTTGCGCTTGCCCTTGCCCTGGGCCAGCCGGCCGGCTGCCGTCTTCGGCGAGACCATCGGCGAGCCACACGACACTCCCGGGCGGCCAGTTGGCGGTGCGATTGGCTGCCACCAGCGCCCGCACCGCCGCCAGCCGATCGGTAGGCCAGGGCTTCGGCTCCAGCAGCAGTGCCGCCTCGCGGACGCTGGCAGCGGGCGTCAAGGTCGGCACCAACTGGGAAGCCGTGGGCGCAGTGGTCACCAGGACGACGCTGCGCTGTTGCCGCTGGGCGATGTTGAGCAGGTCGGTGAGCGTGTCGCGCACCGCCGTCCATTGCGGCGCCGCTGCCCAACCGTCGTCGACGATTAAAAAGAGTGGTCCCTGTCCACCCACGGCCGCCTGCGGGTGGAGGAGCGGGCGCGCTGCGCCGAGAATGAGCGTCGCCGCCAGCAGCAGACGCAACAACAACAGCCACCAGGGCGTATGCGCCGATGTCTCTTCCCGCCGTTCGAGATCCAGCAGTAGTCGGATCGGCGGAAAGCGCAGCCGCTGCGGCGCCGGCGGAGTTATCCGCAGCAGCCACCACAGCGCCGGCAGGAGTGCCAAGGCGGCCAGCGCCCACGGCGCGGTGAATGCAAGCGAGCCTAGCGCCAGCATTGCTCTAAAACCCCCGCAACTCCGCCAGCCCGGCGTAGAGGGACAGCAGCGCAGGGGCCGGCGGCTGGTCGGTATGGTGCTGCAGGTAGGTCCAACCGAATACCCGTGCGATCGCCTGCAGGCTGTCGCGATGGGCGATCAGGCGCGCCCGGTATTCCTCGCGGCGCGACTCGACGCGGCCGAGCAGCACCCCGCCCTCCCCCTCGCAGCCTTCGAACAGAACACGCCCGCTAAACGGCAGCGATTCCTCTGCCGGATCGAGGATGTGCACCAGATGGCCACGGATGCCGGCGGCACTTAACCGGTCGACCATCGCTTCCACGTCCACCGGTGACGTCCACCAGTCGCCGAAGAGAACGATGCGGGCGTAGCGGGAGAGTTGCGCGGCAGAGGGGAGGGATCGCGACGGTCCGGCTGAGGCGGTGAGGGCGGCAGCAAGGCGGATCAACGCCAGTCGACCGGTGGCCGGCGACAAGCTACTGCCTGCCGCGGTGGCGCCGATCAGGGCAAAATGTTCTCCCGCGCGGGCAAGCAGCGCTGCCAGCGCCATGGCGAGCAAGTCGCCGCGGTCACGCTTGGTCGGCAGACCGCGTCGCGACCGGTAGGCCATGGACTCCGAGGCATCGCGCCACAGCCAGACGCTCTGCACCGCCTCCCATTCCGACTGGCGAACGTAGACCTGATCCGACTTGGCCGATTGCTTCCAGTCGATGCGCTGCGGTGGGTCGCTCGACTGATAGGGTCGGAACTGCCAGAACGCATCCCCCTGGCCGACACGGCGACGACCATGCACCCCCTGCCATACTGTGGCCGCCACTCGCTCCGCCGCCACCAGCAGCGGCGGCAGCGAGCCGGCCAGCCGATGGCCGGCAGCGAGCAGCTCCTGACCTGGGGTACCGGGGTGGATCACGCGATCNCGCTCGCAAAGGGCGGCGATGATCCGATCGATCGGCACCCCTTCCGCGCGCGCGGCGAATCCCAGCGCCATCCGGTGGCGGAGGATCGGATGGGCGACGGCGAGGATATCGTCCACCGACGGCGCCAGCCGTCCCTGCATCACCGCCCGCGCACGCACCGCCAGCATCAGCGCTTGCGAGGCACGCGGTCCGGGACCCCAGGCAACGTGCTGGCGGACAATCGGTAGCGCACTTTCATTCGGACGACCGGAGCGAACCAGGTCGAGAATCGCCTCGACCACCTGTTCGCCCACCGGTACGCGGCGGATCAGCCGCTGTGCGGCGACAAGCTCGCTCGCCGCCATCACTTGGTGCGCGGTTGCATCGGTCGCACCGGTGGTGGCAAGCAGCACCTGCCGCTCGGCCGCCCGATCGGGATAGCCCACGTCCACTTGCATGAAGAAACGGTCGAGCTGCGCTTCCGGCAGCGGGTAAGTCCCCCCNTGCTCCAACGGATTCTGCGTAGCCAGGACATGAAATGGCGACGGCAGGCCGTGATAGTGGCCGGCAACCGAAACCCGCTGCTCCTGCATCGCCTGCAGCAGCGCCGATTGGGTACGCGGACTGGCCCGGTTGATTTCGTCCGCCATCAGCATCTGGCAGAAGACCGGCCCCTCGATGAAGCGAAAATGTCGGCGCCCATCCTCGTGCTGTTCGAGCACTTCGCTACCGAGGATATCCGCTGGCATCAGGTCAGGAGTGAATTGGACCCGCCGTTCCTCCAGCCCGAAAACGCGACCGAGCGTTTCCACAAGCCGGGTCTTGCCGAGCCCGGGCACGCCGATCAACAGCAGGTGACCGCCGGCAAGCAGCGTGCTCAGCGTCTCGTCGATGACCTGGTCCTGACCGAAGATGACGCGGCCGATCGATTCCCGCGCCGCGGCAATCTGCTGGGCGAGTTGCTCAATCGCGTCTATATGAGCTGAGTATGGTGGTTCGCTGATCGGACTGAGAGGCCGGACCGTCACCCTATCGCTCCTAATTGTCGACTGATCGGTGAGCGCATTGACAAAATCAACGTTCGCAACTTCGCCGCAGCCCTCAGCACCGCATACCGCCTCCACCACCGGCGCCGCATCACCCAGCGCCTGGCTGGACACACCGCACGAACGCACGGTCTATGACGATCTCGGCATTCGCATCGATCGAGACGGTATTTGGTATTATCACGGCTCGCCGATAAGGCGCAAAGAGCTCCTTTGCCTCTTTGCCTCGAGCCTGCAGCGCGATGCGGAAGGCCGTTACTGGCTGATCACACCGCATGAGATGGGGCCGATCGAGGTGGAAGACGCGCCCTTTATCGCCGTAGAGTTGTTCGTTGGCGGCCAGGGGTGCGAACGGATGCTGAGTTTCCGCACCAATGTGGATGAGATCGTCACCGTGGACGAGCAGCATCCGCTGTGGGTGGTCATCGATCCCGTAAGCCACGAGCCTTCGCCCTACGTTGCACTTCCGGGTCGACGCGAAGCGCGGCTGACGCGAGCGGTATTTTATGAACTTGTGGCATTAGGCGAGGAGAGAGAGGACAGTGGCCGAACCCACCTGGGGGTGTGGAGCAGCGGCCAGTTCTTTTCGCTGGGATCGGTGGATGGATAATGCACAGTTCGTCATGGATCGTGTCTGGGTGGAGGATCGCCTTCGCGATCGCCGGGTAATTCCCGCTGCGGCGACTCCGCCCGACGACCTTGCATCGTCGCGTGGCGATCATGACCTCAACGCCGGGATGGATCCGTTGCCGCCGCTAAAACCGGCGGCGGTGCTGGTGCCGCTTGTCGACCGGCCGGGGCAGATCAACGTCCTGTTGACCCAGCGCACGGCGCACCTTGCGCATCACGCCGGACAGGTGAGTTTTCCAGGCGGCCACATCGAACCGGATGATGGCGGGCCTGCGGATACGGCGCTGCGGGAAACCGAGGAAGAGGTGGGTATCGGGCGGCGGCACGTCCGGCTGATAGGCCATCTCGATACCTATGTGACACGTACCGGATTCGTTATAATCCCCGTCGTCGGCATCGTCACCCCGCCGTTTATGGTGCGGCCGGACCCGCACGAGGTGGCGGAGGTTTTCGAGGTGCCGCTCGCCTTCCTCCTCGACAGCAGCAACCATCATCGCTGTACCGCATCCTTCGAGGGGGTCGAACGGCATTTCTACGCAATGCCGTACGGCCGGCATTTCATTTGGGGAGCAACCGCCGGCATGCTGGTCAATTTCTACGACATCCTCATCGGTCGGCGATGAACCGCATCCTGCTGCAGTATCTCCTGCCACTGCTGTTGCCAACCGTCGTCTATCTTGTCTGGTGGTGGGCCACCGGTTGTCGGCAAGCGGCGACGGGTGACGGCTCCGGCACCAGGAAGCCGGCGTCACTAACCCAGGGACCGTGGTTCTGGTTGGTGCTCGCCGGCGTGGCGTTAATGTCGGCCGGGCTTATCCATACCGCCCTGACCACGGGTGAGGCGCCCGGCGGACGCTATGTGGCGCCGCATCTCGAGGACGGACGGGTGGTTCCTGGGCGCGTCGTGCGCGACTGAAGCCGGCAGCTGCAACGTCTGCACCGCGTAGGCAACGATGAGCATTGAACAACGATGAGCGTCTGGCGGCATCCTGGCGACGGCAGCGGCGAAGACACGCGGGTCTTCGAGCTGTTGCATGGATCAAGCGGGGAACAGCCGCTCGGCAAGCTCGCCCCACAACCGTGGATGACGCAGGCGGCCTGCCGACGCGTCGTCGCCGCGCTGACCGTCGAGGGCAACGAAGTCCGCTTCATCGGCGGCTGCGTCCGCGATGCCATCGTCAAGAGGCCGGTCCGTGACATCGATCTGGCGCTGGCACTGCCGCCCGCCGCGGTCATGCGGCTATTGGCCACGGCGGCAATCAAGGTGATTCCCACCGGCATCGACCACGGCACCGTCACCGCCGTGGTCGAAGGACTTCCGTTCGAAATCACTACACTACGCATTGATGTGGAGACCGATGGGCGGCGGGCGAAGGTCGCCTTCACCGACGACTGGGTCGCCGATGCCACCCGGCGCGATTTCACCATCAATGCCATGTCGTGCACGCCGGATGGTCGCGTCTACGACTACTTCGGTGGGCTGCAGGATCTGGCCGAGGGGCGCATCCGCTTCGTCGGCGACGCACGCGCGCGCATTGGCGAGGATGTTCTGCGCTTACTACGTTTTTTTCGTTTCTATGCCCATTATGGCAAGCAGCCGCCCGACGCCGACGCCCTGATCGCCTGCCGCGAATGGGCCGACAAAGTTACGCTCCTGTCGGGCGAGCGAGTACGGATCGAGATCCTGCGCACGTTGCAGGCGCCGAATCCCAACGATGCTTTCGCGCTGATGCGCTCGCACCACGTGCTCGAACACGTGCTGCCGGAGGCAAGCGAACTCGGCCGGTTACGGCAGCTGGTGTGGCTAGAACAGTCGGGCCTGCCACCCGGCACGGTCAGCGTTGATGCGATCCGGCGGCTGGCAGCGGTGGTAAGCACTACCGCCGAAGGGGCAACGCAGCTTGGTGATCGGCTCCGCCTATCCAACCGTGAGCGCGAACGCCTGATCTCCCTAGCAGTTCCGGCGTTTGCGCTCGCGCCCGAGTTGCCGCCGCTGAACCTGCTGCATGCGCTGTATCGCCACGGCAAGGCCACGGTGATCGACCTCATACTGCTGGCGTGGGCGGCGGAACGGGCGCACCTAGGCGCCAGCCGATCGACGCGCAGTCGGGACTGGCAGGTGATGCTCGACCGCGCCCGGACTTGGCAAGCGAAGGTATTTCCCTTACGCGGGCGTGACGCCGTGGCGGCCGGAATCGCCCACGGACCCGACGTGGGGCGACTGATGGCGCAGGTGGAAGCGTGGTGGGCGGAGGGTGGCTACGTCGCCGATCGCGCCGCTTGCCTCGCGCATCTACACGCTTTGATTGGGTAGCGTGCGGGCAAAGGCTCGTCGTAGGCGCAAACGTCAACAATGCCAGGTCAAGAAATCCACAACCGGTGCTCCCGTTCGAGTCCTCCCGCGGTGTGTTGCATATATGCACAGCACCGTTGCAACAGAGCGCCAATCCTGCTGGCAGGCTTGACGGAGCGTTGCCGTGCCTTGCAATACTGAGCCGACGCGGCACAACGGGTCGTCGACAACGCACCTCACCTACCGGCCGCCCGGCCGCGCACGACTGAATCCCAGAGAGACAGGTTTCCGGGAAGCGCCTGGTAGAGGGAGTTAGATGACGATGAAGATGGCATTGCTTGCCCCCGTCGCCGGGGTATTGATGTTGATCGGTGGAACTGTTGGCGCGCAAGCGCAAGACGCCACCTGCTCCGCCGAAATCTCCGCTTACCTGAAGCAGTTCGGCGTCGACTCTTCCAAGATGACCGACACGACGATCACGGCGCAGCATTGGGCGCATAAGGGCGGCTCGGGTGACGGTCCGATCTTCGGCTACTCGTTCCAGGGCACCCCGGCACAGTGCTCGAGTGGGTCGATCCAGATGGGTCTCGACCTCGGTTGCGCCGTAAGCCACGCCGCGACCACGCCCGGTTGCAGCATTAAGGGAATTCCATCCGTCTGGTGGTAGGCTAAGCGTCGGCGACTCGTCCGGGCTCACCCCGGACGCATCGCTGGATAGTCTTTCGTCTGTGCGCCACATCAGGCCACAGCATCAAGGCCGGGCCGTAGCTTCAGGGCCAAGCCACCTCCGGCGGCAGCGACATCAGCACCGCTTCCGGGTTGCCGCCGGTTTTCAGCCCGAACAGCGTCCCGCGGTCGTAAAGGAGGTTGAACTCCACATAGCGGCCGCGCTTGATTAGCTGTGCCCGTCGCTCGTCTGCTGTCCATGGACGATGCATGTGGCGGCGGATCAGTTGCGGGTAAACGTCGAGAAAGGCGAGGCCGACGCCGCGGACGAAGCCGAAGTCGGCAGCCGCGTCGCCACTGTTCAACTCATCGAAGAAGATGCCGCCGACGCCTCTCGCCTCCCGCCGGTGCGGCAGAAAGAAGTACTCGTCGCACCAGGTCTTGAACCGGGGGTGGTAGCCGGGATCGGCCGCGTCGCAAGCGCTCTTGAGTGCACGGTGGAAAGCGGCGGTGTCATCGGCATCGGCGAATACCGGCGTCAGGTCGGCGCCACCACCGAACCAGGCGCGGGTGGTGACGATCATCCGCGTGTTCATATGCGCCGCCGGGACGTGCGGTGAGCACGGGTGGACGACGACCGAGACCCCGGCGGCCCAGAAGCGGGGATCATCGGTGGCGCCGGGAATGCGGCCGCGGAATTCGGACGAGAACTCGCCCTCGACGACGGAAACGTTGACACCGGCCTTCTCGAGCACCCGGCCCTTGAGGATCGCCATCACCCCGCCGCCGCCACCCGGCCGCGACCAGGGTGTACGAACGAACCGGCCGGGCGGAGTGTCGCCCGGCCGTTCATCTTCGATCGCCTCGAAGCCGGCGACCAGCCGGTCGCGCAGGCTGTCGAACCAGCGGGCAGCCTCGCCTTGCAGCGGGTGTTCCGGCATCAACGCCGGCACCGGCTCCTGTGATCAGCCGCGCGCCGGCACCATCAGCGTCGCCTCGCCCTCGATCACCTTCTTGTCGCCGACGAGGACGACGGTGTCGAATTCGACAAACTTCTTCTTTTCGTTCAGTGATTTGACGGTAACACGGGCAATCATCGTATCGCCTGCCTTGACCGGCGCCTTGAACTTCAGCGTTTGGCTGACATAGATGCAGCCGGGCCCGGGCATCTTGGTACCGAAGACGGCGGAAATCAGTGACGCGCCGAACATGCCGTGGGCGATGCGCCCCTTGAACATCGTCTCCTTGGCGAAGGCATCGTTCAGGTGGACAGGATTGGTGTCACCGGAGAGACCGGCGAACAGACAAATATCGGCATCGGTGACCGTCTTGCCGAACGAGGCCGACATGCCTTCTTTCAGGTCCTCGAAATAGAGTCCGTGCAGCTCCTGCATCAGGTCCTTCATCGTTTCCCCCGGGCTCCCTACCCAATGATTGATTAGTGCCAGAATTGGCTTGGTGCGGGGCGTCCTCGATAGGACTACCCCTCCCGCACGATACCGCCCGCCACGCATGCCGGCAAGGAAGAGCCGGCGGGGGTAGTGGGTCAGGTTGAATTTCGCTGGGAGAGTTCCTGTTTGAGGTAGAGTTGATTCTCGCCAAGTGCGACGATTGCCAGCATCGAAAAGCGGACGCCGGAACCGCCGCAGTCAGCACCAATGGAGACGCTGCCAACGTCGTTGCGGCAGGCCTTGCGTTGGAAACTGTGAACGGTATCTTGCTGGTGAGAACGCTCGGTAGGATTGCAGGCGGTTGCCGGTCAAGGTTCGCGACCTCATTGCGGAGTTGGAGAAAGCCGGCTTCGTCAACCGCGGCAGTAAGGGCAGCCACCGCAATTTCGTGCATGAATGGTGCAGCCGACCGCTGACAATTTCCGGCGGCCTCGGCGACAATGCTAAGCAGTACCAGGTTCGCGCTTTGCGGCATGCCATTCGGGAGAGCAGAAGTGAAAGATAGCGCAGTATGCCAAGCTTGTCGAATGGTCCGAAGAAGATAACTGTTACGTCGGCAGTGCGCCCGGATTGCTTTACGGCGGTTGTCACGGTGACGACGAACGTCAGGTTTTTTCAGAGCTTTGCGAAATCGTTGAGGAGACCATCGCGCTGTACAAGGCGGACAACAAGCCTCTGCCGCCGGCAACGTCTGGCCAGGATTTCGCCAACCGCATGCAACACGTCGCGTAGAACATCGCCAGAAGCGGACGTCGCAAATTGCCCACTCTGTTTCCAAATTGCGTCTGTTGACGGAGGTGAGCGGACGCGGTAGGGCGGGCTGAACTTGACGCACGTAACTTGCTAGGGTGACTTCACCCCATCGCCGTGCTCTAACAGCAGCTTATCCAACGCCCCTCTTGCCTCCGTATCTCCGTTGTCCGCGGCTTTTTGTAACCATTCCCTGCGCCAAGCGTTGTAGTCCGGCGCTACCGCCGCTGATGAGTCCTGTGACGATCTTTCGGTGGTCAGGAACTGATGCAGTTGCTCAGAAATGGCTTTGCAGGACCATGTTTCGAGCATCGGATAGAATAAAACGCCAAATACCCACTGAATCAACAAGACCTCTCCATAAACGGTTGTCCTTGTCGGTTCAACATCTTCCAGCATTGATAAATCGACGACATCAGCCATGATGGAAACTTCATCTTCCTCCCACCAAACGCCTGCCGGCAGAATGATCGGATGAAGAGGCAGCCGGATGTTGGCGTTAAAATCGACGATCCTTATTTCGACGACGTATCGAACCCGCAGGGTCGACAGCTGCTTCTGTAGTTCAGGCACGAGCGCCACATTGCGTAATACATCTGCCCCCGACTGTAACATGGCGCGCCGGCTCTCTTTAAAAGAACTTGGAAATAGTACGGTCACTGGCGGAACATCCTGAGCAAGTTTCTTTGCAACGCAGTGTGTCAAATCGATCTGCTTTGGGATTCCGGCAAATATAGGTGCCTTATTTGTTAGTGTTGATGACGTATCATTCTCGATAAGAAGGATTGGTTCATTGGCAGCGAGAGGTGACCGTGCTGGTGGAGTCGTCTGGTCTTTGATGAGAGATGGCGTCGGAATGGGAACGCAGCTGCTCATCAAGAGCACGATGAAGCAGAGATCTACGAAACGTATTACAGACATCGCAGACACCATTTGCGACTCGCAGTCGAAAACCTGCGCGTTTTTCTCGCCTCACCTGAATCGCAGGGATGCGGAGAACGGCGTGTTGAACTCCTTGTCGAGGTGGTCGAAGAAGGTCGGGTCTACCGGTGCGCCCTGCAGGAAACGTTCGCTCAGTCCAGCCAGCACCAGCATGTTCGCTTTCGACGGCAGACGGCAGAGAATCCCTCGGTCGTGCTGTTCAAGCACACCGCGTTCGGGAGCAGAATCATTGTGCTCCGTGCCAACGCGACTGTATTCGACGCACTGTTCGATCCGAGAGGGGGCGGGCGCGACACTGCTGCTCAGCGTCCGGTAGCGGGCGTCCGCCGCAGCGAGATCGGCGATCGGAAGGCCGTAAGCAGCGTCGTAGTGCTGGTACATTCCGTTGCCGACCCACTGCCTGGCGAACGCTTCCAGGTCGCTCTGGGACTCGAGGGGCTTTGCCGTGACGAGTGTCAGAACACCGAGGAAGACCGTATCCAGTAACACCCGATCATCCGGGCGAGTGGCGAAAGTCTGGCCCATCACTGGCGAGGTGAAGAACGCAACGCTCTCCGCGTCATGGATGGCCGTACACCACTCGATGCCATTCGACGCTGGAGGCATGACGGAGAATGTGGCTAGGTCGACCCTCTCCGGCTCGCGTTCCGTCGATGACGCCCCGAAGGTGGCACAGTTCATAGTGACCGGCGGATTCGCGCAACCGCTCAGGGCTAGGCATGCGCATCCGGCGAGCACGTAAGTCAACGACGTCATGCGGCATCCTAGGAAAATTCTTATTAGCGCAAATGACAGACAATAACATGCGCGTTATTGGATAGAAAGCGTAGGCCGGATGGAGCACCGGAAAAATCCAGGGCTCCCCGCCGCGCTTGGTCCCCCATTCCGCTTCGCTCCATGACGGGCTACAGCCCTCGTAGCGCGTGTGTGGACGGCCCCCTGGGTGCAAGGGGTGAGGGGGAGAAAATCTGATCTGGTGCGATGGCAGTCGTGTGTCCGGCCTGTTTTGCGCGGCACGCTGTCCGCTGGCCCAGATGGGTTCCGCGATCCACGCCCAAACGGATTAGCGGCCTTGATGGCCACCGGGCTACCCGGGTTCTGTGGATCGTCGGTTCGACCGATCAGCATCT
Organism: Defluviicoccus vanus; assembly: GCF_014672695.1. Taxonomy (GTDB): domain Bacteria; phylum Pseudomonadota; class Alphaproteobacteria; order Rhodospirillales; family Defluviicoccaceae; genus Defluviicoccus; species Defluviicoccus vanus. The sequence goes on along the minus strand of NZ_CP053923.1, from coordinate 2,335,723 downwards.
CTCTTCCTTAGCCCTGCACCTGCGGCATCAACGAGTGGTCAGGCGGTTGCCGGTTGGCGATAGGCCTCGCCGGTCGCCATCATCGCCCAGACGATGCGGGCCATCTTGTTGGCCAGCGCGACCGCCACGAGCTTGCGCGGCCGCCGTGCCAGCAGGGCGATGAGCCAAGCCGAGGCTCTTCCCGGCTTGACCTGCCTGATCACCGCGGTCGCCCCCAGCACCAGCAACTGGCGCAGCCGCTCGTCGCCGGCGCGGCTGATCCCGCCCAGCCGCGTCTTGCCGCCGGTGGAATGCTCGCGCGGGGTCAGCCCCAGCCAGGCGGCGAAATGCCGCCCCGACTTGAACTGGCTGAAATCGACCCGCAGCACCAGGCTCAGCGCGCCGATCGGCCCGATCCCCGGCACCTCCGCCAGCATCTGGCTGGTTGGCGTCTGTTTGTGTTGCGCCACCAGCCGGGCGTCGACCTCGGCCAGCCGCGCATCCAGCCGACCGATCTCGGCGCCCAGCAACGCCAATGCGTCCCTCGCCGGCGTCGGCAGCTCCGCGTCCTCGGCGACGTCGGCCAGCAGCTTTGCCACGCCTTGGCGGCCAAGGCGGCCGACATGACCGAACTCGGCCGCGTGTCCGCGCAGCGCGTTGACCAGCTGCGTGCGTTGGCGCACCAGGAGCTCGCGCACCGACAGCAGCATCGCGTTGGCCTGCTGCCTCGCCGACTTGACCGCGACCTCGCGCATCTCCGGCCGGGCCGCGGCTTCGCTGATCGCCTCGGCATCGTTGCGATCGTTCTTGCCGCGCTTGACGAAGGGTTTGACGTATTGCGGCGGGATCAACCGCACCGTGTGGCCGAGCCCAGCCAGCACACGGCCCCAGTGATGCGAGCCGCCGCAGGCCTCCAGCACCACCTCCATCGGCGGTCGGCGCGCGAAGAATGGCACCATGTCCTGGCGGCGCAGATTTCGTCGCAGCACCGCCCGCCCGTCGGCATCCGTGCCATGCAGGGTGAAGACGGACTTGGACGTGTCGATCGCAATGCGGGTAAGCTCGGTCATGGACGGCTCCTGTTCACTTTGACAGCGAACCTTGGCACCAGATGCCGCGGGGCCGTCCACCCCAACGGGTAATTTTGTAGGGCGGGTTCGGAGCGAAGCGCAACTCGCCGCACGCGGTGGATGCACCGGCACATCCGGCAGGTCACGCTTCGCTTTAGACCTGCCCTTGTATCTTGCCGGGCATGAGGCGTAGCTGGCCTCATGGTGGACCGGGTGAGCATGGACCTGCCCTTGGACTGCGAGTCCGATGCGTAGATTGTGCCCCCGGTCCACACCTTCGACCTCTTTGAGGCTGGACGGTATCGAGGACGCAGCACCATGCTGCAAGTCCGTATCCACAAGGTCAGTCGGTCGGGAGGTCGCCGCAACGACGACGGAGGTTCGGATGCAGGTGATCGGGGTCGACGTCAGCAAGGAAAAGCTGCACTGCGCCTGGCTTCGGGATGCCGTCCGCCGGCAATCGCGGCCGAAATCCGTCGCCAACACCGCCGACGGACATGCGGCGTTGCTTGCCTGGACGACGCGGGTCACCGGTGCCGCGGCGGCGGACGTGCATATCATCCTCGAGGCGACCGGCGTTTATCACGAGGCGGCGGCTACCTTCCTGCATGACGCCGGCTGTCGTGTCTCGGTGGTCAACCCCTTGCAAGTCAAGCGCTTCGCCGAGAGCCTGGGCGTCCGGACAAAGACCGACCGGCACGACGGCCTGATCCTCGCCCTGTTCGGCGATGCCCTGCAGCCGCCCGCCTGGGCGCCGCCGCCGGCCGACGTCCGCCAGCTCAAGGCGCTGCTCGGTCGGCTTGCCGCCCTCGAACAGGACCACGCCCGTGAACTCAACCGGCTGGAGACGGCGCGCGCCGAGCCGGCCCCCGACGCGGTGCTCGTCTCGCTGCAGACGATGCTGGACGCACTGGCGGCGGAGATCGGCCGGCTGCGCCAACAGGTCGACGACCATCTCGACAGTCATCCGCAGCTGAAAGAGCAACGTGTGCTGCTGGAAAGCATCCCCGGCATTGGCATTAAGCTGTCGTTGTGGTTTTTGACCCTGTTCTGTGGTCGAAGCTTCGCTTCTGCTCGTCAGGCAGCGGCATTCCTTGGCCTCGTGCCGGTCGAATTCCAGTCCGGATCGAGCGTTCTCAAACGGCCGCGACTGTCGAAGGCCGGCGATGCCCGCTGGCGGGCCAGGCTGTTCCTGCCGGCGATGGTCGCTACCCGCTGCAACCCACTGATCCGCGCCCAGTATCAGCGCCTCCTCGACGCCGGCAAATCCAAGATGAGTGCCCTCGGCGCGGCGATGCGAAAGCTCGTCCACATCGCCTTTGGCGTCCTCAAGCACAACACACCGTTCAATCCCAACATCGCCACTTGATGCTGAAGACGGTATCTACGGGAAGCCAATCGCCGACGATCCGGGCCGCTCACCGTCGCGATGCGTACCATAGCGGATGCTGACAAGACCGACCGCCAAACGGTCGTTCCTGGGATCAAGCGGCTCCAGCCGTTGGCTGATCAGGGCCAAACTGACGCAGACCCCCCGTACGGGGTGTGTAATTTCGCGTCGTGACCACTTCAACAGCCGGGGATCAGACGTGGGTGACGTTCGTCGCGTCGTTATCCTGGCGCGCCGTCCCTTGTTCGAGCGGGTGGACGCGGCTGAACCAGCGGTCGCAGAGCCGATCCGCCACCGAAGAGCCGCTCACCGCAAAGATGACGGGGAATAAGACATCCTGTGGTGCGTGGGTGAACTCGAGGATCAGGGCGATCGCGGTCAGCGGCATCTTCATCGAGGACGCAAGGAATGCGCCAGCGCCGACGAGGGCGAACGCGCCCAGCGGTTCGCCCGGCCACATCATCGTCCACAGGCCGCCGATGACCGTGGCGAGCAACGCGCCGATGGTCATGCCGGGCGTCAGCATTCCGCCTTTCGCGCCGGCGCGAAGCGCCGCCAGCGTCACCAACGTGCGCATAAGCAGCAGGGCCAGGGCCAGACCGATGGACAGATCATCGGCGAGGCTGAGCTGGATCGGCCCTTTGCCGTTGCCAAGCAGTTGCGGCAAGCCGGTGGCAAGGATGCCGATGCCGATGAACGCCGCTAGCGCCGACGGCACCAAGCGCCAATCGCGGGGTGCCTTTGCCGTCATTGCCGTCGCCAAGCGGGTAAAGCCATAGGCGGCGACGCCGAAGATCGGGCCTGCCAGCACCGACCAGACGAGAAGCGAGCCGTTGATGGCGAACGGCATGACTGGATATTGCACCGCATCGCCAAGCCCGATCCAGGCGATCCGCGCGGCGATCGCCGAGGTGACCAGCGCGGGCAGCACCGCGGACAGGCTGAAGGTGCCGAGAAGCACCTCCAGGACGAACAAGGCGCCCGCCAGCGGCACGTTGTAGACCGCCGCCAGGCCGGCGCCGGCACCGCAGGCGATCAGGATCCTGCTCTCCTCGACGGTGAGGCCAGCCCTCCGCGACAGCCGGCCGGCGAGCGCGGCGCCGATCTCGCGCGGTGCTACCTCCCGGCCGAGGGGAGAGCCCAGGGCGACCGTAACGATCTGCAGGAGAACGTGGATCGATGTTTCCGGTAGGGGCATCGGCTGGCCAGGCGACTGCACCGCCTGCTTGATCGCTACCAGCGGCCGCCCGTAGCGGTAGAGAGCCCACCATCCGCCGCCTGCCAAAGCGCCGCAGCAGCTCAGGACGAGGACGCGGCGCAACGGCGAGGCGTCGCTGACTCCCTGCAGGAAGCTCTCGGCGCTGATCACCGCATCGAGGCTATAGCCATAGGCAAGATGCTGGATGAGATGCAGCAGCAGTGCCAATCCCATGCCGCCCAGACCGGCTGCGGCGCCGGTCAGCAGCGTCACGACAGCAAGCCTGTGCAGCGGCGTTTTTCCCGGCGTGGACATGGCGTCTGCCCTGCGGTGAATGGGGTCAGCCGAAGATCAGCGCCACGATACACGACTTTCTGTTTGCTACATGTGCCCTCGGCTTGCCGGGAATGGGGCGGATTGGCGATTGCCTGAATTCACCGGACCGTCACCGTCTTCGCCACGTCGACATTGCCCCTGACAGCGTTCGAATACGGGCATATGACATCAGTCTGGTTACGGCTCAGTCCGATTTCCGCGCCCCCTCGACTGAGACCGGCATTCATTCTTGCGAGATGAACATCGCCCCTCAATGATTCAACGAGGGGCGCGGGGTCATGCCGGATTGGCCTTTCTGGGCGGCGGCTGTTTGCGGCCAAGCCACTGCTCGATGCCGAAGAAGACCAGTGCCACCGCACCGAGGGCACCAGCGACGAGGGCCGTCTGCGTCCATGTGCCCATGTGGTAGGTGAGCGTCCCCAGCATCGATCCTGCCGCGCCGCCGGCGAAGACGATCGTCATGTAGAGGGCGTTGACGCGCCCGCGTACGTTCGCCGGGGCAGCGAAGATAAGCCGCTGGCTCACCACGTGGTTCGTCTGCACCGCCGCGTCGATGCCGATGGTCAGCACCACCAGCAGGGCCAGCACCGCCGTCGCCACCACCCAGGGCGTGAGGAAGAATGCGAGGGCGAGGGTGAGCATGGCGCCCGCAGTCAGTGCCACGCTGTGACCGCGATCAGCAAGACGGCCGGCCAGCGGGGCAGCAAGAGCGCCGCCGGCGCCGGCGAGTGCGAACAGACCGATGCCGTAATTGCTCATGCCGAACCGGTCGGTGAGCATCATCGGTGCCGCCGTCCACAGCATGTTGAAGGCGGCGAACAGCAACGCCTGATAGGCGGAGCGCCAACGCACCGCCGGCACGTCGCGCATCAGACCGACCATGGAGGCGAGGATCTGGCCGTAATGCATGCCGGGGGCCGGTCGATACCGCGGCATCATCCGAGCGAGCAGGACCCCGCTGCCGAGCATCAGACCGGCGGAACCCCAGAAGACGGCGCGCCAGCCGAAGCTTGCGGCGACGAAGAGCGAAACCGGCCGGGCGAGCATGATGCCGGTGAGGACACCAGCCATGATGTTGCCGACGATGCGGCCGCGTTGCTCGTCCGCAACAAGGCGCGCCACGTACGGGATCAACACCTGCGCACTGGTGGCACAGAGGCCGACGACAAAGGCGGCGACGGCGAAGGTCGCGAATGAGGTGGACAGGGTGAGGCCGACGACGCCGGCGGTCGTCATGGCGAGCAACAGCAGAACGAGCATCTTGTTCTCGACCAGATCGGCCAGCGAAACGAGGAGGAGCAGGCCAAGGCCGTAGCCGATCTGGGCAACGCTGACGATGGAACCGGCGAGGTCGGGGCGGATGCCGATCTCGGGGGCGATGGTGGCGACGAGGGGCTGGGCGTAGTAGAGGTTGGCCACCAGCGCCCCGGTGGCGACGGCGATGACGGTCAACAGCGCCGGCGAAGGCGCCGCGGTGGCGGCGCCCGCCATTGCCGGCTCAGGCATCGTTGCCCATCGATACCTGTGCTCGCCCCTGCATCCGCCCCTGGTGTTCGATCATCCAGCCGGGATACTCCGGCGGCAGCGCACTCACCGCATCGAGCTGCTGCAGTTCCTCGGCGGAGAGGCTGATCTCCGTCGCCGCCAGATTGTCGTCGAGCTGCTCGACCGTCTTCGCCCCGATGATCGCCGCCATGACGAAGGGCTTGGCGAGAACATAGGCAAGAGCAATGCGAGCGATGGAAACGCCATGCGCCGCGGCGATCGGCCGCATCGCCTCGACGCAGTCGAAAACCCGGTCGCGGTTGACCGGCGGAAAATCGAAGGTGGTGCGCCGTGATCCCTCCGGCCCGCTGCCATCACGGTTGTACTTGCCGGTGAGCAGACCGCCGGCGAGCGGGCTCCAGACCATTAGGCCAAGCTTCTCGGCCTGCAGCAGGGGGACGATCTCTCGCTCCAGATCGCGACCGGCAAGGGTGTAGTAGGCCTGCAAGGTAACCGGCCGGGTCCAGCCATACCGGTCGGCGATACCGAGCGCCTTCATGATCGTCCACGCCGACCAGTTGGATACGCCGATGTAGCGGACATGACCTTGGCGGACGAGATCCTCCAGCGCTCGCACTGTCTCCTCGATCGGCGTTAGCCAGTCGAGCCCGTGGATCTGGTAGAGATCGACGTAATCGGTGCCGAGCCGCTTCAGGCTAGCCTTAATGCCGGCCATGATATGGCCGCGCGATGCGCCGCGATCGTTGAGGCCGGGGCCGGTGGAGCCGAACACCTTGGTGGCCAGGACCACATCGGCGCGCGGTCGTCCAGAGCGGCGAATGGCTTCGCCTGTGATCTCTTCCGCCAGCCCTTCCGAGTACACGTCGGCGGTATCGATGAAATTGACCCCGGCAGCGAAGGCGCGAGCGACGATGTCATCGGCGACGGACTGGTCGAGCGTGCCGATCGCGGTCCAAAAGCCTTTGCCGCCGAAAGTCATTGTGCCGAGGCAGATCTGCGAGACGATGAGCCCGGTGCTACCAAGGGTTTTATAACGCATCCGTGTAGCTCCTGGTGAGTGACAGCGCCATTGGCCGTTAATCCGCAGACCGCGTAGCGCCCAAGCTTTGGTCTCCGGGCGCGTCCACAGCTGCGGGCGGTAGGTGGGAGGTCAGGTTTTCACGACCCTGGCTTTGACTTTCCCAGTCGGCGCGCGTTGGCGGTGACCTTGCGGTGAGCCGGGCGGATCGCGGCGGTGGCGGCGGTGATGGCGACATCGACGGTTGTGACCGCAAGTTTTTGCCAGTCGCTGCCAAGGGCGCTCCCAGCAGTGGCGCGCCCAGCCCGCCGCCCGCCTTTCGCCAACGGGGCCGACGCAAAAGCGTTCGCCGTCAGGCCGCCCACCACCTTCCACCAGGCACCGGCGATGGCGAGGCCGCCGGTGACCAGGGCTTGGCTGGTAGCGGTACCGGCATCGATCCCGGCGGCGACCTTTTCTGCGACCATTTGCTCTTCCTCGCGGCGATGGCGCTGCTTCGGATTAACTGCAGCCGCGGCCAGCATCGGCAGTCGCTTCGACAACACCGTCGCCGTCGCCGGCGGGATTGCCAGCATCATCCGGGCAAGTGTCGTCGCCTTGCGCGTGGTCCGCTTCGCTGTCATCGCCAGCTCCCTATTATATTGCCATCGTGTCTTCGAGGCCGCCCGCGCGTCAGAGCCTGCTCAGCAGATCTTTCTTCTTCGCCTGAAACTCTTCGGCAGAGAGAATGCCACGGGCGTGCAGGTCGGCCAGCTTTTCCAGCGTCGCAAAAACGTCNGCCGCCGGGGGTAGCCACCGGCGCTTGCGCCTGTGCCTGCGTCCCCGCCTCCGCTGGCGTCGGCGGCGCAGCTGGCGGCAACTCCACCGGGGTCTCGGCCGGCTTCTCCACCGGCGACAGTGGCAATTCCGGTGGCAGCTCGGGTGGCGATTCTGGCGGCGTCCGCCTCGGCTCCTCGACCGGCGTGCCGGGGGAGTGTTGCCTGTCACCTTTGCCGGTGCGACTACCGGTAGGTCGGCAACGCGAACCAAGCCATACTGGCTGGTGAAAGTCAGCGATGCGCCGCCACCCTGCTGCTGCGAGACGCCGCCGATCTGGTGATCGCCGGTGTCGTAGACGGTCACCTCGCCGCGCAAATCGATGGCAAGCCGGCGGGTGGCGGGAAACCAAGCGTAACGCACGTCGTTCTGTGCACCGGTGCTGCTGGGCGAGCCGAGATCGGCCGGCCACCAGTTGCTGCCACCACCCGCGCCACCGCCGACGAACAAGCTGACGTCGCCCATGCCACTGCCGAAGCTGCTGCTGAAGCCACCGCCACTTTGCCCCTGCTGTTGCCAGTTCCCCGTCGGTGCGTCCATCAGCCGGCTGTTGCCGACGGCGCCCGCCAGTTCATTGCACAACGAATCGACGCGCGCCTTGAGCCCGTTGTTGAACATGTCGCCGATCATGATCATGCCGCCCTGTGACCACTGGCCCATGCCCCCAAACTCAAAGTGGTTGAACTGAGCCTGGTTGCCACCACCTCGGGCGACCGCCTGCAGCATCTGTGTTACCGCATCGACGCTGAAGCCATGGCGATGGGCCACGTCCTCAACCAGACGCTGTCCCTCGGGCGATAGAGTCATCGCGTTCGCTTCCTTGTTTCTGACCATCCCACCGTCGCTGAACGTAAGAGTGGGCGGCGGGGTCCTCCCCGTGCGTGGTAAGATAGTCACCGCCCGGTGGTCGCGGGAGTGGTCGAAGCGCCGAATGCGACCGGCAGCCGTTGCACAACGGCCTGCTCGGCAAGACATGCCAATAAATAAGGCAACGCGGGAGGAGAAATGGGATGACGACGCGTATTCTCTTGGTGCGCCATGGGGCGACGATGCTGTCGGCGGAAGACCGCTTCGCCGGTTCCACCGATGTGGCGCTCTCCGACGAGGGTCGCCGCCAGGCAGCGGGCCTCGCCGAACGGCTGTCGAAACTCCGCCTTGCCGCCATCTACGCCAGTCCAATGCAACGGACGGTGGAGACGGCAAGCATCGCCGCCCGGCCGCATGCCCTTAGCCTACGCCTGGATGCGGGTTTGCGCGAAATCGACCATGGGCATTGGGAGGGATTGCGCCGCGACGAGGTGGAGGCGGCTTTTCCCGACGAATACGGCGCCTGGGAGGAGGACCCGTTCACGTTTACGCCAGCCGGCGGCGAATCGGGCCTGAACGTACTGGCGCGCGCCCTGCCGGTGATCCGCGCGATCGTCCTCGCCCACACCGATCAGACGGTACTCGTCGTCTCGCACAAGGCAACAATTCGTCTCTTGATCAGCAGCCAACTCGGCTTCGACGCCCGCGGCTATCGTGATCGGCTGGACCAACACCCCTGCTGTCTCAATGTACTCGACTTCCGCGACTCGGTCCGGGCGCGGCTGATGCTGTTCAACGACGTCTCCCACTACGAGGACATGCCCGAGAAGGTCATGCAGCGGCACCTCTCGAAGTGGTGGGGCGGCGGGGCGCCGCAGGCCGCAACAGCCAGCGCAGCACCGAGTGAAGTCGGCGGCTAAGCCCACGCTCTCGTGTTGATCGAGCGAGATTACCGTTCCAAACGCTTCGGCCGGCGCGGCACCAGGCGCGGCGTCGAACGCATGCTGCGAGACCGCCGCGGCGTGGAGCGCTCAGCTTCACGCTCGCCCTCGTCGGCACTCGCTGGCGCCGAAGGGGCCTGTTCGCCGCTCCCATCTGCCGGGTCAGCCTCGAACAGGGCCGCCCGATGGGAACGCGTCTGTTCCCTCAGCCGCAGTTGGCTGAGCGTCCGGCCGACGATGGGATGTCGATCCGGCGATGGCACGCAGGCCAGCACATGCACCCGGGCGATCGAGCGAATGCGTTCGACGATGGTTTCGGGACGATGCTGTGATTCACACCAGCGGGCGTAGGCGGCGAGGGTCCATGGATGCGCCGGCAACGGCCTTAACCCACGAGTATGGCACCAGTGGGCAAACTCTCGCCACACCGGGTCGCGCCTGATGGCGCGCGTCTGCCGTCGCACCGTTCCCGGTCTCCGACTAACCGTTTCCGCTCCCCGATCTGCTCTGGCCGAGCGCTGGAGCTTAATCGGAAGCCCGACCGATGGGAAGCGGCCGGCGGCCGCTGCCATGGCTGGCACGAGTCAGAGCGCGGAAGCGCCATGCCAGTGCCACAAGAGCAACGGTGCAGCCGATCAGCGTCGCCTCGAACAGGCCACTGACGCCGCGACCAATCTCGACCGCCAGCAACCACGCTGCCGGGAGCATGAGGACGAGGAAGCTCAGCGCGGTCAGTGCCGTCGCCGTCCAGGTGTCGCCGTGACCGCGAACGGCGTTCACCATCACCCCCTGGCCACCGTCGACGACAATGACAAAGGTGAGCACGGCAAGCACCGGATCGAGGACGTGGCGCAGTGCCGGATCGCTGGAGTAGAAAGCGCCGATGTTTGGTGCCAGTACCTTGAACACAGTGGCGATGACCAGCATCACCATCAGGCACACGGCGAGGCCGGCCCAACCGGCCAGCGCCGCATCCGCACGGTCGCCGCGGCCGGTAGCGGCTCCCACCTGTACCGCTGTCGCCGCACCCAGTCCCACCGGCAGCATGAAGATGAAGGCAATCAGGTTGAGGCCGATGGTAAACGCGGCGAGTGGCAGTTCTCCCAGCCAGCCGGCGATCAGGCCGAGGCTGTTGAAGGCGAGGCCCTCAATGCCGATGCTGACGCCGGCGGCATAGCCCATGTGGCGCTGCACGGCGGCCGGCGGCGCGTCCCCGTCGGACCCGTCGGCCGGGAAGAAGCGGTGCCGCTCGGTCATTCCCGCCACATAAAGGAGTGCGCCGAGGGCGAGGAACAGGCGAACGAGGGTGGTCGCCCACGCCGATCCCAGAGCCCCCAGCGCCGGCAATCCGAGATGGCCGAAGACGAGGACCACGTCGAGACCGGCATTCAGGATGTTCGCCGCTAGCATCAGCAGCATCCCCGGCTCCGGCCGGCGGATTCCCTCAAGGAAATATTGGGTTGTCACGAAAATGAGCTGTGGCGCGAGCCCCAAACCAAGGATCTGCACCACCGGCCCTGCCCGTGCCGCCAGATCCGGCGACTGGCCGAACAGGCGCAAAATCGGCTCCCCAAACCCGCACACCACCGCCATCATCACGCCGAGGCCGCTGGCATAAACAAGCGACCGCCGCCAGACGACACCGCAGGCGGCGAGGCGGCCGGCGCCATACTCGGTCGCGGTGACGATCAGCGTTCCCATCAGGAGGCCGATCCCCGCCAGCAGCAGCATCGTTACCAGCGCCAGTGCCAAGCCCAGCACCGCCAACTCGTCGGCAGCGAAGCGTCCGACGGCCACCGTATCGACGAGGGCCAGCAGCATCACACCGGAGCGGGCGAGGACCACCGGCGCCGCCTGGCGGCCCAGATCGCGCAGATGCGGTGCCAGCCGCTGCCAAGTTATGCCGTGCATCACCAGACCCTAGCAGCCTGTCGGACTTAACGCGAGGCGGAGCTGTGGGTTATAGAATCCGGGCATGGATTCACGCCCCCGGCCCGGACCTCTTCGGCATGAGCAACTTCCGCCCGATCGACCGCGACAGCGGATTTCTGATGCCGCCGTCGGTGGACGAGTGGCTTCCGCAGCGGCACTTGGCGCGGTTCGTGGTGGAGGTGATCGCGGGGCTGGATCTGCGGCCGATGACCGGCAGCTACCGTGGCTCTGGGGAAGCGTCCTACCACCCCAGCCTTCTGCTGGGCATTCTGATCTACGGCTACGCCACCGGGGTGTTCTCCAGCCGCAAGCTGGAGCGGGCGACCTATGACAGCGTGGCGTTCCGCTTCATCGCGGCGAACGATCATCCGGACCATGACACCATCGCCGCGTTCCGCCGACGCTTTCTGCCGCAGATCGAGAAGCTGTTCGTCCAGGTGCTGGTGCTCGCGCGCGAGATGGGCGTGCTGAAGCTGGGAACGGTCGGGCTCGACGGGACCAAGGTCCACGCCAATGCCAGCCGGCACAGCGCGCTGTCCTATGACCATGCGGGCAAGCTGGAGGCCCAACTGCAGGCCGAAGTGGCCGATCTCATGGCCAAGGCAGAAGCGGCGGACCAGGTGGACATCGCTGACGGCATGTCGATCCCCGACGAATTGGCGCGACGTGAGGAACGGTTGTCCAGGCTCGCCGAGGCCCGGGCGAAGATCGAGGCCCGCGCGAAGGAACGCTTCGAACGGGAGCAGGCAGACCATCAGGCGAAACTCGCAGCACGGGACGCCAAGGCAGCGGCCACCGGCAAGAAGCCCACGGGCCGTGAGCCGAAGCCGCCGGTGGCGACGCCGCTGCCCACGGATCAGATCAATCTGACCGACGAGGAAAGCCGCATCATGGCGGTGGCGGGCGGCGGTTTTGAGCAGTGCTACAATGCGCAGGCGGCGGTGGCGGCGGGCAGTCTGCTGGTGGTGGTCGCCGACGTGGTGCAGGCGCCCAACGACAAGCAGCAGCTTACACCCATGCTGGACAAGATCGGCACTCTGCCGGACGTGCTCGGCAGGCCGGACATGCTGTTGGCGGACAATGGCTACTTCAGCGAGGCGAATGTGCAGGCCTGTGTGGCCGGCGGGATCGAACCGCTGATCGCACTTGGTCGCGAGGCGCATCATCTCAGCCTGCAAGAGCGCTTCGCTGCGGCGCCACCGGCGCCCGAAGACCCCACCCCGGTTCAGGCGATGGCGTATCGGCTGCGCACGCCGCAGGGCCGCGCGCTCTACGCCCTGCGCAAGCAGACGCCCGAGCCAGTGTTTGGCATCATCAAGTCCGTGCTGGGGTTCCGGCAGTTCCTGCTGCGCGGGCTCAATGCCGCCCGTGGCGAGTGGAGGCTTGTGACCATGGCATGGAACCTGAAGCGGATGTTCGCCCTCAGCCGCGCCGTCTAGCCTGCGCGGCCAGTTCCGCAGGCGCGCCAGCGCGACCGCACCGCCCAAAATGGCGCTGACAGAGGCGCCGACGCACCGATCCCTACGCAGGTCCGGCGACGCCCGAGACGCAAGTCCGACAGGCTGCTAGCCCCCTGATCCACGGCCAGCAATCGCCGATCGGTCGATGACCCCAGGCGAGCGATTGGGGCAGGCGACCAGGCTGAGCAGCCCGGGTCAGCGAGTTGCCGCACCTCCTACGTAAGTCCAATCACCCCGGCTTCAGGTGCGTCTAAGAAGCAGCCATGCTGGCGTTTAGCCGCGTCATCGGTATACTCGCGCAACTGCCAAGGGGAGGCTACGGGAGAACCCAATGCAAGTCATTGACGCGGATATCTTAATCGTTGGTGCGNGGNGAGCCGGCTTGCGCGCCGCGATCGCCTGCGCCGAAGCCGATCCCAAACTGAAGATTGCCCTCATCTCCAAAGTCTATCCGATGCGTAGCCATACCTGCGCCGCGGAAGGAGGTGCGGCCGGTGTCGTCAAATCGAACGACAGCCTTGAGTACCACTTCCACGATACGGTGGCCGGCGGTGACTGGCTCACCGACCAGGATGCGGTCGAACTGTTCGTCAACGAGATTCCAAAGGAACTGGTGCAGCTTGAGCACTGGGGCTGTCCGTGGAGCCGTGAAGGCACCGGTCACGTGGCGGTGCGGCCCTTCGGCGGCATGAAAATCATGCGCACATGGTTTGCCGCCGACAAGACCGGCTTCCATATGCTGCACACGCTGTTTCAAACCTCGCTCAAGTATCCGTCGATCTCCCGTTTCGACGAATACTTCTCGACCGAGTTGATGGTCGATAATGGTGCCTGCCATGGCGTGACCGCCATCGAGATGCGCACCGGCGAGATGAAGCTGTTCCGCGGTAAGGCGGTGATCATCTGCACCGGCGGCGCTGGCAAGATCTTCCCCTTCACCACCAACGGTGCGATCAAGACTGGTGATGGCATGGCGATGGCCTACCGCGCCGGCGTGCCGCTTAAGGATATGGAGTTTGTCCAATATCACCCGACGGGCTTGCCAGGCAGCGGCATCCTGTTGACTGAGGGCTGCCGTGGCGAGGGCGGCTACCTGCTCAACAAGGACGGCTACCGCTATCTGCAGGACTACAACCTCGGCCCGGCAACACCGACGCCGGTTCTGAAATCGATGGAACTTGGGCCGCGCGACCGGCTGAGTCAGGCCTTCTGGCAGGAGCAGCAGAGGGGCCGCACCGTCAAGTCCGAGAAATGGGGCGATATCGTCTGGCTTGATATGCGTCATCTCGGCGAAAAGAAGATCGATGAGCGGCTGCCGCTGGTGCGTGACCTGTCGCGCGCCTATGTGGGTGCCGACCCGGTCACAGATCTGGTGCCGGTTCGCCCAGTGGTTCACTACATGATGGGCGGTATCCACACCAACATTGATGCTGAGACGCCAATCGCCGGGCTCTACGCCGCGGGCGAATGCGCCTGCGTCAGCATCAACGGCGCCAATCGCCTCGGCTCCAACTCGCTGGGTGAACTCCTCGTCTTCGGCGCCCGCGCCGGACGGCACGCCGTCGAGTATATAAAGTCGGGACGGCCTCAGCCGCGGGCGGAGACGATTCAGGCCCAGGCGAACGATGCCGAAGGCGCGGTGAAGGCACTGTTCCGGCGCAACACCGGCGGTGTCAGCGTCGCCAATCTGCGTCGCAAGATGAACCATGCGATGGAAGAAGGCTGCGGCATCTACCGCACGGAATCGAGCCTGACTGATACCTGCCGCGTCGTCGCCGAGACGCGCGAGCAGTACCGAAACATTGCCCTCGAAGACAAGAGCCAGGTATTCAACACCAACCTGTTCCAGACCTTGGAGCTGGGGGCGATGATCGAAGTGGCGCAAACGGTAGCGATCTCGGCACTACAACGGCAGGAGTCGCGCGGCGCGCATCAGCGCGCCTCGNACTTCGAAAAGCGTGACGACGTGAAATACCTTAAGCACTCGCTGGCGTACTTCAACTCCAGCGCCGATCCGCGTATCGACTACTCCGACGTCGTCATCACCACGTCGCAACCCGCCGAGCGTGTCTACGGCGCTGCCNGCAGGAGGTCAGAAAACCGCATGAGCCAGCGCATCATTCAGTTGGAAGTCCTGCGCTATCGCCCCGAGCAGGACGAGAAGCCGTTCTTCCAGACCTATTCCGTGCCTTGCGAAGAGGAATGGGTCGTTCTCGATGCCCTCAACGTGGTCAAAGACGACATCGACCAGACACTGTCCTACCGCTGGTCGTGCCACATGTTCGTTTGCGGCAGCTGCGGCATGGTGATCAACGGGGAGCCGAAGCTCGCCTGCAAGGCGTTCCTCACCGACTACCCCGACGGCAAGATCCGCGTCGAGCCGCTGGCCAACTTCCCGATTGAGCGCGATCTGGTAGTGGTCATCGACGACTTCGTCGAGAAGCTGGAGAGCGTCAAACCTTACATCATCCCGAAAGAAGAGAAGACGATCGCGCAAGGCGAATACCTGCAGACGCCCGCGCAGTTGATGAACTTCAAACAGTACTCCATGTGCATCAACTGCCTGCTCTGCTATTCGGTTTGTCCGCAGTACGGACTGACCGACGGCGCCTTCATCGGACCGGCGGCACTGGCACTGGCGCATCGCTACAACATGGACAGCCGCGATGTTGGCCGCTCGGCGCGTGAGCACGTGGTCGCCAGCTACGAAGGCGTCTGGGAATGCAGCTTCGTCGGTGCCTGCTCACAGGTTTGCCCGAAGCACGTGGACCCAGCAGGTGCGATCCAGCAGAGCAAGTTCTCCAGCGCCATGGACTACCTGACCTCATTCCTGCCAGGGGGCAAAAAATGAGCGGGCGGAAACCCTACAAGCAGCAACTGTCGCGGACCTGCTGGTTCATGACCAGCGCCCGCTAT
Source organism: Defluviicoccus vanus (assembly GCF_014672695.1). GTDB lineage: Bacteria > Pseudomonadota > Alphaproteobacteria > Rhodospirillales > Defluviicoccaceae > Defluviicoccus > Defluviicoccus vanus. The sequence continues at coordinate 2,320,354 of NZ_CP053923.1, read as the reverse complement.
AAGACCTACATGCTGCACGAGATCAGTTCGATCTTCGTCACCATCTACACCATCATTCTGATCGTCGGCCTGTTCCGCCTGGGCGAGAGCCGGGAGGCATGGGAGGGCTGGCTAGCGGCGGTGACGAGCCCGATTGGTATCATCTTTCATCTGGTCGCGTTCGCCTTCTTCCTGATCCACACCACGTCGTGGTTCAAGGCAGTGCCGCAGGCGACACGGATCATGCGCGGTGAGGAGGTGCTGCCGGGGAATATTCTCGTCGGCGCCCACTACGGCGTGTTCGCTATCGTGTCGCTGTTCTTCATCGTTCTCGCCGCAGTGGGGTAAGCCATGAGCGCAGTCAGCAAACCCTCACCGAAGGCGATCTTCTGGTTCCTGTTTGCCGCTGGCGGTACCGTCTGTGCCTTCGTCCTGCCGGCGATGATCTTCATCACCGGCATCGGACCGGCCATCGGCCTGTTTGATCAGAGCGGCCTCTCCTACCCCTCGATCTACGGCTTCTTCTCGCTGTGGATCCCGAAGCTGGCGCTGTTCGGCATCATCTTCCTCGCCCTCTGGCACGCGGCGCACCGGCTGAGGGTGTGTGCGCACGACTTCGGCATCCGCGCCGACAGCATCGTCGCACTCACGCTCTATGGTCTTGCCACGATCGGCACCTTGGCGACGATCATCGCCCTGCTGCGGATCGGCTAAGTTTTCGCCGAGTACAGAGTAAACTGATTGCGCCGCGGTCCAGGACGGGCCGCGGCGCTTTCATTTGGGGGAGGAGCTGGCGGTCGGCCGCATCACTGTGCCCGCCGCGTTACATGTTTACCGTCGCCTTTAACGATCTCGCCCTTAGCGAAACCAGGGACCGCCAACCGCTGGGTAGCGGCGCCCATTGCCGTTTGAGGCGTACGGTCGGTCGTGGTCGTCGTGGTGGCGCCACTCGCCGCGATCGTGGTCAGCATGCTTTCGCCATTCCCCGCGATCATGGTCGTCGTCGTGGTGCCATGCATCGCGATCGTGGTCGCGGTAGCCGGTGTGATCATAATCAGGACCCTGGCGTTCCCGATGGGCGCTCGCCGGTTGCGGATTGCCCATTCGGGCATGCGGTCCGGGGGAATGAAATGCCCGTATGGCGCCGGTTGGGGACGCCCATCATAGGCGTCAGCCCCGGCCGGGGCGATTAGGCCAAGCGAGGCGATCAATGCCGCCGCCGCCAAAGCCATCTTTTTCACCTTTTCCTCCTGCTAAACCGCCGCCGGTAAGGCAGGCCAGGGATCGATTACCGTCACTAACAACCGGCAGCACATCGTTGACGATGACGGCGCCCAAGCCTTCCAGCGTCATGAGAATGGTGTGCGATCAAAGCGAATCAAGGGCTGAGCGGTGTCGGGATCGTGGCGGCGCCAAGTGGCAAGCGAAAGCGTCCGTCGCGGACAGCGGGCGGCCAGAGGACAGACAGCTGGCGCGGTCACGCCGCGCTCAGTAGGTGCCGCCACCCGGGCTGGCCCAGACAAGGACCCGGGGCGACACGCCCGACCCGCCGAATACGTAAGGGCTATAACCCGTAGCGCCATAGGGCGCCAGAAATGGCCCATACCCGGACCCCGGGGCGATGATGACGGTCACCCCCGACGCGGAGGGAAAGACATATTCGCTGCCCGATGGCGTCGGCGTGCACTCACAGCCGGCCGCCGCCGAACGATCCTCCGCTCCTGGTGCCAGCCGCACCTGCACGTTGGCGGCGTTGTCGCCGCGATCGATAGCCCAGCCGCTGGTAGCTTCGCCGGCCATAGCCGGCGCCGCGCTGGCGAGCGCAAGGGCAAAGGCGGCAACGGTGAGCGATGATCTGGACATGCTCGAAACCACTTCTCCGCAGTGAGACATAAACATCCGGCAACCGCCCGACTGCTCAGGATACGTGCTTTACCGGCAGTCCCGCAAGCGATTGACCAACTTAAATATACGGTTAATCGGTGGCGAAACCAAGGCGTGGCCAGCGCACTCATCGCATTGCTCCTTCGCCTGGTTACCGCAACGGCTCCGGCCGCGAGGCGGTGGACTACGCCTGTTTGCGAGGACCGCCATCTTTATGGCCATTCTCTCGTGCCGCCACCGCCTTGGCGGTGGACGATACACTGCCGCCGGCCGCTCCGAGCTGCGCCGCCATCTAGTGCGTCGAGCCGAACTCTCCCTGCAACAGAGCGGGCACAGCCGATGATCGAGCACGAGCTTTTGACTGGAGACGAGACTACTTCACCCGCCCCTGCCCGGCACCATCCGGCGGAAGGAGAGGGCCTCGGCGATGTGGATGCGGCGGACGGCGTCGGTGCCGTCGAGGTCGGCGAGGGTGCGGGCGACGCGCAAAACGCGGTGGTAACCGCGGGCAGTGAGGTGCATCCGGTCAACCGCTTCCGTCAATAATCGCAGACCATCGTCGTCGGGGCGGGCAACCGCTTCCAGCAGCGCCCCCTCCGCCTCGGCGTTGGTGCGCACCGGTGTCGTCCCGCCGGCGGCGCGGTAGCGCTGCCGCTGCACCGCCNNCCGGGCACGCGCCACCCGCGCTGCCACTTGCGCCGTCTTCTCCGTCGGTGGCGGCAGGGTCAGGTCGGCGGCGGAGACGGCAGGCACATCCACGTGCAGGTCGATGCGGTCGAAGACCGGCCCGGAGATGCGCGCCTGATAGTCCTGGGCGCAGCGTGGGGCGCGGCCGCAGGCGCGGGCGGGATCGTCGAGGAAGCCGCAGCGGCAGGGGTTCATCGCCGCCACCAGCTGGACGCGCGCAGGATAAGTGACGTGGTTGTTGGCGCGGGCGACAGCAACGCGGCCGGTTTCCAGCGGTTGGCGCAGCGCTTCCAACACCGGGCGGGGAAACTCCGGCAGCTCGTCGAGAAACAGCACTCCCAGGTGTGCCAGCGACACCTCGCCCGGCCGGGCCCGGAGGCCGCCGCCAACCAGGGCTGCCACTGAGGCGGAATGGTGCGGATCGCGAAAGGGACGGCGGCGGACAAGGCCGCCTTCGCGCAGGGCGCCAGCGATCGAGTGCACCATCGAGACTTCGAGCGCCTCCGCCGGCTCCAGTGGCGGCAGCAGTCCCGGCAGCCGCTGCGCCAGCATTGATTTGCCGGAACCGGGCGGTCCGACCATCACCAGATTATGGCCACCGGCGGCAGCGATCTCGAGCACACGCTTCGCCGTCTCTTGGCCCTTGATGTCGGCGAGGTCGGGATAGTGGCCGTTGTCCGCCTGCAGCTTCGGCTGTGGCGCCGACAACACCTGCGTCCCCTTGACGTGATTGATCAGTGCCAGCAGCGATGACGGCGCCAGGACTTCGATGCTGCCGGCCCATGCCGCCTCGCCGCCCTGCGCTTCCGGGCAGATCAAGTGCAGCGCCCGGCTGCTCGCATGCACCGCTGCCGGCAGCACGCCGGCCACCGCAGCCAGGGCACCGTCGAGGCCGAGCTCACCCAACGCGACATACCCGCCGACGGCATCCTGCGGTAGCACCCCCATGGCGGTGAGCAGGCCGATGGCGATCGGCAGATCGAAGTGGCTACCTTCCTTCAGCAGGTCAGCGGGAGCTAGGTTGACGGTAATCCGCTTCGGCGGCAGGCCAAGACCCATCGCCGCCAGCGCCGCGCGTACCCGCTCGCGGCTTTCAGCCACCGCCTTGTCAGGTAATCCAACCACGGCGAAGGTCGGCATGCCCGAGGCAATGTGCACCTGTACGTCCACATCGAGAACGTCGATCCCCTGAAAGGCGACCGTGTTAACCCGTGCCACCATTCGGATTACCCCCTTCAGGGTTAATTTACGCCAAAAAGGGCGGTATGCCAAGGATTTGAATGCTGCCGTTTCGTCGGCGCAAACACTGCGGCAATGTCCCACCCGTCGCCTGCGCTTAGAGCGGTTTCCGGGCGTCGGGAATCGCAAGGGATTCCCAAGAGATTGATTTTCTGATTCAAGCTGCGTGCTGGGGATGGAGGCCAGCATGCATGGGGCTGGGACTTTCGATGGATCTGCGCCGGCGGGTGATCGCGGCGATCGAGGATGAAGGAATGAGCTGCCGCCAGGCCGCGGCGCGGTTCGGCGTCGCGCCGTCGACGGCGATCCGGTGGCACGCGCGANCTGCGCAAGACGGGGATTTTGCGCCGAAGCCGCAGGGCGGCGACAAGAATTCGCACCGGATCGAAGCGCAGGCGGGCTTCATCCTGGGCCTGTGGGAAGAGCAGCGCGACATCACGCTGGTTGAAGTGCAGCGTCAGTTGGCCGAACGGGGCACGCCGGTCGGCATCGGCACGGTGCACCGTTTCTTCCAGCGCCACGGCATCACGCGCAAAAAGACCGGGCACGCGACCGAGCAGGACCGTGCGGATGTTCTGATGCGCCGACTGGCCTGGTTCGAGGCCCAGGCCGATCTCGATCCGGACCGCCTGGTCTTCATCGACGAGACCTGGGCGTCCACCGCCATGGCACGCACCCATGGCCGCGCCCCGCGGGGTGAACGGCTGCGCATGGGCGTGCCGTTCGGGCATTGGAAAACCACGACGTTTGTCGCCGGCCTTCGGCTGGCGGGCATCGTGGCGCCCATGGTACTGGACGGCCCGATCAACCAGCGGGCCTTCGAGGCCTATGTGGACCAGATCCTCGTGCCCGAGCTCAAGCCCGGCGACATCGTAATCATGGACAATCTCTCAAGCCACAAATCGCCCGCCGTCCGCACGGCGATCGAAGCCGCCGGCGCCGAGTTGCGGTTCCTGCCCNCCTACAGCCCGGACTTCAACCCGATCGAGAAGGCGTTCGCCAAGCTGAAGGCCCTGCTCCGCAAAGCCGCCGAGCGAACCGTCGACGGCCTCTGGCGCACCATCGGCCGCTTCGCCGACGACTTCACCCCAGCCGAGTGCGCAAACTACTTCAGCGCCTGCGGATACGATCCAGACTGGTAGGATTCCGCTCTACTACTACAGTTGCATTTTATCCTCTAATATGGTTCCGTTGCCTGCGGCTGTGGGAGGGCGACGGATGGGTGTGGCGGAATGGGCGGGCACGCTTGTTGATTGGAAGGCGGAGCTCGAGGGGTTGAGGCGGGTGATCGCGCCGGCGCTGGGGCGGGCGGAGACGCGCCGTTCGGCCGGGATGTTCATCGACGGGCTGTTCTCGGCGGCATCGCGCAAGACCGGCTGGATGCTGGCCGAACAGGCGGGCCTCGAGGCACCCTATCGCCTCCAGTCACTGCTCGGACGCAGTTCATGGTCGGCAGACCAGCTTCGCGATCTGGTGCGCGGGTACGTGACGAACGCGCTGGGTGATCCGGGCGGCGTGCTCGTTGTCGATGAGACCGGTTTCCTGAAGAAGGGCCGGCACTCGGTGGGTGTCGGCCGTCAGTACTCGGGCACCGCCGGCCGGATCGAGAACTGCCAGGTCGGCGTTTTCGTCGCCTACGCCAGCCGCTGGGGCCACGCGCTCATCGACCGGCAGCTGTACCTGCCGAAAGACTGGGCGGACGATGCGACGCGCCGCCGGACGGCCGCCGTGCCGGACGACGTCGAATTCAATTCAAGACCAAGCCGGCGATGGCGCGGGAGATGATCGAGCGGACGCTCGACGCCGGCCCGCCTTGCGCCTGGGTTCTCGCCGATGCGCTCTACGGCTCGGACAGTCAACTCCGGCACCTGCTCGAGGGCCGCGGCCAGCCTTATGTCCTTGCCGTACGCTCCAACCACACCCTTCGCTTCCTCGAGGACGGGACCCTCGTCCAGACCGACCCTGCCACCATGCTGGACACGCTGGCGGACGATGCGTGGTCGTCGCTGACCGCCGGCGAGGGGGCGAAGGGTCCAAGGCTCTACGACTGGGCAAGGCTGCCGCTCGGATGGTCGACGGATGACGGTTTCGAGCGCTGGCTGCTCATCCGCCGCAGCCGGCGTGATGCGCAAGCACTCGCCTATTACCTTGCCTATGCCCGGCAAGGCACGTCCCTGCCCGAGCTTGCCGCTGCCGCAGGCCTCCGCTGGACGATCGAGGAGTGCTTCCTGCGGGCGAAGGACGACCTCGGCCTCGATCACTGCGAGGCGCGCTCCTGGCACGGATGGCATCGCCACATGAGCCTGGTCCTCGCTGCCGCCGCCTTCCTCGCCAAATTGTCGGCCGACCAGCGCCGGATCGCCTTCGATAAACGGGACAAAACGAGTCCGGCCGCCGCGGCCGCATGACCGTCCCGCTCGCCACGCCGGAAATCCGCCACATGCTCGAAAGGATCCTGTTCCGGGCGAAAACCCATCCCGCCTTCGTCTGGGCCTGCTCACGATGGCGCCGCAGCCACCAAACGACAGCCGCCAGCAGTCACCGCAAGAAACGACTAGAAACGCAACTGTAGTACTAGCTGAGTGGTGGGCACGGATATAGGCCGCGGCAGCCTTGCGAACAGGTGACAGGCAGCCAACCGGTCAAACATTAGCGGCACGTTATTTAATGGTCATAATCACAGTGTCCTTAGCAGCAAAGCGTCGTTCATTTGATCAGCCGACAGAAAAGAGAAAATATTAAGAAGCCGGACTATTATTAAAAGAAAATTACCCTTGTCTGTAACAATTGACACATACCTCAGCCAGGCATTTCGGCTTTTCCTTCACCGTTTCTGTTGCAGCTCGGTCACATTTCGGTCTGGAACGCAGAAAAAGTCCCGCACCAGCTTGCAGTGATCCCTGCCACCTGATCATGGTTTAACGCATTAAAAAACTAAGGTTTTTGCCGAAATTGTGCGCCGCACCAAAGCGGTGTGCCGCATCTGCCTGCCAATGGGCGGAGCAGATCCCCGTTGACTTTACCGGGATGGAAGCTCAGATGGGAAGCGACCGGCCGGAGTGGAACCAGCACCCCGGCCGGCCAGTGTCCCTGATTTGGGAGACGATCTGCCTCGCACCGCTTGCGCTATCAATCGCTGGTGCGGGACAATGTGAAAGGATACCAGAGACATGAACCATCTTTTGTACAACATCGAACACGATCGAGTCGATCCCGTATTTTTCGCAGTTGTTCCCGATTCCTTCATGACCGGGAGCGGGAGCGTTCGCCCGCATCACCGCAGCGGTGGCGAGTGGCGTGAAGAAGTAGAACGGCCGATCGTCGCCTCCGGCGATCGCTGGAGCTTCTAGCCCCACACTCACAGCCGGTGATGGAGTGCTCGAACCTGTCGCTGCACCGCCACTAGCTGGTGAGCTGACATAACTCTCGCATCGATTGCTCTAGGCCCCGCCGGCTCGAGTTGGCGGGGCCGTTTGCATCGATCCAGACTGCATCGGCCAAACTGCACCGGCCGGGGTGTGCTATCCGCCGCTGTTTGGCTGAATGCCATTCTTGCCGAAGACCACCTGCAACGCCGGCAGGACGATAATCGTCGACAGCAGCGACAAGGCGATGGCGATCACCAGCAGCAGTCCCATGCTGGCCATACCGGGGTGCCTGACGATAGCGAGCGAGCCGAAGGACGTGATCGTCGTCATGGCACTAAACAGCACCGCGCGCGGCGTCGATGTTTCCAACAGCTGCGCCGTCGGGTCCTGGCGATGGCGAAGCACCATGTAGATGCCGCTGGCGACCCCCAGGCCGAACAGCAACGGCCAGACAATCACGTTGGCAAAATTGAGCGGCACCTTGAACAGCACCGTGATCGACATGGTCAGCAGGGCCGCCAACACCAGCGGCGCCATCACCATCAACGTATCGGCAACGCTGCGCAGAACGAGATAGAGCACCGCGAGAATGATTATCGCCGCGAGGATGCCCGCCTCCAGGAACGCCTCCACCACGGCGCGGCCGCCCTCGGTAGCGATGATCGCCTCGCCGCTGGCGCCGGGCGCGACGCGTTGCACCGCGGCAGCGAAGGCGACGCGGTTGGCCTGAATGCGCGCATCCTTGGCCGGGAACACCTCCACCAAGATGCGACCATCCGCCGCCTCTTTGCGAACCCGCAGCGGCTGCGGTAGGTCGGTGACGGTGAAGGCACTTGCCTGCAGGCTCTGCTGCAGCTGTTCGATGGCGGCGGGAAAGCTGGCCAGCATAGCGCTCTGCAATGCGTCCAGGTTGGCCTGCGTCGGCTTCAGGTCGGCAAGCGACGTGGCCAGGGCCTTGGCACCAGGACTGGCGTAGTGCTCTGCCGCGGCGGCTGATGCCGTCTGCAAAGCGGCCAGGGACTGGCGCAACTCCTCCGTCGAGGGCGCGGGTTCGCTGGCGATGGGGGTGAGTAGCGGGCCCATGAACAGTGCCATGTCGTCGATCAGCCGCAGCTTCTCGTTCTGTTCCGCTGGTACCAGATCGAAGATCGTCGTCGCTTCGCGCACTTCCGGCAACGCCTTCAGCGTCGCTACCAGCGCCCTCGCTTCCGCCTCATTGTTGACGAGGACGGTCGCCCGATAGGGATCGACCCGGGAATCCTGCAGCAGCTCCATGGTCGTCGCCACCGACTCCGCCGACGGATCGCGCAGATCAAGTGCTGAGTCGTTGAACCAGACCCTTGGCAGCAGCATCAGGGAGCCGATCGCCAGCGCCAGCGCCACACCGACAACCGCTTTTGGATGGCGCTCGACGAAGCGCTGCAGCGGACGTTGTAAATTCACCGTCTCCACGCTGGGATCACGGGCGCGGGTCGGNCAAAGGGCGATCACCGCCGGCAGGACGGTGAGGTTGGTCAGCAGCGCCAGACCCATGCCGATGGCGGCGATGGCACCCAGTTCGGCTAGGCCGCGATAGGAGGTGGGCAGGAACGACAGGAAGCCGATCGCCGCGGTGACTGCCGCCAGTGTCAGCGCCCCGCCGATGCCGGCCGCCGCTTCCTCTAGCGCCAGCCCCGGCGGAACGCCGCGATCGACAATTTCCTGATAGCGAAGGCCGTACTGAATACCGAAGTCGACGCTGATGCCGATGCACAGCACGGCGAAGGCCACCGAGATCATGTTGAACTGGCCGAAGATGACGAGGCCGAGAAACGTCGTCAGCGTCAGCCCAACAACAAGGGCGGCGAGCGTTCCGAGGACGAGGCGAAACGAGCGCAGGCCAACGGCCAGCAGAAGGATAACGATGGCGGTGGTCACCAGGTTGGCGACGCCGGTGCTCTGTTCGACGCTGGTGAGTTCGTCCTGCAGCATCAGCAGCTCACCGGTAAGGCGAACCCGGACACCGTGCTCCGGCGTCAGCCCCGCCTCGCGGGCGGTGGCGTGGATCAGATCGACGGCGGGCCCGGCAGGCGCAATGGCAGCAAAGTTAAGGACGGGGTCGACGATCAGGATTTGCCGGCGGCGATCCGCCCGGCTGCCCGCCTCGGGTGGCCCGTCGGAGAAGAGACTTTCCCAGGAAAAGGGGCTCGCTGTGCCGCTGGCCGCCGCCTTGACCTTGGCAGCGATTTCGGTGAGGAAGCGGTCGAAATCTGCCGGGACCGTCCCGTCGCCACCCATCGCATCCACGTTGCGCAGCGACAGCGTCAGGACGCTGGCAAGGCCGCGCAGCGAGGGGTCCCGATGCAGGCTGAGGAGGAAGGGCTGTGCTTGCGCCAACTGGCCGCTCAGGCTCTCTAGATCGGCGATCGAGGCGAACAGCAGCCCGTTCCGGCGAAAGAACGGATCACCCTCGGGATAGAACACGCTCTTGATAGCTTCGGGATGCGCCGACAGCTCGCTTGTGAGCCGCGCTGCTGCCGCCGTCGCCTGTTCCGGCGTGTCGCCATCAACGACAACGACGATGACGTTGGTGTCCTGCGGAAATGCGCGCGCGAACTCCGCGGCGTTGCGCATGAACGGTAGGTCGGGATCCAGCAGATCCACCACCGACGTATTCAATTTCATGTGGTTGAGGGTATAGACGAAGGCACCGGCGCTGAGCACCGCCATGAGCAACAGCACGAGCACCGGAGCTCGGCGAACTCGGTGCATGAATGCCGCAAACATGACGGGAAGCCGCTGAGAAATCGGGGACAAGAATAATCGCCTCGGTTAGGCGCGATAATGCGCGGGGGACAGCGGACGAGATCGCGTGAACAGGACACGCCGCGATTGCGACGGCAGCACGGCGAACGAAGGCCGAGAAAACCCATGGCGCCAGCCTTCGTCGTGTGCTAGGCGGACCCATGGGTTCGTTAGCAACGAACGGACGGACGCTGCGGTGACAATGGAGAGGGTCAGAGTCATGTCGGAAGTCATTCGGGTGCTGCGCCGAGAACATGCCAATATGGCGTCCCTCGTCAAGACGCTCGAATGGCAGATCAACGAATTTGAGCAAGGGGGACGTCCGGATTATGAGGTGATTCGCTCTGCGGTCGATTATTTTCTCGCTTTCCCCGACCTGTACCATCACCCGAAAGAAGACATGGTCTATACCCGGCTGCTGTCGCGCGACCCGGCGGTGGCGCAGCAGATTGGCGACCTTCGGCATGAGCACGAGATAATCGCGGTGCGCACGCGCGAGTTTTCTGCCGGGCTGAACGCCGTGCTCGACGAAGCCCAGGTTCCGCGCGAAGCGTTCGTTCGCTGGGCGCGCGGCTTCATCGAAGTGCAAATGGCGCACATGCGTATGGAAGAGGATGTGTTCTTCCCCGCCGCGTTGCAGGCTTTGACCGCCGCGGACTGGGAGGCGTTGACCGCCGAGATGACCAGCGAAGAAGATCCACTGTTCGGCGAAACCGTCGGCGCCCGTTTTGAGGCACTGCGCCAGACGATTCTGCGCTGGCAGCAGGAAAGCCAGCACGGCTAGAGCGGGATCCGATGGGGTTGAATCGAAAGGGGATCCCGTTTCGGCGTGGAATGTGCTCCCCCATGCTGGCTGGAGGAGGAGGCCAGCATGGATGGCGAGGGCGTATTCCCTGGAGCTGCGTCATCAGCTGGTTGCAGCGGTGACGGAGGACGGGTTGTCGCGGCGGCGAGCGGCTCCCGGCGAAGGTGCCGCACGCGCACGGGCAGACCTGCGCCTTCATCGCCGCGCTCCGCCACGATGGCGTCGAGGCGCCGTGGCTGCTCGGCGGGCCGATCAACGGTGACAGCTTCCAGCTCTACGTCGAGAAAATTCTCGTGCCGACGCTGAGGCCGCGCGACATCGTCATCCTGGATAATCTCGGCAGTCACAAGACCAAGGCCGTACGCCGAGCGATCCGCGCCGCTGGCGCTACGCTGCTGTTCCTGCCGAAATACTCGCCCGACCTCAACCCCATCGAGCCGCTGTTCACCAAGCTGAAGCATTGCCTGCGCAACGCCGCCGAACGAACCCGCGACGCCGTCTGCACCGCCATCGCCTGGATCCTCGAAACCGTTTCAGCCACCGAATGCACAAACTACCTCGTCAACAGTGGCTACGCTCGAACTTGATCTCATCACGCTCTACTACTACAGTTGCATTTTATCCTCTAATATGGTTCCGTTGCCTGCGGCTGTGGGAGGGCGACGGATGGGTGTGGCGGAATGGGCGGGCACGCTTGTTGATTGGAAGGCGGAGCTCGAGGGGTTGAGGCGGGTGATCGCGCCGGCGCTGGGGCGGGCGGAGACGCGCCGTTCGGCCGGGATGTTCATCGACGGGCTGTTCTCGGCGGCATCGCGCAAGACCGGCTGGATGCTGGCCGAACAGGCGGGCCTCGAGGCACCCTATCGCCTCCAGTCACTGCTCGGACGCAGTTCATGGTCGGCAGACCAGCTTCGCGATCTGGTGCGCGGGTACGTGACGAACGCGCTGGGTGATCCGGGCGGCGTGCTCGTTGTCGATGAGACCGGTTTCCTGAAGAAGGGCCGGCACTCGGTGGGTGTCGGCCGTCAGTACTCGGGCACCGCCGGCCGGATCGAGAACTGCCAGGTCGGCGTTTTCGTCGCCTACGCCAGCCGCTGGGGCCACGCGCTCATCGACCGGCAGCTGTACCTGCCGAAAGACTGGGCGGACGATGCGACGCGCCGCCGGACGGCCGCCGTGCCGGACGACGTCGAATTCAAGACCAAGCCGGCGATGGCGCGGGAGATGATCGAGCGGACGCTCGACGCCGGCCCGCCTTGCGCCTGGGTTCTCGCCGATGCGCTCTACGGCTCGGACAGTCAACTCCGGCACCTGCTCGAGGGCCGCGGCCAGCCTTATGTCCTTGCCGTACGCTCCAACCACACCCTTCGCTTCCTCGAGGACGGGACCCTCGTCCAGACCGACCCTGCCACCATGCTGGACACGCTGGCGGACGATGCGTGGTCGTCGCTGACCGCCGGCGAGGGGGCGAAGGGTCCAAGGCTCTACGACTGGGCAAGGCTGCCGCTCGGATGGTCGACGGATGACGGTTTCGAGCGCTGGCTGCTCATCCGCCGCAGCCGGCGTGATGCGCAAGCACTCGCCTATTACCTTGCCTATGCCCGGCAAGGCACGTCCCTGCCCGAGCTTGCCGCTGCCGCAGGCCTCCGCTGGACGATCGAGGAGTGCTTCCTGCGGGCGAAGGACGACCTCGGCCTCGATCACTGCGAGGCGCGCTCCTGGCACGGATGGCATCGCCACATGAGCCTGGTCCTCGCTGCCGCCGCCTTCCTCGCCAAATTGTCGGCCGACCAGCGCCGGATCGCCTTCGATAAACGGGACAAAACGAGTCCGGCCGNNCCGCGGCCGCATGACCGTCCCGCTCGCCACGCCGGAAATCCGCCACATGCTCGAAAGGATCCTGTTCCGGGCGAAAACCCATCCCGCCTTCGTCTGGGCCTGCTCACGATGGCGCCGCAGCCACCAAACGACAGCCGCCAGCAGTCACCGCAAGAAACGACTAGAAACGCAACTGTAGTACTAGCGTGGCGGATGACGCAGAAATCACGCTGAGCGACCGAGTGCTGACGATCCGTGGTGAGCGAAAGGCGGCAGAGACCGGCTACAGCTACTCCGAGCGCACCTACGGCAAGTTCAAACGTCACATAACCCTTTCGATTCCGGTCGTTGCCGACAGCGTATCCGCTGGCTTTGCTGATGGCGTACTGACGCTGACCATGCCGAAGCAGCCAGCTATCACGTTACAGGACTAGTCGACGGCAGAGACCTCGGTCACGCTGGCCTTGACTCTCCCTATCAGCGCTGAGCGTATTCAGGACTATTGAAAATACTTGGTTCAAGCGTCACCAGCACGTTCTTGAACGCCGGGGTCTTGGATTGCGGATCGGTTGTACGGGGAACGAGGACGTTGGCTTCCGGATAGTACATGAGCGCATTGCCAGCGCGGATATTCGCAAATGGGACAACGCGGATGTTGGCGAGGGTTCCGGTTTCGCTGCGTACTGTTACCCGCTGATCGGCACGCAACGCCTGATGCGCCATATCCTCTGGATGCAATAGGATGACATCACGGCCCTGGACGCCGCGGTAAATATCATCATCTTCGTAGACGACGGTGTTGAACTGGCCTTCACTCCTCACCGTCATCAGCCTGAGCGTTCCCTCTGCACCCTGCAGCGGCGGCAGGGTGTGAACGTGCAGATTGGCCCGACCATCGGAGGTGGCGAAACGTGCGGCGTGAAAGACGCGGCCGCTAACGTGAAACTCTTGTTTCGTTTCGTCTATCTGGCCGATCTCCTCAAATCCGGGAACGACGGCGGCGATTGCTTCGCGAATGCGTCGGGTTTGTGCCATCTCCTGCCAGTTGATCGGCGCCGCGGGACCAATCACCGCATCGGCGAGCTGCGCGATCATTTCCACCTCGCTGCGCGGTCCGGGGTGACGCGGCGGACCACCGTCGCTCAGACGGATGTAGTTGAACATGGATTCCTGGGTCGTCGCCTGCGGCTCCTCATCGCGCGCCAGCGATGGCAGGATGATCGTCTCCGCCGCCAGGGCATGGGCGTGACCGGTATTCAGCTTGGTATTGATGTAAACCAAAAGCTGTAACCGGGACAAAGCCTCACGCGCGAAGGTGGCGTCGGGGTTGGAGCCGAACAGATTGCCGCCGAGGCAAAAAGCGACGCTCAGCCGTCCGTCCGCTGCCGCTTCCATTGCCGCCATGGTGTCGAGCCCGGGGGTCGTCGGCAACCGTATGCCAAAGTGAGATTGCAGCCGCTCGAAGACCGCGTCCTTCAATTTTGGTGTTACGCCGACTGAGCCGATGCCCTGAACGTTAGAATGACCGCGGATCGGCAGCAGTCCGGCATGCGGTCGGCCAACCATGCCGCGCATCAGCGCCAGGTTGGCGATCGCCTGCACGTTATCGACGCCGTGGGTGTGGTGGGTGATGCCCATTGTCCAGGCAAAGACGACGTTGCGGCTGTTGGCGTACATCTCGGCAATGGTGTCAATTTCGTTGCGGTCGACGCCGCTCTTGGCACAGATTTCCTCCCAGGTGAGGCCACGCAGACGGGTCGCGAGTTCGGTCCAGCCGGTGCAGTGCTGTTGGAGAAACTCCAGGTCGATCGCCCCAATTTTGTCGATCTGCTTCGCCACGCCGGTCAGCAGCGCCAGATCACCGCCGATATGTGGCTGAACGTAAAGATTGGCGATCTCGCTGCCGAAGAGCAGACTGCGCACGTCNGCCGGGGAACTGAAGTTGACGAGACCGACTTCGACCACTGGATTGATGACGATGACACGGCCGCCGCGTCGTCGCAGATGGATGAGCGAATGCATCAGTCGCGGATGGTTGCTAGCGGGATTACCACCGATAACGAAGACCATATCCGCGTGTTCGATATCATCGAGGACGATGGTGGCCGTCCCGCTGCCGGTAACGCTGGCGAGGCCGACACTGCTGGCATTGTGGCAGTAGTAGCTGACGTTATTGACCGTGTTGGTGCCGTAGATGCGGGCGAACAGGTGCAGCAGGAACGCCGCCTCGTTCGAACTGCGGCCACTAGCGTACCAGAACGACTGCTCGGCTGGCGTCGCCTTCAGCGTCGTCGCGATGCGGTCGTGCGCCTCCGTCCAGTCGATCGGGGTGTAATGACTCTGGCCGCGACGATAGAGCAGCGGCTCAACCAGCCGCCCGCACCGTTCAAGTGTGCTGGGCGTCAGTGCTTGCAGTTCGGTGATACTGTGCTGGCGCCAAAATTCCGCCGGGATTGGTGCCTGCATGTCGCCCGCCATCGCCTGCATCGATTTCTTGCAGACCTGCGGAAAGTGGCCCGCCTCGTTGACCATGCCGCCGGATTGGCCGCCCATGCCGAGCGCACAGCTCTTGCAGGCGTTTTTCGACCGCAGCGCCTTGTATAGGGGAACGATACCGCCGGCCTCACGTGCTTTCGACCAGGCATAACCGACGGCCGGCCAACCTCCGCCCCGCGTCATTCTTGCCATCGCTCACCATCTGACCCGACCCGAACGAGCCGCCAAGGGCTGATTTGATTGGCCCTCAACTTTATGTATTGTACACAATCGCAGTATTGTAGGCGCGCGGCTTGCTAACCACTGCATTATTTGCCTTGGCCGCCGGGTTCAAACCACCGTTAAGTCAAAGCGACCTTTGTCGGCAAGGCGCAATTACCGAAGCGTTTGCCGATGGCAAACAGCCCCATTTCGGGAAACAGATTGAGTTCCTTATTCCCTGATCCCGCTTCACGCGACCGCACACGCGTCTAGCCAAGTGTGCAACATCAACTCCGGTCGCTCTAGAGACCGTTGGATGCAGATCTATGGACGATAGTCGACGAATGATAATCGAAGCGGAGCACCTGCAGGCGACAACGATATCACGGAGTACGCACCATTTCCGTCCGCCAGAGGGAAGAGATCGACCTCTACCCCCTGGCAATTACGCCGAAGCTGCAGATACCATTCGAACCAATAGCTAACAACGCTAGCACGTGCTCTTGGGGCAGGATGCAGTCGTTGCCATTCCTTTATTGATGGCAGTATGATATTTCATCATTGCATTGTTGACGCACAGGTCGCGCTCGTCCACTTGGTTCATGCGTTGACATGCGTTCATTGCCGTATTGAACTCGGCCTCGCCGGGTTGATTGGCGGTCGAGCATCCGGCGATAAGACCGATACTCATGGCACCGATCAGGCCGTAAGCCACAAACGAGCATTGCTTGAGTTTCATCGCCCTCACCTTTTTCTGAAGCCCCAACGGAAATACCTGCCTGCCGGTCATAGTACATTCAACATTGCGCGATAGTTCCACTAACACCCTTACAAGTAAGGCGTCTGGCGGTCAAGCCACATACCGTGATATTTATGCACTGCGGCATACTTGCATCTATCCCCCTCGCGTGCCACTGCAATGCATGCCCATATTGGTGCGATGCGGTAGGGAACGTGGGCGAAAGGATCGAAGGGTGCGGTTTGTTTTCCTCGTGCTGACCGTGTTCGTTATTGCCCTTATCGTCGGCGGGCGGTGGCGTGAAGCCGGTACAGCGGCCATAGCCGAGTCGTCACGCCTGCAACAGGGGATCGAGACGCTGAAACGCGCGGCATTGGGCGAGGATAGTCTCCTTACTGCCGGGCTGACGCTGGCACGTGACACAGCGGCGACGGCGGCGTCGAAAGAGATGGGGCCGGCGCTGCAGGATGCCATCGCTGCTTCGCGTCTTGCAGCCATCAACGCCGGTGTCGCCCCTATTCCACCCGAGGTTCGGCGCAAGCTGGTGGGGTTTTTCGACCGGCCGACGCTAGATCGAGTGCGCTACCGTGTGAGCTGGGGGACCAGCCGGCCACCGCTGGCACCCTTGTTCCTACTGCCACCGGTCAAGGCGGTGACGCTGGGAGACGTCATCGTTTTTCGCGATCAGGCAACCGCGGAGCAAATTCGAATTTGGGTCCACGAGCTGGGTCATGTGGAGCAATACGCCCGCTGGGGCGTCGAGGGTTTCGCCCTCCGCTACACCCAGAACCACCAGGCGGTGGAGGACGAAGCCTGGGCCGTCTTTGACCGCTACGACAGCTGGGCGCGGGAAAAGGGCCGTCTCGCGGCGACCAATTACGAGTCGGCGCCGCTGATGCGATGAAACCGGCTACCCACTAACCGCTCAGGCGCTCCTGTCTGCCAGAAGAGTTAACGCCCCGCTGCGGCGTCATCTGTCGCGGGCAGCGTCAAGGCGACGCGAAAGCCAATGGAGTTGTCGCGACCGTCCGCCTGGCCCCACAGNCGCGCCGCCGAACGCAATAAGTCCGGAGAATTGTCCCAGGAACCACCGCGCAGCGTGCGTTTGCTACAGCCGCGGCGCGAGTTGGGCGGCAACCCCTGCGTTGAAGCTGCCTTGTAGTCAGGCTGCCAGCAGTCTTCCACCCATTCCCAGACGTTACCGTGCACGTCAAAGAGGCCAAAAACATTGGCACGAAAGGACGCGACCGGAGCCGTCTGCTGTTCATCCCAAGCACTGCCACAGGTCTTGCAGTTGGCAAGATTGTGACCGATGTCGTTTCCCCACCAATACGCGGTAGTGGTACCGGCGCGGGTGGCATATTCCCACTCCGCCTCGGTGGGTAGGCGGTAGGGCTTGCCCGTCTTGCGCGCCAGCCATTCCACATAGTTCTCGGCGTCGTGCCAACTGATGTTGATCACCGGCCGTGGACCGCCACCCCAGCCTTCGTGTGGTGGCCGGTAGCCGTTGCAGCCGCCGTCGGCAACGCAGGCGATCCATTCGGCAAAGGTGACCTCGGTGCGACCGATGGCAAACGGGGCGGCAATCGTCACCTGATGCTGCGGTTGTTCCTCGGGTGCCGCCGCTGGATCATCGGCAGCGCTACCCATCAGAAACGAGCCGGCGGGAACGGTCACCACCTCCGGACAATCGTCGCAGTCACGAACCGCACGCGGTCCGGGATTGCTTGCCTCGATGCTCGCCGTTGCATCGGCTTCGACCACTGGTGCCGGCGAACCATCCGGCGACGGCAGCATGGCCGTCCAGACGTAATAGCCGACTCCGCCAGCCGTCAACGCCAGCGCGACCAGAACCGGCATGCGTCGCCGCCCCGAGCGGGTGGGCAGGAGCAGTGGATGCGCTGCGTCGGTAGAGTCTTCGCTGGCAACTAATCCATCGACACGTGCCGGAGTTTCTGGCCGTTCCCCCTGCATCGTCCGGCTCAGGCTAGCGCTGCACAGGCGCGCTGAATCCTCTGGCATGCCTCCTCAAGCGCGGATGTCGCCGTCGCATACGAAATGCGGAAGAAAGGCGACATGCCGAACGCGGCACCGTGCACCACCGCCACCCCCGCCGATTCGAGCAGATAGCCAACAAAGTCCTCGTCGCTGGCAATCGTCGCACCCGCCGGCGTCCGTTTGCCGATCACCCCGGCGCAGGACGGATAGACGTAGAACGCTCCTTCCGGCACCGCGCATTGCAGCCCCGCCGCCTGGTTGAGCATCGCAACCACGAGGTCGCGCCGCTCCTTGAACACCCGGTTGCGCTCGATAAGAAAGTCATGTGGGCCGTCGAGAGCTGCGAGGGCGGCGGCCTGACTGATCGAGCAGGTATGTGTCGTGCTCTGCGACTGGATCATGTTGATCGCGTCGATCAGGTGCTTCGGCCCACCGGCATAGCCCACGCGCCAGCCGGTCATGGCGTAGGCCTTGGCACAGCCGTTGACGGTCAGCGTGCGATCAAAAAGCCGCGGCTCCACCTGCGCCGGCGTCACGAAGCGGAAGTCGTCATACGCAATGTGTTCATAGATATCGTCGGTCATCACCCACACCCGCGGGTGCTGCAACAACACGTCACAGATCTGGCGCATTTCGACGTAGGTATAAGCCGCACCGGTGGGGTTGGACGGCGAGTTGAGAATCACCCACTTGGTATTGCGGGTCATCGCCTTGTCGAGATCTGCGGGGTTGAGCTTGAAGCCCCGTGCGGCAGCGCAGGGGACGATGACCGGCTCACCTTCGGCGAGCAGCACCATATCCGGGTACGAGACCCAGTAGGGGGCTGGGATCACCACTTCATCCCCNGGCTCGAGCGTCGCCATCAGGGCGTTGTAGAGCACCTGCTTGCCGCCACAGCCGACGGTAATCTGGTCCGACGTATATACCAACTCATTGTCACGCTTGAATTTGCGTGCAATCGCTTGGCGTAGCGCTGGTGTGCCGGCGACCGCCGTGTACTTGGTCTCGCCGCGATCGATCGCCGCCTTGGCCGCTGCCTTGACGTGGTCAGGTGTGTCGAAGTCCGGCTCACCGGCACCGAGGCCGATAATACTGTGGCCGGCCGCCTTCAGCTCGGCGGCTTTCTGCGTCACGCCGATGGTGGGCGACGGTTTGATCCGGCCGAGACGAGCGGCGAGGAAGGCCATGATATCTCTCCCCAATGACCCTTGATGTTTGTTTACCTTCGGATACTTAGAAGCGAGTGGCCAAGGAGGCAACCAGGAATAAGTCGCGATCGATGGCATGCGTCGACGTCTGCCTGATGGTCACACCGCCCGCGGCTGCAATATCTCTTCAGTGACCCAAAAAGTTGAAGTACGCTAATAATAGAAAAATTTGCGCGTTCAGAGGTGAAGTCCATGCCGGCGAAGCACGACAAACGATTGCTGGTCTGCGACGATGAACCCGCATTCGGCCGCTATATTAAGAACGTTGCCGAAAGCCTCGGCTATGCCGTGTGCGTCACCACCGAGGGGACAGCGTTCATCGACGCATATGGGGGCTTTAATCCGACGACGATCATCGTCGATATGATCATGCCCGGGATGGATGGCAACGAGCTAATTCTCTGGCTGGCACAGCAAAAGTCGGCCGCGCGCCTAATCATCATCACCGGATTCACCCCCGATTACGCCACCCACGCCAAAATACTAGCGGAATACAAGGGCCTACGGCCGGTCACAATGCTGCACAAGCCAGTGGAACTCGAACTGCTCCGCGCCGCGTTGGCTCCAGAACCAATGTAGGACGGGACTGCCGAGGCTGAGCTCAATCTCGTCCCACGCAAGGAAACGACCATGGGTGAACACCTGCGCTTCGCCTTCCGTATCCTCGCGATCACCAGCACGATTGTGTGCATCGGTGCTGGTTGTTGTGTCGGCATTGGCATGGCAGCGGCGGCGGACGTGGAAACGACACCGGTGATCGTCGCCGTAGCTCAAGATCTCTACCCCGAGTACACGCTCGATGCTGATGGCCGTCCCGATGGCTTCGCGGTCGATATGATGACTGCGGTAGCAAAGCGGGCTGGGCTGAACATCACCTATCGCGTAATGGAGGGCTGGCCCGATGTGATCACCACGCTGGAGCAGGATGCGGCCGATGTGATTCCCATTGTCGCCATGACCAGTGCGCGTGAGCAGCGGATGCTGTTCACCCGTCCGCTGGTCACCTCATCGATTTCGCTATTCGTTCGCGCGGATGCAGACCCGCGCGGTTGGACCGATCTTACCGGACGCCGAGTGGCGGTGATCAGCGGCGGATTTTCCGCCGAATTCCTCGGCGAGAACTATCCGAGAACGCGTCTGCTACCCTATACGCAACTGAAGCACGCCCTGTTTGATCTGTTGTCGGGGGAGGTTGACGCCCTCGTTTCCTTCGACGCCGCGGTTTGGAAGGTCGCCGACCACGCGCGCGTCACCGACCGAATCAAGGTCCTTGGCGGTCCTATCGCCGAATCGCACCGGGCTATTGCCGTGCGTCAAAACCTGCCCGGGTTGCGCGACCGGCTTGACGATGTCGTTGCCGGATTTATCAAGTCGCCGGACTATGCGCAGCTCTACGCAAAGTGGTATGCGGCATCGCCGTCATTCTGGAGCACGGAACGCGTCGGCTGGCTTGCCGGCGTCTCCACAGCATTCTTTCTCCTCGGCATGTTGATCTGGCAGGCGCTGTCTCTGCATGCCGAAACGCCGCGATCGGCCGCCGGTGTCGCCGCACCGGTGGTACGAGCGAGAGCTAAAGGTCTGTGGGCTGGACAGAAACTCCCGCAACTATGCGGCATCGCCGCCCTCGTGCTCGGCAGCACAGTCCTTTTGGGCTGGACGCTGCAACTCCCCATCCTTAAGAGCGGGTTGCCGGAAGCATTTGCCATACAGCCCTGGGCCGCCGTCAGTACAGTAATCGCCGGTGCAGCGTTGCTCTTCGCCACCAGGACATGGCGGCCTGCCGTGATCCTCACCTACGTCCTAGCCGGTGCGGTTCTGATCATCGGCCTGCAGATTCTGCTTCAACACCTGTCCGGTGCTGAGTCTGGCATCGATCGATGGCTGTTTCCCGGCGCCGTCAGCAACCATACAGGTCTGTCGTCTCCAGCCCGCCTCGCGCCGGTGACCGCGTCCGCCTTCATCGCCCTTGGCGGGATGTTGCTGCTTGTTGGGGCGGAGCGAAGGTGGTTGCGGGCAATTTATGCCGCTCTCGGAGCGCTTGGGCTATTGCTGATGGCGACAATTTTGGTCGGTTATCTGTTCGGCGGCGGCAGGCTGCAATCGGTGGCCTTCGTGACGCCGATTGCAGTGCTCACGGCAATGATCCTCGGTATCCTGTTTATCGGCGCATTGACCTTGCGCCCGGACGTCGGTTGGATGGCGGTGCTCTGCGGCGACCGCCCAGGTGCTGTCTGGGCACGCATGCTACTGCCGGTAACAATTGTCGGGCCCTTGCTACTTGCCTGGCTGTTCGCCGTCGGTGCCGCCGCCGGGCTATACGAACCAGAATTTCAGGTTGGGCTCTCGGCGTTGGCTACAATGGCGCTGCTGGTGACCAGCCTGCTTTGGAGTGGCGTCCGCGTCGATCGCCTCGATCAGGCGCGGGAAGTCGGCCTCGCGGCATTGCGTCGAAGCGAAGCGAGACTGCGCCACTTCATCGATGCCGCGCCGGTGGCGATGGCGATGTTCGATAGCGAGATGCGCTACGTTGCGGTCAGCGAGCGGTTCATCACCGACTACAGGTTACAAGGCCGGGAACTGATCGGGCGCAGCTACTATGAGCTTTTTCCGGACGTTCCTGTCCACTGGCGGGTTGCGCAACAGCGAGGTCTGCAATTCGCTGAGACCAAGCGTTCCGCAGGCGAGCCGTTTGTCCACGCCAACGGTCAAGTAGACTGGGTGCGCTGGGAGATTCAGCCTTGGTTCGATGCCGGCGACAAGGTTGGCGGTATTGTTCTCTTTAGCGAAGATATCACCGAACGAAAGCATGCCGAGGATGCATTGCGCGAGAGCGAAGCCCGGCTGCGACGGACCGTGGAGCATGCGCCTTTTCCGATCATGGTACATGCCGAGGATGGGACGGTGGTCCATCTCAGCCGATCCTGGCTGCAACTGACCGGTTATGATCGCGCCGATATAGGCACCATCGCCGATTGGACGGAGCGAGCCTACAGGGAACCTGATCGTGCCGCCATCCGGGCTGAAATCGACCGGCTCTATGCACTCGAGGCCCCATTGGACGAGGGCGAGCATGCCATACGTACCGCCGATGGACGGAGACGTGTCTGGGCGCTCTCCTCTGCGCCGCTTGGGCGGGATAGTCACGGTCAGCGATTGGTCGTGAGTATGGCGTCGGACGTCACCGCTCGCAAGGAGGCCGAGCGCGCCCTCGGCGCGACCGAAAATCGGGTGCGCGCGCTCCTCGATGCCAGTGCGGATGAGATCCTGCTCATCGGCATTGAAGGCAATGTGCTCGCCATCAACAAGGCGGCGGAACGCNAGATTGGCGAAGCGAACAACTGTCGCCAACCTGATCGACTCCCGACTTCATGAGTTGCTGCCTCGGGATCAGGCAGAAATGCGTCTGGCTACCGTCGGAGAAGTAGCAGCAACCCGCATCGCTCAACATTGCGAGGTGCAGGCGCACGCACGTTGGTTCGAGTTCTGGTACTATCCGGTCATTCAGTCCGACAAGCCAGTCACCGAAGTTGCCATCTACGCCCGAGAGATTACGGCACAAAAAAATGGCTAACGGACCTGAGCAAGTTTTTTCAGGCAGTCGATCAAAGCCCCATGTCAGTGGTTATCACTGATTGCAATGGTAAAATCGAGTACGTCAATCCGGAGTTTACCAAGGTTACCGGTTACACCTCCGAAGAAGCCATCGGTCAGAATCCGCGCATTCTCAAGTCCGGGCACACTTCACCCGAAGCTTACGCAGAGCTTTGGCGCATACTCACCGCTGGCGGGGTGTGGCGGGGAGAATTTCTGAACCGTAAGAAGAACGGTGAATTGTACTGGGAGAGCTGGNCATCGATCGCCGCAGTCAAGATTGAGGAAAAAATCACCCATTTTGTCGCAGTCAAAGAAGACATCACCATCCGCCGCGAAATGGAAGAACAGCTTCGTCATTCGCAAAAGATGCAGGCGGTGGGGCAACTCACCGGCGGCATTGCACATGATTTCAATAATTTACTAGCCATTGTCATCGGCAATTTACAGCTTATGCGCGAAAAGATTGGTGGCTACGATACCAAGGTTCGCGATTACCTTGACGATGCACTTTGGTCAGCAAGGCGAGGTGGTGAGCTAACGCACCGGCTGCTGGCCTTTGCCCGCAAACAGCCGCTCAAGCCTGCTGTCATCGACATCAACAACATTGTGCACGGCATGAGCGAACTTTTGCGGCGAACACTGGGCGCCCGCATCCGGATCGACATTTCGCTGGCGCCTGACCTCTGGCAAGCCGTTGCCGATCGCGGCGAATTGGAACGGGCGATTGTCAATCTTGCGGTGAACGCCCGCGACGCGATGCCGACAGGAGGGTTGCTCAATCTGGAGACGCGGAATACGCGACTCGACGAGGATTACTGCGGGCAATGCGAAGAGGTGTTGCCTGGTGAGTATGTGATGCTCGGCGTCACCGACAGCGGCAGCGGCATGTCGCCGGACATTATCGAGCGGGTATTCGAGCCGTTCTTTACCACTAAGGAAATAGGCCAGGGTAGCGGACTCGGCCTGAGCATGGTCTACGGCTTCGTCAAGCAGTCTGGCGGCCACATCAGCATCTACAGCCGGGTTGGACACGGCACCTCGGTCAAGCTCTACCTGCCACGGGGTCCACTGTCAGCGCAGGGCCGAAAGGAAGCAACGGCGGAAGAGCCCGCGGGTGAATTTGGTGACTCGGTGGTCCTCGTCGTTGAGGATGAACCGAAATTGCGCAAGGTGGCGGTGATGATGCTGGAGCGCCTGGGACTGCGCAGCATGCAGGCAGAGAATGCAAAGGATGCGCTGGCACTCCTGGCCTCGTCGCGTCCCGACGTGCTCTTCACCGACATCGAATTGCCGGGTGGGATGAACGGCATCGACCTCGCCGATGCGGTTCACGCACTAGACCCCACCATCAAGGTGCTGTTCACCACCGGCTATGCGCACGAAGCCGCGCTGCACGCACGATGGCTGAAAGACAAGATCCCGTGGCTGCTCAAGCCCTATTCGCACCTGGATCTGGCGCGAGAATTGCGGGCGCTGCTGCCTCCGGCGGTACACTAATGGGATCATCGCACCCGTTCATACAGGGTGGCAGCAACAGGCTCCGCGCTTGCCGTTCGATCAGCCGTCCACGGCTGGCGCCAAGGCGGCCAGCTCTGCATCCATATGGGCACTGGCGTGAATGCCGGCGGGCATAGGGCGCCGCCGAGCCGCCTCATGCTGGGCGTGGTTGTCCTCCACCATTTCCCGCCAGACGGCGTGCTGCGGCGTCATCGGTGGCTGGGCGACGTGCGCCGGCATCGGTGTCGGCGGCGCGATCATCTCGCGCGCGCCGATACCGCGCACCTCGATCTGGCGATAGAACATATTATAAATTGACCACAGCCCGCGCGGCCGACTGCCACGGAGCGGAAATCGCTTCGCCATCGACCGGTAGGAGTAGAACCGCTCGTAGGTGCGGCGATAGCCATCGCGCAGCTCTTCGGCACTCATGCACTCTGGCTGATAGACGATATTGCTCTGGTCGTACTTGCTCCAGTCGCAGGATACGATCTTACCGGCGCGCACCATCTCGTACCAGGTGACGGTGCCTGGATAGGGCGTGAAGATGGAGTAGGCGCAGGAGTCGTACTCTGCGTCGATGGTAAATTTCGCCGTTTCATCGAACACGGAAGGATCGTCACCGTCGAACCCGAACATGAACAAGCCGAGAACCATCATTCCATGCCGATGGATCTTGTCGACGAGGTTGTGAAAGTCTTCCGGTTTGTTCTGGTATTTGTGTACGTTGCGCAACGTTGCTTTCGACATTNNGGATTCGAAGCCGATGCACAGCTGATAGCAACCGCTTTCCGCCGCCATGGCGAGAAGCTCTTCATCGTGCGCCGATGCGGTGTTGACTCCCGCCTGCCAGCGAATGCCGCGGCCCTTCATCGCCCGCATCACCTGCATCGCTCGATCCTTGACGCCGAAGAAATCGGCATCGCCGATGGTGATCAGCCGGTCGCCGCAGGCTTCGATGTCACGCAGCACGTGATCGATCGGCTTAAAGCGGAACTTGAGGCCGTACATCATGTGTTCGGCACAGAACGCGCAAGCATGGTGGCACCCACGCGCCGTCTGGATGAAGGTGCGGTTGAAATAGCGGTTGCTCTTCATCAGGTCGTAACGCGGCAGCGGGATGTCTTCCATCGCGCTCAGCATCTTTGCCTTGTAGATACCGCCGAGTTGTCCCTGTTCCAGGTCATCGAGCACGCGCGCCATGACTAGTTCCGCTTCACCGACGACAACCGCATCCGCGTGGTCGAGAGCTTTTNNCGGCATGAAGCTCGGGTGGACGCCGCCCATCACCACCGGCACGCCGCGGCGACGAAAGCGATCGGCGATGGCGTAGCCGCGCTTGACGTAGCAGGTCATTGCCGAGATGCCGACCATGTCGATGGCGAGATCGAAATCGATCGGCTCCACGTTCTCGTCTACCATCACCACCTCGTAGCGATCCTGCGGGATCAGCGCGGCGACGGCGAGTAGGCCAGTAAGTGGCGAAAACAGAGCGCGCCCGAACAGCATCGGCTGGGTAATCAGCGAGTCGGCTTTCGGGTTGATCAGTAGGATGCGTCGATTTGCCATCGTCAAAATCCTCGGCTGCCCCCGGTCGGTTGCGTAAGAGCGGAGTCAATACGCGGCAGACGCACAAGGCGCTCGCACGGCGCATGACGGTGCGCAATGCCAGTTTACCTGGTTCTGGTTTCGGAGGATGTGGTGGGCTGACGATCATACCAAATCTTGACGTCAACGCTCATGATTTCCCCGAGGCGGAAAAGTCTAGCGGACGGCTCTAATTACGCAATGTTAATGAGGGCCGGATGACCATGATGGCATCGTCCGCAGTCGGCGATATCTCTTGTTGCGACCGTATCAATGGACGAAGAGAGCGCGCGGCCATTCCATCAATCGATTCCTGCCTGGATCGTCCGATCTCACCGGATTCGACTGGCTAATGAACGGCACAATCATGCACGGCAGCCTGGTGACGGGCCGCTTCATGAACCTCATCCTCCAGCCCTTCGAAGAAAAATTGCACCGGGATACCAAGGGACGCTGCCAGTAGCAGCAAATCACGTGGGGTCGCTTCCGCCGTTCCAATTTCAAGTCGTTCAAGTCGCTGCATGCTCAAACCAGTCGCATTCGCCAGTTGTTTCAGGCTGGCACCGCGAACAGTGCGGGCAAGCAGCAAACCTGAACCAATATGCCGGTTGATCTGCCGACTGTTTTCACTCTGCATTTCCGTCACACTCCCCATCGCGTCATGACGCAATATTGACCGGGTCACTTTGCGCCGATCCGCGAGTGCCCGTGGATCCGCAAGCGATGGAGGTATGGTAGTGATAATTTCACGGCATGCATGTGAAGACGATCACGTCAACCACGACTCGGAACTACTCCATTGAGCCATAGTTCGGCCGGCTGGCTAGTTCACCTGCAGCCGGAAGAAGGAGGCGATGCCGGTCAGGAAAAACTGGACACCGATACAGATCAGCAGAAAGCCGAAAATGCGTGTCATCGCATCGGTGCCGCTCCTGCCAAGGAAACGAACCATGTAGCTGGCGGCAAGGAGGGTGAAGTAAGCGATGACAAAGGTGAGGGCGATGCCGAGAATGACTGCACCGTAGGTAAGATAGAAGGGGCTGCCGTTCTGCAGTTGCATTCGTCCAGCTGCGGAGAGGGCAAGCGAAATCGACCCCGGGCCAGCAAGACTCGGCATCGCCAGTGGCGTAAAGGAAACATCGGTGATGCGCTGATCGCTGGCGGCGCCCGTGTGCATGGCCGGATGCGGGTCGGGAAAAAGCATACGAAAGCCGATGAAGGCGATGATCAGCCCGCCAGCAACACGGATGCCAGAGACGGAAATGCCGAAGAAGTCGATGATGAAACTGCCGAGAAGAAGAAACGTGAGCAGAATGAGAAAGCCATAGACGCACGCGTTCAGTGCTTGCTGACGACGTGTGCGCTCGTCCATATCGGCCGTGAGCGTCAGAAAGAGCGGTGCGACGCTGAACGGATTGACGATCGGTAACAAGCCAAAGAGTGACAGGGAGACGATCTCGACGAAATGTCCTGGTTGCATTGGCCGGCACATCCTTGGCGATCGACAGGCGCATCAACCATATGCGTCCAGGAAAGGACACGCCAACCCCATTCCGGGCCATTACGCCCGAATCAGGTGTCAACCCGCACGGACAGCGGCAATCGCCCTAGGCGTGTCCGGCGGCGTCGGAAAGCATGCGCGGATCGATGCCAATCCTGGCCATGGCTCGGTCCCATTTGCGCGTCAGGTCGCCGTCGAACACCAGGTCATCGTCAGGGGCAACGTTGAGCCAGCCATTGGCGCGAATCTCACCGTCGAGCTGACCCGGCCCCCATCCTGCGTATCCCAGCGCCAGAAGATGCCGGTGCGGACCATTTCCGGCCGCGATCGCCCGCAGGATGTCGACGGTTGCCGTCAGCGCCACCGACGCAGAAACCACCAGGGTACCCTCCTGCTGATAATCCGGCGAGTGGAGGACAAAGCCTCGTCCCGTTTCCACCGGGCCGCCAAAATGCACCTGGATCGTATCGCTCATGCCAGACGCGTCGATACCCAGCTGATCGAGCAGGTCGGTGAAGGATAGCTGATCCAGTGCCCGGTTAAGGACCAGACCCATGGCGCCGTCGGCGCTGTGGGCACACATGTAAATAACCGACTTGGCGAATCGGGGATCCTTCATCCCTGGCATGGCCACGAGCAGTTGGCCAACTAAGTAGGCTTCATTTGCTGCACGGCGACCTGCGGACCTCTATGAACAATTCTTCTGTGCAGTTTAACACAAGGGCCATCTTAGTTGTCCATGGCCACTCCTGCCGCGGCAGTCACGTCTTGCGCCGTGGTGCGATCGGGAGTTGGATAGCCGAGGCACTCTCGGCGGGCCGCCACTGGCGTCGTGCATCGGGTATGCCACCGCTGATAATCAACGGCGGTCACGTGATGCTGAGTGACGCGTTTCCGATCAAGGACGGCGGCTGCCGGTTGCTCCCGTCGGTATCCCGTCGGCGGATCAGTTCCGGGGCGGACGCCACTGCAAAGTACGTGATCCCTTTGGTCATATCTGGTCGATTGGCTCACCGTTGCTAGAGCGTTGAGCCCGCTTTTGTACCCTCGCGGGGAGATTGCGTCGGTGCCAACAGTCAAGATCATGGCGGAAGAGGGGGACTCGGTTACTGGCTGGCCGATGAGGATGCCCGCACAATTGGCGAGCTGCCGGTGAGCGAAGAACTGCGCGACCACCTCTACCTGTGGAACACGTGCTGGGAACAGGGTTGCACTGGTGACGCCTTCGAGGATCCGATGGGCTCGCAGTTCGATTTTGTCGCCTTCTCCAATGACGGCTTCGCTCTTGCCAAAGCGGTGAAGCGCGAACTCTCCCACTGGACGGTCATCTATTGGGATGAGGCGATGGAGTGGCGTTATTGGACGACGCGGGAACCGCGTCGCTACGATCGGTCGGCAATCGAGTACGAGATTACCCCTGATATTGCCAGCACCGACGACGAGTAGCATACCCCCCTCTTCACCCCGTTCGTGACTTGTTTGCGGCAGGTCATGTCCCGCTAGAGCGGAATCCTACCAGTCTGGATCGTATCCGCAGGCGCTGAAGTAGTTTGCGCACTCGGCTGGGGTGAAGTCGTCGGCGAAGCGGCCGATGGCGGCCCAGAGGGCTTCGNACGGTGCGCTCGGCGGCCTTGCGGAGCAGGGCCTTGAGCTTCGCGAACGCCTTCTCAATGGGGTTGAAGTCGGGGCTGTAGGGCGGCAGGAAGAGGAGGCTGGCGCCCGCGTCCTTGATCAGCGCATCGGTGCGCGGCCCCTTGTGGCTGGACAGGTTGTCCATGATCACGATGTCGCCGGGGCGGAGCTCGGGGACGAGCACCTTCTCGACATAGGCATCGAAGGCGTCGCGGTTGATCGCTCCGGTGAGCACGAAGGGGGCGATCATGCCGCGCATGGTCAGGGCGCCGACGAAGGTCGTGGTCTTCCAGTGGCCATGGGGAAGCCCATGCGCAGCCGCTCGCCGCGGGGCGCGCGGCCGTAGGTACGGCCCATGTTGGTCTTCGCCCAGGTCTCGTCGATGAACACGAGGCGCTCCGGGGCCAGGTCGATCTGGCCGTCGAACCACGCCTCGCGCTGCTTCAGGATGTCGGGGCGGTCCTGTTCGGTCGCATGGCCGGTCTTTTTTTGCGCGTGAGCCCGTGGCGGCGGAAGAACCGCTGCAGCGTGCCGTAGCCGAAACCGTGGCCCCGCTCGGCCAGCGTCGCGCGCAGCTCTTCGGTGGTGACGTCCGGCGTCGCCTCGATCAGCTGCCGGATCAGCGCGCCTTGCGCCTCGACGCGGGCGGAGCGGCGGTCGCCGCCGAGCGGGCCAGGGCGCGGATCACCCTGCGTCCGCTCCAGCGCCCGCCATCGGCTCACGCTGGCGGCGCTGACGCCGAACCGCGCCGCCGCCGCGCGATGGCTCGCGCCTTCCGCCACCGCCTTGAGAACCCGGACGCGAAGATCGAGGGAAAGCGCTGTCGACATGTCCACCGGCCTCCTCCTCCGGCAGACATCTTGAATCAGAACCAGCCCCCAATGGGAATCTGGAGGCTTCTGTGAGGTCGCGTGACGAGGTGTTTGGCGTGCGTCGGCGCGACCTCATTGAAGCCGGATTGAGCGAACCCGCGGATGGCCGGCGAGCTATGGGGATTGTTGCCGCGTCTGGTGGTCCGAGACAGCTTTCGGGCGGGTCTGCATGAGAATTGCCCGGGAGCGGTCGAGGCCGGCGATGCCGGGCGGTTGGTCGCGGCAGTGAGCTGAACCGCGCGTTCGAGGGGCGCTGCGCCGGATCTGGCGCAGCCGGGCAGGCTGTTGGACAAGGCTATGGGCACCGACGCACGGCAGCGTCGGTGCCGGACAGGCGGAGCGGCAAGGATGCCGGCGGCTCATGAGGTGTCCTGGCGGAACGAGGGGCGGGGCGGTGGTCGAAGGAGGATGGCGAAGGTGATCATCGCGCCGCCGCAGCAGGGGCAGCGATCGAACGCAATGGTGGCCTGCTTCGGCTCAGTCGGTGTTGCGGGCTCGATGATCGGTCGCGCGGCCAACAACTCGCGGCACAGCGCCAGCTTCGCGGCGCGGTGGCCGTTTGCGAGGAAGCCGTAATGGCGGATGCGATGGAACCCGTCCGGCAGGGTGTGGAGCAGGAAGCGGCGGATGAACTCGTCGGCGTCGAGGGCCATGACCTTCGATTTGCCGTGGTGACGATAGTCCTTCCAGCGGAACGTGACGTCATCCTCGGTCACGGTCATCAGCCGCGAATTGGCGATGGCGACGCGGTGGGTGTAGCGAGCGAGATAGGCCAGCACCTGTTCCGGCCCACCGAACGGCGGCTTCGCATAGACGATCCATTCGGCCCGCCGCAGATCGCGGAGGCGACGAGCGAAGCCGGCCGGGTCGGCGAGGTGGGCGAGATCGCCGAACAAGCCGAGCTGACCAGCGTCGAACGCGGCGCGCAGTTCGTCCAGGAACAGCCGGCGAAACAGCCGCGAGAGGACGCGGATCGGCAGGAAGAAGCCGGGCCGGCAGGCGACCCAGCGGGTGCCGTCGGGCGACGGGCCACCGCCGGGTACGACGCAATGGACATGGGGATGATGCTGCAGGGTCTGGCCCCAGGTGTGGAGCACGGCGACGAGACCGATCTCGGCCCCGAGGTGATTCGGGTCGGCGGCGATCCGGCGCAGCGTCTCCGCCGCCGTGCGGAACAGGATGGCATAGACCGTCTGCTTGTTCTGGAAGGCGATCTCGGCCGCCGGCGACGCTACCGTGAAGACGACGTGGAAGTACGGCACCGGCAGGAGCTCGGCCTGCCGGGCAGCCAGCCACTCGGCGCGGGCCTGACCCTGGCACTTCGGGCAGTGCCGGTTGCGGCAGGAGTTGTAAGCGTGGCGGACGAAGCCGCAGTCGGCGCAACCCTCGGCATGGCCGCCCAGCGCCGCCGTCCGGCACAGCGCGACCGCACTCATCACCCGCCGC
Source organism: Defluviicoccus vanus (assembly GCF_014672695.1). GTDB lineage: Bacteria > Pseudomonadota > Alphaproteobacteria > Rhodospirillales > Defluviicoccaceae > Defluviicoccus > Defluviicoccus vanus. Next base: position 2,289,019 of record NZ_CP053923.1, on the reverse strand, counting down.
TCGACCCGGCCCAGATGGCCGTCGTGCGCCCGGCGATAAGCATCCCCATGGCGGCGGAAGACATCCGCCACCTCCCATCTGGCCGCCATCGTGCGGCCGCATCAGGCGGGCGGCACGACCTCCAGCGTCAGCCGGTCGAGCGGGCTCTGCGTTCGCCGGATCAGGCCGTTCGAGACCCGGGTATAGCGGACCGTGCTCGACAGATTGGCGTGGCCAAGCAGCACCTGGATGATGCGGATGTCGGTGCCGTTCTCCAGCAGGTGGGTGGCGAAGCTGTGCCGCATAGGCCGTTGCCAGCGCAGCGCGGCTCTTCAGGCTGGGCACCGCCTCGAGAAAGCGCACCACTTCATCGGCATTCAACACCACTGGCAGCTTGTGCGGCTCGCGCGCGGGGATCCGCTCCGGGATCTCGCCGTGCCCGAGCGTCACGCCGTAGAAAAACCGCAGGGCACACACCGTCTGGTTCAGCGCCGGCCACGAAATGCCGGTCGACACCAGATGGACCTGGAACGCGCGCACGTCCTCCAGGCCAAGCTGGTCCGGCGAGCGACCGAAGTGGCGGCTGAACTTGCTGACCGCGTGCAGATAGGACCGTTGCGTCGCCGGCGACAGATTGCGGACCGTCATGTCCTCGGTCATGCGCCGGCGCAGAGGGCTCATCTCGGCCATCGAGGTGCTCCTGTCTGAGAATAGGGCTTCAACACGCCGTAATCCTCTCAGACGGGAGCTGTCCCTGCTAACCGATCACCCCACTCCCGCGACAGCGGGTTCGTTCAATCCCCAACGATTCACTCAGATCGGCCTCCGCTCTAGCAGCCTGTCGGACTTAACGCGAGGCGGAGCTGTGGGTTATAGAATCCGGGCATGGATTCACGCCCCCGGCCCGGACCTCTTCGGCATGAGCAACTTCCGCCCGATCGACCGCGACAGCGGATTTCTGATGCCGCCGTCGGTGGACGAGTGGCTTCCGCAGCGGCACTTGGCGCGGTTCGTGGTGGAGGTGATCGCGGGGCTGGATCTGCGGCCGATGACCGGCAGCTACCGTGGCTCTGGGGAAGCGTCCTACCACCCCAGCCTTCTGCTGGGCATTCTGATCTACGGCTACGCCACCGGGGTGTTCTCCAGCCGCAAGCTGGAGCGGGCGACCTATGACAGCGTGGCGTTCCGCTTCATCGCGGCGAACGATCATCCGGACCATGACACCATCGCCGCGTTCCGCCGACGCTTTCTGCCGCAGATCGAGAAGCTGTTCGTCCAGGTGCTGGTGCTCGCGCGCGAGATGGGCGTGCTGAAGCTGGGAACGGTCGGGCTCGACGGGACCAAGGTCCACGCCAATGCCAGCCGGCACAGCGCGCTGTCCTATGACCATGCGGGCAAGCTGGAGGCCCAACTGCAGGCCGAAGTGGCCGATCTCATGGCCAAGGCAGAAGCGGCGGACCAGGTGGACATCGCTGACGGCATGTCGATCCCCGACGAATTGGCGCGACGTGAGGAACGGTTGTCCAGGCTCGCCGAGGCCCGGGCGAAGATCGAGGCCCGCGCGAAGGAACGCTTCGAACGGGAGCAGGCAGACCATCAGGCGAAACTCGCAGCACGGGACGCCAAGGCAGCGGCCACCGGCAAGAAGCCCACGGGCCGTGAGCCGAAGCCGCCGGTGGCGACGCCGCTGCCCACGGATCAGATCAATCTGACCGACGAGGAAAGCCGCATCATGGCGGTGGCGGGCGGCGGTTTTGAGCAGTGCTACAATGCGCAGGCGGCGGTGGCGGCGGGCAGTCTGCTGGTGGTGGTCGCCGACGTGGTGCAGGCGCCCAACGACAAGCAGCAGCTTACACCCATGCTGGACAAGATCGGCACTCTGCCGGACGTGCTCGGCAGGCCGGACATGCTGTTGGCGGACAATGGCTACTTCAGCGAGGCGAATGTGCAGGCCTGTGTGGCCGGCGGGATCGAACCGCTGATCGCACTTGGTCGCGAGGCGCATCATCTCAGCCTGCAAGAGCGCTTCGCTGCGGCGCCACCGGCGCCCGAAGACCCCACCCCGGTTCAGGCGATGGCGTATCGGCTGCGCACGCCGCAGGGCCGCGCGCTCTACGCCCTGCGCAAGCAGACGCCCGAGCCAGTGTTTGGCATCATCAAGTCCGTGCTGGGGTTCCGGCAGTTCCTGCTGCGCGGGCTCAATGCCGCCCGTGGCGAGTGGAGGCTTGTGACCATGGCATGGAACCTGAAGCGGATGTTCGCCCTCAGCCGCGCCGTCTAGCCTGCGCGGCCAGTTCCGCAGGCGCGCCAGCGCGACCGCACCGCCCAAAATGGCGCTGACAGAGGCGCCGACGCACCGATCCCTACGCAGGTCCGGCGACGCCCGAGACGCAAGTCCGACAGGCTGCTAGAGCGGAATCCTACCAGTCTGGATCGTATCCGCAGGCGCTGAAGTAGTTTGCGCACTCGGCTGGGGTGAAGTCGTCGGCGAAGCGGCCGATGGCGGCCCAGAGGGCTTCGACGGTGCGCTCGGCGGCCTTGCGGAGCAGGGCCTTGAGCTTCGCGAACGCCTTCTCAATGGGGTTGAAGTCGGGGCTGTAGGGCGGCAGGAAGAGGAGGCTGGCGCCCGCGTCCTTGATCAGCGCATCGGTGCGCGGCCCCTTGTGGCTGGACAGGTTGTCCATGATCACGATGTCGCCGGGGCGGAGCTCGGGGACGAGCACCTTCTCGACATAGGCATCGAAGGCGTCGCGGTTGATCGCTCCGGTGAGCACGAAGGGGGCGATCATGCCGCGCATGGTCAGGGCGCCGACGAAGGTCGTGGTCTTCCAGTGGCCATGGGGGAAGCCCATGCGCAGCCGCTCGCCGCGGGGCGCGCGGCCGTAGGTACGGCCCATGTTGGTCTTCGCCCAGGTCTCGTCGATGAACACGAGGCGCTCCGGGGCCAGGTCGATCTGGCCGTCGAACCACGCCTCGCGCTGCTTCAGGATGTCGGGGCGGTCCTGTTCGGTCGCATGGCCGGTCTTTTTNTTGCGCGTGAGCCCGTGGCGGCGGAAGAACCGCTGCAGCGTGCCGTAGCCGAAACCGTGGCCCCGCTCGGCCAGCGTCGCGCGCAGCTCTTCGGTGGTGACGTCCGGCGTCGCCTCGATCAGCTGCCGGATCAGCGCGCCTTGCGCCTCGACGCGGGCGGAGCGGCGGTCGCCGCCGAGCGGGCCAGGGCGCGGATCACCCTGCGTCCGCTCCAGCGCCCGCCATCGGCTCACGCTGGCGGCGCTGACGCCGAACCGCGCCGCCGCCGCGCGATGGCTCGCGCCTTCCGCCACCGCCTTGAGAACCCGGACGCGAAGATCGAGGGAAAGCGCTGTCGACATGTCCACCGGCCTCCTCCTCCGGCAGACATCTTGAATCAGAACCAGCCCCCAATGGGAATCCCCAACGATTCACTCAGATCGGCCTCCGCTCTAATGAAAGCCAATAGCTGCAGTGACGGCTGGCAAGGCTACCTCGAATTGTAGGTTTTCAACTGGCTCAAGCTCGGTGTTTCGAGTAGTTGGTTAAAATGTGGGGTTAAGTCTTGGTGGCGCCACGAACAAGGAATCATAGGATGCGTCTGCCAGGATCGATGGGGGTAGGGCGGCAGCGAGCGCGTGTGCTCAGGGTTCTCCTGGCTGTTATGCTCACGGGACTGGCCGCTTGCGACGATAAGAACAACGCCTACGTCGCGCCGCCACCGCCGCAAGTAACGGTCGCCAAGCCGGCGCGCCAGGCGGTCACCAACTATCTCGAATTCAACGGCAACACCCGGGCGGTGGAAACGGTCGAATTGCGCGCCCGCGTCGAGGGCTTTCTCGAGCAAGTCAATTTCGACGACGGCTCGATCGTGCGTAAGGGCCAACTCCTGTTCCTCATCGACCCGAAGCCCTTCGAAGCCACGGTGCGCCAGGCGGACGCGGAGGTGGCGCAGCAACGAGCGCGACTCGATCGGGCAACAATCGAATTTGCCCGCTTTGACCGACTGTCGAGGCAGAAGGCCGCTGCCGATACCGACGTGCTGCAATGGCGAGTGGAGCGCGACAGCGCGCAGGCGGCGCTGGCCGGTGCCATCGCCAAGCTCGATCAAGCCAAGCTCGATCTCGGGTACACCCGGATCATCGCGCCCTTCGACGGCCGCATCGGCCGGCGTCTCGTCGACGTGGGAAATCTTGTCGGCTCGGGCGAAAGCACCCACTTGGCGACGCTCGTCCGCCTCAATCCGATCTATGCCTATTTCAACCTCAACGAACTCGACCTGTTGAAGCTGGGCGACAAGTCGGCGACATCGATCGGTAGCGCCGCAACCCAGTCCAAGGGTCTTATCAGCCCGTCGGGTGCGGTTGCCGTGGCGCTGGACATGGGGCTTGCCAACCAGGACGGTTTTCCTTACCGCGGTCAGCTTGATTTCGCCGACGTCGGCGTCGATCCGGCGAGCGGAACGCTTTTGATGCGAGGCACTTTTCCCAACGCCGACCTGCGCATTCTCCCCGGCCTGTTCGTGCGCATCCGTGCCCCGATCGGTCAGATCGCCAATGCGATCATGGTGCCGGAGAGGGCGATCGGCACCGATCAACGCGGCAAGTACGTCTATACCGTTGGTGTCGATAACATCGTCCGGCAGATGCAGGTCAAGCTCGGCACCCTCGTCGATGGCCACCGCGTCGTTCTCGACGGGCTGAAGGGCGACGAATGGATCGTCGTTAGCGGTCTGCAGCGGGTGCGCGATGGCGTGCCGGCGCAGCCACAGCCAGAGGATGCGGATGGATCGAACGGCGCCGCCACGTCGTCACCAGCGGGCGGCAGCCAGCCGGCAGCGGCGCACTGAGGCAGGATAAGCCGCCCCCATGCCCAAGTTTTTCATTGATCACCCGATCTTCGCCAATGTGATCGCTATCGTCACGATCCTGATCGGTGTGTTCTGCCTGACCCTGTTGCCGGTGGCGCAATATCCCGAGATCACGCCGCCGACGGTCAGCGTCTCCACCAGCTATCCCGGTGCTAACGCCAAAATCGTCAGCGAGACGGTGGGTTCGCCGATCGAACAGGAAGTCAACGGTGTCGAAGGCATGCTGTACATGTCCTCGAAGAGTGCCTCCGACGGCACCTACTCCCTGACCGTGACCTTCGAAGTCGGCACCAACCTCGATATCGCCACTGTGCTGGTGCAGAACCGGGTCAGTGTCGCCGAACCGAGGCTGCCGGAAGAGGTCCGCCGCCAGGGGGTGAAGGTGGAGAAGACCTCGCCCAACATTCTCCTGGTGATCGCGATTACCTCGCCCAATGGCGCCTATAACGACGTCTTCCTCAGCAATTTTGCTCTGCTGCAGGTCAAGGACCGCATGGCGCGTCTCGAGGGTGTGGGCAAGGCCGAAGTGTTCGGCGCCGCCGAATACAGCATGCGCATCTGGCTCGACCCGAACCGACTCCGGTCACTCGGCCTCAGCACCACTGATGTTCTCGAAGCCGTGCGCGAACAGAATCAGCAGGTGGCGGCCGGCCGGCTCGGCGCGCCGCCGCAACCCACAGACCAGAGCTTCCAGTACACGATCAATACTCAGGGTCGGCTTACTGATGCCGAGCAGTTCGGCAATATCATCCTTAAGTCGGATCGGCAGGAGGCGGGCAAGATCACCCGTATCCGCGACGTGGCGTCGGTGGAACTGGGTGCCAGAACCTACGAGACCTACGCCGAGAAGAACGGCACGCCGGCAACTCTGGTGCTGATTTATCTTCAGCCGGGGGCAAACGCGCTGGCGACTGCGACGCGGGTGCGCAATGCAATAAACGACATCGCCAAAGAGTTCCCTGCCGGTATTGCCCAGGATATTCCCTACGATACGACAACCTTCGTCAATGCCGCGACCAAGCAGGTCTATGTGACGCTGATGGAAGCGGGAATGCTGGTGCTGGTTGTCATCCTGATCTTTCTGCAGGACTGGCGGGCGATGCTGATCCCCGCGACCACGGTGCCGGTGACCATCTTCGGCACTTTCGCGGTAATGCTGGCGCTTGGCTTCAGCATCAATCTGATGACGCTGTTTGCGTTGGTACTTGCCATCGGCATCGTCGTCGACGATTCCATCATCGTCGTCGAAGGGGCGGCACACCACATGGAGCGAGGCGCGTCGCCGCGAGATGCGACCATCCAGGCGATGCACGAACTGATCGGCCCGATCGTCGGCATCACCCTGGTGCTGTCGTCGGTCTTTCTGCCGGCGTCGATGCTTCCCGGCATTACCGGCCAGCTATTCCGTCAGTTTGCTCTCGTCATCGCCGCAACGGCGCTGATTAGCGCCCTCAATGCGATGACGCTGAAGCCGGCGCAGGCGGCACTGTGGATGCGACCGCCGAGCGGGAAGAAGAAGAACGCCTTCTATCGCGGCTTCAACCGCGGCTATGCCACCTTCGAGCGATTCTATACTGGTGTCGTTGCGGTGATGGTTCACCATGCCCGCATTGCGATGCTGGTTTTCCTCGGCCTGATCACGCTGACGGTCTGGTGGTATCTACGGCTGCCCACCGGCTTTTTACCGACCGAAGACAAAGGTTATGGCATTGTTGCCATCCAGCTTCCCGATGCCGCCTCGCAGGCGCGCACCCGGGAGGTCACCAACCAGATGAACGAGATTATCGCTCATGAACCGGGCGTCGATTCCTGGGTGACCCTGGGCGGCCTGTCGATCCTCGATGGCGTCAACCAGTCCAACTCGGCCGCTACGTTCATCGCCTGGAAGGACTGGAAAGATCGCCCCGGTCTGACGCAAGAGGCGATCCTCGGCAGTCTGCAGCAGAAGTTCTTCGGGATTAGCGACGCGTTTGTGCTTGCCTTTCCCCCACCGGTCATCGACGGCCTCGGCCAGACCGGCGGCTTCGAAATGGTCGTCCAGGATCGCGCCGATCTGGGTCTGCCCCTGTTGCAGCAAATCAGTCAGGAGATGGTCGCCGCTGGCCGCAACCAGAGCGGCCTCGGCAATCTCAACGCCACGTTCACGGCCGAAACGCCGCAGCTTTTTGTTGACATCGATCGCGACAAGGCGAAGACGCTGGGGGTTCCGCTCGACCGGTTGTTCGATACGCTGCAAACGTATCTCGGCTCGGCCTACGTCAACGATTTCAACCTGTTCGGTCGCACCTACCAAGTTAATGTCCAAGCAGACACACGGTTCCGGCTCGATCCTGCCGACATCAAGCGGCTCGAAGTGCGTGACCAGACGGGGCAGATGATTCCGCTCGGCACGCTGATGAAGGTGAGCGAGACGCTCGGCGCCCCAGTAGTGACCCGCTACAATCTGTTTCCTGCCGCCTCGCTCTACGGCGCAGCCGCGCCTGGCTTCAGTTCCGGGGAAGCACTGCGGCTGATGGAGCAGATGGCAGCTAAAAAATTGCCGAACGGCATGGGCTACGAGTGGACAGGTGCCGCCTTACAGGAAAAGAAAGTGGGCAATCAGACTTTGCTAGTGTTCGGTATGGGCATCGTTCTGGTGTTTCTCGTCCTCGCCGCCCAGTACGAAAGCTGGTTCATGCCAGCGGCGGTGGTTCTGGTGGTGCCGCTTGCGCTGCTGGGAACCGTGATCGGTCTCGCCATCCGCGGTTACGATACCAACATGTACACGCAGATCGGTGTTGTACTGCTGATTGCGCTGGCGGCCAAGAATGCGATTCTGATTGTCGAGTTTGCCCGCAAACTGCGCCTCGAACNNAGGGACAGCTTGCACGAGGCGGCCATCACCGCCGCCCACAAGCGCCTGCGGGCGATCCTGATGACGTCCTTTGCCTTTATCTGCGGTGTCATCCCGCTAGTTTTCGCGTCAGGCGCTGGCTCGGCCAGTCAACGGGCGGTGGGAACGGCGGTGTTCAGCGGCATGCTCGCCTCGACCTTCCTCGCCATTCTGTTCGTACCGGTGTTCTTCGTTGTTCTGCAGGGGTTAAGCGAGCGGCTGGTGAAGGGCTCACGACCGAAATCGGCTACCACCACCGCGCTGGGGGAGTGAGTTCCCGGGGAAATTCCCCGGATGCGGATCGGTCGCCAAGTCACGCGACAATCGGCCCGGTATCGTCACCGGTGTGATTGCGCATCAGCGAAATTTGCCTCGGTTCGCAGGCGTGACGGATCGTCCACGCGCAGTGAGGGGATGAACGCCGGTTCAGGCGAGCCTAGCAAACCTGTGCGCGGGTATATCTGGACGAAGCGCTTGGATGATGATTCCCTCAATCTGGGCAATGGATTGGGATGAAGCATGCGCCAGCAGCTGCTGACGGTGTGGTCAGATCTCTCGCACGTCAAGCTCACCGAAGCGCTGGATGACAGTTCGCCATTCCGGCGGTTTGGCGGATTTTTGGCCCTGGAGAAGACACCGGAACGGACGGCCTTCGTGCGTTTCCGCAAGGCACTGGTAGTGCGGACTGGACAAGGCGCCGTTCGACACAATCACGCCCAACTCAGGGCAAAGGCAATCCGGGTTAAGACGGGAACGCTGGTCGATGCGACAATCATCGCCTCAGGTGTTTGTCAACGGAGTTGTCCGGCGAGTTCATGCCGCGTCTCTTGTGCTGATTTACCGATGAGGACCAAAAGTCCGGCGGCACATCGACACGCCAACCGGGCCCGCTCGATAGTGTGTGCTAAGGTCGAGCATCCGTTTGCCGAGCAGAAATCGCGGATGGGTCTGTTCGTCCTGACGATCGGTTGTGCCGCGGGCGACGATCAAGATCGGCATGGCCAACCTCGCATACAATTTCCACTGCCTCATCTGGCATGAACGCAGAGCCGCCTTCGGCTGAGCCGGCCGGCGCCACCGCTGACCGCCGATACCCGCTCGCTTCGCACCACCGATAAAGGGCAAACCGCCATCGCCGATCAAGTCGTCGACGTCGCAGACGCTGCTCTTCGGTGTGCCCAATCGGCTTTAGCATGCGGTGCCGTTGAGGGCCAAAAGGAATTTGGCCCTCCCGCATCAGCTGTTCATCGCTTCGAAGAAATCATTGTTGCTCTTCGAGCTCTTCAGCTTGTCGAGAAGGAACTCCATAGCATCGACAACGCCCATCGGCATCAACACCCGGCGCAGGACCCACATCTTCGAGAGTGTCCCCTTGTCCACCAGCAGCTCTTCCTTGCGCGTCCCGGACTTGGTGATATCGATGGAAGGCCAGGTGCGCTTGTCGGAGAGCTTGCGGTCGAGGATGATCTCGCAGTTACCAGTGCCCTTGAACTCTTCGAAGATGACTTCATCCATGCGCGAGCCGGTATCGATTAGCGCCGTAGAGATAATGGTGAGCGAGCCACCCTCTTCGATATTGCGCGCCGCACCGAAGAAGCGCTTCGGCCGCTGCAAAGCATTGGCATCGACGCCGCCGGTGAGCACCTTGCCTGACGAAGGAACGACGGTGTTGTAGGCGCGAGCCAAGCGCGTGATCGAGTCGAGGAGAATGATCACATCACGTTTGTGCTCGACCAGACGCTTCGCCTTCTCGATCACCATCTCGGTGACCTGAACATGGCGGGACGCTGGCTCGTCGAAGGTGGAACTGATCACCTCGCCCTTGACCGAACGGGCCATGTCAGTGACTTCTTCCGGCCGCTCGTCGATGAGCAGGACGATGAGGTAGCACTCGGGGTGGTTGCGGGCGATGGCGTGGGCGATATTCTGCAGCATCACCGTTTTACCGGTGCGCGGCGGGGCGACGATCAGCGCTCGCTGGCCTTTGCCGATGGGTGTGATTAGATCGATCACCCGGCAGGTGACATCCTTGGTGGGTGCCTCCTCCGTTTCCATGCCAAGACGCGACTGCGGGTAGAGCGGCGTCAGATTGTCGAAGTTGATGCGATGGCGCACCTCCGCCGGATCAGCAAAGTTGATCGCCGTTATCCGCAATAGCGCAAAATAGCGCTCGCCATCCTTTGGTGCGCGNATCTCGCCCTCAACCGTATCACCGGTCCGTAGTCCGAAACGCCGGACCTGACTTGGTGAGACGTAGATGTCGTCAGGACCAGGAAGGTAGTTGGCTTCCGGCGAGCGGAGAAAGCCAAACCCATCCTGGAGGACTTCGAGGACTCCGTCGCCGAAGATCGCAATATCATTCTCAGCGAGCTGCTTGAGAATCGCAAACATCATTTCCTGTTTGCGCAGTGAGCTTGCGTTTTCGACTTTGAGTTCCTCCGCATAGGTGAGGAGCTCGGCCGGAGGCTTTGTTTTCAGTTCTTTAAGTTGCATAGAGGATCAGCTGCTCCAGCTGGATTTCCATCGAATGGTCGCATTGGCCAATTCGGAAATCCGGCGCAGTCGCCCCTTCTGAAAGCACAACCGCAACTCGCGGCCGGCATTGGGCGACGCTGGTGAAACCTGGAATGTTTGGATTGAGGTCTTACTCGTGATTACGCTTTATAGATGGCCCAAGACAAGGGTCGTTGTCAAACTCTCATTACACTTTTTCTCTCCGCCAAGGTTCGCGACAGCGACACCCCTGACTGCGGTGCGATCGCCTGATCAAAACGGCTTTATGATGACGAGGATGACGATACCGATCATCAGCAGAGTCGGTACTTCGTTAACGATGCGGAAGAACCGTTCCGTGTGCCGGTTGGTATCCCGCTCGAAGTCCTTCCGCCAGCGGGCCATAAAGCCGTGCGCCACCGAAAGCAAGACCACCAGGGCCAACTTGCCGTGCAGCCAGCCAGCAGTCATTGCCGAGGAGCCGAGGATAACGATCAACCAGAGCCCGAAGGCCCAACTCGCAATCATCGCCGGGTTCATGATCAAGCGGAGCAGTTTCCGCTCCATGACTTTGAACGTCTGCGACTCCGGCGAGCCGACGGCCGCTTGGGTGTGATAGACGAAGAGCCGCGGCAGATAGAGTAGCCCCGCCATCCAGGCGATGACGCTGATAACGTGCAGGGCCTTCACCCAGAGATAGTCCATCGTCGCTCAAACCTGTCCTGTCGCTTTGCTCGAACGCCCTTCACATAGGGGCTGTGGCAGCAGGCGTCGATGGCAAACATGGACACCCGGGCTGATCCGCCGGACAGAGTCTGCGGCCACTGGCGGGCGCTGGTCCGCCTGCACCGCTCAGTGCCGATTGAACCAGCGCAGCGAGACCATCGATGAACACCGGATGGCAGCTGACTGTCGGCACCCGGACATAGCCCTTGATGCCAAGCGCATCGGCCCGCGTCCGATAATCCACGTCGAGTTCCACCAGCGTCTCCGAGTGTTCGGAAACGAAGGCGATGGGCACCACTACCACCTGCACCGCGTCCGCCGCGGCCCGCTCCAGTTCAGCCTCGATCGACGGCCCGATCCACTCCAGTGGCCCTACCCGACTCTGGTAGCAGACCACATGATCGAGACCCGAACGGCCCAACGCCACCACCACAGCGCGTGTCGTTGCCGCCACCTGCCAGGGATAAGGATCGCCACGGGCTACCACCCGCTTCGGCAGACCATGGGCGGAAAACAACACCCGCGTCGGCTGAGTAGGATCGGTCGATGCGAGCGCCGTCGCCAGCAAATCGGCGACGGCGGCTGCCAAGCCCGGCTGTGTGGGATAGCAGCAGACGGTGCGCGTCGGTGCAACCAGACCAGCTACTGCCGCGGCCTGCCGCCAGTCGGCGAGCGAGGACGCCGTCGTTGTCGTCGAGAACTGCGGGTAGAGCGGCAGAAGTAACACCAGATCCGGTGCCATCGCCGCGACGGCAGCGGCAACCTGCGTACTCATGGGATGCCAGTAGCGCATACAGACGAAGGTGGTGGCGTCGAGGCCACCGTCGCGCAGCACCTGCTGCAGTGCTTGTGCCTGGCGCCGGGTTTCCGCCAGCAGCGGCGAACTGCCGCCCAAACGCGCATAGATTTCCGCCGCCACCACCGCCCGCCGCCGCGAGATCAGCGAGGCGATCAGGTAGCGTAGCGGCTGCGGCAGGCCAATAATCGCCGCATCATTAAACAGGTTGAAAAGGAAAGGTCGGACCGCAGCGGGCGAATCCGGGCCGCCAAGGTTAAAGAGGACGACGGCAATCCTGGCGGACACAATCTGCCTACTGTTGGCGCCAGTCGCGCACCAGTTCGACCACCGCGCCCACGTGATCGACTGGCGTCTCGGGCAGAATGCCGTGGCCGAGATTGAAGACGTGAGCCCCACCGGCAAAGGCTTCGAGAATGCGCACCGTTTCGAAGGACAGTTCNTCCCCGTCGGTCAGCAGCAGCTGGTTGTCGAGATGACCCTGAACGGCGCAGTGGGGCTGCAGCGCTTTTGCTGCCCAGCCAGCCGGCACCGCCTGATCGAGACTGACCGCGCTCACGCCCGTTTCCTGCACAAAGGCTTCGTACAGGGCGCCGGCACCGCGCGGAAAGCCGATGATCGGCACCGTCGGCGCCACTGCCCGCAGCCTATCGACGATCTGACGCGTCGGTTCGATCACCCAGCGGCGAAATTGCGTCTCGGGAAGGCCGCCCGCCCAGCTGTCAAACAGTTGTACCACCTCGGCACCCGCCTCGATCTGGCGCTGCAGATATGCAACGATTACCTCTACCAGCAGTGTGATCAGCACCTGGAAAGTATCGGGCTCGCGCCAAGCCCAGCGGCGGACGGTGGCGCCATCGCTGCCGCCCCGGCCTTCAACCATGTAGTGGGCAAGCGTCCAGGGTGCGCCGGCAAAACCGATCAGTGCCACATCCACTGGCAACGCTGCCGCCAGCCGACTGACGGACGCGATCACCGGCGCCAGATGCGCCTCAACTCGAGCCGGATGCAGCGCGTGGATCGCCTCAACATGGCGGATCGGTGACAACAGCGGACCCTCGCCCTCGGCAAAGCGGAGCGGTTGGCCAAGCGCATCTGGAATCACCAGGATATCGCTAAACAGGATTGCTGCGTCGAAACGGAAACGGCGCAACGGCTGCAGCGCTGCCTCGACGGTGGCGTCGGGGGTGTAGCAGAAGCGCAGGAAGTCGGGATACTCAGCCCGCAACCGCTGATACTCGGGCAGATAGCGACCAGCCTGACGCATAAACCAGCAGGGAATGCGTGCCTGCGAGTGTCCTGCCAGGGTGTCGATCAGGAGCTTGCTGGACAAGGGTGTGATACTCAGCGGCGGTTGCTGTGGCGGGCGGGAAATCATGCCCTCACGGACACACCCGACCTTTTCCTTTTTTCCCCTATCATACTAAAGATCTTACTTAAAGGTTGTTGAGTGTAGTAGGGCAGTCAGATCAGGAGGATTATTTGTTAGCGAGCGGATATCCCGTGCCGCAGGTGGTGTCGGCAGACACCGGTTGGGATGGGGGACAAACCGCCGCAAAGCTGGGGATAAGCGTGGCAACTGCCGCTGCCGGCGGGCAATGTGCGGCGGGGCAGCAAGCGGGGAAAGCGAGGGCACCGTCCTGCTTCCAGGCTACTGTCCCCATGACTCACGCTTCGCCAGTGACCTGATTCACCCGTGCGCATTTTGCCGCGAATCGCTCGGACTATCCCCAGCCTCTGGCGGCAGAATCTGTCGTCCATATTTTGTCCCGGCCTTATGCCCCGGGGGGTTGGGGGCAGTTACGACCGCGGGATGAAAAGAATGTGTCGCAAAACGTCCTCTTTCTTTGTTCTGGCATCGGCAAGCATGACCCGTGCCAACATGTTGACACGTGCGGGCCTGGATTTTCGCTGTGACGCGGCGGACGTGGATGAGGCGGTGCTAAAGCAGCGCTGCCGGGCGGAGGGGCTGANNACAACCGAGGCGACCGCGATCACCCTGGCCGGTGCCAAGGCGGCGGCGGTGGCGGCGCGACACCCGGGTGTTCTGGTTCTCGGCGCCGATCAGCTGCTTGAGTATGAGGGTCGCTGGTTGACGAAAGCGGGGAACCGCGACGAGGCACGTGCAGTCCTTGCATCGCTGCGAGGTGGGAAGCACCGACTGATCAGCGGCGCCGCGGTGGTCCGCGACGGGGCGACCCTGTGGCAAGCGGTGGACACAGCAATGCTGACCATGTGGCCCTTTGACGATGCCTTGCTTGAAAGCTATCTCGATCTGATCGGTGATGATGCCTGCAGCAGCGTCGGCGCCTACCAGATCGAGGGCTTGGGAATTCGGTTGTTTGAACGGGTGGAAGGCGACCACTTCACCATTCTGGGCTTGCCGCTGCTGCCATTTCTGACCTTTCTTCGCTACGAGGCAGGTTTGGTCTTTGCGACGTATTAGGCTTGGGGAACGCAGAGTCAGCATGAAAGAGCGATGAAGGCAACGCACCGGCGTTGAGCGGCAAGGCGCGCGTTGCCGGGGTGATCGGTTGGCCGGTGGCGCATTCGTTGTCACCGCGGCTGCACGGCTACTGGTTGCGCCGCTACGGCATTGATGGCGCGTATGTGCCGTTGCCGGTATCGCCGCCAGATTTGACCGAAGCGCTTCTGGCGTTGCCGAAGCTGGGTTTCGTCGGCGCCAACGTGACAGTACCGCATAAACAGGCGGTTCTGCCGTTTCTTGTCCGCATCTCACCCGAAGCGGCACGCATCGGCGCGGTCAACACTCTGGTTTTCGCCTCTGATGGACGCATTGAAGGTCGGAACACCGATAGCTACGGCTTTGCGGAAAGCCTACGTGAAGCTCTGCCAGGATGGTCCGGGAGGCGAGCAACGGCGTTGGTGCTGGGTGCCGGGGGCANNGCGCGCGCCGTCGTCGATGCGCTTCAGAGCATGGAATTTGCCGAGATCNGCTTGGTCAACCGCAACCGTAACNGGGCACAGGCGTTGGTGGCGGCCTTTGCTCAAGGAGCACGGGTGCTCAGCTGGGATGAGCGTGAGGCGTCGCTCGCCGGGGTGTCGCTCTTGGTCAATACCACCAGCCTGGGGATGCGGGGACAGCCGCCGTTGCCGTTGTCGCTGTCGACGCTGCCGGCGGACGCGGTGGTTGCCGACATTGTCTATACGCCGCTGCTGACACCGCTGCTGCGCGATGCGGCCGATCGTGGTCATCGGATCGTTGATGGCCTCGGCATGCTGCTGCATCAGGCGCGCGCCGGCTTCGCCGCTTGGTTCGGCGTCGACCCGGAGGTGACGGCAGAGCTGCGCACGTTCGTTCTTGCCGGTCTCCCCGCCAATGATCATTCTCGGCCTGACCGGCTCCATCGCCATGGGCAAGAGTACCGCCGCGGCCATGTTTCGCCGCCTGCGCGTACCCGTCTACGACGCGGATCAGGCAGTGCACCGCCTGCTCGATCGTGGTGGTGCCGCGGTAGCGGCCATTGACCGGATGTTTCCGGGGTCGTTGCCGACGGGCGAGTGGACCGGACGCTATTGGGAGCGCGCGTCTTTGCCGACGCCACCCTGCTGCACCGGCTAGAACAGATTCTGCACCCACTGGTTCGCGAGGCGCGGGAGCGGTTTCTGGCGCTGGAGCGGCGACGTGGCACGCCGCTTGTGGTGCTCGACATTCCACTTCTCTACGAGACCAGTTCCGAGCGCACGTGTGACGCTGTCGCCGTGGTTTCTGCACCCTTGTTCCTGCAGTGGCAACGGTTGCGCCACCGGCCGAACTTCAGCGAGGCGCGCGTCGTTGCCATCCTGGCGCGTCAGCTGCCCGATGCACAGAAGCGTCGTCGTGCCGATTTCGTCATTCCCTCGGGACTGGGTAAAGCACTTACCCGACAGCACATCGCTCATATTGTCGCTACGCTGGTGCGCGGCGGTGCTGGTCACTGTGACGCTCTGCCCGTTGACCGCGCTCGTCGCCATCAAGTAAGCAAATCGCATGCGTGAAATCGCCCTCGACACCGAAACCACTGGCCTCGACCCGGCAGCCGGGCACCGCGTCATCGAAATCGGCTGCGTTGAGCTCTGCAATCACGTTCCCACCGGGGAAACCTATCATTGTTATCTCAACCCGGATCGATCCATGCCGGCCGAGGCGTTTGCAGTGCATGGCCTGTCGGAAGCCTTTCTTGCCGACAAACCACGGTTCGCCGAGGTGGCGGACGCAATGCTGGCGTTTCTTGGCGACGCGACGCTGGTCATTCACAACGCCGCGTTCGATCTGGGGTTTCTCAATGCCGAGTTGAAGCGCTTGGGACGGCCACCGTTGGCGGCGAGCCGGGCAATCGACACGGTGCGCTTGGCGCGGGAGAAATTTCCCGGCGCACTGGCCAACCTGGACGCCCTATGCCGCCGCTTCGATATCAATCTTGCTGATCGGGCCCTGCACGGCGCGCTCAAGGATGCACAACTCCTGGCGCAGGNNTACGTGCAACTGCGTGGGGGCCGTGAGCCCACCTTGACCTTGGTGCGCAATCGCGCCGCAGCGCAGAAGGCATCCGCACCAGTGCGAACACCACGGCTGATCGAACCCTCGGCCGAGGAGGCAGCCGCTCACGTCGCTCTGGTGCTAAAGCTGAAGAATCCGCTGTGGCTGGAACTGATGCCCGCGCTCGCCAATGAACGTTGAATCCGGATCGAGTACAGGCGGAAGAAGCGCCGACGCCGGTTGACCGGCTTGGCGCTCACGCCTGATTAGACGAGGGTGACGGGCTCGCTGCCGCCTTGGGCTTCCGCCGCCTGGCTTTGGTAGAGATTAACGAAATCGATCGGTCCCAGCATCAATGGCATAAAGCCGCCATTCATCGTTGCCGTAGCAACCACATGCCGGGCGAAGGGGAAAAGTAGCCGCGGGCACTCGATCAACAGCACCGGCCGGACGTCTTCCGGGCGGACATTGAGAGTAAAGACGCCGCCATAGGTGAGTTCGACGACGAACGCCACGTCATCGCCAACCTTGCACTCTGATGATATCTGCAGCAGCACCTCGTAAAAACTGTTTGCCACATCGAGCGCACGCGCCTGAACGTCAACCTTGACGTTGATGTCGGGTTGCTGGCGTTGCAGCTGTGGGAAGATGGCCGGTGCCGTGGGCGCTTCGAAGGAAAAGTCTTTGACGTACTGGGCATTTATAACGATCGGCGGACGCTGCTCGGCCGATGCCTGCCCGTCACCCGCCGGCATTCCGCCATCGGTCTTGCCGCTGGTTGCATTACTCATTGCTTGCGCCCCTGATTGCGTCGTTGCCTGTCCGTGTAACGTGCCTCTCGCTAGCACGGATCCTTGGGACGAACAATCGTCGGCGGTTCGGCCGAGCCGGGAGGCAGAGCGGCTGGCGGTGCAGCCCGGGCTGGCGACGGCGAATCGCTCTCGCTGCGAACGACCTCATAATCAGCGTCGATGACGTCGCCACCGTCCATCGGCTGGGGGATACCACCTGGCCCGCTGGTCCAGAGGACCGTGGCTGCTTCCTCGCGTATTCGCCTCGCCAGCATCCGGCGCAGCGCCGCACGCACGCCTGGAATCAGCAAGGCAAGGGCGACGACGTCGCTTACTAACCCCGGAAACAGAAACAATCCTCCGGCGATCAGGAGGCAGGCACCGTCGAAGGCTTCCACCACCGGCAGTCGTCCCGCCGCTAGGGTTGCCTGCACCGAGCGCCCGATGGTCAATCCCTGGTGGCGAACGAGCCACGTACCGAGGAGGCCTGCTCCGAGGACAAGACCAACGGTTGGCAGAAAGCCAAAGAGGGACCCTGCCTTGATCAGCGAGGCGATATCGAGGAAGGGCAAGGCGACGAAGGCCAAGGCGATCAGAGTGTTCATAGGGGAGGAGATGGGGAATGTGCAGGCGATGGCGCTAGCGGTAGCGCGGAAAAAGCGCAAGCGACCCTGGACCTGAAGCCAGCGAACCAGTAGGGTGGGTCATGCGTTTCTTCCCACCCCATTGGGCAGCACACCTGTGGCTGCGCGTAAATCGGTATGGGTGACGGTTACTATCTAGACATTGTTCTGTTTGCGTTGGTCGCGGCCTTTCTCGTGTTACGGCTGCGCAGCGTGCTGGGACGGCGTGATGGCTTTCAAGGCAAGCGCGAAGAACCGCTCGCCTTTCCGCCAAAAGCAGACCGGACACCGGAGTCGGCCAACGGCAAGATGGACCGTGGCGAAGCCGATGCTGCGGATGCGGCGCCGGATGGCCTGTCGGTTGCACCAGCCTCACTTGAAGCCGGTCTGACCCAGATTCGGGTGGCTGATCCGTCCTTTGATCAGCACGAGTTTCTTGCCGGAGCGCGCAAGGCGTTCGAATGGATTTTGCAGGCGTTCGTTAACGGCGACACCGGCAGTCTGCAGCCTCTGCTTAGCGGCGACGTGTTCAAGAATTTCGAACAGACAATTCACGAGCGTCAGCAGGCCGGCGAGAAGCTGGAAACAACGCTGGTGGGCATTCTCTCTGCCGATTTTGTTGAAGCCTACATGGCCGGACGAACAGCGCATCTGACGGTCAAGTTTGTTAGCCAGCAACTTAGCGTGGTGCGCGACGCCCAGGGTGCGGTTATTGAGGGCGATCCCAACACGGTCAGCGACGTGACTGACTTCTGGACCTTTGCCCGCGATACCCGCGCGGGCGATCCTAACTGGACACTTGTCGCCACTGGCGCTCCTGAGTGAACTCAACAAAGTTTCTGTGAGGCAGAGGATGCGAGGGGTGGAGCGCATGTGGTCCATGGTATGGCATCAGGGGTGGCGCTGCGCCCTTGTTCTGTCGTTGCTGGCTGCCGTTGTTGGTTGCGAATCAACGCCGCCAGCGTATTCATCCTCTAGCCGGCCATCGGCTGTGCCACCGCCGCCGCCTGCGGCAGCACCCTCCGTCACTATGGGCGGCTTTCAATTGATGCCGGTTACCTTTGGTGATCTGCCGAACTGGTCCTACGACAATCACGCGCAGGCGCTGCAGGCATTTCGCCGTTCATGCACCAACATCTCCGGCAAGCGTGCTGTCGCCAACAGCGGCAACGGCGGTCCCTTCGGTGTCTCTGGTCATTGGCAGCGGGCCTGTAGTGCCGCCAACAGCACCCGCAGCAACGACTCTGCGGCGCGCGCCTTCTTCGAAGAGTGGTTCGTGCCTTACCTGGTGGAAAGTGCCGGCAGTAATGAGGGCCTGTTCACCGGTTACTATGAGCCGATGCTCAACGGCTCCTATCGGCGCAGCGAACGCTTCAGCACACCGCTTTACCGGGCACCCGGCAACACCGGACGCAAATTGCCGAGCCGGGCGGAGATCGAAGCTGGGGCGCTGGCCGGGCGCGGGCTTGAACTGGTGTGGACCGACGATCCGATCGGTNGTTTTTTTCTGCAGATTCAGGGATCCGGCAGGGTGCGGTTGGATGATGGCAGCGTTCTGCGCGTGGGTTACGCTGGCAACAACGGCTTCACGTATTTTCCGATCGGTCGCGAGTTGATCCGTCGCGGCGAGGTCACTCCGGAACAGATGTCGATGCAAGCGATCCGGGACTGGCTCATTGCCCATCCGAACCAAGCGGACGCGCTAATGAACATGAATCCGTCCTACGTGTTCTTCCGCGTTCTCGACGGCGACGGACCCATCGGCGCGCATGGCGTGGCGCTGACGCCCGGTCGCAGTCTGGCCGTTGATCCCTCCTTTGTTCCGTATGGCGTGCCGATCTGGCTGGAAACGACGGACCCGGTGCAGGGCGGGGCGCCGCTGCATCGGCTGGTGGTGGCGCAGGATACCGGCGGCGCGATCAAGGGGCCGATCCGCGGCGATGTCTTCTGGGGCGTGGGCGACGAAGCGGAATTGCGTGCGGGGCTGATGAAACAGCCGGGTCGCTACTTCCTGCTGCTGCCACGTGCTGCAGCTGCAGTCAGCTAATTACAGTCAACGAATGGTGGTGCTGCTTGCTGGCGTCACCGCGCCTACCCATCTTCACCCAAGTTCGTCCAGGTCGTTAATCGCGCATCAGTCGCGGCAGATCGCCGACGATGCCCATGGCGTGGCGGATGAACACTCGCTTTAGCGTTGGCATCCGGTTGACGGCGGCGAGGCCGAGGTCGCGCGCCGCCCGAATGGGCGCTATGTCGTTGGAAAAGAGCCGCGTCAGGCCGTCGGTGAGTGCCAGCATCAGCGTGTTATCGAACTGCCGCCAGCGTTGGTAGCGCGCCAGTACTGCGCGTGCACCCAAATCACGCCGCCGAGCGCGCGCATCGGCCAGGACATGGGCCAGGGCAGCAACATCGCGAAAACCCATGTTCAGGCCCTGACCGGCGATCGGATGCATGGCATGCGCAGCATCGCCGACGAGAGCAAGTCGCTCCCCGACGCTCCGTTCCGCATATTGCAGCGACAGCGGGTAGGAGAAACGCGGGCCCTCAATGTGGATTTCGCCGAGGAAATCACCGAATCGGCGGCGTAAGCTCGTCGAGAAACTGNNCGCATCGCTTCCGGCCATGATCAAGGGCGCTAGTTTGGCGCGTTCGGTCCAGACGATGGATGACCGATCGCCCGGTGTGAGCGGCAGAATGGCAAAGGGCCCCGCGGGGAGGAAGTGCTCGTGGGCAACACCACAGTGCGGCCGCTGGTGGCGTACCGTGCAAACGATGGCAGTCTGCTGGTAACTCCAGCGGGTGATGCGAATTCCGGCGGCCTCGCGCGTACGGGAGTCGCGGCCGTCAGCTGCAATAGCAAGCCGCGCCTTCAACTGTCTGCCATCAGCTAGGGTCGCGGTGACGCCGCGAGCGCCGCAGTCGAGACCGTTGACCCGTGCCGGCGCCATCAGCCGCACCCCTGGCGTCTGCCGCATCCGGGCAAGGATGGCCTGGCGTAGGTGGCGGTTTTCCAGCATGTAGCCGAAAGGCTGATCACCAATTTCCTGGTGATCGTAATGGAGGAAAAGCCGGGAGTTGCCGTCGGCGACGCGAATGTCCAGCATCGGCCCGGCGTCGGCAGCAAGATCCTGCCAAATGCCCAGCCGGTTGAGCAGCCGCTGCGAAGAAAGTGAGATCGCTGAGGCGCGGCCATCGAATTGGGGAGACAGGGCAGCGTCCGGCACCCCGGCTTCAACAACCATGGCGGTCAATCCAGCGTCAGCGAGGGCGATGGCGAGGGTGCTGCCGACGAAGCCACCGCCGATGATCAGCACGTCTGCCCACAGCGGCTGATTTGTTCGCCCCGTGGCATTGCTCTCAAGCGATTCCATACGGCTTATCGTTCCGGCGCTTTGCAGTGACATTGAATCCTTCGACGCTCTTTTTATGCCGATTACCCGGCGGATCAAGCGCGAGATGGTGATCGTGCTGTCCAGCCGGTGATGAGACTAGCGATGATCTTTTGTCCCGAACTGCCCATAAGTTAGGCAGGTCTTATATTGCTCATATTGCAGGCGATGCCAGGATTTTCTTCCAAAATGATTATAGTGAACTGATTAACAATAGTTTTTTTGCCACACGCCGAGGTGGCATGGTTCGTGAAGGAAGAGGACCGCAAGACCGGGGTGGTTCCGAAGAGGGGGTAAACCTCGGGATCGAACAGAGCAGCTTCGCGTGAGACGACCGCGGCGTTCGCGTCCGAGGCACCTACAGGCCAACAAAGGGTCAAAACGATGAAAATGATTATGGCGATTATCAAGCCGTTCAAACTGGATGAAGTGCGCCAAGCGATCACCTCGCTTGGGGTACATGGCATGACCGTTACCGAAGTCAAAGGTTTTGGCCGGCAAAAGGGCAAACCGAAATCTACCGCGGCGCCGAATACACCGTGCAATTTCTGCCCAAGATAAAGCTGGAAATCGTTGTCAGCGACGATCTGGCAGAGCGTGTCGTCGAGGCCGTGATTGGTTCCGCCCGCACCGAGAAGATCGGTGATGGCAAGATTTTCGTCATGGACGTGTCAAAGGCGGTGCGTATTCGCACCGGCGCGATACCGATGGGGATGCACTGTGACGCATCCTGCCCACTAGCACTTATCGACGTTTCAGGGCCATTCACCGTGGACTCTCCTTCAGACCATCTGCCGTTGTACCGATCGCACATCGGTAGCGACCGTGTTGGCTGCTCGGGGAGTCCTGGCGTTGGACGACGGTTCGTCACGTGAAACCGCCGTTCGCGTGGCGATACGGGAGCACGATGCCCAGAGCGGGGGTGAGTGGATCATAGAGGCCGGGGGCACGTCCCGCAGGGAGCGTGACAACCTGTACGATTGCTGCAAGGAGAGCAGAGAACAATGAACGCTACACGAAAAGTCATGGGGCCATGGGGTCTTGCAGCAATGGCGCTGCTTGCCTCTGCTGGCGCGGCCCTGGCGCAAGACTCGACGGTTGTTGAAGAAACGGTAAACATTACCACTGCCGCAGCACCGGTGATTGATACTGGTGATACCGCATGGATGCTCACGTCAACGGCCCTCGTGTTGATGATGACCATCCCGGGCGTCGCCTTGTTCTACTGCGGCATGGTGCGCAAGAAGAACGTCCTCGACGTCGCAGTACAGAGCTTCGCCATCTGCGCGCTGGCCACCGTGCTTTGGTTTGTCATCGGCTATTCGCTGGTATTCAGCGATGGCGGCAGTCTCAATACCTACATTGGTTCACTCAATAAGGTGTTTCTCAGGGGTCTGAGCCTGGAGGGCACACATCCACTGGCGCCGACGATTCCAGAGTCGGTGTTCATGATGTTCCAGATGACGTTTGCGATCATCACCCCGGCACTCATCACCGGGGCCTTTGTCGACCGGATGAAGTTCTCGTCGATGCTGGTCTTCATGACATTGTGGTCGATCATCGTCTACGCACCGATTGCGCACTGGGTATGGGGCGGTGGCTTCCTCGGCGGTATGGGCGTTCTCGACTTTGCCGGCGGAACTGTGGTGCACGTCAACGCCGGTATTGCCGGCCTCGTCACCTGCATCGTCATCGGCAAGCGTAAAGGCTACGGCGTCGACAACATGGCGCCGCACAATCTGATCCTCAGCCTGATCGGCGCCTCGCTGCTGTGGGTCGGCTGGTTCGGTTTCAACGCCGGCTCCGCGGTCGCCTCGGGCGCGCGGGCGGGTATGGCGATGACCACCACGCAGATTGCGACTGGCGTGGCGGCGATGACCTGGATGTTCGTCGAATGGATCCTGCGCGGCAAACCGAGCGTGCTGGGCATCATCTCCGGCGCAGTCGCCGGTCTGGTGGCGATCACCCCGGCATCAGGTTTTGTCGGTCCGATGGGGGCGTTGTTCATCGGCATCGGTGCTGGCGTTGGTTGCTATATCGGTGCGGTCTGGCTGAAGCACGCCTTTAACTATGACGACTCTCTCGACGTCTTCGGCGTCCATGGAACGGGCGGTCTGATCGGTGCAATCCTCACCGGTGTGTTTGCCGAAAAAGCGATCGGCGGTACCTCTGGTCTGCTCGAGGGCAACGCTGGTCAGGTGTGGTTGCAGGTGGAAGGTTGCCTCGTGACCATCATTTGGTGTGCTATCGCCACTTTCATCATCCTTAAGGTGATCGATCTCGTTATGGGCCTGCGTGTGGATGAAGAATCGGAAGTCGCCGGTCTCGACATCTCGCTCCATGGCGAAACAGTTCAGTAGCGCGGCGCGCTGGGTTCGCCCATCGGTCTCGCTCTCCCTTTCATCCTGACCCGGCTGACCTGGGGCCGGAGGGTTTATCCCTCCGGCCACTTTTATTGCCGGCAGCACACGCGATGTATTCGCCTGCCAGTCGCCGCGATTGGCTGGACGCGTGGTCTTCATCACGCTCATGCCCAGGAATTCCTGACTCGCCTAGTATCTGAAAGCGAGCGGTCGAAGAGATTGTCGGGCACTGAGGGCTCTCCTTGACGGTTTTTGCCGGCGGTCTTAGGGTGGCGCGACGAAGATTGCGACGGGACGTCGCAGTGTGGTGTCGTCTGGGTAGGAGGCCCGCCGGCGCTACGGGAACGCCATGCCGTCTGAACCGGAGTTGAGCGCGGGACTGCCATGACCGATCAGCCAATAAAATTTGCCGAAGGCTTTTCCCTGCCTACCTATGATCAATGGGTGGCAGAAGTGGAGAAGGCGTTGAAGGGGGCTCCCTTTGACAAACGAATGTACACAAAGACTTATGAAGGTGTCACCCTCAGGCCAATCTATACAGCTCAGGATTGGCCAGCGACAGACGACCCTTCCGGCTTTCCGGCTTTCATGCCGTTCACCCGCGGCAGCCGCGCCGCCGGTAACCGAGTAAACGACTGGGACATGCGGCAGTCGTACGACTATCCAGATCCGTCACGCTGCAACGATCTTATCCTCAGCGATCTCTCGCGCGGCGTGACTTCGGTCCACATTGTCTTCGATGCCGCGGCGAAGGCTGGGCTTGATCCCGACCAGGATGGCGCCGACGCCTTGGTCGGCGCAAATGGCGTCGCGATTGCCTCACTCGACGACTTCGACCGGCTGCTTACCGGCGTGCTTCCCGAACTGATGACGATCTCGCTCGGGTCCGGCGCCCAGTTTGTCGCCGGTGCCGCCCTGCTCGACGCCCTGTGGCGCCGCCGTGGTGTTGGACCTACCGCGGCGAAGGGTGCCTTCAACGCCGACCCGCTGGGAGTGCTGGCTGGCAGCGGCTCCCTGCCAGTTGCTCCGGACGTAGCGCTGGCGCAGATGGCCGATCTCGCCGCCTATACCGCCAAGACTTGGCCGCAGGCGACCGCGGTTGCCGTCGATACCTCGCCGTACCACGATGCAGGGGCCAACGAGAGTCAAGACCTGGCCATCTCGATGGCTACGGCGCTGGCCTATCTGAAGGCTATGACCGCTGCCGGACTTTCCGTCGATGATGCGTGCCGGCAGATCTTGTTCACCTATCCTGTCACCTGCGATCAGTTCCTCGCCATTGCCAAGCTGCGCGCTGCTCGCAAGATGTGGGCACGGATTGCCGAGGCGTGCGGTGTGCGTNCGGAGCCGGCGCGGGCGATGCGCCTCGGTGCGGTCACCGCTTTGCGGATGTTCAGCAAGCGTGATCCTTGGGTGAACATGCTGCGGACAACGGTGGCCTGCTTCGCTGCCGCGGTCGGTGGTGCCGACTCCGTCACCGTGCGGCCGTTCGATGCCGCAATTGGTTATGCCACCGAGCTGGGCCGGCGTATTGCCCGCAATACCCAGATCATCCTTGCCGAGGAATCCAACCTCGCCAAGGTGATCGATCCTGCCGGCGGTTCCTGGTACGTGGAAAGCCGTACCGACGAGTTGGCCAAGGTTGCCTGGGCGGAGTTCCAGGCGATCGAGAAGGCCGGCGGTATCCTTGCCGGGATCCAGGACGGCAGCATCGCCAAGAAGATCGCCTCCTCCTGGAAGGAGCGGGAAGGAGCGCTGGCCAAGCGGCGTGATCCGGTGACTGGCGTCAGCGAGTTCCCCAACGTGCTGGAGGCGCCGGTCGACGTGGAACAGCCGGACATGCTGGGCATCTGGCGCGCTGCGGTGGACCGGATGAAGACCAGCCGCGTTTCGTCAAGCGTCGTCGATGCAGTGAAAACGGCTGCGGCCGGTGGCGTTGCTCCGGCTGCGGCAGCTGCGGCGGCAGCGGGTGCGACCATAGGCCAACTCGCCGGCGCCCTCGCCGGAACGGCAACAACGGTGACGGCACTGCCGCGACACCGGGTTGCCGAGCAGTTTGAGGACCTGCGCGACGCTGCTGATGCCTACAAGGCGAAAACTGGCGTCCGGCCGACGATCTTCCTCGCAAACCTCGGCCCCGTCGCCCAGCACACCGGCCGGGCCACTTTTGCCAAGAACTTCTTCGAGGTCGCAGGCCTTGAGGCGATCGGCAATGCCGGCTTCAACGAGGCCGCCGCGTGCGTCGAGGCCTTCAAGGACAGTGGAGCCCAGGTTGCCGTCCTCTGCTCTTCGGACTCGGTCTATGAGCAATTGGCGGAGCCGACGGCGCAGGCGTTGAAGGCTGCCGGGTGCAGCTACCTGTTTCTCGCCGGCGCCCCCGGAGACAAGAAAGACCTGTATAAGACTGCAGGCATTGACGACTTCATCTTCATGGGCGGTGACGTTCTGCAGACCAACCGATCGGTTCTCGCCCACCTGGGAGTGATCTGACCATGGCCGCGTTTCCCGATTTCACCCAAGTTCCGCTGCTATCCGGCAACCTGCCGCCTGCCGGGAACGGTCGTGATTATGCCGCCTGGGCCGAACGCTTTCGCGCCGAAAGCGGCCAGCCGCCTGAGGCGTTCACGTGGGTGACGCCGGAGCAGATCCCAGTCAAACCGTTCTATTCCGCCGCTGACCTTGAGGGCATCGACCATCTCGATACGATGGCCGGCATTCCGCCCTACCTGCGCGGCCCCTACCCGGCGATGTATGTCACCCAGCCGTGGACGATCCGCCAATATGCCGGTTTTTCCACCGCTAAGGACTCCAACGCCTTTTACCGTCGCAACCTCGCGGCCGGGCAGAAGGGTCTGTCGGTCGCCTTCGACCTCGCTACGCACCGCGGCTACGATTCCGACAATCCGCGGGTAGCGGGTGACGTCGGCATGGCCGGCGTTGCCATTGACTCGATCATGGACATGCGGGTGCTGTTTGACAGCATCCCTCTCGACCAGATGAGCGTGTCGATGACGATGAACGGTGCGGTGCTACCGATCCTGGCACTCTATATTGTCGCCGCCGAAGAGCAGGGGGTGAAGCACGAGCAACTTGCCGGGACCATCCAGAACGATATTCTCAAGGAGTTCATGGTCCGCAACACCTACATTTACCCGCCGTCGCCATCGATCCGGATCATTTCGGATATCTTCGCTTTCACCTCGCAGAACATGCCGAAGTTCAACTCAATCTCGATCTCCGGCTACCACATGCAGGAGGCGGGGGCGACGGCAGACCTGGAGATGGGCTACACGCTGGCAGACGGTGTCGAATATGCCCGCTGCGGATTGAAGGCGGGACTCAGCATCGACAAGTTCGCGCCACGGCTGTCGTTCTTCTGGGCGATCGGCATGAACTTCTACATGGAAGTGGCGAAGATGCGTGCCGCCCGGCTGCTGTGGGCGCGGCTGATCAATCAATTTGAGCCGAAGAACAACAAGTCGCTGGCACTGCGCACCCACTCGCAGACCTCCGGCTGGAGCTTGACGGCGCAGGACGTGTTCAACAACGTCGTGCGCACCTGCGTTGAAGCAATGGGCGCTACCCAGGGGCACACCCAATCGCTGCACACCAACTCCCTCGACGAAGCGCTGGCGCTGCCGACCGACTTCTCGGCACGCATCGCCCGCAATACCCAGCTGTTCCTGCAGCAGGAGAGCGGCACCACCAAGGTCATCGATCCGTGGGGCGGCTCCTACTACGTCGAGCGGCTGACCCGCGAGCTGGCTGAGAAGGCCTGGGGTCACATCCAGGAGGTCGAGCAGTCGGGTGGCATGACCAAGGCGATCGAGGCTGGCATCCCCAAGCTACGCATCGAGGAAGCAGCGGCGCGGACGCAGGCGCGTATCGACTCCGGTCGGCAGACGGTGGTCGGCGTCAACAAGTTCCTGCTGTCCGAAAAGGAGGACGTCCCCGTCCTCAAGGTCGATAACGCCCAGGTGCGTGCCCAGCAGATCGCCCAGCTCGAACAGCTGCGCAAGGAGCGCGACCCGCAGGTGGTCGAGCAGCGGTTGCATGCGCTGACAAAGTCCGCCGAAACCGGCGAAGGTAACCTTCTTCAGCTCGCCGTCGAAGCTGCCCGCGCCAAGTGTTCGGTTGGCGAGATCTCGTTCGCCCTCGAGAGGGTCTACGGCCGCCATAAGGCGGAGATCAAGGCGATCTCCGGTGTCTATAGCGGCGAGGTCGGGGAGAAGTCCGACGTGGTCAAGACAGTGCACAAGATGGTCGAAACCTTCGAGGCCAATGATGGCCGGCGCCCGCGTATCCTCATCGCCAAGATGGGCCAGGACGGGCACGATCGTGGCCAAAAGGTGATTGCCTCGGCGTTCGCCGACCTCGGCTTCGACGTCGACATCGGTCCCTTGTTCCAGACTCCGGGCGAAGTGGCGCGCCAAGCGGTGGAAAACGACGTCCACGTGGTCGGTGCCAGCTCGCTGGCGGCCGGGCACCTGACGCTGGTGCCGGAGCTGAAAAAGGAACTGGCGGCGCTCGGCCGCGAGGACATCCTCATCGTCGTTGGCGGCGTTATCCCGCCGCAGGACTATGAAGCGCTTTATGCCGCCGGAGCCGAGGCGATCTACCCGCCAGGCACGGTGATCAGCCAAGCGGCGATCACGCTGGTGAACGCGCTGAACAAGAAGCTGGGCTACACCAGCGAAGCGGCCTAAACGGCAGCGGCCGGGCATCGGAGAGGCCTTCCTCCCCGATGCCCGGCCGCGACGCCCCGCGACCCGGGTTCCGGGCCGGACTGGCCAAGCGGAGCAAGGGAGGGATTGTCATGACAAGGACCACCGACGGTTTGATGGCGGTGAGTGAGGAACCGCCGGCGGCGACGATTGCGCAACCGCCACGCTCGTCGGCCGTCGCCCGCCGTCCCGACGTCGATGCGCTGGCAGCAGGCGTTTTAGCTGGCGACCGCTCGATGCTGGGACGCGCCATCACTCTGATCGAAAGCCGCAATCCTGCGCACCAGCGGCTCTCCGCCGAGCTCAGCCTCAAGCTGTTTCCCCATTCCGGCAAGGCGTTCCGCATCGGCATCACCGGCGTTCCCGGCGTCGGCAAGAGCACCTTCATCGAGGCGTTCGGCTGCAACCTGATCGACGCCGGCAAGCGGGTGGCGGTGCTGGCGGTCGATCCGACGAGCCCGCTCACCGGCGGCAGCATCCTCGGCGACAAGACGCGGATGGCGCAGCTCAGCGTCCAGGAGAACGCCTTCATCCGGCCGTCGCCATCCGGCGGCACCCTGGGTGGGGTCACCCGGACGACGCGGCAGACCATTGTCGCCTGCGAGGCGGCGGGCTTCGACGTCATCCTGGTGGAGACGGTCGGCGCCGGCCAGTCGGAGGTGGCTGTTTCCGACATGACCGACTTCTTCCTGGTGCTGATGCTGCCGGGCGCCGGCGACGAACTGCAGGGGATCAAGAAGGGCGTGCTCGAGATGGCCGACATGCTCGTCGTCAACAAGGCCGACGCCGACAACGAGATTCGCGCCAGGCAGGCAGTTGTTCACTACCGTAACGCGCTGCATATCATGCAGCAGCGCAGCCCCAATTGGGCACCGCCGGTGGTCATGGCTTCGGCCCTGCACAACAAGGGCCTCGATGAGGTGTGGGCGAAGCTGAGCGAATACCGCTCGAAACTGGATGCGTCGGGGGAATTTCAGGAGAAACGCCGCAAGCAGCGGATCAAGTTCATGTGGGCGACGCTGCAGGACCGCCTGATGTCAGATTTGGTCAACCACCCATCGGTGAAGGAAGCCCTGCCAACCATTGAACACGACCTCCACGACGGCCGCCTGACGGTAACTCTGGCCGTGGAGAAGATCCTGGGGTTGTTCAGGGGTAGTGTAAGCAAGGGAAGCGCGGTTCGCGACCCACCATTTCGCCCGCCGCCGTCGCCAATTGTTGGGTCATGACCTACCCTACGATGTTATAGAAACCTCAACTTTCATAACTCTACTCTGTTTGCCGGATCGATTAGCAGGGGATCGGCGATAGCCAAAGGCCGGCGTTTGCTGGTGCCAGGCGGGTGTTACTTCTTTACGGTTAACCTCCTTTGACGAATGGCGTGGCGCGGTCCGCTATCGCAATGGGGAGCCGTGAGCACACGCTGCGATGCTCAATGAACACTGTGCACCACGGCTGTAAGCGTTGCCGTGAATGGCCGCGACAAGGACGGCCATGACGTTGAGAAGAAGGGCGGGCGAGGATGCATGCCATCAATGTTGCCAGCAATCGTGGTGGCGCGCCGTGATGGCGATTGCTGTTAGGCGCATTGTTAGGTCGTCACGGTCTATCCAGACGCACAGTGTTGACCCCAAATGGGCCGCTATGGGACAAGGGAGCAGCGATAAGAAACAGGGAGGATGATCCATGAACAGGCGCACTTTTGTCCATGGCGTGATGGGTATTGTTGCGTGCCCGCTCTGCGCCGGACTTCTCGGCCGCAGCGCTGTCGCTTCCGATGCCAAGCCGCACTGGTCGTACGAAGGCAGCAACGGTCCCGCGGCCTGGGGTGAACTGGAGTCCGCCTATGCAGTGTGCGGCACCGGCAGGCAGCAATCACCGATCGATCTCAGCCATGCCATCACCGCAGAATTGGATGCCGCGAGCGTCAATTGGCAACCAATCAGCCATGGAATTATCCTCAACAACGGCCATACCATTCAGATCAACACGCCCGACGCGGGCGGCCTGTCGCTCGACGGTGCCGAGTACAAACTGGCGCAGTTTCACTTCCACCATCTGAGCGAGCACGCTGTTGACGGCAAACGATCGCCGATGGAGGTTCACTTCGTCCACAAGGCGACGAGCGGCGACGGGCTCACCGTGCTGGGCGTCTTCTTGGTTGAAGGCACCGAGAACTCGGTGCTCGCCCCGCTGTGGGCAGCGATGCCGGAGCACGAAGGCGAAAAGCCGCTGGTTTCAAGCATCGACGCCAAGGGGTTGCTGCCGAGTTCTTCTGCCGCTTACCGTTACGAAGGATCGCTGACGACGCCGCCGTGCTCGGAGATCGTCAACTGGGTTGTCCTCAAGGAACCGGTGACCGCGTCGGCAGCGCAGATCGCCGCCTTCGCCAAGCTGTTCCCGAACAATGCCCGTCCGATCCAGCCGCTCAACCGCCGCTTCATCCTCTCGATCCAGTAGCACGCCTAGCAGCCTGTCGGACTTGCGTCTCGGGCGTCGCCGGACCTGCGTAGGGATCGGTGCGTCGGCGCCTCTGTCAGCGCCATTTTGGGCGGTGCGGTCGCGCTGGCGCGCCTGCGGAACTGGCCGCGCAGGCTAGACGGCGCGGCTGAGGGCGAACATCCGCTTCAGGTTCCATGCCATGGTCACAAGCCTCCACTCGCCACGGGCGGCATTGAGCCCGCGCAGCAGGAACTGCCGGAACCCCAGCACGGACTTGATGATGCCAAACACTGGCTCGGGCGTCTGCTTGCGCAGGGCGTAGAGCGCGCGGCCCTGCGGCGTGCGCAGCCGATACGCCATCGCCTGAACCGGGGTGGGGTCTTCGGGCGCCGGTGGCGCCGCAGCGAAGCGCTCTTGCAGGCTGAGATGATGCGCCTCGCGACCAAGTGCGATCAGCGGTTCGATCCCGCCGGCCACACAGGCCTGCACATTCGCCTCGCTGAAGTAGCCATTGTCCGCCAACAGCATGTCCGGCCTGCCGAGCACGTCCGGCAGAGTGCCGATCTTGTCCAGCATGGGTGTAAGCTGCTGCTTGTCGTTGGGCGCCTGCACCACGTCGGCGACCACCACCAGCAGACTGCCCGCCGCCACCGCCGCCTGCGCATTGTAGCACTGCTCAAAACCGCCGCCCGCCACCGCCATGATGCGGCTTTCCTCGTCGGTCAGATTGATCTGATCCGTGGGCAGCGGCGTCGCCACCGGCGGCTTCGGCTCACGGCCCGTGGGCTTCTTGCCGGTGGCCGCTGCCTTGGCGTCCCGTGCTGCGAGTTTCGCCTGATGGTCTGCCTGCTCCCGTTCGAAGCGTTCCTTCGCGCGGGCCTCGATCTTCGCCCGGGCCTCGGCGAGCCTGGACAACCGTTCCTCACGTCGCGCCAATTCGTCGGGGATCGACATGCCGTCAGCGATGTCCACCTGGTCCGCCGCTTCTGCCTTGGCCATGAGATCGGCCACTTCGGCCTGCAGTTGGGCCTCCAGCTTGCCCGCATGGTCATAGGACAGCGCGCTGTGCCGGCTGGCATTGGCGTGGACCTTGGTCCCGTCGAGCCCGACCGTTCCCAGCTTCAGCACGCCCATCTCGCGCGCGAGCACCAGCACCTGGACGAACAGCTTCTCGATCTGCGGCAGAAAGCGTCGGCGGAACGCGGCGATGGTGTCATGGTCCGGATGATCGTTCGCCGCGATGAAGCGGAACGCCACGCTGTCATAGGTCGCCCGCTCCAGCTTGCGGCTGGAGAACACCCCGGTGGCGTAGCCGTAGATCAGAATGCCCAGCAGAAGGCTGGGGTGGTAGGACGCTTCCCCAGAGCCACGGTAGCTGCCGGTCATCGGCCGCAGATCCAGCCCCGCGATCACCTCCACCACGAACCGCGCCAAGTGCCGCTGCGGAAGCCACTCGTCCACCGACGGCGGCATCAGAAATCCGCTGTCGCGGTCGATCGGGCGGAAGTTGCTCATGCCGAAGAGGTCCGGGCCGGGGGCGTGAATCCATGCCCGGATTCTATAACCCACAGCTCCGCCTCGCGTTAAGTCCGACAGGCTGCTAGGGCGGGAGTTGACCCGCCCTACTGCCCGCCACGGCTGCCGGCTCCGGATCAGACCGCCGGTTTTACGTTCAGGTTAACCTGGAACAGGTTGTCGGGATCGTACTTCGCCTTCAGAGCGGCCAGCCGGTCATAATTGGCGCCATAGGCGGCGCGGACGCGGTCCTGTTCGTCGTCGGTCATGAAGTTGACGTAGACGCCGCCGGTGGCGTGCGGCGCCGTGGCGGCGAAAAAGCGTCTCGCCCAGCCGATACAGCCGTCGTCATCGTCGGCGTTCCGCCAGCGGCCGTGCACGTTGAGGACAAACGTGGCGTCGCGATGGGGAAACGCCGTTGCCTCTGAGGCCACCCGTCCGGCGGCACCGTCTAGGTGGGCGATGAAGATCTCGCATTCCGGCGACGGCAATTTCCGCGCGTAGTCGACCATGAGGTCGATCGCAGCGTCGCTCAGCTCGGCAAAATCATGTGACTTCCAGTAGTTGCGGGCTCCGGGGGTCAGTAGCGGATCGAATGCCGCCTGCCAGGCGCAAAACGGTAGCGGTCCGACATGCTCTCCCACCGGGGTGGCGAAGGCGCGGAGAGGTGCAATCGCCCGCTCGCCCTCGGTCACGTCGCCGGCGTACAGGAGGGCAAAGACCACCACCTCCTTGCCATGAACATCGGGAGGCAGGAAGGGCAGCGGTGGCGCTTTACGTAGAACCGTCCACACCGTCAGTGCATCCGGCGCTGCAGCGACGAAGGTGCGATAGCGGCGAAGCAGCTCCGGCGCCTCACTGAAGGGGTAGACGATCAGACCAGCCAGCACCGTCGGACCGAGCGGGTGGAGTTGAAGAGTGAAGGAGGTAACGATGCCAAGGTTGCCGCCGCCGCCACGCAGGCCCCAGAACAGGTCGGCATTCTCTTCGGCGCTGGCGCGAACCAATTGGCCGGCGGCGGTCACCACGTCGACCGCAAGAAGATTGTCGATGGTGTGGCCAAAGCTACGGCTGAGCCAGCCGAAGCCACCGCCGAGTGTCAGGCCGGCGACGCCGGTGGTGGAATTGATGCCGAGCGACGTGGCGAGGCCGAACGCCTGCGCTTCCCGGTCGAGATCGGCGAGGATGGCACCGGGTTCGACGCGGGCGGTACGGTTCCAGGGATCCACGTGCACCGAGCGCATGAGCGACAGATCCAGCATCAGTCCACCGTCGCAGACGGCGCTGCCGGCGATATTGTGTCCGCCTCCCTTCACCGCGAGCAGTAGGCCATAATCTCGGGCGAAACGAACTGCGGCAAGCACATCGGCGGCGCCGGCGCAGCGGACAATCAGCGCCGGCCGTCTGTCGATCATCGCGTTCCACACCGAGCGCGCGTCGTCGTAGCCGGGATCAGCGGGCGTCAGCAGTGCTCCGCGGAGTTCCCGTTTCAGCTTATCCACTACCTCAGGTGAAATCTCTACGGGCGCGCCCGCAGGCGTCGCCAGCGAAATGCCCGTCATCACGATCCTCCCGGTTGAGTTATTGGAATGATCGTAACACAAATTCGCTCTTTTCTCAGCGCTTGGCGTGCAACGCCACGGCGGTTTCGCGATGTGACCGCAATGCCTGGGCGAGGCGTACCGGCGCTGGATCAGCCGCCGCGCATAGGGCGGCATCGATGCCTCGTGCCGCGGCGCGCCAGCCGGCAAGCGATCGGCTGGTTGCAAGGGCCAGTTGGTCGAGGTCGCGATTAGCGCGCTGACGCAGCGTTGGCACGGTCAGCAAAGAGCCGGCGAGGGCTTGATCGCGAAGGCCGTCGGGGATTGGTCCATCGTAGCAGCGATGTAAATCGGCGAGGGTTGCAGGCGGCGATGACACGGAGGATCCTTAAGCCGAGATTCGACCCGCCATAGGATCATATGCCTACATCAATGTCAAGATGGAAGCTTATCAGCGACGAGGCCGAGCGCAGCGGACTACTGCGTTGCCCACAGAATGCGAGCGACCCACTCCACTTCTTCAGTGGTTAGCCAACGGTCTGGATGCTCCGGATTCAAGGAGCGCAATTCGTACTTGTTAGACGTTTTGCGCTTTAGAATCTTGGCCATGATCTCGCCCTCGCGCGTCTTGACGATGACGCGGTCGCCGCGACGAAGCGGCGCTTGTGGGCAGACGATGACCACATCGCCGTCGCGATAAACCGGCTCCATGCTGTCGCCGCTGATCTCGAGCGCATAGGCGTGCGGATCGCCAATGTCCGGAAACGGAATGTCCTCCCAACCTGCCCCCGCCGGATAGCCGGCGTCGTCGAAGAAGCCGGCGGCACCAGCCTGGGCGAAGCCAATCAGGGGAATGTTCTTGAACGTTCCTTCGTTCATGAAGGAGACGAATTCGCCCCAGGTGGCGCCAGTGGCATCAAGAATTTTCTCGATGCTTTCGGTGCTCGGCCATCGCGCTCGCTCGTCGCGGGTGATGCGCTTGCTCTTGTTGAAGGTGGTGGGATCGAGCCCGGCTTTGCGGGCAAGACCAGAGGGCGTCAGACCGTGCCGCTCGGCCAGCCGATCAATTGCACGCCAGATGTCCTGATGCCTAGACATGGGCTAATTATCCCACATTCGGCCCGACCTTGCACCAGGTACATTTCCCTATAAAATAATTGACATAGGATGAAAAGCGGATACGCTGCGCATATACATGTTTCGTTCCGTGAGGGCTCATGGCAAACGTTCGCACCTACGCTTCCTCGCAAACCTTCGCCGTCTCAGCGTGCTTCGCCAGCGCCGAGGAGGCATGGTTCTGGTTTGTCCGTTGCCAGCAAGTTCGCCGCGATGGTGCGCGATTCAGCGACAGCGGCGGTCCGCAGCGACCCTGCGATCCGGATGACATCTACGTAGCGGCCGCGACGCTGCACCGGCGTGGCGTCCTCAGCCGACCGCATATGTCGGTGCTCGGTACCTTTGGTCTGCGCGGCCATCCTCCCGATGCACGCTGCCGCGATGAGCAGAACTCAGCGCGGTTGTGGGATGAAGCGCTGGATCGACTCAGCACAATATTGCGTAGTAAAGGCATCGTTGGTTGACTACAAACAGTATTAGCGACAACAGAAACGGCGATGCGTCGCTATATAGGTGCAGCGATGGTTTACCGGCACTTGTTGTTTTTAGCGATGATGCAAGCTTGCGATGGCTTCGTTTGTTGCGTCGAGGATTTCGTCACTGTTTTGTCGCCGTACAGCGGAGTGACATCTGGATTATTTGTAACCCTCTCTCACACCATACTGACCTGGATGCGGCGGTAGGATGGTCGGCCGGCGAGTTGGTGACATGGTACCGGAATCACGGGTTCATCGTCGTCGCGACCGTGGCTCACGTCCCTCCCCTACGCTGTGCACCTTTGCGTCCCTTTACCTGCGTCGAGACGGTCAAGCGGGTTCTTGGGCTGCGAGCGCCGCGGGTATTCACCCCCTGGCAGTTATACCGCTTTCTCCATCGTCCTGGCGTCATCCAATTACGAAGAGAAGGAAAAAAATCTTNNGACTATGGCCCCATTAAAGGTATATATCCCTTTCATCGGCCGCCCCACGTGCGTCCATCGCCTTCACCGTTTGTAAGTGNNACCGATCAGGAGGACAGCCCAATGGGAGGCCTAATCAAAACGCCGAAACCCAAGACGGCCGAAGCACCAGCGGTGGTCACGCCCATCGAGACGACCACTGCCGCCCCGACGGCTGAGGAGACAGCGCAACAGGAACGCATTGACTCCCTGAAACGACAGGCACGCGGACAGGCGGCAACCATTGCCACCTCACCGCGCGGCTTACTGGTCCTGAGTGCGACGGATGCAACACGCAAGTCGCTCCTCGGTGAGTAAGCAGAATGAACACATTTCTGCCGAAGGATGTGATAGCCCAGTATCAATCGGCCAAGGACAGACGATCGGCATGGGAAGGAGTGTGGCAGGACTGCTACGATTTCGCCCTTCCCTCGCGCGATAGCGCCGTACGCGGCGATTCTCTTGGCCCTCGCCGTGGTGATCGATTGTTTGACGGCACAGCGCCGGATGCGGTCGATCAGCTGGCAGCCAGCATCATGTCGCAGCTGACCCCACCCGGCGGGCGTTGGTTCGGCTTCTCCGTTGGCCCGGACGTGGTGGCCAGCGATCGGGCAGAGCTCGGCGCCGCGCTGGAGCGAGCGACGGCAATCATGCAGTCACACATCGAGCGGTCGAACTTCGCGGTCGAAATGCACCAGTGCTATCTTGATCTGGTGACCGCCGGGACCGCATGCCTGCTGTTTGAAGAGGCGCCGCCGGGCGAACCATCGGCGTTCCGCTTCACCGCGGTGCCGCTGGCGCACGCTGTCCTCGACGAAGGCGCCGGTGGCCGTCTCGACGTGACCTACCGACGCTGCGAGCTGACTCCCGCGCAATTGAGTGCCCGGTTTCAGCTGTCGGTGGAGGCGGAACGCATTCTCGGTTCGAAGGACAGGCGGTCGGATCAGCGTCTCGCCGTGATCGAAGCGGTGATCCCGGACGGCAACGGCTATCGCTACGTTGCCGTCGCCGAAACGCACACCGACCGCGATGGCGAGCCGCTAATTCTCGCCCAGGGTCGCTTCGCCTCGTCGCCCTTTATCAATTTTCGCTGGCTGAAAGCTCCCGGCGAAATCTACGGCCGATCGCCGGTGATGAAGGCACTGCCTGACATCCGCACCGCCAACAAGGTGGTGGAACTGGTGTTGAAGAATGCGTCCATCGCCGTGACTGGCATCTGGCAGGCGGACGACGACGGGGTCATCAATCCGGCAACGATCAAGCTCATTCCGGGCACGATCATTCCCAAAGCGGTCGGCTCCGCCGGTTTGACGCCACTGCAGGCGCCTGGTCGCTTCGATGTCTCCGATCTGGTGCTGAATCAGTTGCGAGAGCGCATACGCAAAGCGCTGTTTGTCGAACAACTGGGCCAGATCAACGGCCCGCGGATGACGGCAACAGAGGTTCTGCAGCGGGCGGCGGAGATCGCTCGCATCCTTGGGGCGGCTTACGGCCGCTTGCAGTCGGAACTTATGGCGCCGCTGGTGAGCCGGGCGCGGTCGATCCTCGCCCGCCGCGGTGAAATCGAGGATTTCCCCCTCGACCACCGATTCGTTGCCCTGGACTACCGTTCGCCACAAGCCCGTTTCCAGGCGCAGCTCGACGTGCAGAACACGCTGATGTGGCTCGACAGCGTTCGCAACCTTGGTCCCGAAGGTCTGGCAGCAATCGATCCGCAGGCCACCGCTCGCTGGCTCGGCACGTCGCTTGGGGTTCCGGTGGAGTTGATGCGCGAGGCGCCGGCCACCGAGGTGGCTGGGGCTCCGGCACCAGGACTGGCGGCATTTGCGGCCAGCGTTGATCCCACGGCGGCGCCGGCTACAGCGGGTGCCACTGCGGAAGCCGTGCTCGCCACATTTCTTCGCCAGCTCACTGCACCGGAAACACGAGGCAGCCGATGAACCGCGCCGAAACAGGATGGAGCTGGTTCGAAGCGCTGCGTCCCGCCGGTGCCGCGTCAGCCGCAACGCCTGGAGACCAGGGGCTGGCAAACGCGGCGGCACGCTGCTTCTGCAGCCCTGACGGTCAGCGCGTCATCAAACACCTCCGCACCTTTACCCTCGAACGCACGCTCGGCCCCGGCGCGTCGGAGACGATGCTGCGCCATCTTGAAGGCCAACGCTCGCTGGTTGCGTATTTAATCAAGCTATCGGCTCAGGGCTTGCGCAGCGGCGCCTTGAGTTCGCCAGCAGCAGCCATGAGTGAGCCGGAACAGGAGACCGCTGTTGTCACACGGAGTAACACAGATGAATGATAATCTCCTGACTGCCGGACTCGCAGCCGGCACCGCCGAGACATCGGCTGCTGATCCGGGGTTGCTAACCCGGGAACCGCAAAGGCGAAGGCCTCGGCACGACCGGCGAACCTTCCGGATAAGTTCTGGGACGACAAGGCGGGCGAGGTCCGGCAGGACGCGCTCATCAAGTCCTATCTCGATCTGGAACGTAAGCTGAGCAGCCTTCCCACCCGCGACGTTCCACCCACCCCCGACGCGTACGGAATCTCCGTCCGCGACGATCTGCTGACGGTTGATCCGCAGGTGAACCAGCGGCTGCATCAGGCTGGCTTCAGCAACGAGCAGGCGCAGCTCGTGTACGATCTGGCCTGCGATCACCTGCTGCCGCTGATCGGTGAACTGGCCTCCTTGTTTGAGGCCGACAACCAGAGCAAGCGCCTGGAACAGCATTTCGGCGGCAAGGAACGGTGGCGGGAAGTCGCTCGCCAGGTTGCCGCCTGGGGCCGCTCGCACTTGCCGCCGCGGGTGTTCGAGGCGCTGTCGACCACCTTTGAAGGGGTGGTCACTATGCACAAGATGATGGGTGACAGCAGCAACGAGCCTGGTCTGTCGCGCGATATCGGCAGCATCGGTGGCGTGCCCAATGATGCGGAACTGCGCTCAATGATGCGTGATCCCCGCTATTGGCGGGACCACGATCCGGCCGTCGTCAACAAAGTTCGTGACGGCTTTCGTCGTCTTTACGTCGACTAGAGATGAGCGCGCCCGCCAAGGTGGCGCGGCTCGCGTGCGGGGCGTCGGACTCCGGAGTTCGGCGCCCCGCAGTTCCTGGCGATGACCGAGGGTAAAGACACAGCCCCCGTTATCATCGCTTAAG
This sequence comes from Defluviicoccus vanus, assembly GCF_014672695.1. Classification (GTDB taxonomy): domain Bacteria; phylum Pseudomonadota; class Alphaproteobacteria; order Rhodospirillales; family Defluviicoccaceae; genus Defluviicoccus; species Defluviicoccus vanus. The sequence goes on along the minus strand of NZ_CP053923.1, from coordinate 2,250,201 downwards.
CCTCCATTTTCCCAATCCGCCGGAACGGACAACCCCAGCGTATGTGGACGATCTAGGGCCCTACCTCCGGTTCGTACTCCGCTGCGGCGGCGACGCCACAACCGCGGTCGGTTGCATTCACGCCTCCCCAGGCATCAGGAGTGAGTTTGAATGTCCACATCGATCGGACTCTCGTTCGTCAAGAATTTCGAGGCCGAAGTCCATGTGCAGTATCAGCAGATGGGCTCCAAGCTTCGCAACACCGTTCGCTCCAAGGATAGCGTTGTCGGAGCGACCACCACGTTTCAGAAGGTCGGCAAAGGTACCGCCAGCACCAAGGCGCGTCATGGCATGGTGCCGGTGATGAATGTGGACCACGAGCCGGTGGAATGCATTCTGCAGGACTTCTATGCCGGCGACTGGATCGACAAGCTCGACGAGTTGAAGACCAACATCAACGAACAGCAGGTGGTGGCACGCGCCGGCGCTTTCGCCCTTGGCCGCAAGTCCGACGAGCTGATCATCGGCGAACTGGCCCGTTCGACCAACTTTGCCGGCCTCGCCACCGACGGTCTAACCAAGGCGAAGATCCTCACCGCGTTTGAGGTGCTGGGCGAAGCCGATGTTCCCGACGACGGTCAGCGCTACGCCGTGATCGGTTGGAAGCAGTGGAGCGAACTGCTCAACATCGAAGAGTTCGCCAACGCCGACTACATCGGCGACGACGAACTGCCCTGGAAGGGAACGCAGGCAAAGCGCTGGCTGGGTACCCTTTGGCTGCCCCACTCCGGCCTGCCCAAGGCGGCCGCGGTCCGGAGCTGCTTCTGGTACCACAAGACGGCAATCGGTCATGCCACCGGCTCTGACGTGAAGACCGATATCACTTGGCACGGCGATCGTGCCGCCCATTTCGTCAACAACATGATGAGCCAAGGCGCCTGTCTGATCGATCCGAACGGCGTCGTCGCGCTTCGCTGCATCGAGAGCTGAGAGGTCCGAGCCATGGCTTACAATCCTCACAATCTGAGCGTCCTCGGCTACGCCAACGGCTTTACGCTTTGGCACTACTGCACCACTGACACTGCCGACCAGGTGGACAGCACCGGCTATTTCAGCCAGGCGGTGGAGATGCTGCGTGTTGGCGACATGATGATGGCCAACTGCGATACCGACGGCACACCGGCAGCAGGTATTTTCCTCGTCGCGCGTAGCTCGGCCGGCGTTGTTGACGTCGCTAATCTGACCCGGGTCGGCGCCGACAACACCGACTAGGTGTACCGAAGCGCAAGCGTTCCAATCCTCCTGCCGCGCTGGCGTGGCGCTGGCAGGGGGGGATTGGCGTCGGTTTTGTGCAAGCGATGACCGGGCGCACGCTCCGACAGCCGCCGCCCTGCCCTGCCCCCTCCCTTTGATGCGGAAAGACCGACATGGCGCTCAGTCAGATCGACCTGTGCTCACGTGCGCTGCTTAAGGTTGGCGCGAACAGCATCTCCTCCTTCGAAGAGGGAACAGCCGAAGCGGAAATCGCCGCCAGTCTGTATCCGACGGTGCGCGATTCCCTGCTCTCTGCCCACCCATGGAACTTCGCGACGACGCAACAGCGATTGACGATGCTGGCGACGCCGCCTATCGCGGACTTCCAAAATGCGTTCCAGCTCCCTGCAGATTGCATTCGCGTTCTTTCCGCCGGTACCGACGGACGCGGCGCCGGCCTTGTCTACAAGATCGCGCAACGACAGCTGCGGACGGACGCGAGCGATGTGGTGCTGACCTATATTTTTCGTCCGCTTGAGACCGATTTCCCACCGTTCTTCGACATGACGCTGATCGCCAATCTGGCGGCGGAATTCTGCATTCCGTTGACGGACAGCACCGCCCGCTGGGAGGCCTTGCGAGAGGTGGCTGAGTACGAGGCTCGCCGTGCGCGACTGATCGACGCGCAGGAGGAAACGCCCGCAGCAGTCGATGACTTCACCCTTATTGCGAGTCGCTACTGATGCCGCACGTCAGCAATTACAAAACGAGCTTTACCTCGGGAGAGCTCTCGCCCGACCTGCTCGGACGCACCGACCTTCGCGCCTATCTGAACGGCGCGCGTCGGCTGACAAACGTCTTCATCCACCCTACGGGTGGCGTGTTTCGCCGCTGGGGCCTGCGGTTCGTCGATATGGCCAAGGGCGACGGCCGGCTGATCGCCTTCGAATTCAATGTTGAGCAGACCTACCTTTTCGTCCTCACTGACCGTGCGCTCGATATCTATCAATCCGGTACCCACGTCGCCGAACTAGTCACTCCGTGGACGATCGAGCAGGTCCACCAGCTCAATTGGACGCAGAGCGCCGATACGCTCCTCGTCGTTCATCCGGATACACCACCGAAGCAGCTGACGCGCCTGGCTGATGGTCGATGGGCACTCGCGGACTGGCAGATCGCCCAGGACACCACGTCCGAGCTTAACCGGAGGTTTTGGCCACAGCACAAATTCGTCGCCTGGAATATCACCCTGAAACCATCGGCGACGACCGGGGGCATCTTCCTTGACGCCAATGCGGACGTTTTCACCGCGCAGCACATTGGCAGCCGCTTCCGTCTGAACGACAAGGAAGTAGTGATCACCGGCTTGATCAATCCAAGCCGCGCGGCCGCGTCGGTGCAGGAACCGTTGACCGGGACCGACGCGACGGTGGATTGGAGCGAGCAGGCATGGTCGGCTGCCCGTGGGTGGCCGGCGTCAGTCTGCTTTCACCAGGATCGTCTTGTCGTTGGCGGGTCGCGTGATCTTCCGAACCGCCTTTGGCTGTCCAAGTCGTCCGATCTGTTCAATTTTTCCGTTGGCAAGGCGCGGGACGATGAGGCAATCGACTTTCCCATTCTTTCCGATCAGGTCAACGCCATTCGCCATGTCTTCTCTGGTCGCCACCTGCAGGTGTTCACGTCCGGGGCGGAGTGGATGGTGGCGGGCGATCCTCTGACGCCGACCAACATTCAGGTGCATCGACAGACACGCGTTGGATCACCCATCGACCGCACTCTGCCGCCGCGCGACGTGGATGGCGCGACCCTGTTCGTGCCGCGCACCGGCCCACAGTTGCGTGAGTTCATCTATAGCGACACCGAACAGGCTTATCAGTCGGGGGATACGGCGCTGCTGGCGCACCATCTCTTCGCCAAGCCGATCGCCATGGACTACGACAAGGCCAACCGGCTGTTTCACGTGGTGATGGAAGCCGGCCACATCGCCACCCTCACCGTTTACCGCGACGAAGAAGTCACGGCGTGGAGCCGACTGGAGACGCAAGGCTCTTTCCGCAGCGTTGCTGCCGTCGGCGAGCAGATGTTCGTTCTCGTGGAGCGCGCCGGCGGCACCTTTATTGAAGTCTTCGACTCCGATTTATGCGTCGACGCCGGCCTGGTCGGCATGAGTGATACANCTGCAACGGCGGAGTGGGCGGGCCTGTCGCACCTGGAAGGCCATACGGTCAAAGTGGTCGCCAACGGGGTAGCCGCTCCAGATGTCGATGTTACCGATGGCAAGGTGACACTTGAAGATCCGGTGACGTCGCTGCAGGCGGGACTGGGATACACTCACATTGTGGAGCCGCTCCCTCCCGCCCTGCCGGGAGATGCGCAGATTGCCAACCGGATGCGGCCGATCGCGATCAATTTCCGCGTCTGGGACACTGCCTGTCTGCGGTTGGATGTCGGCAATGGGCTGGAAGAGGTGCCCTTCCGCCGTTTGGGTGTCGATCACCATTTCGATGCGCCGCCACCGCGCTTTTCCGGTGACAAGCGCATTCGCGTGCTCGGTTGGCGGCAAGGTGGCTTGGAATCGATCTGGCGGATCGAACAGGATACGCCAATGCCCTTCACCCTGCTTTCGGTGATGACCGAATTCAGTGTCACCACCTGAGCTGGTTTGGCCTGCGTCGCAAGCAGAGGCGTCGTAACCAGCGTCGAACACCGTATCCCGCCAGCTTCCTGCCACTGCAGATAAACGAGGAGACTGTCCATGGGTGGGTTCGCTACATCCACCGCTTTCTCTGCCATGCAGTACGCGATGGATAACGCGCAGAGCAAAGAGAAAGCAAAAGTTAATGCGGCATCAGCCGCCGCCGCCGCCCAGTCGCAAGCCGACCAGATCAAGACTTCGCAACAGATCGAGGAGCGGACGCGCCAGGACAACCTGGAACGCCAACTTGCCTCCAGCCGTGCCCGCTTTGGCGCGCAAGGCACGAGTGGCGGCGGCTCCAGCACGGCCGCACTGGCAACTCTCGCCGGCGATGCCGCCCAGGAGGACGCGGATTCGGTTGAGCTTGCCAATCAGCGTATCCAACGGATCAACGATGAGTACCGTTGGGGGCAGTCGAAGAGCTTGTTGGACAGCACGTATCCCGCCTACCGCAACGGACTTTCGCTGGTGCGGCAGGGAGTTTCCGGCGGCCTTTCACTTCTTGATGAATAGCCGCCAAGGATGACGGTCTCGCGTGAGTGACGGCAACGATGATCAGCGGGTGCAATGCCCGTTCTAGATTTGCGAATACTGTCATTAGGATCAAGGACTTGCACCTTGCCGCGAGTGCCGTCCGATCGCTCTACTGGAAGCATGCGCCAGCTCCGACACGCCACTCTAACGCTCGGCAAGCAGCGCTACCGACACCGATTTTAACGCTCGGAGATCCACTTTATGACGACCCGCATGTCTTCAGGTTACGTTGATCAGGCCGCCAACGTAGATGCGCAATTTGTGACTCGAGTCCTGGAACAAATGGGGAAGATAGACGAGATCAGCCATTCGACTAACGAACTGCGCGTGGATATCAGCTTGATTAAGGCACGTTTGTTCAATGGCCTGATGGATACGATACGTGAAACGTACTCGCAGGTCCTTATACTGGATACTAAACAGAAGGATATTGATACGCGTCTCGAAGAATTTCAGATGACCTGGGTTTCAAAATTCACAGCGCACGATGTTAAAGAAAAGGTATTTCATGTTCTTATTGGTGGGGTGATGGTATTGACGATGTGTGTCTTCAGCGTCATCCTCGTGCTTCAATTAGAGGAGCGCAATATTATCGAACAACGCTCCCCGGCCGCGCAGCGTACAGAAAATGTAGCGCCGCTACCTGATGGTAATTTACGTTTGGTGGTACCACAATAGAACAACGTCTGCTGAATGCTTTTAGTAATAGAAGCCCACATTCGAAAGCGGTTTCTACATTAGAGCGATGTCGAAGAGTTGAGAATTCTGCAATATGCATGATCGACGTTAAGCCTGTTGATGCACAACGGCATCTGTATGTTCAGCAATTTTGGCTCTTCGATCATGCTCTCACGATGAGGGATGCGCCTTGAAAGACGATGCCTGGGAAGGACTGCGTCAGGATCTAGTGACGCGCCTTTCGCGCCTGCTTGATAAGGCGCTTTCTGTCTATGCCTACTTCGCTAACAGCACACCACCCGAAGGGTCGAAGGACTTTGCCGCGTTTCAGGCGAATTGCCGCGCCGCACTCGCGCACGTCCATCTGCTGATTAAGCTGGCGCAGTGGGCGCGCAACGCAGCCGATGTGAGCAGTGAGATTAGTCCTGGTGATGATGACCATATCCATCAGTTAATCGAAGAAGCCGAGGCAGCTCTCGACCAATACGGTAGCCCACAAACCTGAACTCGCTCTCAGTATTCTAACAGATCTCCACCACCTTTGAGACGGCACGCGTCCAGTATCTTGCTGGGCGATTGACATTGTGTGTCCGACGTAATGGAGCATGGCCATGCTTACTGACAAGGTTCGTTTCCGGACTTTCTTCAGCGCAGTTATTTTGAGGACAGTGCGATTGCCGCTGCTTCTCCTGGCGTGCCTCGCTGGAACGTTGTCGTCCTGTACATACGTGGAGCGCGCCCGAGAGATGACCGACTCTTCGACAGCGGCCGCAGAACAATCCGTCCTCGATACCCTGGTGGACGCGAACATCGAGCGTCAGCGCCTGCGTCGCCTGCGTTGCCTCGATCCGCTGCTGAGCCCGATGACGATCAAACGTGCGGCAGCGGATTCCCGCCTCGGCCAGCCATGGCTCGAAGAACTGCAGCGCGATTGTCCCGAATTGTCGACGCTGGCCGCAAACTGACCCCGCGTGGATTGGGGATGCGAGTGATGCGAGATCGACCTGGGAACCATTCACGATGCGCTGCACGTCTGTTCGGGCCTCGCCCGGGATTCTTGGCATGAGCAGGGCGGGGTTTCCGCAGTTCGTCTGGATCTGGAACAAGACCCAGGGCTTGCCAACGCCCGACCTGCATGTGGAGATCGGGCGTTGGCTGGCAACGGCCTGGGACAGCGGCGAGCGTGATCTCGTGCTCTTGGCATTTCGCAACTCCGGCAAATCGACCCTCGTCGGGCTGTTCTGCAGCTGGCTGCTGTATCGCAATCCGGATCTGCGTGTCCTGGTGTTGGCCGGCGATTTTGCCGTGGCGCGTAAGATGGTGCGCAACGTTCGCCGCATCATCGAGCGACATCCGCTCACGGCGAGACTGAAGCCCGCACGCAGCGACCAATGGGCTGCCGATCAGTTCACGATCAGCCGCGCGGCAGAGCTGCGCGATCCGTCGATGCTGGCAAAGGGGATCAGCGCAAATGTCACCGGGCTGCGTGCTGACGTAGTCATTTGCGATGATGTGGAAGTCCCGAATACCTGCGATACGCCGCAAAAGCGTACGGAGCTTCGTACAAGGTTGCGTGAAATAGAGTACGTTCTCGTTCCCGGCGGACTTCAATTATTCGTTGGTACGCCACATACCTATCATTCGATCTATTCCATATCGAACGGGACCGAGCTAGGGAAGACGACGCCGCTACTTGCCGGATTTCGTCGCCTTGAGATTCCGATTCTCGATGCAAACGGCAACAGCCGCTGGTCTGAGCGCTATTCGACGACCAAAATCGAGGCCATCCGACTGCGCACGGGTCCGGCCAAGTTTGACAGCCAGATGATGCTGCGTCCGCGCAACATCCTTGATGGACGTCTCGATCCCGATCGTTTGCATTGTTACAGCGATAGCCTCGACTATACCGAGGGTAACCAGGAAAGCGTCCTGATGCTGGGCACGCGCCGCCTAGTGTCGGCGTCCTGTTGGTGGGACCCTTCCTTCGGCGCCCCGAACCGCGGCGATGCTAATGTGGTTGCCGCCGTCTACACCGACCGTGAGGGGGACAGCTGGCTACACAGCGTCCGCTATCTCACCCACGACCCGGCGCGGGCGCAGGAAGTTGATGAAGCGACCCAGCTCTGCCGGCAGGTGGCCGATTTTGCCCGCACCCATTACCTGCCGGTGGTCACCATCGAGACCAACGGCATCGGCCGCTTTCTCCCCAGCCTGCTGCAACGCGAGGCCAGCGCCATTCGGGCGCCGTGCGTGGTGCGTGAGCACGTATCCACCCGTAATAAGGACCTGCGGATCATCGATGCGTTCGACGCGGTGCTTGCCGCCGGGCGTCTGCACGCCCATGCCAGCGTCTGGTCGACGCCTTTCATAGAAGAGATGCGCGAATGGCGTCCAGGCGCCCGGGTTCGCGACGACGGGCTCGACGCCGTCGCCGGTTGCCTCCTCAGTGAGCCGGTCCGCCTGCCGCGAGTGCTGGCCCCGGCGCACGCCGTCGCCTCCGGTCGCCTGAACTGGCGGCCCTTATCGGCCGGTACCACCGCCCCCAGCAGCTTCGACGTCTGACGGCTTCGCCGGCCGGAGCCGCGAGCCGGAATCGGGGCGGCCCATCCCCGCTGCCGCTCACCGCTGATGTGTATTCATGGAGATCATCTTGGCCACCACCGAGCCCAGCCGCGCCCAGGTGCAGCAGCAAGCTGCTCAACTGACTGCCACATTTGCGAAAATCTTGTTCGTGCTCGGCCGTGGCGAGCAAATTCGGACCCTCGAAGCAATCGCGGCAACGCTCGCCAATCAGGTGAAGGCATCCACAGGGTGCGCTCCCGGAGGCGATCGGGTTGAAACGACTGTCGAGGATGCAGACGTCGCGCGTCTACGCCACTTCGCCCGTCACCTGGCAGCACTGACAGCAGCCGATGGCGCAGAGCGGGTCGTGATCGAGGATCATCCTGCCTACGCCTCGTGCCTGCGGATCGCTCGTCGCGCCATGGCGGCGGCGATCCAGGATCCTACCGGTGGAGCAACCCGCTTCCATGCGATCGACGAGGCGCCTGATTGGGCGAGAGGCATGCTGCCGAATGCGACCTTGGGCGGCTTCGTCTTCTATCGGGACGACGGCTCGCTCCTTGGCATCAGCGCTGGGGCCGACCGGTCAGGCGAAAACATGGGAGCATCGGTGCTCGACAGGGCTGACTGCCACTGTACGGACAAGGCGCATTGTTGCGCCACAAGAGTGGAATATAGCGGGTATCATCCAAATCGAAGGTGTGTTTGCCCCTCGAACGCGAAATGTTGTGGATAACCCTATATCTTGTAGACAAATGCCGTAAAGATGGTAAGAATGGTGGGTGACTTTGCTTATGAAGAGCGCGATTCGCGAGAATCGGGCGCAACGTCACCCGTACAAGACAGATTCTTCCCACTGAGAGACGAGCACTGGCCCGATGACTTCTGCCGAGTGGACACCCGAACGCATCGCCGCCCTGATCGCCCTTTGGAATGAGGAGCTGTCGACAAGCGAAATCGGCCGACGGCTGGGAATCACCAAAAACGCGGTCATCGGCAAAGTTCACCGGCTGGGCCTGCCGAAGCGTCGTCCTTCAGCGAAGGACGACGAGGACACCGCCGACGTTGCCGACGTGGTCAAGTTGGAAGCTTTGACCTCGGAGATGTGCAGTTGGCCGGTTGGTAACCCTGGTGACAAGGCCTTCCATTTTTGCGGCGAGCAGGTGGTGCCTGGAAAGCCTTATTGTTCCAAGCACTGCGCCGTCGCGTATATCCGCACCGGACGCGATCGCGGCCAGACATCGGTTGCCTGACGGAGCGGGCTTTGGCGATTTGATTCGCTGCCTGCTCGGGGTTTGACGGCAGACAGCGGGATTCCTGCGCGGCAAACGGCTTGGCGAAAACCTCGCCGGCTTGTAGACCAGAGGCTTGGTTGACCGCGAGGACTGATGAGCTTTCTTGACCGTATCCACGCGTGCACGGCGTTCAATCCGGATCGGTATCTGCCCTTCCAGATCGACGACGCCGTGGTGGGATTTGTTACCCCGGAGCTTGCTGCCAGACTGGCGGCGTTTGCTGATGTCTTCGTCGTCAACGCCGGCAGCGTCAATCTGGCAACGGCGCTCATCACGCCCGCTGCTCGGACGGCCGCCGTGGACCGTGTGTTGCGTGCGTTGTCGCAACAAGGTGTCGTCAATGGTTGGCGTGACGAACTGTACCCGGTCGCAGCGCATCCTAGCGCGCCACCGCTGCTGCTGATCGAGCGCGCCGCCGTTCCACTTTTTGGCACCTACGGCAGCGGCATCCATGTCAACGGCTTCGTCGGTCGTGGCGCCGACATGCGGATGTGGGTCGGTCGACGCAGCCTGGATAAACCCACGGCTCCCGGTAAGCTCGACCAGATCGTCGCTGGCGGCAAGTCGGCAGATCACACCATTTGGGAGACGTTGCTCAAGGAGAGCGAGGAGGAAGCCAGTATATCACCGGAGATTGCCGCCCTCGCACGACCGGTCGGCGCCATCAGCTACTGCACAGAACGGAGCAAAGGCCTGCGGCGTGATGTGCTCTATACCTTCGATATCGAACTGCCGGAAGATTTTGTTCCAAGCAATAGCGACGGTGAGATAAGCGAATTCTATCTATGGCCAATATCGCGGGTCATGGAAACAGTGCGTAACACCGACGATTTCAAGTTTAATTGTGCGCTTGTTGTTATTGATTTCTTAATTCGTCATGGCTTCGTCAATCATAGCGAACCAGACTATCTCGATGTGGTCAAAGGACTGCACGGATTTTGAGGTTGGCGCTTGATTCCTGAAGGTGAAGCCATTGATGGCAGCAGCCAAAAACAAACGCCGTCACTGTTCCAGCGTCCGGATCGTGATAGCATAGCGCTGGTTGATACGAACAGGGGGCTGGAAAAGCCAATGCGCATCCGGGTTATTCTTCACCTGATTGCGATCGCACTTTTGTTTGCGATTATGCGCCCTGTGACAAGTACGGCGGCAGAGGTTACCGGAACCGCAAGCTATCGTGAGCGCATCACGCTGCCGGCCGACGCCGTCTTCGAGGCTACGCTTGAGGACATCAGTCGGCTCGATGCGCCCGCCGTCGTAATCTCCCGCACGGAAATTCCCGGCCCTGGCCAACCTCCCATCGCCTTTGCTCTTGCCTATGACCCCGCCAAGATTGACCAGCGGTTCACGTATGGCGTGCGTACCCGTATCACTGCGGCCGGCCAACTGCTGTTTACGTCAGACACGGTGCATCCGGTGCTCACACGCGGCGCCCCAGCCGCAATTGCGATAACGATGCGTAAAGTGGCGGAGCCGGCGGCCGAAGCCGCGGAGAAACCGGCGACGGATGTACCCGCGGGCGCGACGCAGGGCACGAGTGGCGACGCACAGCCGGCATCCACTCCCCAACCGCAAATTCTGAGCGGCATGTTCGTCTACCTGGCTGATGCGGCGCGGCTGACCGAGTGTCACACCGATCGTTCGTATCCGGTGGCGATGGAGGGCGATTTCCGTCGCCTGGAACGCGCCTACCTGCAGTCACGCCGCGCCCCGGGACAGCCGCTGATGGTGACCTTCGAAGGGAATCTCGTCGAGCGGCCGCGCATGGAAGGCGAAGGGACCGAAACCACCGCCGTTGTCGAACGCTTCATCAACGTCTGGCCGGGTGAACTCTGCGAACGCAATCGCGCCGACGCCACGCTGACCAACACCTATTGGCGGATCGTCAAGTTTGGCGACGAGTTGGTACCGGCCGCCAATCGGCAGCGGGAGCCGCACATGATCCTGCGCGACGACGGTATGCGTTTCAATGCCACCGTTGGCTGCAACCAGATGATCGGCGGCTATGAGGTGCGCGGCGACGAACTGAAGTTCAAAGCGGCCGCGTCGACGATGATGGCATGCCTGCCGCCGCTGGATAAACTGGAGCAACGTCTGGCGGAGGTGCTGAGCAAAACGCGACACTGGCATATTGCCGGCCAGTTTCTTGAACTCAGTGATGCCGAGGGAAAGCACCTTGCACTGTTTCAGTCGGTGTACATGCGCTGACGCAAGATCGGTTCGCGGCAATCGGGACGGGTAAAGCTGGGCCGAGCAAATCCTCGATTGTTACATCCTCGAAAATGGCCTGCGTTTTCAGCGCAGGCTGGTGCCCCGGCTCCTTCAGCAGAGTTCCGGCATGCACAGTGGGCAGGACATGGTCAGCCTCCTCCATTTTTTTGGACTCACAGCGCCACATATGTCCACCGATAACGACAGTATTATTACTTAGGATAGATGCCATAGCTGCCCAACGATCGACGGCGGCTGCATGGACGATGGTTGCACTTGATGCGTGCCATAAGGGTCCATGCTCTGGAACCCTGAAGTGCGCAATGGCGTTGTATAGTACGGGCTAAACTTTGATCATGCGGGCGGAGGGTCGTTAACCTGTGCAGCAAACCTCCTCGCCATAAATCGTTGCCGTCGGCGGAGATGCTGACTGTTCTCCTGCCCTACCTGAAAAGGCTGGCGCAACTACAGGGCAAGAGTGCCCTAAGAGGGACAGACGGGCGGACGTGCGCTGATGCTCGCACCGCTTTCCCCTGGCACCCGATCTTTGGTGGGTCGGAGGTACCGGACGGGCCGAACGTCGCTCATCCGCTAGAGCGGAGGCCGATCTGAGTGAATCGTTGGGGATTCCCATTGGGGGCTGGTTCTGATTCAAGATGTCTGCCGGAGGAGGAGGCCGGTGGACATGTCGACAGCGCTTTCCCTCGATCTTCGCGTCCGGGTTCTCAAGGCGGTGGCGGAAGGCGCGAGCCATCGCGCGGCGGCGGCGCGGTTCGGCGTCAGCGCCGCCAGCGTGAGCCGATGGCGGGCGCTGGAGCGGACGCAGGGTGATCCGCGCCCTGGCCCGCTCGGCGGCGACCGCCGCTCCGCCCGCGTCGAGGCGCAAGGCGCGCTGATCCGGCAGCTGATCGAGGCGACGCCGGACGTCACCACCGAAGAGCTGCGCGCGACGCTGGCCGAGCNNGGGGCCACGGTTTCGGCTACGGCACGCTGCAGCGGTTCTTCCGCCGCCACGGGCTCACGCGCAAAAAAGACCGGCCATGCGACCGAACAGGACCGCCCCGACATCCTGAAGCAGCGCGAGGCGTGGTTCGACGGCCAGATCGACCTGGCCCCGGAGCGCCTCGTGTTCATCGACGAGACCTGGGCGAAGACCAACATGGGCCGTACCTACGGCCGCGCGCCCCGCGGCGAGCGGCTGCGCATGGGCTTCCCCCATGGCCACTGGAAGACCACGACCTTCGTCGGCGCCCTGACCATGCGCGGCATGATCGCCCCCTTCGTGCTCACCGGAGCGATCAACCGCGACGCCTTCGATGCCTATGTCGAGAAGGTGCTCGTCCCCGAGCTCCGCCCCGGCGACATCGTGATCATGGACAACCTGTCCAGCCACAAGGGGCCGCGCACCGATGCGCTGATCAAGGACGCGGGCGCCAGCCTCCTCTTCCTGCCGCCCTACAGCCCCGACTTCAACCCCATTGAGAAGGCGTTCGCGAAGCTCAAGGCCCTGCTCCGCAAGGCCGCCGAGCGCACCGTCGAAGCCCTCTGGGCCGCCATCGGCCGCTTCGCCGACGACTTCACCCCAGCCGAGTGCGCAAACTACTTCAGCGCCTGCGGATACGATCCAGACTGGTAGGATTCCGCTCTAGAGCGCATAGAACTCCCGTCTCCTGTCGCAGTGACCGCACGTATGCTGCTCGACAGTTGCTGCCCTGCCTACGCCATCCTCTCCCAAGACCGGGACGTGTTCTATACTGGTGGCGACACAGATTATTTTCTGTCGATGCCAGTCGGCACTGCAACGCGCGATCTTCTCGCCATGGTCCGGCCGGAACTGCGGATGGATTTGGGAACGGTGCTCTCTCGGTGTATGGCAAGTGGCGAACGCAGCACCGTCCTGGTTAATGACGGCAAAACATACTCATGTGTTCGCCTCACATGCACGTCACTGCCATGCGAGGATGCGCTGCCGATGTTCCTGATGGTATTTTACGATTGCGGAGCATATGAACCGGGCAACGTTACCGTTCCGCAGGACGACAGAGATACGCCAGTAGCGGCGCTTGAGTACGAGTTGAGTGCCGCAGAGGAATACTTGCAGACGATGACCGAAGCGCTCGAGTCTTCGAATGATGAGCTGAAATCAGCTAATGAGGAATTAAAAACCTCGAGAGAAAAGCTGCGATCGGCGAACGAGGAACTGGAGCGCGTCAACTCCAAGCTGGCAGCCAAGGTTGAGGAACTCCGACTAAGTAACAATGATTTGCAGAATTTGCTGGAGAGCACACAGATCGCCACACTATTTCTTGATCGCACTCTGCATATACGCCGTTTCACACCAACAACTAAGGAATTATTCTATATTACGGATAGCGATACTGGCAGGCTAATTACCGAGATTGTTCCCAGGATCGATTTGCCGGGCATCAAGGGGATCGTCAAGGAGGTGCTGAACCTTCAGCATCCAATCGAGACCAAAGTGCAGATCAAGGGTGAGGACAGAACGTTTTCGATGCGGGTTCTGCCTTATCGCGGCTTTGACGGCGCTGTGGACGGTGTCGTCGCCACCTTCGTGCAGATAACCGATCTCATCCATGCGCAAGCGGCTGCCGAACGGCGTGCGGCGCAGCAGGATTTTGTCGCCATCCTGAGCGGCGCCATCCTGCGTGGTCAACCGGCGTCGGAGTTGATGGAGACGGCACCGCAGCGCATGGCGGTACTGCTCAATGCGCGTTACAGCAAAATCCTGAAAACGCTACCCGACGGTGAAAATTTCGAACTTGTTGCCCGGTTCGGCTTTCGCGAAAGCGAAGGGACGCTGGTTGCCGGCGGGACGAGTCAGGCGGGTTACACGCTCAAGGTCCGCGAGCCGGTGATCGTCGAGGACCTGAGCGAAGAACGGCGCTTCACCACGCCCAAGCTATTGACAGATAACGGTATTCGTAGCGGTATCAGCACTATCATCGCCGGACCGGGTGGCAACTGGGGTGTTCTCGGTGTCCATTCAGAAGTCGTCCGATCCTTCAGCGCAGACGACATCAAGTTTATCCAGGCGGTGGCAAACGTCATTTCCACCGGCTTGCAACGTGAAGACGCCTTGTGCGCCCTGCATGAAAGCGAGGAGCGCCTGGCGGCAGCGCTGCGAGCGGGCAAGCTCGGCGTGCACGATTTCGATCCGCGCACGGGGCTGATCAAATGGGACCACACCATGCGCGAACTGTGGGGTGTCGAGGACGACGCGGTGATTGATTACGCCGTGTTCATGGCCGGCGTCCACCCCGACGACCGGGCGATGGTGCAGGCGGCGGTGGACGATGCGCTCAATCCCGATGCAGCAGGGCCTTACAACGCGGTCTTTCGTCTCATCAACGCCAAGGACCACGCGGTGCGATGGATCCGCGCCGATGGTGATGTCACCTTCGAGAAGGGCATACCGGTTCGCCTCGTGGGCACCGTAACTGATATTACCGAGCGCCGCCGCATTGAGCAGCACGTGCAGTTGCTGATGCGCGAGGTCAATCACCGGGCGAAAAACCTGCTTGCCGTGGTGCAGTCGATTGCACGTCAGACGGCGAAGAACTCCCCGCCGTCGGATTTTGCCGCTGACCTGGGATATCGATTGCAGGGTCTGGCAGCGTCCCAGGACTTGATCATCGGCGGCGACTGGCGCTGGGTCTCGATGGAAGACCTGATCCTGTCGCAGACANGTCATCTCGGCGAGACGAGGAATGCACGCATCGTCATCAGCGGCGACGACGTCAGACTGACAACGGCGGCGGCACAGGGGATCGGGCTGGCGCTGCATGAACTGGCGACGAACGCGGTCAAGTACGGCGCGCTTTGCAACGAGCAGGGGAGCGTTGCTATCCATTGGCGAAACGTCGATGATGGACGCTTCCTGTTGAGTTGGACCGAGAGCGGCGGACCGCCGGTACAACCGCCGGTGCGGTGCGGGTTTGGCAGTACCGTCATCGAACGCATGGCCGNNCCGCNNCGCCGCGTTTCTGGGAGCGTCGAACTGAAGTTCGATCCGGACGGGCTTAAATGGCGCCTCACCGCTCCCGCCAAGGAAGTGGTCTATGCCACCGATGAGATTGAACAAGGTAATAAAAGCGAGTTCGTGTTCGCTGTACAGGACNGGAGAATGGGCGCCAACATCTTGATTATCGAAGATGAACCCCTGATCGCCCTGGATATGGAGCAAACGGTAACGACTGCTGGATTTACTGTTGTCGGTATCGTCCGCAATACCGCTGCCGCCCTACGTACGCTTGAGCAGGAGAAGGTCGACGTGGTCATTCTTGACGCTAACTTGAATGGGCAAAGCGCAGCACCGATCGCCCAGCGCCTACGCGCCGAGGGCATACCGTTTCTCGCCGTTTCCGGTTATTCACGCGCGCAGCTCGGCGACTGGCTTGGTGCGGCGCCGTTGCTCGGCAAGCCTTTTGCCGCCGAACGGCTGATTGCTGAGATCATCCAGCTGCAAACGTTACAGTAGCGCCGCGCCAGCCGTGAGCGACCTTGAGTCAGCGACTTGCGGTAAACGCGTCTTCGCGTTCGGCCATAGCAGCGGTCACCCGTTGCCACCAGCACACCGCCTCGTCGGTGTACGGCCGCGCCGGCACTTTCCCCCACACCGGTCCGGGCCACGCCGGGTCGCCCTCGTTCCGGGCGACGATGTGGACATGCAGCTGGCGGACGATGTTGCCGAGCGCGCCGACGTTGATCTTCGTTGGTCGGCATACCTCGGCCAGCACAGCCGCGACGGTAGAGATCTCGTGCATCAGCTGCTGCCGGTCACTCGCCTCTAAATCGAACAGCTCGCTAAGCGCCGGTCGTTCCGGCACCAGGATCAACCACGGATACTGGCTGTCGTTCATTAGCAACAACCGCGACAGCGGCAGTTGCCCTAGCGCGATGGTGTCGGCAGCGAGGCGGGGATCGAGGACAAAAGTCACGCGTAACGCTCCCTAACCAGCCCCGGGTTCGGGGCGTCCCGATTGCCAGGCTTCACCGCCATCCGCTGCCTGCGGTCCGAGCTGGGTTTGTACTAAGTTCGCAAAAATGCCGCCGCGATAGACCAGTTCTTCGAAACGGCCACGCTCGACGATCCGGCCCTGCTGAAAGACGAGGATCAGGTCGCAGCTGCGGATGGTCGACAGGCGGTGGGCGATGACGAAGGTGGTGCGGCCGCGCATCAGCCGCTGCAACGCCCTTNNCTGCACCCGGGCTTCGGTCACCGCGTCGAGCGCGCTCGTTGCCTCGTCGAGAATGAGGATGGGTGGATCCTTGAGCAGCGCGCGGGCGATGGCGACCCGCTGCCGCTCGCCGCCGGAGAGCGTGACGCCGCGCTCGCCGACCACGGTCTCGTAGCCTTTCGCCTGGCGCATGATGAAGTCGTGCGCTTCGGCCAAGCGCGCCGCTTCGATCACCTCCTCGTCGCTGGCATCCGGTCGGCCGACGCGCAGATTCTCGGCAATGGTGCGGTAGAACATGGTCGANTCCTGGAAGACGACGCCGATGTTGCGTCGCAAGGACTCCAGGGTGAGATCACGGATATCGAGGCCATCGATGCGGATGGTGCCCTCTTGTGGATCGGCCAGCCGATGCAGCAGCGCCATCGCCGTGCTCTTGCCGGCGCCCGTTGCGCCGACGAGGGCAACCGTGGTGCCGGCCTTGACCGCGAATGTCAGGTCGCTCACCGCTGGCGAGCGACGACCGTCGTAGGCGTAGCTGACATGATAGAACTCGACGTCGCCGCGCACTTGCGTCGCGGCGATCGCGCCCGGTTTCTCCTTCACCGTTGATTCCGTATCGATCACCTTGAAGTAGTCGGCGAGCTGCGGCAGTTGGAAGAACAGGCGCGAGAAGAAGCCCATCGCCTGGTCGAGACGGCCGATGAGCATGGTGGCGAAACCCATGAAGCTGACGATTTCGCCGACGCTGGCCTTACCGTTCAGCGTGAGCCAGGTGCCGAGAAGAAAGATAGTGATGATGGTGATGGTGGAGGCGGCACGCGCCAAAACACTTGCCAGCGCCCACAGGTTGAGGACCGGATACTGCGCCGCCAGAACCCGACGCATGATGAAGTTGAGCGAGCGGGCCTCGGCGGCGAGGCGGGTGAAGCTGTGAACGAGCGGCACGTTGCCGAGCGCATCGCCGGCGCGCATGGCGAGGCGCGAGTGGTATTCCTCGACCGACCGTTGCGCCTTTTCCGTTCGGGCGATGACGAGAAAGGTAAGGACGGCGAAGACGATGATCAGGCCAACCAGCAGCAATCCCAGTTGCCAGTTGAGGAACAGCGACAGCGGCAGCAGGATGACGATAGCGATGAAGGTGGCGAGGTGCTCGCGGAAGAAGGCGAGCCAGATGCCGAACAGGCTGTCCACCCCCTGCAGCATCGTCTTCAGGATGCGCCCGGAGTGACTTGCGGTATGGAACGCGGGCGGTAGACTGAGGACGTGCTCGAAGTAGAGCGCCATGGCGCCTAAGCGGCGTCGATGCGCCAGCCGATCTGCGTGCAGGGAGACGAGCATGTTGGCGACGATGGCGGTAAGGCCGACACCGCCCCAGATGGCCAGGATCCGCAGGCTCTCGTTCCACGTAGCGGCCTTCGGCTGGGTGCCAATTTTCGCCAGCACATCCACTAATTTACCGAACAGCACCGGCTCGGCATAGAACAGCATGGCTACGATGATATTAGCCAGCACCAGCAGCAGCGCCAGATTTCGCTCCGGACGGAGAAGACCGAGGACGCGACGGTAAATGCGATAGAATTCCATGTCCCACCGGTGTGTTGCCGGCGGCGAAGATCTTTGCTTCGCCCACGAGTCCCATGTCCGATACCACGGGTGCGGCCGGGCGCAAAGGTTTGCACCGATTAGGTCGACGATTTTTTGTGTTCGATGTCTCCAGCCAATGCCACGAAGTACGACGCGGCCGCGGTGGCGGGGGGGACAGCCTTAATCGCGCTCTGTATTAGTACTACAGTTGCATTTTATCCTCTAATATGGTTCCGTTGCCTGCGGCTGTGGGAGGGCGACGGATGGGTGTGGCGGAATGGGCGGGCACGCTTGTTGATTGGAAGGCGGAGCTCGAGGGGTTGAGGCGGGTGATCGCGCCGGCGCTGGGGCGGGCGGAGACGCGCCGTTCGGCCGGGATGTTCATCGACGGGCTGTTCTCGGCGGCATCGCGCAAGACCGGCTGGATGCTGGCCGAACAGGCGGGCCTCGAGGCACCCTATCGCCTCCAGTCACTGCTCGGACGCAGTTCATGGTCGGCAGACCAGCTTCGCGATCTGGTGCGCGGGTACGTGACGAACGCGCTGGGTGATCCGGGCGGCGTGCTCGTTGTCGATGAGACCGGTTTCCTGAAGAAGGGCCGGCACTCGGTGGGTGTCGGCCGTCAGTACTCGGGCACCGCCGGCCGGATCGAGAACTGCCAGGTCGGCGTTTTCGTCGCCTACGCCAGCCGCTGGGGCCACGCGCTCATCGACCGGCAGCTGTACCTGCCGAAAGACTGGGCGGACGATGCGACGCGCCGCCGGACGGCCGCCGTGCCGGACGACGTCGAATTCAAGACCAAGCCGGCGATGGCGCGGGAGATGATCGAGCGGACGCTCGACGCCGGCCCGCCTTGCGCCTGGGTTCTCGCCGATGCGCTCTACGGCTCGGACAGTCAACTCCGGCACCTGCTCGAGGGCCGCGGCCAGCCTTATGTCCCTGCCGTACGCTCCAACCACACCCTTCGCTTCCTCGAGGACGGGACCCTCGTCCAGACCGACCCTGCCATGTGTATGGCGGTGACAAATTAGGCCACGTAGCGGCGGTGATTGGTGCTGCCGCGCCGGAGTAAAATCTGGCCAGTGGTTAGGCGGTCTCTTTTTTGTGGGGGCGGCCGGGGATGTTTGCCGTGGAAGTCTACGCCGCCGTTCGGCATTTCGTTTTCATCGAGGGCAACAGCCGGCGTGAGGCGGCCCGGGTGTTCGGGCTGAGCCGTGAGACGGTTTCGAAGATGTGCCGGTTCTCGTTGCCGCCCGGCTACACGCGAACGAAGCCGGTGAAGAAGCCGAAGCTCGGGGTGCTGCTGCCGGTGATCGACGCCATCCTCGAGGCCGACAGGACGGCGCCTTCGAAGCAGCGGCATTCGGCCAAGCGGATCTTCGAGCGACTGCGCGACGAGCACGGTTATGCCGGCGGTCTGACGGTGGTGAGGGACTACGTCCGGGTTGCTCGGGGAGATTGCGGGAGACCTTCGTGCCGTTGGCTCATCCGTCCGGTCATGCGCAGGTCGACTTTGGCGAGGCGATCGGCGTGATCGGCGGCGTCCGGCAGAAGATCCACTTCTTCTGCATGGACCTGCCGCAATCGGATACTCCTTTCGTGAAGGCCTATCCGGCGGAGACGACGGAAGCCTTCCTCGACGGGCATGTGTCGGCATTCGCATTCTTCGGCGGCGTGCCGTTGTCGGTGCTTTACGACAACACGACGCTCGCGGTGGCGAAGATCTGCGGCGACGGCAGGCGGGAGCGCACCCGGGCCTTTACGGAACTGCAGAGCCATTACCTGTTCCAGGATCGCTTCGGCCGTCCCGGCAAGGGCAACGACAAGGGCAAGGTCGAGGGGCTGGTGAAGTATGCTCGATCGAACTTCCTGACGCCGATCCCCCAGGCGGCAAGCTTCGACGATCTCAATGCCATGCTGGAAGAGCGCTGCCGGCAGCGACGAGGCGAACGCGCCGGTCGCCACGGCGAAACCATCGGCGAGCGTCTCGTCGCCGACCTCGAAGCCTTCCGGGATTTGCCGGCGGTGCCATTGGAGCCGAGCGAGAAGCGGGCGGCCCGTGTCTCATCGACCGCCCTGGTCCGCTACCGCGGCAACGACTACTCGGTACCGACGGCATACGGCTTCCGGGATGTTGTGGTGAAGGGCTTCGTCGACGAGGTGGTGATCCTTTGTGCCGGCGAGGCGATCGCCCGGCATCGTCGCTGCTATGGCACGGGCACCTTCGTATTCGAGCCGCTGCACTATCTGGCGCTGATCGAGACGAAGCCGAATGCCCTCGACCAGGCGGCGGCGCTGAAAGACTGGGATCTGCCGGAGGCGTTCCAGCACCTGCGCCATCTCCTCGAGGCGCGCATGGGCAACCGCGGCAGGCGGGAGTTCATCCAGGTGCTGCGGCTGATGGAGGCGATCCCGATGGAGATGGTGGCGAGCGCGGTCAGCGAAGCGATCCGGCTCGGCGTCATCGGCTTTGATGCGGTCAAGCAGATTGCTCTGGCGCGCGTCGAGCGGCGGCCGGCCCGGCTCGACCTGACGGCCTATCCACATCTGCCGAAAATGGACGTCAGGATGACGGCGGCGGCTGACTACGCCGTTCTCGTTCCCGGGACAACGGCATGACCGGCAAGGCGGGCGCTGATGCGATGCCGGCGGGAACGACAAGCGGCACACCGCAGGTTCTGCTGGCGCATCACCTCAAGCAGTTGAAGCTGCCGACCGTTCTGCGGGAATACGACAAGATCGCCCGCGAATGCGCACGCGACGGCGTCGATCATCCCCGCTATCTGCTGCGCCTGGTGGAACTCGAACTGATCGACCGAGAACGCCGAATGGTCGAGCGGCGGATCAAGGCAGCACGCTTCCCGGCGGTCAAAAGCCTCGACACCTTCGACTTCACCGCGATTCCCAGCCTCAACAAGATGCTGGTGCTCGAGCTGGCCCGCTGCGAGTTCATCCTGCGCCGGGAGAACGTCATCGCGCTCGGCAACAGTGGCACCGGCAAGACCCATGTCGGGCTCGCCCTCGCTCTTGCCGCCTGCCAGAAGGGGTTCACCGTCGCCTTCACCACCGCAGCCGCCCTCGTGCACCAGTTGATGGAGGCGCGTGACGAGCGCCGCTTGCTGAAGCTGCAACGCGATCTCCAGTCGGTGATGTTGCTCATCGTCGACGAACTCGGTTACCTGCCGCTGTCGCCGACCGGGGCGGAACTTCTGTTCGAGGTGTTCTCCCAGCGCTACGAGCGCGGCTCGACCCTCGTCACCTCCAATCTGCCGTTCGAGGACTGGACCTCGGTGCTGGGATCGGAACGGCTCACCGGCGCGCTGCTCGACCGCCTGACCCACCACGTCCATATCCTCACCATGAACGGCGACAGCTACCGGTTGAAGCAATCCGCCGGACGTCGTCGTCCCCCACCGCAGCCGATCGGGCGGAGCAAAACCAGACNNCACCGCCGAGACCGTCGATCCCGAGACCGGCGAAACCAGCAAGCCCTGATCCCCGAGGCAAAGCCGACGCACGGCAAGGGGCCCGATCGGGCCCCTTGCCGTGATTGCACCGCTCGCCCAAATGGCCTGCTTTTACTCCGCTACAGTGGCCCAGAATTGCTCCGCCGTTGACACCTATGCCCGGCAAGGCACGNNTCCCTGCCCGAGCTTGCCGCTGCCGCAGGCCTCCGCTGGACGATCGAGGAGTGCTTCCTGCGGGCGAAGGACGACCTCGGCCTCGATCACTGCGAGGCGCGCTCCTGGCACGGATGGCATCGCCACATGAGCCTGGNNTCCTCGCTGCCGCCGCCTTCCTCGCCAAATTGTCGGCCGACCAGCGCCGGATCGCCTTCGATAAACGGGACAAAACGAGTCCGGCCGCCGCGGCCGCATGACCGTCCCGCTCGCCACGCCGGAAATCCGCCACATGCTCGAAAGGATCCTGTTCCGGGCGAAAACCCATCCCGCCTTCGTCTGGGCCTGCTCACGATGGCGCCGCAGCCACCAAACGACAGCCGCCAGCAGTCACCGCAAGAAACGACTAGAAACGCAACTGTAGTATTAGAGCGGAATCCTACCAGTCTGGATCGTATCCGCAGGCGCTGAAGTAGTTTGCGCACTCGGCTGGGGTGAAGTCGTCGGCGAAGCGGCCGATGGCGGCCCAGAGGGCTTCGACGGTGCGCTCGGCGGCCTTGCGGAGCAGGGCCTTGAGCTTCGCGAACGCCTTCTCAATGGGGTTGAAGTCGGGGCTGTAGGGCGGCAGGAAGAGGAGGCTGGCGCCCGCGTCCTTGATCAGCGCGTCGGTGCGCGGCCCCTTGTGGCTGGACAGGTTGTCCATGATCACGATGTCGCCGGGGCGGAGCTCGGGGACGAGCACCTTCTCGACATAGGCATCAAAGGCGTCGCGGTTGATCGCTCCGGTGAGCACGAAGGGGGCGATCATGCCGCGCATGGTCAGGGCGCCGACGAAGGTCGTGGTCTTCCAGTGGCCATGGGGAAGCCCATGCGCAGCCGCTCGCCGCGGGGCGCGCGGCCGTAGGTACGGCCCATGTTGGTCTTCGCCCAGGTCTCGTCGATGAACACGAGGCGCTCCGGGGCTAGCAGCCTGTCGGACTTAACGCGAGGCGGAGCTGTGGGTTATAGAATCCGGGCATGGATTCACGCCCCCGGCCCGGACCTCTTCGGCATGAGCAACTTCCGCCCGATCGACCGCGACAGCGGATTTCTGATGCCGCCGTCGGTGGACGAGTGGCTTCCGCAGCGGCACTTGGCGCGGTTCGTGGTGGAGGTGATCGCGGGGCTGGATCTGCGGCCGATGACCGGCAGCTACCGTGGCTCTGGGGAAGCGTCCTACCACCCCAGCCTTCTGCTGGGCATTCTGATCTACGGCTACGCCACCGGGGTGTTCTCCAGCCGCAAGCTGGAGCGGGCGACCTATGACAGCGTGGCGTTCCGCTTCATCGCGGCGAACGATCATCCGGACCATGACACCATCGCCGCGTTCCGCCGACGCTTTCTGCCGCAGATCGAGAAGCTGTTCGTCCAGGTGCTGGTGCTCGCGCGCGAGATGGGCGTGCTGAAGCTGGGAACGGTCGGGCTCGACGGGACCAAGGTCCACGCCAATGCCAGCCGGCACAGCGCGCTGTCCTATGACCATGCGGGCAAGCTGGAGGCCCAACTGCAGGCCGAAGTGGCCGATCTCATGGCCAAGGCAGAAGCGGCGGACCAGGTGGACATCGCTGACGGCATGTCGATCCCCGACGAACTGGCGCGACGTGAGGAACGGTTGTCCAGGCTCGCCGAGGCCCGGGCGAAGATCGAGGCCCGCGCGAAGGAACGCTTCGAACGGGAGCAGGCAGACCATCAGGCGAAACTCGCAGCACGGGACGCCAAGGCAGCGGCCACCGGCAAGAAGCCCACGGGCCGTGAGCCGAAGCCGCCGGTGGCGACGCCGCTGCCCACGGATCAGATCAATCTGACCGACGAGGAAAGCCGCATCATGGCGGTGGCGGGCGGCGGTTTTGAGCAGTGCTACAATGCGCAGGCGGCGGTGGCGGCGGGCAGTCTGCTGGTGGTGGTCGCCGACGTGGTGCAGGCGCCCAACGACAAGCAGCAGCTTACACCCATGCTGGACAAGATCGGCACTCTGCCGGACGTGCTCGGCAGGCCGGACATGCTGTTGGCGGACAATGGCTACTTCAGCGAGGCGAATGTGCAGGCCTGTGTGGCCGGCGGGATCGAACCGCTGATCGCACTTGGTCGCGAGGCGCATCATCTCAGCCTGCAAGAGCGCTTCGCTGCGGCGCCACCGGCGCCCGAAGACCCCACCCCGGTTCAGGCGATGGCGTATCGGCTGCGCACGCCGCAGGGCCGCGCGCTCTACGCCCTGCGCAAGCAGACGCCCGAGCCAGTGTTTGGCATCATCAAGTCCGTGCTGGGGTTCCGGCAGTTCCTGCTGCGCGGGCTCAATGCCGCCCGTGGCGAGTGGAGGCTTGTAACCATGGCATGGAACCTGAAGCGGATGTTCGCCCTCAGCCGCGCCGTCTAGCCTGCGCGGCCAGTTCCGCAGGCGCGCCAGCGCGACCGCACCGCCCAAAATGGCGCTGACAGAGGCGCCGACGCACCGATCCCTACGCAGGTCCGGCGACGCCCGAGACGCAAGTCCGACAGGCTGCTAGGTCGATCTGGCCGTCGAACCACGCCTCGCGCTGCTTCAGGATGTCGGGGCGGTCCTGTTCGGTCGCATGGCCGGTCTTTTTTTGCGCGTCAGCCCGTGGCGGCGGAAGAACCGCTGCAGCGTGCCGTAGCCGAAGCCGTGGCCCCGCTCGGCCAGCGTCGCGCGCAGCTCTTCGGTGGTGACGTCCGGCGTCGCCTCGATCAGCTGCCGGATCAGCGCGCCTTGCGCCTCGACGCGGGCGGAGCGGCGGTCGCCGCCGAGCGGGCCAGGGCGCGGATCACCCTGCGTCCGCTCCAGCGCCCGCCATCGGCTCACGCTAGCGGCGCTGACGCCGAACCGCGCCGCCGCCGCGCGATGGCTCGCGCCTTCCGCCACCGCCTTGAGAACCCGGACGCGAAGATCGAGGGAAAGCGCTGTCGACATGTCCACCGGCCTCCTCCTCCGGCAGACATCTTGAATCAGAACCAGCCCCCAATGGGAATCCCCAACGATTCACTCAGATCGGCCTCCGCTCTAGCGCTTTTCCGGCCGTACCGTATTCGGCCGGCGGCGGGGTGGTGCCATGAACGCTGGCGACACCGGATCGGTGACGCAGTGATTGAGGATCGCGTCGATCTCGGCTTTGCTGGCCTCGTCGATGTGCCAGCCATCCACGTCGTGCATTGGATCGAGCTGTGCCGGATCGCGGGCGCCCCAGAGGGCGACGGTCGGTCCCTGATCGAGCACCCAGCGCAAGGCCAGCGTCAGCACCGATTTGCCGAAGCGATCCTGCGCCAGCCGTTTCAGTGCTTCCACTGCGGCAAGATACTGGCGAAACCGAGCGTTCCGGAATTTGGGATCGACTTTGCGTAAATCATCGCCATCAAAGGTGGTCTCCGGTGTTATCCGACCGCTGAGCAGGCCGCGACATAATGCGCCATAGCTGAGGACGGTGAGACCGCTGCTCGTCGCATAGGGCAGCACATCGGCCTCGATCTCGCGCTCGAAAAGGTTGTAGGGCGGCTGAACGGCGTCGAGCCGGGTGACCGCACGGAAGGCATCCATCTGCGCTGGGGCATAGTTGCTGACGCCAATGGCGCGGATCTTACCCTGGCGCTGCAGATCTTCCAGCGTCCGCGCCGTTTCCTCGATCGGGGTTTCGAAGTCCGGCCAGTGCACCTGATAGAGGTCAATGACGTCCGTCCGCAGCCGCCGCAGCGAGTCGTCGATCTCCTGGCGAATCCGTTCCGCCCGCGAGTCGCGGTACACCTGGCCATTCTGCCACGCCAGGCCGACTTTGGTGGCGATCTGCACCTTATTGCGCAGACCGCCTTCAGCGAGCGCTTTGCCGACGATTTCCTCCGACCGGCCAAAGCCGTAGACGGGGGCGGTATCGATCAGCGTTATGCCCCGCTCGACCGCAGCGCGGATGGTGGCGATGGATCGGGCTTCATCGCTGCCGCCCCACATCCAGCCACCGATCGCCCAAGTGCCGAGACCGATGCGGGATGTGCTGAGGCCGGAGGCGCCAATCGCGATCTCTTCCATGCATTACCTCACTGGAAGCAGGTTTGGCGAAAGTGTTCGTGGACGCGTGAGCGGCTGGTCGTTCTCAACGGTAAGGCACGCCCGCATCCTTTGCCGCCAGACCGCCGATCGCCGACCAGTCGAGATGGTCGCCGCCTTGCGCGAGCAAGGTGAGGAAGCGGTCGCGGAGCAGGCTGGCCAACGGCATCGGCACACGAAGTTCGTCCGCGGCGGCGAGGGCGAGGCGGATATCCTTGTAGCCCAGCGGCGCGGCGAAGCCGGCCGGCTCGAAATTACCGTCAGCCACCAAGCCACCATAGGTGGAATACACAGGTGCGTTGAAAAGCGTCGAGGTGAGAATTTCGAGATATTGTCGCCGGTCAATTCCGGCCTTACCCACCAGCGCCATTGCCTCGCCCAACGATTCCATTACCGAAGCAATGAGGAAATTGCCGCTGATCTTGATCAGATTGGCAATCTGCGGCGTCTCTCCCACGACGAAGGTTTTCTGGCCGATGGCGTCGAGGACTGGCGTCGCTGCTTCGATTGCCGCCGGTTCGCCGGCAGCGATGACGAACAGTTGACCTGCTGCCGCCAGATGCGGCCGGCCAAATACCGGTGCGGCAACGAACCGCTGCCCAACGTCGCGATGGGCAGCCGTCAGCCGCTCCACCAGAGCGACGCTGATCGTGCTCGAAGAGATGTGGAGGGCGCCGGCCGGCAGACTGGCAGCGATGCCACCGTCGGCGAAAACCACACTTTCGACTGCTTCGTCATTGGCGAGCATGCTCAGCACCGCATCGCCACCGCAGGCATCAGCGATGCTGGCCGCGGCGCGTGCCCCCTGGGCGATCAACGCGGCTGCCTTCTCCGGCGAGCGATTGTAGACGCAGAGCTCATGGCCGGCCTGCAGCAGGTTCGCCGCCATCCCGGCGCCCATCCGTCCGACGCCGATCATCCCCACTCTCATCGCTTTGTGCTCCCTGATCCTTGAATTTCTGATTCAAGTCCGCCGCGCGTCTGTTTGCGCTGCTGCTTCCAAAGAGGTGCGCACCCGGTTGCTCTTCGCCGCGATCCCGCGCCATCGCCCCGATCATATCTGGGCGATGGCGTCAGCTTTGCGAGGTGGCGTCGATAACCTCGCCGTGACGGCGATCGGGAGTCTGCGAGGTCGTGGGGCGCGGGGAGTCGGTGAAGCCGCGTCGTATCCGCCCCACCGGTGAAACGTACGCCGCCTACGGGTTGCCCACATTCCCCATGATGCGGCCGGCGACGGCGTCGAGCTTGGCGGCAAGGTCCGGGCTGCGGGCGTGGGGTGGCGTGATCACCGCCGTCGCGAGTGCGGTGTGACAGCCCTGATGGCAGGCGACGTTGCGACCGGCCAATCGTGGCACCAGGGCCTTGATCAGCGCCCGCGCCCGATCGGCATTGTCGTTGAGCACCTTGATCAGCGAGTCGACCGTCACGTGGTCATGGTCGGGATGCCAACAATCGAAATCGGTGACCATGGCAAGGCTGGCGTAGCACAGCTCCGCCTCACGAGCGAGTTTCGCCTCTGGCATGTTGGTCATGCCGATGACGTCGCAACCCCAGCCGCGGTAAAGGTTGGATTCGGCGAGGGTGGAGAACTGTGGGCCTTCCATCACCAAGTACGTGCCGCCATTGACGATCGGGATGCCGACCTCCTCGCCGGCGGCGAGGATCTCTGCACCGAGACGGGAACAGACCGGGTGCGCCATGCTTACGTGGGCAACGAACCCCTCGCCGAAGAAACTCTTCGCCCGGGCGAAGGTGCGATCGATGAATTGATCGACGAGGACGAAGGTTCCCGGGGGCAGGTCCTCGCGCAGCGAGCCGCAGGCGGAGAGTGAAACGATTTCGGTGACGCCCTGGCGCTTCAGTGCATCGATGTTGGCGCGGTTGTTGAGGTCGCTGGGCGGGATCCGATGGCCCCGGCCGTGGCGCGGCAGAAAAACCGCCTTCTGATCGCCGATATAGCCGAGCAGCAGTTCGTCGGAGGGCTCGCCCCAGGGCGAAGATGCCCGCAACCAAGCGGACCCGGTGAGACCATCGATGGCATAGAGACCGCTACCACCGATCAAGCCGACTACGGGCGGTGTTCCTGGCGGCTGATCGGTTGACCATTGCCGGGAGGCAGCGTGGGCCAAGGGATCGGCGGCAAAACCACTGGGGGATTCACTCAAGGCTGCCGGATCCTTCGTTGCCAGCCGTCGGAAACTATCGCGTCCACGCAGCAGTGAAGCACCGTTGGCGCATCGACGCAACTGCTGGCGGGGAGGTGATCGCCGGCCGCACGGCCGCGACCGCTTGCGCTTGAACCGCGGGCAGGGTTATCTGGCAGCTATGACCAATCGTTGCGCACGACCCGTCTTCGATCGCCGGCGGCGAAGGACCGGCTCGATCATCGCGACGTCGGTCGTTTGCCTGTTCGCGACGGTCCTCGGCGGCCTCGGCTACGGCCAGGGCGCAGCGCTGGCAAAGGCAGCGAGCGACGACGCCAGCGTCCGCATCGAGCGTGGCCGCATCTCGGCCGAGGTGGCGGAGGTGCCTATCGTCGTTATCCTCACCCAGGTGGCGCAAGGCACCGGGGCGAAGATACTCGTCCGCGGCGAATTGGGACTTGCCCGGCCACAGTCGTTCAGCGATGTGCCGATACAGGACGGCCTCGAACGGCTGGTGGCGCCCAATCACCTGATGGTGGAGTATGCCCCCTCGGCCAGCGGCGTCGCCAGTCGCATCACCCGCATCCGTGTGTTCGGCCCGGGGGCGGAGACAGAGAAGGCGATTGAGCCACAGGCGATCGGTCCCGGCTCATCGCCTCCCAAGGATACGGTCGCCCGCGCCGTGGTGACGCCCTTCGACGGCAACCTGGGCTGGACCTATGACGATGACTCAACCTTGCCGCCGCTGGCGCTCCGGGTGCGTAAGATCGGCACCATCTATCCCACCTCAGGCGACGACGGGGTCAACGCCCTGGGAGAGGTGATCGAAAACGATCCCGACGTTCAGGTGCGGGTGGCGGCACTGCGTGCCCTGACCCAGTTCTCCGGCGAGTCGGGCTATGCGCTGGTGCAGACGGCGCTTGTCGACGAAAGCCCCGAAGTCCGTCTTGCGGCGATCAATGCCGTCGATCCGACTGCCAATGAACCGTCGCCGATGTTGTTGGAACTGGTGGCCAATGCCGACGAGCAGGAGCGCTTGCGCCTCGCCGGCATCGAACGCCTCGCCGGCTACCGCGAGCGCGAAGAGGTGCGAGCGTTGCTGCACGACCTGGAGGGCGCGGAAAACGCCCGCGTGCGCGCGGCGGCGAAGGCGCTGCTGCAGCGCTAACACGGCGGTTAGGCCGGGGTGGACTCGCACCGGGCGGACTCGGGCGTTTCCAGACCCGGCCGCAGTTCGCGGCGGGCACTGCGAATGATCTGCAACGATGAGGACATGAACAGGGCTGCCATCACCAACGCGACGGCCAGATCGGGCCAGGCTGTACCAGTTATGGCGACACCGGCAGCTGCGGCGATGACCGCCAGATTGTTGATCGCATCGTTGCGGCTGCAAAGCCACACCGAGCGGACATTGGCGTCGCCGTTGCGGAAACGAAAGAGCAGCAACGCGGCGATCAGGTTGGCCAACAGCGCCAGCAAACCGACCGCACCTATGACGCTCGCTTCCGGCGAGCCCTGAACGACAAAACGATAAAGACTAAAGCCAAGCACCACCAACGCCAGTACGGCCAGGCTCACACCCTTCGCCAATGCGGCGGTGGCACGCCAAGCGAGCGGCAAGCCGATCACCGCCAAGGTTACGCCGTAGGTGAGCGTGTCGCCGAGGAAATCAAGGGCATCAGCCTGCAGCGCCTGCGACTGGGCAATAAAGCTCGACGTCAGTTCGGTGATAAACATCGCGGCATTGATCGCGATAACCGCTATCAGCACCCGTCGGTAGCCGGTGGAGGCACCGTCAAATGCCTTGCTGGCGCAGCCGCAGCCTTGTGCCATGAAAACCTCCGCTCGCCTGTCGTGGCTTACAACCCGCCTGCTTGCAGGCGTCGCATCGCCGATCAATCTGATGATGCAAGCTGTAGCGACTACAGGTTCAAGGGAAAAATGTCGGACAACCGCTTGCTGACAATCGGCCGCTTGGCTGCTACCACCGGCTGCAAGGTAGAGACGATCCGCTACTACGAGCGGATCGGGCTGTTGCCGGCGGCTGAGCGCACCTCGGGCAATCAACGCCTCTATGACGATGCGGCGCGCCGCCGCCTCAGTTTCCTGCGTCACGCCAGGGAACTTGGCTTTCCGCTTGCGGCGATTCGCGAGCTGTTACGGCTAGCCGATCATCCCGATCAGCCATGTTCGTCGATCGATCGCATTGCCCGCGGCCATCTTGCCCAGGTTCGGCTGCGATTGGTGCGATTAAGGGCGCTCGAGACGGAGCTAGAGCGGATCATCACCCAATGCCGCGGCGGAGCGGTGGCGGATTGCCGTGTAATCGAATCGTTGGCCGATCATCGCCACTGCTTGGCCGCGGATCACCACCCGGAGATGCCGACACCGCTGGAAGATAACTGACGACGGATGACCCAACCCGTCCGGACTGTGTCGGCGCGGCAGTCAGTTGCCGAAGGGCCAGAAGGTGATCAGACCGATGACCATGGAAACCAGCGCCAGGGGCACCACAAACTCGCTCATAATATCGTGCAGAAGAGAATGTTTCACCGCAAGTGGTCCTCATGTCGGGATCAAGATGCCTAGGGAGATGATGCTATACCCAGGCCCGTGCATCGACTGTGATCGGCACCACACAACGCATGGGTGCCGGTTACGTAAGAAGGTCTCCGTTCGCGAGCCATTAAATTGCCGCGCTAAGAGATTTCGCCGTTTCCCCCACGAAACGTGAATGTCGGCGTCATTCCCTACGCAAGGAACGCGCCAGTTCACGATCCGCATGGCGATCGTGACGTCCTCGTTGGGGAGCGATGGCATGGTGCGAGCGAGAGCAGCACTTAGATGAAAATAGAATCAGCGCCTGGGTTGAGGGGCGTTGCGCCGCCCTTGATAGGCGGCCGCCGACTAGCCGAGGCGGCTGAAGTCGATGTAATCGACGCAGTCGCGATTGTAGTGGGAGACAACGATTCGCTCCGCCGTAATGCACACGTCGCTGGCGGCGGGAACATCGTCCCTCGGGCCGAAGGTGATGTAGACGAGTAACTGCGGTGCGCGTTCGAGAATGACCACGGATCGTTCGCAGGTCTGCAACAGCCGGACGATGTGCGGATGCACATGCGGGAAATGCGATCCCGGGTCCTCCAGCGGGCCGAAAACGCCGATCCGGCGCCAGCGGAAGGGAACGGCGTCGTTGAGTTCGAAGGGCATGCCGGTTTCGCGCAACGTCTGCAGCCGACGCTGCAGCCGGTTAAGCATCACCCACCGTTCCCGCAGCGAAACGGCACCAGTCACGTGCGGCGAGGCGCCGTGCCATAGCCACATCGTGCTGGCGCTCAGCACCAGCAATGGCAAGGCAAAGGTACGCCCGATCTGTGTCAGAGCACCCGGCCGCGCTTCATCGACAGCGGGAATGGCGCCGCTTCGGCTATAGGCCACATCTTGAGAGTGCGGCAGTCCCATCAGGAGCGCTTTACATTCTTAACGCGAATTAATTTCAATCATAGTCTCGGCACGTTTAGCGGTAAACCATCGAATTGTAAAAACGGGCGTTACCGCCATCCCATGCACGCACTGCTTGGCATGCCCGCCAAGGATGGCAGGAAGATGGCGTACCCGGCCGGCGTGGCGCCACCGGCTTTAGTGGCGGAAATGCCGCAGCCCGGTGAACACCATCGCTATATCCCGTTCGTCTGCTGCGGCGATGACCTCGGCGTCGCGAACCGAACCGCCTGGCTGGATCACTGCCGTAGCGCCGGCATCGGCGCAAACCAGGAGACCGTCGGGAAAGGGAAAAAAGGCATCCGAAGCGACAACCGAGGCGGTCGTCCGTGGCGTCATTTCCCCCGCTTCCTGGCGCACATCCTCGGATTTGCTCACCGCGATGCGGGCGGCATCCACACGGCTCATCTGTCCGGCGCCGACGCCGATGGTCGTGCCAGCTTTGCAGAAGACGATGGCGTTGGACTTCACGTGCTTGCAGACGCGATAGGCAAACAACAGGTCGGTCATTTCGGCGTGGGTGGGCGCACGTCGGGTGACGACCTTGAGGTCTTCGCCCGTGGTCAGTATGTCACGCGACTGGGTGAGGAATCCGCCGGCGAGCGAGCGGAAGACGATTCCAGGATGACCGGCGTCCGGTAGCGCGCCGGCGACGAGAACCCGCAGGTTCTTCTTGTGGGCAAGCACAGCCGCGGCCTCGGCGTCAATCGCCGGTGCGATGATCACTTCAAGGAACAGTTTGCCCATTTCGGCAGCGGCCGCGGCATCGATCGGCCGGTTGACGGCGATGATGCCGCCGAAGGCGCTGACCGGATCGCAGGCAAGTGCCTTCAAATAGGCCTCGGTGATGCTTTCACCCACGGCCACGCCACAGGGATTGGCGTGCTTGATAATGGCGACCGCCGGCTCGGCGAACTCGGCAACGAGTTCGTAGGCGGCATCCGTATCGTTGAGATTGTTGTAGCTGAGTTCCTTGCCCTGGATCTGCTTCGCCGAAGCCACGCCCGGGCGTGGGTCGTTGATGCTATAGAGGGCTGCCGATTGGTGCGGATTCTCGCCATAGCGCATGGCTTGGCGGCGCACGCCGGCAATGATCAGTTGCTCGGGGAAAGTTTCGCCCGCCACCGCCGCGAACCAGCTGGCGATCGCCGCGTCATAGGCGGCGGTGCGGGCAAAGGCCTTCGCCGCCAACCGCCGGCGCAGGTCCGGCGTCGTGCCGCCACCCTGCTGCTGCATCTGCTGCATCAGCGGCTCGTAATCGGCGGGATCGACGACGACGCAGACAAAGGCGTGATTCTTCGAGGCGCCGCGAATGAGCGCCGGACCGCCGATATCGATGTTCTCGACGCATTCGTCGAAGGCCGCGCCGCGGGCGACCGTCGCTTCGAAGGGATAAAGATTGACCACCAGGAGGTCGATGGGCTGGATGCCGTGCGTCTGCATCGCCGCCTCGTGCGCGGGATTACCGCGGATGGCGAGTAGTCCGCCATGCAGCGTTGGCTGCAGCGTTTTCACCCGCCCGTCCATGATCTCGGGAAAGCCAGTGTAATCGGCAACTTCGATCACCGGGACGCCGGCATCGCGCAGGGCCTTGGCCGAGCCACCTGTGGAGAGGATTTCGACGCCGGAGGCGGCAAGGAACCGACCCAGGTCCTCGATCCCCCTCTTGTCGGAGACGGAAATCAGCGCGCGGCGGATCGGCATCGGCATGGCAAGAAACTCCTCGGCCCGCGCGGGCTGCCGCAGCGGGGCATCGCAAGCATTAGTGTCAGGAGAGGCGCAGGGGTGCGCCCCGTTCGATGAACTCCCCTATAGCAGACGATGCAACGATGTGCACTCGCCCGCCTGCCCATCTGGCGCCCATTCCAGCCGCGGATTCGCCTAGAAAGTCACCGAATCGCCGTTGCCAAGGAAGGCGTGGCTGCCATGGGCGGCAGTGGAATGGCGCGAATAGCGCAGATAGGCGTCGGAGCCCTCAACGATCGGGACGCCGTGCGTCGCTGCCTTCTCCGCCCACATCCAGCCGGTGCAGTGGTTGCAGCCCATCTTCACCATCCCCGATGCCTTGACCTCCTCGATGATGGTGTCGAATTCCGGCTTCCATTGATCGAAAATGCTGAGGTGCAGGCCGCCGTAGCAGCCATAGAGGCGCTCCTGGTGAAATCGCGTCCGGGCGAAGTCGAGCAGAGTCATGATTCCGGGGTGGCCGCAGCCGGTGACGGTGACGATGCCCTTGTCGGCGACGTTTATATAAAGAACGTTCTCACCGCGGACCCTGAGCAGCATCGACGCATCGAACATGTGCATGGCGACGCCGGGAAATAGCCGATAAAGGCCGCTGCCATCTTCACCCTCGGGTGAGGTCAGGGTGAGTTCGCCGGCATAAGCCACCGCGTTAGCGCAGATGTCCACCGGCCGGCCAGCACTATCGTCGACGCGGATCACCGCCCTTTCCTGGAGCAGCGCCTGGTCTTCGCTCGACCAAGTGGCGGGTGCATAGAGCGGCAACCGCGGATCGTGTTTTAGCGTCGTCTCGATCCCCCAGAAATGGTCCAGGTGCCAGTGCGACAGCACCATAAGGTCGATTTCACCCCGCTCGAGCATGCGATCGATACCATGACGGGCGTAGGCTTCGTCCATCCAGGCGCGATTCCAGCCCGTATCCAGCAGAATGCGTCGCACCGCGCCGTCGAGGCCGGTAATGGTCAGCAAGGCCGAGTAACCGCCGGCATTCTCGGGAGTCCAAGCGACACGGTACTGGCTCTGTTCGCTGCCGCCGTAGGCGACCATATCTGCCTTGAAAGTCGCATCGTCGAACCAGCCGGTCTCGCTGATCACGTCGACCCGAAGGCTTTCCACCGCGCCGAAATCGAGCCGATTGTTCATCGCCGTTTCCTCCTGCTTCTTTTCCCCATTCCCGCCGGCCGTGGCCGTTGCTACCGAGCAATGCCTAGGCGCTTGCCGCCATGGTTTTTCCCTGGGTGACGTGCACGTTGACGGCGCCATGGCGCTCGAGGATCGACATCGCCTGCGCCAAGCGGCTGGGATCACCGACGTTGACCCAGAGGATCAGGCTGCCGGCGTCGAGGGCGCGGGCGAATTCCTCGGTGTGCGGTTTCGCCGTCACTTCCTGCAGCATGTCGCGGATAGCGGCGCCGCCGACCGCAGCACCGATCACCGCCGCCAGCGTCGCTGCCGCCGGACCGCCGGCAAGAACGATCGCCCCTGACGCCACCAGCGGGCCTTCGTATTTGAGTTCGCCCACCATCGCCACCAACGCGTCGCGCCACGAGGTGGCCGACTGCCCCGCGGCATCGATGGAGTCATGCGAAGCGAGCACGCTCAAGTCACTGCGGGTAAAGCCGGCGGCCTGCAGTGACTTGACCGCTGCCTCGAACTCGTCCCTGGTGGCGATCACCCCCACCACCTCCGTCGGGAACGTTACGCCCGTTTGGCTGCCGCTCATCGCCGGATATTCCTTCCCTCAGTTTGCCCGTCAGTCTGGTTTCGTTGCCCGTGCGGCGGTTACACTCGCCAACTTCATTTTCGCACGGAGCGCCGCTGCTTGCGAGACCAACCGGAGCCGATGGCCGAGACCGAAGACGGCGCCGCCGATGCGGCTGGCCGCGACGCAGCCGCCCCCCGTCCCCTGCGACGCCGGTGATGGCTCAGTATTGGGCGGTGAAAGAGCAATACCCCGATGCGCTGCTGTTCTTTCGTATGGGCGATTTCTTCGAGCTGTTTTTCGATGATGCGGTGAAGGCGGCGGCGGCGCTCGATATCGCCCTCACCCATCGCGGCAAGCACCAGGGCAGTGACATCCCCATGTGTGGCGTCCCGGTGCACANNGCCACGAGCTATCTCGCCCGGCTGATCCGCCAGGGCTTCCGGGTGGCGATCTGCGAGCAGTTGGAGCAGCCGGCAGAAGCGCGCAAGCGCGGCGCCAAGGCGGTGGTGCAGCGGGATGTGGTCCGTGTGGTCACCCCCGGTACCCTTACCGAGGACACTCTGCTTGATGCTCGCGCCGCCAACCACCTCGTTGCCCTGGCAGAGGTGGGCTGCGTGATCGGCGTCGCCGCAGTGGACATCTCGACCGGTGCGTTCCAGACAGAGACGACGACGCCGGTAGCGCTTGCCTCCACCCTCGCACGGCTTGATCCGCGTGAGGTGCTGGCAGTGGATACGCTCGCCGCTCGCCCGGATCTGCGGCCGATCCTTGCGCCCTGGCAGACCTGCCTGACACTGCTGCCGGCGGCCCGTTTCGACAGCCTCGCCGGTGAGCGCCGACTGAAGGCGCTGTTTCGCGTCGGCAGTCTCGCCGCTTTCGGCGATTTCGCCCGCGCCGAAGTTGCCGCCGCCGGCGCAGTGCTCGATTACGTCGAACTCACGCAGAAAGGGCGAATGCCCCAGCTTGCCCCGCCCCGGCGTCTTGCCGATGGCGGGGTGATGCAGATCGATGCTGCCACCCGCCGCAACCTCGAATTAATGCAGACGCTGGACGGCGCGCGCAAGGGCAGCCTTCTCGACCGCATCGACCACACCTTAACCGGCCTCGGGGCACGGCTTCTCGCCGGCTGGCTCGCAGCACCGCTGACCGATCCTGTGGCCATTGCCCGGCGCCTCGATGCGGTCGAAGCCCTGGTCGAGGACGAAGGCCTGCGCAGCGGGCTGCGCACGCAGCTTCGGCGCTGCCCGGATCTGGAGCGGGCAATCTCCCGCCTTGCCCTCGGGCGCGGCGGTCCGCGCGACCTCGCGGCGGTGCGCGACGCGCTCGCGGCAGCTGCGGAGTTGCGCCGGCTGCTCGCCGGGCGTGCGCCACCTCNNTCCCCGCCGCTGGCGGCTGTTCTCGTTGACGCGTCTGCCGATCTCGGTGAGCACGCACCGCTGATGCTGCAGCTTGCCGCCGCCCTGATCGTGGCCCCGCCGGCGATCAGCCGCGACGGCCAGTTCATCGTTGCTGGCTTCAATCCGACGCTCGACGAACTGCGGACACTGCGCGACCACAGCCGCCGTTTGGTCCTCGATCTGGAAGCCCGCTACATCGACGAGACGGGCATTGCCCAGTTGAAGATCCGCCACAACAACCTTCTCGGCTACTACGTCGAGGTGCCGGCGAAACAGGCGGAGCGGGTGCCGGCCGGGGCCGCGGGTCCGTTTCTGCCCCGGCAATCGATGGCGAACGCGACGCGTTACACCACCGTCGAACTCGCTGACCTGGAGCGGCGCATCGCCCGCGCTGCCGACGAAGCCCTGGCCCTCGAACTCACCCTCTTCCAGCAGCTGACCGACTCGGTTCTGGCGGAGGGTGCGGCCCTCGCCCGTACTGCAGCAGCGATCGCCCGCATTGACGTTGCCGCCGGTCTGGCCGAGCTGGCAACTGCCGGTCGTTACGTCCGACCGCAGGTGGACAACAGCCGTGAGTTTCAGGTGACGGCGGGCAGGCATCCGGTGGTGGAGGTGGTACTGGCGGCGAGCGATGGCGGCGCTTTCGTTGCCAATGACTGTGCGTTGACGGCCGGCCAGCGGTTATGGCTGCTCACCGGCCCCAACATGGCCGGCAAGAGTACCTTCCTGCGCCAGAATGCGCTGATCGTCGTTCTCGCCCAGGTTGGCTCCTTCGTTCCGGCCGAGGCAGCGCGGATCGGCGTTGTCGATCGGTTGTTTTCCCGCGTCGGCGCCGCCGATGATCTTGCCCGCGGCCGTTCCACCTTCATGGTGGAGATGGTGGAGACGGCGATCATCCTTCGCGACGCCGGTCAGCACTCCTTTGTCATCCTTGATGAGGTGGGTCGAGGCACCGCCACCTTCGATGGCCTGTCCATCGCCTGGGCGGTTGTTGAACACCTGCACGACGCCAACCGCTGCCGCGGTCTGCTCGCCACCCATTATCATGAACTGACCGCACTGGCCGCCCGGCTCGACGACCTTGCCTGTCATGCCATGCGCACCAAGGAATGGCGCGGTGATGTGGTCTTCCTGCATGAGGTGGCGCCGGGCGCCGCAGACCGCTCCTATGGCGTACACGTGGCACGCCTCGCCGGGTTGCCAGCGGCGGTTGTTGTGCGCGCCGAGGAGATCTTGCATACGCTGGAGAAGGGCGAACAGACCTCCGACCTGACGCGGCTCGCCTGTGATCTGCCGCTGTTCGCCGCGGCGGTGGTGCGCCCGCCGCCGCCGCCAGCCTTCCCGCTGCCTGCCCCGGCCTCACCAGTGCTGGAAGCGCTGGCGACGATCGATCCCGATGCGCTCACCCCACGCGAAGCGCTCGACGCCCTTTATCGGCTCAGGGAATTGCAGGCAGAGGTCCAACCCACACCGCCCGCATCTTCGGCAAAAGTGGCGTTGACTGCGCGACCTCCGTTGCGTCGGCGCTGAGCTGGCGCTTGGTTGTGCCGGGTGTCCGGTTCCAGCCGCTGCCGTTTACGGCCAGCCGCGAAATCCTTCCGGCCAGTGGTATTCGTCGAAAGGCACCGGCTGCAGCGCCGCAGGATCAAGCGCCACGTGGCGGATACGGCGTCGGTTCCAGGTCCAAGTGGCGTGGACCGTGCCGTCGCCGGCCTGAATGATTGCCGGGTAGGAGAACTCACCCGGCTCGTCTTCCAGCACCAGCGCCGCCTGCCATTCGCTGCCATCGGCGGAGACAATCAGGTTGAGCGGCGACCGGCCGACTTGGGTGTGGTTGTAGATGAGCAGGAAACGGCCATCGCGGAGGCCGACGGCATCGATGCCGCTGTCCGGGTTCGGCAGGTGCGTCGCCACGAGTGGCGTCCAGTGATGGCCGTCGTCTTCCGACCAGCACTCGGCAAGGACGCCCTGCCGGGTGCGACACAAGAGCTGTAGCCGGCCGCCCGGGTGGGCAAGCAGCGTCGGTTGAATGGCAAAGAAGGCGCGGCCGTCGTTGAGCGGCCGGCCGCGGTGCCAGCTGGCGCCACCGTCCTCCGAGCGTTCCACGTGGATGCGCCAGCGATTGCGCTCGCAGCTGGAGGGGCANAGCAGGGCGCCGCCCGGCGAATGGATCGGCTTGTTCTTGATCGGACCGAGGATGCCGCGGGCCAGGCGCTCGGGTGGCGACCAGGTGAGGCCGTGGTTGTCGGAGGTGATCCGCATCCCCCACCAGCGGCTGGGCGTGGGGCCAACCTTGTAGAACAGCATCAGCGGGCCTGTCGGCGGCTGGTATAGTACCGGATTCCAGCACGGATGGCGGCGGAACTTGACGCTACCGACGGCTACCCGAACCGGCTCGCTCCAGGTCTGGCGTTCGCGCCGACACACCCAGATGCCCACGTCGCTGGCGCCCTCGCGGCTGCCGGCAAAGAAGGCGACAACAAGCACGCCGCCGCTTTCTGCCACTGTGGAGGCATGGCAGGAGGGGAACGGTGCGGTGGTGAACAAATCCTTCGGCTGCATCAGCCGTCCTTTCGCTAGCGGCGACGCGAGGGCCGATGCGCAGGTCTGCCTGCCTTGCGATTGCCGGGACCGCCGCCGCGCGGCGGCCGCCGGGTCAGTCGCTTTACGCCCTCGCCGACGCCGCGGATTAGTTCGAACAGAATGCCGCCGGTGAGCGGACGCGCCTCGACGATCCGCGCGTCCACCGCATCACCGAGGCGAAAGGTTAGCCGGTGCTCGCGGCCGATCAACTGGTGGCCGCGTTCGTCGTGCTCGTAGTAGTCGTCGGGCAGGGTGGAGATCGGCACCAGGCCGTCGGCGCCGCTGTCGTCGAGGCTGACGAACAGGCCGAAACGAGTAACCCCGGTGATCCGCCCGCGCTGGATGGTGCCTACCTTCTCGGCGAGGAAGGACGCCGTGAACCGGTCGACGGCGTCGCGTTCTGCCGCCGTGGCGCGCCGCTCGGTGGCCGAAATATGCTCGCCAATGCGGGCAAGGTCCGCTGGCTCGGAGCCCAGACCGCCGTCACCCAGCCGCATCGCATCAATCAGCGCCCGATGGACAAGGAGATCGGCATAGCGGCGGATCGGTGAGGTGAAATGGCAGTAGCGACGCAGTGCCAGGCCGAAATGACCAATGTTATCTGGACTATAGCAGGCCTGTGCCTGCGAGCGCAGCACAACTTCATTGACCAGCCGCGCCTCGGCGGTGTCCGCAACCTTGGCGAGGATACGGTTGAAGTCGCGCGGCTGCACCATGCGGCCGGCCGGCATTGACAGCCCCAGGGTATCGAGAAAATCGCGCAGCGACTGCAGTTTGTCGACGGACGGCTGGTCGTGGATGCGGTACATGCACGGCTGGCGTTGCGCTTCCAGCGTCTCGGCGGCGGCGACGTTGGCGAGGATCATGAACTCCTCGATCAGCTTGTGACTGTCGAGCCGCTCCCGCACCTCGACGCCGCTGACGAGTCCGTCCGTACCGATCAACACCCGACGTTCCGGGACGTCGAGTTCAAGCACGCCACGCTTGGCCCGTGCCGCCGCCAACGCCGCGTAGGCCGAATATAACGGGGTCAGTACCGTATCTTTTAGCAGCGCCGTCATCTCGTCTGGTGCACCGTTGCGGGCGTGCTGCATCTGGCGGTAGGTCAGCCGCGCCGCCGAACGCATCAGCCCGCGGCTAAAGCGATGGCGACACNNAGGCTGACCTTCGCCGTCGATCCACAGGTGCGCGGCGAGACACGGCCGATCCTCCGCCGGATTGAGCGAACACCAGCCGTTCGACAGCTCATGCGGCAGCATCGGGACGACGCGGTCGGGGAAGTAGACGGAGTTGCCCCGCTCGAACGCGGCGCGGTCGAGCGGCGAGCCGGGACGGACGTACCAACCTACATCGGCGATGGCGACGATCAGGTGCCAGCCGCCGGTGTTCGCCGGATCATCGTCGGCCTCGGCCCACACGGCGTCGTCGAAATCGCGCGCATCTTCGCCGTCGATAGTGACCAGCGGCACGCCCCGCAGATCCTCGCGGTTGCCGAGCGGCGCCGGGCCGGCAGCAGTCGCCTGACGCAACGCCTCCTCGGAAAACTTCATCGGGATGTCGTGGTCGTGCAGCGTGATCAGCGTGATCGACTTCGCCCCTTTCACCGGGCCGAGGCGATCAACGATGCGGGCGTGTTTGAGACCGAGCGAACGGACGCTGCGAACTTCCGCCCACACCAATTCACCCGGCTCGGCGTCGCCCGCCTCGCCCGGCGGCACGATCAGTTCGTCGCGTGCCCGCTTGTCCACCGGGATGATGCGCCCCTGCTCACCGACGATGGTGTAGACGCCAAGGGCGCGCGGCGGCGCGGCGAGCAGACGGCGGATGATCCGCGCCTCGTAGGTGTTGGGACCGATCGGTGTCAGCCGTGCCAGGGCGCGTTCGCCCACTGCAAAGGCGCCGCGACCATGTTTGTCAGGGGAGACGTAAATCAGCGGCGGTGCTCCATCCTCCGCCCATTGCACCGGCCGGGCAATCGTTTCGCCGTCGGTATCGGTGCCGGAAATGGCGATGACAGTGACACTCGGCAGCTGCCCCAATTCGCCGTAGCGGCGGCCGCGGTGCCGGCTCAGGCTGCCGTCCGTCTCCAGTTCCCTCAGCACCTGCTTCAACTGGGTGCGCTGGTCACCGCTGAGATGGAAGGCGCGGGCGATCTCCCGTTTACCGACGCGCGCTTCGCTGTTTCGAATGAAGTCGAGGATCTGCTCGCGCGTGGGAAATGGGACAGGCTTGGCGTTCATCGCCAGCCAGTCTCCGCTGGGCCGTGAGTGCAGTGGTCGTCAAACGCGAGGATATAGCTCAAGCGCCGCCGGCCTTGCGTCGTCGAGTCGGCTTCGGCGGCGCCTCGGTGGTGGCGGCGGCGTCCGCTGCCGCAGCCGGTTTTGCCGCGGCGGCTCGCTTGCGACGCGTTGCCGGCTTCGCCTCGGCAACCGATGCCTCGCCGGCATCCTCCGCGGCATCTTTGACGGCGCCCTTGGCGGCTTTCAGCTTTTTCACCCCCTTGGCAGGCTTTGCCGCCTTGCCGGTCGGCCCAGCCTTTGCCGCCTTGGCGGCGAGCAGTTCAATGGCAGCCTCAAGCGTCAGCGTCGGCTCGTCGAGCGACGCGGGGATGGTGGCGCGCGTTGCGCCGTGCTCAACATACGCGCCGTAACGGCCGGGCCGCAGCCGCACCGGCTTGTCGTCGTCGGGATGATTGCCGAGCACCCGGCCCGGTTTCTTGCCGGTCGCTGCCTTTGCAAGCAGGTCGACGGCGCGATTGAGGCCGATGGACAGCACGTCGTCGTCGCCCTTCAGTGAGACGTAGACGTCGCCCATCTTCAGGTAAGGGCCGAAGCGACCGAGGCCGGCCATGATCGCGTCGCCCGTTTCCGGGTGGAGGCCCAGCTGGCGCGGCAACGACAACAATCCCACCGCCTGATCGAGATTGATCGCTTGCGGATCGACGCCGCGTGGGAGTGCGGCCCGTTTCGGCTTCGTCTTCGTCTTGGTATCGGCGGCGTCGCCGCTGCCGTTGTCGCCGAGCTGCACGTAATAACCGTAGGGTCCCTTGCGTAGCATGACCGGCAGCCTCGTCGCCGGATCCTCGCCCAGCGTCCGGCCGCCATTACCGGCGACCGCCTGCTCCGCCTCGGCTTCGTCGCCGGTGACCGGCACCAGGGGCCGGGTGTAGCGGCAGTTGGGATAGTTGGAGCAGCCGATGAACGCGCCGAACTTGCCAAGCTTCAGGCTGAGGCGGCCGTCGGCGCACCCCGGA
Source organism: Defluviicoccus vanus (assembly GCF_014672695.1). Taxonomy (GTDB): domain Bacteria; phylum Pseudomonadota; class Alphaproteobacteria; order Rhodospirillales; family Defluviicoccaceae; genus Defluviicoccus; species Defluviicoccus vanus. Next base: position 2,208,178 of record NZ_CP053923.1, on the reverse strand, counting down.
CAGGCACGCGGGTCGCGGCCACTTTCCCCCTCGCGGAAGAAGTGGGGACCGAGGAGCATGTCGAGGGCGTCCAGGACCTCCTTGATCCTGAGGCCCTTGGTGCCGTCGACGGTAGCGCTGAAATCCTCCCAGAAAGCGCTCAGCACCTCTTTCCAGTCGATCCGACCACCGGAGATGTCGTCGAGCTTCTCCTCCATCTCGGCGGTGAACCCGTAGGCGACGTAGCGCTCGAAGAAGCTGGTAAGGAAGCTGGTGACCAGCCGACCGCGGTCCTCGGGCAGGAAACGCGACTTCTCGAGGCGCACGTACTTGCGTTCCTGCAGCACCGAGATGATCGAGGCGTAGGTGGAAGGCCGGCCGATGCCCAGTTCCTCCAGCCGTTTGACCAGACTGGCCTCGGTATAGCGCGGCGGCGGCTGGGTAAAATGCTGGTCCGGGGTGATGGCGTCGGTCGTCACCGGCGTGTCTGGCATGAGATCGGGCAAGATCCGCTCGGCGTCATCGGCGGCTGGGGTCTCCCCGTTTTGGCCTTGCTGNTCGGGTTCCGGATCGTCACGGCCCTCGCGGTAGACGCGCAGAAAGCCAGGAAAGGCGACGATGGAGCCGGTGGCGCGGAAGATGATCTGACCATCGTCGGCGACCACGTCGGCCGCTGTCTGGTCGATGAGGGCAGACGCCATCTGACAGGCGAGCGTCCGCCGCCAGATTAGTTTGTAGAGCTTCAGTTGATCTGGGTCGAGATAGGGCTTGATATCATCCGGACGACGACGAAGGTCGGTGGGGCGGATCGCCTCGTGCGCCTCCTGCGCGTTCTTCACCTTACTCTTATAGAATCGCGGCTTCTCTGGCAGGAAGGTATCGCCGAAGTCTGCGGCAATGACCTCGCGGCAGGCGGTGACGGCATCGGCCGCCATCTGCACCCCATCGGTTCGCATATAGGTGATCAGGCCCACTGTCTCACCGCCGACGCTGACACCTTCATAAAGCTTCTGCGCGATGCGCATCGTCTTCGCTGCAGCGAACCCCAGTTTGCGTGCGGCTTCCTGCTGCAAGGTGGAGGTGATGAAGGGCGGCGCCGGATTGCGCTTCGTCGTTTTGCGCTCGACCTTGCCGATGCGATAGCTGCGGTCGAGCGCCGCCGCGACCGCAGCGTCGGCCGCTGCCTGATTTGGGAGGTCAAACTTATCGAGCTTGGTGCCGCGCAGATGCGTCATCGTCGCGGTAAAGGTCTCGCCCGCCTCGGTGCGGAAGGTGCCTTCGATACTCCAGTATTCCTGGCTGCGGAAATCCTCGATCTCGGCTTCGCGCTCACAGATCAGTCGCAGCGCGACCGATTGCACCCGGCCGGCCGAGCGGCTGCCCGGTAGCTTGCGCCACAGCACCGGCGAGAGGGTAAAACCGACGAGATAGAGAGCACGTCGCGCCAGATAGGCGTCGACCAGCTCCTTGTTGAGATCGCGTGGATTGGCAAAGGCGTCGAGAACGGCGTTGCGGGTGATCTCATTAAAGACGACGCGCTTGATATCGATGCCGCCCAGCACCTTACGTTCGCCCAACACCTCGCGAACGTGCCAGGAAATCGCCTCACCTTCGCGATCGGGGTCGGTAGCAAGGTAAAGACGCTTAGCCCCCTTCAGCGCGTCGGCGATCGCCTTCAGATGCTTCTGCGCCCGCGGGTCAACCTCCCAGTCCATCTGAAAGTCAGCATCAGGCTTGACCGAACCGTCTTTCGCCGGCAGATCGCGCACGTGACCATAGCTCGCCAGAACGGCGAACTCAGGACCCAGATACTTGTTGATCGTCTTGGCCTTGGCCGGCGACTCGACGATGACGACGTTCATCCGCTCACCCCCGTGCGGAAGCGGCACCAATCCATGCTACCCGGTTGCCCGAATGACGCTCCAAACGGCCGGCCAATTCCCATTCGAGGAGAATGGTGGTGACCAGCGTCGGGGACAATTGGCAGCTACGGATGATTTCGTCAACGGCGACCGGTGACGGGGACAACGCCTCGGCGAGAATTTGCCGTGCCCGGTCGTCAGCGGACGTGGGGTCTGGCACCGCTGGCGCGAGCGGATACTGCTGCTCGAACGTCTCTGGCGAGGCACGAACCCGGGCCGACGGCAGCGGCTGTCGGCCGGTTAAAACGCGCAACACATCCTCGGCCGTCTCGGTGAGGGTAGCCCCCTGACGGATCAGGTCGTTGCTCCCCTGGGCGCGGGCGTCGAGCGGCGAACCGGGCACGGCGAACACTTCGCGCCCCTGTTCCAGTGCGTAACGGGTAGTGATCAGCGAGCCCGACTTCATCGCCGCCTCCACCACCAGCACCGCCTCGGCGAGGCCGGCGATGATCCGGTTGCGGCGGGGAAAATGCCGTGCCTGTGGCTGGGCACCGGGCGGCAGTTCTGCCACCACCGCACCCTGGCGGCGGATCGAATCGTAAAGTGCAGCGTGCTCCTGCGGATAGATGATGTCGATGCCACCGGCGACGACGGCGACGGTACCGCTGGCGATCGCACCGGCGTGGGCGGCGCCATCGATGCCGCGGGCAAGGCCGGAGACGATGACGAAACCGGCTTCACCCAGATCGGCCGCGAGGCGCGCGGCCAAGCGGCGGCCGTTGACCGATGCGTTGCGGCTGCCAACGATGGCGATGCTGCGACGGGCGAACAACGCCCCGTCGCCGATCACGCTCAGTGTCGGCGGTGCATCGTCGATGGCGGCGAGGCGGGCCGGATAGTCGCGGTCGCCCCAGACCAGCAGCCGCCCACCCAGGCGTGCGAGTGCCGCCAACTCGGCCGCCGCCTCGGCGTCGCTGGTCAGGCGGATCGCTTGCTTGCTGCCGCCCGCCGCTGCCAGCTCCGGCAGCACCGCCAGTGCGCGGGTTGCCGAGCGGTAGCGATCGATCAGCCGCCGCCAGGTCACCGGACCGACGTTCTCGCTGCGAATCAGCCGCAGCCGGTCGAGGCGTTCGCGGTCGGACAGGGCGGCCGGGATGTCCCGTTGTGTCATGCTGCAGCGTAATCCATGCACAAGGCGGCAATCCAGCCCTTTTGGGGTATTGAAGGCATAGAAGTCCTCGAATGGGGTGTCCGCGCTGGCTATAACGCACGACGCGGCGGGGTCAGGGCGATGGAGTTCTTTAGCTGCATCCGTCGGGCGTTGGTGTTCGTCGGCAGTCCGGCTATGCTGCTGTGATCAGGGTGTTCGGGCAACTTCGGCAGCTGCCCTCGGCGGGCGGTCACGCAGTAGGGACTCGTATGCGGCGGGGAAACAGATGGCGGACCCAGTGCGTGTAGACCCCGAGCGGCTGCGGCTGCAGGCGGCCGATGCCGGCGGCACCGATTGGCGGCGGTGGGGCACCTACGTCAGCGAGCGTCAGTGGGGTACGGTTCGCGAGGATTACAGCGAGGGCGGCGACGCCTGGGACTATCTGACGCATGATCAGGCGCGTTCGCGCGCCTACCGTTGGGGCGAGGATGGCATCGGCGGCTTCTGCGACGATCGCNAGATTCTTTGCCTCAGCGTCGCGCTGTGGAACGGCAAGGATCCGATCCTCAAGGAGCGGTTGTTCGGCCTCACCAATCAGCAGGGCAACCACGGTGAGGACGTAAAGGAATACTATTATTATCTCGACGCAACACCGACCCACTCCTACGCCAGGATGCTCTACAAGTATCCCCAGGCTGCCTTCCCTTACAATCGGCTGATCCGCGCCAACGCCCGCCGCGGCAAGCTCGATCCGGAGTTCGAGCTGATCGAAACCGGTGTCTTTGACGAGGACCGCTACTTCGACGTGGAGATCGAATACGCTAAGGCCGACGTCAACGACATCGCTCTCAGAATAGCCGTTACCAATCGTGGCCCGGAGACAGCGACACTACATGTCCTGCCGCAAGCCTGCTTCNCCAACACCTGGACGTGGGGCCTGAACGGCAGGAAGCCGTCGATCACTGATGCCGGCACCGACGCCAGCAAAAACAGTGCGGCGCGGATTGCCCACGATCGGCTGGGGGCGTTTACCATTCACTGGCAGACGCCGCAGACCGTGCTTTATTGCGACAACGAGACCAACGCCCGTCGATTATATGGCGTTACCGACGCACCGGGCTTCTTCAAGGATGGGTTCGACGATTACGTCGTCCATGGCAACCAGGCGGCGGTCAACCCGGCCAACAGCGGCACCAAGGTGGCGGGACTTTACCAGCTGGACATCNCCGCCGGGGGCAGCGCTACTGTACGCGTCCGTCTGATGCCGGGCGAGCCCGCCGCCAACGCCTTTGCCGACTTCGATGCCATTATTGCCGCCCGCCGCAGCGACGCGGACGCGTTTTACGCCGGCTTGCAGCAGCACATTGCCGATGCCGACCAGCGCCTCGTCCAGCGCCAGGCGTTCGCCGGCATGCTGNTGAGCAAACAGTTCTACTTCTACGACGTGCCCCGCTGGCTCGACGGCGATTCTGGCGAACCGGCGCCACCGGCCAGCCGATGCAGTGGACGCAACTACGACTGGCGGCATGTGGACGCGCACGATGTCATCTCGATGCCGGACAAGTGGGAGTATCCCTGGTTTGCCGCCTGGGACAGCGCCTTCCACTGCGTCACCCTGGCGCGGATCGACCTGCGCTACGCCAAGGAGATGCTGCTGCTGTTCTGCCGCGAGTGGTACATGCATCCGAACGGTCAGATCCCGGCCTACGAATGGAACTTCAGCGACGTCAACCCGCCGGTACAGGCGTGGGCAGCCTGGGAAATGTATTCCTTCGAGCGTTCGCTCACCGGGACGGGCGAGATCGCCTTTCTCGAGCGGATGTTTCACAAGCTGCTGCTGAATTTCACCTGGTGGGTCAATCGCAAGGACCCGCGCGGCCGCAACGTCTTCCAGGGCGGCTTCCTTGGCCTCGACAACATCAGCGTTTTCGATCGTTCGGCGCCGCTGCCGACGNGGGGCTATCTAAATCAGGCGGACGGTACCGCCTGGATGGGCATGTACTGCCTCAACATGCTGCGCATCGCCATCGAACTGGCGCTGCACAATCCCGTCTACGAGGACATTGCCAGCAAGTTCTTCGAGCATTTCCTCGCCATCGCCGCGTCCATGACCAACATCGGCGGCAAGGGCGTCGGCCTGTGGGACGAACAGGAGGAGAGCTATTGCGACATGCTGATGATGCCCGATGGCAGCGCCACGCCGTTGCGGCTGCATTCGGCCGTCAGTTTCATCCTCCTCTTTGCGGTCGAAGTCCTCGACGATGAGCTTCTGGCCCGTCTGCCGGCATTCAGCGCCAGGATGACGTGGTATCTCCACCACAAGCCCGATCTGGCGAAGCTGGTTTCCTACTGGCAGCGGCCGGGAAGCGAGAACCGCCGGCTGCTGTCGATCGCCCGCGCCTTCAGGATGAAGAAGACCNTGCAGCGCGTCCTCGACGAGGGCGCCTTTCTCTCGCCCTACGGTATCCGCGCTCTTTCGCGCGAACACCTTGACCAACCTTACGTCTTCAACTGTCACGGGCGGCGGTATGAGGTGAAATACCTGCCGGCTGAATCCGACAGCGGCCTTTTTGGCGGCAATTCCAACTGGCGGGGACCGATCTGGATGCCGGTCAATTACCTGCTGGTGGCAAGTCTGCGCCGGTTCCATAGCTTCTATGGCGACGACTTCAAAGTTGAGTGCCCGACGGGCTCCGGGGTGATGATGACGCTGGCGGAAGTGGCAGACGAGATTGCCCGACGCCTGTGTCGGATCTTCCTCGCCGATGCCGACGGCAAGCGTCCGGTGCTCGGTCAGTACGAACGGATTGCCAGCGATCCACATTTCCGCGATCACATCCTGTTTCACGAATATTTTCATGGTGATATTGGCCGTGGCGTCGGCGCTTCGCACCAGACGGGTTGGAGCGGCTTGGTTGCCAATCTGATCGACGAACTCAATCGGCCGCCGGCGAGCCCGTAGACCTTACGTCATTCCCCGACTAAAACGTTTGGACTTCAACTCTGGGAGGGCATTCCGTGACTGACGCACCCGCGTTTAACGACGAATTGCCGAATTATAAGGCCTGTCCAAAGATGCTCGCCGGGCAAAAAGCTCTGGTGACTGGCGCCAATTCCGGTATTGGCCGCGCCGTGGCGATCAATCTCGCCCGCGCCGGCGCCGATGTGATCGTCAACTACGTCGCCGGCGATGATGCCGCAAAGGAGGTGGTGCAGGCGATCGAGGCGGAAGGCCGCAAGAGCCTCGCCATTCTGGCCGACGTCGCCAATGAGCTCCAGGTGGCGGAGATGTTCAAGCAGGCGGTCGCCGCCTTCGGAACCCTCGACATCCTCGTCGCCAACGCCGGACTGCAGCGCGACTCCGGTTTCGTTGACATGTCGCTCGCCCAGTGGAACACCGTACTCAACGTCAACCTGACCGGCCAGTTTCTCTGCATCCGCGAGGCGGTGCGCGAGTTCCTTCGCCGGCCGATCCGTCAGGAGGTCTCGGTCGCCCGCGGCAAGATTATTTGCATGAGCTCGGTGCACGAGGTGATCCCCTGGGGTGGTCACGTCAACTATGCTACCTCGAAGGGTGGCATCAACATGATGATGAAGAGCCTCGCCCAGGAACTGGCGCCGCACCGTATTCGCGTCAACTCGATCGGGCCAGGCGCCATCCGTACGCCGATCAACACCGAGGCTTGGAGCACTCCAGAGGCTTATGCCTCGCTGATGGAATTGGTACCGTACAAGCGGATCGGTGAGCCGGACGATATCGGTCACGTGGCGGTGTTTCTCGCGTCCGACATGGCTGACTATATCAACGGCACGACGATCTTCGTCGACGGCGGCATGACCTGCTATCCGGGCTTTGCCACTGGCGGATGAGGTCGTGCCGGCGTCGACGCGGCTCGGCGCGCGCAAGGGAGCAGCGGCAAACAATCAGTCTGGATGAGGTCCGGGGATGCCTGAAGGATTCGACGTCATTGTGGTCGGTTCGGGGGCGGGCGGAGCCGCCGCGGCCTATAAGCTGGTCAAGAGCGGCAAGCGAGTTGTCCTGATCGAGAAAGGCGGCCGGCTACCGCGTGACTGTTCGACCATTTCCACCCGTGAGGTCTTCAAACTTGGTCGCTACGCCAACAAGGTGGAATGGCGCGACGGTCGCGGCCGCGGCTTCGTGCCCAACGGCGAGCATTACAACGTCGGCGGCAAGACCAAATGGTATGGGGCGGCCTTATTGCGCTTCGCCGAGCATGAGTTTCGCGGCGACCCGCTGCACCAATGCCTCGGCTGGCCGTTCGGTCTCAGCGAGCTGCTGCCGTATTACACTGAGGCCGAGAGACTGCTGCACGTAAGCACCTTTCCGAATGAACCGGAACTGCAGAAGGTGATCGACACTATCGTTGCTGCCGATCCGAGCTGGCATCCGGCGGCGCTGCCGCTTGGGCTGAAGCCGGAGATCCTGCAAGACCCCGAGGAAGCGAAGCACTTCGACGGTTATGCCTCGCCGATGGGCTACAAGGGGGAAGCGGAGCAGGATCTGATCATGCCGATCGAGAACCAGCCTAATTTCCGCCTTGTTATCGATAACGAAGTGGTCGGCCTCACCCATGTGCCCGGCACGCCGGAGGTGGTCACCGGCGTCGTCTGCGCCGACGCCTCTGTTTACAGCGCCCCGGTGGTGGTTGTCGCTTGTGGGGCGATGAGTTCGCCGCGGTTGCTCCATGACTACCTGGTGCGTACCGGCCTCGACCGGGTACTGCCCGGCGCCGACTTGGTGGGTCGCAATTTCAAGATGCACATCAACAGCGCCCTGGTCGTTTTTTCCACCGGCAAGAACAGCGATCTTCTGCGCAAGACGGCGATCTTCACCAACGAACAGTATCCTCATTCGACGCTGCAGTGCCTTGGCTGGCTCGACGGCGAGATTCTGGCGACGCAACTACCAAGCTTTATTCCGCAACTGGTCAGCGACACGTTGGGCGCCCGCGCCCTCGGTTTCTTCGTTACCACCGAAGACGGCTCGCACCCGGATAACCGGGTGATCGCCAATCCGGGCGGTGCGCCAACCCTTGATTATGAACTCGACCGGATAATGCCGGCGAAGGAACAGCACGAAGCGATCATCGAGGATTTCGCAGCCAAGCTGCGACGTGCCGGATTTAGCGGCACCGATCGCTGGTCCGGACTTGCCGGCACCGCGCATGCGCTGGGCACCCTGGTCACCGGCAGCGATCCGACGGCGAGCGTCGTCGACCCTAACGGCAAGGTGCATGGCATGGAGGGGCTCTACGTCGCCGATGGCAGCGTGCTGCCGCGGGCGAGCCGGGTCAATCCGGCGTTGAGCATCTACGCCTGGGGGCTACGGCTGGGGGTTCACCTCGCCGCTCGTGCGAACTGAGGACAGACCGATCGATGATTACTCTCTACTACTGGCCAACGCCCAACGGGCACAAGATCACCTTGTTCCTTGAGGAAGCCGGGTTGGACTACACGATTCAGCCGGTGAATATCGGCGCCGGCGAGCAGTTCCAGCCGGCATTTCTCGCCATCAGCCCCAACAACCGGATGCCGGCGATTGTCGATGACGCGCCGGCCGACGGTGGCGAGCCGATCTCGGTCTTCGAATCCGGGGCGATCCTCGTCTACCTCGCCGAAAAGACCGGCCAGTTCATGCCCGCCGATCTGCGTGGCGGCAAGACCGTGCTGGAGTGGTTGTTTTGGCAGATGGGCGGCCTCGGGCCGATGGCCGGGCAGAACCATCACTTCGTTCAGTATGCGCCGGAAAAGATCCCTTACGCCATGGAGCGCTACGTCAAGGAGACCAACCGGCTTTATGGCGTCCTTGACCGGCGCCTGGAGGGTCGTAGCTTTATTGCTGGAGACGCCTATTCCATCGCCGATATGGCGATCTATCCCTGGATCGTGCCCTGGAAGCGCCAGCAACAGGACCTCGATGCCTTTGCCAACCTGAGGCGGTGGTTCGAGGCGGTGCGCAATCGACCGGCGACAGAGCGAGCCTACGCCAAAGGTGAGCCCTGGATGGAACGGCCGACGGTGAACGACGACAGCCGGAAGATTCTGTTTGGCCAGACGGCAGACTCGCTGAGGCCGCGGTAGGCAAGCAGCATCCCATCGTAACCTTGCCGGTATATTGTGGCGAAGAAGAGGGAGCGTCTGGTAACAGACGCTCCCTCCCTTCTTTGACCCCGCTGGCGCAGGTGTTGTCTCTCGGGTGGGGCTTTTAGGCGTCCACGGTCGCGGCAGTCGCTGCCGCCTCGTGCAGGGTAATGTCGCGGATCCAGGCCTTCGCTGCCACCTCGGCGCCGACGTTGGCGTTGGCGGTGAGTTCGAAAGTAAGTGTGACCGTACGGTTGGCGAAGCAGGTGAGGTCGATTTCGCGCCGCTCGGTCCAGTCCGCTTCCTGGTAGTCCATCNNACCCACCGCGGACACCTCGTCGACCGCGACGCCCTCGACGAGGACGGTAAATGCAGCGGTGGTGGCCATATTGACGGCGGCGTTCAGGTCCAGGCGACGGCGATAGCTGAGGCGCGGCCGCCGCTCGAGGTTGAGTTGGCAGGCTAGTGTCCGCTTGACCGTGCCGGTGGTACCGTCAAGGCCTGAGGACGCATGGCCAAAGAGAATGGAGCCAGCGCCGGGGACGGCAGGGTCGGCGGCGAGCAGCGTCCAGCCGCTTCCCTCCAGGCCGGTGCCAGCGGGGCCGTCGCCATCCAAGGAGCTGCCTTCGGAGCGGACCTCCGTCGGCGGTGGGGTAATGTCGCGCACCGTCTTCAGCAGTCCCGCCGCCTCGAAGGACCTGGTCAGAATTGACGGGATGTCGAGCGGTGTGGCGGTACCGCTCTTAGCGCTGCCAGGACTGTCGGTGGGCGCTCCAGAGCGGTCGCGACTGAACAGTCCGGCTGCCGCCAGGGAGGTGCTGACGATCTGGGGAATGTCGATGCCAAGCGGCGCGCCAGTGTTGGTGGTTTCTGTCGTCCCGTCTCGCTTGCGTTTCAGCAGACCGGCGAGTTCGAAGGACTTGGTAATGATGCCATGCACGTCGACGCCAACGCCCGAGGCCTCATCGCCGGCGTTCCGGTCCCGATAGCGGTGAAGGCGCTCGCCGGCGCTGCGGCGTTCGTCACGTGCCTGGCCGCGGCTGTCGATGACGATGACATCCGTGGCGCTGGTCGAGCGCAGCGGCTCATCCACCGCAATCACCTCCGGCGTGACATCGACGGTAGGCCGCGCCGGGCGGCGTCGGGTGACGTTCTCCCGCCGGTTTTCGGTGATCCCCCAGAAGCGGGCGATGTGGTATGCTGATGAAATTCCCATGTCGTGAATGAAGGGGGCGGGGATGCCGCAGCCATCGTCGCCGTGTGGCATGATCGGTTGACCGTGCGACATGCCGTAGATGGTATAGGCCTCCACAAGCTCACGCCCCTCGGCATCACGCCATACCCGGCGGCGATGGCCGTCGACGCTTTCCTCGTGGGCGGGGTCGCTCGGCAGTCCGTGCACCGTTGTCCACTGCTTGAGGATTTCCTCCGCATTCAACGGCTTCACCGTGCTGTCGGCATCGCCGTGCCAGACCGATATCTTCGGCCACGGCCCGCTATGGCCTGAGGCACCTCGCACCCGTCCGGCCCATTCTTCTGACGGCAACCTGCGACCCTGGAAGATGACCTCGAAGGCATCCTGCAGCCCGGTTGCGGCGCGGTAGGGCGTGCCGGCGATCACGGCACCGCCAGCGAAGACCTCGGGATAGGTTGCCAGCATGACCGAGGTCATGGCCCCNCCAGCCGATAGGCCGGTGACGAAGACGCGCGCCGGATCGAAGCCGTGCATCAGCTCCATCTGTGCCACCATCTGCCGGATCGACGACGCCTCGCCAACGTCGCGGCTGGTGTCGTCGGGGCGAAACCAGTTGAAGCAGCGCAACGGATTGTTGCGTCGGCGCTGCTCCGGCAGCAGCACGGCAAAGCCGTAGCGATCGGCAAGTGTCGTCCAGCCCGTGCCGTCGTCGTAGGAGTGAGCGGTCTGGGTGCAGCCGTGCAGGACGACGACGAGGGGAGCTCCGGCGGGGAGGTCATTCGGCACGTAGGTGAGCATCCGCAGTTCACCCGGGTTGCTGCCGAAGTCGGCTATCTCGATGAGGTGGCTTGGTTCGGCTTCGATCCGATCGGTGACGGCGATCGCGTTCTTCGCCGCACCGAGGAAGGACTGCCAGGGCCGGCGGTGACGGCGCTGGCGGGCGAGTTCGGCAAGGTCGTTCAGTCTGTTGCCCAGGTCGATCACGGGGAACGTCCTTTCTTTGTTGGGTGCCGTCAGCATGCCGATGTGGATCAGCTTGGCGGCGGGAAGAAAAACGCTGTGGAACAGGCCGGGGTCGGCGTTGCCGCCACGCTCGGCATCGAGCCAGGCGGGCGGTGGTTCGCCGGAAACCGGCTCGTAGCGTTGGCTGAAGAGACGGCGACGACCGTCGGACCAACTGGCCAGTTGCAATGTCGCCGCCGGAAAGCCGCGGGCGATCCAGATGCCGAAGAGGGTGTCGGCAAGGAGGGCACGGGTTTCCAGATCGCGGGAGAGTTCGAGCAGTTGCGCCATCGCTTCGCCGAAGCAGGGCCGACCGCTGAGNCAGCGGCGGTTCACGCTCGGCGCGGCTGCCAAGTCGCGTGCGGGGGCGCCGACGGTAATGCCGGGTGTGGCGTCCGCTAACGGCGCATCCGCGGGGCGAAGCGCCCGGTAGCAGCGGACGGCATCCACCGTGTGCACCTGCTGCGGCGCTGCGAGGACGCCGATCAAGAGGTCGGCGGCGTAGTCCGGGGTGGCAAGCGGCGAGCCGGGGCCGCGTGGTCCCGCTGGTACTAGGCCACCGGTGATCAGCAGGGTGACCCGGAAGCGGAGGTCGCGGCGGGACTCGCCGAGGATCTCGGCCAGCCGTTCGCTGAATTCGTATCGGCGCAGGGGTGTGTTCATGCTGCGAAGGCTAGCAGGGTCGGCTCGCCAGCGCAAGAGTTATTGAGTAAGCGACGATTACTCGTTTCGTGACCGGTGGCGGTCACGCCCACTCTTCGCAGACCGGCTCGCCCGCCGGAAAGCGTGCGCTAACGACGCGATGAGGATCTGGGCTAAAACCTGGGCAAAGCCACCCAGGGGGCAGAATATTTGCCAACGACGATCTGTCCCACGCGATTGATAAGGTGAGGGAACGATGACCCAAGGCTATCTGCTTGGGCGTACGCTGCTTCGGCTGCAGGGACCCGAACTGGCGATCGATAGTAAGTCGCTGGGCGATCTCTCCGCCCTTGCCTGCGCAGATACCACCGCTGGCCGGGTGTTGTGGCTCGCTGGTGACGAAACATTCGGCATCGGTGCCAGTAGCGAGACAGCGAAGGTGGCAGCTCGCCGCAACACCATACTGACCTTGCGTGACGACGGCACCGGGGCCTTCGTTCTCACCGCAGTGACGCGGCTGTGCGACGTCTTGCCGCGCGTGCCGCTGAGCCCCCACCNNAAGGATGACGAAGGTGAAATCGATATCGAGGGGCTCGAATTGGCGGGCAATCAGCTTTGGCTTGTCGGCTCCCACAGCACCAAGCGTAAAAAGCCGAAGGAGGGCGATCGCGACGGACATCGCCTGTACAAGGTCGCGGTCGATCAAAGCCGCTGTCTGCTCGCGCGCCTCACTGTCGATGATGGGGTCATCGTCACCGCCGCCGCCGATGGCGCGCACCCGTCCGCAGTCCTGACCGGGGAGAATGGCAAGAACCCTTTGATCCGGGCGCTAAGCGACGATCCTCATCTGGCGCCCTTCGTCCGGCCGATGCGTGCGGCTAAGGACGAGGATTACCTGCCGCTTCCTGGCAAGGACAACGGCTTCGATATTGAGGGACTCGCCGTTCGCCAGGGTCGGGTATACCTGGGGCTGCGCGGACCGGTGCTCCGCGGCTGGGCGATCATCCTCGCTGTGGAACCGAAGCAGAGCGACACCCCAGGCACGCTTCGCCTGAGCCGAGTAGGCGATGGTGGTCCGCAGGTGATCAAGCACTTCCTCTGGCTTGGCGGCATGGGCATCCGCGACCTGAGCTTTGACGGCGACGACCTATTGATTCTAGCCGGCCCGACCATGGACGTGGACGGCATCGCCGCCGTATGGCGGCTCGAGCGCCCCGCTGAGCTTGTGGACGGCAGCCTGAGCNGGCCATCCCCGGGGGAAAGTCCCTTCGACCCTGGTCGATTGCATCGCCTGTTCGAACTGCCCACCAAGATCGGCTGCGATCGTGCCGAAGGCATGGTCCGCTTGGAGCATTGGGGCGAGCGGGCGGTTATGGTCGTTTACGATGCGGCCGATGCCGATCGCTACCTGCAGCGCGAGGGCATCGCACTGCCGGACGCCGTCTTTGCCGACGTCTTCAGGCTGCACAGGCGCTGACCGCGCGGTTGCGCGGCGGGCGATCAGCATTGACAATCAGTGGCTATCTTCCAGCCAGCGATCGAGTCCCTGCAGTTGCTTTGCTGCCGAGCTGTCCCCATGGCGGGCGGCTTCAGTATAAAGCTGCCGGGCCATTGCCGGATCGGGATGGTGTTGATTATCGACGTAGCGTGGATCGTAGGTTTGGGCGAGCGCCACCGTTGCCTTCGCACTGCCTCGGTCCTGCGCGGCCTGATAGAACTTACGCGCCCAGGGTAGGTCGCCGGAGGAGCGAAATTCGTCGCCCATGGCGATGATCTCATTCACCGGCCGGGGCGGTGTGGGCGTGTCTGCGGCGTTGGCATCGTCGCTGGTTGTCGCCTCCGTTCGTGACCCCTCGTCTTCCGGCGGCGCGCTCTTGGCGTCCTTGTCGCTGGATTTACCGGCGGCAGGCCGTGCGGCGGTGGCACTGTCTTTAGCCTTCGAATTGTCCGGCAACTTCGCGGTCGCTTTGGTCTCCATTGCCGCCGCCGGCCTCCGGGACGGCGACGGCAGGGTGGCAGACGAGGGAGACGGTGCACCGGTGGCGTTGGGCCGCGCCGCTGGTGCGGTCGGCGGGTGCGTTGCGTCTGACGCCCGCGCCTGCTCTCCTGCCGGAACCGGCGTTGGTGCCGTAGTCGGCGCCGGGGCTGACGTGGTCAGCGGTGACGCCATGGCGAAGGGATCGCTGCGCGGTACAGGCATTGTCTGAGCAAGCGGCGTCGCCAGTTGGTTTGTCGCCGAAGGCGATTGCGCTGCCAGGGGTTGCGCAGCCTTGTTCGGGCTGGCCTCGGTGTCGGCTAAGCCGCCTCGCCGGAGCGGTAACGATGAAGGCTGCGGCTGGCTCAGCATCGGCGAGGACGTTGGGATCTGCTCGTCAGGGGTACCGCTCATCGCGCCGGTGTCGGTAGAAGGGCGTCCCGACAACACCACAAGCATGGCGCCGACAGCAACCGCTGCGATGCCGACGGTACCGGCCGCCACCAGCATCGTTGGCCATCGACGCCGCCGGCGCTTCTGGAACAGCGTACCGCTCCGACGCTTCTCATCATAAAGGGCGACGGCGTTGCCGTCGTGCCGCGGCCAGACAATGCCGAGAACGTCACATCGGCACTGTCGTGTCGGTCAGTGTCGGCCCATGCTGATTCAGCCGCCGTGAAGCGCCGCAACGGTGGAACGTCGGTAGCCCCCTGCCGTGACATATCCTCCCATGCCGGCTTCGTCGTTGCGTAACTCGCGGCCGGCGGGAGTTCGACGGTGGACGGCTCCGCTGCTTCCGTTGCCTCCGGCGCACGCGCGGTGTCGCTCGGTTTGGGTGAAGGGTCCGGCTGCAACGTGGCAAGTCCCGCCGTTAGGGAAGCAATCAACTCGGCGGTAATCTCGCTACCCTTACGCACGGTCGGAAGCGTCAGCAATTCGTCGCAGAACCGGCTGATCGGCCCAGGTAGGCCGCGGGTGGCCACCGCGATCCGTGTCACCGCCGATGGCGGGATCAAGGCCCGGCTATGACCCTGGGCTTTCATGCAATGGGCGATATAGCGGCAGACATCAGCCGGCACCATCGGTTGCAGACGTCGTACACGGTCGTCTGTTGCCTGTTCGCCGAACAGCGTCACCGAGTTCAGCCAGTCGAGCATATCCGACGTTACCGTGAGGATCAGCGGCGGCATCGTCGCGTGGGGTGCGGGGAGCGCACAAGGTTGGCCAGCTGGTGCCACAGGCTAATCGGGTAGGCCTCGGCGTCGTCGATCAGGATCGCTGTCGGCCGGCGGGTGTCGAGCTGCGGGAAGGAGGACTGCGATTCGCTTGCATTTGCGCCATCGAAATGGTCGACGTCGGCGCTGTCCCCTGCCAGCCACTCCTTGCTTGTCGCCAGCAGCGCGAGCAACGGGCCGGCGCCGCCACCGGCATTGGCGGGAAAGATGACCGGAATATCCTGGGCGGCCGCCTCCTCGGCGACGCGGCGCAGCAGTGTGGTCTTGCCGCTGCCCACATCGCCGACCAACAGCATCGGTCCTGTGCCGTCAGTCACATGCACCACCAAGTCGGTCAGGATACGCCGGCGCGATGCATCCAGAAAGATGGAGACCGGGCTTCGCCCGCCGATCTGTGCACGATGGCGCGCATCAATCTCGAATTGGTCCATGCTTCTCCTCCGGCTGTCGTCCGTCGGTATCAGCGGCGGGGGAGACGCTTCGAACGACCCGCAAGTGGCCCAGCGCCGGTGCGCAGTGCGCCCACATGTTTACCGCCGCATCGTGGCGAAGGACGCAAGGTCGACTCCGCCGATCCTTCGTCTTCTGGTTGATGAAAGTGGCGACAAAGTGGCGGACAGACGGCCACCACAACGAGTATCAGCCTATGGCGTGGCGCATGCGCCACGCCATAGGCCATGTATGCGTCGGAACGGAGTGCTCAGGGCAGCAGGATGGTCGAACCAGTTGTCTTGCGTGCTTCAAGATCGCGATGAGCCTGCGCCGCTTCGGCCAGCGGATAGGTCTGATGTACGGCGATGCGCACTGCACCGGACTGCACCACCGCAAAGAGCTCGGCAGCGGAGGCAAGGAGGTCGGCACGCTTGGCGGTGTAATGCATCAGTGTCGGTCGGGTCAGGAACAGCGATCCCTTCGCCGAGAGAATTGCCGGCTCAAAGGGCGGTACCGGCCCCGAGGCATTGCCGAAGGACACCAGCATTCCCATCGGCTGGAGGCAATCAAGCGAGCCCATGAAGGTGTCCTTGCCGATCCCGTCGTAAACGACGGCGACACCAGCACCGGCAGTAATCTCGCGGACGCGCGCAGGGAAGTCCTCGCGCGTGTAAACGATAGGATGGGCACAGCCGCTGGCCCTAGCGAGCACTGCCTTTTCCTCCGAGCCAACGGTCCCGATCACCGTAGCACCCAGGTAGCTGGCCCATTGGCAGAGTATCAGCCCGACGCCGCCCGCCGCCGCGTGCACCAGGATCGCATCCCCGGGCTTGACCGGATAAGTCCGCCGCAGCAGGTATTGCGCCGTCATTCCCTGCAGCATCATCGCCGCGGCGGTGCGGTCGTCGATGTCGGCAGGCAGCGGCACCAAACGGTCGGCGGGCATCAGCCGTTCTTCAGCATAGGCGCCGACCGGCGGGCTGGCATAAGCGACGCGTTGCCCGGGCTTCAGGTCAGTGACGCCAGGCCCGATCTCAATGACCTCTGCCGCTGCCTCCATGCCGAGGACCGCCGGTAGCTCCGGCAGCGGGTAGAGCCCATTCCGATGATAGACGTCGATGAAATTGAGGCCGACGGCGGTTTGCCGCAGACGAACCTGGCCTGTACCCGGCGACGGGACCGAGACCTCCTCCCAACGCATTTCCTCCGGGCCACCCGGGTGATGGATGCGAATGGCGCGTGGCATGGCGATTCTCCTGCTTAAGGATGGACGGACAGCAGCTTGTCAGACGAACGCCGGGCACTTTGACAGCGGGATGGTTATTCCCTCGAGGCTGAGGAGCGCCGCCTTGGTTGGCAGCCCCTCGCCGCCGGAGTAACCGCCGAGGCCGCCGTCGGCGGCAATCACCCGATGGCAAGGAATGACGATTGGCAAAGGATTGCGGGCGCAGGCGCTGGCGACCGCCCGCGGCGCCGAATCCACGTCGTGGGCGAGGGCGCCATAGGAGACGGTGGTCCCGAAGGGAATGGCGCGGAGTCGATTCCATACTCGCTGCTGGAAGGGAGTGCCGGCCGGTGCTAGGGACCAATCGAGCGGCAAAGCTTCGCCATCGAAATAGCGCAGTAGTCCGTCACGCACACGCTCAAGGAATGGCGTCGCCTCGGTGGCGGCGGTGGAGCCCCATTCGAGGGCAACGAGTGCGTCCTCGTGGGCGAAAACAGTCATCGCGCCGACGGGAGTAGCAAAACTTACGTGCGCCATGCGGCAACTCCATTGCTTGCATCGGTTGATCGCATTGCCTCGCGCAGAGCGAGCGGATCAGCGATCGGTAGACCGCAGCTTGGNCCGACACAGACAAAGGCCACGGGGCGGCCATCGGCGGAGGTTTTTCCAGTCGCTGGATGGCCAGCGGGTAGCACCACGTCGAAGGCAAGCGTCTGGACGACTTGCAGTGGCTGCGGGGCTGCGAGCGCAGCCTGTCGCAGCGCCAGAGTCTGCGGATCGTCCAGCGGTCCAAGGATTACGATCTGGCGTACAGGTTGGGAGAGCCACTCGAAGGCGGTGAGAAGACCGGGAACTCCCAGCAGATATTGCTGATTGTCACCGGAAAACAGCGTCGCAACGCTCTCGGCACGATCCCGGTAGCTGGCCTCGCCGGTGAGATAAAACAGCCGCGCCAAGACTTCGACCATCACACCATTGCCGGAAGGAACCGCGTGGTCGGCGATCGTCTTCGGTCGGACCAGCAGGTCGTCGGTGTCGCTGGCAGCGACAAAGTAACCACCTCCGGCAGCGTCCCAGTAATAGCGCTCCGCCGTCGCCACCCACCGGCGCGCTTGCATCAGGAAAGCAGCATCGCTGGTCACTTCGTGCAAGGTCAGCGCGGCGCGGGCCATGTTTGCATAGTCCTCGAGCACTGCGGGATGGGCAGCGCGGCCACCACACCAAGCGTGGAGCAGGCGATCGTCCTGCTGCATGGTCTCGACAATGAAGCGATAGACGGAAATGGCGGCGACGCACCAGTCCGGCCGGTCGAAGGCCACCGATGCGCGGGCCAAGGCATCGATCATCAGGCCGTTCCAGTCGGCGAGGACCTTATCGTCGCGCTGTGGCGGCACGCGTTTGCTGCGCTGGGCGAGAAGGCGGGCGCGGCAGGCGGCAAATTGCGCGGCAAGGGCCGGTTCATCGGCACCCTCGTTGCGCCGGCGATGGAGGATATTCTGCCCCTCCCAATTGCCCGCAGCCGTGACGCCGTAGGCACGGCAGAAGAGTGGCGCCGCTTCGCCGAGAATGGCTTCGATTTCTGCCCGGCTCCAGACGTAGTAGCGGCCCTCTTCACCCTCGCTGTCGGCATCAAGGGCGCTGGCAAACGCGAAGCTGCCGGTGGCGGCATTGTCGACACGCATGGCGCTGAGAAGCCAGTCGATGCTCTCAGTGACTCGTTGGGCGTAGAGTGGATTGGCCTCTACCAGCCACACCTCGGTCAGCAAGTCCACCAGCTGGGCGTTGTCGTAGAGCATCTTTTCGAAGTGAGGGACGAGCCAGTTGGTGTCGGTAGCGTAGCGAGCGAATCCGCCGCCGAGATGATCATAGATGCCGCCTTGGCAGAGCGCATCAAGGGTCAGGGTGACCGCATCGCGAAACATCACCGCGCCGGTTCGCCGATAGGTTCGCCAGATCAGGCGAAAGAACGCTGGTTGCGGAAACTTCGGTGCGCCTGCGGTACCGCCGCGAATGGGGTCCACCACACGCAGTGCAGCGGTGGCAACGTCGTTGATTACCGCGGTCGTCAGACCCTTGCCCGGCTCGGGCGTGGCGAGCTTGTCGAGGCCGGTACGGAGCGCCTCAACGTTCTTCTTCACCTTGTCGCGTTGATCTTGGTAGACGGCGGCCAACTGCTGCAGCACATCGGCGAAGGCCGGGCGGCCATAGCTTTGCCGCGGCGGGAAGTAGGTGCCGCCCCAGAACGGCTCACCGCTCGAAGTTAAAAACATCGTCAGCGGCCAGCCGCCCTGCTCGCCCAGCATTGACAGCGCAGACTGGAACACCAGGTCGAGATCGGGACGTTCCTCGCGATCAACCTTGATGTTGACGAAGTGACCGTTCATCAGCGCGGCGATCTCCGGGTCTTCGAAGCTCTCATGCGCCATGACGTGGCACCAGTGGCAGGCGGCATAACCCACCGAGAGCAAAATGGGCTTGTCCAGCGCTCGCGCTTCCGCCAACGCCGCCGGTCCCCATGGGCGCCAGTGCACCGGATTGTGGCGGTGCTGCAGCAGGTACGGGCTGGTTTCGGAGCCCAATTGATTCGTCTCCGGAAAGGTGCCGGCCATCGTCACGCGCGTCTCCGTTCGAGTTGCGATTGCGAGGCTCTTGGCATTGTCAAGAGCATCCCCGGTCTTTAGGTTGTGTTGGTCGCGCGCTGGCGCAAGCGACGGTACAGCCGGAGCCAACAGGGCGCGGCTGGGAGGTTCTAACCCGCTCGCAAGGGAGTTTTGAGTGAAAATTCATGTAGATATTGACTGCACGCCGGATGAAGCGCGCACCATGTTTGGGCTTCCGGACTTGAAGCCGATGCAGCAGGCGTTGATGAAGGAGATTGAGGGGCGGCTATTGAAGACGATGTCGGCGATGGAGCCGGATGCACTGGTCAAGATGTGGCTTCCGGCCAGCGTTGCCGGGATAGAGCAATGGCAGAAGTTTCTCTGGTCGCGCTTCACCTCCGGACGCGATGAAGGCGCAGGCAACGAGGGTTGAGCGCGTAAGCGCCGGCGCAGCATATGTTTTACCGGTGCCATGTCTTTTTTTGCACCAACCAGCGACCCGCCGGGCATCCGCGTGGGTCGTGCGGACGCAAGGATTCCGAGCGGCTGCGCAATTATATGAAGGCGCGGGCGAAGGAATTGGGGCTTGACGACGTTCGCATCAATAGTGCCGGCTGCCTTGATCGTTGCGAACTCGGTCCTTCCGTTGTGATCTATCCGGAAGGGGTCTGGTATCAGGTCCGCACCACAGCCGACGTGGATGAAATCCTCGACATTCATCTGCAGCAGGGCGGACGCGTCAGCCGGCTGTTGATGCCGGAGGCGGACGCGGCGGAAACGATTGCTACTGTGACATCTGGCGGGGATGTCGCATCGGCTGCACCCGAGGGGACCGGGGGTCGGCGGTAGCGCAAGCGATGGTGGACGACACCATCTTTGCGGTGGCCACCGCTCGCGTCCGTGCCGGCGTTGCTATCGTTCGTGTATCGGGTCCTGCGGCAATGCGGGCGGTGGAGCGGCTGTCGCGGCGTGAGGTTCCCCCGCCGCGACGAGCCAGCCGCCGCCGCTTATATGATCACGAGGGCGATCTTGTCGACGACGCGTTAGTGCTCTGGTTTCCTTCTCCCAACAGTTTTACCGGCGAAGACGTTGCTGAGTTTCATCTTCATGGCGGGCGCAGCGTCATCGCCGGGGTGGTGGAGACGCTGGGTCTGATCCCCGGCCTGCGTGGTGCCGAGGCGGGTGAGTTCAGCCGCCGGGCCGTTGTGCACGGCAAACTCAATCTTACCGAAGCCGAAGCCCTGGCTGATCTGATCGCTGCCGAAACAGTGGCGCAGCGGCGACAGGCGGTGCGGCAGCTGGATGGCGAATTGGCACGTCTCTACGATGGTTGGCGCAGCCGCTTGTTGCGGGCGTTGGCACACGTGGAAACGGCCATCGACTTCAGCGATGAGGATATTCCAGCTGACCTTTCTGCTTCGGTGCAGGGTGAAGCGGCAACGCTGGCCTGTGACATCTCCCGCCACTTGGCGAAGGCGGCGCAAGGCCGGCGCCTGCGTGAGGGGATCGAGATCGTCGTTGTTGGGCCGCCCAACGCCGGCAAGTCGACCCTGGTCAACGCGCTGGCCAACCGTGATGTGGCAATTGTCTCGCCACGGCCTGGGACCACGCGCGATGTTCTGGAGGTTCCGTTAGACCTTGGTGGCTTTCCGGTCATTCTCTGCGATACGGCGGGTCTGCACGTCACCGATGACGATGTGGAGGCGGAGGGAGTGCGGCGGGCGCAACAGCGTGCTGCCGCCGCTGATCTCCGGATTATTGTTCATGACGGCAGCGTTGGGGAAGTGAGCGGGGCAGCGACCGTCATGATGACAGAGGTCCCGGCAATCGTGGTAGTGAGTAAGTGGGATCTGCAGCAACCGGATGCCGCCTCGATAACGTCGAACCCTAAGGTGATTGGCGTCTCAGCGCGTACAGGTTTCGGGCTCGATCGCTTACGGGCGCGGATCATCGTTGAATTGGAGCGGAACTTCGATACCAGCGGTGGGATTGCGCCGACGCGAGAACGCCATCAGGGAGGGCTTCGTGCCTGCTTGGCGGCATTACAGCGGATGGCAGCCGAGAGTGAGGTGGAGCTGGTGGCAGAAGAGCTGCGCTCGGCAGCACAGGCGCTTGGGCGGATAACCGGCAGAGTGCACGTGGAAGAAGTGCTCGACATGATCTTTGCCGAGTTCTGTCTTGGCAAATGACGTTCAATGTTTCACGTGAAACGTCAGATCACGCGCGGCGGAGGGAAAGGCAGTGAATGCGTATGATGTTGTGGTTGTCGGTGGCGGCCATGCTGGATGCGAAGCGGCGGCAGTTGCAGCGCGCCTTGGCGCTACCGTTGCTTTGGTGACGCAAAGCCGCGATTCCATCGGCGCAATGTCATGCAATCCGGCGATCGGCGGCCTGGGCAAAGGCCAGATGGTGCGTGAGATCGATGCCCTTGATGGAGTCATGGCCCGGGCTATCGATCGCGCCGGCATTCAGTTTCGTATCCTTAACCGCAGCAAGGGCCCGGCGGTGCGTGGCCCGCGTGCTCAGGCGGACCGACGATTATACCGAAAGGCGATGCAGGACATTCTCACTGAATGGCCGCAGCTGCGCATTGAGGAAGGCTTCGTCGCCGATTTGCAAATTACCGGACAGCGGGTTACCGGGGTAATGCTGGCGAACGGTCGCTATATTGAAGCCGGCGCGGTTGTGCTTACCACCGGGACCTTCCTGCGCGGCGTTATCCATGTGGGGGAGGCGCAACTTCCCGCCGGCCGCGCCGGTGAACAACGAGCAGCAGGCCTTAGCCATGCCTTGCGCCGGTTGGGTTTGCGCCTGGGCCGGCTGAAGACGGGCACACCTCCGCGATTGGATGGGCGGTCCATCCACTGGGATCGTCTGCAGCCGCAGGATGGTGACGACCCGCCTGTCCCCTTCTCGTTTCTCACCGAGCGGATTACCACGCCGCAGGTTCGCTGCTTTATCACCGCCACCACGCCCAGCAGTCACGCGGTGATCCGTGCTAACCTGCATCAGGCGCCGCTTTTCAGCGGCCAGATCAAGGGTATCGGTCCACGCTATTGCCCTTCGATCGAGGATAAAGTGGTGCGCTTTGCCGAGCGGGATCGGCACCAGATTTTTCTCGAGCCGGAAGGGCTGGATGACAACACCGTTTATCCCAATGGCATTTCAACCTCGCTGCCGGCGGCGGTGCAGGCGGATCTGCTGAAGACGATCCCGGGCCTCGAGGATGCGGTGATGCTCCGTCCCGGGTACGCCATCGAGTATGATTTCGCTGACCCACGCCAATTGCTGCCAACTTTGCAAGTGGCTGCGGTTGATGGACTCTTTCTCGCCGGTCAGATCAATGGCACCACCGGTTATGAGGAGGCGGCGGGGCAAGGGCTGATCGCCGGGGCGAACGCCGCATTGGCGGCAGGAGGCAGCAGCGGCTTTAGTCTCGATCGAACCGAGGCTTTTATTGGGGTAATGGTCGACGACCTGGTAACGCAGGGGACGGAAGAACCATACCGCATGTTCACCTCACGCTCTGAGTATCGGCTCAGCCTGCGAGCCGATAACGCCGATCGACGGTTGACTAAACGCGGCATTGCGGCAGGTATGGTGTCCTCCACCCGCGCGGCGCACTATCGCGAGAAGTGTGCCGGTTTGGAAGCAGCGTTGGCGCGACTGCAGGCCTGGAAAGTTACCGCGCTCGAATTATCCGAAGCCGGCGTTCAAGTACAGGGCGACGGAAGTCGGCGACCTGCACTGGCCTTTCTCGAGGACCCGACGATTACCATTGGCGAACTGGCCAAGATGGCGCCAGATCTGGCAGCTATTCCGGCGGCGATTGCTGAACAACTCGAAAACGACGCCCGCTATCGTGGCTACCTGCAGCGTCAGGAGGCAGACATCCGCGCCTATCGGCGTGACAGTGGACTGGAACTCGCCGCGGACCTTGATTACACGCGGATTGCTGGCCTCTCCACCGAGATTCGCAGCAAACTGACTCAGTCTCGCCCGGCAAGTTTAGCGGCAGCGGGGCAGATTGCTGGCATGACGCCGGCTGCACTGACGGCTCTCCTCGCCCATNGTGCGTCGACAGGAAGCGCCGCGGGCTGTGTCAACCACGGCCGAGGACGCTGCCGGAGATTGTTTCACGTGAAACAGCCGCCACTGTCGCCGGACGATTTTCAAGCCCTTGTCCCCATCGATACCGCCACGTTGGAACGGCTACACGCCTACCTCGACCTGCTCGCACATTGGCAACGCCGGATTAATCTCGTTGGTGCGAGCACGCTCGCCGATCCATGGCGCCGGCACATCCTCGACAGTGCACAACTGTTGCCCCGGCTCCCGGCTTCGCCCTCACCGTTGTTCGATCTCGGCAGTGGCGCTGGGTTTCCAGGTCTTGTCCTTGCCATCCTGAGCCACCTACCGGCGACCCTGGTGGACAGTGATGCGCGCAAATGCGCGTTCCTGCGCGAGGCAGCGCGGCTAACCGACGCTCCCGTCGCCGTCTGCAATCAGCGAATCGAAGCGTTGCCAGCCGCAAGCGCCCGCGTGATCACCGCCCGAGCGCTCAGTCCACTCGATCGCTTGCTGCCGGTGATTGCGCCGATATTGCAACCGGATGGCTTGGTTATTCTTCTCAAGGGGCGCCGAATCGCCGAGGAATTGACGCTCGCAAGCAAAGCGTGGAAGATGCGCGCGCACACCGTCGCCAGCCTGAGTGATCCGGACGGGTGCGTTGTCACACTGCAGGAGATCGAACCGCGTCATGACCCATGAGCCATCGCCGCAGCCTGATCGGCCANNACGCGGATCATTGCCATCGCCAATCAGAAGGGTGGCGTGGGCAAGACGACTACGGCGATCAATCTTGGCACCGCGTTGGCCGCAACGCATCGCTCGGTGGTCATCTTTGATATGGATCCCCAAGGCAACGCCAGCACCGGGCTCGGCATCCCGCAGGCAAGGCGTCGATCCAATGCCTATCACGTGCTGATCGGTGAGGCCGCTCTAAGCGAGGCACTGCAACCCACCGTCGTCCCGGGCCTGCATGTTGTTCCTTCAGGCGTCGACCTCTCAGGCGCTGAAATCGAGCTGGCGGCTTTGGCCAAACGCGAGTCCTTCCTGCAGCGTGCCCTGACCCAGCGTGGCGACAAACATTTCGACTATGTGTTGATCGATTGCCCGCCAGCCCTGGGCCTGCTGACCATCAATGCCCTGGTCGCGGCACAGGCGGTGCTGGTCCCCCTGCAGTGCGAATTCTTTGCCCTCGAAGGCATTGCGCATCTAATGCGCACCATTGAGCGCGTCCGGCGTGCCTACAATCCCACGTTGGATATTCAGGGCATCGTCCTGACCATGTTCGATCGCCGCAACAATCTCTCCGACGTCGTGGCGACGGATGTGCGCAGTCACTTTGGCGACAAGGTGTATCAGACGGTGATTCCCCGCAACGTTCGCGTTTCCGAGGCGCCATCGCACGGCCGTCCGGTGCTGATTTACGACATGTCCTGCGCCGGCTCGCAAGCTTACCTGCACTTGGCGGGTGAAGTGCTGCGACGCGAACAGGCGCTGGTGGCGTGATGAGCACCGAACCCAAACGGCGGACCACCCTTGGGCGCGGCCTCTCGGCCCTGATCGGCGACGACAGCGAGGACTACGCCGAACTAGATCGCCTCCGCTCGCCGCGCACGGTCAGCATCGACCAATTGCGCCCCAACCCGAATCAACCGCGACGACGGATGAAGGAGGAGTACCTCGAAGAGCTGGCGCAATCCATCGTCGAGAAGGGAATTCTGCAGCCGCTGATTGTTCGTCGTCTGCCCGACGATCCCTCCAGCTTCGAAATCGTTGCCGGGGAACGGCGCTGGCGGGCGGCGCAACGAGCACAGCAGCATGATATCCCGGTCATCATCAAAGACATGACCGACGCTGAAGCGCTGGAAGTGGCGCTGATTGAAAACCTGCAGCGACAGGATTTGTCACCGCTGGAAGAAGCAGAGGGTTATCGTCGCCTGCTGGAAGAATTCAACCACACCCAGGAGGTGCTGGCGAAAGTGGTCGGCAAGAGCCGCAGCCATGTGGCCAACATGCTGAGGCTGCTGACGCTACCCGATCCGGTGAAATCGATGCTGGATACCGGCACGCTAACCGCTGGCCACGCGCGGGCGCTGCTGACCGCCGAGGATCCGATCGCACTTGCAGAACAGGTGGTGAAAGGCGGCCTCAACGTTCGCACCACTGAGGAACTGGTCCGTGCCGGCAAGGAGCAGCCGCGCGAGGCCAATCCGGTGCCGAACGTACCGTCCACCACGCGGCGTTCGCCAATCGGCAAGGATCCCAATACTGAATCGCTCGAGCGCGATTTGAGCGCTCTCCTCGGCCTGCGGGTGGAAATTCGCTTCCAAGGTTCCGGCGGTAGCCTGACGCTACACTACCACAACCTCGACCAGTTGGACGATATCCTGCTGCGGCTCAATCAACCTCAGGCGACGCCGAGGTCCGCGGTCACAGCGATCGATGCTGCACTCGATGTGTCGGATATCGACGACGCGCTGGCCAGCGACGATCCGTTCGGCTCTGCAGTCGGCTGAGGAGCCGGCCATTCTGACTCGCGCCACTGCCTAGCAGCCTGTCGGACTTGCGTCTCGGGCGTCGCCGGACCTGCGTAGGGATCGGTGCGTCGGCGCCTCTGTCAGCGCCATTTTGGGCGGTGCGGTCGCGCTGGCGCGCCTGCGGAACTGGCCGCGCAGGCTAGACGGCGCGGCTGAGGGCGAACATCCGCTTCAGGTTCCATGCCATGGTCACAAGCCTCCACTCGCCACGGGCGGCATTGAGCCCGCGCAGCAGGAACTGCCGGAACCCCAGCACGGACTTGATGATGCCAAACACTGGCTCGGGCGTCTGCTTGCGCAGGGCGTAGAGCGCGCGGCCCTGCGGCGTGCGCAGCCGATACGCCATCGCCTGAACCGGGGTGGGGTCTTCGGGCGCCGGTGGCGCCGCAGCGAAGCGCTCTTGCAGGCTGAGATGATGCGCCTCGCGACCAAGTGCGATCAGCGGTTCGATCCCGCCGGCCACACAGGCCTGCACATTCGCCTCGCTGAAGTAGCCATTGTCCGCCAACAGCATGTCCGGCCTGCCGAGCACGTCCGGCAGAGTGCCGATCTTGTCCAGCATGGGTGTAAGCTGCTGCGTAAGCGAAGCTCCGGCCGCACCTGCTTTTCGCTTGCCAGAGTGCTCGGTCTTGACCTCGGCCGCAGCGGAATGGGTCACGCGGCGGCGCGGTGGAGGNGCGTCCTGCTCGGCCTTCCATGCCCAGGGGGTGAGCTCGGCGAGGCGGCGGTTCGGCCAGCCGGAGACGAGGCGGGCGAGCACGTCGGCGAGCCAGGCTTCCGGGTTGACCGCGTGCCACTTGCAGGTCTCGATCAATGACGCCAGCACCGCCCAGTTTTCCGCTCCCAGGTCATGGCCGGCGAAGAGTGCGTTCTTGCGATTGAGAGCAATCGGCCTCATTGAGCGCTCGATGACGTTCGAGTCGATCTCGATCCGGCCGTCGTCGAGGAAGAGGGTCAGCCCCTCCCACTGGTTCAGCGGGTAGCCGATCGCCTCGCCCAGCGGCGACTTCTTCGACAGCTGCGCCCGGCATTGCTCGAGCCATGGCCGCATCGCGTCCAGCAGCGGCTTCGTCCGCGCCTGCCGGACGGCTCGCCGTTCGCAGGCGGGCCTGCCGCGAATCTCCGCCTCGATCTCGTACAGCGCGGCGATCCGCCGCAGCGCCTCATGGGCGATCGGCGCCGGCCGCTTCTGTGCGACCTCGTAGAATCGCCGGCGGCAGTGTGCCCAGCAGTGGGCGAGGAGGACGCCGCCGTCGGCGGACCCGGCAGCCGCTTCGTCGCCCGCAGCCCCGGCCACCGCCTTGTAGGCGGCATAGGCGTCGGTCTGCAGGATGCCGCGGAAGTCCTTCAGCAGCGTGGCCGCGTGCGCGTGGCCGCGGCCGGGTGCGTAGGTGAACACCACCGCCGGCGGATCGGCGCCGCCCCACGGCCGGTCGTCGCGGGCGATCGCCCAGAACCAGCCGGTCTTCGTCCGGCCGCGGCCGGGATCGAGCACCGGTGCCGGCGTCTCGTCGACGAACAGCTTCGCCGAGCCGAGCAGATCGTCGCGCAGCAGCCGCCACAGCGGCTTCAACTCGGCCGCCGCGGTGCCGACCCAGGAGGCCAGCGTCGAGCGGTCGAGGGCGATACCCTGCCGGGCGAGCATCTGTGCCTGGCGGTAGAGCGGCGCATGGTCGGCATATTTCGCCACCAGCACGTGCGCCACCAGCCGTTCGGTGGGCAGGCCGCCCTCGATCAGCCGCGGCGGCGCCGGCGCCTGCACCACAGCACTCCCGCAGGCGCGGCAGCCGTACTTCGGCCGGCGGGTGACGATCACCTGCCACTGCATCGGGATCACGTCGAGGCGTTCGGAGCGGTCCTCGCCGATGATGTGCATCGCACCGGAGCAGCACGGGCAGATGGTCGTCGGCGGCTCGATCACCACCTCGATCCGCGGCAGATGTCCGGGCAGGGCGCCGCGGTTCTGCCGCCGCTCGCGGGCGCGGGCCTCGCGTCGCGGCGGATCGGCCTTCTCCGCCTCGGCGTCGGCTTCCGCCACCGCCTGCTCGAGGTCTTCAAGCGCCAGGTTCAGCTGGTCGGGGTCGAGCGCCTCCGACCGCCTTCCGAACTGCATCCGCTGCAGCTGGCGGATGAAGTGCTGCAGCCGCTCGTTCCGGTCCTCCAGCCCGCGGCGCAGGGCCCGCTCGGCGGCGAGCTCGGCCCGCATCGCCAGCAGCGCGGCGCGCAGCGCGGAAGGATCGTCGGGGATCGCGTCGAGGTCGGTCATGAGCGGCGATTCTAAGCACGATGCCAGACGCTTACCAGAGTTCTTGTGGCTTCCCCGGCAGGCCGGCACAGCCTATTGTGCCTTCTTCGGTCGACCGAGACGCGGCGCGTGCATCCGCGACCAGTCGAGGCCATCCAACAGCGCCGCCAGCTGCGCCGCCGACAGCCGCATCACGCCCCCGGTCACCGGCGGCCAGCGAAAGACGCCTGCCTCCAGCCGTTTCCACACCATCACCAAGCCGCTGCCGTCCCAGACGAGCAGTTTCAGCCTGTCCGATCGTTTGCAACGGAAGACGTAAATTGTCCCGGAGAAGGGGTCGTGCCCCAGCGCCGTCTGCACGATCGAAGCGAGTCGGTCGGCGCCGCAGCGGAAGTCGACCGGCCGCGTCGCCACCAGCACCCGGACGCCTGAAGGCGGGACGATCATCCGAGCGCCTTCAGCGTCCGGAGCACGTCCGCCAGGAGCACCGGATCGGCGCCCGGCGACACCCGCACCCGAGCACCGGCAAGCTCGATCTCGATCGCCGGACTGCCGGCTGGACAACGCCCCTCGCTCACCACTACCGGCACGAAGTCGAGCGGTACCGCGTCCGCCGTCGCCGCCTCCGCCGCCTGGCGCAACTCCTTCCGCCAGGCATACAGCTGGTTGCGGTGCAGCCCGTGCCGGCGGGCGACCGCGCTCGCCACGGCGTCGGGGGCGAAACTTTCGGCGACGATCCGCGCCTTCTCCTCCCAGCTCCACCGCCGCCGCCGCTCACCCCACGGCAGTACCTCGCCCTGACGGGCGCTTTGCCAATTAATTGGCACCTTACTTGGCAAACGATCCACGCGGCGCCTCCGTCCTGGGAGCCGCCATCATCCGCGAGCAATCACCGGCCGCAACGTGGGGTCAGAGCTCCGCTTACGCTGCTGCTTGTCGTTGGGCGCCTGCACCACGTCGGCGACCACCACCAGCAGACTGCCCGCCGCCACCGCCGCCTGCGCATTGTAGCACTGCTCAAAACCGCCGCCCGCCACCGCCATGATGCGGCTTTCCTCGTCGGTCAGATTGATCTGATCCGTGGGCAGCGGCGTCGCCACCGGCGGCTTCGGCTCACGGCCCGTGGGCTTCTTGCCGGTGGCCGCTGCCTTGGCGTCCCGTGCTGCGAGTTTCGCCTGATGGTCTGCCTGCTCCCGTTCGAAGCGTTCCTTCGCGCGGGCCTCGATCTTCGCCCGGGCCTCGGCGAGCCTGGACAACCGTTCCTCACGTCGCGCCAATTCGTCGGGGATCGACATGCCGTCAGCGATGTCCACCTGGTCCGCCGCTTCTGCCTTGGCCATGAGATCGGCCACTTCGGCCTGCAGTTGGGCCTCCAGCTTGCCCGCATGGTCATAGGACAGCGCGCTGTGCCGGCTGGCATTGGCGTGGACCTTGGTCCCGTCGAGCCCGACCGTTCCCAGCTTCAGCACGCCCATCTCGCGCGCGAGCACCAGCACCTGGACGAACAGCTTCTCGATCTGCGGCAGAAAGCGTCGGCGGAACGCGGCGATGGTGTCATGGTCCGGATGATCGTTCGCCGCGATGAAGCGGAACGCCACGCTGTCATAGGTCGCCCGCTCCAGCTTGCGGCTGGAGAACACCCCGGTGGCGTAGCCGTAGATCAGAATGCCCAGCAGAAAGGCTGGGGTGGTAGGACGCTTCCCCAGAGCCACGGTAGCTGCCGGTCATCGGCCGCAGATCCAGCCCCGCGATCACCTCCACCACGAACCGCGCCAAGTGCCGCTGCGGAAGCCACTCGTCCACCGACGGCGGCATCAGAAATCCGCTGTCGCGGTCGATCGGGCGGAAGTTGCTCATGCCGAAGAGGTCCGGGCCGGGGGCGTGAATCCATGCCCGGATTCTATAACCCACAGCTCCGCCTCGCGTTAAGTCCGACAGGCTGCTAGGAGCGCGACGCACCCCGCCGAGGCGACCTGGAGAGATCGGCCACCCGCAGGCATGCCTGCTCGGCAAGCAGGCGCTGCGGCTCTCCGGTCTGTTTACAGCGCATTTCCGTCTCCAGGATGATCAGTAAGGCGGCTTCGAGCGACGCCGGTGACCAGAGCTGAACTTGACGGCTGAAAGCCTCCAGGTCGCGAAAGAACACCGGCGGCCGCAGGCCGGCGACGGCATCCTTTACCGGCCGTCCGCTGGCAACCGCACCGACCGCCAGATAAAGCCGTTGCAGATGTGCCGCGACCATTCGCAGCAGACCAATCGGCTCCAAGCCCTCTGCCGCCGCCTCCGCAATTGCCCGCACGGCAGCTGCCCGGCTCCCCGAACCAACGGCCATGGCAACCCCGCCCAAGGCGATGGCACGGGCGTCACCGACGATCACCGCAACGTCGTCGAGCGTGAGCGTCCGAGATTGACCGGGTGCTACCGGTCCCATGTAGAGCACCAACTTCTCCAACTCGCTGCGCGTGATCGCACGGTCATTGCCCAGATGCTGAGCGAGAAACTCTGTCACCTCAGGCGACGGACTCAACCCTGCTGCCTTCAACGTTTCGGCAACCACCTGCCGTAGGGTGGCGGGATCGTCTTCGTAGCAGGGCACCGCTGCGGCATGGCGCGCGCCTTCGATCAGCTCACGCAAGGAGGAACGCTTGCTTAAGTCGCCCGCTTCCAGGAGGACAAACCCGGGCCAGGTGTCGTGGTTCAGCAGCAGGCGGACCGCCTCGACGATGCTGTCCGCAGCATCGCGAACCCGTAACAGCCGACGCCCGGGAACAAGACCAAACGCCAACGCCTCATCGGCAAGAATCAGCGGCGCTGAGCGTAACTGCGATGCACTGAACTCAATGCTGCGAAAGGGATCGGCATCGCCGCCAAGGATACGTTCTGCCAGCTGATCCGAGCGCTCCCGCACCAGACCGCGATCCGGTCCATAGACCAGGACCAGCCCGAAGGCCGGATCGGGCTGACGTAGATAGGCCGACCAGCGCGTCGGCGTCAGCTTCACGGCGTCGCGACGACAGCAGGTGGTTGCGATGCGAAGTAAACGGCGAGGCGATTGCGCAGATCGCCGGCGAGGCGATCAACCACACGCGCACGCGCGTCATTGATGGCAGCCAGGGTGGAAAAATCGCTGTCGAGCAGATCGTAACTGGACATCGCATTCGCCGACCCGGCTAGAACCGGCTGGCCGGTGCTATTGTCGTACAGGCGATAGACGGCAGTGATACGCAGAGTACTCCGTGTGGCAAAGCCGGATCGGCGCAGCGCCAGCGATTCCTCCGATTCATTGAGATCGATATTCAAGTGATACTTCTGCGTTTCGGTGGCATCATCCGCACTCAGCATGGCGGACAGGCGGTTGCGCAACATCTGGCCGCGGCGATCGGCGATTGGGTCCACGGACACACTTGCGAGATCCTCCACCACCGTACGATCCTCTTCGGACGCGTCCGCCGTTGGTGGCGCGTAAAGTGGCCGGATATTGCAGCCCGCGACAGCGAGGCTGGCCAGGAAGCCCAGCACAAGGCTCGTACGTCTAGATGACAACATTGACGATCCGCTTCGGAATGATGATCACCTTGCGCGGTGCCTTGCCAGCCATGACCTTGACCACGTTGGGAAGAGCGAGCGCCGCCGATCGGGTGTCTGCTTCGCTGGCTTCGCTGGCAACCTCAATCGTGCCCCGTAGTTTGCCGTTGACCTGCACCCCGATGGTGATCCGCTCATCTGCTAGGAACGCGGGATCGGCGACCGGCCATGGCTCAACTGCCAGCAGCGAGCGATGTCCTAGGCGCTCCCACAGCTCTTCGGCGAGATGCGGCATGATCGGTCCCGTCAGTTTCACCAGCGTCTCCAGCGCCAGGCGATGCAAGGCACCATTCGTGAGCAACTGCGCGTTGGCGTCGCCGAGAACGTTGGTGAATTCGCGCAGGCGGGCAACGGCGCGGTTGAAGGCGAAGCGATCGAGATCCTCAGTAATGCGGGCGATCGTGCGATGCGTGTCCTGCAGAATGGTCCGGAGCGCCGGTTCGATAGCACTGCTGAGGTCTGTTGCAACAGGCGGTAGATCGGCTGGTGCCTCGGTGATCAGGCGCCAAAGTCGATTGACGAAACGCCAGGCGCCTTCGACGCCGGCTTCGGTCCATTCCAGGTCGCGATCGGGTGGGCTGTCGGAGAGCATGAACAGGCGCGCCGTGTCGGCGCCATAAACGGCGATGATGCCCTCGGGATCGACGACGTTCTTCTTCGACTTGCTCATCTTCTCCGAGCGGCCGACGCTGACCGAAGCACCACTCGCGCGCTCCACCCATCCGTCGCCTTGTCGTTCGATCTCCTCGGGCGACAGCCATTCGCCATCGCCACGGCGGTAGGTCTCGTGGCAGACCATGCCTTGTGTCATCAGCCCAGCGAAGGGTTCGTCGACGGAGAGATAGCCGCACCGCTTCAAGGCACGGGTGAAGAAGCGCGAGTAGAGCAAGTGCAGGATGGCGTGCTCGATACCGCCGATGTACTGGTCTACCGGCAGCCACGCTTCAACCTCCGCCCGGTCGAAGGCCACGCTCGCCTGCGGCGAACAGAAGCGGGCGAAATACCACGACGACTCAAAAAAGGTATCGAAGGTGTCGGTTTCCCGCAGCGCCTGCATGCCGCATTTGGGGCATGGCACGTGCTTCCAGGTGGGATGGCGGTCAAGCGGATTGCCGGGGGCGGAGAAATCTACATCCTCCGGCAGGCGTACCGGCAAGTCCGCCACCGGCACGGGTACGACGCCGCAGCTCTGGCAATGGATCACCGGGATTGGGCAGCCCCAGTAGCGCTGGCGGGAGACGCCCCAGTCACGCAGGCGATAGCTGACGGCAAGGCCGCCGGCGCCGAGGTCCGCCAGCCGCGCCGCCGCCGTCCGCTTCGCCACCTCGGCATCGAGCCCGTCGAGGAACTCGGAGCCGATCAGCGTGCCGGGGCCGGTGTACGCTTCAACCGGCTGCTCATTGGCCCAGAATGTTCGCCACTCGCCCGGGTCGCGATCAGGCGGGCAGATCACCGGCTTCACCGGCAGTTGATACTTGCGGGCAAAGTCGAGGTCGCGCTGGTCATGGGCCGGACAGCCGAAAATGGCGCCGGTCCCGTAATCCATGAGGACGAAATTGGCAACATAGACCGGTAGTTGCCACGTCGGGTCAAAGGGATGCACGGCGCGCAGGCCTGTATCGCAACCACGCTTCTCCGCCGTTTCGATCGCTGCTTCCGTGGTGCCGCCGCGGCGACAGTCCGCGAGAAACTCCGCCAGCGCCGGATCACCTTCGGCCATGCTCAACGCCAGCGGATGGTCAGCAGCAATGGCACAGAAGGAGGCGCCGAACAGCGTATCCGGCCGGGTGGTGTAAACCTCCAGGCGGTCGGCACGTTCGGCAAGCGCAAAGGACACGTGCGCGCCCTCGGAACGGCCGATCCAGTTTTCCTGCATCACTCGCACNCGCTCCGGCCAACGCTCCAGAGACGGCAGCGCCTCCAGAAGCTCATCGGCAAAATCGGTGATGCGCAGGAACCATTGTGACAACTTCCGGCGCTCGACGGGAGCACCAGAGCGCCAGCCGCAGCCGTCAATCACCTGCTCGTTAGCAAGGACGGTATGCTCGATCGGATCCCAGTTGACCCAGGCTTCACGCCGATAGGCGAGGCCGGCGTCGAGGAAATCGAGAAACATCTTTTGTTCGTGGCGGTAATAGTCCGGATCGCAGGTGGCGATCTCGCGCGACCAATCGTAGGAGAGCCCCATGCGCTTTAACTGCTCGCGCATGGTGGCGATATTGGCCTTGGTCCATACCCCGGGATGAACGCGGTTCTTGATTGCGGCATTCTCGGCCGGGAGGCCGAAGGCGTCCCAGCCCATGGGATGCAGCACTGCAAATCCCTGCGCCCGCTTGTAACGCGCAACCACGTCACCGAGGGTATAGTTTCGCACGTGGCCCATATGGATTCGCCCCGAGGGATACGGGAACATCTCCAGGACATAGTACGTGCGTTGCGGAGCCTCGGCGCCAGCCACCGCGGCTTGCGGCGCCACAAACGTACGCCGTTCCTCCCAAATGCCCTGCCACTTGGCTTCGGTTTCGGCGACGTTATAGCGCGACATATGCAGTTCCCTCGACGCGGTGCCGCTGGGGATTAGCCGCGCTTACGTCACGACCAAACCGGCTTGTCTGCGGACGGCGCTACGACTTGCTTTGCAGCGTATCGAAGCGAAGCTGGCGGGCGCGGCTGAGGATAGCGTCCTCGATTCGGGTGTTGGTATCCTGGGCGACACTGGCATCCTGCCATGAGCCATTCGCGGCCTGAACCTGACGGAACACCGCAACCCGAACGCCATCCGCACGCAGACTGCGGGCAAGAATATAGACATTGACCTTGAAGCGCTCGTCCGGTGCCTCCGGCATGGCGTACCAGTCGGTAATGATCACGCCACCGAAAGGATCGGCAGAGGCCATCGGCATGAAGGCCACAGTGTCGAGCGATGCCCGCCACAGAAAGCCATTGACGGCGATGCTGCCAGTACCCGCGCCTTCGTCGGTCTTCGCGCTATCACCACCGAAGGAGAGTCCACCGGGGCCGAAGACCGAACTCGGACTGTTGTAGGGTGTCGAATCGCCACGGCCACGGTTCGGAAAGGTACCTTCCGGTTCGACGCCACTGCAGCCGGCGACAGCGGTTGCCAACACCAGGAGGAGTGCGGCAGCGGAATGCGTGAAGTGGGTTCTGTGCATTGCCCAAGTCTTTGGCTGAACCAAATCGCTCGTAAACCGCCGCATCGCTGCTGTCAACAGCTGCCGCACCCCGGGCCGGCAATAGCCGTGTGGCGATGTCGCCACAGTGCTGAAAAATCAGCACACTCTAGCCGCCAGTACCCTTGATCGACCCGGGCGACCGTGCGTTGATATCGGGCGTTGATAATTCGTCGACGTCTCCATAGGGGCGTCGGTGCCGGAGTATCCAAGGGAACTCTTCAGATCAAGCGAGGGTTACGCATGAAGAAGATACTACTAGCAACGACAGCGCTGGCGACTGCTGCGCTCGTTGCAGGCGCCGCTGGGGACGCGGCCGCACAAGAAGCCACTTCCAAGGCGGCGGAGCGGATCAAGCTTGGTATCTCTGGTTACCATCAACAGTGGGGCGTCGGTCTAAGCCAGGACATCAAGGATACCGGCCCTAACACAATCAAGACCAACGCCGTAGATCAGAAGCACAACAGCGAAATCTGCTTCATCGGCCAGACTACCCTCGACAACGGCCTGACCGTCGGTGTCAACGTCCAGGTCGAAGCCAATACCGATGCCGATCAGATCGACGAATCGTATCTGTTCCTGCAGGGCCCGTCGCTTGGTCAGCTCATTCTCGGTGACGAGAACAACGCTGGCTACCTGTTGCACGTCACCGCACCGGACGGCGGCATCGTCCTCGACGAAGGCGACTTCACTAATATCGATGCGTGGGTCAACACCGGTATCTCCAGCTACTTCGATACCCCGGTCGGGACTACCAACCTCCGCCTGCTCGACAATGACTCCGGCAAATTTACCTACATCACCCCTCGCTTTGCCGGTCTGCAGGCAGGTGTGTCGTATATCCCACAGGCTGAGGCGGGCGGCGACAACAACAACGGCTCCTATTTTGTCCGGAACGGCAACGCGGGTTACCAAGGCACACAGATTGCTGCGGGGCAGAACCGGTACGCCAACGGCTGGGCGGGTGGCGTCAACTACACCCAGCAGTTCGGTGTCATCGGTCTCCAAAGTTCGGGCGGCGTGCAATACTTCCCACGCTCCAAGGTACAGCCGGTCGGCAAGAACGGCAGCGACGTGTTCGCCTACAATCTTGGCGCGCAGATTGCCTACGGCGGCTTTAGCGTCGGCGGCGCCTTCATCGACTCGATGAACAAGAATACGGTGCAGGCCACCAACAACACCGGCGGCGTCTCCTCGTACTCGCTCGGCGGCTATAGCTATACCGTTGGTGCTGCTTACGAATTCGGCCCCTATAAGATTGGCCTTGACTACATGTATGGCCAGAGCCCCGGCGTGATCTCGTCCACCAACCCGGCGCTGGCGAACAACACCGGCAACGACCAGAGCCTGCAGCAGGCGGTGCTGAGTGGCACCTGGACGATGGGCCCGGGCATTCGTCTTGTGGGCGGTGTGTTCGCCTACGACCTCCAGACTGACACCCCGCAAGTAACTGGTTACAACAACCAGGGCGTTGGTGCGGCAACTGCGATCAAACTGAACTTCTAAGTCGACGTGCCTCGCATTTGACCAGGGAGGACGGCAGCGGCCGCCCTCCCTATCATTACCTAAGCCGGCGGTCGCAACAGCCGGCCATGTCTGTTAGATCTGCGCTATCAGGGTTGGATGGCGGGCACCTTGTGGTGCCGCGTGCTTTCTGCTTTCGTTGCTTCGCCACGTGGCGCGCGATGGCGGCATGCCACCGCGCCAAACGTCGATATCGGGGCTAGGCAAGCCACAAGCATGAGTGCTCGGGCGTCGCAGATGCCGCCAAAGATTAAGTCCACCACGACGACGCAACTAGCGACGCTGCTCAAGGCCGCAGTGCGGGCCCATCAGACGGGCCACATCAAGGAAGCCGCCAGCGGCTATCGCCGCATTCTGGCTATCAATCCGCATCATCCAGACGCACTGCACCTCCTGGGTCTGCTGCTGCATGCGCAGGGCAACCATGAACAGGCCGTACGACTGGTGACTGCTGCGCTGCAGGTGGCGCCACGTACCGCCNGCCTTCCACGCTACCCTTGCGGCCATTCAACTGGCGAAGGGCGACACAGCCGCTGCGATTGCCACCGCGCGGCGGGCTGTCGAGCTTGACCCGAACCTGCTCGCCGCCGGCAACACCCTTGGCAATGCCCATCTGCGTGCGGGAGACGCCGAGGCAGCGGTGGCGGTCTATCGTCAGCTCCTGCTGCGNCGCACCGAACAGCCCAGAGACCCTCAACAATCTTGGCAGTGCACTGCAGGTGCTGGGCGAAATTGACGAGGCAGCCTGCGTTCTTGGCCGCGCACTGGAGGTCAAGCCTGACTACGCCGCGGCTGCTGCCAATCTGGCGCTGGTACGCCGCGACCAGGGAAAAATCGCTGACGCCCTCGATGCCTGCGACAGCGCCCTGCAGCAGCAACCCGACAACCCGACTTGGCGCACTAATCGGGCAACACTGTTGCTGCAGCTGGGGCNGTTTCCGCGATGGGTGGGCGGAGTATGAATGGCGCTGGCGCGCCGAGGGCTTCGTCCGCGATGCCGACCGGTCGGCGCTACCGCGCTGGGACGGGAGTGACCCGGCCGGCCGGACGATTCTCCTGCGCGGCGAACAGGGTTTGGGATCGATGATCCAGTTTGCCCGCTATGCGCCGCTGCTGGCCGCCGCCGGCGCCCATATCCTGCTGCAATGCCCTGCGCCGTTGCAGCGACTGTTCGCTGCCTCCTTCTTGCCGCCGCACGGCCCGCTCACCGCGGTCATCACGCCGGTGGAACCGCTGCCAGCGGTTGACGCCCAGGTGGCGCTGATGAGCCTGCCGCACCTTTGCGGCACCACTCTCGACACCATTCCCGCCGCCGTCCCTTATCTCAGCACCGAGCCGGACGCAGTGGCACTCTGGGATCAGCGACTCGGCCGCGACCATCGTCCACGCGTCGGCCTCGTCTGGGCCGGTAATTCAGCGCACGCCAACGATCGCCATCGCTCGATGCCGCCAGAAGCGCTGTTGCCACTGCTGACATCGGCAGCGGCCCGGTTCGTCTCCCTGCAGGTGGGACGACAATCTCCCGCGGCGCTTGGCGACGCCGGGCTGATCGACGCCAGCGCGATGCTTACCGACTTCGCCGCAACCGCGGGGGCGGTGGCCTGCCTGGATCTGGTGATCAGCGTCGACACCGCCGTAGCCCATCTTGCCGGTGCGCTGGCGAAGCCTGTCTGGCTGCTGGTTCCGCCCGTTCCGGAATGGCGCTGGCTGGTCGATCGCGACGATTCGCCGTGGTATCCGACAATGCGACTGTTTCGCCAGTCGCGGCTGGGTGATTGGAACGAGTTGATCCAACGCGTTAGCAGAGCGCTGGAGGTGAGGGCTTGGTGATGAAAAATCCTCGCCCAGGT
The DNA here is from genome assembly GCF_014672695.1 of Defluviicoccus vanus. Taxonomy (GTDB): domain Bacteria; phylum Pseudomonadota; class Alphaproteobacteria; order Rhodospirillales; family Defluviicoccaceae; genus Defluviicoccus; species Defluviicoccus vanus. The sequence goes on along the minus strand of NZ_CP053923.1, from coordinate 2,169,779 downwards.
AACCGGTCCGCGCGCGAGATCACCCCCTGTGTTGCGCGACGGGGTGCAGTTCCATCGCGAGGGCCGCTGGCAACGGGCGGAGGCCTGTTACCAACAAGCCCTGCGGCTCGATCCGCGGCAGCCCGACGCCTTACACCTGACCGGCTTGATCGCTCATCACCGGGGGACACCGCCCGTGCCGAGTCTCTGATCGGTGCGGCGATCGCCGCCGATCCGGCCCAGGCGTCCTATGCCAACAGTCTTGGCGTTGTTCTCCTTGAGCGCGGTGACGTGGATGCGGCGACTGCTGCCTTGCGGCAGGCGATCGCCCGTGACCCCGCCTATCCCGAAGCCTACAACAATCTCGGCAACGCTTGGCAGCGCCGGCGGCAATGGGTGGAAGCGATTGCCAGCTACCGCCAGGCCATCTCGCTGCGCGCCAATTACGCCGAGGCGCATGCCAATCAGGGCCGTGCCCTGCACCTCGCCGACCAACCGGGCGAAGCCGTCGGCAGTTTCGAGCAGGCGCTCCGTCTCCGCCCGGACTATACCAAAGCGGCGCGGTGGCTGGGCGATTCGCTCGCCGATCTCGGCCGTCGGAGCGAGGCGGAAGCGGCCTATCGTCGCGCCCTTGATCTTGATGCCGAAGACGCAGAGACGCACGCCGCGTTGGCAGCCTTGCTCGAACGCAGCAACCGGCTGGAGGAGGCGATCGCCGCCGCCGACGCGGCGCTCCGCCGTGAGCCGAGGGCTGTGCGGGCACTGCTCGCCGCTGCTCGCGCCGAACGGCGTCTCGGCCGGATGGAGGCCGCACTTTCCCGCTTGCAGCAGGCTCCGGCCGACGACGGGATCGATCCGGACGCGCGGGCGATGCTTGCCTTCGAGCGTGGTATGACCCTCGACCGGGAGGGCGATTACCCTGGCGCCTATACCGCCTTTGTCCGGGCGAACGCGCTGATGGAGGACGCTTGGCCGCTCGCCGCAGCGGACCGGAGCTTCTTTCCAGACCTGATCGAACGGCTCAGCGCCCGGTTTACTCTGCCGTGGGTCGCCGGCTGGAGCCCGTCACCACCACCCGATGCGGCACCGGCACCGGTGTTCCTGATCGGCTTTCCTCGCTCCGGCACCACGCTCCTCGACCAGATCCTCGATGCCCATCCCCTGCTCTCTACCCTGGAGGAGAAAGACGCTATCGATGTCATCCGTCGTGAGGTGGATGCGCTCCCCGCAGGCTATCCCGATGCGCTCGGCAGCTTCGATGCCGAAACAATCATCAGGCTGCGCCGCCGCTATCGGCAGGAGGTGCAGCGTCACCTGGGTGGCGAACCTGTGGGGCGCGTTGTCGACAAGATGCCGCTGAACACCATCGATGCGGGACTGATCCTGCGTTTGTTCCCGGATGCGCAATTCATTCTGGCGCTGCGTCACCCCTGCGATGTGATTCTCAGCGGCTTCATGCAAGCCTTCAAGCCGAACGCGGCGATGGTCCACTTCGGTAGCCTTGCCGGCGCTGCCAGCTTTTATGCGCAGGTGATGGCGCTGTGGCAGCAGTATGTGCGGGTGTTGGCGCCGCGTGTTCTGCCGGTGCGCTACGAAGATCTGATCAGCGACCTGCCGGGGAGACGCGGCGCATCCTCAGCTTTCTCGATTTGCCTTGGGATGATGCGGTGTTGGGCTATCGTGAGCGGGCGCAGACGCGGGCCATTGCCACGCCGAGCTATCATCAGGTGGTGCAGCCGATCTATCGCCGCTCCATCGATCGCTGGCGCAATTATGCCGACGCCTTTGCGCCGCTGCTGCCGACGCTGGCGCCGTTCATCGCCGCCTTTGGCTATGGCGACGATGAAGACGCGCTCAGCTCCGCGACATCGAGCTAAGCCCGCCGATGGCTGCGAAACCGGCCGCGCCGCTACCGGCGAGACGCACCGCGGTCAGCGCCGTGATGCCGCCCAGGGCATAGACCGGCAGTGGCGCAGTTCGGACCAGGCGGACAAAGCGCAGCGCCCCGAGCACTGGCTGCCCCGGATGGCTGGCGGTGGGAAAGACCGGGGAGAGCAGGGCAGCGTCGCAGCCGATGGTCATCGCCTGCCGCAGTGCCAGGCGGGAATGGGCGGCGGCGGTAATCAGCCAGTGGCGCGCGTATCCGGCCCACGGACGGCTGCCGCGACGGAGCTGGTGTTCCGGCAGGTGCAGGCCGTCTGCCCGTAGCGTCGCTGCCTGCCGCCAGTCGCCGGCGATGAGCAGCCGCAAGCCGCGCCGCCGACAGATGGGTCGCAGCCGCGCCGCCAGCCGGGCTCGATCCGCTGCGGCGAACTCACGCACGATCACCGCCGCACCGCGCGGCAGCCTGCCGACCGCCGTCAAGGGATCTGCCAGGCGCAGGCGGTCGGTCATCAGGATGAGCGACGGCAGCCGGTGCGCGGACGGCGGTGGTTTGAGGCGGGCTGCCGCCTCTGCTAGGCTGGGATAGTGCGGAGCACAGCGCATGCTGGCGATGGCGATGGCGGCGGGAAGGACAGGGACCATGGGAGCGGATCATGCCGGCTGAGCAGGCAGAGTGCGAGCCTCCGGTTGCGGCGGGTCTTGCGGCGGTTCAGGCGGCGATCGCCGAGGCGGCGCGGGTGGCCGGCCGTGAGCCGGCCGAGGTAACGCTGGTGGCGGTAACGAAGACTCACCCGGCGGCGGCGATTCTCCCGGCGCTGCAAGCCGGTCATCGCACCTTCGGCGAAAACCGGGTGCAGGAAGCGGAAGCCAAGTGGCCGGAGCTGAAGGCGGCGTATCCGGATCTGGTGCTGCATCTGATCGGACCATTGCAGCGGAACAAGGCGCGACGCGCGGTGCGGCTGTTCGACGTGATCGAGAGCATCGATCGCGCCGACCTGGCGCAGGCTGTTGCCCAAGCGGCCGAGGCGGAGGGACGCCGGCCGGCGGTATTTATCCAGGTCAATACCGGTGAGGAGCCGCAGAAGGCGGGAGTGTTTCCGGATGCGACCGACGCGCTGGTCGAAGTGTGTCGCGCCGCCGGGCTCGACCTGCGTGGCTTGATGTGTATTCCGCCGGTGGACGAAGAGCCGTCGCTGCATTTCGCGCTGCTGCGGGAGATCGCCCGACGCAATGGCCTTAAGGGGCTCAGCATGGGGATGAGCGGCGACTTCCCCGTGGCGGTACAATTCGGCGCCACCCATGTCCGCGTTGGCACTGCCATCTTTGGCTATCGCCCACCGACCGGCAATGACGCCGACCGGCAATGACGTCGACGGGTCATGACGTCGATCAGCTAGCCGCGACGATGAGTTGATCGCCCGGCCGGCAGGCACGTAGCAGCGTCTGCAAGTCCGCAATGGTTAAGGCGACACAGCCGGCGGTCGGGGTGAAATCGGCGCTGGCGACATGGATGAAAATGGCGCTGCCACGGCCGGGCCGCACCGGATCGTCATTGTGGCCGACGACGATGAGGATGTCGTAGAGCGCGTCGTCGCGCCACAGCCGTTCATGGCTGGCCGCATAGGGCAGCGGCACCGGACGATTGTAGGCAGCATCGGCAGGATCGTCGCACCAGCCATCATCGCGGCCGATGCGTTGCAGCGGCAGCGCGGTTGCAGGCTGTGCGATGCGGTCGGCCCGATAGAGCGCCTGGCGGAGGGGAAAACGACCGACGGGTGTCGCCCCATCGCCCTCATGCTTGTCGCAGCTGATGCCGCCGCGACCGATGGCGCATCGCGCCGTACCGCCGCTCCAGCGGAGCAGGGGATGACCGTCAGGTCCTGCTACGGTGACGACGATATCCATTCCCGCGCGATCCATTCCCGCACGACGCATTACGGCGCTCAGAGGATGTGGCCGCTCTTCGTTGCCTTGGTCCGCAGGTAGCCTTCGTTATGACGATTGGTCGGGAAGGCGTGCGGCACCCGTTCTTCCACCGTGATCCCAAGCCGCATCAGCGCGTTGACCTTGGCCGGGTTGTTGGTCAGCAGACGGACGCGGGCGAAACCCAGCTGCCGCAGCATCTGCGCTGCCGGCAGGTACACCCGTTCGTCGTCGTCGAAACCCAGTTGGCCGTTGGCGTCCAGGGTGTCGAATCCGTCGTCCTGCAGCACGTAGGCGCGCAGTTTGTTGACGAGGCCGATGCCGCGCCCCTCCTGAGCCAGATACAGCAACACCCCGCCCCCTGCCCGACTGATTTCGCCGATGGCGCCGCGCAACTGATCACCACAATCGCAGCGCAGGCTTCCGAGCAGATCACCCGTGAAACATTCTGAGTGAAGCCGTGTCAACACTGCGTCCGGTGGGCGTGGATCACCCAGCAATACGGCCAGATGTTCGAGTCCCCCATCGAACGGCCGGAAGGCAATGATCCTGGCACTTTCAGCGCCAAGCAGCGGGACACGCGCTTCACTCACTGCGCGTAGGGTGCGTGCCTGCATATGGTCGTATTGAAAAATGTCCCCGGCATCGACGAAGAGGAAATCGTGGCGCGCCGCCCAAGCGCGTACGTCGGTGGCGGTGGGGTCGGTAATCGCCGAGACAATCGCCGCCGGGAGCAACCGGCCGATCTTGGCAAGCAGGACGGCGGCCTGCTCGCAGGAATGCGGCGCCAGCTCCCGCACCTGCAGCGACGATGGTGCAGGCAGTGCGCCTGTCGAAAGCGGATCGGCCAGCGCATAAACCAGCTCGGGGGTGAGTCGATCGTTGCTGACACTGCTGACGGCGACGCTGCGCAATCCCGACGCGGCGAGTCGCAGCACCGATGCACGCCGCGCGGTGATCACCAGTTCGGTGGCGCGGCGACCGGCTTCCTCGATCGCCTGCAGATTCTCCGGCGTCACCGCTTCCGCCGCCTGGGCCAGGATCGCCGCTCCCTCGCTACCGCTGAGCACGACCGCGGCGCCGCGGCGGATGTCGCTCATGGCGCGTTCCACGGCTCGCATTGACAGCGGCTCACGCGTCGCGGGAACAGGGACCAGATGCCGTCGCGTCGTCACAGGGCGGTCTTACCTTTCAATGAGGAATGTAGCCACACATCGACTTGGAACCGCACGACGGAGAAGGGCAGTGGCGCGACGACGGTCACTCTACCTATTGTCGAATTCGTTCGCGATAGTATTCTTCGCCAGTTCAGCCTCGGAACAGCAGGGAGCGGACCGCGCGTGACCACCGGCAAGCGGCTATTGCTCATCGATGACGACAAGGCGCTATGCGAGATGCTCGCCGAACAGCTGCATCTCCACGAGGAATTTTCCGTGGAGGTGGCGCCCACCGGGGCCGAAGGTGTCGAGCGCGCTAAGGCGGAAGTGTTCGACATTATCCTCCTCGATGTGGGGCTGCCCGATGTGGACGGCCGGCACGCCTGTCGGCAACTGCGGCGGGCGGGAATCAAGTGTCCGGTGATCATGCTCACCGGCGCCGATACCGACGCCGATGCCATCCTCGGTCTCGATGCCGGTGCGAACGACTACATCACCAAGCCGTTCCGCCTCGGGGTGCTGTTGGCCCGGCTGCGCGCTCACATCCGCCAGCATGAACGCAGCGACGATGCCGTGTTTGCTATTGGCCCTTATACGTTCCAGCCCAGCGCCAAGATGCTGATCAACAATCAGTCCCGCAAGAAGGTCCGTCTCACTGACAAGGAAGCGGCCATCCTGAAGTACCTCTACCGCTGCGGTGATCGCGTGGTCAGCCGCGAGGTGCTGTTGGATGAGGTTTGGGGCTACAACGCTGGCGTCACCACGCATACGCTGGAAACGCATGTCTACCGGCTGCGGCAGAAGATCGAGAGCAATCCTTCCAATGCCAGCATTCTGGTCACTGAGCCCGGCGGCTACCGCCTCGTTCCGTGAATCGCGCAAACCGCGTCAATCAAAGGCAAGACTAGGTAACGTCGGGACAAATTAAAGCGACGCCTATTGCCGTTTCTGCTCACGAACGCGTGATAAGGGGGTTAAAAAAGCGCCCGGCCAGGGGGATAACCGGGCGCTTCATGCTTCCGTTCGAGGAAGCATTCGGATGGCAGGGGAACCATCCGCGAGAAAGGGCAAGAAATTACCCCATCTCTCATTGCGAGAGGTGGGTGGCGCCGTAACCTTTCACCAATGCCAAGGGAACATAAAGCCATGCATTTTTTGCATAGCTTTGCAGAGATCCATTGCTCTCGCGCTGCGTTAAACCATGGCGAAGCCTTTGCCACTCGGCAGCCGTTGAACCTCGCCCGAGTTAGAGGTGCCTTGGTTCAACGCCGCAAGGCGCAGGATGGTGTTTGATCATCAACATCAATAGCTTCTGCGACGACCACAGCCCGTCAAAGCGAGGGCTGACCAAAGGCCTGCGCTCCTTGAGAAAACATTTGCAAATCAATATCTTATGCATAGAGCGTTTTCTGATCATTGGGAATCGCTGGGGATTCACAAGCGGGTGCGGGGCTGATTCAAGATGCTGGCTGGGCAAGGAGGCCAGCATGGATGGGTCAGCCTCTTTCGATGGATCTGCGGCCGCGGCTGTTGGCGGCGATTGATGCGGGGATGAGTTGCCGCGGAGCGGCGGCCCGGTTCTGGGTGGCGCCTTCGACGGCAATCCGCTGGCAGGCGCAGCGGCTCGCCACCAGCAGCGGCGCCGCCAAGCGCCAGAGTGGCGACATGCGCTCGCGTCGTGTCGAGCAGCGCCGGCAGGATATCCCCGCGCTGTGGGAGGCGCGCAAGGACATCACGCTCGATGAGCTTCGGGTGCAGCTGGCCGGCAAGGGCTTGGCGGTGGCGACCGCGACGCTGCACCGCTTCTTCGTCCGCCATCGCACCACGCGGANNAAAAAGACCGGCCACGCCGTCGAGCAGGACTGCCCGGACGTCCCGAGGCAGCGCCAAGCTTGGTTCGATGGCCAGATTGATCTCGATCCGCTGCGCCTGGTGTTCATCGATAAGACCTGGACCGCGACCAACATGGCCCGCAGCCATGGCCGCTCGCCCAAGGGCGAACGCCTGCGGCTGGGCGTTCCGCACGGCCGTCGCAAGACGACGACGCTGATCGCCGGACTGCGGCTGAGCGGCATGGTCGCGCCGATGGTGCTCGACGGGCCGGTCAACGGCACATGGTTCGAGGCCTACGTGGCGCACATCGTCGTGCCCGAACGGCGTCGCGGCGACATCGTCATCATGGACAACCTCGCGAGCCGCAAGCGCGCATCGGTGCGCGCGATGGTCGAAGCCGCAGGTGCGACCCTGCTGTTCCTGCCGCCCTACAGCCCCGACTTCAATCCGATCGAAAAGGCCTTCGCTCGCCTCAAGGCCATACTGCGCAAGGCCGCCGAGCGAACCGTCGCCGGCCTCTGGGACCTCATCGGCCAACTCGTCGACATCTTCCAGCCCGCCGAATGCGCCAACTACTTCAACTCGTGCGGTTATGACCCAGCATGATCAGAACCCGCTCTAAAGGCTCGATAGCAAAATCACCATGGTCTGCACATGGACTCGCGAAAGTAGCGTTTCTGGCGAATGTCGGGTATGCACTTTCCTCAATTGAGGTGGATTAATCCTGGTGACGTATGCGTGGCGGGAGAGCGCCGGCAAATGGAAACGGCGCGGTGCAGGGGAAAAGGACGTTGCCACTCCCTCCTGCCGTTGCCCCCTTACACGTCGAGGTTTTCTACCTTCAGGGCATTGCTTTCGATGAACTCGCGGCGGGTCTCGACGGTGTCGCCCATCAGGGTGGAAAACACCTCTTCTGCATCGTCGGCGTGGTTGATCCGCACCTGCAGCAGCGTCCGCGCTTCGGGATCGAGGGTGGTCTGCCAGAGTTGATCCGGGTTCATCTCGCCCAGGCCTTTATAGCGCTGAATGCTGACGCCCTTGCGTCCCAGTTCGACCACCATTGTCACCAATGCCGCAGGCCCGCTGATCGGATGCAGCTTATCCTTGATCTGCAGTGTCGCCGGCTGGGCATAGGTCTGGTGGAGGAGGTCGGCTTTCTCGCTCAGCTTGCGCGCCTCGCTGGAATCGAGCAGCGCCGCGTCGATAATGTGCTTCTCCGCGACGCCACGCAGACTGCGGGCGAAGACGATGCCGTCATCCGGCGGCAGCACGGCCGTCCATCCCCGTTCACTCGGCGCTTCGAGCGCATCGATGCGTTCCGCCACCTGCCGGGCGAGGGCCTCGGCGTGCACCCGGTCGGCCAGGTTTTGCCGATCGAGCAAGCCCATGATCGCCGCCTGCTCGAGAATGCGCAGCGGCACATGCTGCGCCAAGCGCTCCAGCCGGCCCTTCAGCGTCTTTGCCTCGTCGAACAACTCGCGCAGGTGCTTGCCGGCGATCTGCACCCCGCGACCATCGGTGAAGACGACACCCTCGTCGATCACCGCCGCCAGCAGATGCTCCTGCAACGCACCCTCGTTCTTGAGATAGACCTCGGACGAGCCGCGCTTCACCCGGTAGAGCGGCGGCTGGGCGATATAGAGATACCCGCGCTCAATGATCTCCTGCATCTGGCGAAAGAAGAAGGTGAGCAGCAGGGTGCGAATGTGGCTACCGTCCACATCGGCGTCGGTCATGATGATGACCTTGTGGTAGCGGCACTTGCCGACGTCGAAATCATCGCGGCCGATCCCGGTTCCTAGCGCCGAGATCAGCGTGCCGATCTCGCCAGAACTGAGGATCTTATCGAAACGGGCGCGTTCGACGTTGAGGATCTTGCCACGCAAGGGAAGGATCGCCTGATTGGCACGGTTGCGCGCCTGCTTTGCCGAGCCACCGGCAGAGTCGCCCTCGACGAGGAACAACTCGCTCTTGCCGGGATCGCGCTCCTGGCAATCGGCGAGCTTGCCCGGCAGGGTGGTGACTTCAAAGACCCCCTTGCGGCGGGTGAGTTCGCGAGCCTTGCGTGCCGCCTCGCGGGCGGAAGCGGCCTCGACGATCTTGCCGATCACCTTCTTCGCATCACCCGGATTTTCTTCGAACCAGCGGTCGAGACGTTCGCGCACCACCTCTTCGACGATGGGCTTGACCTCCGACGAAATCAGCTTGTCCTTGGTCTGCGACGAGAATTTGGGGCTCGGCACCTTCACCGACAGCACGCAGGTCAGGCCTTCGCGGGCATCGTCGCCGCTGATCGAGACCTTCTCCTTCTTCACCGCCTGCTGCGCGTAGCCTTGCACCGTGCGCGTCAGCGCGCCGCGAAAGCCAGCCAGGTGGGTGCCGCCATCCTTTTGCGGAATGTTGTTGGTAAAGCACAGCATGGTTTCGTGGTAACTGTCGTTCCATTGCAGCGCTACCTCGACAACGAGGCCGTCGCGCTCGCCCTTGATGACGACGGGGTGCCGATCAACGGCNGTCTTCGAGCGATCAAGATAGGCAAGAAAAGCCGCCAACCCGCCCTCGTAGTGCAGATCAATCGCTTGCGGCGACACCTGCCGCGCGTCCGCCAGTCGCAGGCGCACCCCGGAATTGAGAAAGGCCAGTTCGCGCAGCCGGTGCTCCAGCGTCGCCACATCGTACTCGGTGATCTTGAAGATCTTCGCCGATGGCAGGAAGGTAAGCTGGGTGCCGGTAATGGGTTTGCCGCGCTTTTTCGGCGCCGGACCAGCCACCGCCAGCGGCTTTTCCGCTTCGCCGCGCACGAAGCGCATAAAGTATTCGCTGCCGTCACGCCAGATCGTCAGGTCGAGCCAATCGGAGAGCGCGTTGACGACGGAGATACCCACCCCGTGCAGGCCGCCCGAGACCTTGTATGAATTCTGGTCGAACTTGCCGCCGGCGTGCAGGCGGGTCATGATTACTTCCGCTGCCGAGACGCCTTCTTCCTGGTGGATGTCGACTGGAATGCCGCGACCGTTGTCGTTAACGGTGACCGACCCGTCGGCATTGAGCTGGACGAGAATAGTGTCACAGTAGCCTGCCAAGGCCTCGTCGATGGCGTTGTCCACCGCCTCGTAGACCATGTGATGCAGGCCGGAGCCGTCGTCGGTGTCGCCGATGTACATCCCCGGTCGTTCGCGGACGGCATCGAGGCCGCGCAGAACCTTGATTGAGGTAGAGTCATAAACCTCGGCGGTGGCTTTGCTTCGGGTGCGCTCACTCATGGGCCGGATTGGCCTCCTTCCGCATTTGCCCCGGGCGGCAGAACGCCGTCGCCGCGGGATGGATCGTCGCCGACGGCAACAAACTGGGCAGTTCCCGCGAGGGACGCAAACACCTCACGATCGGTCCCGGCGTACCACGCCTGGGCATCAAGGGCGGCAACGGCGGCGAATAGCGCCTCGCGGTGATACCGATCGAGGTGCGCCGGGACGTCGTCGAGCAGCAGCAGCGGTACGATCTGCCGCCGCGCCGCCTGCAGCGCCGCACTGGCAAGGACGACCGCGATCAGCAGCATCTTCTGTTCGCCGGTGGAGCAATCGGCCGCCAGCCGGCCGGTAGCGGCATGACGCACCACTACGTCGCTGCGATGCGCACCGACCGCGGCGCCGCCGGCCTCCGCATCCGTCGGCCGCGAACGCGCCAGCGCCGCGCGCAGTTGATCTTCCGCCGCCAGCGCCGGACCATCGTCGAGCCAGCGTTCCACCGACCCTTCTNNGGCGAGCGTTGCCGCCGGAAACGGCCCCGCCCGATCACCGCAAGCCTCGCTGATCCGTGCCGCCACGTCGCGCCGCGCGGCGACAATGGCGACGGCATCGCGAGCGATGCCGTCCTCGATCGCGTTCAGCCAGACCGCATCCGGGCGAGGCTGGCGTAGCAGGGTCGAGCGCTGCAGGATTGCCCGGTCGTGGGCGCTGGTGCGCGCCGCGTGCGCCGGATCGAGGCCGAAGACGAGGCGATCAAGAAACCGTCGCCGGACGGCGCTGCCTTCGCCGAACAGGCCATCCATGTCCGGGGTGAGCCAGTTCAGCGCCACCACCTCGCTCAGCGCCGCCTGGCCTCTGGCCGCAACTCCGTCGATAGTCAACTGGCGCCGCTCACGTGTCGTCGCCGCCGCCGGGTCATGGCTCCACACGGTGCGGATGTCGACCGCTCGCTCCGGCGTCCGCGCCCGCACGGCCACCGACCAGCCGGATGCCTTCGTCCCGTCGCTGCGGCGCGCCAGTTCGGCCAGTCGGGCACGACGCAGTCCACGCCCCGGCGCCAACAGCGACAGCGCCTCGAGAATACTGGTCTTGCCGGCGCCATTGGGGCCGGTGAGCACCACGGGCATCGTTCCCGTCTCCAAGCGCAATGTCTGATGGCAACGAAAATCGACCAGTGCCAGCGATGCCACCGATACGCGGCCGGCGAATGCGTCCTGTGATCGATCTGCTGCCGTTCTCTCGTCTTCGCGTGTACTCACGATTGCCAAATCGGCTGGTCGCGCGGCGGCGCCACCTAAACGCGCATCGGCATCAGCACGTAGATGGCGCTGGCGTCGCCCACTTCCCGCATGATAGTTGGCGAGGCGGCATCCGCCATGTTGAGGCGCACCGACTCGCCTTCGATATTGGTAGTAATATCGAGGAGATAGCGGGAGTTGAAGCCGATTTCGAGCGCTTCGCCAGCGTAGGTGACTTCGAGTTCTTCCTGGGCGGTCCCGTGCTCAGGGCTACTCGCCGTCAGTTCTAGGATGCCGTTATCCAGCCGAAGCTTCACCGCCCGCGACCGCTCGCTCGAAATCGCCGCGACCCGGTCGACCGCCGCTTCGAATTGCTTGCAGTCCACATCAAGGGTCTTGTCGTTGTGCGCCGGGATGACACGCTCGTAATCGGGGAACGTACCGTCAATCAGCTTCGAGGTCAGCACCGCTGAGCCACTGCTGAAACGGATCTTGCTGGCGGACAGGGCAATCTCCAGTTCGTCCTCTGCACCGTCGATCAGCTTGCGCACCTCGCTGACCGTCTTACGCGGGACGATGACACCCGGCATACCTGCCGCCCCATCGGGCAGCGGCACCTCGACACTGGCCAGCCGGTGGCCATCGGTAGCCACAGCGCGCAGGACGTCGACGCCGTCGCGAACTGCGGCGTGCAGGTAGATGCCGTTCAGATAAAAGCGGGTCTCTTCGGTGGAAATGGCGAATCGGGTGCGATCAATAAGGCTGCGTAGGCTAGCAGCGGCGAGCCGGAACTGATGCGTGAGGTCGCCACCTGCCATCAGCGGGAAATCCTCCACCGGCAAACAGGCGAGGGTAAACCGCGATCGACCGCAGACCAGCGTCAACCGATCGCCTCCGGTCGCATCGAGCTTGACGTCGGAACCGTCCGGCAGCTTGCGGACGATATCGTAGAGGGTGTGAGCCGGCACGGTCGCCGATCCCGGCGCTGCCACGCTTGCCCCAACCATCTCAAGTACTTCCAAATCCATATCGGTGGCACTGAGATGCAGCTCCGTCGGCTTGGACTCGAGTTTGACGTTGCTGAGAATCGGAATGGTATTGCGTCGCTCGACGACACTTTGCACGTGGCCGAGGGCTCTGAGTAACGCCGCCCGATCGATGGTAAGTTTCATGATGTGAACGGGTCTCGGGCTTAGGCTACGTCCTGGGCGCTGTTGATTACCCTGGCAGTAGCTGGTTATGCCGGCTTAGTGCCGTTGCGGCACCGCTGTCGGGCGGATGCCAGCTTTACTAATGCGGGGAGTATAGCAGAGGAACAACGCCTTGCGAGCGAAATCCGCCACAGCCGCCTCAGCCCTGCAGCATCCGTCGCAGCAGCTCTAGGTCCTCCGCAAACGCCGCATCCTGCGCCCGCAGTTCTTCGACCTTGCGCACGGCGTGCATCACCGTCGTGTGGTCACGGCCACCGAATTTGCGGCCGATCTCCGGCAGCGAACGGGAGGTAAGCTGCTTCGCCAAGTACATCGCCACCTGGCGTGGCCGCGCCACCGCCCGCGCCCGCCTAGCCGAGGACATGTCGGCAATGCGGATGTTGAAGTGGGCCGCCACCTGCTTCTGGATCTCGTCGATGGTGACCCGTCGATCGTTAGCGCGCAGGAGATCATGCAGCACGTCCTGTGCCGTCTCGACCGAGATTTCGCGGCCGATCAGCTGCGCATGGGCGACAACCCGGTTGAGTGCCCCCTCCAGCTCACGCACGTTGGAGCTGATGCGCTGGGCGAGGAACTCCATCACCTTGCGCGGGATGACGAGGCCCATCCGCTCCGCCTTCGACTGCAGGATACCGAGCCGCAGTTCGTAGGTTGTGGCGTGGATGTCGGCGACCAGACCGTTGTTGAGGCGGGATTTGAGACGATCCTGGATCCCTTCCAGGTCACTCGGCGACTTGTCAGCGGACAGGACGATCTGCCGCCCCTGGTCAACGAGAGTGTTGAAGGTGTGGAAAAATTCTTCCTGCGTCGAGTCCTTGCCGCTGATAAACTGAACATCATCAATCATCAACACATCGACGGAGCGGAACTGCTCCTTGAAGTTGACGGTGTTCTGCTCCCGCAACGCCCGAATAAAGTGGTACATGAACTTCTCGGCCGAAAGGTAGACAACCTTACGTGCCGGGTAACGCTCACGAATGTACCAAGCTATGGCGTGCATCAGGTGGGTCTTGCCCAGACCGACACCGCCATAGAGGAAAAGCGGGTTGAAAGACACCTTCGCCGCATCGGCCACCCGGCGTGCTGCCGCATAAGCAAACTCGTTCGGTTTGCCGACGACGAAGTTGTCGAAGGAGAATCGCTGATCAAGCGGCGCGCTCAGGTCATCGCCGGAGGCGATTGTCGACTCCGGCATTTCGGCCACGTCAAGTCTTGCCGCTGTTCCGTTCACTGCTGTTCCGTTCGCCGGCATTCTGTTGGTCGGCGTTCCGTTCTTCGACGCTCCGTTCGCTGGCGCCGCAAAGCGCAGCGCTGGCGCTTTCACGCTGTGCAAACCGCACTGCGGCGGGGTCTCATCGCGATGCACCACCACATCCACAGCGAGGACGGCTGGGTTCTCGCTTCCCCACAGGGCCGACATGCGGTCGGCGTAGTGCGCCATCACCCAATCGCGCATAAAACGGGTGGGCACGGTCAGGGTAACCTTACCTTCGCGTTGCCCATGCAGCGTCATGGGCTTCAACCAGCTGCGATAGGCTGCCTCACCAAACTCAGCGCGAAGTAACCCACTGATTTTCTTCCACTGATTGTCCAAAGAACCGCTTCGCTCAATGTCCATGATGCTCCCGCCGTCGCTAATCCGGCTACCGATCCGTTCCGGAGCGAAATACGTGCGTGAATATTGCGTTTCAGGTTTTGGGTAAGCATGCTCGCCAGCGTCTTGATGACACTGTTGACAACGACACGAAACCAACCAAAGCGCTGACTGTCGCGCGTCTTGTCTTACGACGGCCCTCTGCCGTGCTGACGATGAAAGCTACTATCCGTTACCCACAGATACAGTCCCCACCCCCGTGGGAAGGTCCCGACCCCGATCCTTCGCCGCAAAACTCCCGACAAGCACATCCCGCCTTCGCTACACATGCTCTGTACGCCTATCCGCCGCACAGAGATCAATCCCGCTCCGCGACTGCTTTCTCAATAACCGCAAGCCTCCCCCGCCTCGCAAAAGAACATTTTGCAGCTGCGAAAGAGTTTCTTGCCCTTTTCTTTATATTTCTTTGTAAAAACGTGGAGACCAATGAAACTGTAATGATCCGGTGTAACCTGCGCAATAAGACCGAAACCGGAACGACCCAAAAAAAGCGCTTGACACTTTTTGGCGCTTTTGATTCTTCAGTTCTCTACCTATGGTAGAAAATCTGGCGGCAGCCACAGCGCCGCGCCCGACAAAAACCTCAAACAAAAGCAATGAAGTATTTGTCAATAGCGAAGCGCCTCGCTGCCCTGATGAAAGAGAGCTCGCTGCATCGTGTTCAGGCGCTGTCCTGGCGTCGCGGCGACAGGGCAGGGCCCCTTTGCCGCCAGCACAGGCAAATCAGGTTTGCATGGCTTTGATACGCGCGCTGAGCCGAGAAAGTTTGCGCGAGACCGTGTTGACGTGCACGACGCCGCGTTTGCGGCCGCGCATCAACTCCGGCTGCGCCAGACGGAATGCCGCCTCTGCTTCAACCTTGTTGCCACCTGCGATCGCTGACTCGACCTTGCGCAGGAAGGTGCGAAATACGCGAGACCCTGGCGCGATTGACCTCGGTCCGCCGCGCGGTTTGACGAATGCGTTTCTTGGCCGAGGCGTTATTCGCCATAGCTCATGGTGTCCTTGTCCTGGTTGAGAGAAGGGGGAAGGACTTGTAGCCTCCCCGAGCGGGGAGCGTCAACGGTCTGCACCTGAATTGCGTCCGCCTGATGCCCGGGAACAACAACCGGCGCTGTGCTGCAGCAGGCGGCATGGCGCCCGGGAAGGCGTCGAAGAACCGGGCGCCGCCCCGCTGCGCCCGGCCCGCCGAAGATCGTGATCCGCCGAAGGATTATCCGCCGGAAAATCGCCTGCGTCGCGCTCTACACGTCTAGCGGTGCTTGAAGGCCGGCTTGCGCTTCTCGGCGAAGGCGTTCATGCCTTCCTTCTGGTCCTCGGTGGCGAAGATCGCGTGGAACATCCGCCGCTCAAAGAACAGGCCCTCAGCTAGGCTGCTCTCGAAGGCGCGATTGACCGCCTCCTTGGCAATCATCGCAATCGGCCGCGAGGTGGAAGCGATCTTGGTCGCCATCTTCATGACCTCGGTCATCAGATCGGCAAGCGGGACAATCCTCGCCACCAGACCGGCGCGCTCTGCCTCTTCGGCCTTCATCTGTCGACCGGTCAAGCAGAGATCCATCGCCTTCGACTTGCCAATGGCGCGGGTCAGTCGTTGCGTTCCGCCGAGACCGGGAATGGCGCCGATGGAGATTTCCGGCTGGCCAAAGACCGCATTATCAGCAGCGACAATCATGTCGCACATCATAGCCAGTTCGCAGCCGCCGCCGAGCGCGAAACCAGACACCGCCGCAATCACCGGCTTGCGGCAAATGGCGATCCGTTCCCACTTGCGGGTCAGAAAGTCTTCATTGTAGCAGTCCATGAAGGTCTTATCCTTCATCTGCTTGATATCGGCACCCGCCGCAAACGCCCGCTCATCGCCGGTCACGACGAGGCAACCGATGCTCTCGTCCGCCTCGAAGGCGTCCACCGCTGCCGCCACTTCCATCATCAGTTCGGCATTGAGTGCGTTCAGTGCTTTCGGACGGTTGAGCTGGATCACGCCGACCGCGCCGCGTGCTTCGGCAATGATGAATTCGTAAGCCATCACNTTCCCCTCCTTGTCCTCTCTTGGTTGGATTTTCGGCACCGGCGATGGCTGCGGCGGGACTCCGCATGGCCTTTATCGCTGGTGACGCCCGCAGAAAAACGTCGCTCGGCCGCTTTGAACGATGCGACGAATGCCACCCGTTTCGGCAACGTTACAGCGACAGTCAGGGCATTGACGACCGGCCCGTCCGTATACCGCGAAATGGTGTTGAAAAAACCCNAGTTCGCCGGATGGTTGGCGGTGATCGCGCAGGCTGGAGCCACCGGCGGCGATGGCTTCCACGAACACGCTGCGGATCGACGCAACGAGGGTCTCCACCTGCTGCGGTGTCAGCGAAGCGGCCAGGCGGTCAGGGGCGATCCGCGCCCGGAACAGGCTCTCCGAAGCGTAGATGTTGCCCATGCCGGCGACGATGCCCTGATCGAGCAGTGCCGCCTTGATCGGCGTCCGGCGACTCTGCAGCCGGGCGGCAAGATAGGCGGCATCGAACAGCGGGCCGAGCGGATCGGGGCCGAGGCGCATCAGCATCGGATGCCGGTCGACCTCGCTTGCCATCACCAAGTCCATGAAGCCGAAGCGGCGGGGATCGTTGAAGGTGACCGTTGCCCCGGCGTCGGTGGTGAACAGCAGATGATCATGCGCCTCCTCGCCATCCGGAGCGTCGGGGAAGATGCGAAACCGGCCAGACATGCCGAGATGGGCGATCCACACCCAGCTGTTTTCAAGCAATAGCAGCAAATACTTGCCACGTCGGTCGATGGCATCGATCCGTCGTCCGCGCAAACGGCCGGCAAAATCGTCGGGCAGAGGGAAACGCAGATCCGGGCGCCGCTGCACCACGCCGGTCAGGCAATGGCCGACGAACGCGGGCACAAGGCCGCGGCGAACGGTTTCCACTTCAGGCAATTCGGGCATCGCGGCTTCGATAAAAGGGATGTGGCGCCAGGGTAGCGCACGCTAGTGCCTTCGGCTATGGTGCCGTCGCCATGTTCAAGCACACCCCCGGTCAATCGTCCGTACCGCCGTCCGACGCTCCTGCTTCCGAGGACGACACGACTCACTTTGGCTTTCGTCGCGTCGCCGCGGCGGAGAAGGCGAAGCTGGTCCGTGGCGTTTTCGATCGGGTCGCCAGCCGCTATGACCTGATGAACGACCTGATGAGCGGCGGCATCCACCGCCTGTGGAAGGGCGCGATGCTCGACTGGCTTGCCCCGCGTCCGGGGATACAGGTTCTCGACGTGGGTGGCGGTACCGGCGACATTGCTTTCCGCCTGCGCCAGCGCGGCGCCGGTTCGGTGGTGGTGGTCGACGTCAATCGTGAGATGCTGGCGGTCGGTCGCGACCGCGCCATCGATCGCGGCCTGATCGACGGCCTCTCCTGGGTCTGCGGCGACGCCGAGGCGCTGCCGGTCGCCAATGCCTCGGTCGATGCCTACACGATCGCGTTCTGCATCCGCAATGTCACCCATATCGAACAGGCGCTTGCCGAGGCACGACGGGTGCTGCGACCGGGCGGCCGCTTTCTCTGTCTCGAATTCAGCCGCGTCGGCCTGCCCGTTCTCGATCGCGTCTACGATACCTACTCCTTCAACATCCTTCCGCTTCTGGGTCGCTTCGTCGCCGGCGATGCCGGCTCGTATCGCTATCTCGCCGAAAGCATCCGCCGGTTTCCCTCCCAGCAGGTGTTCGCGAAGATGATTGGCGACGCCGGGCTCCGACGGGTGAGCTATCGCAATTTGTCCGGTGGCATTGCCGCGCTGCATTCGGCGTGGCGGATCTGATGCGCACACCTACCTTGGAGCGAGTCCCTGGTAGCAGGCGCATGCGAGCCGACACAGGCGCCGACTAAGCCGGTGCTGCAGACCCTGCGCAATTTGATCCGCATGCTGTCGCTGGTGCGCACCCTTGCCCGCCAGGACGCGCTTGCGCCGTTACTGAACCTCCCCTTGCCACCGCTGGTGCGGCCGATGCTGCGCGCCATCAGCACTTCGCAACCCGGACGCCCGGGCGAGAAGCTGGCGCGGGCGCTAGTTGCTGCCGGCCCGTCGTTCATCAAGCTGGGGCAGGCACTCTCAACGCGCGCCGATCTGTTCGGCGACGACTTCGCCGCTGACCTCGCCCACCTCCAGGACCGCCTGCCGCCCTTTCCGGCCGAGGAGGCCCGCGCCATCATCGCCGCGGAGCTGGGCGCGCCGATCGAGACGCTGTTCCGGCGTTTTGACGATCAGCCGGTGGCGGCAGCGTCCATCGCCCAGGTGCACTTTGCCGAGACCACCGAAGGGCGCGCGGTCGCGGTCAAGGTGCTGCGACCGGACGTGGAAGCCGCCTTCCGTCGTGACCTCGATCTTTTCCGCTGGGGCGCGAAGCATGTGGAACGCGTGCGACCGGAGTTCATCCGCTTGCGCCCGGTGGAAACGGTGGCCTTGTGGGCCGAGTCGGTGGCGATGGAGATGGACCTGCGGATGGAGGCCGCCGCCGCGTCCGAACTTGCCCAAAACTTCGCTGACGATCGTAACTTCTACGTACCGGCGGTGGACTGGTCCCGCACTGGCCAGCGGGTGCTGACGCTGGAGCGGGTTACCGGCATTCCCATCTATGATCGTGAGCGGCTGGTCGCCGACGGCTTCAATCCGGAGAAAATCCTGGCGATCGCCGCCGAATCCTTCTTCCGCCAAGTCTTCCGCGACGGCTTTTTCCACGCCGATCTGCATCCCGGCAACATGTTTGTGCAGCCGGACGGCAGAGTTGCCGTAGTGGATTTCGGCATCATGGGGCGCATCGATCGTGCCGATCGCCGGCACCTTGCCGAACTCCTTCTCGCCTTCCTCAGTCGCGATTTCAAACTGGCGGCGGATGTGCATTTCCGTGCCGGCTGGATCCCGCGCGATCGCTCAGTCGCCGCCTTCGCCCAGGCCTGCCGGTCGATCGCCGAGCCGATCCTGGACAAGCCGCAGAACGAAATTTCCGTCGCCCACCTTCTCAGTCACCTGTTTCGCGTCACCGAAACCTTCGGCATGGCGATCCAGCCGCAGTTGCTGCTACTGCAGAAAACCATGCTGGTGGCAGAAGGCACCGGGCGCGCGCTTTGTCCTGACATCAACATGTGGACCCTGGCGCGGCCGATGATCGCCGATTGGATGCAAACGCAGATGCGCCCCGACGTGCGGCTGCGCGAAATGGCCGAGGATTTGGGAACGACGGCGACGCGCATCACCGACGCCGTTCGTCTCGCCGAGAAGGGTGCAGCACTGCTCGCCGAAGGACGGATCAGACTGCATCCCGAAACGATGGCCTCCCTCGCTGGCAACGGCGGCAATTTCGGTCAGTGGCTGCCATGGATCATCGCCGCTGCGGCAGTGGGTTACGCCATGCTTCACTGAGGCTGGCCTGCCCGCACGGCGGCGTGCTTCCGCCGCGCCCCCGCGCTTGTGAATGTGCGAGTCTACCCCCAGCTTATAACAAATGTGAATCGTTAATTGTCCGTAGCATGAGCGTGCTTGCCAATAAGCGTATCCTCCTTGTCATCTCTGCTGGTATCGCTGCCTATAAGTGTCTGGAGCTCATCCGCCGCTTGCGGGAGCGACGGGCCACGGTGCGCTGCATCCTCACACCGGCGGCGGCAAACTTCGTCACGCCGCTGTCGCTGGCGGCACTGAGCGAAGACAAGGTCTACCAGGACGCCTTTTCCCTCACCGACGAGAGCGAAATGGGCCACATCCGGCTGTCGCGTGAAGCCGATGTGGTGCTGGTGGCGCCGGCCACCGCTGATCTCCTCGCCCGCATGGCGGCCGGCCTCGCCAACGATCTGGCGTCGACGGCACTCCTCGCCACCGACAAGCCGGTGATCGTCGCCCCGGCGATGAACGTGCGGATGTGGCTGCATCCGGCTACCCGGGATAACGTCGCCACTCTCCGCCGGCGCGGCGTAACCATTGTCGGCCCGGATGAAGGCGACATGGCCTGTGGCGAGTGGGGGCCGGGTCGCATGGCCGAGCCGGCGGCGTTGGTCACCGCTCTGGAAACCTTTTTCGCCGCCGGCGCACGGCTGCAAGGTCTGCGCGCCCTCGTCACCAGCGGGCCGACGGTTGAACCGCTCGATCCGGTCCGCTTCATTTCCAATCGCTCCTCCGGTCGGCAAGGGCACGCAATCGCCGCGGCACTGGCACGCTCCGGCGCCGAAACCACGTTGGTGTCCGGTCCCACCCGCCTCGCCGACCCCGATGGCGTTCGCACCATCCCGGTGGAAACGGCGTGCGAGATGCTCGCCGCCTGTGAAGCGGCATTGCCGGTGGAGATCGTCGTCTGCGCTGCTGCGGTCAGCGACTGGCGGGCAGCGAACATGGTCAGCGACAAGATCAAGAAGGATGCCACGGCGGCGGCGCCGGCAATCGCACTGATGGAAAACCCCGACATTCTCGCCACGCTCAGCCAACAGGGCGACCGGCGTCCGCGACTGGTGGTTGGCTTTGCAGCAGAGACGACACGCATCCTCGAGCACGCTAGCGCCAAGCGTCAACGCAAGGGCTGCGACTGGATCCTCGCCAACGACGTCTCGCCCGCCACCGGCACCTTTGGTGGCGATCGCAACACGATCCACCTGATCAGCGCCACCGGTATCGAAGAGTGGCCCGAAATGAGCAAGGACGACGTGGCGGAGCGACTGGTGCAACGCATTACCGAAACCTTGCGGCCGGAGCAGNATCGAATGCTGAGCGTACCCATCCATCGCTTCGACCATGCCAGCGACCNNTGCCGCTGCCGANCGCGGGCTACGGAGCTCAGTGCTGGCGTCGATCTGCTCGCTGCCATCGGCGAACCCATCGAACTCGCACCACTGCAACGGACGCTGGTCCCCACCGGGGTAGCGATCGCCCTGCCGCCGGGGTACGAAGCCCAGGTGCGGCCACGCTCCGGGCTTGCCGCCAAGCACGGCATCACCGTGCTCAACAGCCCGGGAACCATCGACGCAGACTATCGAGGTGAAGTGTGCGTCATCCTGATCAACCTCGGCTCGCAGACATTTCGTCTCGATCGCGGCATGCGCATAGCCCAGATGGTGGTTGCGCCTGTCACGTCGATCCAGTGGGATGAGCGATCGAGCCTGTCACCGTCGGAACGGAACGATGGCGGCTTTGGATCAACAGGAACGCATGCGGCGACGATTGTCGGGGGCGGGGGTCATAAAGCATGGTGCTGCGGCTATCGCGGAAGACACTGTTTGCCATCGAAGCAGTGCTTGATATCGCTTATCATTCAGGCGCCGAACCCGTACAGAGTCGCGAGATTACCGAACGTCAGGGAATCCCCGACGCTATCTCGAACAGGCGCTGCAGAACCTTGTCCGCCAGGGTGTGTTGGTGGGGGTGCGCGGTCCGCGCGGCGGTTATCGGCTCGCCCGTGAGCGACGGCGGATCACGGTTGGCGAAATTGTCCGCGTCGTCCATAACGCCGAGCCGGATGAGGACGATGACGAGGCCGATTTGAACTCGGCATTGGGACTTAAGGTGGTGCGGCCGCTGTGGTCCCATCTACAACAGGACATCATGGCACAGCTCGATGAGGTTACCATTGACGAGCTTTGCCTGCGTGCAAACAATGCCGGCATTGCGAGCGAAGGACGAGCCAAACTCGATTTTTCCATTTGAGGGCTCCATGCCGGCTCGCGGCTGCCGGCCAGACGGCAATGCAATGCACCGAACCGGGAGGTTCTTTTGATGGATGACCGCTTGACGGACGTCGACTTACCAGCAGCACAAGGCCACATCTACGACAGCATCACCGAAACCATCGGCAACACTCCGCTCGTCCGCTTGGCCAAGTTTGCCGCCGACGCCGGGGTTGAGGCCGAAATTCTCGGCAAGTGCGAGTTCTTCAATCCGCTGCATTCGGTGAAGGATCGGATCGGCTTGGCGATGGTTGATGCGGCGGAAGCCGACGGCCGCATCAAACCGGGGGCAACGCTGGTGGAGCCCACTTCCGGTAACACCGGCATCGCGCTCGCCTTTGTCTGCGCCGCGCGCGGCTATAAGCTGATCCTCACCATGCCGGAAAGCATGTCGATCGAGCGCCGCAAGATGCTGGCGCTGCTAGGCGCGCGCATTGTCCTGACGCCGGCGGCGAAGGGCATGCCGGGAGCCGTCGCCAAGGCGGAGGAAGTCGTTGGCAGTACGCCAGGGGCCATCATGCTGCAGCAGTTTTCCAATCCCGCCAATCCGGAGATTCACCGCCGGACCACCGCCGAGGAGATCTGGCGCGACACCGGCGGCGAGGTCGATGTGGTCGTGAGCGGTGTCGGCACCGGTGGCACCCTCACCGGCTGTGCCGAGGTGCTGAAGGCACGTCGTCCCGGGCTGCGCGTGGTCGCGGTCGAGCCGGAGGACANNGGCCCGGTCCTCTCCGGCGGGCTGCCGGGGCCGCACAAGATTCAGGGCATCGGCGCCGGCTTCATTCCCGCGGTGCTGAACATCCGCATGATCGACGAGGTGATCAAGATCGCCAACGAAACGGCGTTCGTCCATGCGCGCAAGGTGGCGCGACTGGAGGGACTTCCCGTCGGCATTTCCTCCGGCGCCGCGCTGGCGGCGGCAATCGAGGTGGGGCGGCGGCCGAATATGCAGGGCAAGCGGATCGTCGCCATTCTACCCTCCTTCGCCGAGCGCTACCTGTCGACGGCGCTGTTCGATGGTCTGGACTTCGACTAGCCGCCGGTAGCGCCGGCCGACGCTCTCGCCGCCATGATCAACAAGGACGCATGAGCTTTACCGATGCGCAGGTGCGCCGCTATGCGCGCCATATCCTGCTGGACGAGATCGGCGGCGAGGGGCAGGCGCGACTGCTGGCCTCGCGCGTGCTGGTGGTGGGCGCCGGCGGCCTTGGCTCGCCTTTGCTGCTTTATCTGGCGGCGGCCGGCGTCGGCACCATCGGCATCATCGACGATGATGCGGTGGACCTCTCCAACCTGCAGCGGCAGATTGCTCATGCCACCGAAGCGGTGGGCCGGGCGAAGGTGGAGAGTGCGCAGGAAAGTATTGCCCGCATCAACCCGGAGGTGCAGGTGATCCCCTATGCCGCGCGGCTGACTGCGGCGAACGCGCTCGCTCTCATCGGCGACTATGACGTGATCGCCGACGGCAGCGACAATTTCTCCACCCGCTTTCTCGTCAACGACGCCTGCTACTTCGCCCGCCGGCCGCTGGTCTCCGGCGCCATCCTCCGCTTCGACGGCCAGGTGGCGACCTTCCGATCGCATCCAAGGGCGGCGGGTGCTGAACGCGGGCCCTGCTATCGCTGCCTGTTTCGCGAGGCGCCGCCGCCGGGAGAGGTGCCGTCGTGCGCCGAGGCGGGCGTGCTGGGCGCCTTCTGCGGTGTCATCGGCTCGCTGCAGGCGACGGAAGTGATCAAGGAACTGCTCGGCATCGGCGAGAGTCTCGCCGGCTACCTGCTGATCTGTGACGGACTGCGCGGCATCTTCCGCCGCATCCGCGTCCGCCCCGATTCTGGCTGCCCCCTCTGCGGCGACCAGCCGTCGATTCACGACCTGTCGATCCATGCCCACTGAGAGTGGCGAGACCGAAGACTTGGCGGCGGCAGCGGGTGCACTGTCGGTGATCGTCTTTTCCGGCGATTACGAACGCGTCCACTACGCCCTCGTCCTCGCCGCGGCGGCAGCGGCGATCGGTGGGCCGGCGACGCTGTTCTTCACCGGCGAAGCGATCCGCGCCCTGGTGACCGGCGACACCTGGCGGCAGCTGCCGGCGGCGGGCGGTGCCAGCGGTGGCGAGATCGACGATCGTTATTGCCGCCGCGGGGTGGCAGGGTTCGCTGAACTGCTGGAGGCGTGCGTCGCCCTCGATGTCCGCTTCATTGTCTGCGAAATGGGCCTGCGCGCCATCGGCCTGACCCGCCGCGATCTACGGGACGATGTTCCCATGATCGAAGCGGGAGTGGTGACGCTGTTGGCAGCCTTACCTGCCGCCCGTCTCCTCCAGATCTGACTCCTCTGGCCACTGCGACAAAAAAAGCAGGCGGGAAAGCCGCGCTAGACTGGCTTTCCCGCCTGAGTTCGAGGGTCAAGGGAGAAGAGAACGCGCACTCGTGGCGTTTACGAGGGCTGTGTATAGTAGGAGACCTGTGCGCGGGTAGGTCTGCGCAGCGATTTTTCGCGGTTTCTGGTGTTGCTCAAAGGTCGTGTCATCCGCTGCCGGGGCTATTGGTTCCGTTTGGGGTTTGCGGTCATGGCGAGCCCACGCTTGTCACGCTGCAGCGGCAAGGATCGTCAGCGCGCGCTTGAGGTTGTACGCACTTTCGGTGAAACGGACCTGGGCAGCCTCCTTGGTGAGCCCNCGCCATCTCATCCGGCGTAAGCCATAGCTGCGCTTCCGTGTGCCGAAGATTGTCTCGATCCGCCCCCGCACGCGACAGCGCCTTGTCCAGTCCGCGCGCCACCCGTGCCTTGCGAAAACGCACGAAGGCCGTCCGTTTCGGTGTCCTCTCCAGGGCCGAAAATCCGCAGAGCCGCCGGAATGACCAACGGTCATCCAGCGCTTCGGCGAGCTTGACGTCCGAGAGATGGGACCACACCGTCAGCAGCATCGCTTTGAAGAGGGCCAGGGGCGGCCAAGCCGGCTCTCCCTTCGCCGCGCTCGCGATGTCGGCTTGGTGCGGCTCAATCGGCATCCAATCGATCAGCTTCGCCAAGTCGTCCAACGACGAACGGCGTGCCGTGCTGCCATTGCCAAACCCGAAGCCCTCCCAACCAATCCGCCGCTGGCGCATGCTTCATCCCAATCCATTGCCCAGATTGAGGGAATCATCATCCAAGCGCTTCGTCCAGACATACCCGCGCGCAGGTCTCCTAGCCGCAGGATGGCGATCGTCGGTAGCACCCAGGGGTCGCCGGCGCATCGTCGCTTCCGCAAATTGTGAACTTCGTTGCCTCTTGTCGCTGCGACCGCTGTCCCTACCTGCAAGGCGGTGCATCGCAGCTGGCCGGGTTGTCGCGGCGACCGTAGGTGGTGGCGCAGGGTTGGGCTGACAGGACGATCGGACGGCATATGGCTACGATCGACGACGGGCAGGTGAAGAACTTCACGCCTGGACGGCGGGGGTACGGTCGCGACGATGGCTGCGGCTTGGGCGGGCGTGTCCGCTGTTACTGAGTGTCCTTGCCGTAGCGCCGACCATCGCTGCCGGCNCCCGGATCGCCCCCGGATCGCCCATTGCCAAGGTGTCGCTCGTCGCCGATGCCGAGGCGATTGCCGCCGGGGTGCCCTTCACCTTGGCAGTCCGCCTGCAACTGCCCGCGGGCTGGCACACGTATTGGTCCAACCCGGGCGAGGCCGGCGCCCCCACCCATGTGGAGTGGCGGCTACCCGAAGGTTTCACTGCCGCGCCGCTCGCCTGGCCGATCCCGGAGCGACTCGCCAGCGGTGGCATCGTCAGCTACGGCTATGCTGGCGATGTCTGGCTGACCGCACGGATGACGCCACCGGCGGTGCTGCCGCCGGGAACCACGGCGCCGCTCGCTGCCGCGGTTGACTGGCTGGTCTGTGCTGAAATCTGTGTACCGGAACAGGCAGAGGTGACGTTGACACTGCCAGTGGTGGCGGTGGAGGCGACGATGGCGCGTCCGGCAGCCCCGGCGATCGCCCGCGCCTTTGCCGTCGCCGCGGCGCAGGTGCCGCAGCCGGTTCAGGCACCTCTTGCCGTCAGTACTCACGACGGCGCCATCGTTGTGGCGATCTCGAGTCTTGACGCTGCCACAGCAGCGACTGCACCAAGCTCCGGTGCCGTGACCGGTGCTTGGTTTTTCCCCGACGCCTTTGGCCAGATCGACGATGCGGCGCCGCAAACGCTGGAGCGAGGCGCCGATGGCTTGCGGCTGCGGCTGGTGCGGCCGGCCAACGTTGCGTCAGTGCCGCCGGAGTTATCGGGCGTTTTGGTGCTTGAGCGGGCGACGGGGCGGATCGGCTACACGGTCAGGGCGCCGGTGCCCTCGTGACGACTGCTGTCGCCTTTCAGATGCTTACTTTGAACCGTTACCAAGCAGAGGACAGAACTATGTCGATCCAGCGTGCAGGCATCCTTCGAATGACGGCCGAGCGTTTCGGCTGGGTGGCCTTTGCCGCCGTCGTGGCGGTGCTAGTGATGCTGGCCAACGCGCGCATGGCCGCCGCCGGGCCGGTGCTCGGCCAACCAGCACCGCCCTTTACCGCCACCGACAGCAATGGCAAGACGGTCTCCCTCACTGATTTTCGCGGCAAGGTGGTCGTCCTTGATTGGACCAATCACGAGTGCCCGTTCGTACAGCGTCACTACGAGAGCGGCAACATGCAGGCGCTGCAAAAGGCAGCCACCGCCGACGGTGTTATTTGGCTCTCTATCGTCTCGTCGGCGCCCAAGGAGCAGGGCAACGTCACGCCCGCGGAGGCGAACAAGCTGACGGTGTCGCGTGGTGCGGCGCCGACGGCGGTGCTGCTCGACCCGATGGGGACGATTGGCCACCTCTACAATGCCAAGACCACACCACACATGTTCGTGATTGATGCCGCGGGGATCCTCGTTTACATGGGGGCGATCGACGACCAGCCGCGCAACACCGGTGCCAACCCGGCCGCGGCGCACAATTACGTGCGCGAGGCGTTGGCGGCGACCAAGAGCGGCCAGCCCGTCGCCACGCCGCTGACCCAGTCCTACGGCTGCTCGGTCAAGTACGGCACCTAACCCGAACTATTCACCGGGACACAACGTGCGTCGGGTGTTGAATCAGCGATGCGCGTAAGGGTTGATATTGGCGAGTGGGTTGGTTTCCGCCTGTCGCGGGATGGGGGATTGGTCGGGTCGAGAGGCGCTGGTGGTTGTGGGGAACGGGCTCGGGAGGAGGCGCACCGCCCCGGTGTTCACATGATGAGCCGCGGCATCCGTCCGAGGGCGAAGCGGAGAACCGCTTGATCGGGAGCGCTGGTCGGCAAATGAACCTTGATCCTGGTTTTCATCTCGACGATGTCGAACTGGGCGACCCGCCAGGACGAGGCCTTAGGCATTAGAGCGGGATGAGATGACGTTGATTCGAAAGGGGATTCCGTTTTGGCGTGGAATGTGCCCCACCATGCGGGCTGGAGGAGGAGGCCGGCATGGATGGCGAGAGCGTATTCCCTCGATTTGCGTCTACGGGTCGTCGCGGCGGTGATCGACGGCGGGTTGTCGCGGCGGCAGGCGGCCGCCCACTTCGGCGTCGCGGTCAGCACGGCGATCAAGTGGGTCGATCGCTGGCAGGAGACCGGCAGCGCGGCAGCCGGCAAGATGGGCGGGCACAAGCCGAAGAAAATCAGCGGCGAGCATGCCGACTGGCTGCGCCAGCGCTGTCGCGAGAAGGCGTTCACCCAGCGTGGCCTGGTTCAGGAACTCGCCGGCGAACGCGGGCTCACCGTCGACTATCGCTCGGTGTGGGAGTTCGTCCACGCCGAGGGGCTCTCATATAAAAAAGTCCTGATCGCCAGCGAGCGCGACCGGCCGGCGATCGCCCGACGGCGGGCGCAGTGGGCGAAGTATCAGGGCCGCATCGATCCGGCGTGCCTCGTCTTCATCGACGAGACCTGGACCAAGACCAACATGGCGGCGCTGCGCGGCTGGGCGCCCTGCGGCGAGCGGCTCGAGGCGAAGGTGCCGCACGCGCACTGGAAAACCTGCACCTTCATCGCCGCGCTCCGCCACGATGGCGTCGACGCACCGTGGCTGCTCGACGGGCCGATGAACGGCGAGAGTGTGTATGGCGGTGACAAATTAGGCCACGTAGCGGCGGTGATTGGTGCTGCCGCGCCGGAGTAAAATCTGGCCAGTGGNNTTAGGCGGTCTCTTTTTTTGGGGGCGGCCGGGGATGTTTGCCGTGGAAGTCTACGCCGCCGTTCGGCATTTCGTTTTCATCGAGGGCAACAGCCGGCGTGAGGCGGCCCGGGTGTTCGGGCTGAGCCGTGAGACGGTTTCGAAGATGTGCCGGTTCTCGTTGCCGCCCGGCTACACGCGAACGAAGCCGGTGAAGAAGCCGAAGCTCGGGGTGCTGCTGCCGGTGATCGACGCCATCCTCGAGGCCGACAGGACGGCGCCTTCGAAGCAGCGGCATTCGGCCAAGCGGATCTTCGAGCGACTGCGCGACGAGCACGGTTATGCCGGCGGTCTGACGGTGGTGAGGGACTACGTCCGGGTTGCTCGGNGGAGATTGCGGGAGACCTTCGTGCCGCTGGCTCATCCGTCCGGTCATGCGCAGGTCGACTTTGGCGAGGCGATCGGCGTGATCGGCGGCGTCCGGCAGAAGATCCACTTCTTCTGCATGGACCTGCCGCAATCGGATACTCCTTTCGTGAAGGCCTATCCGGCGGAGACGACGGAAGCCTTCCTCGACGGGCATGTGTCGGCATTCGCCTTCTTTGGCGGCGTGCCGTTGTCGGTGCTTTACGACAACACGACGCTCGCGGTGGCGANNAGATCTGCGGCGACGGCAGGCGGGAGCGCACCCGGGCCTTTACGGAACTGCAGAGCCATTACCTGTNTCCAGGATCGCTTCGGCCGTCCCGGCAAGGGCAACGACAAGGGCAAGGTCGAGGGGCTGGTGAAGTATGCTCGATCGAACTTCCTGACGCCGATCCCCCAGGCGGCAAGCTTCGACGATCTCAATGCCATGCTGGAAGAGCGCTGCCGGCAGCGACGAGGCGAACGCGCCGGTCGCCACGGCGAAACCATCGGCGAGCGTCTCGTCGCCGACCTCGAAGCCTTCCGGGATTTGCCGGCGGTGCCATTGGAGCCGAGCGAGAAGCGGGCGGCCCGTGTCTCATCGACCGCCCTGGTCCGCTACCGCGGCAACGACTACTCGGTACCGACGGCATACGGCTTCCGGGATGTTGTGGTGAAGGGCTTCGTCGACGAGGTGGTGATCCTTTGTGCCGGCGAGGCGATCGCCCGGCATCGTCGCTGCTATGGCACGGGCACCTTCGTATTCGAGCCGCTGCACTATCTGGCGCTGATCGAGACGAAGCCGAATGCCCTCGACCAGGCGGCGGCGCTGAAAGACTGGGATCTGCCGGAGGCGTTCCAGCACCTGCGCCATCTCCTCGAGGCGCGCATGGGCAACCGCGGCAGGCGGGAGTTCATCCAGGTGCTGCGGCTGATGGAGGCGATCCCGATGGAGATGGTGGCGAGCGCGGTCAGCGAAGCGATCCGGCTCGGCGTCATCGGCTTTGATGCGGTCAAGCAGATTGCTCTGGCGCGCGTCGAGCGGCGGCCGGCCCGGCTCGACCTGACGGCCTATCCACATCTGCCGAAAATGGACGTCAGGATGACGGCGGCGGCTGACTACGCCGTTCTCGTTCCCGGGACAACGGCATGACCGGCAAGGCGGGCGCTGATGCGATGCCGGCGGGAACGACAAGCGGCACACCGCAGGTTCTGCTGGCGCATCACCTCAAGCAGTTGAAGCTGCCGACCGTTCTGCGGGAATACGACAAGATCGCCCGCGAATGCGCACGCGACGGCGTCGATCATCCCCGCTATCTGCTGCGCCTGGTGGAACTCGAACTGATCGACCGAGAACGCCGAATGGTCGAGCGGCGGATCAAGGCAGCACGCTTCCCGGCGGTCAAAAGCCTCGACACCTTCGACTTCACCGCGATTCCCAGCCTCAACAAGATGCTGGTGCTCGAGCTGGCCCGCTGCGAGTTCATCCTGCGCCGGGAGAACGTCATCGCGCTCGGCAACAGTGGCACCGGCAAGACCCATGTCGGGCTCGCCCTCGCTCTTGCCGCCTGCCAGAAGGGGTTCACCGTCGCCTTCACCACCGCAGCCGCCCTCGTGCACCAGTTGATGGAGGCGCGTGACGAGCGCCGCTTGCTGAAGCTGCAACGCGATCTCCAGTCGGTGATGTTGCTCATCGTCGACGAACTCGGTTACCTGCCGCTGTCGCCGACCGGGGCGGAACTTCTGTTCGAGGTGTTCTCCCAGCGCTACGAGCGCGGCTCGACCCTCGTCACCTCCAATCTGCCGTTCGAGGACTGGACCTCGGTGCTGGGATCGGAACGGCTCACCGGCGCGCTGCTCGACCGCCTGACCCACCACGTCCATATCCTCACCATGAACGGCGACAGCTACCGGTTGAAGCAATCCGCCGGACGTCGTCGTCCCCCACCGCAGCCGATCGGGCGGAGCAAAACCAGACCACCGCCGAGACCGTCGATCCCGAGACCGGCGAAACCAGCAAGCCCTGATCCCCGAGGCAAAGCCGACGCACGGCAAGGGGCCCGATCGGGCCCCTTGCCGTGATTGCACCGCTCTCGCCCAAATGGCCTGCTTTTACTCCGCTACAGTGGCCCAGAATTGCTCCGCCGTTGACAAAGAATGCTTCCAGCTCTACGTCGAGAAAGCCCTCGTGCCGACGCTGAAGCCGCGCGACATCGTCATCATGGACAATCTCGGCAGTCACAAGACCAAAGCGGTGCGCCGCGCCGCCGGCGCCACGCTGTTGTTCCTGCCGAAATACTCGCCCGACCTCAACCCGATCGAGCAGCTCTTCGCCAAGCTGAAGCATTGCCTGCGCAACGCCGCCGAACGAACCCGCGACGCCGTCTGCACCCTCATCAATCCCCTCATTTAAGCTATGTTCGTCAGTTGGGCGGTGATTGGTTTGTTTTTTAGCATTTCGAGGAACCTTTCGATCAACGGCCGGAGACGGGGTTCGGGCATGGCCGGGATGAGGTCGTAGAGCATGCAGCCCTGGCGGAACAGGGAATGGGTTCGGCGTTTGGCGGTGTTGACCTTGAGGTGGCGGTCCATGCCGAGCGCTTCGCCGGCCTCGCCGAGCAGGGTGAGGAACAGCACGGCGAAGGCGTTGAGCAGGAGCAGGCGGTCGCGGCGCTGCGGATCGCCGATGCGCACGGCGCCGAGCCCCATGCCGAAGCGCAGATCCTTGGTGTCGCGGAAGCTGGGCTCGATGGTCCAGCGTCTGGCGTAGAGGTTGACGATTTCGCGGGCCGATGCGTCTGCCTTGCTCGTCGCCAAACACCAGGGCTCCTTCATCGCCTTGGCGTGGACACAGACGACGGCGCCGACCGGTTGCGCGGCGGCAGTGACCGAGGCGCCGCGCAGATGGCGCGCCCGGCCGCCCTTGCCGACCCACTCGGCCGCCGCCCGGCTTTCTCCGTCGGCGGCGTCGACGCGGATGTCGCCGCGGAACCGGATGACATAGGCGAAGCCCAATTTCGTCAGATAATCGAACAGTTTGCGGTCGCCGAAGCCGCGGTCGGCGAGGATCGTCGCCGTCGTCGCCGCCGGCAGCACCCCGGCAAGGCGGCCGAGACACGCATCCTCGATGGCGTTGCGCTGGCCCGCCAGTTCCGCCTTCAGCATCGTCAGCCACAACAGCGGCGTCGCCCGGCCGTGCCCGGTCACCAGATTGAGCGCCAGCGTCGCCTGCCCGTCGGCGTCGAAATCGGTCCAGTCCATGGCGACGACGATTTCCTTGCGGCCGCCAACCGCCTCCGGAACCCATTGCCCGAACATCTCCCAGACGGAGACGCCGGCGTTGCTCAGCAGCCTGTCGACCTGTTTGACCGCATGCTTGGTCAGCAATCCCCGCGCCTGCGCCAACGCATGGCCGATCATCGAAACCGCCAGCGACGCACCGGTCATCACCCCCAGCGTGCCGTTGGCCAGCGACGCGATCCGTTTGGCG
Organism: Defluviicoccus vanus; assembly: GCF_014672695.1. GTDB lineage: Bacteria > Pseudomonadota > Alphaproteobacteria > Rhodospirillales > Defluviicoccaceae > Defluviicoccus > Defluviicoccus vanus. The sequence continues at coordinate 2,137,908 of NZ_CP053923.1, read as the reverse complement.
TGAACATGCCCCGCGAAAACCCCATCAAGAAACCGACGAACGTCGGTCAAACGAAACTCAGGACGCGCTACCCCGTTCACTTCCCCACCCCAACCCTCGAAACCTTCCTCTCACCCTGCATAACCGACCGCCGCCGCAAAGCTCATCCGTAGCAACCCATTGATCCGTATCAAAAAACTCAAAATGAGGGGATTCCTGAGGTCTGCACCGCCATCGCCCGCATCCTCGACAGCGTCTCAGCCACCGAATGCGCAAACTACCTCGTCAACAGCGGCTACGCTCGAACTTGATCTCATCACGCTCTACTACTACAGTTGCATTTTATCCTCTAATATGGTTCCGTTGCCTGCGGCTGTGGGAGGGCGACGGATGGGTGTGGCGGAATGGGCGGGCACGCTTGTTGATTGGAAGGCGGAGCTCGAGGGGTTGAGGCGGGTGATCGCGCCGGCGCTGGGGCGGGCGGAGACGCGCCGTTCGGCCGGGATGTTCATCGACGGGCTGTTCTCGGCGGCATCGCGCAAGACCGGCTGGATGCTGGCCGAACAGGCGGGCCTCGAGGCACCCTATCGCCTCCAGTCACTGCTCGGACGCAGTTCATGGTCGGCAGACCAGCTTCGCGATCTGGTGCGCGGGTACGTGACGAACGCGCTGGGTGATCCGGGCGGCGTGCTCGTTGTCGATGAGACCGGTTTCCTGAAGAAGGGCCGGCACTCGGTGGGTGTCGGCCGTCAGTACTCGGGCACCGCCGGCCGGATCGAGAACTGCCAGGTCGGCGTTTTCGTCGCCTACGCCAGCCGCTGGGGCCACGCGCTCATCGACCGGCAGCTGTACCTGCCGAAAGACTGGGCGGACGATGCGACGCGCCGCCGGACGGCCGCCGTGCCGGACGACGTCGAATTCAAGACCAAGCCGGCGATGGCGCGGGAGATGATCGAGCGGACGCTCGACGCCGGCCCGCCTTGCGCCTGGGTTCTCGCCGATGCGCTCTACGGCTCGGACAGTCAACTCCGGCACCTGCTCGAGGGCCGCGGCCAGCCTTATGTCCTTGCCGTACGCTCCAACCACACCCTTCGCTTCCTCGAGGACGGGACCCTCGTCCAGACCGACCCTGCCACCATGCTGGACACGCTGGCGGACGATGCGTGGTCGTCGCTGACCGCCGGCGAGGGGGCGAAGGGTCCAAGGCTCTACGACTGGGCAAGGCTGCCGCTCGGATGGTCGACGGATGACGGTTTCGAGCGCTGGCTGCTCATCCGCCGCAGCCGGCGTGATGCGCAAGCACTCGCCTATTACCTTGCCTATGCCCGGCAAGGCACGTCCCTGCCCGAGCTTGCCGCTGCCGCAGGCCTCCGCTGGACGATCGAGGAGTGCTTCCTGCGGGCGAAGGACGACCTCGGCCTCGATCACTGCGAGGCGCGCTCCTGGCACGGATGGCATCGCCACATGAGCCTGGTCCTCGCTGCCGCCGCCTTCCTCGCCAAATTGTCGGCCGACCAGCGCCGGATCGCCTTCGATAAACGGGACAAAACGAGTCCGGCCGCCGCGGCCGCATGACCGTCCCGCTCGCCACGCCGGAAATCCGCCACATGCTCGAAAGGATCCTGTTCCGGGCGAAAACCCATCCCGCCTTCGTCTGGGCCTGCTCACGATGGCGCCGCAGCCACCAAACGACAGCCGCCAGCAGTCACCGCAAGAAACGACTAGAAACGCAACTGTAGTACTAAGAGAGTGTTGATCAGCGCATTAGCCAATGCCGTGTAGTAGCGTGCGAGCTACGAGCGGGCGTCGCCGACACCTGCCGGCGACCGACCCCACCGCCATCGCCGCCGAACCCCGTGGGACAAATGGCCCTTTATTTTTCTTAATGGTTGCTACCGCGCCGAGGTCAGCCCCGAGGTGTCGCGTACGTCGCGCCCGCGGCCTCGAGGGGGTCGCGCAGGCGCTGCAGGGCGTGTGCGTAGTTGGCGCCCGCCTCCTTCAATCCGCCGAAATGCAGGCCGACGGCGTAGCGTCCGCCTTCGAACAGGTCGAGCACACACGACCCGGAGCTGCCGCCCAGTGTCGAGCAGTCATGGGTGAACACGCGGTTGGGGGTGTTGCCGTCCTCGAAGGTCAGCGGTCCGTCGATGACGGTGCCCGGGGAAAGCCGCTTCCGGCCGTAGATCGCCGTCCCGAAGGTGCGTCTGACGTCCTCGCTCGAGAGAGCGTCGTCGGCCACCGCCGGGTACCCGACGAGATACGTCTCGGCGCCGCGCACGAGCTCCGTATCGTCGGCGAGAATGGAGAGCGGCGGCGGGAGCGGGTCGCTTCCGGCGGGAGCGATGTCGAGGATCGCCACGTCCATCTTCGCCAACTCGATGTCCTCGCTGATTGCGTCGCGACTGGCGAAATGCACGCCGGTAACGAGGCAGAGCCTCTCGCGCCGCACGTCGAGCTCACCGGCGAACTCGACTTCGATCCGGCCGATGAACCGCCATTGCCCGCCGTCGCGGAAGGCGATGTCCTGCAGCACGTGCTTATTGGTCAGGACCCGGTTCGGCGCGATGAGGAAGGCGGTGCCGATGGCGTTGCGCTGGCTGCCATCGACGAGATCGACACGCCCGACCGAGCGCAGCGCGTCCCGGATGCGCGGCAGTCTCGCCTGCAGCCGTGTCCGCCAGTTGCCTGCCGTCGCCGCGTTCCATCTCTCCGCGAAGTCGATGCTATCGTTCTGCACGAACAGCGATGGCCGGCTGCCGTCGGTGAGGAGAACGACTTCCAGGCCGAACGCTTCCGCGCGCGACAGCCGGGCACTCTCGCCCTCGGCCAGGAGGCGGGACAGCCCTTTCTCAGCGTCGCCGACGACGTCGTCGTGCGCATCGCGGGTTGGCGGCGGCGACGCCGACGCGGGTGCGGCCAAGCTCTCCAGCCCCGATGACGCCCCGGTGCTGCGGCGTTCCGCCTTCTCCCGGATCAAAGCCAGCCCCTGGCGGCAGGCATCAATCTTGCTCCTCACGTCACCCTGATCACGCAGCCCACGCGTCGCGGCTTCCGCCCCCTCCAGAGTACGGGAGAAGCTGTGAAGAAACTGTCGCGCGAGGTTCGGATCGGTGGTCGCCATAGCCCTTCCCCCTAGTTGACGGGTGTTCCGACGCCGAGGCCCTTGAGGATGTAGTTCTGGACCGCCGGCTTCTGTTCCTGGAGCTTGTCGGCCGCCTGCACCAGGAGCTGCTGGGCGTTCGACGTGTCCTTTTCGGTGACCAGCACCTTCAGCGTGAAATTGCCGGCCGGCGCCGGCGAGTCGGCTCCCCTGCTGCGGGGCACCGCCGCGAGCCAGCCGACGGGTGACGCCGGCAAGCCGTCGCCGGGAGTGAGCACTCGGTTCTTGTCAAGGTTGTACCCCCTGATCGGCAGGACGAACGCGGCGATGCTCTCGGTCCGTCTGTCGTCGTCCTTGCCGAGCCAGAACGCCGCCATCTCTACCGCGACCTGGGCGTCGATCGAGTGCCCGGCGATCCGGGCAAACTTGCCGGGGAAGGTCAGCAGGACCCACGGGGTCGCGACCGTCTCCCATTCGTCGCTTAACACCTTCGCCTTCGCCCGCTCAAGCCGATACACCATCGGCGCGACGAGGAAGAACTGTCCGTCCTGCGAGGGGTGGAAGGCGAAGACGGCGGTCGTCGCCGGTTTGCCCGGTTTGCCCTCGACCGTGCGGGTGACCCGAAAGCCTACGTACTTCATCTGTCCGGCGGACCAGAAATCATCGCGGGCGATGCGCTGTTCCCACTGCGCTTCGTAGAGGGTCGCTTCCTTCTTCAGCTGATCGTGAACGTAGTCGACGGCGAGGCCGACCGCCGCGGCGACAACAGCGGCAGCGACAGCGGATTCCCTCCCGCCGCCTCGCGCGGGTTCCTGGAGCTGTACACACTTCGGCCCGAATACTTTTTCGTACGGGTCATATTTTGGTGAATCGCCCGCGTCAGTGAACACAGCCTGGATGTCTTGGTTGAGTTCTTCGCAGGTCTTGATCATCTCGATCTTGACCTCCTCCTCCTCCCGAAAGTTAGATTTCGAGTGAGGCGGGAGGAAGATCGCGCAGCCCGAGACGGTGGTTGCTGCGATCAGGGCGCCCAGTCGTGTCGCGCATCGGGCGGCTGATTTTCGCATGTATTTTCTCCGTTGCGAAATCGTCAAGATGCGGATGAGGCGAGGGAATTCGCGCCGTCGGTGTCGAGCGCCCTCATCCACGGCGGCGGGGCGACCTCGTTGCGGGCGTAGAAGTCGTCGAGGCGGCGACGGGTGGCGGCTCCCGACCGCAGCCCGTAAAACGTCGCGGCGGCTGCGAAGAACACGCTCCGCCTGAGGCCCGCCGGCTGCGCCGGATCGCCGACCGTGGCGAGAAATCCGTCGAGCCGTGTCGCGTAGGATGGCGCATCCCGCTCGATCATGAGGAGATGCCAGTCGCTGCCGTACATGAAGCGGCCAGCCATATCCGACGACAGGACGCCCCGCAGCAGCGTCTCCACGTCCGCCCTGTCGGTGAGCAGGCCGGAGAGGTAGCTGAGATCGGCGTAGAGGTTGGTGGACGGCGGCTCACGCATCAGGGCGACGAACTCGTGCGCCCAGGCGAACTTTTCAGCTTGCGAGTATTCGTTGTCGCCGCCGAAGTGCCCGAGGCAGACCCTGAGCCCGGGACAGGCACCCAGCGCCGTCCGCCAGCCGGCCGGCCCGGCGAGTATTGCTGTCTCCGGCGTCGCGCCCTGCGAGTGGCTGGAGTGGGCAAGGATCGGCACTTCGTTGTCGCGGCACCAGAGGTAGAGGGCGAGAAGTTTTTCGTCGAGTCGCGATCCGAAGTTGCGCACGCGCCACCACCCCGGCCAGTTGGCCTGGCGTGGCAGGGACGCATTGCCGTACGGCAGGTAGCCCATCGGCGGATAAATCTTCACACCGACGAAGCCGCGGTTTTCGACCGCGTCGCGGACGAGACGGATGGACGCATCGTCGTTGACGGCGTCGGTCCAGGGATTGTACGGCACGAGGGGAAGGATGGCGCCGCCGCTTGCCACGGCGATTTTCTCGGTGACGACGACCTGATCGGCAATCGAGGTGCGGGTGCTGGAACAGCCGAGCCAGTAGTCGAAGTCGACCAGCGCCGGCATGAACAGGTTGACCTGCGGCCGTCCGCTTGAATAGGTCTCGGCCAGCCAATACGCGTTGTCGCTGCGGCGCGAGCACAGGCGCTTGACCAGGCGAAAACCACCACGGGGTCAGGCCCGGCAGCGGCGGCCTCCAGTTCTGTCGGCGCTGTCNGAGAGAATCCGCTGCAGTTCGTCGGCAGTGAAGTCCGCCGGCTCGGGTGGCGGCAGCGCCGACTCCAGCCCCCGCCAGTCTGCTGCACCNGCCTGGTACTTCTGCTTGATGTCGGTGCCGCGAAAGCGTTCGGCGAGCTGCTGCGCCAGTGCCACGTCGAGGGCGCGTTCGCGTTGGCGTACCGCCGCAGCGGGGTCGGTGGCGCTTTCGAGCCCGCGCTCCGGTGGCAGGCGGGCGTCGAGCGCGGTCGCTTCGTCTGCTCCGGAGGGAGCGATGCCGTAGACGACCTCGGCGGCCAGGTCGGCCAGCGCCTTGAGGAAGTCGTGCAGTTCCGGGCTGACGTCCGAAGCGACGGGGCCGCGTATGAAGCCGGCAACGTCGACGTCCTGTCCGTTGAAAATATGGCAGTGGACGTCGATGCACAGCGGCAGGTCCTCACCGTCGCCGCCGTCATGGGCGATCGGCAGGCGCGCCGGCCGTCCTCGCCCCGCCGCCGCGTCGATGCGACTGGACGGCAGGCGGCAGCAGGCAGCGACGATCGTCGCCATCGCGGTCGTACCGAGAAGGAGGAACCGACGGCGGCTGTTGACGTGCGGTCTCGCAGCGATCGGCGTGCCGGCGTCGGATGTTGCCCATCCTGGTGCCACGCAATCGACGTCGGCGGTGGTCCCGGCGACGACCCCGGATGTCCAGGGCTAGCTTGCTGTCGCATCTTCCCCCGCTGTTGGGTTATCACGCCGTGTTACGATCCTTAAGTTGTCTGCCGTACCGACGAAAATATCCTTAGATTCCAATGTACGTGAGAATTCGAGGAGCTTCGAGAAATTTTCTTTGATGGCCCCGTCAATTATTCGTCACGAATGTTCTGTAGGTGAGAGGCAATACGACGCATGCTTCTGCGTTATTTAAGCATCATTTTTCGATGAGTGGACGTGCTGCGACCGCCGACCCGGCGCTCGTCGGACGCCTCATCCGGGAGGCGCGCACGCACCCGGAAGCGCCGGGGCCAAGCGAAAGCGGGCGCCCGTTTGTTGCCGAGCCTTCCAGAGAAAAAACTAGAGGGAGTTGACGCCGGCCGCGGAGACGATCAACAAGCGGGCTGAGATACCTAACACGTGTGTGGACGGCCCCCTGGGTGCAAGGGGTGAGGGGGAGAAAATCTGATCTGGTGCGATGGCAGTCGTGTGTCCGGCCTGTTTTGCGCGGCACGATGTCCGCTGGCCCAGATGGGTTCCGCGATCCACGCCCAAACGGATTAGCGGCCTTGATGGCCACCGGGCTACCCGGGTTCTGTGGATCGTCGGCTCGACCGGATCAGCATCTCTCTTCCTCAGCCCTGCACCCTTGGCATCAAAGAGTGGTCAGGCGGTGGCCGGCTGGCGATACGCCTCGCCGCGCGTCATCATCGCCCAGACGATGCGCGCCATCTTGTTGGCCAGGGCGACCGCCGCGAGCTTGCGCGGCCGCCTTGCCAGCAAAGCGATGAGCCAAGCCGAGGCTCTTCCCGGCTTGGCCTGCCTGATCACCGCGGTTGCTCCCAGCACCAGCAGCTGGCGCAACCGCTCATCGCCGGCGCGGCTGATCCCGCCCAGCCGCGTCTTGCCGCCGGTGGAATGCTCGCGCGGAGTCAGCCCCAGCCAGGAGGCGAAATGCCGCCCCGACTTGAACTGGCTGAAGTCGACCCGCAGCACCAGGCTCAGCGCGCCGATCGGCCCGATCCCCGGCACCTCCGCCAGCATCTGGCTGGTTGGCGTCTGTTTGTGTTGCGCCACCAGCCGGGCGTCGACCTCGGCCAGCCGCGCATCCAGCCGACCGATCTCGGCGCCCAGCAACGCCAATGCGTCCTTCGCCGGCGTCGGCAGCTCCGCGTCCTCGGCGACGTCGGCCAGCGAGCTTTGCCACGCCTTGGCGGCCAAGGCGGCCGACATGACCGAACTCGGCCGCGTGTCCGCGCAGCGCGTTGACCAGCTGCGTGCGTTGGCGCACCAGGAGCTCGCGCACCGACAGCAGCATCGCGTTGGCCTGCTGCCTCGCCGACTTGACCGCGACCTCGCGCATCTCCGGCCGGGCCGCGGCTTCGCTGATCGCCTCGGCATCGTTGCGATCGTTCTTGCCGCGCTTGACGAAGGGTTTGACGTATTGCGGCGGGATCAACCGCACCGTGTGGCCGAGCCCAGCCAGCACACGGCCCCAGTGATGCGAGCCGCCGCAGGCCTCCAGCACCACCTCCATCGGCGGTCGGCGCGCGAAGAATGGCACCATGTCCTGGCGGCGCAGATTTCGTCGCAGCACCGCCCGCCCGTCGGCATCCGTGCCATGCAGGGTGAAGACGGACTTGGACGTGTCGATCGCAATGCGGGTAAGCTCGGTCATGGACGGCTCCTGTTCACTTCGACAGCGAACCTTGGCACCAGATGCCGCGGGGCCGTCCACCCCAACGGATTATGCGTCCTGATCGGCGGGTGCAGCGTAGTTCATTGGAATCGCCTAGGATTCGGTTCTCGAAGCCAATCCATGTCGTTTCCGCAGCGCCCACCCGCCATGGTTGATCCGACGCTGCCGCTGCCTGGCCTGTCACCGGCTGCCGGCAAAGAGTTGGTCGCCCGGTTCGATGGCGGTCGGCTGTCGTCCGACGGCGGCCTGTTGGTTCTGCGCGAGATCGAGCGCCGGCTGGAAGTCGCCGATCGCCTCGCCGCCTGCATCGACGATCCGCGCGATCCCGGCAGCACCGTGCACACGCTCGCCGACATCATCCGCTTCCGGATGCTGATGATTGCCGCCGGCTACGAGGACGGCAATGACGCCACCGGCTTGCGCGGCGATCCGCTGTTCAAGTTGGCGCTCGAACGCGTGCCGTCGGACCGGGACCTGTGTTCGCAGTCAACCATCTCGCGGCTGGAGAATCTGCTCGATGCGCGGACGCTGCTGCGGCTGGGCCGGGCTCTGGTCGACGTCTGGTGCGGCTCGTTCCGCCAAGTCCCGCGACGGATCACGCTGGATATCGACGACACCTTCGATGCGGTGCACGGCGGCCAGCAGTTGCGCCTGTTTAACGCCCACTACGACGAATACGGCTTTCAGCCGATCGTCGTCTTCGATGCCGACGGTCGTTTCGTCACCGCCCTCCTGCGCCCGGCGAAGCGACCGAAGGGCGTCGCGATCCGCGCCTTTCTCCGTCGCCTCGTCCGCGCGATCCGCGCCCACTGGCCGCAGGTGGAGATCCTGCTGCGTGCCGACAGCCATTACGCCTGCCCGGAGGTGCTCGACTGGTGCGAGACGCGTGGCCTCGATTACATCCTCGGCCTCGCCCCCACCAGCACGCTGAAGCGCCATGTCACCGGCCTGGAGGCAAGCACCGCGGCGCGCTTCGTGGCCGCGCCGACCGGCGGCAGGNTCCGCCGCTTCAAGGAATTCTTCGACGCCGCCAAGACCTGGAGCCGGGTCCGTCGCGTCGTCGGCCGCGTCGAGGCCGGCAGCGACGGCACCGACACCCGCTTCGTCGTCACCAACCTCGGCCACGGCAGCGGTCGCTCGCTGTACCAGGACCTCTACTGCCGGCGCGGCCAGGCGGAGAACCACATCAAAGCGTGGAAAACTCATCTCGCCGCCGACCGCACCTCGTGCCCCAAGGCCACCGCCAACCAGTTCCGGNTTCGGCCTGCTTACGCGCGCTCCGCGCACGGTCGGGCCTCACTCCTGCACGCCGGCGCCTACTGGCTGCTGTGGAGTCTGCGCGCGCTGATGCCCAAGCGCTCGTCCTGGCGGGTCGCCCAGTTCGACACGCTGCGGCGGCGCCTCGTCAAGGTCGCCGCCCGCGTCGTCGAGATGAAGACCAAGATCAAGGTCCACCTGCCGACCAGCGCCGCTGATCAGGCAATCTGCCAACTCGTCCTCCGCCGCCTGCCGCGTCTCGTCACCTGATCGCCGGGGCGGCGCGCCCCCTTCCGAGCCCGTTCCCCGCAACCACCAGCGCCTCTCGACCCGACCGATCCCCCATCCCGCCGCGGCGGAAACCAACCCACTCGCCAATATCAACCCTTGCGCGCATCCACGATTTAACACACGACGCGCCTTGTTCCCCGGTGAATAGTTCGGGCTAGCAGCCTGTCGGACTTGCGTCTCGGGCGTCGCCGGACCTGCGTAGGGATCGGTGCGTCGGCGCCTCTGTCAGCGCCATTTTGGGCGGTGCGGTCGCGCTGGCGCGCCTGCGGAACTGGCCGCGCAGGCTAGACGGCGCGGCTGAGGGCGAACATCCGCTTCAGGTTCCATGCCATGGTCACAAGCCTCCACTCGCCACGGGCGGCATTGAGCCCGCGCAGCAGGAACTGCCGGAACCCCAGCACGGACTTGATGATGCCAAACACTGGCTCGGGCGTCTGCTTGCGCAGGGCGTAGAGCGCGCGGCCCTGCGGCGTGCGCAGCCGATACGCCATCGCCTGAACCGGGGTGGGGTCTTCGGGCGCCGGTGGCGCCGCAGCGAAGCGCTCTTGCAGGCTGAGATGATGCGCCTCGCGACCAAGTGCGATCAGCGGTTCGATCCCGCCGGCCACACAGGCCTGCACATTCGCCTCGCTGAAGTAGCCATTGTCCGCCAACAGCATGTCCGGCCTGCCGAGCACGTCCGGCAGAGTGCCGATCTTGTCCAGCATGGGTGTAAGCTGCTGCTTGTCGTTGGGCGCCTGCACCACGTCGGCGACCACCACCAGCAGACTGCCCGCCGCCACCGCCGCCTGCGCATTGTAGCACTGCTCAAAACCGCCGCCCGCCACCGCCATGATGCGGCTTTCCTCGTCGGTCAGATTGATCTGATCCGTGGGCAGCGGCGTCGCCACCGGCGGCTTCGGCTCACGGCCCGTGGGCTTCTTGCCGGTGGCCGCTGCCTTGGCGTCCCGTGCTGCGAGTTTCGCCTGATGGTCTGCCTGCTCCCGTTCGAAGCGTTCCTTCGCGCGGGCCTCGATCTTCGCCCGGGCCTCGGCGAGCCTGGACAACCGTTCCTCACGTCGCGCCAGTTCGTCGGGGATCGACATGCCGTCAGCGATGTCCACCTGGTCCGCCGCTTCTGCCTTGGCCATGAGATCGGCCACTTCGGCCTGCAGTTGGGCCTCCAGCTTGCCCGCATGGTCATAGGACAGCGCGCTGTGCCGGCTGGCATTGGCGTGGACCTTGGTCCCGTCGAGCCCGACCGTTCCCAGCTTCAGCACGCCCATCTCGCGCGCGAGCACCAGCACCTGGACGAACAGCTTCTCGATCTGCGGCAGAAAGCGTCGGCGGAACGCGGCGATGGTGTCATGGTCCGGATGATCGTTCGCCGCGATGAAGCGGAACGCCACGCTGTCATAGGTCGCCCGCTCCAGCTTGCGGCTGGAGAACACCCCGGTGGCGTAGCCGTAGATCAGAATGCCCAGCAGAAGGCTGGGGTGGTAGGACGCTTCCCCAGAGCCACGGTAGCTGCCGGTCATCGGCCGCAGATCCAGCCCCGCGATCACCTCCACCACGAACCGCGCCAAGTGCCGCTGCGGAAGCCACTCGTCCACCGACGGCGGCATCAGAAATCCGCTGTCGCGGTCGATCGGGCGGAAGTTGCTCATGCCGAAGAGGTCCGGGCCGGGGGCGTGAATCCATGCCCGGATTCTATAACCCACAGCTCCGCCTCGCGTTAAGTCCGACAGGCTGCTAGGGGGCCGCTTCAGGGCGTCCCGGATTTCATCGGGGTACGCTTGGTTCTTAATAAACGTCCCGTCCGAAGATGCCAGCGGCTACGGTGACGCACCTTCCTACTGTAAAACGCATTCTCAGCCCCAGAATAGTTTATCCTCCAGACTTTTGCAGCGTCTCAAGAACCTGGTCGATGGTGAAGCTCGCCGCTTTCTGGCGAGGTGGAAAGTCCTTGAACGTCCCAAGGAACTTCGCAACGTACTGCTGCGCCGGTACCAGCAGAAACGCGTGATCGAGGTACCAGTCCCAATAGGTATTCGACGTCACGTCGGCGCGTTCGTACGGGTCAGAGCGAAGATTGAACAGCTTGGGAACTCGTAAATGGACGAAAGGTTCGGCCCAGACCTGCAGCGTGCCAGGCGCCCGCTGTTCGGCAAAGACGAACTTCCAGTTGTCATAGCGCAGACCTGTCAGGTCGCCGTCGTCGGAGAAGTAGAAGAAATCGTCGCGGGGGCACTTCTTCTCCTGGCCGGTCAGGCAGGGAACGAAGTTATAGCCGTCGAGGTGAACCTTGTAGGTCATGCTGCCGGCCTTGTACCCCTTGAGGAGTTTGTCGGTCAGGTCGGGTTGCCCTGCGGCGGCCAACAACGTCGGCATCCAGTCGAGGTGCGACATGATCTGGTTGGAGACGGTGCCGGGCTTGATATGTCCTGGCCAGCGGACCAGGGCTGGGACCCGGTAGGCGCCTTCCCAGTTGGAATTCTTCTCGCTGCGGAACGGGGTCATTGCTGCGTCCGGCCACGAGTTCATGTGTGGTCCGTTATCGGTCGAGTACATGACGATGGTGTTGTCGGCGATGCCGAGCGCGTCGATCTTGTCGAGGACGGTACCGACGTTCTTGTCGTGATCGATCATCGTATCGGCATAGGGACCGTTCCAGCGACCGGCCTGGCCGACACTCTCCGGCTTGGGGTGGGTGCGGAAGTGCATGTGGGTGAAGTTCACCCAAACGAACATCGGCTTGCCTGCCTTTGCCTGCTTGTCGATGAATTCGGCGGCGCGGGCGGCGATGTCGTCGTCGATCGTTTCCATCCGCTTGCGCGTCAGCGGACCGGTGTCCTCGATCTTCTGCGTCCCATCGGGGTTCGCCCAGCTATGGATGACGCCGCGCGGGCCAAACTTCTTGCGGAACTCCGGATCCTTCGGGTAGTCGGCAAGCTCCGGCTCCTCCTCGGCGTTGAGGTGATAGAGGTTGCCGTAAAACTCGTCGAAGCCGTGTGCCGTCGGCAGGAAGTCGTCTTTGTCGCCCAGGTGGTTCTTGCCAAATTGGCCGGTGGCATAGCCTTGCACCTTCAGCATCTCGGCGATGGTCGGGTCTTCCTTGCGCAAGCCGAGATCGGCGCCGGGAAGGCCCACTTTACTGAGACCGGTGCGATAGACGCTCTGGCCGGTGATGAAGGCCGACCGACCGGCGGTACAGCTCTGCTCGCCGTAATAGTCGGTGAACAGCACGCCATCCTTGGCAACTCGATCGATGTTCGGCGTCTCGTAGCCCATCAGGCCACGGGAATAGGCGCTGACGTTGGTTTGGCCGATATCGTCGCCCCAGATGATGACGATATTCGGTTTTGAGGCGGTTTGGGCTAGCGCGCGGCCACTCATGACCGGCACGCTGGCTACACTGGCAAACAAGAACAACGCGCAAATTGCAGGTCCGTGCTTCATCGCCTCCTCCCGTTTGCGGTCCCCTCACTTTCGCCGGATCAGCTAAGGGGGCTGTCCCAGCCCAAGAAGTGTGCTCCGAACGAACTCGCGACGCAACGAAACCGACGTTTGCAGGATCGGCGGTAACCGGCATTCGGGCACTTGGCCATGCCGTTTACGTCGTCTTCTAGTCCGCCTTCGCAACCGGCCCATCGGCCAGACCGCCTTTTGAGGCCCTCAACGAGGCGTTTGTGCAGAAATCGGGGAGAGCGGCGTGTATGAACCGCTCCGGGTTGTTCGGAGGCGGGTTTCTTTGCGTCCTACGCCGCCACGACGCGGGACTCCAGTTCGGCGTAAAAGCAGACTTATGTAGCAGCCGCCGCGAGGTTGCTTGTGAAACACCATGCTCGTATTTTGTTCTAATTTCGGCCATTCCGACTGTCCCACTCGATCGCCAGCGGCGCATGCCACATAAGTCCGGAGTGTAGAAAATCGAGGGGAGGAGAGAGCGTCGCTATTGAAGAAAGCGATTTTCTATCGTCTGCAGATGGACGATGCGGCGATCGATAAGGCGCAGGTGAAATAGCGGTCTGCTGCCTGCGGCGGCGGTGCCGACCTCTCCCGTTGCGTCGAGCGAAGAGAAGACGTGGCCGATGTCGGTTCTGTCCGCCGCCACCGGCGGCATCACTGGCTATCTGATCTGCAAGTAATCCGCGGCGATGTTCTGAAAACGGCTGGGCGCCAGCGGCAGGTCGAACGCGCCGTCATCGTTGAAGCGAACCGTCTCGCTGCCACCGTCCGCGCCACCGCGGATGCGGACATGGCCGGAAATTTCGTACTCGAGACTGGACCGGCTGGCCATCGCCAGGACGACGTCGAGGATATCCTGCGTCTTCACCTTCACCGGCACATTCACCACCACGGCCCGCTCGGCGTCGAGCGGGATTGATTTTAGCGTGGTCCCCGAGCCGAGGCGACTGCCGTTGACCTCCAGATCGAGGTCCACCGCCTCGATGGTCATCGCCTGCGTCATGTGATTCTCCACCAGCAGCGTGATCGTCAGCTCCTGGCTGAACAGGCCGGCGCGGCTGAGGTCGAAGCCTTCAACGCTGACCTCGGGTGGGGTGAAGGAGGGGCCGAAGGACGATTGACAGCCGGCGGCGAGCAGCAGGCACAGCGCCGAGAGCCATCTGCCAGCGGCGCACCGCCATCCTTCGTTCGCCCGGCTGCGCGGCATCGGCTATCCTTTCGCACGACGACAAAGAGGCACAAGCTTGGCCTATTTCTCCTTTGTCGTGAAGCGAACCTTGATCCCCTGCACGCTTGGGCTGTCGATATGCCGATCGCGGGCGTAGACGATCAGGCTGGGCGCCCCCTTTCCGTCGCGTTCCACGGCGAAATCGAAGTCGAGGGTCAGTTTCTTCAGCTCAAAATTGCCACCGGCCGCCATCGCCTGCTGCACGGACGCTTTGACCTCCTGGATCGCCGCCGTCAGCTTGCCGCTGCCACCGTTACTCGCCGTCTTCGTCCCCTTGGTCGCCGCCACGTCAAGCAGCAGCCGCTGCTTCAGCGACGGTCGGCCGCCGTCATCCTTGCTGGCAAAGGTGAAGTCGGCACCGGGCACGGCGAGACCACCGGCCTTGCTGCCGACCCCCTCAACCAGGGTCAGTTCCAGCGAAGCGTCGTCCACGTGAAGTTGACTATCGTTCTGGTCGGCCGCGGCCAATTGCCGTTGCACCTCTTCGATGACCTCGGCGATGGCAAACACCGAGCCGGATGCCGCCGCCGCCGGCCGGGCCGCCGTCAGGACGGCGGCGGTACCGAGCAGCACCGTGCATGCCAACAGTGCGCAAGACCTTCGGGCGAACCATCCCATGCCTTACCTCTCCTTTCGCTCCAGTCGCTGCAGCAGCTCTTCCAGCACCGCGCACAGGTTTTCGAGGTCGTCCTCGCGCGACAGCCGGTGTTCACCGTCCTTGACCAGCGTCACTTCCACGTCCGTAGTGCGCAATCGCTCCGCCAGCCGCAGCGATGTGCGCCAGGGAACATCGGCGTCCTGCATGCCGTGGATCAGCCGGACGGGGCAGTCGAGGGCGATTTCGTCTCGCAGCAGCAGATGTTCGCGGCCATTGTCGAGGAATCGCTTGTTCAGCGGCGTCGGCGAGGGATCGTAAACGCTGGACAGATTGACGATGCCGCCGGCGTCGAGAACCGCGCGTTCGCCAGGGCTGAGCTGCGGCGCAATCAGATCCTCGGTGAAGTCCGGCGCCGCGGCCACGCCAACCAGCCCCGCCACCCGCTCCGGCCGCATCAGCGCCGTGAGCAGCATGATCCAGCCACCGAGACTCGATCCCACCAGAACCTGCGGTCCCGTAGTCAGCTGGTCGAGGATACACACCGCATCGTCACGCCAGCGACCGATAGTGCCATCGACGAATTCGCCCGCCGACTGGCCATGGCCGTAATAGTCGAAACGGATGAAGGCTTGGCCGCGGGCGCGACAGAGCGCCTCCAACCGTAAGGCCTTTTGGCCGGTCATGTCTGACTTGTAGCCGGTCAGAAACACCACGCCCGGCGTGGTGCCGGGTTGGCGGACGTAGGCAAGGGTTTCTCCTGCGCCGACGTCGATTGTAGCCGCGGTTGCTGCCGAATGGCTCATTATCGCCCCTTTTCGCGATCCGATCCGCCGCACCCTTGCACCGGCGGCAAGCATATCACCCGCCTGGGGCAAATCCCACCGCAATGCGGCCGACACCGCATCGCCGACGGCGTATTCTTTCTGCCCCGTCGCCATGCCTCGCCCGGTGCCTTGACTAGCAGCCTGTCGGACTTGCGTCTCGGGCGTCGCCGGACCTGCGTAGGGATCGGTGCGTCGGCGCCTCTGTCAGCGCCATTTTGGGCGGTGCGGTCGCGCTGGCGCGCCTGCGGAACTGGCCGCGCAGGCTAGACGGCGCGGCTGAGGGCGAACATCCGCTTCAGGTTCCATGCCATGGTTACAAGCCTCCACTCGCCACGGGCGGCATTGAGCCCGCGCAGCAGGAACTGCCGGAACCCCAGCACGGACTTGATGATGCCAAACACTGGCTCGGGCGTCTGCTTGCGCAGGGCGTAGAGCGCGCGGCCCTGCGGCGTGCGCAGCCGATACGCCATCGCCTGAACCGGGGTGGGGTCTTCGGGCGCCGGTGGCGCCGCAGCGAAGCGCTCTTGCAGGCTGAGATGATGCGCCTCGCGACCAAGTGCGATCAGCGGTTCGATCCCGCCGGCCACACAGGCCTGCACATTCGCCTCGCTGAAGTAGCCATTGTCCGCCAACAGCATGTCCGGCCTGCCGAGCACGTCCGGCAGAGTGCCGATCTTGTCCAGCATGGGTGTAAGCTGCTGCTTGTCGTTGGGCGCCTGCACCACGTCGGCGACCACCACCAGCAGACTGCCCGCCGCCACCGCCGCCTGCGCATTGTAGCACTGCTCAAAACCGCCGCCCGCCACCGCCATGATGCGGCTTTCCTCGTCGGTCAGATTGATCTGATCCGTGGGCAGCGGCGTCGCCACCGGCGGCTTCGGCTCACGGCCCGTGGGCTTCTTGCCGGTGGCCGCTGCCTTGGCGTCCCGTGCTGCGAGTTTCGCCTGATGGTCTGCCTGCTCCCGTTCGAAGCGTTCCTTCGCGCGGGCCTCGATCTTCGCCCGGGCCTCGGCGAGCCTGGACAACCGTTCCTCACGTCGCGCCAGTTCGTCGGGGATCGACATGCCGTCAGCGATGTCCACCTGGTCCGCCGCTTCTGCCTTGGCCATGAGATCGGCCACTTCGGCCTGCAGTTGGGCCTCCAGCTTGCCCGCATGGTCATAGGACAGCGCGCTGTGCCGGCTGGCATTGGCGTGGACCTTGGTCCCGTCGAGCCCGACCGTTCCCAGCTTCAGCACGCCCATCTCGCGCGCGAGCACCAGCACCTGGACGAACAGCTTCTCGATCTGCGGCAGAAAGCGTCGGCGGAACGCGGCGATGGTGTCATGGTCCGGATGATCGTTCGCCGCGATGAAGCGGAACGCCACGCTGTCATAGGTCGCCCGCTCCAGCTTGCGGCTGGAGAACACCCCGGTGGCGTAGCCGTAGATCAGAATGCCCAGCAGAAGGCTGGGGTGGTAGGACGCTTCCCCAGAGCCACGGTAGCTGCCGGTCATCGGCCGCAGATCCAGCCCCGCGATCACCTCCACCACGAACCGCGCCAAGTGCCGCTGCGGAAGCCACTCGTCCACCGACGGCGGCATCAGAAATCCGCTGTCGCGGTCGATCGGGCGGAAGTTGCTCATGCCGAAGAGGTCCGGGCCGGGGGCGTGAATCCATGCCCGGATTCTATAACCCACAGCTCCGCCTCGCGTTAAGTCCGACAGGCTGCTAGAGGGGTGCCTTGACTAGCGCGGATCGCCATCTACAGTAGCGACCGTTCATTTTGCAACGTCAACGGCAGTTATAACGTGGATCAAGCAGCTTCCGCGCCGCAAACGATTTCCATTCGCCTTCCGGATGGCAGAACCCTTGCCTATGATCATCCGGTCACTGGCGCCGATCTCGCCGCCGATCTCGGGCCGCACTGGACGCGGGTGGCGCTCGCCGTGCGTGTGGACGGGGCGATGAAGGACCTCCTGCTGCCGATCGAGGCCGATGCGACGGTGTCGCTGGTCACCGCCGACGATCCGGGTGCGGTCGAGCTCCTGCGCCACGATGCCGCGCACGTGATGGCGGAAGCGGTGCAGGAACTTTATCCCGGCACTCAGGTGACCATCGGTCCGGCGATCGAGAACGGCTTCTATTACGACTTCGCCCGAACGGAGCCATTTACGCCCGAGGATCTGCCGCGCATTGAAGAGAAGATGCGCGAGATCGTCGATCGCGACGAGCCGATTCGCCGCGAAGTTTGGGACCGCGACGCAGCGATTCTCCACTTCAAGTCGATTGGCGAGCACTACAAGGCGGAAATCATCGAAGACCTGCCGGCGGATGAGCCGATCAGCGTCTATCGCCAAGGCGAGTGGCTCGACCTCTGCCGTGGGCCGCACCTGGCGTCCACCGCTCGCCTCGGCAAGGCGTTCAAGCTGATGAAGGTGGCGGGCGCCTACTGGCGCGGCGATTCGCGCAACGCCCAGTTGCAGCGCATTTATGGCACCGCTTGGGCGTCGAAGAAGCAGCTCGATGCCTATCTGACCATGCTGGAGGAAGCGGAAAAACGCGACCACCGCCGCCTCGGCCGCGAGATGAACCTCTTCCACCTGCAGGAGGAAGCAGCCGGCGCCGTCTTCTGGCATCCGCTCGGCTGGACACTGTACCGGACGCTGCAGGCCTATATGCGCCGGCGGCTGGAGGCGGAAGGCTACGTCGAGGTCAACACGCCGCAACTGATCGATCGTACCCTGTGGGAGCGCTCCGGCCACTGGGAGAAGTTCCGCGAGCACATGTTCACGGCTGCCGCCGAAGAGAAGATCCTGGCGCTGAAGCCGATGAACTGTCCCGGCCACGTGCAGATCTTCCGCCAGGGGATCAAGAGCTACCGCGACCTGCCGCTCAGGATGGCCGAATTCGGCTGCTGCCATCGTAACGAGCCCTCAGGGGCTCTGCACGGCCTGATGCGGGTGCGGGCGTTCACCCAGGACGATGCGCACATCTTCTGCACCGAAGATCAGATCACCTCCGAGACGCTCGCTTTCTGCGATCTGCTGCAGAGCATCTATCGCGACCTCGGCTTCACCGAGGTGGTGGTCAAGTTCTCCGACCGGCCGGCGAAGCGGGCCGGCTCGGATGCCACCTGGGACAAGGCAGAAGGGGCGCTGCGCGAGGCCACCGAGGCGGCTGGCCTCGAGACCAAACTCAATCCAGGCGAGGGCGCCTTCTATGGGCCAAAGCTGGAATTCGTCCTTCGCGATGCCATCGGCCGCGACTGGCAGCTCGGCACGCTGCAGGTGGACTTCGTCCTGCCCGAACGCCTCGAGGCCAACTACGTTGGCGAAGACGGCGAGAAGCACCGGCCGGTGATGCTGCACCGGGCGATCCTTGGCTCCTTCGAGCGCTTCATCGGCGTGCTGATCGAGCACCACGCCGGCCGGCTGCCATTCTGGCTGGCGCCGCTGCAGGTGGTGGTGGCGACGATCACCAACCAGGCCGATGCGTATGCGGTCCAGGTGCTGGCGGCACTGCGCGCTGCCGGCATTCGCGCCGAAACCGACCTCCGCAACGAGAAAATCAATTTCAAGGTTCGCGAGCACAGCCTTGCCAAAGTGCCGGTGTTGCTGGTGGTCGGTGCGCGTGAGCAGGAGGAGGGGACGGTCGCCATTCGCCGTTTAGGTGGCAAAGCCCAGGAAGTAGTTGCCCTTGCTGAGGCGATTGCTAAACTTACGATGGAGAGTCTGGGACCGTCGGCAACGTAGGACCAAGGCAGGCGCTGCGCCGATGCGAGGGGTGCAGCCTCGCTTGTCATCCTGCGAAGATCCGACCACATGGGAGTGGTGATTGTTCGAGCAAATCGGCGGCTTCGCCGACGCGTTAGAGCGGCTTAGCGGGCATATCCGTCCGGTCACGGCGTCGGTTCACCGACGGTCGAGGCTGAAGTGCGTGCCGGCTCAGTTCACCGTTGGTTGCGGCCTTCACGCACTCTCCCTCAGTTTGTCCATCATTTTCCCCCACCGCGATGACTTCGCGTAACCGCCGCGACGCCCGGCCCGTTGGCCGTGGCGGCGCCCGTTTGGGCGTACGCTGCGCATTGCGCATCCGCCAACATAAAGGAGACTAACGATCGCCAAGTTCCCGTCGCAGTCAGCGCCCTCCCGTGATGGGCCGCGCGTCAACGAAGAAATAGACGCTTCGCAAATCCGCCTCGTTGATCAGGATGGCGAACAGGTGGGCGTGGTCACCGTCCGTGAAGCGATTCAGATGGCCATGGCCGTCGGTCTCGATCTGGTGGAGATCGCGCCACAGGCAGAGCCGCCGGTCTGCAAAATCCTCGATTTCGGTAAGTTCAAATACGAGCTGCAGAAACGGCGCAACGAAGCGCGCAAGAAGCAGAAGATCATCGAGGTCAAGGAAATCAAGATGCGTCCGGGCATCGATGAGCATGATTACCAAGTCAAGATGCGCAGCATGAGGCGCTTTATTGAAGAGGGCGACAAGGTCAAGGTGACGATCCGCTTTCGTGGCCGCGAAATGGTCCACCAGGACCTGGGAATGAAAGTTCTCGACCGCGTTCGCGACGAACTAGACGAAATGTCGAAGGTGGAGCAGCACGCCAAGCTCGAAGGCAAGCAGATGGTGATGGTTATCGCCCCGCGGTAGGGGTTGGCGTCACCGTCCGCTTGGCCGCTTCCTTGTCTCGTCTGAGCGCATGAATAACTTGTAATGCGTTGCGAGCACAGAGGCGCGCTAAAGTCTATTGGCGATCGCCCTGTTTCGCTGCTTGTCGGACCTGCTTAGGGGATACGCCGTGCCTAAAGTGACGGTCAATCGTCGTGCGCTATTGCTCCAGACGGCTGCTTGGGGAGCCGGGTTGACGGCGGCACTCGCAGCCACCAGGCAGACGCGCGCGTTTGAAGTCGAGCAGATCAGCTCGAAAAGCGGCCCAGGGTTCGCCTACGCGAACCGGTGTGGCGGCTCCTCAGAGCATGTCGGAATTGCTACGACCCTGCGGTCTCGCCTCGCCAGCGACCCTTCGGCGACGTCCGAAACCGCAACCTGCCCCATCTGCGGTTGTCCGGTCACCGTCACACGCTAGACGGCGGCTGCCCGCCGCGATCGTCGGCCTGCGCCGCGGCGTCACTGACAATGCGCTGATCAATTCATTCGGCCGCGGCCGTGCTGGGGGAAGTCTTTGTTTGTGGGGATTTGCGATGTTGCGAGCGCTGAGCCTTGCCCTGCTGACCTGCCTCTCGGTCGGCAATGCCTATGCATCGTCCTGCGTCAATCCGAAGCTGGAAAAAATCCGCTTCACGCCCGGCGCAGTATGTTGGGACTACGAGGGGACGGCGACCCACTTCCAGGGCACGTTTGCCGCCGGGCAGAAGGTCCGCGTCGAAATGCACGGGATCACCCATTCCTACGATCAGACCTTTGCCAACAGCAACAAGATCGAGTGGGAATTCCGCTCTCCGAGCATTTCTGGTCCCGACCAGAAATTGCTCACGCCCACGGCCGACAGCGAGGACGGGGTGATCGAGGCGACCCTGCCGAAGAGCGGCACCTACACCTTCGATTTCAGCCCCTGCGCCATGTGGAACTATTACGGCCTCGTCCGCATCTGCACCCGACCCTAACTGTTCCTGAGGCTGCGATTGCATAGAGGGGGCGCAACCCCGCAGATCGTCACTCGGTGCCCTATCAAGCCAGCTTGTTGTCGGCAACGAAGGCGTCGCGTTCGCCGATCGGCTTTTCCGGGCCGATGGTGGAATCGCGATGGGTTTGGCGTTCGAGTTCGGCGTTCAGTTCCGCGCCAAGACAGACGACGTAGGCAGAAATATAGAACCACATCAGCAAGATGACGACGGCACCGAGCGAACCGAAGGTCTTGTCGTAGGTGCCGAAGTGGCGGACGTAGAGCGAGAAGCCGATCGAAGCCGCGAGCCAAAGCAGTGTCGCGGCAATGGCGCCCGGGCTCAACCATTGCAGCTTTGCCGGCCGGCGGCTTGGCGCATAGCGATAGAGGAAAGCAAGACCCACTGCCATCAGTGCCGCCATGAGAACCCAGCGCAGCATGAGGAGCAGGGACTGCGCCAGCCCAGGGTCGAAATCCAGAAAAGCCAGCGCCGCAGGGACCGCAGCAATCACCGTCAAGGCGACGATGACGAAAAGGATGCCGCTGATGGTAAACGCTATCGAGCACAGGCTGAGACGGATAAAGCCGCGTTTTTCCTTTTCCTCATAAGCAATATTGAGGGCGGTGATGATCGACTTGGTTCCTGCGTTGGCGCTCCAGATGGCGAGCCCCAGGCTAAGCACAAGGCCGAACCCCAGCGATCCTGTTGCTACCGAGGCAACTTGGCGGGTCTGGTCGGCCAGGATGTCAAAGGCGCTACCGGGCAATAAATCGTGCAGCGGCGCCAGGTGCTGTTCAGCCTGATCCGGTGTGGTCACTAGGCCGTAGAGGGTGACCAGCGCAGTGATTGCCGGAAAAATGGCGAACAGCGCAAAAAAGGCAACGCCGGCAGAAACGATCGACAGATTGTCATTGCCGACCTCATCCTTGATCCGCAGCAAAACGTCTTTCCAGCCTCGCCGGGGATCTCTCCCCGGCCAGTTCGCATTTTTTCCGCGACTAGCCTGTGTTGATTCCTTCATCCTACTCAACCTTGCCGCCTGTCTTGGTTATCAGAGCCAACGCCGGTTTGCTCGGCAAGTTCCTCCGTGACGCCCATCGACCGGTTAGCCACCGTCTTTGGTCACCGCTCAGTTAAGTCACCACTAGAGATTGGCGTCAGAAGGATGGCTCATATCACCAGGGAATAAATCCGCCACCATCTTGGTAATGTCTGTGAATATACTGCTCGATAGCGGGGGGTATTTTTAGAATAACCATTATTGCTATATGTGGCTCGCTTAAATCGGAATAACCGCAGCCGTATTCTGACGCATGCCTTTGCCATGCGGTGACAGCTGCGGCGGATTACGCGAAACTTATTCACCCTTGTAATGGCGCCCGGCGGCCACTGGGGTGGAGTCCGTGACGCAACCCATCACCGAAGCTCTTCCCCCACCTGCCAGTACACTGAGAAACCGGATGGTGTCGCAGCTTGGAATTACGCGCTTCGCCAACTCCGGACTCAGCGGCGTCCCGATTGTGGGCCGGCGTGGGGTCCGGTGACGAAGGTTGATCGGACATTTTATGGCGGGTTCAAGGCGAGTCCTAGCCCTCTAAATTTGTCGGGTTCGGTGACAGCATAGGGCGTGACACGCTCCGTTTTAAACTCGCCCTTGCCACAATTAACCCGAGCTACATGCTGCAAATCAGAATTAAAATCGATTTATCCATGCAGAAAATCCTGGTACGTTATTCGCCTCATAATTGTGAGGAAGGCCGCGATGACCTGCAGCGGCTTTTCCAACTGACGCATTAGCGGGGAGTTCGCGAAAGGCGCGAAGTGTGGCTCGGTCCGGGTATGTCTGGACTGGGAAAGGTTGTTGGCGCGCCAAGTATCGAGCACCTCAAGAATTCAGAGCACATCATTGCTGCGGTCGCAGGCACGGGGGTGAATCTCCTCGGGTATCTGAAACCATTTTGATTGCTTCACGTGTGTTGGGCCGCTGCCGAGTTCGCCCCTGACCGGTCTGGTCGGCGACCGGCCATCGGACATCCGGCTTTCCCCGCGAAAGCTGCAAATCAGAATAACTCGTAAAAAACGCGTTCCTAGCGAAGAGAGGGAGGTATCAATGGCGTACAAGGGACTGGAGGTTGCCATGAGACGCTTGCATTCAGGTTGGTTCGGTTGGGTCATCGCGCTCACTCTTGGACTTTGGGCCGCAGCGGCCCAGGCGCAGGAGTTTCGCTATCACTATGTTCCGCTCGATGATAAGGCCCCGCCGGGGTTCGATTTCTTCAATTTCTCCGGGATCAACAACCGCGGTGTAGTTTCCGGCATTGTCTACAACTGCGACGATGTCTCGTGTTTCGATATCAGCGTCGCGATCTATAAAGACGGGGCCGTGACCGTCCTTCAACCCGGGTGGGGCGGTCCCATCAACGCAGGCGGTACCATCGGGGGCGGCGTGCTGATCGATCCCGTCAACTACTTCACACAGGCTGCGCTGTTCCGCGGCAACCAAGTGGAACTCATCCCGCCGCAGCCGNGGGAGGTCTCCTCCTTCGTTTACGCGCTCAACGATTCGGGCACCGCCTTTGTCGCGGGCGGCGGCTGGGTGCTCTACGAGAAGGGTCAGGCCACCCGACTCGACTTCGGCCCGACCGTCACGAGTCCTAGCTTTGTCAGTATCAACACTCAAGGCATCATCAACAATCAAGGCATCATCGCGGGAAGGACCGGCGATCCATACAATGGCGCCCGCGGATTTCGTTTCAATCCCCGCACCGGCGAGGCGACGCTGCTTGACCCCGTCCCGCCCGACAACCTCGCCTGGGGCATGGGCATCAACAACCGCGGCGATGTGCTCGGCTACTCATTCTGCTACCCTTGTGCTAACGGCTACCATGAACGCGTCGGGGTGTGGGACCGCAATGGGCATTTCAAGACCTATTTTGACGAGACCATCAGCAGCTTTGACTTGCTGTTCAACGACAACAACCTGATCGTCATCACGGCCGTGCCAGACCCCGGCCCCGGCCCATATTACAAAAACAGCTATCTTGTGCCCAGGCCCGGCGTACGGTTGAACTTGGCCTCTCTGGTGGAGAACCTTCCCTCGGGAGCGAGATTTAGCTACATCGCCGCCATCAATAACCACGGCGATATGCTTGGATATGATTATTCTGGTAGCGGCAGTTTCAGTTTCCTGCTGCAGCGCATCGGCGCGACAGGGCCGCAGTCGTTCTCGACGCCCGACGAGACGACCCGGTCTCCCGCAGCAGGTAGGAGACACGAGATTCCTCCGGCCATGGCAGCCATGCTACTTCGCCACCTGCCGCCATTGAAATCCGACTCCGCACTACGTTAAGCACCGTTATTAGAGGGACGCGGCAAAAAGCGCGCCGCGCCCCCTCAACCGGAGCGTTAGCTCGCGTAGCCCGGGGTGCGCTTGAATCTGGCCGAACGGGTGGAAAGCCTGCCGTCTGGGGAAGTCCTAAGTTAAACCATCGGGTGCTGTGTTATCTCGTCCAGCCCGACGAGGCTTCTACAAAGCTTCGAGCAGGTCAATCCCTCGTCAAAACAAGGGAGTTGCTCATCGAACGAAGTAGTATGCCGGATTTCGATTCGCTGCATCCGGGCTAGACAGCTAAACCTTGGGTCTGCGGCTTCCGCTTCGTCCTCCATAGCAGACGTCGCAGGCAAATGCTTCCCGCCCACCACTATGTCTGCACCTGGGATAATTCGTCGGATCACGGCGGGACCTTAGGAAGTAGGCGTTGAGACTGAGACACGACCAGAAACCGCGCCTTATGGCCGTCATGGGGCGGATGTGCTAGGTCTGGACCGGTAGGGTAGGCGGCCGGCGCACAGGCAAAAGTAAACAGGACGGGGCAGGACGATGGCGGCGGATGTCTTCATCAGTTACGCGCGGGAGGATCGCCCGGCGGCGGAGCGTCTGGCCAAGGCGCTGGTGGTACGCGGGCACTCCGTGTGGTGGGATCGGGATATCCAGGTCGGCAACTCCTACACCCAGGTCATCGAACGCGAACTGCAGTCGGCCGGCTGTGTCATCGTCCTGTGGTCGCGGGCGTCGGCCGGCTCCGGCTGGGTGCGTGACGAAGCGCAGTCCGGCAGCAACCGGCACGTGCTGGTGCCGGCGCTGCTCGATGGCGGCGAGCCGCCGCTGGGCTTCCGGTCGATGCAGACTGCTGACCTCTCCGGCTGGGAGGGGGGGCGGATCATCCCGGCGCCGAGCAACTGTTCGCGGCCGTGCGGGCGCTGACGGGCAAACCGACGGCCGATGGCACCATCCATCCGCCACCGCCGGTAACGCCGTCACCTCCGGCACCGCCGCGCCGGCCGGGATTACCGAAAGTGTGGCTGGCCGCCGCCGGTGCGGCGCTGCTCGCCGTCGGCGGGGCGCTGTTCTGGATCTCCGGCGGCATGGCGGGTTGCGGAGCCGGCAGCGGCACGGTCTACATCCAGTATCCCGCTTCGGTCTCCCGGCAGACGGCGGAAGCGCTGCGCGGCGCCCTCAACGCCGCCGGCTTCAATGCGCCCGGGACGCAGAAGGTGGACGAAACGCCGTCGCAGATGCAGATCCGCTACTTCGATGCCGCGCAGCAACCGCAGGTGAAGACCCTCGGCTGCGTCCTGGCGAAGCAGGGCTACAAATCCGTTGAGGTGCAGCCGAACCTGGGTGGCAAATCCTCGCCGCTCGAGGTGTGGTTTGCCGGCCAGCCCTAGTTCGCGGCCTTGCTTCATCGTCGCACCCGCCCTATAACCTCCCCCTCCCCGGGGTGACAGGCAGTAGCGGTCCGGCGAAAGGGCATGCCCAGCCGCTCGCGTCCCCCGATCCTGCATCCGTGCCCGTCCACCCTCCACGGGTCAGCGCGGCACCAGACCGGAAGGACGATGACCCGAAATGCCCAAGATGAAAACAAAAGCCGGAGCGAAAAAGCGCTTCCGGATGACCGGCACCGGCAAGGTGCGCGCCAATGTCGCCTGCAAGCGGCATAACCTGCGCAAACGGTCGAAAAAGATGAAGCGGCAAGCGCGCGGGACGATGATTCTCGCCCCCGAGGCACAGCGCCTCGCCAAACAGTTCTTCCCCTACGGAGGCTGATCGATGGCACGCGTCAAGCGGGGCGTCACCACCCACGCCCGTCACAAAAAGGTTCTCGATCGCGCTACCGGTTACCGCGGTCGCGCCTCCACCTCCTTCCGCATCGCCATCGAAAGGGTCGAGAAGGGGCTGCAATATGCCTATCGCGACCGCCGGGCGAAAAAGCGCACCTTCCGCGCCCTGTGGATCCAGCGGATCAACGCCGCCGCCCGCAGTCACGGCATGACGTACTCCCGGTTCATCGACGGCTTGGTCAAGGCCGGCATCGAGCTTGATCGCAAGATCCTGGCCGATCTCGCCGTGCACGAACCAGACGCATTCAGATCGCTGGTCAAGCAGGCGGCGGACGCCCTGGCACAAGACACTGAGGCCCAGGACACCCTGGCCCATACCGCCTAAGCCTCCCCGCTTTCCCTGTCGTCATCGTCGGGCTCGTCCTGGCCATCTCGCGATGGCCACTCGCGCGTCCGGTGATGACACAGCGCTTGGCGAAGCGGCGGTGACGTCGCGAGAGGCCCGCCCGGCGAGAGAACCCGTGAAAGACAGGCGATGAGCGATTACGACGACCTGAAAGCGGCGGTCCAGGCCGATGTGGCCGCAGCTGCCGATGCCGACGCGCTGGAGCGCATCCGCATCGCCGAACTTGGCAAGAAGGGCCGCATCACCGGTCTGGTCAAGGGCCTGGGAGCCCTCGACGCCGAGGCGCGCCGCGCCGCGGGCGCAGCGATCAACGTGCTCAAGGAGGAGGTGATCGCGGCGCTCGAAGCCCGCAAGCGCGATCTGGCCGATGCCGCTCTGGCAGCACGCTTGGCGGCCGAGCGGATCGACGTGACGCTTCCCGCCCGCCCGGCGCCGCAGGGGGCAATCCATCCCCTGAGCCAGACCGTCGATGAGGTGATCGCCATCTTCGGCGAGATGGGCTTTGCCGTCGCCGAAGGGCCGGACATCGAGACCGACTGGAACAACTTCACCGCGCTGAACATTCCGCCGGAGCATCCCGCCCGCCAGGAGATGGATACCTTTTATCTGCCGGGCGAGCGCAACGGAGCACGGATGGTTCTACGCACCCACACCTCGCCGGTGCAGGTGCGCACCATGCTGGCGACGCAGCCGCCGATCCGCATCATCGCCCCCGGCCGCACCTACCGCTGTGATTCCGACGCCACCCACTCGCCGATGTTTCATCAGGTCGAGGGGTTGATCGTCGACGAGACGACGCACATGGGCCATTTGAAGGGCTGCCTGATCGGCTTTCTCCGTGCCTTCTTCGCCATCGACGACCTGCCGGTGCGCTTTCGTCCCAGCTACTTTCCCTTCACCGAGCCCTCGGCGGAAGTGGACATCGGCTGTAGCCGGCAAGGCGGAACGCTGAAGATCGGCCACGGCGCCGACTGGCTCGAGATCCTCGGCTGTGGCATGGTCAATCCCAAGGTGCTCGCCAACTGCGGTATCGACCCCGAGCGCTACCAGGGCTTCGCCTTCGGTGTTGGCCTGGAGCGAATTACCATGCTCAAATATGGCATTCCCGACCTGCGCACCTTCTATGACTCCGACCTGCGCTGGCTCAGACATTACGGCTTTGCCGCCCTCGCTGTGCCCTCGGTGGTTGCGGGGCTCGGCCAATGAAGTTCACTCTCGCCTGGCTGCAGCAGCACCTGGAAACCGACGCCTCACCGGCGGAGATCGCCGAGCGGTTGACGATGATCGGCCACGAACTCGAAGCGCTGGTCGACCGCGCCGCCGGCCTGCGCGATTTCGTTGTTGCCGAGGTGCTGGCGGCCGAGTTGCACCCCAACGCCGACAAGCTGCGCGTCTGCGTCGTCGATACCGGAACGAAAACGCTGCAGGTGGTCTGCGGCGCGCCCAACGCGCGGGCGGGCATGAAGGGTGCCTTCGCCCCCGTCGGTTCAACCATTCCGGTGGACGGCACCGTCCTCAAGCCGGCAACCATCCGTGGCGTCGAAAGTTTCGGCATGCTGCTTTCCGAGCGCGAAATGGCGCTGTCGGATGCGCACACCGGAATCATCGAGCTGCCGGCGGACGCCCTTGTCGGCGCGCCGGTCGCTGCCGTCCTTGGCCTGAACGATCCCTTGTTCGATGTGGCCATCACCCCCAACCGCGGCGACTGCCTTGGTGTCCGCGGCCTTGCCCGCGACTTGGCGGCCGCTGGCCTCGGGACGCTGAAGCCGCTCGACATCGTGCCGGTCGCCGGCAGCTACCTCTCACCAATCGGCGTTTCGCTCGCCTTCGATGCGGCGACGGCTGATGCCTGCCCGTATTTTGCCGGCCGGCTGATCCGCGGTGTCGTCAATGGCGACAGCCCGCGCTGGCTGAAGGAGCGGTTGCAGGCGATCGGCCTACGGCCGATCTCGGTGCTGGTGGATATCACCAATTACCTGACCTTCGATCTTTGCCGGCCGCTGCATGTCTTCGATGCCGCCCTCGTTCGTGGCTCGCTGCAAGTCCGCCTCGCCCGTGACGGCGAACGCCTCCTGGCGCTGAATGGTGAAGATTACGCGCTGACGCCGGAGATGACGGTGATCGCCGACGACGCTGGGCCGGAGGCACTGGGCGGCGTCATCGGCGGCGAGCGCACCGGCTGCACCGCGGCGACGACGACGGTGTTTCTCGAGTCGGNNGCGCTGTTCGATCCGCGCCGCACCGCCGCCACCGGCCGCGCCCTGAATATCATCTCCGATGCCCGCTTCCGTTTCGAACGCGGCATCGATCCGGCGTTCCTGGTGGATGGTCTGGAGCTGGCGACGCGGCTGGTCCTCGATCTCTGCGGCGGCGAGGCCTCAGACATCGTCGTCGCTGGCGCCGCACCGCCGACCGCAACCCCCATCGCCTTTCGCCCGCAGCGGGTGCAGGCGCTCACCGGTGTGCGCGTCTCGGACGAAGAGAGTGCGCGCATCCTCAGCAGCCTCGGCTTCGGCATCGCTTGCAGCGCCTCCCCCTGGCCGGTGACCACCCCCAGCTGGCGCAGTGATATCGTCGGCGAGGCCTGTCTGGTGGAAGAGGTGGTGCGCATCGCCGGTTACGACCGCATCCCGATGACGCCGTTGCCGCGCGAAGGCGACCTACCAGCTACGGCACTGACCCCAACACAGCGCAAGCGCGCCCTGGCGCGGCGGACGCTGGCGGCGCGCGGGCTGACGGAAGCGGTGACCTTCTCCTTCCTGGCGCCTGCCGCCGCGGCAGCCTTCGGCGGCGGTGCCGACACCCTGACCCTGGTCAATCCGATCAGTGCCGAACTGGCGGTGATGCGGCCCAGCCTGCTGCCCAACCTGATCGCCGCCGCCGGTCGCAACGCCGATCGGGGCCTGCGCGATGTGGCCTTGTTCGAGGTTGGCCCGCAGTATGCCGGTGACGCACCGGAAGACCAGGCGATGGCGGCATCCGGCATCCGCGCCGGCCGTCTGGCGCCGCGGCATTGGGCCGATGGGGTCCGCCCAGTGGATGCCTTCGATGCCAAGGCGGATGTTCTGGCGTTGCTGGCAGCACTCGGCGCTCCCGTCGACCGGCTGGGGCTGACCATCGACGCACCCGCCTGGTATCACCCCGGCCGCTCCGGCGTCTTCCGTCTCGGCCCGAAGCAGCCGCTGGCCGCCTTCGGCGAGCTACACCCGCGGGTGCTGCAGCTGCTTGGCGCTAGGGCGCCGATGGTGGCGTTCGAGGTCTTCCTCGAAGCGATCCCGCCCGCCCGCGCCAAGGGCACGGCGAAACCGGCGTTGAGCCTGTCCCCCTTCCAGCCGCTTGAGCGCGATTTCGCCTTCGTCGTCGACCAGGGCGTCGCCGCCGAGGCGGTAATCCGCGCCGCCNAGGGGGCGGACAAGGCGCTGATCACCGAGGTCCGCGTCTTCGACGTCTTCGTCGGCGAAACGCTGGGCGAAGGCAAGAAGTCGCTGGCGATTACCGTCGTCCTGCAGCCGGTCGACCGCACGCTGACCGACGCCGAGATCGAGGCGGTGGCGGGGCGGATCGTCGCCGCGGTGGAGAAGGCGACGGGGGGGACGCTGCGAGGGTAGACGCCCCCTCACCCGGCCCTTCGGGCCTCCCTCTCCCCGCGGAGCGGGCGAGGGCAAAAAGAACCTCTCCCTCTGGGAGAGGTCGGCGCGGCCGCGCCGGGTGAGGGCGACTGCGGCCGGACTCACTCTCCGCAACCACACGCCCCGGCAATGTTCGCCAACACCCCCTCGATACTTTCCATCACCTCGCTGTTCCACACCCGAACGACGCGATATCCCTTCGACCGCAGCGCACCGTCCCGCAGCCGATCCGCGGCATTGTCCGCGTGCTGACCGCCGTCGACCTCGACAACCACCTTCGTCTCCACACAAACGAAATCGACGATGTAGGGCCCGATCGGTACCTGGCGGCGAAATTTCAGGCCGGCAAGCTGCCCGTTGCGCAGATGCCGCCAGAGGGTTCGCTCCGCCGGCGTCGCATCGCGGCGGAGTTGCCGGGCTTGTTGGATCGACGCTTCCTGGATCATTGCGTGCACCCCGTCAACCTAACCCGGCTCTGCGGGCTACCCTCTCCCGCGAAGCGGGGCGAGGGGAAAGAGCTGCATCATCACCCAGGATCATTGAGGTTTCGTTGACGCGGCAAGGCCGAACCCAAAAACCTCTCCCTTCGGGAGAGGTCGGCGCGCATGCGCCGGGTGAGGGAACGCCGCTGCCCCGCGCAACCGGGGCTCCGCCCCCTCACCCCGGCCCTCTCCCGCCCGCGGGAGAGGGTGGGCCTTTCGTCCCCGCGGCTTGCTTCGGTCGCGGCGCCTGACGAGCCTCCGGCCCACTTGCCTGGCTCACGGCTCTTGAACTCGGGCACAGCGGAAGCCGAAGTTGCAGCAGCGGTCGTCCGGATCGGAAGCGAAGCGGCACGCCGAGCGCACGTGGTGCACGGCGTAGTTCCAGGAGCCGCCACGCAGCACACGGTCGACGCCGGAGTCGATCGGTCCCAGCGGATCCGCTACCGCCTTGCCGGTGTAGGTTCTCTTCCCATCAAGGCACCACTCCCAGACGTTGCCGTGCATCTCATGCAATCCCCACAGGCTCGCCGGCAGGCTGCCGACGGAAACCGTCTGCTCCCGGTCAACGCCCTTCGGCCCACCGCCGTAGCTGGAGTTGCCGTCGTAGTTCGCCTGGACGGGCGTGATCGTCGCCCCGAAGGAAAACGGCGTCGTCGTTCCCGCCCGGCAGGCATACTCCCATTCCGCCTCCGACGGCAGTCGGTAAGGCTGGCCGGTCTCGACCGACATCCATTCCCCATAGGCCTTTGCATCCTCCCAGTTCACGTTGATCACCGGCCGCTGGCCGCGGCCCCACCCCTCGTCGCCGGGCTTAACCCGCTTCGTGACCTCGCAGAAGTGGTCGTAGGCGGCGAAGGTCACCGCGTAGCGGCCGATCGCGAACCACTTGCCGATCGTCACCCGATGCTGCGGGCCTTCGTCATCCCAACGTCCTTCCTCCCCCGGTGGCGAGCCCATCAGGAACGTCCCCGCCGGGATCACCACCATCTCCGGCAGCCACGGCAAGTCGTCGTCCTTGAACACCGCGAAATCGGGCAGGTCGCGGGGGTTGGTGCCGATGTAGATGCCGTTCTTTTCGGTTGGCTTGGGTACGGCGGCGGCCCTCACCCCGGCCCTCTCCCGCGCGCGGGAGAGGGAGGGACCCGCGTCAGCGGGAGGGTGAGGGCGCTCAGGCAGCGGTGCGGCGTCCCCCTCACCTGGCGCAAGGGCGCCGACCTCTCCCGGGGGAGAGGTTCGTTTCCCCCTCTCCCGCTTGCGGAAGAGGGCCGGGGTGAGGGCGCTTTCNGCCGCACCCGCATCCGCCTTCTGCAACGCCTCCACCACCGCCTCGATGCGCGTCGCCACGTCGTCGAACGCCTCGTCCTCGTTCGCCCACGTGGTGACGGCCTTCGCGTCCTTCGGCACTGCCTGCAGCACCTTGAGGCGAGTACTGGTCCAGCGGCAGGGGCGGAGAATGACCGGGATCACCCGCGCCTCGCCGCGCGCGTGTCGCTCCAGCGCCTTCGTCATCTCTTTGCCCCAGCAGTAGGGCGAGGCGAAGAAGCTGGGACTCACCAGAAGCAGGATGATCTCCGACGTCTCCAGGTTCGCATCGATGGCGCTTTCCCAATCGTCGCTGGCGCCGATCTGCCGGTCGTGCCACTCGGCGATCAGGCCGTTCCAGCGCATGTGCGCTAGTACTACAGTTGCGTTTCTAGTCGTTTCTTGCGGTGACTGCTGGCGGCTGTCGTTTGGTGGCTGCGGCGCCATCGTGAGCAGGCCCAGACGAAGGCGGGATGGGTTTTCGCCCGGAACAGGATCCTTTCGAGCATGTGGCGGATTTCCGGCGTGGCGAGCGGGACGGTCATGCGGCCGCGGCGGCCGGACTCGTTTTGTCCCGTTTATCGAAGGCGATCCGGCGCTGGTCGGCCGANNCAATTTGGCGAGGAAGGCGGCGGCAGCGAGGACCAGGCTCATGTGGCGATGCCATCCGTGCCAGGAGCGCGCCTCGCAGTGATCGAGGCCGAGGTCGTCCTTCGCCCGCAGGAAGCACTCCTCGATCGTCCAGCGGAGGCCTGCGGCAGCGGCAAGCTCGGGCAGGGACGTGCCTTGCCGGGCATAGGCAAGGTAATAGGCGAGTGCTTGCGCATCACGCCGGCTGCGGCGGATGAGCAGCCAGCGCTCGAAACCGTCATCCGTCGACCATCCGAGCGGCAGCCTTGCCCAGTCGTAGAGCCTTGGACCCTTCGCCCCCTCGCCGGCGGTCAGCGACGACCACGCATCGTCCGCCAGCGTGTCCAGCATGGTGGCAGGGTCGGTCTGGACGAGGGTCCCGTCCTCGAGGAAGCGAAGGGTGTGGTTGGAGCGTACGGCAAGGACATAAGGCTGGCCGCGGCCCTCGAGCAGGTGCCGGAGTTGACTGTCCGAGCCGTAGAGCGCATCGGCGAGAACCCAGGCGCAAGGCGGGCCGGCGTCGAGCGTCCGCTCGATCATCTCCCGCGCCATCGCCGGCTTGGTCTTGAATTCGACGTCGTCCGGCACGGCGGCCGTCCGGCGGCGCGTCGCATCGTCCGCCCAGTCTTTCGGCAGGTACAGCTGCCGGTCGATGAGCGCGTGGCCCCAGCGGCTGGCGTAGGCGACGAAAACGCCGACCTGGCAGTTCTCGATCCGGCCGGCGGTGCCCGAGTACTGACGGCCGACACCCACCGAGTGCCGGCCCTTCTTCAGGAAACCGGTCTCATCGACAACGAGCACGCCGCCCGGATCACCCAGCGCGTTCGTCACGTACCCGCGCACCAGATCGCGAAGCTGGTCTGCCGACCATGAACTGCGTCCGAGCAGTGACTGGAGGCGATAGGGTGCCTCGAGGCCCGCCTGTTCGGCCAGCATCCAGCCGGTCTTGCGCGATGCCGCCGAGAACAGCCCGTCGATGAACATCCCGGCCGAACGGCGCGTCTCCGCCCGCCCCAGCGCCGGCGCGATCACCCGCCTCAACCCCTCGAGCTCCGCCTTCCAATCAACAAGCGTGCCCGCCCATTCCGCCACACCCATCCGTCGCCCTCCCACAGCCGCAGGCAACGGAACCATATTAGAGGATAAAATGCAACTGTAGTAGTAGAGCGGAATCCTACCAGTCTGGATCGTATCCGCAGGCGCTGAAGTAGTTTGCGCACTCGGCTGGGGTGAAGTCGTCGGCGAAGCGGCCGATGGCGGCCCAGAGGGCTTCGACGGTGCGCTCGGCGGCCTTGCGGAGCAGGGCCTTGAGCTTCGCGAACGCCTTCTCAATGGGGTTGAAGTCGGGGCTGTAGGGCGGCAGGAAGAGGAGGCTGGCGCCCGCGTCCTTGATCAGCGCATCGGTGCGCGGCCCCTTGTGGCTGGACAGGTTGTCCATGATCACGATGTCGCCGGGGCGGAGCTCGGGGACGAGCACCTTCTCGACATAGGCATCGAAGGCGTCGCGGTTGATCGCTCCGGTGAGCACGAAGGGGGCGATCATGCCGCGCATGGTCAGGGCGCCGACGAAGGTCGTGGTCTTCCAGTGGCCATGGGGGAAGCCCATGCGCAGCCGCTCGCCGCGGGGCGCGCGGCCGTAGGTACGGCCCATGTTGGTCTTCGCCCAGGTCTCGTCGATGAACACGAGGCGCTCCGGGGCCAGGTCGATCTGGCCGTCGAACCACGCCTCGCGCTGCTTCAGGATGTCGGGGCGGTCCTGTTCGGTCGCATGGCCGATCTTTTTTGCGCGTCAGCCCGTGGCGGCGGAAGAACCGCTGCAGCGTGCCGTAGCCGAAGCCGTGGCCCCGCTCGGCCAGCGTCGCGCGCAGCTCTTCGGTGGTGACGTCCGGCGTCGCCTCGATCAGCTGCCGGATCAGCGCGCCTTGCGCCTCGACGCGGGCGGAGCGGCGGTCGCCGCCGAGCGGGCCAGGGCGCGGATCACCCTGCGTCCGCTCCAGCGCCCGCCATCGGCTCACGCTAGCGGCGCTGACGCCGAACCGCGCCGCCGCCGTGCGATGGCTCGCGCCTTCCGCCACCGCCTTGAGAACCCGGACGCGAAGATCGAGGGAAAGCGCTGTCGACATGTCCACCGGCCTCCTCCTCCGGCAGACATCTTGAATCAGAACCAGCCCCCAATGGGAATCCCCAACGATTCACTCAGATCGGCCTCCGCTCTAGCAGCCTGTCGGACTTAACGCGAGGCGGAGCTGTGGGTTATAGAATCCGGGCATGGATTCACGCCCCCGGCCCGGACCTCTTCGGCATGAGCAACTTCCGCCCGATCGACCGCGACAGCGGATTTCTGATGCCGCCGTCGGTGGACGAGTGGCTTCCGCAGCGGCACTTGGCGCGGTTCGTGGTGGAGGTGATCGCGGGGCTGGATCTGCGGCCGATGACCGGCAGCTACCGTGGCTCTGGGGAAGCGTCCTACCACCCCAGCCTTCTGCTGGGCATTCTGATCTACGGCTACGCCACCGGGGTGTTCTCCAGCCGCAAGCTGGAGCGGGCGACCTATGACAGCGTGGCGTTCCGCTTCATCGCGGCGAACGATCATCCGGACCATGACACCATCGCCGCGTTCCGCCGACGCTTTCTGCCGCAGATCGAGAAGCTGTTCGTCCAGGTGCTGGTGCTCGCGCGCGAGATGGGCGTGCTGAAGCTGGGAACGGTCGGGCTCGACGGGACCAAGGTCCACGCCAATGCCAGCCGGCACAGCGCGCTGTCCTATGACCATGCGGGCAAGCTGGAGGCCCAACTGCAGGCCGAAGTGGCCGATCTCATGGCCAAGGCAGAAGCGGCGGACCAGGTGGACATCGCTGACGGCATGTCGATCCCCGACGAATTGGCGCGACGTGAGGAACGGTTGTCCAGGCTCGCCGAGGCCCGGGCGAAGATCGAGGCCCGCGCGAAGGAACGCTTCGAACGGGAGCAGGCAGACCATCAGGCGAAACTCGCAGCACGGGACGCCAAGGCAGCGGCCACCGGCAAGAAGCCCACGGGCCGTGAG
The DNA here is from genome assembly GCF_014672695.1 of Defluviicoccus vanus. Classification (GTDB taxonomy): domain Bacteria; phylum Pseudomonadota; class Alphaproteobacteria; order Rhodospirillales; family Defluviicoccaceae; genus Defluviicoccus; species Defluviicoccus vanus. The sequence continues at coordinate 2,102,355 of NZ_CP053923.1, read as the reverse complement.
CCGAAGCCGCCGGTGGCGACGCCGCTGCCCACGGATCAGATCAATCTGACCGACGAGGAAAGCCGCATCATGGCGGTGGCGGGCGGCGGTTTTGAGCAGTGCTACAATGCGCAGGCGGCGGTGGCGGCGGGCAGTCTGCTGGTGGTGGTCGCCGACGTGGTGCAGGCGCCCAACGACAAGCAGCAGCTTACACCCATGCTGGACAAGATCGGCACTCTGCCGGACGTGCTCGGCAGGCCGGACATGCTGTTGGCGGACAATGGCTACTTCAGCGAGGCGAATGTGCAGGCCTGTGTGGCCGGCGGGATCGAACCGCTGATCGCACTTGGTCGCGAGGCGCATCATCTCAGCCTGCAAGAGCGCTTCGCTGCGGCGCCACCGGCGCCCGAAGACCCCACCCCGGTTCAGGCGATGGCGTATCGGCTGCGCACGCCGCAGGGCCGCGCGCTCTACGCCCTGCGCAAGCAGACGCCCGAGCCAGTGTTTGGCATCATCAAGTCCGTGCTGGGGTTCCGGCAGTTCCTGCTGCGCGGGCTCAATGCCGCCCGTGGCGAGTGGAGGCTTGTGACCATGGCATGGAACCTGAAGCGGATGTTCGCCCTCAGCCGCGCCGTCTAGCCTGCGCGGCCAGTTCCGCAGGCGCGCCAGCGCGACCGCACCGCCCAAAATGGCGCTGACAGAGGCGCCGACGCACCGATCCCTACGCAGGTCCGGCGACGCCCGAGACGCAAGTCCGACAGGCTGCTAGGTGCTTTTCGAGGCGGAGTCGCAGCGCCTCGTCCTCATGCGAATAGGAATAGAAGAGCCTGATCGGCTTTTCGTTGCGTTCGTTGTGATCCGCCATCCCCCGCCTCGTCCTCGCCATCCGTTCTCTGCCCCATCATGGCGACCAAGAGCCCGGCACGCCAACGGAATTGGCGGCTCGACTCGGCTTTGCGGACCCACTCGGGCGTCTTCGATCCCGCCGCCTGCCGCCCCTTGATTGTCGGTCGCGTCTCGCGCAGGATTGGCTCACCGCATCGCTTCCTTTCTGATGGCACTTGCTAGGCAGCCGCTCCATGACCCGCACCTCTCATGTCGTTTTGACCGCCGTTGCTCTTGGCCTCGGCGGCTGCCAGACCGTTGATCGGACGGTGGGAAGCCTGCTGGGCGAACCGACGGTGGTCCGCCCATCCGAGACGCAGCCGGGTCAGCGCTTCCTGACCGCAAACGATCAGGTTGCGGTGCACACCGAGCCGAATGAAGCGTCGCCAATCGTCGGCTTTCTGCGGCTGAAGGAGCCGGTCACCCGAACTGGCCTGGACTCCGGCTATGCCTACGTCTCGGCCCGTGACGGCGATCTCGACGGCTGGGTCGACAATGCCCTGTTGACGACGCGCTTGTACGTCCCCACCGCCGCCAGACCGAGCACCGCACCGTCGCATCCGCGCCCGCCTGCGCCTGCGGCGAATGAAACAGTGCCCGCGGCGAAAGAGGCGACGACGGCACCCGCCCCTCCGAGCGTGAGCGACCCAGCGCGCGAGGAGGAGACGCCAGAAAATGCAACAGCGGCAACGGAGGCTGCTGCATCTCCTCCCCGCCCGCAGTTGACCGAGGTCGCCGCCGAAACGGAGCCGTCAGCGGCGAGCCTTCCCGCTGCCGGGGAGCACGCGGCGGAGCCGCAGGCCGAAATGCTCAATCCCTTCTGATCCAAACCAAGGCTGACGGTGCGCCTGTGCCGGGGAGTTGACATGCCGCACCATCAGCATGTGCTGCTGATCATCCTGTTCGTCGCCGCACTGGCGCCGCTGATCAATGAGCTGCCGCTCAGTTTTCGCCTGCCGCTGGTGGTGATTGAGCTGCTATTCGGCATTGTCATCGGCCCGCAGGGTCTCGACCTGGTGGCGGCCGAGGGCAGCATTCCGACTCTCTCCGCCCTCGGTCTCTCCTTCCTGTTCTTCCTCGCCGGCCTTGAGCTGGATTTCTCCACCTTGCGCGGTCCGCCGCTCAGCCTCGGTATTCTGGGTTGGTTGCTGTCGATGGCCCTGGCACTGGCGCTCGCCTACGCTCTCGCCGTGGCCGGTTTGGTGACTGAGCCGCTCTTCATCGCCGTCGCCCTGGCGACCACGGCGATCGGCACGCTGTTGCCGATCCTGCGCNGGGAGGCGGGCGAGGTGCAGTGCGATTTCGGCCGCTTCGTCCTCGGTGCCGGGGCGATTGGCGAGTTCGGGCCGATCATTCTCTTTTCGCTGATCACCACCGGTGGTGGCGCGATGGCGCTGCGCTCGGGCCTGCTGCTCACCTTTGTCTTCATCGCCCTTGCCTTGGCCGCCTTCGTTTTGCGGGTGCGGCCGCCGCGGNTGGTGCAGATCATGGCGCGCACCTTGCACACCACCAGCCAGTTGCCGGTGCGCCTGTCGATGCTGCTCCTCGGGGCGATGGTGGTTCTCGCCGATGTCTTCGGCCTCAATCTGCTCCTCGGCGCCTTTGCCGCCGGCGCTGTTGTCGGCCTGGTGGCGCGGGGACCGGAGTCGGAAGCCTTCCGCCAGAAGCTCGATGCGATCGGCTTCGGCTTCCTGGTCCCCATTTTCTTCGTCGTCAGCGGCACCCAGATCGACGTGGCAGCGCTCTTCGCCAGCGCCCATACGCTCATCCGCGTGCCAATGTTCCTCATCCTGCTGCTGGTGATCCGCGGTGTGCCGGCGCTGCTCTATCATCGCCATCTGCTGCGGCGCGACAGGCTCGCTCTCGCCCTGTTCTCGGCGACGTCGCTGCCCCTGATCGTCGTCATCGCCAGCATCGGCAAAGCGACCGGTCGGGTCGCGCCCGAGAACGCCGCGGCGCTGGTCGGTTCCGGTATCCTCTCGGTGCTGATTTTTCCGCTGCTGGCGCTGATGCTGCGCGGGGGAGATGCGCGCGATGCGGTTCCCGAGCCGGGCAGCGATGCCATTTGACAGCGGGTCTTGCCCTTGGCGTCGCTAACCCGGGCGAGGGGCGTCGAAACTTAGCCGGGATGGTCGAGCCGACGCGACAGATCCTCATAGCGCCGCAGCATCCCGTTCAGCCGCGCGCACAGTATGCGCAGCACCCCCAGCGCCGACTCGGCATTGCCGGTCACGGTGCTCAGGAAGATATCGGCGTCGATCTTCACCAGCCGGCCCGGTCCCAGCGCCTTCAGCGTCGCGCTGCGCGGCTGACTGAGGATGACTGCCATTTCACCAACCACCTCGTTGGGGCCGACGACGGCAACCCGCACCCGCGTGTCACCCCGCTCGACGAGAACCTCCACCTTCCCTGCTTCGATGACGTAGACGCCATCCGACGCGTCGCCCTCGTGACAGATGATTTCACCGTCATCCACCGTCAGGTAAGTGCTGGAGAAGGCGAGCAGCTTCAGTGCACCGGCTTCCATGCTGGCGAAGATCGGTACCCGGCGAAGCAGCGCAACGGTGATCCCGTAGTTCATCGATCATCTCCGTCCTGTCGGTCCGCGTCCTGCGCCCGTGGTGCGGCAGCGAGGTGTCGCTTATTGTTGTGCTCTGGCATCGTGCTCGATCCCGGCCTGCTGCTCCAGCATCGACTCTTGTTCGACGATGCGTCCCGCTTCGATCACGATCCGGCGGTCGAATCCGTCCGTTTCGGCGCCGGGTCCCATGACACTGATCAGGCCGCTGTGATCGCGCGCCGCAAGGAGACGCCCGACCACCGCCCGCAGCGATGATGCGTCGAGCGTATCGAGCGCCCGATCGAGGATCAGCAGGTCAGGGCGCTTGAGCAGGGCGCGTGCCAGGGCGACTTTTTGCCGCTGCACCGCCGATAGCCGCCCACCGCCGATGCCGACCTGAAATCCGAGGCCGAGATCAGCAATATCCTGGCGCAGTCCCAGTTCCTCCACCACCTCGGCCAGAAGGGCGCCGATCCGCCGCTGGGCGAAGGGCCGGCCGTAAGCCAGCTTGCCGAAGAGAATGTTGTCCTGCACGGAGGCCGGGTCGTTGTACGTCACGGGGTCGAAAAAGGCGATCGAGCCACGGAGGTCGGCAGGCAAGCCCACGGCGAAGGCATGCCGGGCGACGAGGAAGCGGGCTTCGAGCTCGGGTGTGCAGACGCCCAGCCGGTGCCGGGCAGGAATGAGTTTGAACGGCAAGGAGAGGAGCGCTGCGCGATCTTCCTCCTCGGCGTCGGCCAGCGGCAAACCTTCGACGCGCCGGACCACCGCCTGCAGTTCAGTCAGATTATCGCTACTGATAAAGCTGAAGCGCTCGAAAGTCTCGTGTCCTGGCGGGATGTCGCGGAACAGATCAATCATGATCTTGGCGACGCTGAGACCGATTGCCACCATCTCCTCGGTCAGCTCCAACTGGTCGAGGACTTGACGCATATAGTGGTTTGCCGCGATCTGCTCCGGCGCCAGGGCAGGGCCCACCGGGGTGCCGAAGAGGATGTTCTCGGCCACCGACATGTTCGAGTTGTAGCGTTCTGGGTCGAAGGTCTCCACCAGATCGGCAAGGCTGGCGTCGCGCAATCGTTCGCCCAGCATCCGCCTGGCGGTGAGGATGCGCGCCACGAGCTCCGGCTGCTCCGCGGCTTTCAGGCTTTGACGCAGTCCGAGGCTGAACATGTCCTCGCCCAGGTCGACCACGTCGAGCAGTTCGATGATCCGGCTGAGAAGGGCCGCCTCGTCAGCAACGCCGGCGGCGTCATAATCCGTCCACTCCGCTTTCGGGTCGCTGGTTGTGTTACCGCTGCGCTCCGCTTCGTCCTGCCGATAGAGATGCTTGCGCAAGGCTTCGCCTTCGTAGGTCGCCGGCCGCAGCGGTTGGCGGCGAAGGGGATAGAGCAGGTTATCGCGGATCGAGCCAACGATCAGGGTCACCTCCGGACCGACATAGGCGATCCGCCGGCCGGTCACCGCTTCGCCCAGTTGCGCCGCGCTAACGTCGCCAAAATGGATGCTGCCACCGGTTGGCAGCAGAAGGCGAGCCAGGAGCTGGGCGACCGTATCGGCACCGGCGCCGCTACCGCCAATGATCCCCACCCGTTCTTTCAGCTCGAAGCTGAAGGTGATCCCATCCACCAGCCGCACCCCTCCCTCTTCCTCGTACACCAGGTTGCTGGCGATCACCGGGCCCTGCAGGTGCGGCACCTCGGCGGACGCCGTCGCCAGCAAGGCGTCGTCGAGAAGCCCCGGCGCATCGAACTGCTCCACCAACTGCTCGTACTTGATCCGCGTGTCCTCTTTCTGCTGATACCAGTCGAGTAATTCCTTCCACGGCGATGACAGGTCCTTGTAGGCCGCGAGGACCGCAACGAGGGCGCCAAACGAGAGCTGGCCGCGGATGACGAGGTAGCCGCCGATGGAATAGAAGAAAAACGGTGTCAACTGGGCAATGAAGTTGTTGAGAAACTTGATAAAGAATTTCTTGCGGTAGATGCGGAAGCGAATGTCGAAGATCGTTCCCGACCACGCGGCAAAATCGGCCCGGTGCCGCTCTGCCGTATCGTTGGCGTGGATTTCGCTGACCGTTGAGACCGTCTCGCCGATCCGTTCCGACAGGCGGCGGACGGTGCGAACGCGCTCCTTGCCAAGCTGGTTCACCTGGCGCTGCAGTTTCGGAATGACGTAGACCTGCAGCGGATAGAGCGCCACCGCGGCGAGGCCCAGAACCACGTCCTGGACGAACATGAAGGTCAGAATCGTCAGCAAGGTGCCGCCCTGAAACATCGGCTGTGCCACCGCATCGCCGATAAAGCCGCCGAGCGGCTCCACCTCGGCGGTGATCATGGCAATCAATTCTCCTTGCGACGTCTGTCGGAAGCGCGGCAGCGGGAAGCGCAGAATCCGGCTGTATAGTTGATAGCGGAGCCGACGAAGCATCCGCTCGCCGACTAACCCTTTATAAACATTTATGAAATATTTGAAGGCACCGTTGATGCCGACAAGAATGAGAAAAATGGCACACAATACAAATAAATAATCAATCTGATCGAGGCTAAAACCAAGAAACAAAGCAGGAAAGTTATGGCCATCGATAGCCTTGTTGACAATGGTCTTTGGAAGGTCAAGGGACGCGTATAGGAATGGTAAAGATATTCCCGTTATAACCAATAATATGAGTTGCTGCTTCCAGCTGTAGAAACGAATAAATCCGAATATTGTTTTTTTCATTCGGAATGCCGTTTATTTACCTATGGGAACTAAGCTAAATGCGAGCGATTGGCGTTAACACTCCCCACTTTGGAGCACTCGCGAGTTGATGCCATCCTAGAAGTTGATGGCGAAATCGCTAGTGTTTTCAAGGCCCGTTAGTTATTTCTAGACAGCGGCGTGGCGCTAGCAGCAAATTCAGGTCGGCAACCTCAGAGGCGATCCATGCGGCAGCGTGGCGGACAGCGTCGTCTCCTCATCTACAGTCATGACAGCTTCGGTCTTGGCCATTTGCGCCGATGCCGGACCATCGCCCACGCCCTGGTGCAGCACCGTCCCGATCTGCAGGTGCTGATCCTCACCGGCTCGCCGATCATCGGCAGCTTCAGCTTCGCCAATCGGGTCGACTTCGTCCGCATTCCCGGCGTCATCAAGCTGAAGGATGGCGACTATACGCCGCTCAGCCTCGACATCGGCCTGCGCGATATCCTCGCCATTCGCAGTCAGATCATCCACAACACCGCCGATGCCTTTGGCCCCGACCTCTTTCTCGTCGACAAGGAGCCGCTGGGTCTGCGCGGCGAGGTGCGCGAGACGCTGGCGATGCTGAAGGCGCGCGGGGTGCCGCTCGTCCTGGGGCTGCGCGACGTCATGGACGAACCGGGCCAGCTGGCGGAAGAATGGGAGCGGAAGAACGTCGCCCCTGCCCTCGCGCACTTCTACGACCAGATTTGGGTCTACGGCCTGCCCAGCATCTGCAACGCTCTCGAGGGGATCGATCTTTCGGCGAGCATTGCCCGCAACGTCCATTACACCGGCTATCTGCGCCGCACCGTCCAACCCGCACCGCGCGCCTCGATGGTGCCGTCGGTGATCGCCGATGCGCCCTATCTTCTGGTGACCACCGGTGGTGGTGGTGACGGCGCGGCGCTGGTCGATGCGGTGCTGCGCGCCTACGAACACGATCCCGCCATGCCCTACACCGCCTTGCTGGTGCTGGGGCCGTTCATGCACTCGGTGCTGCAGGCGGAGTTCATGGAGCGGACCGCCCGCCTCGCTCGGGTGGAGGCCATCACCTTCGATGCCAATCTGGAAACCCTGATGGCGGGGGCGATGGGCGTTGTCGCCATGGGCGGCTATAATACTTTCTGCGAGATCCTGTCGCTCGACAAGCCGGCGATGATCGTCNCCCGCCGGGAGCCGAGGCTGGAACAGTTGATCCGGGCGGAACGGGCGCAGGCGCTGGGACTGGTTCGGATGCTGACGCCGGAGGCGATCGAAGATCCCGGCGCCTTGGCGGCGGCCTTGCGCGCATTGCCACAGCAGCCGTTGCCATCGGCGGTGCGCATCCCGGGCCTGCTGGATGGCATTGAGCGCATCTGCGGCATGGTCGACCTGCTGTTGCAGCAACGGCAAAGCTGGTATCCGCGCGCGGTCAACGCCGACTCCGCCCGCTGAGATGGCAAAGCCGGTGGCGTTCGTCCTCAAGGGCTATCCGCGCCTGTCGGAAACCTTCATCGCCCAGGAGATCCGCGGTCTCGAGCAGCAGGGCGTCGCTATCCACATCTTTTCCCTGCGCCATCCCACCGACTCGGCGATCCACCCCATTCACCGGGAAATCACCGCCCCAGTCACCTATCTGCCGGAATATCTGCACTGGCAGCCGCTGCGGGCGCTGCGCGCCTGGTGGCACGGGCGGCGGCTACCAGGCTATGGTGAGGCGCGGCGGCTATGGCTGCGGGATCTGCGCCGCGAACCGACGCGCAATCGCTTCCGCCGCTTCGGCCAGGCGCTGGTGCTGGCCGCTGAACTGCCGCCGGCGATCGAGTGGCTGCATGCGCATTTCCTGCACACCCCCGCTTCGGTGACCCGCTATGCTGCAGCGCTGCGGCAGTTGCCGTGGAGTGCGTCCGCGCACGCCAAGGACATCTGGACCATCCCGGCGTGGGAGAAGCGGGAAAAGCTGGCGGACCTCCGTTGGCTGGTCACCTGCACGCGGGCCAACCTGCACNATCTGCAGTCGCTGGCGCCGGATGCCGGACGCGTCAGCCTCGTCTATCACGGCCTCGACCTGCAGCGCTTTCCGCCCCCGCCGGGCACGCGTCCGCCACGCGATGGTGCTGGTGAGCCGGTGCGGCTGCTTTCCGTCGGCCGGGCGGTGGCGAAGAAGGGCTACGCGGTGCTGCTCGCCGCGCTGGCGCAACTGCCGGCGGGGCTCAACTGGCGGCTCACCCACATCGGTACCGGCGCCCTGCTGGCCCAATTGCAGGCTGAGGCGCACCGCCTCATGATCGACGATCGANTCGACTGGCTGGGAGCGCTGCCGCAGGACCAGGTGCTGCACCACTACCGCCAAGCCGATCTGTTCGTGCTCGCCTGCCGCATCGCCGATGATGGCGACCGCGACGGCTTGCCGAATGTGCTGATGGAGGCACAAAGCCAGGGACTCGCCTGCATTTCCACCGCGGTGTCGGCAATCCCGGAGCTGATCGTCGACGGTGAGACCGGGCTCCTGGTGCCGCCCGGCGAAGCGGCGCCGCTGGCGGCGGCGATCGAGCGGCTGGCCCGCGCACCGATGGAGCGTGAATGCCTCGCAATCGCTGGCATGCAGCGCGTCCGCCGCGTATTCTCGTACCATGAGGGTGTCAACGACTTAGCCCGCCGCTTTGGCGGCAATCCAGAGCCAACCGCCACATGCCTATCGCCTTCTATGCCCCGATGAAGCCGCCCGATCATCCGGTGCCTTCGGGCGACCGCCAGATGGCGCGGTCCTTGTGGGCGGCGCTCGAGCGCGCTGGCTATCGGCCGCGGCTGGCATCGCGCTTCGTCGCCTTCGATGCCGCTGGCGACGATGCCTGTCAGGCTCGCCTTGGCGAACACGGTCGGGCGATTGCGGCGACGTTGCTGCAGCGCTATCGCGCTCTGCCAGCCGCTGCCCGGCCACGTCTCTGGTTCACCTATCATCTTTATCACAAAGCGCCGGACTGGCTGGGGCCGGTGGTCGCCGCCGGCCTCGGCATCCCCTATGTGGTGGCGGAGGCGTCGCACGCGGCCAAGCAGGCGAACGGCAGCTGGGCACGCGGCTACCGCGCCGCCGCGGCGGCGATCGCTGCTGCCGATCTCGTTTTCAGTCCCAATCCCGATGACGACGAGGGCGTCCTCCCCCTCCTGGCCGCTCCGTCACGACTGGTGCCGATCCGACCCGGCATCGACGTTGCCCCCTTTGCCGCCGCCGCGTCCCGGCGCGCGGAGTACCGGCGGCGCCTGGCGGCACGCCACCACCTCGACGTCGGCCATCCCTGGCTGCTGACGGCGGCGATGATGCGCGACGGCGCGAAGCTTGCGTCCTATCGTCTTCTTGCCGCGACACTTGCCCGGCTCGGCGACCAGCCCTGGCAGGCGATCATCGCCGGCGACGGTCCGGCGGCAGCGAAGGTGCGCGCCGCCTTTGCCCCGGTCGCCGATCGCGTCGTCTGGCTCGGCGAAGTCGCCGGTGACACGCTGCCCGGGCTGTTCGCCGCGGCCGATCTCTATCTGTGGCCGGCGATCGGCGAAGCTTTCGGTGTCGCCCTGATCGAGGCGCAGGCGGCGGCGTTACCGGTGGTGGCCGGGGCCCGGCCAGGGGTCGCCGGCATCATCGCCGATGGTCGCACCGGCCGGTTGACCCCGCCCGGCGATGTGGCTGCTTTTGCCGCCGCGGTTGCCAGCCTCCTCGCCGATCCAGCGCTGCGGCGCAGCCAGGGAGACGCGGCGGCGCTGCAGGCGCGGCGCCACCACAGCACCGAGGTGGGGGCGGCGCTGCTTCGCCGTCATCTGCAGCCGCTGTTGGCTCGTTTTGCGGGCGAAGAAGGAGGCCGTCCGGCATGTCCGGCCGCGTGATGTTCTACGTCCAGCATCTGCTCGGTGTTGGCCACCTGAAGCGGGCCTCACTGCTCGCCGCGGCCATGGTCGAGGCTGGCCTGGATGTGGCGGTGGTGCTGGGTGGACGCGACGTCGCCGGCATCGACTTCACAGGCTGTGCGCGCATCCAGCTGCCGGCGGTGCGTGCCGCCGACGAAAGCTTCAAGATCCTGATCGACGACAATGGTCAACCGGTGGACGACGCTTGGCGCGAAGGCCGCGTTGCCCGGCTGTTGACCGAGTTCGCAGCCCTGCGACCGGACGTCCTCATCCTCGAGCTGTTTCCGTTCGGCCGGCTGCAGTTCCGTTTCGAGCTGCTGCCGCTGCTGGAGGCGGCGCGGGTGGCCGAGCCGCGCCCCTGGATCGTCTCCTCAGTGCGCGATGCCCTGGTGGCCAAGGCCGATCCGGCACGCAACGAACGCAGTGTCCAGCTGGTCCGCCAATGGTTCGACCATGTGCTCGTTCACGGTGATCCGCAGCTCTATCCGCTGACCGCCACCTTCCCGGAAGCGGCCGGCATCGCCGACAAGCTGCTCTACACCGGCTACGTCGCCGAAGCGGTGAACGGAGCAGCGCCGGCATCGGAAGCGGCATCGCTAACGGAAGCGGGCGATGTGGTGGTCTCGGTGGGTGGCGGCGTCGTGGGCGAGCCGCTGCTGCGCTCGGCTATCGCCGCCCGACCGCTGACGCAGGCGGCCAAGCGAGTCTGGCGGGTCATCACCGGCCCCAACCTCAGCAACGCGGTCTATGACGATCTGGCCTGGAACGCGCCGTCAGGGGTGATCGTCGAACGCTGGCGCGACGATCTGCCGCAGCTCCTGCGTCAGGCGCGGCTGTCCATCTCGCAGGGTGGTTACAACACGATGATGGACATCCTGAACGCTCGCGTCGGCGCGGTGATCGTTCCCTTCGCCGCACCGGGGGAGACGGAGCAGACATTCCGGGCGCAGGCGCTCGCCGCGCGCGGTGTCGTCACTCTCCTCGAAGCCGATCAGCTGACATCAAGGGCGCTGGCCGCCGCCGTCGACCAGGCGCTGGCGCAAACCCCGGCGACGCTGGCGGTGGACATGGACGGCGCCGCGGCGACGGCAAAGCTGGTCAGCGCCTGGTGTCGGCAGCCACCGGTAGNNCGGCGTGAGGGTGAAATGGCGGGCTGGAACGATCTGCACACCGAACTGGACGCCTGGCAGGCCGCGGGCCGCAGCGCGACGCTGTGGTGGCGCGATGATGACGCTGTGCATCCGGCGCCAGCGCTGGAGCGGCTGCTGGCGCTGGCGGTCGCACTGGCGGTTCCGGTCGCCCTCGCCGTAATTCCGGCCGACACCGGCGCGCCGCTGCGCGACCGGCTCGCCGTCGACAGCGGCGAAATATGGGTGCTGCAACACGGCTGGGCGCATGCAGACCACTCAGCTGGCGGCGAGCGCCAGAATGAATACGGCCCGGAACGACCGGTCGACGTCCGCATCACCGAGCTGGCGGCCGGCTGGAACAAGCTCTCAGCCTTTGCCCGCGCGGTGCCGGTGCTGGTGGCACCCTGGAACCGGATCGACGCGGCTCTCCTGCCGGCGCTGCCGCGGGCCGGGCTTGCCGGCGTCTCCACGCTTGGGCCGCGTCCGGCCGCCGATGCAGCACCGGGAGTGCGGCAGGTCAACGTCCACGTGGACATTATGAACTGGCAGTCGCGCCGCTTCGCCGGTAGCGAAGCGGCCTTGGCACAGCTGCTGACCCACCTCAGCGCTCGCCGGCAGGGGCGCGTCGACACGCAGGAACCGACAGGGGTGATGACGCATCATTCCTTTCACGACGAAGCGTGCTGGGCTTTCATCGGCGAACTGCTGCAGGCAACGCGCGGTCATCCTGCGGTGCGCTGGCTGAGCGCGGCAGAGGCCTTCCACCAATGACCAACCTGCTGCAGGTCAAGGATCTGGCGGTGGGCTTTCAGAGCATGAGCGGGATGATCAACGCCGTAAACGGCGTTTCTTTTCGCGTCCGTCCCGGTTCGGTGGTTGCCCTTGTCGGTGAATCCGGCTCCGGCAAGTCGGTCACCGCCCACGCCATTCTCGGCATCCTGCCGCGCCAGGGGCGCATTCTCGCCGGCTCGATCCTGTTCTACGATCCGGNNGCAACGGGGGGCGTCATCGATCTGGCGCGGCTCGATCCCAGCAGCGCGTCCTTCCGCGCCCTGCGCGGCAAGCGCATGGCGATGATCTTCCAGGAGCCGATGACGTCCTTGTCGCCCTTGCACACTGTAGGCGACCAGGTAAGCGAGGCGTTGACCATCCACTGCCGGATCAGCCGTAAGGAGGCGCGCGGGCTGACAGTCGAAATGCTGCGTCATGTGGGTTTCGCCGATCCTGCGCGCGCCTATTACACCTATCCCTTCGAGCTGTCCGGCGGCCTGCGGCAGCGGGCGATGATCGCCATGGCGCTCGTCTGCCGGCCATCGCTGCTGATCGCCGACGAACCGTCCACCGCCCTTGACGTCACCATTCAGGCGCAGATTCTGAAGCTGTTGACCGACCTCCGCGCCGAGCTGCGGATGGCGATCCTCCTGATCACCCACGATCTGGGCGTCGTCGCCAACATCGCCGATGAAGTGGTGGTGATGTATCGCGGCCGCGTCGTCGAGAGCGGACCGGTGGACACCATCTTTGGCGCAGCGCAACACCCTTACCTACGGGGACTGCTAGGCGCGGTGCCGCATTTCGACATCAAGCCGGGCGAGCGGCTGCAGCCGCTGCGCGAGATCCCACCCTTTCATGGCCACCTATTGAAGCCGGTGTCGCGCCCGCGCCGGGCGCAGCAGGACGACCTGCCGCTGCTGCAGGTGGCGAACCTGGTCAAGCGCTTTCGCAATCGCCGCGGCGGCGGGCTGTTCGGCCTCGGCGGTGGTGGCACGACGACGGCGGTCGCCGATGTGAGCTTCAGCGTTCGCCGCGGTGAATGCGTCGGCCTCGTTGGGGAGAGCGGTTGCGGCAAGACGACGGTGAGCAAGGTGATCATGGGCGGCGTCGTCCCTGATCAGGGGCAGGTGATCTACAGCGACGAGGGCAAGACGGTCGATCTCCTCCGCCTCGATCGCCGCAGCAAGTTCCCCTATCGTCGGCGTATCCAGTACATCTTCCAGGATCCGCAGAGTTCGCTCGATCCGCGGATGACCGTGTACGACATCCTCAGCGAGCCGCTGATCATCCATCGCCGCGGCGATGAGGCCTATCGACGCGAACTGGTGGCCGAACTGATGCAGCGGGTGGGACTCGATCCGCGCGGCCTGCGCCGCCATCCGCACAGCTTTTCCGGCGGCCAGCGGCAGCGGATCGGCATCGCCAGGGCGCTGGCGCTGCGGCCCGACCTGATCATCTGCGACGAGCCGGTCTCCGCCCTCGATGTCTCCGTGCAGGCGCAGATCCTCAATCTGCTCAAGGACCTGCAGGCAGACCTGGGGCTGACATATCTCTTCATCTCGCACAACCTGGCGGTGGTCGACTACATGGCCGACCGCATCCTCGTCATGTGCGCCGGGCGCATCGTCGAGGAAGCGCCGCGCGAGGTGCTGTTCCGCAATCCGCTGCATCCCTATACCCAGGCGCTGCTTGCCGCCGTGCCCTATCCCGATCCGAGCCGGCCGCTCGACTTCGCCCGGCTGATGGACAATCGCGCTTCCTCGCCGGCAGCCTGGCCGCCCNCCTTCAACGAGCCTGACGCCGCAGCCGGGATCGGCGAGGCGGCGGTGGGCGGTCCGGCGATGGGGATGATCGAACTGGGCGGCGGCCATCGTGTCCGGGCCCGCGAACGCCCTAGCGCGGCGGCGGCGTGAGGATGCGAACCGCAGCCCTCCTGGCGGTGCTGCTACTCGCTCTGGTTGGTGCGATGACGCGGTCGACACCGACCGCAGCTGCCGAGATGATCGAGCCGCCGGTGCTGGCACCGCTGGTGGCCGCCGGCACATTGCCACCGGTGCAGCAGCGACTTCCCGCCATCCCGCAGGTGGTGCCGATGGATGTGGCTGGTCGCACGCCAGGCCGTTACGGCGGCACGCTCAGGATGCTGATGAGCCAGCCGAAGGACGTGCGGATGATGGTCGTCTATGGCTACGCCCGCTTGGTTGGCTACGACGAGACGTGGGCTCTGGTGCCCGATCTCCTTGCCGGCATCGAGGAGGAGGGGGAAAAAGTCTTTACCCTCCACCTCCGTCCCGGTCACAAATGGTCGGATGGTCAGCCGTTCACCAGCGAGGACTTCCGCTTCTTCTGGGAGAACGTGGCCAATAACCCTGAGCTATCACCCGGCGGCCCGGATCGGTTCCTGCTCGCCGGTGGCAAGCCGCCGCGGGTCGAATTTCCCGATGCCACCACCGTTCGCTACAGTTGGGACACGCCCAACCCCTTCTTCCTGCCGGCACTGGCAGGCGCGCGACCGGACTACATCTTTCTGCCTGCCCATTACCTGAAGCAGTTTCATCCCGCCTACACCCCGCCGGACGCGCTGAAGGCGCTGGCGAAGGAGCAGGGGGCGCGCAACTGGGTGGCGCTGTTCATGAACAAGGCGCAGCCCTACAAGAACGACAACCCCGACCTGCCAACGCTGGAACCGTGGGTGCTGAAGACGCTGCCGCCCTCGTCGCGGTTCCTGTTCGAACGCAATCCCTTCTATCACCGCATCGATGATGCCGGTCACCAGCTGCCCTATGTGGATCAGGTGGCAATGTCCATCGTCAGCGCGTCGCTGATCCCGGCCAAGGCGGCGGCCGGCGATGCCGATCTGCAGGCGCGCGGGCTGACCTTCGACAACTACACCGTGCTGAAGCAGGGCGAGCGGCGCAACGACTATCAGGTGCGGCTGTGGCGGTCGGCGCGCGGCTCCGAGCTGGCGCTGTATCCGAACCTGAACGCCACTGACCCGCAATGGCGGGCACTGCTGCGTGACGTGCGCTTCCGCCGGGCGCTGTCGCTGGCGATCGACCGCACGGAAATCAATGAAGTCGTCTATTACGGCCTGGCGCAGGAGGGCAACGATACCGTCCTGCCGGAGAGCCCGCTCTACGAACCGGACTTCGCCACTGCCTGGGCACGGTTCGATCTAGCCGCTGCCAACCGGCTCCTCGACGAGATCGGCCTCACCCAGCGTGGAACTAGCGGCATCCGCCAACTGCCAGACGGCGTGCCGCTACGGCTGGTGGCGGAGACGGCAGGTGAAGATCCGACGCAGGTGGCGATCCTGCAGCTGATCCGCGATAGCCTGTTCGAGGCGGGGATTCAGCTGCTGATCAAGCCTGAACAGCGGGAACTGATGCGCAACCGGGTCTTCTCCGGTGCCGCGCTCCTGTCCGTCTGGTATGGGCTGGAGAACGGCCTCGCCACCCCAACCCTGTCGCCGCAGGAGCTGGCGCCGACCAATCAGCAACAGCTGTGCTGGCCGAAATGGGGGCAGTATTATGAGAGCAATGGTCGCTCCGGCGAACCGGTCGACCTGGAACCGGCGGCGTCGCTGCTGGCGCTGAACACCGCTTGGACCAGCGCTGCCAGTCGTGCCGAGCAGGCGGCGCTATGGCAGCGGATGCTGGCGATCCGCGCCGAGCAGGCGTTCTCCATCGGCACCGTCCGCGGTGTGCCGCAACCGGTCATCGTCAACGCCAGGCTCCGCAATGTCCCCGAACGGGGTCTCTACAACTGGGAGCCGGGGGCACATTTCGGCGTCTATCATCCCGATACGTTCTGGTTTGACGAAGCGCCTCCCGTTTCATCCCCGCGTGCTGTCGACAGGTCGAACAATGCTGACGTTCCTGGCCCGTAAGCTGTTCATCATGGCGATGACGTTGCTGGTGATCAGCGCCCTCGTCTTCGTCATCATTCAGCTGCCGCCGGGCGACTATCTGAGCACCTACATGGCCGAGCTGGCCAGCGAGGGTGACGCCGCGGCGAAAGAAAAGATCGATTTCTTGCGGCAGCAGTATGGTCTCGACCAGCCACTGATCCAACAATACGGCCGCTGGGTGTTCGGCCTTCTGCATGGTGACATGGGATATTCCTTCGAATACAATAAACCGGTCAGGGATGTTGTCGGCGATCGATTGCTGCTGACCGTCATCCTCAATTTCTTTACCGTTCTGTTTGTCTATGTTGTTTCCTTTCCGATCGGCGTCCTGGCGGCAACCCGCCAGTACAGCTGGACCGACTACGGTCTCAGCTTCATCGGCCTGATCGGTCTCGCCACGCCGAACTTCCTCCTGGCGCTGATCCTGATGTATCTGGCGAACGTCACCTTCGGCACCTCGATCGGCACGCTGATGGCGCCGGAATACATCAACCAACCCTGGTCGCTGGCGAAGCTGGGCTCGGTGCTGGCGCATCTTTGGGTGCCGGTGCTGGTCATCGGCATGTCCGGCACCGCCGGGATGATCCGCCGCCTGCGCGCCAACCTGCTCGACGAACTGCAGAAGCAGTACGTGGTCACCGGTCGTGCCAAGGGCCTGCCGCCGGGCAAACTGTTGCGCAAGTATCCACTGCGGATGGCACTCAATCCCTTCATCGCCGATATCGGCAACCTGCTGCCCAGCGTCGTCGGCGGTTCGGTGATCGTCTCCGCGGTGATGTCGCTGCAAACCACGGGGCCGGTGCTGCTGCGCGCCCTGCAGAGCCAGGATATGTATCTTGCCGGTTCGTTCCTGATGTTCCTGGCCCTGCTCACCGTCGTCGGCATGTTTGTCTCCGACATCCTCCTGGCGGTGCTCGATCCGCGCATCCGCGTCCGCAGGAGGGCGGAATGATGCGACGGGATGCCGCGGCCGATCGCCTGCCGCACTTCGTCGATCCGGCACCCTTCGTCATCGAAGAGGCAGAGCGGCTGACGCCGGCGATGGAGCGCTACTACATGGCGCCGCAGTGGAAGCTGATCTGGTGGAAGTTCCGCCGTCACCGGCTGGCGGTGATATCGGCCGCGCTGCTGATCTTCTTCTATCTCTCGGTTTTGTTCGCCGAGTTCCTCGCCCCCTACGGACTGAACGATCGCCACACCGGCTTCATCTATGCGCCGCCGCAACGGCTGCGGCTGTTTCACGACGGCCGCTTCGTCGGCCCCTTTGTCTATGGTCTCGACTATCAGCTCAACATGGAGACGCTGGCGCGGGAGTACAGGGTCAACACCGAGAAGGTTCAACGCGTCCGCTTCTTCTGCCGCGGCGACCGCTATGCGTGGTTCGGCGTGGTGCGCAGCAATCGACACCTGATCTGTCCGGCCGAGGGCGGGACGCTGTTTCTTTTCGGCACCGACCGGCTCGGCCGCGACATGCTGTCACGAATGATCTACGGCGGCCGGATATCGATCACCATCGGCCTGATCGGCGTCACGATCAGTATCGTGCTGGGCCTGTTCTTCGGCGGCCTCGCCGGCTACTTCGGCGGTTGGATCGACAGCGTCGTCCAGCGGCTGATCGAGATCCTCCGCTCGCTGCCGGAATTGCCGCTGTGGATGGCGCTTTCCGCCGTGCTGCCGGTGGACTGGAGTCCGATCCTCATTTACTTCGGCATCACCGTCATCCTCGGGCTGCTCGACTGGCCCGGTCTGGCCCGCGCCGTGCGCTCAAAGCTCCTGTCGCTGCGCGAGGAGGACTTCTGCCGAGCGGCACAGTTCCTCGGCGCCTCGCCGGCACGGATCATCGGCTTTCACCTGCTGCCGAACTTCTTCAGCCACCTGATCGCCTCGGCGACGCTGGCGATTCCATCGATGATCCTGGGCGAGACGGCGCTCAGCTTCCTCGGTCTCGGCCTGCGCNCCCCGGTCACCAGCCTCGGCGTACTGCTGACCGAGGCGCAGAACATCGAGGCAGTGGAACTCTATCCCTGGCTGCTGCTGCCGATGCTGCCGGTGATCCTGGTCGTCCTCGCCTTCAACTTCATGGGCGACGGCCTCCGCGACGCCGCGGATCCATATCATTGACGGTGCGGGCAGCGTCAGAGCCTTCGCCGCCCGGAGAAGCTTGCGTCTGCTCGCCAGTTGCGTCGCTTCGGCGTAAGGACGCGGTAGGGCGGGTCTAAAGCGAAGCGTGACCCGCCGAATGTATCGGCACATCGAAACCGAACCGGAGAAAAGAACCATCCCCGACTACCGACGCTACCGCGTGCCCGGTGGATGTTATTTCTTCACGGTCAACCTGCTCGAACGGCGGGGCAACGACTTGTTGATACGACACATTGATTTCTTGCGCGACGCGGTTCGTCTGGTGGGCCGGAGCCGACCGTTCACGATCGACGCCTGGGTCGTGCTACCCGATCATCTCCATTGCGTTTGGACCCTGCCGCCGGATGACGACGACTTCGCGACCCGCTGGCGGCTGATCAAGTCGATTTTCGCTCGCAGCCTGCCTGTTTGCGAGCGGCGATCCGATGCACGACTGCGAAAGGGCGAGCGCGGCATCTGGCAGCGCCGGTATTGGGAGCATGCGATCCGCGACGATGAAGATTTCGCCGCGCATATCGACTATGTTCATTTCAATCCGGTCAAGCATGGCTACGTCCGTGAACCAGCGGCGTGGCCGTATTCGACGTTCAAGTCCGCTGTCGGGCGCGGGTTGTATCCGGAAAGCTGGCTCGGGGCGGGAGAACAGTCTTCGTCGGACAAGGATTGCGGCGAGTAACGCATTCGGCGGGTCACGCTTGCGCTTTAGACCCGCCCTACGACAACTTAATCCGTTGGGGTGGACGGCCCCGCGGCATCTGGTGCCAAGGTTCGCTGTCGAAGTGAACAGGAGCCGTCCATGACCGAGCTTACCCGCATTGCGATCGACACGTCCAAGTCCGTCTTCACCCTGCATGGCACGGATGCCGACGGGCGGGCGGTGCTGCGACGCAATCTGCGCCGCCAGGACATGGTGCCATTCTTCGCGCGCCGACCGCCGATGGAGGTGGTGCTGGAGGCCTGCGGCGGCTCGCATCACTGGGGCCGTGTGCTGGCTGGGCTCGGCCACACGGTGCGGTTGATCCCGCCGCAATACGTCAAACCCTTCGTCAAGCGCGGCAAGAACGATCGCAACGATGCCGAGGCGATCAGCGAAGCCGCGGCGCGGCCGGAGATGCGCGA
This sequence comes from Defluviicoccus vanus, assembly GCF_014672695.1. Taxonomy (GTDB): domain Bacteria; phylum Pseudomonadota; class Alphaproteobacteria; order Rhodospirillales; family Defluviicoccaceae; genus Defluviicoccus; species Defluviicoccus vanus. The sequence continues at coordinate 2,083,256 of NZ_CP053923.1, read as the reverse complement.
GGTCGCGGTCAAGTCGGCGAGGCAGCAGGCCAACGCGATGCTGCTGTCGGTGCGCGAGCTCCTGGTGCGCCAACGCACGCAGCTGGTCAACGCGCTGCGCGGACACGCGGCCGAGTTCGGTCATGTCGGCCGCCTTGGCCGCCAAGGCGTGGCAAAGCTGCTGGCCGACGTCGCCGAGGACGCGGAGCTGCCGACGCCGGCGAGGGACGCATTGGCGTTGCTGGGCGCCGAGATCGGTCGGCTGGATGCGCGGCTGGCCGAGGTCGACGCCCGGCTGGTGGCGCAACACAAACAGACGCCAACCAGCCAGATGCTGGCGGAGGTGCCGGGGATCGGGCCGATCGGCGCGCTGAGCCTGGTGCTGCGGGTCGACTTCAGCCAGTTCAAGTCGGGGCGGCATTTCGCCTCCTGGCTGGGGCTGACTCCGCGCGAGCATTCCACCGGCGGCAAGACGCGGCTGGGCGGGATCAGCCGCGCCGGCGATGAGCGGTTGCGCCAGCTGCTGGTGCTGGGAGCAACCGCGGTGATCAGGCAGGCCAAGCCGGGAAGAGCCTCGGCTTGGCTCATCGCTTTGCTGGCAAGGCGGCCGCGCAAGCTCGCGGCGGTCGCCCTGGCCAACAAGATGGCGCGCATCGTCTGGGCGATGATGACGCGCGGCGAGGCGTATCGCCAGCCGGCCACCGCCTGACCACTCTTTGATGCCAAGGGTGCAGGGCTGAGGAAGAGAGATGCTGATCGGTCGAGCCGACGATCCACAGAACCCGGGTAGCCCGGTGGCCATCAAGGCCGCTAATCCGTTTGGGCGTGGATCGCGGAACCCATCTGGGCCAGCGGACATCGTGCCGCGCAAAACAGGCCGGACACACGACTGCCATCGCACCAGATCAGATTTTCTCCCCCTCACCCCTTGCACCCAGGGGGCCGTCCACACAAGGGCTACGCGCTCAACCCCATTGAGAAGGCGTTCGCGAAGCTCAAGGCCCTGCTCCGCAAAGCCGCCGAGCGCACCGTCGAAGCCCTCTGGGCCGCCATCGGCCGCTTCGCGCGACGACTTCACCCCAGCCGAGTGCGCAAACTACTTCAGAGCCTGCGGATACGATCCAGACTGGTAGGATTCCGCTCTACTACTACAGTTGCATTTTATCCTCTAATATGGTTCCGTTGCCTGCGGCTGTGGGAGGGCGACGGATGGGTGTGGCGGAATGGGCGGGCACGCTTGTTGATTGGAAGGCGGAGCTCGAGGGGTTGAGGCGGGTGATCGCGCCGGCGCTGGGGCGGGCGGAGACGCGCCGTTCGGCCGGGATGTTCATCGACGGGCTGTTCTCGGCGGCATCGCGCAAGACCGGCTGGATGCTGGCCGAACAGGCGGGCCTCGAGGCACCCTATCGCCTCCAGTCACTGCTCGGACGCAGTTCATGGTCGGCAGACCAGCTTCGCGATCTGGTGCGCGGGTACGTGACGAACGCGCTGGGTGATCCGGGCGGCGTGCTCGTTGTCGATGAGACCGGTTTCCTGAAGAAGGGCCGGCACTCGGTGGGTGTCGGCCGTCAGTACTCGGGCACCGCCGGCCGGATCGAGAACTGCCAGGTCGGCGTTTTCGTCGCCTACGCCAGCCGCTGGGGCCACGCGCTCATCGACCGGCAGCTGTACCTGCCGAAAGACTGGGCGGACGATGCGACGCGCCGCCGGACGGCCGCCGTGCCGGACGACGTCGAATTCAAGACCAAGCCGGCGATGGCGCGGGAGATGATCGAGCGGACGCTCGACGCCGGCCCGCCTTGCGCCTGGGTTCTCGCCGATGCGCTCTACGGCTCGGACAGTCAACTCCGGCACCTGCTCGAGGGCCGCGGCCAGCCTTATGTCCTTGCCGTACGCTCCAACCACACCCTTCGCTTCCTCGAGGACGGGACCCTCGTCCAGACCGACCCTGCCACCATGCTGGACACGCTGGCGGACGATGCGTGGTCGTCGCTGACCGCCGGCGAGGGGGCGAAGGGTCCAAGGCTCTACGACTGGGCAAGGCTGCCGCTCGGATGGTCGACGGATGACGGTTTCGAGCGCTGGCTGCTCATCCGCCGCAGCCGGCGTGATGCGCAAGCACTCGCCTATTACCTTGCCTATGCCCGGCAAGGCACGTCCCTGCCCGAGCTTGCCGCTGCCGCAGGCCTCCGCTGGACGATCGAGGAGTGCTTCCTGCGGGCGAAGGACGACCTCGGCCTCGATCACTGCGAGGCGCGCTCCTGGCACGGATGGCATCGCCACATGAGCCTGGTCCTCGCTGCCGCCGCCTTCCTCGCCAAATTGTNNCGGCCGACCAGCGCCGGATCGCCTTCGATAAACGGGACAAAACGAGTCCGGCCGCCGCGGCCGCATGACCGTCCCGCTCGCCACGCCGGAAATCCGCCACATGCTCGAAAGGATCCTGTTCCGGGCGAAAACCCATCCCGCCTTCGTCTGGGCCTGCTCACGATGGCGCCGCAGCCACCAAACGACAGCCGCCAGCAGTCACCGCAAGAAACGACTAGAAACGCAACTGTAGTACTAGGGCCTGTTGAGATTCACCGTGAGTTTATGACGGCGGCGACGAGATAGATATTGGCGCTGAAGCTTTGGTCTGTTTTGTCGGCACGCATGGCGATGCGCTTGAACTCTTTGAGCCTACAGAAGAAGTTTTCGATGAGATGGCGCCATTTGTACATCTCGGCATCGAATGGGAGAGGCTTGGTCCGGCGCGGATGCTGGGAGATGACGATCTTGGCGCCGCGCTCGTTGAGCTCAGCGACGATGTCGTTGCTGTCGAAGGCTTTGTCGGCGATGAAAGCGTCGAATTGGAGGCCGTCGATGAGCGGGGCAACGCCGACGGTATCGAAGCGGTGGCCCGGCAGGAGTGCGAAGCGTACGAGATTGCCCAGGGCATCGGTCAGGGCCAGGATCTTGGTCGTCATGCCGCCTTTGGAGCGCCCTATGGCCTGGCTCTGATACCAGCGAGCATAATTACTGACCGATGATGGCCCAGGTTCGGGTGGCGATGGAGGCGATGCGGCCGGCCTCGTCGAGCAGGGCATTCCAGGCTTTGCAGCAGGCTTCGACAATGGCCTCGTGGCCATCGAACACACGGTTGGACAGATAGGTTTGGCGGAGAAACTGCCAGATGTTCTCTTGCGGGTTGAGCTCCGGGCTGCAGGGCGGCAAGTGGAGCAGCGAGAGGTTGGCCGGAACCGCCAGCGCCGGGGTGGTGTGCCAGCCGGCCTTGTCGATGACGACGACGCCGTGGGCGCCGGGCGCCACCGTGCGGCTGATTTCCTCCAGATGCAACCGCATCGCCTCGGTGTCGGCGCGCGGCATCACTAGCGCCGCCCCGGTGTCGCGGGCCGGGCAGACCTGTCAACGGCGGAGCAATTCTGGGCCACTGTAGCGGAGTAAAAGCAGGCCATTTGGGCGAGAGCGGTGCAATCACGGCAAGGGGCCCGATCGGGCCCCTTGCCGTGCGTCGGCTTTGCCTCGGGGATCAGGGCTTGCTGGTTTCGCCGGTCTCGGGATCGACGGTCTCGGCGGTGGTCTGGTTTTGCTCCGCCCGATCGGCTGCGGTGGGGGGACGACGACGTCCGGCGGATTGCTTCAACCGGTAGCTGTCGCCGTTCATGGTGAGGATATGGACGTGGTGGGTCAGGCGGTCGAGCAGCGCGCCGGTGAGCCGTTCCGATCCCAGCACCGAGGTCCAGTCCTCGAACGGCAGATTGGAGGTGACGAGGGTCGAGCCGCGCTCGTAGCGCTGGGAGAACACCTCGAACAGAAGTTCCGCCCCGGTCGGCGACAGCGGCAGGTAACCGAGTTCGTCGACGATGAGCAACATCACCGACTGGAGATCGCGTTGCAGCTTCAGCAAGCGGCGCTCGTCACGCGCCTCCATCAACTGGTGCACGAGGGCGGCCGCGGTGGTGAAGGCGACGGTGAACCCCTTCTGGCAGGCGGCAAGAGCGAGGGCGAGCCCGACATGGGTCTTGCCGGTGCCACTGTTGCCGAGCGCGATGACGTTCTCCCGGCGCAGGATGAACTCGCAGCGGGCCAGCTCGAGCACCAGCATCTTGTTGAGGCTGGGAATCGCGGTGAAGTCGAAGGTGTCGAGGCTTTTGACCGCCGGGAAGCGTGCTGCCTTGATCCGCCGCTCGACCATTCGGCGTTCTCGGTCGATCAGTTCGAGTTCCACCAGGCGCAGCAGATAGCGGGGATGATCGACGCCGTCGCGTGCGCATTCGCGGGCGATCTTGTCGTATTCCCGCAGAACGGTCGGCAGCTTCAACTGCTTGAGGTGATGCGCCAGCAGAACCTGCGGTGTGCCGCTTGTCGTTCCCGCCGGCATCGCATCAGCGCCCGCCTTGCCGGTCATGCCGTTGTCCCGGGAACGAGAACGGCGTAGTCAGCCGCCGCCGTCATCCTGACGTCCATTTTCGGCAGATGTGGATAGGCCGTCAGGTCGAGCCGGGCCGGCCGCCGCTCGACGCGCGCCAGAGCAATCTGCTTGACCGCATCAAAGCCGATGACGCCGAGCCGGATCGCTTCGCTGACCGCGCTCGCCACCATCTCCATCGGGATCGCCTCCATCAGCCGCAGCACCTGGATGAACTCCCGCCTGCCGCGGTTGCCCATGCGCGCCTCGAGGAGATGGCGCAGGTGCTGGAACGCCTCCGGCAGATCCCAGTCTTTCAGCGCCGCCGCCTGGTCGAGGGCATTCGGCTTCGTCTCGATCAGCGCCAGATAGGGCCTGTTGAGATTCAGGATTCCATCCTTGGCTTGATTGTGATTCAAGCTATGGATGGAACGTTTTGTACTGACAGACGCCCAATGGGCGAGAATGGAACCGCACTGCCTGGGCAAGCCAACGGACGCGGGTCGCAGCGGCAGAGACAATCGGCTCTTTGTCGAGGCGGTTCTGTGGGTGGTTCGCACGGGCAGTCCCTGGCGTGATTTGCCGGCCTTTTTCGGCAACTGGAACACCGTCTTCAAGCGCTACCGAGACTGGGTCAAAGCCGATGTTTTCATTCGGCTTTCGAGGCTTGCTCGGATGATCCCGATATGGAGTACGCCATGGTCGACGCCACCATCGTCAAGGTCCACCGCCATGGCCAGGGCGCAAAAGGGGGACTCAGAGCCAGGCCATAGGGCGCTCCAAGGGCGGCATGACGACCAAGATCCTGGCCCTGACCGATGCCCTGGGCAATCTCGTACGCTTCGCACTCCTGCCGGGCCACCGCTTCGATACCGTCGGCGTTGCCCCGCTCATCGACGGCCTCCAATTCGACGCTTTCATCGCCGACAAAGCCTTCGACAGCAACGACATCGTCGCTGAGCTCAACGAGCGCGGCGCCAAGATCGTCATCTCCCAGCATCCGCGCCGGACCAAGCCTCTCCCATTCGATGCCGAGATGTACAAATGGCGCCATCTCATCGAAAACTTCTTCTGTAAGCTCAAAGAGTTCAAGCGCATCGCCATGCGTGCCGACAAAACAGACCAAAGCTTCAGCGCCAATATCTATCTCGTCGCCGCCGTCATAAACTCACGGTGAATCTCAACAGGCCCTAGTGCAGCGGCTCGAATACGAAGGTGCCCGTGCCATAGCAGCGACGATGCCGGGCGATCGCCTCGCCGGCACAAAGGATCACCACCTCGTCGACGAAGCCCTTCACCACAACATCCCGGAAGCCGTATGCCGTCGGTACCGAGTAGTCGTTGCCGCGGTAGCGGACCAGGGCGGTCGATGAGACACGGGCCGCCCGCTTCTCGCTCGGCTCCAATGGCACCGCCGGCAAATCCCGGAAGGCTTCGAGGTCGGCGACGAGACGCTCGCCGATGGTTTCGCCGTGGCGACCGGCGCGTTCGCCTCGTCGCTGCCGGCAGCGCTCTTCCAGCATGGCATTGAGATCGTCGAAGCTTGCCGCCTGGGGGATCGGCGTCAGGAAGTTCGATCGAGCATACTTCACCAGCCCCTCGACCTTGCCCTTGTCGTTGCCCTTGCCGGGACGGCCGAAGCGATCCTGGAACAGGTAATGGGCTCTGCAGTTCCGTAAAGGCCCGGGTGCGCTCCCGCCTGCCGTCGCCGCAGATCTTCGCCACCGCGAGCGTCGTGTTGTCGTAAAGCACCGACAACGGCACGCCGCCAAAGAAGGCGAATGCCGACACATGCCCGTCGAGGAAGGCTTCCGTCGTCTCCGCCGGATAGGCCTTCACGAAAGGAGTATCCGATTGCGGCAGGTCCATGCAGAAGAAGTGGATCTTCTGCCGGACGCCGCCGATCACGCCGATCGCCTCGCCAAAGTCGACCTGCGCATGACCGGACGGATGAGCCAGCGGCACGAAGGTCTCCCGCAATCTCCCCGAGCAACCCGGACGTAGTCCCTCACCACCGTCAGACCGCCGGCATAACCGTGCTCGTCGCGCAGTCGCTCGAAGATCCGCTTGGCCGAATGCCGCTGCTTCGAAGGCGCCGTCCTGTCGGCCTCGAGGATGGCGTCGATCACCGGCAGCAGCACCCCGAGCTTCGGCTTCTTCACCGGCTTCGTTCGCGTGTAGCCGGGCGGCAACGAGAACCGGCACATCTTCGAAACCGTCTCACGGCTCAGCCCGAACACCGGGCCGCCTCACGCCGGCTGTTGCCCTCGATGAAAACGAAATGCCGAACGGCGGCGTAGACTTCCACGGCAAACATCCCCGGCCGCCCCCACAAAAAAGAGACCGCCTAACCACTGGCCAGATTTTACTCCGGCGCGGCAGCACCAATCACCGCCGCTACGTGGCCTAATTTGTCACCGCCATACACACAGACCGCACCGAAGATGTAGGCCCAGGCGGTGCGCTGGTCTTTCGGTTGCCGCGGTCGCGTGCCACGTCTGGCCCACTGGTAGACGAGACCGTTCTTCTGGCCGACACGCGCCTCGTCCTGAAACCAGATCTCCACGGGTGTCCCCTCCGGCAGCCCCTTGGCGAGGTCCGTCACCCGCTCGACGAAGTTTTTTTAAACGTGTCCGCGGCTTGGTCGTCCTTCTCCGGATGCCGTGGCCGCGGGCTGACGTGCGAAAACCCCAGTTGCCGCAACATCCGACCGATCGTTGTCGCGTGGCAATCGACGGCAAACCGGTCCTTGATCACCGCCGCCAGGTCGGCGCGCCGCCAGCGGACGAGATCGGGTTTGTGCTGGCCAGGTCCATCTTCGACCAGTTGGCGCAAGGCCTCTTTGTGTGACGGCGTCAGCTTCGCCCGCCGGCCCGGTGATGGCTTGTCGATCAGCCCAGCCGGCCCCTCGGCATTGAAGCGAACGACCCAGTCCCGCAGCGTCTGCCGGTCCATCAAGCCGACGCTCGCCGCCTCGGCCCGGCTCTTGCCATCAGCAATCGCCGGCGGCGCCATCAACCGCCGGGCCTGCAGCCCGTTCACCGCCTTGCAGGCCAACCGGCGCAGCTCCTCCGCGCCGAAATCCTCACGCAAACGCACCGCCGCCCCCATCGAGCCGTCTCCCACGCCGCCATCGCCGGCCCCGATCAAAGCAATTCCCACACCACAAGAAACCCCCAAGAGAGTCAAACTCTACGCACCCTGGTATGAGTCCCCCTTTTGCGCCCTGGCCATGGCGGTGAACCTTGACGATGGTGGCGTCGACCATGGCGTACTCCATATCGGGATCATCCGAGCAAGCCTCGAAAAGCCGAATGAAAACATCGGCTTTGACCCAGTCTCGGTAGCGCTTGAAGACGGTGTTCCAGTTGCCGAAAAAGGCCGGCAAATCACGCCAGGGACTGCCCGTGCGAACTACCCACAGAACCGCCTCGACAAAGAGCCGATTGTCTCTGCCGCTGCGACCCGCGTCCGTTGGCTTGCCCAGGCAGTGCGGTTCCATTCTCGCCCATTGGGCGTCTGTCAGTACAAAACGTTCCATCCATAGCTTGAATCACAATCAAGCCAAGGATGGAATCCTGAATCTCAACAGGCCCTAGCAGCCTGTCGGACTTAACGCGAGGCGGAGCTGTGGGTTATAGAATCCGGGCATGGATTCACGCCCCCGGCCCGGACCTCTTCGGCATGAGCAACTTCCGCCCGATCGACCGCGACAGCGGATTTCTGATGCCGCCGTCGGTGGACGAGTGGCTTCCGCAGCGGCACTTGGCGCGGTTCGTGGTGGAGGTGATCGCGGGGCTGGATCTGCGGCCGATGACCGGCAGCTACCGTGGCTCTGGGGAAGCGTCCTACCACCCCAGCCTTCTGCTGGGCATTCTGATCTACGGCTACGCCACCGGGGTGTTCTCCAGCCGCAAGCTGGAGCGGGCGACCTATGACAGCGTGGCGTTCCGCTTCATCGCGGCGAACGATCATCCGGACCATGACACCATCGCCGCGTTCCGCCGACGCTTTCTGCCGCAGATCGAGAAGCTGTTCGTCCAGGTGCTGGTGCTCGCGCGCGAGATGGGCGTGCTGAAGCTGGGAACGGTCGGGCTCGACGGGACCAAGGTCCACGCCAATGCCAGCCGGCACAGCGCGCTGTCCTATGACCATGACCATGCGGGCAAGCTGGAGGCCCAACTGCAGGCCGAAGTGGCCGATCTCATGGCCAAGGCAGAAGCGGCGGACCAGGTGGACATCGCTGACGGCATGTCGATCCCCGACGAATTGGCGCGACGTGAGGAACGGTTGTCCAGGCTCGCCGAGGCCCGGGCGAAGATCGAGGCCCGCGCGAAGGAACGCTTCGAACGGGAGCAGGCAGACCATCAGGCGAAACTCGCAGCACGGGACGCCAAGGCAGCGGCCACCGGCAAGAAGCCCACGGGCCGTGAGCCGAAGCCGCCGGTGGCGACGCCGCTGCCCACGGATCAGATCAATCTGACCGACGAGGAAAGCCGCATCATGGCGGTGGCGGGCGGCGGTTTTGAGCAGTGCTACAATGCGCAGGCGGCGGTGGCGGCGGGCAGTCTGCTGGTGGTGGTCGCCGACGTGGTGCAGGCGCCCAACGACAAGCAGCAGCTTACACCCATGCTGGACAAGATCGGCACTCTGCCGGACGTGCTCGGCAGGCCGGACATGCTGTTGGCGGACAATGGCTACTTCAGCGAGGCGAATGTGCAGGCCTGTGTGGCCGGCGGGATCGAACCGCTGATCGCACTTGGTCGCGAGGCGCATCATCTCAGCCTGCAAGAGCGCTTCGCTGCGGCGCCACCGGCGCCCGAAGACCCCACCCCGGTTCAGGCGATGGCGTATCGGCTGCGCACGCCGCAGGGCCGCGCGCTCTACGCCCTGCGCAAGCAGACGCCCGAGCCAGTGTTTGGCATCATCAAGTCCGTGCTGGGGTTCCGGCAGTTCCTGCTGCGCGGGCTCAATGCCGCCCGTGGCGAGTGGAGGCTTGTAACCATGGCATGGAACCTGAAGCGGATGTTCGCCCTCAGCCGCGCCGTCTAGCCTGCGCGGCCAGTTCCGCAGGCGCGCCAGCGCGACCGCACCGCCCAAAATGGCGCTGACAGAGGCGCCGACGCACCGATCCCTACGCAGGTCCGGCGACGCCCGAGACGCAAGTCCGACAGGCTGCTAGGCGCCACACCCTCCGGCGAGTGGTGACTTCTATGATAACGATGGGGCAAGGTGCGTAGAGCAACGCTTGGTTGGACGGTAATCGGCGGACATGCGTCCTAACCCATTACCGTGCCTGATTGGCATTCCGGGAAAAGGAGATCTCCAAACCTCTGCCCCAAACCCGCCGACTGACGATACTTCCAAAGGTAGCGCACGTCGTCACATTTGCCATTTATTGCTGTGCAGTAATGTTAACGACTTTGGAGGTTCCTTTAGCCACATGTTGTACATCATGGGTATGTATGTTGCTTCGCAATTACCCATGTCGTGTATATATATATTTACTGTTTGCGCTAATCCAGGTGGGACGCGTATAATAAGTAAACAGTTACCCTCTGTTTGTGCACACAAACATGTATACGCACGGCATTGCGCGATCTACTTGGCGCCCAATAGTTGCGCTCGGTTTTTTTTCATTTATTTTGTTTGTCAGCGCTTGCTCGTTGGTAAACAACATAAGCATTCCAACACATGGAAATTTTTGCGGACCTAATCATCCAAACGTTAATACAGGATCTCAATTAAAAGACCTAATAGAGTTAATTCAAATTCCGCCGAGCGATGATCTGGATGCTGCCTGCCAGCGGCATGATATTTGTTATGCTATTAATTACTATTTTTCAACAGAATGCGATGTTTGGTTCTTGGGCGACGTCAATAATCTGCAATTCTCCACGCTTTCACAAGAACAAAAATCTTTTTGTGATGATACAAAGAAAGTAATATTAGAAAGTGGCCGCATGCTCGCAGGCGGTGTTATATCACTGGACTATCCGGATGCGGATGGGAACTTACATAGGCGCCCTTTGCCATCAATATTAGGAATAATAAATAATATTCCAATGAGGGCTCCGGGTTCTATACTATCCGCACCAATCCTTTTTGGCGAGAACATGAATTATCGCTTCACTAATAACCTAAAATGTAACCAGTCAGATGGAATAAATTTTAGCGACCCATGGTATCAGTATACATTTGATGCGCAACTCATAGAGATATTGAAATATAAAGGTTACATAAGTGACTCTGAATCAGTTTTATTACGCTCTGAAATTATAAATTATAATAGGAACGCCCTTGTTCGCCAAGTCGATCCGAACTGGTCATATAAAAGTGTTGCTGGAGAAACTATCGATGTTACGATGAAGAAATGGGCGCATCCAGTCTTACATGGAGCCTGGAATCTGCAAAATTAACGCCAGTCATTGCATGTGGATAAAAATAATATGGACATACTTAGCGGATATATGAATCAGAGCGCTCAAATCGATACATTGTGGAACATCTTTATGGGAATACATGTTGCTGTATTTATCGGACTTAACAAGGTAGCGCGACCTTTTTGGGCAATTGAAATTATTGGAATTATGATTGGTTATTTTATATTTTCATGGCTTAATTTTCAGGCCCTCTACATAGACTATAAGCTTTTGGCCATCTTTGCGCGTGGCATCATGGCAACGCTTCATGAAAACGCCAATAAGGAATTTTTAGAATTATACACTTTTATGACGACATATCAATATGGCGACAGGATAAGATATAATATCTTAATTCATCTGGGGGAGTTTTTGCTGTTGTGGTTTATTTAGTTCACGTGCAGATAAATAATCTTCGTAAGTATAAGCAAGAGTCACAAATCAAGCTCCGTACCGGGGATATGAAGGTACCTAACTATACGGCATCATAACTCTCCACCTCCCCCGCATTCGCTCCACGTCCGCCAGCGTCGCGTTGACCAGTTGCAGCAGGTAGCCGGGCTGGCCGAGGCCGGCGACCAGGTCGCGGATCAGGGTGAGGCGGGCGGCAATGTCGGCCAGCGAACGGGCGGGGGCGAGCAGGCGCACCTGCAGATCGGTGACCCGGCATTCCAGGTTGCCGATGGCGCCGGCCCCGGGGTGGCGAGCGCCGCCAGCGCCAGGTCCAGTTCGCGCTTCGTCTCGGTTAGCGGCGGCGCCGCATCATCGTCGGTCATCGTTTTCTCCCGGCATCCTTGTTTTGGCATCGCCCGCGCTGAATCCTAGCCGTCTGCCGCCAATTCGTCGATCATGCGCCGGCGACGAGACGCGAGCGCACCGCAGACAACGCGTCCGATAATGACAAACCAGCGGAGGCAGACGTGAGCAGCATTCCCCTTGCCTTTCGGGACTACGGCAAACAAGGCCGGCCGATCATCATTCTGCACGGCCTGTTCGGCAACGCCCGCAACTGGCACACCATTGCCCTGCGCCTCGCCAGCGAGTATCGCGTCTATACCCTCGACCTGCGCAACCATGGCGAGTCGCCATGGACGCCGACCATGAGCTTTCCCGAGATGGCGGATGATCTGGCGGCGTTCATCACCGATCACCACCTGACGGAGGCCGTCGTCGTCGGCCATAGTCTTGGCGGCAAGACGGCGATGCTGTTCGCGCTGCGCGATGCCAAGCTGGTGGAGCAACTGGTGGTGATCGACATCGCCCCGGTCCGCTATCGCCACGACTATCGCGACTACGTGGATGCCATGCAGGGGCTCGATATGCAGCGGATCGGCCGCCGCTCCGAGGCCGACGCCGCCCTCGCCGCCGCCATCCCGGAGGCGGCGCTGCGCCGGTTCCTGGTGCAGAATCTGGCGACCGGCCCCAAGGGGTTGGTGTGGAAAATCAACCTCGATGCCATCCGCCGCTCCATGGCGGAACTGCTCGACTTCCCCTACGTCGCCGACTGGGAGTTTGAAGGTCGCACCCTGTTCGTCAGCGGTGATCAGTCGGACTACATCCAGCCGCAGCACCAGGGCCGCATCTTCGCGATGTTTCCGCAGGCCGAATTCACCGTGATCAAGGAGGCCGGCCACCGGGTGCACGTCGACCAGCCCGAGCGGTTCGTCGAGCGCCTGATCGAGTTTCTGGAGAGTGCCCAGGCCTGAGCGCGCGCGTGGGCGGCTACACCGGCGCTGTCACATCGCGAGTATAATGCACGTGGTCCGGCGCGATCGCGCCCATGCTGATGACGAAATTCATCGCCTGATCCACCGTCCAGTCGGTGGTGATCACCTGATCCATCGGCACGATTTCCAGATAGCCGGAGGTTGGATTAGGCGCGGTGGGGACGTAGACCGCGGCCAGCGCGTTACCGTTGGTGGCATCGGTCATCGTCTTCATCAACAGACCGACGCATTTAAGACGATCGTTGGGAAAGTTGACGATGACCACCCGCTGGGCGCTGCCCTGCTTGTCCTGCAGCAGCGATGTCAGCTTCTTGACCGCGCTATAGACGAAGCTCAGCAAGGGAATGCGGGCGATCTGCCGTTCGAAAAAGCCGATGATGCGCCGGCCGACCACCTGCGTTGCAAACCAGCCGATGAGATAGAGCCCGACGAGGGTGATGATCGCCGCCAGCAATTCGTCCACCCAGCGGCGCGTCAGCCAGTCGGCAAGCAGCGGGGCATCGACGCGCAGCCGGTTGGCGAGAAGACGCAACCAGGGCAACCCGGCACTGGACAACGTGCCGAGGACGAACTCGAACACCATCAACGACACCCAGAGCGGGATGATGGTCAGGATGCCGGTCAGGATATACTTTCCGGCGTGCAAACCGCCGCTGCCGCCAGTCGCCATTGCTTTGCTGCCCCTTGTGCTTGGCGTTCAGCTCCCTTTCTCATAGCGGTCGTCTTTGCCCAGGGCAACGGCATGCGTAGCGACGATGATGCGGGTGGCGGAGGGATCGCCGTTGGAAGGAATCGCCACCAGGATGAGCCTGTTCGCCACCGCACAGCCGACGATCCTCGTTACCGGCGGCGCCGGCTTTATCGGCAGTGCGCTGATCCGCCTGTTGATGGCGACCACCCAGGCGCGGGTGGTCAACGTCGATAAACTGTCCTACGCCGGCAGCCTGCAATCGCTGACGACGATCGCCGATGACCCGCGCTATCGCTTCGAGCGGCTCGACATCGCCGATGCGCCGGCGCTGGCCGCCGTCTTCCACCGCCATCGCCCCGATGCGGTGATGCATCTGGCCGCCGAGACGCACGTGGACCGCTCGATCGGTGCCCCCAGACCCTTCATCGAAAGCAATATCGTCGGCACCTTTGTCCTGCTGGAGACGGTGCGCACCTACCGGGACAGCCTCGATGCCGCCACCAGGGCGCGGTTTCGCCTCCTGCACGTGTCCACCGACGAGGTCTATGGCAGCCTGGGAGCGACGGGATCCTTCCGCGAGGACCGGCCCTATCGGCCCAACTCTCCCTATGCCGCCAGCAAGGCGGCGGCCGATCATCTGGTGCGCGCCTGGCACCACACCTACGGGCTGCCGGCGATCATCAGCAACTGTTCCAACAATTATGGGCCGTATCAGTACCCGGAGAAGCTGATCCCGGTGCTGATCTTGAACGCGCGGGCCGGCCGGCCGCTACCCATCTATGGCGCCGGCGCCAATGTGCGCGACTGGCTGTACGTGGATGATCACGTGGCGGCGCTCTGGCAGCTGCTGAACGCGGGCGAGGTGGGCGAAACCTACAACATTGGTGGCGGCTGCGAGCGGACCACCTTGCAGGTGGCGCACTGCGTCTGCAGCCTCCTCGATCGGCTGCTGCCCACATCGCCGCATCGCCCGCACGCCCAGCTGATCCGCTTCGTCGCCGATCGCCCGGGGCACGACCTGCGCTACGCCATCGACGCCAGCAAGCTCGCGACCAGCCTTGGCTGGCAGCCGCAGACCAGCTTCGAGCGCGGCCTGGCGCAGACGGTCGCCTGGTACCTCGCCAACGAGGACTGGTGGCAACCCTGTCTCACCGGCGACGATCGGCTGAATGCCGACGAGAAACGGGATTGTGGCGACCACGCTGTCTGATGCACACCAGGGCCAGAAGGGGACGGTCGCGACATGGTGAACGGCGGACGCAAAGGGATCATTCTCGCCGGCGGTAGCGGCAGTCGCCTCTATCCGGCGACGGAGGTGATCAGCAAGCAGCTGCTGCCGGTCTACGACAAGCCGATGATCTATTATCCGCTGTCGACGCTACTATTGGCGGGAATTCGCCGCATCCTCGTCATCTCCACCCCGGATCACCTGCCGCTCTTTACGCGCTTGCTCGGCAACGGCTCCCAGTGGGGCATTGAGCTCAGCTATGCGGTGCAGCCGCGCCCGGAAGGACTGGCGCAGGCGCTGCTGATCGGCGCCGACTTCAGTGGCGGCGCCCCCGTCTGCCTCATTCTCGGCGACAATATCTTCTTCGGCCACGGCCTTGCCGAGCGACTGCAGCAGGTTTCGGCCCAGACCGAGGGCGCGACCATCTTCGCCTATGCGGTGAGCGATCCAGCGCGTTATGGCGTGGTAGAGTTCGACGCCGAGCAACGGGCGATCCGACTGGAGGAGAAGCCGGCGCAGCCGAAATCCAACTTCGCGGTGACCGGTCTTTATTTTTATGACCATCAGGCGGTGGAGATCGCCCGCGCTCTGCTCCCCTCGCCGCGTGGCGAACTGGAAATCACCGACGTCAACCGCGCCTACCTGACACGACAGCAGCTACGGGTGGAAATCCTCGGCCGCGGCATGGCGTGGCTGGACACCGGCACCCATCAGGCGTTGCATCAGGCGGCTGCCTTCGTCCAGATCATCGAGGCACGCCAGGGCCTGAAGATCGCCTGCCCGGAGGAAGTGGCGTGGCGGATGGGCTTTATCGACGATGAACAACTGGCTCGGCTGGCCGCCGCCACGGCGCAGTCGGCGTATGGCGGCTACCTGCAGGCGCTGCTGCGGGAGGCCAGCGGGTCGGCGGGTGCCAGCGGANTGAAAACGACCGAGACGACGTTGCCGGGCGTCCTCTTGATCGAGCCAGAGCTGTTCGAGGATGACCGGGGCACCTTCTTCGAGAGCTACCAGCAGCTGCGCTATCAACAGGCGGGGATCACCGCAGCCTTCGTCCAGGACAACGTATCCCTGTCGCGCCGTGACGTCCTGCGCGCCNTGCACCTGCAAACCGCCAACCCACAGGGCAAGCTGGTGTTCGCGCTGACCGGCAGCATCTTCGACGTTGCCGTCGACCTGCGTCGTGGCTCACCCTGCTTCAGCCGCTGGCTCGGCGTCGAGCTGTCGGCGGCAAACCGACGGCAACTCTACATCCCGCCCGGGTTCGCGCACGGTTTCTGCGTCAGCAGTGACGCCGCCCTCGTTTGCTACAAGTGCACGGACATCTATAACCCAGGCGCCGAGTTTACTATAATCTGGAACGATCCGACGGTGCAGATCGCCTGGCCGGTGGCGACGCCGGTGCTTTCAGCCAAGGATGCGCAGGGCCTGCACCTGAGCGAACTCGACCCGGCGCGGCTGCCTGTCTATCGCGGCTAACTGGCCACGCCGGAACGCAGTCGCGGATCAGAACAGTGAGTACTGGAGGTCGTGCCTGTGCCTAGCATCGTCCTCTTCGGACGCAGCGGACAGATCGGCTGGGAGTTGCAGCGGACGCTGGCCCCGCTCGGCCGTGTCGTAGCCCTGGGGCGGGAGGATACCGACCTGATGCAGGCGGAGGAGATCCGTGCCGCCCTGCGCGAAGTGCAGCCGCAGCTGATCGTCAACGCCGCCGCCTATACCGCGGTCGATCAGGCGGAGAGCGAGCCGGCGGCGGCGATGGCGGTCAACGGCGATGCGGTGGCGGTGATGGCGGCGGAGGCGAAGCGCCTCGACGCCATCTTCGTGCACTTCTCCACCGATTACGTCTTCGACGGCCGGGCGGCACGACCGCTGACGGAGACGGACCCGGTGGCGCCCTTGAATGCCTATGGTCGCTCCAAACTCGCCGGCGAGGCGGCGATCCGCGCCAGTGGTCTCATCGCCTATCTCATCCTGCGCACCAGTTGGGTCTACGCCGCGCGCGGCCGCAACATACTGACAACGATGCAACGGCTGGCGCGAGGCGGCGACGACATCCGCGCGGTCAATGATCAGCTGGGAGCACCCACCTGGGCGCGGCTGGTTGCCGAGGTGACGGCGCAGGTTCTGGTCGCTTCGCGCGGCGGCGGTGACTGGGCGCCGCTGCGGGATCTGGGCGGCACCTATCATCTAGCCGCGGCCGGCGAATGCAGCTGGTACGACTTCGTCCGGGCAATCCTCGCCGCCTCACCGCGCCCCGACGGCTCGGTCGCGCACGTGGCACCCATCTCGAGTCATGACTATCCCAGCAAGGCGCCGCGCCCGGCCTATTCGGTCCTCGATACCGCGCTGCTGCGCTCGGTATTTGCCGTTTCACTTCCCCACTGGCGGCAGGGGCTCGATCTGTGTCTCGATCTGCCACCGCGGGCATCGATATTGTCTTCCCGGCCCAGCCGTCTCGCCCCTGCCCCTGTCTCGCCCCGTGTAGGAGGGTGACCATGCCCCCGGAAACGATCCTTCGTCGCATGTTCGATGCCGCCGTGGCAGCGGCGATGGCCAATGCGCGGCTGATCGCGGCACTGCCGCCGCCGCCGCGCGGCCGAACCGTCGTCGTCGGCGCGGGCAAGGCGGCTGCTGCGATGGCGGCGGTGGTGGAGCGGACCTGGCCAGGGCCACTTAGCGGCGTCGTTGTCACCCGCTATGGCCATGGCGTGCCCACCGAGCGGATCGAAGTGGTGGAGGCGGGGCACCCCAACCCGGACGCGGCAAGCCAACTGGCTGCCGAGCGGATGCTGCAGTTGGCGACTGGCCTTGGTGCCGACGATCTGCTGCTGTGTCTCGTCTCCGGCGGCGGCTCGGCGCTGATGGCATTGCCGGCGCCGGGGGTGACGCTCACCGATAAGCGCCAGGTGACGCAGGCGCTGCTGCGGTCGGGCGCAGCCATCGACGAGATCAACACCGTGCGCAAGCACCTCTCGGCGATCAAGGGTGGGCGGCTCGCTGTCGCCGCCGCGCCGGCGCCGGTGGTGGCGCTGCTCATCTCCGACGTACCCGGCGACGATCCGTCGGTCATTGCCTCCGGGCCGACGGTGGCTGATCCCGGCACCTTCGCCGAGGCGCGTCGCGTCATCGCCCATTACGGTATCGAAGTGCCGGACAAGGTGGCGGCGCATCTGGCCGCTGCGGTAGACGAAACACCGAAGCCGGGTGACGTCCGCCTGGCCGGCAGCCGGGCGATGGTCATCGCCACCGCCCAGGACGCGCTGGAAGCGGCGGCAGACGTGGCGCGCCAAGCCGGGATCGAGCCGGTGATCCTCGGCGATGCCCTTGAGGGCGAGGCGCGGGATGTGGCCAAGGTGCTGGCCGCCATCGCCCGCCAGGTGGCCGCCCACGGCCAGCCGGCGGCGGCGCCGTGCGTCCTTTTGTCCGGTGGCGAGACGACGGTGACCGTCCGCGGCAAGGGCCGCGGTGGGCGCAATGCGGAGTTTCTGTTGGCGCTGGCAATCGCTCTTGCCGGCCACCCGCGCATCTGCGCCCTGGCTGCCGATACGGATGGCATCGATGGTAGCGAGGACAATGCCGGTGCCATCATCCNNCGCCCCGACAGTCTGGTGCGGGCCGCGGCTCTCGGCCTCGATGCGCGGGCGCTGCTTGCCGACAACGACGCCTACAGCTTTTTCGCCGCGCTGGGTGATCTGCTGGTCACCGGGCCGACCCGGACCAACGTCAACGATTTTCGTGCCATCCTGATCAGCCGCTGAGGTTGGTTACCAATCGCGCGACAATCGCGGTCCCTTGTGTTACTGAGAAAGCAAAAGCAGACGCCCGCGATCGCTAACGACTGCTTCCGACGAAGGGTGCACCGTGTTGGGTCCATCAAGGAGGCAAAGCATGTTTGACGCCCGCGATCTTCTTGGCCGGTTGCTGCAATCCGGTCTCTCCGGTTCCACCAACGAACGGCTGGGCAACGCCATGGGGCCGTCCGGCCTCGGCCAGGGTGGCAACCCGCTGTCTGACATCCTTTCGCAACTCTCCGGTCTCGCCGGCGCTAGCCAGGGCAGCGCAACCCAGGGTGGCGCAGCGCAAGGTGGTTTTGGTCAAGGTGGCTTTGGTCAAGGTGGCGCCGGACAGGGCGGTTTTGGCCAAAGCGGGCTGAGTGAGGCCCTGGGTCAAGGTGGCCTCGGTGGTCTTGCCAACATGGCGGAATCAGTCCTTGGACAGATTTCTGGCGGGGGCGCGGCGGCAATTCACTGGCGATCGGCGGCCTTGCCGCGCTGGCGGGAGCGCTGCTCGGCGGTGGCCGTGGCGCCAGCCGGGGTGCGCTCGGCGGCGGGCTGATGGCCATCCTCGGCAGCCTCGCCTATTCGGCGCTGCAGGCGCGGGCGCAGTCGGGAGCTTCGGCCGCAGTACCGCCGCCGGTGGGACTTTACGAGCCATCGACACCGGCGGAGGAACAGGCGCTTGACGAGGCCGCCGCTATTGTTGTGCAGGCGATGATCAATGCCGCCAAGGCCGACGGTCAGGTGGATGCGACGGAAAGGGCGCGCATTCTCGGCCGGCTGGTCGAGGACGGCGCCGATGCCGAGGCGCAGGCCTATGTGGAGGCGGAATTGTCCAAGCCGCTCGCCACGGCGGCGCTGGTCGAGGCGGTTGCCGGCCGGCCCGACCTGGCAATCCAGGTTTACGGGGCGTCGCTGCTGGCGATCGACATAGACACACCGGCGGAGACAGACTATCTGCGCTCGCTGGCGAACGCGCTGCAACTCGACGCGGCAACAGTGGCCAGCTTGCACGAGGCCTTTGGCGTGCACTAAGGAACGGTTGCCGGCGCGTCGGTCTGATGCCGCCGCCGTCTCCCCGAGGTAGCGGATCAACAGCAAGCGATTGAGAGGAACCGTCCCGATGCCCGAGAGCAAGACCTTCAATGGGGTGACGAAACAGACCTGGGAACAGCTCCAGGCCCTGGGACGGGAGCGGCACGGCACCGAATTTCGGCCGAGCGACGATTTCAACGGCACGGCGACGACGGCGACGCCCTTTGGCAAGATCGTTCTCGACTACGCCCACGATGAGCAGCAACAGACGATCACCTACACCATCGTCACCAAGCCCATGTTCGTGATGAGCCCAATGATCTGGAGCGGCATCGAGCGAACGATCGACGGCCTGCGCACCGACAGCAAGGCCTGAGCGTCGCCGCTGACACCGTCAGCGGCGCACCGCCGGCGCTGCCGCCCACTATTATTTTGTCTGCTGCGAGTCGTAAAGGGCGTTACGCTTGCCGAGGTTGACGCCTTACTACGGAATTGCTGAATGCATCCTCCGCTAGCAGCCTGTCGGACTTAACGCGAGGCGGAGCTGTGGGTTATAGAATCCGGGCATGGATTCACGCCCCCGGCCCGGACCTCTTCGGCATGAGCAACTTCCGCCCGATCGACCGCGACAGCGGATTTCTGATGCCGCCGTCGGTGGACGAGTGGCTTCCGCAGCGGCACTTGGCGCGGTTCGTGGTGGAGGTGATCGCGGGGCTGGATCTGCGGCCGATGACCGGCAGCTACCGTGGCTCTGGGGAAGCGTCCTACCACCCCAGCCTTCTGCTGGGCATTCTGATCTACGGCTACGCCACCGGGGTGTTCTCCAGCCGCAAGCTGGAGCGGGCGACCTATGACAGCGTGGCGTTCCGCTTCATCGCGGCGAACGATCATCCGGACCATGACACCATCGCCGCGTTCCGCCGACGCTTTCTGCCGCAGATCGAGAAGCTGTTCGTCCAGGTGCTGGTGCTCGCGCGCGAGATGGGCGTGCTGAAGCTGGGAACGGTCGGGCTCGACGGGACCAAGGTCCACGCCAATGCCAGCCGGCACAGCGCGCTGTCCTATGACCATGCGGGCAAGCTGGAGGCCCAACTGCAGGCCGAAGTGGCCGATCTCATGGCCAAGGCAGAAGCGGCGGACCAGGTGGACATCGCTGACGGCATGTCGATCCCCGACGAACTGGCGCGACGTGAGGAACGGTTGTCCAGGCTCGCCGAGGCCCGGGCGAAGATCGAGGCCCGCGCGAAGGAACGCTTCGAACGGGAGCAGGCAGACCATCAGGCGAAACTCGCAGCACGGGACGCCAAGGCAGCGGCCACCGGCAAGAAGCCCACGGGCCGTGAGCCGAAGCCGCCGGTGGCGACGCCGCTGCCCACGGATCAGATCAATCTGACCGACGAGGAAAGCCGCATCATGGCGGTGGCGGGCGGCGGTTTTGAGCAGTGCTACAATGCGCAGGCGGCGGTGGCGGCGGGCAGTCTGCTGGTGGTGGTCGCCGACGTGGTGCAGGCGCCCAACGACAAGCAGCAGCTTACACCCATGCTGGACAAGATCGGCACTCTGCCGGACGTGCTCGGCAGGCCGGACATGCTGTTGGCGGACAATGGCTACTTCAGCGAGGCGAATGTGCAGGCCTGTGTGGCCGGCGGGATCGAACCGCTGATCGCACTTGGTCGCGAGGCGCATCATCTCAGCCTGCAAGAGCGCTTCGCTGCGGCGCCACCGGCGCCCGAAGACCCCACCCCGGTTCAGGCGATGGCGTATCGGCTGCGCACGCCGCAGGGCCGCGCGCTCTACGCCCTGCGCAAGCAGACGCCCGAGCCAGTGTTTGGCATCATCAAGTCCGTGCTGGGGTTCCGGCAGTTCCTGCTGCGCGGGCTCAATGCCGCCCGTGGCGAGTGGAGGCTTGTGACCATGGCATGGAACCTGAAGCGGATGTTCGCCCTCAGCCGCGCCGTCTAGCCTGCGCGGCCAGTTCCGCAGGCGCGCCAGCGCGACCGCACCGCCCAAAATGGCGCTGACAGAGGCGCCGACGCACCGATCCCTACGCAGGTCCGGCGACGCCCGAGACGCAAGTCCGACAGGCTGCTAGGATATCGCATCCTAATGGATGACGGCAGGCTGTATTTCTTGATGGCTCCGCGTTCGCCTTCGCGGCGGAGCTTATGGCAGATTTGTCGGCAGCTCGAGAATCTGCAGAAGCGTACAAATCTCAGTGTCCGCTTGTGCGGCCTGCACAAGGTCCGAGAGCTGGAACCGCGACGCCAATTGCTGTCGGTTCACCGGCTTGCGGTACGATGGCCACGTTTTAATCAGGCGATGTTCGGCGTCTCGCGCGTAATGAGGGAAGGTCTGCGAATGGTCCGCATGTAACCTCAAGAGCACGCCTTCAAAGCAAGGTCGCTGGCGAATCAAAACCAACTCGCTCCGCTGGGCAAGTTCAATTGCCTCCCGGCTCCGCTCACTGCCATCTTCCAGGCGGTCCGTATCAATCAGCAGCACGCTCCGAACATGACGTCCGGCGCGCTCCTGGTCTTGCCCGCGGAGCTTTAATGTCTGGTCCACCAGAGATAACGGATCACCGCCACGCATTTCCGTTGGTCGAACGAGATGCTTGTGACATCGGGATGCATCGCACAGATCCTGCAACCACGCGCAAAAGGCGCGTTCGGACGCGCCCTCAAATGCAATGAATATCCTGCGGCGTTGGCGGATGTGATGCCTTGCCACTGTCAGCCAATGTTCGGAACAGCGCCGAAAGCGCCACCAAGATATTTCTTCTGTAAGCTCGGCTCCCGCCGCAACCCCTGAAAATCGCGCAAAGCCGTCACCGTACTGGCGCCACCGCGCGACTTTTCGACGAGGAATATCTCTTCTTTTTCAAGATACTCCATGAGTGCCGCGTTATGTCCGGCAAAAAATAGCTGCGCCTTGTAGCGATTCACAACCGGGTCATGAAACCAGCTGAGGAGTTCTGGAACGAGTAGCGGGTGCAGGTCCACGTCAAACTCGTCGATGATTGCCGGCCGGCCGGTCTGCAGCGTGAACCAAAGTACCGGGAACATCGCGAGGAATCGTCGCGTCCCGTTCGACTCTTCTCCCAGCAGAACCGTCCCCTCCAGACCTTCGTGTTGAAATACGGCGACAAGCCCATGGGAGGTATTTTCGATAGTCATATTCTGTAGGCCCAGATCGAGTCGGCCAAGTTGTCTTTGCAAATCTGCCAGCGCGTTCTCGTCGGAATGCAGAAACCGGAGTGCGGACTCGATGTTGAACGGCGCCGTCTGCAAATCAAAAAGATTTCGCTGGGTCAACGCGATGTCGTTCCAGGCAGTTCGAAACATTGGATGGTTCAGCTGAGCCATCGTCGAAATGAGGCTGGCATTGGGGCGGACGGCCTTCAGCCGGCTGTCGGAGGGTGGCAGATCAAGCTCCGAAGCGCAGCGGATGCCGCGCGCATCTCTTCGAAATAGAGCGCGGAGCCGCCGCCCGTCTCGCACCAAAAGCGCTTCCGTTAGCACTGCGGCGCCAGCGCTCCTGCTGTGGTTGATCGTCAGCTCGTAGCGGTAAACATGGCCGACTCCTCCGATCCACTCGGCATCGAAGTCGACGGCGATTCGCGTCGGGCGGTCCCACCAAGCAGCGGACCGGAATGGCTGGAAATATGGAACGGGCTGATCTGGTGGCAGGAAAAAACTATGCACCGCAAAATCGAGCGTGCTCGTCAGCGCCCGCAAAACGGTGGTCTTGCCTGACGCGTTCGGTCCGAAAAAAGCGACCACCGTCGGCAGGTGGACGTCGGCGGTTCCATGCGATGCAACGAAACGCGGCATGTCCGGGGCTGTTCGCGGCAGCCTCAGATCGATCGTCTGTGTCTCTCGGATCGACCGGTAGTTCTCGATTTCAATGCGGTGGAGCATGTGTCGACCGGTTGCTTGCCTTGAGCGAACTCAATCGATTGTAGGTCACAAATCATGGCAACGAAACGTCGATTGCCACATTTTTTTGTTAAGGTAGCCCATATGATGGGGAGTGAATAGAAAAGCAAAAGGCCGCGGGGTGAACCGCGGCCTTCCGTAACTTTGAACGCGTGGGTCAGACAGACTTAGAAGTCCATATCGCCCATGCCGCCCATACCACCCATGCCGCCACCGCCCGGCATCGGCGGGGACTTCCGCTCCGGCTTCTCGGCGATCATCGCCTCGGTGGTGATCAGCAGGCCAGCGACGGACGCGGCGTCCTGCAGCGCGGTGCGGACCACCTTGGTCGGATCGATGATGCCGGCCTTGAACATGTCCACATACTCTTCGTGCTGGGCATCGAAGCCGAAGCTCAGGTCAGCCTTGTCGAAGAGCTTGCCGACGACCACCGCACCATCGACGCCGGCGTTCTCGGCGATCTGCCGCACCGGTGCCTGCAGCGCTTTGCGGATGATGTTGATCCCCGCCTGCTGGTCGGCGTTATAGGGGTGNAGGCCTTCGAGCACATGCGTGGCATAGAGCAGGGCGACGCCGCCACCCGGCAGCACGCCTTCCTCAACCGCAGCGCGGGTCGCGTGCATTGCGTCCTCGACCCGGTCCTTCTTTTCCTTCACCTCGGTCTCGGTCGCGCCGCCGACGCGGATCACCGCGACGCCACCGGCGAGCTTCGCCAGACGCTCCTGCAGCTTCTCGCGGTCGTAGTCGGAGGTGGTATCCTCGATCTGCGCCCGGATCTGGGTGCAGCGGCCCTGGATCTCTTCCTTGGCGCCGGCACCTTCGATGATGGTGGTCTCTTCCTTGGTGATGATNACCACCTTCTTCGCCGTGCCCAGCATATCGAGGGTGACGCCCTCGAGCTTGATGCCGAGGTCTTCGGAGATGACCTGGCCGGCAGTGAGAATGGCGATGTCTTCGAGCATCGCCTTGCGACGATCACCGAAGCCCGGCGCCTTCACCGCTGCGACCTTCAGGCCACCGCGCAGCTTGTTGACGACCAGCGTCGCCAGCGCCTCGCCCTCGATGTCCTCGGCGATGACCAGCAGCGGCCGGCCCGACTGGACCACCGATTCCAGCACCGGCAGCAGCGGCTGCAGGCCGGAGAGCTTCTTCTCGTGAATGAGGATCCACGGGCTTTCCAGCTCGCAGGTCATCTTCTCGGCATTGGTGATGAAGTAGGGCGAGGTGTAGCCGCGATCGAACTGCATGCCTTCGACGATCTCGAGCTCGCTCGTCAGGCTCTTCGCCTCTTCGGCGGTGATCACGCCTTCCTTGCCGACCTTCTCCATCGCCCGCGCCAGCATGGCGCCGATCTCTTTCTCGCCATTGGCGGAGATCGTGCCGACCTGAGCGATTTCGGCGTTGGTGGAAACTGGCTTCGAACGGGACTTCAGATCGGCGATGATGGCTTCGACGGCGATATCGATGCCGCGCTTCAGGTCCATCGGGTTCATACCGGCGGCCACTGCCTTCGCGCCCTCACGGACGATCGCCTGACCGAGCACGGTCGCGGTGGTGGTGCCGTCGCCGGCGAGGTCGGAGGTCTTCGAGGCCACTTCGCGCAGCATCTGCGCGCCCATGTTCTCGAACTTGTCGGAAAGTTCGATCTCCTTGGCGACGGTGACGCCGTCCTTGGTGATCCGCGGCGCGCCGAAGCTCTTGTCGAGGACGACGTTGCGTCCCTTCGGGCCGAGCGTTACCTTAACCGCGTTGGCAAGGATATCGACGCCACGCAGCATGCGCTCGCGGGCATCGGAGGAAAATTTTACGTCCTTAGCAGCCATATCGTCGTGCTCCCTTTAGTTCCGCTCAATAAATTACTTTTCAATGATGCCCAGGATGTCAGATTCCTTCATGATAAGGAGATCTTCACCATCGACTTTAACTTCCGTGCCGGACCATTTACCGAAAAGAATGCGATCGCCCGCCTTGACCTCGAGCGCGATAATCTCGCCGTTCTCGTTGCGTGCGCCAGGACCGACAGAGACCACTTCGCCTTCCTGGGGCTTTTCCTTGGCCGAATCAGGAATGATGATCCCGCCCTTGGTCTTCGCTTCTTGCTCGATCCGCTTGACGACGACGCGGTCGTGCAGGGGACGAAACTTCATGGTTTACCCTCCATGCTGTTAAAAACATCCGCGTGCGCGGCGTTGTTAGCACTCTCACCCGGTGAGTGCCAAAGAGGTAGGTCGCACCTCAGTGAGTGTCAAGGACTGGATCTCGCTGACCGTCCCCCGGCCGGCGGCGATGATGGGCGGCGATGATGTTGCTGCAATGCAACATTTTGGTGGTGCCTGTGCCCGCCGATGGTGGGGTGATCGTGACGATTGCCGATCCGGTATATAGAGTGCCGGCCGGACTCGCCGCTGTTGGCGGCGGGCCAGCGGCGTGCCGGTATTGCGCGCGCGGTGTTGCGTGGGGCCGAGGGTGGCCCCACCCTCGGCGTCGGCGCATTGCGAGAAAAAAACATGCGCACGGCGGTAAGTCACGGAAAGACCATGCGATGAAGACCACCCCTGCGAAGGACGCCACTTCCGGCCATAAGAAACGTCGCAGCCTGCCCTCCAAGCTTTGGGGCTGGGCGCGCGCCATGCGCCGTGTGCTCCGGCTGGTTCCCCCCCGGCAGCGCTACCTGGTGATCGTCGGCCTGTTCTTTTCCAGCCTGATGGAACTGATTGGCCTGACGATGATCATTCCGTTGCTGGCCTCGACGGCGCAACTGAGGGAGTCGAAGGGCATCGCCATCGCGGTGCAATCGCTCTTTTCCAGCATCGGTATTCCCTTTTATCCAGCCTATCTGCTGGTGGTGATCTTCATCGGCCTTGGCCTGAAGGCGCTCATTGGCGTCAACGTCATGCGCTACGTCAGCGATATCGTTGGCGAAATCACCAGCAGCTTTCAGCTTGAAATGATCAAGGCGCTGTTGCGGGCGCGATGGTCCTATTTCATCCGTCAGTCGCTGGGGCGCATGGTCCACGCCACCGGAGCGGAAGCGGCCGCCGTCGGCGAGTGCTTTCAGCGGGTGACCTCGATGCTCGCCAACGGGCTGCAGTCGCTCCTGTTCCTGATTCTCGCCGCCTTCATCTCCTGGCCACTGCTCGTTTTCGCCCTCTTTCTCGGCCTGGCGATGCTGATATCCTTCGGCAAGATGGTGCAAGGCAGCCGCCGTGCGGCGCGGCGCTATCGGGAGCAGATGCGCGCCGGCGCCAGCACGTTCACCGACGCGATGATCGGCATCAAGCAGGTCCGCGCCATGGGCCGCACCGAGCACTTCAGCCGCATGTTCGAGGACAACGCCCGCTTGCTGGCGGGAGCGCTGCGAACGCGGGTGTTCAGCAGCGAATACGCGGTGGAACTGCAGGAACCGATCATCGGCTGCATGATCGCCGCGAGTTTCTTTGTCGCCCTGAACACGTTCAACCTGTCGCTGCACGAAGTGGTGATCATGGCATTGCTGCTGGTGCGGACAGTGGGCGCGATCACCCCGATCCAGCGGGATTTCCAGAAGTTTACCCAGGCTTACGACCAGTTTCAGTCGCTGGAGCGGCTGCTGAAGACGGCCCGTAACGAAGCCGAGATTTCGTCGGGCAGCGGCCAGCCGACGCTTAATCAGGGGGTCACTCTCGAAGGCATCAGCTTCGGCTACGGCGACAAGATCGTCCTCGACAACGTGTCGCTGACCATCCCGTTCGGTCAGATCACCACCATCGCCGGGCCATCGGGGGTGGGCAAATCCACCACCGTCGATCTCATCGTCGGCCTGCATCGGCCGCAGGCGGGACGGATTCTGATCGACGGTCAGGACCTGCAGGACATCGACCTGCATAGCTGGCGGCGGCTGATCGGCTACGTGCCGCAGGAGATCACCCTCTTCCACGACACCATCTTCCAGAACGTCTGTCTCTGGGAGGAAGGCGTGTCGCCCGAGCAGGTGGAGGCGGTGCTGCGGGCAGCCGGCGCTTGGTCGTTCGTCCTCGAAAGTCCGGAGGGCATGAACCGTCAGGTCGGCGAGCGTGGTCAACGCCTCTCCGGCGGTCAGCGCCAGCGCATTTCGCTCGCCCGCGCACTCCTGCTGCAACCAAGACTACTGATTCTGGACGAGGCCACCACCGGTCTCGACCCGGAGACCGAAGCGGAAATCTGCAGCCACATTCGCGATCTATGCCGCAACACCGGGCTTACCGTGCTGGCCATCTCGCACCAGCCGGCTTGGCAGCGGATCGCCGATAACGTCCACCTGTTCACCCCGCGCAGCGAGGACAGCCCGCCGGCCGCGGCGAGTGGCGGGGGCGGCCCAGTCCCCAGCGCCGCTTCCCCGCAGCTGACTTAGCCGGTGTCAGGCGACCGTAAACCCGTCCCGAATACGCTCGCAAGCGAGCAATTTCTCCGGCGCTTTTCATCCGCTGTTAACGGCGCGGCATAATACTGTCCTGGTCTGCTAGGGTGGCGTAGTCCCGCCGGGGAACAGGTATGGAATTCTCCCACTCGCTGGAAGAGGCTAACGCGGTTGCTGAAACCGCGCTCGGCATGATGCGCCAGCGTGATATCGCACCGCATCCGCACAACTACAGCTTGTGGCATGGCTACGCAAGCCGGGAGAATCCGCAGCTCAACCAGGCCCTCGAATTAATTTTTACTACCCGGCGGCGCCCTCCGAGGAGGAGGTGCNACGCCGTCTTCCGCACCTTCTGCGCCACCGTGCCCGAAACCGTACCGGCGCAACTGGTCGCCGATCGGATGGAAGCCGAACTGGCGAAGGTGCTGGCAGCGGCGGAGACGACGGCGAACGCCGCCTGCTCCTATGGCAGCAGTCTCGAAGAGGCGAGCGACGTCGTGGAGTGTATGCGCACCGGCAAGGATCTGCGCCTGCTTATCCTCGCTATCCTGCGCGAAACGCGGGCCATTGCCAAACAAAGCCGCGACCTTGGAGAGCAACTGCGCCAAAGCCTACAGGAAGTGTGCAGACTTCGCCAGCAACTGGAGGTGCCCCGGCTGGAAGTGATGACGGACGCGCTGACCGGGCTGGCCAATCGCAAGATGTTCGATCACATCCTGGGCGAAGCGGCACGCGAAGCAATCGCCAGTGAGACCCCGCTATCCGTGTTCATGCTCGACATCGATCACTTCAAGACGTTTAATGCCGCCCACGGCAACACGACTGGCGACCAGGTTCTGAAACTTCTGGCGGTAACGCTGAAGCAAAGCCTCAAGGGCCAGGACACGGTCGCGCGCTATGGCGGCGGGGAGTTTGCGATTATCCTGCCGCGAACGCGGCTAAAGGATGCAGCGGCGCTTGCGGAAGGCATCCGCCAGCGGGTCGCAAGCAAGTGTGTCGTCCACCTGCGAACGGGCGATCAACTGGGGCGGGTGAGTGTTTCAATCGGGGTTGCCCAGTTCAACTTCGGTGAGCCGCTGCATAAGTTTCTCGCGCGGGCGGATCACGCACTGCATTTTGCCAAGCGCTTTGGTCGTAATCGCGTCGTCGGCGACAGCGGGAGTTTGCCCCTGCCCGACGCTCATGCCTGACTTCGGGCTTCCCCGCTCTCGCCGCTTGCCGGCCGCGGGCTCTCGCGCTGCCGGGGTGACCATGGCAGATCGTAACCATGATGGCTGATAAGAACCGCAACCGAGCGGTCGTCCTCGCGCTGCTATTGCCCGTTGGCGTGACCGCGCTGCTGATGGCGTTGCAGGTAATCGAACCCCGCCCGTGTGTGGCGATCCTCCTCGCCATCGCCGTCGCCGGGTTGGGTCTCTGGCGGCGCCGCCGCGACGGCATTCAGCCCTTGCCACCGGTCGACCCCAGGCCGTCAGCCGTTCCGGCCGAACTGCTGGAATGTCTCCCCGATCCGGTCATCCTGCTCAATAATCGGCGTGAAATCCTTGCCAGCAATCGCGCCGCGCGCGAGACGCTTGGGGTAGGGCCGGTGGATAGCGATCTGGCTCTGTCGCTGCGCCACCCGGTGGTCCTGGCCGCCGCCGAGAGCGTGGCGCAAGGCGCGCCTAACTTCAGCGAAGAGGTCACCCTGCCGTCGCCTGTCCCACGGACCTTCTGCGTTTTTGCCGCCGGACTGGCGAAGTCGGCTTCAGGCCAGCCGACGCAGATCGTCCTGGTGTTTCGCGACGAAACAAACGTCAAGCGAGCGGAGCAGAGCCGCGCTGATTTCGTCGCCAACTCGTCACACGAACTCCGTTCGCCCCTGTCGGCGATCATCGGCTTTATCGAGACCCTGCTCGGCCCGGCGAGCGAAGACGACGAGGCGCGCATCCGCTTCCTGACGCTGATGCAGGGCGAGGCCTACAGAATGGCGCGTCTGGTCGATGACCTGATGTCGCTCTCCCGGGTGGAGATCAACGAACACATTCCCCCGCGCGTCGTTGTCGATATGGCGGCACTGGTCGACGAAGCGGCGTGTACGCTGGCACCGCGGGCGGAAAAGAAGCAGATGACGATGGAGGTGGACTGCCAGCCGGCGCTACCCTGTGTGGTCGGCGATCCGGATCAACTCACCCAGGTGGTCCACAATCTGGTGGACAACGCCGTCAAGTATGGTCGCCCGCAAACCCGCATCCGCATCCTCGCCAGGTCAATTGATCGTCTGCCGGGAACGAATCAGCCCGGCGTGTCGATCGCGGTTGCCGACGAAGGCGAGGGCATTCCGTCGATCCACCTGCCGCGGCTGACCGAGCGTTTCTACCGCGTTGATGAGGGTCGCTCGCGCCGCTTGGGCGGCACCGGCCTCGGCCTCGCCATCGTCAAGCACATCGTCAATCGTCATCGCGGCCGGCTCACCATCGAAAGCGTGTTGGGACGCGGTAGCACGTTTACGATCTTTCTTCCGGCGGTGAAGCAGCAAGCGCCTGAGCCTGCGACGGAAACTGGCACCGATCGCGATGATGTCATAAAAGCGTAGCGTAATTGTCATGCCGCCATGATATCCACCTTGGCGCAGGCGGTCCGTCCCCCTTACAACCGCGTCCTTCGGCGCGGGGCGGCGACCCCGCAGGCCGGTTCTCTGACCCGGAAAATCGGGAGTAGGCAATGATCGGAAAGATTCTGATGATGTCCTTTGTGGCATCTGTCGCGCTCGCTGCCAGCGCTGAGGCGCGTGACCAGATTCGTATCGTCGGATCGTCCACCGTTTATCCCTTCAGCACGCGGGTGGCGGAAGAGTTCGGCAAAACGACCAAGTTCAAGACCCCGGTGATCGAAAGTACCGGCACCGGTGGCGGCTTTAAGCTGTTCTGCAGCGGCGTCGGCATCGATACTCCGGATATCGCCAACGCATCGCGGGCGATCAAGAAGTCAGAGATCGAAANNTGCGTCACCAACGGCGTCACCGAACTTACCGAAGTGAAAATCGGCTTTGACGGCATCGTCCTTGCCAATTCGAAAGCCGCGCCGCGGATGGAAATCACGCTAGAGCAGCTCTATCTCGCCCTGGCCAAGGATATTCCGGACGGCTCCGGCGGCTTCAAGCCCAATTCCTACAGTAAGTGGAGCGAGATCAGCCCCACCCTTCCCGACGCCAAGATCGAGGTTCTCGGGCCACCGCCCACGTCCGGGACACGAGACGCGTTCGTCGAACTGGCGATGGAAGGTGGCTGCAACCAGATTCCGGCGATCGCTGATCTGAAAAAAAGTGACGAGAAAAAGCACAAAGCGGTGTGCCAGGGCATCCGCGAAGATGGTGCCTTCATCGAGGCCGGCGAGAACGACGTGCTGATCGTCCGCAAGCTGGAAGCCAATTCGAATGCCTTCGGCATATTCGGCTACAGCTTCCTTGATCAGAACCAGGAGAAGATCCAGGGCAGCAAAATCAACGGCGTTGAGGATAATTACGACAACATCGCCAGCGGCAAGTATCCGATCGCCCGCTCCCTCTACTTCTATGTCAAGAAGGCGCATGTGGCAGCGGTCCCGGGCATCAAGGAGTTCGTCGCCGAATTCGTCAGCGACAAGGCTTTTGGTCCCGAAGGCTACTTGGCCGACAAGGGTCTCATTGCCCTGCCCGATGCCGAGCGGGCGGCAGTGCGCAAGCAGGCACTGAGCCTCGCCAGCAACGTTGCGATGTAGGGTGNNGATGGCGAGGTCCGTACTCAGGACCGGCGGCGGCAGCCGTTGTCGGTTCGAGGCGGATCGGCCATACTTTCAACTTGACCAGGGAACGCCGTGCCGACGGGCGACAATAATGCGGTCACGGTGTTCAAGACGAGAAAACGAAGCGTTTGCGGTCGGTAGTACAGAGGTCGTATGGTCGTTTGGGCAGTCCTCCTGCTGATCCTGGCGCTCGCTGCGGTCGGTTATCAGCTGGGAAAGCAGCGGGCGCTGGCCGCCTCATCCCGCTCCGGCCAACCCCTGCATTCACTTCCCAGCTACTATGGCTATTACGTCGCCTTGTGGTGTGCGCTGCCGGCCTTGGCGCTGGTAACGCTCTGGCTGGTGCTGGAACCACGGCTGGTTGAGGCGCTGCTGGTCAACGCGCTGAGCGCCGAGCAGCAGTCGTTGTCGCCGGCACAGCTCGGCCTGATGCTCAGCGACATTCGCAACCTCGCCCGCGGCGACGTGGCCAGTCAGGTCGCCGATCCGATGATGCTGCAGGCCGCTGCGCATTACCGTCATCTGCTGCTGGTCAGCCGCATCGCCCTTGCGGTGCTGGGTGTTGCCCTCGCCATTGCCGGGTTGACCTGGGCGCGCCGGAAGATCGTGCCGCGCCTGCGCGCCCGCAATCAGGTTGAAGCGGTGATCCGTGGGTTTCTCATCGCCAGTTCGACGCTGGCGATCCTGACCACGGTCGGGATCATCTTTTCGCTGGTGTTCGAGGCGGTGCGGTTTTTCCTCCGCATCTCGCCGATTGACTTCCTCTTTGGCACCGAGTGGAGCCCGCAGATCGCCTTGCGCGCCGGCCAGGTGGCAGGATCGGGCCTGTTCGGAGCGATCCCGCTCTTTGTCGGCACCCTGCTGATCTCCTTCATCGCCCTGTGTGTCGCCATGCCGGTCGGCCTGCTGTCGGCAATCTACATGTCCGAATACGCCCACCGACGCGTCCGTGCCGTCATCAAACCGCTGTTGGAGATCCTCGCCGGCATCCCTACCGTGGTCTACGGCTTCTTCGCCGCGCTGACGGTCGCCCCCTTCGTCCGCCAGACGGGCGAGCAGGTGGGCCTCGTCATCTCCTCGGAAAGCGCCCTTGCGGCGGGGCTGGTGATGGGGGTGATGATCATCCCCTTCGTCTCCTCTTTGTCGGACGACGTAATCACCGCCGTACCAAGGGCGATGCGCGAAGGCTCCTACGGCCTCGGTGCCACCCAGTCGGAGACGATCATGCGGGTGGTCATTCCGGCGGCGCTCCCCGGCATTGTCGGCGGCTTCCTGCTTGCCGCCTCACGGGCGATTGGTGAGACGATGATCGTCGTCATGGCGGCCGGTCTCGCCGCCAACCTGACGGTCAATCCGCTGCAGGCGGTGACCACGGTAACGGTGCAGATCGCCACGCTGCTCGTCGGCGACCAGGAGTTCGACAGTTCCAAGACCCTGGCGGCCTTTGCCTTGGGTCTCGTCCTCTTTTTCGTTACCCTGGCGCTGAACATCATCGCCCTGCGGATCGTCAAGGCGTATCGGGAACAATATGAATAGCGGCTTCTCAGCCGTGGCACCGGCGGCGATACCGGCGCTTGATGCGGCGACGGTGGCGGCGAGGGTGACCGCGGGACTGCCGCGGCGCTATGCTGCCGAGCGGCGCTTTCGTGCCTACGGGGTGATCGCCATCTGTTTTGCCGTCGCCGCCCTGGCGACGCTGCTGTTCACCATCATCAGCACCGCCCCTTCCCNNGCCTTCACCCAGACGATGCTGCGCCTGCCGATCACCCTTTACCCGCAAGAGTTCGATCTTACGGCGCCGGGCGATGCCGACGCGTTGTCGCGGGTCGATTACCAGCGGCTGGTTCGCGACGCCCTTGAGGACCTGTTTCCCGACGCCACCGGCCGGCAGGATCGCCGCGAACTGTTCGCGATGATCAGCCCCGGTGCCACCTATCGTCTGCGCGAGAGGGTGATGGCGGACCCGTCGCTGATCGGCCAGCGTATTGAGCTGCTCGTTCCAGTCGCCGACGACATCGACCAGCTGGCCAAGGGCCACATCATGGCCAGCAGCGAAGAGTCGGCGCGGCGTGTCTCCGATCGACAGCTGGACTATTTCACGCGGCTGCAGCAGCGCGGGATGATCGAGCGGGTGTTCAATACTACCTTGTTCACCGCCGGCGACTCGCGCTCGCCCGAGCTGGCAGGGGTGTGGGGCGGTCTCGTCGGCACCTTGTGGACCATGGTGATCACGATTCTGCTGTCGTTCCCGCTCGCCGTCGGTGCCGCCGTCTACCTCGAGGAGTTCGCACCGAAGAACCGCTGGACCGACCTGATCGAGGTCAACATCAACAACCTGGCGGCGGTGCCGTCCATCGTCTTCGGTCTCCTAGGCCTCGCCGTCTTCATCAACTTCTTCGGACTGCCACGCTCGACGCCGGTGGTCGGCGCCCTGGTGCTGGCGCTGATGACGCTGCCCACCATCGTCATCGCCTCGCGCGCGGCGATCAAGTCGGTGCCGCCTTCGATCCGCGAAGCCGCCCTCGGTGTCGGCGCCTCGAAGGTGCAGACCACCTTTCACCACGTCATCCCCCTCGCCATGCCCGGCATGCTCACCGGCGCCATCATCGGCATGGCACACGCGCTGGGCGAAACCGCGCCGTTGCTGATGATCGGCATGGTCGCCTTCATCGTCGACATTCCCACCAGCCCGCTCGATCCGGCGACGGTGCTGCCGGTGCAGATCTATCTGTGGTCGGATGCGCCGGAGCGTGCCTTCGTCGAACGGGCGGCGGCGGCCATCGCCATCCTCTTGGGCTTCCTCGTGCTGATGAACCTGATTGCGGTCGTCTTGCGCCGCCGGTTCGAGCGGACGTGGTGAGGGGCAAGATGCCGACACCAACCCGGCGGCAGTCGCAACCATGACGACGGAGAAACCGATGAGCGTCCTGCGAACGGCGGCGGCGGCGTCGCTGGTTAATCCGGGGAGCACGGTGATGCCCGGCTCAATCCATGGGCCATTGCTCACGCCGACACCCGAGCCGACCTTTGTCACCACCAACGTCGATGTCTACTACGCCACCAAGCAGGCGTTGAAGGGCGTCTCGCTTAGCATCTACCGGCATGAGGTGACGGCGCTGATCGGCCCGTCCGGCTGCGGCAAGTCCACCTACCTGCGCTGCCTCAACCGGATGAACGACACCATCGATACCTGCCGCGTCACCGGCAGCCTGCTCCTCGACGGCCAGGACATCTACGCCCGGGAAATGGACGTGGTCCACCTGCGCGCCCGCGTCGGCATGGTCTTTCAAAAGCCGAACCCGTTCCCGAAGTCGATCTACGAAAACGTCGCCTACGGGCCGCGCATCCATGGCCTCGCCAGCGACCGGCAGTATCTGGACGAGATCGTCTTCGGCAGTCTCGAAAAGGCCGGCCTCCTCTCCGAGGTGAAGGACCGCCTTGACCAGCCGGGCACCAGCCTCTCCGGTGGTCAGCAGCAGCGGCTCTGCATCGCCCGCGCCATTGCCGTGCAACCGGAGGTGATCCTGATGGACGAGCCGTGCTCGGCCCTCGATCCCATCGCCACGGCGCGCATCGAGGAGTTGATCGACGAATTGCGCACCAACTACACCATCGTCATCGTCACCCACTCGATGCAGCAGGCGGCGCGCGTCTCGCAGCGCACCGGCTTCTTCCACCTGGGGGTGCTGGTGGAAACGGACGATACGGAAAAGATCTTCACCAATCCCCGGGACAAGCGGACGCAGGACTACATCACGGGGCGGTTCGGATAATTAAAACAATATATGGCGTCGAAGGGGATTTGACGGCAACAGGCGCAGTCATGACCGGGAGGTGTAAACGATGACGTCGGAGCACATCGTCAAGGCATTCGATGATCAGCTGAAACGGCTGAACAACGTCATCGCCGAGATGGGCGGCCTGGCTGAGTTGCAGCTGTCGGAGGCGATCGTCGCCATGGTCCGCCGCGATACCGAGCGGGCGCTTCGTGTCACCGGTACCGACGTTCGCATCGACGAGATGGAGGCCGCCGTCGATCAGCAGGCGCTTAGCATCCTGGCGTTGCGCCAGCCGATGGCGCGCGACCTGCGCGAGATCATCGGCGCCTTGAAGACGTCGGCGATGCTGGAGCGGATCGGCGATTATGCCAAGAATGTCGCCAAGCGCACCGTCGTCCTGGCAGAGATGCCGCCGCTCGCCTCGGTACAGACGGTGGCCCGCCTCGCANACTTGGCGCTGGAACTGCTGAAGGACGTGCTTGACGCCTACCTCAGCCGCGATAGCGACAAGGCGCAGGCACTCCGCTTGCGCGACAAGGAAGTAGACGCCCTGTACACCAGCATCTTCCGTGAACTCCTCACCTACATGATGGAGGATCCGCGGAGCATCACCTCATGCACTCACCTTCTGTTCATCGCCAAGAACTTCGAGCGGATCGGCGACCACACCACCAATATTGCCGAGGTCGTCGCCTTTCTGGTCGAGGGCCGCGCCCCGCTCGACGAGCGGCCGAAGGACGACACGTCGAGCTTTACCGTCGTGCAGCCACATCCATAGCGGTCGACAGCCTGGTCGCCGGCAGGGCGAGCGCGGCAATCGACATCCAACAGGGATCAGCGGAGCGTGAAGCCACATGTTTTGATCGTCGAGGATGAGCAGGCTCAGGCCGAAATCCTCCGCTACAACTTCGACCGCGCCGGCTTCGATGTCTCCGTTGCCGCCGACGGCGAGGAGGCGATGGTGTCGGTTGACGAAAAGCAGCCGGACCTGATTCTTCTCGACTGGATGCTGCCCGGCATCTCCGGCATCAGCCTTTGCCAGCGGCTGCGCACCCGCACCGATACGCGGGCGATTCCGATCATCATGCTCACCGCCCGCTCCGAGGAGGGCGATCGGGTACGCGGCCTCGAATGTGGTGCGGATGATTATGTGGTCAAGCCTTTCTCGCCGTCGGAGCTGATCGCCCGCGTCCGCGCCGTCCTCCGCCGCACACGCCCGGCACTAAGCGAGGAGCGGCTGGTCTGTGCCGACATCAGCATGGACCTCGGTACCCATCGGGTCAGCCGTCGCGGCCGGCCGATCCATCTCGGCCCCACCGAGTTCCGCATCCTGCGCCTGTTCATGGAGCGCCCCGACCGTGTCTTCTCCCGCGAGCAGCTCCTCGATCAGGTCTGGGGTCGGGACATCCACGTGGAACTGCGTACCGTCGACGTCCACATCCGCCGCCTGCGCAAGGCGCTCGGCACCACTGGCGAAGACGATATCATCCGCACCGTCCGCGGTACCGGCTATGCGCTGAACGCCGCAAATTAAAGCCCAGCCCCCACTCGCTGCGGGCCGCCCTTCCCCGTCCGCGGGAGAGGGGAACTCCCCTAAAATCTCTCCCTGCAGGGAGAGGTCGGCGCGAATGCGCCGGAGGATGGTGGAACTGCCGCATTGCGCAACTGCAGCACCACTGGGCGCGCCGCCCGCTTACTGCTTCGAGAACTTGGCGAGGAAAGCATCATTTCTGCCCTTGTTTGGGCCATCGAGATCGCCGTCTGTCGAGCCGGCGATGTAAACGTCGCCGAGACTGTCGGCTGTGACAGCGTTGCCGACATCATTCTCATTGCCCGACGAGTTGAGGATACGCGTCCACAGCACCGTGCCATTTGCAGCGCTGTATTTGCGGATGAAGGCGTCTGTCTTGGCCGCACCCCCGAGCGGATAATGGCGAACGCGGCCGGTCAGCAGCACGTTGCCGTCTCCGTCGGCGGCAACGCCGTTCCCATAGTCGCTTCCCCCNGTCCCGTACTGCTTGATCCACACCCGTGTGCCGGCGGCGTTGTACTTGGCGACCCAGGCGTCGATCCCGTTGTAGGGGCCGGGAACAATCCGACCGAGGGCCGTCCCGCCGACCAGGATGTTGCCGGTCTTGTCGGTGGCGACGCTGTTGCCGAAGTGGACGCCCGCCGAGACAACCTGCTTTACCCAGACGAGCGTGCCGGCGGTATTGTACTTGGCGATCCAGGGGACCCGGTCGAGGTTCTTCGGATCGGGGCCGCCCAAGGGACCGTAGGTGGTCCCGGCGAGGACAATGTTGTTGTCCTTGTCCGTCGCCACGGCGTTGCACACCTCGTCTTGCGATGAGCCAAGCTGGCGCACCCACTGCAGCGTTCCCGCGGCGTTGTATTTGGCGAGCCAGGCGTCGTCGTCGCCGAACTGCGCTTGACCGAGCTTGCCGCTGGTGTATCCGCAGATGAAGACGTTGCCGGCCTTATCGGCGGCGACCCCGTTTGCCGTTTCAAAAAGNCTCTTGCTCCCGATCATCCTTGCCCATAGGCGGGTGCCAGCTGCGTTGTACTTGGCAACAAAGGCATCGTTGCCGCCCTTGTTGTGGCCGCCTAAGTCGCCCAGGGAGTAGCCGGCGACGAGGATGTTGTTGGACCCATCCGTCGCAACACTCGTCCCGTAATCGTTGTAACCGGTCCCAAACTGCTTTATCCAAAGTCTCGTGCCCAGCGGGTTGTATTTTGCCACCCAGACATCGTAGCCGTTCACAGCGGGCGCGAGCGATCCGGAGGTAGATCCGGCGAGGACGACGTTGCCGGCCGTGTCCGTCGCCACTCCGTCGCCACTCCGTTGCNNCGTAGTCGTAGCGGTCCGATCCAATCTGCTCGACCCACAACGGGGCCGGCCCCGCCTGTGCCGCACCGCCGATGGCGAGAGCGGCGACGATCGCACCGCACGCAATTCCACCCTTCAGGCACCGCATCAGCGCCCGTTCACGCGTCCTTCTCATTGGGATATCCCCCGCTTGCAATATGAAAGCAGGTAACCATACCCGCGTATACACAGGAGGGTCAACGCCGAAACTGCGTCGCAGTCTTAATACTGCGTGAGAGAAGCGTTATTCCTCGCCTTGACTAGGCCATTTGAGGTATTTGCCGCTGTTTCCCCAGGGAGCCACGCTCGGCACACGCCTTGATGGTATCCCGAGACGGAGCAGCGTGCTGGATCCATCTTTCGTCCGGCCGATGCATAGGACCATGGGGGCGGACGCCCTTACCCGGCCCACCCTCACACAACTCACCCTCTCCCGCGCGGGAGAGGGGAACTTCCCAAAACATCTCCCTCAGGGAGAGGTCGGCGCGAACGCGCCGGGTGAGGGTGGAGCCGCCGCACCAGAACCTGCCACCTCGCCCCCCTCAGCCGACCCTCACGGTCCGACACTGGAGAAGCCACGGTTGTTGACGCTGACCAGGGCGCACAGTGCCTTGCCGGCAGCCGTCGATGTGCAACTGGGATCGCCGATGCCGGTGCCACCCACCTTGCCCCAACCGCTCCATGTCGTGCCGTTGAAGCTATCTACCCAAAGCGCGCTGTCGGTGAGGGCGAAGACGCCGCAGACCAACAGGCCGGCGCCGGTGTTGGCGCAGCTCACCTTTGAGCTGCCCTGGCCGCCGAGGCCACCCCAGCCACTCCAGCCAGCCAGCGCAAAGGTGCCACCGTTGAAGCGATTGACGTAGAGGGCGGAGTTGCTGCCGCGGGCCAAGCACGCCACTTGGCCGGTGAGGCCGAGGTAGGTGCAGGTGGGCGCCGTGGTGGCGACGCCGCCCAGGTTGATGACGCCACTCCAGGCGGTGCCGTTGAAGCGGGTGGCGAGAACGGCGCCGGTGGTGGTGTTGACCGTACAGATGACGCCGCCCTTGCCATCGCCGGCACAGCCGGGATCGGAAATGGTCGTCGCGGCGACCGCGCTGAAGGCGCTCCAGGTGGTGCCGTTGAACGCGCTCGCGGTCAGGCCGCCGGTCAGGCTGCGTGCGACGCAGAGCACATGGCCGGCGCTGAACGACGCGCAACTGGGTGCCGAGGCGAGCTGGCCACCCACCTTTGCCGGCGTGCTCCACGCCGTGCCGTCATAGCGCGTATAGAACAGGGCGCTGCTGGCGTCGCGGGCGGCGCAGATGACCACACCGGTGCCGTCGCTGGCGCAACTGGGCGCCGAGGTGATCACTCCGGCAAGGGTGCTCCAGCCGCTCCAGGCGCCGGTGGCATACTTGTTGACGGCGAAGGTGTTAGTGAGGCTGCGTGCGGCGCAGACGGCCTTGCCGGCCGCCGGCGAAGCGCAGGACTCGTTGCCGATGATGTTGCTGGTGCCTTGCGAGAGCTGGCCGGTCCAGGCGGCGCCGGCACTCGATGCCAGCGTAAGCGACAGGACCGCGCCGAGGGCCAAGGTCCGCCACGGTCGTACATTCTAACTCCCCTATCTCACCCCACCGCCAGACGTCACGCGCCAGCGGTTGCGTTGCAATTGCATGTGGGGAAAAGCTTGGCATGTCCTGCCGTTTCGTGCCACGGCGGAATGGGAGGGCCACGAACACGTGTGCGATAACGCCACTGTCAACCGCTGGGGCCGGCGGTTGACTGCGCAACGTCATTAGCGTATGTTCGCTTTATGTTCTATGACGTTGAGGCCGGCCCGGCGCCGGTGAATTGACGACAGCTGATGGCAGATGACGACAAATGACGACGTTTGTGCCGTCACTAGACCTATAATCGTTATATTATAAACGGTTAGAGAGACTCCGGCCGGTTGGCGGCGGTGACGCGCCGGTCGGGTTCGCGTGTCGCATCGGCTGCGGCCACCGGCAGGGCCGGCATCAGGCCGCGAACCCCGTTGCCGAGCAGCACCGTGCCGGCGCCGGCGAGGTCGGCCGGCCGCAGCACCGCCTCGATCGCTTCGCCGGCGTCGAGCAATTCCGCCCTCAGCGTGCCCGGCAGGAGACCGCAGCCGCTGGCCGGGGTGAGAAGGATGCTGCCGCGGCGGACGAACAGGTTGCTCCAGCTGCCTTCGCTGAGTTCGCCGCGCTCGTTGACGAACAACACCTCGTCGCAGCCGGTCGCCGCCTTCAGCCGCGCCAGCTCCGCCTCATAGGCGTCGCGCCGCGTCGTCTTGTGATAGCGGAAGGGGTCGTCGGAGCGCTGCGACTGCGGCGAGAGGGCATAGCGCAGCACACTTGGCAGCGGCGCCAGCGGTCCTGCCGTCAGTGCCAGTTCCCCTTCCTCGTCGAGGCTGAGCCGCACCCGCATCTCCGTGGCCGTGAAGTCGGCCGCTGCCGCGGCAAGCGTCCGCCGTGCCTGGTCCCGATCGCAGGGAATGACGAAGTAGCGCGCCGAGGCAGCGAGGCGATCGAGGTGCCGGTCGAGCAGGGCGTAGCCCTCGGCGGCATCCCAGCGCAGCGTCTCTNNGATCAGGGCGAAGGGTTCGCCCGGCTGGGTGAGGAAGTGGGCCTTGAGCAGGCATTCGTCGTATTCCCGCTCCGCGTCGGAATCGAAGACGACGCCGCTGCCGATGCCGAGCTCGCCGGCACCCTCGGCGTCGATGCTGAGGGTGCGGATGGCGACGTTCAGGCGGAGATCCAGCCCGCCCTGCTCATCGCACCGGATCATGCCAATGGCACCGGTGTAGACACCACGCGGTTCGCCCTCCAACGCCCGGATGATCTGCATCGCCCGGATCTTCGGTGCTCCGGTCACCGAGCCGCAGGGGAAGAGGGCGGCGAACAACTCCGCCAGCGTCACCCCCGGCCGCAGCGTCGCCTCGATGCCGGAGGTCATCTGATGCAAGGTCCGCAGCGTCTCGACGCTGTAGAGATCGCTGACGCGGACACCGCCAATCGGCGCAAGCCGGCCCAGGTCGTTGCGCAGCAGATCGACGATCATCAGGTTTTCCGCCCGCGATTTTTCGTCCGCCGCCAGCCACGCGGCGCGCTCGCGATCCGCCGCGGCGGTGAGGCCGCGGCCGGCGGTTCCCTTCATCGGCCGCACCAGCGCCCGACCGTCCTTGAGGTGAAGAAACAGCTCCGGCGACAGCGACAGGATGTGCCACCCCGCCATCGCCAGCAGTCCGCCGTTGCCGACCCGCTGCCGGCGCTGCAACTCCAGATAGAGAGCGCATGGATCGCCATCGAGCTGCAGCCGCTGCTTGAAGGTGAGGTTGATCTGGTAGACGTCGCCGGCGCCGATCAGCGCCCGCACCGCGGCAAACGCCGCCCGGTAAGCATCGCGATCGAAGCTCGGCGCGGCAAGGCTGACGCTGGCCGGCTGGCCGGAGCGCAGGGCGAGCCAACGTCGTGCCGCCGGCCGTGAGATGTGTTGAACGCGGGGAAACAGGCCGACGCAGAGGAGCGGCAGTGGGCGCCCGGCCGGTAGCAGCGGCCGCAGCACCGGCTCCAGCGCGTAGCCCAGCTCGTAGGTGAAGAAGCCGGCCGCGGTCATCCCGCCGGCGACGGCCACCTCGATGGCGGCAAGGCTGGCGGCTACTTCGTCGGCCTCATCGCAGGCGATGATCGCGGTAGGCCGTTCAAGCAGCCAGCAGCCGTCGCCGCTGCCGTCGTCGAGCAGGGCAAAGGCGTCGTCATCGCTGGTGAAACACGCTGTCCGCATGAGCGCAGCCAGCCTGGAAAATGCGGCGGCGTCAACCGCCACCGCATCCATGCCCCTGGCCGTGGGCGCGAGGTCAGATCAGGCTGCGGTAGCGTGGCTGATAGACGCTCGCCTCGATCAGTTCGTCGACGTTGGCCGGGCGCTCGATGCGGGCCAGTTCGACGTCGAAGATGTAGTCGGCGACTCGCTTCGCCACTTGCAGCGAGGACTTGAGGATATCGGCCATCGGCGGGTAGATCAGTCCGGTTGCCAGCGTTTCCGCCGAGACCTGCTCAGCCACCGCCCGGGCGGCAACGATGAACATCTCATCGGTGACCCGTTCCGCCTCGGTGGCATAGACCGCCATGCCGACAGCGGGAAAGATGTAGACGTTGTTGCCCTGACCCGGCACCAGCGTTTGGCCGTTGAGCTCTACCGGCGCGAAGGGACTGCCGGCGGCGAAGATCGCCCTGCCGTCCGACCAAGTGTAGGCCTCTTCCGCCGTGCACTCGGAGCGCGAGGTGGGGTTCGAATACGGGAAGACGATCGGCCGCTCGTTGATCCGCGCCATCGCCTCGATGACATCCTGATTGAACGCCTTGGCGATGGTGCTGACGCCGATGATTGCCGTCGGCCGCAGCTCCTCGATCGCCTGCAGGAAGTCTGGCACCGGCGGATGTTCGTGGGCGTAGGGCTTTTTGAAGTCGGCGAGCTCAGTGCGGCTGGCGACGACGAGGCCTTTGCTGTCGACGAACCAGCAGCGCTGGCGCGCCTCCGCCTCCGACACGCCCTCCTGCATCATCGTCTTGACCAGAAGGTCGGCGATGCCGGTTCCGGCCGAGCCGGCGCCAAGGAACAGGAAGGTTTGCTCGGCCATCTTCGCATCGAGGATGCGCAGGGCGCCGAAGATGCCGGCGACGGCGACGGCTGCCGTTCCCTGGATATCATCGTTGTAGCAGCACACCCGATCGCGATAGCGGGCGAGGATGGGAATCGAGTTGATGTTGGCGAAGTCCTCGAACTGGATACAGCAGCGCGGAAAAACGTCTTGCACCGCCATGACGAACTCTTCGATCATCTCGTCATATTCGGCGCCGCGCAGCCGCGGCTGGCGCAGGCCAAGGTAAAGCGGATCGTCCAGCAACTCTTGATTGTTGGTTCCCACGTCAAGGACGATCGGCAGCGTGACCTGCGGTGGCACGCCGGCACAGGCGGTGTAAAGGGCGAGCTTGCCGATCGGGATCCCCATGCCATTGGCACCGAGATCGCCCAGACCAAGGATGCGCTCGCCATCGGTGACGACGATGAAGCGAACATCCGGCTCAGGCCAGTTGCGGAGGATGTCGCGAATGCGCCCNCGACGGTTGGCGGAAAGGTAAAGGCCGCGCGGGCGACGCAGGATGTGGCCAAACTTCTGGCAGGCTTCACCGACGGTGGGAGTATAGACGATCGGCATATAGGCGGCCGGATCGGACATCAGCACACGGAAAAACAGCGTCTCGTTGTTGTCCAACAAAGACGTAAGGTAAATGTACTTACCAAGCGCTGACGTCTTGCGCGAAAGCTGCATCCGAACGCGCGCAATCTGTTGATCTTCGCTGTCGATTCCTTCAGGAACCAGTCCGAGGAGGCCAAGCTGCTCTCGCTCGTCTTCGCTGAAGGCAGAAATCTTGTTCAGCCGTGGATCGCGCAGAATTTCCGCGCCGTTCCGCGCCGGCCGGTTCAGTCCAGCGTCAAGCATGAGGCTCCTCAATCATTGGACTTAAGAGGGCAACCGCTAGCGGCCGCCTTTATGCAGGCGCTAACGGTGAGGCGGATGCGGCGTGACCCATTTGGGACCCATCCGCGCACCCGCTCTGCGTTGCGTTAAGCAATGGCTATGCCACCGGAGGAGGGCATCAGCCGTGGCGAAAGTGTCGCAACTACTCCGGGTGACTGCGGGCGGCTGTCACCGCTGTGGTTAACTCCTTCCATTCTTGCGCTGATTCCAGATTGCGTATACCGAAGCGTGCGCCGCACCTGCACACAGATGATATTGTGATGCACAAAAATGGAGCGAATTTCTCGGGTACTCGATGCACCACCGGTTCCAGTTAATGGATGGGGATTGTGGTGTTTGCGACAGTCGGCGACGGCAATGGTGGCGGTGACCGGACATTGTCAGGTTTGCGCAGTAGCCGCAGTTTCGCGTCAACAATCTATGATGGTATCGCCAACCATATGAGGTAAACGACGTCATGTTTCGCGAACTGCATTTACCATCGCTGCAGTTTCGCGCTATGCAATGCTTTCACTGCTGCGCCGCTTGGCGTTGCCGAACTCGTGCTCTGAGGTGACCTCCGCCTTGGTCGACGACAATTCACCCGCGCCAGAAATCGCTGCCGGCGT
This sequence comes from Defluviicoccus vanus, assembly GCF_014672695.1. Lineage (GTDB taxonomy): Bacteria > Pseudomonadota > Alphaproteobacteria > Rhodospirillales > Defluviicoccaceae > Defluviicoccus > Defluviicoccus vanus. Next base: position 2,039,117 of record NZ_CP053923.1, on the reverse strand, counting down.
TCAGTACGCCCACCCCGATGCGGCTACCCTGCTTCTCGCCCTTGGCGGAGCGTGGACGGTGCGCGGCAAACTGCCAGCCGTAAGCGACGCAATCCGCGAGATCGATGCGGCTCCCGCTGTTCGTCGTGTCACCTTCGATACCCGGGCGCTGGGCGCCTGGGACACCGCGCTGCTGACGTTTCTCCTTGGCGTGATCCGCCACGCCAAGGGCAAGCAACTCACCATCGACCGCGATGGCTTACCGCAGGGCATGAGCGGACTGATCGATTTGGCGACGGCGGTACCGCCGGTGGAAGGCGCCGCCGAGAAGCGATCCCGTCGATCGCTGGTGACGATCTTCGGCGAAGCGGCGATCGACTTCGCTGCCGGAACTGGCCGGCTGATGGCGTTCATCGGCGAGGCGGCGATGAGCTTCGGCCGCCTGCTTACCGGCCGGCCGGCGCGATTTCGCCATTCCGACCTGTGGCTGTTCATCGAGCAGGCCGGCGTCGATGCACTGCCGATCGTCTCGCTGCTCAGCCTGTTGCAGGGCCTGACCATGGCCTTCCTCGGCGCCGCACAGCTGCAGATGTTCGGCGCCCAGATTTACGTTGCCAATCTGATCGGCATGTCGATGGCCGCCGAGGTGGGAGCGGTGATGACGGCGATCATCATGGCCGGCCGCACCGGGGCCGCCTACGCCGCCCAGATCGGTACAATGCAGGTCAACCAGGAGATTGATGCGTTGAGAACGATGGGCCTGGAGCCGATGGACTTCCTCGTCCTGCCGCGCATGCTGGCGTTGATCTTGATGATGCCGCTTCTCTACCTCTACGCGAATCTATTGGGGATGTTCGGTGGCGGGGTGATCGCGGTGCTGGTTCTCGGCATTACGCCGGAACAGTTCGTCAATCAGCTGTTCGCCGCGGTGCCGTTGTCGGTGTTCGTCACCGGCCTGTGCAAGAGCGCGGTGTTCGGGCTGCTGGTGGCGCTCAGCGGCTGCATGCAGGGCGTCAACTGCGGCCGCAGCGCCGCGGCGGTGGGCGATGCGACCACGTCGGCGGTGGTGATGGCGATCGTCGCCATCATCGTCGGCGACGGCATCTTCGGCGTGCTGGCGCCGCCGTTTCCGGTGGGTCAGTAGGAGGGCAACGATGGCCCAGTCAGCCCGCGGCGAACCGATCATCACCGTCGAGCAGCTGACAATGGCGTTCGGGAGTTTCGTCGTCCAGAAGGACCTGAACTTTACCGTCAAGCGCGGCGACATCTTCGTCATCATGGGCGGCAGCGGCTGTGGCAAGAGCACGCTGCTGCGCCACCTGATCGGTCTGCAGACGCCGGCCGCCGGCAAGGTCTACTACGGTCGCGAGAGTCTATGGGATGCCAAGCCGGCGGACCGGCTAAGCATCCTCAGGCGTACCGGTGTTCTCTACCAGTCGGGAGCGCTGTTCACCTCAATGACGCTGGCCGAGAACGTTTCCCTGCCGCTGCAGACCTACACCACGCTGCCCCCGGGGCAAATTCGCGAAATCGTCTCGACCAAGCTGGCACTGGTGGGGCTCGCTGGCTACGAGGATTTCTTCCCGTCGGCGATCTCAGGTGGCATGATGAAACGAGCTGGTCTTGCCCGCGCGATGGCGCTCGATCCGGAGATCCTGTACTTCGACGAGCCCTCTGCGGGCCTCGATCCGATCACCTCGAAGCGTCTCGATGACCTGATCCTGCAACTGCGCGACGATCTGGGGGCGACCATCGTCATGGTCACCCATGAGCTGCCAAGCATCTTCGCCATTGCCGACAATTCCGTCTTCCTCGACAACGTCAAGCGAACCGCGACCGCGGTAGGGGATCCGAAGGAGATGGTTCGAACCACCAACGACGAAATGGTGCGCGAGTTCCTCACCCGCGAAGGAACTTTGAACGAGGTCGCACTGCCGGCCGCTGCCACATCCTCAGCCGCCTCCGCGTCTTCCCCCTCCTCCTCCGCAGGAGCTTCGTGATGCGTAAAGTCAATCCGACCCTGGTGGGGGCGTTCGTCCTCGGGGCGATCGGTCTGATTATGGCGATCGTCATTCTGTTCGGCGGTGGCAAGCTGTTCCAGCCGACGGTGCCGGTGGTGATGTACTTCGAAGGCTCGGTCAAAGGCCTGCAGGTGGGCTCGGCAATCACCTTCCGCGGCGTCAGCGTCGGCAAGATCACCGACATTCAGCTGCAGTTCGACGCCGGCAACCAGAAGATCTACATCCCGGTCAGTGGTGTCCTCTATGGCGACAACATGCAGATGGTGGGTGGCACGGCAGAGCAGATCGCCCATGCCGAGGCGAAGCGGGGGTCCGGTGAACTCATCAAGCGCTTCATCGACAGCGGGCTGCGGGCGCAGCAGTCGCTGCCCAACTTCGTCACCAATCAGGTAAACGTCACCATCGACTTCTTCCCGAACCTGCCGGCGACCGACGTTCAGCTGGGGCACCTGGCGGGCATCGAGATTCCGACGGTGCCGTCGGAGATGACCCAGGTCACCGCCACCATCCAGGACCTGATGGAGAAGCTGTCGAAACTGCCGCTGGATGACCTGATCAAGGACGGCCGGGAACTCCTCGCCGGCGCCAACAAGGTGATCAACGATCCGCAATTGACGCAGGCGATCGGCAACGCCAACCAGACACTCGCCGAGGCAAAGACCGCGGTGGCGGCGCTGGACGCACGGATGAGGCCGATCCTGGGCAATGTCGAGCAGCTTTCGGGTGGCNGCCAAGACGACGGTGTCGGAGGCAAATCTGCGACTGGGAGAGCTCAAGTCGACAATCCGCGAGGTCGACCGCGCGCTCGGCGGTGCGCAAACGTCGATGGATAACGCTGACAAGCTGCTTGGGACGGTCAACNNGGGATGCTGGAACCGGGGGCGCCATTGACTTACGAATTGATCAACACCTTGCGGGAGGTGGCGAGCGCGGCCCGGTACGCGCGCGCTGATGAACACGNNATCGAGCGGGATCCGAACGCGTTGCTCGTCGGTCGTCCCGCTGCGAAATCAGGAGACAGCAAGTGATCGCTCGTGCGTCGTTTCCCGCTTTGCGTCGGTTGGCCGCCCTGGCGATTTTCGCCGCTCTGACCGGCTGTGGCTCGCTGTTCGCACCATCGACGCCGATCAGCTACTACACGTTGACGCCAACGGCGGGTACCGAGGCTGGGCTGTCGTCCTTTGGCTCGCAGATCGTCGCGGTGCAGACGGTGCGGCTGCCCGAATACCTCAATCAGAACGGTTTGGTAACCCGGGCGCGGACAAACGAGATCTACGTCGCCCGCGACAGCCAATGGGCTGGCCCGCTGGATAGCAACGCCACCAACGTGATCGTCGCCAACCTCGCACGGCTTCTCAGGAGCAGCAAGGTGGTCGCCTTCCCGATCAGCGCGGCGCTGCCGGTGGATCGGGTCGTGCACGTGGATATTTCCCAGTTCGAGGAAGCCTCCGACGGCACCGTCACCTTGGTGGCGCAATGGACGCTGTTCGCCGATGGCGGCCGTACCTACCTCACCACCAACGCGGCCACCTATACCACGGCCGCCAGCGGCACCGACTTCGCGGCGATTACCGCGGCGATGAGCCAACTCCTCGGCTCGCTCAGCCAGGATATTGCGGCGGCGCTGGAGGCCAGCCAGACGGTCGGCAGGCCGCTCGCCGCTCGCTCATAAGCGCCGCGAATCGGGACCCTCGGGCGCTGGTCCCGGCGGCTTGAAGCCGTCGTCGTCGCTGGCCTCGCGCGAGACGGCCTTGGCCGCGGATGCGTCGGTATGGGTTGCCGATTTCGCTGCAAAGGCGGGCGTTGCGGAGCTGCAGGCGGTGATGCTCGCGTAATGTGTGCATCGATCATGCCATGGCGGCGGAAAAGACGACTCGTGGTGGCTGATACAACTATGTCGTGGTCGAGTGGCAGGCTTCCCGTGCTGCCTGCTGCCACTGCGACGCCAGACCCGGCAGCGTTGCCAGTTCCAGCGCCTCTGCAGCGTCCCATGTCTTGGCAGCGAGGCAGGCATTGAAGCGACTAAGCGGCCAAGTGGGATTGGGCCGCTCCACCAGCCGCACCTGGTCGCCGGCGGCGAGCGTTCCGGGAGTAAGGACGCGGTAGTACCAGCCGGAGCGGCCGTTGCGGATCATCGCCTTCGGCATCCGCTTGTCGCTGAAACGGAGCGCCAACTTGAAGCACGGCTGGCGCGGCTGACAGACCTGCAGTNNCGCAGTGCCGATGTGCACGACGTCGCCGAGACACGTGGTCTCCTCGGTCGGACCTTTGATCGTCAGGTTTTCACCGAAGGCGCCCGGACGCAGTAGCGACGCGTGTTCGGGAAAGGCTTCCTGCCAGAGGGCATAGGCGGCAAGCCCGTAGCCGTAGACCGCCTTTTCCGGCCCGCCGTGTACGCTCAGGTCGGCCTGCGCATCTCCGGCGAGGCCGAGCGGGGTGACGCAAACCGGTCCTGCAAGCGACGATTTGATGAAGCCGCTGGGGACGCCGTCGGGCCCAAGGGGTAAAATCTGCCCCACCTGCAACGAAAAAACGAGGTCATGCTGGTCGTGACAACGATGCGCATCGGACATGGTTGCTCCCGGTGTGGTAGAATTTAACCGCTTATCGACGGCATGGTGTGGTGCCCGGCTGTGATATTCATGTGTGATATTTCAGGCGCACCGCGAGAAGGATGCGGGCAATCAGGCCGTTGCAAAGGGTTGCCAACGCCGAAAAGGACACGATTGCCTTGTGCACCGATAGGCGAAATGTGGTAAATGCGATCGTGATTAGACAGCCCCTGATGGACTGCAAGAGAGAGGCGTCGGGTTGGCTCCGGTGGATAACGATCCCATGCGGTACCCAATTCGGCTTCACCTGACCGCTCCAATCCATGTCGCAAATGTGCCACAACTGGTTCGGAATGCATGAAGATGGCGATCTTTCCGAGCGAATGGCGGCACACTTCCCCGTTTGCGAGAGTATATGGGTGGTTAACCGCTCAGCGGAACGTCGGGATATTATCCTTTGAGGAGGTAAGTATGAGGACCCTACTGGTCGCGGGCTCGATCCTGGCCCTGACGGCTCCTGCGGCTTTCGCGGCGCAGACGGCGCCGAAGCCGGCGATGCCGGCACCGGTGGCACCGGTGGCCGCAAGCCCCGCGCAGCAGCAAAACATGCAGAAGTTCCTGGTCTTCTTTGACTGGGATAAATACAACCTGACTGCCGAGGCCCAGCGCGTCGTCGCCCAGGCCGCCGACGCGTTCAAGAAGTCCGGTCAGGTGAAGCTGACCGTCGTCGGCCACACCGACACCTCGGGCTCCCCGGTCTATAACCAGGGCCTGTCCGAGCGTCGCGCCGACACGGTGAAGAAGGAACTGATCCGTCTTGGCGTTCCCGCAGGCGTGATCACTGCCTATGGTCGCGGTCAGAGCGATCTGCTGGTGCCGACCAAGGACAACGTCCGCGAGGCGCAGAACCGCCGCGCGGAAATCNGATTTCCCGCGCCCGCCCGCACCGCCAGCTCCCCGCCGCCGGTTCAGGCCAAGGCTCCGCCGCCGCCGCCGCCGCCGCCGCTGAAGTGGGCGGTCGAATTCGGCCCGTGGTATGGCTACAACCTCCGCGAGACCGATAGCCCGAACAGCAAGTCGGCCAGCCTGCTCGGCCCGGACATCCGGATTGACTACCTGCCGATCCCGCAGGTCAAGCTGTTCGTTGATGGCGTCGGCTTCAACACCCTCGGCACCTCCGCCAACGATGGCTGGGGCTATCGTGCGGTCGGTGGTGTTGCCTATCAGATGAACTTCGACAAGGTTCATCCGTACGTCGGTTGGTTCGGTGGCTACACCGGCTTTGCGGGCGTCCAGGACGGTGCGATCACCGGTCCGGAAGTTGGCTTGAGCTATGACCTCACTCGCAACTTCGGCCTCTACGGCAAGGTCGCCTACGACTACAACGTTCGCAACGAGGTCTTCTGGGGTGGCGTGGTCAACACTGGTGTTGGCGCACTCTACCGCTTCTAAGGACTGCACGAACCAACGTTCGTGACTTGACCTGAGCTTGGCGGCCGGTACTGGGCTATCCCAGTACCGGCCGCTTTGTTTTTCGGCGCCTGATCACGGTCGCTGCGCGCCGCGCTGATTGACGTAGATGGCGTAGAGCGTCTGTGAGGCACAGATGAACAAGCGGCTGCGCCACCGGTCGCCGAAGGTCAGGTTGCCCACCTTCGCCGGGACCAGGATCCTGCCCAGCAGGTCGCCCGCGGGATCGATGCAGTGGACGCCGTCGTCGGCACTCGTCCACACGTTCCCCTCTTCGTCGCAGCGAAAGCCGTCGGCGTTGCCGGGGCTCACCTGGTGAAAAATCCGCCCGTTGCGCAGGCGGGCACCGGATCCCTCCACATCGAACACCCGGATGTGTTGCCGCGGCGAGTCGGCGAACTGCAGACCGGTATCAGCGATATACAGGCGCCGCTCGTCGGGCGAGAAGCACAGTCCGTTGGGGCCATCGAAATCGTCGGCGACTACCGTCATCGCGCCCGAGCGTGGATCCAGGCGGTAGACGCGCGAAGGCTGTTGCGACTCCTGCTTGCCGCCTTCGTAATCGGTCTGGATGCCGTAGGGCGGGTCGGAAAACCAGATGCTGCCATCCGCTTTGACCACCACGTCATTGGGTGAGTTCAGCCGCATGCCGGCGAAACGGTCGGCGAGGACGGTGATCGTGCCGTCGATCTCGGTGCGGACCACGGCACGCTGGCGATGCAGGCAGGTGATCAACCGGCCCTCGCGGTCGCGGGTCTGGCCATTGGGAAACCCTGCCGGCTGCCGGAAAACTTGCACCCCGCCTGCCTCGCTCCAGCGCAGGATGCGATCGTTGGGAATGTCGCTGAACAGCAGACACTGGTGATCGGCGAACCATACCGGCCCTTCCAGCCAGCGAAAGCCGCCAGCCAGCGTCTCCAAGGACGCATTAAAGAGGACGAAGCGCTTGAAGCGCCGATCGACCACGTCGAACCCCTGCATCGCAGGCCTGCCCGGCTGGGGTTAGCTGAAGGCGCCAGGACGGGCGCCGATGAACCTGTCGTCCTCCAGTTGTACCACCATCAACACCGCTGGCACATCGCCGACGGTTCCCGACCGGTGGCCGACGCAGCCATTTTTGTCTGGTCGCGCCCGCTGATCGCCGCCGAAGGAGATCTCGCCCGGCCCCATCTCCACCCGGGTGCCGTCAGTGGTTTCAACGAACCAGACACCGGCGAGGGGGACGATCCATTGCGGCTTCGGGTTTTCGTGCCAGTCACCCACCCAGCCGACGGGGAGCACACTGAAGAGTACCGAGCTGGCCGCGGTCAACAGCCGGTCGTTCCACTGCGCCGCTGCCTTGCCGCCCATGCTTTCCAGTCGGAAGGCGGATAGCTCGCAGTGGCTTTGGTGCGTCGCCCCAGCTTCGTCGGTCCAGACATGCCAGTAGGGCATGCGCGGCGGTTGAACAGAGTCGATAGCAACCATCGTTGCCTCCTTCATCCTGCTGTCGCGATCCTCAAGGGGCACCGCTGCCGAGAACAATCAGCAGCAGGCCGCCGGCGAGGCCGAAATTTTTGAGGAAGTCCCACAGGTGTGGGCGGCCTTCGCTGTCGGCGAAGAAGAAGCGCGGATAAAGCCAGAAGCGGTGGTAGAGAATGGCGGTGATGACGCAAAAGCCGGCGAGCACGAACGCCGCCGGCCGGTCCTGCCAGCCGGTGACGATACAGATCGGCGTCACCACCTCCACCAGTATCGCCAGCAGCAGCAACACCGGTCCACCCGGCAGGAAGCTGGACTTGGCCTGGGCCAGCGCACTCGACCAGTTGACGATCTTGTCCAGGGCGCTGAAAGGAAAGAGGATGACGAGCGAGACCCTGGCCAGCAACGGGAGTCCCTCGGTGATCAGCCAATCCATGGACGCTCCCTTCTCCCATTGCCAGCCTTGCTGCGCCGGCGACGCGGTGGCCTAGCAGCCTGTCGGACTTGCGTCTCGGGCGTCGCCGGACCTGCGTAGGGATCGGTGCGTCGGCGCCTCTGTCAGCGCCATTTTGGGCGGTGCGGTCGCGCTGGCGCGCCTGCGGAACTGGCCGCGCAGGCTAGCAGCCTGTCGGACTTGCGTCTCGGGCGTCGCCGGACCTGCGTAGGGATCGGTGCGTCGGCGCCTCTGTCAGCGCCATTTTGGGCGGTGCGGTCGCGCTGGCGCGCCTGCGGAACTGGCCGCGCAGGCTGGACGGCGCGGCTGAGGGCGAACATCCGCTTCAGGTTCCATGCCATGGTCACAAGCCTCCACTCGCCACGGGCGGCATTGAGCCCGCGCAGCAGGAACTGCCGGAACCCCAGCACGGACTTGATGATGCCAAACACTGGCTCGGGCGTCTGCTTGCGCAGGGCGTAGAGCGCGCGGCCCTGCGGCGTGCGCAGCCGATACGCCATCGCCTGAACCGGGGTGGGGTCTTCGGGCGCCGGTGGCGCCGCAGCGAAGCGCTCTTGCAGGCTGAGATGATGCGCCTCGCGACCAAGTGCGATCAGCGGTTCGATCCCGCCGGCCACACAGGCCTGCACATTCGCCTCGCTGAAGTAGCCATTGTCCGCCAACAGCATGTCCGGCCTGCCGAGCACGTCCGGCAGAGTGCCGATCTTGTCCAGCATGGGTGTAAGCTGCTGCTTGTCGTTGGGCGCCTGCACCACGTCGGCGACCACCACCAGCAGACTGCCCGCCGCCACCGCCGCCTGCGCATTGTAGCACTGCTCAAAACCGCCGCCCGCCACCGCCATGATGCGGCTTTCCTCGTCGGTCAGATTGATCTGATCCGTGGGCAGCGGCGTCGCCACCGGCGGCTTCGGCTCACGGNNCCCGTGGGCTTCTTGCCGGTGGCCGCTGCCTTGGCGTCCCGTGCTGCGAGTTTCGCCTGATGGTCTGCCTGCTCCCGTTCGAAGCGTTCCTTCGCGCGGGCCTCGATCTTCGCCCGGGCCTCGGCGAGCCTGGACAACCGTTCCTCACGTCGCGCCAATTCGTCGGGGNATCGACATGCCGTCAGCGATGTCCACCTGGTCCGCCGCTTCTGCCTTGGCCATGAGATCGGCCACTTCGGCCTGCAGTTGGGCCTCCAGCTTGCCCGCATGGTCATAGGACAGCGCGCTGTGCCGGCTGGCATTGGCGTGGACCTTGGTCCCGTCGAGCCCGACCGTTCCCAGCTTCAGCACGCCCATCTCGCGCGCGAGCACCAGCACCTGGACGAACAGCTTCTCGATCTGCGGCAGAAAGCGTCGGCGGAACGCGGCGATGGTGTCATGGTCCGGATGATCGTTCGCCGCGATGAAGCGGAACGCCACGCTGTCATAGGTCGCCCGCTCCAGCTTGCGGCTGGAGAACACCCCGGTGGCGTAGCCGTAGATCAGAATGCCCAGCAGAAGGCTGGGGTGGTAGGACGCTTCCCCAGAGCCACGGTAGCTGCCGGTCATCGGCCGCAGATCCAGCCCCGCGATCACCTCCACCACGAACCGCGCCAAGTGCCGCTGCGGAAGCCACTCGTCCACCGACGGCGGCATCAGAAATCCGCTGTCGCGGTCGATCGGGCGGAAGTTGCTCATGCCGAAGAGGTCCGGGCCGGGGGCGTGAATCCATGCCCGGATTCTATAACCCACAGCTCCGCCTCGCGTTAAGTCCGACAGGCTGCTAGACGGCGCGGCTGAGGGCGAACATCCGCTTCAGGTTCCATGCCATGGTCACAAGCCTCCACTCGCCACGGGCGGCATTGAGCCCGCGCAGCAGGAACTGCCGGAACCCCAGCACGGACTTGATGATGCCAAACACTGGCTCGGGCGTCTGCTTGCGCAGGGCGTAGAGCGCGCGGCCCTGCGGCGTGCGCAGCCGATACGCCATCGCCTGAACCGGGGTGGGGTCTTCGGGCGCCGGTGGCGCCGCAGCGAAGCGCTCTTGCAGGCTGAGATGATGCGCCTCGCGACCAAGTGCGATCAGCGGTTCGATCCCGCCGGCCACACAGGCCTGCACATTCGCCTCGCTGAAGTAGCCATTGTCCGCCAACAGCATGTCCGGCCTGCCGAGCACGTCCGGCAGAGTGCCGATCTTGTCCAGCATGGGTGTAAGCTGCTGCTTGTCGTTGGGCGCCTGCACCACGTCGGCGACCACCACCAGCAGACTGCCCGCCGCCACCGCCGCCTGCGCATTGTAGCACTGCTCAAAACCGCCGCCCGCCACCGCCATGATGCGGCTTTCCTCGTCGGTCAGATTGATCTGATCCGTGGGCAGCGGCGTCGCCACCGGCGGCTTCGGCTCACGGCCCGTGGGCTTCTTGCCGGTGGCCGCTGCCTTGGCGTCCCGTGCTGCGAGTTTCGCCTGATGGTCTGCCTGCTCCCGTTCGAAGCGTTCCTTCGCGCGGGCCTCGATCTTCGCCCGGGCCTCGGCGAGCCTGGACAACCGTTCCTCACGTCGCGCCAGTTCGTCGGGGATCGACATGCCGTCAGCGATGTCCACCTGGTCCGCCGCTTCTGCCTTGGCCATGAGATCGGCCACTTCGGCCTGCAGTTGGGCCTCCAGCTTGCCCGCATGGTCATAGGACAGCGCGCTGTGCCGGCTGGCATTGGCGTGGACCTTGGTCCCGTCGAGCCCGACCGTTCCCAGCTTCAGCACGCCCATCTCGCGCGCGAGCACCAGCACCTGGACGAACAGCTTCTCGATCTGCGGCAGAAAGCGTCGGCGGAACGCGGCGATGGTGTCATGGTCCGGATGATCGTTCGCCGCGATGAAGCGGAACGCCACGCTGTCATAGGTCGCCCGCTCCAGCTTGCGGCTGGAGAACACCCCGGTGGCGTAGCCGTAGATCAGAATGCCCAGCAGAAGGCTGGGGTGGTAGGACGCTTCCCCAGAGCCACGGTAGCTGCCGGTCATCGGCCGCAGATCCAGCCCCGCGATCACCTCCACCACGAACCGCGCCAAGTGCCGCTGCGGAAGCCACTCGTCCACCGACGGCGGCATCAGAAATCCGCTGTCGCGGTCGATCGGGCGGAAGTTGCTCATGCCGAAGAGGTCCGGGCCGGGGGCGTGAATCCATGCCCGGATTCTATAACCCACAGCTCCGCCTCGCGTTAAGTCCGACAGGCTGCTAGAGGCCGATTGGCGCCGGCGCATGGTGATCGTCGAGCAGCGCGCGGACGGTGGCAAGGCGCGCCAGGTCTTCCTGGGCGACGAAATAGGCGACAGCGTCGGTGTCGGCGCGCGCCTGTTCGTTTGTCGCCAACTCCTGGTCGCGAAAACGGTTGCCGAACCAGCTTCCGGCCGCGAGCACGCGCGGCGGCGTCGCCGGGTCGTCAGGCGCATCGATGCGGAACTGACCCGAAACCACGACGTAAACCCCGCCCGGTTCCACCCCCGGTTCCACCACCACATCGCCGGCGAAATACCGCACGAAGCCTGACGGGGTGCTGCCGGCGCGGATCTCGACGATGCTACGGCTGACGATGAGATCGAGCAGCCAGTCGGTGGCGATGCGGACGCGGGTCGACAGCCCCGGGATCAGGCTGAGATAAAACAACCGCCACGCCAGCCAGGCGAGGAAGCCGCTGAACTTCATCCCCAGTACCTCGGCGACGCCCTGGCGGCCACCGAGGGAGGCCATGGTGCCGAGCGAACGATAAACGAAGGGCGTCAGCGGCCGGCCGTCGATGCAGGCGAGGATGTTGGCCGCCAGCACTTTCGCTTCCTGATAGGCAAACTGGGCCAGCGCTGGCGCATGTGCCGCGCTGGCGTCGTCGGCATCGTCAAGCGGAATGCGGGCGTTGTCGCCGAGCGCCCAGACGTGGTCGTTGTCACGGACGCGCAAATGTCGATCGACGAGGATCTGGCCGTGCTCGCGTGGCAGTGGCAGTCGTTGCACCAGCGGCGACGGCGCGTTGCCCATGGCGGCAATGATCGTCCCGGCATCGATCGTCTGGCCGCTATCCGTCTCGATGCGCTCAAGGTCCACCGCCTTGACCCCCGTCTTCACCAGGATCTCCACCCCTCGTCGGCGTAGTCTGTCCGCCGCGTAGGCGGCGAGATGCTCCGGCAGTTCGGGGAGAATGCGTGCCGCATGTTGGAGGAGGACGATGCGGATGTCCGCGGCCCGCACGGAGCTGTAGAAAGGCAACGCTTTGCGGATCAGATCCTGCACTTCGCCCACGGTTTCGACGCCGGTGAAGCCGCCGCCGATGACGGCAAAGGTGAGAAGGCTTGTCCTGCGGCGGGGGTCCATCGTGGTCGCCGCCTCCTCCAGACATCCCAGCACGTGATTGCGGATATGGAAGGCGTCGGTCACATCCTTCATCACCAGGGCGCGCTCGGCCAGACCGGGGGTGCGCGACAGATCCACCACCTGGCCCAGCGCGATCACCAAGTGATCGTAGGCGAGTTGATCGATCTCCCCACCGCGGCCGGCGGCCACGTGGACGGTCTTCTTCGCCAGGTCGACCGTCCGCACCTCGGCAACGCGTACCGTCACTCCCGGCAGGAACAGCCTGAGCGGCACCACCGCGTCCGCGGGGTGGATGCCGCCGCCGGCGACCTCGGGCAGCAGGGGCTGGAAAACGAAGAAGTTATTCCGGCTGATCAGTTCAACGGCGATGCGGCCGCGCGCCTGGCGCTGCAGGTGCCGGGCAGTGAACACGCCGCCGAAGCCGCCGCCGATGATGAGCACCTTCCGCATCGCACTCGTCGCCATCGGTCCAAATTCCTCCGACCTGCAGGGTGCATCAGATCCTCATCGCCGCAGTATCGTCGCCACGGCAAGGTCAGCCTCTGCTGAGAAACCATAAACTCAAGGGGAATCAACGCCGCTGCCGTTCGCCCGCGTCTTTGCTGCCCCTTGGCGCCAGTATGTCTATTTTCCTTTGTCTCTTCTCGCCCTTTCACTAACATCCGTCTTCGGTATCAACGGACCGATCGGCGGATGCGACCTCGCCGGATGCTAGCGGCGGACGCACACGTGCGAATGGCCAGGGCAGCGGGGATCGCGGTGGCAGCGAAGGGCTTGGCGACGGGCGTAGGGACAACGCCGGCGGACCGGGGGCTCCCCGGGCCGATGCGAGGCTGATCGGATGGCGCGCGCAATCGAGATCGGCACCGTCTATGGCGGCGGTCTGGCGCTGGGCATTGCCCTGGTCAGTTTTCCGGCGGCGGCAACCATTCTCACCGCAGTGGATGGCTACGGCCTCACCAGCAACCAATATGGCAGCATTTTTCTGCCGCTCGTTGCCGGCGCGGTGCTGGCATCGCTGTTTGCCCCGGCGCTGGCACGGCGGCACGGTCTGCGCGCCATTCTGCTCGCCGGCTTTCTCTCCACTGCGCTGGCGATGAGCGTCTTTGCCCTGAGCTCGCTGCTCACCCAGGTCCATTGGCTTGCCTTCGCCCTGGTGCTTCTCGCTACCGGCCTGCTCGGGCTAGGTTTTGGGGCGACGCTGACGGCGATCAACGCCTACGCCGCCAGTTTCTTCCCACGGCGGAGCGAAACTGCGCTCACCGCCCTGCACACGCTGCTCGGCACCGGTACCGCGCTGGCACCACTGATTATCGCCATGCTGGCGGACGGCGGCCGCTGGTGGCTGCTGCCGCTGGCGGCGGCAACGGCGATGTTCCTGCTTGCCGGCCTCGGGCGGACGCAGCCACTGGTGCTGGCAAGCGAAACCGGCTCCGGTCAGACTGCCGGCGCCTGGGCGGTGATCCGCGCGCTGCCGGCACGCTTCTGGATCTGGATCTGCTTCGCGTTGCTCTATGGTGTCTGTGAAACCCTCTTCGGCAACTGGGGCACCGTTTACCTCAATCAGCAGCGCGGCCTGACACCGGCCACTGCCAATCTGGCGCTGGCGGTATTCTGGGCGGCAGTGACCGTGGGCCGGCTGCTGGTGGCGGTGCTCTCCACCCGGATCCCGCCGGCGAAGATCTTCCGCCTGCTGCCAGTGCTGATCATGCTGGCGCTGGCCGCGGTGGCGCTGGCCTCTGGGCCGACACTGGGCGTCATGGCCTTCGCTCTCGCCGGGCTGGCGTGCTCCGCCTGCCTACCACTCAGCATCGGTACGGCCAGCGGCGAGTCGCCGCGCTTTGTCGAAACCGTCTCCGGCTGGATGGTTGCCGCCTACATGACGGGCTTCGGCATCGGCGCCTTTGCCGTCGGCCCGCTGCGCGAAGCGGGCGATCTGCCGCTGTCTCAGGTCTATCTCTGGGCGATGGCCATCGCCGCGGTGCTGATCGTTTTGACGCTGGCGTTGACCCGTCGATCGGCGCCGCCGGCGGCGGCTGCAACATGAGCCAGGGTGGCATCAAGCGAGTGGCATGGGTGGAGCGCGGCATGATGAGCGGTGACGTGGCCAGCATGGCGAGGCGTCTTGCGTTCGGTTTGGGCCTACTGTTGCTCTGCCTGGTGGCAACAGGCGCGCCGGCGCGCGAGGCGCAGCCGATCGGCGTTAGCCGGTTGGCGATGATCGGCTTCACTGTTGCCGATATGGAACGCTCCATCGCCTTCTACACCCAGGTGCTGGACTTCCAGAAGGTGACCGACATTCGCGTCACCGGCGCCGACTACGAGCAATTGGAGGGGGTATTCGCTTCCAATGCCCGCATCGTCCACCTGCAACTGGGCGACCAGATCGTCGAGTTGACCGCCTACACGTCGCCGCCCGATGGCCGGCCAATCCCGGTACCGTCGCGCAGCAACGACCTGTGGTTCGAGCACATGGCGATCGTCGTCAGCGACATGGACAAGGCGTACGCGCAGCTGCAGCAGTTCGGTGTGCGTCAGATCTCGCCCGAGCCGCAGACTATTCCTGCCTCGAACGTTCCGGCGGCGGGGATCAAGGCGATCAAGTTCCGCGATCCCGACAATCACAACCTCGAACTGCTGTGGTTTCCCGAAGGCAAAGGCCTGGCGCGCTGGCACAAGGCGAGCAACCGTCTCTTCCTCGGCATCGATCACACCGCGATCACCGTCGGCAGCACCGAGGCGAGCCTCGGCTTCTACCGCGATCTTCTCGGCATGAAGGTGGCGGGCGGCAGCCTCAATGTGGGCTCGACGCAGGAATACCTCGATGGCACCTTCGGTGCCCGTGTTCGCGTCACCGCCGTGGTGCCGGCAGATGTGCCGCCGCACGTGGAGTTCCTGCAATACGAGGCGCCGCCCGGCGGCCGGCCGATGCCGCTCGATACCCAGGCGGACGACCTCTGGCACTGGCAGACGACTCTGGAGGTGGAGGACGTCAATGCGGCTGCCGACGTGCTCCGGGCGGCGGGGGTGCGTTTCATCTCTGCGGAGGTGATAACGATGCCGAACGAGCCGCTCGGTTTTGCCCGGGCGGTGATGGTGCGGGATCCGGACGGGCACGCCATGCGACTGGTGCAGCGGTGAGCGCCGCCGTGGCTTTTAATGACGATCACATGCTGAAGGGGATGCCCCGATGGGGATGATCGACCGCTGGCTGCCGGGCCTGGCCCGCTTCTGCCTGATCCTGCTGTTTCCCTTCAGTGCGCTCGACAAGATCTTCGACTACAGCAGCGCCGTCGCCCAGGCGAATGCATCGGGGATGCCGATGCCGGGTTGGCTGTTGCTGTTGCTGGGTGGCTGCCTGGAGGTTTTCGGCTCGCTCGGCATTCTGTTCGATGTCTATCGCCGCCAGTTTGCACTGCTCTTTTGCTTCTACTGCATCGTCACCGGGGTGCTGTTCCACAACTTCTGGGACTACCCCTTCCGCAGCGCCGACTGGATGGATAATTTCTGGCCGTTCCTGAAGAACTTTGGTCTTGTTGGCGGCTTTCTCTTTATCGCCACCAACGCCAGGATGCAGCCCATCGCCGGCGCGATCTCGTTGCGCCGGCGCTAATTCCGGCGTCTAAGGGGAACAGCCCCGTCGATCGCATGCGCGGCGGCGGGGCAAAGGCTCTCGACATCATTCACGTACTCTGTAGGGAAAACGTCATGGACAACACGGCAAGCGGCCGCCGTTTTGCCGCGGCCGCGGTCGTTGCGCTCGCGTTAGCCGCACCAACGATGGCGCCAAGGATCGCAATAGCGCAGGAAGGCGCAGTGATCCCGCTGCCTGCAAAGCTGGCGGCGCAGGCGCAGAACTATCTACCGGGCGTGGTCGGGCCGGCCGTCCCCGGGTTCACCATCGATGCATCGCTGGCGCATCTGACTGCAGGCACGCGGACGTATCAAGTCGTCAGCGGCGATCAGGCAGGCACGATGGAATCGCACGTCATCGCACCCTTATCGCGTGACACCTCGGGCAAGCGTTGGCGCTACCAGGTCGGCGATCGCGTCGTGTTTCTCTCTGAGATGCCTGGACAGTCGTTGAGCGTCGTCTCTGAGAACGACGAGGACCAGNGGGTGACGACCCGCTACCAACCGGCGGAGCCACTACTCATCGCCGGGATGAACCCAGGCGACGTGCAAACCTTTACCATCAACGCCAGCGTTTACGATCTCGGCGATCCGGGCAGCCAGCCCGACCATACCGGCACGCTCAACCTGACGCTGACCTACGTCGGTGCTTATCAGGTCACCGTACCGGCGGGTACGTACAACGCCGCGTTACTGGCGTGGCAGTACAGCGGGCAGATCGGCCCCGCTTCCGTGGAGGACAACCAGGCACGCTTCGTCGTTCCTGGCATCGGCATGGTCGCCGCGGCGGAGAAGCGCGATATCGCCGCCTTTCTCGTCTACAATGACAACAGCAAGGTCGGCCGGGTGCTGATGCAGGCACCGTAAGGTCGTCGCGCCGCGCTGCCGTCTCTAGGCCGCCGTTCAGCCGGCCTCATCGGGGCCAGTGCCTTGATCGCCAGGGCGTGAACTGGTCCCGCCAGTTCCTCGGCGAGCAGCGTGTTGACCAGGCGGTGGCGCTCCAGGCGCGACTGGCCGGCGAAGGCGGCAGCCACCACTTCGATGCTGAAGTGAGTCTCCNNTCCCGGCCGGCTGCCGGCGTGGCCGGCGTGACGGTGCGAGTCATCGACGACGCTGAGGCGGGCTGGGGCGAGGCCCAGGGTGAGCTTGTCTCGAATCCGGTCGGCGACGGTCATGGGCCTCATTCTTGCTGCTGAAGTTGGGGCTGGGTACGAACGCTAGCGTCGTTTTCCTGCCGAACGCGCTGCGGATCAAGCGCTTCGAAGCCATGCAGCCGTGCCGGTGCGGTGCGCACGGGCGTGGCTTGCGCCGGCTGGAGGGAGCAACCATAGTAGCTGCATGAGCGAGGACGGTCGCACGGAGCCGGTCTGCCGGCGGGTGGAGGCGGGCCGGCAAGGGTCGGCAGCCCGCGGGTGCGATTGGTGTGCCTGCGAGCAGCAGGGGCTGTATCGGGCGCCGCGGTCGCGGCTGCATCTGCAGGACTACTGGTGGTTCTGTCTTGAGCATGTGCGCCAATATAATGCCGCGTGGAACTATTACATCGGCATGTCCGAGGCGGAGGTGGAGGCGGATATCCGCCGCGATACCGTCTGGCAGCGACCCACGTGGCCGCTAGGACCGGGCTCGGCAGGCTATAACCATCGCTTCCGCTGGCAGGACGACGGCAGTGGCGAGCCGCCGGAGCAGCCGCAACCGCCGCCGCCGCGCGCCGCCTCACCCCTCGCCCGCGCCCTAATCGCGCTAGAGCTTGAGCCACCGGTGACGGTGGCGACGGTCAAGGCACGGTATAAATTATTGGTAAAGCGCTATCATCCTGACGCCAACGGTGGCGATAAGGCTTCCGAAGAACGATTTAAGACCATAAGCGAGGCCTATCGTATGGTGATGACCAGCCTCTCCCCGTAAAGGGCGAGGCTCCCGGCGGGTGTTCCGCTGCCTTCGTTAACGGGAATAAAGAGTCGAGCATGACCATCCACGGCACCAGCGACGCCGCCGCAAGCCGATCCCCCTCAATGCGCCCGACATTGCGCTTTCGGTCCGCCAGACCTTCGGCATCGACAGCGAACTGGAGGTGCCCGCCTTCAGCATCCCGGATAGTCACGTCCCCGATCGTGACGAGGCGTACCAGTTCGACCGCGACACGACGCTGGCCATCCTCGCCGGCTTCGCCCACAACCGCCGGGTGATGATCCAGGGCTATCACGGCACCGGCAAGTCCACCCACATCGAGCAGGTGGCGGCGCGGCTCAACTGGCCTTGCATCCGCATCAACCTCGACAGCCACATCAGCCGGATCGATCTCGTCGGCAAGGATGCGATCGTCCTGCGCGAGGGCTCCCAGGTGACCGAGTTTCGCGAGGGAATCCTGCCCTGGGCGCTGCAGCGTCCCACCGCCCTGGTCTTTGACGAGTATGACGCCGGCCGGCCGGACGTGATGTTCGTCATTCAGCGGGTGCTGGAGGTGGAGGGCAAGCTGACGCTTCTCGACCAGAACAAGGTCCTGCGGCCGCATCCCTTCTTCCGTCTGTTCGCCACCACCAACACCATCGGCCTCGGCGACACCACCGGCCTCTATCACGGCACGCAGCAGATCAACCAGGGGCAGATGGATCGCTGGAACATCGTCGCGACGCTCAACTATCTGCCGCACGATGCCGAGGTGGAGATCATCCTCGCCAAGGTTCCCGGCTATAACAGCCGCGAAGGTCGGGATCAGGTATCATCCATGGTGGAACTGGCGACGTTGAGCCGTGCCGGCTTCATCAACGGCGACATCTCAACCGTCATGTCGCCGCGCACCGTCATCACCTGGGCGGAGAATGCGCATATCTTCGGCAGTATCGGCGTCGCCTTTCGCTTGACCTTCCTTAACAAATGCGACGAAATCGAACGCTCGACGGTGGCCGAATACTATCAGCGTTGCTTCGGCGAAGATCTGCCGGACTCGGCGATGCGCACCATCGCTCATCGCTAACCGGCCTGCGCCCCTGGCCATCGATGACAACAGCGACATGATGCGAGCGTGAGCACCAAGAAGCAGGAACAGGCCCAGGCGTTGCTGAAGCGAGTGACTTCGGCAGCACTGCGGGCGATGGCCGGACGCGCCGACGTGGCGATCAGCTACGGCAGTGGCGAGGTCGATCTGCGCGGCAATCGGGTGCGGTTACCGGGTGTCGCCGGACGACCGGCGACACAGGACGTCGCCCGCCTGCGCGGCGCCGCCGATGCCGCGGCCTTGTTGCTGCGCTATCACGACGCGGCGCTGCACCAGCGGCGGATGCCGGCCAGCCAGCCGGCGCGGGCGATCTTCGATGCACTGGAGCAGGTCCGGGTGCAGCGGCTGGGCTCGAAACGCCTCACCGGTGTCGGCATCAACCTGGAAGCGTTGCTCGATCACACCTGCCGGAGCAAGGGTTACGCCAAGGTGCAGGGATTGGACGAGTCAATGGCGGCGGACGCCATCAGCCTTCTGGTGCGTGAACGCCTGAGCGGTATCAAGCCGCCGGCGCTGGCAGCGCCGCTGGTGGATCCGTGGCGGCCGGTGCTGCAGGAACGTGGCAGCATCTGGTTGCGGCGGTTGGCGGAGACGGTGGGCGATCAGGTGGCTTTTGCCGAGGCCTCGGCGCATTTGATCCATGCACTCGGCCTCCTCGACCAGGATGATCCCTCGCTGGAGAGCGATGCCGACCAGGAAGGTGACGCCGACGAGAAGGAGGAAAAGACCGAGCAGCAGCGGGAGTCGCGCGGCTCGGAGGGTTCCGTCTCCGTGAGCCAATCCACCGCGCACGGCAGCGAGGGCGAAGACCAGGGCGGCCAGCCCGACGAGGCCATGGGCGAAGACTATCAGCCGGGCGAAGGAGGCAGGTCACCGGCCGGCCCGACCTCGCGCCGCCCCAATCATCCGGAGCCGTCGCCGTCCAGTCTGCTCGCCTACCACCCCTTTACCACTGACTACGACGAAGTAGTGGACGCAGCGTCGCTGTGCGACCCAGAAGAACTCGGCCGCCTGCGCGAACAGCTTGACCAGCAACTCGCCAACCTTGAGGGCGTGGTCGCCCGCCTCGCCAACCGGCTGCAGCGCCGCCTGATGGCCAAGCAGACGCGCGCCTGGCAATTCGATCTGGACGAGGGGCTGCTGGACGCCGGCCGGCTGGCGCGGGTGGTCATCGATCCCTTTCATCCGCTCAGCTTCAAGCAGGAGAAGGCCACCGACTTTCGCGACACCGTGGTCAGCCTGCTGATCGACAACTCGGGGTCAATGCGCGGCCGGCCGATCACTGTCGCCTCGATGAGCGCCGACATTCTCGCCCGCACCCTGGAGCGCTGTGGCGTCAAGGTGGAGATCCTCGGCTTTACCACCCGGGCGTGGAAAGGTGGGCAATCGCGTGAGCGGTGGGTGGCCGACGGGCGTCCGAAAGGGCCTGGCCGGCTCAACGACCTCCGCCATATCGTCTACAAGGCCGCCGACGTGCCCTGGCGGCGCGCCCGGCGCAACCTCGGCCTAATGCTGCGGGAAGGCGTGCTGAAGGAAAACATCGACGGCGAGGCCCTCTTGTGGGCTCACAACCGGCTCATCGGCCGCGCCGAGCAGCGGCGGGTGCTGATGGTGATTTCCGATGGTGCGCCGGTGGATGACGCCACCTTGTCGGCCAATCCCGGCAACTACCTCGAACGCCACCTCCGCGACGTCATCGAGTGGATCGAGACGCGTTCGCCAGTGGAATTGACCGCCATCGGTATCGGCCACGATGTCACCCGCTACTACCAACGTGCGGTGACCCTCGTCGATGCCGAGGAACTGNGGNGGACGATGCTGCAGAACCTCGCCGAACTATTCGAGGACGGCGAGCCGCGGCAGCGTGGGCCGCAACGCGGCGGCGCGCCGAAGCAGCCCCGCGGACGCAGCAGCCACTAGAGCGGAGGCCGATCTGAGTGAATCGTTGGGGATTCCCATTGGGGGCTGGTTCTGATTCAAGATGTCTGCCGGAGGAGGAGGCCGGTGGACATGTCGACAGCGCTTTCCCTCGATCTTCGCGTCCGGGTTCTCAAGGCGGTGGCGGAAGGCGCGAGCCATCGCGCGGCGGCGGCGCGGTTCGGCGTCAGCGCCGCCAGCGTGAGCCGATGGCGGGCGCTGGAGCGGACGCAGGGTGATCCGCGCCCTGGCCCGCTCGGCGGCGACCGCCGCTCCGCCCGCGTCGAGGCGCAAGGCGCGCTGATCCGGCAGCTGATCGAGGCGACGCCGGACGTCACCACCGAAGAGCTGCGCGCGACGCTGGCCGAGCGGGGCCACGGTTTCGGCTACGGCACGCTGCAGCGGTTCTTCCGCCGCCACGGGCTCACGCGCAAAAAAGACCGGCCATGCGACCGAACAGGACCGCCCCGACATCCTGAAGCAGCGCGAGGCGTGGTTCGACGGCCAGATCGACCTGGCCCCGGAGCGCCTCGTGTTCATCGACGAGACCTGGGCGAAGACCAACATGGGCCGTACCTACGGCCGCGCGCCCCGCGGCGAGCGGCTGCGCATGGGCTTCCCCATGGCCACTGGAAGACCACGACCTTCGTCGGCGCCCTGACCATGCGCGGCATGATCGCCCCCTTCGTGCTCACCGGAGCGATCAACCGCGACGCCTTCGATGCCTATGTCGAGAAGGTGCTCGTCCCCGAGCTCCGCCCCGGCGACATCGTGATCATGGACAACCTGTCCAGCCACAAGGGGCCGCGCACCGATGCGCTGATCAAGGACGCGGGCGCCAGCCTCCTCTTCCTGCCGCCCTACAGCCCCGACTTCAACCCCATTGAGAAGGCGTTCGCGAAGCTCAAGGCCCTGCTCCGCAAGGCCGCCGAGCGCACCGTCGAAGCCCTCTGGGCCGCCATCGGCCGCTTCGCCGACGACTTCACCCCAGCCGAGTGCGCAAACTACTTCAGCGCCTGCGGATACGATCCAGACTGGTAGGATTCCGCTCTAGCCAGCTGCCGCCGCATTCGCGGCACCGCCACCAACTGTAGCTGATTCGCCACACATGGATGCGGAGATGCACGCTGCTGCCTGGGCCGCGCCCGACGCGCTTGATTAATTTCCACATAAATATTATGGCTGCATGGATAGACCAGTAATTACAAAACGTTAGAAACTTACATATGGCCGCGCCCGTCCATGCGGCCCACTCGCCTGTAAGAGGGGACGCAAAGATGAAGCATAAAATTGCAACACTCGCCGGTGTCGCGTTGCTCGCGCTGACTGCGGCAGTACCAACCCCAGCTTGGCGCACGAAGAAGGCGAGTTCCTTGTTCGTATTCGTGGCCTGGTGGTGATGCCGGATGAAAGCGGCTCCTTGAGCCCGATCGGTGGCAGCATTCGCGTCAGCACCAGCTACACGCCGGAAATCGACTTCTCCTACTTCTTTACCGATGCGATCGCTGTCGAGTTGATCGCCGCGGTGAGCAAGCATTCCGTCAAAGCGAACAACACCGCGCTCGGCAACGTCGACCTGGGCAATACCTGGGTATTGCCGCCGACGCTGCTTGCGCAGTACCACTTCTTCAGTGATACGATGGTCAGCCCGTACGTTGGTGTCGGTCTCAACTACACGATATTCTTCGACGAGTCGGGAGGTCCTGTTGTCGATAGCCTCTCCATCGACGACGCCATCGGCCCGGCATTTCAGCTCGGTTTCGACTTTCAGTTCCCTGATTCCAACTTCGTGTTCAACGCCGACGCCAAGTACATCATGATCTCGCCGGATGCGACGGCACATGCGGGTGGCGTCAAGATCGACAGTCGCAACTTCGATCTCAACCCGTGGGTCTTCGGCTTCGGCTTCGGCTACAAGTTCTGAGGAAAAGCCGCCCGGGTGGCCGACGGGAGTAGGCCACCCGCCACCGCCGCTGGCGGCCTTCAGCGCAGGTTGGCGTGGTAGAAGTCGAGCGTCCGCTCCCAGGCCAGCTTGGCGTCCTCGGCGTCGTAACGGGCGCCGGTGGGATTGGCGAAGGCGTGATCGGCGTCGTACCAGTAGACGGTCAACGTCTTGCCGACCTCGGCCATCGCCCGCTCGAACCCCTCCACCATCGCCCGGTTGATCCATTGATCGCGGTTGGCGAAGTGACCGACGACGGGACCCTGTAGTCGGGCGAGCCTGGCGGCGGGCAGACTGACATCGCCGTAGTAGACGACGGTCGCATCCACCGGCCGGGCGACACTGGCGCGCAGCGACCAGCCGCCGCCGAAGCACCAGCCGACTGTTCCCACCTTACCGGTGGAGCGCGTCTCCGCACGCAGCCAATCGACGCCGGCCGCCACTTGGCTTTCGGCAACGGCGGCATCGACCGCCTTCATCAGCGTGCCGGCCTCCTCGGCTGAACCCGCCTGCTTGCCGTCATACAGGTCCACCGCCAGCGCCATATAGCCTGCCTGAGCCAGCTCCGCCGCCACTGCCTTGATCTGATCGTTCAGGCCCCACCACTCATGGATGAGCATGACCGTGGGTGCCGGGAGTTTAGCGGGCAGGGCGAGAGAGGCGCGCAGCGGCTGACCGCCGGCAACAGGAATGCTCACCTCGGACAGCGTTGCTGCGGCGGCACGGGCCAGCGTTGCATCGGCGAGGACCGCCGCCAGGGGCAATCCGGCACCGAGACTGCGAACAACGACGCGACGGCTCCAGGTTTGGGTCATGCTGCGCTCACTCTATCGATCTCCAGCGGTGGAACAACGGCGGCAGACGCCGGCGCCTGCGGCGAGAACGAGACGCAAATCGCTGCTCTCCGTCGCCTAACCTGCGCTATGGTGCGCGCCGCCTGCCGGGGCCTGGTGGCCCCCGCGCGTTAGCGACCCTGCATAGGTCGGTCATTGATGAATCGTTTACAACGCCCGACGACGCGCATTCGCTGGCGCGTTCTTCTGTTCTTCCTGGTGCTGTCGGCCCTGTCAGCACCTCCCTTGTCCGGTGCCGCCCGTGCCGAGCCGCTGGCGCTGAGCGTCCGCAGCGTGCCGCTCGACGCTGGCGACCCGGAGCGGACGCGGGTGGGAGCGCTGGAGTTTCGCGGCGGTCTCGAACTGCGGTCGAAGCGATCCGCGCTTCGGCGGTCTCTCCGGTCTGCGCGTCAGTGCTGACGGCAAACGGTTCGTCGCCATAACCGACGTGGGCTTCTGGATGGCCGGTGCGCTCCGTTACGACGCCAAGGGCCGCCTCGTTGGCGTCGCCGACGTGGCGCTGGAGCCGCTACGCGACGCCGCCGGCCGGGCGCTGACGCGCAAACGGGACGCCGATGCCGAGGCGGTGTCCGAAGCGCCGGGAGGCGGCTATATCGTCGCCTTCGAAGGCCGCCACCGGCTGGTGCGCTATCGCCGCATCGGCGGCCCCGGCGAAACGCTCGCCACGCCGCCTGAACTCGCTGACGCGCCGGTGAACGGCGGGATCGAAGCACTGACCACGCTCGCCGATGGCCGGCTGTTGATCATCACCGAAACGATGGAGGTGGACGCCGGGAGCGTAGGCAGTGGTGTGCGTGGCTGGACCGGGCCGGCACCATGGCGGCCGCTGGTCTGGCCCACCGACGCGGGATTCCGACCCACCGAGGCGGCGACGCTGCCGAACGGTGACGTGCTGATCCTCGAACGCCGCTTTCCCCTGCTCGCGGCACGCCTCCGCCGCATCGGTGGCAAGCAGCTGCAGACCGGCGGAGCGCTGCGACCGGAAGAAATCGCCCGCTTCGAGGGCTCGCTCACCTTCGATAACATGGAAGCGATGGCGGTGCGACGCGGTGCCAGCGGCGAAACCTTGGTCTTCCTTGCCTCCGACGACAACCAGAACACCTTCCAGCATACGCTGCTTCTGTTGTTCGAACTGCTGCCCACCCCCTGATGATCCTGGTTCACCGCCCGGGCGGTGCCGGTGGAGCCAGCTTGTCGCGTCCCATATAGTGTACGATCGCCGCCGTGCCCGGCGGGGATGTGGCTGGACAGGAGTCTGATCGCCGATGCGACCACGTTCAGGCGTTGACGGAGCAAACCGTGGTCGCGGCAATCTAGCGGTTATCGGCACCCTCCTGCCCTACCTGTGGCCGAAGGGAGCACGGGGATTGCGCCTGCGGGTGGTGCTGGCACTGCTTAGCCTGATTGCCGCCAAGGCGATCAGCGTCGGTATCCCGATGATCTACAAGCACGTGGTCGATGCCCTGGCCACTGACGAATTCCGCACCCTGGCGGCCATCCCGGTGGCGCTGATCGTCGCCTATGGCGTGGCGCGGACACTGTCGCAGGTCTTTGGCGAAATTCGCGATGCGGTCTTTGCCAAGGTGGCGCAACGGGCGATCCGCACCGCCGGCCTGCAGACCTTCCGGCATCTGCATGCACTCAGCCTGCGCTTCCATCTCGACCGTCGTACCGGTGCGGTCAGCCGGGCGATCGAGCGCGGCACCAAGGGCATCGATTTCCTGTTGAACTTCATGCTGTTCAACATTCTGCCGACGATGATCGAGATTCTGCTCGTCTGCGGCATCCTCTGGTCACTGTTCGGCATCCTTTATGCGGCGGTGACCTTCGTCTGCATCGCCCTCTACATCGTCTGGACGGTGTGGGTCACCGAGTGGCGCACCCAGTACCGACGGCGGATGAACGAGAGCGACAGCGAGGCAAACACCAAGGCGATCGACAGCCTGCTCAACTTCGAAACCGTCAAATATTTCGGCAACGAGGCACACGAGAGCAAACGGTTCGATTTGGCGTTGCGCGCCTACGAACGCGCCGCGGTGAAAAGCAAGGTCACGCTCAGCCTGCTGAACATCGGCCAGGGCGGGATCATTGCCGTCGGCCTGATCACGCTGATGCTGATGGCGGCGGACAGCGTCGCGAAGGGGACGATGACCGTCGGCGGCTTCGTCATGGTCAACAGCTACCTGATCCAGCTCTACCTGCCGCTCAATTTCCTCGGCTTCGTCTATCGCGAGATCAATCAGTCGCTGATCGACATGGAACAGATGTTCAAGCTGCTGGACGAGAATGCCGAGGTGGAGGATAGCGCCGGGGCGAAGCCGCTGCAGGTAAGCCGGGGCGAAATCGTCTTCGATCGGGTGTCCTTCGCCTACGATCCGCGCCGGTCGGTGCTGGCCGATGTCTCTTTCAGCGTCGGCGCCGGACGGACCATCGCCATCGTCGGCCCTAGCGGTGCCGGCAAGTCGACGATCTCGCGTCTCCTCTACCGCTTCTACGACGTCACCGGCGGGGCGATCCGCATCGACGGCGAGGATATCCGCGCCGTGACCCAGGACAGCCTGCGCGCTGCCATCGGAATCGTCCCCCAGGACACGGTACTGTTTAACGACAGCATCTTCTACAACATCGCCTATGGCCGGCCGGGGGCGACGCAAACCGAAGTGGAGCGGGCGGCGCGCCTCGCGCGCATTCACGATTTTATCGTAGCCCAGCCGGAGGGCTATCAGACCCGCGTCGGTGAACGGGGACTGAAACTCTCAGGAGGTGAGAAGCAGCGCGTCGCCATCGCGCGAACGATTCTCAGAGAATNNCCGCCGATTCTCCTGCTGGATGAGGCCACCTCGGCGCTCGATACCCATACGGAAAAGGAGATTCAGGCGTCGCTGCAGGAGGTGGCACGCGGTCGAACCAGCCTGATCATCGCCCACCGGCTGTCAACGGTGGTGGATGCCGACGAAATCGTCGTCCTTGAGGCGGGGCGCATCGTCGAAAGAGGCCGTCACCAGCAGCTTTTGGCGCTTGCCGGGCGTTACGCGGCCATGTGGGCGCGGCAGCAGGAGGCAGATTTCGCCCGCGCGACGCTGGTGGATGCCACCGAAGGCCTCGCGGCGACAACGGCCACTGCCCCAATCAACGTCACATGAACTTCGTTGACCATGGTCGCGATTGCGCTAGGCTCGTGTTGCATGGCTGATCCACCTTGAATGAGACTGGGTAGCGTTCGTATCGGCAATGCGCGTCGCCGCAGCTAGACAAAGCGTGCATATCCACAGTGTGATCAACAGGAGACCGGGATGAGTGTTTGGCATCGCGGACGGGTTGTGCTCGCCTCACTGCTTCTCTTTGCGGCAGTCGCCGGTGCCTCAGCCGCTGAGGCGACGCCGGAGCCGGTAGTGGATCCACCGGTCGCCGTGCAGCAGCCACCGTCGGGTGAAGCGGCCACGCCGGACATGCAGCTTGCCAGTGCACCTCGCTATTCGCCGCGGGAAGTGGAGGGTGACGGCTCCGTTGCCGCGACACGCGATACGGCGGCGAAAACGTGGCCCTTCGATCCGCCATCGGTCGCGGTGCTGGCGGCATCGCCGCGCAAGGTCTTTGCGCATTGGCACATCTTTCCCATCTCGCTCGACAACCAGCCGGCGGACAACGACTATTGGAGTCGCAACTTCACCCGCGCCGAAGGCGAAGGAGGCAAGTTTGCCGCCGGTGGTGGCATGACACGCGAACGGCCGCTGCCGCGGCCGGTGGTTAGCGACAGTGACTGGCGAACGCGCGACATGGAGACCGAGATTCGCCGGGCAGCGGCGATCGGTGTCGATGGATTTATCTTCAACATCGTCGGTCCACCGCCAAACGTGCACTACGACAAGCTGCTGGCGATGTTGGACGCCGCGCAGCGCGTCGATCCGAACTTTGTCGTCATGCTGATGATTGACGCGGTGACCAACAAGGACCGCACGCCACAGCAGGTGGCGCCCGCCATCCTGCAGGTGGCAAACAACCCGTCAGTCTACCATACGGACGACGGGCGGCTGGTATTATCCGCCTTTTCCGCCGAGAAGCTGCCTGTGGACTGGTGGCAACAGCTGTTCGCCATACTGAAGGCGTCGGGAGTGAAGGTGTACTTCGTCCCGGTGTTTCAGGGGTGGCAACAGGGGATGTCGCAGTACGCGGCGATCAGCGAAGGTGTTTCCGACTGGGGACGGCGGACGCCCGCCGGCGCGGAAAAGTATCTGCCAGCCGCCGCCGCTGTGCATCAGCAGGGCAAGATCTGGATGGCGCCGGTGGCGCCGCAGGACTCGCGGCCGAAGAGCCNNGCGCCTTTTTGGGAACCCGAAGGCAGCGGCCTGTTTCGCGAGAGCTGGCGGGTGGCGCGCGAAGGAGGGGCCGACTGGGTGCAGGTGATCACCTGGAACGACTACGCCGAAGGGTCGGAAATTGCCCCGTCTACCGGGATCCAGTACGCCTACTACGATCTGACGGCCTATTACGGCACCTGGTTCAAGACCGGCAAGCAGCCGCCGATCACCCGCGACGTGCTTTATTACTTTCATCGCATCATGCCCGCGGCAACCCAGGCGCAGTCACCGGAGCAGCAGGGATCGTTCCAGGCGCGTGATGGGGCACCGCCGGTGGATATCATCGAGTTGCTGGCCTTCCTTACCGAACCGGGAACGATCGAGATCGAGATCGGCGGCAAGACCTACAAGCAGGAGGTGAAGGCGGGGATCACCTCCTTCTCCGTCCCCCTGGCGCCTGGGCGCCCTCGATTCCGGCTGCTGCGTGGCGGCACGGTAGTGATCGACTTCGCAAGCGCCTTCGAAATTCGCTCGAAGGTCGAATTCCAGGACTTTCTCTACCGTGCCGGCAGTTCCTCGCGGCCACCGGTGGACATGCTTGCTGATCCGCCGGTGATGCAATAGCTCGTCACCCTATGGGACTGGCTCATGGTGCACGCTGTCTGTCGGATGAGGAGGCCGGCGGGCGACTGTCCTGTTAAATCAGCCCCCGGCTCAGCGAGAGGAAGAAGCCAACGGTGCACGAGGTGGAGACGCCGATCAGTCCAGGAAGAATGAAGCTGTGGTTGATGACGTACTTGCCGATATGCGTCGTCCCCGAACGATCGAACTGGATCGCCGCGAGGTCGCTGGGGTAGGTCGGCAAAATGTAATAGCCGTAGGAGGCTGCCGCGAAAGCGACGACGTAGCCGGGGTGGACGCCGATCGACAGCGCCACCGGGACCAGCGCCGCGATTGCCGCCGCCTGCGAGTTGACGAACTTCGAGACGATCAGCAGCGTCAACGCATAAGTCCACGGATGCTCCCGGACGGTGTCGGCGAGAACCAGCTTCAGCGTTGGCAGATGCGCCTCGAACATGGTGTCGGCGGTCCAGGCGATACCGAACACCGCGACGACGGCGACCATGCCGGCGCGAAACACCTCGGTCTTGCCGATCTTCGCCGCATCCATTTTGGTGATGATGACGATCAGCGCGCCGGCCAGCAGCATGAACATCTGGATGGTCAGCACCATGTTCAGTGGCTTGCCGGCGATTTGCGGCCTCAGGCCCTCGAAGGCTCCGAGGATCGCCACCACGGCAATTGCGCCGACGAAGATAAACATCGCCGTCCACTGGTTGCGTGACAGCGTCGTGCCGAGCAGCGAAGTCGTGCTGCCGTAGACGTAGGCGCGGCTCTCTGGATTGGCAATGAGGGCTTGAAAATCCGGATCCTTGTCGAGGTCCTTGCCCCGATACATGCTGAAGATACCGATGGCGAGGATGCCACACAGCGTTGAGGGGATCGTGATCGACAGCAGTTGGACGAAATCGACTGTGTGGCCGTCAATGGGCGACTTGGCGAGGAAGGCGACCAGCGACACCACGGCAACCGAAACCGGGCTGGCGATGATCCCCATCTGCGCCGCAATGGAACTGGCAGCCATCGGACGCTCGGGCCGGACATTGTTCTTGATCGCGATGTCGTAGACGATGGGCAGCATCGTGTAGACCACGTGCCCGGTGCCGCACAGCATCGTCAGCCCGCCGGTGGTGAACGGCGCCAGAATTGAGATGATGCGTGGGTTGCGGCGCAGAAGGCGCTCGGCGATCTGCAGCAGGACATCAAGGCCGCCGGATGCCTGCAGGGTTGCTGACGCGGCAACGACGGCGATGATTGTGAGCATGACGTCCACCGGCGGCTTGCCCGGATTGAGCCGGAAGACATAGACCATGATCACCATGCCGATGCCGCCGAGCAGCCCCAGAGCAACCCCGCCCTTGCGCGCGCCGTAGAACAGGCACACAAGGACGATTGCCAGCTGTATGAGGAAATCCATCGAAGCGTTCCATCCAGCGTTTGTTGGCGAAGCGGATATCAAATCCCCTCGATCACCGCATGCAGGGGTTTCGTGGCCTCGAATTGCTGTTGCTGCTCCGCCGTCGCCTCGGTCTGGTGCTTCGCCTTCCAGGCACTGAGGGGTTCACCGTAGACGAAGGTGCGGGCATCTTCGTACGTGGCATCGATGCCGTGCTGCTTCGCCGCCGCCAGCAGCCACTTGGCGAGGCAGTTGCGGCAGAAGCCGGCCAGGTTCATCAGGTCGATGTTCTGCGCGTCGGTCCGCCGTTGCAAATGCGCGACAAGGCCGCGGAAGGCGGCTGCCTCCAGCTCCGTGCGCGTCTGCGCGTCGAGATCGTCGATTTTCATTTGCATTTCCCTCGCATCAGCCACGTTCAGCGTCCGACGGCTCGCCAGCCGATATCGCGGCGGCAGAAACCTTCTGGCCAGTCGACCCGGTCCACCGCAGCATAGGCACGCTGCTGCGCCTCGCTAAAACTTGCGCCGCGGGCGCCGATGCCGAGCACGCGGCCACCGCTGGCGATGATCCGCCCACCGGCAGCTTTCGTTCCCGCATGGAAAACGGTGACGCCGTCGACCTTAGCTGCGGCATCGAGGCCGCCGATCAGCGAACCCTTGGCGTAATGGCCGGGATAGCCATGGGTGGCGAGGACGACAAGCAGCGCGGGGTCCGCCTCCCAGTCGAGGTGGATCTGATCGAACCGTCCCTCGACGCACGCCAGCAACACCGCGAGCAGATCGCTCTTCAGGCGCATCAGGATCGGTTGGCACTCGGGATCACCGAAGCGGGCGTTGTATTCCAGCAGCACCGGCCCTTTGGCGGTGATCATCAGACCGGCGAAGAGTGCCCCCACGTAGGGCCGATGCTCAGCCGCCATCGCCATCGCCGTCGGCTGAATAATGGTGCGCATCACCACCTCGGCCATCTCGGCGGTGACCACCGGCGCCGGTGAGTAGGCGCCCATGCCGCCAGTGTTGGGGCCCTGGTCGCCGTCGAAGGCGGCCTTGTGGTCCTGCGCGGTGGCGAAGGCGATGGCGCGCGGCCCGTTGACGAGGGCAAAGAAGCTCGCCTCCTCACCCTCGAGAAAATCCTCGATCACCACCTGCTGTCCAGCCTCACCGAAAGCCGCCTCGATCATCATGTGGTCGATGGCGGCGAAGGCTTCGTTCTCGTTGCGGCAGACCATCACCCCCTTGCCGGCGGCGAGCCCGTCGGCCTTGACGACGATCGGCGCGCCGTGGCGGTGGATGTACTCCTTTGCCTCGTCCGGTTCGTCGAAGCGGGCGAAGCCGGCGCTGGGGATCCCATAGCGGGCACAGAGGTCCTTCATGAACACCTTCGAGCCCTCGATCGCCGCCGCTGCCGCCGAAGGACCGAAGGCCTTGATCCGCACCGCGCTCAGCCGGTCCACCAGTCCATTGACCAGCGCTACCTCCGGGCCGACGACGACAAAGTCCACGCGTTCACGCTGGGCGAGCCTGACCAGACCATTCACATCTTCGGCGCCCACATCGACGCAGCGTGCCAACTGGGCGATGCCGGCATTGCCCGGTGCGCAGAGGATCTCGGTGCACAAGGGCGATTTGGCGATTGCCCAGCACAGCGCGTGTTCGCGGCCTCCCGAGCCGACAACCAGAACCTTCATGGACCCTCTTCCTCAGCTGTGCCGATTGTCGCGCACGCGGACTTGCGTCGCCTCGTCCCGGCTTCATACTGCATCGGATGACAAGCTATCCCACTCGTCCCGCCGGTGCCAACAACCTGCAAGTTTACTCCGTCAGCGAGATTGCGCAGGCGGTCAAACGGCAGATCGAGCGGCAATTCGATCTCGTGCGCGTGCGCGGCGAGATCTCCGGCTGTAAGCGGCATTCCTCCGGCCACATCTATTTCGCGCTCAAGGATGTGGACGCGGTCCTCGATAGTGTGTGCTGGAGGGGGACGGCCTCCGGGCTTGCCCTGCGGCCGCAGGACGGCATGGAAGTGATCGCCACCGGGCGGCTGACCACCTATCCCGGCCGCTCCAAGTACCAAATGGTGGTGGAAGGGCTGGAGATCGCCGGCGAAGGCGCGCTGTTGAAGCTGCTGGAGGAGCGCCGCAAGACGCTGGCCGCCGAGGGGCTGTTCGATGCCGAGCGCAAACGGCCGATCCCCTACCTTCCCGAGGTGATCGGCGTCGTCACCTCGCCCACCGGCGCCGTCATCCGCGACATCCTGCACCGGCTTGCCGATCGCTTCCCGCGCCGGGTGCTGCTGTGGCCGGTACTGGTGCAGGGGCCTGGGGCGGCAGAGCAGGTGGCGAAGGCGATCCGCGGCTTCAATGCGCTTGCCACCGGTGGCCAGGTGCCGCGGCCAGATGTGCTCATCGTTGCCCGCGGCGGCGGGTCGCTCGAGGACCTATGGACGTTCAACGAAGAAGTGGTGGTGCGGGCCGCCGCCGGCTCGGCGACCCCGCTGATTGCCGCGGTGGGGCACGAGACCGACACGACGCTGATCGATTTCGCCGCCGACCGGCGGGCGCCGACACCCACGGCGGCGGCGGAAATGGCGGTTCCGGTTCGCCTCGAACTGGTTGCCCGCACCCTCAATCTGACGACGCGGTTGCTAGGGGCGGCCAACCGCAGCCTCGGCGAACGGCGAACTCGCTTGATCGCGGCGGAGCGCGGCCTGCCGCGACCGCAACGGCTGATCGACGACGCCCGCCAGCGCCTGGATGACTGGGGAGAGCGGCTGGCGAATGGCCTTGCTGTCGGTCTTGATCGTCGGCGGCGGGATCTGGCACTGACCGCGGCGCGGTTGCAGAGCCCGGAGCCGCGGATCGCCCACGCCCGGCAACGGCTGCACGGCGAGGCGCGGGCGCTGGAGACGTCGATTGCGGTGCTGGTCCGCGATCGTCTCGACCGCTTCCAGCGGGCCGCGGCACTGCTCGATAGCTATTCCTACGAGCGGGTGCTGGAGCGGGGGTTTGCCCTGGTCTACGATCGCCTTGGCCGACTGCTCACCCGCGTCGGCGACCTGCGGCCACGCGCCGGGGTAAGGCTGCGCATGGCCGATGGCGAGGCGGGAGCGACGANNTCGACGCCGCCAGGCGGAGCGGGCGGAAGGACGATAGCGATCAGGACACGTTGATTTAGCCCGAGATGACGCGGTGGTGGCGCGGCTGCGGCTCCCGCTCAGTCCACCTCCTCGTTGGGATAGATTCCCCACATGGCTTTGCGCGGCAGCCAGCCTTTGACGTCGTCCACCCGCACCCGGCACCAGTCGCTGCCCTTGGCACACGCATCGATCCGGCCGACGACCTTCGGCTCCACCTGGGCGACCACCCGCGCTGACGCGTTGGCGTCGGCGCGGATCAACACCGCGCTGCCATCGCCGATAACCATGAAGGCGCGTTTGCCGGTCAGCATGCTCGAATGCATCCAGCCTTCGGTGCCCTGCCAGTCGCGGACGCGACGCCAGTGGTGATATTCGGCGACCACTTCGAGCGGCAGCCCTTGCCGCTGGTAGGTCCACTTGATGGGATACTGCTCACCCGGACCGGTGCGGATGTTGGCCTCCCCGGAGCGCAGGCTGACGAAGCGTGGAATCGGCAGGCCGGAATCGTTAGGCGCGGCATCGGCTTCCGCCGCCACCGATGCCAGCAGCATCGCCAGGATTACGAAGATCCTCGCCGCCATCGTTTTTCCCCCAGGAATTCGCCGGATCGCTTTCAATATTTTGAGCTTCATTTGCCAAAAACTTACTATATCACGCTTACGTCACCATCATATCGTAGCTCTGCTGGACAGGCACCCAGGAGCCTGCTAACCCCGCATAACATTTCGAGATAAGCCGCTCACGGACCGGCATGCCCAAAGCAAAACCGCTCGTCGTTGTAACCCGAAAGCTCCCCGATGTCGTTGAGACGCGGATGATGGAGCTGTTTGACGTGCGCCTCAACCTCTCCGACGAGCCGTTGAGCCGCAACAAGATCCTGGAACTGGCGCAGGTCGCCGACGTTCTGGTGCCGACGGTGACCGACCGCATCGATTCGGTGATCATCAACACCGCCGCAGAGCGACTGAAGCTGATCGCCAACTTTGGCACCGGCTTCGATCACATCGATCTGCGGGCGGCGCGCGAGCGTGGCATCGTCGTCACCAATACGCCGGACGTGCTCACCGAGGACACCGCCGACATGACGATGGCGCTGATCCTCGCCGTGCCGCGCCGGCTCACCGAAGGCGAGCGGGTGCTGCGGGAGGGTCACTGGACCGGCTGGGCACCCACCTGGATGCTGGGACAGCGGGTCTCCGGCAAGCGGCTCGGCATCGTCGGCATGGGCCGCATTGGTCAGGCGGTGGCGCGCCGGGCGCGCGCCTTCAACATGAAAATTCACTATCACAACCGCCGCCGTCTGCATCCGGAGATCGAGACCGAGCTGGAGGCCACCTACCACGAGAGCCTCGATCAGATGCTGGCGCGGATGGACATTATCACCGTCCACTGCCCGCATACCCCGGCCAGTTATCACCTGCTCTCGGCGCGGCGGCTGAAGCTGTTGCCGCCGCACGCCTTCATCGTCAACACCGCGCGCGGCGAGATCATCGATGAACTCGCGCTGGTGAAGATGCTGCGGGCGCACGAGATCGCCGGCGCCGGTCTGGACGTGTTCGAGAACGAGCCGGCGGTGAACCCGAAGCTGCTGCAGCTCGACAATGTGGTGCTGCTGCCGCACATGGGTTCGGCCACCACCGAGGGCCGCATCGGCATGGGCGATTGCGTGATCATCAACATCAAGAGCTTCTGCGACGGCCACAGCCCGCCAAACCGGGTGCTGCCCGAAGATTTGGGCTTCTAGGACCTGTCGTCAGTCGCGGCAAAAGATGGCGGCTACGAATGGCTGTCGACCGGGCCCGCCTGCCGCGAAGCCTATTCCTCCATCAACGCCTGACGACACGCTTTAGCGACCGGAGGGATAATCGCCTTCCCCTGGCATGCGGGGATTGCGGAACTCGAACAGCTTCGCATTCAACGATCCGCCAAAGACCGGATTGGCCAGCGTCACCCGGGTGGTGATTCCCTGGGCGTCGGTGACTTCCCACTCGGAAAGCTGCCAGGGTGACTTGGTCACAAACAGCGTCAGCGATCCATCGCCGGCGCTTTCGGTGCGCACGACACTGATGCGAACCGTGTCACCATCATCAACGACGTCGGTGATGGTTAGGGCTGGATCGTCGAGGTTGATCCGCTTGTCGAGGAGAATGCCGGCCGGAGACGCACTCAGCGGCACGTAGCTCACCTGATCGAGCGCCTTGTCGTAATAGATCAGGAAGGTACCGTCGGCGACGACAAGGATCGCCGGCGGTGGCGTATACTCGACCCTGAGCTTGCCAGGCCGCGACATGTACAGCCGCCCTGACGCATGCTCGCCGTTCGACGATGTCTGCAGAAAGTCGGACTCAACCGTTCGAATGGTGTTCAGGTAGGCCTGAATGTCCTGCAGCTCCTGGCGTGTCTCCGCCGTCAGTTGCAGCGACGACGGAATCGTAGCGCTCGCTTCGCCGGGCAGAAGCGGCAGTGCCGCCACTGCCAAAGCTAACAGGCCACGTCGCAAGTCCATGGTGCGTCCTTCCGATAATGCAAAGCCGCCGGGACTTGCACTCAGTGTTACAGGATCAGTCGTCGTCGCCGCGGAGCAATACCTCGCGACGGCCGACCCGGTCCGGCTTGGAGACGATGTTCTCGGCTTCCATGCGCTCGACGATCCGCGCGGCGCGATTGTAGCCGATCTGCAGGCGCCGCTGGATGAAGCTGGTGGACGCCTTGCGGTCACGCCGGACGATTTCCAACGCCTCGTCGTAAAGCTCGTCCTGCTCCTCGGTTTCGCTGGCAAAGCCGGATTCGCCGTCCTCGTCCTCGGCCTGGGTGATCGCCTCGATGTAGGTGGGCTCGCCTTGCGCCTTCAAGTGGGCGACCACCGCTTCCACCTCGGCATCGGAAACGAAGGGGCCGTGCACACGGGTCACCCGGCCGCCGGGGGCCATGAACAGCATGTCGCCCTGACCCAGCAGTTGTTCCGCTCCCTGCTCACCGAGAATGGTACGGCTGTCGATCTTCGAGGTGACCTGGAAGCTGATGCGGGTGGGGAAGTTGGCCTTGATGGTGCCGGTGATGACGTCCACCGAGGGCCGTTGCGTTGCCATGATCAGATGAATGCCGGCGGCACGTGCCATCTGTGACAGCCGCTGCACCGCGGCCTCGATATCCTTGCCAGCGACCAGCATCAGGTCGGCCATCTCATCGACGACGACGACAATCAGCGGCAGCGGTTCGAGCTGCAGGTTCTGCTCCTCGAATACCGGCTGGCCGTTGTCGTCGTAGCCGGTCTGGACGCGGCGGCTAAGTGGCTCGTTCTTCTGCTTCGCTTCGGCGATGCGCTGATTGAAGCCGGCGACGTTGCGGACGCCGAGCTGCGACATGGCACGGTAGCGCTCCTCCATTTCGCGCACCGTCCACTTCAGCGCCACCACCGCCTTGCCCGGTTCGGTAACCACCGGAGTCAGGAGGTGAGGGATCCCGTCATAGACCGATAGCTCCAGCATCTTCGGATCGATGAGGATGAACTTGCAGTCGCTGGGAGTCGCCCGATACAGCAGTGACAGGATCATCGCGTTGATCGCCACCGACTTGCCGGAGCCGGTGGTGCCGGCGATCAAGAGATGCGGCATTCGTGCCAGGTCGACGATGACTGATCCGCCGCCGATGTCCTTGCCGAGGGCGAGACTGAGCTGACCACCGAACCGCTCGAAGGCCTCCGTCGCCAGCAATTCGCGCAACCCCACCGTCTCGCGCCGCTGATTGGGCAGTTCGATGCCGATGACGTTGCGTCCCGGGATCACAGCGACGCGGGCGGAGATGGCGCTCATCGAGCGGGCGATGTCATCGGCGAGGCCGATGACGCGCGAACTCTTGGTGCCTGGTGCCGGCTCCAGTTCGTAAAGGGTGACCACCGGGCCGGGACGCACCTTGACGATTTCGCCACGGATGCTGAAGTCGTCGAGCACCGTCTTCAGCATTCGTGCGTTCTGCTCCAGCGCATCGCGGCTGAGACCGTCGCCGACGACGCTGACGGCGGTCGGCTTCAGCAGATCGAGCGCCGGCGGCCGATAGCGGAGCGGCTGATCGAAGTCGAGGCGACCCTGGGTCGCACCGCCCTTGCGATCGCGCTTTGGCCGCGGCCTCGGGGTAACGATCACCTCGGGACCGCTGCGCTGCGCGATCCCTTCCTCGGTTAACGGCGCCTTGATCGATGCGTCAACGTCGCTCCCATCCGCGTAGGCGTCCTCATAACCGTCCTCATAATCGCCGTCGTCATCGTCTTCGGGCGCCTTATCGGTGCGGCGACGGAACCGTGCGCGCAACGCCTGGGCCCAGCCGCTGATGTCTCGCTTGGCCTCGGCGCCGCGGGCGGCGAGACCGCGGGCCGCGGCCAGCGAGCGGGCCGGAGCGCGCCACAGAATGCCCCAATCGCTGAAGGAGAGGCCCGAGCCGTAAAGGAAGGCGACGGTTGCCAAGCCACCGAATATGGCGGTGATCGCACTGGGGTCGAAACCACCGGCGGAGGAGCCAAGGAGCCATTGCACCGCACGCAGGCAGATAGCACCGATGGCACCGCCGGTGCCAGCGACCAGTGGCCAACCGGGAACCGCGGGGATGGAGGCCAGGGCGACAGCAAGCAGGGCTACGGCCAGCAGCAGCGCCATCGCGCGGAGAACCGGCCGGGTCAGCGACAGCTTGCGACACAGTCGCCAGCCCCAGCCGGCCAAGCCGACCACCGCCAGCAACGCCGCGGCACCGTAGCTGTGGAGGAAGAGATCGGCGATATGCGCACCCGGACGGCCAAGCCAGTTGGTGGCAACTGCGCCGGTGGCATTATTAAAAGAGGGATCGGCTGGATCGTAGCTGACGAAGGTTGCCAGCAGCAGCGCAGCCAGGACGAGAATCGCAAGACCACCGACCTCAGCCAGCCGCCGCCGCATGAACACTGCGGTGCCGGCCGGGAGGATCGACAGGGTGCCGGTACGCAGCATCCTCGTATACTCTCGACGATGAACAGATAGAATGCTTATAAGTGGCGTTCAATCCGCCTCAAAGCGTCTTCTACCGCCGCCGGCTGATCCACCAGGGCAATGCGGATAAAGGACGCTCCCGGATTGCTTCCATCCGCTTGCGCCTTGGAAAGATAGGCTCCCGGCAGGACCCTAACCCCGGCATTGCCCCAGAGTCGGCGGGTGGCGCTTGCGCCATCGCCCACGTCGAGCCAGAGGAAGAAGCCACCNGCGGGGCGAAANAAGCCGAATCGATTGCCGAAGATGGCGGCTGCCATGTCGAACTTGGCGCGGTAGAGCGCCCGGCTTGCCGCCACGTGCGTCTCGTCCTGCCACAGCGCCGTCGCCGCGGCGAGCACCGGCAATGGCTGCGCGGCACCGCCAAAGGAACGCAAGCGGCGAAAGGCGGCGATCAGCGTTGCATCACCGGCGACAAAGCCGGAGCGCAATCCGGGCACGCTCGAACGCTTCGAGAGCGAGTGGAAGACCAGGACATTGGCGAGGCCGCCGCCCAAGGCGGCGCAGGCTTCGAGGGCGCCGACGGGAGGAGTCTTGTCGTAGATCTCGGCATAGCACTCGTCGACGACAAGGACGAAGTCGTGACGGCGAGCGAGCGTTACCGCCTTGGTGAGGAGGTCGAGACTGGCGCAGGCTCCTTGCGGGTTGGCGGGTGAACAGAGGTAGAGGAGGGCGGTGCGGTCGAGGGTGGCGCGATCGATTGCATCCAGGTCGGGCAGGAAGCCGGTGGCGGCGGTCGCCGGCAGGTATACCGGCTCGCCGCCGGTCATCACCGCGCCGCCATAGTAGACCTGATAGAAGGGATTGGGCATCAGCACCGCCGGCCTGGCCTTGGCCTTGCGCCGTGGTACGGCCACTTCGGCGATCAGGAACAGCGCTTCGCGGGTGCCGGCCACCGGCAGGATGTGTGTGTCAGCGTCGAGCAGAGACGGCGGCAGACGGTAGCGTCGGGCAAGCCAGGCGGCGACCGCGGTGCGAAACGCCGGCGTACCCTCGATTGGCGGATAGCGGCCCCAGTCGTCCCGATGGCGGTCGATGGTCTCGGCCACCAGAGGCGGCGGCACATGTCGCGGCTCCCCTACCGAAAGCCAATGCTGCGTCATTCCCGCTGGTGGCTCAACACCACGCAGCAGGGCCCGCAGCAGATCGAAGGGATAGTCGGTAAGCGCGTCGAGGCGGGGATTGAGCATGGCACGATCGTAGCCGGGAGGCGGCGGCGGCTCAAGGATGGTGGGAGCAGCACCTGCACAGCCGGAGATGGCTTTGCCAGCGCGTTCCGCAGTGGGGATAAATCACGTTCTGTCAATATGTTAGAGAAAGCTGATTCGAATTAATCCTATTCTCTATTGACTAAATCGACTTACTAATATTAGCTTTCGCCATTAAAGATCACACGGCAATTCCGCGCGTGCGGATCGGGCCGGCAGAGAAGGAGGACGCCGATGATTGTCTCAGCACCTCAAGTGAGTGTCGCCACAATCGGTTGGCCGGAGCGTCGCTGATGGATGGCTCCGCATTGCCGAACCTTCTGGACGCCGACCGGTTGAATCATGAATACCGTCGCGCCATCCTGAGGGCACGACGCGACGGCGTGCAGCCCGCTGACCCGCTCGCTACATCACTTGCCCGCGCCCGGCAGGACGCCCTCGCCTGGCACGGCTACTGGCAGGACCCGCTGCCTCGCCTGCACCGGATCATTGAACAGAGAATCCCCGGCCCGGTGGGGCCGGTTCCTTTGCGCATTTTTTATCCAGGCCGCAGAAAGGTGAGTCCGCTTGCCGTGTACTTTCATGGTGGCGGTTTTGTCCTCAACGGTGTGACCACACACGAACGGCTGCTGCGTGATCTTGCCATCCGCGCCCGGATGCCGGTATGCGGCGTCGGTTACTCCCTGGCGCCGGAGCATCGCTTTCCCGTGCAGGTGGAGGAGGCTCTCGCCGCCGTGCGGTGGATCGTCCAGCATGCCGGCGAACTCGGCATCGCGACGGGCCGGATTGCCTTCATCGGCGACTCCGCCGGCGCCAATCTCGCCTTGGCGACCGCCTGCGCGCTGCGCGACAGCGGCGAGGCCGCGCCTGCGTTCCTGGCGCTGCTGTACGGCATGTTCAGTGACGACCTCGATACACCCTCACACAGAACCTTCGGCAGCGGCGGGTTCGGGCTTACGACGGCACGGATGCGCTGGTTCTGGGAGCAATACGTTCCCGATCCGGCGGATCGAAGAAACCCGTATGCGGCACCGCTCCACGCGGATCTGAGCGGGCTGCCACCGACGCTGCTGATCGGGGCCGGGCTCGACTGCCTCCTGGATGATACGCTGCGTTTGGCTGAGCGCTTGCGGGTCGCCGGCACCCAGCACGTGCTCTCCGTTTACGCAGATCTGCCGCACGGCTTTGCCACCCTGGCGTCGGCGGTGAGTCGCGCTGACGATGCCGTCAGCGAAGCAGCCGACGCCCTGCGCTACCTTTATCGCTCGTCAGTAGCCGGATGGGCGGAGCGCCACATCCGGCAACAGACCGCCCACCGCCGGTTGGCGGAGGCCTTCTCTGGTATGTCGAGCCGGTCGTCGTCTCTCGCCGCTAGCCGTTGCCTCGTCGGACACGCTCGCGAGCGGAACAGCCAGGCGCAGGCTCCGCTGCTGCCGACGCAGCCGGTGGCGATACACCAAAACGCAATACAGGCGGCGAGGGCGGGGCGATGACCAGGTTAGCCATCGTTGGCGGTGGCTTCACCGGCGCCATCGTCGCCATCCATGCCTTGCGTGCTGCGCGCTCGCCGCTGCGGATCGACATCATTGAGCCGCGCGACGATCTCGGTCTCGGACTCGCCTATTCGACGACGCACGCGGAGCATCGACTCAACGTGCCCACCCACCGGATGACGCTGTTCGACGAGCAGCCAGAGCATTTTCGTGAGTGGTTTTTTTGCCAAGGGCTTGACCGAAGCGATGCCGCCAGCGATGCGGGCGACGGCNTATTTTTCGCGCGGCGCCGCGATTTTGGCCGTTACGTGATCGATCTCCTCGACGCTACGGTCCGCGCCGCAGCACCGGCCAGCACCTTGCGCCATCGTCGTACCACTGCCGTCGACATCGAGCGTACAGGCGAAGCCGGATGGCGCCTTCGCCTTGCTGATGGTGCCAGCGTCGACGTCGATATCGTCGCCGTCTGTATCGGCCATACCACCACCGTCCCGCCGTGGCCTTTCAGCGATGCGGCGGTGATGGCGACCGGGCGCGTGCTGGGCGATCCGTGGGATGCCGGCGCCCTTGCCGACTTTGGTCCGGACGCTCGTATCCTCGTTCTTGGCCAGGGCCTTACTATGGGTGACGTGCTGTCGTCCTTGGAAGAGCAGCAGCATCGTGGGCAAATTGTCGCCATCTCCCGCCGCGGCCTGCTCGCTCGCCCCTACGCCGACAGCCCCAAGGCGCCGGTTGCCTTCGAGTCGCTTCCCGACGATGCGCCCGCCAGCGCGGTGATCCGGTTGATGCGCGAGGCGTGTGCCGCGGCGGTTCGCACCGGAGACTCATGTAATTCGGTGATCCTGACCACGCGCGAGCGGGGTGGGACGTTGTGGCGGCGTCTCGCGGTCAGCGAGCAGTGCCGTCTGATCCGCCACGCGCGCATTTTCTGGGACGCACACCGCTATCGGATGGCGCCGCAGGTGGTGGTGACGGTCAATCGTGCTCGGACAGAAGGACGCTTGCAGTTGCGCTCCGGTCGGGTAATCGCCGCCCGGCCGAGCCCCGACGCCGACGGCATCGATGTCGCGATCCGCCTTCACCCACGCCTGGGCGCAGAGGTGGTGGACGAGCATTTCGATCTCGTCGTCAGCTGCGTCGGGCCGACGCACAACGTCGCTGAGATCGATAATCCGTTCATCCAGGCGCTGCTGCGCCGCCGTCTTGCCC
This sequence comes from Defluviicoccus vanus, assembly GCF_014672695.1. Taxonomy (GTDB): domain Bacteria; phylum Pseudomonadota; class Alphaproteobacteria; order Rhodospirillales; family Defluviicoccaceae; genus Defluviicoccus; species Defluviicoccus vanus. The sequence continues at coordinate 1,997,149 of NZ_CP053923.1, read as the reverse complement.
AGTCGCATGCGACGCGGCTCGGCTTTGTCGTCGGTCGCAACAACGCTCTTGTCCACGCGGGCAGCGAAACCGTTGGTGTCCATGTGATCGGGCCACTCAGTCGCGGCGCCTGCGGCGATATTGTCGGCGTGCCGGAAATTTCCCGTCAGGCACGCGAGGTGATCGAAAACCTGATCTTCGGCAGGTCGGCGCTGAGCCAGACCGGAGCCGGACGCAACATTCGTCCGCCCGCTGCCGCCTGATCCGGACCTGTCCGGACGGGTGGTAGCGTCGAGTGAGCGACAAGCAGAAGGGCACGTCATGGACGGCGACCATCGAAACAAACGCACTGGCCAGCCTGTGGAGTTTCCTGCTTATCCGCTCGCCTCGCAAGCTGGACCGGACTCAGAGTCGTCAACGGCACCTCTGGGGGCGCCCCTGGGGGCACCTCTGGCGGCAGCGTCGGCGCGTGGTTACGTGGCGGCTGAGGAGGAGATGGATCTGGCCGACGTCGTCGGCCGCAACCTGCGGCGCCTGCGCACCCAGCGGGGCCACTCGCTCAGCCGTCTAGCTGCCGCTTCGGGTGTCAGTCGGGCGATGCTTGGCCAGATCGAATTGGGACGCAGCGTGCCGTCTATCGGTGTGCTGTGGAAGGTCGCCCGGGCGCTTGACGTCCCGTTTGCCGCGTTCACCGTCGATGCGCAGGCTGAGGCTGCGTCGGTCATCCGCGCCGCCAACGCCAAGGTGCTGATGTCCCACGATGGCGCTTTCGCCTCGCGGGCGCTGTTCCCACCCCACGTTCACCGGCGGGTGGAGTTCTATCACCTGCGCCTTGCGGCTGGCGGTATCGAGGCCGCGCCAGCGCATCCGGTCGGCACGATCGAGAACCTGGTGGTCGAACGTGGCGCGATCGAGGTGGATGTTGGGGAAAAGCGTCATCGGCTGGCTGCCGGCGATGCGATCCTATTCGAGGCGGATGTTCCGCATTCGTATCGGAATGGCGGCAGTCACGAGGCGGTCATGTATCTGGTCATCGTCTATAGCGACCTTGTGAACAGTAAATAATTTGCATTTACGGAAAACGAATAAAACAGACGATCGTCTGTTTTATTGGAGGAAAAGGTCGGCCGGATCGTGAGCTGTCTTGCGCCTAAAAATCCATTTGCTGATAATCCGCCCGCAAGCGCGATCGGCATGTTGCGTGTTGTTGCTTTACCGCTCCGTTGCCAACCTTACAGAGTCTTCTGTTATTGGTGCATTACTTGAAGATGTGCATCATAAATTGATGATTTATCTTCTGCACCACCAAGAAAAGAGACCTTCGCATGCCTAATGATCCGATCATCCACTCCGCCCTCGGCGATGTGGCGGCGCGGCAGCTGGCCAACGCCACCAAGACCGCCCCACAGATGGGCAGCATTACGCCGCGTTGGCTGGTGCACTGCCTGCAATGGATTCCGGTCGAGGCCGGCATCTTCCGACTGAACAAGGTCAAGGACGCTTCAAACGTGGCGGTGGACTGCTCCACCCGCGACGAGAAAGATCTGCCGCAGACCTTCGTTGACTACGAAGAGAACCCGCGCGAGTACATGCTGAGTGCGGTCAATACCGTTCTCGATATCCACACCCGCGTATCCGATCTTTACAGCTCACCCTACAATCAGATTGCCGAACAGCTGCGCCTGACGATCGAAACGATCAAGGAGCGGCAGGAAAGCGAGCTGATCAACAACGCTGAATACGGCCTGCTGAGTAACACCGCGCCATCGATGCGACTGAGCACCCGTGCGGGTGCGCCGACGCCGGACGATCTCGACGACCTGATTGCCAAAGTCTGGAAGGAGCCGGCATTCTTTCTCGCTCACCCACAGGCGATCGCCGCTTTCGGCCGCGAGTGCACCTGGCGTGGCGTGCCGCCTCCAACCGTCACCATGTTCGGCTCGTCGTTCCTGACCTGGCGCGGCCTGCCACTGGTTCCCTCCGACAAGGTGCAGATCGTCGACGGCAAGACCAGCATTCTCTTGCTGCGGACGGGCGAGGCGCGTCAGGGTGTCGTCGGGCTGTTTCAGCCGAATCTGCCGGGCGAGCAGGGCATGGGCTTGTCGGTCCGCTTCATGGGCATCAACCACAAGGCCATCGCCTCCTACCTCGTCTCTCTGTATTGCTCGCTGGCGGTGCTGACGGAAGATGCGCTTGGCGTGCTCGAGAACGTCGAGNTTGGATCAGTACCATGTCTACAGCTGAGCTGGGTCATGATGCAGGCGCGCGGCGGATTACCGTCGCGCCGGCGGGGGCCGGGCGTCCCAGCCCCGGAAGCTTTCCTTGCCGAGCGAGCTTTCCCTGCCGACACCGATGCATTTGCTTCACCGGCTACGGCGGCGCTGATTGCCAGCCTTGGCAGCGCCATGTTGTCTACCCCACCCAGCGGCTCTGCCTCGGCACCGCTGCCAACGGGCACAGTTCCGCCAGGAGCGGAGAGCGTGGTGGCGCCAGCTGCCATCGTTGCCACCCCCGCCCTGCTGAAAACGACGCCGGCGGCGGTGCCGTTGCCAGGAGAGGCGGAGTTGCGCTCGATCCTCGGCCCGCGGTTGGCCGGCACCACCGTAGCGCGACCCAGCGCGGGCGGTGCTGCCGGTGGCGGTGTTCCTTACTTCCTCCAGGACGCGACTGGGGGAATGGCATCCACCGTGCCGCCCGCCGCCACACCCGAGACGGCAGCGGCAACGACCCGGGGAACCAGGGTTTCACCGGTGCCGTTACCCTGGGAGGCTGAGCTACGTAGCTTGCTTGCACCGGTGCTTGCCGGTGCCGCCCCGGCGCTGTCGGGTCTCTCTGCCGCGCCCGGCACCGCCATGTCGCCCGCGAGCGCCCACCCGCCCTTCGATGTCAACGCCATCCGCCGCGACTTCCCGATCCTGCAGGAACAGGTCAACGGACGGCCGCTGATCTGGCTCGACAACGGTGCCACCACCCAGAAGCCGCAGTTCGTCATCGACCGGCTGGTTCATTTCTACCAGCACGAAAATTCCAACATCCATCGGGCGGCGCACACGCTGGCGGCCCGTGCCACCGATGCCTACGAGGAAGCGCGGGCGAAGGTGCGTCGCTTCATGAATGCGTCTTCGGTGGAGGAGATTGTCTTCACCCGCGGCACCACGGAAGCGATCAACCTCGTTGCCCAGACCTGGGGGCGGCAGAACATCACCGCCGACGACGAGATCCTCATCACCTGGCTCGAACATCACGCCAACATCGTCCCATGGCAGATGCTGTGTCAGGAGACCGGCGCAAGGCTCAAGGTCGTGCCGGTGGATGACCGAGGTCAGGTCTTGCTTGATCAGTACGAGCGGCTGCTAGGGCCGCGCACCCGCTTGGTGGCGTTCACCCAAGTCTCAAACGCGCTCGGTACGGTCACCCCGGCGGCGCGGATGATCGAGATGGCGAAGCGATACGACGCCAAGGTCCTGGTTGATGGTGCCCAGTCGGTCTCCCATCTGCGCACCGACGTGCAACGCCTCAACTGCGACTTCTTCGTTTTCTCCGGTCACAAGATCTTCGCCCCCACCGGGATCGGCGTGCTCCACGGCAAACGCGAGGTCCTGGAAGGCATGCGCCCCTGGCAGNGGGGCGGCAACATGATCCGGGACGTTACCTTCGATAAGACCGAGTACCAGGAGCCACCACAGCGCTTCGAAGCCGGGACCGGCAATATCGCCGATGCCGTCGGTCTCGGGGCGGCGCTGGATTATGTGGAGCGGATCGGCCTGGAGAACATCGCCGCCTACGAGCACAGCCTGCTCACCTACGCGACCCACAGGCTGAAGACGGTGCCGGGGCTGACGCTGATCGGCACCGCTGCAGAAAAGGCGGCTGTGCTCTCCTTCGTCCTCGATGGCTTCCGCAGTGAGGACGTGGGCACCGCTCTCAATCAGGAGGGTATCGCCGTGCGCGCCGGGCACCATTGCGCCCAACCGATCCTGCGCCGCTTCGGTCTTGAGAGCACCGTCCGGCCGTCACTGGCCTTCTACAACACGTCCGCTGACATCGACGCGCTGACTGCCGCCCTGCAGCGGATAGCCAGCCGCAGCCCGGTCCTCGATTGATGCAACAGCCTTCGGAAAGGCGGGACGCCATGCTTCGCTCCACACTCTCCCATCTGGCCGTCGTTGGTGAGGAGCTTGCCGAGACTCGCGTCGGCAGCCGTAAAGACGACAACGAGCCGCTGTGGCTGCAGTTGCAGCGCGAGGCGGAAGACGCGGTGGCGCAGGAACCGATGCTGGCGTCCCTCTTCTTCGAGTCGATCATCAACCAGCCGTCCTTCGAGGAGGCTGTCTTCCATCGCATCGGCACCCGACTGAAGAACGACACGGTGCCACTTTGCCTGTTGACGACCATCTTTCGCCGCGCCGTGACCCTTGATCCCACGATCGCGGCGGCCATGCGCGCCGACATTGCCGCGGTGATGCAGCGCGATCCGGCCTGTGACCGCTTCCTGGAACCGTTCCTCTACTTCAAAGGGTTTCACGCTATCCAGACGCACCGGATGGCGCACTGGCTGTGGACGACCGGCCACAAGGATTTCGCCCTTTATCTGCAGAGCCGCTCGTCGGACGTTTTCCAGACCGACATCCACCCGGAGGCCCGTTTCGGCCACGGCATCTTCCTTGACCACGCCACCGGCCTCGTCGTCGGTGCCACCGCGGTCGTCGATGACGATGTGTCGATCCTGCAGAACGTCACCCTGGGCGGCACCGGCAAGGAATCGGGCGACCGTCATCCGAAGATTCGCCGCGGGGTGATGATCGGCGCCGGGGCGAAGATCCTCGGCAATATCGAGATCGGCGAATGCTCGCGGATCGCCGCCGGCTCGGTGGTGCTGCGTCGGGTGCCGGCGAACGCCACCGTCGCCGGGGTGCCGGCGCGACAAGTGGGCGCCGTCGTCGCCGGCGAACCATCGCAGACCATGGACCAGATCCTCAATGCGCTGTCCTGGGACGCCTGCAACTACGAAATCTGAGGCGGTAACGATGCTGTTCCGTCAGTTGTTCGAGCCGGAGACATCGACCTACACCTACCTGCTCGGTTGCGTGAGGACCGGGGAGGCGATCCTGATCGATCCGGTGCTGGAGACGATCGATCGCGATCTACACCTGTTGCAGTCGCTGGGGCTTCGCCTCGTCTACAGCATCGAGACGCACGTTCACGCCGATCACCTGACAGCGGCCTGGGAGTTGCGCCGGCGCCGCGGCTGCCAGGTCGTCTATCCGGCGGCCGAGGGCGTCGCCTGTGCCGATGTGCAACTGAGCGAGGAAGAACCGCTGACGGTGGGCGCGCTGCAGCTTTGGCTGCTGCATACCCCGGGGCACACCGTCGGCAGTGCCTGTTACCTTCTCGCCGATCGCGCCCCGCCAATGCTGTTTTCCGGCGACGCGCTGCTTATCGAGGGTTGTGGCCGCACCGATCTGCAGGGTGGCGACGCAGCGGCGCTCTACGCCTCGGTACACGCTCGCATCCTGAGCTTGCCGGACGACACCCTCGTCTACCCGGGGCACGACTATAACCAGCGGCGGGTCAGCTCCGTCGGTCAGGAGCGGCTGCGCAATCCGCGTCTTGGCGATGGCAAAACGCTGGGTGAGTTCATTGCCATCATGACCAATCTCAATCTTCCGTTGCCGAATCAAATCAACACCGCCGTCGTTGCCAATCGCTGTTGCGGCGGTGAGATGGCGTGCAAACACGGGGCTATCGGCTGATGTTCCCTGGCGTAGCGCGCACGGGAGCCGGGTGGCGCGGCGATCGTTCGTTTTCAACGAACAAAATCACATATACGATCCGTTAGACTGATCAATGTGCAGGTGCGAAGGTGTGCCGAGCTTTTGGGGAGTTCGGTCATGCCTGCCGTTGCTACGCCTGCTCACGATCTGCCACCTTCGATGGAGAGCCGGCCGCTGCCGGTCGCCCATCCTTCTGCCGCCGCCACGGCGNNCACCGGTCTGCAAGCATCCTCCCCGGCGTACTGTTGACAGCGGCGATCGCCGGGGCGGCGTATGCGCTGCGGCAGATTCCCGGTGTCGGCATTTTCAGCCCGATGATCCTCGCCATCGTCATCGGCATCGCCTTTCATAACCTGATCGGCACGCCGCGACGGGCCAAGNCCGGGGTCACCTTTTCGCTGCGCCGGGTGCTGCGGTTTGCCATCATCCTCCTCGGCTTGCAGCTCACCGCAGCGCAGGTGGCCGAGGTGGGGGCGAGGGGCATCGCTGTCATCGCGCTGACGCTCGTCGCCACCTTCGTCTTTACCACTTGGCTCGGCCGGTTGATCGGCGTCGAGCGCAAGCTGTGCGAACTGATTGCTGCTGGAACCTCGATCTGCGGTGCTTCGGCGGTCATCGCCACCAATACCGTCACCCGTGCGTCCGATGAGGACGTCGCCTACGCGGTTGCGTGCGTGACCGTCTTCGGTTCGATCGCGATGTTCGTTTATCCACTGCTGCCGGGGCTCCTCCACCTCGATCCGCACGCCTTCGGGCTGTGGGCGGGTGCGTCGATCCACGAAATCGCCCAGGTGGTCGCCGCGTCGTTCCAGGATGGCAGACAGGCGGGCGAGTTTGGCACCATCGCCAAGCTGTCACGGGTGATGATGCTGGCCCCGGTGGTGATCGCGCTCGGCGCGATGGCATCGCGTCGTGCCCGTCACACCACCGAGAGCCATAGCCATGGTGGTGCGCCGATGCCGTGGTTTGTCCTCGGCTTCGTCGCCCTCGTCGGCCTCAACAGCGTGGTCACCATCCCCGCCGACGCCAAGGCGGTGCTTGTTCCCGCCACCACGTTCCTGTTGGCAATGGCGCTGGCGGCGATGGGGCTGGAGACGGATATCCGCCGGCTGCGCGCCAAGGGGCTCCGGCCGCTGCTGCTGGGCCTCGCCGCCTTCTTGTTCATCGCCCTGTTCAGCCTCATGCTGGTGACGATGACCGCCTGAGGAAGGCTTTGATGACGCTCGAGCAGCTTCGCATTTTCATCGCCGTTGCCGAGCGCCAACACGTCACCCAAGGGGCGCGGGATCTGAACCTGACCCAGTCGGCAACGAGTGCGGCGATCGCGGCGCTCGAAGCGCGCTATGAGACCAAGCTGTTCGACCGGATCGGCCGGCGGATCGTGCTGACGGAAGCCGGCCGGCTGTTCCTGGTCGAAGCGAAGGCGGTGCTGGAGCGGGCCGCCGCCGCCGAGGCGGTACTCGCTGATCTCGCCGGCCTCAAGCGCGGTTCCCTCAGCCTCGCAGCCAGCCAGACCGTCGCCAACTACTGGCTTCCCGGCGTCGTTCATCGCTACCGCCAGCGCTTCCCTCATGTCACGGTGGCGGTGGACATCGGCAACACCGAGACGGTGGCGGCGCATGTTCGCGCCGGCGNNGCGGCCGACCTGGGGCTGGTCGAAGGTACGGTCGACGATCCGCACCTGGCGGTGATCGCCATCGCCGATGACGACATGGTGCTGGTCGCTCCGCCCGGTCATCCGTGGACGCAGCATCCGCCCGACTTGGTGCGCGACGTGCCGTTCGGTCGGTGGATCCTGCGTGAACGCGGTTCGGGAACACGGGCGCTGTTCGAGGTGACGCTGATCGCCGCCGGTATCGATCCAGACCGGCTCGATGTGGTCTTCGAGCTACCGTCGAACGAGGCGGTGCGCGCTGCGGTCGAGGCCGGGGCGGGGGTTGCCGTGATGTCAGGGCTTGTGGTGGCGAGTGCGTTGCGGGCGGGAACGCTGGCAGCGGTACCGTTGCCACTGCCCCGCCGTCAGTTCCTCGCCCTGCGCCATAAGGAACGCTACGTCACCCGGGCGCAGCGCGAGTTTTTGGCCCTGGTGACCGCCGATCGCCAAAACGCATGAATCTTGTCTCGGCCTGGTTCCTGTCGCCGACACCGCCCCGTTGCAGCCAGCCGCCCTGCCGTATGCGGTTGGCTCACGCGCCGCTGCGCCTGATCTCGATCGCTTTGGCGTAGGCGTGTTCGTAGGCGGCGGCGCTGCGGTTCCAGGAAAAGTCCTCGGCCATGGCGGCGGCGATCATCTTCTTCATGTGCTTTGGCCGGTCGTAGTAGGTGCTCACCGCCCAGCCGACGGTGTCGTAGACCGCCTGGGCGGTGGGCAGCAGGAACTTGAAGCCGGTGCCCTCGCCAGTGCGCTCGTCGTATTGGATGACGGTATCGTTCAGCCCGCCGGTGGCGCGGACGATCGGTAGTGTGCCGTATTTCAGCGAATAAAGCTGGTTGAGGCCGCATGGCTCAAAGCGCGACGGCATCAAGAGGAAGTCGGCGCCGGCCTCGATCCAGTGCGCCAGTTCCTCGTTATAGCCGATGTAGCTGCCTATCCGGCCGGGGTGGCGCCCCGGCAACGGCCCGAAGGTCCACTCCAGTTCTTTCTCGCCGGCGCCGAGAATGGCGATCTGCACGCGCATGCTGCCGATGATCCATTCGATCGACTCCGCAAGCAGGTCAAAGCCCTTTTGATCGACGAAGCGGCCGACAACGCCAATGAGCGGGATGTCCGCCGCAGGCTCGAGACCGAGCCGCTCCTGCAGTGCCCGTTTGCAGATGCGCTTGCCGGTCTTGGCACGTGGGCGATACTGGCGCGGGATCAGCGGATCGATTGCCGGGTCCCAGTGATCGTAGTCGGCACCGTTGAGGATCCCCCAGTAGCGGTCACCCTTGTTGCACAGCACCTCGCCGAGGCCGTTGCCTCCCACTTCGCCGCGGGTTTCATCGGCGTAGGTAGGACTAACCGTCGTCACCATGTCGGCGAAATAGATACCGCCCTTGAGCATGTTGATGCCGCCGAAATCCTCGAATCTGTCGGCGGTGAAGTTGTGCCAATGCAGGCCGAGATGCTCGTAATCGGCGCGGTCATACTTGCCCTGATGGGCAATGTTATGAATGGTCAGCACGCTCGCCGCGCGCCCGATCACCGGATCATCCCAATGCCAGACCTTGAGGTAGGCGGGGGCGAGCGCCGTCTGCCAATCGTGCGCATGGATGATGTCGGCGGCAAAGCCGGAATCGCGGCAGAGCTGCAGAGCTGCGCGGGTAAAGAAACCAAAACGACGCGCATTGTCTCGATAATCTTCAAATTCAGCATCATGGTAAATTCCATGACGATCGAAATATTTATTCGACTCTATAAAATAATAACGAACGTTACCAACCGGGCATGTGGTGGTCGAGCACCACTCTTCGCCGTCTCCCATCCACACACCTAGCGGATTGATGAACGGCTCTAGCCGCCAATGCTCACTGTTGATCATCTGGTATTTGGGCAGAATGACGATAACCTCGTGCCCGCGCGCCGCCATAGCCTTCGGCAAGGCCCCTGCCACATCGGCAAGACCACCAGATTTGACGAATGGCACCGCCTCCGAGGCGAGGAAAGCGATCTTCATGGCTGTGCCCACACGCGGTTCTCCGCTCATTTGCTGCCGGCCAGAGGAGGTTGGGACTCCCCCATACCTTTGGCACACCCCATCGCCGCAGTTGCCGCGCAGCGTGATCCTCGCACGTTAACGCTAAGCTATCCGTATGTCCTCATACAGTTCAATTCGTCCGCACGCCCAGCGCCGTGGACCGGCAGGCTCTCCGGACAGTGTGCGCTCGCAATCCGTCAATTGCCTCAAACAAGGGTTCCGCCCATACTCCGCAGGCACGGCGAAAGACGTGGCACCGCAACGGATACGTGCCCGCGACGGCGGGCGCCGGGATATGGGGGCGGCGATGCGAGGTGCATGTGCGGTGGCGATCGTTGTATCGCTCTTTGGGCTCGGGGGCTGCGTTGGCCCACCGGCGTTACGCCAATCCGTTCTCGGTTACGATGAAACGGTGGGGCAACTGGATCAGGACATCTTGCTGCTGAACGTAGCGCGGCTGAGCGACGATCGGCCACCGCATTTCACCGTCACCTCCAGCATCGCCGCTACCTTCAACTTCGAGACCGGCGGCAGCATCGGCGGTTCGGTGTTCGAAGGGTCGGGGGACGGACCTGCTGTCCCTCAGCCTGGAGTCGCGCGCCTCGGAGAATCCTACCTTTTCGATCTTGCCCATGTCCGGCAAGGAGTTCACTGAACGGGTTCTCCAGCCGTTTAACGAGAACGTTTTCGCCTTCTTCGGCTTTCAGGGGTGCGCATCGAATTGCTGAGCCGCCTGATGGCCGACGGTATCGAGGTGCTCGACGCCAACAATCAGGTGGAGGCGTTCTACTTCAATAAAATCACCGAACGCGCACAGTTCCACAGGTTTCGCCAGATTGTCCTGCATCTGGGGGCATTGCAGGACGCCGGCCGACTGCACGTAAGCGTCCTGACCTATGAGCAGGTGATCCTCGATCGCGTCAGGTCGCAGCCCAGCACCGATGACATTACCAAGGCGCTCGAGAACAACCTCTCCTGGCGGCAGAATGCGGACGGCACCTTCACCCTGACGCGGCGGGTGCGCGGGCGGGTGGTGATCACCGACCGGGACATCCGCCGGACCAACGCCGAGCGGCAGGAACTCAACGAAGTAGCTTCCGTCTATCCTGAGAACTTCGTCTTCGTCGACGTTCGCGATGGGCAAATTCCCGGCCGCAGCGGCGAGTTGGGGGCGCCGTTCCAGATTCGCGGCGCATTCAAGCTGCGTAGCCTGTTCGCCATTCTCGACTTCGTCGGCAAGAGCATCGAGAAATTTCCCGAAGAAGGCGTCACGCCGGATCCACGCAGCGGGCCGATCGACGAAAGGCGCAACCCTGTCAACACACTGGATATTCGTGTTACCGACGATCGCCCCACCGACAGCGACCGCGCGATCGAATATTTGGGACGCTTCTATTCCGTCGGCACCTCTCGTTGGGACAAATTGGCGTTTACCATTCTCTACGAGCTGTTCCAAGCGACGGTGACCGAGGTCAATCAGATCGGGATCCCCATTACCATCGCCAAGTGACATCCACGGCACGACGGCTGCGGCGGCCGTGCTGATGCCCACGCGGGGCGGACTCATGCCTATGCGGAATGCGAACATGAACGAGCAAGTCACCCATCTGGCCGAGCGGCTGCTGCATCGAGGGCTCGACGGACTGGCGGAGCGGGAGCGACGCGTCCTCGCCCGCATTGCCGAGCACAGCCACATCAGTCGCGACATCAATCGCGACCACGATCAGCAGATGACCTTGGGCGAGCGTCTCGCCGACAAGGTGGCGGAGTTCGGCGGCTCGTGGACGTTCATCCTGATCTTCGCCGGCTTCATGGTCATCTGGGCACTCATCAACACGGTGGTGCTGGTGGTTGGGAAGCCCTTCGATCCGTATCCGTTTGTCTTTCTCAACCTGATCCTGTCCATGCTGGCGGCGATTCAGGCGCCGATCATCATGATGTCGCAGAACCGGCAGTCGGATAAGGACCGGCTCGCCGCGGCGCACGATTACGAGGTCAATCTCAAGGCGGAACTGGAGATCATGCGTTTGCATGAGAAGCTGGACGCTGTGCGCGTCGAGCAACTGGCCAAGCTGATCGAACTGCAGCAGGAACAGAATCAGTTCCTGACGCAACTGGCCGAGAGCGTTGGGGAGCGCCCGATGCTCAAGTCCTGAGCTTCACCTAGGGCGCAGGCTCCTCGGGCGGCATCGGGATATCCAGCGGCGGCTTGACGTTTTCCTCGCGGGCGCAGTCGGCGAAGAGGTGCTTCGCCCCGTCGTAGCACTTGCGAATGCGCGTCCACAACGCCTTCGGCTGGTCGTCGGGGACCTCGCCTTCCCATGCGGTGATCGTCATCAGGTCGTCGCTGAGGGTAACCCGCGCATTGCGGCCGCCTGCCTCCTTCACGTCCTCGTCCTCGATCAGCCAAGTGTCGTTGAAGGCGACCACGAGGGGGCTGCTGTTGGCTGCCGGAAGAAACAGGACCTGCAGGCTGATGGTGGGACAGGCGCCACAGGCCCCGGAACCGAACCGGTTGGCCTGCCCGACGAAGGGACCCTGGGCGATCAGCCAGCCGTCGTTCACCGCTTTCACGCGGGCTCCGGGACTGAGCGTGAGTTCATCGATGAAGCGGGTCTGAGAGCTTCGGCGGACGGCGAACGGCGGACCGCAGAGGACCAGGTCCGGGGTCAGTCGCTGGCTGAACAACCGAGTCGGAGTGATCACCGGCGAATAGCCGCCAGCCGTGTACTGATAGCCGGCCACATCGTTCTCAATGACGAAGATGTCCCGCAGAACCTCGCCCGCCAACGGAAAGAAGTAGGCCGGAAGCGTCTGTTCGCCCCACTGGTCGTCGGCGGTGAGCGGGTAACCGCAATCGCTGAGCCGCCAGTGCCGGACCGGGTCGAGGCGAAGGACAGTCATTGTCGCCACCTCAGCATATTTGCGCTCCGCTGCGGTGGACGAGAAGGGGCCGTACTTGCCGTCGCTGCCCGGTGAGAAAACGTCCAGCATCAGCCGCAGCCGAGCGAGGTCGAGGGTGGGCGAGGGCGGAAGCGCTGACCAGGGAACGGCGACTTCGAAGCCATAGCCGCCATCGGCGACCGGGGCGAAGCGGACGGTGGGGAGGTCGGCGGCCGCGGCCGACGGGGCAAGCGCGCTGATCTTCTCCCTGGCCTCCGGCGACATCTGTGCGAACGCCGGGCGGGCGAAGGTTTCCACTGCGAGCGCCGGTGCCAGTTGCCACTGGCGGACGAAGAGCTTGCGAAACTGGCGCCGATAGGCCTGCTGCTCCATGTACCAGGTGCGGCACTCGGCGACGGCGTTGGCGTCGTCGGCGATGTCGTCGTTCTTGGCGCAGGCGTCCGCCGACTCCAGCAGCACCGGACCAAACTGGTTGCCCCAGCCCACTTCCGGCAGGGCGACCTCGTCGGCGAGTGCCACCCACAGCTCAACATGATCACCTGCGGCCATGTCCGCCGCGGCCTTGGCAAAGTTGGGGGCGGGACCGCTGACGCGTGCGGCGATGATCAGACCGTCCGCCGACTGCGCCACCCAGACGCGTCCGCCGCGGGCGGCGGGGTGGCCGGGAGGAACGTTAGCGTCGTGGGGCGGTCGGTCCACTCGTCCGGATTGCCGTCGATCAACAGGTTGGGCGGTGGTGCGCTGATGGTGGTCTGCGCCCGGGCGACCGGCGCAGCGATGGCGAGCAGCACGAGGGCGATGCCAGCCGCGAGGGTATGTGGCATGGCGCGGGTCAGACGCTGTCTTGCCCGCATCCGTCCCACATCACTCACCATAATAAATACTGCGGCAGCTCGGCGGCATATCGTCGAGGCTCAGTGCCCGGGGCGGTACCTTGGCCGGCTTGGCCGCTTCCGCCGCCGCCTCGGCGGAGAACCACCAGTCGAGGCTGGCATCGCAGCCTTCGCCGGGTGGCAGGGGCGCTTGCGACTCGCACAGAGGCTGATCGGCAGGACAGGCCACGCGTATATGGAAGTGGTCGTCGTGGCCCCACCATGGCCGGATCCGGCTAAGCCAGCTGCGGTCACCGGTTTCCGTATCGCACAGGTGTCGCTTGATCGCCGCATTGACGAAAATGCGGTCCACCTCGGGCGCTAGCGCTGCTGTGCGCAATGCTTGTGTCTGCGCTTCACTCCAGTCGTCGGTGACGCTGTCGCCGCCGGGGATCACCAGCGATGGCGCCGGCAGCGCCTCCCGTGCCGCTGCGTTCAGTCCGCCGGCGGGCTTGAGCAGGAACCAGATGTCCACGTCGAGGCCGATCTGGTGACTGCGGTGACCAGAGTTCATCGGCCCACCGCGCGGCTGCCCCAGATCGCCGATCAGCAGACCCGGATGGCCGACCGCCGCCAGCTCAGCCGCTATGGTTTCGATAAACTGCACCAGTTCGGGATGACCGTAGTAGCGGTTGCGGGAGACCCGCATCACCTGATAGCCGGGCCCGTCGAGGGGCAACGCGACGCTGCCGCCGATGCAGCCGCGATTGTATGTGCCGGCAATCTCGGCCGGAGCGGCGGTGGGCGTCTTTGGGCCACTCCAGTCGACGACCTGCGCCCGGACGCCCGTTGTTGTTAGGGCGAAGAGGATGATCGCCGCCAGGGCGACGGGAGCGATCGCCGCCGCAATCAGACGCAGTCCCCAGTATTTCACCGACATCCCTCGGAATTGCATGGGCATTCCCTGGCGCGGCCAGCTGGCGTTGCGCATTCGAACCCGGGCCGGCACCGCAGCCGTTCACCAGCGTGCGCTCCCTATCAGGATTGCTTGTAGCGTTCGTCGGAAGAGCCGCCAAGGGCGGAAGCGACGGCTGCCGAGGAACATGGGCGCCCCACCAATCCCCGGGTGGCCGGATCAGCCTTGCCGCCTGGCTGCTTACCAGGTGCCGGTGTTCGCCATGCTCGCCCACGGTTCCGCCGGCGCCAGCGCCTCGCCTTGCTGCAGCAGTTCAATGGAGATGCCGTCGGGCGAGCGGATGAAGGCCATCCGGCCGTCGCGGGGCGGCCGGTTGATGACGATCCCCTGGTCGTGCAAGCGCTGGCAGACGGCATAGATATCGTCGACCGCGAATGCCAGGTGGCCGAAGTTGCGGCCGCTATCATAAGCGTGTTCGTCCCAGTTATACGTCAGCTCGATCAACGGCGCCTGAGTCGCGCGTGCACGCACCTTGTCCGCCGGCGCGGCGAGATAGACCAGGGTGTATCGGCCGGCGGCATTCTCCATCCGCCGTACCTCGCTCAGGCCGAACTTGTGGCAGTAAAAATCAAGACTTTGCTCGAGGTCTCCGACCCTGACCATGGTGTGCAGGTAGCGCATGCGTCTCTCCCTTCTGGTATACTGCCGTCGCCTTGATGCGGTGTCAGGACGGGGCCTCCGCGGCGGCGGCTTCGCTCTCGAAGCATAGATGGGCAGTTGTCAGCGGCGTCATCCAGTGCGGCTGTGGCGTGGTCACGTTTATGGGATGTGAGGATCAGGGAGCGGTCGTATGTGATCTCCACCCTGGATTTCTTGCCGCCGTTGGCGGATAAAGCGACCATGGACTGTCCCCTGGGGACGTTTGCCCGCCTGGGTTCGTTGATGATCCGGCGAGTCGAGGGCGTGAAGTGCTCCTCCGTCGAGGAGACATCGCCGTGACGTCTGCTGTGACGAAGGACCGATGCCGATGCTCTCCCTGCCGTTCCGCATTCTGATCGCCGGCCTCTTCGCGACGTTATGCTTTACCGCGGCGATCGTGATCGTGTTTCAGGCGCGGCCGCAGTATGAGATAGCATCGTCAATTCTTATCATCTGTTTCTTTTGTACGACCTTTGTATTGATGTTGCGAGCGCTCGAGCCGTTACAGGCGCTTCCGAGTATATTTTGCATGTTTTATTTTTCTTTCTTCTATTTGCTGCCTGGCCTAGTGCAGGTTTCGTCGAACACCTTCCAGATGGCTGATGTGCTGTACAGCGATCCTGTCGCCACTAGGGCAGCGCTCGTCACCGCAGGTTTCTTGCTTTGTTTCTTCGTCGGTCAGCAGTTGGTCGGTCGTCATCGCTACGATGACGCCGTTGCCATGATCAGGAAAAGCGAAGAGAGCAGTCGCATTGTCCCAATTACGCTCTTCTGCCTGACCGCTATTGTTCTCGGCCTGTTGTGTATCAAGCGATTCGGCTTGAGTGTGTTGCTGTCGACTCGCGGCGAGTTCAAGTCAAATATCCTCGATACCCTTGGCATGTCGCAGATTCAGATCGGCCTTCTTCTCAGCTTGCCGCGCTGCATGGTTTTGGTTGGTCTGTTGTTAGCAATTTACGCGGTCCGCCGTTGGCGACATGAACGACCGGCGATCAATGCGCTCATCGGCGTACCGCTAGTGGCGACGCTGACGCCGATTTTCCTGGTGGTGAATTATCTCCCGGCCTTGGCCAGAAACTGGCAGTTCGGCATCCTGCTGTCGTTTCTGATCGTCTTCCTGAAGAACTGGCGTCCTTGGATCCGCGTTGGTCTTGTCGTCGGCATGCTGCTCGCCATGTTCAGCTTGTTCCAATGGCTGAATGTATTGAGACACTACGATAGCAGTTCGAGTGGCCTTGAGGAGAACATTGAAGATCCAATTACCTACCTCAAGCAGATGGATTTTGATGGTTTCCAGACGACGATGAACACGGTGAAGCATACGGATATGTATGGCTATACCTATGGAAACCAGCTTCTCTCGTCGATGCTATTCTTCGTTCCACGCTCAATCTGGAAGGGAAAAGGCGAGGGGACCGGCATTATGGTTGGCAGGGACCTTGGTTATTCAATGACCAACCTGTCAACGCCCCTGCCTGCCGAGTTTTACATTGATTTTTCGTACGCCGGTGCGTGGCTCGGCGGTCTGTTCGTGGGATATCTCTATCGAAGAATGGACTACGTGTGCGCTGCCGGCGTCGATTACGGTAAGATGAACCTGTATCTGATCATGGTCGCGATCGCCACCTCGTACACGATCTACGGGATGCGCGGTACATTGCTCGCGTTGGTCAATGCATTCGGGCCAATGGCGATCCTGGTGTTTCTCGTGTTGAAGTCGCCGGTTCTGGCTCGTTACCTATTCGGCGATAAATCGGGCGGCAGCGAACGGCCGCCGCTGCAGGCGCGCTGAGTTAAGCGCGCTGGCGTCAGCCGCGCCGGCGCTTGCAGCCGATGGCGCGGCAGCTGCTTCAGTTATCCTGTTCTAGCGGATTGACGTCCACGCCCACCTGGATGCTGTGTGCTCCGCCGCCAAAAATGGCGCCGCTGACCGGGCTGATATCGCTGTACTCGCGGCCCCAGGCGAGGGTGATGTGCTCAAGCGCCACCGCCACGTCGTTGGTGGGGTCAAGATCAACCCAGCCGTCCTCCTGACACCAGACAGAGAGCCAAGCGTGCGATGCATCGGCACCCACCAGCTTGTCCCGCCCTTCCGGCGGATGGGTCAGGATGTAACCGCTGACGTAGCGAGCCGGCAGTTGCAGTGCGCGCAAGCAGGCGATCTGCAGATGGGCAAAATCCTGACAGACGCCACGGCGCGTCCGCAACACGTCCTCCACCGGCGTCGATACCGTGGTCGCCGTCGTGTCGAAGGTGAATTCGCGATTGATCCGCTGCGTCAGATCGAGCGCGCCTTCGAGAACCGGCCGGCCAACGGGAAAGGATTTGCGGGCGTAGGCACGGATGTCGTCGGTGGTGCGTGTCTGCGGTGACTCGAAGGCATATTGAATCGCCTCCAGTCCCTCCTCCGAGGTGTCGCGGGAGAGATTGACGTAGATGGAGTCCCAGGCGGGGGTTATCGACGCCTTCGGAACTGGCCGCGGCAACACCTCGATGACGCTCCTGGCGTCCATCACCAGCTCCTTGTGCTGATGCTGCAAGGTGATGAAATCGACCGGATTGCCGTAGTAGTCCTGGCCGGAGCCTCGCGCCGTCGGTATGGGCGAGATCTTCAGCGTCGTGCTGTGGCAAATCTGGTTCATGCACGACCGTGGCGTCAGATGCAGCACATGATGGGAGAGCGACACCGGCACCGAGTAGCGATAGCTGGTCCGGTGACTGACCTGGAACAACTGATTGCAAGCCGTTACCATCCACGGTGTGTTTCTCCTCAGCATCGACCAGTGACCGCGGCATCTGGCTCGGGCCCCTATTGAAGGTCGACCGGCCGACGAACCTCGGCGTGACTGAAATAGTCACGGCTGATCAGCTCCGTCAGACGCGGCATGGAGGTGACGATGCGACGAAGCAGGAGGTCGAGGGCTGACCGACGGCCGTTGGAGTCCTGGTGGCACAGCTCGGCGATGTCCGACAGGCGGATCTCGGTCAGGAGTGACAGTACTTCCCGCTGTTGCGGACTGCGCACATCCGACAGTTCGGTATCGCGCGGCAGCCGTTCCACGTGATCGTCAAGCACGCTCATCTGGAAGGCGATGGAGCGTGGATTGGTTTCATCCAGCACCAGGAGATCGATCACCGGCGGGACCAGCGGCGTCGTCAGATAGCGCGACCGGTAGGTCATGATGCTGTCGGCCAGTTCGAGAATCATCACCAGAGTGCCATCCGCTTCCGGATCGCCGCGAGCGATGAGGCTGCGCAGCAGCTGCGCCAGATGCAGCGCCCGTTCCACCCGTCGCCCCATGTCGAGGAAGCGCCAGCCGTGGTTGCGGGTCATGTTCTCCATTTCCATGCCGCTGAATGCCGATAGCGACCGTACGGCATCGTCGAGGATTTCCAGCGACCCGCCCATATCGATGCGTCCGGACGTCGGCTCGCCGACGTCCAGACGACCGGTGCTCTTCGAATGCAGCCGGCTGAGAATGGACCAGGCATCGGCGGAGAGGCGGTCGCGTACCAGTGAGGCGGTGCGATGCAGGTGCTCGAGCGACTCCTGCAGTCCGTAACTGCAGCCGCGATCGAACATCAACGTCAGCAGTTTGCGCTCGATCACCGACTGATGCGCGCCAAGCCGCCAGTCGCTGGTGGGGGCGTGGGGCTGCTGGGCGGGCCTTCGCCGCGTTCCAGCAGCACCCGCAGGATGCTGCGAAGCNGCCGAATAGTCGCTCGCCGGCGCCGCGTCCTCGGTCAACCGGCTGACCACACTGCGCAAGGCGCGCACCAAGTCTTCTGCTCGCTCAGTATAGCGACCGAGCCAGAACAGGTTGTCGGCGGCCCGGCTCGGCAGGTCCTTGCCGGTGCGCTTCGGCCGGGCGTAGCTCAGGGGCGAACGCAGCAGCGTGATCGTCGGCACCGGTTCGTCGGACAACACCCAGGTGTCCTTGGTGCCCTGGCCCCGGTGCAAGGAAATCGCATGCGCGTTGCGCGATGCGGCGACGCGGGTTAAGCCGCCCGGCATGACCGAATAGGTCCCGTCCTTGGCGGACAGGAAAACACGGATGCTCATCGAGCGCGGCTCAAGGTGTTCGTCCACCCAGACCGGCGTCGTCGACAGCGCGGTGATATCCTGGGCGACGTAATCAAGGCCGCGGGCTGCGAGGCGCTTGCGTACTGCTGCCTGCTCGTCGCGAGTCAAGTCGCTGCCGAGAACGATGCCTTCCGCCGCCGACAGCAACGGCCGACGCATGAAGGCGCTATCGATGGCCAGGGTGTCGAGACTTTCGAAAACCCGCTCGCGGTCTTCTTCGAGACCGCACCACCAGGTGGGGGTGCTGGCCAGGCGAAGATCTTCGCCGAGTATGTGTTGGCAGAGCTCGGGCAGGAAGCGCATCAGTGCCTTGGTTTCCACCAGTCCACTGCCGAGCGCGTTGGATAGGGCGACGGTGCCGGCGCGTGCCGCCTGCAGCAGGCCGGCCACTCCGAGCGTCGAGTCGGCACGCAACTCCAGTGGGTCGCAATCCTCGGAATCGACACGACGTACGATCAGATCAACCAGCTTTAGGCCATCCACCGACTTCAGGTAGACGCGGTTATCGCGGACGGTAAGATCGCCTCCCTCCGCCAGCGTATAGCCGAGGTAGCGCGCGAGATAGGCGTGGGCAAAATAGCCCTCGCTGCTCGGGCCGGGCGTCAACAGGACGATGCGCGGGTTCTCCCGCGCGGTCCGGCGTACCAGGCAGTCGTGCGACGTCTGAAAATAGCTGGCCAAACGATGGACGTGGCAGGTGCGGAACAGCTCCGGCAGACAGCGGGAGAGAACGATGCGGTTCTCCAGCGAATAGCCGACGCCGGAGGGAGCCTGGGTACGGTCGCCCAATACCCGCCATTGCCCATCGGCGCAGCGGCCTAGGTCGGCGGCGTAAAAATGGAGAAAATTGCCGTCCTTGGGGACGATATTGTGACAGGGACGGAGGAAGTGCGGGTTGCCGAAGATCAGCGCCGCCGGCAGNGCGCCCTCGCGCAACAGCGTCTGCGCGCCATACAGATCGGCCATGATCGCATTGAGCAGGCGTGCCCGCTGGATCAGCCCGGCCTCGATCTCCCGCCATTCCTCCCCGCTGATGACGAGCGGAACAAAATCCAGTTCCCAGGGACGCTCGCCGCCCGGATCGAGGGTGTAGGTGAGGCCGTTCTCATGCAGCAGCCGTTCGGCCAATCGCCAACGCCGNGCCAGTTCACGCGGCGGCAGGCTTTCGATGGCGCCGACAAATTGACGCCAATGCGACCGCAGCTGGCGATCTTCGCCGATCATTTCATCGTAGATGCCACGCAGGGGCTGATACGAGCGTAACAGCCCCCTGCACCAGTCGATGCCAGCGACTCGGCTTCAGCCGTGCTCATCATGTCATCCGGAACGAGCAAACCAGACACGGCCTGGGTACCTCCATGCGCTTACGTAAGCGCAACCCACATCCGCCCGGCAGGCGGCGCCGCGATCGGTTACCATGGGACTGCCTCCTGCTCATCAAGCGCCCCACGCCCACCTCAGGTCAAGGGTCATCGGGAATTCATCGTTCACCGGCGCGTCCTGCACCTGGAATGAACCCGACGTGTGGCCAATGCGGAAAAACCGGGCGAGACGCCGGCTTTCTGCCTCGTAGGCGTTGACCGGGAAGGTATCGTAGTTTCGCCCGCCCGGATGCGCCACATGATAAACGCAACCACCGAGGGAACGTCCTGACCACTGATCGTATACGTCGAAGGTTAACGGCGTGTTGACCGGGATGGTGGGTTGCAGCGATGAGGCGGGCTGCCACGCACGGTAACGAACGCCGGCGACCGCTTCGGCCTTACGCTGGGTTTCCCGCAGCGGCACGCGCACACGGTTGCAGCTCACGACGTGCCGCCCGGGAACGAGCCCGGTCGCCAGAACCTGCAGGCGTTCGAGCGAGGAGTCCACGTAGCGGACGGTGCCGCCGATGGCTCCTTCCTCGCCCATCACATGCCAGGGTTCCAGTGCCTGACGCAGCTCGACGTTGACACCCTCCAGGTCGATGGTCCCGATCAGGGGGAAGCGGAACTCGAAGTGTGGTGCGAACCAGGCGGGATCGAAGGCGATGCCGGCACCGCGCAGGTCTTCGATCACGTCGAGTAAGTCCTGGTGAACGAAATAGGGCAGCATGAACCTGTCGTGCAGGCTGGTTCCCCAGCGGGTGAGGGGACGGCGATAGGGCACGCGCCAGAACCAGGCAATCAATGAACGCAGCAGCAGATGCTGCGCGAGGCTCATCTGCGCGTGCGGTGGCATCTCGAATGCGCGGAATTCCACCAGACCCAGTCGCCCGGAGCTGCTGTCCGGAGAATAGAGCTTATCGATGCAGATCTCGGCGCGATGGGTATTGCCTGTCACATCCACCAGCAGGTTGCGCAGAATGCGATCAATCAGCCAGGGCGGGGTCTGGCTCGCCGCGTCCGGCTCGGGTATCTGGCGAAACGCCAGCGACAATTCGTAGAGCTGGTCGTCGCGCGCTTCGTCCACCCGCGGCGCCTGACTGGTGGGGCCGATGAACAGACCAGAGAAGAGGTAAGAGAGCGCCGGATGGTTTTGCCAGTAGCCAATCAGGCTCCGCAGCACATCGGGGCGGCGGAGGAACGGGCTGTCTGCCGGTGTTGAGCCGCCGACAACGATGTGGTTGCCGCCACCGGTCCCGGTGTGACGGCCGTCGAGCATGAACTTTTCCGTGCCGAGGCGGCACAACCGTGCCTCTTCGTAAAGCTCGGTGGTCACCTCCACCAACTCGGCCCAGGAATGGGAGGGGTGGATGTTCACTTCGATCACCCCCGGATCGGGCGTGACCTTGATCAGGTTGAGGCGCGGGTCCGGCGGCGGCGTGTAGCCCTCGATGCGGATTGGCGTGTTGAGGGTCGCCGCGGTGTCCTCGATCGCCATCACCAGTTCGACATAATCGTCAGTGGTGTCTACCGGGGGCATGAAGATGCACAGGTGACCATCGCGTGGCTCGACGGAGAGTGCCGTGCGCACCGAGTTGCCGCTGCTGTCGGGGCTTGGCTGCTCCACCTGTCTCGCCCGCTTTGGCCGGCCGCCGGCGCCGTAAGCAGCCTGCTGCTTGATCACCTGACTCAATGGCTTCGGATCAGGCAGCGGCTCGCGCGGCGCAAACGGATCCATGGGTGAGGAATAGGGATACCAGACAGGCGGAATCCACGGCAGGGCCTTCNNGAGGGGCAGGCGGAAGCCCAATGGCGAGTCCCCCGGCACCACGCAAAGCCGCTTGCGTCGAAACGACCAGACCTCGCTGATCCAGCGGGCACCGTCACGAGAGTTCCAGCGTTGGACCGGCAGGACGAAACCTATGGGATTGCCGAGACCGCGCTCGAACACCCGCGCCAGCCGTTCCCGTTCCTCTTCGTCCTCAAGCTTGGAATCGAAGGGGTCGACGTTTTCCGGTAGTGAGCGTTCGCGGGCGATGTAGGGGAAGGGGTCTTCGTAGGCGGGGATGACATAACCCGGGTGTATGCCCAGCGTTTCGGCAAGCGTTTGGGCAAAGGCTTCGGCATCGTCGAGCGTCGCCGGCTCGTTGCCGCTGTCGCGCGAAACGAGCGCCGGTTCGCGCCACAAGGGCTTGCTGTCGCGTCGCCAGTAGAGAGCAAATGCCCAGCGTGGCAGCGACTCCCCGGGATACCATTTGCCCTGGCCAAAGTGCAGCAGCCCACCCGGGGCAAACCGGTCACGCAGGCGGCCGATCAACTCGGCCGCGAGGCGACGCTTGGTCGCGCTGTCGGCAGTGCTTGTCCACTCGGCGCCGTCCATGTCGTCGATGGAGACGAACGTCGGCTCGCCGCCGACGGTAAGGCGGACGTCGTTCGCCTGCAGCACCGCGTCGACCCGGTCACCGGTCGTCACGATCGCCGCCCATTGCTCGTCGGTGTAGGGCTTGGTCACCCGCGGCGTTTCGCGGATGCGGTGCACCGACATGCGGTGGAAAAATTCGACCTCACACGGCTCGACACCACCGGTGATCGGTGCCGCACTTTCCGGGTCGGGCGTGCAGGCGACCGGCAGGTGGCCTTCGCCGGCAAGCAGTCCCGACGTGGGATCGAAACCGATCCAGCCCGCACCCGGCAGAAAGACCTCGGCCCAAGCGTGCAGGTCGGTGAAGTCATGCGACGCGCCAACGGGGCCGTCGAGCGACTTCACGTCCGGCTTCAGCTGGATTNNCAGGTAACCGGAGACGAAGCGGGCGGCGAGGCCGAGATGGCGAAGGATCTGCACCAGGAGCCAGCCGGTGTCACGACAGGAACCGGTGCCCAGGCCAAGCGTCTGTTCGCAAGTCTGGATGCCCGGTTCGAGGCGAATGACGTAGGAAATATCCGCCTGCAGGCGTTGATTGAGCTGCACCAGGAAATCGATCGTTCGCTCCGCGGTCGCCGGGATCCGGGAGAGCCACTCGCTCAGCAACGGACCTGCCGGGAGCGGCGTCAGGTAGGGCGCCAGCTCCTTCTGCAGCCACGGCGCATAGGGAAAGGGAAACGACTCCACCTCCGGCTCAAGGAAGAAGTCGAATGGATTGAACACCGACATTTCCGCGACCAGATCGACAACGATGCGGAACTCTCGCGCCCGCTCCGGAAAGACGAGCCGTGCCAGGTAGTTGCCCTGAGGATCCTGCTGCCAGTTGAGAAAATGCGGCTGCGGCGAGACATCCAATGAATAGNNGGAGAGAACTCGCGAGCGGCAGTGAGGTGCCGGCCGCAAGCGAATGACCTGCGCACCGAGTTGGACCAGCCTGTCGTACCGGTAGACGGTTTCGTGGGTCAACGCGACGTCGATAGCCATAAGCGATCCTGTTCTGCCGCAGTGAGCACCGACGACATTGACGATTGCGCGCGTCGGTCGGGGCCTTGTTCGTGAATCTGGTTCTTAGTCACTCAGGGTGACGAATGGACGCCTGATGCGGATTACCAACGGAATGCCGCTTCGGTGATGCTCGGCGCAGAGTGCGCGTAGGAGCGTTCGGCATGATAGCGAACGAACCGCTGGTGTCGACACTCCGATGCTCCTTCCCTGCACGCCGATCCGCGCTCCCTGAATATCTGGTCATCCACGGCATCGCGGGCGACAGAGCTTCGGGTCCGGCAAACTGAATAATTAAGCAAGATAGAGTCCACTGCCAGCGGTCCGATCATTTCGCCCGCATCGTCGGTTTGGAGCGAACGTTCTACTTTCAGTCCGCCATCGATTAGCCGCCAACGGAGGGAGGCCATCACCAGACCAGCACCAGAAGTGAAGCGCTATGGCCTAAAAAAGCAGCAGAGAACCGGTTACGCGGTAGTCGCTGCCCGATATGTCGCCGACGCTTCGGCTGGCAGGCAACGCCAACCCTTGCGCAGACGGCGAGGCATGGCGATTCTTAGTAACGAGGGCGTTGTGGTGGTGATGGATTCGGCGACGGGCTTTGCCGGTTGGTAGTCTCCCGGACCGTGGCATTGAAGGATGAGGGTACGATGGAAACGGCTACGACACTGCCGGCGGTGAACGGGGCGTCGTCGAAGGTACCCCTCGCGGAGCGTCGCGGCAACGACAGCGTAGTCTTGCGCCTACCGGTGGAGGGGATGACCTGTGGCGGCTGCGCCAGCAAGCTGGAGCGGGCGCTGGGTGCCGAGCCGGGGGTGCGTGCGGCGGCCGTCAATCTGGCGATCGGTCGTGCCGATCTCACCTACGATCCGGCTGCTGCCGACACTGCCGCCATTGTCGCCCGGGTGCGCGCCACCGGCTTTGCCGTGCCGACGCAGGCGCACGTTCTTGATGTTAGCGGCATGCACTGTGCCGGATGCGCCGGACGGGTGGAGAAGGCATTGCGGGCGACGCCGGGGGTGGTGGCGGCCGATGTCAATCTCGCCCTGGAACGTGCCGACGTGCACCTGCTCCCTGAGAGTGTGGAGGCGGCACAACTGGTGACAGCGATCGAAGCGATCGGTTTTCGTGCCGTGGTTCGCAGTGGCGATACCGCGGCGCTGCTGGCACAGGAAGCCGAGCGGGCGGCGGTGGAGCGTGCCGAGGGTCGGCGGGATCTCCTCGAACTGGCGCTGGCGTTGGCGCTGACCCTGCCGCTGATCGCCCACATGGTGCTGCCGCTGCTCGGCGTCGCCGTAGCGGTACCGCCGTTGTGGCAGGCTCTCCTGGCAACGCCGGTGCAACTCTGGATCGGCCGGCGCTTCTATCGTGGTGCCTGGCGGGCGATCCGCAACCGCAGCGGCAACATGGACCTGCTGGTCGCGTTGGGCACCAGCGTCGCCTATGCCTACAGCCTCACTGTCCTGCTGTGGGGAATGCTGGCGCCAACTCAGTCGCCAAATCTGGCCGCCGACCACGGTGGCGCTCACCTGTATTTCGAGGCCTCGGCTGCGATCATCACCCTTGTCACCCTCGGCAAGTGGCTGGAAGGCCGGGCCAAGCGCGGCACCACGGCGGCGATCCGCGAGTTGATGCGCCTGCGGCCGGAGTCGGCGACGATCGAGCGTGACGGACAGGAACAGACCGTCGCCATCGCCGCCGTCGCTGCCGGCGACGTGGTGGTTGTCCGTCCCGGCCAGCGGCTGCCGGTGGACGGTATCGTGCTGACCGGCGAAAGCGAGGTGGATGAGGCGCTGATCACCGGCGAGAGCCAGCCGGTGCCACGCCGCTCCGGTGACCGGGTGACCGGCGGTGCGGTGAACGGCAGCGGCCTGTTGCGCATCGAAGCGACGGCGGTGGGTGCGGATTCGACGCTGGCGCGCATCATACGGCTGGTGGAGAACGCCCAATCCGGTAAGGCCCCGGTGCAGCGACTGGTCGATCGCGTCAGCGCGGTGTTTGTTCCGGTGGTGGTGGCGATCGCCGGCTTCACCTTCGCCGGCTGGCTCATCGCCGACGGCACGGTGGAGCAGGCGGTGACCGCCGCGGTCGCCGTTCTCGTCATTGCCTGCCCTTGTGCGCTCGGCCTCGCCACTCCGGCGGCGCTTGTCGCCGGCACCGGCGCCGCTGCCCGACATGGCATCCTGATCCGTGACATCGACGCGCTGGAGCGAGCGCATCGTGTCGACCTGGTGCTGTTCGACAAGACCGGCACCCTGACCATGGGGCACCCGGAGGTGGTGGGGATCACCATGTTGGCGGGTGAGCAAAACGCCACGCTGCAACTGGTGGCAGCGGTGCAGGCGGGCAGCGAACATCCCCTTGCCCGCGCCATCGTCGCCCATGCCGAGGACCAGGGTCTGGTGTGGCGCGCTGCGACGGATGTGCGCAGCCGGCCAGGTCTGGGCATCGTCGGCACCGCCGAGGGCCACACGGTGGTGATCGGAACACCGGCGCTGCTACAGGCGGAAGGGATCGATGCGACGGCCGCCGCCGCAGTGGTCAGTCGCGCCGAGGGGCGGGCCCGGACCACCGTGCTCGTCGCGCTTGATGGCGCGCTGACGGCGGCGATCGAGCTCACGGATCCATTGCGGATGGAGGCCGCCGCCGCAGTGGCTCAGCTCCAGGAGCGCGGCATTCAGGTGGAAATGCTCTCTGGCGACGCCGAGCCGGTGGCGCGTCAGGTGGCGAAAAGCCTCGGCATCACGCAGGTGAGCGCCGCCATGCGTCCCGACGACAAGGTGGCGGCGGTGCGCCGGGCGCGCAGTGCCGGGCGGGTGGTGGCGATGGTCGGCGATGGCGTCAACGATGCGCCGGCCTTGGCCGCTGCCGATGTGGGGCTCGCCATCGGCTCCGGCATCGACGTGGCGCTCGAGGCGGCGGGCATTACCCTGATGCGACCGGATCCGCGGCTGGTAGGGGCGGCGCTGGATGTGTCGCGGGCGACGTGGCGAAAGATCCGCCAGAACTTGTTCTGGGCCTTCGTTTACAACGTGGTCGGACTGCCGGTTGCGGCGTTGGGCCTGCTCAATCCGGCACTGGCAGGCGCGGCGATGGCGCTCAGTTCGGTCAGTGTGGTGAGCAATGCGCTGCTGTTACGCCGCTGGCGACCGCGGTTGCAATCGTCACCAGTTGTGGCGGAGCACCCACTATCGGCAAGCACATTATAGGACAAAAGTCAGGATGCTTGGCTACAAGTTCTTGACGTGACGTAATTGTAGGCCTATAGTCCTCAAGAGATCTGCGCAATCAGGACGGGCCATGACTCTTAAACCTCGCCAGGAGCGCTTCTGCCGGCTGTTCGTCGAATGTGCCAACGCCGCGCAGGCGGCCCGTGCGGCGGGCTATCGTCCCGAATCGGCGCGCAACACCGGATACCGTCTGTTGAAGCTGCCCGGCATCATCCAGCGCATCGGCGAGTTACATACCACGATTGCCGACGGGCAGTGTCGGGACGTGGATGCGCTGCTCAGCAAACTCGAGACGGTGTATTGTCGGGCGATCGATCAGCATCAGTTGGGTGCAGCGGCCCGCGCGATCGAACTCCAGGCTAAGCTGGGTGGCGTTGCCGCGACCACCCGCGCGCCGCGGACGCTACACCGAAAAGGCGTTCAGCCGTCAGCGGACGAGGAGGAGATCATTGCAGACCCAAGCGAAGGCAAAGACGCGGATTAAACCCGCGAAGCAGCAGTAACGGGTTTGGTCCGGATCGGCGTGAGCGCACCTAGTACGTAAGCTCTTCCGGGCCTTCGTCGAGGGAATCATCGTTGAGCGCATCGAGCGCAACCGGTTCAGGCTGTCCATCCGGGGTGTTGCCAAACCGACGGATCCGTTCCGCCGCGCGCTCAGCTTCTGCAAGTTCAGCCGCATGCAACAATCGAAAGTAGTGCTCGGCGTGCTGAAAATAGCCTTCCGCTGATATAGGGTCCCCGGAAGAGGATGCATCGCGCCCAAGAGCGAGATAACGTTCAAAAACCNNCTGCTGCGCAGTCCCACGAATTTTGCCGTCGGGACCGTTACTCTCGAAAGTTTGATTTCGAATAGGTACGTACCGTTTCCCATTACCACGGTTACGCCCTCTTCTGAGGTTAGTATTGTGTTTCATTGCACCAAAATGCAGATTTATGAGTTATCTCGACGCCTGCGCCGCAACACGTCGGGTCCCAAACGAAACCCAAGCCCCGTTAGGTTAGGGGCACGGCAGCCGAAACAGGAGTCGGAGTAAAGGCACCTTACGGCGCCACCCAAGGCGGTAACTTCACCGCTTTCTTGACATTAAACAGGAAACGCTTTGTTTCCAAGCCGTTTGTTGGCCGATGGGGCGTCGACTAAAACGCAGTCGTAAGCAACGCGCAAACCCCACCAAGTCATCCCTGATGTCGGCGCATTCAAACCCGGCAGAGGCAGCGATGTCAATCACTGCTTCGGCTTGTTCGGTACCAATCTCCAAAAAGATCGCTCCGGTGTCACTGAGTAGTCGGCGCACGTGCGGCAGAATGCGCCGATAGGCGCTTAGTCCGTCGCTGCCCGCGACCAACGCTGCGCGTGGTTCGTAGCGGTTGATTTCCGGCATCAATTGCTGCCAGTCAGCCTCGGTCACGTAGGGCGGATTGGCGACGATGAGATCGAAGCGGCCCGCAAGCGCGCTACCCCAATCGCTGCTGACGAAGCCGGTACGCGCCGCCAATCCCAGCCGCTCGGCATTCTGTCGTGCGAGCTGCAGCGCCTGGACGGAGCAATCGACACCGACGCCGCGGGCTGCGGGCAATTCGCTCAGCAACGCCAGCAAGAGGCAGCCACTGCCAGTACCGAGATCGAGGATCCGCAGCGGTCGATGGCGATCCGCCACCGAGGCCAGTACCGCCTCCACCAGCGTCTCGCTGTCCGGCCGCGGGATCAGCACGTGGCGATCGACGGCGAAATCGAGGCTCCAGAACTCCTTGCGGCCGAGAATGTAGGCAAGTGGCTCGCGTGCCAGGCGACGCTGCAGGGCGGCGTGGAGGCGCTGGGCTTCGACGGCGGCGAGAGGCCGTTCGCCCCAACCGATCAGCTGCGCGCGGCTGAGACCGGTCGCGTCCGCCAGCAGCAGCCGCGCATCGAGCGCGGGCTGATCGATGCCGGCGTCGGCCAGTGCGGCACGAGCCGTCGCCAGCGCCTGGGCGATCGTGGGCGCTCCCCTCATGCGTCCTGTGCCAGCCGCTGCGCCTGATCGGTGGCGATCAGCGCCTCAATCAGTTCGTCCAGCTCGCCGTTCAGCACCCGCTCGAGCTTGTGCAGCGTCAGGTTGATCCGGTGGTCGGTAACCCGGCTCTGTGGGAAGTTATAGGTGCGGATCCGCTCCGATCGATCGCCAGAGCCCACCTGACTCTTGCGATCGGCCGCCCTTTCGTTGGCAAGCCGCTCCCGTTCCAGCTCATAGATGCGGGCACGGAGAATCTTCATCGCCTTCGCCCGGTTCTTGTGCTGCGATTTCTCGTCTTGCTGGGTGACGACGATGCCGGTGGGCAGGTGGGTGATGCGCACCGCGCTGTCGGTGGTATTCACCGACTGGCCGCCGGGGCCGCTGGAGCGGTAGACGTCGATCCGCAGGTCTTTTTCTTCGATCGCCACGTCCACATCTTCCGCTTCCGGCAGCACGGCGACGGTGGCGGCTGATGTGTGAATGCGACCGCTGGCTTCCGTTTCCGGTACCCGCTGCACCCGGTGCACCCCGGACTCGAACTTCAGACGGGCGAAGACGGCGTTGCCGGCGATGGTCGCCGTTGCTTCCTTCATCCCGCCGATACCAGTTTCGCTGATGCTCATCACCTCAAAATGCCAGCGTTTGGCCTCGGCGTAGCGCTGATACATGCGAAACAGATCGGCGGCAAACAGCGCCGCCTCCTCGCCGCCGGTACCGGCACGCACCTCGAGAATGGCGTTCTTCTCGTCGGCTACGTCCTTCGGCAGCAGTAACACCTGCACATGGTGCTGCAGCTCCGGCAGCTGCCGCTTCAATTCGAGCCCTTCCTCGCGCGCCAGTTCGCGCATCTCCGAATCAGCGCTGGCGTCAACCGCTATCGCCTCGAGGTCATTCAGCTCTGCGCGTGCCCGCTTCAGCTGGTTGATCGCCTCGACCACGGTGGTCAGCTCCGCCAGCTCCCGGTTCAACTGCGCATAGTTTTCCGGCAGGGCGCCCTGCGTTTCGGCCAGCCGAGCCGCCACCTCCTGGTGGCGGGCCACCATCCGATCCAGTCGTTCATCGAGCGCCGTCATTGTTTCCATCACCATCGTCGTTCATCTGGAACAATCGCCTGAGCAACGTTGCCAGCTGCTCGCGGTCCTCGTTTGTCTGCTCACTCTGCCCCGCCAGACTACGCAACGCCTGCGTCGGACCGTGCAAGAGGCGGTTGATCAACAGACGCGTTGCTTTCTCGGCGTCGGCGCCAGCGTCGGCAAGGGCATCCGCGCGGACGCCCTCGAAATAGCCGCGGATCAACGCCAGCAGCGGCACCGCCAGCCGTTCCGACCGTTCTCGCTGGAACGCCGCCACCGCGTCCTCAACAAGGGTGCAGGCGGTCGCGGCTTCGTTCTGGCGCGACGCCCTGCCGCGGGCCGCCACGTTCTCCAGATCGTCGAACGTATACAGGAAAGCGGCATCGAGGCGGTCAATCGTCGGATCAAAATCGCCCGGCACCGCGGCGTCGATCAGCAACACCGGCCGCTGGCGGCGCGTCTTGAGCGCCGCCCGCATCATCTCGAAACCCACCGCATGCTGGCGGACGCCGAGGCATCCGACAAGGATATCGGTCTCTGCCAATGCCGTTGCCAGGCTATTGAAGGCGACCATATGGCATTCATGCAGCCGCGCCTGGGCTTCCGCTCGCTCCGGCCGCGGATGGGAGAAGCTGAGCCGGCGCAGTCCAGCTTCACGTAGCGCGCTGGCAATCAGATCGCCCATTTCGCCGCCGCCGATCACCAGCGCCGTGCGCTCGGTGAGAGCGCCGTGAACACTGCGCGCCAGTTCGACCGTGGCGGCGGTGACGGTGACCGCGCGCTCACCGATGCTGGTTTCATTGCGCACCCGCTTACCGATGGCGAGTGCCGCTTGCATCATCGCTTCCAGGTCGGGACCGGTGGTCGCCGCGGTGCGGGCGGCCGCAAGTGCCGCCTTGAGCTGGGCCAGGATATGCGGCTCGCCGATCACCGTGCTGTCCAGCGAAGCAGCGACGCGAAACAGGTGGCGGATGGCGTCGGCGTCGTTCAGCGACAGAAACTGGCCGGACAGTTCAGCGTCGTCGAGCCCCGCATGCCGGGACAGAACAGCGATCGCCTTTGCGGCTGCTGCTTCGGGATCTGCGTCGGCACCGACGATCTCCACTCGGTCGCAGGTGGCGAGCAGCAGCACCTGGGGAAGATCTCGCCCGNNCCGCAGGCGGTCGAGCACGTCGGTCAGCGCTGCCGGCTCGACATACAGGCGGTCGCGCAGGGCGAGGCTGCTGCAGTGCTGGTTGGCGCCGACGACGAAGGGGCGCACCTGACCGCCTTCGGACGCGGCTTCGTCACTCACCGTACCCACCGCCCGCGCCGGCGGTGCCAGCTCACGCCAGGAGCGCGAGGTGTTCGTCCAGATAGGCGAGCGACACCTCCTCCTGCGTGCCGGTATCCATGTCACGCACCGTGGCGACGTGACGGGCGAGTTCCTCCGAACCGATGATCACCGCCCGACGCGCGTTGACCCGGTTCGTCCACTTCATCTGCTTGCCGAGATTGCCGCCGAAGGCGAACAGCACCACCTGGCCCGGGACGCGTAGTCGCTTCGCCAGCGTCATCACCGGCAACTGCTGCTCGGCGCCAAGGGCGATGACCACCACCGGCCGCGGTGCTGGTGCCGGTGCTACCACCAGATCCATCAGCCGCTCGACGCCGGCCGCCCAGCCGGTGCCGGGCGTCGCCGGCCCGCCCATCTGCTGCACGAGACCGTCGTAACGACCACCGGCAAGCACCGTCCCCTGGGCGCCCAGCGCCTGGGTGGTGAACTCGAAGGCGGTGTGACAATAGTAATCGAGGCCGCGGACCAGGCGCGGATTGTGGGTGTAGGGTATGGCCAGCGCCTCAAGACCGGCGAGGGTGCGGGCAAAGACGGTGCGCGACGCCTCGTTCAGGTGGTCGACGAGGAGAGGGGCCTTGGCGACGATCCGCCGGTCGCCCTCATCCTTGGAATCGAGGATGCGCAAGGGGTTGCGTTCCAGGCGGACGCGGCTGTCTTCTGACAGTGCCCCGTGATGTTGGCGCAGGTACTCCACCAGCACGGCACGATAGGCTGTACGGCTCTCCCCGTCGCCCAGACTGTTGAGCTCGAGTGCGGTGGTTTCGGTGAGGCCGAGGGCAGCGAGAAATTCGTAGGCGAGCGCGATCACCTCCACGTCGCCCAACGGGTCGGCGACACCCAGGAGCTCGACTCCGACCTGATGGAACTGGCGCAGCCGGCCCTTCTGCGGCCGCTCGTAGCGAAACATCGGCCCGCGGTAGAAGGCGCGCAGCGGCAGCTGCTGCGTCAGCTTGTTGGAGATGAAGGCGCGGACGATGCCGGCGGTGTTCTCCGGCCTGAGCGTGATGGTTTCGCCGCCGCGGTCGGCGAAGGTGTACATCTCCTTGGTGACCACGTCGGAGGTGTCGCCCAGGGTACGGGCGAACACCTCGGTGAACTCGAAGATCGGCGTCGCCACTTCCCCGTAGCCGCAGGCAGCAGCCACCTGCTCCGCGGTCGTCTCCACGTGGCGGCGCAATCGGCTGTCCTCGGGCAGGAAGTCCCGGGTGCCGCGAACGGGGCGAAGGTCAGGCATGGTCGCGCTCAGGCGCTCGTCGCAGCGAGCGGTTCCGCCGCCGTACCCGGATCACGCCTGGGATAGCGCTTCTCCACGTAGTCTTCGACGATGCCACGGAAGTCGCTGGCGAGATTGGGTCCGCGTAGCGTCATCGCTTTACGGCCGTCGATAAAGACGGGGGCGGCCGGGTCTTCACCGGTACCGGGCAGGCTGATGCCGATATCGGCGTGCTTGCTCTCTCCCGGGCCGTTGACGATGCAGCCCATGACGGCGACGTTCATCGTCTCCACACCCTCGAAGGTGGTGGCCCACACCGGCATCCGGTCGCGGATGTAGTCTTGGATCTCACCGGCCAGCTTCTGGAACAGGGTGCTCGTCGTCCGCCCGCAGCCGGGGCATGCGGTGACCAGCGGCATGAACGAGCGCAAGCCCATCGTCTGCAGGATCTGCTGGGCGACGATCACCTCCTGCGCCCGGTCGCCGCCCGGCTCCGGCGTCAGCGAGACGCGGATGGTATCGCCGATGCCCTGCTGCAACAGCACCGCCAGTGCTGCCGTCGAAGCGACGATGCCTTTCGATCCCATGCCGGCCTCGGTCAGGCCCAGGTGCAGGGCGTAGTTGCAGCGTGCTGCGAGGTCGCCATAGACGGCGATCAGGCTCTGCACCGCGCTCACCTTGCACGACAAAATGATCCGGTTCGCCGGCAGACCGAGTTCTTCGGCCAGTTGCGCGCTCTCCACCGCCGAGACCACCATCGCCTCGTTGGTTATCTCGTCACCGGATTTCGGCGACGCCGCCTTGGAATTGGCGTCCATCATCCGGGCGAGCACTTCCTGATCGAGGCTGCCCCAGTTGACGCCGATACGCACCGGCTTGTCGTATTGCATCGCGACTTCGATCATCGTCGCAAACTGGCGGTCGCGCTTCTCACGGAAGCCGACGTTGCCGGGGTTGATCCGGTATTTGGCCAGCGCCTCGGCGCAGGCCGGGTAATCGGTCAATAACTTATGGCCGATGTAGTGGAAGTCGCCAACCAGTGGTACGTCGACGCCCGCAGCATCGAGCCGCTCGCGGATATGCGGCACCGCCGCGGCGCTCTCTTCGCGATCGACGGTGATCCGCACCAGCTCCGAGCCGGCACGCGCGAGAGCGGCCACCTGCCTGACCGTCGACTCCACGTCGGCGGTGTCGGTGTTGGTCATCGACTGCACCACCACCGGCGCATCGCCGCCGACGGTGACCGGGCCGATCTGCACCGGAATGCTTTGCCGGCGCGCTGCCAGCCGAAATGCGGAAGCCATCACGTAATTACCCAAACTCCATCATTGCCGCCGAAGCCGCCGGCTGCCTTTCTTGCCTCACCCGTCCTGCCATCGTCAATGTTTGGCTGGGATTGGCTGGCGGCGCACGCCTGCACCTTTCAGAGCTGCGGATCATTCCCAATCTTAGTATTGTGTTGCCGTCTGATGCGCGCCAACAAAAACAGCGGAGGCCGACGATGTCCGAGAACGCCGGTGCGACCGACCAGTCCCCCTACCTTGGCGCTTCCCACTACAATGCTGCCGAGATCGGCGCCCTGGCACATCTTTATCGCGGCGAGATGTATCGCAGCACCGTCTGGCGCACCCGCCTTGATACCACGTCCAACTGGGCCGTGGTCACCACAGGGATCGCGCTGTCGGTGACATTCAGCAATATTGCCGCTACACCGTTGCCGATTGTCCTCATTTCCTTCCTGCTCGCCGCCTTCCTGCTGTTTGAAGCGCGGCGGTACCAGTTTTTCGACGTCTGGAATACGCGCGTCCGGGTGCTGGAAAATCACTTCTATGAGCCGATGCTGGTGGGCGGCGACAGCCGCAAGGATCGCGAATGGAATCAGGTGCTGGCGGCGGACCTGCGGCGGATGCAGCTGCATACCACGCTCATCGATGCGATCGGCTTGCGCTTGCGTCGCAACTACGGCTGGATCTTCGGTATTCAGGTGGTGAGTTACTGGGCGAAGATCGCCGTCCACCCGACACCA
The DNA here is from genome assembly GCF_014672695.1 of Defluviicoccus vanus. Taxonomy (GTDB): domain Bacteria; phylum Pseudomonadota; class Alphaproteobacteria; order Rhodospirillales; family Defluviicoccaceae; genus Defluviicoccus; species Defluviicoccus vanus. The sequence goes on along the minus strand of NZ_CP053923.1, from coordinate 1,962,647 downwards.
CTGACGACGCTGGCCGAGCTGTGGGAACGCACCTCCGTAGGTCCGCTTCCCGGCCCGGCGGTTCTCGCTTCCGGTCTCGTCTTCTATGGCGGTCTCGTCGCCATAGGCGTCCTCACTTTCCATCCGCTGAAGCGCGTCCAGCGTATCCCCGACCTCGCCGCAGGCACCGATCGCCTCCGCACATTGGCCGGGAACGAGCAGTATTGAGGTACGCGTCAGATGTCGCATCGAATGCAGACATCAGTCCGTCGCGCCGATAGGTTGGCCGCCTGATGGCCGTCCAAGGCATTCCGTGGCTCTGTTCTGTCTGTATCCGGACAACGTCACGGTCCGCTTAAATCGCGCAGCTCACGCGCGGCCGGGTTCTCAGATCGGAACTTGCGCCCCCAATTCGACCACCCGGTCGGGAGGGATACGGAAGAAGTCCGTGGCGCTGACCGAGTTGCGCGAGAGGATGATGAAGAACCGCTCGCGCAGGCGCGAAAACGGCGGGTGGGTGGCGGGGATCAGGTTTTCCCGGCCGAGGAAATAGGAGGTTTCCTCGGGACGGAAATAGAGGCCAAAGCGGCTGCAGTCGGCTACCGCCTGCGGGATGTCGGGGATCTCCATGAAGCCGTAGCGGACGAAGATGCGCAGCAGATCCGGGCGCAACGTTTCCATTCGCAGCCGTTCGGCTTCCGCCACCCGCGGCACATCGACGTTTTCCACCGTCAGCAGCACCACCCGATCGTGCATCACCTTGTTGTGCTTGAGGTTGTAGAGTAGGGCATTGGGCAGCATGTCGGTGTGGCGGGTCAGATAGATGGCGGTACCGCCGACGCGCACCGGCGTGTTGCGGTGCAGCCGGTCGAGGAAGGTCGAAATCGGAATGCTGTCCTCGCGCAGCTGTTGGGCGAGGGTGATCCTGCCGCGCCGCCAGGTGGTCATCAGGAAGCAGAGCAGGCCGGCGAGTGCCAGCGGAATCCAGCCGCCTTCGTGCACCTTCATCAGGTTGGCGCCGAGGAAGGCGAGATCGATGGCCAGGAAGGCACCGACGACCACCACCGCCGGTAAGGCTGACCAGTGCCAGACGCGGCGGACGACGACCCAGGCGAGAAGCGTCGTTGCCGTCATCGTCCCGGTCACGGCGATACCATAGGCGTTAGCGAGGTTGCCGGAGGAGCGGAATAGCAGAACCAGGGCGACGACGCCGATCAACAACCGCTCGTTGACCTCGGGCATGTAGATCTGCCCCTGCTGATGTTCGGAGGTATGGCGGATCTCCATCCGCGGGCAGAAGCCGAGCTGGATCGCTTGCTGCGTTAGCGAGTAGGCGCCGGAAATCACCGCCTGCGAGGCGATGACCGTTGCCATCGTCGCCAGCGCCACCAGCGGCAGCAGTGCCCAGCCGGGGGCAAGAAGGTAGAATGGGTTGCTGGCGGCTTCGGGGTGTGCCAGGACCAGCGCCCCCTGGCCGAGATAATTGAGGGCGAGGCTGGGCAGGACGAAGGCGATCCAGGCGAGGCGGACGGGACGGGCGCCGAAATGGCCCATGTCGGCGTACAGCGCCTCGCCGCCGGTAACGGCGAGAACGACGGCGCCAAGCGCTAGGAAGCCGATGAGGCCGTGGGTGGCGAAGAAGCTGACGGCGTAGCGCGGATCGACCGCCGCAAGGACGCTTGGATTGGCAACAAGTTGGACAACACCCAGGATCGCCAGGGTGGCGAACCACAGCACCATGATCGGGCCGAACAGCCGGCCGACAGCAGCGGTGCCGTGGCGCTGCACCGCGAACAGGGCGACGAGGATGCCGATTGCCGCCGGCACCACGTATTCGGCGAGGCTAGGGGCGGCAATTTCAATGCCTTCGACGGCGCTCAGCACCGAGATGGCGGGGGTGATGATGCCGTCGCCGAAGAACAGCGCTGAGCCGAGCAGGCCGGCGGCGACCACCAGCATCGAGCGGTGCGGGCTGGCCGTCTGCGCCAGCGACATCAGCGCCAGAATGCCGCCCTCACCGCGGTTGTCAGCGCGCATAATAAACAGCACGTACTTGACGGTGACGACGAGGATCAAAGCCCACAGCACCAGCGACAGGATGCCAAGGACGCTTTCCCGTCCGGCGCCGATGCCGTGGACGCCGCTGAGGCATTCCTTCAGGGTATAAAGCGGGCTGGTGCCGATATCGCCATAGACGATGCCGATGGCGGCCAGCGCCAGCGGCATCACCTTGGCGTTGGCACCGTCATGCCCGGAAGCATGGACGGTGCCGGCAGCAATCGCGTCGCCCCGGCTTAGCGCCGATGTGGTGGTTGCGGCGACAGCAGCTGCGCGTGCGCGCGCAACATGAGCGATGGCCAGTCCGTCGTCGTCATGGCGGCTCGAATTGCCAAAAGTGTTTTTCATTTCACCGAGTTCCGCTTCCGCAATGGCCCGCACTAAATCACGGATGAGCACAGCCCTGATATTGCACCAGCGAAACAGGCTACGTTAAATCTCCATCATATTCCAATGGCTTTGCAACAGATCTGGCATGCAGCAACGTTGATGGCTCGCTACTGCAGCACGCGCGCCCGCAGGCGTCCATATTCCTGATCGGAGATGGAGCCGGACGCCTTGAGCCGATCCAACTTCTCGATCTCGTCGGCAGCGCTGAAGCCGACGATCTGACGCAAATTGTCCCGCGCTTCGAGGCTTCGCGCCTGATTCCGCTCGGCCATGCCACGACCTTGCGTGAGCAGATAAGCGAAGACACCGATGTAGGGCAGGATGACCAGCAAGATGACCCAGAGGACCTTGCCCCAGCCGGATACGTCCTTGCGGCGAAACAGGTCGCTGGCCACGGTTATGAACAACCATAACCAGAGGATAAATATAAATACAGTAAAGACATCGGCCACGAAATTAGCGAACGTAAAGCCGCCTGGAAACAGCACTGTAATACTCCTGTCGTTCATTTGCGGGGAGTGGTCCGAACCCACCATCAGCATTGCTGCGGTGCCGGAAAAAGTGGCGGGCGAGGCGTTCATTGTCATGACCGACCGCCAACACATCACTTCACCAAAGGACCGCAACCCTATCACGGATGCGATCAAGCACGATGCGCAATCATGAACGCGGCGAAACAAAATATTGCGAGGCTGTCTCAGCAGGCTTGGCGTCGAAGCATGAGCGCAATTGCACAGCATGCTGCGCAAAATAGTGCGCTCCGATGGCTCACTGATGCCCGGTTTAGGGAATGTGAGGCGATTGACAGGGTGCGCTGACGCGAAACGGTGTTTAGCGTGGGGTGGAGCCGGGTTTAAATGGCGGGAGGTGTTGCCGCAGTGCGGCGGCAATTCTCGGCGTTACGACCGCCCTGAACACCATCCCTGATATTTCCTGCCGGTCGTCTGCTGCCGCGATGCATTCGCCAAGCGCATAATCTTCTACCAGAAGCGAATCGCCGATCGCCAGAATATCTGCGAACATTGCTAAACTTCGTTTCCGCACTCTTTGCCATCCGTAAGCTTGAAGCTTCATGCGAGATGGTGAGGCACACAAATAAAGCGGCTATTTGACTTCGACTAACGCGAGAGCAGCGAGCGGCTTCGGTACTTCACGAGCAAATAGAACGAGAATGATCGTACGTAGCTGGCTTTCCCTGCAGCCTGGTAGCGGCGGCAGAGGTTCGTTAAGGGTGGCGTGCGGAACACATGTGATGCACCGCACGCCGTTTCGTGGACGAACTGATGAGGACGAACAGTCAGCTTATTTGGACACTGTGCCTTGGCCGGGGACCAGCGGTCGGGAAGGGGTGTCCACTTTTACCGGGGCGGCATCGGCTTGCTGCGCCGAGGCGGGCGCTGTGGCACCGGAGCAGTTGATGTTGTTCACATTGTAGCGCCCATAGAGCATGACAAAGTCGGCGTAGGATGCAGTTCCAAGCCAATGGTTGATGGAAACGGAATACCAGCCCGCATTCGGTGTGCCATTGATCTTGACTACGGGGTTGGCGAACACGCCGCCACCAGAGCCATCGTCGTTACGGTGGTAAATGCTGCCGTTCGGCGCCCGGACGACCATCTCGAGGTCGATGTTCTGAACCGACTGCGTCACCTCGAGGCGAAGACATTGGTTGGCCGCGGCATAGACCTGGATCTCGAACGGGTCGTTATTGCTTGCCGGATTTGTTACGGTCCCCGGGATTGTCAGGGATGAACAGTTGAGGGATCCGCATGTCGAGGAAGTATTATCCCATATGCGGGAGCCAGCCATTGCCGGTTCAATGGAAAGTGCAAGAAGTGCGGATGCCGCGCCAGCCGCGATAAGTAAGGAACGGTTTCTCGTGCTCATATTCTGTGTCTCCCAAGAGCATAGATCAATTCCCCCTGTGAAGTTAGAAGCCCCAAAATACAGACAAAATAGGCGCGCTGAGCATTCATGCCAACGTATCAAGCGATTGGCTGCGTATCAGAAGGCTTTGACACTTTAACGAAGAACTATAAGTCGATTGATATTTTTATTTGTTCGTCGTCCACGCTTATAACGCATATTGAGCAAATTAATGCTTTAGTGTGCGTTATTATTGTCCATTAATGACGTCTTCCTTCAGCTATTTATAATGATGAGCGCGGCGGTATGGTAAGTCAAGGCTGATCTATATGTCTTCTATCCGTCGTTTTGTATTAGTTAATGTGTCGTTATTTTGTCGTTATACTATGTTTTGTTGCTTAACGAGAGCATGACGGCTCGTCATTGCCATGAGGCTTCGGTCGGGTAGCGTCATGCACCCGCCGTTGCCTTTGCCTTCGCAGTGTTGATGGGGACGAAGCGAACCGTCTCTCGATCCTCTTGACGATCGAGCCCGCTCTACCTTCGGTAGCGTCGTTGGCGAGAAAACCGGCAAGTGGCGCTAATTCGCATCGTCGGGCCCACTGTAAAAAGTTGCGGATCGCCAACTACGGGCTCGATCGCCATTGCTGGTCTGAGTGGCTTTCGCCGCAAGCGCGCCACTGGGAAACAACCCAACAAAGGGCGTGGAGCTGAGGCTCTTCTTCAACGCTGAGCCGGACGGGCGGGGCCCCAGCCTGCGTCGTGCAATAACTCGAACTTCAATCGTGGTGCTGCGAAATCAAGGAAAGCGCGCAGCTTTTGCGGCAGCAGCCGCTGGCCGGCGTAGACGAGACTGACGGGCGAAGGCGGTGGCTCGAACGTTTCTAGTGCCACCACGAGCGTTCCGGCCCGCACTCGATCGGCGATCTGGTAGGAAAGCACACGGGTGATTCCCAGCCCCGCTGCGGCCGCGTCTATGGCTGCCTCGGCGGTATTGACGATCAGGCGCGCGCGGATAGCGACAGAAGCGTCACGTCCGTCGATCGTAAAGTTCCATGTGTTTGCAGGCGTCAGCCTTTCGAACGTGATGCAAGCGAGGGCATCAAGGTCACCAGGGCTGCTCGGTGTGCCGCGTTCGGCGAAATAGCCGGGACTGCCGCAAATCACCCGCCGGATCGAACCAACTTTGATCGCAACAAGGTTGCTATCGGGAAGTNNGAGTTCGCCGATCCGGACGGCGAGATCGATATGCTCCTCCACAAGATCGACCACCCGGTCAGCCTGTATGATCCGGATATTGATATCCGGAAAGGCCTTCAGGAAGTCCATCACCACCGGCAGCACGTGCAGGCGGCCGAAGACGATCGGCGTAGTGATCGCGAGGTCGCCCCTTGGCGCCCGGTATTCCCCAGCGACGAGCTCGGCCTCTTCGACGTCCTCAAGAATGCGCTTACAGGCGACGAGATAGGACCGGCCCGCATCTGTCGGCGTGAGCTGGCGGCTTGACCGGTGAAACAACCGGGTCCCGAGATGTGTCTCTAACTCCGAGATCTTCCGGCTCACCGTTGCGAGCGGCATGCCGAGGCGGCGGCCCGCGGCCGAAAGACTGCCTGATTCAGCCGCCGCCAGGAAAATCGACATCGATTGCAGACGGTCCACCCAGGCTTCCAATTTTCGAGAGGTATGATCTCACATATACCATCTGCCGCCTTTTTATGGAAGGAGCTAGGTTCCTTGACATCAAGCCGCTCCGGCGAAACCCGAAAGGAAACGACGATGTCCCGCATCCAGACCCCAGCGACGATTGACGACACTCCTGAAGCTTCCCGGCCGCTGCTCGCCGCCGTCAAGAAGCAACTCGGTGTTGTCCCGAACATGTTCCGCCTGATCGCCAACAGCCCGGCCGCACTCGAAGGCTATCTCGGACTCTTCGGGGCGCTGAACAAGGGTGCCCTGCCCGCCCCGACGCGTGAGCGCATCGCCCTGGCCGTCGCCGAGATCAATGGCTGCAGCTATTGCCTGTCGGCACACACCTATCTTGGTAAGAATGTCGCCAAACTCGACGATGCCGAAATCACTGCCAACCGCAATGGCGCTTCCATGGATCCGAAGGCCGATGCCGCCGTCCGCTTCGCCGCCAAGGTCGCGCAAGAGCGTGGCCATGTGGGCGAGGATGACCTGCGAGCGGTCAAGCTCGCCGGTTACGACGACGCGCAGATCATCGAGATGGTGCTGCACGTGGCCCTGAATACCTGGACCAACTACATCAACGAAGTTGCCAAGACCGACATCGACTTTCCCGTCGTCACCGCTCGCAAGGCCGCTTGACGTTCACACCGGGAATGCCCGCCGTCGGCTTCGCACGGTTCGCGTTGCCGGCGGTCGCGGGCCGCAAACGCCATTGGGGAACATCACCATGACCCGTCCGCCACTTCCGCCGTTCACCAGCGAAACCGCCGCGCACAAGGTCCGGCTGGCCGAGGACGCATGGAACAGCCGCGATCCGGCGCGAGTCGCACTCGCCTATACGACGGACAGTCGCTGGCGTAACCGCGCCGAGTTCCTGCAGGGCCGTGAGGCTATCGAAGCATTCCTGACGCGCAAGTGGCAGCGCGAACTCGACTATCGACTGATCAAGGAGATTTGGGCGTTTCGCGAGGACCGCATTGCCGTGCGCTTCGCCTACGAGTGGCACGATGACAGCGGGCACTGGTTTCGCAGCTATGGTAACGAAAACTGGGAATTCGGCGCGGACGGGCTGATGCGGCTGCGCCTCGCCAGCATCAACGATGCTCCCATCACAGAGAGCGATCGCAAGTACCACTGGCCGCTCGGTCGCCGTCCTGATGATCATCCTTCCCTGAGCGATCTGGGCTTTTAAGGAGGTGAATCATGGCCAGTGCCAAGGCCTATGCCAGCGACGTCGCTTTCACGCCATCCGTCAAATCGGTACAGGCGCGCAAGGGATCCCGTCACGGCTATGCGCGAATGGAGGAACGAGGCTCCTGGGCAACCAGGATCACGCCTGAACTCGCGGGTTTCATCGAGGCGCAGACGAGCGTCTTCCTGGCCACCGCGAATTTGGAGGGGCAACCATACATCCAGCATCGTGGTGGCCCACCGGGCTTCTTGCGGGTGCTTGACGATCAGACCATTGGCTTCGTCGATTTCACCGGCAACCGGCAATTCATCACGCAGGGCAATCTCGCGGATAATCCGAGAGCCCATCTGTTCTTGATCGACTATGCGCACCAGCGGCGCATCAAGATCTGGGGCGAGGCACGCGTCGTCGAAGGCGACGCCGAACTGACGGAGAAGCTGATGCCCGGAGGCTACAGGGCGCGCCCCGAACAGGTGATCCTTTTCACCCTATCTGCCTGGGACGCGAATTGCCCGCAGCACATCCCGCAGCGCTTCGAAGCCGCCGATGTCGCCGCTACGCTTGCCGAGCGCGACGAACGCATCCGCGCGCTCGAAGCCGCGTTAAATCGGTTGCACGGAAGTCCGGTCGCAGGATTTTCAGGAGAGGCAAGCGACGCCAGTGAAGAGGTGAAGAAGTCCTCCTAATTTCAGCCGAGAGTCAAGAGCGTCCTAAAGAGTTGAGTTGCATTCGCTACTGCGGCACGAGAATATTTCGCGGATTCGGAAATCATCGCGCTCTGTTTGAGACGTTAGCGGATCAGCCTGTGTGCGGCGGGTTAGTCTTGGCGTATTCGCTATGTGCTGAACGTCAAGCGAGTCTCCTGTTAATGCTCAGGCTCCGGCGTTGGCAGGCGTCGGAACAACCTGAAGGCTATTCCGACTTAATCTCGTCGATCAGCGCAGGATCGTGGACCGCCGCAAGCGGCAACATGGATCGGCGCACCTGGGAGCCATCACCACCGCCGCCGACCGTCCCGCGGGCGGGGGAGGCGGATGCGCCGTTACCGGCTCGCTTGCCTCGCGTGGGGTGGGCGGGGTAGAACCCTCGGCTGTTTGCTGCCAACCCGCCTCGCTCTCCCTCGTGCAGCCGGATTCTGACCGACATGGCCTCCTACCAGTACATCTACGCGATGAAAGGGCTCACCAAGACGTTTCCTGGGGCGCCGCGCGAGGTGTTCAAGGAGATTACGCTCTCCTTCCTGCCGGGGTCANAAATCGGCGTCCTCGGCATCAACGGCGCCGGCAAGTCGACGCTGTTGAAGATCATGGCCGGGCTCGATCACGACTTTGCCGGCGACGCCAAGCCGGCCGATGGGGTCAAGGTGGGCTACCTGCCACAGGAGCCGCAGCTCGACCCGGCGCTGAGCGTCGGCGAGAACGTCGCTGCCGGGCTGGGTGCGGCCAAGGCGCACCTCGATCGCTTCAACGAAATCAGCATGCAACTGGCCGAGCCGCTGGAAGACGACGAGATGATGCGGCTGATCGAGGAACAGGGCGAGCTGCAGGAGCAGATCGATGCCGTCGGCGGCTGGGAGCTGGACCGGACAATTGAGATCGCCATGGATGCGCTGCGCTGCCCGCCGGCCGATGCCGAGGTAGCGACGCTGTCCGGTGGCGAGAAGCGGCGCGTCGCCCTGTGCCGGCTGCTGCTCGAACACCCGGACCTGCTGCTGCTGGACGAGCCCACTAACCATCTCGACGCCGAGTCTGTCGCCTGGCTGGAGCGGTTCCTCAAGGACTACACCGGCACTGTCATCCTGGTCACCCACGACCGCTATTTCCTCGACAACGTCACCGGCTGGATCCTCGAACTCGACCGCGGCCGCGGCATCCCCTACGAGGGCAACTACTCCGCCTGGCTGCAACAGAAGCAAAAGCGCCTCGAGGTGGAGGAGAAGCAGGAGGCGGCGAAGCAACGAACCCTCGCCCGCGAACTGGAATGGATCCGCGAGAGCCCGCGCGCCCGCCAAGCGAAGGCCAAGGCGCGANTCACCGCCTATGAAGACCTGCTTGCCGAAGCCGGCCAGGAGCAGATCACCCAGGCGCAGATCATCATTCCCGCCGGCCCCCGCCTTGGCGGCCTGGTCATCGAGGCGCAGAAACTGCGCAAGGGCTACGGCGATCGCCTGCTTATCGACGAGTTGAGCTTCCGGCTACCGCCGGGCGGCATCGTCGGTGTCATCGGACCCAACGGCGCCGGCAAGACGACGCTGTTCCGGATGATCACCGGCCAAGAGCCGCCGGACGGTGGTACCTTCCGCGTCGGTGAGACGGTGGTGCTGGGTTACGTCGACCAGTCGCGCGACGCCCTGACCGCGAAGAATAACGTCTGGCAGGAGATCTCCGGCGGCAACGACGAGATCGAACTCGGCAAGCGCAAGATGCAGAGCCGCGCCTATGTCGCCCAGTTCAACTTCCGCGGTGCCGACCAGCAGAAGAAGGTGGGGGACCTCTCGGGCGGTGAACGCAACCGGGTGCATCTGGCGAAGATGCTGAAGTCGGGCGCCAACGTCCTGCTGCTTGACGAGCCGACCAATGATCTCGATCTGGAGACGCTCAGGGCGCTGGAGGATGCGCTGGAGCGCTTCGCCGGCTGCGCCGTCGTCATCAGCCACGATCGCTGGTTCCTCGACCGCATCGCCACCCACATCCTTGCCTTCGAGGGCGACAGTGACGTCGTCTGGTTCGAGGGCAACTACCAGGACTATGAGGTGGATCGGCACCGCCGCCTCGGCACCGAGGCCGACCAGCCGCACCGGATCAAGTACAAGCCGCTCCGGCGTAGCTGAGCGGTTGGCGCCGCGTCAGGCGATGATGCCCGGCTCGAAGACGTCCTACTCGATGACGCCCTCTGGTGCATCCTTCAGCGCGTCATCATTGGCCGGTGGCACGCCGTTGTAGATTTCGCCGCGACGATACTGCCGATAGAGGCTACGCAGCGCGGCATAGAAGTCGAGGGAGTTCTTCTCCAGGTCGGCAAGCGCGTCGTAATTGCGCGCCCTGGCGTCAACCGCGGTCAAGCTTAAGCGGATAAAAGAGATCGTCTGCATCGTCTGCGGCGCATCGAAGACGTAGGTGCCGACGATACCGAGGGGATCGATGAACATGCTGTCGACGAGCAGGCCGGTGGCATCGCGCGGGTTGGACGGGCCGATCAGCGGCAGCATCAGGAACGGGCCCTCGCCGACTCCCCAGACACCCAGGGTCTGGCCGAAGTCTTCGTCACGGTACGGCATCCCCCAGTATGCGGCCACATCGCCGAAACCGCCGACGCCGAGAGTGGTGTTGATGACGAAGCGGCCGGCCGTGTTTGCCGCCTCGCTGCCCTCGCCCTGCAACAGGTTGTTCACCAGGATCACCGGTGCACGCAGGTTATTGAGGACATTGTGAATGCCGGTCTGCACCGGTGGCGGCAGCAAAAGCTTGTAGAACTCGGCGAAGGGCTTGAGAAATAACCCGTCGAGGACCTGATTAAAGGCAAAGATACCGCGGTTCAACGGCTCCAGCGGATCATTGTCCGCCTTGAATTCGGCATAGGCTTCCGGGTCGGACTTCGGCGGCGGGGTGGCGCAGCCGGCAAGAAGCGTCGCCGCCACTAGCCCCAGCAGGGCGCTCTGCAGCGCCAGGGAGCGAACCGAGCGAAAGGCATATGCCTGGATGTTCATCATGAAGACCGATGTCTCTCTTGTAGTTACGCGGTGCTGGGGAAGACCAGCCTTGAGCTCGATCCAGTGGCCCGATCCGGCACCTTGAGCCGTTCCACCCCACGGCAATCGATCTTCGCGGTACCACAGTCGTCGCAAAAAAACCAGTGTGTCGCAGGGGCTTCTTCGGGTACGGTCCGCCGCCAGAGAATGCTTGGTGCGGTGGCGCGCGATTGCGGGCTGCTTCCAGCTCATTGGCTTGACCGACGGCTAACCCCAGCGCCTGCGGTACGCGTTGCTTCGCGCCAGCGCGGCGGTCCGGTGGCTTCGGGGGCATCGATAGTCTGTAGGAGGATCGTCCGTGTCGGCGCATACCCACGCGCTGAGATCGTTTCGCAACCTGCCGGTGGCCTCGCCGCTGCCGCGGGATGTGCATGTCTCGTTTGAATTCTTTCCGCCGCGGACACCACAGATGGAGCAGAGCCTGTGGGCCTGCATCAAGCGGCTGGCGACGCTGCATCCGGCGTATGTCTCGGTCACCTATGGTGCCGGGGGGACGACGCGCGAGCGGACGCATGCTACCGTTGTCCGGTTGCGGCAAGAAACCGCGCTGGAACCGGCGGCGCATCTGACCTGCGTCGGCGCCAGTCGCCCAGATCGACGAGGTGGCGCGCCACTACTGGCAGTCGGGCATTCGCCATATCGTCGCCCTGCGCGGCGATCCCCCGTCGAGGGGAGCGATCGCTATACCCCTCACCCCGACGGCTACCCCTACGCCGTCGATCTGGTGGCCGGGCTGAAGCGGATCGCCGACTTCGACATTTCGGTTGCCGCCTACCCGGAGACACACCCGGAGGCGCTGAGCGCCGCGGCCGACCTCGACAATCTGAAGCGCAAGATTGACGCCGGCGCCAGTCGCGCCATCACCCAGTTCTTTTTCGACGTCAGCGTCTATTTTCGCTTTGTCGAGCGGGCGGAAAAGGCCGGCATTACCGTGCCGATCATCCCAGGCGTGCTGCCGGTGACCAATTTCGCCCAGGTGGTCCGCTTCGCCGGCCCCTGTGGCGCCAGTATTCCCGCGTGGATGCCGGATCTGTTTGCTGGTCTCGACGATGATCCGGATACCAGGCGGCTGGTGGCGGCGGCGATGGCGGTGGAACAGTGCCGGGCGCTGCATGCCGGCGGCGTCACTCGCTTTCACTTTTATACCCTCAACCGTGCCGATCTGACCTTCGCCATCTGCCACGTGCTCGGCGTGCGCCCGTGCGAACCGACAGCGCTGGCAGCAGCAACAGGATCGCCAGCATGAGCACCTTGAGCCGCGAAGATCGCCTCGCCCAGCTGCAGACGGCGCTTCGGCAGCGCATTCTCATCCTCGACGGCGCCATGGGGACGATGATCCAGCGGCATCGGCCGAACGAGGCCGTCTATCGCGGCGAGCGCTTCCGCGACTGGCCAAGCGACCTGCAGGGCAACAACGATCTGCTGACGCTAACGCAGCCGGCGATGATCCTTGGCATTCACAAGGAATACCTCGCTGCCGGCGCCGACATCATCGAGAGCAACACCTTCAGTTCCACCCGCATCGCCATGGCCGATTACGGCATGGAGGCGCTGGCGCGGGAGCTGAACGTGGAGGGCGCACGGCTGGCGCGGCGTGCCGCCGATGAGGTCACCGCCGCTGATCCTTCACGGCCGCGCTTCGTTGCCGGATCGGTCGGTCCCACCAACCGGACGGCATCGATCTCGCCCCGGGTGGACGACCCCGGCTTCCGCAACATCGACTTCGATGCGCTGGTGGCCGCCTATAGCGAGGCCGTCGACGGGCTGATCGAGGGTGGCAGCGACCTGATCCTGATCGAAACCGTGTTCGACACCCTGAACGCCAAGGCGGCGCTGTTCGCGGCCGACACGGTGTTCGAGGCGCGCGGCATTGTGTTGCCGGTGATGATCTCCGGGACGATCACCGACCGCTCCGGCCGGACGCTCTCCGGGCAGACGGTGGAAGCATTCTGGAATTCTGTCCGCCACGCCGTGCCGCTATCGATCGGCCTCAACTGCGCGCTGGGTGCGGCGGAGATGCGGGCGCACATCGCCGATCTCGCCCGCATCGCCGACACCCGCGTCTGCGCCTATCCCAACGCCGGGCTGCCGNATGCGTTTGGTGAATACGACGAGACACCGGCGATGACCGCCGCCCATTTGCAGTCCTGGGCCCGCGACGGCCTGGTGAACATCGTCGGTGGCTGCTGCGGGACGACGCCGGAGCACATCCGCGCCATCGCCGATGCCGTCGCCGGCGTGGCGCCGCGCGCCATTCCCACCCTGCCGCGGGCACTGCGCCTCGCCGGCCTCGAACCCTTTGCCATCGTCNCAGCCGTGATCGGAAGCTTCGTCAATATCGGTGAGCGGACCAACGTCACCGGGTCCGCCAAATTCCGCAAAATGATCCTCGCCGGCGACTTCGCCGCGGCGCTCGACATCGCCCGCGATCAGGTCGCCAACGGCGCCCAGGTCATCGACGTCAACATGGACGAGGCGATGCTGGATGCCGAGGCAGCGATGGTCCGCTTCCTCAACCTGATTGCCGCGGAGCCGGACATTGCCCGCGTTCCGGTGATGGTCGACTCGTCCAAGTGGACGGTGATCGAAGCCGGGCTGAAATGCCTGCAAGGCAAGGGGATCGTCAACTCCATCAGTCTCAAGGAGGGAGAGGNNTCGTTTCTCGCCCTCGCCCGCACCATTCGTCGCTACGGAGCGGCCACCGTCGTCATGGCCTTCGATGAAGCGGGGCAGGCGGACACCGCCGAGCGCAAGGTCGCCATCTGCAGCCGCGCCTACAAACTGCTGGTCGAGCGCGTCCACTTCCCACCGGAAGACATCATCTTCGATCCCAACATCTTCGCCGTCGCCACCGGCATCGAGGAGCACAACGGTTACGCCGTCGACTATTTCGAAGCGACGCGGCGGATCAAGGCGGCACTGCCAGGGGCGCTGGTCTCGGGTGGTGTCTCCAATGTCTCCTTCGCCTTTCGCGGCAACGACCGGGTGCGCGAGGCGATGCACTCGGTCTTCCTCTACCATGCGATCGCTGCCGGCATGGACATGGGCATCGTCAATGCCGGGCAGATCGCGGTTTATGACGAGATCGAGCCGCTGCTGCGCCAGCGGGTCGAGGATGTCATCCTCAACCGCCGCCCGGACGCCACCGAACGCCTGCTCGAAATCGCCGCCGACTTCAAGGGCGGGCGCAAGGCGAAGGAGCAGGACCTTGCCTGGCGCGAGTTGCCGGTGGGCGAGCGGCTGACGCACGCGCTGGTCAACGGCATCACCGAACACATCGAGGCCGACACCGAAGAGGCGAGGCAAACCTTCGACCAGCCGCTTGCCGTCATCGAGGGGCCGCTGATGGCGGGGATGAACGTCGTCGGCGACCTGTTTGGCGCCGGCAAGATGTTCCTGCCGCAGGTGGTGAAGAGTGCCCGGGTGATGAAGCAGGCGGTGGCCTATCTGCTGCCGTTCATGGAAGCGGAGCGCGAGGGCAAGCCGCGCCGCGCCGCCGGTCGCATCCTCATGGCCACCGTCAAAGGGGACGTGCACGACATCGGCAAGAACATCGTTGGCGTCGTTCTCCAGTGCAACAATTACGAGGTGATCGATCTGGGGGTGATGGTGCCCTCGGCCCGCATCCTCGAAATGGCCGAGGCGGAGCATGCCGACATCATCGGCCTTTCCGGGCTGATCACGCCCTCGCTCGACGAGATGGTGTTCGTCGCCAAGGAGATGCAGCGGCTCGGGATGCGCCAGCCGTTGCTGATCGGCGGCGCCACCACCAGTCGGGTGCATACCGCGGTCAAGATCGTCCCCAACTACGAGGGCCCGGTGGTCCACGTCGTCGACGCGTCGCGCGCCGTTGGTGTCGTCAGCAGTCTGTTGTCCGGCAACGAGCGGGCGCTCTACGTGGCGCAGGTGAAGGACGACTACGCCCACATCCGCGAGGCGCATGCCCGCGGCCAAAAGCAGCGGACCTGGCTGTCGCTGGCCGATGCCAGGGCGAACCGGCTGCAGCTTGCCTTCGATGCCTACCAACCGCCGGCACCGGTGGCGCAGGGCCTCCACATCTTCGACGGCTACGACCTGGGCGAACTGGTGGAGNCGGACATAGACTGGGGGCCATTCTTCCAGACCTGGGAGCTGTCCGGCCGTTATCCCGACATTCTCGACGATCCCGTCGTCGGCGAGGCGGCGCGCAGTGTCTTTGCCGATGCGCAGGCGATGCTGGCCCGTATCGTTGGCGAAAAGTGGCTGCGGCCACGGGCGGTGATCGGTTTGTGGCCGGCTAACTCCATCGGCGACGACGACATCGAAGTGTTCGCCGATGCGACGCGGAGTGGGGTGCTGGCGGTGATTCACACCCTGCGCCAACAGATGGCCCGCGAGCGCATGGGCAAGGACGGCCGCGTCCGACCCAACCTGGCGCTGGCCGATTTCATCGCGCCAAAGGCAAGCGGCGTGGCGGACTGGATCGGCGGCTTCGCCGTCACCGCCGGTCACGGTCTCGACGACGTGGTCAAGGACTTCGAAGCCCGCCACGACGATTACGCCTCGATCATGGCCAAGGCGCTGGCCGACCGGCTGGCGGAAGCCTTCGCCGAGCGGTTGCACGAGCGGGTGCGCAAGGAGTATTGGGGCTACGCTGGCAACGAACGGCTCAGCAACGAAGACCTCATCGCCGAGGCCTACCGCGGCATCCGTCCGGCGCCGGGCTATCCCGCCTGTCCCGACCATACGGAGAAGAGGACGCTGTTCAACCTGCTCGCCGCCGAAGCCAACGCCGGCATTGAGCTCACCGAAAGCTTCGCCATGTGGCCGGGGGCATCCGTCTCCGGCTATTACTTCTCCCACCCCGAAGCCTGCTACTTCGGCCTCGGCCGCATCCACCGCGATCAGGTGGAAGACTACGCCCGGCGCAAAGGCATGCCACTCGCCGAAGTCGAACGCTGGCTGGCACCGAACCTGGGGTACGATCCGGCGACGGGGGAGGGATAGGCGGAACGTTTGCCGTCGTCTCGCGTGGGCACCGTCTTTCCGAATTGTTCAGGCTTGGCCCTGAACAGGTCTTGGCCGGGGCCGTGCGTCGATCCCAATTGCGACGGTCGCCTGCCGGTCGTCTGTCTAGGCCGGTTCCAAATCCGTCAGGGTTCAGGATCGGCTTCTAGCTGCGCAATGATGGGTTCGAGCTGGGTGATCAACACCGGCGCGAAGTCGCGTGCCGTCGCAAACACGATGTCGAGGCGGGTGCCGAGATAGTCGTGCGCCAAGCGGTTACGCATGCCGATGATTTGTTGCCATGCGATCTGAGGAAAACGCCTGCGGATGGGAGGCGGAACCCTCGCTGCCGCTTCGCCGACGACGTGCAGGGCGTACTTGACGGCATACTGCGTGCGCGTGTCGTCCATGAACGCTTCTGGAGTCACGCCAGTAACGAACTGCTGTGCCTGCCGGGCATAGCTGAGCATGTCATCAAGGTAGAGGAGCGGATCGCGGGTCACNACGATGATCGCTTCGGCCAGGATGCGCTTGGCGATTCTCGGCTTTAGCCCGTCCTTGATAGCGATCTCGACCGGCAACCCCAACCGCTCGCCCAGTTCGCCTTCGAGGCGGGCGAGGTCAATCAACGTCAACCCCGGCCCCAGGTCGACGACGAGGTCGAGGTCGCTCTCCGGTCGCTGCTCACCCCGAGCGTAAGAGCCGAACACACCGATCTGGCGGATCGGGTAGCGCGCTTTCAACTCCGTCACGGCCTCGCGAAGGTCCGCTAATATGGTCGCCAAGTCCTTCATTGCTTCGCTCCACGCGGCAGATGACTTAAGGCTACAGCCGTCCACAGATAGTTTACCCGCGCCTTGGCAATGTGTCCCGTCGCTTCGCTCCCTATCGCGACAACGATCCGATGTGCGGACCGCGACTGACCGCCTTTGTCGAACGCGCGGGGGCAGGGCACGTCTGCCTTTGCCCGGAACTGGATATCGCGAGCCAAGTTGACACGTCCGAACCGACCGAAGAGGGGTAGGTTTAAAGTGAAGCGTGACCTGCCGGATGCGTGGGAGCGCCCGCACTCGCATGCGGCGGATTGCGCTTCGCTTCGAATCCGCCCTACGCAGGCTACTTCGGCTTCGGCCGCATCCACCGCGACCAGGTGGAGGACTACGCGAGGCGCAAGGGCGTAAGCCGGCGCGAGATCGAGCGCTGGCTCGCCCCCAACCTCGGGTATGATCCGGAGGCGGGGGAGTAGCCGGGGATACGTATCATTCGCTGCCCCTTTATCAACGGGCTGTCAAAGCTGATGGGCAAGCACGGGAAAACACTGCAGCAGGTTTTGCTGGGAAGATCCGACGCCAATATTCCGTTTGCCGATTTGCGCAGTTTGCTGCTGGCGTTGGGCTTTGAGGAACGAGTTCGTGGAGATCACCACATATTCACCCGCTACGGGGTTGAGGAAATCCTGAACCTCCAGCCGATTGGCGCCAAGGCAAAACCCTATCAGGNNTTCGACAGGTACGTAACGCCATACAGCGATACAAATTGGAACTGTAGCATGGACCTCAGGTACGAAGTCATCATCTACTGGAGCGCCGAAGATCAGGCCTTTATCGCCGAAGCGCCTGAATTGCCGGGTTGCATGGCCGACGGCAAAACACATCAGGATGCCTTGCAGCAGCTTGAGACTGTTATGAGGGAGTGGATTGAAACCGCGCGAGACTTGGGCCGGACCATTCCCCAACCGCGCGGCCGATTGATGTTCGCTTGACGCGAATGTCGACATGGGAAAACGAGGGGGCCTCCTGATGGAGTTGGCTGCTCCTGACGATTTTTCGACCCGCTGGCGGCTGATCAAGACCTTCTTCGCCCGTGACTTGCCGAGGACGGAGCGTCGATCGGGTGTCCGCCAAGCCGACGGTGAACGCGCCATCTGGCAACGCCGCTCTGGGAGCATACCATCCGCGACGACGAGGACTATGCGACGCACATCGACTACGTCCACTTCAATCCGGTCAAGCACGGCCTTGTCGCGTCGCCGGCGGGCCGGCCATGCTCCACTTGACCTCCGCCAATCCAGCGTCAGCTATGATGCGCATTGAGACCGAAGTAGGGCAGGTCTAAAGCGTAGCGTGACCTGCCGGACGTGGGAGCGCCCGCACTCGCATGCGGCGGATTGCGCTTCGCTTCGAATCCGCCCTACGCGGGCTGGGAAGCGGTTATCCGCTCACGGTTCGGGCACCTGGCCGGCGAAGGCGACGGCGAAGACGGTGGTGACGATCGCCCGCCCGAGACATGGTGCCCGGCGTCTCGTCCTCAGTTCGGCGTCCATCTTCGGCCGCCAGCGGCAGCCACCGCCTCGGCCCGCCGCTGGGATCGCGTAATCGCCAAGGTTCGGCGAGGGTAGCGCCTGCCGGTCGGGACCCTCGCCCAGCGGAGCTCCCTGTCGCCCCGCTTCCTTGCCCCCGACCGGCGCCCCCGCCATAAACCGCCCCACAGCCGGAAACCGGGCCCCGCGGTGAGCGATCCGCCGCCGCCGCATAAAACACCCCGGGCACCCTTGACCCTGCCCCCAGCCTACGGCCCCCACCTGCCCCGATCGCCCGTGAGTTAGCCGACCATCCGCAGCCAAACCGTGTTGCGCCGTCGGTGTCGGCAATCCTGACGGCGCTTTGGTACGCGCCGCCGGGCGACGCCGGCGCCGCCCCGATCGTCGCCGGACAACCCCGCGGTAGACGTCAGAAGATCGCTTATGGAAACGGCGAGGGCGCTACCCTCGCAACTCGCGAACCTTCGCCTCGGCAGGAGCAATCACCCGCTCGCCGAGGTCCGTGATCAGGTGTTCTGGGGCGTCGTAGCGATAGGTCTCCAGCAAGCACTTAAACTGCCGAAAGAAATCGAACATGCCTGGCTCCCCCTGCGCGGCAATGAGGAGGGGCTGAACCGGCACCGAAGGATTTTTCGGTACTATCTCCTGCAGCTCTTGAAGGATGCTCTTAGCGTCCGTGATATCTGCGATAACGAACCGCGCCATGTGTGCAAGGGTCGAGATCGTCTCCAGACTTGTCCGGGCACGCGGCTTATCAAAATCAAAAAGCACCGGCAGGTAGTCGCGCTGGCGCAACTCATCCCGCAAGGCATCGAGCACCGCTTTCCGCTCAGGCGTGAAGTTACCGAGGATCAGCACGACTTTCGAGGTGATCGTGTCGATGACGTTGCGGATCTTCTCGTTGTGGAGAAGCAGGTGAATGAATTGCGCGACTTCCAGGTTGTCGACGGTGATCGCGGGCTCACCGAAACGGGTAATCACGAGATCGCGTTGTTTGGCCCCCTCCAGCTTCAGGTCCCATGTGGAAGCTCCGTAAACAAAACAGCCTGTGAGATCGGTATTCGTCAGGTCCGTCTGGATAAGGTTCGCCCCGATGAGATTCGCCCCACGGAGGTTTGCCCCGCTGAGGTTTGCCTTGCCGAGGCTCGCCCCGGGGAGTTGCGCCCCGCTGAGGTTTGCCCCAGAGAGGTTCGCTTCGATGAGGCTCGCCCCGCGGAGGTCCGCCAAGCCGAGGTCCGCCCCGCCGAGGTCCGCCCCGATGAGGTTTATCCACCAGCGGCCGGGGTTTTGCTCCCGCCAGACGTTCCAGACGATGACTCCCTGGCGGAGTCGGGCGAGATCCTCGTCGTGTGCCATATATCCGGCTCCTGCCGCCTGCGAGCACGATAGCGCGA
This sequence comes from Defluviicoccus vanus, assembly GCF_014672695.1. Taxonomy (GTDB): domain Bacteria; phylum Pseudomonadota; class Alphaproteobacteria; order Rhodospirillales; family Defluviicoccaceae; genus Defluviicoccus; species Defluviicoccus vanus. The sequence goes on along the minus strand of NZ_CP053923.1, from coordinate 1,943,025 downwards.
TTGCACTGCCAGAGTCCCGCGCGGTCGGAAGCGGCATCCCAACTCCGTGCCGCCGGCAAGCCTCGCCCGGTCCGGCGGCGCCGCGGCCTTCCCCGGCTTCCCCGCCGTTTGCCGCGATCCGGCAAAACCTTCCCTGTAGCTTCCCCCAAATGCCGATCGTCGTCGCCGTGCGTTAGCCAAAGCTTTGAAACACTTCGCATTGTTGCGCTGATTGCAGCGCAGGTACGGGGATGCCCTGGACTGAAATCACTCGGCCAAAGTATCGGCGGGGCGGGCGGATCTGTTTTCCCGGCGGGGCGATGAAGGTGCTGTCGATGAGCTATGACGACGGCAGCGAGCATGATCGGCGGCTGGTCGGGCTTTTCGATGCCTATGGGCTGCGGGGGACGTTTCATCTCATCTCCTCGACGCTCGGCCAGGACTACCGCGTCGGGCGCGACGAGGTGGCGCGGCTCTATCGGCGTCACGAGGTCGCCTGTCATGGGGCGACGCACGCCAACCTGGGTTCAACTGCCGAACCCGCGCCGCTGCGAGATCCTCGCGGCATTCGAAAAGCCGCTGCCCGCCCTTCTCTCCGCCCTCGATCGCGGCAAACCCCATGGCGTCGCCCTGGTCGCCCGCGCCCGCAAACTCCTCATCTTCGCCAACACCCTCGTCGCCTGCGGAACCCCTTGGACCGTACGGCCAACGGCGGCTTAATGGTTGCTACCGCCCTGTGGGGACTTATTGCGCCGCATCCTACCGGGGGCAGCTACGCTCGCTAGAAGAAGAACAAGGTCACGCGGCCGTTGATGATGTAATTGTAGGTCGCCCCCGCGGGATCGCCGATTTTGGTCGCGCCGCCGAAGGCGAACTCGAGGTTCTCGAGCGCGCGATAGATGAGGAGCATGTCGAGTGGCGCGAACCACCGTTCGGTGTTCCGGTTATAGGTGATCGGATTCTCGCCATAGAATGCGAATGACCATCCTTCGGCGAGGCGGAAGGTGGTCGCCGGGATCATCTGCACGGTATCGGTCAGCTGGGTGTCCGGCTCGTCGCCGTTGAATCCGCGTATCCACCGGAAATAGGGACTGAAGATTACACCGCGCAGGACATCCGGCATGCGGTAAGTAAAGCCGGCGCCGGGCGCGATCTGGTATTGGTTGTCGACACCGAACGGCGGGCCATCGGGCGATTTCAGGATGAACCGCAGGCTGGTGCGGAGCGTGAGGTTCGGCAGAACCGGCGCGGTGTCCAAGATCGGCTCGAAGAAGATATTGCCGACGCCAACCGAGTAGCCGCCGTCCCGGTTGGCCGGTCCCTTGTTGTTGGTGTAGAGGATCGGTACGTCGGCGCGCAGGGTGGCGATCCATTCGTTGCCGAAAACCCACGGCACGAACAGCCGCGCTCGGTACTGCCACTGGTCGGTGCCGTTGACGTTCTCCTGAAAATATCCCCAGTTGTCGAGCCGGATTCTGCCGAAGTTACCCCGGGCGCTCGGCTGGTTCTTCTGTTGCAGCGTTTCGAATTCTTCCTGGGGCGTTTCGTAGAGCAGGTCCTCGGCGGCGAAGGCCGCGCTGGCGGCGAGCAGCATCAAGCCAGATAAGGAGATGCGTTGCAGTGAAAGCATATTTTTTCAATTCTGCATACCACGACGTTATTTCAGGTACGCATAAGGGCACGGTGTCGCAGCGACACGGCAGGTCGATATAGCCCCTGCGGAGCGGATTCCAATGAATGACTTGCCGTCGCTGCTAAGATTGGGCTTGGTCCTGCAAGGCGAATTTTGATCCCATTCGCGACGCAGAGGACAGCGCGGCGCACAAGGTCGACGCCCACTTCAATCCGATCGCGTACCGACATGTCGTTTCGCCGGCGGACTGAGCGTACGCCGCGTTCCGTTCATGCGTCTCACGCCGGCCGGTTATGAATGTGGGTGGGTTGGAGACGCGGCGAAGGATGTTCAGGCCGGCGAACGCGGCGGCTGAAGACATGCGTCGGAATACGCCAGATGGCTATTCCGACCTTGTAATAGCGCCATCCGCTATGGTGGTGGAGTTCCGAAGGGAGCGCCCAGCCTCGCTCAGTGGACGAGCGATCGCACTTTGTCAGCCATCTTGTCCACGGCGTCAACGGCAAGATCGGCCTCGGCGCGGTCAATGTGCGGTTTGAGCTTCGTCACGGCCTGTCCCCGCTCTGCCACCGACATGGATGGGCTTTCCTTTGTCACCCAGGAGGCAGTCGCCAACCGTTCGAGCTCGGTCACGCCTTTCGCGCCGAGCCAGTCGGCCACGAAGGCGATCCGTGGCTCGTATTCTCTCACAGTCTTCTCGAACAATCCCTGCACGTAGCTGGCCCGTTCGGTGACGCCAACCTTGGGACCATACGGNGGGTGCTGCGGCTCAAGCTTGATGATCTCGTCCCCGCGCAGAGCTGTCAGCTCATCACGCAGATCAAATGAAAACGGGCCGTGCCGGTAGAGGACGTAGTCCCAATCCGTCGGGACATGGAGCATGTCCTGAAGGAAAAGCATGGCTTTTTGTATGTGCGTCTCCCCACACCAACTGCCGCGTTGGCGGAGCATTTCGATCAAGCGGGTGATAATCGCTGCCTTCTTAAGTCTTTCCACCGGGGCCTCCCTCAGCCGTTGGCTCGATCACACGCCGCCGGTTCTTCTGCATCCAGTCAGCGGTCTCCTTGGCGATTTTTCGGTCTGCAAAGACGTAATCGGTAATCACGACTGGCACGCGTTCCAGCGTGCTCGACATCGTCAGCGACGATTCAATGGAGTCGTCACGTCTTCTTACGGGAAAATTCGGAGCGCCGCCCGTCTGGCTATAACGATCGTGACGGAACAGATCTGGCTCGAATTGGTTCTGTAGCGCCCGAAACACTGCCTCGCCAGCTTCCAGGTTGACAGCGACGTCAGCCGGGGTGCGCTCGTAAACGACTTTGAAGTGCCTTCGACCGACGATGCGCTGCGCCGCTTGATACCCCTTCTCGCTCGANAAGTCTCGCGCGGCTGCGAGGATCGCAGCCGCGACTTCATTATCCGTCATACCGAGGTGCTTTTCAATTTCCGTCGAAAAATTGCTATCTGGCAACCATTCCCGAAGAAAATCTTTAATATGTATGTCGTAAATCCGGCGGATAAAGTGAAAGTAGACTTGTGAATACATGAAATAGCGGGCGAGCATTAAGGCTTCAGCCGACTGGATGCCCCCNTCCTCGATGCCAAGCGCTGGTTCTCCGCGCGTTTCGCCCTCGCCGGAAGGTGGCGTCGGCAGAATTCGTAAAGTATCGATCAGACGATAATGATCGAAGCGTCCGTAGGTGACACCAGCGTGGTGCGAATCGCGCAGCAGATAGTCCATGCGGTCGACGCCGAAGGCGTCGCCGAGGATGATCTCGGAAAGGATCGTTTCCCAGGTCGAGAAAATGAGATGCGCTGTGTCCTCGAACTTTGCTGCCTCCCCGGGACCAAGGGCCAACTTGATGATGTCGTTCGGCGTTAGCCTCATCCCCGACCAAATCGGCTCCATTTCCTGGCTTTGAACGATTGCTGCGGTCAGCCGTTCATGCTTCCAACCAGCGGGCAGAAGCTCTTTCTCGGCGGCGTGCGAGAACGGCAGATGTCCCAGGTCGTGGCAAAGGGCGGCCATGCGCACGGTGCGCCGCCAATACTCCCTTTGGTAACCGTCGCTGATTTCCGGCAGGTAGTCTCGAACCTCGTCGGAGATGTTCTCAGGGCGGGTGATGACGTCATAGACGCGACCCGCCAGCTCCATCACCCCGAGCGAATGCTCAAAGCGTTTGTGGGTGGCGCCGGGGTAGACGAGGTACGTCAAGGCCAGCTGATGAATGTGTCGCAACCTCTGAAAGGGTCGCGAATCCAGGACTTTCCGCTCATCCGAACTGAGCCGGACGAACACGTGGATGGGGTCGCGGATTTCATGAACGTTTTTTGCCATCAGCTCACAGGCATTGAGTTAATTGAGGCAAGGCGGCGTTAGTGCGAAGTATGAGCCGCCACACGACGCGACGGGGCCCAGCGCATTCGGTGCGCTATGCCTCATCTTTAAGCCACCCTACAAAGTCCGCTGAACATCTCGTATCGCACATTACTAGAGGCTGCAATCGGGATACAGCAGAGTCCCCTATTGGCGACCAGCGCCTGCGACCGCCGAGGCCGGCTCGTCCGCCTGTCCGCGATTGACTGTGCGCTGGCATGGCCGACCTTCGCCGCGGGAATACCATCCGCTCCCTCACGGCGGATTCCGGCGTGCGCTGATGTCATCCCGGCGACAGTGCTGATAGGCTGGATCACGGCTCAGTGTTCCCACTGGGGAGCCGGCCATGAAGGAGCGGCGAAGCGTGCAGATCTGTTTCCCCAACGGCGCGATGAAGGCGCTGTCGATGAGCTATGACGACGGCAGCGAGCATGATCGGCGGCTGGTCGGGCTGTTCGATGCCTATGGGCTGCGGGGGACGTTTCATCTCACCTCATCCACCCTCGGCCAGGACTACCGCGTCGGCCGCGACGAGGTGGCTCGCCTCTATCAGCGCCACGAGGTCGCCTGTCACGGGGCGACGCACGCCGACCTCGGCCAGTTGGCCGCTGCCGACGTCGACCGGGAGTTGCGCGACGACAAGGCCGCCCTGGAGAGCCTCACGGGGCAGCCGGTGCGCGGGCTGGCCTATCCGTTCGGCACCCATGACGCGCGCATCGAAACGATGGCGGCGGCTGCCGGCTTCGCCTATGGCCGCGGGGTGACCGACACCGACGATCTGCGGCCACCCGAGGCAACCATGCGGCTGACGACCACCTGCCACCACGGCCAGGCGATGGACTGGGGACGGCGGCTGATCGAGCGCCCGGCCGACGCGCTGCAGTGGATGCGCGTCCGTGGCCACAGCTTCGAGCTGGACGGCTTCATGACCGCCGATCGGAGCAAGGACTGGGCCTACATGGCGGCGTTCTGCCGGATGATGGCCGAGGCGAGCGGCATCTGGCATGCGCCGCTGATCGAGGTGCTCGATTACCTAGCGGCAGCGGCGCAGCTGCAGCGCGCTGAGCACGGGAGAGCGCTGCACAATCCCACGTCGATTACGGTGTGGGTCCGCGCCGATGATGGCTCGACGCTAGAACTGCCGTCGCATGCTACCTCAGCTGCGATAACCTAATTCAGCCAGTCGACGACGGTGACGTTGAGCGGCAACTGGTTGGCGTGCTCGCTCGGCGGCCAGACGGGGGTGATCGTTGCCGGCGTCCCCCGATCTTCGGCATCCTGGAAATCGACCGAACCGTTCGGATCGAAGCCGGTGATGTGGAAGCGCTCGAACACGTAGGGCAGGCCGTTCGCCGCCAGCGACGACGGCCGGTCCATCGCCTGGAAGTGCAGATGCGGCGCGCTGGTGTTGCCCGAGTTGCCCACCTTGCCCAGCACTTGGCCTTTGCTGACGCGCTGGTTCAGATCGACCGCGACCGAGCCTGGCGCCATATGGGCGTAGAGGACGAAGGTGCCATGGCCGAGATCGAGGATGACGTGGTTGCCGTCCGCTTGGTCGAGCGGCAGATCNGACGGCATCGTCAGCGGCGGCTGGTCGGGCAGATCCTTGGTCACGGCGACAACGGTGCCGTCGGCAACGGCGAGGATGTCCTTGCCGTAGATGTGGAAGTCGGTGACCAGCGGTGTCTTCTCCCGCCCGGGCTGCGGCACCCACAGCCGGTTTTGCGTGTCGAGCTGTTCCCAGTCGATGGCGAAGCGCTGCGCGTTCCACCAGCCGCCGTCGATCGGCAGCAGCGCCTGGACATGCCGCGGCGCATCACAGCAGCCATCGCCGGCGATGTAGCCGCTGCCGCGCAACGGTGGCCCGAGGACGATCGGCGGTGCGGTGTTGACCTGCGTCTCCCCGCCAAGAGTGTTGGCGGGGTAGGGCGAGGTGGCGGGATTGGTGGTCACATCGTGCGACAAGCGACCGGGGAAGGGCACATCGGTCGGCACCGAGACGTGGATGAAGAAGGCGCCCCATGCGCCGATGGGGATGGGGTGCTGGCCCAGCGGTACGTTCGGGATGCGCAGCCGCTCACCCAAGGATGCGCCTTCAAACCCGACGTAGCCACGCCGGGTCTCGGGATCGAAAACGGTCACGCCGTCCAGCACCGTGCCGACCGGGCTGGCGTTGGTGATCTTCAGTTCATAGACCAGATGCCGCTCGCCGTCGGAACCGGTGACCGCCTGCGGTGGCGTGAAGACAGCAAGCGCGATCGGTGCCGCTGGCAGCGCGGCGGCGGTCGCGGCCGGCGACTGCGCCACGGCGGAGGGCGCCAGAACGGCAAACGTCAATGCAGCGAGGCCGATAGCCCAAGCGCTTGCCGCCGCAATCCGCAAGGACGGTCGGCCGTTTTGTTGCGATCCGGTCATCGTTTGCTCCCCACGCCTGTTCCCTTGTTTGCATGCCCTGATTTTGCATGCGATCAAGGATCATACATGAATGGCGCTTATGGGGTACTGATGTTGCACGACGCAGTTTCGGCCGCGGCAAACCCGCGTCGAGCCGGTGCCGAGCCCGTAATGGGGAATTACGGATCGCCGGCTTATGCCAGCGCCGGCACCGCTTCTTCGCCCGGCGTCTCGGTGGCGGCACGCAGAACCGTATCCATCTCACTGTCGGACAGGCCGGCCAGTTGCCCGAGGGCGCGCGCCCAATCGTGACTGTCTTGCCAGCTGTGCGAATGGAGAAGGACGCCCAATTGCGCCAATTCGGCCTGATCCATGGCTTTCTCCCGGACTTTGATGTGGCGGGAACATACCACGAACAAGGGCAGCAAAAAGAATATATTCTTTATATAGGCACAAAATGCGGCATTGTCACCTCAAGCCGACATTTCACCTAAGGTGCGACCCGAGGTGGGCGCCGGGCGCCGCCCCGACGATACCCTGACCGTGACGCGGCTAAACCGTGTCACCTCTGGCCGCGCCATCGCTGACCTCAGTTGGTCGCCGCCGGCAACTTTGGCGGCACTCCGCCCCACGGCATCAGCGGCACGCTGGAGATGGCATTCTGCGGCGAGCCGGTCACTACTTTGTCGGTGTAGGCGACGTAGACCAGTACGTTGCGTTTGGCATCGAAGAACCGCACTACCTGCAATGTCTTGAAAATCATAGATCTGCGCTCGTCAAAGACCTTGTTGCCATCTTCGATCGGCTCCCTGATCACAATCGGACCGACCTGGCGGCAGGCGATGCTAACGTCGGAGACGTCCTCGGCAACGCCAAGTGCTCCCTTGACCCCGCCGCGTTCCGGCCGGCTGATGTGACAGGCGACGCCTTCGACCTTGGGATCGTCGAAGCCATCGACGATGATCTTGTCGTTCGGGCCAAGCCAGCGAAAGTTGGTCGAAACCGAGCCGAGTTCACCGCGGGGGCCACCTCCAAAGAGCCACCAGCCGAGTCCGGCCAGGATCAAAATCCCGACAATCGCCAGAACATAACGCAACCGCATCCCTCTTCGCCTCTCGTCACGCCGACTCCGCGGCGGTGTTCTCCGACCGGGTCTCGCCTGCCGTCGTCGGTCCTGGCACCCCGGCAGCATCCAATGGCCGGCGCGAACGGCTCGCGCGCAGGCTTGCCGAGCGCAACTGGCCGCAGGCAGCCATGATATCGCGCCCGCGCGGTGTGCGTACCGGCGCCGTGTACCCAGCATTGTTGAGAATAGCCGCGAAGGCCGCCATCGTTGCCTCGTCTGAACAGGCGAACGCTGCCCCGGGCCACGGATTGAACGGGATCAGATTGAATTTACACGGAATTCCGGCGACGAGGCGGGGCAGGGCGCGGGCGTCGGCCGGGCTGTCGTTGACACCTTTCAGCATCACATATTCAAACGTGATTCGCCGGGCATTGTCGGCAGCCGGGTAGTCGCGGCAGGCCTGCAGCAACTCGGCGATGGGATACTTGCGGTTGATCGGCACCAGTTCGTCGCGCAGCTCATCGGTCACCGCGTGCAGGCTGATGGCAAGCTTGACTGCAAGCTCCTCGCCCACACGGCGGATCAACGGCACCACGCCGGAGGTGGAAAGGGTGATCCGCCGCCTGGAGATGGCGATGCCCTCGGGGTCCATGGCGATCCGCAGTGCCTTGGCCACATTGTCATAATTATAGAGTGGTTCGCCCATCCCCATCATCACGATGTTGGAGAGCAGGCGTTCGCCGCTGGGCGTCGGCCATTCGCCATAACTGTCGCGCGCCAGCATCAGTTGGCCGATGATCTCGCCGGCGCTCAGGTTGCGCACCAGGCGCTGGGTACCGGTGTGACAGAAGGCGCAGGTCAGGGTGCATCCCACCTGCGACGACATGCACAGTGCGCCGCGATCCTCTTCCGGAATGAAGACGGTTTCGGCCTGATTGCCGTCCTCGAAGGCCAGCAAGNNCCACTTGCGGCTGCGATCGCTGGAGCGCAACTCGCTGGCAACGCGCGGCCGTTGCAACGTGAACGTCGTCGCCAGACGGCTGCGCAGATCCTTCGCCAGCGTCGTCATCGCGGCAAAATCCGTAGCACCACGGTGGTAGATCCAGTGCCACAACTGACGGGCACGGAACCCGGGTTCGCCCATCGCCGCCAGGGTCGCCGCCAGATCGTCGCGGTCAAAGCCGATCAGCGACGGCAACGTCGGCGAGGGCGCATCATCCGGGGCTGCAGGCAGCACCGTCATCGCCCTAGCAGTTGGCACAAGGCTGCAGCGGCTGACCGTTGCGCGCCCATTGGATAATCCCGCCGGCAACATTATAGACGTGGGTAAAGCCCGCCTGCTCGGTGAGCAGCCGCGCCACCTGACTGGAGCGATTGCCGCTGCGGCAGATGATCACCACCGGCTCCCCGGCTTGACCTCGGCCTTGATGCGGTCGAGAAAGCCCGGCATCAACTGGCTCGCTGTTAAAGGCGGTTATCAGATGGCTATGGGCGACAACGCCTGTCGCCTGCCACTCGTCTGCCCGCCGCACGTCGATCAGCGGCATCCCGGCGGCTACCAGTTGTCCGGCCTCGGCGGCATCGATGTTGGTGATTGCCTCGCTCGCAACGGCAGGCATGGACCCGGCGCACACCAACCAGCCGGCCACCGCCGCTGCCACGCCTTGGCGCCAGAACGCCACCATCATCACCTCCCGCGGACGAATAAAACTTCCAACCGCCAATCTGCGGCGGTTTGCCGGCGGGTGCAACCAGGGAGGACGGGGAAATTCGCCAGGCGTGATGCCGTAAGCAAGCGGCTCAGATGCCGCAGGACTTGCTGATCGAGCCGTACGCCGCGGTGAAGCCACTGAGCGAGTAGGTGTCGGTGGTCGGCGTGCCGCGGCTCGATGTGCCTTTGACCACCATTTCACTGCCGCCCTTCATCGCCGCAATCAGCGACCTGTCGGCGCTGGCGTCCTGCGCCCAGGCGTTGCTGCCCTTGGTGAACAAGGTGAACGTCCGCGAACCGATGGTCACCGTCGGCTCGCTGCCGGTCTTGAACGTATAGCCGGCCTCGAAACTGACTTCGCCTACTACCTTCTCCGCCGGGCGGTGGGTCACCAGCACGAACGCATCGCCGCGCTTGGTGTAGTTGCCTTCGGCTTTTTTAGGCTTGCTGCCGATGTAGCAGATTTGCTTCCCTGAGGACTTGTCGTTGAACGCCGTCCAGGCATCGTAGGTCCCGAGGACCTCCTGGGCATGGGCAGCGACAGCGACGGCAACGGCGGCCACAGCAATAACACTGCCGAAAGCCAAGCGGGTTTGGGATCGCATCTGACTCATGACGCGGCTTCTCCCCTGTTGTGGCTGTGGTAAGGCCGGAATTGTCGCGATGCGTGGCCGGATTGCAAACCATTCGGCCATCTGCAAAAAACGAGCGTGTTTTTAGGCTGTTGAGAGTTCCGTTGCCCTTATCCGCCAATCCCGTACTCGTGCAAGTGACCAGAGGCGATTCGGTCGAAAGCATTCATCGCGGTGCTGCCGTGGTGATGGGGGCAGACGGCCGGCTGCTTGCCGGCTGGGGCGACTATGAAGCCCTCATCTACCCTCGCTCCGCGGTCAAACCCTTGCAAGCGCTGCCGATTCTCGAAAGTGGTGCCGGCCTGCGCTTCGGCCTCACCGCCGCCGAGCTGGCGATTGCCTGCGGCTCGCATTCCGGCGAGCCGGTGCACGTGCAGACCGTCGCCGGCTGGCTGCGGCGACTCGGTCTCGGCGAGGACGCGCTGATCTGCGGCCCGCACCCGCCTATCGATACGGCGGCGGCGAGCGCCTTGGCAGCGGCCGGTGAAGCGCCCTGCCGGCTACACAACAACTGCTCCGGTAAGCACGCCGGCTTCCTCACCGTCGCCCGCCACTTGGGCGCACCGGCGGAGAATTACGGCGAGATCGGCCATCCGGTGCAGCAGCGGGTGATGGCGACCCTCTCCGCCCTGACCGGCATCGACATCAGCCGACTGCCCGTCGGCATCGATGGCTGCGGCGTGCCGACCTTTGCCATGCCCCTCGCCGGTCTCGCCCTTGCCTTTGCCCGCTTCGGCAGCGGCGAAGGCCTGTCCGCCGAGCACGCGGCAGCGGCTCGGCGGCTCATCGGCGCGATGACCGCGTGTCCTTCGCTGGTGGGCGGCACCGGGCGCTTCGATACCCAGATCATCGCCGCCACCGGCGGTGCGGTGATCGTCAAGAGTGGCGCCGAGGGCGTGGCGGCGGCGGCGCTGCNNCCCTCCCTCGGTCAGGGGATCGCGGTGAAGATCGACGATGGTGCCAAGCGCGGCGGCGAGACGGCGATGGCAGCGCTGCTCGCCCGGCTGGCGCCGCTCAACGCTCGCGGCGTTGCCACTGTGCGCGCCTATCTGCCGGCACCGATCATCAACACCCAGGGATACACCGTCGGCCGCTGTCGTCCGGCACCCGAGTGGCTGCAGGCGCTTGTCAGCTGATGGCTGCGGCGGCACTGCCGACCCGCTTCAGTCGCGGCCCGGTACATCGGTGCGACGAAACCGCGGCTTGCCGAACACCGGTGGCGGTAGCGCCTCGGTCGGGCCACCCGTCGCCACCGGCCGCGGCGCGAAACGGCCGAGGCTGATGATGCGATCGTAGATGACGATGGCGCCGGCGATACCGACGTTGAGCGAGAAGCGGCTCGGAATGCTGACCACGTGGTCACAGCGGGCGAGCAGCGCCGGTGACAGGGAGAGACGCTCGCGGCCGAAGACGTAGGCGGCAGCCCGCGGGTGGTGGAAGCTCGGCAATTCGATCGCGTCGTCGCTGATCTCCACCCCCACCAGCCGGCAGCCGCGCGGCAGNCAGAACGTCCGCAGGNNAGTATCGAAGTGATAGAGCGGGACTTCCGCCTCGGTGCGGGCGGTGTCAGCCTGGCCACCTTCGCGCGCGGCGTAACTGCGGCCGACGGTGAAAACAAAGCTGGCGCCGAACGCATGCGCCGTCCGCCACAGCGCGCCGACATTCATCGCTTTCGCCACATCTTCGACGCCGATGCCGAAATATCCCCGCACTGTTGCTCCACCATGCTGGCACCGCGACCCGCGGTGCCTTACTAGCTGCCTTAAAATCAAATCATCCGCTTGGCGAGCCTCGCTGCAGCCGAACGGCCCATACCTGGGGAAGGGGATTTACAATGCGTGCCGTCGTCTGCAAGGCTTTTTGCGAACCGGGCGATCTGAGCGTCGAAGAGGTGCCGTCGCCACAACTGGGTGCCGGTCAGGTGAGGATCGCGGTGGATGCGGCCGGGGTTAATTTCGCCGACACGCTGATCATCGCCGGCAAGTATCAGAACAAGGTGCCGCCGCCCTTCGTCCCCGGCTTCGAAGTCGCCGGCCGGGTGCTGGACTGCGCTGCCGACGTCCCCAGCTTCCGCCGAGGACAGCGGGTGATGGCGGTGGTCGATCACGGCGGTTTCGCCGATGNNGAGGTGGTGGCGCCGGCGGCGCAGGTTTTTGCCTCGCCGNCCAGCGTGCCGGCGGTGGCGGCGGCAGGCTTTCCCATCGCCTACGGGACCTCTCACCTCGGCCTTGCTTATCGCGCCAGGCTGAAAGCGGGCGAGACACTGCTGGTTCACGGCGCTGCCGGCGGTGTCGGCCTGACTGCGGTCGAGATCGGCAAACGTCTGGGGGCGACGGTGATCGCCACCGCCAACGGGGCGGCGAAGCTGAAGGTGGCGGCGGCTGCCGGCGCCGATCACCTGATCGAGTCCGGCGACGCCGATCTGCGCGAGCAGGTGAAGGCACTCACCGGCGGCCGTGGTGCCGACGTGGTCTACGACCCGGTGGGCGGGGCGTTGTTCGAGGCGTCGTTGCGCTGCACGGCGCTCGGCGGCCGCATTCTCATCGTCGGCTTTGCCTCGGGCAACGTGCCGCAGATTCCGGCCAATATCCTTCTGGTCAAGAACATCTCCGTCCTCGGCTTCCACTGGGGCCAATACCAGACCCTGAACCCGTCATGGATGCGTGCCTCCTTCGAGGAACTGCTGCACTGGCTTGCCGCTGGCGACATCAAGCCGCACGTCTCGCAGACCTATCCGCTGGCCGATGCTGTCGCCGCCCTACAGGCCCTGCAGGCGCGCAAGACCACAGGCAAAGTGGTGCTGACGGTAAGGTAGGCGGCTGCACTGCGGCCGGGGAAGGTCATGAAACGATAATTTCGGCCGCGCCTAACGGTGGTGCGCAACCCTCAGCAGGGAACTTGCAATGAAATATCTCGTCGTCCAGGCGCCCTCGGGCGAGGTGCCGGTGCTCTTCGGTCGCGGCTTCATGCATCGCTATGTGGCGACGATCCTGGCGCCGCTGCCGGTGGTCGCTGCCGGGTTCGTCCGTCGCCAGGGCGAGGTGATCGAGTGCTATGGCCGCAGCGCCGGGCTGAATATCGCCGCCCGGCCCGGCCCGGATACCCGGCTGATCGAGCAGGCGCTCGCCGAAGGGACCAATTAGCCGAGGAGGGCGACGAGCGAGGCTGACCCCCTTTCCCTCACCCTCCCGCTTTCACGGGCCCTCCCTCTCCCTCTGGGAGAGGGGCGGGGTGAGGGCGGCGGGAAATTGATCCCGTCCTTCATTGACGAGCACTGCTTGCCCTTGGCCACGCGGCCGGGCTATATAGCGTCGCGGCCGCGGTCGGAGTGTAGCTCAGCCTGGTAGAGCACTGTCTTCGGGAGGCAGGGGCCGGTGGTTCGAATCCACTCACTCCGACCATTCACCGCGTTTGTCGCCCGCACGCTGTCGGCGCGACAAACAGGCGGCGACACGATGCCGCCGCCTTTGAAGGTTGCCCGCTGGGTGCGATGCGGCCTTAGTTTGTCACAGCCGGATTGGCGACCATAGCGACGGGCTCGCGGCTGGAACTGCCGGCGCGGTAAACGAAATCCTGCCACGTGGTGGTGTTGCGGATCTGGAAGGCGCTCTGCATGGCAACTTGCGTGTTGCCATTACGCAGCAAGCGGAAGGTGGGTCGTCCCCGCAAGCGGGGCACGGAACGAGGTGATGCCCTTGCCGGCGTCCTGCGAATAGGTCTTGCCGCCGATCGAAATCTGCAGTGTCCCCGGATTTTTCAGAAAGCCGACCAGCTCGATATTGTTGGCGAGGGGCTGTTTGCTTTCCGATTCATGTTCGTAGAACGCCCGCGTCTGCTTGTTGTGGTTATAGGGCGTCGACGTCCACATGACGCGGTGAAAGTAATAGAGCACATCGCGGACGATCTGCGGCTGCTGGCGGGTCTTGAACCAAGTCAGGTAGTAGGCGGCCAGGTCGTAGAAGGCCCATTGGGTGCCGGTTGAGGGTGAAAACTCGGTCGTTTCCTCGCGATCGTTCCAGCTGTTGAAGATGAGCCAGTCGCTACCGCTGGTGATCGCGCTGGTCAGCGCCTTGCGGAACAGCTCGCTGTTGTTCGACTCGAGGAACCAGAAGGCCTTCGGACGGAAATCCTGCGGCCGGATGCCGTTAAGGTAGATATTGCCCTTGTTGTGCAGTTCCTGCACCCGTCCAGACACGTCGGTGATGCTCATCGGCGTGCCGGCCCCCATCGACCCGAGGCCGTCCGCCAGCGACATATATTTATCCTTGCTTTTGGCGTAGCTCTGCAAGGTAAGCATGAAGGACACGTTGATGCCGCGCGACGCCAGGCCGGATTTGATCCCCTGCCACCAGGACGGTGGGGCCAGATCGCCGTTGGTGGCACCGATGTAGATTCGTCCGGCTTTGTCGCGCATCAGTGCCGGGCTGGTGGCGACGGACGCAATGGCTGCCGCCACCTGCGCCGAGGTTCGGTTGGCGTTCCTGAGTGAGGCGACATCCATCATCGGCACGACCTTGAAGCCGTTGTTGCGATTCCTGGCGGCCACCAGCATGTCGCGCAGTTCGTCCCAGCAGACGGTGCCGTTAGAGATGGTGCAGAGGCTGAGGAAGAAGCAGTCGAGGCCGATGGCCGAGGCGCGATCGACTTCGTCCTCCATATCGCGAATTTTCCACTGTGGGTCCGAACTCACCGGCCGTGGCAGTGGCCGCTGCCGCATTCGCCCGCCTGCCCCGTAGTATTTACCGTTGTGGCCGTAAGGGCTCATCTCGTTGACGGTAAACAGATCATTGGCCGCTGGCTTGTTGTCCATCGATACCCGCCAGACATGCCAGACGGCACACGCCTTCTTTGGCGAGGCGTGCAGGGTACTGAGTTCAGGACGATTGAACGGGAGTAGAGGTCCGATTGCGGGATCGGCTAGCGCTGGTGCGCTAATGAGACTAAATATCGCCATTACAAAAAGTAGCGATAGCGGGAAATCCCGATTTAAAAATCGAGCCCTGCGGCACAAATAACCGCATAAGTTGAATGGCGCGTTCATAAGTTTCTCCATTCCATTTTTCTACGCTAGAGCGTTTATGGAGTGCACTCTCTTTTTTGAATTTTGTGCACATTTATGCAATCACCATCGATGATGACGCGAACGAGGGCGTTATATCAATTTTTATTGTGGTATTTTTCGGACGCTTGATGTCACACTTGACCAAGTTTTGCTTTATTTTGTCTCGGAATGTTTTTATTTTGTCCTGCTGTTTCTGTAGCCGTTTTCGCCAGTTTTATGTTCGCATGCCCCTGCGCCGATGGCGTCCGTCAGTGGCGGGTTTCAACTGGCGAGCGGGGCCACCATTTCCTGTCAGGGCATGGACGCGCGCATTGCTGAGACGGCAACGGCGACGGTTGTCCACCGTCGCCGTGCCAACGCGCCGATCAAAGGGATTGGTTGCAGGCGGTGACTGTGCGTCGCCGCCCGCGTCGTTGCCGGACCCCGGCTATTGGGTAACCGGCGGATTGGCCACCATGTCGACTACCGGGCGGGTGGAGCCGCCGCCGCGGTAAAGCAGATCCTGCCACGTGGTGGTGTTGCGAATCTGAAAAGCACTGGTCAGCTTGATCTTGGTTAGACCGTTGCGAATCAGCTTGAACGTCGGCTTGCCCGCCGCGAGTGGGATGCGGAACGAGGTGATGCCAGCCAGCGCATCCTGCGGGGTTGCCTTGCCGCCGAGGGAAATCTGCAGTTTTCCCGGCGCGGTCAGGAAGGCTAGCAGTTCGATCTCGTTCACTGGCTGCTGCTTGTCTTCCGAGGGATGGCGGAAGAACGCCATTGTTTGCTTGGTGGGATCGAAGGGGGTGGTCGTCCACATGATGCGGTGGAAGTAATAAAGCACGTCGCGCACAATCGGTGGCGGGCTTCCGGTCTTGAACCAGGTGATATAATAGGCTGCCACGTCATATAACGCATACTGCGTGCCGGTGGAGGGCGCCAGTTCGTGCGATTCGGTGCGATCGTTCCAGCTATTGAACAGCAGCCAGTCGCTCCCGCTGCTGATGGCATTGGTCAGTACACTGCGGAGAAGGACACTGTTGTTGGGTTCAAGGTACCAGAATTTGGACGGGCGGAAGTCCTGTGGCTTGATACTGGTCACGTGAATCTTGCCCAATTGGTGCAGTTCGGCCACCCGATCGGAGGCGTCGGTGACGCTTAGCGGCGTGCCCGCGCCCATGTTCCCGTAGCCGTCGGCGAAGGGCATGTAGGTAGGTTTGCTCTTCACGTACGCCTGGACGGTGAGCACATACGAAGCTTCTATGCCACGCTGTAGCAGGTTGGATTTGATCGCCTGCCACCAGGACAGGGGAGCCAGGTCGCCGTTGGTGGCACCGATGTAGATATGTCCGTTTTTATCCCGCATCAGCGCCGGGTTATTGGCAATCGATGCCAAGGCACTTGCTATCTCGGCACCGGTTTTGCCGGCGTTCATGAGTGAGGCAACATCCATCATCGGCACAATCTTGAAGCCATTGTTGCGATTATTGGCTGCCACGAGTAAGTCGCGGAACTCGTCCCAGCAGACGGAGCCGTTAGAGATGGTGCAGAGGCTGAGGAAGAAACAGTCGAGGCCGATAGCCGAGGCGCGATCGACGTCGTCCTCCATGTCACGGATTTTCCACTGTGGGTCCGAACTCACCGGCCTAGGCAGCGGCCGCTGCCGCATTCGGCCGCCAGAGCCGTAATAAAGCCCGTTGTTTCCGGTTGGACTCATTTGCTGGAGGGTGAACTGATCGCTCGCGGGGTCCTTGTTGTCCATGGAGGTCCGCCAGACATGCCAGACAGCACACGCCTTGTGGTCGGAGGCTTGCAACGTTGTTAGCGAGGGACGGTCGAACGGTAGCAAGGGCAGGATCGGCGCATCGGCGAAAGATGGCCGAGTAAACGCACAAAAAATCGCCAATATCGCCACGATATATGGCAAAAACCCCTCCTGGTGAGACATATATAACGGCTATAACGGCCGACATGCCTGGATAGTGAGTTCATCAGGTTCTCCATGATTTTATGCAAGAGCGCTTGTGCTTTTTTGTGTCTCGTAACGGCAATACGCTCTTTTGAGCACAATCTATGTTTTCATTGCAAAAGATGGCTAACCCATCATTTGTTGATTTACCGCGTGCGTCCGGTCTCGCTGCGACACTCTGTTGCGTGTTCATCGCAATAGATCCCCTTTCACAGAAGACATTTTGTTTTGCTCAGGCACGAATACTTTCGATGCTTATCGGCCTGAACCCCCACTCGAACCGGCCAACTACGTGCCGTAGAAAGCACGATCAATCCCGACGAACGCATCACCCGCAGGTGGGATGTTTATCGGGGCATTTGTGCATTGCAGACACCACCTCTTTGGCGCTGCCCCCTTGGTGATTATTTACATTGGGAGTAATTCTCCAATGTAACATTAATGAAGCTTGCCCTAGTTATTGAATAGGGCTGCGATATTTAGCCATACCTCTGACGGGTGAGAACGTAGGAGCATAGTGTGGCATGATTATGACTTATTAATGTAGGTACTGATAAAATATGTATAATCTGTACGCACCTCGCGTTGTTGGCCATGGATTTATGGCCATAGCTAGCCTGTATGACACAGACTCTATACCCTATAGTTGTATTTTATTACAACGCATGACCACCCTTATCTATGATTTAGACACGCTTGATCACATTTCGTGATCGCCTTTGTGTACATATTATTTATGAAGATCCCGTGAAATTAGGTACTTTACGGCGCCATTCAGGTATCTTTATTTAGCGACCGCCAAGTAAGGGGACGGTGCGCGCCAACTAAAGTGGCGCTGCAGGCAATACCTGCCAGCCGCGATCAAGATGATGGCGCAGGGCATAGTTAGGACAAGACGAGGGGATAACTTCGAACGGTCGCCACAAAGTTTTGCCGCTACTATAGAAGCCTGCGATTTTCAGCGCACTTGATCGGATGTATTTCGTGCTGTTATTCGAGCGAAAGCCGGTGCAAGTGCCACCTTATAGTTAATTTATTCGGCTTTTTCGCGCTGCAATAACGCTATGGTTGATATTTTGATCCTGATTTAATTAGGTCGATCAGCCATCAGCCTTAGAAATAAGCATAATTATGCAGCTTCTACCGGCAGCGGCCATGCCGTTGTGGATACAACTGTAAACACAAGCGCCGCAGGCAAACAAAAGCGGCGGGTCTCTTCGCAACTGCAAAAGTATGACCTCTGTTCACTCCGGACGCCGCGCTCGCAGGGCGGCTGAAGCTCGATGTGGCGGAACTGTTGACCCAGGCGAACACCACGGACCGTAAGCGGAGCTCTGACCCCACGTTGCGGCCGGTGATTGCTCGCGGATGATGGCGGCTCCCAGGACGGAGGCGCCGCGTGGATCGTTTGCCAAGTAAGGTGCCAATTAATTGGCAAAGCGCCCGTCAGGGCGAGGTACTGCCGTGGGGTGAGCGGCGGCGGCGGTGGAGCTGGGAGGAGAAGGCGCGGATCGTCGCCGAAAGTTTCGCCCCCGACGCCGTGGCGAGCGCGGTCGCCCGCCGGCACGGGCTGCACCGCAACCAGCTGTATGCCTGGCGGAAGGAGTTGCGCCAAGCGGCGGACGCGGCGACGGCGGACGCGGTACCGCTCGACTTCGTGCCGGTAGTGGTGAGCGAGGGGCGTTGTCCAGCCGGCAGTCCGGCGATCGAGATCGAGCTTGCCGGTGCTCGGGTGCGGGTGTCGCCGGGCGCCGATCCGGTGCTCCTGGCGGACGTGCTCCGGACGCTGAAGGCGCTCGGATGATCGTCCCGCCTTCAGGCGTCCGGGTGCTGGTGGCGACGCGGCCGGTCGACTTCCGCTGCGGCGCCGACCGACTCGCTTCGATCGTGCAGACGGCGCTGGGGCACGACCCCTTCTCCGGGACAATTTACGTCTTCCGTTGCAAACGATCGGACAGGCTGAAACTGCTCGTCTGGGACGGCAGCGGCTTGGTGATGGTGTGGAAACGGCTGGAGGCAGGCGTCTTTCGCTGGCCGCCGGTGACCGGGGGCGTGATGCGGCTGTCGGCGGCGCAGCTGGCGGCGCTGTTGGATGGCCTCGACTGGTCGCGGATGCACGCGCCGCGTCTCGGTCGACCGAAGAAGGCACAATAGGCTGTGCCGGCCTGCCGGGGAAGCCACAAGAACTCTGGTAAGCGTCTGGCATCGTGCTTAGAATCGCCGCTCATGACCGACCTCGACGCGATCCCCGACGATCCTTCCGCGCTGCGCGCCGCGCTGCTGGCGATGCGGGCCGAGCTCGCCGCCGAGCGGGCCCTGCGCCGCGGGCTGGAGGACCGGAACGAGCGGCTGCAGCACTTCATCCGCCAGCTGCAGCGGATGCAGTTCGGAAGGCGGTCGGAGGCGCTCGACCCCGACCAGCTGAACCTGGCGCTTGAAGACCTCGAGCAGGCGGTGGCGGAAGCCGACGCCGAGGCGGAGAAGGCCGATCCGCCGCGACGCGAGGCCCGCGCCCGCGAGCGGCGGCAGAACCGCGGCACCCTGCCCGGACATCTGCCGCGGATCGAGGTGGTGATCGAGCCGCCGACGACCATCTGCCCGTGCTGCTCCGGTGCGATGCACATCATCGGCGAGGACCGCTCCGAACGCCTCGACGTGATCCCGATGCGCTGGCAGGTGATCGTCACCCGCCGGCCGAAGTACGGCTGCCGCGCCTGCGGGAGTGCTGTGGTGCAGGCGCCGGCGCCGCCGCGGCTGATCGAGGGCGGCCTGCCCACCGAACGGCTGGTGGCGCACGTGCTGGTGGCGAAATATGCCGACCATGCGCCGCTCTACCGCCAGGCACAGATGCTCGCCCGGCAGGGTATCGCCCTCGACCGCTCGACGCTGGCCTCCTGGGTCGGCACCGCGGCGGCCGAGTTGAAGCCGCTGTGGCGGCTGCTGCGCGACGATCTGCTCGGCTCGGCGAAGCTGTTCGTCGACGAGACGCCGGCACCGGTGCTCGATCCCGGCCGCGGCCGGACGAAGACCGGCTGGTTCTGGGCGATCGCCCGCGACGACCGGCCGTGGGGCGGCGCCGATCCGCCGGCGGTGGTGTTCACCTACGCACCCGGCCGCGGCCACGCGCACGCGGCCACGCTGCTGAAGGACTTCCGCGGCATCCTGCAGACCGACGCCTATGCCGCCTACAAGGCGGTGGCCGGGGCTGCGGGCGACGAAGCGGCTGCCGGGTCCGCCGACGGCGGCGTCCTCCTCGCCCACTGCTGGGCACACTGCCGCCGGCGATTCTACGAGGTCGCACAGAAGCGGCCGGCGCCGATCGCCCATGAGGCGCTGCGGCGGATCGCCGCGCTGTACGAGATCGAGGCGGAGATTCGTGGCAGGCCCGCCTGCGAACGGCGAGCCGTCCGGCAGGCGCGGACGAAGCCGCTGCTGGACGCGATGCGGCCATGGCTCGAGCAATGCCGGGCGCAGCTGTCGAAGAAGTCGCCGCTGGGCGAGGCGATCGGCTACCCGCTGAACCAGTGGGAGGGGCTGACCCTCTTCCTCGACGACGGCCGGATCGAGATCGACCCGAACGTCATCGAGCGCTCAATGAGGCCGATTGCTCTCAATCGCAAGAACGCACTCTTCGCCGGCCATGACCTGGGAGCGGAAAACTGGGCGGTGCTGGCGTCATTGATCGAGACCTGCAAGTGGCACGCGGTCAACCCGGAAGCCTGGCTCGCCGACGTGCTCGCCCGCCTCGTCTCCGGCTGGCCGAACCGCCGCCTCGCCGAGCTCACCCCCTGGGCATGGAAGGCCGAGCAGGACGCCCTCCACCGCGCCGCCGCGTGACCCATTCCGCTGCGGCCGAGGTCAAGACCGAGCACTCTGGCAAGCGAAAAGCAGGTGCGGCCGGAGCTTCGCTTACCACGGACCAGCGCGGGCGTGCCGATTTACCGCAGCCAGACGGATCGCCTTGCCGCCTACCGTTAGCGTGACAAGACCCGTCCGTCCTGTTCTGCGCGCGCCGTCACGCCAAGGGTTCAAGAGCCGCCGCGGGGAAGCGGCGCCTGCAGGGCGAGTTCGTCCGCTTCCGCGTCATTGAACACCCGGGAGCGGGTAATGAATCGAACCCCCTCCGGACTTTCGAGGGAAAAGCCGGCACCACGTCCCGGGACCACATCGATGATCAACTGGCTGTTGGCAAAGTAGGCATATTGATCCGACCACATCCAGAACGGCGAGCCGCAGATGGCGCCGAGACGAACATCGACGCCGCCGACCCTGAACTCGCCGTCGGGATAGCACATCGGCGAGCTGCCGTCGCAGCAACCGCCTGACTGGTGGAACATCAACGGGCCATGCAGCCGCTTCAGTCGTTCGATAACGGCAGCGGCGGCGTCGGTCGCAACAACGCGGTCCACCACAGGGATGCACTCCTCTCGTCGACCAAGACAATCGGGGCCGGCGGGCAGCGGGAGGATACCGCCAACGCCGGCCCCACACCATCGGCTCAGAAGAAGCCGAGTGCCTTCGGATCATAGCTGACCAGCATGTTTTTGATCTGCTGATAGTGATCGAGCATCATCTTGTGGTTTTCGCGGCCGATGCCGGACTGCTTGTAGCCGCCGAACGCCGCGTGGGCCGGATAAAGGTGATAGCAGTTAACCCAGACCCGGCCGGCCTGCAGCCCGCGCGCGACGCGGAAGTAGCGGCCACCGTCACGCGTCCACAGTCCGGAGCCGAGGCCGTAGAGGGTATCATTGGCGATTTCGAGCGCTTCCTCTTCAGTCTTGAAGGTGGTGACCGAAACGCACGGGCCGAAGATTTCCTCCTGGAACACTCGCATTTTGTTGTGGCCCTCGAACACGGTGGGCTCGACGTAGTAGCCGCCCGCCAGTTCGCCTTCGAGCTTGGCCTGAGCGCCGCCGGTCAGGACCTTTGCNCCTTCCTTGCGGCCGATGTCGATGTAGGAGAGGATCTTTTCGAGCTGATCGTTCGAGGCCTGGGCACCCACCATCGTCGTGGGGTCGAGCGGATTGCCCTGCTTCATTTTCTTCACCCGGGCGATCGCCTTCTCCATGAAGCGATCGTAGATGCTCTGCTGGATGAGGACGCGCGACGGACAGGTGCAAACCTCGCCTTGATTGAGGGCGAACATCGCGAAGCCTTCCAGGGCCTTATCCAGGAAGTCGTCGTCTTCGGCCATGACGTCGGCAAAGAAGATGTTTGGCGACTTGCCACCCAGTTCGAGCGTCACCGGAATGATATTTTCCGACGCGTACTGCATGATCAGTCGGCCGGTGGTCGTCTCACCGGTGAAGGCGATCTTGGCGATCCGCTTGTTGGAGGCGAGCGGCTTGCCGGCTTCGACGCCGAAGCCGTTGACGATGTTGAGGACGCCCGGCGGCAGCAGATCGCCGACGATGTCCGCCCAGACGAGGATGCCCATCGGTGTCTGCTCGGCCGGTTTGAGGACGATGCAGTTGCCGGCGGCGAGCGCCGGCGCCACCTTCCAGGCCGCCATCAGCAGCGGGAAATTCCACGGGATGATCTGGCCGACGACGCCCAGCGGCTCATGGAAGTGATAGGCAAACGTGGTGTGGTCGATCTCGCAGATCGAACCTTCCTGGGCGCGGATGCAACCGGCGAAATAGCGGAAGTGGTCGATAGCAAGCGGCAGGTCGGCTGCCGTCGTCTCACGGATCGGCTTGCCGTTGTCGAGCGTTTCGACCATCGCTAGGACGTGCAGCCGCTCCTCCATCCGGTCGGCAATCTTGTTGAGGACCCGCGCGCGCTCGGCGGGCGAAGTCCTGCCCCAGGCATCCTTCGCTGCATGCGCCGCATCGAGCGCTTTCTCAATGTCCTCGGCAGTGGAGCGAGCAATCTCGCACAACGGCTTGCCGGACACCGGCGTCAGGTTGCTGAAGTATTGGCCGCGCACCGGCGGTACCCATTGGCCGCCAATGAAATTGTCGTAACGCGGTCGGATGACCACGGACTTATTGAGTTCTTCAAGCGCCTGATGGATCATCGGACCTCTCCTCCCATGGCTGTCGGTGGCGCTGCCGCCGCGCCCCAGAGCGAAGCCATACATGATTATAATGCTGCTACACTGGCGCCAGGCAAAAGGAGAGTAAATGAGACCTTGGTCGAGTCTTGTCGCACGTCATTGTCGCCGCTTGCGGGGCCGCCTTGCGAGGGCCGCCGCCGGTTGTCACCGCCTCTCCGACCTTTCGCCAATGTACGCGGATACCCGTTGTCTTATGATGTCAGTGGCTACCATCGGGCTGCGGTGCGATGGCTGTCGGCGGCGACCGGATGGGGTGGGTGACCGGATCAGGCAGCGGCGGCGGGACGTCGCCGGAAGGATGCTGCTGGCATTCAGGACCACCAACCAACCAAGCAAACGTGGTGGTTTCTCGACGCGAGAGAGGTTGACTGATGTTCACGGTCATGATTGCCGACGATCATCCTCTCTTCCGTGCAGCGCTTTGTCAGGTCATCGGCAGCCTGTTCGCTGATCACCGGATCTATGAAGCCAGCACGCTTGACGAGGCGCGTCAGCTGATCGGCGCGGNNGTGTCGTTTCCGGCGGTGAACATCGCAGCGACGCAGGCGGCGGCGCTTGATCTCGACATGATTCTGCTTGATCTCAACATGCCGGGCTCGGTTGGATTCTCCGGCTTGGTTGAACTGCGCAACGCCGTGCCTGAGGTGCCGATTGTCGTCGTTTCCGCCGCGAGCGCCGATTTGATCATCCGCGACTCCATTACCTACGGTGCCGCCGGCTTCGTTCCGAAGTCGTTCTCACGCAGCCAGATCGGCGATGCGCTGCGTCAGGTGATGGACGGTGAGGTGTTCCTGCCGTGCGAACTGACCGAGGCCAGGGGCGGCGGCGGCGAGCCGGCGGCGAAGCTGCACGACCGGGTGGCGGCGCTCACTCAAGGCGAACTGCGAGTGTTCGAGCGGCTCGCCAAGGGCAAATCCAACAAGATCATCGCTTACGAGCTGGNNGGATCAAGGTCGACGGTGAAGGCGCACATCACCGCCATCCTGCGCAAGCTGCATGTTTTCAGCCGCACCCAGGCGGTGATTGCCGCCCGCGAACTGGGCGAAACCTAGGCCGTAACGGAGGCGGTTTGCCCAGTGATGGCAGTTGAGCCGGGCGAAGGGAATCGGATCGTCATGGCCGCGCCAGCAAGTGTGAGACCAGCGCCCGCAGCTTCGCTGGCTTGACCGGTTTGCGCAGCAGATGGAAACCGTGCCGGCGGACGATTCCGGCGACCTTTGGGTTGCAATCGGCGGTGATGATTAGCCCTGGAATGTCGCGGCCGCAGACATGGCGAATTTCCTCCACCGCATCGACACCGTTGGCACCGTTCTCGAGATGGTAGTCAGCGATGACGATGTCCGGTCTGCATTCGCCCCGCGCCAGGTCCAGGAGAGCCGTCCGGCCATCGACGGCAACGATAGGGCTGCACCCCCAGCCCTGCAGGAGTTCGCGCATTCCAAGCAGGATGCTTTCCTGGTCGTCGATGACGACTACCAGCGCCGACGACAGCGTATCGAGCGAAGCGGTGGTCGCCTCCCGCTTCGGCAGCGCTTGCGGCAGGACGCCGACCGGTACGTCGATCCAGAACGCCGAGCCCTTGTCGACGACCGAGCGCACACCGATCGAATGGCCGAGAACCCGGGCAATGCGGCGGACGATGGCAAGCCCGAGACCGAAGCTTTTGCTCTTGTCGCGGTCGGGGTGGAGTTGCTTGAACTCATCGAAGATCTCGCCGACCGATGCCTCGGGTATGCCGAGGCCGGTATCCAGTGTCTCGATGCGGACGACGTCGCCACGGTGGCGGCAGCCGAGAAGAACGTGACCCGACGGGGTGTAGCGTATCGCATTGGTGAGGAGATTGCGCAGCACCCGGCCGAGGAGTGCCAGATCGCTGCGGACGACCTTGGAGCAAGGGACGACGCGTAGTGTCAGGCCCTCCACGCGGGCGAGCGGCTCGTATTCCTCAGCCAGCTGTTGCAGCAGGTCACCGATGACGAAATCGGTCTTCTCGGCGGTGATGGCGCCGGCATCCAGTTTCGAGATGTCGAGCAGCGTCCCCAACAGTCCCTCGACGCACTCGAGGGCGCGCTCGATCTGCGAGACAAACGCCGCTTCCTTTTCCGGCAGCGTCCGGTCGGCGAGCGCGGTGACGAACAGCCGCGCCGCATTCAGCGGCTGCAGCAGGTCGTGACTGGCGGCGGCGAGAAAGCGGGTCTTGCTCAAGTTGGCTTGCTCGGCTTCGGCCTTCGCCTGGCGCAATGCCTCCTCGATCTTCACCCGCCCGAAGATCTCCTGCCGCAGCTTGGCGTTGACCGTGGTCAGCTCTGTCGTGCGCTCGCGGACGCGCCGCTCCAGGCTCTCGTTGGCCTCGCGCAGTTGGCGGGCGGCGAGCTTGCGGTCGGTGACGTCGGTATAGGTGGTGACGAAGCCACCCCCNGGCATCGGATCGCAGCGCACGTCCACCACGGTGCCGTTGTGCAGCAGTTGCTCGCTCTTGGTCGACAAGGCCTGCCGCACCTGCTCGGTGCGCCGCGCGATAGCCCTTTCCGTTTCTTCCGGATAATCGCCGCGCGCCGAGCGATAGCGGACGTAATCGGCGAACGAGGCGCCTCGCCGCACCAGCCACTCGGGCAGGTCGAGGAGTTCGAGGAACCGGTCGTTCCAGGCCACCAGCTGGCAGTGTTTGTCGAACACCGAGACCCCCTGCATCAGGTGATCGAGGGTCGACTGCAGCAGAATCGATTTTTCCGCCAGCTCCTGCTCGCGGCGTCGCTGTTCGTCCAGCTTGACCTCGGTGATGTCGGTGTAGATGCCGACGATTCCGCCATCCTGGGTCAGTCGCTCTCGGATCTGCAGCCACCGGCCGCTGGTGAGGCGAACCACGGTAGGATCGGTTGGATTGCTGTGCCGATAGAGGCGATCGCGCAGCCAGGCTTCCGGATCGTCATCGATGTTGGCGACGATCCCGTTCTCCACCATCCAGCGCGAGATGTCGCGGAAGGGAATACCAGGGCGCACGACTTCGCGGATGTTGCGACCTCCCGACCAGAATTCGATAAAGCGACTGTTACACAGCACCAGAAGGTCGTCGTGGTCGAAGAGGGCAAAGCCTTCGGAGATACTTTCGATCGCCTCCATCAGCCGTATCTGCGCCGTCTCGGTTTGTTGCTTGGCGGCGCCGAGTTCGTGATTGATCTTTTCCAGCTCGCGTAGCGCTGTTTCCAGCCGCCGCGTACGCTCGCGCACTTTGTCTTCGAGGACGATTGCGGTCTGGAACAAGGAGTAGGCATTGCCCTGTGAATCGATGCCCCGTTCCACCTGCTCCATCAAAACCTTGACGATCTTCTGCAGCTTCGCCGTGTCGAGTGGCAGGTTTAAGTCGGGCATGACCGGGGCGTCCTGCGAGTCAAATACTCCCAAACCTGGCCCCGAACCCGATCGCCGCGCCGGTGAAAGTGTGGTTCACATGCATCGCCTGGTACTGTTCGCCGAAGGTGCCGAAGCCAATGACGTTGTTGCGTGCGAACAACCGGCCCACCGCTTCTGTCAGCCGCTTCTCCTCCAATTCGAGCGCACGCAGAACGCAGTCGCAGCCGATGACCAGTTGCGGCAGACCAATTTCGCTGTAGATCTGATCAAACAAGGCTCGGGTGTTCTCAAGCAGGTCAGTCCCATTGGCGACGGTGAGGACGATGCCCTTGTCGATTGCACAAAAGAAGGTAAGGCTTTCGTCTTCGTTCACCTTCTGGATGGCACGGGTGTAATAGCGGCCGCCCACCTTCACCACCACCGGATGGGTGGCGAAGATCATCGGTGACAGTTCGTCGACTTCCAGACCGACGAGGCGGGCGTATTCGCGTCCGGCCGGTTCGGCATTGATCTCGCTGACAATCCGGCTCACAGGATCGGCCTCGGTCACGACCATCTTGGTTCCGGAGCTGATGAAGTGGTCGTTGGTGAACAGCTTGAACGGCAGCCGTGTTCGCACGAGGACGAGCACTGCGGCATCGCTTTGGAAGTGACCGTTCTGGAAGACGTAGCTGCGCTGGAAGGTTAGTCCGCCACCGGCCCCGCCGAACATCGGAATGTCGCCGAGCGCTGATGCGATGGCGCTCAGAACCATTTCCTCGCAGGTGCACAATCCGTCGATCATCAGGAAGGCAAAGGCGTTGTCAGTTGGCATGCCTTCCGACGACTGATCCAGTTCCAGGCGCAGATTGCGGACAATATCGTGACCGTCGGCGATCGAAAAATTGCGCAGGCTTTGGATCGAGGCCGAGACTGAGACGAAATCGGGCTTCGCCAAGGAAAAACCGACGATACTACCGGTCATGTAGCCGGCCGGCGTTATTTCGCTGGCGCTGGTGCAGCCGATTAGCGGGACGCCGATGAACCGCTCGTTCAGCTGGCGTTCAAGGGCGTGCAGGTCGTAATCGGTGGAACAGAAAAAAACGGCTAGAGCGGACTCGGGATGATAGATCGAATTGTATAGCTGTTCGGCGGCTTCAGCCGCATCTCGGGCGCGAGAAAAGCCCCGCCGAACACAGGCCTTGGTCTCCACGGACATCTCGCCTCCCTCGCTGGCTTCGCGGTGCGATTGAGTCGCACTAACGTTTACAGCCAGCACATTTTCGTTAAATTACGCTGCCTTGGCGCTGCAACAGCACCAGCATGCTTCTATAAGGGTACCATATTGAGGTACGTGGTTCCACTCCTAGCTGAGTTGCGAAACTCGCAGCTCAGAGCGACCAGTTCTAGTTCTCATCTTCGCTATGCAACGTCGGCGCCTGGATCAACTTTGTCGGTTCATGCCGTTTATATCAGATTACGAGTGTATCACCGTGTCGGCGCACGACCGGATGCGACAAAAGTCTAAGCGCCGGGGGCATGACGAGAGGCGGAACGTCGCCGCCAAGCACACTTGGCAAGCAGAGCTCAGCGCGTCCAGCGGCAACAGGAGGCGGGATCCTACTCTCCCCGGGTCAGACCGCGATCGTCACGGGGACTTTTACGTCTACGTCCGTCCCTCGGCGTGGGTCATGCGCGGCTGCCGGCCGGCACGGAAATCGCGCGCCGTGCAGCCGTAGGCGGCACGAAAGCAGCGGCTGAAATGCGATGAATCGCTGAACCCCCAGCGGAAGGCGATCTCGGTCATCGGCAACCCGCGCAGCCCTGGATCGGCAAGATCGTCGCGGCAGTGTTCCAGCCGCCGATGGCGGACAAACTCGCTGAACGATGTGCCCACCTGCCTAAACAGCCGGTGCAGCTGACGGGTCGAGATGCCATGCGCTGCCGCTACCCGCGCCGGGCAAAGGCTGGGATCGGCCAGCCAGTGTTCGATCGTGTCCTGAAGCGGAGCCAGCTGCCGCGGTGCCTCCAGCCGATACGGCACCGGTTCCTGGCCGCGCGCCGCTTCGGCGCCGAGCGCCGTCAGCGCCAGATCGAGTACGGCAGCGTGCAATCCCTGCTGCTCCCGGACGGTCAGTATCCCAGTGATGCTGCGCATCGCCAGGAGCAGGCTGCGAAGTGCCACTCCGATGCCGCTCCCGCCGCGGATCGCGCCGGCGGGTGGTGGATCGCGCGTCGACAAATGCTGTCGCGAGGGCGGATAGGGCAGAGCGAGACACAGCTGGCGCGAACGGCCGAATGCCTTGAGCCGAGCCGCGGCGTTGGTGTCGATGAGCAGAACGTCGCCGGCCGCGAGCGGCACCCGTGATCCGGCTACCTGGGCAACGCAGCGGCCTTCGATCTGCAGGATCAGCAGGTAATGATCATGGTCGCCAGCGCCGGGAAGCGGCCGGTCGCGGCCCTCTTCGCCGTCGTCGCCGATGACTTCGATGAACTCGTGACCGCCGGCCGATGGTGGTTCTGCCGCTGGCGCGACGCGACGCTGCCCGGCATCGCGACCTGGCAATGCACGATCGGGCGCGCTCGGGGCCTGCATCGGCGTCTCCATTCGCATCCCTTCCCCCGCTATCGCCGCAAGCGAACGGTCTGTCGAATGGCGCTCGCGAGCGAGTTGCGTATGCAACGGTTACACGCGTCCACGTGACAGACAAGAGGCAGGTTAGACGAAACCGCTCTCGTTCGACTAAAGTCTAGAACAGCTTGTCGTTGTCAGCCAAATCTTGGCGCGCTCGAACAAGAACAAGGCGCGATACCTCGTTACTGTATTTGTACAAGATGGCGAATACAATGAACATGAGCGAGGGAGGAAGTAGACATGAGCAACAATAGGTTATCTATTGTCGCTACGGCATTCGCCGTCGGACTTGGCGCGCTGGCCGGATTGCCGCCGACGGCAGCCGCGCTCGACGTGGACCCGGGCGACTATGCCGCGGCAGCACCGGGAACGAATTTGGCGCTGGGCTACGCGTTATTCGGATGGAACAACAGCTTTAAGACCAAAACGGGCGACAGAATTTCCAACAGCAGCCTGAACACGCAAATCGGCATCTTGCGTCTTGTCCATTACACGGATCTTCTAGGCATAACGGCTGATCCTCAGATCTTTATCACCTTCGGTGCGCTGAACAACGGTAAGCTGGGCGGCGAGAACCTCGATAGTTCCTTCGGGCTGGGTGACACGATTATCGCCAGCACCTTCTGGTTCATTAATCAACCGGATGAAAAGCGGTGGCTGGGTTTCACGCCGTTTTTTTTCTTCCCGACAGGTAAGTATCAAGACGGCAAGCCTTTGAACGTCGGTGAGAACCGCTTCAAGCAGGTGCTCCAGGTGGGGTTTGTCCAGGGTTTCGCCGAGAAATGGACCACGGACCTGATCGCCGACACTACGTTCTACGAAGACAATGACGACTACGGGGAGCGAGGCAAGCAAACCCTATCGCAGGATAATTCCTATCAACTCCAGGCGTGGCTGCGTTATGCGATCACGCCGAACTGGCAAGTCGGTGGTGGTTACTCTGGCACGTATGGCGGCGTGACGGAAGTAAACGGCGATAGTAATGGTGGGGCAACGCGGGTGCAGCAGCTTCGCCTGATCACCCAATATTTCCCAGAGCCGTCACTGCAGCTTCAAGCGGGAGTCACGACCGATGTCTGGGCGCAAGGTCAATTTAAGGAAGTATTCGGTCTACGCTTCCGAATAATGAAGGTTTTTTGACCGAACTCATTCGGAGCGCCGGGCAGAGGTGCGGGATCGGTTGACGATCCCCGCGTTCCTCCGCCGCCGCCCTGGCCGTCTTCGATTGGGAGCGCCTCAGGCCGGCAGATCGTCCACCTTGGAGACGACGACGGCGAAGAGATCACGGATGCCGGCGAGCGTCGCCGCCTTTAGCGTCGGCGCAGGGACGATGCTGCCATCAACGCCGGGCAGATCGCGAGTCGCCGTCGCGTCGCCCACCACCGTCGCTTGGTAGCCGAGGTTGAAGGCGCCGCGCGCGGTTGAATTGACGCAGACGTGGGTCATGAAGCCGCACAGAACCAGACTCTGGATTCCCAGTGCCCGCAGCTGGCTATCGAGATCGGTCTCCCAGAACGAGTTTGGATACGTCTTGACGATCACTGGTTCGCCGGCTTGCGGACGCACCGGATCGCTGATCTGGCCGATCTCGGCACGGATGTCGTAGGGCGTCCCGGGGCCGGCATCGTGCATGACGTGGAAGATCGGAATGCCGGCGGTTCGGGCACGCACCAGCAGGCGGGCTACTTCCGCCAGAGCCGGTTCCACGCCTACCAGCTGCATCACTCCCTCGCGGTAGGTGTTCTGACAGTCGATGATCACCAGCGCCGATTGGCTCAACGCCGCCGGTTGATGGCCGATCCCGGCCACGTCGCGCAAAGTAGTCACGGTGGGCATCACGCCCTCCTTATGATCTTGATGCCTAAGCTGAGGATCGCGCACCGATTATGTCGCATCGGCGAGGGTGAGGCCATTCGACGAAAAGCGGTTGCAAAGCCGAGGCAGCACCAGGCCCGGCGATGTCCGACCAAAGTCGAGCTACCAAAGTAGCGGCGCGTCCGTGTAATACTCGTGGCATGCTTCCTTCGGTACATAGCGTTGGGACCGGTTGGAAGACAAGTGTTCCCGAGGAAAGACCCCGGCACATGAACTTCCACGACGCTGGCCCACACTGAGGGAGGACGCTCGTCATGCAAGTCGAAAAGCTGTGGCAATTTCCGATCAAAGAGTTTCATCGTATTCCGCGCGGTCTGCTTGGACCTGGTTCCTATGAGCTGATCGGCGTCGAAGCCAAGAAGTTGGGCTTTAAACGGTCGCTGCTGACGACGAGCGGACTGCGCGGTACAGGAATTATCGATGATATTGTCGGTAAGGTTAAGTATCAAGGTATAGACGTCATCGTCTACGACAAGATCGAGTCCAATCCCAAGGATTACAATTCCATGGAGATTGCCGATCTTTATATGAAGGAGAAATGCGACAGCTTTATTTCAGTCGGTGGCGGGAGCACTACTGACGCGACCAAGGGTGCCCGCCTCGTCGTCGCGCATGACGGCCGCAACGTTAACGAATTCGATGGCTTCAACAAGTCGGAGAATCCGAATAATCCGCCGCATATCGCCGTCAACACCACCGCCGGCACCGGCTCGGAAACCAGCTGGGCATTCGTCATCACCGACACCACGTCGGACAAGGCGCCTTACAAGTGGCTCGGCTTCGATGACAACTGTCCGGCGACGCTCAGCATCAATGACCCGGTCCTCCACTTTTCCTTGCCACAGGACCTGACCGCCTATTGCGGCTTCGACGTGCTGGCGCATGCCTCAGAGCCCTATGTCTCGCGGCTCGATTTCATGCCCAGCCTCGGCAATGCCCTGAAAGCAATTGAGCTGGTGGCGCAAAACCTTCGCCGCGCCGTATTCGAGCCAACTAATTACGAGGCCAGAGTCAACATGATGTACGCGTCGTATATTTCGGCGCAGGCGTTCAATAGTGGCGGTCTTGGCATCATTCACTCTATCTCTCACGCGGTCAGTGCCTTCTACGACAGCCATCATGGCTTGAACAATGCCATCGGCCTCACCCGCGTGTGGGAATTCAACATGCCAACCTGCTACAAGCGGTTCCGCGATATCGCCCGGGCGATGNGCGAAAACGTCGACGGCTTGAGCGACGTCGCCGCCGCTGATCGTGCCCTCGAAGCGGCGATCAAGCTGAGCAAGGACGTGGGCATTCCCGAAAACTTTGCCAGCATCGGCAACTACACCAAATCGCAGATGGGCAAAGGTAAGTACGCGCAATGGATGAACGGCGGGATCAACGGCGACGACCACAACGTCGATCGCATCACCCGCCACGTTCAAGGTGACGGCTCGACACCAGGCAATGCCCGGGAAGTAACGTTCGACGCGGTTGCACCAGTCGTGAAGCACGCGCTCGTCGGCTCATATTACTAGGCGGCCGCCTACGTAGAGACCTGTCGCCAAGAATGCCTGACCCGCCCTCGCTCGTGTGGGCGGGTCGAGAGAGCGGGAGCGGCCATGTTTCAGTCCATCGATCAGACGATCGATCAGCTTGCTATGCATCGGTACATCTGTGACCGGAAGCTGGCCACTGTCGCCTATCTGGCGGAAAAGCTCCGCAAGCCGATCCTGATCGAAGGGCCGGCGGGCGTCGGCAAGACTGAACTGGCGAAGGCGATCGCCGAGGCGACGCAACGACCGCTGATCCGACTGCAGTGTTACGGTGGGTTGGACGAAACCCGGGCGCTCTACGAGTGGGAATACGGCAAGCAACTACTCTATACGCAAATCCTACGCGACAAGATCGGCCATTTCTTCGCAGATGTCGGTGATCTGCGTGCCGCGGTGGACCGTCTCCGCCAGCACGAGGACATCTTCTTTTCCGAGCATTTTATCGTCCGGCGACCGATCCTGCAGGCGATTACGTCGCCTGAACCAGCGGTCCTGCTCATCGACGAAATCGATCGAGCCGAGGAACAGTTCGAGGCGTTCCTGCTTGAGGTGCTCAGCGATTATCAGGTCACCGTGCCCGAGATCGGCACCGTCAAGGCGACGACGCCGCCTTACGTCGTCGTCACCAGCAATAATACCCGCGACCTGAGCGACGCCCTGAAACGCCGCTGCCTGCATCTGTTCATCGGCTATCCGGACGAAGAGCGGGAACTGGCCATTATCCGTCTCAAGGTGCCGGATATCAGTGCCACTCTGGCAGCACAGGCGGTGAACGTCATCCAGCGCATGCGCAGCCTCGACCTGCGCAAGGCCCCCAGCATCAGCGAAACCCTCGACTGGATGCAAGCGCTGGTGCTGCTCAACGTCACGTCGCTCGACCGTGTCCTGGTCGAGGAGACGCTGCAGCTCCTGGTCAAATATGAACGCGACATCGGCCAGGTGAGCGAGCGTATGGCTTGGCTGCTTGAGGGGTTGAAAGAGGGCGCAGCGGAGACGTCTGGCACCGCCGCTGACCGCCCACTGCCGGTGCGGCCGCCGACACCGCAGTCGGTTCCGAACCTGGATGAGATGGAGGCGCGCAAGCGGGAGCATGCGGCGCGCTATTACGGCCGCGACCGGATCCGGCCGGCGAACGCCGACGAGGAGCGGTGATGGACGCCGTGATCAATCACTTCATCCGCGCTCTCAAGCGGGCCGGGATCGGCATTTCGCCGGCAGAGTCGATCGACGCGATGCGGGCCCTCACCTGGGTCACCCTCGATAGCCGGGAGACGACGCGCAACACCCTGCGCGCGACGCTGATCAAGGATGTGCATGACGCACCGGTGTTCGAGGAGATGTTTGATCTTTTCTTCAGTCCCCCGCGGTCGATGACATCAATTGCCGGCGATGACGCTGGCGGCGTGTCCGATGCCGTGCTGCCAGCGACGCAGCAGGTGGTGCTGGATACCGAGGACGACGGGATTACCCTCAACAGCGGTGGCGGCGGACTGGAAAAGACGGAGAAGATTCAACCCGGCAGCCTTGAAGAACTGGCTCGTAATCTTCTGCTCAAACGGGCGGACGCGTTGCTCGATCAGGTGATGCAGCGCTCAACGCATCAAGTCAACGTTCGCAGCCCCGGCAGCGGCGCCCGANCCGGGGAGCTCAATTTCGCCGATGGCCAGCCGACCCTGGACGCCGATCTCGCCATCGCCGCGCTCGAACAACTGCTGGATGACGTGCACGACATCGACACCGATGGCACACTCTTCGATCAGCTCCGGGAGCAGGCCGCGTCCGTCATCGATCATCTGCCGGAGGCACTCAAACGCTACCTGCTGCAACAACTTGCCTTGCGGACGAAGACAGCCAACGCGCAGGCAAAACGCCGGCCGGCGCCGCGGCAGCAATTCAGTGAAGCCGAACACCGCCAGATGGAAGACATGGTCCGCCGTCTCGGTCGGCGCATGCGCGGCGCCCGCTCTTACCGTCGCGTCGTCGGGCATCATGGCCGCATTCACGTGGCGCGGACGCTCCGGGCAAGCATGATCTACGATGGCATTCCGTTCAAACCGGTCGTCACCCACCACCACAACGAAAAGCCGCGGATCGTCGTCATCTGTGACGTCAGCATGTCGGTCCGCAACACCGCCCGTTTCATGCTGCACCTCGTTTACAGCCTGCAGTCCTTGTTCGAACAGGTGCGCAGCTTTGTGTTCGTCAGTGAGCTCGCTGAGGCCAGCCAATACTTCGAACAACTGAGTATCGACGATGCCATTGCCGCAGTTCTCGATGGCAGCCTCGTTGACTGCGATGCCAACAGCAACTACGGCCGGGCCCTTGGCATCTTCATCCAGCGTCACCTCGCCAGCGTGACCCACCATACGACGGTGATCGTCCTCGGCGATGGCCGCGGCAACCGCAATCCACCCAACGTCGCCGCCCTGGAGGAGATCCGGCGACGTGCCAAACATTTGATCTGGCTGTCGCCGGAACCGCGCGGCAGCTGGGGGCTCGGCAGCTCCGACATGCCGCTCTATGAGCCGGTCTGCCATCGCGCCGAAGTGGTGCGCAACCTTACCCAGCTCGGCGACGTTGCGGATGCGCTGTTCCGCCGCTTTGCCACCGGGGCGGACCATGCTTGAGCCGGTCGGTGACCCTGCGATGAGCCCACTCACCTTCGCTCGCCACCGGCACGGTCTGCTCATTGACGGCCTCGCCGATCGGGCGGCGCCTCTCGCCCGCAGCGACCACTTCACGATCTGGGGGCTGATGCCAGAGCAGTGCGATGCGGACGATATCGTCGTTGTGCATGAGTTCTGCCCCGAGCAGATCGACAACAATATTGGTGGCTACGTCGCCGATGAATTGCTGCCGCTGCTCGCCAGGGCGCGGCTGAGCCTGTCTCCCCCAGCGAACGGCTATGCCTGCAGCGAGCAGGAAACGTTCGAACGCTACGTCGGCGCGATCGTCCGTTCCATCGACGGCAACGAACGGCGGGCTTGGCACCGCTTCTACGACAACACGCTCGCAGCGTTGCATCCGACGTCGACGTCTCGCCCGAGCAACGGTGCCGCCGACTTCAATGCCAGCTTCCGCGCCATTTATGCCCAGGTAGCGGCCCTCGTCGGTGACGTGAAATGCGATTGCCTTCTCGATGTCGCCACCTGCTTCGGCTTCCTGCCACTCTACCTAGCGACCGCCGAAGGGGCCGTTGCCGGGGCCGCTGCCGGCGCCGTTGCTAGGCGAGCGATCACCGGCTGCGATCTCAACGTGGCCCTGGTGGCGCTCGCCGAAGACTATCGGCGGACGCGGGGCATTCCGGGTGTGGCGTTTGTCCACGCCGACATTCTCGCCGCCGACGTCCGAAGCGGCCTCGCTGGCTCCGGCGGCCCTTTCGACGTCGTCACCGCCATCCATCTCCTTGAACACCTTACCCCCGCGGAAACCGTCGCCGCAGTCGCCAACCTGTGGGCGTTGACCGGAGGGCGGCTGATCGTCGCTGTCCCCTTCGAGGACGTTGCCGATCCGCGCTTCGGCCACCGTCAGGTTTTCGACCAGGACCGCCTGCAGGCGCTGGGCCGGCTGACCGGAGGGCACTGCCAATACTTCGAATATCACGGCGGCTGGCTGATCGTCGATCGGGCCGGAACCGCCGGGATCCAACAGGAGGAGCAGGGATGAGCTACGAGGTCTTTCGTCAGGGCTTGCAGTCACCGATCTGTCTGACCTGGGAGATTACTTACGGCTGCAACCTGCGCTGCGTGCATTGCCTCTCGTCATCTGGCAAGCGTCGCCGCGACGAACTCTCGACCGACGAAGCCAAGCGCCTTCTCGACGAGTGGGCGGCGATGAAGGTGTTCTACATCAACGTCGGCGGTGGCGAGCCGATGAGCCGGCCTGACTTCTTCACACTGATGGAGCACGCGCTCGACAACAAGATCGGCGTCAAGTTCAGCACCAACGGCACGCTGATCGACGATGCTGCGGCGCGCTGGGTCGCGTCGCGCGATTATCTCGACCTGCAAATCAGCATTGATGGCGCTACTGCCGAGACCAGCGATCCTGTTCGAGGTGACGGCTCCTATGACCGGGCGCGCGCGGCGATGGATCGCCTCGCCGCCCACGGCGTACGGTTCAAGATCAACGCCACCGTCACCCGAGCAAATTTTCCGGAGATTGACGACCTCTACGCGCTTGCGTGTTCCTACGCTGCCGAATTGCGGCTCACCCGGCTGCGTCCCACCGGCCGTGGCGCCGCGGTATGGAACGAACTGCGGCCGACCCATGCGCAGAATCGTCACCTCTACCACTGGCTCCTGGCGCATCGCGATGTGCTGACCGGTGATTCCTTCTTCCATCTCTCGGCCTACGGCCAGCCGATGGATGGCCTGAACATGTGTGGCGCCGGCCGCATCGTCTGCTGCGTCGATCCGGTGGGCGACGTCTACGCCTGTCCATTCACCCTGGCACCCGAGTTTCGCGCCGGCAATGTCCGCGAGGTGGGTGGATTCACCACGGTCTGGCGTGAGGCACCGCTGTTTGCGCACCTCCGCGAGTGGCAGGTGGGCGGCAACTGCCAGAGCTGCAACGCCTACGAAAGCTGCCACGGCGGCTGTATGGCGGTGAAGCATTTCGTCGGCTGGTCGCCGGACGCCCCCGACCCCGACTGCGTGTTCGAAAATGTCGAGACGCCGTGTGATGGCCCCGCTGCAGGCAACCGCGGGGGTGGGCGAGCCAGTGCGTGCCTGACGACCTGCATCGCTGAAAAAATCAGCCGGGCATGAACGTCCCGGCGATGGCGAAGCGGCAAAGAAAACCAACAGGAGGAGGGCCGGCGCATCGGCCCGCAGGACCAGGATTAGATGAACAAACTACGCCAGGATGATTACGGCTGTTTGTTTGCGCCCCTGCAGCTAGGGAGTATGCGGGCGACAAATCGCTTCGTCTTCGCCGCACATCAGACCAACTTCGCCACCCACAATCGCTTCGAGAAACGCCACGCCGCCTACTATGCCAGCCGTGCCGCCGGTGGCGCCGGCACCATCGTCCTCGAAGGCAGTGTCGTTCATCCGTCCGACTGGCCGTACGAATACGCCATCTTCGGCTACGACCCATCGGTGGTCGAAGGCTACAAGCTGGTCGCTGATGCGATCCATCGTCACGGTGCCCTGGCATTGGCGCAACTAACCCACAGCGGCATGCAGGGGTCGAGTCACTACTCGCAGCTGCCCCTGTGGGCGCCGTCGCCGGTGCCGGAAGTCAACAGCCGCGAGATGCCGAAAGAGATGGAGGAAGACGACATCGCCGCTGTCGTCGAAGGCTTCATGCAGGCGGCGCGCTATGTCATGGCGGGCGGGCTCGACGGGGTTGAGATCA
The DNA here is from genome assembly GCF_014672695.1 of Defluviicoccus vanus. Classification (GTDB taxonomy): domain Bacteria; phylum Pseudomonadota; class Alphaproteobacteria; order Rhodospirillales; family Defluviicoccaceae; genus Defluviicoccus; species Defluviicoccus vanus. The sequence continues at coordinate 1,905,426 of NZ_CP053923.1, read as the reverse complement.
ACGCCGGTCAGGACAGCCTGATCCGCCAGTTCCTTTCGCCGCTGACGAATTTCCGCAGCGACGGCTACGGCGGCAGCCTTGACAACCGGCTGCATTTCGCTCGCACCGTCCTGCAAGGGGTGCGCAATGCGGTCGGCAGCGCCGGCGTTGTCGGGCTTCGCTTGGTCGGTGACGAATACGCGCCGTGGGCCGGTATCAAGCCAGAGGATGCGGCCGAAATCGCCGACCTGCTTGCCGTCGACGGGGTGATCGATTTCATCAGCGTCACCAGCGGCAGCATCTACAGCGGACACATGACCCGCCCCGGGTTCTACGCGCCGCCGGGGTTTGCGGCGCATCTGGCCGGCGTGATCAAGCGGGCGGTGGGTGTGCCGGTGTTCGCACAGGGCAGTATCGTCGATCCGGCAATGGCGGCCGGCCTGGTGCGCGACGGTGGTGCAGATGCGGTGGAAATGACCCGCGCCCTGATCGCCGATCCGGAGCTGCCGGCCAAGGTCCGCTACGGCAATCTCGCCGCGGTGCGACCGTGCATCTTGTCCAACCAGGATAACGTCATCGGCCTGGTGCAGAACCCGCGCCTCAGCTGCGTCAACAACCCGGCCGCTGGCGATGAGGGGGCGGTGGAGTTTGCCGCCCTGACCCGCGCCCCGGTGCACTATCGGGTCATGGTGGCCGGCGGCGGTCCGGCCGGTCTGGAGGCGGCGCGGGTGGCAGCACAGCGCGGTCACGCGGTGACCATCTGCGAGCGCAGCGATCGGCTGGGCGGGGCGTTGCGACTGGCGGCGAATGCGCCCGGACGGGAGCGGCTGGCACTGGCGGTGGACTGGCTCGAAACCCAGGTGCGTGGGCTGAACCTGACGATCCGCACCGGGGTCGAGGTGACACCGGCACTGGTGCGCGACGAACAGCCGGACGCGGTCATCGTTGCCGTCGGCGGCCGGCCGGGCAGCCTGTCACGTGTAACGTTCACCAATGGCACCCGCGTGCTAACGCCCCGCCAGATCCTGAACGGCGACGCCCCGGAGACGGGTGGCAAGGTCGTGGTTCTGGATGCGATCGGTGATCACGTCGGCATGGAGGTGGCGGAATGGCTCGCCGACCACGGCTGGCAGGTGGAGGTGGTGACCAGCGACATGTTCGTCGGCCAGCGCCTCACCGCGTCGCTGGAACTGACGCCGTGGAACCAACGGGCGGCGGCGAAGGCGATCACCTTCCGGCCACAGATCACGGCGGAGACGGTGGCGGAGCGGGCGATCATTGGCATCGATTGTTTTGATCGTCGGCCGATCAGGATCGACGAGGTGGATCTGGTGGTTCCCGTCACCCACGAGGTCCCGGACGAGGATCTCTACTTCGCCCTCAAGCAGGTGGGGCAGCGGGTGTTTCGCGCTGGCGACTGCGTGGCGCCCCGTTACCTGAGCCAGGCAATTCTCGAGGGCTATCGCGCCGGACGGGAGGTCTGAGATGAGCGGCCCGTCGCGTCTGCTGTTCACCCCGCTCAAGGTCGGCAACATCACCGTCCAGAACCGGATCGTTTTCTCGGCGCACCTGACTAACTATGCCGTGGACTACATGCCGAGCGACCGCCACGCCTACTACTACCGGGAGCGGGCACGCGGCGGCGTCGGCCTGATCATCACCGAAGAGCACTCGACGCATCCGACCGACCACCCGTACGAGAAGCTGATCCACGCCTTCCACCCGACGGTGATCCCGGGCTATCGGCGGATCACCGAGATGGTGCATGCCGAGGGCGTGCCGATCCTCGCCCAGATCAACCATAACGGCGGCCAGGCGAGCGGCATGTTTACCCGATTGCCGGCCTGGGCACCGTCGGCGATTGCCGATCCGCTGTTTCGCGAGGTGCCGAAGGCAGTTGAGCACGAAGACATCCAGCAGATCATCGAGGGCTACGCCACCGTCGCCAGCTACACGAAAAAGGGTGGCTTCGACGGCATCGAACTGCAATGCTCGCACTCCTCGATCGTCCGTCAGTTCCTGTCGCGCAGCACCAACCGGCGAAGCGATGAGTACGGCGGCAACTTGGAGAACCGGGCGCAANTCCTGCGCGAGATCATCGGCGCGATCCGGCTCGCGGTTGGCCGCGACTATGTACTGAGCGTGCGGCTGTGCGGCGACGAACTGATCCAGGACGGTATCACCATCGAGGAGGCGGTCGATCTGGCGCGCCTGCTCGAACGCGACCGGCAGATCGACGTCATCAACACCAGCATCGGCACCGCGACGCAGACGCTCTACATGATCGAGGCGTCGATGCGCATCCCGCCCAACTACGCGATGTTCATCCCGTCGGCGATCCGCAAGGCGGTGCATCTGCCGGTGATCGGTGTCGGCCGGGTCAAGGACCCGATCCAGGCTGAGCGCCTGCTCGCCGAGGGCCACGCCGATCTCGTCGGCATCGTTCGGGCGCAGATCGCCGATCCCGAGTTCGCCCGCAAGGCGCGCGAGAACCGCGCCGACGACATCCGGCTGTGCCTGTCATGCAATCAGGAATGCGTCGGTAGGATGGGCCTCAACCGCTGGCTGGGCTGTATCGAAACCCCGGCCACCGGGCGGGAGCAGACGCTGGGCATCGGCACCCTGCAGCCGGCGGTCCGGCCGAAGCGAGTGACAGTTGTTGGTGGCGGTCCGGCCGGCCTGAAGGCGGCGGTCGTTGCCGCCCGCCGCGGTCATAAGGTGACGCTGCTCGAGAAGGAGGAGCGCCTCGGCGGCCAGATTGTCTGGGCGGTGCAGGTGACCAACCGCGCCGAGTTCGGCGACATCGTCCGCAACCTCCTGCACGAGGTCGAGCAGTTGCAAGTCGACGTGCAGACGGGTGTTGCCGCCACCGCCGAGACGGTGCTGGCGGCGCAGCCGGATGCGGTCATCGTCGCCACCGGCTCGCTCCCCGACCGCTCCGCAATCCCCGGCGCTGACGGATCCTCCAGCGTAGCCGACGTGACCGATATTCTCTCCGGTCGGGTGAAACCGGGTCACCGGGTGCTGGTGATCGATCGGCTGGGCTTCCACGAGGCCACCAGCACCGCCGAGTTCCTCGCCGAGCATGGCTGCCAAGTGGAGGTGGTGACCCAGACGCTCTACGTCGGTCAGGACCTGGGCGTCACCCTCGACCTGGAGAACTGGTATCGCCAGGCACGGCGGCTCGGCATTACTTGCACCCCCAATCACTCGGTGCTCAGCATCGAGGATCGGGTGGTCACGGCGCTGCACAACTACTCGGGGCAGATCGTCCAGTTTCCCGAGGTGGACACGATTGTCCTCGCGGTGCATCGCCGCGCCGACTGCCGCCTTTACNACCGGCTGAAGCCCCAGGTGCCGGAGCTTTACCGTATCGGCGACTGTGTCGCACCGCGCCGCGCCCATGCGGCGATTATCGAGGGCGAAAAAGCTGGGAGGGCGGTCTGATGCCGGCGTCCATCGTCGTCATCGCCGAGACCGGGTTCGGCGAACTGACGCCGGAAAGCCTCGAGTGTGTCGAGGAAGCGCGCGAGGTTGCCGACGGCATCGGCGCCGACGTGCATGCTATCCTTCCTGGCGATGAGGTCGAGGCGTTGGCGGATGAGCTTGCCGCGCACGGGGCCGATCGGGTGACGGTCATCGAACACCAGGCGTTGGCGCAGTTCACCGCCGACGGCTGGCTGGCGGCGGTGCCACCGCTGTTGCAGGAGGCGCGCCCGATCCTGACCCTTGCCCCGGACAGCGGCTACACCTGCGCCTGGTTGCCGCGGCTGTCGGTACGCTGGCGGATCCCGATGGCCACCGGCTGCATTCGCGTCAAGTTGACCGACGAGGGCTATCCGGAGGTGTTCCGGGTCAGCCACAACGGCAGGCTGCATGAACGCCAGATCTGGGCCCGTGGTACCGCCGTGATGGTGCTGCTCTGCCCGGGGGTGCGTGGCGTCGGCCCCGGCCGTGCCGATCGCAAGGCCGACGTGCGGGTCGTCCGGCCGGCGCTCACCCCGTCGTCGTTCCGCGACCGGACGCTGCGCACCCATCCTCCCGATCCGCAGGATGTGGACCTTGGCGATGCCGAAAGGATCGTCTCCGGCGGGCTGGGCGTCGGCGGACCGGAGGGCATGGCGGAACTGCAGCAACTGGCGGACGAGTTGAAGGCCTCGCTGGGCGGTACCCGGGTCGTCGCCGATCGCGGCTGGCTGGCGCATGACCGCTACATCGGCACCACCGGCAAGATCGTCGCCCCTAAGCTCTATCTGGCGCTGGGTGTCTCCGGCGCCGGTCAGCACGTGGCCGGGATCACCGGCAGTGAAACCGTCATCGCCATCAACACCGACCGCACCGCGCCGTTGTTGAAGATGGCCGACCTGGGGGTGGTCGGCGATCTCCATCAGATTGTGCCGATCCTGATCCGCAAGCTGCGCAGCCATGCCGATGCCGAGCTCGAAACCTCGCCCGGATCGACGCCCGCGGCGCTGACGGGAGAACAAATCGGATGAAAGCGCCCAAGCCGAGCGACCACTTCGACGTCATCGTCGTCGGTGCCGGTCCGGCCGGCAGCGCCGCGGCCCTGGTTGCGGCCCGCGCCGGTCTCAATGTTCTCCTCATCGAGCGCGGCGAATACCCGGGCGCAAAGAACGTCTCCGGTGCATCGTTCTATGGCAGTGCGATCCTCAACAGGCTGATCCCCAACTGGTGGGAGCAGGCACCGGTGGAGCGCTACATCAGTCGTCGCAATCTGCTGCTGCTGTCATCGACGACGGCGGTTTCGCTCGACTTCCGTTCCGCAAGCCCCGCTTATACCGAGCCGCCGTTCAATGCCTTTACCGTGCTGCGGCCAAAGTTCGACCGCTGGTTTGCCGCTCAGGCGGAAGCGGCCGGCGCATTTCTGCTCACCTCCACCGTCGTCGATGACGTCATTATCGAGCGCGGCCGGGTGACTGGCGTCAAGGTTCGTCGCGATGAAGGCGAACTGCGCGCCGACGTGGTCATCGCCTGCGACGGCGCCAACTCGTTCCTGGCGCAGAAGGCCGGGCTACAGCGGCGTCTGAAGACGACGGAGATGTCGCTTGGGGTCAAGGAGGTGCTCGGACTGGACGAGGCGATCGTCCGCGAGCGCTTTCATCTCACCGGCAATGAGGGGACGGTGCAGGAATACGTCGGCGCGATCACCGAAGATGTTCACGGCGGCGCCTTTCTCTATACCAACCGCAACTCGCTGTCGCTGGGCGTTATCGCCCAGGTCGCCTCGCTGGTCGAAACCAAAAAGCGTCCCTACGACCTCCTGGAGTTGTTCAAGTCGCACCCGGCCGTCGCCCCATTGGTGCGCGGCGCGAAACTGCGCGAGTACTCGGCACATCTGATTCCCGAGGCTGGCTGGGACATGATGCCGAAGCTGGTGGCCTCGGGCATGCTGATCGCCGGCGATGCCGCTGGCTTCTGTCTCGCTACCGGTCTGTACATCGAGGGGATGAACTACGCCATGCAGTCCGGCATCGCCGCGGCGGAGACGGCGATCGAGGCGCACCGGGTTCGCGACTTCAGCCGCTACACGCTGGCGCGGTACACCGAACTGCTGTGGCCATGCAACGTGTTCACTGATTTCCGCACCTACCGCCATGCCCCCATTNTCATCAACAGCGACCGGGTGCAGAATCTCTACCCGCAAATGGTCGCCGAAGGCATGGAGCGCCTGTTCCGGGTCGACGGTAATGCCAAGCAGAAGATCCTGCCGCTGTCGCTGCGGACGCTGCGCCAGTTCAAGGCGAAGCCGAGGCAGCTGCTGAGCGACCTGTATCAGGCGGCAAGAAGCTATCTATGGTGAGGAAGAACGACGCATGGCAATGAACACCCATGAAGAAAAAATGCGTACCGTTCGCTTCAAAGTGGACGATACGCCGCACATCGTTGTCGACCCGGAAAAATGCAAATCGTGTGCGGTGAAGTCATGCGTATCCATTTGTCCGGCTAATCTATTTGTCCCGCTTGATGATGGGAGTGTCCTCTTTAATTATGAGCAATGCTTCGAATGTGGTACATGTTTTTGGTGTGCAGCAAAGAAGGGGCGTTGCGCTGGACCTATCCTGCGGGGGCTATGGCGTCACCTTTCGTGAATCATAATGGGGACCTAGGGCGATGCGCTTTGCCGTCTGCTTGACGCTCGTGCCCGACCCGGAGACGATCGAGGTCGATCCTCTTTCCGGCGAGATCGACCCCGACCGGACGTTGCACATCCTCAACCCCGCCGATGCGGTTGCCCTCGAGCTTGCGCTGCGGTTGCGCGCCGAAGGCGATACGATATCCGCGCTGACGGTGGGCCCGGTGGACGCCGAGGCGGTGCTGCNNGACGCGCTCGCCGTCGGCGCCGACCGGGTGCTGCGATTGTGGGACGAGAGCCGCACCACCACCAAACCGGCAGTGACCTCGATACTGCTCGCTGCGGCGCTGCGGACGGAAGGCCTGCCCGACCTGGTTCTCTGCGGCTGGCGCAGCTTCGCCCGCGGCACGGGAAAGATCCCGGCGCTGCTGGGCGAATACCTCGACTGGCCGGTGGTCACCGATATTCTCCACCTGGAGATCCATGCGGCACAGGTTTACTTCCAGCGCCGCCTCGCCCGTGGCGGTCGATCGGAAGGGGAGGTGACGATGCCGGCGGTGCTCGCCATCACCGCCGAAAACATCCGTCTGCGTTACGCCAGCCTGCCGCGCTTGATGCAGGCGCGCCGTGCCACTATTCCCGTCCGCCATCTCCCCGACCTGGGGCTCTCGCCGCTCGACCTGAACTTTCCCGCTTCAACGGTGCACGCGGTGACGCCGCCGCGACCTCGGCCGCGCACGATCATGATCCCCTCGGGTGCGTTGCCACCGCACGAGCGCGTCGGTCAGATCATGTCGGCCGGCGTTGGCCGCAAGACGACGCAACTGGTGGAGGGAGAGCCGGAGGACTCGGCCGAGGCAATCCTCACCTTTCTCAAGAATCGCGGCTTCCTGGATCAGCCGGCATGAGGTGCCTGCTCGCTGAAATGACCGCCCCACAGGTGGCAGACGCCGTTACCTCTGGTATCACCACGGTCATTCTGCCGCTTGGCTCCACCGAACAGCACGGCCCGCACCTGCCGCTCGCCACCGACAGCATCCGCGCCACGGCACTCGCCGGTGGACTGGCGGCGGCGCTGCCCNGAACCCTGGTCGCGCCGGTGCTGCCGGTCGGTTGCTCCGATGAGCACACCGGCTTCCCGGGTCTCATCAGTCTCGACCACGAAACGCTGGCGCGGGTGATCGTCGATTGCGGCCGGCGTCTGGCCGGCTGGGGGTCCGACAGCTGGTCCTGCTATCGGCGCACGGGCAATGCCGCGGCGATCGAGATTGCGCGGACGCGCTTGCGCAATCAGGTGCCGGGACTGCAGGTGCGGGTGCTCGGCGGTTCGCCGGCGATGAGCCAGACACTGGCGGAAATCGCCGCGACGGATGGGATCACTCCGGAAGCGGTCGGACTGCATGCGGGGGAGGGCGAAACCTCGGAGATGCTGCACATCCACCCGGATCTGGTGCGGATGGATCGCGCCGCCGCCGGCTACACCGGCCCGATGCCGGCGGTGATGCCACAGCTACGGCGCGAGGGACTGCGGNGGGTAACGGCGAGTGGAACCCTGGGCGATCCGCGCGCCGCGTGTGCCCGCCGCGGTGCCGATTACCTGGCCACGCAGATCGAAAGCTTCCGCCGGATGCTGGCTGAGGAGGCGGACCTTTGATGCTGACCGAAACGACGCCGCAGATGCTTCTGCCGCCGGCAACAGTCGCCGCCACGCCGCCTGGCGTGTCGCGATGGCGGCTCGGTGGTGCGCGCTACACGTTGCCGCCGGGACTGTCGCTGATCCCGGAGCCGGACAACGGGNGGCTGCTGTTTGCGCTCCGGCCGCTGATGGCGATGCGGCTCAACGGTGAGGCCTTCGCTCTTCTCTCGGCGCTTGCCGCCGGCAGCACGACCGCGGCGGAGGCGGCAACGACGGCCGGGATAGCGGGCCCGGACGCTGCGGCATTTTTCGACCGGCTGGCCGGGCGCCGGCTGCTGCTGCGCCTGCCGCCGCCGCCCAATCACTGGCCGCAGGTATCAGTCATTATCGCCGCCCGTGGCCGCCACACGGCGACGCGGGCGTGCATCCAATCGCTGCTGGTGCTCGACTATCCGGCCGACCGGATTGAGATCATCGTCGTCGACGATGCCTCGGAACAGCCGTTGGCACCGGCGCTTGCCGGTCTGCCGATCCGCCTGATCCGCCTCGACCGCAACCTTGGCCAGTCGGCAGCGCGCAATCTTGCCGCGGCCGAGGCTGAGGGCGAACTGTTGGCGTTCATCGACAATGACTGTGTCGCCGACCCCGGCTGGCTGCGGACGCTGGTACCGTACCTAGAAGATCCGGCGCTCGCCATCGTCGGCGGCCGGGTGATCGCGCCGCCGCCAACCGGGCGGATCAGCGCCTTCGAGGCCGTCCGCTCACCGCTCGACATGGGGGCGATGGCAAGCCCGGTCGGACCCGACGAGGCCGTCGCCTATCTGCCCACTTGCAACTTCATCGTCCGCCGCGACACGTTGCTCGCCGTGGGTGGCTTCACCGCCAAGATGCGGCTGGGGGAGGACGTGGATTTCACGTGGCGGGTGTTGCGCAGCGGTGCCGGCGCTTGCTACGTGCCGGCCGGACAAATTACCCACTATCATCGTGAGCGCCTTGCCGCGTTGCTGCGCCGACGGGCGGATTACGGCTCGTCCGAGGCCGACCTGCAGCGTCGCCACCCAACGAGCCACCGGGTGCTGCCAATTCCGCGGCTCAGCCTCCTCGTACTGGCGGTGCTGACGACGCTGATCGCGGCATGGCCGATGGCGCTGGTGCTGGCGCCGTTGATCGCGGCTTTACTGGGACACGAAGTGATCAGCAAGCGGCGGCAGATCCGCCGCCTGGGTATCACGCTGCCGGTAACGCGTGTCGCTGCGGCGGTGCTGCGAGAGCATCTGGCTTCGATGCATGGCCTCAGTGCCAACGTCATTCGCTACTACGCTCTACCGCTGATCGGATTGGGCGCGCTGTGGCCGGCACTGTTGCCGGCAATGGCTGTCCTCCTCCTGTTTGCGCCGCTGATCGATCACGTTCGCTTGCAGCCGGCCTGTGGCCTGGGTGTGTTCGTCGGCCTCTACTGGCTGGAGATGGCCGCCTACCAGCTGGGCGTCTGGCGCGGTTGCTTGGCGCACCGGACGTTTGGTCCGCTATTGCCAATCTTGCACTGGAGCAAGTGAGCCATGGACCCTGGATAAGAACAACGATGCGCAAATCACTGCCGCCGGATGCGGTTTCGCCGCCGTCCGTCCGGCGGATCAGATGCCAATGGATTAGATAATCGACCCCCAACCATCAACCCCAGCAGGAGAGTCCCATGCGCAACGAATATGAAGTCCACTCGTCGACCACCGACACCGATCACCCAGCTGGCACTGATCACCCAGCCGTTGCTGCGACGGTTGCCGCCGCGCCCACCAAGGTGGCCGCCACGACCGGCAAACCTGCCGTGGTCGAAGAGGTCCTGATCGAAGAGGTCAGCATCGACGGCATGTGCGGCGTCTATTAGCGCCCATAGCGGGCGACAAGGGGAGGTTCGGTGATGGGCAGGCTTGACGGCAAGGTGGCCCTGATTACCGGTGCAGCCCGGGGCCAGGGCCGCGCGCACGCGATCGCCATGGGCGGCGCAGGCGCGGACATTGCCGCTCTCGATATTTGTCACGACCTCCCCTATCCCCGCTACTCACTCGCTAACGCCGATGACCTTGAGGAAACTGTCCGCCAAGTGGAAGCACTGGGCCGTCGGGCTCTCGCCCTCAAGGCCGACGTGCGCAGCGCTCGCGACATGGAAGCCGCCGTGAAGACGACGATCGAGCAGTTCGGCCAGATCGATATTCTCGTCTGCAACGCCGGCATCGCCGACATGGCTCTCACGTGGGACATCACCGAGGAGTGGTGGGACATCATGCTTGATGTCAACGTCAAAGGGCCCTGGCTGGCGATCAAGTATGCCGTCCCGCACATGATTGCCCGCAATCAAGGTGGGCGGATCCTGATCACCTCTTCCGTGGCGGGGCTGCGCGGTGAGCCGGGAATGTCTCACTACTGTGCCTCGAAATGGGCTGTCGTTGGTTTGGCCAAGAGTTTGGCGCAGGAGCTGTCGCCCTACAGCATCACCGTCAACACCCTGCACCCGACCGCGGTTAACACCGCGATCATCAGCGGGATGGCGAAAGCGGCAAGCATGCAAACCGAAGACCTGATCGATTTTATCTATACCGGCCACGCGCTGCCGGTGAAGCTGATCGAAGCCGCCGACGTGGCGAGCGCGGCGCTATGGCTTGCCTCTGACGAGGCGCGCTACGTCACCGGGCACACACTTAAAGTGGACGCAGGCAGGATGCTGAAATGAACCTCTCGACATGCTATCAGCTGACCGAAGGCGTGGCGATCCGTCCCGAACGCTTCGGCGGTTTGGTCTACAGCTATCACAGTCGGCAGCTGTACTTCTTGCATTCGCATGAGTTGGCTGATTTTGTCGGTGGCTTGAGCGGGGAGGAACCGCTTGCCGCGGCGTTGGAGACATTTCGCAGCCGCCGCAGCCTATCGCCCGAGGCCGGCGATGGCCTGCTCCGGTCGCTCGCGGCGCTGGAAAAATTGGGTCTGGTCGTTGCCGTTGGCGACTGATTGCGCTGGCTGAAGTGTTTGTCAGCCGTGGCGTTTTTCCCCCGCCGTGGTTCGCTAGCGCCTCGCCGTGAGGTGGTCCCTGTTCTCCGGACAATTTGGCGGCTTGGGTGATCTTGGCCCGGGTTTCTCCGACGCCACCGCGGCCGGTCGATCTTGACGGCGGCACCGTTTTTAGTTATGTTCTTTCTCTGTTCATAAAATGTTCTATAAAATGAGAAGGCAAGATGCGCTCGCCGTCAGCAGCCGCGCAACTGATGACGACGAAAGACGACAGATGACGACAGTTTCGCCCACCTCGGCATGGAAAACGTTGGGTCCCCACGGGTTGGCGGTTGTGAAGCCGCCTTTCTATCATCGCGCGACGGCCTGCTAACGGGTGTTGGCGCGGCCGTAGCAGGTGCCGGGGACCGGGGGCGGACGGAGTCGGCCGTTGCTTCGCGCCGGCGGATGGGGAGGATGGTTTGCACCGCCGTCGTCGTCATTGGCCCGAGCAGCAGCTCGGTCAAGTGGGTGCAGCCGTGCACGCCCTGCATCCGTGCCAGCACCTGTCGCCGCCAGCCGGGGCCGATCTGCAGCCCGACCAGGGTGGCGAACACCGAGGTGATGTCGCCGCAGATGTTGTAGGGGCCGCTNTCGGTGACCGCCTCCGCCGCCTGGACCATCAAGTCATCATCAAGGGTGAGGCGGATGTGCATCCGATGCAGTGGCTCGCCGGCAGCGATGCCGCCGCGATCGCGATCGTGGTTGGCGAAGGAGTAGGCTTTGCTGTCCTCCATCGTCCCCTCGATGTCCCACAGGCCGTCCGCACGGCGAAAGCCGCGGCAGATGATCTGCCGGGTGTGGACGAGGTCGCGCGCCGCCGCCTTGCTGAGGGTCCTCCTGGGGAGCGTGGTCGCTGTTACGGTTGGCCCGTCCGCTTCCGGCGTCCCCGATCCATCCATCGTTGCACTCATCTGCCTCATCCGTCCCGCGGCAGGTCGCCGAAGAGGCGCCGATGCCGCTGCAGTGCCTGCGCCTCGAACTGGCGATGCAGCAACCGCACCAGCTGGCCGAGGGAGACGATGCCCACCAGCCGCTGGCCGTCGAGCACCGGCAGATGCTCGACGCCGCGCGCCCGTAGCAGTTCGAGCGCATCCAGCGGCGTGTCGTCGGGCGCCAGCCAGTCGCGTCGTGGCTGCATTGCCGTTCGCGCCGGTGCGTCCAGCGTCGCCGTCGCCACGGCGTGGGCAACCTCGCGCAGGCCGAGCAGCCCCAGATAGCCGCCGTCGCCATCCACCACTGCCACCGCGTCGGCACCGCCCTCGACCAGAGCCACCGCCGCCGCTGCCACCGGCGCCTCGGCGACAACGGTAGGACAGCCGCCGTCGGCCACCAGGTGCGGAACGATGCTGAGGGCGATCAGCTCCGCTTCCAGCGGCACCTCTGGAGACGTGTCCTTTGGTGACGCTTCGGCGGTACTCATCTCATCCCTCTTTCGCCGCATCGCCAGCCTCGGTCGGCGGCATGATGCGGATGGCAGTGATCTGGTGCCGCTGCCGGCGCAGCACGCGGAAGGTGAAGCCCTCGATGCTGAACGCCTCGCCCGCTTCCGGGATCCGCCGCGCCTCGCGCAGCAGCAGGCCGGCGAGGGTCACCGCTTCCTCGTCCGGCAGCCGCCAGCCGAACTCACGGTTGATGTCGCGGATGGTCGCCGTTCCGGGAACGATGATGCTGCCGTCCGCCTCGCGCGTCGCACCCGGCACTGCTGGATCGTGCTCGTCGGCGATTTCACCGACGATCTCCTCAAGGATGTCTTCCAGGGTGACGATGCCCATCAGGCTGCCGTACTCGTCGACAACGTGGGCGAAGTGCTCATGACGCCGGCGGAAGGCCTGCAACTGGGCGTAGAGGGTGGTGGTGTCTGGGATGAACCAGGGCTTGCTGGCGAGGGCGGCGATGTCGAAGCCGCTTAGTTGCGAGGCATGCGCATGCACTGCCCGCAGCAGGTCCTTGGCGTGGACAACGCCGATCACGTTCTCCGGGCTGTCGCGCCAGAGGGGAAAGCGGGTGAAGGGACTCTCCAGCACCTGCGCCAGCACCGCCTCTGGTGGATCGTCGGCGTCGATCATGATCACGCTCTTACGATGTGTCATCACCTCGCCCACTTCCACCTGCGCCAGATCGAGGATGCTGTTGAGCATCGCTCCTTCCTGCAGCACACCGCTGGCCGCACCGGCATGGAGCATGATCGCCCCGCGCAATTCCGCCTCGCTGGCGTTGGGGCTGCTGCCACGGCGACGATCGATGCCGAAGGGGATCAGGGCGAAACGGACGAGCAGGTTGATGATAGCGGTGACCGGCAGCAGTAGCCGGACGATGAGATTGATCGCTGGTGCGACCCACAGCGCCACATGATTGGCGCGGCGGAAGGCATAGGTCTTCGGCATGATCTCGCCGAAAATCAGCACCAGAACGGTGAGCGAGACGGTGGCGTAAACGATCCCCACCTCGCCGAAAGCGACGATCAGGGCGCTGGTGGCCAGCGACGAGGCGAGAATGTTGACCAGCGTATTGCCGAGCAGGATCGCACCGAGAAACTGGTCGGTCCGGTTCTGCAGCCACTCCACCAGCAGTGCCCGGCGATTGCCGCTGGCACCGAGATGGTGCATCACCGGCCGTGAGGCGGCGGTCAGTGCAGTTTCCGAGGCGGAGAAGAAGGCCGAACACAGTAACAGGAAAGCGATAGCGGCGTAGATCATTGTGTTGCACGGCTCCTGCCGGCGACGGGCGAGGTCGACGATGGCGGTGCGGCCATCCTCCACTCGGTCCCCGTGTTCCCGGTCGTCGTGTTCCCGGTCGTCTTGTTTCGTGGCGCTATGGTCCCGGGTGTCATTTTATTCAGCCAAGGCATCTGCTAGCACGTCCTCCAACACCGCTGCCGGCACTTGGCGATCGAGAAAGGCCTCGCCGATCCGCCGCGCCAGGACGAAGGTCAGACGGCCGTCATGCACCTTCTTGTCACCCAGCATGTGCGCTATCAGGTCCTGCGGAGTCGCCCCGGTGAGCCAGTGCAGATCGCTCGGTAGCCCCACCGCAGCGAGGTGGCGGACGACACGTTCCACCTCGGCGCCGGCACAGTAGCCCAGCCGCCGCGACAGCTCGAATGCCAGCGCCATGCCAACCCCCACTGCCTCGCCGTGCAGCAGCGCGTCGCCGAAGCCGGTTGCCGCTTCCAGGGCGTGGGCGAAGGTATGGCCGAGATTGAGCAGGGCACGGACGCCGCCTTCGCGTTCGTCGGCGGCAACGATGGCCGCCTTGGCGGCACAGCTGACCTGCACCGCCTGGACGATTGCGTCCCGGTCGCCGGCGAGCAGTTCGGCGCCATGCGCCTCCAGCCAGGCGAAGAAGCCAGCGTCGCCGAGAAGGCCGTATTTGACCACTTCGGCATAACCGGCCCGCCGCTGCCGCGCCTCCAGGGTCGCAAGCGTGTCCACATCAATCAGCACCAGACGTGGCTGGTGGAACAGGCCGACCAGATTCTTGCCGTGCGCGGTGTTGATACCGGTCTTGCCACCCACCGAACTGTCCACCTGCGCCAGCAGCGTCGTCGGCACCTGGATGAAGTCGAGGCCGCGCAGCAGGATGCCGGCGGCAAAGCCGGTAAGGTCGCCAATGACGCCGCCGCCCAAGGCCAGCAGCGTCGTTCGCCGTTCCACCTTGAGCGCCAGCAGGCGCTCGCATAGCGCTTCCAGCTGGGTGAAGCTCTTGCTGCTTTCCCCGGCTGGCAGCACCACCGCCGCCCGGGTGATGCCGGCGGCTGCGAGCGATGCCTCCAGGCGGGCGAGATAGAGCGGGGCGACGTTGGCGTCGGTGACGATCACCACCCGCGGCTGCGGCAGCAACGGTGCCAGATGCTCGCCTGCCGCGTCGAGCAGGCCGGCGCCGATCAGGATATCATAGCTGCGCTCGCCGAGTTCCACCCGCAGCGGCTGCGGTTGNCGAAACCAGACCAGCAGCCCTACCACGTACCGCATCGACGCGCTGGTAGGCGTTACTGCCGTCGTTCACTCTTCGTCGTTCCCTTCTTTGCCGGCAAAATGGGCGGCGAGCGCCGCTTCAACCCGCTCGACCGTCTGTTCGATCGGGCCGTCGATGGTATCGACGATAAGGTCGGCCAAGGCATAGACCGGATAGCGAGCCGCCATCAGCGCCGCCAGGGTCGCCCGCGGGTCGCAGGTGTTCAGCAGCGGCCGATGGCGGCGACCGATCGTACGCTCTACCAGCACATCCAGTTCGGCGCGCAGCCAAACCGACAGCCCGCGATCGGCGATCGCCTGTCGTGTCACCGCGTCGAGGAAGGCTCCCCCGCCCGTCGCCAGCACCTTTGTGTCCTCGCTCAGAAGGCGTGCGATAGCACGGCGTTCCGCGTCACGAAAAGCCTGCTCACCGAATCGCTCGAAAATTTCCGGCACGTTAAGCCCCGTCGTGCGGACAATTTCCTCGTCCGCATCGACGAAAGGCAGCTCAAGCCGCTTTGCCAGACGCCGGCCCACACTGGTCTTGCCCGCCCCCATCAGGCCTACAAGAACAATGGTTCGCCGCGGTTTTGGCGCTGCGTTGCCTCGGGGAAGGCTGTTGGTTGTTGCCAGTCTGCCTCCGGTCGGTTGAAAGCCTGCCATTGCAGGGTCTAGTCTCCAGGCGGTTGCGCTCCGGCGCAAGCCTAGCAGAAATTCCGGGCCATGGGGCAGAGCCTTGCGCAACCGGACGGGCAAACCAAAGCATCGGGCGTTACCGGGGCGCGCCAGCAGCACACGCTTTATCCAGGGATGAACCCGCGCATGCATCCGCTTCTTCGCCTCGGACTCATTGTTCTCGTCGTCTTAGTCATCGCCGTCATCGGCGTCAGCCTTATGGTCGGCTTCGAGCCGCCGACACAGCATCTCGAACAGGTCATACCGAATGACCGCTTCCAGCGCTGAGCCACTGCCCGCAGCGCCACTGGGGGCAGGGGCGTGGCCGCGGTATGTGGAAGCGTATTTGGAGATGCTGGCAGCGGAACGCGCTGCCGCCCGAAACACGATCGAATCCTATCGTCATGACTTGGCGAGTTTCCACGCTTTTGCCCGGTCGCGGCGCGTTGCGCCAGAAACGGCGGATGCGGATCTGATCCGGCATTACCTCGGCGCCGAGGCCGGCAAGGGGATGTCGGCGCGGACCACAGCTAGGCGGCTATCGGTACTCAGGCAGTTTTTCCGCTTCCTGTTTGCCGAAGGGATCCGCGCCGACGATCCCACCTTGGTGGTCGACCGGCCGAAGCAGGGACGCGGCCTGCCCAAATACCTGAGCGAGGACGACGTCAGCCGGCTGCTGGCGGTGCCTGACACCGGCGGCGAGCCGGAGGCGAAGCGCCTGCGCGCCCTCCTCGAGATCCTCTACGCCACCGGCCTGCGGGTGTCGGAACTGGTGGGGCTGCCGCTTGCGGCACTGACACGTGACGGCCGCCTGCTCGCGGTGCGCGGCAAAGGTGGGAAGGAACGGCTGGTGCCGCTGACCGAGCCGGCACGTGCGGCGCTTGCCGACTACCTCGTTGCCCGCGATCGCTTCCTGCCGCCTGGCACTGGCGGGGCCGGCGCTCCGTCACCCTGGCTGTTCCCATCCCGCTCGCGTCAGGGGCATCTGACCCGCGCCCGCTTTGCCCAGCTGCTGAAGGAGGTGGCGATCGGCGCTGGCCTTGATCCCCGCCGCGTCTCGCCGCACGTGTTGCGCCATTCCTTCGCCAGCCACCTGCTTGCCCACGGTGCCGACCTGCGCAGCGTCCAACAGATGCTGGGTCACGCCGACATCGGCACGACGCAGATTTACACCCACATCCTGGAAGCGCGGCTGCGCGAGCTGGTCAATACGGCGCATCCGCTGGCGAAAGCGACGGGCGCGGCGACGACGGACTAGGCTCACGGCGCCAGCCCCGGACCGGTGCATAGCCGGCTGGGACCGCCATGGCGGCGGGGCGGTGCTGCGCCGCTAACGTCGACCGCTTTCGTCCCGTCGTCAGTCGTTGCCGCCGCGACTATTTTGCCGAATTATCCTTAAGCGACACTTGTCTATTGAGAAATAAACGTGTTTGGCGTATTTGGATCGACGAAGCCCGCGAGTAAAGATCCAGCAAGCAGGCACATCTTGACCGCGAGTTGCCGGTGTGTGTGGCAGAAGCCGGCGCAACCCTTTGTGTCCACCGGCGATGACAGCTACCATGGGTGCTTCAGCGAAACATAGACTGCAGTAAAGGGGAAATTACAGCGGTGACTATCAAGCAGACAGTCAGGCAGCTGATTTGGAAACTTGGCTATGATATATCCCGCTTTGACTCCGTATCAAGCCCGCTGGCGCGACGGCAGAAATTGTTGTTGTCTTATAAGGTAGATCTTATTTTAGACGTTGGTGCGAATACTGGGCAATTTGCGCAACAAATGCGGGATCTTGGCTTTCGCGGCAGGATAGTGTCATTCGAGCCTTTAGATTCTGCATATGCTGTATTGAAGCGTAATGCCTCGCACGATGCGCATTGGGCTGTCATCCAGTGTGCGCTGGGCGAAGAATCTTCCATCATGACGATTAATGTTTCTGCCAACTCATNNGCGAGTAGTTCCCTGCTCGATATGCATCCAGCCCACGCGAAAGCTGCTCCGGAAAAGCACTACATCGGCACAGAGGAGATCAACGTCCGGGCTCTTGATTCAATGTTTGGAGAGATATGTAGAGAAGAAAGTAATATTTATTTAAAAATAGATACGCAAGGATTTGAGCATAAGGTTATCAAGGGGGCTGAGGAGGCGATAACACATATAGACACTATACAAATCGAAATGTCGTTGGTGCCCTTATACGACGGTGGGCTGCAATTTTGCGAGATGGACGCACTTCTTGGCGAAAAAGGCTACAGGTTGGTATCCATTGAGCCTGTGTTTGCCGATCGCAGTACGGGCCAGCTATTGCAGGTGGACGGGATTTATCACCGGTTTTGAGTTTGTGGTGGACTATCGGTAAGCGTTTCTATCACCAAGCCTGATGCCGGTGATGGACGATCGCTCAGGCCGTGCAGAGGACAAGGCGCAACCTTCGCTTCATCGGCTTCGCCTTGCGGACATGGCCTTGACGTCGGCCGCAGGTGTCCCTTGACGGCTGGCCGATGCCACGGTTAGCGCCATGCCCTGTCGACGCCACCGCGCTGCCGGCTGCTGCCAAACGCACTTGCCAAGCGCGGCGGGAAAAGCGCTTATTCCTCCTGTCGGGTGAAGCCGCTGCCGTTGGCGACGGCTGTACGGTTTCTCTCGCCGCTTCGTGCACCGCAGCTTAAGCAAGGGCAATGCTGAAAGTCCGCATCATCCCCTGTCTCGATGTCAACGAAGGCCGCGTCGTCAAGGGCGTCAACTTCGTCAACCTGATCGACGCCGGCGATCCGGTCGAACAGGCGCGGATCTACGATCGCGCCGGCGCCGATGAACTCTGCTTCCTTGACATCACCGCCAGCCACGAAAACCGTGACACCATCTTCGACGTGGTCGGTCGCACCGCCGAGCAGTGCTTTATGCCGCTGACCGTTGGCGGCGGCGTCCGCACCCTCGAAGATATCCGCCGGTTGCTGCTGGCCGGTGCCGACAAGGTTTCGATCAACACCGCCGCGGTGCACCGACCGGAGTTCGTCGGCG
Source organism: Defluviicoccus vanus (assembly GCF_014672695.1). Lineage (GTDB taxonomy): Bacteria > Pseudomonadota > Alphaproteobacteria > Rhodospirillales > Defluviicoccaceae > Defluviicoccus > Defluviicoccus vanus. Next base: position 1,887,029 of record NZ_CP053923.1, on the reverse strand, counting down.
AGGCGGCGGAGAAGTTCGGCTCCCAGTGCATCGTCGTCGCCATCGATGCGAAAGCCGTGGCACCAACACGATTCGAGGTTTTCACCCACGGCGGCCGCCGCCCCACCGGTCTCGATGCCGTCGCCTGGGCGAAGCGAATGACTGCCCTCGGTGCCGGTGAAATCCTCCTTACCTCCATGGACCGCGACGGCACCAAGATCGGTTTCGATCTGCCGCTGACCCGCGCCATTGCCGATGCGGTGACGGTGCCAGTGATTGCATCGGGTGGCGTCGGCACCCTCGATCATCTGGTGGAAGGCGTGCGCGACGGCCACGCTTCGGCGGTGCTTGCCGCTTCGATTTTTCATTTCGGCACCTTTTCGATCGCCGAAGCCAAGGCGCACATGCAGCGTGCGGGGCTTCCCGTGCGCATTGATGAAGGAAGATGATCCGGCATGGCCACAGATGTGTTTGATGCCACCGTCCTCGATCGCCTGTTCAAGACCATCGAGAGCCGCCGTGGCGCCGATCCCTCCAGTTCCTATACGGCGAAGCTTCTCAATAAGGGCCGGCACAAGATTGCCCGCAAGGTGGGCGAAGAGGCGATTGAGGTGATCGTCGCTGCCATCGACGAAACGCCGGAGCATGTGGCGGCTGAGAGTGCCGACGTGCTGTACCATCTGCTGGTGCTGTGGGCGGATGTGGGAGTGCGGCCGCGCGATGTCTGGGCGGCGCTGGCAGCGCGTGAGGGCATGTCGGGGATTGCGGAGAAAGCGGCCCGCAACAACAAGAACAACCAGCAAGCGGGAAAATGACCAGCGTGCACCGACGCGGCCGATGAGGGGAGACGAGCCATGAGCTATGATGACAGCAACATTTTCGCCAAGATCCTCCGCGGCGAGATCCCGTGCAAGAAGGTCTACGAGGATGATTACGCACTGGCCTTTCATGATCNNATCAACCCGGCGGCACCCACGCATGTACTGGTGATCCCCAAGGGCCCTTACGTCGCCCTGCAGGACATGACCCGCGACGCGTCGCTCGAGTTTGTCGGCGGCTTCTTCCGAGCAGTGGCCGAGGTGGCGGCGATCGTCGGGGCGATCGAACCCGGCTATCGCATCCTCGCCAACAACGGCGAGGACGCGCACCAGGAGGTGATGCACTTCCACGTCCACGTCTTCGCCGGCCGGCCGTTGGGGCCGATGCTGAAGCGCGTCGTATAGCGGCGGAGGAGCAACCGTGACCCCACCCGCCTCCCCGGACGTAGCGATGTGTGATGCCCGCGCCCTGCTCTCCAGCAAGCCGATCGCCGCCGTCGACCGGCTGATCCTGGCGCTGGACATTCCGAGCGTCGAAGAGGCGCGAGCGCTGGTGAGCCGGCTCGGGCCGTCGGTCACCTTCTACAAGATCGGCCTCGAACTGTTCATGGCTGGTGGCTACTTCGAGCTTCTCGACTGGCTGGCCGACCAGGGCAAGAAGGTCTTCGTCGATCTCAAGTTCTTCGACGTGCCGCAGACGGTGGGCTCCGCCGTCCGCCAGCTGGCGAAACGGCGGGCGACGCTTGCCACCGTCCACGGCAACGACGCAATTCTCGCTGCTGCCTGTGCCGAGAAGGGACCGCTCGGCATCCTCGCCGTCACCGTGCTCACCAGCCTCGACCAGGGCGACATGCAGGCGCTGGGATTTCAGGCCGACGTGCGGGCGGTGGTCCTTGGCCGCGCCCGGCGGGCACTGGCGCTGGGCTGTGACGGCATCGTCTCCTCCGGACTTGAGGTGAGCACTATCCGCCGCGAGTTGGGCGACAAACTGGTGGTCGTCGTTCCCGGCATCCGCCCGACCTTCAATCGCCCGGCGGACGACCAGAAGCGTACCGTCGATGTGGAGGACGCCTTCCTCGCCGGTGCCGACCATATCGTCATCGGCCGGCCGATCCGCGCCGCCGACGACCCGCGCGCCGCCGCTGAGGCGGTGCAGGAGCGCATCGCCCGGCTGTTTGCCGGCTGAACATCCAGCGTCCTGGCTATCAGCGCTTGGCGATAAACGTCGCGTGCAGCACCGGCGAAAAGGGGGATATAATTAAGAGTTGCCCCGCCGCCGGCAGGCCGACGTCATCCCTCGCCGCAGCGGCGGTCGGCGTAGTTGGGAGATCGGTGATGCTGTTTCCGCTTAAAATCGACTTTCAGAACATGGAAGCTTCGGAGTTCGTCACCGCCAAGGTGCGGCAACGCGCCGATAAGCTGGCGCAGATCCGCGAAGGCATCATGGGCTGCCACGTGACCGTGCAGGCCCCGCATCGTCATCATCACCGGGGCAATGTCTACTGCATCCGAATCGTCGCACAGGTTGCGGGGCGGACGCTGGTGGCGGGTCGCGAGTCCGGCCATGACCCGGCGCACACCGACGTTTATGTAGCGATTCGCGACGCCTTCAATGCGATCGAACGCCGGCTGATGACGTATACGAACCGCCGTCGCGGCGACGTCAAGCGGCACGCCGACGATGAGAGCGCGCTGATGCGAGCGAGCGCTGAGTAATCCCTGCTGTGGCAGGATCGGCCCGGGGACGCTGCGGTGGCCCCGGGTCGGCCGCGCCGCGATTGGCCCGGCGGCAGACAGCTTCCCGTTGCGATAAACGGGTCAGTGCACAATCTTTTCATGATCAGCAAAGGCGACGGTCGCGGCAAAGCCGAACCAAAGATGGCCCTGTGTGTGCTTAGGCAACGACCTAGCCGCAAACGACGGCGTCGAAACCAGCAGGAGGGAGTGCGCGTGAAAATCGAGCCGGTGGGACTCACCCATCTTAATCGGATGCTGAAGAACGAGATGACGGCGATTAATCAGTACTTTTTACATGCCCGCATGCTGAAGAATTGGGGCTTCGATCGCCTCGGCAAGCGTGTCTACGAGGAATCGATCGGTGAGATGCGTCACGCCGACAAGCTGATCGAACGAATCCTGTTCCTCGAAGGGCTGCCCAACCTACAGGATCTGGGCAAGCTTTTGATCGGCGAAGTCGTGGTCGAATGTCTGCAGTCGGACCTGCGGCTGGAGAGTGCTGCGCGCACCGACGTGCTGGCGGCAGTTGCCCATTTCGAATCGGTGCAGGACTACGTCTCGCGCGAAATCGCCGTCCGTATTCTCGAGGATGCCGAAGAGCACATCGATTTTCTCGAAACCGAACTTCAACTCGCCGAGATGGTGGGGCTGTCCAACTACCTGCAGAGCCAGATGACCAACCACGATAGCTGACGGTCGCGCTTGAAGGGGAGCGTCATCGCTCCCGGCGTCGAAAGGTTCAGATGTCGGTCAGCCGCACCCGCCGCTGCATCCGGCGGTGTCGCGGCCGTCATTTTCACCCAGAATATCGCAGATCAGATCGATGCAGGAGCCACAGCGCGGCTGACGATCCTTCGCGCGAAAAACATCGGCGCACCGCCGCGTCCCGGCCGCCGCGGCTGCGCGTATGTCACGATCGCTAATTCCAGCGCACAAACAAACGATCATCGACTATCTGTCCTCCAGGCAAAAGCGTGATTCAATCCTAATCGGGGCGGCTCCCGAAATCAATATGCAAGTAATAATCATTCTCATATTTTTGCGGGACGGTGCTTTGATGGCCACAGGATGGCCTGCCATCGCTCTCATGACGATGGCGCAGTCTGTCGTCGCGGACGCTCGTCTCGGCCCTGGCCCGGATCGCGAACCGTCCCGCGCGCAAACCCCGGCACCGGAAGCGCTATGCACTCGCTATCGAAGGCGAGAATGCAGGTCAAGGCGGCTTTCCTTTCCGGATCGATCCTCGCTAAATCCAGCCCCGCAGGATCGAGCGAGATCGAGGCTGGGCGTTCACGTGGGCGTGAGCGGGTTGGATTTCATCCCTGTTCCCCTTCGCGTTTCGGTTGGCAAGGGGCTTGAGGTTGACCGCACCGTCCACGGACCCTACACAGCAAATATCAATTGCAACGCGCCGACCAAATTTCGCTGGGGGCGATCATGTCGACCACTGTCAAGTATCCGTCGCTGTATCAGATCAATACCCGCGTCTGGTTGCGTGCGCTAAGCCAGCGACTCGGCCAGCCGGTGACACTGGCTAATGTACCGGATGCCGAGGTGGAGCAACTGGCGGCGCTCGGCGTCGATTGGATCTGGTTGCTGTCCGTTTGGCAGACGGGCGAGGCAGGCCGGACGGTCGCCCGCACCCGGCCGGATCTGCGCGAGGAGTATCGGCGCGTCCTGCCCGACCTCGACGAAAGCAAGGATGTGTGCGGCTCCGGCTTCGCCATCTCCGGCTATGTGGTCAGCGACCAGCTGGGCGGTCCGGCGGCGCTTGCCGCTTTCCGCGAGCGGCTGGCGGCGAAGGGGATGAAGCTGATGCTCGACTTCGTACCCAACCACACCGCGCCGGACCATCTGTGGGCCAAGACCAATCCTGACTATTTCGTCTTCGGCGGCAGCGAGGAAGACCTGCAGCGGACCCCCGGCAACTACCTGCGGGTCGAAACCAACAGCGGCAGCCGCATTTATGCCCACGGTCGCGATCCCTACTTCCCAGGCTGGCCCGATACGCTGCAGCTGAACTACGGCAATCCGGCGTTGCAGGAGGAACGCATTGCCGAACTCCTCGCCATCGCCGGCCAGTGCGATGGCGTGCGCTGCGATATGGCAATGCTTATCCTGCCGGACGTATTCCTGCGCACCTGGGGCATCAGCATGGAGCCCTTCTGGCCGCGGGCGATCGAAGCGGTGAAGGCCGCGCAACCCGACTTCACTTTCGTCGGCGAAGTGTACTGGGATCTGGAGTGGACGCTGCAGCAGCAGGGCTTCGATTTCTGCTACGACAAGCGGCTCTACGACCGGTTGCGTGGTCGTTATGCACGTCCGGTACGCGAACACTTGCTGGCCGAGCCGGCCTATCAGGCGAAGTTGGTCCGCTTTCTTGAAAACCACGACGAACCGCCGCGCGCCGCAGAGACGTTTTCCTGGCCGACGCACAAGGCTGCTGCCATCGTCACCTATTTCGGCATCGGCCTGCGCTTCTTTCATCAGGGGCAGTTCGAGGGCTACCGCGTCCACATCCCGATGGAGCTTTGCCGTGGGCCGGATGAGCCGGTCGACGAGACCATCCACGCATTCTACCTGACGGTGCTGCGGGCGCTGACTGATCCCTTGTTCCGCAGCGGCCACTGGCTGCGCCTTGATCCGTTTCCGGCCTGGGCCGGCAACTGGACCTGCGACAACTTCATCGCCTTTGCTTGGCAGAGCGATGATGGAGAACGCGCCCTCGTCGTCGTCAACTACGAGGACAGCCAGGGCCAGTGCCATCTGCGCCTGCCCTTTGCCGACCTGGCACGGCGTCGGGTGCGGCTGACCGACATGCTCGGCGAAGAGGTTTATGAACGGGACGGCTCGGCGCTCCTCGACCCTGGCCTCTACGTGGATCTGGGGGCGTGGGGCTACAACGTGTTCAAGATCGGCGAAGTCCCGTGAACCAGGCGGCGAGCCGGCGCAGCAGTGTGCTGCATCGGCGGGCACCGCCGATCATCCTGGGCGTCGCCGTGTTCGTCATGGCTGTGTTCGTCAGCGTCGTCTTCGATGCGAACGTCCACGCGGCCGAGCCGCCGGTTACCACCACCAGTTCGGCCGATGTGACCATCTTCTCTGTCGCCTTCGCCGACTGTACGGCGCGGCTGATTCGCCAGGCCGGCGAGGCAGTCCTCACCTACGAGAATGCCTGTCATCAGGAGCTGGACACGAAGGTGGCAACGCTCGCCCGCATGCTGGATGCGGCGCTGCCGGGGCGGCTCGATCGTGCCGACGGGGCGATGCTCCGGGTGGCGAGTCTGGCAGAGACGTTCCCTGAGTTCGCCAAGCGGCTGGCGCAGGCGGCCTCCCGTTCGCCGGAGTGGTATGGCGAGCGGGCCAAACGCGATCCGGGCTTCGGCAATCCGCTGGTGGTAAAGGTTGCCAACACCACTCCCATCTACCGCGAACTGCAGGAGGCGCTGCGGCCGCTCGATCTGCGGGTCCAGTTGGTGCGGGTGGCCAATGTGCAGGTGGCGCTGCCGGCAGACACGCCCTTCCGGTTCTGGCTCGCCGATCGCGGCGTCAATCCGCGCGAGCAGGTACCCTTTGATGCCGAGGCCTGGTTCCGCGTCGCCCAATAATAGTCGGCGCCGATGATCGGCGGGGCTTGACCCGGCCGGCGGCTACCGGCACCTATGCGCCATGCGCATCTTTCGCCATTACCAGAATCTGCCGAACGATGTCCGCGGCGCGGTGGTCGCCATCGGCAACTTCGACGGCGTGCATCTCGGCCATCGCGAGGTGATCGGCGAGGCAGGCCGGATCGCCCGCGCCAACGGCCGGCTGTGGGCGGTGCTGACCCTGGAGCCGCACCCACGGCAGGTGTTTCAACCGGATATTGCCCCGTTCCGACTGACGCCCTTGCCGGTGAAGGCGCGGCTGATCGAAAGCCTCGGCGTCGATATCTTTGCCGTCCTCCCCTTCGACCGCGAGTTCGCCAAGCTCAGCGCACGCGCCTTCGTCGAGACGGTGATCGTCGGCGGCCTGGGAGCGACGCACGTAGTCTGCGGCCACGACTTCGCCTTCGGCCATGGCCGCCGCGGCACGCCGGAGATGCTGCTGTGGATGGGCGACGAATTTGATTTCGGCTTTACCTGCGTTCCCGAGGTGCGCGACGGCGCCGCCGAGCCCTATTCGTCGACGCGGGTGCGCGAATATTTGCGCAATGCTGACCCGGCGGCAGCGGCGCGGCTGCTCGGTCGTGACTTCGAGATCGAGGGCACAGTGGTTGCCGGAGAACGGCGTGGCCGGGAACTGGGCTACCCCACCGCCAACGTCGAGCTGGACGATTATCTGCGGCCGGCCTTCGGCATCTATGCGGTGCAGGCTGGCTGGGAGGAGGGGGCGGATGCACNNTGGCGCGACGCCGTGGCCAACCTCGGCATTCGCCCGACCTTTCAGGCAGCCGAGCCGCTGCTGGAGGTGCATGTCTTCGATTTTGCGGGCGACCTTTACGGCCGGACGCTGACCACCCGGTTCATCGATTATCTGCGGCCGGAAAAGAAATTTGACGGCATCGAGCCGTTGCGGGCACAAATGGCCGAGGATTGCGCGCGTGCGCGGCTGCGGCTGGCGACGTTGGATGCCTCAGGGGATGCCCCGGCGCGGCTCCGCGTCGGCGGCTCGTGAGCGCCCGCCGCAGCCGATCCCAAATGCAAGGCGGACGTGGATGACAGGCACGTGGATTATAAATCAACCGTAATTCTTCCGCGCACCGACTTCCCGATGAAGGCGGATCTGCCGCGGCGCGAGCCCGACCTGCTCAGTCGGTGGCAGGCGATGGATCTCTACCACCGTCAGCGTGATGCCGCGCGCGGCCGGCCGAAGTTCGTTCTCCACGACGGTCCGCCCTACGCCAACGGCCATCTGCACATCGGTCACGCGCTGAACAAGATCCTCAAGGACGTGATCAACCGGGCGCAGCAGATGCTGGGCAAGGATGCCAATTACGTTCCCGGCTGGGACTGTCACGGCCTGCCGATTGAGTGGAAGATCGAGGAGAAGTATCGCGCCGCCGGCCGCAACAAGGACGAGGTGCCGATCGATCAGTTCCGTAAGGAATGCCGCGAGTTTGCCGGCCGCTGGATCGACGTGCAGCGTGAGGAGTTCAAGCGGCTCGGCGTCATCGGCGACTGGGACCATCCCTACGCGACGATGAGCTTTGCCGCCGAAGCGGCGATCGTCCGTGAACTCGGCAAGTTCCTGATGAACGGTGCCCTGTTCAAGGGGGCGAAACCGGTGCTGTGGTCGGTGGTGGAGCGCACGGCGCTGGCCGAGGCCGAACTCGAATACTACGACCACACCTCGACGACGATCTTCGTTCGCTTTCCGGTGGCAGAGCCGTCGCGGGCGACGCTCGCCGATGCCGAGGTGGTCATCTGGACGACGACGCCGTGGACCATCCCCGGCAACCGTGCCATCGCCTACGGCGCCGGCTTCGACTATGCGATCATCGAGGTCAACGACGTCGAGGAGGATTCGGTGCTGAAGCCGGGTGACCGGCTGGTGATCGGTCGCGAGCTGTTGCCGTCGGTGGCGGCGGCAACGCGCCTTCGCAGTTATCGGACGGTGGATGAACTGACCGGCGATGAACTGGCTGGAACCATCTGCCGCCACCCCTTGCACGCCGGTGGCTACGCCTTTCCGGTGCCGCTGCTTCCCGCTGACTTCGTCGATCTGGCGACGGGCAGCGGCTTCGTGCACATCGCTCCCGGCCACGGCACCGACGACTGGGAGCTTGGCGTCCGACACAACGTTCCCGTTCCGGACACGGTGGGCGCCGATGGCGCATTCCTGCCGCAAGTGCCGCTGTTCGCCGGCCACCGGGTGCTGACCGAGTATGGCAAGGAGGGTGACGCCAATCGGGTGGTGATCGAAGCGCTCACTGCGGCCGGCAAGCTCCTGGCGTCCGCCAAGCTGGTGCATAGCTATCCGCATTCCTGGCGCTCGAAGGCGCCCTTGATCTTCCGCAATACGCCGCAATGGTTCATTGCCATGGAGCGCACCGGATTGCGGGCGAAGGCGCTGGAAGCGATCGACGAGACCCGCTTCATCCCCGATAGCGGCTACAACCGGTTGCGCGGCATGATGGAGACGCGGCCGGACTGGTGCGTTTCGCGCCAGCGGGCTTGGNGAGTGCCGATCACCGTCTTCGTCGATAAGGCCTCGGGCGAGCCGCTGCGTGACCAGCGCGTGATCGACCGCATCGCCGCCGCCGTCGCCGCCGAGGGCGCCGATGCTTGGTTCACCTCCGATCCTGCCCGCTTCCTCGCCCCGGACTACGACCCGGCCGCCTATGAGCAGGTGTTCGATATCCTCGATGTCTGGTTTGACTCCGGCTGCACCCACGCTTTCGTTCTCGAGCCCAACCCCGACTTGGCGTGGCCAGCGTCGCTCTATCTCGAAGGCTCCGACCAGCACCGCGGCTGGTTTCATTCGTCGTTGCTGGAGTCTTGCGGCACGCGCGGCCGCGCCCCTTACGATGCGGTGCTCACCCACGGCTTCGTCATGGGCGAAGACGGGCAGAAGATGTCGAAGTCGCTCGGCAACATCGTCGCCCCGCAGGATGTGGTGGACAAACACGGTGCTGACGTGTTGCGGCTGTGGGTGGTGGGGTCCGACTATGCCGAGGACCTGCGCATCGGGCCTGAGATCCTGAAGCAGAACGCCGACATCTATCGCCGCTTTCGCAACACCTTCCGCTATCTGCTCGGCAACCTGAACGGCTTCGATCCGCGGCAGCGGTTGCCGTATGCCGAGATGCCGGAGCTGGAGCGCTGGGTGCTGCACCGACTCTCGGAATTGGATCGGGAACTGCGTCAGGCCTGTGCCGATCTGCAGTTTCATCCCATCTTTGCCGAGTTGCACACCTTCTGTGCCGTTGATCTCTCGGCCTTTTATTTCGACGTGCGCAAGGACAGCCTCTACTGCGATGCGCGCGATTCCCTCCGCCGCCGCGCCGCCTGTACCGTGCTCGAAGCGCTGTTCGATTGCCTGACCGCCTGGCTCGCGCCGTTCCTCTGTTTCACTGCCGAGGAGGCTTGGCTCGCCCGCCATCCCGGCGACGGGGAGAGCGTGCATCTGCGGCAGTTCCCGACGATAGCCGACGAGTGGCGCGACGACACGCTGGCGGGTAAGTGGGTGATCCTGCGCCGGCTGCGTCGGGTGGTCACTGGCGGGCTCGAGCGGGAGCGGGCGGCGAAGCGANTCGGCTCCAGCCTGCAGGCGCACGCCATCGTCTATGCCGACACCGACTACCACCAGGCAGCGGTCGATGTGGATCTGGCCGAACTGTTCATCACCTCGGGGGCAACCCTGCGCGAAGGCCTCGGTCCCGATGGCGCCTTTCGCCTCGACGATGTGACCGGCGTCTGCGTCGAGGTGACTGCGGCGGCCGGCGAGAAATGCGAGCGCTGTTGGCAGGTGCTGTCCGACGTGGGCACGAATCCCGGCCATCCGTCGCTGTGCGGTCGCTGTGCCGATGCGGTCGAGAGCCAGCTCCGGGCGGCGGAATGACGGCACGATCGCCGGACTCTGCCCCGTTGGCGGCGTCGATGGGGGCGTCCACGGGCAGGCGCGGGCAGGCGCGATCCTTGTGGCGCGNGCCTCGGCCTCGCCGCGCTGGTGATCGTGCTCGATCAGGTGAGCAAATGGGCGATGCTGACGCAAGTCATGGTCCCGCCACGGATCATCGAGGTGACCTCTTTCTTTAATCTGGTCCACGTCTGGAATCGCGGCATCAGCTTCGGCATCTTCAATTCCGATTCGCCGTGGACGCGCTGGACATTGCCGCTACTTGCGGTCGCGATCGTCGTCTATCTGGTCGTCTGGTTGCGGCGAACCGGGCATTGGCTGGTGATCACCGCCCTTGGACTGATCATCGGCGGTGCCATTGGCAATGTTATCGACCGGGCGATGCGCGGTGCTGTTTTTGATTTTCTTGACGTCCACGCTTACGGCTACCATTGGCCGGCATTCAACGTGGCGGATTCTGCCATCACCATCGGTGTCTGCCTGTTGATTGTGGACTCCTGTTCGGTGTTAGCGCACGACGGACGCGGGAAGAGGCCCGGGCATGAAGGAAAGACTCGAATGAAGGGACAAACCTGCATTCGCCTCGTTGTTCTCGCTACAACGATCGCTCTCGGCGGTTGTGAGAGTGTCAAGCAGGAGCTTGGCATCGGCGTGAAGCGGCCACCGGACGAGTTTGCCGTCTACTCGCGCGCTCCGCTAAGCATGCCCNCCGATTTCGCCCTGCGACCGCCGGCTCCGGGGGCCGGCGCCGACAGCCTCGCCGCCCGCAACAACGCTAAGGACGTGCTGCTCGGCAATGCGACGCCGCAGCCGGTGCCCAGTACCGGCTTGGCCCAGGTATCACCCGGCACCGAGGCACTCCTCGGCCGCACCGGCGGCCTCAATGCGAAGAACGATATCCGCGAGCAGGTCAACCGGGAGTCGACGGTGCTTGCTGAGGCGCAGCTGAGCTTCACCGAGCGGATGATGTTCTGGAAGGACACGCCCGAAGAGGGGACGGTGGTCAACGCGTCGGAGGAGGCGCAACGGATTCGCGAGAATCAGGCGCTCGGCAAACCGGTGGTCACCGGCGAGACGCCGATCATCGAGCGGCGCCCCAAGGGCACGTTGGAAGGCATCTTCAATTAACTTGGACTGACTGGGGGGCGGCCGGGAACGTTCCCGTCTGTCGCATCGCTTCGCCAAGCACCATTGCCGCGGCTATCGCCACGTTGAGCGAGCGCATGCCGGGCTGCATCGGCACCCGGATGCGGTCTGCCGCAGCGCTGTGAACCTCGTCTGGAACACCCGCCGTTTCTTGCCCCAACAACAGTATGTCATCGTCGCGAAAGCCAAAATCGCTATAGCGCTGGCTGCCGCGGGTGGTCAGCAGCACCAGACGCCCAGTGATCCGATGACGCAGGAACGCCTCCCATGAGGGATGCCGGATCACCTGGGCGCAGTGGTGATAGTCGAGCCCGGCGCGGCGGAAGTGGCGGTCACTAAACAAAAAACCACACGGCTCGATAATGTCCACGCCGACGCCGAGACAGGCGGCAAGGCGCAGCAGGGTGCCGGTGTTTTGCGGAATATCAGGCTGATAAAGGGCAAGCCGCATGGTTGGCAGGTCCACTCGTCAGGCATAGGGCAGGGCGCCGGAGGGACTTTGCCGCACCTGCGAGGAAACAGCCGAAGTCCGCTCTTTTCAGCGCATTATGATTGCATTATATGCTGTTGCCCAGAAACGCACATGGCCGTTCGGGTTATGCCATTGCGGCTTTGATCGACGTTGCAAACTGCGTGGCGGCATCTTGCTTTGCCGCTATGCCAACTCAGGGGATGCGGCAGAAGGAGCGGGCGCGGGATATTCCGCAATCGTCTGTCGATTGGGGAGAACCGTCCAAGCTCGGGCCTCACCCCGAAAATGAAAATACGAGGATCAACCATGGCAGACTCGGTAACGACCTCACCTCATGCCGTGAACGCGGGCGAAACACGAAGGGACTTCCTGTTGATCGCCACCGGCACCGTCGCCGCGATTGGCGCCGGGCTGGCAGCGTGGCCGTTCATCGACAGCATGAATCCCGCGGCAGATACACTGGCGCTTGCCTCAACCGGGGTCGATCTGGCGCCTGTTGCCGTTGGCCAGCGTCTCACGGTCGTCTGGCGAGGCAAGCCGGTGTTCATCAATCACCGCACGGCCGAGGAGATCAAGTCGGCGGAGACGGTAACGATGGCAGAACTGGTTGATCCGCAGCCAGACAGCGCGAGGGTGCAGAAGCCGGAATGGCTGATCGTCGTTGGCATTTGCACGCACCTTGGCTGCATTCCGCTCGGCCAGAAGACCGGCGAGCCGCGCGGTGAATTCGGCGGCTGGTTCTGCCCCTGTCACGGTTCGCAATACGATACGTCCGGCCGCATCCGCAAGGGCCCCGCACCAACGAATCTGTTGGTGCCGCCCTATACATTCACTGAAGAAAAACAATCAAGATCGGTTGAGGGAGCAACTCATGGCCTCGCACTCACCCTATGAGTGGAAGAATCCGACGGTTGCGTGGATCGACCGGCGCCTGCCGATCTTCTCCATGGCACGCGCCGATCTCGTCGATTACCCCACGCCCAAGAACCTGAACTACTGGTGGAACTTCGGTTCACTCGCCGGCATCGTGCTGGTGATCATGATTGCCACCGGCATCTTTCTCGCCATGCAATATACACCGCATGCTTCGCTCGCCTTCGAAAGCGTCGAGCGCATCATGCGTGATGTGAACTACGGCTGGCTGATGCGCTATCTGCACATGAACGGCGCATCAATGTTCTTTATTGTCGTCTACATCCATATTTTCCGCGGCCTGTACTACGGTTCGTACAAGGCACCGCGGGAAATTCTCTGGATCATCGGCGTCTTCATTCTGCTGGCGATGATGGCTACTGGCTTCATGGGCTACGTGCTGCCTTGGGGGCAGATGAGCTTCTGGGGCGCGACGGTGATCACCAACCTGTTCTCCGCCTTTCCGCTCGTCGGCAGCGATATCGTCACTTGGCTTTGGGGTGGCTTCTCGGTCGATAATCCGACGTTGAACCGGTTCTTCGCCCTGCACTATCTGCTGCCGTTTATCCTGTTCGGCCTCGTGTTCGTGCATCTTTGGGCACTGCACACGGTCAAGTCGAACAACCCACTCGGCATCGATGTCAAGGGACCGCAGGATACACTCCCCTTCACACCATACTACACCGCCAAGGATATGTTTGGCCTGGGTGTGTTCCTGATCTTCTATCTGTTCTTTGTCTTCTTCCAGCCGAACTTCTTCGGTGAGCCTGACAACTTCATCAAAGCCAACCCGCTGGTGACACCGGCGCATATCGTCCCGGAATGGTATTTCCTGCCGTTCTACGCCATCTTGCGGGCGATCACCTTCGACCTGTTCTGGGGTTTGGTGCCGGCGAAGCTGCTGGGCGTGTTGGCAATGTTCGCGGCCGTGCTCATCCTCGCCTTGCTGCCGTGGCTTGATCGATCGCCGGTGCGCAGCGCCCGGTTTCGGCCGATCTTCAAGTGGGTTTTCTGGCTGTTTCTCGCCAATTGCCTTCTGCTGGGCTACGTCGGCGCCAGGCCTCCGGAGGGCATAAACGTCTATCTCGGCCAAGCGGCGACGGCGGTCTATTTCCTGTTCTTCCTGGTCGTGCTGCCGCTCCTGAGTTTCATCGAGCGGCCTCGCCCCTTGCCTACCAGCATTTCTACGGCAGTGACGCCAGCGGGCGTCGGCGTTTCCGCCCGGGGAGTCGCAGAATGAGCCGGATCATAAAAAGCAGGCNGCCTTCTGGCCCTCACCGCAGCTCTGTCTATTGCTTTCGCCACCAGTGTCGGCGCAAACACCGCGCCGACACCGCCGAAGCAGGATTGGAGCTTCTCCGGGATGTTCGGCACCTTCGATCGGGCATCGGCACAGCGTGGCTGGCAGGTGTACGAGGAAGTCTGCCACGCCTGCCACGGACTAAGGTTCGTCGCCTTTCGCAATCTGCATGCTCTCGGCTTTTCTACCGAGCAGGTCGAGGCGATCGCGAGCCGGTTTGAGGTCCAGGCCGGGCCCAACGACGAAGGCGAGATGTTTATGACTCCGGCGAAGGCGGCGAGCCATATTCCGTCTCCCTTCGCCAACGATCAGGCCGCGCGTGTCGCCAACAACGGCGCGCTGCCACCCGATCTGTCGCTGATCACCCAGGCGCGGGTTGGCGCTGCAGACTACGTCTACGCCATCCTCACCCACTATCGCGATCCGGCGCCGGAGGGGTTCAACCTTAATTCCGGCATGTTCTACAACGAGTATTTCCCCGGCCACCAGATCGGCATGCCGCCGCCACTGTCGGACGATCGTGTCACCTATCTGGACGGGACCAAGGCGACGGTGAGCCAGATGGCGCATGACGTCACCACCTTCCTGACCTGGGCGGCCGAACCGAACATGGAGCAGCGCAAGCAGCTTGGGATAACGGTGCTGTTGTTTCTGATCGTGCTCACCGGTTTCCTTTATGCGCTGAAACGGCAAATCTGGTCAGACGTGGAACACTAAAGACCTTCTTTACCGACGATCAGCGTAAGGTGCGTGGCTGCCCCGGTCGGATCGATCGGGGCAGCTTTGCTATAGCGGGGCGTGAGGCGAGGTTGACATGCCGTCAGCCACGCATCGCGACGGGGTCAGCGGCGTGGGGCATGCGGACACCGCGGAGGGAGGAGCAGGAGGGTTACGGCGACCGCCGTGCCCGGTGCGGCCTGTGAAAGGAAGAGTTAGACAATGCGGTTGAAATCGATAGGGCTGGGACTGCTGCTGATGGTCCTGGTTGTCCTGGCAGTGCCGGCGCTGGCAGCCTCCAGCTCAACGGATGCGCTGACAGCAAAGGAAGTGTCGGCGGCCCTCGCCACCACCAAGGACCTGCGCCCTCTGCATGAGAAGTTTGGCCCGCAGCTGGCCGAATACGCGAAGACGGTCAAGCCGCCCGAGCCGGGCGTGCAGCGCGATCCCTGCGAGATCACCCCGGAGGTTCAGAACGCACCTGGCTTCAACGAGATGGAGCAGGTGGTGAAGA
Source organism: Defluviicoccus vanus (assembly GCF_014672695.1). GTDB lineage: Bacteria > Pseudomonadota > Alphaproteobacteria > Rhodospirillales > Defluviicoccaceae > Defluviicoccus > Defluviicoccus vanus. Next base: position 1,871,874 of record NZ_CP053923.1, on the reverse strand, counting down.
AGAACGGTTTCAAGAACGGCGAAGTCTATTGCCGGGTGATGGAGCGGATCATTCGCGCCTATACCGCGGTGCAGGTGGAAGAGCATATGCCCGAGCTGCAGCAGAAGCTGCAGGAAGCGCGGGCGCAGATCGAGGCCGATACCACCATGCCGGCGGATCAGAAGGAGCAGTTGCTTGCGCGTCTAACCGAGCATCCGGCGATCGCCGCCGCGCGTAAGGTTCCAGACTCCGACAAGAAGCTGGTTGCCCAGTTCCGCACCGAGATGGATCAGTTGTTCCTGCCGCCTCCCGGTCAGGCACCCGCCGCGCCGCCACCGCAGCAGTAAGGCAATGATTCGAGGCGGGGGTCGGACCGATCCGCTCCCTGCCCCGTTGATGGCGCACGCATTGGAGACGCAGGGTCGCGTCAGTTATCCTTGGCGCCCTGCTTGATCCAGTCGTGGATGGTTTGGATCTGATACTGGAGCAGCGGCCGCTGGTTGTGCGGCATCCGGATCGCCGCCTTGCCTGCGACGAGGACGAGCAGATTGCTCCGCACCGGTTCGCCGGGGACGACGACGGCCCCGTGCTTGGTGCCCTTCATCACGCCCTGATAGCTTGATAGATCAAGGCCGCTCGCCTCGTAGCCCTGCCCCTTGGGCGGGGTGTGGCATTCGCCGCAGCGTGCGGTCAGGACGGGCTGCACGTCGAGCGCATAACTCACCTCTTCTTCGGCGCGCGCTGTCCCGAACATTGCCACTGCCAGGATGGCGGCGCCGAGGCAGCCGGCGACTCCTGCGCTGGTGGTTCGTATTGACCCCATTTTCATCGTTGTCCTTCCCCTGGAATGCCGCATTCCGACGGCCATCCTGCTCGTATCGATGCGCAGGAGTCTAGCACCCGTGGGCAGCAAACCCAACGGCAAAGCCTTGATTCCAGGCGTGGTCAACGCCTTGCCGGCGCTTGGTCGGCGCCGGCGAACGATGGTCTGCAGCCGCCTCAGGCGACCTGGCGCGCCGCCGGCACCGGCCGGTTCCTGCCGTCCACCAGCACCACCTTCGGCTGCCACTGTGCCGCTTCTTCGCGCGGTACGTAAGTGTAGGCGGCGATGATGATCAGGTCGCTCGCATGGGCGAGACGCGCAGCGGCACCGTTGATCTGGATGCAGCCAGAGTGCGCCGGTCCTTCGATGACGTAGGTTTCGAAACGGGCGCCGGTGGAGATGTTATAAATCTGCACTTGCTGGTAAGGCACCAGATCGGCAAGATCCATCAGGTGGCGATCGATGGTGATGCTGCCTTCATAATGCAGGTCGGCAGCCGTGACGGTGGCGCGATGGATCTTCGCGTGCAACATTGTGATCCACATCGGGGCCCCACTTCTCTTCCTGGCTTGTTTTTGCTGCCGCAAAGGCAGACGCACCGCTCGCGCGCGGAATCGGACAGTACATGGGGTGCGTCGCCCGTCCACACGAGGGCGCATCTTCTAACAAACCGATGCTGTCATTGCAAATGCGAAGCGGGCAGGGGAGGGGTGCAATTTGCGGCACCGCAGTTTGCGGAGGGGAAGCACGCGAATCGCCAGGAGTAACGTTGCCTACGACCCAGCAGCATCCAAATTGTGTCTGTCGACAAGGGTTAAGCGGACGCGGTAGGGCGGGTCTAAAGCGAAGCGTGACCCGCCGAATGTATCGGCATATCGAAACCGAACTGGAGAAAAGAACCATCCCCGACTACCGACGCTACCGCGTGCCCGGTGGATGTTATTTCTTCACGGTCAACCTGCTCGAACGGCGCGGCAACGACTTGCTGATACGACACATTGATGTCCTGCGGGACGCAGTTCGTCTGGTGCACCGGAGCCGACCATTCACGATCGAGGCCTGGGTCGTGCTTCCCGATCATCTCCATTGCGTTTGGACCCTCCCGCCCGATGACGATGACTTCGCGACCCGCTGGCGCGTCATCAAGACGGCGTTCGCCCGCAACGTGCCCCTTGGCGAGCGGCGCTGCGATGCACGCCTACGCAAGGCGGAGCGTGGCCTCTGGCAGCGCCGTTTTTGGGAACACGCGATCCGCAGCGATGACGATTTCGCGGCCCATGTCGACTATGTCCATTTCAACCCGGTCAAGCATGGCTACGTCCGTGAACCAGCGGCGTAGCCGTATTCGACGTTCAAGTCCGCTGTCCAGCGCGGGCTGTATCCGGAAGGCTGGCTCGGGCCGGGTGAACAGTCTTCGTCGGACAAGGATTGCGGCGAGTAACGCATGCGGCGGGTCTACGCGAGCTACGCGAGCTACTTCTTGCCAGCCCTCGTCATCGTCTCAAATAATGCTTTTGGCGCGTCCGCAAGTTGGCCCGCAATCGTCTTCGCAATGCCGTCAACCTTTATTTCCTTAAACGCTGTTGCAAACTCATCGTTCCATTTAAATACTCTCTGTATTTCATCAAGAGAAACATCACCTTTCTTAATATATAAATACAACCTGCCGAAGCGGAGGGCGTGCCTCCGATTGAAAAGAACTGTCGCCTCGTGTAAGAATGCTTTTGCCATAGAAACTAGGACGTATACGGCGCCCGCAGCAAATGCTGACGTAGTCGTTGATTTTAGAGCGATTATTGTAAGTATATAGCCATCTAAAGGATTCGTATTTTCCGTTATGCTAGATAATGGAGTATGATAAAGTCTATAAGACACGTACAATAACAACGCAACCGCTGGAAGAGCGCAAACAATTCCAATCGCAAAAAGAAGTTTGGCTCTTGATGTGAGAAGTGATTGTGCTTTATCAACGAATACGTCTACAGAAGCTAATGAGAGCGGATCAACAAGTGCGGATTGATCTATTTCTTTGCTAAAATCATAAATCTCCTCGCATGCTCCAAATAGCACCTTGTGCCTTGATTGCAAATCTGCACATATTTTCTTCCAGTCTGTCGATGAACTTATGGTTTGCTTTTCTAATCTCTCGTACCAATGGTTTGGCTGGTCCTCCGCAGTCGGTGGTGTTTTTCATCGACTTTGCTCATACTACCCCCAATATAGCTCGTAGTGTGTTTGATTTGCACTGCGACACGTTGTGGCTCGTCGGTCGGATTAGCCAAGTGCCAAATCCGACGGATGTTTAAGAGCTCGTAGATGGCGTAACGGGCGGCCCCCGCGGAGGCCGCCCGTTACGCCATCTACAACGCCGCATTTAATCGCTATGCTCGGTATAGCAGACGCTGGAAAAATCAACCTCGCCATGACCGTTCCTGGGATCTTGCGTGTTTCCGACGAATTGCCGATGGAGTAAGCGGCAACGATGCGGCGGGCAGGGCAGAGGTGCGGTTGCGGCCAAGTGGCGCTCGCAATGCGGCCGAGCTGTTGCCGCGCACCCGCCGGGTGAAACTCGTTGCGACTTACACGTGCTGCGGTTCGAGCTGCTTTTCCAACGCCCGCAGCCGACGCCGGGTGATGCTGGCCTGCTGGTCGGCGCCGACGCGCTGGAAGGTGTCGAGCGCAGTGCGAAAGGCGGCGGCAGCCTCGCGCAGCTTCGACGGATCGCGCAGCCGGTCGGCCAGACTGGCCAGGGTCGCCCCCAGACCCACCTCACTGAGTGCCCAGGACACCGGCAGGCGCTCGCGGAAGTGAGGGTCGAGGGCGGCGCGATAGGCGGCTGCCGCATCGTTGAGACGCTCGACGCTGCCTTCGCGTTCACCCCACGTCTGCAGCGCCTGGCCGAGATTGTGCTGGGTCATCGACCATGCCAGCGGCTGGCGGTCGCGTGTCCGCTCCTGCAGCGCGGCGCGGAAGGCGGCAACCGCCTCCTGCAGGCTTTGCACCCCCATTTCCCGCTCGCCCTGGAGGCGAAGCGCCACACCCAGGTCGTGTTGCGTCGCTGCCCACTCCACCGGCAGCCGTTCGCGCGTGAACACCTGCAGCGCCGCACGATGGGCGGTGATCGCCTGCCTGACCCGGCTGCTGCCGTGCTCGCGCTTGGCAAGCGTCAGCAGGGCAAGGCCGAGATTGTTTTGGGTCATCGCCCAGCTGAGCGGCATGTCTTCGCGGGTATAGACGTCGAGGACGGCCCTGTAGGCGGCGAGTGCCTCCTCCAGGTGGCGGGTTCCTTCCTCCCGGCTGCCGAGGCTGGAGAGCGTCGCCCCGAGGCTGTTCTGCGTTTTCGCCCAGTCGATCGGCCGGCGGTGACGGGAAATCACCTCCAGTGCCGCACGGTAGGCGGCGACCGCCTCGTCGAGGGGGCCGTCGCGTCGCTGTGTTCGGCCATGATGCGCAGCGCGTCGCCGAGGTTGATCTTCGTTTGTGCCCACTCGAGGGGGAAATGCTCGCGGTTGAAGACGTCGAGCGCCCGGCGCAAGGCGGTTACCGCCTGGTCGATGGCGTCATCCCGGCCGACACGGGTGCTGAGTGCCGCCAGCGCCATGCCGAGCCCGTTCTGCACGTGTGCCCATTCGGCGGCGTAACGGTCACGGGCAAACACCTCCAGCGCCTGTTCGTAGGCGACGATCGCATGCTCAAGGCTCTGCGCGTCGCCACTGCGGTCGCCCAAAGCGCGGTAGGCCGCGGCCAGATGGGTCTGCGTCTTCGCCCAGTGCAGCGGCAGCCTCGCCCGGGTCAGCTCTTCGAGCGCGGCCAGATGGGTTGCCAGCGCCTCGCGCAGCACGTCGACATTGAACCGGTGCTCGCCCCAGCCGCGCAGGGCGATGCCGAGGTTATTCTGCGTCATCGCCCACGAAACGGGCAGACGCTCCCTGGTCATGATGGCGAGCGCCGCGCGATAGGCGGCTACCGCCGCTTCACAGTTCCGGGCGTCACCACTGACGTGATCCAGCGACGACAAGGCGGTGCCGCGATTATTTTCCACCATCGCCCAGTAGAGCGGCTGGGCGTCCTTGGTAAACACCGTCTGCGCCATCACGTAGGCGTTCTTTGCTGCCTCGATCAGCGCCGGTTGCTGACGGAATTCACCCAGCAGTCGCAGGGCGTTGCCGAGGACGTTCGACGTCGCCGCCCACAGCTCCGCCTCTTCCGTCGGCGAGACCAAGGCGAGCACGTCCTTTAAGTGGTCGACGGCCTTGTCGAGGAGTTCCGCCGTCTGCGCCGAGCGGCCGATCGCCAGCCAGGCCATACCGATGGATGTCCGGGCACGGATCAGCGCCGCCGGCGACAGCCGCGATGCCAGTTGCGGCAGCAGCCGCTCGCACTCCTCCACCGCCGGTGTCAGCATGGCCACCAAGTCGCGGGCCTGGGCTTCGGTTGCCGGATCGACGAAAGCCAGCGCTGCGACACAGATGAGCGAGGCGAAATCGGCGTCGAAGTCGGCGGGTAATTCGAGGCTGTCCACCGGCGGCCGGTAGGTGCGCAAGGTGCCGAAGGGGGTGACCGCTGCTGACAGGAAGCGCAGGCGCACCGTACCCCCGGGATGCACCTGTCCCCAGAGCATCACGTCGGCATAGGAATCGCGCAGCAGGTGGCGGCCGGTACGATCGCCGCTGCCTGAGCTTCCGTCCGGTTGCCGTTGGTGGCGATGAACAGCGGCTGGTTGGCTCGCTGCGCTTTCACCCCAGGGACGCCCTTGAGAACTTCCGAGAGGCGAAAGACGCGCGAGCGATCGCTGTCGTCACCGAGAAGGTCGGCGATCATGATCTCGAAGCGGCGGCCGCCGGTGAGCTTGGCGCCGACAGGCGGCCAGGGGCGGAAGTCGACGGGCGTGGGCTGGGGATTTGCCAGTGCTTCGACCGAATCGGCGACAGCCACGCTGCCGCGGCTGTCGTGGACCACCGCGCTGCCGAGCTGGTGGAAGGGAAGCAAGGCGTAGATCCGCTCGCCGTCGTCGTCGACGATGTGCGGATCGTTCTCCGGCTGCTGGCTGGCGGCGGCCGAGTTCAGGCGGTCGCCGTAACGGTCTTGCGCCAACTCGCCTGGAATCGCGAAGGCAATGAACTTGTCGATGCCCTTGATCGCCAGCTTGCCGAGAAGTTCGATATCTGTTGCCGCCGCATGCGCAGTGGCAATCACCACCGGTCCGCGTGCAGTCAGGAGGAGGAAAGTCTTCTGTGCAGCGGGTCTTGTTTCAGGCGTTTGCATCCCAGGCGCTCCAGACCATTAGACGAACCCACACGCTCCCACCGCCACCGCGGCCTGTCAGGACTGCAATGGGATGGCCACAGTCCTGACAGGTCGCGGTGGCGGAAGTTGGCCGCCGCCCGATGCGCCGATGCGCTAGAAGTCGATGCAGCGTCCTTTGCGTTCCCAGTCGCCGAAACGGGTCGGCTCAGGTCCTGAAGGGCCACCAACCTCTTCGTTGCCCTCGCTGCCATCGGAGGGCGGCGGTGGCGGCGGCGCAGCCTGACAGTCATCTGCCGGCTCAGCCACACTTGCAGTTACGGTCTCGGTTGGAGCCGATTTGGCGGCCTCAGTGTTCATCTGCGGGTTTCCTTGTTAACGACCCGTCTTCGGTACCTTACTCAAGCGACCCGTCGGGCATATCGAACAAGCAACTCTATCATAGCAGGGCAGCGGCACGCTGCTACGGAATCCACTCTTGCTTCGCCCCTGGCAGCGCTGCCGGCGGCGGTGACAGGCGGCCCGCATTCGTGCCATTGTCCGTTGTCGAAGCCATCGTTGGCCAACAATTCAAGTCGCCCTCCCTTGTCCCGGTTCGAGGCGGCGATTAATACTATATTGGCGAGCGCGAAGCGCCGATGAGCGGGATCAACGAGGATAATGTAGCGATGGGAATGCTCCGAACCGGGATGTTGCTGGCCGCCCTCACGGCGCTGTTCCTGGTTATCGGCTTTTTGCTCGGTGGCCAGCAAGGAATGATCCTCGGTCTCGTCTTCGCTATCGGAACAAACCTGTTCGCCTACTGGAATTCCGACAAGTTCGTTCTCCGCATGTATGGTGCTCAGGAGGTGGACGGGCGCACGGCACCGGAATTCTATGGCTTGGTGGAACAACTAGCGCACCGGGCGCAGCTGCCGATGCCGAAGGTCTATGTCATCGATACGGCGCAGCCGAATGCCTTTGCCACCGGTCGCAATCCCGAGCACGGCGCGGTTGCCGCCACCAGCGGCCTGCTTAAGCTGCTCAATCATCAGGAGCTGGCTGGGGTCCTGGCGCACGAACTCGGCCATATCAAGAACCGCGACACCCTGATCATGACCATCACCGCCACCATCGCCGGCGCCATCGGTGCGGTGGTCAACATCGCCGGTTTTTCGGCATTGTTCGGCAATCGTGACGGCGAAAGCGGTGGCAACCCGCTGGTCAATATTCTGCTGATGCTGGTTGCGCCGCTCGCCGCCGGGTTGGTGCAGTTCGCCATCTCGCGCACCCGCGAGTACTCCGCCGATCGTCTCGGCGCCGAAATCTGCGGCCATCCGCTGTGGCTTGCCTCGGCTCTGGGGAAGCTGGAGAGCGCGTCGAAGCGCGTGGACAATCCGCAGGCGGAACAGAATCCGGCAACGGCGCATATGTTCATCATCAATCCCTTGCATGGACGGTCGATGGACAACCTGTTTTCCACCCATCCCAACACCGAGAACCGCATTCGCGCCCTGCGCGAGATGTCGTCGCGCGCCGGCGCCGCCGGCCCATGGGGCTGATCCTGAGCGTCCGCTGTTTCTCCGTCATCACTGACGCCACGCGACGCGGGTGAGCGTCTTGCCCCGCCCCAATGGTCGCGCCGGAGGCAACGCCGGTGGCGACGCCCGTGCTGGTGCGCGAAGGCCGTCGACGCCGCGCACCATTGCCTTCGACCTGCTCACCAGCGTCCTCGATCGCCAACAGCCCCTCGACGAGGCGTTCGAGCGGCATCCGGGTGTCGCCCGCTTGGATGGGCGCGACCGTGCCTTTGCACGCCACCTGAGTGCCACCACGCTGCGTCGCCTGGGGCAGATCGATGCCATGATCGACCATGCCCTGGCCCGGCCACTGCCGGCCCGCGCCGCCCTGGTCCGTCACATCCTCCGACTCGGTGTCTGCCAACTCGTGTTCCTCGCGACGCCGGCACATGCGGCGGTGGACAGCAGTGTCGATCTCTGCCGTCATCGCGGGCATCTGGCGCACGCCCCCTTTGTCAACGCGGTGCTGCGCCGCCTTGCCGGCGAGGCGGCCGCCCTGGCTGCCGGCCAGGATGCGGCACGCCTGAACACGCCGACGTGGCTGTGGCAGTCCTGGTCCGCCGCCTACGGCGAAGAGCATTGCCGGGCCATCGCCTCCGCACACCTGCAGGAGGCGCCGCTCGACCTCACCCCACGGTGCAACGCGGATGCGTCGCTGCTGGCGCGGCTGGGGGCGACGCGGCTGCCGACCGGAACCCTTCGCAGCGTGGCGCATGGTCCGATCCCGGAGCTGCCGGGATTCGCCGAAGGCGCCTGGTGGGTGCAGGACGCGGCGGCGGCGATTCCGGCGACCTTCCTCGGCGCGGTGCAGGGCCAGAGCATCGCCGATCTCTGTGCCGCACCGGGTGGCAAGACGGCGCAACTGGCGCAGGCCGGGGCACGGGTGATTGCCGTCGATCGTTCGCCGGCGCGGCTGGCGCGGCTGAACGACAATTTGCGTCGCCTCGGCTTGGCGGCGGAGAGTGTCTGCGCTGATGTGGCGACCTGGCAGCCGGAGGCGCCGGTGGCGGGCATCCTGCTCGACGTTCCCTGTTCGGCCACCGGCACGATTCGCCGCCATCCCGACATCGCTTGGCTAAAGTCGGCGGCGGAAGTGGCGAGCCTTGCCAGCATCCAGGAGCGACTGCTCCGGCATGCATTGACCTTCCTGCAGTCAGGCGGGCGGCTGGTCTACTGCGTCTGTTCGCTGCAACCGGAGGAGGGGCCGGGCGTGGTCAACGCCGTGCTTGCCAGCTGCCCGGATATTGAACGGGAACCGATTGATGCCGGCGACGTCCGCGGTTTGACCGAACTGCTCACCGCCGACGGCGACCTGCGGGTGCTGCCCTGTCACCTCGCCGAACTGGGCGGCATGGATGGTTTCTATGCCGCGCGGCTGCGTTTGCGACCATCCCTGGCGCTGCCGTAACCACTACCCTTGCCTCGCGCAAGCCAAGCTGATAGCAAAAACGCACACACAAGACCGGCAGACCGGCGCGAGCGGACGACCGCGAGGTATCATTGTCGCGTGCCGACCGCCAGACCGTTCCCGGGTTCGCGTAAAGAATAAAGGGATCTCGATGGGAGTGCCGCTTGCCGGATTGTATTACCGGTCGCCCCTCCATCGCCTGACCCTGCGGGGCACGGCGCCCGAGGATCTCGGATTCGTGTTCCCCTCGCCGGCGCTGGGCGATCCGGATCAGGCGACGGCCATTATTGGCGGCGGCTTTCTCCTTGCCGGGCGCCAGTTTCCCTTTAATCGCATGCCATGGTCGGTGCTGCCGCCTGGGGCGGCGCTGGCCGAAGCGATGCACGACTTCGCCTGGCTGGCCGACCTGCGCGCCGCCGGCAGCGAGGCGGCGCGCGAGCGCGCCCGCGAGTTGGTGAGTGGCTGGATCGCCACCAACCGTCGCTGGACCTCACCCGCCTGGGAGCCGTGGGTGCTCGGCCGTCGCGTCGCCTGTTGGCTGGCCGCCGGCGACTTTCTCCTCGCCAACGTCAGTCCCGGGTTCAAGCGCGCCTTCCTCGAATCGCTTGGCGAGCAGGTACGGCATCTGGTCCGCTGTGGCGGCAGTTCGCCCGCCGATCCGCGGACGCTCGCCACCGTCGTGGGCCGAATCGCCGCCGCCCTGTGCCTGCGGATCGGTGAACTTGCCCGGCCGCTGACTGAACTCGACCGCTACCTCGAACGACAGATTGTCGACGACGGCGGCCACCTATCGCGCAATCCGATGCTGCAGCTTGCGGTGCTGCGCGACCTGATCGATATCCGCTCGGCGCTGAGCGTGGCGGAGAAGCCAGTGCCGCCGACGCTTACCGGCGCCATCGAGCGTATGGCACCGATCTTGCGAGCTTTTCGCCATGGCGATGGTCGCCTGGCACTGTTTCACGGCGCCAAGGAACTGTCGCGCAGTCTGATCGACACTGTTCTCGTGGCGAGTAACACCGTGGAACGTCCGCCTGCTGGTATGCCCGATAGTCGTTACACCCGCATGGCAGCGGGGCGTACCCTCATCATTGCCGACGTGGGGCCGCCGCCACCGCCACAGCACTTCCGTGGTCACGCCGGCTTGCTTGCTTTCGAGATGAGCGACGGCCGTGACCGCATCGTCGTCAACTGCGGTGGCTTCGTCGGTGACGATGACCGCTGGCGCAGCGCCGTTCGCTCCACCGCTGCGCATTCGACGCTGACAGTCGATGAGACCAACGCCGCTGAACTGGCCGACAAGCTGTGGCGGCGCGCCAGGCGGCCACGCATCGAGGCCGATCGGCAGGAAACCGATGGCGCCGTCTGGCTGGACGCCAAGCACGATGGCTACCGGCCGCGCTTTGGTCTCACCCATGCGCGGCGCATTTATCTTGATGCCACCGGCTGCGACCTTCGCGGCGAGGACGCCCTGACCGGTAAAGGCAAGGGTGGGCAGCGGTTCAAGGTACGGTTTCACCTGCACTCGGACGTGCAGGCGACGATGGCGGATGAGGGGCGGGCGGTGCTGTTGCGCACCCCGGGCGGCGGCTGGCGCTTCATGGCGGTGGGCGGCACCATCGCCCTCGAAGACAGCACCTATCTCGGCCGCTCCGACATACCGCAGAAGATCCGCCAGATCGTCGTCGCCGGCGAGGTCGCTGGCGAGGGCACACGAATCAAATGGGCGTTTAAACGCCAGGGCGGATTGCAATGAGCGTCGACGACGAGCCACCCTTGCCGCTGGCGGCGACCGTACCTGCCACGGCCGGCGTGGTGTATCACGATCGGCGTCGCTGCAGTCTGTGCGGCAACACCGATCTTACCGCCGCGGTGACTCTGGCGCCGACACCGATTGCCCATGCCTTTGTCGGGCCGGATGAGCTGGCGAACGACGATCCCCGCCTGCCCTTGGAACTCGGCCGCTGCCGCAGTTGCGGCCATGTGCAGTTGTTGTCCATCGTCGATCGTTTCCGGCTGTTTACCCGCAACACCGATGCGCACGGCGGCTCTCCGATCATGGTGGCGCACCTGCGCGCCTTTGCCCGCCAGTTGGTGGAACGTTACCCCAGCGGCAGGGATGTGCTCGTGGTCGAGGTCGGCTGTAACGATGGCACCCTGCTCAAGGCCTTCGAGGATGCGGGGCGTCGGGTGCAGGGGAGCGAACCTGCGGCCAACTTGGCCGGTCAGGCGGTGGCCCGCGGCATTCGCACCCATGCCGGCTTTTTCTCACCGNCTATTGCCGAACGGATCGAGGAAGAACGCGGCCGTGCCGCCTACGTGATCGCGCAGATGGCCTTTGCCCAGGCAGAGGATCTGAGCGAACTGCTGGAAGGGGTGAGCCTGTTGCTCGCTCGCGACGGCATCTTCGCCTTCGAGGTGCCGTACCTCGGTGACATCATTCGCCAGGGCGCCTACGACAGCATTACCCACCGGCTGCTCGATTATCATGCCTTGCGGCCGCTGGTGCCCTTCCTCGCCGCCAATGACCTGGAACTGATCGCCGTCGAACGGACGCCGTCGCATCGTGGCAGCCTGCGCGGCATCGCCCAGCGTCTGGGCGGCCCTTATCCCACTGACGCCTCGGTCGATGCCCTGTTGGCGGAAGAGGAAGCGATCGGTCTTGGCAGCGCTGAAAACCTCGCCAGCTTTGCTGCGCGCATCGACCGCTCGCGCACGGCGCTGGCGTCGATGCTGAATCAGCTCAAGTCCACCGGTGCCCGTATCGCCGGTTACGGCGCCACCGCCTGCTCGACGACGCTGCTGCACCATCTGGGCGTCGACCGCAGTGTTCTCGACTTCGTCATCGACGACACGCCGGCGAAGCAGGGGCTCTATACGCCCGGTCTCCACATTCCTATTTGCGACAGCCAAGCTCTCTACGACCAGCGGCCGGACTACCTGCTGCTCTTCGCCTGGAACTTTGCCGACAGCATCATGTCCCGCCACGAGCGTTTCCGGACCATCGGCGGCCGCTTCGTGGTGCCCCTGCCGGAACCAAGGGTGCTCTGAGTGCTGTTGCTGCTGCCTGCCTTAAAAACCCTATCGGGGTGGCATCAGTTTGCTGCGACGGGTGTTGGCGCTGCGGCGTTGCCATCGGCAGCAACCGGCGCGGTCGTGGCGTTCGGGAGACGAGCCGTGGTCGCGGCTGCGCACTTTAGCTCCAGATCGTGCTGTGCCGCTTCAAGCACCTTCAGCCGGGGCTTGTCGTCCGGATTGCGGTTCCCCAGTTCGCTGGCGGTGTGGATGGCGGATTGCATCAGGGTGCAGAGGGACGCTGGCAGGATCTGGACCGCGTGGCGCAGGGCAACTGCGGCCTGAAAGCCGACAAAGGGCCGTTCAAGATCCGGATCGAGTCGCTCGGCCAGCCACATGAGATGCTCACTAGCCGGGAACATCTGCAGAATGGCGATCGCTGCCAGACGTTCTCCGGGGCTTGGGCTCACCTGCAATTCGGCCAGCATCGGCCGTACCGATGCGGCGCGGCCGTTCATTTTCGAGAACAGCGCCGCCATCAGGCTCGTTCGCGCCGAGCCGCCCTCGTTGTCGCGGCGCAATTTGTCGTAGTTCGCGGCAAGGTCCAGCATCCCCTTGCGGTCGGCTTCGCCCAGAGCCTCGCTTCGATCGACCTGGCCAACCTGCTTCAGACTATCCTTGTTTTCGATAATATCGTGTATGGCCCGCAACAGGCCGCCACGGACCACGTCGCGAAAATCAGCATGGGTGGCGTAGCGGCCGGTTAGGCCTTCCGAAGCCAGCCGATGGCGAAACTTCACCACCTTTTCCAGTTGCGCCACCCCCTCAAGATCAGGGATCGGCATCGGCTCGTCGCAGAAATAGAACATCAGCCGTGGCAGGTTGCTTTGCTTGCGGCGTTCCAGCGCCCGATCGAACTCCTCGATGGTGCCGCTCTCGGCGTGCGCGGTCCTGGTTCCGCATCTTGCCCACATGATGCCGATGAAAATGTGAAAATCATCGTCCATCTGCCGGTTGACCACCGCTTGCGGCTGGCCGTAATCGGGGTAGGTGTCCGTTTCGTAGCGTAACAGTTGCAGCTTCAGCGGCGTGTCGCGCGGGCCGAGATATTCGAGCATGTCGTTGATCTCGGCCACCAGTTGCGCAATGGTCCGGCGCTCGTCGGGCACGTCCGACGGCGAGGACATGAACACCTTGATGACGCGTTGGTCCATCGCTTGCTGCCTATCCGCGTTTCGCCTGCCCAGAAGGTTCCACTGTCATAGGTTCCATACAGGGTACAGGATAATGCGAACGACTCTCGCAGCCAAGGCAACCCTTGCTCACATCGCCAGTGCCTGGGTCAAGGCGGCGACGTTGTGGCGGAACATGGCGAGGTAGGTGGCGGCGGAGCCGTCGGGCGGCGAGAGAGCATCGGAATACAGCGTCGCGCCGATGGTCGCACCGGTTTCGCGGCGAATCTGCTCGATCAACCGCGGATCGGTGACGTTCTCCATGAACACCGCCGGGATCTTCTGCGTTCGGATCTGCCTGATCAGCCGTGCTACGTCCCGTGCCGACGCCTCCGCCTCGGTGCTGACACCCTCCGGGGCGAGGAAGGTCATGTCGTAGGCCTGGGCGAAGTAGCCGAAGGCGTCGTGTGAGGTGATGATGGTGCGCCGGTCGGCCGGCAGGCTGGCGATGGTGATACGCACTTCCTGGTCGAGGCTGGCTATCGCTGCCAGATAGCGCTCGGCGTTGGCGCGATAGAGGCTGGCACCGGCGGGATCGATGGCAACCATGGCGTCAGCGATATTGCGCACGTAGATGGCGCCATTGGCCAAGCTTTGCCAAGCGTGCGGGTCAATCGTGTTGTGATCGTGTTCATTCCCCTTCGCATGCGTGGTGCCGACTTCATCTTCCTCTGCGGCCATTGTCAGCGGGGCAACGCCCTTGCTGGCGACGATCACCGGCCCTTTGAAGCCGGCGGCCTTGATCAGCCGGTCGATCCAGCCCTCGAAGCCGAGGCCGTTGACGAAGACGATCGTGGCGGCGGCGACGTTCTTCGCATCGGCCGGGGTCGGCTGGTAGACGTGCGCGTCACCGTCGGGTCCGACGAGGGTGATCACCTGTACCCGTTCNGCCCCCACTTGGCGCACCATGTCGCCCAGGATGCTGAAGCTGGCGATCGCCTTGACCGCTGGCTCCGCCGCCCTGGCCATTGGTATCGCGGTGAGGCCGAGAACGGCGACCATGGCGAAGATCGTGAACAGGAAGCGCCTGGGTTTCATCATCACTCTCCCTCGATCAACCTCTGAGATGCGGCCGCGGTAGCCGGCCGGCGATNNGACACTGCCCACCGGGCCGCCCAGCATGGAGACGACGTAAGCGCCACCGGCAACGAGAATGATCGCCGGTCCCGAGGCGACATTGCCCCAGTAGGAGAGCAGCAGGCCGGCGACGCTGGCGGCGAAGGCGATCAGCATGGCGATGGCGATCATGCCGCTCACCTCCCGGGCCCAGAAGCGCGCCGCCGCCGCGGGAAGGATCATCAGGCCCACCACCATCAGCGTTCCCAACGCCTGGAAGCCGCCCACGAGATTGAGGACGACGAGGAGCAGGAAGGCGAAGTGTACCGGCGTGCTCAGCCGGCTCACCGAGCGAAGAAACTGCGGATCGAGGCACTCCAGCACCAGCGGCCGGTAGATCAGCGCCAGCGTCAGCAGCGTCAGCGTGGCGATGGCGGCGATCAGCAGCACCGCCGCGTCATCAAGGGCGAGGACGCTGCCGAACAGCACGTGCAGCAGATCGACGTTGCTGCCATGGACGGAGACAATCAGCACGCCAGATGCCAGCGAAATCAGGTAGAATGCCGCCAGGCTCGCATCCTCGCGCAGCACCGTCACACGGGCGATGACACCGGCGAGCAATGCCACGACGAGGCCGGCGACGAGGCCGCCCAGGGTCATCGCCGGCAGCGACAGGCCGGCGACGAGGAAGCCGACAGCAGCGCCGGGAAGGATGGCGTGGCCCATGGCGTCGCCGATCAGGCTCATCCGCCGCAGCATCAGGAACACCCCCACCGGCGCAGCGCCGAGGGAAAGCGCCAGGCAGCCGGCCAGCGCCCGGCGCATGAACGCATAATCGGTGAACGGGGCGACGAGGATATCGACGATCACGCCGGGTGCGCTCCTTTGCGCGGTTGTTGCCGACGCGTTGTCGCCGGGGCGCAGACCAGCGCCGTTTCGTCCCAGGCCTCGCACAACTGACGCGCGCGCGTCAGGTTGGTCTCGGTCAGCACCTCGTCGGTGGCACCCCAGGCGACGGGCGTGCGGGCGAGCAGCAGCGCGTGCGGAAAATGCGCCCGCACCTGGTCCATGTCGTGGAGAACGCAGAGAATGGTGCGCCGCTCGCCGTGCCAGCGCTCGATCAGCGCAATCAGGTCGGCGACGGTGCGGGTGTCGATGGCAGTGAAAGGTTCGTCGAGGAGAATGAGCGGGGCGTCCTGGAGCAGCAGCCGGGCGAACAGCATCCGCTGCATCTGCCCGCCAGACAGCGTGCCGATGGTTCGCCGCTCGAATCCGCTCAGGCCGACAGCAGCCAGCGCATCGCTCACCTGCGCCCGGCCGCTGCGGCCGAGGCCACCCAGGGCGCCGATTCGCTGCCACAGGCCCATGGCGACAAAATCGAAGACATCCAAGGGAAAGCCGCGATCGATCTCCGCCTGTTGCGGCAGGTAGGCGACGTGCTTGCGGCCAAGCCCCTTGCCGCGGATGCTGCCACCCAGCGGACGGAGAAAGCCGGCGATGCCCTTGAGCAGGGTCGATTTGCCGGCGCCGTTGGGGCCGACGACGGCAAGAAGATCGGCGCGATGGACGCAGCCGCTCAGATGATGCACGGCGGGGTGGCGGTCGTAGCCGAGGGTGACATTGTCGAAGGAGAGAATCGGCGCGGCGACGCTGGCGATGTGGCTCATGGGCGCAGGCTCCAGCCGACGACGACCCACAACAGCGCGATCAGCCCTCCGGCGAGCGCCAGCCGCGTTCCCAGCCCGGCCAGCAGCGGTGACCAGCCGGTGCCGCGAGGCGCGCCCGTCGGCCACCCGACCTCATGATGATCATGCGTTTTCGCCATGGTCCTGCCCCGTGCGTCGCTTCTAGCGCGTCCAAACGCGAAAGAGTTGAGCAGACGGCTTACACCAACCGCAGCGGCGTGGGAAGGGTTATGTTATACTGTAACGTTTGCTGGCGTGTCACCCTTACCTGGTGCTACGCGCGCCTATCATCGTTGACAGCCGAGGCGGCGGCGCATAGGTATTGCGCACGTTCAGGCGCGATGCGCGATGGTGTTGCGTGCATGCCCAGGTGGCGGAATTGGCAGACGCGCAGGCTTCAGGTGCCTGTGGCCGCAAGGTCGTGGAAGTTCGAGTCTTCTCCTGGGCACCATCGGTGCCATTCACGAAAACGACACCATCAGTGCCAACGATGATAACGGCACTCCCGGAACCAATGACGATGACGTCCTCGTTGGTGCCAGGCGTGCCGTTGGCAGCACGAAGGACCGGCGCGTGAGCCTTACCATCAACGGCGCATCCATTCTCCTGCATCAAGGTGATCTACCGGAGAACGCCATTGCCGCCGATGCCGAGGCGGTGGCGATCGACACCGAGACCACCGGCCTGCATCCGCACCGCGACCGGCTCTGCCTCGTCCAGCTCACCGACGGCCGCGGCACCATCCATCTGGTTCACTTCCCGCCGGCATTCCGTCGCGACGCCGGCCGCGGTCCGTACCCGGCACCGCGCCTGCAGGCGCTGATCGCCGATCCCGCCATTACCAAGCTCTTTCACTTCGCCCGCTTCGATGTGGCCATGCTGGAAACCCACCTGGGCGTGGTGTGCCAGCCGGTCTACTGCACCAAGATTGCCTCGAAGCTGGTGCGCACCTACACCGACCGCCACGGCCTCAAGGATCTGTGTCGCGAGATGCTGGGGGTCGAGCTATCGAAGGAGCAGCAGAGTTCTGACTGGGGCGCAGCGTCGCTGAGCAACGAGCAGCTCAAGTATGCCGCCGCCGACGTGATCTACCTGCACCGGCTTCGGGCGAAACTGGATGAGATGCTGACGCGCGAAGGCCGCAGCGAACTCGCCGCCGCTTGCTTCAGCTTTCTGCCGACGCGGGCGCGGCTCGATGTTGGCGGCTGGGCCGAGGTGGACGTTCTCGCGCATTGACGCATAAAGAGCACAGTCAGGCGCCTAAATAGCACAGCCACCCCTATTCGGAACCCGCCACGCCAAGGGCGGCATGTTGACCAGCACTTTTCCGCCCTACATACTTTAATACTGTTGGAACGTTCTTTGCGAATGAGGCGGCCCCGGGTCGCGCGTGAGCGCGAGAGCCCCTCGACCGCCCCGGATGCAAGACCATATAAGCTCTAGGGAGACAATATCTTGACGACGACTGCAGCACTTTCGCTGGTGGATCGGACGGAGAGCGGCCTCGCATCGGCGCGTCGGGTGCTGCGACTTGAGGCGGCCGGAATCGAGGCGCTGTCACGCTCGCTGAACGATACCTTCGTTCAGGCGCTGGCGCTGCTGACCGACGTCACCGGCCGGGTGATCGTCACTGGCATGGGCAAGAGCGGTCACGTGGCGCGGAAGATGGCGGCGACGCTTGCCTCCACCGGAACGCCGTCGACCTTCGTACACCCGGCCGAAGCCAGCCACGGTGATCTCGGCATGATCACCCACCACGACGCGGTGATCGCCTTCTCCAATTCAGGGNAGACGCCGGAACTGGCCGATCTGGTCAACTTCGCCAAACTCTACCAGATCCCGCTGGTCGGCATCACCGGACGCGCCGGCAGTACCCTTGCCACCGCTGCAGACGTCACCCTGCTGCTGCCGGAAACGCCCGAGGCCTGTCCCATGGGGCTTGCCCCCACCACGTCGACGACGGTGATGCTGGCGCTGGCCGATGCGATCGCGGTGGCGATGCTGGAGCACAAGGGCTTCTCCGCCGACGACTTTCACGTGCTGCACCCGGGCGGCAAGCTCGGTCGCCGGCTGTTGCGGGTTGGCGCCATCATGCACAAGGGCGAGGGATTGCCGCTGGCGCGCCGCGATACACCGATGAGCGACGTGGTGCTGACCATGTCGTCGAAGGGATTCGGCTGTGTCGGCATCGTCGATGAGGCGAGCGGCCGGCTGGTGGGCGTCATCACCGACGGTGACTTGCGCCGTCACATGCAGGATAATCTGCTGCAGTTGCGTGCCAGCGAAGTGATGAACACCAATCCGAAGGCGATCCGCCCCGACGCCCTGGCGAGCGAGGCTCTCGGATTCATGAATGGCCGGTCGATCACCACCCTGTTTGTCGTTGAAGACGGCCGGCCGGTGGGTATCGTTCACCTCCACGACTGTTTGCGCGCCGGCGTTGTCTGACCGTCCAACCGATCCGGAGTAAAATCGCCGCCGCAGCAGCGTGCGGAATGGGGGCGGAGTGACAGCGGCCGAGGGCGAAAGGAGCCAGCGACGACGGTGAAGGCAGAGAAGCAAGCGAGCCATCGGGAGACACTTGGCGGGGCATCGGCCGCCGCGGCGACACGGTCGCGCTCGACCGACGCCGCAGCCGAGCGCCGCCTGCGGTCGTATCGGCGCGTAGCCCGCTGGGGTCTTGTGGGCGTGGTGGTGCTGGTGGTTCTCTTCATTGCCCTTTGGCCGGAGCTGAAGCCAAGCACGACCCGGGTTCAGGTGTCGAACGCTATCACGACGGCCAACAACGTCGTGTCCAACCGGGACGCAGCGATGGATGCCCACTTCACCGGCACGGACCGTTTCGGGCGACCTTTCACCATCACGGCGCCACAAGTGGACAGCGCCGGCAGCGGCGCCGGCCAGGACGGCATGATCCTGACCAAGCCAATCTCCGACATGACGATGACCGATGGGCGCAAGGTGCACCTGACAGCCGATCGTGGGGTTTACAACCCCGATGCGAAGGTGGTCGATCTTTACGGCAATGTGGTCTTCGTCGACGAAAACGGGTATCGGGTGGAAACCTCGACGGCAACGATCAAGCTGGACGAGGGATTGGTTACCGGTGCCGAGCCGGTGGTCGGCTATGCATCCTTCGGTAAGGTGGATGGGGTCGGCTTTCGCATCGTCAACAGCGGCGAGAACGTCTTTGTCAACGGGCCGGCGCGGATGCGCATCACCTCCGCTCAGCCAAGACTGCCGTAACGCAACACCATGATCGAACAGCCATGACGCACCTGCCATGACCGGCCTTCACGACTGTGGCCGCATGCTACTCCCGCTGGCGTACGCCGCCTGCATCGCGCTGTTGCCGCTGACCGCGCTGCGGGCGCAGACCGGCGCGGATGCCGCACCGCTGCAGCGACAGACGATGTCGCGGCACAGCCGGCGGCGCCGGCCATGCTGACACCGGAGTTGTCGCCGCCCGCCTCCGGTAGCGATGCCGCGGCGCCAAGCCCACCCATCGATATCGACTCCACGGGTGGCATCGAGTGGGATCGAGCGCGGCAGATGATCGTTGCACGCGAGAATGCTCGCGCCGTTCGCGGCGATCTGACCGTGACCGCCGACGTGCTGACCGCCTTCTATCGGCAAAAGCCGGACGGCAGTGCCGAGGTCTATCGGCTGGATGCGGCTGGCCGGGTGAACATCGTCACGCCGACGCAGACGGCCACCAGCGACGCCGCCACCTACGATATGGTGAGTACGCAACTGACGTTGACGCGTGCGCCGAAGGGTGAGCGGGTGAAAGTAGTCAGCGGCGACGGCGTGATCACTGCCGATGAGCGCATCGACTACAACCGGACGACGCGGGTGATGGTGGCGCACGGCAATGCCATCGCCGCGCAGCCGCAGCAGACCCTGAAGGGGGACGTTATCACCGCGCACCTGCGGGAGAACAGCGGCGGTAAAGCGGGATCGCGCGGCCAGTTCCAGCAGGTGGATGCGGAGGGCAACGTCGATGCCACAACGCCGGATGAACGCATCATCGCCGATCGCGGCAGCTACTTTGGCGACAGTGACACGGCGGAGTTCACCGGCTCAGTCAAGATCTTCCGCGATGAAAGCGTGCTCGACGGCTGCCGGGCGGAATTCGATCTGGCGTCGGGTTTTAGCAAGCTCCTTCCCTGTGCCAACGCCACCGGCAAGAAAGCGCGCGTCCGCGGCGTGATCGTGCCGACGCCGAAGAGCAGTTGATTGCCGATGGCGGATGACACGCCGGTGGTGAGCGGCGAGAGGGCGACGCAACGGCCCGGGCGCGGAGCGGCGCTTGCCCTGCAGCAGCGGCCGATTACCGACACCGGACTGTACGCCGTCAACATCTCCAAGCGCTATGGCCGTCGTCCGGTGGTTCGCAGCGTCAGCCTGAATCTGCAACCGGGTGAGGTGGTGGGGCTGCTGGGGCCCAACGGCGCCGGCAAAACCACCTGCTTCTATATGATCACCGGCCTGGTTGCGCCGGACGAAGGCCGGGTGCTGCTCAACGGCAACGACATCACCAGCCTGCCCATGTACCGAAGGGCCCGTCTTGGTATCGGCTACCTGGCGCAGGAACCGTCCATCTTCCGTGGTCTTTCGGTGGAGCAGAATCTCCGGGCGGTCCTTGAGGTGGCGGAGAAGACGGAATCGCGGCGTCAAGCGGTGCTCGAAGCGCTGCTGAACGAATTCGCCATCAGCCACGTGCGCGCCAGTCCGGCGGTGGCGCTCTCCGGCGGCGAGCGTCGCCGGTTGGAAATCGCCCGCNGCGCGCTTGCGGCGCATCCGCAGTTCATGTTCCTCGACGAACCGTTCGCTGGCATCGATCCCATCGCCCTCGGCGAAATCCGTGATCTGGTCAAACACTTGAAGGATCGCGGCCTGGGTGTGCTGATTACCGACCACAACGTTCGCGAAACACTCGACGTGATCGATCGTGCGTATATCATCCACGATGGGATGGTGCTGATGGAGGGGACCCCAGCCGAGATTGTCGGCAATGAGGAGGTGCGCCGGGTGTATCTCGGTGAGCGCTTTAGCTGGTAAGTGGTCGCACCATGGCGTTGACGCCCCGCCTCGATCTACGCCAAACCCAGTCGCTGGTGATGACGCCGCAGCTGCAGCAGGCGATTAAGCTGCTGCAGTTTTCCAGCCTGGAACTGCAGGCGTTCGTCGATACCCAACTGGAGCAGAATCCGCTGCTGGAGCGGGACGAACTGGCGCCCGACCACTATGGCATCGACGATGCCCCGACGGACGCCAATGCGGGCAGCGATGCCCGCANNTCCGCCGAACCGCGCACCGTCGATGCGGCGCTTGATGGCAGCAGCGAGGCCTTTACCGCGGCCGACCTCGATGTGGATGTCTTCGACGATNGCGTTCGAAGCGGGGGCACCGATGATGCCGGCCTCGCCGGCCTGAGCGCGTCCGGCACCGGCCAGGGAGCCGGGCGTAGCGGCAGCTTTGACGATCACGAGGCCAATCTCGAGGATATGCTGGCCACCCAGGTGACCTTGAAGGACCACCTGATGAGCCAGATGGCGATGGAGTTCTCCGATCCGATCGATCGCATCATCGGCCTTCACCTCATCGACATGCTCGACGACGCAGGGTACCTGGTGGGAAGCCTGGACGCGGTCGCCGAGACGCTCGGATGTACGGAGGTGCGCGTCGAATCGACGCTGTTGCGGTTGCAGGCGTTTGATCCTGCCGGCGTTTTTGCCCGCAGCCTGCGCGAATGCCTGACGCTGCAGCTGCAGGATCGCGGCACGCTCGACAAGCCGATGCAACTGCTTCTTGCCAATCTGGAGCTCCTCGCCCGCTGTGATTGGGCGAACCTGTGCAAGGTATGCGGTGTCTCGCAGGATATTCTGGTGGCGAAGACACAAGAGATTCGCAGTCTCAATCCCAAGCCGGCGCTTGCCTTTGACAACGTCCACGCCCAACCGGTGATCCCGGACGTGATCATGCGGCAGCAGCCTTCGGGAGGTTGGATTGTTGAATTGAATCCGGATACTTTGCCGCGTGTTCTCGTTAACAATACCTACTACAGCCAAATCAGCCGGACGTCGCGTAACCGCGAGGACCGGCAGTATATCAGCGATTGCCTTCAGTCAGCGAACTGGCTGGTAAAATCGCTGCATCAGCGAGCAACGACGATCCTTAAAGTGGCGACTGAAATTATCAAGCAACAGCAGGAATTTTTTGTCCACGGCGTCACATCGCTGCGGCCGCTGGTCTTGCGTGACATCGCCGAAGCCATCGGCATGCACGAGAGCACGGTTAGTCGGGTGACCTCCAACAAGTATGTCAGCACCCCGCGCGGCATTTACGAACTTAAGTACTTCTTTACCCACGCTGTAGGAGCATCACGGGGCGGCGATGCGCACTCCGCCGAGGCGGTGCGGCATCGGTTGAAGTTATTGATCGATGGCGAGGCGGCGAACAATATTCTCTCCGACGACGCACTGGCCGAAGTCCTGGAGCGCGAAGGAGTCGCCATCGCCCGCCGCACCGTCGCCAAGTATCGGGAAGCAATGGGGATTCCGTCGTCGGTACAGCGCCGGCGGCAGAAGGCAGATGGGTTATGATCGGGTTGCGCTTGACGGTGCTGCTGGTGAAGCCTAGTGTCATCCATCTTGTGAGCCGCCGTTGCCCACTATTGCTGCGCGGGCAGCCCATCCCCGGATCGAGAAACCGGAACGTTAGCGGCAAGGTAGTTCTATCATGGACATTTTGATTAACGGCAGAGGTCTTGATGTCGGCGAAGCGTTGCGTTTGCACATTAATCGCGAATTAGGCGAGACTGTCGCCAAGTATTTCGCCAAGGCACTTGATGCCGGGGTGACTATTTCGCGCGATGCGCATCGTTTTCGGGCCGACATTTCGGTGCATCCCCTGCGCGGCGTCTCCCTGCAGGGTCGCTGCAGCGCCGACGATGCCTACGCCGCCTTTGACGCGGCGATGGAGCGGATCGGCAAACAGTTGCGCCGCTACAAGCGGCGGCTGAGCGATCATCACAAGGGTCGAAGTAGCGACGACGTGGTGATTGCGCAGCAGTTCATCATGGCTCCGGAAGCGGAGGAGGGAGAACTTCCCGCTGAAGGACAGCCGGCGATTATTGCCGAACTTTCGGCCGAGATCGCAACGCTCAGCGTTGGTGAAGCGGTCATGCGGATGGACCTCGCTGACACGCCGGCCATTATGTTTCGCAACCGCTCCCACGGCGGTCTCAATGTCGTCTATCGGCGTCCCGACGGGAACATCGGCTGGATCGATCCCGTCAACGCCGCCAAGACGTAAGAGCAGGCGGAAAAGTATGGAAATTGCCGACTTGCTAAAGCCGGAGCAGGTTATTGCCCGGCTGCGGGCGACGAGTAAGAAGCAGGCATTGCAGGAACTGGCGCGACGTGCGGCGGAACTGACGGGTCAGTCGGAGCGGGAAATCTTCTCGACGCTGATGAAACGTGAGCGCCTGGGGACCACCGGCGTCGGCAACGGCATCGCCATTCCGCATGGCAAGCTGGCCGAACTGGAGCAAATGTTCGGCATATTTGCCCGGCTCGAGCATCCGATCGATTTCGAGGCGATCGACGATCGCCCGGTTGACCTGATTTTTCTGCTTCTTGCCCCCGAAGAGGCCGGCGCTGATCATCTGAAGGCGCTGGCCCGCGTTTCGCGCCTGCTGCGCGACAAGCGTGCCTGTGAAAAGCTGCGGGGTACGGACAACGCCGAGGCGCTTTACGCGCTTCTTATCGACAACACCTCCAGTTGGGCTGCCTGAGCGGCGCACTGCGGGGCGTCCGCAGGCAAGCCGCTGCGGCTACCCCGGCGGGTGTGAGCGTCGATGCTACGGCTCGAGCGTTACGTCGATCGCCACATCGACCGCCTGCGGTGCCGGCGCGGTTGAACCGCTACTAGACCCACGGCAGATGCTGATCCTGCGCACCTCCGGTTCTGGCCGGCGGCGGCGGAGGTCAATATGCAGCAGGCCGCTGTCGAGCGTCGCCCCCACCACTTCAATCCCGTCGGCGATCAGGAACGTGCGCTGAAACTGGCGGGTGGCCAGACCCCGATGGAGAAAGACGCGGGCGCGATCCTCTTCCGGCTTGCGGCCGCGGATGACGATCTGCTGTGCTTCGAGCAGCACCGTCAGATCATCGAGGGCGAAGCCGGCGACGGCCAAGGTAATACGCAGGCCGTACTCCCCGATCTGCTCGATGTTGTAGGGTGGATACCCATCGCCGGCGTTCTTGGTCAGGTGGTCGACGAGGCGTTCCAGATTTTCGAATCCGAGCAGAAACGGGCTGCCAAAGTTGGACGTCCGAGACATGGGCGCGTGCCCCTCCAAGCGAGAGCGAGTACGCTCGCTGACGGGCCCCCAGGATTGGCGAACCCTCCAGTGGCGATCGACAGCCGTCGAAGCCATCCTACATAGGTGGGTCGACGCAACGAAACTTGTCAACGATGTTGCGGCCGCCAACGGCCATGTTGCTCTCTCTTGCGCGTTTCTGCGCCTGACCAAAGGAACCCGAGTGTCGGTTCGCGCGTAAAGCTGCCAAGTTGCGGCAGACAGGCCATGCCGATGGGGCAGGCCATGCCTGCCGTCGGTTGAGCATTGGCGGCGAAGGCGAGGTTCCGGCTGCCGATCCGACGTGGGCGGATGCCTGCCGCCAAAAGCGGACGGTGGTCAAAGCAGGAGTTTGAGATGCGATTTTCCCTCGGCAGTTCTCTCGCCTACCGGGTCGAGACACCGACGCCATTTGTTTTCAACGTTGAAGTGGCGCAGTTCCCGGCGCAGACGATCTGCTCCGAACAGCTCCAGTTGACGCCGTCAGGGCCGATCGAGCGCTGGACGATGCCGGAAAGCGGCAATCGCTACCTGCGGATCAATGTGGAGCCGGGCGATTTTCGTCTGCGCTACGAGGCCGTGGTGGATCTGAACCCGCAGCTCCTCGACGCGAACGCCATCGGCGAAATTGCCGCGGCCGAGCTGCCGCTCGAAGTCCTCACCCACCTTTATCCCAGCCGCTACTGTCAGTCAGACAAACTGGAGCGATTTGCGAGACGGACCTTCGGTGCGCTGCCGCCCGGCTATGAGCGGGTCAACAGCATCTGCAACTGGATCTATGACAACGTCGATTACATCCTTGGCTCGTCTGATGCGCTGACCTCGGCCTTCGATACGGTGACCCAACGGAGTGGCGTGTGCCGCGACTTTGCCCACCTCGGCATTGCCCTCTGCCGAGCGCTGGGCATTCCCGCCCGCTACGTCAGCGCCTACGCTTGGCGTCTCGATCCGCCGGATTTTCACGCCGTGTTTGAAGCCCTGCTCAACGGTCCGACGGGCATTGGCTGGTATGTGTTCGATCCCACCCGCAAGGCGGCGCCGAATGGCTTGGTGCGCATCGGCGTCGGCCGTGATGCGGCGGAGGTCGCCTTCTGCACCCCTTTCGGCGCAGTAGAGTTCGAGCCACCGGAGGTCTGGATCGAGGGCGAAGGCGACGCCAATGCGCCGATGACCACCAGCGCCGTCAAGACGGAGGCCTGAGCGGACACAGAAACGAGCGGGATGGCTGCTGTCCGGTGCGGCTGGCGGGGTCATTTTCAAGAAGGCCGTCTTGCCGTGGTCAGGGTCCTCGGCGCGGCGTCGATCCGCCATCCGGCAAGAAAGATGCCGGCGAGCCAGCCATCATTGATCTCGGATGCCTGTCGCATCATCGCCTCGTAGAAGCTGGCCTGCATCGCGAAATCGGCGGCGACGACGGTTATTATCGCCGCCCTCCGGGCTCCCCGGCGTGGCGGCGATGCGACGGACGCCAGCGGCGGTGAGCAGAATCGGCTTGCGATACTGCGCGGCGAGGCGGGGCCACGGTGTCGCGTGCGCCGTCTGACCGTGCCCGCCTGCCGCAGCAGCGCTGGGTAATGATTGCAGCCAATGGGCAAGAATCGTCTCCACGTTCGACGGCTCTGTCGGGCCCAATGATGCGCACGTCTGGACGCCGATGTAGTCGAGGGCATCCCAGAAGGAAACCCGTAACGCCTCGTCGCTCGCGGCGGCATAGACCAGGGAGCCCTTGAACGTCTGTCGGACAGCATCGATCAGCCGCAGCCAAGTCTGGCGATGCTCAGGCCCGGTGAGACGGCTGAGTTCACAGCCAATGGCCAGCACAGAGGCATCGTAACGTGTGGCCAGCCCGGCATAGCGTCGGATCAGCTGACCATAGCCGGCGAAGAACGTCTCCGTGTCTGCCGGATCGATGGTGCCAGCGGACCGGCTACAATCGAAGACGGTAAGCCTCGGCTCGAGCAGGACGTCGAGACCCGCCTTGCGTGCTTGTTCCACCGCGAGCGCCACATCATCGAAGCTTTCATTGTAGGCGCTGGTGACGAACCGGCAATCGGCGGCAGAGGCGATGGTATGGTTCGGACTGATGGCAGCGGCGGTGAAACCCATATCAGCTAGACTAAGCAGGCTCTCCGCATAGCGGCGGGTGTGATAGGTACCGTGCTGCCAGGAGGGCAGGCTCATGCCGCGGATGATCACGCTCGATGGGGCAGCGATGGCGCCGGCAACCGGCCGTGGCACGAAAGGGGCGACACTGGTGGTGAGCGCCGCGGCCAGCAGTGACCGACGCGACCAGCCGCGGGAGAGGCGTTCGTCTGTGAAGCTGTTCGCTGGATGGTGTGCCTGCGTCATTCTCTCATCCTGCCTACAGCCGCGCGCGCATGCTTGGCACCCGCGGCAGGTAACTTCCCAATCGTCTTACGGCAGGCGCTGAGAATCTGTTGTCGCGATCACATCTGCGGTGGTATTTGTGTCAGGCGCTGCGACCTCCGGTCGCAGCGGGGCGGGGCCGCGCGGCCGGATGATGCGCTGATCGAGGACGAATTCGACGACCACCGGCATCCCGCGCAGCAGACAGAGCGCCACCGATGCGCCAATCAGCCCGCTCGTCACCGCGTTGCCGACGTCGCTCCATCGTTGCCACCAGGCGGCGGCAAGCATCTGCAACGGCTGCAGCAACAACACCCAGGCGAAGGTGGCCGTCTTGACGCCGCCGTAGATGCCGCGCATGGCCCGGCTGGCGACGAGCATTTTGCCGAGTGGCGAGTGCATGATGCCGAAGGGAGTCGCGTCTCCGGACATGACGGCGTAGCGGATGGTATCGACGATGGCGCCGCGGCAAACGAAGACGATAGCCACCCACATGGGGATCAGTCCCAGGTCGCCGAGGACGATCCACAGGACGTTTTCTACCGCGCGGTCGACGGCAATATCGAAGATCGAACCGAACACCGAGGTCTCACCACGGCGTCGCGCCACGTAGCCGTCCAGGCCGTCGAGGGCGATGATGAAGATGACGAGCGGCGCATCGAGCAGTTGCCATGGCGCCGGTGCTCGATAGGCCATGCCGATGAGCAAGAACAGGAGGCAAAAACGCGCAAGTGTGATCAGGTTTGCCATGATGATCGATCGCACCGTTCATAAGCGCAAACGCCGCGGATCAATCTCCGTTCCCACCACCGTTCTTGGCGTGGCGAGAAACGTGCCGACCCACTTACACTCGGCCCGGAGAACTCTTTCCCGTCAAGCGCACAGCGTCTTTAAAAGAGGTCCAGTGCTTCAGCGCCACCACTATACCACAGAGGCGTTGTGATTTGTCGTAAATTTCTATCTATAGGCGATTGCGGGGCATGGCTGTTTACCGGCGGGTCGCGATGGTTCAGATGCCGCCACCGGCTTCGATTGCCCCGGTTAGGTATTCCACCCGCTCNTCCAGCAGCGCATGCAGACGGCTGTCGACGAAGCCAAGCTGCTCCAACCGCCGCACGGTATTGATGAGATAGTCGCGATTGAGCCCGGCGACACCGCGCGCGGCGACGATAATCTCCGCCGTCCTTTGCAGGTCCACTTCGCCGGCATATTGCTGGTGCTCCGGGTCGGCGACGTAGACGTATGCGTCAACCGGGCCATTAATCGTCTCGACCGGCAGCGTCATCGGCTTATAGGCGTAGCCGATCAATTCGCGTTCATCGAGATAGGCGCGGGCACTGGCGGCTTCGGCGGCGGCGACGCGAAAGACGAGGCCGCGACAATTTCCNCCACGATCGAGACCAAGGACTAGACCACGTTGCTCGGGCGTACCGCGATGATAGCACGAGTAGATGCAGAATGAGCGGTGGAAGCCGCGGATGACGGCAGGGATGGCTTCCAGATAGGGAAAGCCCGGCCGCCACATCAGCGAGCCGTAGCCGAAAACCCAGAAGCTGCCGCTCGTATTGCCTGTTTCGGTGCTGGATATGTCCGCCATCGGCCGTATGCTGCTCGTGTGCTTGCCCCATCGTCAGAGGCTCTGGTGATCTTCGCGGTTATTGTGATCATCGAAGCGGCCACAGGTCCAGATCCCGTGGGCAGTCAGGTAAAACCACTGCCTTCGCACCCGGCCACGGAGGGTGCTTGTCGTCATCCGCTGCCTGGGATAGCGTCGGCGCTCCTGCGATAGACGAACCCGTCAATAAACGCCCGTCGACTCGCCACCATCGGGTTCGTCTCGCGCATAGGGACGGCATGGATAGGACATTCGCGAAGGATGCGTAGCGGCGGAATTGGCCTGATCATCGGTGTGGTCCTCGGCATCGTCGTTGGTGCGACGGTGATCGCGCCCCGGTTGACACCGCAGCAACGCGGTACGGCATCGGTGTCGCCGCCACAGGAGATCGCCAAGGATTTACCAAAACTGCTGCTGCCNGCGCCCAGGCGNTCGAGATGAAAATGGCGAGCGCCGTACCAAGCTCGATGCCCATCGCCGGTGCGCTGGGGCGCCGCTTCGACCGGCGGATCAGTGAAGTCTCCCGCGGCGAGATAGAAATCAGCTTCAACGAACCGGGCACATTGGTGCCGATTGGCGACCTGTTCGAGGCGGTTGCATCGGGGGCGGTGGACGCGGCGTTCGTTGCTCCCGGCCTGATAGCGACGCCGTTGCCGGCGTTCAACCTCTATGGCGGTTACCCGTTTGGCCCCCGTAGCAACGCCCTGATTGCTTGGCTCTATGCCGGCGAGGGGATGGACATTCTCCAGGCGATGGCTGAAGCGCATGGCATGCGCGCAATCGTCTGCGGCGTGCTGCCAGCGGCAGCGGCGGGCTGGTTCCGGGAGCCGGTGGAGATTGTTACCGATTTGCGGGGCCTCAAGGTCGGCATCAACGGCCTGGGTGCCAAGGCACTCCACCGTCTCGGCGCCCAGACTCATGCCTTCGATGTGGCAACGGTGAAACAGGCGATCGAAACGCAGAGGTTGGATGGTGTCATATACTCCGCGCCATCGATCGACCGCGCGGTGGGGTTTCATGACCTGCTGAGCAATTACTACTTGCCGGGATGGCAGCAGTCGNCCGGGGTTCTCGCCGTGTTGATTAATATCAAGAAGTGGCGGCAGCTGCGCAGCGGGCAACGCGTTCAGGTGGAGACCGTTTGCGGTGATAACGTGCGCGATGCCCTTGCCGATGGCGAAGCTGCCCAATATCAGGCGCTCAAGGAACTGGAGGAGGGCGGAACCACGCTGCATCGCTGGCCGACGCCCATCCGTGACGAGCTGCGCCGGGCTTGGTTGCAGATCGTCGAGGAGGAAGGCACTGCCAGTGCCGAGTTCCGTCGCGTCTGGGCGTCGATGAACAAGTTTCGCGAAGAACACGCGCAATGGGACGACATCGACGCGCACTGACGAGCGCCACTGCCGTCCCGCTTGCCGGTCTGAGATTGCCGGGCCGAAACCGCGGCCGGCATCGCACTCTACGTCTCGCGCTGTCGCATCCTGATCGCGTATATCGTGCATCCTGGCTCGCATCCAGGCCTAGGCACGGTGCCAAATGTTGGTGTCACCGCCTTGGCTTGGCGGTGCGTCGAATCGCGCGCGGCGACAGTTACTTTGCGGCGGCGGTGCTGGCTACCCAGCCGCGCTCCTTGAAGTAGCGTAGAGCGCCGGGATGCAGCGGGATGGCGATCCCGTACTGGCTCATCGTCTCGGCGTTGAGCGCGGCGAGGGCAGGGTGGAAGCTGCGAATCTCGTTGAGATTCTCCATCACCGTACGCGTGAGTGCGTAAACCAGATCCGCATCCATGTCGGCCGTGGTCACCAGGGTGGCAACGACGCCGATGGTCGGAATGTTGGTAGCCGTGGTGCCGTACATGCCTTTCGGGATCGTCGCCAGCGCGTAGCCTGGAACATCCTTGACCAGCGCCCGCGCAGGTGGATCCTGCACCGGAACCAGGTAAGCGCCACATTCGTCGGTGGCGCGGGCGATGCCGGTATCGGGGACGCCGATCACGTAGACGTAGGCATCGATGGTTCCGTCGCACAACGCCTGAGTCTGGGCTCCCGGCGGCAACTCGGCTGCTGTGGCGAAGTTCGCTGCCGTAATGCCGTAGCGCTTCATCAGCGCTTCCATCATTTCCCGCTGCCCTGAGCCGGGCGCACCGATGTTGACGCGCTTGCCGCGCAGATCGGCAAACTTGTGGATACCGCTGTTCTTTGCGGAGACGAGATGGAACGGCTCGGCATTCAGCGAAAATACCGCGCGCAGGTTGCTCATATCGATCACGCCGTCGTTTGCCGTCGCACTGAAGGCGGCATCGGCGATATCCGACTGGACGACAGCGAAGTCGAAGCGGTGTGCCGCCAGCTGGTTAATGTTGTCGATCGAGCCGCCAGTGGGTTGGGCCGAGCAGCGCACCATCGGTTTGTTGGTCGCCGCTGAGTCAATGGCGAGCCGGGTGAGCATACGGCAGATCGCCTGGCCAACCGGATAATAGACGCCGTCGACGCTGCCGGTGCCGATGGTGAAAAAGGTCTTCGGTTCATTCGCACCGGCGGGTGCAACGAACGCTCCCAGGAGGGCAATACCCGCCAGCGTCGCCAGCAGCACGCGACGAAGGTATGTCATCTTGAACGGTGCCTTTCACAGCAATTGGGTCGATCCAGCCCCAGAGCCACGCCATAGCCAGTTTCCTGTTCTGACGACGCAGCGGGTGGGATGGATTGCGATCGGGAAACCGGCCCCAGGGACCGCGCAAGCCATCAGCATCAGCGCGGCCAGACAATCAACCGAGTACCATCAACCGACCGCAGCCAACCAACTGCAAGCAACCGACTGGCCCCCGAACCGAGACACCGCGCATCGTCGGCATCCCTTATAGCCAACACGCCGGTGACGAGGCAATGATGCGAACCGTCACCGTCGACCATCGCTGCCAAGTGCGGCGATAGCGATGGTCGGCGGCGGACCGGCCGGAAAGGCAATCATCAGCAGACGCAACCACAAGACCAACGGTCCGCTGGATGGGGAGCCGAAGTGCTGCGCGACGCGGCTGGCCAGCGCCGACGCTGACAGCAAAACAATCGTTATGCCAGCGATTGTGCTTTGGCTATCGCGCTAAAGAACGTGAAAAACGTTCAGTAGAACGATGGCAACCAGTGGCACGCCGAGTGCCCAAAGAATAATTGATTTCATCGCGCTTCTCCCGACTAATCCGAAGTAGCCAGCGGCGTTGCTTGCGAAGTTGTGCGAGCAGCGTGCGAAGCATACGACTTCAACGATCAGGCGTGAGAATCGTTCCCTTTAAGCCGTCCAGGCTTGGCGCGGCGGCGGCTCATTAGACGCACCCGCACCGTGTTGCCGGGTTTGCGGGCTGGCAATGGCGTTCGCCGATTCAACGGCACTGCCTTTTCGATGATCCCTTGCGGCCGTCGCCGTTTGTGCCGGCGCAGCTGGCTGACCTGACCCGGACGGCGGACGCATCCCTGCCGATGTGGCAGGACGCGAGCAAACCCAAAACGACAAGTGCGGTCGATGCTGCCAACATAGCGGTGACATTCCCCTGATGTGGTCGATTGCACACAGGACTAAACCCTATAATCCACCCCATTAGGGTGTCAAGCGCTGCGTGCGCTGCCGATCGGTGCGTATATAGATATTAGTTATGTATATAAAGAAACCAATAATATTGATCTGTGGCGGTAATGGGGCAGGAAAATGTCGGCGCTCGCAGGCTGGTGAATCGACAGCGGCGGGCAGATGCGGCAGAGTGCCTGTGCACGAGGCGTGTGGGGATTACGCGGCATCGGCGGTTCGCCCGCCCGTGATCAACACCCTAACGGGCGTCCGGTGTTTTCCTGTCGCGGTATGCCTATGATCGTCTCGGCCAGCTATCGCACCGATATCCCTGCGTTTTATGCCGAATGGTTCCTGGCGCGACTGCAGGTGGGATCGGTGCGCGTGCGCAATCCCTACGGCGGGCCACCATCGACCCTGTCGCTTCGCCCGCCCAACGTCGAGGGGTTCGTCTTCTGGACACGCAATTGCGAAAAGTTCCGCCCGGCGCTGGCGGCGGTCGCCGCCATGGGGGTGCCGTTCATTGTCCAGTTTACCGTCACCGGCTATCCGCGGTCGCTCGATGTGGCGACCATCGCCAGCGATCGCGCGGTGGCGCAACTGCGCAGCCTGTCGCGTGAATTCGGTTCGGTCTCGGTTGTCTGGCGCTACGATCCGATCATCTCTACCTCGCTGACGCCACCCGCCTGGCACCGAGATACCTTCCGCCGCCTAGCCGATGCGCTTGCCGGGGCGGTGGACGAGGTGGTCGTCTCCTGGGCGCACATCTATCGCAAAACCGCACGCAATCTCGCCGCCGCCACCACCGCCGGTACGTTCACCTGGACTGATCCGCTGGCGGCGACAAAGCAGGCGTTGCTGGTCGAGCTTGCCGCCATCGCCGCTCAGCGCCGAATGCGCTTGTCATTGTGTTCGCAGCCGGAGTTTGCCTGCGAAGGCGTCGGCGTCGCCCGCTGCATCGACGCCGAGCGTCTCGCCGCCATTGCCGGCCGGCAGCTCAGCGCCGCCCGCAAGCCGCACCGCGACGGCTGTGGCTGCTGGTCATCGCGGGATATCGGTGCCTATGACAGCTGCCCGCATGGCTGCATCTACTGTTACGCGGTGACCAACCAGACGCTGGCCAAGCGCCGCTTTCACGCCCACGACCCGGCGCACGATTTCCTCATCGCCTGACGCACCGGCCTAACGCACTGGCCTGAAGTGCCGGACCGAGCGCCGGTGCCGAAACTTTCGGTCAGCCGGCGCCGTGGCATTTGGTTACAGCGTCTCGTCGACGCGCGCACCTGAACGCTGCTCGCCCTCCTGCGGCTGCTGATAGCGCTCGCCCGTGGCCGTGGCCCGCGGCGTAAAGTCAAAGATGTTCTCTGCCGCCGGACCACCGGCTTCGCTGGCGTCGGCACTCGGTGCGGCGGAGTCTGCGGTAGCAGTACCGGAGCCCTCGCTGACCGGTGCTTCCGCCGCTGCTGGCGGATCGGCGACCACATCGGCCGCAGCCGCCGTTGCGGCGGCACTGTCGGGCACCGCCGCTCCCGGCGGCAGTTTCGGCCCGCCGCGGGAGATACCGACCCGCGCCGGCCGCAGGGTACGGTCGTGAAGCAGATAGCCGTTTTCCAGCACCTGCAGCACCGTTCCGTGCGGCACCGTGAGGTTCGGGATCTCGAACATCGCCTCATGCACGTGCGGATCGAACAGCACGCCTTCCGCCGGGATTGGCTTGATGCCGTTGCGCTCAAGCACGGCCAGCAGCCCGCGCTCGGTCATCTCGATTCCGCTCATCAGCGTTTCAAGAACGGGATCGCTGGCACGCGCCACCGGGTCGACACTGGCCATGGCTCGCTGCAGATTGTCGGCAACGACCAGTGTGTCGCGGGCGAAGTTGCTGATGGGNTACTGGCTCGCATCCTGGCGGTCGCGCGCTGCCCGGCGTCGGACATTCTCCACTTCCGCCAGCGCACGCAGCCGATCTTCCTTCAGCTGGGCAATCTGCGCTTCCAACTCGGCGAGCTTCGCTTCCAGATCCACGGCCTCGGCGGACGCCGCTGCTGATGGCGTCGAAGCCGATGCGGTCGCCTCGCCCAGGTCGCTCCGGTTCTGGTCGTTCAATTCACCGCCTTGTGGCATTGTATTCCCTCGTCCTTGCTTAACCGATCATTCGCCCGATCAATTTCGCGGTGTAGTCTACCATCGGAATGATCCGGGCATAATTCATCCGTGTCGGACCGATCACCCCGATGGCGCCGATGATCTTCTCTCGGCCGTCGCGATAGGGGCTGACGATCATCGAACAGCCGGTCACATTGAACAGCGGGCTGCTGGCGCCGATGAAGATTTGCACCCCTTCGCCGCCCTCCACCATCGAGAGGACCTGCAGCATCGTCTCCTTGGTTTCCAGCAGGGCGAACAGCGCGCGGATCTGCTCCAGTTCGCCGATCGCCTGCACGTCGTCGAGCAGGTGAGCCTGTCCGCGAACGATCAACTGCCCGCTCTTGCCGTCGCCGCCCCAGGTGGCGAGGCCCGATTCCACCACCCGGCCGGTGAGTTGATCGAGCATGTCGGTGTGCCGCTGCAGTTCGGCCAGGATCTCGGTCCGCGCTTCGACAATGGTCCGCCCCACTAGCCGCGCTGAGAGGAAGTTGGATGCTTCCACCAGCGCCGACGGTGGCAGATCGGGCGGCGTCTCGATCACCCGGTTCTCCACCACGCCCGCCTCGGTGACGATGACGACGAGGGCGCGGGACGGGCTCAGGCTGACCACCTCGATATGTTTCAGCGGCAGTTCGGTCTTCGGCGCGGTCACCAGTCCGGCGCAGCGGGCGAGACCGGAAAGCGCGGTGGTCGCCGCCTCGAACAGCCCGTCGATGCTGGTGGACGATCCGGCACACTGCTGCGACAGACTGCGGCGGTCGTCGTCGGCAAGTGCCCCGACGCCAAGCAGGCCGTCGACAAACAGGCGCAATCCGGCTTCCGTCGGCAGTCGCCCGGCGGATGCATGCGGCGAAAACAGCAGTCCCGATTCCTCAAGGTCCGCCATGACGTTGCGGATCGTCGCCGGCGAGAGGCTGACCGTCAGCCGCCTGGAGAGGGTGCGCGAACCGATGGGCTCTCCCGTCTCCAAATACGCATCGACCACCTGCCGGAATATCTCGCGCGACCGCGCACTCAACTCGCCAATCATTGTCGGCCGTTACCAGTGTTCCGGCATGGTTGCGTGGGAGTATCCGTTACTCTGCTCTCGCCCTCGCCGACGGGATCGCAATGATAACTTCCGCGCACCGTCAGCGCATTGTGTATGTGTGTGATGTAGTCGCTTCACCGGGCCCGCGTCAATGCGTCGGGCTTTGACCACCGCCAGGGTAGGCGTTAGGGTGCCGCGACTTAGTGTGCTTGCAGTTCCCAGGGAAAGGTTGGAAGTCGCCATGCGACCATCAGGGCGCGCGCCCACGCATCTCCGCCCGATCAGTCTGGAGGTTGGCGTCAATAAATATGCCGAGGGCTCCTGCCTCGCCCGCTTTGGCGACACGCACGTGCTGTGCACGGCCACCGTTGAGCAGCGGGTGCCCGGCTGGATGCGCGACGGCGGCCGTGGCTGGGTGACCGCCGAATACGGCATGCTGCCCCGCGCCACCGCCGGGCGCACCGACCGCGAGGCGAGCCGAGGCCGGCAGACCGGCCGCACCCAGGAGATTCAGCGGCTGATTGGCCGCAGCCTGCGTGCGGTCACCGACCTCAAAGCGCTGGGAGAGATCCAGGTGCGGATCGACTGCGACGTCATCCAGGCCGATGGTGGCACCCGTTGCGCCAGTATCACCGGTGGCTACGTGGCGCTTTACGCTGCCTTCCGCCGGCTGGTGGAGCTTGGCATTATCAAGAAGGTGCCGCTGACCGATCAGGTGGCCGGGGTCTCCTGTGGCCTCTATCAGGGTGACGCCGTGCTCGATCTGGACTACGCCGAGGACAGCGCCGCCCAGGCCGATGCCAACTTCGTCTTTACCGGCTCGGGGCAGATCGTCGAGATTCAGGCTACCGCCGAGGACAAGCCATTCGACGAGACGCAGTTTCTGTCGCTGCTGGGCCTCGCACGCAAAGGGGTCGATGAACTGACCCGCCTGCAGCGCGAAGTACTCGACCTTGCATAGCATCCGGGAAGCCTCCGGNCGATGAACGCGCAAACGCCGCGCCGGCTTGGCACCGGCACGCTGGTGATCGCCAGTCACAACGCCGGCAAGGTGGCGGAGATCGGCGACCTGCTGCGCCCCTTCGGCACCAAGGTGGTCTCCGTCGGCGCGTTGCAGTTGCCGGTTCCGGACGAGACTGAGACCACGTTTATCGGCAACGCCATGATCAAGGCGCGCGCCGCCGCGGCCGCCACCGGCCTGCCGGCGCTGGCCGACGATTCCGGCCTCTGCGTCCATGCCCTTGGTGGCGAACCGGGCGTCTATTCCGCCGACTGGGGTGGTCCGGAGCGGGATTTCGCCCTCGCCATGCGCCGGGTGGAGGAGCGGCTGCAGGGAGTTGCCAACCGACGCGCCCACTTCGTTTGTGCCCTCGTCGTCTGCTGGCCGGACGGCCAATGCGCCAGCTTTGAAGGTGTCGTCCACGGCGAACTTATCTGGCCGCCAAGGGGCTGCAGCGGCTTCGGTTACGATCCCCTGTTCGTGCCCGACGGTTACGCCCAGAGCTTCGGCGAAATGACGCCAGAGGAGAAACATCGCATCAGCCACCGCGCCGATGCCTTCGCCAAACTGGTCAGCGCATGCTTCTAGCCTGCCGGCGCCGCGCCACCACCGTCCTCCTCAGCCTCGGCCACGCCATCGATCATTTCGTGCTGCTGATCTTCGCCTCGGCCGTCGGTGCCATCGCCGCCGACTTTGCCATGGATTGGG
Source organism: Defluviicoccus vanus (assembly GCF_014672695.1). Taxonomy (GTDB): domain Bacteria; phylum Pseudomonadota; class Alphaproteobacteria; order Rhodospirillales; family Defluviicoccaceae; genus Defluviicoccus; species Defluviicoccus vanus. Next base: position 1,835,085 of record NZ_CP053923.1, on the reverse strand, counting down.
AGCAGCTCATGCCTTACGCCACCGGTGCCTTCCTGCTCTTCGGCATCGGTGCCGCATTGGCGGGACGCCTTGGCGACCTGTGGGGCCGTCGGGCGATGATGCTCGTCTTCTTTTTCGGCATTGGTGCGGCGACAATCGCTGTCGCCCTGGCGCAGGCGCCCTGGCAACTGGCGGCAGCGCTGACGATCATGGGGGCGTTTGCCGCCATCTACCATCCCGTCGGCATTCCCATGCTGGTGGAAAACGCGCCCGACCCGGGCTGGCGGATCGGCATCAACGGTCTTGCCGGCAATCTCGGCATCGCCGCTGCGGCCGCCGTCACTGGGATGCTGGTGACCTGGTCGGGCTGGCGGATGGCGTTCATTGTCCCCGGGTTGCTCGCCATCGCCGCCGGAACGGTGTTTGCCGTTGTCGCGCCACGCGAACATCAGCCGCCGGCAAAGCGGCTGGCACAAACGATCCCGCTGCCAAAGGCGGACGCACTGCGGGTGTTCGGCCTGCTGACCGACGGCGTCGCCATCTGCAGCGCGCTGATCTTCAACTTCACCACCAACGGCAACGGTCAACTCCTCGCCGAACGGATGGAGGTGGTTGCCAGCGATCCGGCGAAGAGTGGCTTGTTGCTTGCCGTGGTCTACGCCATTGCCTCGCTCGCACAGCCGCTGGTTGGTCGGCTGATCGACCGGCTGCCGTTGAAGCGGCTGTACTTTGCCGTGGTCATCGCCTTGCCGCTGGTGTTCCTGGCTACGACCGCAGCTACCGGCTGGTGGTTCTACCTGCTGCTGATTGCGCAGATGGTGCTGATCTTCGGTCAGATCNCCTTCATCGACGCGGTAAGCGTTCGCTATTTCGACGATCGCATCCGCTCGCGGATCACCGGTCTCCGGTTCACCATCGCCTTTGGCATCAGCGGGCTGGCGGTCGCCGGGCTGGGGCCGCTGGTGCGCTCAGCCGGCTTCCAGGCGTTGTTTCTGCTGCTGGCGACGATCGCCGCGATGACCGTCGTCCTGGTGCTCGCCATGCCGGACGTGGAGGACGCGAAGCGCCTGCCGGCGGCGGCCGCGGCGGAGTAGGGATCGCCCCCGATGGGGATTGCAGCCGCAATGGCGGGTGACGAACTGGCCATCTATGTGCATTGGCCGTTCTGTCTTTCGAAATGTCCTTACTGTGACTTCAACAGCCATGTCGCGGCGAGCATCGACCACGAGCGCTGGGCCGCAGCCTACGCCCGCGAGCTTGCCGCCTACGCCGAAGCCACCCGTGGCCGCGTCGTCGCCAGTGTCTTCTTCGGCGGCGGCACACCATCGTTGATGCGTCCGGTTACCGTCGCCGCTGTCCTCGATGCGGTCGCCGCCCTGTGGCCGGTTGCCGACGATGTGGAGGTCACCCTTGAAGCCAACCCCACGTCGGCTGAAGCGGGCCGCTTCGCTGGCTTTCGCGCCGCCGGGGTCAATCGGCTGTCGCTCGGCGTCCAGGCGCTGGATGATGCGTCGCTGGCACGCCTCGGCCGTGTGGCCNACTCCGCCGCCGACGCCCGCGCTGCGGTGGCGCTCGCGGCGCGCATTTTCCCGCGCAGTTCCTTCGATCTGATCTACGCCCGGCCGGGACAGACGCTCGCTGCCTGGCGCGCCGAACTGGCGGAAGCGCTAAGCTTCGCCTCCGGCCACCTGTCCGTCTATCAGCTGACGATCGAGCCGGGGACGAAGTTTTATCGCGATGGCGTCGCCGCCGCGGATGAAGATCGTGGCGCCGACCTCTACGAGCTGACCCAGGACATGCTGGAGGCCGCGGGCTTGCCAGCCTACGAGATCTCCAATCACGCCGGCCCGGGGAACGCCTGTCGGCACAATGTCGTCATCTGGCAGGGTACGGACTATCTCGGCATTGGCCCGGGGGCGCATGGAAGGCTCACCGTCGGCGGCACCACCGCGGCGATCCGCGCCCTGCGCGCGCCGGAGAAATGGCTGCGGGCGGTGGAGGAGCGGGGTGACGGCGTGGCCGAGCGGCTGCCGCTGGCTGATCGGGAGCGTGCCGAGGAACTGCTGCTTTCGGGGCTGCGGCTCACCGCCGGACTGGATCGCAAGCGTTTTCGCCGCCGGAGCGGCCGCGACCTCCTGGCCTGCATCGATGCCGACCGGCTGGCGCAGCTGATCGAGGCTGGCTTTCTGATCGTCGATGAACTGGTGCTGCGCGCTACGCCCGCCGGTCGGATGCGTCTCAACGCGGTGATGGCGGCGCTCCTCGCCTAAGCTGGCACAGCACGAAGCCTAGCAGCCTGTCGGACTTAACGCGAGGCGGAGCTGTGGGTTATAGAATCCGGGCATGGATTCACGCCCCCGGCCCGGACCTCTTCGGCATGAGCAACTTCCGCCCGATCGACCGCGACAGCGGATTTCTGATGCCGCCGTCGGTGGACGAGTGGCTTCCGCAGCGGCACTTGGCGCGGTTCGTGGTGGAGGTGATCGCGGGGCTGGATCTGCGGCCGATGACCGGCAGCTACCGTGGCTCTGGGAAGCGTCCTACCACCCCAGCCTTCTGCTGGGCATTCTGATCTACGGCTACGCCACCGGGGTGTTCTCCAGCCGCAAGCTGGAGCGGGCGACCTATGACAGCGTGGCGTTCCGCTTCATCGCGGCGAACGATCATCCGGACCATGACACCATCGCCGCGTTCCGCCGACGCTTTCTGCCGCAGATCGAGAAGCTGTTCGTCCAGGTGCTGGTGCTCGCGCGCGAGATGGGCGTGCTGAAGCTGGGAACGGTCGGGCTCGACGGGACCAAGGTCCACGCCAATGCCAGCCGGCACAGCGCGCTGTCCTATGACCATGCGGGCAAGCTGGAGGCCCAACTGCAGGCCGAAGTGGCCGATCTCATGGCCAAGGCAGAAGCGGCGGACCAGGTGGACATCGCTGACGGCATGTCGATCCCCGACGAACTGGCGCGACGTGAGGAACGGTTGTCCAGGCTCGCCGAGGCCCGGGCGAAGATCGAGGCCCGCGCGAAGGAACGCTTCGAACGGGAGCAGGCAGACCATCAGGCGAAACTCGCAGCACGGGACGCCAAGGCAGCGGCCACCGGCAAGAAGCCCACGGGCCGTGAGCCGAAGCCGCCGGTGGCGACGCCGCTGCCCACGGATCAGATCAATCTGACCGACGAGGAAAGCCGCATCATGGCGGTGGCGGGCGGCGGTTTTGAGCAGTGCTACAATGCGCAGGCGGCGGTGGCGGCGGGCAGTCTGCTGGTGGTGGTCGCCGACGTGGTGCAGGCGCCCAACGACAAGCAGCAGCTTACACCCATGCTGGACAAGATCGGCACTCTGCCGGACGTGCTCGGCAGGCCGGACATGCTGTTGGCGGACAATGGCTACTTCAGCGAGGCGAATGTGCAGGCCTGTGTGGCCGGCGGGATCGAACCGCTGATCGCACTTGGTCGCGAGGCGCATCATCTCAGCCTGCAAGAGCGCTTCGCTGCGGCGCCACCGGCGCCCGAAGACCCCACCCCGGTTCAGGCGATGGCGTATCGGCTGCGCACGCCGCAGGGCCGCGCGCTCTACGCCCTGCGCAAGCAGACGCCCGAGCCAGTGTTTGGCATCATCAAGTCCGTGCTGGGGTTCCGGCAGTTCCTGCTGCGCGGGCTCAATGCCGCCCGTGGCGAGTGGAGGCTTGTAACCATGGCATGGAACCTGAAGCGGATGTTCGCCCTCAGCCGCGCCGTCTAGCCTGCGCGGCCAGTTCCGCAGGCGCGCCAGCGCGACCGCACCGCCCAAAATGGCGCTGACAGAGGCGCCGACGCACCGATCCCTACGCAGGTCCGGCGACGCCCGAGACGCAAGTCCGACAGGCTGCTAGAATCCGACGAAGCGTCGAGGCGCCTCGCTGATGACGCCAGCCTGATCACCGCCGATCTGCAGGATGGCGAGGCGGCGGTCGGCATAACCCTCCGGCATCAACCGGAACAGGCCGTCGCGACCGAAAAAGCCGTCGGGGTTGGTCAGCCAAGCATCCGTCGTCCCCCTCGCGNNTCCCCGGTTGCGGACGAGAACGGCAGCCAGCGCGGTGGAGTCGTAGCCGAGGGTGGCGAGGCGCGGCGGCTGCTTGCCAAAGAACTGCTGATAGCGGTCGGCGAACTCGATGCGAAAGCTGGGTTCAGGGGCAGCGATCCAGGCGCCGGCCAGCGAGGCCTCCTTGGCCAGTGCTGGCTCGTCCCAGGCGCCGGTGCCGAGCACGCGTACGTGATCCGGCCCGAGCCCCTTCGCCGCCAACTGGTTTGCCAGTTGCCGCAACCGTTCGCCGCCATCGGCGATGAGCAAGGCATCAAAGGGTAGCGGCGGTGGAGCGGCTGCATCCGGCTGGCCGGTGGGCTGGGCTCCGGCCACCGGCGGCGCCGGCAATGGTTGCGGTCCTGTCGGCTGCATCGGCCGAATGCGATCGATGATTAGGGCAAAATTCGTCGTCTTCGGATCGTAAAGCTCGACCCGCACCAGGACCAGATTGCGGTCTTTGGCCGTTTTCCTGACCGCGGCGGCGACTGTATCGCCATAGGTATCCTTCGGACCCAGCAGCACGAAGCGGTTGGCGCCGTTGTCGGCGGCGTAGGTCATCACCCGCTCGACTTCCGTCTCCGGGGTGAAGCCGATGACGTAGACGCCGTCACCGCCCACCTTGCGGTCGCTGGAGAAGGAGACCACCGGCACGTTTGCCGCCTTGGCCACCGGCCGCACCGCCCGCGTCGATGTGGCCAGCAACGGCCCGAGGATGAGCGACACCTCGCTTGCCACCGCTCGCTTCGCCGCTGCCTGCGCGCCGTCCGGCGTGCCAGCGGTGTCGTAGGGGACCAGTTGCAGGTGGTCGTCGGCGACGTCGAACAGCGCCATCTGCGCCGCGTTCAGCATTCCCTTGCCGATGTCGCCAAGTGTGCCGCTCAATGGCAGCAGCAGTGCCACCCGCACGTCGCCCGGCTGCAGGGCAGGCAGGTCAAGCCGCTCGGCCGGCCTCGCCTCGGCGGGCGGTGGGACGAGGATGGGCACCCGCTCGACCACCTCCGGTGTCTCCGAAACCGGTGCCGGCGGCTGGCGGACGACCACCGGCGGCGGTGAAGGGGCTTGCACTGCCTCCTTCGACTGCAAATGATCGCAGCCGCACACCGCGAGCACAGCGAGGGCTAACGATGACCAAGCGAGGGCGGAACGAAAGCGAGAGAAAAGCCGTGCGGGCATCGCAGTCTCGTCAACAGGCTGTCAGCGTTTCGCCAAGCGCGGATCCGACATTGGCCGCCGACCTTAGTCGGTCGGATGACGCGAGTAAACCGGTGGCAGAGCCAACGGACGTTGCGGCAAAGCCGCCCTTGCCAGGCGGCCTCTATCTCGTCGCCACCCCGATCGGCAACGCCGCCGATCTGACACTCCGGGCGCTCGCTACTCTTGCCGAGGTGGATGCGATTGCCTGCGAGGATACCCGCGTGACCGCCAAGCTACTGGCGATTCATGGCATCACTCGGTCGCTCGTTCCCTATCACGAGCACAACGAAACGAGGATGGCGCCGCGTCTGATCGAGCGAATCGCTTTCGGCGAGCGGATCGCCCTCGTCTCTGATGCGGGTACGCCGCTCGTCTCCGATCCGGGGTATCGGCTGGTGACCCAGGCGATCGCCGCCGGGGTGCGCGTGGTGCCGATTCCCGGTGCTTCGGCGGTGCTGACGGCGCTGGCCGTCTCCGGCTTGCCCACCCATCGCTTTCTGTTCGAAGGCTTTCTGCCGATGCGATCGGTGGCCAGACGCCGTATCCTCGAACGTTTGAAGAGCATTCCCGCGACCCTTGTCTTTTTTGAAGCGCCGCATCGTCTTGCGGTGGCGCTGGCTGATTTGGCCGAGGTGCTTGGTCCGCGACCGGCGGTGATCGCGCGCGAGTTGACCAAATTGTTCGAAGAGGTCACCCGCGGCACCCTGGCGGATCTGGCAGCGCAGCAGCAGGCGGCGGAACCGCCGAAAGGGGAGGTTACCATCGTCGTTGGGCCGCCGCTGGCCGAGCTGGAACCGCTGAGCGAAGCGGAAGTGGACGATCTCATCCTCGCAGCGCTTGATGAACAGGCACCGAGCCAGGCAGCGGCGACGGTGGCGACGGCAACCGGCCTGCCGCGGCAGCGGATTTACGCCCGGACGCTGACCATCGCCGGGCGGCGGGCGTGAGCAGGCGTGACGTTCTCCCTGCGGCAAAGCGCCAGGACGCCGAGCGCTACGGCCGTGCCGCCGAGGCGTTGGCGGCGATTTATCTGCGGTTGAAGGGGTACCGGATCATCGCCCGCGACCTGCGCACGCCGGTGGGCGAAATCGACCTGATCACGGTCCGCGGCAACGTCATCGCCTTTATCGAGGTAAAGGCGCGCTCGGTCGACGCCGACGAGGTGCTGTCACCGACACAGCGGCGGCGCATCGTCCGTGCCGCCGAATTGTTTCTTGCCCGACGGCCCGCATTCGCCGCGCTGGATGTTCGCTTCGATTTGCTCCTGGTCGGGCGCCGCCGTTGGCCGAAACATCTGCGCGCTGCCTTTCGCGCCGACGACTGAGCGCTTTGACGGCGGTTGCTGCGGAACGGCCTTGCGTCGCCGTCCACGCCCGCCTCAAATAGCACCGTTGCCGTTAACCGCGAGGACGCGAACGCCATGGGGCTCACCGTAGCCATCCAGATGGACCCGATCGAAAGCATCAACATCGATACCGACTCGACGTTTGCCTTGGCGCTGGAGGCACAGCGGCGTGGCCATGCCCTCTATCATTACCTGCCAGCGAATTTGGCCTTCTCGCAGAGCGGACTCTACGCCGAGGCGCGCGCTCTTACCGTGCAGCGGGTTCTGGGCGATCATTACCGGCTGGGCGAAGCGGAGATGATCGATCTGGCGGACGTGGACATGGTGCTGATGCGCCAGGATCCGCCCTTTGACATGGCCTACATCACGGCGACCCACCTGCTCGAACACGTGCATCCGCAGACCTACGTGGTCAACGATCCCTTCGAGGTGCGCAACGCGCCGGAAAAGCTGTTTGTCACCCGGTTTCCCGATCTGATGCCGCCGACGCTGATCACCGCCGACCGGGCGCAGATTCGCGCCTTTCGCGAGGAGCATGGCGACATCGTCATGAAGCCGCTCTATGGCAACGGCGGCGCCAACGTCTTCCACGTCACCCCCGACAACGACAACTTCAACGCGCTGCTGGAGATGTTCACCCAGCTCTACCGCGAGCCTCTGGTGATCCAACGCTATCTGCCGGAGGTGCGCCAGGGTGACAAGCGGGTGGTGCTGATCGACGGCAAAGCGGCGGGAGCGATCCGCCGGGTCCCGCAGCCGGGCGAAGCGCGCTCCAACCTGCACGTGGGGGCGACGGCGATGCCGGAAACACTGACCGCCCGCGATCAGGAGATCTGCGAGGCGATCGGTCCGGAGCTGTCGCGGCGCGGGCTCGTCTTCGTCGGCATCGATATCATCGGCGACTACCTGACCGAGATCAACGTCACCTCGCCCCCCGGCATCCAGGAAATCGGTCGCTTCGACGACGTCGCGCTGGAAACTGGCCTGTGGGATGCCTTCGAAGCACGCTTTCACGCGAGCCGGTCGTAGCCGCCGCGGCCTGAGCAGAAGCCAACCCTGCAACGATTGCAAAACCTACGGAGGGCAGCATGTCGAGTGAAGGTCTTCACGCACCACGTGAGCGGCTGAGCAAAGAAACCATCGCCATGCACCAGGCGATTACCTCACTGATCGAGGAGCTGGAAGCGATCGACTGGTATCGCCAGCGCGCCGATGACTGCGATGATCCGGAGCTGAAGGAAATTCTTCTGCATAACATGCACGAGGAAATGGAGCATGCGGCGATGGTTCTCGAATGGATCCGTCGCAACAATCCGCTATTTGCCCACGAACTGCAGGACAACCTGTTCAAGGAAGGCAAGATCGCTGGCCAGCACTGAGGCGTTAACATTGGCGACGCGGTGCAGGGAGCGTAAGGGTTCCAAGCACCGCGTCGCCGCATGGCGAACGAGGCCCGAGGTTTTCAGCGGCTACTAACGCAACGCCGATGCCCCCAAGGGTCGGTTATTTAGGTCTTGATCGAATATGGCTAGATCAGCGGCGTTGATAAAGCCATCGCCATTGAGATCAAAGCGTGGACCCCACGTTGGCGCAGGCCCGTTTCGCGGATCGCCGAATTTGGTCCCCATATGCTGCAGCACCAGTTTGCCGCGATCGACGTCGTTGACAACTCCATCGCCGGAGAAGTCGCCGTCGCACCGGTTGCCGATCTTGTTACCGTCGCTGTCCTGTTGATCCGCATTGGCAAAGGTGGAGCAATTGTCGACGTTGTCCGGCACACCGTCGGCGTCGCTGTCGGCAAAGTCGGTGCAAACGTCGTCCCGGTTGATCCAGCCGTAGATAAGCTTCGTGCCGCTGGGATCGATCAGCTTTGTGCCAAGCGGCGGCATCTGGTTCGTGTCACGCCGGTTCATACGTAGATACACCAATGACTTTTGCGGCTTCTTGACGGTAAGCGGCATCGCACCGGTAACACCCAGATCGCCAGCGGAAGGCGCGACGTTGCAGGCATTCATCCCACTTGTGGTCGTTGTGTAGCGGAAGTCGAGACTGGCCCGCGTTGGGCCGTTGGGGCGATGGCAGCCGGAACAATTAGCATGCAAATAGCTTCGCGCGCGCAGCGTGTTGGAAACAGAGGAGTTGCTAAGATCGGCCAAGGTTGGCAGGTCCGCAACCGCGGCCGGCAGGGGNGCATCGAACATGCCGATTGCCGCCCAGCTCGACAGCTCGTTGCCGAAGCGGCCAGTTTGCGTATAGGCGGTGGGGGAGATGTGGTTCAGCTGTAGAATTTCGGGGCCGAGAGCAAAATTGGCCGCTTCCGTGTGGCAGACAAGGCATTGCGCTTGTGATGGAAAGCCCCAGTCAATGTAGCTGCCGGAGTCGGTTTTGACGCTCGCTGTCTTGCCTTCGGTTGGCACGAGATCGGCATCGGATAAATCGGCCCGCCATGCATAACTGTATCCTGCCCAGCTGCCATCGGTGTGGTGTTTGAGTAGACGCGTTTCGTGTGGTTTGCCGTTGAAGGAGAATTCCTTGATCAGGACGCTATCCACTGGGAACTGGAAGTCGCCGTCAGCACCAATAGTAATTTTCCCGTTGTCGGGTAGCGCAACCCAGCGTTGCTTTGCCGCACCATCCGACCACAGGGGTGTCGCCACCGTATAGGGGATGGCGGCAGCGATGACCTGCCGCGGATTGGCCGGATCGACGCAACCGGTGGCCGAGAGCAGCGCAGGTGCCGCGACGGATGCAACATTCCCCGAATCCGGCACAAGCTTGAGTATCTTCGGGACGACAAGATGGCCAACGATGCCATAAAACTCGCCATCGCGGTCGACAAAATGGCTGGTGAAGGTCGGAGCGCCGCTGATCAGGTTATTGCCATCCCACGTTTGCGTTTGCGCGTTTTTCTTGAGATTGATGATGATCTGACGCTGAAACACCGAGAATAAGTAATTGCCGGTCAACGTCGGGATGGCCGTCCCACGATACACATAACCACCGATAACGGCAGCGGGCTGTGACTGATGCAGAACTTCGTAAACGGGCGCGTTATACGAAGCCGTATTGCATTGGCCAGTGACACGGCAATTGAAACCTTCTACCGCTGGCCAGCCGTAATTGCCACCCTTGACGATGATGTCAACCTCTTCGGAGATGGCGCCACCTACGTCACCGACCCAGAGTGTCTTGGTGGGGGTATCGAAGGAGAAGCGCCACGGATTGCGCAAGCCAAGGGCGTAGATTTCTCCCCGGCACGTGGCGTTGCCAACGAAGGGATTGCCGCCGGGGATGGTGTAGGCGGCGGTGGTGTTGACGTTGAGGCGAAGAATTTTTCCATGCAGGTCAGCGCAATTCTGTGCCGGGCTAGTGGTCGGACCACTGCTGCCGTCGCCGGAGCCGATATAGAGGAAGCCGTCAGGCGCGAATTCGACTTGGCCGAAATGGTGATTGACCGAGATGTTTTGCAACTGGGAGATGATCAATTTCTCGCTCTGGCGATCGAAGGTCGTGCCATCGCCTGATGAAGTATAACGAGCGACATATGAGGTCGCCGCTGCTTCATTGGCCTGCCTTCCGTTGTAAAGCAGAAACACATACCCGTTCGAGGCGAAATCTGGATCAAATGCAAAGCCGACGAGTCCCCACTGCTCGGAGCCGCCGGTGGCGTAGGCATTACTGCCCGACAACACACCAATTTTATCGCTGATGTCGAGCAGAAGCTTTGGCGTTCCGTTGGGCGCAACAAACGTATAGAGCTGCCCAGCACGGGTAATAAAATACCATCTGTTTTGGTCTACTGGCGACTGACGCAAGTCAAACGGCTTGTATGTCCAAATCTGTGTAAACACATCTTGAAAAACTGCTGTTGTAGGTGGCGGAGAACCGGCAAGACATGTTGAATTAGATGGCCGTGTATCGAGACCGGATAGCGGATCTGCGTACACAGGAACAGTAATAAACGCGATTTCGGCAAAGCAAAGTAAAATAATAAAAGTAAAATATTTTATGTTGTTATAAAATTTACGCATCTTATCAATCAAAATAGAGATCATTGATAACATAGTCATTACACCTTCTCACAAAAACTCACAAATATGTACACAGATGTTGCGATGCGCAATTTTTGATTGTGTATCGCCTCATTCGCCATATTTAATTAAGGATTCTCTTATGATAATGGCGAAAATATGGCCGGCCACCGCGCGCAAAGGTACTTCGCAGTAATTTGTCGTAGTTTTTACATCCGTCGTAAGTATGTTGCAGATTTTTACAAGTTAGCTTTATTGCCTCCGGCAATTTTCCCCAGTTAATATTCGCTTGCAAGTGCGTGGGAAGCGGTAGAGTACGCTATACGTGGCCACATCGGGCTAGATCGCGCTCGCGATGTTGCCAACAGGTCGCGGTATGCTGGGAATCGCCGCTTTGTTCGCTTCAAGCCATCCAAAGCTGGAGTGAATGTTGTCGCCGGCGATTGGAACCAACCGCAGCTGAACGGTCAGCAGGCGCGGATCGTGCCAGTATCGAAGGCGCGGCTGTAGGTGCGGCGATGGTGGTGGCCAAGCCTGGCCGGGGGTAGTTGGCCGGCGTTCAGGCGGCTGGGCCGCGTGCCAGCTGTCGCTTCTGCAACACCGAGGCGGTAATTACACCCAGGGTAACCAGGCCGATCAGCACCGTGGAGATGGCGTTGATTTCCGGCGTCACGCCGAGGCGGACCTGACTGTAGATACGCATCGGCAGCGTCGTCGCTCCGGGCCCGGTGGTGAAGCTGGCGATCACCAGGTCGTCGAGGGACAGGGTAAACGCCAGCAGCCAGCCGGAGACCAGCGCCGGGGCGATCACCGGCAGGGTAATGACGAAAAAGGTCTTCAGCGGCGTAGCACCCAGGTCCATTGCCGCCTCCTCGAGCATCACGTCGAAGGTCAGCAGGCGCGACTGGACGACCACCGAGACATAGGCGGTGGCGAAGGTGGTGTGGGCGATGATGACCGTCCACATCCCACGGTCCCAGTCGAGCGAGACGAACAGCAGCAGCAGCGATAGACCGGTGATCACCTCCGGCATCACCAGAGGGGCGAAGACCATGCCGGAGAACAGCACCCGGCCGCGGAAGCGGGTGAAGCGCACAAGGGTGATCCCCGCCAGGGTGCCAAACACCAGCGCCAGCGTCGCCGATGTCATCCCCACCCGCAGCGTGACCCAGACGGAATCAAGCAGCTGCGTGTTGGCCAGCAGCTCGCTGTACCATTTGAGCGAGAAACCACCCCACACGGTCACCAGTCTTGATGCGTTGAAGGAGAAGAGGATCAGCAGCAGGATCGGCAGATAGAGAAACGCAAACCCGAAGGTGAGCGCCAGAATGGTGACCGGAGTGAAGCCGGGCCTCACGACGATGTGCCGCCGGTTTGGGCTGCCTTCGCCTGCTGCCTTTGGAACAGCATCATCGGCAGGACAAGGACGACGAGCAGCACGATGGCAACCGCGCTCGCCAGCNGGCCAGTCACGGTTGTTGAAAAATTCGACCCACAGGGTGCGGCCGATCATCAGCGTGTCCGAGCCGCCAAGCAGGTCGGGGATGACGAATTCGCCGACGGCGGGAATGAAGACAAGAAGACAGCCGGCGATGATTCCCGGCCGGGCGATCGGCGCGGTAATGACCCAGAAAGCCTTGACCGGGGTGCAGCCGAGATCGATCGCCGCCTCCACCAGACTCGCATCCATCTTCTCGAAGCTGGCATAGATCGGCAGGACCATGAAGGGCAGGTAAGAGTAAACGATGCCGATATACACCGCGATATTGGTGTTCATGATCACCAGCGGTTCGCTGATCACGCCGAGTGCGAGCAGCAACGCGTTCAGCAGCCCTTCGTTCTTGAGGATACCGATCCAGGCGTAGACGCGAATGAGGAAGGAGGTCCAGAAGGGCAGAATCACCAGCATCAGCAGCGGCAGCCGCCATCCCGTTGGCGCCTTCGCCATCCCGTAGGCCATCGGCAGGGCGATAAGCAGCGTCAACAGCGTTGAGATGCCGGCGATATGCAGCGAGTTGAGAAAAGCCCGGACGAACATGTCGTCTTCGGCCAGCGACAGGTAGTTGGATAGGTTCAGCCGGATGTCCAGATACTGGTTGCCTGCGTCCTCCGCCATCGTCAGCAGCGGCGTGTACGGTGGCTGCGCCAGCTGCGGTTCGGAGAAACTGAGCTTGAGGACGATGAGGAACGGTACCAGGAAGAAGATCAGCAGCCACAGGAAGGGGCCGAGGATCACCAGCTTGCGCCCGTGTCGTTCCAGCCAGGCCGTGGCCCGGGCGAGGCCACCCCACAGCGATAACGGCGGCATGGTCTGATCGAGAATTTCCAGGTAGCTGGTCTGCGGCCCGGGCGAGATGGACGCTGCCGGTGGCGGTCGGCCCTGATCGGTGGGAGTGGGGGTCACAGCTGCCTCACGCGATCAGAATGACGCTGGCGGCTGGCGGCCACGACAACCACACTTGGTCTTCCCAGGTGATCGGCCGCTCCACCAGGCGGGAGCGGTTGGCGGCGGTGACCTTGACTTTGGCGCCGGTTACCAAGCGGACGTAGTAAACCGACATGTTGCCAAGATAGCCGATGTCGTAGACGATGCCGGAGATACAATTATGGCGAGTTTCCACCGGCAGCGTCTTACTGATCTCGATCTTCTCCGGACGAATTACGGCGTAGACCTCCTGGCCGCCCAGGGCATCAAGGCCACGATCGGCGAAGATCTGACAGCCGGCTTCCGGCGAATCGACGGTCGTGTGGTCTTTTCCCGCATCAATGACCCGGCATTCGAAGACGTTTACGTCGCCCAGAAACTGCGCCACGTAGAGCGAGTTGGGGTATTCGTAGACCTCGCCCGGCGTGCCGATCTGTACCGCGCGGCCGCGGTCCATGATTGCCATTCGGGTGGAGACGGTCATTGCCTCGTCTTGGTCATGGGTGACGATGACGAAGGTCAGGCCCAGCGATTCCTGAATGTTGACCAATTCGAACTGGGTCTCTTCGCGCAGTTTGCGGTCGAGGGCGCCGAGAGGTTCATCGAGCAGCAGCACCTTTGGCCGTTTGATCAGCGCCCGGGCCAGGGCGACCCGCTGCTTTTGGCCGCCCGAGAGCTGATGCGGCTTGCGCCGTGCCAACTCGCTCATCTGCACCAGTTCGAGCATCTCGGCCACCCGATGGGCGATTTCGCTGCGCGGCACCGCCTCCTGGCGTAGGCCGAAGCCTACGTTCTGCTCCACCGACATATGCGGAAACAGCGCATAGGACTGGAACATCATATTGACGGGGCGGCGGTAGGGCGGCACCTCGGACATGTCGACGCCGTCGATCTCGATGGTGCCCGAGGTGGGGGTCTCAAATCCGGCCAGCATCCGCAGCAAGGTGGTCTTGCCGCAGCCGGACGGCCCGAGCAGGGCAAAGAACTCACCCTTGTAGATGTCCAACCACACATCATCGACGGCAACAAAGTTGTCGAACTTCTTCACCACATCGCGGATCTTGATGAACGGCTGCGCGGTGGGGTCCCGCCAGGGAGCCGGCTGCAGACGGACTTCGGCCGCCCGAGCGTCGCCAGCTGAGCCGTTCACGCGTGCCGGTTCCAGTCCCGTTGCCATGCTGCCAATCCGCTTGGTTATCCGACGGTATTTACTTGGCNNCGACTTTACCGATTGCCAGATGCGGGTCACCACGCGCTGCACCTTCTGCTCATAGGGGGTGACCAGGAACAGCCGCTGCATCACTTCGGGTGGAGGGTAGACGTTGGGATCGTTGAGCAATTCAGGATTGACGAAGGGCTTCGATGCGGCGTTGGCGTTTGGATAGCCCACATAGTTGGTGGCCTTGGCGATGACCTTCGGCTCCATCAGATAGTTGATGAATTTCATCGCCGCTTCGGGATTGGGGGCATCCTTCGGCATCGCCATCATGTCGAACCACATCTGCGCCCCTTCCGCCGGGATCGCATAGCGGACCTTGACGCCTTTCTTCGCTTCGTCGGCGCGCATCCCTGCCTGTTTGGCGTCACCCGACCACATCACCGCCAGGCAAATGTCGCCATTGGCAATGGCGTTGATGTTCTCCGACGAATGGAACTTGCGGATGTAGGGGCGGACTGCCATCAGCGGTGGCGTGGCTTTCTCGAGAACCGCCGGGTCCTTCGAATCCGGATCAAGCCCAAGAAACTTGAGCGTCGCCGGGATCATTTCGTCGCCGGCATCAAGCATGTAAATGCCGCAGTCGGCAAAGCGCTTGATGATCTCCGGATCGTAAATGAGCTTCCAGGAGTTGGTGGGTGCGTCCGCCATCCGCGACTTGATCATGTCAGCGTTGTAGGCGATACCGGTGGTTCCCCATAGATAGGGAACGCCATATTTGTTATCGGGATCGTAGACCGTCAGCCGCTGCATCAGCTCGGGATCAAGGTTCTTCCAGTTCGGAAGTTTATCCTTGTCGAGCGGACGGAAGATTCCCGCTTTGATCTGCCGGGCGAGGAAATTGCCGCTGGGGAAAACGATGTCATAGCCGGTCTTGCCAGCCAGCAACTTGGTCTCGAGAATATCGTTGGAATCGTAGACGTCGTAGACGACCTTGATCCCGGTCTCCTTCTCGAAGTCCTCGAGGATGGACTTGTCGATATAGTCCGACCAGTTGTAGACGTGCAGCACCTGCTGCGCCGCGCCAGCGACACCGCTGAGCGATAGCATAAGCAGGGTGGCGATGGCGATGAGCTGGAAAAGCCGTCGCATGGTCCGCTCCCGCGTTAAAGATAGAACGGCGGCCGAATGAGGCGCGGAAGGTAGCGTGTTCCACCCCTTCAAGCCAAGGCCTTTGGCCATGCCGCAAGGCGGTGGCGAGAAGAAGCGCCTGCGCTTGACCACTGGCGCGCGAACGACTATCCGAAGTGCACCAATGACGTCGGAATCGGGGAAGTAACGACGAGATCGCAGGGAGTAATAGGAATGTCGAAGTTGCTGCGGGAGTTTCGCGAATTCGCCGTGCGCGGCAATGTTGTGGACATGGCGGTTGGTATCATTATCGGCGCGGCGTTCGGCAGGATTGTCGGCTCGCTGGTGGACGATGTGGTGATGCCACCGATCGGCTGGCTTCTCGGCAAGGTCGATTTTAGCGACCTTTACATCAACCTCTCCGGTGAGGCGTATGCATCGCTGGCGGCGGCCAAGGAAGCCGGCGCGCCGGTGATCGGCTACGGTGTTTTCATCAACACCATCATTCACTTCGTCATCGTCGCCTTTGCGGTGTTCATCCTGATCAAGTGGATCAATCGCCTGCGTGAAATGGCGGGCGAGCAGATCGCCGCCGAACCGCCGCCGCCGTCGCGCGAGGAGGTCTTGCTGACCGAGATCCGCGACCTTCTCAAACGCAATCCGAGGTAGGAGCATCATGGCGGAGCCGGCTTTGTCGTTTGGCGACGTTGACGTCGCCAGCTGTGAAACCCGTTTCCAGGGCTATTTCCGAATCGATAGCTACCAGATCCGCCACCGCCTGTTCGAGGGCGGCTGGTCGGAGATCATGATGCGGGAGATCTTCGAGCGCGGCCAGGCGGTCGCCATCGTCCTCTACGACCCGGAACGCGACGTCCTCGTGCTGATCGAGCAGTTTCGCCCCGGCGTCTATGCGGCCGTTCGCACCGGCCAGGTAGACTCCGTCGACAGCCCGTGGCTGATCGAGATCGTTGCCGGCATCACCGGACCTGACGAAGCGCCGGAAGAGGTGGCGCGGCGTGAGGCGATGGAGGAAGCGGGTTGCACCGTCGGCCAGTTGGAGCCGGTCTGCCGCATTTTCGCCAGCCCCGGTGGCAGCACCGAAACGGTCAGCATCTTCTTTGCTATGGTTGACGCCCNNCCTGCTGCCGGTGGTGTGCACGGTCTCGACCACGAGCACGAGGATATCCGGGTGATCCTCGTCAACCCGGACGAGTTGTACGCCTGGATGGACGCCGGGCGGATCGTCAACGGTCCGGCACTCCTGGGTTTGCAGTGGTTCCGCCTCAACGCGGCGCGCTTGCGCAAGGCTGGTGCCGCGGCGTGAGATTTCGGCACCGCCGCGCGAGGTGTCGGCTGCGGCTTGACCTGGGCAGCGATGCGACGTATGTCAACGGCTTCCTGGCGGGGCCTCGCGGTCCCGCCACCGTTGTTTATGGAGTAACGCAACCATGGCAAGACGTTGCCAGATCATGGACAAGGGCGTGCTGACCGGCAACAACGTCAGCCATGCCAACAATAAGACGCGGCGTCGGTTTCTGCCGAACCTGCAGGTGGCTTCGTTGATGAGTGAGGCGCTCGGCAAGCCGGTGCGGCTCAGGCTGTCGATGCACGGGCTCAGGACCATCGACCATCGCGGTGGTCTCGATGCTTATCTGCTGGGGGAACGGGATGCCGACCTCAGCGTCGAGCTGCGGCGGCTTAAGCGCGAGGTGGTTGCCGCACGGAACGCCGCCAGCGCCTGAGGCGATCCCTCTGCAGCGATTCCCCGAGGTCATTCCCAGAGGTAATCTCACTGGGATTATCACCGCTGACCGGGCGCCGGCAATCAGTTGCCGGTGGCCGCCGGCAACTGGACCCAGGGGGAACAACGGGCGTAATCCGCGCGCCACCGGCGGTGAGCGGCGTGTCCGCGGTCGGCTGGAGGAATTCGAGGCGCAGCAGGGCGATCGCCAGTTGATCACAGCCGGAGCGGATTTCACCGGCTTCGCGCTCACCGGCGAAAATGGGGGTTCCCGGCGGCGGTAAGGGGCCTTCGACGCGGACCGGCAGCATCCGCTTCTTGACTAGGCCACGGTAGCGCATACGCGCGGTCAGCTCCTGGCCCATGTAACAGCCCTTCTTCCAGTCGATGCCGTTGAGATCGTCGAAGCCGCACTCGAGCGGCAGAGACTTCTCCAACGTCATGTCACGGCTGCCATCCGGCAGGCCCAGGGTGAGNCGCAGCCGCTCGTAGGCAAGGGTNTCAGCAGCAGCAAAGCCTGCCGCTTCCAGGGCAGCGACGCAGTCCGCTGCCGGCAGGATTGCCCGAAGGCCCAGCATTGGCAGGCGTGGATCGACGAAGGCAACGCCGCTGGCAAAGGGACGCGCCTGGCCAGGTGCGTCCGTGAGTCCGAGTGCTGCGGCTGCGCCGTTGCCCCACAGGGCGGCGACGGCCAGATCGCTCGCCTCGGCGATCGTCACCCGCGAGCGCAATTTATAAAGGCTGAGGCGACGGCGGAGGTCGGCGGCCCGCTCCCGCTCGCAGTCGATCAACAGGCGGCCGTCGGTCTCGGCGATGAAAAAATCGTGCAGATATTTGCCCTGAGGCGTCAGCAGCGCGGCGTAGATCGCCGCCTTGTCGCCGACCCGAAGCACGTCATTGGAAATCAGCCCCTGAATGAAGGTGGCGCGATCCTCGCCGCTAAGGGCGACGATGGCTCGGGCGGGGAGCAGGGCGAAGGCGGGTGACGTTGCGTTCAAGGATGGCATGGGCACCGATCACCGTTAGGCGGGGACAACATTCTATCCTCTCAGGTGCACTGCAATCGCCGCGATGGCAAGTCCGGAAGCTGTCGCTGCGGCCATCTCTTTACTGGCCCGTGGCGCAGGCCGGCGGAATAGACCGGAAGATCGGGTGGCGGTGCGCCAGACCATTCGGAGGCGCTCATGGGGTCATCTGGGCGTTAAGTCCAGTGGGCGATTTGGAAATTTGGGCGATTTGAAAATTCTAGAGAGGGGATTATCATGACACTGTGGTTAAACGAGGGAGGGTTATCCCCATGAGCCTGCAGGAACGGATCGACGCGCTGAAGGCCAAGCACCACGCGCTTGAGCGTGCGATTGAGGAAGAAAACAACCGCCCACATCCCGATGACATCGAAATCGTCAGGCTCAAGAAACAGAAACTACAGATCAAAGACGAAATCGCCGTTCTCGCGGCAAGATTAGCGCTCCAGCCTTGGCTGAAGCGGGTGCGCGGTCTGCTGCGCAGGCGTTTTCTGGCTAAGCAAGGCATCGGGGCACCGACGGCGGCAAACGTCGTCACCTGCGCCGTCGGCGCACCGAGTCGCTCCTTAATGCACGCTCTTTCCCGCCGAAATCGACTCTTATTCCTCTCCGCAGGTCTGCGCCTGAAGCGCGAATCGCGCTGTCGCTGAAAGTCAAATTCCCCGGTGTTGCCGATAATCGGGCTTTGCAAAGTGCGGTCTTTTCGAGGACACTCGCCGCAAATCCGACTGAGTTGCGGCGAACTGGTGTCGCGTCGGGTCAACACGAACAGCCCAAACATAGGGGAGGACCATGACCGGAAAATATCAAAAGGTGTTCGAAAGGTCGATCACAGACCCGAACGGATTCTGGGGCGAAGCTGCAGAGCAGATCCACTGGTACAAGCGGTGGGATAAGGTTCTCGACGACTCGAAAAAGCCATTTTACCGGTGGTTCACCGGAGGCGAAACCAATACGTGCTATAATACCCTCGACCGGCATGTGGAGGCCGGGCGTGGCGATCAGACCGCTGTCATCTACGACAGTCCGGTAACCAACACCGTTCGTTACTACAGCTACCGCGAATTTCGTGATCTGGTGGCGAAGTTTGCCGGTGCGTTGCGGAAGATGGGCGTCGGCAAGGGCGATCGGGTCATCGTTTACATGCCGATGGTTCCCGAGGCGCTCATCGCCACCCACGCCTGTGCCCGCATCGGTGCGGTGCATTCGGTCGTCTTCGGAGGGTTTGCCGCCAACGAATTGTCTGTACGCATCGACGACGCCACGCCGAAGGTCATCGTCTCTGCGTCCTGCGGCATCGAGGTGGCGCGTGTCATCCCTTATCAACCACTGATCGAAGCCGCCATCGAACTGGCTGATCACAAGCCGGACAAGGTGGTCGTCCTGCAACGGCCGCAACATGAGTGGGCGTTGAAGCCGGGTCAGCTCAATTTCTATGAGGAACTGGAGAAGGCGAGCCCGGTCGAGTGCGTTCCGGTGTTGGCGACCGACCCACTCTATATTCTCTATACCTCCGGGACCACCGGTCAGCCGAAAGGCGTCGTCCGTGATAACGGTGGCCACCTCGTCGCGTTGAACTGGACGATGAAGAACATCTACAACATCAACCAGGGCGAGGTCTTCTGGGCCGCCTCCGACGTGGGTTGGGTTGTCGGTCACTCCTACATCATCTACGGGCAGCTGATTTACGGTGCGACAACGGTTGTTTACGAAGGCAAGCCGGTCGGCACCCCAGACGCCGGCGCGTTCTGGCGGATGATCGAGCAGCACAAGGTGAAGTCGCTGTTCACCGCACCAACGGCCTTCCGGGCGATCAAGCGTGAGGACCCCAACGCCGAACTGATCAAGAAGTACGATCTCAGCAAGTTCGAAATCCTCTTCCTTGCCGGCGAACGCACCGACCCGGATACGCTCGAGTGGGCACAGAAGTCGCTCGACGGCCGGCCGGTCATCGATCACTGGTGGCAGACGGAAACCGGCTGGGCAATTGCCGCCAACTGCATGGGTATCGAGTACCTGCCGGTGAAGCCGGGCTCGCCGACCAAGCCGGTGTGCGGCTGGAACGTCCAGGTGCTGGACGAGAACTGCAAGGAACTACCGCGCGGCCAGCAGGGCTCGATCTGCGTCCAGCTGCCGCTGCCTCCGGGTACGCTGCCGACGCTGTGGAACAATGACGAACGGTTCCTCAAGTCGTACGTGACCGACTTCCCGGGGTACTACAACACCGCCGATGCCGGGTTCATGGATGAAGACGGCTACGTCTACATCATGGCGCGCACCGATGACGTCATCAACGTCGCCGGCCACCGCTTGTCCACCGGCGCGATGGAAGAGGTGCTGGCGCGGCATCAGGATGTGGCCGAATGCGCCGTCGTCGGTGTCGCCGACAACTTCAAGGGGCAACTGCCGGTCGGCTTCATGGTGCTGAAGGCGGGCGTCACCCGTCCGCACGAAGAGATCGTCAAGGAAGTGGTCAAGATGGTGCGCGACCAGATCGGTCCGGTGGCCGCCTTCAAGACGGCGACCGTCGTCGATCGCCTGCCGAAGACCCGCTCGGGCAAGATCCTGCGTGGTACCATCCAGAAGATTGCCGACAACGAACCGTGGAAGATGCCGGCAACCATCGACGATCCGGTGATCCTCGACGAGATCAAATCGGCGCTCGAGACCATCGGCTACGCTGCGGCGCGAAAGGAAACGGCGGAGTCGGGTGCGGCCTAGCTCCGCGCGTCGATTGCCTTGAGTGAATGCGGGCGCGGGGGCAGATCCCCCGCGCCCTTTTTTGTTGCCGGTCGCAGGTGACCGTGCCACGACGGAGGCGAAGGGCGATGCTGACGATCTCGCTGGAGAAGATCTGCTTTTTGATCATCAAGGCGCGCGAGTTCGACGCGAAAATGGAGCCGGAGGTATCCGACCCTGGCGACAATCCCATCGACGACGCCGATCGTGAGGTGCTGTTCGATTACCCCGACGATCCGACGGTGGAGGAGATCCGCGGTCTGATCGAAGGCCTGAATGAGGACGAACTTACCGACGTGCTGGCGTTGGTCTGGCTTGGCACGGGCGACTACGATGAAGATGAGTGGCCGCAGGCGCTGGCTGATGCGCGCGAAGACAAGGATAGTCGGCGGGTCGAGGCGTTACTCAGTATTCCACTGCTTGGGGATTACCTGGAGGAAGGATTGGCCGAACTCGGCTACTCCTGCAAAGAAGTCGATCGACGCCACCTGTAGTTTGGCATCGGGGCGACGGCAGCAGCGAACTGCCGTCTCCGCTCAAGACACAGTCGATTCCGCCGGGCCACGGACGCTGCCGCTGCGGGCGCGGGCGAGATCCACTTCCTTCTCCAGTTCCGTCTCGCTGCACAGACCGAGCGAGACCGGATTGCGTGGCTTGATGTTGGCGGCGTTCCAGTGGGTCCGGTCGCGCACCTTGTCGATCGTCGGCTTGGTGGTGCCGATCAGCTTGCACACCTGACCGTCCGAGAGTTCCGGGTAATTCTTCAGCAGCCAGGCGATGGCATCGGGCCGATCCTGACGCTTGGCGACGGGCGTGTAGCGCGCCCCCTGGCGCGGGCCTGAGGGATGGGAATACGTTTCTCCGCCNGCGCGCAGGCGCAACGACGGATCGCGACCGCAGCGATCGATCTCGGCCTGCGTCAGTTCCCCCGCGGCAATCGGATCTCGGCCCTGCATGCCGGCTGCAACCTCGCCATCCGCAATCGCCTGCACCTCGAGGCTGTGCATCGCACAGAACTCGGCAATTTGGTCGAACGAGAGCGATGTATTTTCGACGAGCCATACGGCCGTCGCTTTTGGCATCAGCGGAATAGACATAGTCGGTAAGACTGCCCTTTGTCGATTGTTGGTTTGGATGCACAGCGTTCTGCGACACCGGCACAGGTCTTAGGGGTGAGATATAATGCGTCCTTGGCGCCAGTGAAAGCGCAGACGATCCAACTTAGCGAAAGGCCAGCGAGCAGATATCGCTCTGGAGCAAACAAGGTGGCGGTTTTGGCAACGTATGTCAGTATTAACGTTGGAAGCAGCCACCGCGGAAGGTTGGGAACGATGCAGGAAGAAGAAAACGAGACCAGCAAAGTCAGATTACAACCTATCAATCTCGAAGTTTTGTCGCAAGAGGCGTTGCGTGAGTATCTGATTACCCTTGAGAAGGAGATGGTCCGCGCTCGCAATATGCTCGCAGCAAAGGATGTAGCCCGTGCTAGCGCGGAAGCACTGTTCCGCAAATAAGTGCCGGCAGTAAAGACGGGCATCGTTTCCATGATGCACAACCAAAAGTTACTATTTCCCTAAGGAAAAAGCAGCCTTGAGTATCGAAATTTTTGAAGAAATCTCTTGATGCGTGCATGGAGAAAAGGTATACAGAAGATGTCCCGCGAGCGTCCATGTGTAACCGGTATCGGACCTGAGGGAACGAAGCGCCGGTTTCACTTTGACCTCCTCCCTATCCAACTCACGCCGCCCCTCTTTTGGGGCGGCTTTTTTGTCTGAATGTCCGTATGGACTTCCCAGAGCTGGCCCACACCCTGGCCGTGTGGGGACGCTCCCGCCATGCGCTAACAGGCACGGCCGTAGATGCCTCCGCCAGCGAGCGAACCGGATGGGCAGGGGACGATCCGATCCCGCATGATTCGAGTTAGCCTGCGGCGGATGCTGGGTGCGTAGTTTGATCGCCACCGGCGGCGACTTTGGCTGCTGAGGGGCGTTTGGCGGGGGCCGCGGCGGTTGCCTTGCTGCCGTCGCATTGGTCCGCGCGGTTGCCAAAGATCAACCGCCTGGGCCCGATGTCAGTCGGCCACCCTCAAACACCATCACGCTTCGCCGGCGCTGGTCGCAGCCAGAACGGGGGAGACTGCGGACTGGTACCGCTGTCCGCTACTCGTCGCACCGATCGAGGTGCAGCGACATGCGCCGATCAGGACGCAGCCATGCTAGGGCGGGCGAGGAGATGGACCATCAGAAAGAAGAAACCGCCGCCGGCGCCATGGCAGCGACGGTTCGCCGGGCTAGCTCTTGAGGCCGAATGCGCTGAACTTTTTGTTGAACTTGGCCAACTGGCCACCGCTGTCCATCAAGCGATGCACCCCCGTCCAGGCGGGGTGCGTCTTCGGATCGATGCCCAGCTTGAGTACGTCACCTTCCTTGCCCCAGGTGGACCGGGTGGCAAAGGTGCTGCCGTCCGTCAGCTCGACGGTAATCGTGTGGTAGTCGGGATGAATATCTTTTTCATAAGTCCGCTCCTGCTCGAACCGCGCTATATAGCGACGCTCCCGCCTGACCGCAACGATATGATTGACACGATGTGGCGTGGTGGTCACGCGTTGCAGCAACTGCGCCCCGTTTATGACGCAAGTGCAATGCATTCGCGCCCCGCATGTTGCAACTGCGAGCAGCGCTGCCTATCTGTGAGTAGTGACTGCGTTGAGACAGACCATTGAGGTCGCATCATGCTAAATGCCTTACCGATTTTCCTCGGTGACCTGGGGGTATTCACCCAGCACCACGCTACCGCCGGCTTCGCTGTCCTGGTTTTTGCCTTGCTGGCCGGAGTGCCACGCGCCCTTGTCTGGCTGTTGCCGGACCTGCAATAGCGGCTGATGGCAGCGCCGGCGACGGCGCCACCGATTTGCCGCCACCTTTGCCACCGCATTCGCATTAAAATTGCCGAGCCAGTTCCGTCCGCGAAGACCGAACCCAGCGGCGCTCACCTGTCGCTGAGTTCGCACCGTGCGGCGATACGCTGAGCGCATACGGCAGCGAAAGCGCGCATCGGTCACCGGCGCCTGACCGTCGCCAAGGTATGCACGCCGGAAGACAAGGCGTCAGTGTTTGCTCAGGATTGGCCTCCTTGACTGCTGATGACGCCTATCCGCCGGCAGCGACGGAGGGCGGGGTGCGAACCGTCTCAAGTAACCGGTGCACGCCCGCGAGCGGAATCGACAACCAGTCGGGACGGTTCGCTGCTTCGTAGCAGATCTCATAGAGCGCCTTCTCGATCACGAAGGCATCGAGCGCGGCAACAAAGGCCTCCTCCGCCTGCGGCAACGCGGCGCAGTCAGCGACGGTCTCGCGATAAGTCGACATGAAGCGCGCCGATGTTTCGCGTCGCCACTTGGTGATGGCGTCGCGTTCACTTGCCACCCCTTTCTCGGCGTTGGCGATGCTGCCTCGACGAATGAGGGCAGCGCTGCCAGCGTAGTCGAAGGAACGCAGCAAGCCGGCGACATCACGCAGGGGGAAACTNTTCTGCCGTCGCGCCTCCAGTGTGCGCAAGGGCTCACCCTCGAAGTCGAGAATGAAGAAGTTGGTGCCGGCGACGACAACCTGGCCCAGGTGTAGGTCGCCGTGGATCCGTGTCTTCATAATCCCAGTCAATGTGGTTGCTGGAATCGTGGCCAAAGCCTCGATCGCGGGCCATGAGGCAAGGAGCTGCGTACCAAGCGAGCGCGCCTCCTCGCCGAGGGCGTCAGCGTGTACAGCACTCTCAAGAATACGATGCGCTTTTGTTGCGAGTTCAGCGATCTGCCGATTCCAGGTGGCGATGTCGTCCTCGGATGTGGGCTCCGGGGCGAAGGCCGGATCATCCACTGTCAATGCAAAGGCGAGGTGCAACTCTCCGACGCGGCGAGCAAGCGTCGCCACCGAGGCCCAATAGCTCTCATGTGCCGCTTCGTCGTCATAGTCCTCTGCGGAGAGCAACGTCAGATCCAGTTGATTCAGCACTCGCTCGAGATGATCCAGCGTCATTTCCCAGCCATCGCCCTGGTTGCGGACAAACTCCTGCAGCACGGCAATCGCGGTGACACTGCCATCGTCGTCGAGCAATTCGACCGAACCCAACAGNGCGGGGGCACTAGTATAGCCGGCAACACTGGTGAGAAAGTGCCCGATCTCTACTTCGGGATGAATGCCGCTCTGCAGACGACGATAGAGTTTAATTATCATCTGATCGTCAATCAGCATTGACGTATTGCTCTGCTCTACGCCCAGTCGTCGGCAATTGCTGGTGTTCACGTCGCTATAGGCGGTAAGCGCGCCGGTGGAACGGCAAACCAGACGCGCACCGCCGCGGGTTGGCAGCTCGGCACCGCCGCGGATGGCATCGATCAGCAGTCGCGGCAGTTCGTCTGATGCTGTGGCGTCATAGAGCACACCAAGGTGAGAGCCGCGGCGAACGCGGGCAACGACCTGCGCCTGCAGGCGGGCGAGCGGGTCGTCGCTGGCACTCTCCCAGGCGAGGGCCAGCGGCAGGGCGTAGCGCTGTGCTGATGTTTCTTCGCGCGCAACGTTCAGGAACATCAGCACACAGCCATCGGTCTCGGCGGTGAAATCGACGTGATCGGCAATCCCGACCACCGGTAGGGTCTCCCCCTTATCGGCAAACCATCGCTGCAGGGCGATGAACTCCGGTAGNGATGCGTCCGGTCAACAACTCGCAATTGCGCCCGGAAACAAACGGCAGCGGCCCGGCGGANNCAATACCAGCGTCTGGAATTCCGGCAGCGGGGCGAGATACGGCTCATGCCACGCAGGCGCCTCCGTCGCCTCGGCGAGAACGAAGCTGTAGAAGCCGTAGCCGGCAAGGGTGATGAAATAGGGCAGGTCGCCTATGGGCGGAAAGGCGCTGCGACCGAGAATTTCCACCGGCACCCGTCCCTTGAATTCGCCAAGATCCAGTTCCGACGATTGCGGCGATGGCGCGAGGTTGGCGACGCAAAGCACCACCTCGTCCGGACAGAGCCGCAGGTAGGCAAGGATCTTGCGGTTTCCCGGATAGAGCAGTCGCGTTTCACCCCGAGCGAGGGCGCAATGCTGTTTGCGTGCTGCCAGCGCCCGCCGTGTCCAGTTGAGCAATGAGGACGGCTGCCGCAGCTGCATTTCCACATTGACGGTATTGTAGCCGTAAACAGGATCCATGATCGGCGGCAGATACAGCTGCTGCGGATCGGCCTTGGAAAAGCCGCCGTTACGATCGGACGACCACTGCATCGGCGTCCGCACGCCGTTGCGATCGCCCAGGTAGATATTGTCGCCCATGCCGATTTCGTCGCCGTAGTAGAGCACCGGGGTGCCGGTCAACGTCAGCAACAGGCTGGTCAGCAACTCGATCTTGCGGCGGTCACCGCCCAGCAGCGGCGCTAGCCGGCGGCGAATACCGAGGTTGATCCTGGCGTGCGGATCGGCAGCATAAAACTGCCAAAGATAATCCCGTTCCCGCGCACTGACCATTTCCAGTGTCAGTTCGTCGTGGTTACGCAGGAACACCGCCCACTGGCAGGTCTCCGGGATCTCCGGCGTCTGTCGCAGGATGTCGGTGACAGGGTATCTGTCCTCTCGTGCCAGTGCCATGTAGATCCGTGGCATCAGCGGAAAATGGAAAGCCACGTGGCATTCGTCGCCGTCGCCGAAATAAGGACGCACGTCCTCCGGCCACTGATTTGCTTCCGCGAGAAACATCCGGTCCGGATAATGCTGATCGAGCCATGCCCGCAGCCGCTTGATGACCTGATGCGTCTCCGGCAGGTTTTCGTTGTCGGTACCGTCGCGCTCGCAAAGATAGGGAATGGCATCCAGACGCAACCCATCGACCCCCATATCCAGCCAAAAGCGCATGATGCGGGTAATTTCTTCGAAAACCTTCGGGTTGTCGAAATTCAGATCGGGCTGATGGGAAAAAAACCGATGCCAATAGTAAGATTCTGCCTGGGTATCCCAGGTCCAGTTCGAGGTTTCAGTGTCGCAGAAAATGATTCGCGTCCTCTCATATTTCTGCTTTGTCTCACTCCAGACATAGTAATTCCGCCAGACCGATCCCGCTTTGGCCTTTCGAGCGCGTTGGAACCAGGGATGCGCATCTGATGTGTGGTTGATCACGAGTTCGGTAATCACGCGCAAGCCTCGACGGTGCGCGGCGTCGAGAAACCGCCGGAAGTCGCGCAGGGTGCCATAGGACGGATGGACATTGCAGTAATCGGCGATGTCGTAGCCATCGTCGCGCAACGGTGATGGGTAAAATGGAAGCAACCAGACGGCAGTTACGCCAAGATGGGTCAGGTAATCCAGCTTTTCCTCTAAGCCGCGAAAATCACCGATCCCATCATTGTTCGTGTCACAGAACGCCTTAACGTGAAGCTCATAAATAATGGCGTCCTGATACCATGACCGTTCCGCTGGGAATTTTGCTTCCATGATCACGCGTGATCCTTGTCCAAGTATCGTTTCGACCAAGATTCCCTATTTACGCCGCAATACACAGCCGCCGGCTTCGGCGCAGCCGCTGAATGGAAGCGACTGAGGCGGTCAAGCTGGCGATGGGCGCACATCCACGCAACATGTTCCCTCCGAATGATCGCGCGTTCGGATACGGACGACAAACGCCCATTGCGCGGCCACGTTCCTGTCTTGGAGATAGGAATGCAGATGTTGTATTGCCGGGAATTGTTGCATCGACGCACGGTAAAAATGTTGCGCCATTGCCAAACAGCGGGCACATTGGCCTCCTAGACTGCGCCCTGGGACTTAAGGCGACGCGGCTGAGTTGTGGCGATGGCAGTCTACTCTCGCGGATATCCAGGGTGAATTAAACCACATAGGAACTCATTCTGGCGTACTGCATGACGCTATCGCCGCGGCAACGACGAAGGCGACGGATCGTAGACCGGTTTCGGGCGTTGTTTTTCTCAGTGGCGGTCGTTGCCAAGCATTGAGGAGAATGTCGGATGACATCTGAGGGCGTGCGCATCTGGCCAGGAGCGCCTTATCCACTCGGCGCCACCTGGGACGGGATGGGGGTCAATTTCGCCCTGTTTTCGGAGAATGCCGAGCGAGTGGAGCTCTGCTTGTTCGATGAGGGCGGCGACGTGGAGCAGGCCCGAATCAGCATGCCTGAATACACCGACGAGGTTTGGCATTGCTATCTGCCGGATGTCCGCCCGGGGCAGCGGTACGGCTATCGCGTGCACGGACCCTACGCCCCAGAGCAGGGGCATCGGTTCAATCCCAACAAGTTGCTGATCGACCCGTATGCGCGGGCCCTCGTCGGCGATGTGGCGTGGGACGATGCCCATTTCGGCTACACCATCGGTGGGGATGATCTCAGTTTCGATACGCGGGACAGCGCGCCTTTCATGCCCAAGTGTCGAGTGGTCGACACGGCATTCACCTGGGGCGAGGACCGGGCGCCGCGCACCGATTTGCACAGCAGCATCATCTACGAGTTGCATGTGCGCGGCTTCACCATGCGCCACCCGGCCATCGACGAGAATTTGCGCGGAACCTTTGCCGGACTGTCCACCTCCACCTCGGTGGACTATCTGCGCAGTCTTGGCGTCACCGCGGTCGAACTACTGCCGATCCAGTCCTTCCTCAATGATCGCCACCTGATCGAGCGCGGGCTGTGCAACTATTGGGNNGGCTACAACACGCTAGCATTTTTCGCGCCACATCCGCTTTTCCTTGCCAGCGGTCACCTCGGCGAATTCAAGACTCTGCTCCAGGTGCTGCACACCGCCGGAATCGAGGTTATTCTCGATGTGGTCTATAACCACACCGCCGAAGGCAGCGAGATGGGGCCAACGCTTTCATTTCGGGGCATCGACAACGCGTCGTATTACCACCTGCTGCCCGACAACCCGCGCTACTACCTGGATTTCACCGGCTGCGGCAACGCCTTCGACCTGCGACACCCACGCGTTCTGCAGCTGGTGATGGATTCGCTGCGCTACTGGGTCGAAGAGATGCACGTGGACGGCTTTCGCTTCGATCTGGCGACGACGCTCGCCCGCGAAGGCTCCGGCTTCGACAGCCACTGCGGCTTTCTTGACGCCATGCGCCAGGACCCGGTGCTATCGCGGGTCAAGCTGATCGCCGAGCCGTGGGACGTGGGACTTGGCGGCTATCGGCTGGGCGGCTTTCCCGCCGGCTGGGGCGAATGGAACGACCGCTATCGCGACACCGTGCGCCGCTTCTGGAAAGCGGACGGCGATCAGGTAGCCGATCTGGCCACCCGCATCACCGGCTCCAGCGATATTTTCAATAGCCATGGCCGGCGGCCGCAGGCGTCGATCAACTTCATCTGCTCGCACGACGGGTTCACCCTGGCCGACCTGGTCAGCTACAACGGCAAACATAACGACGCCAATGAGGAAAACAATCTGGACGGCACGGATAACAACAACAGCTGGAATTGCGGCGAAGAAGGCCAAACGAATAATCCCGAAGTGTTGCGTCTACGGCTGAAGCAGCGGCGCAATCTGATGGCAACGCTGTTGCTGTCACAGGGTGTGCCGATGTTTGTCGCCGGTGACGAGTTTGGTCGCTCTCAGGGCGGCAACAACAACGCATATTGCCACGACAACGAAATAAGCTGGATTGACTGGCAGGCGATCAGCGATGAGGACAAGGCCTTCGGTAATTTCGTTCGCCGGTTGATCAAGCTCCGTCAGGACCACATCGTTTTTCGTCGCCATCGCTTTTTCTTTTCCCGCGCGATCAAGGGCACGGAAATTACCGATATCAGCTGGATTCGCGCTGACGGCCAAGCCTTCGAGGACGAGGATTGGGGCAGTGGTGACATGCACTGGGTCAGCTTTCTGGTCCGCGGCGAAGCCGGCGAATACCACCTGACGGCGCGGGGCGAGCCGCAGCCGGACGACAGCTTTTTCGTCATCCTTAATGCCCATCACGATGCGGTGGAGTGGGTGCTGCCTTCGATCACCGCGGGAGTCGGCTGGTCGCTACTGTTTGATGCCGATCTCGACAACGGCAGCGACAGCGAACAACTGTACGAAGATGGCACCGCCTATCCGGTTGCGCCGCGATCCACCGTCGTCTTTGTGCGTGCGGCAGCGGAAGCGGCAGACGGTCTCGCCCTATGAGTGCGTGCAACCACAGTTTCGCCTACGCCANTGCCCTTCGGGGCCGAGGTGGGAGCCGAGGGGACGCGCTTTCGCCTCTGGGCGCCGACGGCACGCACCGTCAGTCTTGTCCTCCTCGGCGCGGGCGCCCACAGGCGCTTGCCTATGCCACAGAACGACGATGGCTGGTTCGAAATGACGGTGGCGGATGCGATGGCCGGCGCCCGCTACCAGTTCGTCATCGACGACCAGCTGGGGGTGCCAGATCCGGCATCGCGGTACCAGCCCTTTGATGTTCATGGGCCGAGCGAGGTGATCGATCCGCGCCACTACGCTTGGCGCAACCACGCCTGGCGCGGGCGGCCGTGGGAAGAGGCGGTGATCTACGAACTCCATGTCGGCACCTTTTCGCCCGCTGGTACCTTTCGCGGCGTCATCGACAAACTGGATGCCCTGGTCGACCTTGGTGTTACCGCCATAGAACTGATGCCGGTTGCCGATTTTCCCGGCGCCCGCAACTGGGGTTACGACGGGGCGCTGCTGTTCGCAGCGGATGCACAATACGGCTGCCCCGATGATCTGAAGGCCCTCATCGACGCCGCGCATGACCGCGATCTGATGGTGTTCCTTGACGTAGTCTACAACCACTTCGGTCCGGAAGGGAATTACCTCTACGTCTACGCCCGATCGTTCTTCAACGCCGAACGCCATACCGCGTGGNGGGCGGCAATCAACTTCGATGGTCCCGACAGTCGCTGGGTGCGGGAATTCTTCATCGCCAATGCGGTTTATTGGCTGCAGGAGTACCAGTTCGACGGCTTGCGACTGGATGCGGTGCACGCGATCGACGACCGCTCGACGCCGCACATCCTGCGCGAGATCGCACAGCGGGTTGACGCGGCGATGCCGGCGGATCGCTATGTTCACCTGATCCTCGAGAACGATGCCAACGAGGCGCGATGGCTGTGCCCCACGGTAGCGCGGCAGCCGGCCTACTATACCGCACAGTGGAATGACGACAGTCATCACGCCTGCCACGAGTTGCTGGCCGGCGAAAGCGAAGGTTACTACGCCGATTATGCCGATGATCCTGGCAAGCACCTAGCGCGCTGCCTCACCGAAGGCTTCGCATACCAGGACGACCCGTCGCCGTTTCGCGATGGGGCCAGGCGGGGACGCNCCAGCCTCGATCGACCGCTTACCGCCTTCGTCAATTTCCTGCAGAACCACGACCAGATCGGCAACCGCGCCTTCGGTGAGCGGATCGCCCAGCTGACATCGGCGGCGGCGCTGCGCGCTGCCGTTGCTGTGCTGCTCCTCTCGCCGTCGCCGCCGCTGCTGTTCATGGGCGAGGAGTGGGCCGCACCCGAGCCATTCCTGTTCTTCTGCGATTTCGGCGACGATCTACGCGACGCGGTGCGCGAGGGGCGACGGCGGGAGTTCGCCCAGTTCGCCGCGTTCCAGCATCCGGAAGCCCGTGCCCGGATCCCCGATCCGACGGCAGCGAGCACCTTTGAGGCCTCGAAGCTCGACTGGCGAACCCGTGATGCGCCAGAGCAGCACGTGGTGATGCTGGAGCACTACCGACGGCTGCTGGCGCTCCGCCGCGCCGAGATTGTGCCGCGACTGCCGGGCTTGCGCCCTGGCGCTGGCCGGATGATTTGGCGCGACGGGCCGGCACTGCTTGCCGACTGGCAACTGGGCGATGGCTCCCGGCTGCTGCTGTGCGCCAACCTTGGCGCGAAGGCGAAAGCGATGCCGCCGCAAAGCTTAAGCGGCCGTCTGCTCTTCGCGACGGCGCCATCGGTAGCGAGCGCGTCGGACCTGCCTGCGTGGTCGGTTGCCTGGAGTTTGTGCGAAACAACCTAAGAGGATTATTGATGCAGTTACCGTCTCCGGCAACCCCGCTCGCCACCTATCGACTGCAGTTCCATAAGGGCTTCACCTTCGATGATGCGACGGCGATCGTGCCCTATCTGGCCGAACTCGGCGTCAGTCATCTCTACGCCTCGCCCTATCTCAAAGCTCGCCCCGAAAGCACTCACGGTTACGATATTACCGATCACAACGAGATCAATCCCGAGATCGGCACCGCGGAGAGCTTCGCCACCCTCTGCGCCACCCTGGCCGCGCACGGGATGGGGCAGATCCTCGATTTCGTCCCCAACCATGTGGGCATCTTCGGTGCCGACAATCGTTGGTTTCTCGATGTCCTCACCTGGGGTGAGGACTCCCGGTTGCTGAGTTCTTCGACATCGACTGGCGTCCGGCCAAGCCAGAGCTGCATGGCAAGCTGCTGGTGCCACTGCTTGGCGACTCTTACGGGACGATTCTCAACAATGGCGAACTTAAGCTCGCCCTTGATGCGGGCGAAGGCGGCTTCAGCGTCTGGTACTACGAAAACCGCCTGCCGCTGGCGCCGCCGACCTATGGACGGATCCTGCGCCCGGCGATCGACCGGCTGCGGCAGACCGGTGCACTCGATCCAGCGCACGACGGCCAGTTGGCGCTGCTTGCGGCCGGTTTCGACGAACTGCGGCGCCCGGCGCGAACCCGCCCGGCGCGGGGGCACACGGTTTGCTCTTGCCGAGCGGATGTGCACCGATCTTGCCGCCCTGCTGCAAAGTGACCCGGCGTTGCGCGCCGAGATCGACGCGGTGATCGACGAAATCAACGGCACGCCGGGCAACGCCGCCTCCTTCCGCCGCCTCCACCAGTTGCTGGAGCTGCAACACTATCGGCTGGCGTACTGGCGGGTCGCCGCCGAGGAGATCAATTACCGCCGCTTCTTTCAGATCAACGATCTTGCTGGTGTGCGCGTCGAACTGCCACAAGTGTTCGAAACCATCCACCGCCTCGTCTTTCGCTGGATCGACGAGGGAAAGGTGCACGGACTGCGCATCGATCACGTGGATGGCCTGTTCGATCCTCGCCAGTATCTGCAGCGGTTGCAGGAGCGTTATCGGCAGGGACGCCCGGCAGAGAACAGCAACGGTGCCGGCAATGGAGACGCCGACCAACTCTACGTCGTCGTCGAAAAGATCCTGGCTTCGCACGAGTCGCTGCCTGCCGATTGGCCGATTGCCGGCACCACCGGCTACGATTTCCTCAACGCAGTCAACGCGCTGTTCGTCAATCCGGCTGCCGAGGCGGCACTCGATGCGTGCTACCTGTCCTTCGTCGGCCAGACCCGGACCTTTGACGAGATGACCTACCGCGGCCGCAAGCTGGCGATGGAACAGGAACTGGCGAGCGAACTGCGCGTCCTCGCCAACGAAATCAACCACCTCACCGAAAGCAACTGGTTCACCCGCGACTTCACCCTGGTGGGGCTGCGCCAGGCATTGCGGGAAATCGTCGCCTCCTTCCCAGTTTACCGCACCTACATCGACTGGAACGGTCCCCGCAACGAGGATCGCCGCGATCTTGACTGGGCGGTCAGCCACGGGCGCCGCCGCAGCGACCGCTCCGACCTCAGCGTCTTCGACTTCCTCCACAGTCTGCTGACCACCGACATTGGCCGCGGCAGTACGCCAACGCTGAACCGGCGCGAGGTGCGACGTCTGGCACTGAAATTCCAGCAGTACACCGGCGCAGTGATGGCGAAGGGCGTCGAAGACACGGCCTTCTACCGCTACAACCGCCTCGTTTCCTTGAACGAGGTGGGCGGATCGCCAACCCGCTTCGGAACGTCGCTCGCCAGCTTCCATCGCACGCAGCAGGACGTGGCGAAGCGCTGGCCGCTGACCATGCTCGCCACCGCCACCCACGACACCAAGCGCGGCGAGGATGTGCGGGCGCGCATCAATGCCCTCTCGGAGTTGACCGCCGAGTGGGCGGACGGGGTGCAGCGCTGGTCGACGCAGAACCGCCGACACAAGTCCGAGTTCAACGGTGGGTACGCACCCTCCGAGAACGACGAGTATCTGTTTTATCAGTCGCTGCTCGGTGCCTGGCCCACAGCTTTCATCGGTATGCCCGAGCCCGACGCCGCGACCATGGACGTTTTACGCCAGCGCATGGTCGATTTCATGTTGAAGGCGGTGCGCGAGGCCAAGCTGCATTCCAGTTGGACCAACCAGGATGCGGTCTACGAGCAGGCGCTGATCGGTTTCGTCCAGCGCACACTTGACGTCGGTGGTCGCAACCCCTTCGTCGAGGCCTTTGCTGCCTTTGTCGACCGCGTCGCCCCGGTGGGGGTCATCAACAGCCTGGCGCAGGTCGTGGTCAAGCTGACCGCACCCGGCGTACCCGACATCTATCAGGGCTGCGAGATGTGGGACCTGAGTCTGGTGGATCCGGACAACCGCGGCCCGGTGGACTACGCCCTGCGCCAGGCGACGCTCGCCGAACTGCAGGCGGAATGGAACCGCAGCATTGATGCCGCTTGGCTGACGCAGCTGCTGAACGATTGGCCGAGCGGCCGGGTGAAAATGTTTGTCACTTGGTGCCTGATGAGGCTGCGCCAGACACAGCCGGCGCTGTTTGTTGCCGGCGGCTACAAGCCGCTCGATGTGGTCGGTCCCGCCGCCGACAGGGTCTGTGCCTTTATGCGTTCGCAGGGCGAAGACCTGGTGCTGGTGGTGGTGCCGCGGCTGGTCGCCGCGTGGATTGAGCCACCCGAGATCTGGCCGCTTGGTGCCACCCCCTGGCAGGACACCACCGTGGTGCTGCCGGCGGGCCAGGCCGCCCTGCGGTTGCAGAACATCTTTACCCGCCAACCACTTCCCCCGGCGCTTCCCCCGGGCGACGACGCCACCGACGGCAGCACGCTCAGCCTCCGCCTAGCCGACCTGCTCGCCATTTTCCCCGTCGCCGTTTACGCCTGAACACGTTCATTGCCTGCCCGCCTTGGCGCGCCTGCTGGCCGCCAGCGGCTTCAGCTTTTGAGGAAGTAGGCGATGGTCAGGACGGTGCCGACGGTGGTGACGATNCGTTCGTGCCACGGCGGCGGGGAGGCGGTTGCCCACGTGCCCACCCAGGTAGCCGCCGACGAGACCGCCNNTGCCATCATCAACAGCGCGTGCGGCCAGCTCACCACGCCGGCGATGACGAAGACGACGATGGCGACGCCATTGCAGAGCGAGGTGAACAGGTTTTTCAGCGCGTTCATCACCCGGATGTCGTCGAGGCCAAGCAGATTCAGCCCGGCCAGCGTCACCATCCCCATACCGGCGCCGAAGAAACCACCGTAGACGCCGATCGCCGCTTGCAGGACGAGGCACGCGGCGCGGACGGCGGGGCGCTCATGGTGCAGATTGACTCGCCTCATCATCCGCACCAGCCTCGGGCCGAGCGCGAACATCACCGTTGCGACCAGCAGCAGCCAGGGCACGCAGGCGCGGAAACGTGCATCGCCGAGCCACAGCACCAGCCAGGCGCCCAACGCGCCGCCGACCACGCCCAGGAACAGGAACGAGACCAGGAGATGACGGGCGGCGGCGAGGTGGCGACGCATCGCCAGGAAGGCGGCGAAGCTTGAGGGCCCCAATGCTACAGTGTTGGAGGCATTGGCAGCGACGGCGCCGAGCCCGGTGGCCATCAGCGCCGGAAAGGTGAANGTGAAGAAGGTAGCACCGCCGGCGATGGCATTGATGCCGCCGCCAAGGATGCCGGCGCCGACGAGGAGGGCAACGTGCTGCAGGTCCATGTTCAGGATGCCGAGAGGATAAAGGGTGGGCCAAGGAGCGCGGCGAGGGTCTAGCGTTCACCTTGCATGCCCGTCAGGTGGTTGCAACCCCGAGCCCATCACGACACTGTTCATGGCGCTACACTTCACGTGCAGCCGTCGTTCACTTCGTGCCGTCCGTTACCGGCAGTCGGGCGAGAAAGCCCTGCATGTGGAACGCCGCCTGATCGGGAGGATAGCGATAGGATTTGCCGACGGGACAGGCGCGCCGCGCCGCGCAGCCGAACGCGCGGCATGGCCGTCCGGCGGCAGCACGGACGTGGGCGGCGCAGTGTGGCACGTCGTAGCCATCCGGACTTAGCGCCACCACCGGGCAGGCGGCAAGGCACGGCTTCTCCTGACAGCTGGTGCAAGGGTGGGGGATGGGCGGGAGCGGCGGCAACGTTAGCACGTCGGGGAAGGCTAGAGCGGCGCGGTAGGCATGCCAGAGGCCAAAGGTGGGATGGATGAGGACACCGAGTGGCGATGGATAGACCGGCTCGGCCCGCATCGCCCAGCGCTGGAAGGGCGCAAACGGCGGACCGTCGGCGGGAAAGATCGCCCGTGCCTCGGCCGAACGTGCGATGGCGCCAACGGTGCGGCGGATCCAGCCGTCGAGGGGATCGGCGATCCCAACGCGAGTGGCGGGCTGACAATCACGGTTAAAAGCCGCCCACATCCCGTCCCCGGCATTGCCGACCAGCAACAACGTACCCGCCCCGGCAGCGTGGGTGTCGTCCGAGTCAGGATAAAGGCCGCCGCACAGCCGCAGTCCCAGCCATCCTAACTCAGCCTCCAGTGCCGGTATGGGCAACGCCGGTCTCCCTCTTGCCACGGAGGTTGTGCGCACGCATCGGGCCGCGACGCACGACTTGGCGCGCACGATGCGTACACTTTTGCGCGACCGCGTGCCGTTGTTCCGCCTATTGTCGAATCCGGCGCCGAGAATGGCTTCACCACGGCGGCGCCCCTGATGGTCGATAAGGCTACGCGTGCTCTAGGCTCACCAGCGTGTCAAGGCTAGCAAGTTCAATTTTAGCAACTGCGGCAAGGCAAACCACATCAAAAACCCCCGCGACGATACGCTCAAGGTGAGCGAAGCAGCGGGCAACAAGATCACCCCACATGACTTCCGCAGAATATTCGTTACCATCATGGTGGCCGTTTGTGGTACCGACGTGCACAAGATGAAGCTACTGACAAGCCACGTTCCTAAGGGCGTTCCTATCCGTCACTACCTTACGACATCTACACTACGATACTTACTGTCTGACGCACGGCGCATTGGGGATTAGATAGAGACGCGCCCGCAAAAATGACGTTGGCCTAATTGCTATTCAATTATTCAAGCGACTCTCTTTGTGGGATGACGGCATGTACGGTAAACAAAAAGAGACCGTTCTCGTAAACGCTAAATCAAGCCCTAGTGAAAGATCAACGGCCATCGACGGATTGAGGGGATATGCGGCATGCGCAGTCATCATATATCATGCATTATTATATCCTATCAAGGATCATGCCGCTAATTATCTAGGCAATACGATCTGGAGCTTTTCAAGGTATGATATGTTGGGGCGAACATTGGTAGCTATATTTAGCGGAGAAACGGCAGTCATGATATTTTTTGTCATGAGTGGCGCGGTTCTCATGGGCGCTTTGGACAGGGAAGGACATATTAGCCGCCTTGGCATGCTTCTCGCCAAATTTCCGATAAAGAGAATATCCAGATTATATCCCGCACTAATTGTCTGCCTAGCCGCAATGTATATTTGCTACGAAACGTTGCGTATCATATTTCCAACCATATATCCAGCCGCTTCATTGCGAAATACCATAATAAATATGACGCTGTACGACACCTCTGTCCACGGAGCAACGTGGACATTGAAAGCTGAAATTCTAGCAATTCCATTCATAATCATATGCTTCATGTTAAAAAGGTATTTAGGCGTTTTCGGGTTGGTGCTGGCTGCTGCCTACTCGATTATGATAATATATTTTCCCCAGTGGTCTTTTGGAACTTATTATCTTCCACGCTGGTTGATCTATTTCGTTTGTGGATTTATTGCCTATGATTTCTCAAAATCACGTGTTGTTAACTACGTCATGAGCGGCTGGATGTGGGTGCCGATAGTTATTGGTGCCGCTATTCTTCGCCCATTGCTTTCGATGCAATCCAACATTGCAACATTGATTCAGGCGTTTTGTATAATGCTATTGGTGTCTCATTTGCCTGGAAAAAGTACGAGCCCGCTATCAAGAATTTTTTCTTCGAAAATGTCTGTGTTTTTGGGCCGCATCAGCTACAGCCTTTATTTATGGAATGTTATATTCCTAAACGTTCTTTTGGTGCCGGCGGTAAAATTTACTTCCGCAAAAGAAAACTATGTGGAATATGGGATTGTTATCGGTATTGTCGCGGCATTACTTTCTATACCATTTTCAATAATCTCAGAAAGATGGCTAGAAAGCTCAGGAATCCCCTCATTTTGAGTTTTGATACGGATCAATGGGTTGCTACGGATGAGCTTGGCGGCGGCGGTCGGTTATGCAGGGTGAGAGTAAGGTTTCGAGGGTTGGGGTGGGGAAGTGAACGGGGTAGCGCGTCCTGAGTTTCGTTTGACCGACGTTCGTCGGTTTCTTGATGGGGTTTTCGCGGGGCATGTTCACGCCAAACGGATCGCGTCGCTGGCCAACGGCACGCTGGGGGTGATGACCGGTGCGTCGCTGGCGGTTTCGATGATCGGCCATGCGTTGGCGCAGGCGCGGGGATTGCTGACCAAGCATGCGGTCAAACAGGTCGGCAGGCTGCTGAGCAACGCCGGCGTCTCCGTCTGGGAGATGTTCGGGCAATGGGTTCCGGAGGCGGTTGGCGGCCGCAAGGAAATCGTCGTCGCCATGGACTGGACCGATTTCGACGCCGACGGGCAGGCGACGCTGGCGCTCAATCTGGTGACCGGGCACGGCCGGGCGACGCCGCTGTTGTGGCTGACGATGCTGAAGGCGGAACTGGCGGGCCAGCGCAACGCCATCGAGGATGCGTGTCTCGGCCGCCTTGCCGGGGTGTTGCCGGCGGGGACGACGGCGACGATCCTCGCCGACCGCGGCTTCGGCGACCGCAAACTGTTCGATTATCTGACGAAATTGGGCTTCGCCTATGTCATCCGGTTCCGCGGCGACATCCGCGTCGACGCCGCCGACGGAGAAAGCCGGGCGGCGGCCGAGTGGGTCGGCAAGGGCGGCCGGGCGCGCCATCTGCGCGGCGCCTCGGTCACTGCCGCCGCGCAACCGGTCGGCGCCGTCGTCTGTGTCCACGCCAAGGCGATGAAGGAGCCCTGGTGTTTGGCGACGAGCAAGGCAGACGCATCGGCCCGCGAAATCGTCAACCTCTACGCCAGACGCTGGACCATCGAGCCCAGCTTCCGCGACACCAAGGATCTGCGCTTCGGCATGGGGCTCGGCGCCGTGCGCATCGGCGATCCGCAGCGCCGCGACCGCCTGCTCCTGCTCAACGCCTTCGCCGTGCTGTTCCTCACCCTGCTCGGCGAGGCCGGCGAAGCGCTCGGCATGGACCGCCACCTCAAGGTCAACACCGCCAAACGCCGAACCCATTCCCTGTTCCGCCAGGGCTGCATGCTCTACGACCTCATCCCGGCCATGCCCGAACCCCGCCTCCGGCCGTTGATCGAAAGGTTCCTCGAAATGCTAAAAAACAAACCAATCACCGCCCAACTGACGAACATAGCTTAAATGAGGGGATTGATGAGGCTAGCAGCCTGTCGGACTTGCGTCTCGGGCGTCGCCGGACCTGCGTAGGGATCGGTGCGTCGGCGCCTCTGTCAGCGCCATTTTGGGCGGTGCGGTCGCGCTGGCGCGCCTGCGGAACTGGCCGCGCAGGCTAGACGGCGCGGCTGAGGGCGAACATCCGCTTCAGGTTCCATGCCATGGTTACAAGCCTCCACTCGCCACGGGCGGCATTGAGCCCGCGCAGCAGGAACTGCCGGAACCCCAGCACGGACTTGATGATGCCAAACACTGGCTCGGGCGTCTGCTTGCGCAGGGCGTAGAGCGCGCGGCCCTGCGGCGTGCGCAGCCGATACGCCATCGCCTGAACCGGGGTGGGGTCTTCGGGCGCCGGTGGCGCCGCAGCGAAGCGCTCTTGCAGGCTGAGATGATGCGCCTCGCGACCAAGTGCGATCAGCGGTTCGATCCCGCCGGCCACACAGGCCTGCACATTCGCCTCGCTGAAGTAGCCATTGTCCGCCAACAGCATGTCCGGCCTGCCGAGCACGTCCGGCAGAGTGCCGATCTTGTCCAGCATGGGTGTAAGCTGCTGCTTGTCGTTGGGCGCCTGCACCACGTCGGCGACCACCACCAGCAGACTGCCCGCC
Source organism: Defluviicoccus vanus (assembly GCF_014672695.1). Classification (GTDB taxonomy): domain Bacteria; phylum Pseudomonadota; class Alphaproteobacteria; order Rhodospirillales; family Defluviicoccaceae; genus Defluviicoccus; species Defluviicoccus vanus. Next base: position 1,795,059 of record NZ_CP053923.1, on the reverse strand, counting down.
GCCACCGCCGCCTGCGCATTGTAGCACTGCTCAAAACCGCCGCCCGCCACCGCCATGATGCGGCTTTCCTCGTCGGTCAGATTGATCTGATCCGTGGGCAGCGGCGTCGCCACCGGCGGCTTCGGCTCACGGCCCGTGGGCTTCTTGCCGGTGGCCGCTGCCTTGGCGTCCCGTGCTGCGAGTTTCGCCTGATGGTCTGCCTGCTCCCGTTCGAAGCGTTCCTTCGCGCGGGCCTCGATCTTCGCCCGGGCCTCGGCGAGCCTGGACAACCGTTCCTCACGTCGCGCCAGTTCGTCGGGGATCGACATGCCGTCAGCGATGTCCACCTGGTCCGCCGCTTCTGCCTTGGCCATGAGATCGGCCACTTCGGCCTGCAGTTGGGCCTCCAGCTTGCCCGCATGGTCATAGGACAGCGCGCTGTGCCGGCTGGCATTGGCGTGGACCTTGGTCCCGTCGAGCCCGACCGTTCCCAGCTTCAGCACGCCCATCTCGCGCGCGAGCACCAGCACCTGGACGAACAGCTTCTCGATCTGCGGCAGAAAGCGTCGGCGGAACGCGGCGATGGTGTCATGGTCCGGATGATCGTTCGCCGCGATGAAGCGGAACGCCACGCTGTCATAGGTCGCCCGCTCCAGCTTGCGGCTGGAGAACACCCCGGTGGCGTAGCCGTAGATCAGAATGCCCAGCAGAAGGCTGGGGTGGTAGGACGCTTCCCCAGAGCCACGGTAGCTGCCGGTCATCGGCCGCAGATCCAGCCCCGCGATCACCTCCACCACGAACCGCGCCAAGTGCCGCTGCGGAAGCCACTCGTCCACCGACGGCGGCATCAGAAATCCGCTGTCGCGGTCGATCGGGCGGAAGTTGCTCATGCCGAAGAGGTCCGGGCCGGGGGCGTGAATCCATGCCCGGATTCTATAACCCACAGCTCCGCCTCGCGTTAAGTCCGACAGGCTGCTAGAAAGACCATTCGTCAACGTATGGAAAAATCGCAACGAACGCATAGTACTTCGAAAATCCGGAGAGCTCTCAGTTGGCGCTTGATGAAAAATTTTGGCGGCGACAAGCCGCGGAAGGTCTGCTCGGAAGAAAGCATCGCGGGCATAGCTCGGCTCATTTGTCATAAATATCATTTTCACATTTACGCTCACGCACGAACTGCACTTAACATAGCGTACGATATCTTGGCAAGATTTCGTGCCTCCGACTTCATGATGACTGCTTATGGTCTTCAGTAGTGCGCCTAGTCATATGCTGAGGTTCTTGCCAAGCGTGGTGTTGGCTGATGGGGGTTGGCATGATCAGCTAGAGGCAGACATCATACCTTGGACGGAAGCGATTGATTGAGGGCGACATGGGCGAAGCGGAGCGATGCGGCGCAGACGATGCCGCGGACGACGCGCTGGCGACGGCGGATGCCTGGCACCGGCAGGGCCGGGGTGTTGCCATCGCCACTGTAGTGGCCACCTGGNGGGCGTCGCCGCGGCCGGCCGGCAGCCAACTGGCGGTGGATGATCGCGGCCACTTCGTTGGCTCGGTCTCCGGCGGCTGTGTGGAAGCGGCGGTGATCGAGGAAGCGCGCGCCGTCATCGCTTCCGGCGTGGCGAAGCTGCTGGAGTTTGGCGTCGCCAACAGCCTTGCCTGGGAGGTGGGCCTCGCCTGCGGCGGCCGCATCCAGGTGCTGGTCGAGCGGGTGNGAATGAAAGCGGCAACGCTCGCCCGCGTGCTGGCCGGCCGCGCTGCCGGCCGCTGCATGCTCCTCTGCACCGATCTGCAGAGCGGCGCTCAGACGCTGCTGGACGAGGGCGACAGCGAACCCTCGGGCGATCTGTCGCAGTCGCCGGCAATGCTGGAGGCGGCGCGGCGGGCGATCGATCGGGACGCCAGCGGCATCGTCGAGGCCGATGGTCGGCGACTGTTCCTGCACGTCTTCACCCCGCAGCCGCGGCTGCTCGTCGTCGGTGCGGTGCATATCGCCAAACCTCTGTTGCGGCTGGCGGCGATGGCCGAGTACCGCGCCGTCCTCATCGACCCGCGGCGCACCTTCGCCGCGCAGGAGGGGTTTGCCACGGCGACGGTGATAGACGCCTGGCCCGACGAAGCGCTGGCGGCCCTGGGCCTCGACCGGCGCTCAGCCGTCGTTACCTTGACCCACGATCCGAAACTGGATGATGCGGCGCTGCAGGTGGCGCTCGTCTCGCCTGCCTTCTACATCGGCGCCCTTGGCAGCCGTAAAACTCACGCCGCCCGCCTTGCCCGACTCGCCGCTCAGGGCTTTGCCGAGGAAGACCTGGCGCGCATTCACGGCCCGGTGGGTCTCGCCATAGGGGCGGCGACGCCGGCGGAAATCGCCATCGCCATCCTTGCCGAGATCACCCAGGTGCGCCGGCAGGCGGCCAGGGAGCGAAGCGAGTGAAGTTCGGCCCGGTGGCGGTAACGGATGCTACTGGGTGTATCCTCGCCCATAGTTTACCGGTGCCGGGAGGACGGCTGAACAAGGGCAGGGTGCTCACCGCCGACGACTTGCTGCTGCTGCAGGCGGTCGGGATTGCCGAGGTGGTGGTCGCCCAGCTCGCCGCCGACGACATGGCGGAGGATGCGGCGGCGGCCGCCGTTGCCGCGGCGTTGGCTGGCGACGGTGTTGTCCTGAGCGCTGCCCACACCGGCCGCTGCAACCTGTCCGCCGCCCGTCCCGGCGTCGCCGTGATCGACGGGGCGGCGATCGATCGCATCAATCGCGTCGATGCGGCGATTACCGTCGCTACCCTGCCGCGATTTGCCGCCGTGACTGCAGCGCAGATGCTGGCGACGGTGAAGATCATCCCCTTTGCCGCAACGCAGGCAGCGGTGGTGCGCTGCATCGCCATCGCGAGGGAGACGGCGCCGCTCACTCTTGCACCCTTTCGCCCCCACCGCGCCGGCCTGATCCAGACGCGCCAGGCCGACACCAAGGCGAGCGTGCTCGCGGCCACCGTTGCGACCACCACTGCCCGTCTGGACGCCCTCGGCAGCACGCTCACCGCCAGCACAGTTGTCGCCCACGCCGAAACTGCCGTCGCCACCGCCCTCGCCGAACAGCGCTTGGCTGGCTGCGATCCGATCCTGGTGCTGGGAGCATCGGCCATCGCCGATCGCCACGACATCATTCCGGCGGCGGTGACCGCCNCTGGGGGAGAGGTCGTCCACCTCGGTATGCCGGTGGATCCGGGCAATCTCCTCCTCCTGGCGCAAATCGGCGGGACCCGGGTCATTGGCTTGCCCGGCTGCGCCCGCTCGCCGAAACTGAACGGTTTCGACTGGGTGCTGCAGCGAGCCCTCGCCGGCCTTGAGGTGGGCGCTGCCGACATCATGGCGATGGGCGTTGGCGGCTTGCTGACCGAGATTGCCAGCCGGCCGTTGCCGCGGGCACGGGCCACGGCGGACACGAGGACGGCGGAGTCGACGGCGGACGCGGCACACGACGGCGGTGGCGAGAACAGACCCCGCATCGCCGCAGTGGTGCTGGCGGCGGGGGGCGGTCATCGCTTCGGCGGCGACGGCAAACTCCTGGCGCCCTTCCGCGGCCGCCCGCTGGTGCTGGCGGCGGTGGAGGCGGCGCTGCAATCGCGAGCCTCGCCCGTGGTCGTTGTCAGCGGCCATCAGCGCCAGACCTTGGCGGCGGCGCTCGCCAGCGTGCCGGTGCGGATCGTCGCCAATCCCGACCACGCGTTGGGCTTGAGCTCATCGTTGCGTGTCGGTCTCGCCGCCTTGCCGGAGGGACTGCGCGGCGCGGTGCTACTTCTGGGCGACATGCCGCTGATCAGCGCCACACTGGTGGACCGGTTGATCGCCGCCTTCGACGTCCACGATGGCGAGGCCATCTGCGTGCCTACCTGCAGGGGCGAGCGGGGAAATCCGGTGCTCTGGCCGGCACGGTTGTTGGCCCGTCTGGCGGCGATCGAAGGCGATCAGGGCGGTCGGGCGCTGCTGCGCGACCAGAATGAACGGGTCGTCGAGGTGGAGTGCGACGATGTGGCGGTGCTGATCGATGTTGATGACGCCGAGGCCATGGCCCGGGCCGAGTGTTTGGCCGCCGAAGGCAGTGTCGAGCGCTGATCAGCCGGCGTCGGCGATGGCGCGTCGCGCCAGCACGCCCACCAGATCAGCACGATACGCAGCGGAGCCGCACAGGTCGCTGGTGAGTCCATCCGGATCGATGGCCAGACTATCCGCCGCCGCGGCATGCCAGCGGCGGCTCAATGCCGTCTCGAGAGCCGGCAGCCGGAAGGCGCAAGACGCGGCGCCGATAACCGCCACCCGTGGTCCGGCGACCGTGGTCTCTGCCGCCATCACCGCCACCAGGGCGTACCGGGAGGCGAGCTGCTCGAACTTGGCATAGCCGGCCCGCCGCGGAATGGGAAAGACCACTTCGGTGATCAGTTCATCCGCTGCCAGCGCCGTCTCTCCCATGCCGCGAAAGAAATCGTCGGCGGCGATTCTTCGCCGGTCGGTGACGATGGTCGCCGCCAGTGCCAGCGCTGCCGCTACGTAGTCGCCGGCGGAATCGTTGGTGGCAAGCGCGCCGCCCAGCGTGCCGCGATGGCGCACCTGCGGATCGCCGATGCCGTCGACGAGGCGGGCGAGCGCCGGAATCGCCTCGCGGACAAGACCTGAGCCGGCAACAGCTGCATGCGTCGTCATCGCGCCGATGTGAATACCGTCGATGTCGGCGCGGATGAAGCGCAGGCCGGCGAGGTGGCCGAGGTCAATCAGTTGCGTCGGATTGGCCAGTCGTTGTTTGAGCATCGGCAGCACGGTCATGCCGCCGGCGAGAAAGCGGCTGCCCGCCGTCGTCTGCGCGGCGCTGACCGCATCCTCGACGCTGCTGGCACGGACATAATCGAAAGGGTACATGCGCCGGCCGACTCGCTTGCCTAGGGGTTGGCCGATGCTGGCGCGTGCGCCGCACGTGCCGCCGCGGCGATGGCGGAGACGATGTTGTGGTAACCGGTGCAGCGGCAGAGGTTCCCCTTCAGCCACGCTCGGATCTCGCGGTCGGTGGGCTGGGGATTGTGCGCAATCAGGTCGACCGCGCTCATCACCATGCCGGGTGTGCAGTAACCGCATTGCAGCGCGTGCTGGGTGTAGAAGGCCTGTTGCACCGGGTGCAGGTCCTCCGCCTGCGCCAGTCCTTCGATGGTAACGATGCGACTGCCGTCGGCCTGCACCGCCAGCATCGAGCACGACTTTACGCTCAGGCCGTCCACGTGGACGACGCAGGCACCGCACTGCGACGTATCGCAGCCCACGTGGGTGCCAGTCAGCTGCAGTGTTTCACGCAGGAAATCGACCAGCAGTGTCCGTGGATCGACCTCTGCCGTCACTGGCTGGTCGTTGACGATCATCGTGATGGAAACGCGGGTGATGGGCGTCGCGGTCGACATGGCGTTGAGTGCCCTCGCGAACGATCGGGGACAGACGATCGAGGCTTATGGTTACGGACGCCGCTTTCTCTCTGCCCTGTCAGCGCTCTGTCAAGTGGCCAACGGCAAATGGCCGGCGAATGGTTGATTTGCGATCACTGCGGCTGACGGTCAGCCGTTCAGGGTCGCATCAATCCACGCCACCGCGGCCTCCACTGTCTCCATCTCGATTGCCGGCGGCAGTGAAGGGCGGGTTATCATCACCACCGGCAGGGAGAGATCCNNGCGCCGCGCGGCCAGTTTGGCGGCTGTCGGGCCACCGCTTTGCTTGGCCACCACCGCACCGATGGCATGGCGAAGCAGCAACGCTGTCTCGCTCTCGACCGTAAAGGGCGGCTGGGCGACGACAAGAGTGTAATAGGCGAGCGGCAATGGTGCCGGCGGCCGCGCAAAGGCGCGGACGAGAAACCAGACGTCGGGGAGTGTTGCGAAGGCCTCGACGCGTCCGGGGCCGGTGGCGAGGAAGACGCGGCGCGCCAGTGATGGCAACAGCGTCGCGGCTGCCTCCAAATCCGCGACCTCGAGCCAGCGGTCGCCACTGCAGCGCGGCCAAGGTGGGCGAACAAGCCGAATCCACGGAATGCCGCGAGCCGTGCCCGCTGCTGCTGCGTGCGCCGAGATCGTCGCCGCAAAGGGATGCGTTGCATCCACGAGCAGATCGATGCCTTCGTCGGCAAGCCAGTTGGCGAGACCGGCGGCGCCGCCGAAGCCGCCGACGCGCAGCCGTCCGGCGCTGGGCGGGGCCGACGCGTTGGCCGGCAGTCGTCCGGCGAGTGAGGTGGTCACCTCCAGCCGGTCGGCGAAGCGGGCGACAAGCTGACTGGCGAGTGCCGCCGCCTCTGTCGTCCCGCCGAGAATAAGCACCCGGCTANNACCATCGAACGAACCATCCTCCCCACCCCTAATCCCGGCGCGGCCGATCAGGGAGCCTTGCCGATCGAAGATGATCACCTCTACCGCGACGCCGCTGCCGGCAAGCACCTTTGCCGCGACTTGGGCGGCGGCGCTGGCAACGGCGTCGGCCAGCGGCAATCCCTGCGCCTGGGCGATCGTCAGGACCTGCGCCCCCCGGCGNGCACAGGCTGCGGCTTCGACCGCGTCGGCCGGTGCGCCCAGATCTGCCAGCATCCGCGCCAGTGCCGCCGGATCCAGTTGTGATTTCGACGAGTGCACAAACAGCTGTCCCTGCGCCAGTTTGGCAAGCTTGGCAAAACCGCCGGCGAGTGTCAGCCGCGGCACCGGGTGGGTGCGAAGATACTTCAGCGTGCCGCCGATAAAGTCGCCCATGTCGATCAGCGCCAGTTCCTCGAAACCGTAAAGACGCTGCACCGCGGCTTCGGAGACGCTGCCGGTGGCGGCCGCCAGATGGAGGATGCCGGCGGCACGGGCCACATCGATGCCGCGGTGGATGGCATGAATCCAGGCGGCGCAGGAGAAGGGGACGACGATGCCGGTGGTGCCGAGGACGGACAGGCCACCACGAATCCCCAGTCGGCCATTGAGCGTCTTTGCCGCCAGTGCCGCGCCACCGGGAATACTGAGGGTGACCTCTACGTCGGCGGCGACGCCGGCCTGCAGCGCGATCTCGGTCAGAGCACGGGTGATCATCGCCCGTGGGCCGGGATTGATTGCCGGCTCGCCCGGCGGCAGCGGCAATCCCGGCAAGGTGACGGTGCCGATCCCCTCGCCGCCGCGAAAGTGGATACCGCTGCCCGGTGGTGCAGGAGCGACGAGGGCGCGGATCTCGGCGCCGTGGGTCACGTCGGGATCGTCGCCGGCGTCCTTGATCACCCCTGCCTCGGCCGTAGCGTCCGTCAGAGCCATGTGGCTGAGTGACAGCGTCGCATTGCCGCCGCGCGGCAGCGCGACGGTGATCGGATCGGGAAACGCACCGGTCAGCCACGCCTGCCAAGCGGCGGCGGCGGCGGCGGTGGCGCAGGTGCCGGTGGTCCAGCCGCTACGCAGGGTCTTGGCTTTTTCGTCGTCGGCCATGGTCGCAGCTTAGCGCCCTTATGCGGGTGGGTTCCAAGCCGAAAGACCAAGCACGTTTGACAAACGAGTCAATCGGACCAACTGTAGCTCCAGTCGCGGGCGCGGCGGACTGGCACCCGCCCGTATTTGAGAGCATAGAAGACCGCCTTCGACCGGACAGCCTGCTGCAGGTGCGCCGGCGCGGTCACCGCGGGAGATGTCAGTGGACGATCCCCAGCTTCTGAGCAGCCTGCTTGCCGCTGGCGTGGCGCATTGCCGTGTCACCGTCACCACCCATGCGGGCCTGCTCGGCAGCCTCTTCCTCGCCGGGCTGGTGGGCAGCACCACTCACTGCGTCGGCATGTGCGGTCCCTTTGTCCTCAGCCAGACGGTAGCGCGCCTGGAGGCAGTGCCGGCGTCGCAGCTCAGCGAGTTCAGCCGGCTGCGTGGCGCCGCCCTTCTCCCCTATCACCTGGGCCGTGCCACAACTTACACCTTCCTTGGCACCCTGGCGGCGACCTTTGCCGGTGGCTTCGCCGCGCTGGCGCAGGTGCGCTGGCTGTCGGCGGTGCTGCTTCTTGTCGCCGCTTTGTTTTTCCTCGCCTATTCCCTGCGCCGCCTGCCGCGGCGCTGGTCGAGTGCCGGCGGCGGCTGGTGGGCGCGGCGGGTGGAGCCGATGGTCCGCCCTCTGTTCGCCCGGCCGGTCGGCTGGCGTGGCTATCTCCTGGGCGTGGTACTGGGGTTCATCCCCTGTGGCCTCCTTTATGGTGCGCTCACCGCGGCGGCGGCGAGCGGCGGTACCCTTGCTGGTGCCGCGGCCATGCTGGCCTTCACCGCCGGTACCTTTCCGGCACTCCTCGCCGTCGGCTTGGCCGGACACGTGGTCGGCAGCCAGTGGCGGGGGATGGCGCTACGCGTCGCGCCGGCGCTGATGCTGTTGAACGCCGCCGCCTTGTCGTATCTCGCTTGGCAGATCATTGCCTGACGTCAACTACCGTGAGCCGAACCGAACATGACCCAACCGAACCGAGCCTCCACGGCTAAGCGGCCATTCCGCGGCGCCTTTGTCGTCCTTGCCCTCATCGTCGTCCTCCTGGGCGCCGGGTTTCTTGTTGCCCACCGTTACTTCGGCCAGCCGCTGGCGGGCTCGTTGCAGGAGAATGCCGGCGCCGACATTGGAGGCCCATTCACCCTGGTGGATCAGGATGGCCGCACCGTCACCGATGCCGATTTTCGCGGCAAGTACATGCTGATCTATTTCGGCTACACCTACTGCCCTGACATCTGCCCCACATCCTTGTCACGCAACGCCGACGCGCTGAAGCTGCTTGGCGCCAAGGCCGACAAGGTGCAGCCGATTCTGATCAGTGTGGATCCCGAGCGCGATACGCCGGCAACGCTGAAACCCTATGTGGCGGCCTTTGGCCCGCAGCTGGTAGGCCTGACCGGAACCAACGAGCAGATCGCTGCCGTGGCAAAGGAATATCGTGTCTACTACGGCAAATCCCCGTCGGTGAAAGGAGACGAATACTACTTGGTCGACCACTCGTCCTTTTCCTATCTGATAGCACCCGATGGTCATTTCCTGCGCTTCATCAATCACACGATGAAACCCGAAGAAATGGCGGCAATGCTCGATCAGGCGATCAAGTGAGCGCGAGCTGGGCCGGCGCGGCGTAGTGGTGGTGGGAGGATGACGCCTGTGGCGCCGGGCGTGATTATCGCCGCACCCGCCTCCGGCAGCGGTAAGACCGTCTTCACCCTGGGTCTGCTGCGACATTTGGCGCGACGCGGTGTTGCCGTCGCCTCGGCCAAGGTGGGACCCGACTACATCGATCCCGCCTTCCACGCCGCGGCGAGCGGCCGGCCCTGCGTCAATCTTGATCCCTGGGCGATGCGCCGGCAGACGCTGGCCGCACTGACGGCGATGCTGGCGGCGGACGCGACGTGGGTGGTGTGCGAGGGGGTGATGGGCCTGTTCGACGGTGCCACCGTCGACAGCGGTTCTACCGCCGATCTGGCGGCGGCTACCGGCTGGCCGGTGATTCTCATCGTCGATGTTCGGGCGCAGGCGGCGAGCGCCGCGGCGGTGGTGCGCGGTTTCGTCACCCATCGGCCTGACGTTGCTGTCGCCGGGGTCGTCTTCAACCGGGCCGGCAGCGAGCGTCATTGTCAGGTGTTGCGACAGGCCTGCGCGGTGGCGGTGCCCGGCCTGCCGATTTTGGGGTGCCTGCCGCGGGCTGCCGAGCTGGCCTTGCCGGAACGGCATTTGGGCCTAGTGCAGGCCGCCGAGCATCCGGCGCTCGATGCCTTTCTCGACGCTGCTGCGGCGTGGATAGCCTGCCACGTGGACGTGGATACGCTGTTGCGGCTGGCGCGGCAGCCGCAGCCGCAGCCACCGCTGTCGATCGCGAGCGCCTTGCCCGCTACGCCGCCCGTACCACCGCTTGGCCAGCGCATTGCCGTCGCCGACGACCCTGCCTTTGCCTTCCGGTATCCCCACGTGGAGCGCGGCTGGCATGCCGCCGGTGCCGAGATCCTTCCCTTTTCTCCCCTCGCCGATGCGGCGCCCGCCGCCGATTGCGATGCGGTATACCTACCCGGCGGCTATCCCGAACTGCACGCTGCCCTGCTCGCCGGCAACGCCCGTTTTCTCGCCGGTTTGCGCCAGGCAGCGGCGCGCGGTGCGGCGGTCTTCGGCGAGTGCGGCGGCTATATGGTGCTCGGCCATGGGCTGATCGATGCGGACGGGGTGCGCCACCCGATGGCTGGGCTGTTGCCGCTGGAAACCTCCTTCGCCGGACGTCGGCTACACCTCGGTTACCGGCAGGCGGCACTGGCTGCAAACTGCCCACTCGGGGTGGCCGGCAGCCGTTTCCGCGGTCATGAGTTCCACTATGCCACGGTCGTTCGCGAGGAGACCGCCTGCCCGCTGTTTCATTGCCAGGATGCGGCGGGAGGATCCGTCGGCGCCATGGGGGCGATGGAGGGAAGCGTGTTCGGATCCTTTGTACATCTGATCGACAGCGCCGACGGTGCGACTTAGGATGTATGGACTACGGTTATTGACTTTTGCTCACCCTCTCGCATTTCAGCAGCGCGCTCGCCGCCATGACCTCTTCCCCTGATCCCAAGCGGCCCTTTTGGGAGGACACCCCTCTCGCCGAACTAACCGCGGCGCAGTGGGAATCGCTGTGCGACGGCTGTGGGAAGTGTTGTCTGGAGAAGCTGGAAGACGGCTGCACCGGCGAGATCAGCTTTACCAACGTCGCCTGTGGGCTGCTCGACCTAAAGAGCTGCCGCTGCCGCCGCTACACTCAACGTCATCGTTGGGTGCCCAACTGTCAGCAGCTGACCGTTGCCCTGATCAACGAGGTGACCTGGTTGCCATCCACCTGCGCTTATCGCCTGCGTGCCGAGGGGCAGCCGCTCCCCCACTGGCATCATCTCGTCTCCGGGGATCGGGAAATGGTTCACCGGCTGGGTTTCTCCGTCCGTGGGCGCGTTGTCTCCGAACATGAGGCGGGGCCGCTTGAACACCACATCGTCGAGTGGCCGGCATGAACGGTGCTCCCACGCCGACGCCGGCGGGCCGCTGCCTGGAGGGCATTTTCCCGGCGGTGCTGACACCGCTCGATGCCAATATGGCGCCGGACGGGGAACGCCTCGTTCGCCATTGCCAGGCGCTGCTGGCGCAGGAATGCAACGGTCTTGCGGTGCTGGGGACGACTGGGGAAGCCAACTCCTTTTCGCTGGAGGAACGGCTGGGGCTTCTCGACCAGTTGCACGCCGCCAAGCTGCCGCCCCGCAAGCTGCTGCTGGGGACCGGCTGTTGTGCGCTCACCGATACGGTGCGGCTGACGCGCCGGGCGGTCGACCTGGGCGCGGCGGCAGTGCTCATGTTGCCGCCGTTCTATTACAAGGCGGTGAGCGACGATGGACTTTTCGCCAGCTATGCGGAGGTGATCGAGCGGGTGGGCGATGGCCGACTCCGCATCTGCCTTTACCACTTCCCCCAGATGTCGGGCGTTCCGCTCAGCGCCGGATTGATCGAACGCCTCTGCGGTCGCTATGGGGAGACGATCACCGGGCTGAAGGATTCCTCCGGCGACTTGGCCGGTATGGTAGCGATTGCGCGGCGCTTCCCCGGTCTCTCGGTGTTCTCCGGTTCCGACGAGTTGCTGCTGCCGTTGCTGGAGGCCGGCGGCGCCGGATGCATCACCGCCTGCTGCAACGTCATCGCCCCCATGGCCTTGGCGGTGATCGACGCATGGCGGCAGGGAAACCACGCCGCCGCGGTGGCGGCGCAGGCGAAGCTCACGGAGATGCGCAAGCTGATTGCTACTTATCCGATGGCACCCGCGCTGAAGGAAATTGTCGCCCACGCGCTCCGCGATCCGCAATGGCGGGCGCTGCGGCCGCCGTTGTTGCCGCTGCGTGAACCGGCGGCAAAGGCGCTGAGCGAGGCCCTGGCCCGTGTTTCCTTCGAGTTCACGGCCTATTCGTGATGGCATCCGGCCGCGCCGCCTCGCAGTCTGAGGACGGCAGTTTGATGCTCGATGTCGCCGGCGTTGCCCTGCCGCTCAGCATCCGGCGTAACGCGCGTGCGCGCCGCATGATCTTGCGCATTGCCGGCAGGGGCGACGGCCTGATGCTCACCTTGCCGGCGGGTATCCCGGTCGCCGAAGGGCTGGCGATGGTCGAACGTGAACGGGCGTGGATCGAGCGCCGGCTGCAAACCATGCCGCCGCGTCAGCCCTTTGTCGACGGGGCGAGCGTTCCCGTCCTCGGCGAGGCTCTGCGCATCCACCATCACGCCGATCGCAAACCCGGCGTCGTACACGTCGGCGATACCATCGAGGTGGGTGGTCCCGCCGATCGTCTCGCCGGCCTGTTGACTCGCTGGTTGCGGGCGAGGGCGCTGGCCGATCTCAACCAGCGCTCGGCGGTGAAGGCCAGCCAACTCGGCCGACCGGTCCGCAGCGTGCGGGTGCGCGAGATGCGATCGCGTTGGGGCTCGTGTTCGGCGCTGGGCGATCTTAGCTACAACTGGCGTTTGATCATGGCGCCACCGGCGGTTATCGATTATGTGGCGGCGCACGAAGTTGCGCACTTGGCCTGCCGCGGTCACGATGGTGTGTTCTGGGCGACGGTGGAGCAATTGGCGAAGGACGTCGCCTCGGCGCGTTGCTGGCTGCGGCGCGAAGGCAATCGACTGTTGAGCTATGGCTAGGGTGGATCGACCAACCCGCTCAATCGGCCGGCGGCAAGACGCGCAAACGCCAGCAGCATTGCCTTGCGCCGTGGCGCGGCGATCTGGCGTTCCGGAGCCGGGCGAAGGATGGCGGCTTCGTAGGCATCGGCAATGATAAGGCCCGTGTCCGCAGGCAGTACGGCGACGGGAAAGTCGGCAGCCACGGCAAAATAGAACCGATCCGTATAGTCCAGGTAGGTGGTCCATTTGCTGTCGGCGCGATAGTCGGCGAGTGACGACTTGACTTCCACCAGGACGATGCCGCCGCGACGGTCGACGGCCACCACGTCAGCACGCCGGCCATTGGCCAGCGGCATCTCCACCAATGCCCGGTAATCGAGCTGGGTGAACAGGCGAAAGATACCTCGGATGATGGTTGTGGCACCCAGCGGTCCCCTGGGGGCGGCGGCGGACAGTGGCTCATGGGGAATGATGTTTCATCCATATTGTTCCCACTATGTTCCAAAAAGCCAAGTCGTAACTGGTTGCCACGCTTGCCGCAAGACCTCGTGCTGTCGTTCGCAATTTGCGCTGAAAACACGCATGACGCTGTGGCCGACGCAGGCGGAGGTTGCTGGCTTGCCGGTTTTCTGACACCTTTGCGATAGGACATGCCCGCTGAGGGGCGCGCTCGTGTGTGCGCCTGCATGGATCGGACTGTTGGTCGACTAACAAGAGCAGGGTCTTCGAATTGCGCCATTGCCGGCGCCCTTGTTGGATAGGAACGTCGATAACGCTCGACTGGAATGGGGACAAATGACGAATGCACTCTTGAGTGATGCCTTGATCAGCGGTGTTCGCTCGGTCGATAACGAGCATCACCTTCAGGTCAGTTTGCTTGCCGCGGTTCGACGGGCGATCGCCGAAGACGCCGCCCAACCCGGTTTGGAAGATCTGCTGAATCGCTTCGTCGACTTCACCAAGTTGCACTTTGCCTCCGAGGCCGCATTGATGCGGCTCTACCAATACGCACAATCCGACGCGCATGTGCGCGAGCACGATCGGACGCTTGATCAGTTGGAAGCGCTACGTGCCGACTGGCTGGCCGGCCGGGTCAAGCTTACACTTGATCGGATGGACAGACTGTCCGAATGGATCAACGATCATATCGCCTCGGCGGACCGGGCATTCGGACGCTATCTGGTTCGCCTGGGAGTTGGTCCCGGTTAAGCGCACCCGAGCCCCCGGGGCTCAATTGAACGCACGGGCACAGTTGGAGGAAGGGGAATCATGACAAAAGCAGCGGCGGGGGGCCTTGCGAGTGTGCGCGAGGCGGTCGGTGTTTTCCACGAATGGAAATCACTGCAGGCGGCCGTGGATGAACTGATGGGGAATGGCTTTGACCGTTCCGAGATCAGCCTGCTTGCTGGAGAAAAAACGGTCGAGGAAAAGCTCGGCCATATTTACGAGAAGGTTGCCGAGTTGGAAGACGACGCCACCGTACCGCGGGTGGCCTTCCTCGGGCGCGATTCGGTGACCGAAGCCAAGGCGTTCACGGTCACCGGCCTCGGTTATCTGGGTGCCGTCGCCGCCATTGGCACGATCGTCGCCTCCGGTGGCTCACTGGCGCTGTTGATTGGTGGCGCCGCGGCGATGGGCGGTGGCGGAATGCTGCTCGGTCGGTGGCTGGCCAAAGCGATCGGCCGAGATCGGGCCGCCAGCATCGAAGCGCAGTTGAACAAGGGCGGGCTCTTGCTGTGGGTGCGGACCAAGGACGCGGAGCATGAGCGCCGGGCGATCGGAATTCTCGCCAAGCACCAGGCGGAGGACGTGCATGTTCACGACGTGGTCACCGATACCGCGCCGGCCGTCGACCCACTCGTCGGCCTGCAGCCGGATCCGTTCCTGCCCGGGGCGCGCACCTAGACGAATCGAGCCGCGGGGTTGATCCAGTGGCGGCGAGGCTTCGCTGCTCCGCCGCCACTTCCTGCCACGATCAGGCGATTGTTTCGCCGGCAAGCTCGTTTTGCGCCGCCATGATCAGATCGCAGACCTCGCGCACAGCACCGAAACCACCCGGCGCGGTGGTCACCACATTGGCGATGCGGAGCACTTCAGGGTAGGCATCGCAGGGTGCGACGGCGACACCCACCGCCATCAGGCAACTCAAATCGTTGATGTCGTTGCCGACGAAGGCGATGTTGGAGAGGGCCACATTCGATTCCGCGGCCAACCGCTGCAGCACTGCGAGCTTGTCGTTGACACCCTGTTCGCAGGGAATCTTCAATTTGCGGCAACGTGCCGCCACCACCGGATTGACTTCCTTCGAGATCACTGCCAGCGGCACACCGGTGGCGCGTAGTCGCTCCAGGCCAAGGCCGTCCGAACGATTGCAGAGGACGGCTTCGCGACCGTCCTCGAAGACGAGGACGCGATTATCGGTCATCACGCCGTCGAAATCGAGCACAAGCATGCCAACAGCGCGCAGGCTCGCCTTCGCCTGGGCCTTGGTCCGGGCACGGTGCAGTGCCTCCGCTGCCTGCCAGTCGGTGTCGGTGTCGAGGCGCAGAGCTGCCAGCGCCGGTATCCGGTAAAGAGCGGTCCGCCCCGCCGGCAACTCTTGTGACTGATTGAAGATGCCGACGCGGACGATGACCAGTGCCTCGCTTTCGCTCAATCGGCTGGGCTCGGCAGCCCCCGCCAGCCGTTGCGCGCCGCCGTGGCTGTCCTCGACCCAAAGCGGCGTCGCCACCGGGGTGACGCAGAACAAGGTGTCGGCGCCGCAGCACCGCAGGAGGTCGATGGCACCGTCGATCACGTTGCTATCACAGAACGGATAGCGCGGATCGAGAAGCACGGCGATCGTCGGCACNTCCCCGCCGTGCTGCAGGCGATCTTCCAAAACATGCGCCAGCACGCCGACCGGATCGTTAGCCTCCGGCGGTGCCACCACCTCCGCGTCCGCCTCCTCCGCAAGCCGTGCCAGCACCGCATCTGCGGTGACCACGATGGTCCTGGTTACTTGCCGAGTGGCCCGTGCCGCGAGCACGGCGTGCTGGGTGAGAGGTCGGCCGGCGAAACGCTGTGCCGGGGTACCGGAGGGATCGGAAACGATGGCGACGATCTCCATGGAGGCACTCTCTCATTGCTCATTCAAGTGGGTGGGGGTTGCAAAGCGCGGGGTGGACCTGCGATGGCAACGGCGAAAGACAGCGGAGTCTTGCCACACAGCCCGGTCGACGTGGGCAGAGCGAAACGCCGGTATTCAAGCGTGCGCAAGACTAGCCGGCTGCATCGGCAGCGTCATATCCCATTCCGGATACTTCGCCGCTTGGTAGCGTAGCTCAGGCGCCGAGCGGCACGGGAAGCGCGGCGATGCGACCATCCTGCACGACGGCACGCAGCGCAAAGTTGAACAGATTCCGTTGCAGACAGTAGGCGGGATCGGCGGCAGGCAGGTAAGGCTTGTCGCCGCGAAGAAATTTCTGCGCCGTCTCGTGGGCAAGGATCTCTGCCATTGCGGCTACGTGGTCGTAGTCAGCGCCGGTGAGCAGGCTGTGCAGGTAATCGGCGCAGCGTTCATCTTCGGGGGCAGGTGCCTGCGAGCGGATGCCCATGGCGACCAGGCTTACCCGCGCCGGCGCCAGGGCGCGAACGGCGGCGGCAGTGGCGGTTGCGGTGACGAAGCCGCCGAGGAAAACGGCGTCGGACCGTGGCAGTGCGGCCAGCGCACCGGTCACCCCCGATGTGGTCCGGTGGATGACGTCGCGTCCGGCAAAGCGAGCTGATCCGGCGGCAACCAACTGCGACGGCGAGTTAGTGTAGTCGAAGCCGGGGATCGGCAATTCGTCGCGTTCGCCGACCAGGATGGCCTTGCCCTGGTAGCCGAGGCAGGCCGCGGGCTCGGCTTCGAGGTAGACTCGGCGCGCGCCCAGGTGGAACATCAACGGCTCGCAGGTGAAGGCACGAAAAACATCGATGATCACGGCGACACCGCGTGCAGCAGCGGCTCCTTCGGCTAGCGACAGTCGTTCGATCCGCATGAATTGCGTCCTCTCTTCCGGCAGAGGTCTGGTGCGCCCGCGGAGGCTCATAGCGACTGAGCTGGCGCCTGCGCAAGCAGCAAAAACCGTCGACGTGGCTACGTTCGATTGCCCTCGCGGTTGCAGGCGTGCGACAAGGTAGCCATGGATCGAACGGGACTGCTCAACCCTCTTGTGGTTGCCGCTGGCGGCGCCATCGGCAGCGTCATGCGCTATTGGTGCTCCGGATTGGTGGCGCGTGCGTTTGGTGAAACCTTCCCTTGGGGCACTCTCGTCGTCAACATCGTCGGCTCGTTGCTGATCGGCTTTGTCGCCGCTGCTACCGGCCCGGACGGGCGCTTCCTCTGGCCGGCCGCGACCTTGCGCATGCACGTGATGGTCGGGGTGTTCGGTGGCTTCACCACCTTCTCCTCCTTCAGCCTGCAAACGCTGAGCCTGGTGCAGGAAGGCGAGTGGCTGCCGGCGGCGTTGAATGTGCTGGCATCGGTGAGTTGCTGTCTGATTGCCTGCTGGGTCGGCCACGGTNCTCGGAGAGTGGATCAACCAGTAGGGGAGGCATCACCGATGCATACGGTCGTCGAACAGACGCTGCTACGGATTTTTCTCGGCGAAGACGATCGCGCCGATGGCAGGCCGCTGTTCGAAGCGCTGGTGCTGCGAGCGCGTGAACTGGGCATTGCCGGGGCGACAGTGCTCCGCGGCCCGCTTGGTTACGGCCATGCGAGCCGCCTGCACACGGCGAAGATCCTGCGCCTGTCTGAAGACTTGCCGGTCGTGGTGGAGATTATCGACGAGGAAGCTCGGATCGAGTCCTTCCTGACAGAGATGTCGCCCTGGCTCGTCCATAAGTTGGTGACGCTGGAGCGGGTACGCGTGGTTCGCTTTCCTTGAGCTGACCCGGCAGGATGCTGACCCTCCTCGACCACCGTTGCCTGCGGGCTCTGTGCTTTATCTTGTCGTATGATATTGCGTCGTCGTCACCTCAAGACTCGCGTACGCGGCGAGGCGAGTGGTGGGGGAGAGATGGCGCCCTGTTGTATGGCGGCGAAGCCATCTGCATGCGATGATGCCGATCAGCGGGCGATCATCCGGCGCGCTGAGCAGTATCGTCCTTGGCTAATATGGTTGGCGGTTGAAGGGGGCAGGGAGTCGATGCGGCCGACGGGTCGCGAAAGCGGCGAGCGGAAGACCAGTCGTTGGCGGCGGGAAGTCGGCGGATTCTGGCGCGGCTTAAGAGATGGCCCGACACCATCGCTGGCGAACAGCGGACTTGAACCAGGGGGCGTGGCGACGATCGGGCACAGCCTAGCTGGCTGCGACATCGTCGGTCTGCGTTTTCTCCACAATGATATCCACAGGCTATCGCGTTGCGAAGGCTCGGCTCATCTGAGGTAGAGAGGGCGTTCCATCGTCGGACAACTCTGCTCCTGTCCCGTGTAGATTCCTGCTCTGGGTGACTAAGTTATGCACACACCAGGAAAAAATAACCCAAAAGGGGCACTGCGCACCGAGGTCGCCTGTTCGTGTTGGGGCCGTAGCGCGTGGCCATGGCAACCTCCACTCGATTAACACCACGTGTGCGACACAAGCGCAACGGTTGTTTGCCTTAAGCTATCCACAGGCAAGCGATACCCAGGGGTGCGTGCTTTACCGCCAAATCCGCCCAGACGAGGCGTTTCCCAATAGTCTCGCAGCTACGGATATGATTGCCGCCGCGGACGGGCGTCGCTCAGCAATGCGTTGTTTACTCGGCAGTAAGCTCACGCGATGGCGTCTCGGTCAACGTCGCAGCGTGGATGGGCGCTCGGGCCGCCGCAGCATGGTCTGCTGCTCCCTTCCGCCACGGCTTCATCCGCTTTTCCACCCGCTGCACCAGACTGGCGAGAATGGCGCGATAGAGCCCGTCCTTCAGCACAGCGTCTTCGACGCCCGCGTCGATGCTCGGGTTGTCGTTAATTTCGATGACGAACACACCGTTGGCCGTCTCCTTTAGGTCGACGCCGTAGAGACCGTCACCGATCAGTCCCGCTGCTCGTGTCGCAATGTCGATCACCGCGGGNGGAGCAGCCTCAATGGCGATGGTGCGTGCAGCACCTTCGATCGGCTCGCCACCATTGCCATGCTTGACGATCTGCCAATGATTGCGCGCCATGAAGTATTGACAGACAAACAGGGGCTTGCGATCGAGGACGCCAACCCGCCAATCAAAGGCGGTGGACATATACTCCTGGGCGATGATCAGGTCGGTGTCCTTGAACATTGCATCCGCCGCCGCCTGCAGCGCCGCTCGATCGCTGATCTTGAATACGCCGCGCGAAAACGAACCATCGGGAACTTTCAGCACCGCCGGAAAGCCCAATTCGCGTTCGACCCGGCTGATGCGCCCCTTACCGAGGATCAAGGTGCGCGGGGTTGGCACCTGGTTGGCCTGCATCAGTTCGGCGAGGTAGATCTTGTTGGTGCAACGCAGGATCGAGCGAGGATCGTCGATCACCGCCATCCCCTCTGCCTCCGCCTTCTTGGCGAACCGATAGGTATGGTGATCGAGCGCCGTCGTCTCGCGGATGAGCAGCGCATCGAACTCGAGCAGTCGGCTGTAGTCGGCGCGAGTAATCAGTTCGACCTCAAGCCCCATCTGGGCACCGACGCGCGCGAAGCGTTCCAGCGACTTGGCATTGGAGGGCGGCAGTTGCTCGCGCGGATCGTGCAGCACCGCGATCGAGTATCGGCTTGGTGGGTTGTTGCGTTCAGCCCGCCAANNGCGACGCGGTGTGTAGCGATCGAGTGCCTCGGTAAACACCGCTTGCTGCTCCGGGCGAACATCGGTGATGGACGCTGGCTCGATGGAGGCAACGTGCCAGCTGCCGCGATACTTCAGCTCGATACTGAGCAGTGGGCAGCGAAACAGCTGGAAAATTCGTCCCGCCGCCTCGCTCAGGCGCGGGTCGTCCGGCACGCCGAAGAAGATCATGCTGCGAAAGGGAGGCTGTTCAGTTGGCGGCACCTGAAAGGTGCGGCGCAGGAGTTCGTTCACCTCCGGCAGGGCGATCCGCAGCAACCGCTTCCAGTGCAGGTTGAGCATGACCTCCACCGACGGGATCACCTTCTGTCCGCGCGCCTCGGCAAGGAGGGATGAATAGTAGCCAAGACTGAGATAACTGTAGTCGCGACAGAGATTGATCACCCGGGCGGATGCTGGCAGTTCGCGTGCGGCCTCGGCGACGAAGTCCTTGGCAGCAACGACAATGCGATCTGGCGCCGGAAAGGGAAAGTCGCCGCGGCGATCAACAACGATAATGTGGCGGGCCATCAGCGAGGAGCCTGATCCATCGCATTGGGAGNNTGGCAGCAGCGGGGGGGATTGCGGCCGCGGGGCAGTAGCCTTAGCGACGATCAGTGCCGCCTGATGTTGCGCTTTGCCGTAGCGGGCCATTCTGATGAAATCAGTCTGTCTCACNGGAATCTGCATGCAATCGAATGCGGTCTTGTCGAGGCGCTCGGCCACGTCGGGATCGTGAAGGTATACGTGTTCATCGTCAAAGCCGGTGATCACGACCCAGTGCGGCTGTTTTTCCCTCGCGATGCGGTACGAGCTGATCAGCACCACCGGGATGCCGCCAGCCTCGAACCTAGCGCGAAGAAGATCGACACTGAGCGGGAGGAATTCAATGGCGATGCCGCATTTCGTCAACTCCTCGCGAAACTCTTGTTCGACGAGGCGGATCACCTCACGCTTGATCGGACTGCGGACGGATTCGATGAACATGGTGCCGTGGTCGCTGAGAATGAGCTCGATACTGAAGCCGCGGCGGTGGGCGGCAAGGGCGAGGCCTTCCGGACTGCAGCCACCCAGCCCGGAGGTCATGAAAATCGTCGTCGACTCACGCCACAAGCGCAATTCGGATCGAGTATCGGCGGGGATGGAGGGATCGTGGCTGCGCATCGCCATCAGCAACGCCGCCGGGCCGCAGGTGAAATCGAGCGACTGCGGATGGTAGGGCACCCGCGCTAGGCTGGGATCGCGGCGTGCTCGCAACGCCTTTTCCATCCGCACTGCCGTCGCGTCGTCTTCATAGTAGTGGGATTGGCGGCCGAAGGCGCGGAAACCCCGTGATCGATAAAAGGCTTTGACCGCAAGGGCGTCGGCGCGCACCTCCAGTCGCATCGCCACGGCGCCGCGCTGTCGCGCTTCCGTCTCGGCAGCGACGAGGAGGCGGCCACCTACGCCGTGCCCATGCGCCGCCGGATCAACGGCAATCGAATAGAGGCGGGCGAGCGAGGTGCCGCGATTGAACAGCACCATGGCGTAGCCGAGCATGCGGCCATCCACATCCTTCGCCACCAGCGTTGCTGCATTGGCGCGTGACAGCAGGTAGCGGAAGGCACGGCGCGAGATCCGATCAGTGGCGAAGGCGCTGCATTCGATCTGCAGCAACGCATCCAGGTCGTCAGCAGTGGCGGCGCGGATGTAACCTTCGGAGGCCATCTTGGCCGCAGGTGCTTGTACGGAGGCGCCTGCTGATGGCGATACGCTAGGCTCAAGCACGCTAGGCGGCGGTGCCTCTGGCGGCGGCAGGGTAGGCGCGAAGGCGGCATCTGCCTTGGCTTCAGCCAGTGGCCCGACTGGCGGCGGCGGCGTAGTTTTGGGATGCGGGGGCGTGGCGGGGGTGATGGTCCGCTCAGGTCCATGCCACGTCTCCACCGTGCTGGCGTTGCTGCTTCGTCAGGGTGAGGATTGTGGCGACCCAGGGACACTGCTGGCTGCAACCGGCGTCCGCTCGTTTGGCGTCCCGCCTGCCACTACCGCCCGAGCTGGCGGTGCGACCAAATGCCTTGTCCATAGTCTGCGTCCCGCCATGCGTTCCCCACCCCTGGCGGAGATTAGTAGTCACAGGGATCTAACGCAACCAACGCGGCATATGCGGTTGTGTCTCAGATTTAACCGCGAGCAGCGGCAACCGGCAGCGAGTGATCTCCCGGTGGGTGGTGATCTGCTCTGGGAGCAGTAATACCGACGTTGACGGCGATCGCGGCTGCTGCGCCAGATCGCTCGCCCCGGAGACCAGTAGAGAAGCAGAAGGGCGCGGCGAGTGCTTACCGAGTTTCGCCGCCAGAAGCAGGTGTGCCGCCGAGGGCAAGACCGGCCGGGCCGGTAACCAGCATCCGGATGAGTTCGGCCTGCCGTGAAACACTGGTCTTGATGAAAATTTGCTTTAAGTGTTTGCGCACGGTTTCGTAGGCAATTCCCAAGGGNTCGGCTGCCTCTTCCAGGCGAAAGCCACGCGCGAGGAGTGCTGCCACGCGCGCCTCGGCGCGGCTCAGGCCGTAGAGGCGGGAGATGCGGGTAGCGTCGAAGGCTACGGGGCGTTCGGGGTCACCAATGAACAGGATCGCGGCGGCGCCTTCCGCCGGTAACTGGCGTTCGCCGCGCATGCCGGTGCAGACCAGCAGGCAGGTGAGCGGCCGTTGCTGATGATAGCGTGGCAGGGAATAGGTGATCGGCTCGACGAGGCTGCTGGTGCCGCGCCCGCCTTCCACGTGGGCGATCAGGTCCCGCAGCCGGATCCGGTGTCCCGGCCGNCTCAAGCGTAACGCCCCCTCGGAGATCACGATACCCTCGCCGCCAGCAATTACGGCATGGGCGAACCGATTGGCGTGCACGATGTTGCCGCTGCGATCGACGATTACGATGCCGTTCGGCATGGCATCAAGGGCCTCAAAGGCCAGAAGCCGCTCCGCCCGTTCGCGCGCGAGCTCGCTGCCAATCCTGTACGCCGCAGCAAGGCGCGGGCCAAGTTGGCGCACGTAGGTCTCTTCTTTGCTGGAAAAAGCTGCCTTGACTGCCTTGCGCAGGAGCATCAGGTAAAGCACCACGCGGCCTTGCCGTTGCAGCACAATGAACATGGCATGCAGCAAGCCGCGTGGGGCGAGCCACTCACGATGCAGGTTGCTGGTAATCAGCGCGCTTTCGGGCGTGACGTCGGTGCCGATGAACGTGGCGCCGACAGCGAAGCGGTTCTCATCGCCGGTCCAGACGTCCTCATGCGCGAAACGCTTCGTATAGGCGCTCTGTCCCGGCGTATCGAGTCCAAATGCATGCACGATCTGCGCTTCAGTCGAGCCGAAGTCACGGCGAATAATCGCGCAGGCGTCAGCGTTGAAAACTTGCGTCAGCCGTTTAAGCGCCGGATGCCATGATGATCCATCTACACTGGCATCATAGAACTCGGCGACGATATCAGCGGTATCTGTGTCCATTTCGCCCACAAATAAGTCGCGAACTGTCACAAATCCTACTGCGTGAGGTTCAGGCCGACTGTGACCCCGATCACCACTTCCGCTTGCGGTCAACATACCGATTCTCTCTATGAGTGCCAAACTGCGCTTTCCTCCGGCTTTGGCCTGATCGTCCGCGCCCGCCGGTCAGCGACATACAACCATAAAAAGAGTTAATCGTCTGTTATGTTCCACCAAAAGAGGCAATGCATGGCCATCTTCTCGTCTCTCCGTTCGCTATGCCACCCTCCATACGTGTGGCGCGGCGCGCCGAGATGCAGCGGGCCGATCGCTGCAAGCAGGCGTGAAGGACGTTTGGCGCAGGTGCTGCTGCTGTCGTTGGCGGTCTTCGCCCAGCAGGCTTGTACCTACCATGGACCATCGCAGGACAACCCGCTGCAGCGGCGATTTACTTGGTACAGCTATCTCAATGGCGACGATTTGCGCCGAGCCTGCGTGCCTGGTAGCCCGGCGACGTACCGTATGGTTTACAACGGCGTCTACGTGCAGCAGGTGCGCACCTACGATATCACCCCGAGTGGGGCGGGTGCGGACCGGGCCGATATGCGGGTGCGAGTCCGCGGTNCCGGTGCAACTGAATGAGGTCACGATCCGCTTGCAGGCGTCGACCTTTTTGATGACGTGACAGCGCCATGGCAGGGAACGGTGGATAGCGTTCCCTTGACTGGAGCCGACTTGGTGTCGCTCGATAAGGCGCTGGCAGAAAGTGGGGTCTTCCGGCCCGCGCCGAAGGGGCTGCTGCTGCGTGGCGAAGATTTCTTCTGGATCGTTGGCGCGTGTATCGACGGCACGTTTCACTTCAACGCGTTCAAATGGGATTCAGCGGCGTTTGCCGCCCTGACCTTTCCGCGCTTGTTGCTGGCATGGGATCCCACCGGCGTGCCGCTTAATCCGCCGCGGTCGCTGTCACCCTTCGATATCTACCGCCAGACGGCCTCAGACGGCGGCAGCGGCCCCACCTACTCGCTCACGGTAGGCGACAATGGGTTGTTCGGGGTAAAGCCGTTGTTCTGATCAACAGTAGGCGCAGCAGCGTTCGCTCTTAAATGAAGCTGCCCTCCGGCGGCGGCGAGACCCTGAGCGGCATGGGCTGACCCGGCAGCAGATCGAAAACGGCAGTGATCTGGGCGGCAGCATCGAGCATGCGCGCGAGTGGATATGGCTCCTGAGCGCCGCAGATGATCAGCTTGCCGTCAAAGACGAAGGTGGGCACGCCGTTGATGCCAAGCCGTTGCGCCCGCTGATTGGCCGCGATGACGCGTTCGCGGTCGGCTTGTGAATTGAGGAAGTTGCGTACGGAGTGGGGGTCAAGTCCCAGATCACGGCCGATGCTGTTCAGCACCAACGGGTCACCAATGTCGCGGCCCTGCTGGAAATAGGCGGCAAACACGGCTTCCATCGCCGGATCGCCGCGGCCATGCTTTTCGGCTAAGAGAAGAAAGCGGTGAGCAAGCATGGTGTTCGGCGTCCAGTGGATCGCATCAAAGGCAAAATTCAGCCCGATGGCGCGACCGACGTCATGAATAGCCTCATGCATTCGCCGCAGCCGCGCCTCACTGCCGTATTTACGGCAAAGATAATTGCGGCGATCGACACCGGTCCGAGGAACATCGGGATTGAGAATGAACGGCCAGCGGCTGATCTCGACGCAAAGCTGTGGTCGCGACGCGACGGCATGGTCGAGCTGTCGCTTGCCGATATAGCACCACGGACAGGACGGGTCGTAGATCATCTCGATCCGGACTTTCCGCATCACGCTTGCTCCATTCGCAGTCGGCCTATGGGTATTGGTGTATTGCCTTTGGCCTATTATATTTGGGGTTGATCTATCGCGGGCAAAGCCTCATTGCGCCCAATGTAGCAGGCCGTTTGGAGGGAGCCTGCATCGCGCCGGCGGCATGGCCGGCTCGTGGCCGTGATCGGCACGACAATAACAGTCCCTTGAAACGCCGTTTGCGAACCCGCAACTCAAGAACAAGTAGAGCAACGGTCCTATGGATATGCGGCACGCAAAGTTTCGAATCGGGCAAGTCGTTCGCCACCGCATTTACCCTTTTCGCGGCGTCGTCATTTTGACGTCGACCCGGAGTTTGCCAATACCGAGGAATGGTGGCAGTCCATTCCGGAAAACGTTCGGCCGCGCAAGGATCAGCCCTTTTACCATCTGTTGGCAGAGAACGCTGAGACGACATACATTGCCTACGTATCCGAACAAAATCTGATTCCGGATAACAGCGGTGATCCGCTTACGCACCCGCAACTGGACGAAATGTTCATGGGGGTAGAAAACGGCTGCTACGTGACGCGCAACCCCTCGACGCATTAAACTGTCATAGCCCGGCTGAACAGGGTTGGGTGATTTCAGCTGGTTGTGATTCTATCAGGTTACCCGCAGGGCAGAATCACGGGATGCCCTGAACTGCAATCGTTTGCCTGACATATCGGCGGAATAGACCGACGGCTTCCAGCTGCTGCTATGTTGCTGGATCCTTGAATGCACCTTCGCCTGGCTCAACCGCCGCCTCGCCAAGGACATCGAGGCCTCCATCGCCAGTGCCGAATGCTGGATCATGATCGCCAGCGTCAAACTACTTTCACGACGCTTGGCAACAGCCTAACAACCTATGCGATCTTGAGTAAGGCGCTGAGAGCAGGTGGCTACAGGACGGCGCCGCTCTTGCCTACTCGTCGTCGTCGAGGTGCTCGACGCGGCCGAGCGGGACGGCGAGCGGCTCAATCAACGACAGATCGGCCTTGCGCCCGCTGTGCTGGCTAATGCCGAGATACTGGGCGACGATCGCGTTCATTGCATCGCGGTAGGCTGCGGGATTGGCAAGGAAGATCGGCGAAAGCGTCTTCAGCGCTTCTTCCGCTGCCTCGACGGCTTCCGCGGTGCGTCCGTCCCCATGCAGGGCATAGCTCCAGTTGAGGAGGGCTTCGGCAAGCTCCGCGCTCGCCGTAGCTGACGTCGCCTGCGTGCGCAAACGCTCCACCCGCTCACGTGCTTCGGTTTCGCTGACCGACTGCATAATTCCGCTCATTGGTCCCTCCGCCTCCTCAACCGCGGACCACCCGGGTGGTGGCCGCATGGGTAAGGGCTAGCATGGCTGGAGTCGCGCTGCCACACATCACGCAAGGCAGTTGCACCGCGAACCCTCATCGCCCCATCTGTTGAACGACGGTCGAGTGGCCGCGGTTTCATCTTCGCTAAGGGCACGCAACAGGACTTAAGAGTCATGGCGCCACGAGATGCATCGCAATGGATGTGGGCGGAAGCCTGTGAAATGCTTGATCGGGCGGAACGGCTGCAACGCCAGTTCTTCCGTCCAGGTCAGGCAGCGCGTCAGGGACCGACCTGGGAACCGCCGATCGATATCTTCGAAACCGAGCGGGAGATCGGCATTTTCGTCGCCTTGCCGGGGGTGGAGCCGCAGCTGATTGAAGTATCGGTAGACGGCAATACGCTGCGTGTTGCTGGGAGTCGGCAGTTGCCTTCCTTCGCGGACAGCTTCGCCATTCACCGGCTGGAAATTCCCCATGGCCGCTTCGAACGGCGTATCCGCCTGCAATCGGGTCGCCTGGAGCTGGAGCGGCGCGAGGCGCGCAATGGCTGCCTGCTTCTCGTCTTCAGCAAGCATCCCTGATCTCGGTCGAGGGGGCTTGCCGAAGATAGGTGGCGCTGCGGGTTGCTTCACTTGCCACACGGCGCTGCTCCCGGAACATCTTGCCCCGACCCCTGATCTCCCCGTCTCTACCTTACAACCTTGGCCAGTCGCATGAACACTCCTTCTCAAGACGCGCTGATCATCGTTCCTGTTCGTAACATGGTGCTCTTTCCGGGGCTCGTGTTGCCAGTGGTGATCGGCCGTGGTGCCTCGATCGCTGCGGCGCAGGAGGCGGCGCGTACGGAAAAGCCGATCGGCATGCTGCTGCAGCGTGATCCGGCGGTGGAGGAGCCGGGACCGGAAGACCTCTACCGCATCGGCACTGTTGCCAACATCTTGCGCTACGTCACCGCTCCCGATGGGTCGCACCACGTGGTGTGCCAGGGTGTGCAGCGGTTCCGCGTCCTCGAATTCATCGAGAGCAAAGACTACCTGACTGCCCGGGTGGAGCAGATTGCGGAGGCCGAGGACAACGACACCGAAATCGAAGCGCGCGCCCACACCTTACGGCAGTTGGCCGAGGAGGCGCTGCACCTGTTGCCCCAGGTGCCGGGTGAACTGATCGCGGCGGTCCAGAACGTACCCTCGCCCTCCATGCTGGCCGATATGGTGGCGAGCTTTATGGATCTTGACACCGCCGATCGACAGCAGCTGCTGGAGACCTTCGATCTCAAGTCACGTCTGGACCGGGTGCTTGAACTGGTGGGCCACCGGGTGGAAGTGCTGCGGCTGTCGCGGGAAATCGGCGAAAAGGCCAAGGAGTCCATCGACCAGCGGCAGCGCGAATTCATGCTGCGCGAGCAATTGCGAACGATCCAGGAACAGCTGGGCGAGGGGAACGACGAACACGCCAACGAAATTGCCGAGCTGGCCAAGGCGATCGCCGCGGCGAACATGCCCGAAGAGGTGGAAAAGCAGGCGAAGAAAGAGCTGAAGCGACTTGAGCGGATGCCCGACGCGTCCGGCGAATACTCGATGGTAAGGACCTATCTCGACTGGCTGATCGAATTGCCCTGGTCCGCGGGAACCCGGTTACCGATCGATATTGCCGAAGCGCGACGCATCCTTGATGAGGATCATTACGGCCTGGAAAAGGTTAAGCGGCGCATCCTCGAGTTTCTGGCGGTCCAAAAGCTGAGTCCTGAGGGGCGAAGCCCGATCCTCTGCTTCGTCGGCCCGCCAGGCGTCGGCAAGACGTCGCTTGGGCAAAGCATTGCCCGCGCCACCGGGCGCACGTTCGTCCGCGCCAGTCTGGGCGGCGTTCACGACGAGGCCGAAGTCCGCGGCCACCGGCGCACCTACATTGGCGCCCTGCCGGGGTCANTCATCCAGCAGATCCGCAAGGCGGGAGCCAACGACGGCGTCTTCATGCTCGATGAAATGGACAAGTTGAGCGCCAGTTATCAGGGCGATCCATCGTCGGCACTGCTCGAGGTTCTTGACCCGGAACAGAATTCCACCTTCCGAGACAACTACCTGGCCGTGCCCTTCGATCTGAGCCGGATCATGTTCATCGGCACCGCCAACGTGCTCGACGCCATTCCGGCTCCGTTGCGCGACCGGATGGAGGTGATCGAACTGCCGGGCTACACCGAGGATGAGAAACTGGAGATCGCCAAGCGTTATCTCGTGCGCCGGCAACTGACGGCGAACGGGCTGACGGCGGCCATGTGCCAGATCACTGACGAGGCGCTGCGCACCATCATCCGCGATTACACCCGTGAGGCCGGGTGCCGCAATCTTGAGCGGCAGATCGGCGGTGTCTTTCGCCGGGTGGCAGTGCGGATCGCCGAGGGCGAGACGGGCGTGGTGGTGATCGACGGTGCGGATCTGCCGCATTTGCTCGGAGCACGCCGGTTCGAGAGCGAAGTGGCGCTGCGGACGAGCGTTGCCGGCGTGGCGACCGGGTTGGCCTGGACGCCTGCCGGCGGCGATATTCTGTTCATCGAAGCGACCCGGATCCCGGGTGCCGGGCGTCTGATCCTCACCGGCCAGCTGGGAGAGGTGATGAAGGAAAGCGCGCAGGCGGCGCTCAGTCTGGTCAAGACCAAGGCGACATCTCTCGGCTTCGCGTCGGCGCTGTTCGAGAAGAGCGATATCCACGTGCACGTGCCCGCCGGCGCCATTCCCAAGGACGGCCCGAGCGCCGGCGTTGCCATGTTTATTGCGCTGGCCTCATTGCTGACCGATCGGCCGGTGCGCAGCGAGGTGGCGATGACCGGCGAAATTAGCCTGCGTGGCTTGGTCTTACCGGTGGGCGGCATCAAGGAAAAGGTGGTGGCGGCAGCAGCGGCGGGCGTGACCACCGTGCTGTTGCCGGCGCGAAACCGTCGGGATGTGGACGACGTCCCTGCCAGTGTGCGCGATCGGCTGCAGTTCCGCTTCCTTGAGCACGTTGACGATGCGGTAAAGGAGGCGCTCTGCCCCACAAATGCTGCGGCAACTGCCGACAACGACGAGCGGTTGGATCGCGCCCTGGTTTAGGCTGCACTCGGAAGGTAGACGGGGTTCTCACTCGGCTGCCCGCGCGGGAACTCCGGTTTGCTGACGAGATCGTCCCACCCGGACGGTCCGAGCGTAGAACAATACCAGATCAAAGCGGCATTTGCTTTCCTGCGCGTCCCCGACCATATTCGGCGCTCAGTGTGCTACTTGTTATCAAGCCGTTACGAAAGGACAGGCGATGAAGTTAGGGTTCACAGCGCCGGAACTGCCGGAGACCGGTGTGATCGTCGTGGGCGTCCTCGATGACCGCCAGTTGTCGGCGAGCGCGCGGGCCCTCGACGACAAGCTTGGCGGCGCGCTGGTGCGAGCGATGGAGGCCAGTCGCTTCAAGGGCAAGAAGGACCAGCACCTCTCGATCCTGGCGCCGGCCGGTATCAGCTGCGATCGCGTTCTACTGCTCGGGCTGGGGGCTGCCGCCGATCTGGATGCCCTTAAGCTGCAAGGCTTGGGCGCCACCGTTTATGCCGCGCTCGCCTTGAGCGGTCTGGCCGAAGCCTATGTTGCCGTCGACCAGTTAGATGGCACTGTGCTGGAGCCCGCGGTCATGGCGGCGGAGATGGGCTTTGGCGCCCGGCTCCGCTCCTATCGCTTCAGCAAGTACTTCACCAAGGAGAAGGAAGAGGACGGACCTTCGCTGACCTCGCTTACCTTCGGTTGCGAGGGGGCAGCGCAGGCGAAGAAAGCCTTTGCCACCAAGGATCTCGTTGCGGATGCGATTTACTTCACCCGCGATCTGGTCTCCGAGCCGGCCAACGTCGTCTATCCAGAATCCTTTGCCGCCGAAGCACGGAAGTTGGAGAAGCTCGGCCTGGACGTGAACGTCCTCGGCGAGAAGGAGATGAAGAAGCTGGGGATGAACACCCTGCTCGCGGTGGGGCAGGGGAGCGATCGCGAGTCGCAGCTGGTGGTCCTCCAGTGGNTGGGGCTGGGCAAGCCCGAGGACAGAAAGGACGAGAAGAAGAAGGACAAGGACGACAGCAAAGGCAATGACGCGGCCTATGATCCGGAAGGGCCGCTTGCCTTCGTCGGCAAGGGGGTGACCTTCGATTCCGGCGGCATCTCCATCAAGCCGGCGGCTAGCATGGAAGACATGAAGTGGGACATGGCCGGCGGCGCCACCGTCGTCGGCCTGATGCGCGCGCTGGCTGCCCGCAAGGCGAAGGTCAACGCGGTCGGTGTGGTGGGACTGGTGGAGAATATGCCGTCCAGCACCGCGCAGCGGCCGGGTGACGTGGTGACGACCATGTCCGGGCAGACGGTGGAGGTCATCAACACTGACGCGGAAGGCCGCCTCGTCCTCTGCGATGCCCTCCACTACACCAACGAACGGTTCCGTCCCCGGCTGATGATCGACCTGGCAACACTGACTGGCGCCATCATCATCGCCCTCGGGCATGAGAAGGCGGGGCTGTTCAGCAACGATGATCAACTGGCGGCGCAACTCACCGCCGCCAGCCTCGCTGTAGGTGAGCCGCTGTGGCGGCTGCCGCTCGGCGACGAGTACGATAAGTTGATCAAGTCTGACATCGCCGACATGAAGAACGTCGGCAGCCGGGGCGGCGGCAGTATCACCGCGGCGCAGTTCCTGCAGCGCTTCGTAGGCAAGACGCCGTGGGCACACCTCGATATCGCCGGCGTGGCCTGGGCGAAGTGCGATCACGGCGTGGTGCCGAAAGGTGCCTCGGCCTTCGGTGTACGCCTTCTTGACCGGTTCGTTGCCGATAATTTCGAAGCGAAGTAATCCGTCCGGGCAGGCGCCAGCGTGTTGGGGCAGCACCATTGACTGACGTTGCGTTCTACCACCTGCAGCGCTCGCCGCTGGAGAAGGTGTTGCCAAAGCTTCTGGAGAAAACGCTGGCCGCCGGCAGGCGGGCGTTGGTGCGCACTGGCTCGGCTGAACGCGCCGAAGCCCTGGCGACAACCCTGTGGACCTACGATCCTGGCGGCTGGTTGCCGCACGGGACAGCGGAGGATGGCAACCCGGCGGACCAGCCCATCTGGCTCACCGACAGCGACGAGAATGCCAACGGGGCTGCCTTCCTTTTCCTGACCGACGGCGCCAGTAGCGATCAACTGGCGCAGTTCGAACGCGGCTTCGACCTCTTCGACGGCAACGATCCTGCCGCTGTAGCGGCGGCACGGGAGCGATGGAAGGTCTGGAAGGCGGCCGGGCACGTCCTCACCTACTGGCAACAGAGCGAAACGGGCGCCTGGGAGCGCAAGGGCTAAGCACACGACCGTGCCGGGTGAATAATGGTGCGGCGTTGTGCTTGCCCCTGGTGCCTGGCTCAGCTGCCGCTGTTGGCGGCGATCGCGGCGTCGAGGATGTTCTTGCCGATCGTCGGTTCGAAGGTCGTCCAGATCGGTTTCAGCGCCGTCATCCACTGTTGCCGTTGCTGCGGCGTGAGCGCGATGATCTGCGTATAGTGGGACGCTTCGATTTTCTTCCGGTCGGTGGCATTCAGGTCCCGGGCAATGGAATTGCCATAGGCGCACGCCTCCTTGGCCGCGGCGGTGAGGTTGGTCCGCACGTCGTCCGGCAGCATGGTCCAGAAAGTGTGGGAAACAATCAGCATATACTCAAGGCTGGCGTGATTGGTTTCCGTAATATACGGCTGAACTTCGTAAATACGCTGCGAATACACATTGGACCACGTATTTTCCTGGCCATCGAGCGCTCCGGTCTGCAGTAGGTGGAACACCTTGGTGAACGGTGCACGAACGGGGATGGCGCCGATGGCGTTGAATTGCGCTTCGATAACGCTCGAAGGCTGGATGCGAAACTTCTTGCCCTTGGCGTCCGCCGGCAGGCGCAGCGGAACATTGGCGGAAATCTGTTTCATGCCGTTGTGCAGAAAGCAGAGGCCGTCGATGTCGGCGCCGCGCAAGGCCCCCAGCAGTTGCTGCCCGGTGGACCCTTGCTGAAAACGATCGATCGCCTCCGCACTGGTGAACAGGAACGGTAGATCGAAGATCTTGAACGACTTGCTATAGGGCTCCAGTAGTGACAGCGATGGTGCGGCAATCTGGATCACGTTGCGCTGCAGGCCGTCGATAACCGCTTCGTCATCCATCAGTTTGGCGTTTGGGTAAATCTCCACCTTGACCTGCCCGGCGAGGCGCTGCTCGACGATCTCCTTGAAGCGGATGGCGGTCTGACCCTTGGGCGTGTCTTCCGCCACCACGTGACTGAACTTGACAACGATTTCCTCGGCGTTTGCCGTCGAGGTGAAAAGGACTTGGACCAAAGCCAAAATCACGGCGATCGTCGTTACGATCAACGAGCGCATAGTCGTTTCCTCCATTCCTGGCGTAGCACGCGATCGCGCATGTCCGCTTTCTGTGATCCGCGACCATGGCGAGCAAACATCCCTTTCTGCGAAGGGCTCGCGTGTAGTCTGCACAGCCAAGCGTGTGGAAAAATGTTTCTTCTAGCGTCTAGGGCGGTTGGTGCTTGTTCCGCTCCTGCGGCTAGCGTAACGGGCAAGACTATGAATCCGTCAAAATCTGCTGCGAGGCAGTCTGCGGAATGATTATTGCGAACAGGATCGGTACCTACAGTGCCGGCACCAGCCGGTCCGGTTTCAATCCTGCGGAAGACGAGACGTTGCCATGACCTTTGATATTGACGCGTTCAAGGCCGACATGCCGGCGGATGTTCTGGCGATCCTCGATAGCGCCGACGCTCCTTACAGCCGCCCCGAAGCGGCCGAGCCTGCCCTGCAGGCGGCGGTGCAAAAAGCGCCGGACAATCTGGCACTACGGATCGCGTCGTATGCATTCTATTTTTATGCCAATCGGTTACACGAAGCGATGCCGCACGCCGAAGCATGTTTGGCAATTGCCGCCAGGGCGCTTGGTGTTGCCGAGGACTGGCGTCTGGTTGATCGCAGCAGCGCTGATTTCAGCGATCCGGCCCGCCCGCAGCGGGTTTATCTGAAATCGCTGTTTGCGCTCGGGTTCTGCCGCGCCCGGCTGGGCGACGTGGAGACGGCACTGCCGATCCTGCATAAGGTGGCCAGCCTTGATGCGAAGGACGAACTGGGCAGCAAGACGCTCATTGGGTTCCTGCAACGTGGTGGCGCGTCGGCCGAGAGCGACGGTGATGACGAGGATTGAAGCAACTCAGGTGCGGATGTGCCCTCGTCCGTGAACAGCGACAGGCAAGCTGATGAATGGTAGAGTAGAAGCCTACAGTCCTGATCGATCGTTGAAGGGCAAGTTACGCCGACGCTTGGTGCGAGCGGTGGCGCGCCGGCCGGTGCGGATGCGGCTCGACCGGCCGATGCTGTCCTTCTCCTTTGACGATCCTACCGCCTCGGCCAGTCGCGTCGGTGCCGAGCTGCTAGCGGCGCATGGACTGCGCGGAACGTACTTTGTTGCCGCCGCTCTTGCTGACCGGANNGAGGGGCCGATGGGCCGCTACGCCTCTCGGGGCGAAATCGCTGCACTTGCGGACCACGGCCATGAGATTGCCTGCCATACCTTTTCCCACCTGGACTGCGGCCAAGCCGCGGCAGCAACGATTGGCGACGACGTGGAGCGTAACGCCAGGCAGTTGAATGCCTGGGGTCTGCCGCCACCAGTCAGCTTTGCCTATCCCTTCGGCGATGTTTCTTCGGCGGCAAAGCAGGTGCTCGGCGATCGCTTCGGCTTGTTGCGCGCCCTCCACCACGGCATCCTCCATGACGGCGGCGACCTGAATCAGGTGCCCGCGGTTGGCATTGAGGGAGCCGATGGCGAGCGGCGTGCCCTCAACTGGCTGAAGCGCGCAGCGGCCGGCCGCGGCTGGCTCTTTCTTTACACCCACGACGTGGCGGCAACGCCGTCGCCCTGGGGCTGCACGCCGTCGGTACTGCAGCGGCTGATTGAGGCCGCCTGCGCCGCCAGTTTCGATATCGTCACCGTAGCCGACGGTCTTCGTCGCGTCTCCACTTAGACCGAGAGGGGCAGGTCGGCGGCGGGCAGAGGATGCCGGGCATACTGCTGGCCGGCATCGCCCGGCCTTGGGGTTTGTCCGCGGTTGCTATGCTGCCGTGCGCATTGCCGCCAGATCGTCGGCGACGGACCCGATCGGCTTGATCGCGAAGGTGTCGACCAGAATTTTCAGCACCGGCGGCGTGACGAACGCCGGGAGTTTGGGGCCGAGGCGGATGTTGCGGACGCCGAGATGCAGCAGGGTGAGGAGGACGAGGACTGCTTTCTGCTCGTACCAGGAGATAACGAGATCAAGCGGCAGGTCGTTGACACCGCAGTCGAAGGCGGCGGCCAGCGCCGTAGCGACACGGATCGCCGAAAAAGCGTCGTTACACTGGCCCATATCAAGCAAACGCGGCAGTCCAGCTATCTCACCCAGTTCCAGGCCGACGACGCGAAACTTGCCGCAACCAAGCGTGAGGATGACCCAGTCCTTCGGCATTGCCTCCGCCAGCTCGGTGTAGTAGTTGCGACCCATCTCGGCCCCGTCGCAGCCACCGATCAGGACAAACCGCTTGATGTCCCCGTCCTTCACTGCGCCGATCACCTTGTCGGCGATGGAGAGGACGGTGCCATGCCCGAAGCCCACCAGATGCCGCGTTTCGGCGGAAGCTTCGGTAAAGCCAGGGGCAGCCAGCGCAGCATCAATGACCGGTTGGAAGTCGTGATTGGTGATGTGCGGAATTTCTGGCCAAGCGACCACGCCCGAGGTGAACAGGCGATGGCGATAGGCAGGCTGCGGTTGCTGCAGACAGTTGGTCGTCATCAGGATCGCCCCCGGGAATGCGGCGAACTCGCTCTTCTGCCGCATCCAGGCGCCGCCAAAGTGGCCTGCCAGATGCGGATACTTGTGGAGTTCGGGATAGCCGTGTGCCGGCAGCATTTCGCCGTGCGTATAGACGTTGAT
The DNA here is from genome assembly GCF_014672695.1 of Defluviicoccus vanus. Taxonomy (GTDB): domain Bacteria; phylum Pseudomonadota; class Alphaproteobacteria; order Rhodospirillales; family Defluviicoccaceae; genus Defluviicoccus; species Defluviicoccus vanus. Next base: position 1,760,041 of record NZ_CP053923.1, on the reverse strand, counting down.
GCCGGTGCCGGCGGTCTGTTGGAGCAAAATCTCCAGGTCCTTCAGATCATGGCCGGAGACGAGGATCGCCTTGCCCGGACGGTGGCCCATCAGCACCGGCGTCGGCGTCGGCGTGCCATAGGCACCCGTGTTGGCTGCATCCAGCAGTTCCAGGACCGTCAGCCCGACTTCGCCGCATTTCAGGTTAAGGCCAAGGAGCGTGGTGGCATCGGCGGTAGGGTTGGTCAGGGCAGCGAGTGCTTCGTGCAGGAACGCGTAAACGGTCTCGTTTTCGCGACCAAGGACGCGTGCGTGGGCGGCGTAGGCTGCCGCGCCTTTAAGCCCGTAGGTAAGGAGTTCCTGCAGCCCGGCGATGTCGGCGCCCAGCGCAGCGGTCCGTGCCTCGATGCCGACGGCGCGTCCCTGCGCCAGCAAGTCGTTTCGGTCTGCGGCGGGGACCCAGGCCGCGGCGCCGTCGAACTGCTCCGGTGTCTGATTCGCATCCACGCAGGCCTGCACATAAAGCGCCCGCACACGATCGCGCATCTCCGTGGCCTGGTGCAGCAGGCCGATCAGGCGCTCCGGGTCAAAGTTGACGTTGGTGACGGTGGTAAACAGTGCGTCGAGGATGAACGCATCAACGTCGCCGTCGCGCCGGTCAAGACCACGGGCGCGATGGGCATACATGGCGATGCCTTTGGCGGCGTGCAGCAACAGATCCTGCAAGGTCGCTGTTTCGTCGGTCTTGCCGCACACGCCGAGGGTGGTGCAGCCGGTGCCGCGGAACGTCTGTTCACACTGATAGCAGAACACGTGATGGTCTTCCTTTGATGTCTGGTCGAATTGCAGGTGCTGCCGATTGTTGGGCTTGGAAGGTTGCGGCGACCACGCCGTGCCGCTGTCGGAGCCGGAGACTACGAACATCCGGGGCGGCGGTCCTTGACCGCGGTCAAGCGCGGACAATGAGACGCCATAAGTCGGCCAGACACGCGGCGGGAGAAGGAGCCAAGATCTTGAACGAGGCAACATTTGTCACGATTGCCCTGACGCCGCAGGAGACGGCGGTGCTCAAGGCGACACCGTTATTGCAGGGGCTCGGTGACGACGCGCTCGTTCAGCTTTTAGCTGGCGCCAAGGTGCATGACTTGGCGGCGGGGGCCGCGATGTTCGTTCAGGATGAGCCGGCGGAGCGATTTTTCGTGCTGCTCGAAGGCTGGGTGAAGCTTTATCGACTGGGGGTCGATGGCAGCGAGGCGATCGTTGGCGTCGTCGCGCCAGGCGAAACCTTCGCCGATGCCGCCACCTTCGCCAACGCGCTCTATCCTGTCTGTGCGGATGCGGTGACGCCATCGCGCGTTCTGTCGCTGGCGTTACGGGCGTTTGAACAGGCGATCACCGCAGACGGCGCCATTGCACTCCGGATGCTGGGCTCACTGTCGCTACGGCTGCGCTACCTAGTGGGTCAGATCGAACAGTTGCAGATGAAGTCGGCGCCGCAGCGCCTGGGGACGTTTCTCGTCGGCCTGTGTCCGGCCTCGAGCGGTGCCGCAGTATTGGTCTTGCCATTGCCGAAAACGCTGATCGCGCAGCGACTTGGCATGCGCCCAGAGACGCTGTCACGCGCCATGCTGGCTTTACGTCGGGTCGGCGTCGAACGACAGGGGACAGCCGTTAGCATCGCCGACGTCGCCGTCCTCGCCCGTTTTGCCGGCACCGATCAGCCGCACGGATGCGACTGATCGGCCGGCGCCAGTTGCATACGTTAACGCCAACGTTGGTGCCCGCAACGTGCTCAAGCAAACGGTTCCAAGGCTGATCCGCCCCGGACGGTGCGTGGCGTGGTGGTATCAGGCGGCGGAGCTTGTGTTCTCCTGAAGCTTGAACCGGTCGCCTTCGAAGGCTGGCATGCCCCAGAGGCGCTCGAGAGAATAGAACTCCCGCATCTCCGGCCGGAACAGATGCACCACAACATCGCCGGCATCAATCAGCACCCAATCGCTTTGGTTGTTCCGCTCGACGCCAAGCGGCCGATAGCCGTTGGCCTTGGCCTTTTCGAGAAGATGATCGGCCATCGCACCCAGGTGCCGCTTCGAGGAACCGGATGCGATGATCATGTGGTCAGCGATTGTTGTCTTGCCCACGAGATCGATAACGACAACGTCCTCCGCTTTGTCGTCATCGAGCGACGCCATTACCAACGAAAGCAGAGGATCCGCATTCGTTTGCGTCAGAGTATGCGCGTAGATGGCTCCAGTCTCCTAGATGTTGGCTGGTTCGTCCGCGGGAATTGCGAGGAATTGTTTGTTGGCTGCCGCACGATAAGCGCGGATGCGAGTCGCCGATCCTTGATGTGGCCTGGTATGAAAGAACATCCAGGCAGGAGGGTCCATGTGGACAAGGTTGCGAGCCCGTGACTCCCAAACGCGATCTGCGGCAAATCGCATTGCCGCTTTCCCCGATAGTACATCATAAGAGTACGACGGTCGCGCGAAAATCGCAATGGGAACAAGAGTGAAGATCCGCTGCCAGTCCTTCCACTCCCAAATCTGCCCGAGATTGTCGGCTCCCATCAGCCAGACGAAGCGACAGTCGGGAAAGCGCGGCAATAGGGCGCGCAGGGTGTCCGCGGTGTAGACGGTGCCTAATGCCTTTTCGATGGCGGTGACGCGAATGCGCGGATGGCCGGCGGAGCGCCGCGCTGCCGCAATCCGATCGGCAAACGGCGCCATGTCATCGCGCGGCTTCAGCGGGTTCTGCGGCGAGACCATCCACCAGACCTCGTGCAGGCAAAGCCGCTTCAGTGCCAACAGCGAAATATATCGATGGCCCTCGTGGGCGGGGTTGAATGACCCGCCGAGGAGACCGATGCGCCGGGTTGACACGGTCGGCTATCCGGATTGATTGAGCGACGATAAGAAGGGCGGAAGGACGCCGACGTTCGCGCTGCGACAGGTCGGCGGTGGCGAAGCGGGCACAACAGCTAAGGCCGGCATTGTCCGGTACCGCGGACGATGTACTTGAAGCTGGTGAGTTGCTCCACGCCGACCGGGCCGCGAGCGTGCAGCTTACCGGTGGCGATGCCGATTTCGGCACCCATCCCAAACTCACCACCGTCAGCGAATTGCGTCGACGCGTTGATCATCAGGATAGCGCTGTCGATGCTGTCGACGAACTTCGCTGCCGCTTGCGCATCCTCGGTGATGATTGCCTCAGTATGGTGCGAGGAATGACGGCGGATATGATCGATGGCGGCGTCGACGCCATCCACCACCTTCACCGCGATAATCTTGTCGAGATACTCCGTATCCCAATCCTGTTCAGTGGCGGGCTGGACGCGACTGTCCAGCACACGGGTGATCGCATCGCCGCGCACTTCGCAACCGGCCGCCAGCAAATCGCCCAGGATGTCGGGCAAGAGGCCCGGTGCAACGCTGCGATCGATGAGCAGCGTCTCCGTCGCGCCGCAGATGCCGGGTCGGCGCATCTTGGCGTTCAAGGTCACCTGCCGCGCCACCTCCGGATTGGCTTTGGCGTGGATGTAGGTGTGACAGATGCCTTCGAGGTGTTCGAACAGCGGCACCCGGCTTTCGGCAGTCACCCGCTGAATGAGCGATCGGCCACCGCGAGGAATGATCACATCAATGATGCCATGCATCTGCAGCATCTCGCCGACGGCACCGCGTTCGGTGGTTGGGACCAGTTGGATGCTGGTTTCTGGCAGCCCCGCCGCCACCAGAGCAGCGGCAATGCATTCCATAATAATGGAGGATGTGGCGAAGCTTTCCGAGCCACATCGCAGGATGGCGGCATTGCCGGCCTTCAAACACAGACCGGCGGCATCGGCGGTGACGTTTGGACGAGATTCGTAGATGACGCCGATGACGCCGATGGGCGTGCTAACGCGTTCGATCTGCAGACCGTTCGGTCGCTCCCAACTGGCAATGACCTGTCCAACCGGATCAGGCAGGTCGGCGATCTCTTCCAGACCGCGCGCCATTGCCTCAATTCGCCCTTCGTTCAGCTCGAGTCGGTCCACCAGCGCCGGACTCAGCTGCTTGCGATGCGCTGCATCAAGATCGCGACGATTGGCGGAGAGAATATCGCGGTTGCGGGCACGCAGAACAGTGGCCGCCTGCCGCAGCGCCTGATCCTTGGCGGAGCCGGTGACTGTTGCGAGAATCGTTGCCGCCGCACGGGCCGAGGTAGCGATGTGATGCATCAACTGGCGCAGGCCGTCGCTCTCCGGGGCGTGAGAGGCGGCGGCGATGTCGGCGGTGATCGCAGTCATTTTCGTTTCTTTACGTCCAGCGCGAGATCGTCACGGTGTATCAACTCATCCCGACCACGGTAACCGAGGCATGCTTCTATTTCACGAGTTTTGTGGCCGATGATTCGTCTGGCGTCCGCGGCCGAATAGGCGCAGAGGCCACGGCCGAGAATCTCGCCAGTTCCGGCCCGGATAAGCACCGCCGCGCCCTTGCCGAAATCACCTTCAATCGCGATGACGCCCGCCGGCAGCAGGCTTTTGCCCTGCATCAGTGCCGATACGGCGCCGGCATCGATGACCAACGAACCCGCGGGGTTGAGAGTGCCACCGATCCAGCGCTTGCGTGCCGCCTGTGGCGACCGCTCGGGGAGGAACCAAGTGCAGGCAGCGCCACCGCGGATTCGCGCCAGCGGGTGAGGGTGGTCACCGGCGGCGATCACCATTCGGCAACCGGCAGCGATGGCGATCTTCGCTGCCGCCAGCTTGGTGACCATGCCGCCGGTGCCGACCGCCGAGCGGCTGGTATCCGCCATCGCGTCGATTTCGGCAGTGATCTCACGCACTTCGGGCAGCAGTCGCGCTTCAGGATCGCGGTGCGGGTCGGCAGTGTAGAGACCGTCGATGTCGGAGAGCAGGACCAGAGTATCGGCGCTGATCATCGCCGCGACGCGCGCGGCAAGGCGATCGTTGTCGCCGAAGCGAATCTCGTCGGTGGCGACGGTGTCGTTCTCATTGATCAACGGCACCGCACCGACCCGCAACAAGGTGGCGAGGGTGCTGCGGGCGTTGATATAGCGCCGGCGGTCTTCGCTATCGTCGAGGGTGAGTAGCACCTGGGCGACGGTGATCTGGTGATCGGCCAGCACCTCCTGATAGGCGTGGGCGAGGAGGATCATGCCAGCGGCGGCGGCGGCCTGCTTCTCATCAAGATGCAGGGCGCCGTTGGTGAAATGCAGTTGGCGGCGGCCAACGGCAATGGCACCGGAGGAGACGATGATTACCTCGCAACCGTCGCTGCGCAGAACCGCCAGATCATCGACGAGCGATTGCAGCCAGGAGCGGCGGATAGCGCCAGTCTCCTCGTCCACCAGCATCGCCGAGCCGATCTTGATCACCAGTCGGCGGCTCAACCCCAATTCGGTGCTTTGGCGGAAGGGGCTCATGCGTTGTCGGTGCTGACCGGGTCGGCGTCGGTTGCTGCGGTATTGCCAGGGGCAGTGTCGCGCACGCAGTCACGAATGCGACCGAGAAGATGGCGCATGCCGGCGGCATTGACCGCCGAAATGGCCGCCACCGGTCGCCCGACGGCCGCCGCCAAGTCCGCGCGCCGCCTGGCCACCAAATCCGGGGTCAACGCATCGATCTTGGTTAGCGCCACCAGTTCCTGTTTTGCCGACAGACCGGCGGCGTAGGCATCGAGTTCGCCGCGAACCGTCCGATAGGCCGCGACCACGTCCTCCTGCGTGCCATCCACCAGATGCACCAGTACCCGGCAACGCTCCACGTGGCCGAGAAAGCGGATTCCGAGTCCGGCGCCGCGGTGCGCGCCTTCGATCAGGCCAGGGATGTCGGCGAGGACGAACTCGTCGCGGTCGACGCCGACCACGCCCAATTGCGGATAGAGCGTGGTGAAGGGATAGTCGGCGATTTTCGGCCGCGCCCGGGAGACGGTGGCGAGAAACGTCGACTTGCCAGCGTTTGGCAAGCCAATCAACCCGGCGTCGGCCAGTAGCTTGAGGCGCAGGATAATGACGAATTCCTCGCCCGGTTGGCCGGGATCGGCGCGGCGTGGCGCCTGATTGGTCGAAGACTTGAAGCAGGCGTTACCGCGACCGCCGCGACCGCCGTGGGCGATCACCGCCCGGTCACCCGGGGTGAGCAAATCGGCGTAGCGGATGCTGGCGTCCTCGCTGAACACCTGGGTACCCGCCGGCACCTTCAGCACCACATCGGCACCGCGGCCACCGGTGCACCCCTGCCCCATGCCGTTGTGACCGTTGCCGGCGCGGAAATGCCGCTTGTAGCGGTAGTCGATCAGGGTGTTCAGGCCGTCAATGGCCTCCACCACCACATCACCGCCATCGCCGCCGTTGCCACCGTTGGGGCCGCCGAACTCGATAAATTTTTCGCGCCGGAAGGACAGGCAGCCATTGCCCCCGTCACCGCTGCGCACGAGCACTTTGGTTTCGTCGACGAAGCGCACCGCAAGACTCTCCTCAGCCGCCGCCGGTTCGGCGGCAGCCCGCTCGCCCCGGCGATGCGTCGGCTATGTTAGCCGATCGGCTCGATCGAAACGAAGACCCGGCTCTTGTAAGCACGGCGGAAGGCGACGCGTCCCTCGCTCAGCGCGAACAGGGTATGGTCACGACCGATGCCCACATTGGCGCCCGGATGATAGCGGGTGCCACGCTGGCGAATGATGATGTTGCCCGGGATGACGAACTGGCCACCGAACTTTTTCACCCCAAGGCGTTGCCCGGCACTGTCGCGGCCGTTGCGTGAACTGCCGCCGGCTTTCTTGTGTGCCATTGACGTTTACTCCACTAGTTCGGCAATGCGCTGCTCTTCTACCGCCGGCGTCGCTACGGCGGCCATGGGTGCCTCCGCTGCGGCCGCTACCGGCACGCTGCCATCAAGGCTGACGCCGCTGATTTTGACCACCGTCAAATCCTGGCGATGGCCGCGCATCCGCCGGTGGTTTTTACGACGCTTCTTCTTGAAGATAAGGAGCTTCGGACCGCGGGTCTGTTCCACCACCTTGCCGAAGACGCGTGCCGCGTCCGGAACGGCGTCGCCGACGAGCGGCGCTTCGCCGTCGGGCGCGAGCATAATGATATCGTCGAATTCCACGGCATCGCCCGCATCGGCGGTCAGACGCTCGATGACGATGCGATCGTTCGCGGCAACCCGATGTTGTTTACCGCCGGTGCGAATGACTGCGAACATGGCTGATCCGAAATATCTCCTATCCGCGCGCCAGGGGGCGCGACGTCGCGATGAGATTTACCGACCGCGGCCGCGGCTGTCAACACACTGCCCGCTGGAACTTGCTTGCTGGAAGGTGGCGGCTGGCTGATGCCGGGGATCGCAGTGACGTTATTGCGGTACGCGGTCGTTTCGGTTAGCGTGCCGCCCTTCATCGCTGGCGTGCCGCCATGTCTTGCTATCAGGTGGGACGAAGCGTACGCACGATCTGAGAGCGAAGCAGGAGGGGTGCCGGAGCGGTCGATCGGGGCGGTCTCGAAAACCGTTGTACCCTTTACCGGGTACCGTGGGTTCGAATCCCACCCCCTCCGCCATCGCTATGCCGTAACTGATTGTAATAAGGGAATTTTTCTTAAGGGCCAAGAAGTCGGCCCACAATTCAGCCCACAACTTTGTATCGGTTGCGGGTGGATCGTGGCGAAGACATTTTCCGCTCTGAGGCATAAGGCGCCCCAAGCTGCGCGCCGTTCGTAACGGTCACTTGCACCTGCCACCGATGATGACGCGCAGCGATGGTGGCTGCGCCGGCGGCGGCCCGTCAGGCTCGTCCGGCGTGTCAGGGTCAATCAGCATGCGGATGAACGCCAGGGCCTCTTCGAGCGAAGTAAAGCGTTTGCGATCGTACCATATGTCACCACTCATGCCGCCAGTATTAGGGCGGCGGGGTTAACGGCTGGTTGATCACGGCATCCCGCCGACGAAGCCGCTTGTGTCATTGGCTCTGATCAACGTAATCCGCGCCCCGACATGGCGGCACCCCATGCGTGGGCAGGCAAGATTCCTCGCCACCTCGTCCATGTACGCGTTGAGGTGGCTGACTTTGATCAGGAGCTGCACCGGGCGCGCGTCGCCAGGCGCGACAGTGGGATGACGGTCACGCCGGCGGCTCAGTCGATTAGAGGCTCCGGCGAGTACTCGTCTTGCTCCAGCATCCGCTCCAGGGTCTCGCGATCGCCAACCCGTAGCGGACGCTTGCGCGGCTGACCATATTGCGGACGTTGGTCGCGGTCGTCGTCGTCAGGATGATCCTGCATCATCGGCTCCTTCGTGGTTTGGGTGGGCTTTCCCCCGGTTTAGGTACCTTTCCGGGGTAGGAAAAGGGGTGCGCTGGAACCGCCCGCAAGTTTCCTAGGTCCAGGACGAAAAACACACGCAATATGTGTATTATTAGGCAGGTTGCCCATGGTCTGGGCAGAAAACCAAGGTCGATTTGGGCTGCATTACTGCGACGGGCGCCGAAATCAATGGGTTAGGTACAGCGCGAGAAGGGGGTCGCTCTAAGCGACACCCCTTGGCGGCCGATGCCCGCTACACCCCGAGGATGGCCGCGGGCGAGGTGTCAGGCCGATACTCGATGGCGATGCCCGCATTGGCGGCAAACCGCACCAGCTCGACTTCCTGCGTTTCCATTTCCAGGAGTTGCTGGTCGATCTCAGCGATCCGTTGCTGCCGTTCGGCGGCTGGCAGCCCTGGCGGGTGCGCCTCGTAGTACTGCCGCAGATGCGCCATCAGCGCGTCGCGTAGGTGCGTCCTCAGCAGTGGCACCAGCAGCGCTGTGACCGTGCCGAGCGTCGTTGCGCCGTGCAGCTCGATCATTGGCGTGCCACCCTTGGCGACCGCGTCCATGACGGCATCTGGACCATGATACGGCGCACTCCTCGCCAATGTGTCCAACAGGCTATCGATCCCGGCGCTCACCTCGTGATCGGGGAGCGGTGCGGCTTCGACTTCCGCCCGCTGTGCCTTGAGCGCGGTAATTTCGGCACGGATGCCGTCGATCTCTGCGGCTGCCGATTTGACTGCATTGGCTGCAGCCGCGAGTGCGTCTTTTCTGCGTGTCAACGGCGGAGCAATTCTGGGCCACTGTAGCGGAGTAAAAGCAGGCCATTTGGGCGAGAGCGGTGCAATCACGGCAAGGGGCCCGATCGGGCCCCTTGCCGTGCGTCGGCTTTGCCTCGGGGATCAGGGCTTGCTGGTTTCGCCGGTCTCGGGATCGACGGTCTCGGCGGTGGTCTGGTTTTGCTCCGCCCGATCGGCNNTGCGGTGGGGGGACGACGACGTCCGGCGGATTGCTTCAACCGGTAGCTGTCGCCGTTCATGGTGAGGATATGGACGTGGTGGGTCAGGCGGTCGAGCAGCGCGCCGGTGAGCCGTTCCGATCCCAGCACCGAGGTCCAGTCCTCGAACGGCAGATTGGAGGTGACGAGGGTCGAGCCGCGCTCGTAGCGCTGGGAGAACACCTCGAACAGAAGTTCCGCCCCGGTCGGCGACAGCGGCAGGTAACCGAGTTCGTCGACGATGAGCAACATCACCGACTGGAGATCGCGTTGCAGCTTCAGCAAGCGGCGCTCGTCACGCGCCTCCATCAACTGGTGCACGAGGGCGGCCGCGGTGGTGAAGGCGACGGTGAACCCCTTCTGGCAGGCGGCAAGAGCGAGGGCGAGCCCGACATGGGTCTTGCCGGTGCCACTGTTGCCGAGCGCGATGACGTTCTCCCGGCGCAGGATGAACTCGCAGCGGGCCAGCTCGAGCACCAGCATCTTGTTGAGGCTGGGAATCGCGGTGAAGTCGAAGGTGTCGAGGCTTTTGACCGCCGGGAAGCGTGCTGCCTTGATCCGCCGCTCGACCATTCGGCGTTCTCGGTCGATCAGTTCGAGTTCCACCAGGCGCAGCAGATAGCGGGGATGATCGACGCCGTCGCGTGCGCATTCGCGGGCGATCTTGTCGTATTCCCGCAGAACGGTCGGCAGCTTCAACTGCTTGAGGTGATGCGCCAGCAGAACCTGCGGTGTGCCGCTTGTCGTTCCCGCCGGCATCGCATCAGCGCCCGCCTTGCCGGTCATGCCGTTGTCCCGGGAACGAGAACGGCGTAGTCAGCCGCCGCCGTCATCCTGACGTCCATTTTCGGCAGATGTGGATAGGCCGTCAGGTCGAGCCGGGCCGGCCGCCGCTCGACGCGCGCCAGAGCAATCTGCTTGACCGCATCAAAGCCGATGACGCCGAGCCGGATCGCTTCGCTGACCGCGCTCGCCACCATCTCCATCGGGATCGCCTCCATCAGCCGCAGCACCTGGATGAACTCCCGCCTGCCGCGGTTGCCCATGCGCGCCTCGAGGAGATGGCGCAGGTGCTGGAACGCCTCCGGCAGATCCCAGTCTTTCAGCGCCGCCGCCTGGTCGAGGGCATTCGGCTTCGTCTCGATCAGCGCCAGATAGTGCAGCGGCTCGAATACGAAGGTGCCCGTGCCATAGCAGCGACGATGCCGGGCGATCGCCTCGCCGGCACAAAGGATCACCACCTCGTCGACGAAGCCCTTCACCACAACATCCCGGAAGCCGTATGCCGTCGGTACCGAGTAGTCGTTGCCGCGGTAGCGGACCAGGGCGGTCGATGAGACACGGGCCGCCCGCTTCTCGCTCGGCTCCAATGGCACCGCCGGCAAATCCCGGAAGGCTTCGAGGTCGGCGACGAGACGCTCGCCGATGGTTTCGCCGTGGCGACCGGCGCGTTCGCCTCGTCGCTGCCGGCAGCGCTCTTCCAGCATGGCATTGAGATCGTCGAAGCTTGCCGCCTGGGGGATCGGCGTCAGGAAGTTCGATCGAGCATACTTCACCAGCCCCTCGACCTTGCCCTTGTCGTTGCCCTTGCCGGGACGGCCGAAGCGATCCTGGAACAGGTAATGGCTCTGCAGTTCCGTAAAGGCCCGGGTGCGCTCCCGCCTGCCGTCGCCGCAGATCTTCGCCACCGCGAGCGTCGTGTTGTCGTAAAGCACCGACAACGGCACGCCGCCGAAGAAGGCGAATGCCGACACATGCCCGTCGAGGAAGGCTTCCGTCGTCTCCGCCGGATAGGCCTTCACGAAAGGAGTATCCGATTGCGGCAGGTCCATGCAGAAGAAGTGGATCTTCTGCCGGACGCCGCCGATCACGCCGATCGCCTCGCCAAAGTCGACCTGCGCATGACCGGACGGATGAGCCAGCGGCACGAAGGTCTCCCGCAATCTCCCCGAGCAACCCGGACGTAGTCCCTCACCACCGTCAGACCGCCGGCATAACCGTGCTCGTCGCGCAGTCGCTCGCAGATCCGCTTGGCCGAATGCCGCTGCTTCGAAGGCGCCGTCCTGTCGGCCTCGAGGATGGCGTCGATCACCGGCAGCAGCACCCCGAGCTTCGGCTTCTTCACCGGCTTCGTTCGCGTGTAGCCGGGCGGCAACGAGAACCGGCACATCTTCGAAACCGTCTCACGGCTCAGCCCGAACACCCGGGCCGCCTCACGCCGGCTGTTGCCCTCGATGAAAACGAAATGCCGAACGGCGGCGTAGACTTCCACGGCAAACATCCCCGGCCGCCCCCACAAAAAAAGAGACAGCCTAACCACTGGCCGGATTTTACTCCGGCGCGGCAGCACCAATCACCGCCGCTACGTGGCCTAATTTGTCACCGCCATACACAAGGACGGCCGGGTCGACGTTGTCGTGGTCTACAAGATCGATCGCCTGAGCCGGTCGCTGATGGATTTCGCCAAGCTGGTCGAGGTGTTCGACCGTCGCGGCGTCACATTCGTCAGCGTCACGCAGTCCTTCAACACCACGACGTCGATGGGCCGGCTAACGCTGAACATTCTGCTCTCGTTCGCGCAGTTCGAGCGCGAGGTGATCGGCGAGAGGATACGCGACAAGTTCGCCGCCTCGCGGGCGCGCGGCATGTGGATGGGTGGCCACCCACCGCTCGGCTATGACGTCAAGGACCGCAAACTGGTCGTCAACGAAGCCGAGGCCACGGTTGTGCAGATGGTCTTCGAGCGGTTCTTGAAGGTTGGCTCGGCCACCGTGCTGGTCAGGGAGCTGGCGGCCGACGGTATGACCACCAAGCGCGGCAAGCCGATCGACAAGGGCTTCCTCTACAAGCTGCTCAACAACCGGGTCTACGTCGGCGACGCCGTGCACAAGGGAGTCGCCCATCCTGGCGAGCACACGGCGATCATCGGCCGCGATCTCTGGAGCAAGGTCCACGCCATCATCCAGCAGAGCCCCCGCATCCGCGCCGCGAATACCCGAGCGCAGGCGCCGGCTTTACTGAAAGGGATCCTGTTTGGCGCCGATGGCCGCGCCATGACGCCGACGCATGCACGGAAGGGCGGCCGGCTCTACCGCTACTATGTCGCTGCCGGTTTGCTCAAAGCCGACACGCCGCCGGGCGTGGTGCGTCGAGCGCCCGCCGCCGAATTGGAAGCCGCCGTGGTCGACCAACTGCGCGGCCTGCTGCGGGCGCCGGAACTCGTCGTCGGCACATGGCGGTCGGCGCGGCCGGAGATCGAGGCGCTGTCGGAATCCGAAGTGCGCGAGGCGCTGCTGAGTCTCGATCCGGTATGGGACGAACTGTTCCCAACCGAGCAGGCCCGCATTCTTCAGCTCCTTGTCGAGCGCGTCGACGTTCACCCGGACCGGCTGGACCTGCAGCTGCGCGTCGATGGCCTGCAAACGCTCGTCGCCGATCTGCGCGCTGGGAAACCTGAGCGGAGGGCGGCCTGATGACGAACGCACGCCTCAGTGCCGACGGGCGCACACTGGCCGTGAGCGTGCCGATGACGTTCACGAAGCGCGGTGGCCGCAAGCTTGTCATTTCGCCGGACGGCGCTCCGCCCTGGGCGCCACCGCGCCGGCGGGTCGACAACGCCATGGTCAAGGCGCTGGCCCGCGCGTTTCGGTGGCGGAGGCTGATGGAAACGGGCGCCTACGGCACGGTCGAGGAAATCGCCGCCGCCGAAAAGATCAACGCCTCCTACGTCAGCCGGGTGCTGCGGCTCACGCTGCTCGCGCCCGACATCGTCGAAGCGATTCTTGACGGCCGGCAGCCGCCCGCCATGACGCTGGCGGCGCTGATGACGCCGTTTCCCGTGGCGTGGGGGAGCAGGCCAAGGCGGTTTCGGGGTCGTCGGCGGAGCGGAGAAGCTGAGCCAGACCCCTGTCAGCAGGAGCGCTCCTGGCTACTTCTTGCTTCCCGCGGTCGCCCCGCCGGGCTTCGGTTTGGCAAGTGCGCTCGGCACGCTGCCGTCCGACGCAAGGATCTTTTTCTTGCATGCCGCGGGTTTCTTCGCCTCGTGGTTACTCCTCTTTTGACCTTTCGCCATCATCGTTCTCCCAATCTGCGCATCATCGCTTTGCCTATTCAAACCGTCTAGGAACATCGGAATACGCGAGGCTACGCCTGGAAACATCGTGCTTTCGCCAATCGGGCACATGAAGGCTCATGAGCGCCTTGAACATCTTCCCGTGGTTGGGGACTTTCAGATGCAGCAGTTCATGGGCGATGACGAAGTCCTGAAAGCCCGGATCCTGCTCGATCAGGTCGTCGGCGAGCGTCACGATCCCGGTGGTCGAGCATGATCCCCATTTCTGGGTCATGCGTTGCACGCGCAGAATCCGCGGCGCGATCTTCAACCGCTCGGACCAATTGTGCACTCGTCGTCGAAGTTCTCCCTGCCGATCGTCACGCATCCGCATCGGAATCGCCGCCGAGGAGAATGGCGAGAATGACGTCGACGACACGGCCACGCTCTTCCCTGTCGAGCGCGAGCAGCGGGCGATAGAGCGCCGCCCGCAGCCGGCGTTGCTCGTCGATGTTCACCCGAGCATTGGGATAGCGAGCAAGTTGCGTTTCGCTCTCCCGCGCCAGCTCCATCGCGGAAATCCCGGCGTTGCGCAGCGCCGCCTCATCCTTCAGCGTCCAGTAGACGCCGAAGGCGCGGGACGAGAGGCCGCTGTCTTTCGCCGCCTGGATCGCCTCTTCCTTCTCTTCGGCCAGTGCCGCGAGAAGATCCATCGCGGCGAGACCGGTCGTCCTGCGGTTTTCGAGGTCCTTGAGGATGCGCTCGGCGCGGTCTTTCAGGGTCTGCAGCACCGGGGCTGCGTCCGAATCGTCCTCCGCCTCCTTCTGCAAGCCCTTGACGAGATTGAAGACCTTGCCCTCGTCAGTGCCGGGTTCGCCGCGCAGCCCCTCGAGCGTCTTCACGTCGAAGGTGACCGACTTCGTCAGCCCGCCGAGCCCGTCCTGGGTCGCGCTTTCCTGTACCAACCATTGCGTCTTGTAGGCGAGGTCGGCCACGTAGCCGACGCGATCCGCATAGGCGTTCCGCACGGCCGCATAGAGCTGCGCCAGCCGCTTGAAGGTTGCGATGTGATCGCGAAGCTCCGGCGAGGGCGACAGGATTTCCCAAAGCGCCTCGATCTCCTTGTAGGCCTCGAAGAATAACTTTCGCGGTTCAGGATCGAGAAAGCGGCCGTAGACCAGTTTTTCGAGACGCTCGTCGGCGCTGCCCTCATCGCCCGTTTCCAGGTAATCGGACTTCGCCCTCTCGATCTTGCCGAGGAAGTCCTTCAGCAGCAGGTCGAGGTCCTCGATGACACCGCTCACGTCGGAGCTGTCAAACTGCAGCGCCTTCTTCAGCTCGCGTAGAACGCCGACGAAATCGACGACGAGGCCCACGCGTTTCTGCATGGCATTCGCATCGACGTAGGGCCGGTTCACCCGGGCGATGGCCTGCAGCAGCACATGGTCCCGCATCGGCTTGTCGAGGTACATGCAGTAGAGCAGCGGCGCGTCGTACCCGGTGAGCAGCTTGTCCGTGACGATCAGGATCTTCGGATCCTCGCTCGCCTTCTTGAAAAGGATGCGAACGTCAGACTCGCGCTCGGGNGAAAGCTGCACCTCGGCGACCAGCGGCCGGTCGACGATGTCCGCCGCGTTCTCGGTGTAGACCGCCTCCGACCATTGCGGCGGCAGCAGCTTGTCCAGCGCCCGCTTGTATTTGGCGCAGGCCTCGCGGTTCACGCCGACGAGGAACGCCTTGTAGCCGAGCGGCAGCACCGTCTCCGTGAAGTGCTTGGCGACGAAGGCCGCCACCTTCTCGATCCGGTCGTCGGCGGTCAGGAAAGTGCGCAGACCCACGGCGCGGTCGAGGACCTTGTTGAGTTCGTCGATGTCGGTGACGCCCTCGGCGGCGGCAAGCTCGAAGAATTCCTTGTCCAGCCGCTCGGCGGGCACCGTCATCTCGCTCGGCGCCATGGTGTGACGGATCGGCAGTGTGGTCTCGTCCTCGATCGACTCGCGGATCGAGTACTTGTCGAGATAGCCCTGGGCATCGTCCGTGCCGAAGATCTTGAAGGTGCCCTCGCCCTGCGCCGTTCTGGCGATCGGCGTGCCGGTGAAGCCGATGATCGTCGCCTTCGGCACCGCCGCCATCATGTAGGTGCCGAGGTCCCTGGCGACCGAACGGTGGGTNTCGTCGATGAACACGAAGATGTTCTCGCGCGTGTTCGCGTCCTTATCGATCCCCTCGAACTTGTGGATCATCGAGATGATCAGGCCGCGCTTGTCGGTCTGCAGCAGGTCCTGAACCCGCGCCTTGGACTCCGCGCGCCAGACCGGGATGTCCTGGCTCTGCATCTCGCCGAGCAGCTTTTCCACCCAGCCCTTGAGCTGGCCTTCAAGCTCGGTGCGGTCGACCACCAGGATGACGGTGGCGTTGTTGAACCGCGCCTTCTCCTCAAGGATCAGCCGGGCGGCGGTCAGCAGGGTGAAGGTCTTGCCCGAGCCCTGCGTGTGCCAGACGAGGCCACGCTTCTTCGCGGCGTCCTCGCAGCGCTCGACGATCTTGTCGATGGCGATGCGCTGGTGCTGGCGCAGCACGGATTTCCGCGTCTCGCCATCCTCGACGTAGAACAGGATCCAGTGCTGGAGCGTGCGCAGGAAGTCGGTCGGCTCGAAAAANGCCTGCACGGCGAACCGGTAGGTCTCCTCGGGCTGCTGCTTCCAGCGCGCCATGTAACGGCGGTTGGCGTTCCAGGTCACGCCGTACCAGTAGTCGAGCAGATGCGTGACGTTGAACAGCTGCGGCGCGCCGATCAGTTCGGGCGTCTCCTTCTCGTAGCGCTTGAGTTGCGTCACGCCGCGGTCGATGGCGCCGCCGTCCTTCGGGTTCTTGTGCTCGACGATGCAGACGGGCACGCCGTTGATCACAAACATCACATCGGCCCGGTTGCCCTTGCGCGCGGGCGGCTTCAGCTTCCACTCCCAGCTGACGTGAAAGACGTTCTCGGCCGCCGCCTCGAAGTCGATGAGCTGCACATGGCGATGGCGCTTCTCGGCCTCGTCGTACCATTGCCGCTCGCCGCGCAGCCAGGCGAGCATCTCGCGGTTGCCCTCGATGGTCGGCGGGATCGCTTCCAGTTTCTCGATGACCTGACGGATGGCGTCGGCCGACATCCACGGATTGAACTTGGCCAGCGCAGCCTCGAGTTCGTCGCGGAGCACCATGCCGGCGTCGCCGCCGCGCTTCTGCTTGGCAACCTCGGGCGCGATCGGCGTCCAGCCGATGCCCGCCGCATGGTTAACCATCGGGAACTGGACGGTGCCCGCCTCGCTGATCCGGATTTCAGACATGGATCGGCGCCTCCGGGCGGGCTTTGCGTGTCATGGATGAACAGCAAACGCATTTGTGTGTAACGGAGGAGCGCTTCGTTACATTCAAGCGGACTTGCAAAACCGCCGTTCCCATGCCATTATTTTTACGGGATCGGGAATGCTCGATCGACGGGCGTTGCTTGGTGTAACCAGGAGCGCCCGTTTTCATTTCGGAAACACCTTCAGGCCATGCACGTTTCCTGCCTTGTAGAAGTGATTCTGCAAGGCGTCGAAAGCGCGATTGGGCTGCTGCGGCTTCAGAACATGGCGCGCGACCGGGTGGGCGCACAAATCCGCCAACTGAATACCGGCGATATTGTCCTGCTTGCGCCGGAACGTCAGGGGGCATAGCAGGTTCCGGAACCGTTGCGCCTGATTGTAGTAGGTTCCCTGCGTCATCAGACTGTGGAAGCTGGCGCGCAATTCGTTGTCCTCGTTCTTGCCCCTGGCTTCCGCGATGACCGGAAGATCCGTCTGGCCGTTCGCTTCCATGAAATGGAGCACGCGCTCGAAGCTGTATTCGAGGGCGATGTCGTAGGGGTTCTTGGCTTCCTCGCCATAACGTTTCAGATGAGCATCCTTCCGGATCGCGGTGACGAACAGGGTGTAGGGAAGCGATTGCATCAAGCCGGTCAACTCGGCGAGGAACCGCTCGCGCACACCAGCATTCTGCAGGATCGAGAACGGCCCTTCGGCCTTGCGGATGTCGCGGCTGTGTAGGTTGATGCCCTCGTGCGCGAAATAGCGCAGTTTGAATGCCGCGATTTCTGGGACTATGGCGCGCGCGTAGGTCTCGCGCTCGACGATCACCGCGCAAAGGACAAAAACAGGGAATTCCGGGTTGATCTTGACGAGCGAATGGTCGCCGCATTCATCGAAGAAGGCGATGAACCGCGAGGTGGAAAGACAGGGTTCCATCATGCCGCCACCGCCGCCGATGATTTCGGCGCCAGCGCCGACAGGTCGAGATCGGCGATGCGGATTTCGCCGGTCATCAGCTTGTGCAGCAGCGCCTTGAACAGGTCGTCGAGCACGGCGCGCTTGCGGCGGTGCAGGTCGATCTTCCGGTCGATGGCGTCGAGGACCGCGACGATTTCCCGCTGCTCGTCGAGGGTGGGTGGAAACGGGATCGGAACGCTTCGCAAGAAAGCGCAAGTCAGCGCGCCCTTGGTGCTTCCGCCGCCCGCTCCGACCTGACGAAAATAGTCATACTGCGTTTCGAGATATCCCCGGACAAACGATGGTTCGGCCCGCTCAAGGTCCGTAGCGACGTAGGCGATGTGTTGATTGACGGTGGCTCGCATCCGCAGGACGGCGCAGTGCCCGAGTGTCTTCCCTTGGCCTGTAATCGCAATCAGGATTGCGCCGGGCTCGATTTGCGGCAAGTGACACTCCCGCAGTGCATTCGAGGTGACGAATTGATCCGCCGCCACGATATCCCGGTCATAGACTTTCGCGCTTGTCAGCCATGGGAAGTCGCCGCCGTCCCAGTATTCGTGAACGCTTTTCTTCGGTGTCGATCCGTTGCCGACGCGTCCCAACGAGCCAAGCGGAACCACATCCCAACTCTCCGGCAGCGGGCCGATTTCGGTTTCCTTCTGCGCCTCGCCCCTCAGCCCGCGCGTAAACAGCGCCCGCATCGCCGCCCGCTTGAGGTCTTGGGCGCACCGTTCGCAACTCTCCTCGGTGGCGGATGCCTGCTGGACGACTTCAAGAGCATCCGCGATTGTGGTCTGGTCGTCGGGCTCCAGTGCCGGGATCGGCAGATCGAGGAGCACGTTCTCCGGCACCCGTTTCCGCCCGGTCGATCCTTCCATCNNCCTGNNTTCGGCGACGTAGTGTCGGATGTCCGGGTGGAGCAAATAGAAGAACAAGAGCCGTGGGTCGTGCTGATCGGAGCGGGGGTGAAGCGGGATCACCTCGGTCGTCGCGTAACCGAACGGGGCGGACAGCACCTGCACCAGAGCCTGCTTTCCGTTCTCGAAGGACGGCGTGATCTTGCCGACCAGGATATCGCCGAGCTCGAAGTATGTGCCGCTGGCGATGGCTTCCGGCGCCTTCATCGTGAAGTCGGGCAGATAGGCGCCACCCTGTGGAATGTCTTCCATCGCCGCGAACGGGATCGCCGCAAACGTCGAGCGGTCAAGGCCACGCGGCTTCTTCGTCACGTCGTAGCAGTCGCCGACGCGGGACCAATGTCGGCCCTCACCAAGATCTGCTTCAAGCAGGCCCATCGACCACCCCAGCCAACAGTTTGGATATCGTGGCCGACAGACGATGTGCCTCGCCGTCCAGTTCCGTAAGTTCGCGGACAAGCGCGCTCACCGAACCCACCTCGGCAGAACTGGACTGCCCCACCCACCGGCTCGGGCTGAGGTTGTAGTCGGCTTCCTCGGCCTGCGCTTTGGTGATCACGGCGATCTCACCCTCGACCGGCTCGCCCTTAAGCCAGGCCGCGGCGAGCGGGCGGATGTCCTGCTCGGGGATGAAGTTCTTCGGCCGCCCCTTCTGCACCCGGCGCGAAGCGTTCAGCAGCACGATCCTGTCCTTGCGCGCCGCCGGCTTGCGCCTGGACAGCACGACGATCACGCCTGCGGCGGTGGTGTTGTAGAACAGGTTGTCGGGCAGCAGGATCACGCCGTCGATCAGGTCGCGGTCGACGAACCACTTGCGGATGTTCCGTTCCTTGTCCTCGTTCTTCGATCCCGAGCCGCGCGTCACCGCACCGGTGTCGAGCACCACCGCCGCCCGGCCCCGGTCGTTCAGGCAGGCCATGGTGTGCTGCAGCCACGCCCAATCGCCCTTGCCGGTGGTGGCGCCGCCCTGGGTGCGGAAGCGGTCGAACGGGTCATCGGCGAACACATCCGGGTTGAACGGCTGGTTCCACATCGGGTTGGCGACGACAATGTCGTAGGTGCGGATCTTACTGTCGGCGGTCTTGAACTTTGGATTGATCATCGTGTCGCCGCGCGCCATCTCGACTGTCATGTCGTGGATGATCGCGTTCATCTGCGCGACGGCATAACTCTCGGCGGTCAGTTCCTGGCCGTACAGCTTGAGCGGCACCTTGCTGGTCGGGTCGAGCTCGCGTGCGACGAGTTGGAGCTTCACCAGCAGGCCCGCCGAACCGCAGGCATAATCGTGGCAGTCCTCGCCGGGCTTCGGACGCATGATGTGCGCCATCAGCAAGCCGACCTCGGTGGGCGTGAAAAACTCACCGGCGCTCTGCCCCGAGCCTTCGGCGAACTTCCGGAGCAGGTACTCGTAGGCGCGGCCGAGGAAATCCGGCTGCACGTCGGCGAGGCCGAGGCGGTAGCGCGGATCGGAGAAGGTTTCGACCACCTCGCGCAGCTTCGCCGGGTTGATGTCGCGTTCGCCGTTGCGCTCGGCCGCAAAGTCGACCACGTCGATGACGCCCGACAGCGACGGGTTCTGCCGCACGACGGCGCGGACCGCCTTGGTCAGGTGCTCGCCGATGTCCTTGGGGCGGGTGCTGCGGCCCTGCTCATCGTTTGGCCAGTCATACGGCGCGCGCCCGCTGATCACCGCCCAACGCGCCTCGGGCGGCAGGTAGAAGCGCAGCAGCGCGTGATCTTCCTCGGCGATCTCCAGCGCCGTCCCGCGGTCGCCGTACTCTTCGGCAAGGCGGTCGATCTCGTCGTCGAACACGTCCGACAGGCGCTTCAGGAACAGCAGCGGCAGCAGGTAGTCCTTGAACTTCGCCGCGTCCTTCTCGCCGCGGATGGAGCAGGCGGCATCCCACAGCATCTGCTCCATGGACTTCGTGGAGGGCATGGCTGACCGCGCTCCGGTCCGGCGCCGCGTCACTTGCGCCGCCGCTTCGCCCGAATCCGCGCTGGGCTCGTCCCTGTCGATGCCCGCCTCGGCGGCGAGGGCGGCGATGGTGTCGCGCGCCGCCTTCTGCGGCATGTTCGCGCCGCCTTCCCAGCGGTTGACGGTGGCGAACGACACGCCGAGCCGCTCGGCGAGCTGCTCTTGCGTCAGGTTGAGGTTGGCGCGGATGGCGCGCAGCGTTGCGGCGGTGGTTTGTGCATTTGTCATGTTTGATATATTTGCTATATCGCACATTCCTGTCAATGGCGAAATCCACTCCGGCGGCTTTGGCGAATGCCCCCGGTGTGGCTGCCGCGGTTCGAATCCGGCACGTCTCGCCCATCCGAACGCACTTCCAAAAGTACGGATTTTGCGCGCCAAATAAGCGCGTTAAATCAACGCGTTAAAAATCCGTACTGTTTGGGCGAAGTCAGGAGCTTTGGAGAAAGGGGGCGGAGAGAGACCGATTTCGGTCGCTTCCCGGCGCCTGCGAGGTCAACAGCTTTTCGGCCAAAGGTGCGCGGATACTGGCGTTTTTTCAGCCCGCACGGCGCCGGAGACTGTTGTGCGCGACGCAGTTGGCGGAGGGGGTGTCCGCCACACTAATGTTCATCACCGTCCGCTAGCATCCTTAAGTAACCGCTATTACCAGATAGTTATAGGCGTCACTGTTCAGCGGCGTTCACGCTTGCCCGGCTACAGCCGCGATGATATTGTGGGCGGGTTTGGTGGCTGGGACTTGTGGGCTGATGGCGGCGGGGAAACTGACGGCGGTCAAGGTGCGGGCGCTCACCGCACCGGGACGATATGGCGACGGCAACGGGCTGTGGCTGCAGGTGCGCGATGTCGACCATCGTTCCTGGCTCTATCGCTACATGCTGGATGGCAAGGCGCGGCAGATGGGGCTCGGTACGGTCGAGGCCGTCTCGCTCGCGGCAGCCCGTGAGGCCGCCAGAGAGGCGCGCAAGCTGGTCCGCCAGGGGATCGACCCGATCGACCACCGGCGAGCTGGGCAGGAAGCGAAGGCGGCGGCGAACGCACTTACCTTTCGCGAGACGGCCGAACGCTACATCGCGGCGCACGAAGCGTCCTGGCGCAACGCCAAGCACCGCCAGCAGTGGAACAATACCCTCAAGACTTACGCTTTCCCGGTGATCGGCGGCCTTGCCGTTTCCGCGGTGGACGTCGGGCATGTGATGCAGGTGATCGAACCGTTGTGGCGGGACAAGACGGAGACTGCCTCCCGGCTGCGTGGGCGCATGGAGGCAGTCCTTGACTACGCCACCGCCCGTGGCTGGCGAACGGGCGATAACCCGGCGCGCTGGCGCGGGCATCTCGACAACCTGTTGCCGGCGCGAGCGAAGGTACGGCGGGTCGAGCATCATCCGGCGCTGCCGTGGCGAGAGATGGCCAAGTTCATGGCGGCCCTTCACAACGAAGCTGGCATTGCCGCGCGCGCCCTGGAATTTGCCATCTTGACTGCGGCGCGCACGGGCGAAGCGATTGGCGCTCGCTGGGCTGAAATCGACCTCGATGCGGCGGTGTGGACGGTCCCGGCGGAGCGGATGAAGGCCGGCCGCGAGCACCGGGTGCCGCTTTCAGCCGCAGCACTTGGCGTGCTGGAGGAAATGGCGCCGGCACAGGGGGTGNGCGGGGAATTCGTCTTTCCCGGCGGTAAGAAGGGCAAGCCATTGTCGTCGATGGCGATGCTCATGCTGTTGCGCCGCATGGGGCACGCCGATCTGACCACGCATGGTTTTCGCAGTGCTTTTCGCGATTGGGCGGCGGAGGCCACCGGCTACCCCCGCGAGGTCGCCGAACTGGCCTTGGCGCACGTCAACAAGGACAAGGTTGAGGCTGCCTACCTGCGGGGCGACCTGTTCGAGAAGCGCCAGAAGATGATGGAGGACTGGGCGGCGTTCTGCACCGACAGACGAAAATCTTTCAAATCCTAGGGGATGGGCACTGCCAAAACTGCCAAAAGGTATGCGAACACCTTGACAACAGAACTGCCAAAACTGCCAAAACTGTCAAAAGCCCTACCGCGCCCGGCGGCTGATGCGCAACAAACGACGCTGCCGAGCGGGCTTGGCTATGCCAATGCCACCGATGCGATGAACAGGCATTGCCGTGGGGTCGCAAAACGCTACCCCATCGTAGATGCCCTGGGTCGGATGCAGGAAGCTCGTATCCTAGCGGAGGCCGACGTGCTTCGGCTGATCGTGCATAGCAACCTTCCGGCGGCCGAGCAGTTCGAGCGTTGGGTCTTCGAGGAAGTCCTGCCGACGATCCGTAAGACGGGAGGCTACGGTAAGGCACGCGATCCGATGGACGTGTTGAACGACCCGGAGGGCTGGCAGCGCTGCTGCTGGCTGAAGACAGAAACGGCGCCCTGATGTTTGCCGGCCGGCACCGGGCCCATGTAGAGCACCAGCTTCTCCAGCTCGCTGCGGGTGATCGCTAGTGATCAGCCGGCGGTGACCGCACCAAGGACATCACCAGGGCAAAGCCGACGTGGGTCAGGCCGGAGTTCATTGCCCGTGTGCGACACTTCGGACGTGGCTCCGAGGGCCTTATACGCCATCCTGTTTATCGCGGTATCCTGCCGGCGGATGAGGGGAGTAGAGAGACGGCATAGCGCCACGGATAGGCCTCGGGCCTGAAAAAGAGATTATGGCTCATTTTCTTTTCGCTTCGCGCCATTCCCAGGGCTCGATGAACGTCCCTTGCCACACGCCACGCTTAGCGGCCCTGGCTTTCTCCTCCTCGGGGACGTATCTGACCGAGTACTTCCGGAACTGTGTATGGCGGTGACAAATTAGGCCACGTAGCGGCGGTGATTGGTGCTGCCGCGCCGGAGTAAAATCTGGCCAGTGGTTAGGCTGTCTCTTTTTTGTGGGGGCGGCCGGGGATGTTTGCCGTGGAAGTCTACGCCGCCGTTCGGCATTTCGTTTTCATCGAGGGCAACAGCCGGCGTGAGGCGGCCCGGGTGTTCGGGCTGAGCCGTGAGACGGTTTCGAAGATGTGCCGGTTCTCGTTGCCGCCCGGCTACACGCGAACGAAGCCGGTGAAGAAGCCGAAGCTCGGGGTGCTGCTGCCGGTGATCGACGCCATCCTCGAGGCCGACAGGACGGCGCCTTCGAAGCAGCGGCATTCGGCCAAGCGGATCTTCGAGCGACTGCGCGACGAGCACGGTTATGCCGGCGGTCTGACGGTGGTGAGGGACTACGTCCGGGTTGCTCGGGGAGATTGCGGGAGACCTTCGTGCCGTTGGCTCATCCGTCCGGTCATGCGCAGGTCGACTTTGGCGAGGCGATCGGCGTGATCGGCGGCGTCCGGCAGAAGATCCACTTCTTCTGCATGGACCTGCCGCAATCGGATACTCCTTTCGTGAAGGCCTATCCGGCGGAGACGACGGAAGCCTTCCTCGACGGGCATGTGTCGGCATTCGCATTCTTCGGCGGCGTGCCGTTGTCGGTGCTTTACGACAACACGACGCTCGCGGTGGCGAAGATCTGCGGCGACGGCAGGCGGGAGCGCACCCCGGGCCTTTACGGAACTGCAGAGCCATTACCTGTTCCAGGATCGCTTCGGCCGTCCCGGCAAGGGCAACGACAAGGGCAAGGTCGAGGGGCTGGTGAAGTATGCTCGATCGAACTTCCTGACGCCGATCCCCCAGGCGGCAAGCTTCGACGATCTCAATGCCATGCTGGAAGAGCGCTGCCGGCAGCGACGAGGCGAACGCGCCGGTCGCCACGGCGAAACCATCGGCGAGCGTCTCGTCGCCGACCTCGAAGCCTTCCGGGATTTGCCGGCGGTGCCATTGGAGCCGAGCGAGAAGCGGGCGGCCCGTGTCTCATCGACCGCCCTGGTCCGCTACCGCGGCAACGACTACTCGGTACCGACGGCATACGGCTTCCGGGATGTTGTGGTGAAGGGCTTCGTCGACGAGGTGGTGATCCTTTGTGCCGGCGAGGCGATCGCCCGGCATCGTCGTCGCTGCTATGGCACGGGCACCTTCGTATTCGAGCCGCTGCACTATCTGGCGCTGATCGAGACGAAGCCGAATGCCCTCGACCAGGCGGCGGCGCTGAAAGACTGGGATCTGCCGGAGGCGTTCCAGCACCTGCGCCATCTCCTCGAGGCGCGCATGGGCAACCGCGGCAGGCGGGAGTTCATCCAGGTGCTGCGGCTGATGGAGGCGATCCCGATGGAGATGGTGGCGAGCGCGGTCAGCGAAGCGATCCGGCTCGGCGTCATCGGCTTTGATGCGGTCAAGCAGATTGCTCTGGCGCGCGTCGAGCGGCGGCCGGCCCGGCTCGACCTGACGGCCTATCCACATCTGCCGAAAATGGACGTCAGGATGACGGCGGCGGCTGACTACGCCGTTCTCGTTCCCGGGACAACGGCATGACCGGCAAGGCGGGCGCTGATGCGATGCCGGCGGGAACGACAAGCGGCACACCGCAGGTTCTGCTGGCGCATCACCTCAAGCAGTTGAAGCTGCCGACCGTTCTGCGGGAATACGACAAGATCGCCCGCGAATGCGCACGCGACGGCGTCGATCATCCCCGCTATCTGCTGCGCCTGGTGGAACTCGAACTGATCGACCGAGAACGCCGAATGGTCGAGCGGCGGATCAAGGCAGCACGCTTCCCGGCGGTCAAAAGCCTCGACACCTTCGACTTCACCGCGATTCCCAGCCTCAACAAGATGCTGGTGCTCGAGCTGGCCCGCTGCGAGTTCATCCTGCGCCGGGAGAACGTCATCGCGCTCGGCAACAGTGGCACCGGCAAGACCCATGTCGGGCTCGCCCTCGCTCTTGCCGCCTGCCAGAAGGGGTTCACCGTCGCCTTCACCACCGCAGCCGCCCTCGTGCACCAGTTGATGGAGGCGCGTGACGAGCGCCGCTTGCTGAAGCTGCAACGCGATCTCCAGTCGGTGATGTTGCTCATCGTCGACGAACTCGGTTACCTGCCGCTGTCGCCGACCGGGGCGGAACTTCTGTTCGAGGTGTTCTCCCAGCGCTACGAGCGCGGCTCGACCCTCGTCACCTCCAATCTGCCGTTCGAGGACTGGACCTCGGTGCTGGGATCGGAACGGCTCACCGGCGCGCTGCTCGACCGCCTGACCCACCACGTCCATATCCTCACCATGAACGGCGACAGCTACCGGTTGAAGCAATCCGCCGGANCGTCGCCGTCCCCCCACCGCAGCCGATCGGGCGGAGCAAAACCAGACCACCGCCGAGACCGTCGATCCCGAGACCGGCAAAACCAGCAAGCCCTGATCCCCGAGGCAAAGCCGACGCACGGCAAGGGGCCCGATCGGGCCCCTTGCCGTGATTGCACCGCTCTCGCCCAAATGGCCTGCTTTGACTCCGCTACAGTGGCCCAGAATTGCTCCGCCGTTGACAGGCGTTCATTTTCACGTCTCCTGCGGTTTGGGGTGACGGCTAGAGTCCGAGCCCCCGGTTGAGTTCCCATTCGAGGCGGTAGAGGCGGGCCAGTTCCCGGCCGATGCCGCCGCCGCTCTTCCGGGCGCTCTCGATCTGGAGGCCGAGTTCCTGCTTGCGGATGGCGATCATGGATTCGAGCTGCGGATCGCGTTCGAGTTGTTTGGCCATGTCGGACATGAGCGCGCGGGTGTCCCGGTGGCCGCCGTAGTTTCCGGCGTCGAACTGGCGGACGCTCTTTTGGTCGAGGACCTTGAACGTCTCGATCCACTCTTCGGCGCGGCGCTCATGGCCGAGGCGGATTTCCCGCTCGCCATGCATGGCCTGGATGGCGCGGCCAGTCGCGCCGCCGGCCGCTGTCTCGCGGGCCAGGGCCGGATCGCGGCGATAGGCGGCTTCCATGTCGTGCGCGACATGCTTGCCGTAGTCGTCGAGGGTCTGACGGGTCTTCTGAAGTTCGACCTTCTGGTGGGGCAGGACAGGCAGTTCCTTGTCCTGCATGTCCCAGATGCGAGTCAGAGCGCGGGCGTGGCGTTGCACGGCCTGGTCCCGCGCCAGCATTTTTCGGTCGTTGTGTCCCGCGCGGGCNACGGCGCGATCGGGCCGGAATCCGGCAAAAGCGCCGCGCCGCTCGGGCTCCACCCCTTGTCTTTCCCTTTCCGACGCCTGTCCGCCATCGACGGGCAAGCGCAGGCCGTCGAACATGCCGCGCACCTTGTCCGGCACGATGGCACGCACGATCTCGGCAACGCGCTCGCGGACGGTGATGCCGCGCCGCTCGGCATAGCCTTGCGCCGGGTCAAGCCGCGCGTAATCCGACGCCATGTCCTTGGCCCGGTCGCGCGACAGCGTGCGGACGAGCCGGTCCTCGCTGATGAAGTCGTCGCGGCCGTAATGCAGATCCAGACTGGCCCGGTGGCGCGACAGCGCGACATAGCTCGAATGGGCGTCCAGGCCCGGCGTCGCCAGCACGTGGGTGCGGTCCACCGTCATGCCTTGCGCCTTGTGGATGGTGGCGGCATAGCCGTGGTCGAGGCGGTCATAATCCTTGAGGTCGAACGAGACGCTGAGCCCGTCGTCGGTGCGCACGGTGATGGATTGCGGGCTGACGTGCTCGATGGTGCCGAGCGTGCCGTTCTTCACGCCGAGACTGCGTTCGTTTTGCAGGAACATGATGCGGTCGCCGCGGGCGAAGCTGCGCGCGCCGCGCTCGACCGTGACGCGCACGTCATCGCCGAGATCGCCGGCGGCCCGCATCCGCTCGCGCGCGGCGTCGTTCAAGGTGCGAACCTCGTCATTGGTGTGGGTGAGGATGATGCGGCTCAAGTCCGGTGACGCCTGCCGGTCGCGATCCCAGCGGTCGATCAGATTTTCGCGCGCCTGCTCGCGGGACGCTGCCTCATGCACCATGCCATGGGTGTCATAGGCCTGGATCGCATCGCGGGTGCGACCGGTCGCCAGATCGCGGGTGGCGTCGCGCTGCCAGCCCTCGCGCTGGCGGCGCACCTCGCCGATTTCCGCGCCACCGTGGCGCTCAACGATCGAGCGGAATGCCGCGCCGGTCTCGATCGATTGCAACTGCTGCGGATCGCCGACCAGCACCACCTTGGCGCCGGCCTCGGCGGCATGGCAAAGCACGTGCTCCAGCTGGCGCGTGCCGACCATGCCCGCCTCGTCGATCACCAGGACATCGCGCGCGGTGAGCGCGTCGCGGCCCTGTCCCCAGCCATGTTCCAGGCTGGCGATGGTGCGCGAGGCAATGCCCGATCCACTTTCCAGATTCTCGGCGGCGATGCCGGACAGCGCCGCGCCCCGGACCTCATAGCCCGCCGCCTCCCAGGCCTCCCGCGCCACGCCCAGCATTGCGCTCTTTCCCGTTCCGGCAAAGCCGACGACGACGCCAAGACCGCGCCCGCCCGTGACATGCGCCAACGCGTCGGCCTGCTCGCCGGAAAGAACGAGGCCGCGCGCTTCCGCACGCGCCAGCGCCGCCTTTCTGTCGGCGTCATTCACCTCATGGCGTTGCCGGTCCGCCATCAGTTCGGCGGCGCGGTGCAGGCGCTGTTCGGTCTCGATCATCGCACGGGTGGTGAAGCGATCCTCGCCCCGTCCGTCCTGGCCGAGTTCAACCAGATCGGGCGCACTGCGCATCGCGCCCATCACAGCGTTGAACTGGTCGATGCCGTCGCTGTGCCGATGCGCGAACATCGCCATGTCGCGGCGCGTGAAGGTCGATTGCTGATGCGTGATGGCGTCGAGTGCCAGAGTTGGATCGGCGATGATTCGCGCGCCATTGCCGCGCGCGATCTCGCGGTGCATGTCGGCACGGTCGGCTTCAAGCCCCTGATCCTCGATGCGCTGCGCCGGCGCGCCGATCTGGCTTTGCGGCTCCAGCGCGATGCCCTGCACCTCCAGGCTACGATGGTCGATGCGCGCGTCGATGTCGAGCTCAGCCAGCCGCTCGTTGGCCAGCTCGGCCCAGCGTTCCCGCCACCGCTCGACCATCCCGGTGCGGTTCCACTCCCGCACCTTTTGGCCGAAGCCATTCTCGTCGACCGCGCGCATGGTCAGCATGACATGGGCATGGGGCTTCGGCAGGCCATCGGTGCCGATATCCCAATGCACATTGAGGTCGGCGATCATGCCCTGGTCGACGAATTCGGCCTGCACGAAGTCGCGAGCGAGTTCGATGCCCTGGCGCTCACTCATCTCGCGCGGCAGGGCGAACTCGACTTCGCGGGTCAGCTGCGCGTCGCGCCGCACCTCGAAGGCTTCGACGTCATTCCACAGCCGCTCGCGGTCGCGCCACGCCTCGGGCGCATCCTCCGGCAGCATGACCTCGGAATGGAGGATGCCGCGCTTGGCGGAGAAGTCGTGGCTGCGCTCAAGCCGGTCGTCGCGCAGGCGCGAGGCCGAGCGGTAGGCGGCCGACGCCACCGCGCTGGAGCCGGATTTGCGGCCAATGACCTTGACGTGAAGATGATAGATCGCCATCGCGACCCGATCATCAGCACGGCGAAGCGCACGTCGGAACGACGTATAAGCGCGCCCTCGAAACAAATTTCTCGGGAATGCCCGAGCCGTTCCAAGCCGTCCCGGCAACCCTACAGCATTCCGGCAGACGCTCAACTATCATCGCGCCATCAACAGTTCCTGGAGAACATGATGCGCAAGCCGCGGGACTTCGATGCGGAGCTGAAGTCGCTCGAAGACAAGGCGCGAGACCTCAAGAGCCGCAAGGTGCAGCAGCTCGGCGAACTGGTGATCGCCACCGGCGCCGATGCGCTCACCGCCGACGAACTGGCCGGCGCGCTGATGGTGGTGACGGAAACGAAAGATGCAGGAAAGCGGGAGGCCTGGGCGAAGCGCGGCGCCGCGTTCTTTCGAGGGCGGGCACGACGATCTGCGCCATCGCCTGACCGCGACACTGGCGGCGCTGCGACGCAATCGGGCGATGCGCAACCGGCACCTGGCGGCGCGGGCGCGACATGACATGCGCACCTGGCAGGTCGAACGCCGCAAGCGCACACGCCATCTGATCGAACTCGGCGGCATGGTCATCAAGGCCGGGATCGTGGACCTGACTGGCGATGATCGTGCAATGATCTACGGCGCACTGCTTTGGACGGCCGACAGGCTCCGAAGCGATCAGGGCGAACACGCGCGGGCGCTCTGGACCGCGAGGGGGAAGCAGGCATTCGACGATGATTAGACTCCAAACCGCTCCCGCATTTCCTTGGCCTTTGCCCATTCGTCGCCGGGTATCCGGTCGATCAGTTCCTTCATCACCCGGACAAACGTGGTCTTGAGCGTTTCGTCGGTCAGGGCCTTGGCGCGATCTGTCTGAAGCAGCGGCCGCATGTCGGTGAAGAAGGTCGGATTGGCGAGTTTCTGGAACATTCGCTGCTGCGCCTCGGCCCTGGAAACCGTCACCTCTGCCTTTTCGAGATAGAGCCGGAAACATTCGACGATCCGGGCCGTGTTCAGCCCCTCGAACACAGTGAGCGCGTGATCGAGATCGAACAGATCACGCCCCTTGTTGCGTTGAAGCAAAGCCCGCAACTTGGTCGCCAGCATTTCCTCCCGCGAGAAGGTTGGGATCGCGGCCTCGCCGGCGAACCACGGATTTTCGACACCGAACGGAATCTCGATGGGCGGATCGTAGGCTTCCCGCTCGCGTGTGTTGATTTCGATCTTGAGCCTTATCGGGCTCGGCGAATCTCTGTCTTCGGCTTCGACCGTGTATTTGAGTTTGGGCGCAACGGGGCTTTGATCGAAGCGCGGCTTGCCCAGCCACCGATCAAGAACGTCATGCAGGTGGTCCAATAGCGGGCTGATGGGACCGGCGGTCGTCCGGACAAGGTCGATGTCCTCTGAATAGCGCAGCGGGGCAGGGAAATGCAGCTTGTTGAGCGCCGTGCCGCCACGGAAGCGCAGTTCGCCGCGCAGGAACGGATCGGAGAAGATGGCGACAAGCGCGCGGCTGATGATGAGGTCTTGCTCGACTTGCCGCTGGCTTGCCCACGGCGCGACGCGGCTCCAAGCGGTGATGTAATCCTGCGGGATCATTCGTCGATCTCCGGCGGTCGGCGGACGATCACGCGCCAGCGGTCATCGCGTTCGGATGGCGGCGGTGACAAATCGGGATCGCGCGCCTGTTTGGGATCGAGTTCGACCCACGGCAGCGGCCCGCGCGCCGACAGCGCCGCGAACATCGGCTCCGCAACCTGCGGATGCTCCAGCCTTCCGAGCAGATGCCCAAGGCGTTGCACCACTGCTTTCTCGAAGGCGCCCGACAGGGAGGCGAGCCTTTCCGGTTGCAGCCGTTCGGCAAGCTCGGAAAGCACCGTCGCGATGTTGTCCAGGCCCGCGCCAGATTGCGGGTAGCGCACCAGATCGAGTGCCGTGAGTTCCGGCGAGGACAGCTTCATATAGCCCGATTGCGTCTTGCGATCCTCGATCCCCGCCGCCACCGCCGCCATGTCCTTGCGGTAGGAAAAGACGATCCGCGTCCGTCCGGCCTCAATGTCGGGCAGGAGTTTGTCCGTGACGACCTGAAACTCCATGACGGCCTGATGGGAAGCGCCGTGGGCCGCCGCCGCGGCCAGCAGCCCCACATAGTAGGGCCGTTTTCGTGGCGCATTAGGGCGTCGATGTACCACTCGGGCGGTGGCGCGCCCGTCGTAGCGTGTTGTGGCGGTACGACCACGTAGAAACCGCGCCTAGGCCGGATAAGCTGGCCGCGCCGCTGCAAACGCTCGGCGGCGTCGAGGAACGCGCCCCGGCTGACGCCGATCTCCTTCTGCGCCTCATCCGCAGAAAAGACCCCCGGCCCCTAGCCAGCAGACCGGAGGCGTAGGAGGATAGGGCTGATCGTTCGACTCGGATCATATCTCACTATCCGCTCTTAGCGCGGATTTTTCAATATGACACTATAATCGGATCGTTCTTAAAAATCCGCTTTCAGGGCGGATTTTCCAATATGATGCTATGGCGGCTTCGTTTCCTGCCGTAATTTGCCGCGAGGACCGTGGACCACCACTATCTTCTCGAATTTTCTCTGATCCTCAATATGCTTCACGGGGCGCGACTCACGGCGGGCGCATGGCCGACGAAATACTGACGATCCGGGAGGTGGCCGAGCTTCTCAAGCTCAATGAGAAGACCGCCTACAAGCTCGCCCTCGCGGGTGAGATTCCCGGCTTCAAGGTCGGCGGGTCGTGGCGCTTCGAGCGGCAGGCAATCGCAAGCTGGATCAAGCGCAAGGTCGAGGAGCAACAGAAAGGACGACCGGCATGAAGGCCGGTGCAGGGGACGTATGAACGCCGTCGAGATCGAGGAAGCCATATCGGCGCTTGCCGAGCTGCCGTTCGACGGCAGCGAGTTCCCGTTTGCCTTCCTGCAAGCCTTCGGGAACAAGGACACCACGATCAGGCGGCTGCGCACCGGATCGACCAACGCATCCGACCTGCCCGGCGGCGTTCTCCAGCGGAACAACATCCACATCGCCGTCGCCGCGCCCGGCTCGGTGACGCAGACCCTTGCTGCGCTGCGAGCCAGCCCAGCCACGGGGAAGGCCAAGGCGAGGTTCATCCTCGCCACCGATGGCGACGGCTTCGAGGCCGAGGAGTTGGAGTCCGGCGAGACGGTCGCCTGCGCCTATGCCGACTTCCCCAATCATTTCGGCTTCTTCCTGCCCCTGGCCGGCATCACCACGGTCAAGCAAATCCGTGAAAGCTCGTTCGACATTCGGGCGACCGGCCGCTTGAACCGGCTGTATGTGGAGTTGTTGAAGGACAACCCTGACTGGGGCGCGGCCGACCGCCGCCCCGACATGAACCATTTCATGGCCCGGCTGATCTTCTGCTTCTTCGCGGAGGACACCGACATCTTCAACGGCGAGGGCCTGTTCACTGCCACCATCGAGCAAATGAGCGCGCGGGACTCGTCCAACACCCATGAGGTGATCGGCGAATTGTTCCGCGCCATGAACACGCCCATCGCTCAACGGGCGACCGCCAAGCTGCCGCGCTGGGCAGACATATTTCCCTATGTGAACGGCGGGCTGTTCTCCGGCAGCCCCGCGGTGCCGCGTTTCAGCAGGATCGCGCGCTCCTACCTTCTCCATATCGGCGGCCTCGATTGGAGGAAGATCAACCCGGACATTTTCGGGTCGATGATCCAGGCTGTGGCGGACGATGAGGAGCGCGGCGCGCTCGGGATGCACTACACGAGCGTCCCGAACATCCTGAAGGTGCTCAATCCGCTTTTCCTCGACGACCTGCGCGCGCGGCTCGACGAGGCCGGGGACAATCCCCGCATGTTGCTGAACCTGCGCAAGCGCATGTCGCGGATCAGGGTCTTCGA
The DNA here is from genome assembly GCF_014672695.1 of Defluviicoccus vanus. Classification (GTDB taxonomy): domain Bacteria; phylum Pseudomonadota; class Alphaproteobacteria; order Rhodospirillales; family Defluviicoccaceae; genus Defluviicoccus; species Defluviicoccus vanus. Next base: position 1,727,193 of record NZ_CP053923.1, on the reverse strand, counting down.
CCCGGCCTGCGGCTCCGGCAACTTCCTCGTCATCGCCTACAAGCAGATGCGGGAGATCGAGGCCACGATCAACAAGCGGCGCGGCGAGCCGGACAGGCGGAGCGAAATCCCGCTGACCAACTTCCGGNGGATCGAGCTGCGCAGCTTCCCGGCCGAGATCGCGCGCCTCGCCCTCGTCATCGCCGAGTACCAGTGCGATGTGCTCTACCGCGGCCAGAAGGAAGCCTTGCGGGATTTCCTGCCCCTCGACGCAATGAACTGGATCACTTGCGGCAATGCGCTACGGCTGGATTGGCTGAGCATCTGCCCGCCCACGGGAACCGGGGTGAAGCATCATGCCGATGACCTGTTTCACACGCCTCTCGATCAGGCGCAGATCGACTTTGAGAACGAAGGCGGTGAGACGTATATTTGCGGGAATCCACCATATTTGGGCAGCAAATGGCAAAAGAATGATCACAAGGAAGACCTAAAAGCGATCTTCGATAGCCGAACTCCAGCATGGAAGTCTCTCGACTATGTGGCCGGCTGGTTCATGAAGGCGGCCGACTACGGTCTGAGATCGAAGGCGTCCGCCGCATTTGTGTCAACAAACTCTATTTGCCAAGGGCAACAGGTCCCGATTTTATGGCCGCTCATTTTTGAAACGGGTCACCAGATTTCCTTCGCCCATACTTCATTCAAATGGGCAAACCTCGCGAGCCACAATGCTGGTGTCATTGTAGCCATCGTTGCAATATCGCGTGACCTATCGCCGCCCAAACGCCTGTTCTCCATCGCTGATGACGGTTCTGTAATCGAGAGGCAGGTCAGCAACATTAACGCCTACCTTGTAGCTGGAGCGAATAAGGCCATCAACGTTGCGCGGAGCCCGATCGCAAACTTGTCTCCGATGCTATTTGGAAACATGCCGCGAGACGGCGGACATTTTATTCTATCGGCGGATGAGAGAGCGAAACTTTTAACATCATGTCCTGAACTCGCTCGGTTTATCCGACCCTATCTTGGGTCTGAGCAGATGATCCAGGGAAAGCCTCGCTGGTGCATCTGGATTGAAGCCAAGGACTCCGAATTCGCGAATGCGCACCCATATTTGCGCGCCCTGTTGGGCCGCGTGCGCGAGTTCCGTGCCGGTAGTGCAGCCGCATCTACTCGGGATTTTGCTTCCAAGCCCTACCGCTTCGTCCAGATTGCAGGCACAGCCAATAACCACACATTGGCCGTGGCGAAGGTCTCCTCCGAAAGAAGGCCATACCTGCCGGTACACCTCTTTGATCGAGAGACGATCGTGAGCGACCTGTTGTTCGCTCTCTACGATGCGCCGTTGTGGAACATGTCGATCGTGGCGTCACGCCTTCACCTGGTCTGGATAGGCACTGTCTGCGGGAAATTGAAAACCGATTTCCGCTATTCAAATACTCTTGGCTGGAACACCTTCCCTGTCCCGACGCTGACCGACAAGATGAAGGCCGACCTGACCCGCTGCGCGGAGGACATCCTGTTGACGCGTGAGGCGCATTTCCCGGCGACCATCGCCGATCTCTACGACCCAGAAAAGATTCCTGCCGACCTGCAGGAAGCGCATGAACGCAACGACGAGGTGCTGGAGCGCATCTATATCGGCCGCCGCTTCCGCAACGACACTGAGCGGCTGGAAAAGCTGTTTGATCTATACCNNACACGTATGACGACGGTGAGTGAACCGGCCATGCCACGGGGGAGGGAGGCACGGGGATGAAGGCACAGGCGTTTATCCAATCTATCGAGGATCAGCCAACAACCCTGTCAGAGCTTCTTCGCGTACATAAGTGGGCGGAGACGGAAGATTTTTTGGGGCTCTACGCTTACGCGACGCAGTCAGGTGCGGTCGCATTCGATTTAGTTTTGGGCAGTGACTTCTGGGATGACGTTCCATCGAGGTGGTTATTTGGAATCGACTGTGGCCGGACGCAGCCACAAGCCCTCCGATTTATGATTGAAAAGCCAAATACTGAGGTGCGAATCTATGATGGGGCCTGGGTGGTGGAGCGGGATGGCTTCCTTCCAAGGCATGACTTTCACATGAAGGCGGGCTTCCTAATCAACAAAAACAAGACACGGTTTGGCATGGTTGTTGGCTCAGGAAATTTCTCGTCAAACGGATTTCGCCACGCTGCTGAATGCGGAGCGAGTTTCCACACAAGCATAAAGACAGAATTCAAAAAGACGTTTTATTCGGCGTTCAAGGCTGCGGAAACCCTCTGGAATGCTGCAACGCCGGCACAGGACATCATTGATTTATATGAAAACAGGTGGAAATCATCTGAATTTATTGAAGCTGGAGGAATTGATGAGCCCGCACCAAACTATGCCGATGTTGAAGCATTCTGGATTGAAGCGGGATATGTAACTCGAAACAGAGGGGCCGATAAGCCGGGAAATCAGATTGATATGCCGCGCGGTATGAACAGATACTTCGGCTTCAACGCGCCTGACAACCTTCCCGTAAATTCTATTATAGGGAATGTGACGTTCGAGCCTCCGTCTGGTGAATTGGTTTCCAATAATCTCAGACTTGGCAACAACAAGATGGAAAAAATCTCCCTTCCAATACCTGAGACGCATGGTTTCGACATGTGCGACGGAAAGGTACTTGTCTTCTCTCCGGAGGATGGTCGCTTCCGAATATGGGCATTGGAAGCCGCAGAGTTCGAAGCCGCATTTGGCCACCGGCTAGGAGCAGTTCGATTGATGGGAAGTGGAAGACGATACGGCTATATCAAGTGAGTAACATTGAATGACCTTGCCCCCAACCATCCCCTCCGTCTCCGTTTCTTATGCCCGCAACGGTTCGTCGACCAAGGCCAACGCCCTCGGGATGCGGCCCATGCAGGAGCGCGTCTATGAAAAGCGCGGCGAGGAATATCTGCTCATCAAGTCGCCGCCGGCGTCGGGCAAGAGCCGCGCGCTCATGTTCGTCGCGCTCGACAAGCTCGCCAACCAGGGGCTCAAGCAAGCCATTATCGTCGTGCCGGAGAAGAGCATCGGCGCGAGCTTCAACGACGAACCACTGACTCGATACGGCTTTTGGGCGGATTGGCATGTCGAGCCGAGGTGGAATCTCTGCAACGCGCCGGGCGGCGACAATGGCGGCAAGGTCAATTCTGTCGAGGTGTTCTTAGGCAGCGATGACAAGGTGCTGGTTTGCACCCACGCCACCTTCCGTTTCGCCGTGGACAGGTTCGGCGTGGAGGCGTTCGACAACCGGCTCATCGCCGTGGATGAGTTCCATCACGTCTCGGCCGATCCCGACAGCAAGCTAGGCCAGCATCTCGGCCAGCTCATCGCCCGCGAGAAGACGCATATTGTGGCGATGACGGGGTCGTATTTCCGGGGCGATGCCGTGCCCGTGCTGGCCCCACAGGACGAAGCAAAATTCGAGTCCGTCACCTACACCTATTACGAGCAGCTTAACGGCTACGAATATCTGAAGCATCTCGACATCGGCTATTTCTTCTATTCCGGCTCCTATGCTGACGACATTCTCGCCGCCCTCGACCCCGCCGAGAAAACCATTATCCATATTCCGAACGTCAATTCGCGTGAAAGCACGAAGGACAAGATCAAGGAAGTCGAACACATCATCGGCGCGCTCGGTGACTGGCAGGGCATCGACGCTGCCACGGGATTCCAGCTTGTCANNAAAACGCCGGGTGGCCGGACCCTCCGCATCGCCGATCTTGTCGATGACGACGCGAACAAGCGCGACCGTGTTTCCCTGGCGCTGAAAGACCCCACGCAGAAGAACAATCGCGATCATGTGGACATCATCGTCGCGCTGGGCATGGCCAAGGAAGGCTTCGACTGGATTTGGTGCGAACACGCTCTGACGGTGGGCTATCGCTCCAGCTTGACCGAGATCGTGCAGATCATCGGGCGCGCGACCCGCGACGCGCCGAACAAGACCCGCGCTCGCTTCACCAATCTGATCGCCGAACCAGACGCCGCCGAGGACGCCGTGACCGAGGCCGTCAACGACACGTTGAAGGCCATCGCCGCCAGCCTGCTCATGGAGCAGGTGCTTGCCCCGCGCTTCGAGTTCAAGCCGAAGAATCCGCAGAGCGGACCGACCCCAGGCTTCGACTATGGTGAAGGCGGCTACGATCCAAACAAGTGCAATGTTGGCTTCAACGAGGAGCGCGGTGTCTTCCAGTTCGAGATCAAGGGCCTTGTCGAGCCCAAGAGTCACGAGGCTGCGCGAATTTGCCAGCAGGATTTGAACGAGGTGATCGCAGCTTTCGTGCAGGACAAGACGACTATCGAGCGCGGTCTGTTCGACGACGAACTGGTGCCCGAGGAACTGACACAGGTTCGCATGGGTAAGATCGTGAAGGACAAGTATCCCGAGTTGAGCGACGAAGACCAGGAAGCGGTGCGCCAGCACGCTATTGCCGCGCTCAACATCACTCAGCAGGCCAAGCAATCCATGCTTGATCGCGTGAGCGGCGAACCCACAGCCAACACGGCCCTGATCGACGGCGTGCGCAAGTTTGCAATGGACGTGCGCGAACTCGACATCGACCTGATCGACCGCATTAACCCGTTCAAGGAAGCCTATTCGATCCTCGCCAAGACGATGAACGAGGAACGCCTCCAACAGGTGAAGGCCGCGATTGCCGCGAAGCGCACCACGCTGACGCCGGAGGAGGCGAAGGACTACGCCGTACGCGCGGTCAAGTTTAAGAAGGAGCGCGGACGGCTGCCTTCGATCAACTCGACCGATGCCTGGGAAAAGCTGCTGGCCGAAGGCGCAGCCGCCTTCGTACGCTTCAAGGATGAGGGCCGCTATGAGTGACCTTGACCTTGATGAACTGCGCGACGAACTCGCGGATTTCGTCCAGCCTGAAAAGAAAGGCGAACGCTCCGCGCGCGAGGAACACATCATTGCGGGCTTCGAGGAAATTCAGCGTTTCGCCCATCAGCATGGCCGCCTCCCGCAACATGGAGAGGGGCGTGACATCTTCGAGCGGCTTTACGCCACGCGCCTCGACCGCCTGCGCGCGCTGGAGGAGTGCCGTTCTCTTCTTGCACCGCTCGATCACCAAGGCTTACTTGCGGTTGCAGAGGACGCGGTTGCCGCTCTGGCGGAGGAAATGGACGACGATGAGTTGCTCGCCGAGCTAGAGGGCGCGGCAGGCGCGACGGACATCACCGATCTTCGCCACGTCCGCACCACCGCTGAAAAGCGCGCCGCCGAGGAAATCGCCAACCGCGAACGATGCGAGGATTTCGACCGCTTCAAGCCCCTATTCACGACTGTTCAGAACGACCTCGATAGCCGCGTGCGCATCACCCAACCGATCCGCAAGGACGCTGGCTTCCTGAAAACCGACATCAGGGCCGGGGAGTTTTTCATCCTTGGCGGCCAGGTCGCCTACGTCGCCGAAGTCGGTGAGCCCTTCAAAGCGCCCAACGGCGAAAGCGACGCCCGCCTTCGCGTCATCTATTCCAATGGCACCGAGAGCGACCTGTTGCTCCGCTCTCTGCAACGCGCCCTCTACAAGGACGAGGTGAGCCGCCGCGTGTCGGAACCGAGCGCCGGGCCGCTGTTCGCCAGCGAAAGTGAAGCCGACGACCTCGCCAGCGGCGCCATCTATGTTCTGCGCAGCCAGTCGGACAATGCCATTGTCGCCGCCAACCGCGACCTCGTTCACAAGATCGGCGTCACCGGCGGCGATGTCGCCAAGCGCATCGCCAATGCCAAGCTGGACCCGACCTTCCTGCTGGCGGACGTGGAGATCGTGGCGACCTACAAGCTGTTCAACATTAGCCGCATCAAGCTCGAAAACCTGATCCACCGCATCTTCGACCCGGCCCGGCTCGACATCGAGATCAAGGACAGGTTCGGCAACCCGGTCATCCCGCGTGAATGGTTCCTTGTGCCGTTGTTCGTGGTCGACGACGCGGTGGAGAAGATCAAGGACGGCACGATTACAGGATATGTCTACGATCCGAAGAGCGCCAGTCTTGTAAAGCACAGCGCGTCGCCGTCGCCGGGGGCTTGGCATGAGCAATGTCAACGTCAAGCGGCTGGTCGAGAACATCCGTTCCGGCACCAATATATACACACCGCTGGTCGAGCTAGTCGTAAATGCAATTCAGGCCATCGACGCAAAGGGCATACAGAACGGCTTGGTCGAAATCGAAGTGCTCCGAAACGGACAAGCCGACATGGTCGACCGCCTTGAGGACGTTGACGGCTTTAGGGTCAAGGACAACGGCATAGGCTTCACGAAGACCAACCGCGACGCTTTCGACACCCTCTACACCGAGCAGAAAATCGCGGATGGCGGCAAAGGATTTGGCCGCTTCACCTGCCTGAAATATTTTGACCGGGTGAAGGTATCCAGCACCTTCGCCGAAGGCGACGCCTTCCATGACCGTTCTTTCAGAATGGGCTTGGACAAGGACATCATCGTCGATGAAAAGGAAGGTCCGTCTCAGGCGCAGGCGGCCGGCGCTACCATCGAGATTTCCGGTATCAAGTCGGTCAGATTTCCCGACAAGAAGCTGGAAACTATCGGCCGTGTCGTAGTGGAACGGTTGCTGCCCTATTTCGTGGACCAAGATCGCTCCTGTCCGCGCGTGGTGATCTGGGAAGCCAAGAATCCATCCGATACCCTCTCCCTCAATGACTATCTAGGCAAGGAGAACAGCCAGATCGTCGAAATAAAGGTGGACGAAGGGACGTTTTCGCTATCAGCGAACAAAGATGAAAAATCCTTTCAGGTTCGCGTATTCAAATTCTTCGCGCCGCGAATGGCGAAGAGCAAGGTCAGTCTTGTTGCGCATCGGCGGGAGGTGACGGACAATCCGCTCCAAACATACATTCCTGAATTTGGGGAGGAGTTCTTCGAGCTAGGGCCGGATCAGGATTTGGCCAAGGGGCGCAACTTTGTCATCAAAGCCTATGTGTTCGGCGACTACCTAAACGACAACGTGTCCCTCGAAAGAGGCGAGTTTCGTTTTCAGACCGACACTGATCTATTGAACGGCATATCCCAGACCGACATCGAGCAGAAGGCCGCCGATATCGCGCAGTCGGCGGTGGGCACGGAGATCGCCGAACGGAAGAGGCGCAAGGAGGTGCGCATCGCCGAGTATGTGACCAATGACGCACCTTGGCATCGCGTCCTTGCAACAGAGGTAGATTTCAGCGCCCTGCCTATGCGGCCGTCAAATCAGGACATCGAACTTCATCTCCAAAAGAAGAAATATGAGCAGGAGATAGCGACGCGAACGCAGGTCACGGCGCTGCTGAACTCTAAGAACCCGGATGAGCTTGGAGAAAAAATCGCGCAGTTGATTCAGAAAATTTCGGACAATAGCAAGAATGACCTGATCCACTACGTCTCGATGCGTAAATGCGTCCTTGAGTTGTTCTCGAAATCGCTGGAAATCAAAGCCGATGGGAAACACCAATCCGAAGGTGAGGTGCATGACATCATCATGCCCCGCAAGAAGGATTCCGAGGAACTGAACTACGAGGCGCACAATCTCTGGATTTTGGACGAGCGGCTGAATTTCACGTCCTATATGTCGTCCGACAAACCCCTAAAATCGTCGGGAGATCGCACGGACATAACCATTTATAACCGCCGCGTGGCCTATCGTGGCGATAATGAAGCCAGCAATCCCATAACGATTTTTGAGTTCAAGAAGCCTCAACGGGACGATTTCGCCAACCCGTCCTCCAAGGAAGACCCAATTCAACAGATCATCCGCTATGTCAATCAAATCCGGGAAGGCAAGTTCAAGACCCCAACCGGCCGTGATATTCTCGTGAACGACACGACGCCATTCTACGGTTATGTCGTCTGCGACCTAACCCAAAAGGTCAAAGACTGGCTCCAAAAAGAGAAGAACTTTACGCCGATGCCTGATGGCCTGGGATGGTTCAACTGGTTCGGCAACATCAGCCTCTACATGGAGGTGGTTAGCTGGACGAAGCTGCTCCGCGACGCAGAAATGCGGAACAAGATATTTTTCAACAAGCTCGGTATCGACTGAGCGGCCCGGTGGTTGGTCGCTATAACGGAAACGTAATCCTCACTACTATCGGTCGTGGTCTAGCGAGGCGGGCGAGGGGCATCTGCTCTCGAAGTTCCGTCTCTTTTGGTCTGCATTTTCCCGGCGCTCGTTTATGATGCGGGCGCGTTTATGGCGGGACGGATCGCCATATAGAATCCGCGAATCCAGCGCCCTTACCCTGGTGGTATCGCAGTTGGTATGGATTCGGAGCCTGAGCGGAAAGCCGAATACTTACAATGCGAACTCAAGCCTATTGACCATCGAGTGGGAATGATTTTGTGATCTTTCCCCGGAAATGTGGACGCTTGGTTTTGCAGCTTGAAGCTCTGCCTGTTCGGGTGCGATGTCGCCGAGCGTGGAGTGACGCCGCTGTCGACTGTAGTATCCTTCGATGTATGTGTATGGCGGTGACAAATTAGGCCAGGTAGCGGCGGCGATTGGTGCTGCCGCGCCGGAGTAAAATCCGGCCAGTGGTTAGGCTGTCTCTTTTTTGTGGGGGGCGGCCGGGGATGTTTGCCGTGGAAGTCTACGCCGCCGTTCGGCATTTCGTTTTCATCGAGGGCAACAGCCGGCGTGAGGCGGCCCGGGTGTTCGGGCTGAGCCGTGAGACGGTTTCGAAGATGTGCCGGTTCTCGTTGCCGCCCGGCTACACGCGAACGAAGCCGGTGAAGAAGCCGAAGCTCGGGGTGCTGCTGCCGGTGATCGACGCCATCCTCGAGGCCGACAGGACGGCGCCTTCGAAGCAGCGGCATTCGGCCAAGCGGATCTTCGAGCGACTGCGCGACGAGCACGGTTATGCCGGCGGTCTGACGGTGGTGAGGGACTACGTCCGGGTTGCTCGGGGAGATTGCGGGAGACCTTCGTGCCGCTGGCTCATCCGTCCGGTCATGCGCAGGTCGACTTTGGCGAGGCGATCGGCGTGATCGGCGGCGTCCGGCAGAAGATCCACTTCTTCTGCATGGACCTGCCGCAATCGGATACTCCTTTCGTGAAGGCCTATCCGGCGGAGACGACGGAAGCCTTCCTCGACGGGCATGTGTCGGCATTCGCCTTCTTTGGCGGCGTGCCGTTGTCGGTGCTTTACGACAACACGACGCTCGCGGTGGCGAAGATCTGCGGCGACGGCAGGCGGGAGCGCACCCGGGCCTTTACGGAACTGCAGAGCCATTACCTGTTCCAGGATCGCTTCGGCCGTCCCGGCAAGGGCAACGACAAGGGCAAGGTCGAGGGGCTGGTGAAGTATGCTCGATCGAACTTCCTGACGCCGATCCCCCAGGCGGCAAGCTTCGACGATCTCAATGCGATGCTGGAAGAGCGCTGCCGGCAGCGACGAGGCGAACGCGCCGGTCGCCACGGCGAAACCATCGGCGAGCGTCTCGTCGCCGACCTCGAAGCCTTCCGGGATTTGCCGGCGGTGCCATTGGAGCCGAGCGAGAAGCGGGCGGCCCGTGTCTCATCGACCGCCCTGGTCCGCTACCGCGGCAACGACTACTCGGTACCGACGGCATACGGCTTCCGGGATGTTGTGGTGAAGGGCTTCGTCGACGAGGTGGTGATCCTTTGTGCCGGCGAGGCGATCGCCCGGCATCGTCGCTGCTATGGCACGGGCACCTTCGTATTCGAGCCGCTGCACTATCTGGCGCTGATCGAGACGAAGCCGAATGCCCTCGACCAGGCGGCGGCGCTGAAAGACTGGGATCTGCCGGAGGCGTTCCAGCACCTGCGCCATCTCCTCGAGGCGCGCATGGGCAACCGCGGCAGGCGGGAGTTCATCCAGGTGCTGCGGCTGATGGAGGCGATCCCGATGGAGATGGTGGCGAGCGCGGTCAGCGAAGCGATCCGGCTCGGCGTCATCGGCTTTGATGCGGTCAAGCAGATTGCTCTGGCGCGCGTCGAGCGGCGGCCGGCCCGGCTCGACCTGACGGCCTATCCACATCTGCCGAAAATGGACGTCAGGATGACGGCGGCGGCTGACTACGCCGTTCTCGTTCCCGGGACAACGGCATGACCGGCAAGGCGGGCGCTGATGCGATGCCGGCGGGAACGACAAGCGGCACACCGCAGGTTCTGCTGGCGCATCACCTCAAGCAGTTGAAGCTGCCGACCGTTCTGCGGCGGGAATACGACAAGATCGCCCGCGAATGCGCACGCGACGGCGTCGATCATCCCCGCTATCTGCTGCGCCTGGTGGAACTCGAACTGATCGACCGAGAACGCCGAATGGTCGAGCGGCGGATCAAGGCAGCACGCTTCCCGGCGGTCAAAAGCCTCGACACCTTCGACTTCACCGCGATTCCCAGCCTCAACAAGATGCTGGTGCTCGAGCTGGCCCGCTGCGAGTTCATCCTGCGCCGGGAGAACGTCATCGCGCTCGGCAACAGTGGCACCGGCAAGACCCATGTCGGGCTCGCCCTCGCTCTTGCCGCCTGCCAGAAGGGGTTCACCGTCGCCTTCACCACCGCAGCCGCCCTCGTGCACCAGTTGATGGAGGCGCGTGACGAGCGCCGCTTGCTGAAGCTGCAACGCGATCTCCAGTCGGTGATGTTGCTCATCGTCGACGAACTCGGTTACCTGCCGCTGTCGCCGACCGGGGCGGAACTTCTGTTCGAGGTGTTCTCCAGCGCTACGAGCGCGGCTCGACCCTCGTCACCTCCAATCTGCCGTTCGAGGACTGGACCTCGGTGCTGGGATCGGAACGGCTCACCGGCGCGCTGCTCGACCGCCTGACCCACCACGTCCATATCCTCACCATGAACGGCGACAGCTACCGGTTGAAGCAATCCGCCGGACGTCGTCGTCCCCCCACCGCAGCCGATCGGGCGGAGCAAAACCAGACCACCGCCGAGACCGTCGATCCCGAGACCGGCAAAACCAGCAAGCCCTGATCCCCGAGGCAAAGCCGACGCACGGCAAGGGGCCCGATCGGGCCCCTTGCCGTGATTGCACCGCTCTCGCCCAAATGGCCTGCTTTTACTCCGCTACAGTGGCCCAGAATTGCTCCGCCGTTGACAGATGTAGGCGAACAGGTTCGGCTTGGCGGTCTCGTCGGTCGGATAGGTGGTGTGCTGAACCAGATCTATCTTGATGGTATGGAACCAGCTTTCCATCGGCGCATTGTTGCAGCAATTGCCCTTCTGGCTCATCGACGGCACGATGCCATTCGCTCCCAGCAATGCGCGGTAATCGCCGGCGGCGTATTGGCTGCCGCGGTCGTAGTGATGGATCAGTTCGCGACCGGAACGCTGCAGCGACAACGCGCCGATGGAAAGCTGGCCGCCGATGGAGAGTTGGTTCCACATCCTGAAGACCGAACTCGTCCACCACACCCACTATGTCAGTCGCAACGCCGCCCGCCGCGATCTGTCCGTTTACATCAAAACCTACGACAACCATCAACGGCTCCAGCCGCACTCGGGTCCTGTACTCCCGAGCAAGCCGAGATTCACGCCGCATAACACAGCCTCCACTTTTCCAGGGAAGTATCACGCGAGCGTGACGGTGTTCAGGCGTTGATATGGCGCACTGGGGGCGTTGATCTGCGGACATTCAACGCCTCAGGATCCAGCCTTCAGCTGCTCGACGAGCCTCTCGAAGGCGCTCGTTGCCGCCGTATCGCCGACAAGGGCCGCCCGGACGGCATTGGTGGCGTTGAGGCCAATGGCCAACGTTGCAAGCTGTTTCGGGTCCAGGTCCCAGGCATAGCGCGCCTGCTCGGCAAACAACTCCCGGTCGGCGCTGCCGAAAGTATTCCAGGCGAGAAACGCCAGCCGCAATCGTGACCAAAGGATGGGGGCTCGTGCGCCCCGGTCAGAACCGCCATGCGCAACGCGGCGATGGCGGGTTCTTGCCATGTGCCGAGTTGGAGGAACTCGGCATAAGCAAGCAAGGTCCATGCGTAAGGGTTCGCTGGCGATCGTCCGAGACTGGACCGCAGGGCATGACGCGCATTTTCAAGATGCATGACTGCCGATGGATCGCCAGCGCCCAACTGCTCGGCTATCAGCAGGTGCGCCAAGCCAAGTTTAGCCTCCATTTCAGCATCGTTAACCCAGAACAGTCCCCGCTTTTGTGCATCAATGACGGTTTTGAGGTCTTCGATCGATACTTTCTGCTGATTCTGAATAGTCCGGATGACTGGCTCACCACCGCCGGAGACGAACGCGGCAATGGTGCGCGGGATCGCGGTCAATAGAATAGCGAGGGCGGCAGCCAGGGCCGGGGCGACAACCCAACGTCGGGAGAGCGAGATGGATGCTTTCATGACCGCAAGCACGCGTCCAGAGGAGCCAAGCCCTAGAAGTACCGCTCGCGGACCTCAATGACGTCGCCAGGCGCGACCTTGGCGTCAAGTTTGGCTTCTTCCTCGGTCACTTTGCCATCCTTCGTCCGACGGATGATGACGTAACTGGTCCGCGCCCGGTAAGTGAAGCCGCCCGCCAAAGCGATGGCATTGTGAACGGTCATTTCATTGACGTACGGATAGCCACCGGGCTTGAGCACCTCGCCGTAAATGTAAAACGGCCGATAGGTCAAAACTTCGACGTTGACTCGCGGATTACGCAGGAAATCCGGCTCGAGCTTGGTGGCGATTTCCTTCTCCACTTGCTGCGGCGTCAGTCCCTGCGCTGGTACGGCCTGGATCAATGGCAACGACAGCATCCCGGCGGCGTCAACGTCGAACTCGCCCGAGAGGTCCTCCTGACCGAAAACGGTTATCCGAACTTTATCGCCGGGGCCCAGGACATAGGCTGGGTCCGCACTGAAGGCCGGGGCAACTGAAAGAAACGTTGCCAGGAGCAGGATGGCAACGCCTACAAATGAGCTCAGCATACTCGGGAGCAGGTATGCATCAATGCCGCGACGCGCGTTCATCAAGCAATCCTCTTGACAGCATTCTAGACGAGATAGACGTGAACTTGTAGCGACCTTTAAAGCTGCGCCTGCAGACCAATTCTGACCAGGTTACGTGTATATTCTTCGTTAGACAGATTGGAGTCCCGCTGGACAAAGCGGTAACCAAGATTGGCGGAGAAATTCCGATTTATCAAGTAGCGTGCGCCAACACCAGTTATATAATATTCATCATCTCGATTGATGTTCTCGTACTTATCAGAAACAAAGGCAAAGTTGGCATTAAGGATGAGATTACGCAGTAGTTCGTGATCTACGTCAAGGCTGGTCGTCGTCGTGAAAATACCCGAGACGTTGTCCTGGGTTGTTTCGCTGATCTGCCTGGATGCGCGCGCGGTGATGGTCGTCAGTGTGGTCACGTTCCAGGTCAGCGAACCACCCGCGTCAACACCGCCGGTATTCGTGTACGCGCTTTCGTCGTAGAACTGCTGCAAGTAACCGACATAGATTTCACCAAAGACAACACCGCCCAGATCGAGAGCGACACCGGTGATCGCATTATAGCCCGTTGATGACCTGTTCAACGTGCCGACATTGTCATGATCGTCGTATTCGCGGCGATTGCCGGAGCCTTGGACGAAAACCTCATAATTGGGAAACAACTCGTAGCCGACGCGCACTGAGCCGATGTAATTCGTCCGATCATCGTCCGCATTCGAGACTTTCGATCCATCCTGCAGTGTGTCGTCGTCATAGACAATGCGCTCGATCTGGCCGCCCGTTACCGTGCGGATACGACCGAAGTTCTGATTGAACTGCAGGAAGCCGTTGGCGGTGTTGTAGGGAGTGGGTTCGCGAGCGGCGCCTTGGAAGTCGGGGGTGCCTGGGAACAGGAAGCGATGAGCGTAGCCGCCGCCAGCGAACAAAGCCGAGTCGTTGCTGATATCGGCGCGACCATTGGCGTTAGCAAAATATTCCGTATAGTCCTGCCGTGTATATGTCGAGTACATTGCACTATTCGATCCGGCAGAAAAGTTCAATGCATGCCGTCCCCAGTCGGACTGCAGGGACATCGCCGGTGCGACGTTGGTAATAAAGTCACTTTTTTCGTCGTTCTTTGACGCAAAAATGTTATCGTTCCAGCTTTGAAACACATTCATCTGCGGAAAAAGGTAGAAGCCACCAAGACGAATGCCAAGCGGATCATATTCCGGTCGGCTACGAGTGACCACCGTTTCCCCGCGATAGGGCTCACTGCTTTGCTCTTCCGGTCCGCGCGGTGCAGGCCGCACCGTAAACGGCGCTGACCTTGGTTCCTCCTGCGCACCTGCAGGAACGAAGGTTCCGATTGACAGCACCGATACCGTCAAAGCCAAGCCGACCCGTTGCAAGATCATATTGTTCACCCCTTCCGCCAGGCTACCGACACACGCTATGGCATGTCTTCACGACAGCTTTTACATCCTGAGTAACTACCCCTCCGAATGCGGAAAAGCAATCGTATACACCCGTCGGTTTCAACCCTTACCTCGTAATCTCGTGGGACTTTCTGCGTGATTGTCGCCGCTCTGCAACGGTGCACTACACAGGCCGCCGTACGCACAGAAGTTGAAGGGCCCTGTTTGCGCTGAGGACGGCGGCGCATTGCCGGACGATGCGGCCATGGTAAAGACCGGTTGCCCGTATAGCAGCACCTGACGCATCCGGTTACCGACGACAACACTGCATTGCGGTGTGATTTCGCTAAGCGCCTGGTAAATTTGCGCGCTGCGATTGGGAATGACGGCTATCACTGTGCCGGCGGCCTCGGCAAGGCAGTTGCACTGCGATTCATCGTTGGCCTGTGGCATGCTGAGGCCGGGCTGGCTGCGAATCGGCTGCGGGCTGCTTGGCGCGGGGGCGCCTTCGGGGCAATGGCGTGCGCGACGAGGGTGAGGATTTCGGTGGTGTAGTCCGGTGCTGTGAGCAGCAGATTGGCCAGTTCCTCGGTATTGACGCAAACAGCCTTGGGCGCCTTTGCCGTTTCGAGCAAGGCAGTGAGACGAGGCCGTCCCCCGGCCGGGAGTGGTGGTGGTTCGACTGCCTGGCTGACATGGCTCCAGCCGATGCTGCCGATGAGCATGGCGATCAGGGCCTGGCGGAGGCACGGCAGGAAAAATGCGTGTTCGGAATTCATGTCCGGTTGCGGCCCCGGTTGCAGTCAGTGGATGACGGCGATAGCGCCACTTCGATAGAAAGCTTATGATGGAATCATAGCTTCAACTATGACGTGTATCACGCCGTCTGCCGGCGAAACGGTCCTACTCTTGGGTTCCTGGCGACCCTGGCCCAGGGTGACGAAGAGGCTGTGCGTCGAAAAAGCCGGATCGGCGACAACACGAGGCGACGAAAAGGATGACGAACACTTGACCGAGTGTGCCGAAGGCGTCTTGCCGAGATCGTGGCGCTGCATTGACGCACTTGCGCCGGAGCGCCGCGGTCGGTTGAGGGTTCCGACCAAGCTGCTGATTCGCCTCCTGCCAATCGCTGGCTTATGCCCCTCCATCTCTTGAAGCGGCTATGGCAGCGGTCGCCCCAGATCGGGGTTGGCACGGCGTCGGTGCCGCCTGGGATGCGTATTTATGCCATCGGCGACATTCACGGACGTTTCGATCTGCTTCGGCAGTTGCACCAGGCGATCCGCGCCGATTGTGCCGACGTGTCGCCGCTGACCACATTGCAGGTCGTCTATCTGGGCGACTACGTCGACCGCGGCTGGCAAAGCCGCGAAGTGATCGACCTGCTCATCGAGCAGCCGCTGCGTGGCTTTTTCGCCGTCCACTTGCTCGGCAACCATGACCGACAACTGCTGGAGTTTCTCCAGCACGGCACGGGCGGACCGCAGTGGCTGCGCTATGGCGGCGACGCGACCATTTGCAGTTACGGCGTCCGGATGACGGATGGTGGCGGCGCGGCAAAGCGGCTGACGGTCATGCGCGACGAACTGGTCCGGACCGTGCCGCAACAGCATGTCAGGTTTCTCCAGCAGTTGCCGCTGATGCATCAGGTGGGCGACTACCTCTTCGTTCACGCCGGTATCGATCCGGAAAAGCCGCTCGCCGAACAGACCGAACGCGACTTGCTCTGGATTCGCGACGAATTTCTCGAGTCGGATAACCACTTCGGCGCCGTCGTCGTGCACGGCCACACCACGACCCGGGAGCCCGATGTCCGCAGCAATCGGATCGGCATCGATACCGGCGCCTGCTACGGCAACCGGCTCACCTGCTTGGTGCTCGAGGGGCAGCAGAAGCGGTTTCTAACTGCCACGGCTGCCCGACCATCGAGCGGATTTGCTGTCCCCGACTTCCCCGTATGAGGCAGCAGATCGTGTTTGTGGCAGGCTCGATGCCGCCGCATGCATTATAGGCGGATAAGCGATTGACGATCGTCCGTCTTAGGGTAGATACAGCGCAATCTCCCGCCGCGCTGGAGCATCGCCGATGCGTATTCTTTTCCTTACAAACGAATATCCTCCTCACATTTACGGCGGTGCAGGAGTGCACGTGGAGTACCTGTCCCGCGAACTGGCGAAGCTGGTTTCGGTCGAGGTGCGAAGTTTCCACGATCAGTCGCTCGTCAACGGCGGGCTGACGGT
Source organism: Defluviicoccus vanus (assembly GCF_014672695.1). GTDB lineage: Bacteria > Pseudomonadota > Alphaproteobacteria > Rhodospirillales > Defluviicoccaceae > Defluviicoccus > Defluviicoccus vanus. Next base: position 1,710,635 of record NZ_CP053923.1, on the reverse strand, counting down.
ACGCGGTACCAAGATCGAAGGCTCACAGTTTGCCGGCTGTCCGGTGCCACTGATCTCGCCGTTGCGGGCATTGGCGACCTGTCTGGCCTTCAACGGTCAGGGTATCGACACCGATGTGGTCCATTGCCACACGTGGTATACCCACTTCGGTGGCGTTCTCGCCAAGCTCATGTACGGTGTGCCGCTGGTGATTACCGCGCACTCGCTTGAGCCACTGCGTCCCTGGAAGCGGGAGCAGATCGGCCGCGGCTACGATTTCTCCGCATGGTTGGAAAAAACGGCAGTCGAGATGGCCGACGCCATCATTGCTGTCTCGACCAGCACCCGTGACGATGTTCTGCGATTGTTCGATGTGGCGCCGGAGCGTGTCCACGTGATCGCCAACGGCATCGACACCGAAGAATACAAGCCAGTGCATCGCCCGGACATTCTCTCCCGCTATGGCATCGACTACAGCGGGCCGTATGTCCTGTTCGTTGGCCGGATGACTCGCCAGAAAGGGCTTGGTTATCTCCTGCGCGCGATCGAGCGCATCGACCCGCAACTTCAGATCGTTCTTTGCGCCGGCGAATCCGACACGCCTGAACTGCAGGCCGAACTGGAGCAAATTGTAGCGGAGCTGANNAGGCGCCGCAGGCCGGGCATCGTCTGGATCCCGGAGATGGTCGAGCGCGCCTCGGCGATTGCGCTGTACTCGCAAGCGACCGTGTTCTGCTGCCCCTCCATCTACGAACCCTTCGGCATCATCAACCTGGAAGCCATGGCCTGTGGGACGCCCGTCGTCGGCAGCAACGTCGGCGGCATTCCCGAAGTGGTGGTGGACGGGGAGACCGGCTTCATTGTCGATGCCACCTTGTCGGCGGAGCCGCCGCACGATCCTATGGACCCTGACCGGTTCAGCGCCGGGCTGGCGGAAGCGATCAATCGGTTTGTCGCCACCCCAGACCTGTCGCGACGCATGGGTGACGCTGGACGTCAGCGGGTGGTCAACCACTATAGCTGGCAGAGCATTGCCAAGCAGACACTCGAACTTTACAACGCGCTCGTCGAGGGTGGTCGCTCCTAGGAGCGCCGCGGCAGCGGATCCGCCACAGTAGACGTATCGCGAACGACAAGAACACAAGAAACAAGGGAGTGGGACGTGGCCGAAGGCGCCCGTATATATAATNTTTTCCCGCCGCTGGTCGGACCCGTCGATGCCTGGAAGACCCATCTGGAACGCATTGCGCAGATGGGGTTCAACTGGATTTTCCTTAACCCCATCCACTATCCGGGTTTCTCCGGCAGTCTCTACGCGGTTAAGGACTACTACACGCTGAACCCGATGTTTCGCGGTAATTCCAGCGAGACGCCGGATCGGCTGATCTCCGGTTATCTGGAAGCGGCCTCCCGCCAGGGTATCAAGGTGATGATGGATCTGGTGGTCAATCACACCGCCAAGGATTCGCTGATCGCCGCCGAGCACCCCGAGTGGTTCGAACGCGAACCCGACGGGTCGCTGCGCTCGCCCTTCGCGCTTGATCCAGGCAACCCAAACAACAAGACGGTGTGGGCGGATCTGGCCGAAATAAACTACCAGGATCGCCCGGAGCGCCAGGCGATAATCGATTACTTCGCCGAACTTGTTCGCCACTACACTAGGCTTGGCGTCGGCGGTTTCCGCTGCGATGCTGCCTACAAGGTGCCGAAGGATGTTTGGCGCCAGCTGCTCAACGCCGCGCAAAGCGTCAACCCCGATGTTCTGTTTGTTGCTGAGAACCTCGGCGCGATGATGGAGCAGGTGGACGCCATGCGCGGGGCTGGCTTCGATTACCTGTTCAACAGCGCCAAGTGGTGGGACTTCCGCCAGGGTTGGCTGCTGGAGCAGTACGAGCGCTTTCGCAGTATCGCGCCGTCGATCGCCTTTCCGGAGTCACACGACACCGAACGCCTCACCAGCGATCTGGCCCAGCAAGGGCTGACGGCGCCGCGCGATGTGGAGCGGCGCTATCGCAACGCCTATCTGTTCTCGGCAATATTCTCATCCGGCGTCATGATCCCGATCGGCTTCGAATACGGATTCCGGCGCAAGTTGCACGTGGTTGATACCCGTCCGAGCTTTTGGGAAACACCGCAATTCGATATCAGCGCCTATATTGCCGACGTTAACAAGATGAAGGCGGCGGTGCCAGTGCTTAATGAAGAAGGGTCACAGCGTGCATTCGTGCTGCGCGATGGGCGCATCTGTGCCTTGCTGCGGCGGGCGATGCGTGGCCCCGGCTGGGTACTGACGCTGCTTAACACCGAGTACGGGGCCACCGTCAGCGCGCCGCTCGACGGCCTTGACAATGATATCGGCGAAGGCAGGGAGATCACCCCGGTGGCCGCAGCGAAACGANTGCGGCGGGGCATGGAAGTGACAATGGCACCGGGTGAGGTTCGCGTCTTCACCCGCGCCTGAGACATAAACCAGCAACGGCCGCCATCGAGCGGCCGGCGGCGGAAGGGGTAGGGATCGATGACCACGGTGATCACACAACAACAGGTGCCGGCGCGGACGTGTCGTCCCGGCGACAGCCGGATCAGCCTTCGTCTGCGCGCGGAACTACACAGCCGACCGATCGTCGTTCAGGATGTGGAGCCGCAGGTGGACGGTGGCCGCTATCCGGTGAAGCGCGGGGTCGGCGATCGCTTGGAAGTCGCGGCGACGATCTTTCGCGACGGCCACGACAAGCTGGCCGCAGTTGTCCTCTATCGCCGGCTGGACGCGACGGAGTGGCAGGAAACGCCGCTGTCCCTGATCAATCCGGGGCTCGACCGCTGGACCGGCAGTTTCGCCCTGCCGGACAATGCCACCTATGTCTATACCGTCGAGGCATGGACGGATGCCTACGAATCCTGGTGCCTCGAGCTTGAGAAGAAGATCGGCGCCGGGCAAACGGTGGCGCTGGAACTGATCGAGGGACGCTCGTTGGTGACCGACGCGCAGGCGCGGGCGACGTCCGCCGCCGACCTCGCGCGCATGCAGCAGGCGCTTTCGGCGTTCGATACCCACCAGGACAGTGTGCGCGCGACGCTGCTGCTTGATGCCGGTCTTCGCGCGGCGATGACGCGGGCCGTCGATCGTTCCCTGGCGGTCCGCTACGACCGCGAGTTGATGGTCACCGTCGACCGGGTGGAGGCACGGTTCGCTGCCTGGTACGAGATGTTCCACCGTTCGCAGGGACGGGTGGCGGGCAAAAGCGCCACCCTCGCGGATTGCGAAGATCGCCTGCCGGAGATCCGGGCAATGGGCTTCGACGTGATCTACTTCGTCCCCATTCACCCGATTGGCCGGCTGCACCGTAAGGGCAAGAACAATGCACTGGTGGCACTTCCCGGCGAACCGGGCAGCCCCTACGCGATTGGCGCGGCGGAAGGTGGACATAAGGCGATTCACCCGGACCTCGGCACCCTCGCCGACTTTCGTCGCTTCGTCCGCGCCTGCCATGCCCAGGGGATGGAAGTCGCGCTCGACTTCGCCATTCAGTGCTCGCCGGATCACCCGTGGGTGAAGGAGCATCCGGAATGGTTCCTGTTCCGACCGGACGGCTCGATCAAGTACGCGGAGAATCCGCCGAAAAAGTACCAGGACATCGTCAACCTCAACTTCTACGGTGATCACCAGGAAGCGCTGTGGCAGGAACTGCTGTCGGTGGTCCTGTACTGGGTGGAGCAGNGGGTAAAAATCTTCCGCGTCGATAATCCGCATACCAAGCCGGTCCCATTCTGGGAATGGATGATTGGCGAGGTGCGAAAGGTAGACCCGGAAGTCATGTTCCTCGCGGAAGCGTTTACCCGGCCGCCAATGATGAAGATGCTGGCGAAGGTGGGCTTCCAGCAATCGTATTCCTACTTTACCTGGCGCAATTTCAAGCAGGAAATCACCGATTACCTGATCGAACTGACCCAGGGGCATGCCAAGGAGTACATGCGCCCCAACTTCTTCCCGAGCACGCCCGACATCAACCCACCCTACCTGCAGACGGGAGGCCGGCCGGCGCACATGATCCGCCTCGCCCTCGCCGCAAGCCTGTCAAGCGTGTACGGCATGTACAACGGTTACGAACTGTGTGAAGCGACGCCTGTTCCGGGCAAGGAAGAGTTCTTTAACTCGGAGAAGTACGAGTACAAGGTTTGGGACTGGGATCGGCCGGGCAACATCAAGGACTTCATCACCAAGATTAACCGCATCCGCCGAGACAACCCGGCATTGCATGAGTTCGAGAATCTGCGCTTCTACCCGTCCGACGATGACAACATTCTCTTCTACGGCAAGATGACCGACGATCGCACTAACATGGTGTTCTTCGTTGTCAATCTCGATCCATTCGATCCGCACGTCGCCGAAATCGAGTTTCCGCTCGAAGCAATGGGGCTGCTACCGGGACAGACCTTCCAGGTGGATGAATTGCTGACCGCCCGCCGCCACCTCTGGCGCAACGCTAAACAGGGCGTCCGCCTCGATCCCGAGGTCAATCCGGTGGAGATCTATCGTATCGGCAGTTGGCAGCAGGTGGACTACCAGAACCCGTGCTACTGAGCCGGCAGGTCACACCAGCGGCATTCGCTGCTGGTGTGACCTGTAGGCAGGCGTAGGGCCTTTGTTGTGCACGTGAGACGGGTCGTCGGCCGGCTGCAAATGCCAACGACCCGGTGGGCCCTCGCGAATAGGGCGCTGAGCGTCCTACCGTATTGACGGACTTTTCGGTGGCTGACGTCGCGCCTCGAGCGCAGGTTTCATCGCTGCAAGCGTCGCCAGCGATGGCAGGTCTTCGACCTGCTTCGATAGCTTGCGTCGCCAGTTGGGACGTTCGTCAACAGTGCCGGGCAGATTGATTTGCTCGTTTTCCTGCATCAGGTCGTCAATCTGTACCAGCAGGATCTGCGCTGGCGAGCGGGCGAGATAGGTATGCAACGCTGCCGCTAGCGGCGCGTCCATGGCCATTCCGTCGACGTTGTTCGGATCGCGTCCCGCCGGCAGCAGGCCCTCCGCTGCCAGCGCCTTCAGCAGCAGATAACGGTCGTGAATGCGGGCCGTGCGCTCTTCCTCTGCCGCCGTGGCGTTGGGATACTGCCCAAGTTCCTCCTTGAGGTCGATGTCGACGCCGTCCCAGTAGCCCCACAGCGTGGCCAGGTCGTGGGTCGAGATGCAGGCCAGGGCGTTGGCTGGATACTCACTTGGCCGCCGGTAGCGGTCACCCGCCTTTTCGAAGTAGAGCACGCGATAGGAAAGGATCCTCGCTTTCGTCATCCGCTCGCGGAAGCCATCGGGAACGGTGCCCAGGTCCTCGCCGACGACAAGGCAGCGATGTCGCTGACTTTCGAGCGTCAGTACCGCCAGCATTTCCTCGAAGGGATACTTGACGTAGGCGCCACCGGCCGGGGTACCGTCGGCCGGCATCCAAAACAGGTGTAGCAGCGCCATGACGTGGTCAATGCGCAGTGCCCCTGCATAGCGCATGTTGGCGCGGAGGATGGCGATGAAGGGCGCGTACGCACGCTCGCGCAGGGTGAGCGGGTGCAAAGGTGGGATTTGCCAGTCCTGGCCCAGCATATTGAAGGGATCGGGTGGGCAGCCAATCTTGGCACCCTGAACCATCACTTCTGGATTACCCCAGCAATCGGCACTCTCGCGGGCACCCCCGACGGCGAGATCGGCATAAAGGCCGATCGCCATGCCATCGGCGCGCGCCTTTTCGTGTGCCGCAGTGAGCTGGTTGCCGGCGTTCCACTGGACGTACATGTAGAACTCGACGCGGTTCGCATGCTCGTTCGCGAACGCTTTTGCCTGTGGCGAATCCGGTCTGCGCAGCTCTTCCGGCCACTGCTGCCAGGACAGGCCAGGGTAGGCTTCGGCGAGGGCATTGAACAGGGCGAAGCGATGCAGCGGTTCACCCTCTGCGGCGCAGAAGCGATTGAAATCTTCGTGGCGGAGCGTGCGTTCCGACTTCCGCGTCTCCGGCTTACCCTGTTCCGGCTTGCCGGGGCGGCGGAACCATTCATAAAGGGCGTACAGTACCTTCAGTTTGAATCGGGTAACCTGCGGGTAGTCGACATATGGACTGCTCCGCCAACTATCGAGTAGATCGGCATTGTGGCGTACCAGCGTTTGCGCTTCGATGCAGGTGGCAAACTCGGGAATGGCTTCGACGTCGATGTAGATAGGATTGAGGAACAGGCGACTGGCCGGCGAATAGGGGCTGGCCCAGTGGGGTTGCTGCGGGAACAGCGCGTGCAGCGGATTGAGGCCGAGGACGTCGGCACCCACCGCGGCGCTGACGTCCAGCGCGGCAAGCAGGTCGGTGAAGTCACCGACGCCCCAGTTGCCCGGACGTCGCAGGGTATAGAGCTGAGCTGCCAAGCCCCAAACACGCCCCCTCCGCCAGCACTGGCGGTAGATAGGCCTGCTGCGGGGCGACGATGATCTGCGTCGAGCCATCGAAGGTTTCGGCCAACCGCAGGGAGTGGTAACCGGGCGGCAAGTCCAACGGCAGCACGACGCTGAGCAAGACTCGCTCCTCACCGTCGACGACCCGCCGGTCAGTGAGTGGGGCGTCGTCCGGTTGGACAATCAGTTCGTGGCGGAGGCCGGATTCCTCGATCAACTCACCGGTGATCGGCAAGGACAGACGGGAGGCAGGGATGCACAGCGAGACCTCGACCGGGTTGTTCTCGTACGCGACAACGACGGGGGAGGAAACGCTGCCAGGGGGCGTCTTCGAGCTGTGTCAGGCTGGCGGCGATGGCCGCCGCCGAATCGGCAGCGATGCCTAGCGCGGCAAGAATATTCCCCTTTGCCGCGTCGTCGACGCGATGATGATTGCCCCAGATGTCCCAATAATCGGACTCGACACCGGCCAGTTCCGCCAAGCGGTCGAGGCCACGGGCATTCGTCATGATCGTCCTTCCATTTTCGTAAACGTTTATTTGTCTTGCAGTAGCACGGATGATCGACCCCGTAGGGAATAAGAGTGGCCGGCGCTATAGGTCGCGCCGCCGTCGCTGTTGCCGTCCCAGCGCGCGGTGTCGAAGATCAGTCGCCAGTGTGGCGCAAGTTTCGGAGCCGGTATCTTAAAAGAAACATCGCCGTCGCCGGCATTCAACAGCAAAATAAAAGACTCAAACTCACCGCTATCGGAAGTGGCGGCTGGAGCAAATAGATATGCGCCGAGAAAGCGGGCATTAGTGGCCGTCCAATCGGCAACGGTAAATTCCCGACCTTCGGTGGTGAGCCAGGTTACATCTTTTTGCTCGCCTTTGTTGGCCGCTTCTCCAGTCAGGAACTTGCTGCGGCGGAAAATCCGGTAGTCCCGCCTGAGCTGCAGCAGCAGCCGGGTAAACTCGCGCAGGGATTCATCGTCGGGGCGCAGTCCCTCCCACTTGACCCAACTGACCTCGTTATCCTGGCAGTAGGCATTGTTGTTGCCTCCCTGGGAGCGGCCGAACTCATCACCGGCTGTGAGCATCGGCGTTCCCTGTGACAGCAACAGCGTCGCCAGGAGATTGCGTTTGTCCTGTTCGCGGCGGCGGCGAATCCCTTCGTCGTTCGTCTCGCCTTCGACACCGCAATTCCAGCTGAGATTGTTGTCGGTGCCGTCGCGATTGTGTTCGGCGTTGGCCTCGTTATGCTTTTGGTTATAGCTGACGAGATCGTGCAGGGTGAAACCGTCGTGGGCGGTAATGAAGTTGATGCTGGCCCACGGACGCCGGCCACGCCGCTGAAACAGATCGGCCGAGCCAGTCAACCGCCCTGCCACCTCACCGACCACCCCGGCGTCGCCCCGCCAGAAGCGGCGCGCCGTGTCCCGATAGCGATCGTTCCACTCCGCCCAGCCGGGTGTGTAGTTGCCGAGCTGGTAGCCACCGAGGCCGATGTCCCACGGCTCGGCGATCATCTTCACCCGCGACAGCACCGGATCCTGGATCACCACATCGAAAAAGCCCGCGTGGGGATCGAATCCGTGCTGCTCCCGTCCCAGCGTCGAGGTTAAATCGAAGCGAAAGCCGTCGACGTGCATTTCTTCGACCCAGTAACGCAGGGAATCGATGACCATTTGCAACACGCGCGGATGGCGGATGTTGACGGAGTTGCCGCAGCCGGTGAAGTCGGCGTATTTGCGCTTGTCGCTGGCGAGAACGTAGTAGGAGGCATTGTCGATGCCGCGAAAGCTCAGGGTCGGGCCAAGCTCGTTGCCCTCAGCGGTGTGGTTGTAAACCACATCCAAGATCACCTCGATCCCGGCGGCATGCAGGTTCGCCACCATGATCTTGAATTCGCGGATCTGGCCACGGCTGAGAAACCGTGGATCAGGGGCAAAATAGTTGATCGAACTGTAGCCCCAGTAATTGCGCAACTGCTTGGTGATAAGGTGCTGTTCGTCGGTGATTGAATGGATGGGCAGCAACTCGACCGCAGTGATTCCCAGCTTGACCAGGTAATCGATGACCGGCGGCGAGCCGAGACCGGAGAAGGTGCCGCGTTCGATCTCGGGGACTTGGAGGTTCTGCTTGGTGAACCCTTTGACGTGCAGTTCGTAGATGACGGTCTGCGACCAGGGGGTATTCGGCAGGCGCTCGGGTCCCCAGGTGAACGCAGGTTCAACCACGCGGCACTTGGGCATGGCACGGGCGCTGTCTCGCTTGTCGAAGGACATATCGCCGCGCGAGCTGTCGCGGCGATAACCGAAGTGGACATCGGTCAGCAGCACCTGACCTTCGATCGCGGTGGCATACGGATCGATCAGCAGCTTGTTCGGGTTGAAGCGATGACCAAGCCGCGGCTCGTACGGACCATGGACGCGATAACCGTAGAGCTGTCCCGGATGCAGACCAGTGACATATCCGTGCCAGATAAGATTGGTGAACTCGGGCAGCACGAGACGTTCGGTCTCGCGCCGTCCGGTGGAATCGAACAAGCATAGCTCGACCTTCTCGGCGTTCTCTGAAAACAGGGCGAAGTTTACACCTCGCCCGTCCCAGGTTGCGCCAAGAGGGGAAGGACTACCGGGTTGTAGTCGGCTTTGCGCTNNTCCATCGTTGCCCGTCACCCCTGTTGTCGTTATCGACACTGTCTTTTCTTTTGCAATCGTAACATCGTCTGTAGTCACCGCAAGCACCTTCAGTTCCGGCTCAATTGCCGGCACGATCTCTTCGACGATTTCTTCTTCCGCGATCTCTTCTTCTTTCTCACGCGGATATGGTTTGAGGACCAGCGTTGCGAGCGGCGGCAGGTCGAGCACCAAAGAGTACATGAACCCGTGCGCGCCGATGATATCGGCGTCAACACGACCAGAATTGCCAACGCCGGAGCCAGCATAGCAGGCGGCATCGGTGTTCAGCAGTTCGGCGTATGGACCATCCTGCGGCACACCGATACGGTAGCTCTTACGCACGACGGGGGTAAAGTTGCAGATGACCACCACGAAATCGTCCGCATTGGCCGCCTTGCGGATATAGGAGATCACGCTGTTATCGGAGTCGTGGCAATCGATCCAGGAAAACCCTTCGGGGAAGCAATCGGTCTCGTAAAGCGCCGGCTGCGAGCGGTAGAGGTTATTCAGATCACGCACCAAGCTGTGCACGCCGTTTTGCAACGGGTATTCCATCAGGTGCCAGTCGAGGCTCTTGGCGTACTGCCACTCTTCGCCCTGGCCGAACTCACAGCCCATGAACAGCAGCTTTTTACCTGACATCGTCCACATGAAGGAAAGGTAGCAGCGCAGGTTGGCGAACTTCTGCCAAGAGTCGCCCGGCATCTTGTTCAACAGCGAGCCTTTGCCATGCACGACTTCATCGTGGGAGATCGGCAGGATGAAGTTTTCGGTGAAGGCGTAGAGTAGGCCGAAGGTGAGCAAGTTGTGGTGGTAGCGGCGGTGGATCGGCTCCTTGCTGATGTAGCGCAAGGTGTCGTTCATCCAGCCCATGTTCCATTTGTAGCCGAAGCCGAGTCCGCCGAGGTAGGTGGGGCGGGACACCATCGGCCAAGCCGTTGATTCCTCTGCCACGGTCATCACGCCTTCGTGGTTGCCGTAGACGAGTTCGTTCATCCGCTTCAGGAAATCGATCGCTTCGAGGTTTTCGCGACCGCCGAACATGTTTGGTATCCACTCGCCTTCCTTTNNGCGGCTGTAGTCGAGGTACAGCATCGAGGCGACGGCATCGACGCGCAGGCCGTCGATGTGGAATTCCTCCATCCAGTAGAGCGCGTTCGACAGCAGGTAGTTGGAGACCTCACGCCGACCGTAGTTATAAATCATGGTGTCCCAGTCCATGTGCTTACCCTTGCGCGGGTCGGAATGCTCATAGAGATGGGTACCATCGAAATAGTCCAGGCCGTGCGGATCGCTCGGGAAGTGACCGGCGACCCAGTCGATCAGGACGCCAATACCGGCCTCATGGCAACAGTCGATGAAGTACTTGAAATCGTTTGGCTTGCCGAAGCGGCTGGTGGGGGCGAACAGGCCGGTCGGCTGGTATCCCCAGGAGCCATCGAAGGGATACTCGTGCACCGGCATCAGCTCGATGTGGGTGAACCCCAAGTCCTTGACATAGGGGATCAACTGGTCAGCGATCTCGCGATAGGTCAGGTAGCGGTCGCCTTCCTCCGGCACCCGACGCCAGGAGCCGAGATGCACCTCGTAGATTGTGACCGGGGCGTCGCGATCGTTGTGATGGGCGCGGCTGCGCATCCAATCACCGTCATTCCAGGTATATGCGGTCGGGTCAGGAACCACCGAGCCGGTTCTCGGCGGCTGCTCGGCCTCGGTGGCGAAAGGATCGGCCTTTTGCGCCATGAGGTTGCCGAAGCGGTCCTTGATCTCGTACTTGTAGATGTCACCCGCGCCGACGTTCGGCAGGAAGATCTCCCACACACCGCATTCGTAGCGGCAGCGCATCGGGTTGCGGCGGCCATCCCAGCCGTTGAAATCGCCAACGACGCTGACCCGGCGGGCATTCGGCGCCCACAGGGCAAATGCCGTACCCGCGACTCCTTCCAGCGTGGTCGGATGCGCGCCCAGCTTTTCGAACACGCGCAAGTGCGTTCCCTCGACGAGCAGATGGATGTCGAGTTCGCCCAGCACCGGCCCAAAGCGATAGGGATCTTCGATGTCGTAGGCATCGTCGTTGCCGTGCGGCAGGATGCGTAGGCTGTAATCAAAGTGCTGGCGCTTGCCTTCCACCGGGCCGGCGAACAACCCCTGTTCGCGGATCAACGGCAGATTGGCGACAACCTTCCCGGTGGCACGGTCGACGACGGCGACCTGTCGGGCCTGCGGTTGGAACGTCCGGACAACGATCGTGTCGCTGCCGCCGAGCGTCTCCGTGTGCATGCCGAGGACCGAAAAGGGATCGTTGTGGTCGCCGTGAACGATCCGTTCGAGCTCACTGTCAGCTGACTGTTTTATCATGGCTTGACCCAATCCCGTGGCGAGTGCCCCTTTGGCGTTTTGCAATTGACGGCGTTTCCAGCTAGACGCTGAAGACACCGCGGTTGACCTCCCCCTTTGGACAGGAGCCGCGAGATGACTCGTTGACGGCTGGCTGCCCAAGACGCCGTGGGCGCTCTTCGCGGATCTTGGGTGCTGCCGCAACGACCGGCGGAGGTTTTTATGCCTTCTTCTTCTTGCTGGCCGGCGTACGTTTGCTAGCGCCGTCTGTCTTCGTTTTTGGTGTCGCTTTCGGCTTTGCCGTATCCGACTTCGCCTTCGCTGCCGCGGGTTTGACCTTGGCAGTCTCCTCCACAACTATCACTTTGGCGGCTTCTGCTGCTGCCTTGGCCTGCGCCGCTTCTTCGGCCGCCTTGGCTGCCGCGGCTTCCGCCGCTGCCTTGGCCTTTGCCGCTTCTTCGGCTGCCTTGGCTACGGCAGCTTCCGCTGCTGCCTTGGCTTTCGCCGCTTCTTCTGCCCTAGCCTCTGCTGCTTCTGCTGCTTCTGCGGCAGCAGCGGCTTCTTCGAGTTCAGCAATAGCACGGGCCCAATGTTCACCAGCCATGCCGTCGGGGCATCCTTCGCGCTCCCAGATCGCATGCGCGCGCTTTACGATGTCGTCGTGGTTGTGCTGCGTCATTCCCTGTTTCCCCCAAAGAGGACAGTTTGCTAGGCTCAGTTTAGCCAAAACCCCGGCAGATGCCAGGGCGACTGAGGACTATTCATCTGCGTTGTCGATGGCCGCGGGACACCATCCCGCCGGTAGCGGCTGCGCTTCTGGCGATTTGCTGGGCGCTCCGCTTGTCAAGTGGTTCGCCAGCAGCCGTACGCCGGACCGGAATAGAAATATCACGCGCTGAGCATTGTCCCTTAATAGGCTGATAAAAGGGCGAGGAAGCTTCGTCAACCCCGATATCTGGTTTACGCCATAGGCCGGCAGCGGGCGGCCCGGCAGGGGGCCGATCCCCATCGTTTCGGCGCTCGTCTCCCCGCACGATGCGAGCGGCGGACGCTGGGGCCTGGCGCAAAGCAGCGCCCATCGCCAGAGGCAAATCATGCTGCCAAATCCAGGCGCTGCACCCGGCAGTGTCTGCGGCCTGCCGCTATACACCGACATGGTATCGCCTGCGATGAGGCCGCCGGCCTCGATACGGTTGCCCCAGCGTGCCGCAGAGGCTAGCGTTTGCGCAGGCGCAAAAAGGAACCGAACCGGGAGAGGGGATCGATGAACGAGATCTATCATGCACTGGTGCTCAACCTGCATCAGCCGCCCAGCAATCTGGACGATCTGCTTCACACCAACGAATGGGAAGTCAAAGAGATCCTTTTCGCCTACGATAGAATGCCGCGGACGCTTTGGCCTTACGCCGATTTGGCCCGCGTGCACCTTTCGATGTCTGGCAGCCTGCTTGAAACGCTGTCCCACCCCGAGTTTCAGCGCCGCGTCTACGGCAGTGTCGATTGCGGCACGCTGCTGTGGGCGCTGCAGAACAGCCAGATCTTCGAGATCCTTGGCACGGGCTATTACCACCCGGTGCTGGCGCTGATCCCCGAAGCGGACTGGGACGAACAGATTTACCGCTGGCAGGCGCTTGCCCGCCATGTCTTTTGGCGCAACCGCTTTCCTGGCTTTTGGCCGCCAGAGATGGGTTTCGACATGAAGCTGATCCCGCACCTGGTCAAGGCGGGGTATCGTTACGTTATGGTCGATTGCGAATACATCGACCCGGTGGACAACATGTCGTGGCAGGAGTTGCGCTATCGGCCGCATCTCTGCCGCTATGAAGATTCAGAGATCGTCATCATCTCCCGCGACCGTGACCTGTCCAACGCCCAACTCTCCGGCATGGAATATGGCTGGTTCTACAATGAACTGCAGGAACGGACCCGCTGGTGCGATTTCCCACCGTTGGTTGCCACCGCATCGGACGGCGACAATGGTGGCTGGTTCCGCAATGTTAATCCGCTGGCAAATTTCTGGACCTACTTCTATCGGGAAGCGATGGAGCAGATCCGTGCCGGCAATTCGGCGATGCGCCCGACCTTTATCGATGATTACCTCAACCGTTTCGGCGCCCACGGCTACGTGACCGTTCGTCGCGGGGCCTGGAACACCGACGAACATCACGGTTGGAATTTTCATCAGTGGCAGGGCGGCCAGGCGCAGCGCGATGCGATGGCTCGCATCCATCGCCTTTTCAGGTNNGAGTTCCATCACCTGAAAGGCACCGCCGATCGCGTCCCCGATCACGCGGGCGACGCACAGGCGCAACTGGCGGAGGCACATTGGCACCTGCTGCGGGCAGAGACAAGTTGCAACCTCTATTGGGGTGATGCCTGGGTCTACAAGGCGCACCAGGACCTGGATGGAGTTGCCTACCATCTGCAGGAGGCACGGCATCTCCTCGGCGATCTGGCAACTGAGCCGCTCCCTGGCGAGCAAGCTGCGGTCGATGCGACGAGTCCGGTTGACGAAACAACAGCGGTTGATGCAACAAATCTGGCGTCAACCTGAGCAGGGCAGCGTGGGGCCACAAGAGGTGACCCCACGCACCCAGTCACCGCTACTTGCAGCGGATGTGGTCGTAGACTTCGATGTAGCGTTGTCCGGATTGCGCCCAAGAGCTGTCAAAGGACAAGGCGTTGGTGATCAGGCGGCGGAACTCCTTGGGGTAGCCGAACCACAAACCCAAAGCGCGCGACAGCGCTGATTCCAGGCCTTTGAAGTCGGCGTCCTTGAAGACGTAGCCGTTGCGATCTTCCGGCAGTTTGTCGGAATTATCACGGTCGAAGACGGTATCAACCAGCCCACCCACCGCGCGGACGACGGGAACGCTGCCGTAGCGCATGGCAATCAGCTGTGCCAAGCCGCAGGGCTCGAACAGACTGGGAACGATGCAGATATCGGCACCAGCGTAAATCAGATGCGCCAACTGCTCGTTGAAGCCGATTTCAAGGTGGCAATCGGCATTTTCGTTCAGATAGTGCTTCAGATGCCAGAAGTGGTTGTTGATGCCGCGGTCGCCACCGGCACCGAGCATGACGAACTGTCCACCACGTTCCAGGGTGTAGAAGAGTGCGTGCTGGATCAGGTGGACGCCCTTCTGTGCGTCCAACCGGCCCACATAGGCGACGATCGGTTTGAACTCCTTGCGCAGCCACAGCCGCTCGCGCAGGGCGTCCTTGTTGCCGTATTTGCTCTCAACGTTCCAGACGTTGTAGTGCGATGGAATAAACCGGTCAGTTTCCGGATTCCACACGTCGTAGTCGACACCGTTGAGGATGCCGCCAAACTTGTAATGATGGATCGCCAGTGTTTGCCCAAGGCCGTAACCCTGGTCGGTGAAACGGGCTTCCCAGCTATGATGCGGCGAGACCGTGTTCACATAATTCGAGTAGACGATCCCACCCTTCATCAGGTTGATCGCGGTGTTATTGAAGTTGTCGCGCAACCGGTCGTGGTGGAAATAATACTCTGGACGGCACAGGCCAGTCGCCCAGAGGACCGCCTCGCCGGTAATCCCCTGATGTTTGAAGTTGTGGATCGTGTAGACGACGCGCTGCCGGTTCATCCCCAGTCGTTCATAGATTTCGAACAGGAGAACCGGAATGAGGCCGGTCTGCCAGTCGTGGCAGTGAATGATGTCCGGTCGCTTGTTACCTTTGTGCATGAACTCCATTGCCGCCTTGCAGAAAAACGCAAAGCGCAACGGATCATCATGAAAGCCGTAGAATGAACCACGGTCAAAGAAATTGTCCGGGGAGTGCGGTTCAATGAAGAAGCACTTACGCCCGTGGAC
Source organism: Defluviicoccus vanus (assembly GCF_014672695.1). Classification (GTDB taxonomy): domain Bacteria; phylum Pseudomonadota; class Alphaproteobacteria; order Rhodospirillales; family Defluviicoccaceae; genus Defluviicoccus; species Defluviicoccus vanus. The sequence goes on along the minus strand of NZ_CP053923.1, from coordinate 1,695,388 downwards.
AAAGCCGAACCAGACTGAGCAGTTGACGCCGGAGCCGTACCAGGGCACCCACAGGTTTTCCCATATTTTGTGGAGACCCCAAATCTCATCATACCACATACAGTCGTATTTGGGCAGGATGATCTCTACGGCGTTGCCGCGGATTTCCAGCTCACGGCTGAGGCCGAAGACGACGTCGGCCAGTCCACCGACTTTCGCTACAGGAGCCAGCTCCGCCGAAATCATTACGATGTGCATCGGTCAGCGTCCTTAATCGCGCCTTCTCGACTTAAAACGGGACGACCCGGACCCGAGCAGGGCAAGCGCCACCACCTTGCATCCTGGACGGGAGACAATAGGCCCTGTCCCTGAATTCGACGGCGGCCTCCAGTATGGTTACGCACCGCGGCCAAAGTCCATCGCGTTGATGCGGAGTGCCCAGTGAGAGGTAGCGTTTGCAGGAGGGACTCCGTCCTTGTAGAGGGCAACCGGGGTGGGGGCAACGGTTGCGATGCTGCCGACGGAATCGATTGCCGGCCAAGAGCGAGATCGATTTCCGCCGTTGAGAGAGGCGGTCGCCGGCTGAGGCGCTGGCGCTCACAGGGGCCGGCGGTAGTATCCCCCGCCGGCCGTGGCCGGCGGGGGATACCGCTGCGGTTTTGCTGTCGACGGACGCCTACGAGGACTTCTTCGGGGCGACGTCGGTTGGTTTGCAGTGCCAGATTTCGTTGTTGTATTCGGCGATGGTGCGGTCGGACGTGAACTTGCCGGAGCGGGCGATATTGTAGATCGCCATTTCCGTCCAGCTGCTCTGATCGCGGTACGCCGCTTCCATCTTGAGCTGGCTGTCGATGAAGCTGCGGAAGTCGGCCATGTGCATATAATAGTCGCCGTGCTCCAGCAGGTTGGCGATGATCGGCCGGAAGATACCAGGCTCGGTCAGGCTGAAGAAATCGTTGCGAATCAGATCAACGGCGGCGCGAATCTCGTCGTCCGTTTCGTAGTAATGGTAGGGATTGTAGCTGGAGCGACGTGCTTCTACCTCGTCTGCGGTGAGCCCGAAGATAAAGATATTCTCGTCGCCAACTTCTTCTTTGATCTCGATATTGGCGCCGTCGAGGGTGCCGATGGTCAGCGCTCCGTTCATCTGGAACTTCATGTTGCCGGTGCCCGACGCTTCCATCCCGGCGGTGGAAATCTGCACGCTCACGTCTGCCGCCGGAATGATTCGCTCGGCCAGGGAGACGCGATAATCAGGGATGAAGACGACCTTGAGCTTGTCCTTCAGCTGTGGGTCGTAGTCGATGACGCCGGCGATCTGGTGGATCAGCTTGATGATCAGCTTCGCCATATGATAGCCCGGCGCCGCCTTGCCGCCGAAGATGAACGTCTGCGGGACGACGTCGAGCGACGGATTGGCCTTGATCCGGTTGAAGAGGACGATGATGTAAAGCGCGAGGAGCAGCTGGCGCTTATATTCGTGAATACGCTTGACCTGAACCTGAAACATCGAATTCGGCGGTACTGAGATGTTCAGCGTCCGCTTGATGTAGTCAGTCAGCGCAACTTTGTTCGCGTATTTTACGTCCTGAATGCTCTTCTGGAATGCCTTGTCCTTCGCTAGCCGCTCGATGCCGCGAATCTTGTCCAGGTCGGTAATCCAACCATCGCCAATGGTTTCGCGAATCAAGGTCGCCAAGCGCGGATTGGCCTTCAGTAGCCAGCGGCGGGGAGTGACACCATTGGTCTTGTTATTGAAGCGTTCCGGATAGAAATCGCTGAAGTCCTTCATCAGGCCGTCCTTCAGCAGCCGCGAGTGGATCGCAGCGACGCCATTGGTGGAGCAGCTGCCGACGACGGCGATGTTCGCCATCCGCACCGACTTCTCCGGGTCTTCCTGGATCAGGCTCATGCGGCGCAAGCGGTCGAAATCCCCAGGGTAGCGGGTGGCAACCTTGCGCATGAAGCGGCTGTTGATTTCATATATGATCTGCAGGTGGCGCGGCAGCAGACGTTCAAACATGCTGACCGGCCAGCGCTCAAGCGCCTCCGGCAAAAGCGTATGGTTGGTATAGCCACAGGAATTGACCGTCAATTCCCAGGCTTTGTCCCAGTCCATGTCTTCCTTATCGACGAAGATATGCATCAACTCCGGCACAACAAGCGCCGGATGCGTATCGTTCATCTGGACGAAGACCTTGTCTGGGAAGGACGACCAGTCGTTGGCATCGGCCTTGAAGCGGCGGACGATGTCCTGAACCGAGCAGGAGACGAAGAAGTATTCCTGGCGCAGTCGGAGCTCGCGGCCGGCGTAGACGGCGTCGCTGGGGTAAAGAACCTTGGTGAGGTTCTCCGCCATCAGCTTGTCTTCCACCGCTTCGACGTACGAGCCGCGGCTGAAGTCCTGGAAGTGGAACTCGGAGGTGGCACGCGCCGTCCAGAGCCGCAAGTTATTGACGTTAAAGCAGCCGTAGCCGACGATTGGCGTATCGTAGGCCATGCCGACGATCGGGCGGGTGCCGACCCAGTCCCAGTGGGTGACGCCGTTGACCCGGCGCGGTTCGGCGCGGCCCTCGAAAGGAACGACGAACGACAGCTCAGGATGCGCCACTTCCCAGGGATTGCCCCAGCGCAACCAGTTGTCCGGCTCTTCCACCTGGTAGCCGTTGTCGATGCTCTGCTTGAAGATGCCGTAGTCGTAGCGGATGCCGTAGCCGATCGCCGGCAGCTTCAGGGTCGCCATCGAATCGAGGAAGCAGGCGGCGAGTCGTCCGAGGCCGCCGTTGCCGAGCGCTGCATCTGATTCCACGTCGCGCAGCACGTCCCAGTCGAGGCCAATCTGACTCATCGCCTTACGGCAGGTGTCCTCGAGCAACAGATTGATGACGTTGTTGCCCATGGCGCGGCCAATGAGGAACTCGAGCGAAAGATAGCAGATACGCTTGACGTTCTGGTGATGGTAGCCCTGCTGCGTCTGGATCCACCTTTCAACGAGGCGGTCGCGAACTGCCAGTGCCAGCGCCTGGTAACGGTCCTGGTCAGTGGCAGTGTATTTATCCTTGGCGAGGGTACAGGTCAGGTGGAACAAGAAGCTCCGAATGAGGCTTTCCTCGTCCATGCCGATCTGGTCCACAACCGCAGCCTTTTCCATCTCCCACAAGCTGCTTGTTGCGGATGTCTTCTCAATCCTCATCTGCGCATTCTCCCTGCACTTAATCTTGTCAGATTGTTTTCCGCGTCGAGCTGTTGCCATCCATCACCCGCGAACAACATGCCGAAGACGCGCTCATCAGGGCTTGTCCGGTGACAGCAGATACGGTGCCAACATTGCTCGGTTTTCGCGACTATGTAGTTTTGCGGATCTCTTGATAGTTGCCTTCGGTGGCTTGTGGCCAACCGCGACGCTATTCCCCTGTCTCCCCGCTGCCTTGGGCCTAACATCCGTTACCGTAAGTCGAGCCCGACAGGGCCAGTGGCTGAGGATCGTTGACCACAATGATGCTAAAGGCCCACATGAAAGCGGACCGGTGCGCGCCGATTGGCGCTAGCATAGCCGCTGTTTTGCGCCCCGGCAAAGGGCCGAAACGCGAAATAGCGTATGGCACCCAGCTCTGCTGCTGCCGCCGACTTATGCCACCATTGTGAGCCGTCCGGCCGTCGTTATAAAAGGGGGCACTGCAGACGGTAGCAGGTAGGTCACGGCGATCCGGGTGCCGAATGCAGTGTGGTCGGGGTGCCGAGAGCCGGAAGGCCGGTCCAGATTAGCACGCGAAGCCGACCGATGATCCGAGCGAGAGAAGGAGGGCGGTTACTGATGAGCGCCAAGGGAAACGCAGGGAAGGACGCGCCGATCGGACGTCCTGCCGCTAAGTCTGCCAGCGTGTCCGCTACTCCACCTGCGGTGGATCAGGCGGTGTCCGGTATTGTGTCAACGCCGACAAATCCTGTTTCGCCTGCCGATTCGGGCAAGCAGCCGCAGGCTGCCGCGGCCTCGGCAGCACCAGCACCGACGGCAAATTCGCTGGGCAAAGCGGCACTTGTCCCCCGCCGCTAACAAAGGCAGAGGCTGTCGAGCCATCACAGGCGACGGTGGTTGCAACCGCCGCCGCGGCGAGCAAGGCGGCGACATCGCCAGTGTTGCCGACGCCGAAAGCACCGAATGAGCTGACGCCGCCGCCGCTAGCCGCAGACGCCGCTCCCAGCAAGTCGGCATCGCTGCCGTCTGGCGCGTCGCCAGTCCTTGCGGCCTCGGCAGGTCCGGCAACATCAGATGCCAGCGCCTCGAAGCGAACGGAGGTCGATGCGCCGGCCGTTGCTGCCGCCATTGACGCCGAGGCATTGCGGTCGAAGGCGCGGATGGAAGGTCCGGCATCGCCAGTAAGCGAATCAAAGGCGGGATCTGCTCCGACGACTACCGCATCGGCCCCTGCCGCAGCTTCACCGGCTTCGACCGCAGGACGTTCTGTGACAAAGCCGGCCTCGCCCACGGCTTCCGTCGCAACCGACCTGCCGACCGCCGCAGCTGCGCCGGCTCCCGCAGTCGCTTCAGGTGCGGTGGCCCCCGTGGCCAAGCTGCCGCGCGAGGCAGTCGCGGTCCCCACCCCGCGACCGGCGGCACCCACGGTCACACCGGTCGCGTCGCCCCCGATCGCGCCCGTGGCAGCACCGGCGAAGCCGAAGCCTGCACCGGCACCGGTTTCGCGCGACCGCCTCGCGCCCTACGGCGACGTGGAGGGGATTGTCACCGCGAGCCACCGCGATCCCTTCGGCTTTCTCGGCATGCACACGTTGCACCCGGAAGAGGCCCTCGTCGTCCGCTGCTTCATCCCGGAAGCCAAGGCGGTGACGCTGATCGAGGCGTCCACCGGCGATCCGTTGGTGGCGCTGGAGCGCGTGCACGAAGACGGTCTGTTTGCCGGCAGCGTTGCCGCGCGTGACGAGCCGTTTGCCTATCGCCTACGGGTTCAAACCGCGGCGGCATCGATCGAGATCGACGATCCCTATCGGTTTCCGCCGGTGCTGAGTGAGGACGACATTCGGCTACTTGCCGCCGGTGATCACCTGACCAGCTACGAGACGCTGGGGTCGCACGTCTGCTCCTCGCAGGGCGTGACCGGCGTCGCTTTTGCCGTATGGGCACCCAACGCCGGCCGGGTCTCGGTGGTTGGTGAGTTCAACAACTGGGATGGTCGCTGCCACGGCATGCGGCTAAGGCACGACTGTGGCGTCTGGGAGATCTTTCTTCCCGGCATAGCGCCCGGGCAATTGTACAAGTACGAGATCAAGTCCGCGAGCGGCACCCGCCTGCCGGACAAGTGTGATCCCTATGCCTTCCTCGTCGAATCGCGACCCGGGGCCGCCACGATCATCTGCGATCTGGATGGCTATCGGTGGGGCGATCAGGCCTGGATGAAGGCACGAGCGGCCGCCCCTGCGCGCGAAACGCCGTTGTCGATCTATGAGGTGCACCTTCCGTCGTGGCGGCGGCGACCCGAGGAAGGGCATCGCCCGCTCACCTATACCGAGCTGGCCAAAGAGCTGGTGAACTATGTCAAGTATATGCAGTTCACCCACATCGCGCGCGCTGTTGCCGCTGGCCGAATTCGATGCCGACGCCAGCCTGGGCTATCAGACGTTTGCGCCATTCGCACCATCCAATCGCTGGGGCAACCCCGATCACCTTCGCCTGCTGATTGACCGCGCGCATCAGGCCGGGATCGGCGTCATCCTCAACTGGGTGCCGACGCAGTTTACCGACGATCAGCACAGCCTGCGCGAGTTCGATGGGACCCACCTCTACGAACCCGCCGACTCTCGCCAGCACCTTCCCGGCTCAACGCTGTTCACCTATGACTACAGTCGCCGCGAGGTGGCCAATTACCTGATCAGCAACGCACTCTACTGGCTCGACAAGTTTCACGTCGATGCGCTGCACATCGACGGTGTTAGCCGGATGCTCTATCTCGACTATGGCCGCGCGCGCGGCGAATGGCAGCCCAACCGCTTCGGCGGGCACGAGTATCTCGAGGCAGTCGACTTCCTGCGCCGGTTCAACGCCGAGGTGTACGCTAGGTTTCCTGGGACGTTTACGATGTGCGAGGAAAACTCGCTGTGGCCGCGGGTGTCGCATCCGGGCTTCCTCGGTGGCCTCGGCTTCGGCTTCAAGTGGCAGACAGGCTGGTCGCGGGACGTTTTACGCCACTTGGCACGCAATCCGGTTCACCGCAAATATTACTTCGACGAATTGACGCAGGGTCCGGCGACGGCCTTTAATGAAAACTATATCCTGACGGCATCGCACGAAAACGTCGCCGCTGGCCAAGGGTCTTTGTTGCGGCGGATGCCGGGTGATACTTGGCAGAAGTTTGCCAACCTTCGCACGTTCTATGCCTTTCTTTACACCCACCCCGGCAAGAAGCTGCTCTTTATGGGCGACGAATTTGCTCAGGAGCGGGAGTGGAACCCGGAAATCAGCCTCGACTGGCATCTGGCGGGTGGCGACGGACCGCACCAGGCGATGCAGCGCCTCGTGCGCGATCTCAACGCGCTCTATCGCTCAACGCCGGCGTTGTACCAGCGCGATTGCGAGGCAGATGGGTTCTCCTGGATCGATTGCAGTGATGCGGACCAAGGTGTGCTCGCATTCATGCGTTCGGGGACCGAAGGTGAAGGGAATGTCGTCGTCGTCTGCCACTTTACCCCGGTGGTGCGGAAGGGATACCGCATCGGCGTCCCCGAACCGGGAAACTATGTCGAGCGCCTTAACACCGATGCCGAAAGCTATGGTGGTTCCAACAGCGGCAACGCTGGCGGGGTGGTTGCTGATGCGGAACCAGCACACGGCCGGCCGTATTCAATCTCGCTCGAGTTGCCGCCCTTTGCCGTTGTCATCCTCGAACATCAGGCCGAGGCGTCAGTCTAGCCGCCGGATGACAGGCCGGTCGCCAAGGGCGTGCCGGCCTGTCGCCGCCGCAAGTAGGCGCCGCTAGGGGTAACCTTTCCATAGGAGGGATAACCTTTAATGTGTCTTGCGGTTCCGGCGCAGATTATCGCGCTGTTGCCTGATAATCGGGCGCAGATCGACCGCGGCGGCCTCGTCGAGGAGGCCAGTCTTGCCCTGGTGGACGACGACGTGGCCGTGGGTGATTTTGTCATCGTCCAGGTCGGTGTCGCGCTGGCGAAGCTATCGCCTGCGGAGGCGGAAGAAGCTCTGGCGTTGTTGGCAGCGGCGGGCTGAGTGGCCGACTGGCGGGCGAACACCTCCCGCGGATTTGTTCAGCAATTTTGCAGCGCGGCATTTTGTGCGGTCGCGAAATGGGCTATGGTCCGCGCACACAATCATTGCTTCGGGAAAGTTCAATGAACCTTGAGGTCATCAGCCACCTCCCGGTCGGGCGCGCGCAGCCGACGCCTTTGCTCTTTGTTCATGGTGCGTTCAGCGGAGCGTGGGTGTGGGACGAGCATTTTTTGCCATTCTTTGCCAAGAATGGCTATCAGGCGCACGCGCTGTCGTTGCGCGGCCATGGCGAAAGCCCCGGGCGCGAGGGGTTGACCTTCGCCCGGCTGCGGGATTACGTCGCCGACGTGGAAGAGGTGATCGCAACACTGCCGACGCCACCAGTCCTTATCGGTCATTCCCTGGGTGGCATGGTGGTGCAGAAGGTCATGCACCGGTGTGAATTGCCGGCAGCGGTGTTGATGGCATCGTCGCCGCCGCACGGGATGATCCCTAGCATGTTCGGCACGTCGTTCACCAATCCAGGGCTGTTTCGCGATCTGGCGATGGTGCAGGCGTTCGGTCCGGATACCGTCAACGGTCTCAGTCTTCGCCGGGCGCTGTTTGCCGATGCAACGACGGATGCGGAAGTGTCGCGCTACATGCGACGGTTTCAGGCCGAATCAACGCTGGTGATCCTTGATCTGATGGGGCTCGACCTGCCGCCATCGACCCCCTGTCTCGATCTGCCGGTGCTGGTGCTGGGGGCAGAACAGGACACGTTCATCTTCCGGGGCGGACTGGATGCCACCGCGGACACCTATCGGACCGCGGCCGAGGTCNTTCCCGGCATGGCGCATGCCATGATGCTGGAACACAACTGGCAGCAGGTGGCCGATCGCATCCTCGGATGGCTCACCACCACGCTAAAGACAAAAAGCGAGGCGTCGCCGCCGCACAAGCGGACAGGCGAGAAGACGACGACAGCCGACGCCAAGCTTCCCGCGGTGAGCGGCGCGTATTAGGGCTGGGGTGACGGGCGGGCGCCAGTCCGCAGCAGCGGGCGCATTTGGTACAACTTGCGAGGATAACGCGCGGAGCGATCGGGCTCTTGCGCGTTTTTCTTGCTTTTTCCGCCAGGATTGGGTGACTTCAGCCGCATGGGTGCACACCTCCGTTGCGAGTTGTTGAACGTAAAGAAGGAGATCCGTATGCAGCGATTGCGCTCAGTTGGGCCGATCATTCACCGTCTGGCGCTCGGACTGAGCCTAGTTGTGTTGTTGCTGCTGCCGGTTGCCGGCCAAGCGGCAACGGATCCGACGGAGGCCCGCACGTTCATAATTGCTCTGGCCGATCGCGCCATCGCTGCGCTGACGCCTACCAATATCACGCGCGAGGTGCGCGAACAGCGATGCCGGGAACTTTTGCGCGCCAACTTCGCGGTGGAAACGATCGGCCAGTTTGTCCTCGGCCGCTACTGGCGATCGGCGACGCCGGAGGAACGCCAGGACTTTATGACGCTATTCGAGAACTTCATCGTCGGCACCTATGCCGACCGGTTCAGTCGTTACGCTGGCCAAAGGCTGGATGTGAATGACGCTACCACTGAGCCAGAGACCGGGGATGCCATCGTCAAGTCGCAAATCGAGCGGACCGGCGGCGCGCCGGTGCAGGTTGCTTGGCGGGTGCGCCAGATGCCCGAAGGGCTGCGCATCGTTGACGTTATCATCGAGGGCGTGAGCATGGGCGTTACCCAACGCTCCGATTTCGCCTCGGTCATCCGCAACAACGGCGGTACCGTTTCCGGCCTCATTGATCAGATGCGCAAGCGCACTGATTCTGCCGGCTGACGGCGGCGCACAGGCATGGCGGGCAACGAAGAGAGCATGGCGCTGACGCTGATGACGAGCGGAGTGGAGGCGCCATCCGGCAAAGATGCGGCGTATGAGAACTTTCCCGTGGGCTCCTGGCTGCTGCCGGCGGCGCTGCGGCCACATATCGCTCGATTCTATGCCTATGCGCGCGCCATTGACGATATCGCCGATGATCCGGCGCTTAGCCCAGAGGTGAAGATTGCCCGCCTTGATGGTTTTGCCGCCGCCATTCGCGGTCTCAACAGCGATCCTGCCTTTGCCAAGGCGCATGCCATGCGGGAAAGCCTGCGCCTGACGGCGATTACGCCGCAGCACTGTCTCGACCTGATTTCGGCTTTCAAGCAAGACGCGGTCAAGACCCGCTACGCCAGCTGGGAGGAACTGATCGACTATTGCAATCGATCGGCCGCGCCGGTGGGTCGCTACCTGCTCGATCTGCACGGGGGATCCCGCGACGGCTATGCCGCCTCGGATGCGCTTTGCAATGCCCTGCAGGTGATCAATCATCTGCAGGATTGTCAGGCGGATTATCGCCAGATCGATCGCGTCTACCTGCCGTTGACGTGGCTTGACGAGGCTGGGGCAACGGTCAGTGATCTTGATCTCGGTGCAACGACGCCGGCGCTCAGACGGGTGCTCGAGCAATGCCTCGCCGGTACCGAGCGGCTCCTGACGGTGGCTGCGGCGTTGCCGTCGGCGCTGCGCAGCCGTCGCTTGGCGATGGAATCGGCGGCCATTCTGGCCATAGCCCGCCGGCTTACCGCCCGGTTGCGGCGCGAAGACCCCTTGGCCGAACGGGTGCAGTTGAGCAAGCCGGCGTTCGCTTGGTGCTGTATCCGCGGCGCAGTGGCTGCGGGCCTGCGAGTGTAAGTGGATGCAGGATCGCCTTGTTTCCTCCGAGGGTTTGCGTCTTGACGCCGGGCCCATGTCGGCAGACCACGATGCTGAGGCGGTGGAGCGAATCGTTCGTCGGTCCGGAACCTCCTTTTTTGGGCGATGCGGCTGCTGCCGGCGCAAAAGCGACGGGCGATGTTCGCTGTTTATGCCTTCTGCCGTGAAGTCGATGACATTGCCGACGATGGTGACACCCTAACCGCCAAGCGGCTGGGCCTCGCCGACTGGCGCGACGAGGTGGACAGGCTCTTTGCCGGCCGGCCTCAGCGGCCGATCACCCGGCAGCTCCTACCGTTGCTGTCCACCTTCCGCCTCGAAAAGGTCGACTTTATCGCCATCATCGACGGCATGGAGATGGACGCTGCCGACCGGTTACGCCTCAGCGACATGAGCGAACTTGCGCTCTATTGCGACCGGGTCGCTTGTGCCGTCGGTCGCCTTTCGGTCCGCATTTTCGGCGTGCCGCAGCCAAATGGCGATCGTCTGGCCAAGGCGCAGGGCGAGGCGTTGCAACTCACCAACATTCTGCGCGACTTGGCTGAAGACGCCCAGCGCGACCGGCTTTATCTTCCGGCCGACCTGCTGCGGGATGCCGGTTTGGCGGAAAACGCCGATCCGCAACGCGTCATCGCCGATGCCCGGATTATTCCGGTCTGTGAACGGCTGGCGAATCTGGCACAGCGCCGCTTCGCTGAAGCGGGCGAGCTGATTACTGCCTGCGATCGGCGGCAGGTGCGCCCGGCGGTGGTCATGATGGAGGTCTACCGACGTACGCTGCAGCGGTTGATCCAGCGCGGCTGGGAGCGGCGGAGCGAGCCTGTAGCGGTGCCGTCGATAGAAAAGCTGTGGGTGGCGTTACGGCACGGGGTCCTGTGAGTCTGTGACCGCAACTGTGCATGTCATTGGTGCCGGGCTTTCCGGCCTCGCCACCGCGGTTGACGTAGNNGCCCGAGCCGGACTGCGGGCAATCGTCTACGAGGCCGCCGGCCATGCGGGCGGTCGCTGCCGCTCCTTTCATGACGCTACCTTGGACCGGACGATCGACAACGGCAACCATCTGGTACTCAGCGGCAATTACGCAATCCATAACTACCTGGAAACATTGGGCGCCACGTCGCGCCTCGCAGGTCCGGATGCCGCCGAGTTCCCTTTCGTCGATCTGGCCACGAACGAACGCTGGTGCGTGCGTCCCGACCCCGGCGTGATGCCATGGTGGATCCTGAATCCGGAGCGGCGGATTCCGGGCACGCGCATCGTCGATTATCTGGCGGGTCTCAGGCTCGCGTTTGCCGGCAAGGAGGCGACGGTCGCCGCATGCGTCGGCAATGGCGCCCTGTTTCGCCGATTCTGGCAGCCGTTGACGGAAGCGGTACTCAATGCTTCGGCGGAGGAAGGGGCGGCGCACCTCCTTTGGCCGGTGCTGCGAGAGACCTTTGGTCGCGGCGAGGCAGCCTGTCGGCCGCGGATCGCCCGCGATGGTTTGAGCGACTGCTTCGTCGATCCGGCGCTGGCGTATCTGCGCCGCCGCGGCAGCGAGGTGCGGATGCATGCACGGGTCCGCGCCCTCAAGCTGACGTCCGAGCGGGTCGAACGCTTGCTGCTGGCAGGGGGTGAAGAGCAGGACGTACAACCCGGCGATGCGGTCGTTGTGGCCATTCCGCCACAGTTTGCAGCCGATCTTGTGCCCGATCTCATCGTGCCGCAGGCGCACCGGGCGATCGTCAACGGCCATTTTCGCCTGTCGCAGGCGCTCCCCGGGCCGGCTCTGGTGGGCATCGTCGGCGGCATCTGTCACTGGCTGTTCCTGCGTGGCGACGTGGCTTCGATTACCATCAGTGCCGCCGATGCCTATCTCGATCGCAGCGCTGATTCGNCTCGCCCAGGCTATGTGGCAGGACATCGTCCGCATCCTCAATCTTGGCGACGCGCCACGGCCGGTTTTTCGCATTATCCGCGAGAAACGCGCGACATTTCTGCAGACGCCGGCCGAGGTCGCGCGGCGTCCCGGCTGTGAGACGACATGGTCCAATCTGCTCCTGGCCGGCGATTGGACCGACACCGGCCTGCCGGCGACTCTCGAAGGTAGCGTGCGCTCAGGCAACACGGCCGCGGCAAAAGCACTGTCNGGTTGTCCACCGTGCTTGACAATACGCCCGCAACGAGTGCACAAAATCAACTAAGTGTGACAAACGAGTGACACCGGGCTAAAGCGTGTTGCCGGCTCATTTAAACTTGTGAAGGGGGAGTAGCCATGGATGGCGGAAAGTCGATGATGTCGGCTCTGGCTTTGCGAATAGCTCCCATTCGCGACGAACTCGATGTGACCATCGACGAAGCTGCTTCGTGGCTCGTCCAGCAGCAGCATGACGACGGCCATTGGGTGTTTGAGCTGGAGGCGGACGCGACGATGGCGTCCGAGTTCGTCCTGCTCAACCATTTTCTTGACGAGATCGAGGATCCGCTCGAGCAGCGGATGGGCAATTACCTGCGGCGCATTCAGGGCGCACACGGTGGCTGGCCGTTGTTTTATGACGGTGATCCTGATCTGAGTGCGACGGTCAAGGCCTACTACGCCTTGAAGATTATCGGTGATGATCCGGACGCACCGCATATGCGCAAGGCCCGCGAACTCATCCTCAACATGGGTGGTGCGGCACGCGCGAATGTCTTTACCCGCTATTGGCTTGCCCTGTTCGGCCAGGTGCCGTGGCGTGCCGTCCCGCTGATCCGCCCCGAAGCGGTATTGCTGCCGAGTTGGGCACCCTTCCACCTCGACAAGGTGTCCTATTGGTCCCGCGCCACGATGGTGCCGATGTTCGTTGTCGCGGCGCTGAAACCGCTCGCGCGCAATCCCCGTGGTGCCGACGTGCGCGAGCTTTTCGTCGTGCCACCGGAAAAGCAGCGCAAATACCTCTCCAATCCCACCGGCCACTGGCTCGNNGCCATGTTTCTCGCCGCCGATCATCTGGGGCGCCTGGCCAAGCCGCTCTACGCGCCGGCCCTGGAAAAGGCGGCGATCGAGCGGGCGATGGAGTTCATCCGCGAGCGGCTCAACGGTGAGGACGGCCTAGGCGCCATCTATCCGGCGATGGCGAATACGATCATGGCAATGAATGTGCTCGATTATCCCATCGATCACCCGGAGCGGCAGGCGGTGCGCAGGGCGATCAATAAGCTGGTGGTCAACCGCGAGAACGAGGCGTATCTGCAGCCGTGCGTCTCGCCGGTGTGGGATACCTCCCTGGCGATGCATGCGATCATGGAGACGCGAGGGCAGGGGGTCGGTGGTCCGCAGGCGCCGGCGGTGAAAGATGGCGCCGGCTGGCTTTGTGCGCATCAGGTGCTTGACGTCAAGGGCGACTGGACGGTCAACCGGCCCAACGTGCGGCCGGGCGGTTGGGCCTTCCAGTATCACAACGCGCACTATCCGGATGTGGACGATACGGCGGTTGTGGTCATGGCGCTGCATCGCAGCGACCCGGACGCGAACGCCGAGGCGGTGGCCCGTGGTGCCGAGTGGGTCATCGGCATGCAGAGCAGTAACGGCGGCTGGGGAGCGTTTGACGCTGAGAACGAGCATTACGCCCTCAATCACATCCCCTTTGCCGATCACGGGGCGCTGCTCGATCCGCCGACGTCCGACGTCACCGCCCGCTGTCTGGGGATGCTGGCGCAGCTCGGTCATGGCACGGACCATCCGGCCGTGGCCCGAGCGCTTGACTTCCTGCGCGGCGAGCAGGAGGCGGACGGTTCCTGGTTCGGCCGCTGGGGCACCAACTACATCTACGGCACATGGTCGGTACTCTGTGCGCTCAATGCCGTCGGCGAAGACATGAACTCCCCTTATATCCGCAAAGCGGTGACGTGGCTGAAAAGCCGGCAGCGCGCCGACGGCGGTTGGGGTGAGGACTGTGCGTCCTACTGGGCGGAGCGGCNNGGCTTGAATGCAATGGCGAGCACCCCATCACAGACCGCGTGGGCCTTGCTGGCGCTGATGGCTGCGGGCGAGGTGGAAAGTCCAGCCGTAGGGCGCGGTGTGAACTACCTGATCACGGCACCCCGCGACGGCGGTCAATGGCAGGAAAAGCATTACAACGCGGTGGGTTTCCCTCGCGTCTTCTATCTCCGCTATTATGGCTACAGCGCCTATTTTCCGCTGTGGGCGCTCGCACGCTATCGCAATCTCAAGCGAAGCAACAGCAAGCGGCCGAGCGTTGGCATCTGAGCGAGAGCGCGGGCGACTTGGAAGCGCTCTTTGCTTAGCTTATGGGTGGCATTATAAGTGAGGATTATAAGTGGATGGCGGTAATTCCGCTAAACTGTCACGGGGAAGCTCCATGAGAGCAGTCGTTATCGTGGCTGCTGTTCTATTTATTTCGGCTTGTGCCCACTCCAATCAGCAAGGTCAAACTAGTCTTGCGGAAATGGCAGCTTCAAACCAATCCAAGTTGATGCAGCTTTCGGTTGGGATGACCAAGAGCGATGTTCTTTCCGTGATGGGAAGCGAAACCGCAACAACGCGCGATGGAATCGTCAATAACCCATGGACTGTCGAGACAGCAATGGGTAATGACGGCGTCCAGTGCGAGGCATTGTACTACTTGACTCGGAAAAACCAGCCATTTACGCCGGTACGTAAGTCGCTGACGACTCCAGTAGTCATCAAAAACGGTCAGGTCGTGGGTTGGGGCGAAGCTGCGCTCCAACGATGTAAGTAGCCAATCATGCCGGCGGCTGCCCTTTGTACAAACCGAGACGCCGTGAAGATCGGTCAAGAAGTTCCTATGTTCACGCATACGAGTGAGGTCTTCGGAAGACTAACCAGCAATGTGCCGGATATAATATACCACTATTGTGCACCAGACGGGCTTCTCGGCATACTCCATTCACGGCAGATCTGGGCAACATCGATGTTCCACGTTAACGATACTAGCGAGCCACTCTTTGCGGCCGACTTGACCCGTTCGGTTCTTTCCCTGGCGCAAGATGCTTCACCCGATTCCGACATCTCTGAAGAATTGCCGGCCTTGCTCCTCAGCGAGCGCTGCGCAGAGATGACTTCGTATGTCGCCTGTTTCTCGGTACACGGTGACTTGCTCAGCCAATGGCGTGCCTACACACCATCGACGGGCGGCTACGCGATCGGAATCCGGGCCTCCGATATTCCTTCAATCGGAGATGACTTGCTCCTCGGTAAATGTGAATATGACTGTGCAAATCAGCAGGACGCCATCGAGTCAATTCTTCGAGACCACCCCGGAATGCTAGACCCTAATGTGTCCCTCGACCAACTCCGGGAACAAAATGACCCCGAGTTGTCAAGCCTTATCGCGGCTTTTCTTACGCTGTTCCCACTTCTCAAACATCAGGGATTTCGCGAAGAGGCTGAGTGGCGCATTGTCCGTAGTCCGCCCAACGTGGACAATCATCCGATAGAGTTTCGCATTTCTCGTGGCGTCGTGATTCCATTCCAGCGAATTCCCCTTGCAGCGCCCGACGATCGGCTCCCGATCGCTGAGGTTATTATTGGACCGTCTCCCGATGCACGAGAACGCACCTACGCGACGCGCATGCTCCTAGACCACCACGATCTTCAGTCGTGCGATCTCTGGACCTCGAAGATCCCCTACCGCGGATGGTAAGCGGGCGGCGGCGCGTCTCTGTTGGCGTCATCGTCGGGCTGCGCTCGGAGGCTGCCTGTCTGCCCCGCCATCCCGACCAGCAGCTGGTCCGCTGCAGCGGCGCCCGCCCGGAAGCGGCGGCGGCGATGGCGGCGGAACTGGTCGATGCGGGATGTACCGGCCTGGTGAGCTTTGGCACCGCGGGCGGCCTCGATCCGTCGCTGGCACCGGGTGTTCTTGTGGTTGGCGAGGCCGTCCGCACGCCGGATGGGCAAACGATCACCGCCGACGCGGCGTGGGCTGACCGCCTGCGATCCCGCCTTGACGGTACGGTCGGCTACGTGTCCGGTTTACTTGCTGCCGCGCACGAGCCGCTGTTGGGGGCGCAGGTGAAGCGCTTCTGCCATCACGCCTCGGGCGCTGTCGCCGTTGATATGGAAAGTGGCGAAGTGGCACGGGTGGCCGCCATGCGCGGCCTCCCGTTCCTCGTGGTGCGGGCAATCGTCGATCCGGCCGAGCGGTCGCTCCCGGCGTGGATCAGCGAGCTGGTCACCGCTGACGGCCGCACGCCGATCGCAGCCGTCTTGCGGGGGCTGCTTCGCCACCCGCATGACCTGGGCTTGCTGCTTCGGCTGGGACGGGATTCGCGCGCGGCGATGCGATCCTTACGCGGCGCTGCGCTCGTTGCGGGTCCGCTCTTCCACTTTGACGGATAGCTGCTTTACCAAGCCTTCAAACACATACTCGGCCGGCCGCTGGGTGTCGAGGGCGATGTCCGGCGCCATCGGACCGTCGGTGCGTGGACCGCGCAACGCCGCCATCAGCGCCTTGAAAGGGTGGCGGATGGTATCGGTGACCGCTGTCGGCTCGTAACCGCAATGGACCATGCAGTCGGCGCACTTTTCATAGTTGCCGGTGCCGTAGCGGTCCCATTCGGTCGTATCCATCAGCTCACGAAACGACGTGGCGTAGCCTTCACCGAGCAGGTAGCAGGGTTTCTGCCAACCAAAGATGTTGCGCGTCGGGTTGCCCCAGGGGGTGCACTTGTACGTCTGGTTGCCGGCGAGAAAATCCATGAACAGGGTGGACTGGCTGAAACGCCATTTGGTCCTGCCCGGGCTCTGGGCGCGCTGCTTGAAGATGTCGCGGAACAGCTGCTTGGTCCGCGTGCGGTTGAGGAAGTGTGTCTTGTCCGGCGCACGCTCATAGGCATAACCGGGCGAAACGGTGATGCCCTCCACCTTCAGGTCGGTCATGCAATAATCAAAGAAGGCGGCCGCGTCTTCTGCCTTCATGGTGTTGAACAAGGTGCAATTGACGTTCACGCGAAAGCCCAGGTCGCGCGCCTTGTGGATGGCGGCAACGGCGCGGCGGAAGGTTCCCGGCTGATTGACGGCCTTGTCGTGGTGTTCCTCGAGTCCATCGAGGTGAACCGAGAAGGTCAGATACTTGCTGGGGGTAAAGAGATGAATCTTCTTTTCCAGCAGCAAACCATTGGTGCATAGATAGACGAACTTTTTGCGGGCGACGATCCCGGCGACGATCTTGTCCATTTCCTTGTGCAGCAGCGGCTCGCCACCGGGAATGGAAACGATCGGCGCCCCGCACTCATCAACCGCCTGCAGGCACTCGTCGACACTCATCCGCTTGTTGAGGATAGAATCCTCATAGTCGATCTTACCACATCCTGGACATGCCAAGTTACAGCGAAACAGCGGCTCCAGCATTAGAACAAGCGGATACTTTTCAACGCCCTTGATGGTCTTGCTGATAATGTAGGAGCCAACACGAACCTGCTGTATTATCGGGACAGCCAACGGTATATCCCTCTTNTCGTTTCGTCAGGCCGTCGCGGGGGCGTTTAAGGCCCGCGGCAACTTGAACTGCATGTGTTCCTCAGCGCCGGCGAGTTCCTCGACAGTGACCCGTCCAAACTCACCGAGGCGAGCAATCAAATCCTGAACCAGTTCCTCCGGAGCCGAAGCGCCTGCGGTTACCCCGACGGTGTGCACATCGTCAAGCCAGGCCGGCACAAGGCCGCGTGCGTCATCTATCAGGTAGCTGGGGACACCGATCTCCGCGCCGATTTCGCGCAGGCGATTTGAATTGGAGCTGTTCTGCGCGCCCACGACGAGCAGCACTTCCACCTGTGCCGCCAGTTCGCGTACCGCCTGTTGCCGATTTTGCGTCGCGTAACAGATATCCTTGACGTCGGGGCCGCTAATGGTCGGAAAGCGCTGCTTCAAGGATTCGATGATATCGCGGGTATCGTCAACACTGAGCGTTGTTTGCGTCACGTACGCCAGTTGGGCCGGATCACGCACGTTCAGATTTGCCACTTCGTCCGGTGCTGAGACCAGATGGACACCGCCAGGAATGCGACCCTGGGTGCCCTCCACCTCCGGGTGGCCGGCGTGGCCGATGAGAATGACCTCGCGTCCCTTGCGGCTGTGGTTGCGCCCTTCCTTGTGCACCTTGGTCACCAGCGGACAGGTGGCGTCGATGACCGGCAGGTGACGACGCTTGGCTTCCTCCTCCACCGCGGTGGAGACACCGTGCGCGCTGAAAATTGTCACCGCGCCCAGCGGAACTTCGTCGAGTTCCTCGACAAAGATGGCACCCTTGGCGCGCAGCGATTCCACCACGTGCTTGTTGTGCACGATCTCATGGCGAACATAGACCGGCGGTCCGTAGAGTGAGATGGCTCGCTCGACGATCTCGATCGCCCGTTCGACGCCGGCACAAAAGCCGCGAGGCTTCGCCAGAAGCACACGAATCGCGTTGTCGGTCGCGGTACGGGTCAACGGACCTCCTTCAGCGGATCAGTTACTAAAACACTGCGAGAGGATAGGGAGCCTTCTTGGCTTTGAAAAGCTCTATTACTCATTGAAAATATTATGCTTCCTGTAATTGTTGCGACCGTGTTGCAGAAAAAGCGCATTGACGCGATGGCAAGGCATCCCAGGACAGTCGTGGCGAATGCGCGTTATAGTTGCGTCGGATTGGGGGCGTCGCCATACACCTGCTTCGGGTCGAATTGCTTGCTTGTTTCCACAAAGGCGAGTGCGCCGCCTGCGGCATCCCCAACTGGTACCAGGCGGTAGAAGCACGACCGATAGCCCACGTGACAGCTGGCGCCACCTTCAACCGCGACACGCAGCCAGACGGCGTCCTGATCGTCGTCGATGCGCATCTCCACCACCTTCTGGATCAGGCCACTGGTGGCGCCCTTGTGCCACAGGCAGCGCCGGCTGCGGCTCCAGTAATGGGCTTCGCCGGTCTCGATCGTCTTCGCCATGGCTTCAGCGTTCATATACCCGAGCATCAGCACCTCGCCCGACTCGGCATCGCTGGTCACCACCGGGATCAGGCCGTTGGCATCGAACCGGGGGCCAGGTCCGAGCCCTCTTCCACCTGCTCGACGCTGACGCGCGACGCAAAGCGCCGGTCACCGGACTCCAGATTTTCGTCTGCGCTTGTCATTCCTCGTTCCAATCGTAGGCAATCCATGAACGCTGATATCTCACGCCACGCGGCGACAGCAAGGGCGCCGGCAGCGGTTTTTGCTTTTCCGATCGCTTCTGGATGCGTATAAACATGGCCCGCTGACGCTACGGGCGGTTGGCCGGGCGCAGTGTATTCCAATCGACATCATTCTACGACTGAACAGCGCCGAAGGAACGAGACCCATGGCTGTACCCAAAAAAAAACGTCCCGCGCCAAGAAGGGTATGCGCCGTTCGCACCTCGCCCTCAAAGCGCCGACGTACGTCGAGGATAAGACCTCCGGCGAACTGCGACGCCCCCACCATATCGATCTGGTGACGGGAATGTATCGCGGTCGGCAGATTCTGGAGCCGAAGTAACCCAATGGCTATGTCGCCTACGCTGCGCGGGCGCGGCGTAGGCTTGCTGGCTTGGCGCTTTATTTATTTCGCCGCGGCGAGCTCGTCCGATTTCTTGTTGAGCACCTCGATCAGCTCATCGGCGCCACCACTGCGCAGGGTACGGCTGTATTCAGAGCGTCGAAGCGCCAGTTCGCTGATCGATTGATCAAGAATCACGTCGATGATCCGCCAGCCGTCATCGGTTTTAGCCATGACGTAGGAAATCGCCACCGTGCGGTTTTCCCCGGGAGCGAGTTGCGCGTTGGCGCCGCGGTCGATTTCCGTATCGACGAGCACCGTGTCGCGCGGGCCGGGGCGTTCGCCGGTGATACGGAACTCCTCGCCGGCATAGCTGCTGAAACGGCTGGCATAGGTCATGACGCTAAACCGGGCAAAGGCGTCGGCGAGCTTGCTCTGCGTCGCAGCGTCGGTGTTTGCCCAGGTGGACCCCGCCGCCACCTCAATCATCCGGCGAAAGTCGTAAATCGCGTCCAGCTTCGGCTTCAGCAGTGCGTAGCGGGCTTCGACAGTGGCGGAAGGCCCGGCCTTCATCGCCTGCAGCAGGACGGCGTGGAGGCTTTCGATGCTGTCCTTAGGCGCGGCAGCGAACGCAGCGCCGCTGGGCACAAGCAGAATCATGACGAGGGCAAAAAGCTGAAAGATCGGACGCATGTTCGACAGGCCGACGTTGGGAGAGATGCTCGCGTCCGCGAAGCTAGGCTGTTCGCAAGATCTTAGCAACCTTTGCGGCGCTTGGATGTTTCATCCTCAGCCGGGCGAATTGGCGCCAAATGCGACATCAACTGTCTGTGACTTGAAATTATGTGGAAAACTGCTAATCTACGGAACTTGGTGCTTCGCGGCTTGGTGCCGAAGTGGGCCAGTGCCGAAGGAAGCGGAGGTTAAAACGGCATATTGCTTCAAATGGAGGATGATGCCGATGCGTAGCGCGTATCCCGCCACGACACAAGGGGCGGCCCTCTCTGTATGAGAGTGTCTGACGGCAGTTCCCCACGTTTTGGATGAGTTTGCGGTGCCGTACTTCGGCCGCACCGCTGTATGCGCTCGCATGCAATAAGGAGATAACCAATGGCGAGTTTGACGCTGCCTAATCTGCAGAACGAACGCAGCTTGACCCGTTACTATCGGGAGATCTGGCAATTTCCGGTCCTTAAGCCGGAAGAGGAATACATGCTTGCTGTGCGCTGGCAGGAACACGGCGACGTGGAAGCTGCCCATCGCTTGGTAACGAGTCATTTGCGCCTCGTGGCGAAGATCGCCTCTGGCTATCGCGGCTACGGCCTGCCGGTTGCCGACCTCATCGCCGAGGGCAACATCGGGCTGATGAAGGCGGTCAAGAAGTTCGAGCCGCAGCGCGGGTTCCGCTTGGCGACCTACGCGATGTGGTGGATTCGCGCCTCGATCACCGAATACATCCTGCGGTCGTGGTCGATGGTGAAAATGGGTACGCTGGCGGCGCAGAAGAAGCTGTTCTTCAGCCTCGGCCGGATCAAGCGCAAGCTGAGCCTTGATGCCTTCGGCAGCCTGGAAGGGGAGAACGCCGAGACCGTCGCCCGTAGCCTTGACGTCGCGACGCAGGACGTGATCGACATGGACCGACGTCTTTCCTCGCCCGACGTGTCGCTGAATGCGCCGCGCAGCCGTGAGGATGCCGAGGGGGCGGAGTTCATGGACACCCTCGTGGACGAGTCGCCGAGCCCCGAGGCGCAGGTGGCGGCGAGCGAGGAGGGTGATTTCCGCCGTGGCCTGTTGGATCAGGCGCTGGCGACCTTGCCCGAACGCGAGCGTGACATCCTGACGCAGCGACAGTTGCGCGAGGATCCGATGACGCTGGAACAGTTGGGGGTCGTTTACGGGATCAGTCGGGAGCGCGTGCGTCAGTTGGAGGCGCGTGCCCTCGATCGGTTGAAGAAGACCATTATTGGCCTTGCTGCCGCGTCGGGAACACCGGTGCCCGCCCTCGCTTGATGCAGTCTTACGACGCGGCGTAACCGCGACGCCGCCGATCTGAAGTTGCTCCGGGCGGGACCCACGTGGTCCCGCCCGGTTTGTTTAGGTGGCAACAGGGACCGGCGCGACGCCATGGCATGACAGTGTGCGATGGCGGGCGGTGCCGGCTATTGCAACAAGAACTCGCCTTTGGCGAAGCGAAATTCCGCCGGCTTGATCAATGACGACGCGGCGACCTTGACCGAATGCAGTCGGCCATCGAGATTTTTTTGCCAGTAGGCGAGGAACTTCCGAAGCGCCGGGAGGTGCGGGATCATGTCCAGGTCCTGCCAAATGAAGTTTTGCAGCAAGTCGGGATAGTCGGGCAGGTGATAGGTGATCTCGGCGGTGGTCAGGTGATACCCCAGTAAGCGCACTCGGACAGACATACTGCTAATCTCCCGATTAAGTAGGCCTCCAACGCGTTCCTTTGCCAAGGTGGCGATGGTGCACGACCTTCGCCACCGGTTCTGACGATGCTAAGCCGTCAAGGCTTAACACCAGATGAACGGTAAACTATATGCAAGCATAGGGCCATTTTCGTGGGTATCGCTTTCCTTCACTAGGCGGCAGATGATCGTTCTCTTTACCGATTATGGCCTTGCCGGTCCTTACACCGGGCAGGTGCGGGCCGTCCTCCATCGCGACGCCCCGGGAGAGGCCGTCATCGATCTGTTTGCCGATCTGCCGCCGTTTGATGCGAAGCGGGCAGCCTATCTGCTTGTTGCCTATGCAGCCGGCTTCCCTGCGGGCACGGTATTTCTCTGCGTGGTCGATCCGGGCGTCGGCGGCGATCGCGCTCCGGTCGCGGGTGTCGTCGATGGACGTTGGTTCGTCGGCCCGGACAACGGGATCTTCGAGCATGTGGTGCGCCGGGCGTCGAGTCGGCCAATTTGGACGCGGATTGCCTATCGGCCGGATCGGGTGTCGGCGACCTTCCATGGCCGGGACGTCTTTGCCCCGGTTGCGGCACGGCTGGCGCAGGGACTGTCTGTGCCGGGAGAACGTGAGTTCGAAGGTCTGGGACGTTTTGCGGACTGGCCCGATGATTTGACCGAGATAGTCTACGTGGACCACTTTGGCAACGCAATCACTGGTTGTCGAGCTGCGTCAATTCCTCGTCATACGTCTATTATTGCAGGAGGGCAAAGAATATTCTTTGCGCGAACCTTTTCGGCTGTTCAGAAGGGGCAAGTCTTCTGCTACGAAAACGCCAACGGTCTGCTGGAGTTTGCGGTCAATCAGGGCCGAGCCGACACCGTGCTTGGCCTCTCGGTTGGCTCTTCGTTTATTCTCGATCCGAATGTGAGCGGAAATACTTCGGCAGGCGGTTAGAAGTGATAGCTCCTCGGCGGACGGTGAGTCAGCGGGGGAAAAGGGGGACGGTACCGGCACATGCTGCCCACGGAAGAGATAGGTAGGGCCCATGTTCACCATCAGGTTCTGGGGCGTCAGGGGAAGCATCGCCTGCCCGTCCCCCAAACACATGAAGTACGGTGGCAATACCAGCTGCGTGGAGGTCTGTGCCGGAGATAACCGGTTCATCCTCGATGCCGGAACCGGCATTCGCCCGCTGGGCAAGGAGTTTCTGCAGGAAGACGTCCGCACCATTACGCTCCTGCTCACCCACACCCACTGGGATCATATCAACGGTTTTCCCTTCTTTCGTCCCGCCTATGACCCGAACCGGCGGATGCATATCTTCGCCGGCCACCTGAAGGACCAGGGCGGTGTCGAGCAGGTGCTGTCGCAGCAGATGCATGAGCCGGTGTTTCCGGTGCCACTACAGGCGATGCGGGCGATCGTCGAGTGCGAAGATTTCACTGCCGGTGATTCGTTTTCGCTCAATGGCCAGGTGCGCGTCCGCACCGCACCCCTGAATCATCCGAACGGCGCGACAGGCTACCGGATCGAATATGGCGGTGCGTCGGCCTGCTATGTCACGGATACGGAGCACGTACCCGGGCAGCCGGACCAGAGCATCCTGGGGCTGATCGAGGGCGCCGACCTCGTCATCTACGACAGTTCCTACACCGATGATGAATTTCCCAGGCGGGTCGGTTGGGGGCATTCCACCTGGCAGGAGGGGGTGCGCCTTTGTCGGCAGGCGAACGTCAAGCGTCTGGCGATTTTTCACCACGAACCGGATCACGAAGACGACAGGATGGATGCCATCGCCCGGGAAGCAAAGCGGGAATGGGCCGGCACCTTCGTCGCCTCCGAAGGGATGGTGGTGGATCTGACCCGCCCGTCCGGTTCGCTCTAGTACTACAGTTGCGTTTCTAGTCGTTTCTTGCGGTGACTGCTGGCGGCTGTCGTTTGGTGGCTGCGGCGCCATCGTGAGCAGGCCCAGACGAAGGCGGGATGGGTTTTCGCCCGGAACAGGATCCTTTCGAGCATGTGGCGGATTTCCGGCGTGGCGAGCGGGACGGTCATGCGGCC
This sequence comes from Defluviicoccus vanus, assembly GCF_014672695.1. Taxonomy (GTDB): domain Bacteria; phylum Pseudomonadota; class Alphaproteobacteria; order Rhodospirillales; family Defluviicoccaceae; genus Defluviicoccus; species Defluviicoccus vanus. Next base: position 1,671,466 of record NZ_CP053923.1, on the reverse strand, counting down.
GCGGCGGCCGGACTCGTTTTGTCCCGTTTATCGAAGGCGATCCGGCGCTGGTCGGCCGACAATTTGGCGAGGAAGGCGGCGGCAGCGAGGACCAGGCTCATGTGGCGATGCCATCCGTGCCAGGAGCGCGCCTCGCAGTGATCGAGGCCGAGGTCGTCCTTCGCCCGCAGGAAGCACTCCTCGATCGTCCAGCGGAGGCCTGCGGCAGCGGCAAGCTCGGGCAGGGACGTGCCTTGCCGGGCATAGGCAAGGTAATAGGCGAGTGCTTGCGCATCACGCCGGCTGCGGCGGATGAGCAGCCAGCGCTCGAAACCGTCATCCGTCGACCATCCGAGCGGCAGCCTTGCCCAGTCGTAGAGCCTTGGACCCTTCGCCCCCTCGCCGGCGGTCAGCGACGACCACGCATCGTCCGCCAGCGTGTCCAGCATGGTGGCAGGGTCGGTCTGGNNACGAGGGTCCCGTCCTCGAGGAAGCGAAGGGTGTGGTTGGAGCGATACGGCAAGGACATAAGGCTGGCCGCGGCCCTCGAGCAGGTGCCGGAGTTGACTGTCCGAGCCGTAGAGCGCATCGGCGAGAACCCAGGCGCAAGGCGGGCCGGCGTCGAGCGTCCGCTCGATCATCTCCCGCGCCATCGCCGGCTTGGTCTTGAATTCGACGTCGTCCGGCACGGCGGCCGTCCGGCGGCGCGTCGCATCGTCCGCCCAGTCTTTCGGCAGGTACAGCTGCCGGTCGATGAGCGCGTGGCCCCAGCGGCTGGCGTAGGCGACGAAAACGCCGACCTGGCAGTTCTCGATCCGGCCGGCGGTGCCCGAGTACTGACGGCCGACACCCACCGAGTGCCGGCCCTTCTTCAGGAAACCGGTCTCATCGACAACGAGCACGCCGCCCGGATCACCCAGCGCGTTCGTCACGTACCCGCGCACCAGATCGCGAAGCTGGTCTGCCGACCATGAACTGCGTCCGAGCAGTGACTGGAGGCGATAGGGTGCCTCGAGGCCCGCCTGTTCGGCCAGCATCCAGCCGGTCTTGCGCGATGCCGCCGAGAACAGCCCGTCGATGAACATCCCGGCCGAACGGCGCGTCTCCGCCCGCCCCAGCGCCGGCGCGATCACCCGCCTCAACCCCTCGAGCTCCGCCTTCCAATCAACAAGCGTGCCCGCCCATTCCGCCACACCCATCCGTCGCCCTCCCACAGCCGCAGGCAACGGAACCATATTAGAGGATAAAATGCAACTGTAGTACTAGGCCGCGGACCCATAAATGGGATTCGCAAAGGCATGCGAATCTGCTCCAAGCTCCCAAACGGGGGGCTGGGGATGATGCAAGTGTTTTGGCTGGGCGACGGGCAATGGGTGCGGCTTGCGCCGCTGCTGCCCAACGATACGTGCGGCGTGCCGCGGGTCGATGACCGACGGGTGATCAGCGGGATCATCCATGTGCTGCAGTCCGGCTGCCGCTGGCGGGACGCACCGGCGGTCTATGGACCCGACAAGACGCTATACAACCGGTTCGTCCGCTGGGCGCGCAAAGGGGTGTGGGAACGGCTTTTCCGGGCGCTTGCCGAAGCCGCGGGCACACCTGCGGCGGTCGCTACTCGCCCGCGGTACCCGGCCGGTTATCCCCAATAATCCAACCAGAAAACGTCTCCACCCCTTCGATCGCCGGCTCTACGAACTGCGAAACATGATCGAGCGAACCATCTTCCGCCTCAAGGAATGGCGACGCATCGCCACCCGCTACGACAAACTCGCCACCAACCTCCTCGCCGCCGTCACCATCGCCGCTGTCATCAACTCCTGGTTATGAAGCTCACAGCCTAGAGCTTGCCCCACGCTTACCCGACTTTTGGGGCTGACCGTGCGATCTCTTGTAACGTACTGAAATGATTGGTGCCGGATGAGGGACTCGAACCCCCGACCTACTGATTACAAATCAGCCGCTCTACCAGCTGAGCTAATCCGGCGATTGCGCGCAGGCGAAGCGAAGAATACCGCGTCCTTGCTGCCATGGGGAGCCCCGTTGCACGCATTTCGGTGTGGGTTGGTCGGCTAACTTCGATTGCCGTCCTTCTTGCTGCAATCGTAACGCGATTGCAATCGCAACCTTCATTGGTGTTCGGTACCTTGCATAACGACGGCGCTGGGGGGGGTATCCGTGCGTGCGTTTGGGCGCCCTCAACAGACGCAGGCAACCACCGTAAAGACCGGTGTGAACGCTCGGCAAGCGTAATCACGCGCCGGTTTCCTGCCGGCTCCTGGCCGGTTGCGACCTTGCCATGGCGCGCGCGCCGCGACACCTTCCGCTGGCTGGTTCCTCGCCCGGCAAACTCACGCTAGACTGCGGCGCCTGATGCCGCCGCGCGGACGCTGCCCGGTGGTCGGCTAGGCTATGGCGCGGCTGCGCCAGCGGCAGCGTATTGCGAGTTCTTTCTGTGCGGGCACACACATGCGGCTTCCGACCCGGCTGCGGGCGCTGACGGGCACGATCGCCGGCGGAGCCCTGTCTGCGGCTTCGCTTCGCCCAACGGCGCGCAATCCTGGTGCTGATCTGTCGCAACTGCCACTCGGTCTCGACCTGCGGGCGATCAGCGTCATCGACGGCATCCGCGCCGCGCTCGCCTGCGCGCTTGTCATCCTGATCGAGGAGGCCGTCGGCTGGCCGCCGCTCCTCTATATGGCACTCGCCGCCAATCTGACCTGTTTCAGTGATGCCGGAGGCCCGCTCCGGCCACGGATCGCCGGTCTTCTTGCCTTTACCGTACTCGGCGCCGCGCTCTGGAGTACATTCGGCCTGCTGCGTGGGGTTGGTCCGACCTGGATCATCATCGCCGGCGCCTCGCTGGTCGTCTTCTGTACCAGCTTCGCCCGCGTCCTCGGCCAGCCGGCATTGGCCGCCGGCAACGTCATGACCGTTGCCCTCGTGTTTTCGCTCGACCGGCCGCTCACCCTTGCCGAGGCACCGGTCATCGGCGGCATGTTCCTGGCTGGCGGCGTCTGGGCGACCCTGCTCGCATTGCTGTTCTGGCGGCTCGATCCGTATACTCCGGCACGCGCCATGGTCGCCGATGTGTGGCGGCAATTGGCGGCGCTGACCGCCGATCTGCGGGCGTTAGGACGTAGCGATGCGGTGAGCGGTCCGGAATGGGACGCGCACGCCCGCGCTTATCGGCGCGCCGTGCGGATGGCGGTCGAACAGGCGCGAACGAGTCTCGGCGACCTCGTCCGGTTCCGCGGCGGCGCGTCACCGCGCAATTCGCAGGCGCTGCTCCGCCTCGAAACCGGCGAGCAGCTCTTCGGCGCCCTGATCGCGCTCAGCGACGACCTGATGGAGGACGACAGCGGGCGGAACCGCCGCGCCGCCGGCTCTCGGCTGACGCGACGGATCGCGCCGATGATCGAGGCGTTTGCCCGATCGATGGCCTCCGACGAGGCGCCTCGCGCGGCAGCGATCGAGCGGNGGGTCGACCGCATGCTGTCCGATACGGCGGCGGATCCGGCGCTCCACGCCGTCGCATCGGTGATCGCCGATCGCATCCGCATCGCTCTCAAGCTGTTCGCCAGCGACGATCTGCCCTCGGAGGCGGCGGTGGCGAAAGAACGATCCTGGTCGTTCCGCCAAGTCGTCCTCGAACCGGTGCGCGCCAACCTGACCTGGGACTCGGCGAGCCTCCGGCACGCTGTGCGTGCCGCTGTCGTTGCCGCACCAACGATCGCCATCGTTCTCGCCTGGCAGGGAGCGTTCTCCCACTGGTTGGCGATCACCGTCGTGCTGACGATGCAACCGTTCTTCGCCGCGACGTGGCAACGGGCGCTGGAACGGATCGGCGGGACGGTCATCGGTGGCATCGTCGGCGCGCTACTCGTCCATGCGGTGACGACGCCGCTCGCTCTCGCCGCGCTGATGTTCCCGCTCTGTATCATCGGCTTTTCCGCCCGGCAGGTGAGCTACGGCACCTTCATCGCCTGCCTGATGCCACAGCTCGTCGTCTTGGTGGAGCTGCTGCTGCCCGGCACCAGTACCTGGTACATCGTCGAGATGCGCGTGCTGTTTTCGGTCGCCGGCGGGCTGATCGCGGTAATGGGCTGCCTGCTGCTTTGGCCGAGCTGGGAGCACAACCGGCTACGCCAGCAACTGGCTGCCGCCATTGGTGCCATCGGTCAATTCGGCGATGCCGTTTTCGGTGCGGCACTCGGTGAGACGGCATCGGCAGTGGTGGAGGACAGTCGGCGTCGCGCCGGTGTCGCCATCAACAATCTCGAAGCGTCGATCTCCCGCGCCCTGCAGGAACCGCGTCAGCGGAGCCGTCGGCAGCTTGAACAAGCAATGGTTGTCGATGCAACGCTGCGCCGTCTCGGCGGTCGCCTGTCGGTGCTGCAACACGACAAGACGTCGCACGCGGCGCTGCCGGCAGAGACATGGCGGGCTTGGCGAGGCTGGATGAGAACAGCATTCGCCGCTCTCTGCGACGCCCGCCCGGTGGGCGAACGACCGCTGGCGTCGCCGGAAGTGGAGGCGCTCAGCCGCATCGCCCGGCAGATCGAACTCCTCTCCGGCATCCTTGATGGCGGAGATGGTGCTGAGAAGAAGCCGGCGGGCGCAAAGACGGCCGGTGCGGCGAGTTGACCGAGCCGGTTTTGTAGGATATCTTTCCTTCAGTGAGCGCCAGGACTCTGTCCTCTACCACTCGCGCCTCTACCCCTCGCGGCTGGCGAGACGGGTGAGGAGGCGTTCCCTCAGCGGCCTAAGAACGCTGTCCTGGTCCAAGCCGTCGAGAATCTCACGAACGATCGCCTTGGCGCCGTGCGGACCCCAGCCACCGTCACGAAAGTAGCGCGTCGCCGCCTGGCCGACGACATAGCAGGTCCAGGCTGCCGCCATCGCCTGCGGTACCGCTGCCACTGCGTGCCCCACCAGCGGCACCGTCGTCTTCAATGCCCCGGCGGCCAGATGCGTCACCCATTCCACCGTCACCGCCACCCCCAGGCACCGAGGNATGTCGCGGATCAATCGCTGGGCGTTGGCGCGGGAGAAGGACTGGCCATAGACCTCGCCCAGCCGCTGTACCATCACCGCATCGGAGAGCGCGCCACCGGCAATGTCGGCGATGGGGATCGGATTAAGCGCCACCGCGCAGGCCTTGACCCACATGAAGCGGTTGATCAGCCGCTCCGCCTCGCTCTGCCGCGCCTCCACCTTCAGATGCGTGATCCGCTCGGACACCTCGGCGGCAAACAGGTTGGCGTTCAGCGCCACCACCGCCTTGCCTTCGCGGGTGAGGATTTCGAGAATGCGCGCCTGCAGGTCTTCGACGATGGGTGGCCGGCGGATCTCCTCCTCGTGCTGATTGCCGTCGGGCAGATGCACGAGGCGGAGCACCGGCCTTGGATCGGCAGCGGTGAAGACGATGTCGGCATCGCCGATCAGTCCGTCGACGCGGGTGCGCACCGCCGCCAAGGTGGCCTCCACCTCCTCGCGCCGGAACAGGTCGATCTTGTTGAGGACGAGGATGATCGGCTTGTCCAACTCATGCAGCATCCTGAGCGCGGCGAACTCGTTGTCGTTGAGATCGCCGAAGGAAACGAACAACACCAGATCGGAATAACGCACCACCTTGTGTGCCAGCACCGCCCGGTCGAGGCCGCCCACTTCGTTCAGGCCGGGGGTGTCGACGACGACGAGGCGGCTGTCGGCGAGACCGGCAAAGGCCTTCAGGTCCGGTGTCCAGTCGTGTCGGCTGCGCTCGCGCGTCTTGCCCCCCTCGGCCGAGGTGGCGAACACCTTCTTGCCGAGCAGCGCATTGAGCAGCGAACTCTTGCCGGAGTTGATCTCGCCGAAAACGGCGATCTCGACGACACCGGACCCNAGCTTCGCCAGCATCGTATCGATATCCTTGAGGTCCTCGGCAACGGCGGCGCGTTCGCTCTCGCGAAGTTCGTTGGAGTGGGCCAGCCGGCGCAGCGTTGCCAGCGTGTCCTCGTAGCGGCGGTCAGGTTCGGTCATGGGGCCAGCCGGTCATGCGCGGGATGAGGGATCAAGGCGGGCGGTAATGCATGCTAGCAATTGGTCGATGTCGGCCGGGCGGCTGACCTGTTCTTCCACCGACTGTCCTTCGGCATCGCTACTGATACGCGTCGCCGGCAGCGGATCGGCCGCGGCATCGACGATATCACCGGGCGGCAGCAGCGTTTCAAGTCGCCGCTCCACCGCGGCGCGGGTTTCGCCGCGGGCGCCAGCATCGCGCTGGTCGGCCTTGTTGAGGACGATGATCGGCGCCGCACCGCGTTCCACCAGCGCCTTGATCACCGCGAATTCGTAGTCGCGCAGGTCCTGGTCGGCGACGAAGATGCAGACATCGGCTTCGATCGCCGCCGTCAACCGCTCCAGATTGGCAGCGAAGTCGGTGCCGAGGCTGGGGTTTCGACCAGTCGCAGCGGCTGGCCTTTGAGGCGGTCGGGAAGGGCCGCTTCGAGCGCCGTGGCCACGCGCGACTTGCCGGTTCGCGGCAGCCCACAGAGGACGATCGTCGCCGCTTCGCCCCGACCGCGTCGCCGCGCGGGCGACAGGGCGGCGCTATCGGTCTGCAGGCCATTGTGGCTATAGATGCGATCCAAGCGCTGTTCGACGCTAGCGCGTGGCGGTTGTGGTGGCGGTCGTCGCTCCGGCCGCGCCGCCCGCCCACGCCGATAGAGCAGGGCACCGGCGGCGGCGAGGATGGCCACGACGCCGAGGCCATAGGCGAGGCGAATTTCCGGGGTTTGCAGGTCGTCCAGCGTCAGCAGGATGCGCGAGAAGATGACGATCGCTGCCGCGGCGCCAACGACGGCGGCGATCAACGTCAAGGTTCGGTGCAGTTGCGTCATCATCACCGCGACCGCCTGCCGCGGATCTTGCGGTTGGTCGCGCCCGACGTGATAGTGGCGGCAGGCTGCTCGATCACCGTCTGAGCGCCTGCACGACCCGAGTCGGATATTGAACAGAGTAGCAGTGGAGGCGACGGCTCGATGTGGACCGAGGTCGTAGGATATCTGGCAGCAACCCTGGCCATCGCCACCTTTGCAGCGAAGGGCATGATACCGCTACGCGCGCTGGCGGTGGCGATGAACGTGGTCTTTGCCATTTATGGTTATCTTGCCGGCATTGAATTGCTGTGGGTCGCCCACTTGGTACAACTTCCACTCAACATTTATCGACTGATCGAGATGTGGCAGACGCGCCAGCGCGCGGCAAGGGCAATGCACGAAGAGTTGTCGATCGATCCGCTTTTACCATTCATGTTGGAGGTCAAGCAGCGTAAGGGCAGCGAGCTCTTTGCCCGCGGTGAACCGGCGGAGATCATGTACTATATCGCGCGCGGCGCGATCTNNCGGATCATCGAGATCGACCGGGTGTGCCATGCAGGCGATTTGATCGGCGAGATCGCCCTATTTTCGCCGGAGCGTCGGCGGACGGCAACCGCGGTGTGCGAAACCGATTGCGTGCTTTTTGCCCTGACGGGGAAGAAAGCGACCGAACTTTACCTGGAACATCCGGAGTTCGGCCTGTTTCTGGTGCGGCTGATCACCAGCCGGCTCATCGATCTGATTGCGGATAGCAGCAAGGCCGAGCATGCCAGCGCACATCATCCTCACAATGATCAAGGGGTGGCAGAAACAACCCAAATGGGTTAAAAAACTGTACCCGGGCTCGCATCGACCGTGTGACGCTCGCTGGCACCCTTCGGCGGCTGAGCATCCCCGTCCGTTGCCAGGGAGGCGGGACATGCATTTCGTTTCACGCATGCGGCCCGGGCGCACCTTTGCAGGCCGCGGCCGCTCAGGCCCAGCCGATCACGCTTAACCGGGGATCTACGTCGGCTGCGTGCACCTGCCGGCTGGGTTTGCGCTGACTGCTTGGCTAAGGCGGCGAAGCTGTCACGGCACCAGGCCATAATCGATCGTGCTGACCACCCGGACGATTTTTGCCGCCTGGGCCTGCTCGTTCGCGCCATCCACGGCGTCGCGCGGCAGGATTTGAAACAATCCCTGTGATGCCCGCAGGATGCCTCCGAGCTTGCTCCCGGCGTCGGTGGCAAACTGCTCGGCAGCGAGGCGGGCGTTCCTGGTCGCTTCCTGGATCATCGCCGGCTTGACATCGTTCAGACGCGTATAGAGGTAGACCGGTCCCTGAATCGGCCCGCCGGTCTGCCCGCTCAAGGCGACGCCTGCGGCAACCAGATCACCCAATTGCTGGCTCGCCTCCGCCACCTCGTGCACGTCGGCGGTGCGGACCAGCAGCGTCTCGGTGATGATGAACCGGCTATCCACCGGCCCGGAGCGGTAGGCCTGCGCCAGGAGGTCCACCACCTCCAATCCCTGGACCTCGGTCGTTGCTGCCGGTAGCCCTGCTGCCGTCAGGAAGGCGCGCACCCGCTTCTCGTCGGCACTGACCTGCTGCTGCACCCGGGCCAAGTCATTGCCGGTGGCGACGAAACGCAACGCCCAGAGCGCCAGATCCGCCTTCACTTCCCGCTCGGCGACACCCTTGACGGAAATGACCCGCGGCTGCTCACGGCCGGCGATGAACCCGTGGCCGATCTGCCAGCCGCCGACGGCAATGCCCAGGGCGAGAACGAAAGTGGCGGCAAGGCGGGTGAGCGGCGATGCAATAGACATGCGGTGAATTCCCTTCCTCGGCAGTCAGCTTAACGCCTCCAAGGCGCCTGCACGAGCGTGGCGCGAGGCGCTTTCCGGCGGCTTTACCAGCACCTGAGTGCTTCACCAGAGATTGCCGCCATGACTGCCGGCAACGGCTCCGGCGATCGTGACCACGCCGGCCAGCAAGAGAACCCAATGCAGGGCGGCGAGAGCGGCAAAGGTCAGGCGTGGATGCGTTACCGCCAGCCGCGGCACGATACGGTGAAAGACGAAGGGGTCGAGCACGAACAGCATCAGCATGAAAACGAGCCATAGTCCAAGCATTGCGTGCATCCACCAATAGGTGGGGTCGCTGAAGCGGGACCAGAGGTCAAGTCGGGCGACGAGAAAGAAACCGGTCGCGCCGACGATCAGGGTGGCGATGCGGGCCTGGGGAGCAAAGCGACGCTCGATCACCTCGAACAGCTCCAGCTGCGCCGCAACCGGCTGGCGGGCGACTGCGGCCGGCAGCACGGCCGTGGTGACCAGGGCGACGCCGCCAATCCAGAACACGACGCCCAGAACGTGTAGGCAGCGAGCGATCAGATCAAAGTCCATGATGTCCGAACCATCCTCATTCCGGCGCCAGCTTATCCCGGCGCCCGTTCACCTCGGTAACGTGTTGCTTGGCGGCACGTTACCGCCGCCTTCGGGGCGATGGCCAGAGCTGAAAATACTCTCAAAACGCGTGTTATTTGAAAACAAAAACTCGTAATGAGAGTTTTTGCTTAAGCGCTACCCGTTACGGGTATATATTTACCTTTATTAACGCATAGGATGTAGTGAGGGGATAAAATGTCGGTAAAAAGATCGCGCAGATGATAGCTATCGCAATAGTTTGCGTCATCGGCCGCATCGCTGGCGCACGCGGTGGCGATCGAACCGCGCTCTCTCACCTGGAACATCGTCAGCGATCAGGAGATGGCAAAGCTCTGCCGCGAGCACGGTCAACGGGCGAACTGCGAGGGGATGGCCGCCTGGGATAAGGAATTCCGTCAGTGCATCATCTGGACGCGCTCACCACGCGCCGACGACGACGCCAGTCGCTGGCAGGTGGTGCATCACGAATTGCAGCACTGCCAGGAAGGCCACTTCCACCCGTAAGCGCAGGCGAAACCGTCAAACACATCCCGACAGGGAGCGGGGAGCGGTGGAGCAGGCTGAGGCCGTCGCAATCGCGGTGCACCCGTGGCGGTGATCATGGCGGTGGCGCAACGCCGCGTCTTTGGGAACTGGATCGCCAGGAAAAAAGCGATGTCTGGGTATCCGGGCTGCCGTGCGTAGCCTCAGGAGCGATTGGCGACGTTGATGAGGCTGGGCAGGGTCGGGTTCTCACCATAGAAGATGTGCCGACCGATGCGCATGATCCTTGCCTTCTCATCTGCCCACTGCGGCCGCACGTAGATGGCGTGGAAGTAGAGGGCACCGTTGGTAGGATCGAAGGGGTCCAGGAACATGGCGCGATACGCCACCTGTTGTGCCCGCTGCCATGGAATGTCTTCGAGTGGGCGATCACCCCGCTGGTCGCAGGCCCACGAAAACTGGCAGTTGGCTCGACCGCTCTCGACGCCTTGCCAGACAACTTCACAGACACTCTTAGGGAATCGGGGGTTGCCCAACCGGTTGAGGGTAACCGCGGCCACAGCCATTTGCCCAACCAGCGGTTCGCCCTTAGCCTCCCAATAGACATTGAGGGCTAGGCATTTGAATTCGCGCAGCAGATCCGGGCTGGCGTTAGCCAGACGCTCACGCATGGCGCGGGGAATTTCGGTGAGCGGGGTGATCGGGGCGCCCGTTTCCTCGCCTTCGAGAAGCGTCGGGTCCGGGCCACCCAAGGGCATAGCCACCGGTTTAGTCGGCAAAAAAACCACAAATGCCCAAAGCATGGCGCCGACTGTGGCGCAGGCGAAGATCAGGCCTGTGTTGCGTTGCATCGTACCTCCCGAGCAATGGTTGGCCTTGCTGCGGCCTGCTTCTTCTCCTACAAGATATTGCGTCATCCGCTCTTTACGGACACAGTAATAATGCCCTACACAATACGCTCTTGCCGTATTGTGTCAACGACGATCTGCTCGCCATCGGCGAATGAGGCCTTGCAGAGTGACGAATGTTAATCGTCAATGCATCTATACTGTGATCTAAATCACTATTGCAGACATATACTGAGTTGCGAGGCTGTCCCGCCATAGAAGCCGGCGGGTGGTGACGAGGGTGGCGACAGCCACTGGCAACAGCGGTAAAGAGAGACGGGCGACGTCGGAGTGTTCTCGTCTTTTGCGTGCGCGAAACCGCGCAGAGGTCGCGTTCGCCGACCATATCTCTGCGGTGACAACCACGGGCAGGCGGACAAGCATGCTGCAGCGACCGTACTTGTTGTTTCTCGGCGACGCGCGCGATCAACTGGCGGCAAAAACCGCCATTGGACTCTTTGCTTGGCGGCGCGATTGGTGCCTCGGTCAGCTTCGGTTGCCCGGTTGTTCCGCCATGCTCGATCTTCCCGAGATGACGGTGGCAGACGGTGTGGCCGCCGGCGCGCGCACCCTCGTCATCGGCGTCGCCAATGCCGGCGGCGTTATTCCGCCCGCCTGGATCGATACGCTTGAGGCGGCACTGCTCTCGGGACTCGATGTGGTGAGCGGCCTGCACGACCGGCTTGATGCAATCGCGCGCCTCCGTGACGCTGCCCTGGCTGCTGGCCGCAGTCTCGTCGAAGTTCGCGTTCCGGCACGATCGTTTCCGGTGGGAACCGGTTTGCCGCGATCCGGCCGGCGATTGCTTACCGTTGGCACCGACTGCTCCGTTGGCAAGATGTACACCGCGCTGGCCATAGAGCGGGAGATGCGCGTCCGCGGCATGGAGGCTGATTTTCGCGCCACAGGCCAAACGGGCATTCTCATCGCCGGCGACGGCGTCTCGGTCGATGCCGTTGTCGCCGACTTCATCGCCGGCGCCACCGAATGGCTGACACCGGCCCAACAGCCGGAGCACTGGGACCTGATCGAGGGTCAGGGATCGCTGTTCCATCCGTCCTACGCCGGCGTCAGCCTCGGCCTGCTCCACGGCGCACAAGCCGAGGCGCTGGTCATCTGCCATGAGCCCACCCGCACCCATATGCGCGGCCTGCCGCACCAGCCGCTCCCCGATCTCGTCAGCTGTATTATCGCCAACGAACAAGCGGCGCGGCTGACCTGCCCATCAGCGCGGTGTGTCGGTGTTGCGGTGAACAGCAGTGGTCTGGCGGTCGAGGCGCGCTCCGCCTATCTCCGTCAGTTGCGCGAGGCCACGGGATTGCCCTGTGTCGATCCGCTGCTGGATGGCGTCGGTGCGATCGTGGACAGGATGTTGTCATGATCCCCGCCCGACTCAGTGTGCGGCACGAATGCTGGCCGCTGGCACGTCCGTTCACCATCGCCCGTGGCAGCAAGACCAGCGCTGACGTGGTGGTGGTGGAGGCGGAAGCCTATGGCCACCGCGGTCGCGGCGAAGCGGTTCCCTACGCCCGCTACGGCGAAACGGTGCCGGACGTCCTCGACTGCCTGCGTGCGCATGCGGCTTCGGCGGCATCGGGGTTGGATCGCCTGACGCTGCAGAGCCGACTACCGGCGGGAGCGGCCCGCAACGCCCTCGACTGTGCTCTGTGGGACCTCGAAAGCAAGATCAGCGGCGAGCCCGTCTGGTACCGCGCCGGTCTGCCGCCGCCGAAGGCGACGATGACCGCCGAAACCATTAGCCTGGATGCGGCCGATGCGATGGCGGAGCAAGCGGCGGCATTGCGCAGTCGGCCGCTGCTCAAGGTCAAGCTCGCCGCCGACGATCCCATCGGTCGCCTCGCGGCGGTGCGTCGGGCGGCCCCGGCGGCGCGGCTGATCGTCGATGCCAACGAAGGATGGTCGATGCAACTGCTGTGCGACCTGCTGCCGGCCATGGCGGCGCTAGGCGTCGAGGTGATCGAACAGCCGCTGCCGGCGGCGGAGGACGCGGCCCTCGACGGCTTCGTCTCACCGGTGACGCTCTGCGCCGACGAGTCCTGCCACACCACCCGCGACCTCCTGCGCCTGCCGACGGGCTATCGGATGATCAACGTCAAGCTCGACAAGACCGGCGGCTTTACCGAAGCCAGGCGCCTGGTCGGCGAGGCGCGGCGGCGCGGTTTGCAGGTCATGGTTGGTTGCATGGTGGCAACCTCGCTCGGCATCGCACCGGCAATGCTGCTCACAGGATTGGCCGATCTGGTTGATCTCGATGGTCCGGTGTGGCTGGCACACGACCGTGATCCCGGACTGACCATCGTCGATGGGATGATTGCACCCTGCGGGCCGGCGCTATGGGGCTGAGTTGGGAAGCATACCACTTAGCACGGGTACGCTCGTGCGGCGGCAGACCCTTGCGCCCTTACGCCCACTGTTTCGCCGTGTGTCGGCTGCGCTGCAGACGCACGGCGAAACGTCAAAGAGTGTCATCGGCAAACCACGGCAGAGCCAGTGGCTGCCACCCTGGCGGCTCGCTTAGACGCGCCGCAGCAGGCAGGCCCGCATCGGCTGCTCGAATGCCCAGCCGTCGGCCGTTTCCTGGCCAAGGCGATTGAAATTGGCGTGGATCACATCTTCGAGCTCGATGAACCGCTCGCGGACATGCGGGTTGATGGAGGTGAGCCGATCGTGAAAGGCGTCAAAATCGCGCAGCTTGACCAGATCGGTGTAGTTCACGGTCTTTTCCAACAGCAGGCCAAACTCGGGAGCAAGGCGGAGAATCGCCAGCGCCTCCTGCCGGACTGCCGTTTCGTCGTGCACCGGCTTCATGACCTCGAAGTAGGCGCCCTCGGCAAGCGGTTCGCAGACGTAGAGAATGCCACCCGACTTGAGTACCCGCGCCGCCTCAACCATCGCCTTCGGCAGGCCGTCCTTGTCGATGTGATGCAAGCTATTGAAATACAGCACGATATCGACCGATCGCGAGGTGATCGGCAGGTCTTCGGCGAGGCCTTGGATATAATGCTCGTCGCCGACGTGAGGCTTCGACCGCACCTCCTGCAGATGGCGCGGGCTGACCTCGATGCCGGTTACGTGCACCCCGCGCTTCGTCAGTAAGCGAGTCAACCACCCATCGCCGCATCCGACGTCGACGAGTCGCTCCGCGCAGGGGGAGCAGTTCCTCCATGACATCGAGGCTGGATCGCCTTTCCATACTTCTTTCCTCGTTGACCTGCTGGTTGTCCGATGCCCGCTGGGCTAAGAATGCGTCAGGCATTTTTTTAATCCTTCCCAGTATTCCCTGTTGTAGCCAAGTTTGCCCATGACGGAAACATTTGAAGACGTTCCCGCGCCTGCGTGCCCCGTTGCCGAGGCTTCACTGGCAATGGTCGGCGGCACCTCGACACAGGCCGCGACCATCACGAGCCGCCCGTCAACCGCCTGACCGGGGCCGGCTTTCTTGCCGCGTCGATCCCGGAGCTAGCCGGCAGCAGCGCTCTCCGCTACCGCGCCGCTGGCGCCATTGTCGAGGTGGTTCGGCAGCCCGATCGTAGCGGCTCCACCCACCATGCGCAGATGTATAGCATGAGCACCATGCTTCGCCATGGGTTGGCCTCACCGAAAAACCTGCCGGGACGCAGAATCGGCCGTGCTGACCAGCGATCGCCTGCATTGCTGTGTCGGTCACCGAATCACAGCCGATCCGGGCGTATGCGGGATTGAGCTTTAACGCACGTATGGTGCCGGGGCGGGGTGTGTCAAGGCTTTGCGGCTGAGGGGACGGACGATGGTTGCTACGAAGGGCGGCACTGACGCTGCTGCCGATGCGGTGATCGTGCTCGGCGCAGCGGTGCTGGCGCCCGGAGTGGCGAGCGATGCACTGCGTCGACGGATCGATCACGGCCTGGCGGTCTATTTTGCCCGGCATGCCCGCTATCTCGTCGTTTCCGGCGGCATCGTTGCCGCGCCGCCGGCCGAGGCAACGCTGATGCGCGAGATCGCCCTCGCGGCTGGCGTGCCGAACGAACGGATCATCGTCGAGGACCAATCGCGCAACACCTTCGAGAACGCGGTCTACGTCGGCCGGATTCTGCGGCGGGACGGCTTGCGGCGGGCGGTTCTCGTTACCGATGCCTTCCACCTGCCGCGCGCGCTCTACTGTTTTCGCCGCCTGGGCCTGGCGGTGGAAGGGGACGGGGTGGCACGCCAGCCCTCCACCTCGCGCCTGAAATGGTGGCGGCAATACCTGGAGGAACTGGTGCGCTTCGCCCGCTGCGCCGCGCTGTTCCTGATCGGCAGTCACAAGTCAATCGTGCAGCGAGTCTGGGGAGCATGAGCGGCAAGCCGGAAGCGCCCGAGATGCAGCCCAGGACCCTGCCTACGTCGTTGGTCGACGCCGGCGTCCGGCCACTCGCCGGCGTCCGCGTGCTTGATTGCGCCACCTTCATTGCCGCGCCCACCTGTGCCACCTTGCTCGGCGAGTTCGGCGCCGAGCTGATCAAGGTAGAGCATCCCGGCAGCGGTGATCCGCTCCGCCGTTTCGGCACGCCAAGCCCGCGTGCCGATTCCAGCTATTGCTGGTTGTCGGAGGCGCGCAACCGGACCTCGATCACCCTCGATCTCAGCCGGCCGGAGGGGGCGGCCCTGTTCCGGCGGCTGGCGGCGGTTTCGGACGTGATCTGCGAGAACTTCCGTCCGGGGACGCTCGAACGCTGGGGGCTCGGCTGGGAGCAACTGCGTGCGGTCAATCCGGACCTCGTGCTGCTACGTGTCACTGGTTATGGCCAGACCGGCCCCTATCGCGACCGTCCCGGCTTCGCCCGCATCGCCCACGCGGTGGGTGGCCTGTCGCAGCTGGCCGGGATGCCGGGGGAAATCCCGGTGACACCCGGTTCCACCTCGCTCGGTGACTATCTCGCCGGTCTCTACGCCGCGGTGGGCGTGCTCGTCGCTCTCATCCATCGGCGGCGCGGCGGAGGGGGACAGGTGGTGGACATCGGCCTTTATGAGGCGGTGCTCCGCGTTCTCGACGAGCTGGCGCCTGCCTATATTCACGCTGGCGTCGTCCGTGACCGCGAGGGTGCCGGCACCCGCAACGCCTGTCCGCACGGTCACTTTCCCACCCGCGACGAGCGATGGGTGGCGATTGCCTGCACCACCGACAAGATGTTTGCCCGCCTCGCCACGGCGATGGACCGCCCGCAGCTCGCCGATGCGACTGCATTTGGCCCGCAGACGGTGCGGCTGGCGGCGCGCGAGACGGTGGATCGGCTGGTTGCCGCCTGGACCGGCAGCCTTGATTTGGAGGAGGTGATGCGCCGCTGCCTCGCCGCTGAGGTGCCCGTCGGGCCGCTGAACTCCATCGTCGACATCGTCAACGATCCGCAGGTTGCCGCCCGGGGCAATTTGGTCGGCATCACCGACGCCGACGTCGGCACCTGCGTCATTCCCGACGTGATCCCCCGCCTTTCCGCCACCCCTGGGCGGATTGACCGAATTGGCCCGGCGCTTGGCAGCGGTAACGCGAGGGTGTTCCGCGATCTCCTTGGCCTGTCGGCGGACGAGGTGGACGAGTTGCGCGTCCGTGGCGTCCTGTGACAACAGCTCCTGTAACGACCGAGGGTGTCCGTGGCACCGTTGCCATCCCCCTTTCAGGCAAGGCAATCTCCAGAGGCGCGGATGATTGCGGCCACGCGTGCGCGGTCCTCGGCGCCACGATCACGCTGACGATCTGGAGCATGCCGACGAGGGCGTACGGCCAGACCGTAAGTTGCCTCCCCTCAAGACGTCAGTACCCTAACGACCGCGACCCGTTACGAGCGAGGCGAGGCCGACGAAGGCCGGGTGGGAGTTGGTGACCACGTAGGTGGGAATCGCCGCAAGGTAGCCACCGAAGCGTCCCTTGTCCTCGAAGCGCTGGCGAAACGGCGAGGTGAGGAACCAATCGCCAAGGCGGGGCACGATGCCACCGGCGATGTAAACGCCACCACGGCTGCACAGGGTGACGGCGAGATTGGCGGCGACGGTCCCAAGGATCGCCGCGAACATGTTCAAGGCTTCGGTTGAGACGTGGCACGATTGGTCAAGGGCGCGGCTGGTGCAGTCGGCCGGGGTCAGGTCCGGGTCGATGCCGACGCCGTCCAGTTCCGCGATCGCCCGCGACAGATTGACCAGACCCGGTCCGGATATGATCCGCTCAGCCGAAACGTGGCCAAAGTGACCGCGCAGCACCGCCAGTACCGCGGCCTCACGCTCGTTCACCGCCGGGGCGGTGACGTGACCGCCTTCGCTGCTGAGCGGCGCCCATCCCAATCCCGTGGGCAGCATCGCCGAAACGCCGAGCCCGGTGCCGGCGCCGAGGACGGCCATCGGCTGGCGTGCCACCGGAATACCCGAGCCCACCTGGAGCACGTCGTCGTCGGTCAGGTGTGGCAGTCCCAGCGCGACAGCGACGAAGTCGTTGATCACCTGCAGGGTATCGAACTGCAATTGCCGGCGCGTCTCTTCGATCGAGAAGGACCAGACGTGATTGGTCATCCGCACGTCGTCACTGTCGACTGGAGAGGCTACGGCGATGGCCGCGGCACGCGGCCGCACGAAGTCGGTCTCGGTAGCCGCAAGCTCGGTTAGGTATGCCTCGCAGGCGTCAGCGAGGCGGGGAAAATCACGACAGGGAAAGTGCTTCACCTGCTGCACCTTGCCGTTGGTGTCAGCGAGTGCAAACCGGGCGTTCGTTCCGCCGATATCGGCGATCAAGCCTTTCATCGTCTCCTCCGGTGTTTGGCTGGGCGGCGTTTGCAGCCGACTTGACGTGCAATATTGCCATCCAGTGTCGGGTCCCGAGATTCTCGCTCGGCGGCGTTGACTGCCGCAAAGACAGTCGTTTGTCCGGTCATAGTTTGTGCAATGCACCCACGAACGTGCAGTTGCCAAGGTAAGACGAGTCTCCGGTGCTGCACGCTTGCTGCCGTGCGGAAACGCAAAAGTAGTATATTTCGAAGAATTTTCTGCTGTGCTAAAAATACCACATTAAAATCAATGGGTTGGAGTGATGGCCGGCAACCTTGGATTGCGCCGCGGCTTGTAGCGCGGCTGCACATAAATTTCCCATTTGAAATCTGAGATGCGAACAATTATCTTCCTGTTTGTGCGGTGCAGCACGGCGATCGACTTCGATCCGGGCTGCACCGTGCTTCTTGGACGTTTCCTCCCAAAACTTGGGCCGTGACAAACGGCCCTTTTTTTTGCCCGCTCGCCAGCCCTACGCGTGCGCGTCGTCGGCTGGGTGCGAACGATGAGCTGTCCGCGGTGGGCCGGTTCACCTCGCTGAAGACGGCAGGAGTGTCAACTGCATGAAGATAACGTCCAACCAGCGGCCGAACTTGTATCCCGCCGCGCTCAACCGGCCCGCTTCGCCGAAACCGAAAGACGCATGTAGGCCGATGGATGCCGCGTTGGAGGCATCACCGATAACCGCGACCATTTGCCGATAATCGAGGGTGGTGCAGGCGTCAATGATCGCCGCGAGTAACAGATGACCCATGCCCCGGCCGATCCGGTCTGGGTCAATGTAGATGGAGTCTTCGACGGTAAAGCGATACGCACTACGTGGCCGGAAGAGTGCGGCGTAGGCGAAGCCGGCGACGGTGCCATCGTCCTCGATGACCAGATAGGGCAGGCCGCGCGCCAGAATGGCGGCACGTCGCTCGGCCATTTCCGCCAGCGAGGGGGCTATTTCCTCGAACGAACCGGTGCCTGTTTGAACGTGATGGGCGTAGATCCGCTGGATGGCTATAAGATCGGCATCCCTGGCGGGGCGAACAAGCGACACCATCGGCCCGGCCTGCCCTGTCTGGTCGTCGAAGCCGGCGGCGCTGTCGTTGCGCCTGTCGAGGCGGCGGGTGGACGGCGGTTCGGCGCGGCCGGGCCTGGTCATCGACCGAGCAGCATCGGCCGTCCGGCCGTTTCCAGCACTGTCATCAGCCGGGTCAGATCCTGGCTGACCTGTTGCAGGCCTGCGGTCGGCGCGATGTGCTGCTCGTCCATATACAAGCCGCGATTGATTTCGATCTGCAGCGCGTGTTTGCGTTCGTCCGTGCGTCCATAGTTTCGCGTGGTAAATCCACCCGCGTATGGGACATTGCGGTGCACCGAGTAGCCGAGATCGCGCAGGGTTGCTTGCACCAAATTGATGACGGCGGGCGAGCACGAGGTCCCGTAGCAGTCGCCGAGGACGAAATCGACGCGACGGGTGCCCGGATCAGCGTCCATCGGCCCGCCAACGGAGGGCATCGAGTGGCAGTCGATCAGCAGATAGCAATCGAAGCGCTGAAAGGTCTGGTCGAGGAGATCCGTCAGCGCGCGATGGTAGGGAAGNTAATGCGATTCGATTCGCTGTTTGGCCTCGGCAAACCGGAGTTTTTGCGCATAAATGGTCTCGCCGGTCGCAACGACCTTGGCAATTGTACCAAGTCCGGCGGCGACCCGGGGCGAGTGGCCATTGACGTAATCGGGCAATGGTCCATCGAACATCCGCGGATCGAGTTCGAAGGGCTCACGATTCGGGTCGACGTAAACACGGGGAAAGTGGGCGCGCAAGAGCGGTGCGCCGATCGCAGGTGCCGCGGCATAGATCTGATCGACAAACGCATCCTCGGAGCGACGCAACGCCGAAACGCTCAGCTTTGTCTCGGCAACGAATTCGGGCGGGTAGTCGCAGCCGCTGTGTGGTGAGGCAAAGACGAAGGGCGTCGTCTGCTCGGTCGGACGAAGGATTGTGTAAGAGGCTACACGCGGCGCGCCGTCAGCGGGCTCGCCCGGCTCGAAAGACTTCTCAGGATCCACGCTTTACTCCTGGTGGTGCTGCAGGCGCCAACCCGGTTGATGGAGTTCAACCATCTTCGTTAGCGCGCCGGAGGGGCCACTGGCAACGGCAAAGCGCTCGATGTTACCGTTCATGCGTGGTCGTTCGGTACCGAACACCGCCCGCAGCGACGGCGGCCGCGACCGCCGGCAGACGTGGTCCTCGACGATGAAGCGCCGCTGCAGCGGATTACACCGAGGAGGAAAGACATAGCGAGGCTGCGCCGCTCGCCTCTGACGCCGCGCCGGTTGGAACGAACCGGCAGCGGCGGCAGCGCCGCGAGGGCAGGCGGCGCGAGGCGATGCAGATGCTGCGCTGGTGCTCTCGTTACTTGCCAAGACGAGAGGTCGCGCCGTAGGCCGGGAACAAGAAGCGTTCGGTCCACAGACACTTGCCAGCGCCGCCGTAGGCGCGACTCAACATGTGGCGCCAACGCGGATTGCCGACGGCACGGAAGACGGCACTGATCAGGCCATAGCCGAGCGCCTGCACGGCACCGATTGCCATCCAGCGGACGACGTCGACAGGGCGGGGGGGACTCATCCGCAGCGCGGTGAGCACCCGGATTTGGCCGCTGCGAAAGCGGCGCAGGCGTACGTATGCCTGGGTCTGTCGTTGCCGGGGCACGAACTCGAGGACGACAGCATCCTGCACCCAGGCAAACCGCAAGCCGCGTTGCTGTAGGGTGCGAAACATCAGCGTATCTTCACCGCCGAGAAGGCCGAGCGACGGCTCGAAGGGGTCGAAATCGGGAAAGCAAGCGTGTCGATCGAAGAGGGCATTGGCAGTGCCGAGGCGGGCGATGTCGTCGGAGATGTCGGCGAGGTTGGGCACCGCGTAGCGGCGGGAAAAATAGTTGCGCATGTCGGCGTCGGCAATGTCGCCGCTGCCATCGCTTGTCGCTTCGAACACCGGCTCGATCGGACCGACGAGGATCGCCGCACTGGTTTGCGTTAGCGCCTGCAGGAAAGTGGCAATGAGTTGCGGCGCCGCCTCTAGATCATCATCGAGAAACAGCACATGGTCCGCACGGGCGGCGGTGAGGGCGCGGTTGCGGGCGTGGCTGATGCCTGGCCGCGGCTCATGCAGGTAGCGTAGACCGAGGCGGCCGCCGGCACTTTCCCGGGCACGCTCGAAACTTGGCCGCGCCGATGCGTCGGGGCAATTGTCAACGACGATGACTTCGATCGCGTCGAGCGAGCAGTTTTGCTGCGCAAGGATGCTGGCGAGCGCTTTCGGCAGCAGCTGCGGCCGACGAAACGTCGGGATGAGGACGGAGATCCTCGGTTTTTTGGCGCGTTCCACCGGAGCCTTTACGTGATCCATGGCTGAAGCCTTTCTCCCACTCTCTGCGCGCCTAGGCCTGGGCTCGGCGCGCGCCACTGAGGTTGAAAAACAGCGCCCGCAGCCGTGTCGCCAGGCTGGTCTGCACTCCGGTCCGGCGGCGACAGAGGACGAAGAGGTAAGTCTTCCAGGAAATCATCGTCACTGCGGTCGCCGTGGCTGCCCCGACCGCGCCCCAGAAGGGAACGAGCAGCAGGTTCAATCCGAGATTGGCTACGCCTGCGACGATGTTGACACGCGCAACCAGCTTCTGATCGCCTGTCATCATCAGCACCTCCGAGGCCGGGCCGAGCAACAGGTCGATAAAGCGTGGCACCACCAGCATCAGGACGACGACGTAACCGCTGACGAAGGAGCTGCCGAACAGCGACAGCACCTGCGGGCCGAAGCCGACCAGGGCAATNGAGCACGCCCCCGCCGGAACGAGCACGACCACGTTCATCGTGTCGATAATCGACTGCATCCGCTGGCGGTCTCGTTCGCCATGGGCGGCGGCGATGCGTGGCAGTAGCAGTGTATTGACCGAGACATAAGCGAATTGCATCAATTCAGCGAGCCGGCGCGCTACATTATAAACACCGACATCCGTTGGCGTCGAAAAGAAGCCAAGACACAGTATGTCCGTTTCGCTTAGGACAAAGTAAAACATCGGCGTAACCATCATGGTCGTCGACAAGGACAACCAGACGCGCAGTTGACGGAAGCGAAGTTGCCGTGGGATGCGCAATGATAGTTCAGTTCTGCGTGCCAACGAAAATATTGCAATCGCCACGGCGCCATAGCCGCCGATCACCCACAGGATCAGCAGGCTGTCGAGATCCAGTTGGTAGCCGCCAGCCGTCAGCACCCCCATGCCCGCGAGGATGATCACGCGGGGGTAGATGTTGTCGACCAGAGCTGCCGTCGTCGGCATGTCCATTGCCCGGCAGGCAGGGGCAAGAAAGTTGCAGAGTGCGGTGGCGGTGATGTAGGCGGCGGCGGCCCAGAGCGGAAACGGGATCATCGCCGTACCGCCATGGATTAGGCGCACGATCGTAACCGAAATCAATCCGGCGGCGAGGCTACCGAAGAAAACGGCGACTAAGCCGACCAGAAAGAACTGGCTGCGGCGATGCGCCGGTCCCTTCTGTCGATAGCGGGGGAGGAGACAATTGGCGGCGACAGGCACACCCATCCCACCGAATAGGACAGCGAGAAAGGCAACCGAGAGGAAGAACGCGAAGCGACCGTAGTTTTCGGCGCCAAGTGTACGCATCAGCAGGACGGTGATGAGCAAAATCAGCCCAGAACCAACGCCGCGGGCCAGAATGACGCCAAGACCGTTGATCAGCACGTAACGGTGTTCAACGCCGAGCGCGGCGAGAAGTCGCACCAGAACAGCAGGGAGCTTTGACGTCACGGTGACCGGCACCCCTCAATTGGGCAAGTGTTACTGATTGTCTCTCACGGCTACTACCAAGCCGATGCGTTTCGCCGGGCACGAACGCTGCGGGGATGCAGTGACGC
Source organism: Defluviicoccus vanus (assembly GCF_014672695.1). GTDB lineage: Bacteria > Pseudomonadota > Alphaproteobacteria > Rhodospirillales > Defluviicoccaceae > Defluviicoccus > Defluviicoccus vanus. The sequence continues at coordinate 1,649,111 of NZ_CP053923.1, read as the reverse complement.
ATCACTTCCAAACGTTCGAGTCCAACCGGAACGCGATCTGCGGGCTCGTACGGCGACTGATCATACGTATTCCACGGCGCTTGGGCATGACGGCCGTCACATACGGGGAAGGTGGAGAGGTGTAGAAAATGGTTCTGGTGCGCGCCTCGGGCGTATTACGGCCCGGATGGGTAGATCTGGACCAATCTCCCGGACGGATGGCCCGAACCAATCTGTCGACGACAGGCGCGGCCCGTTTGACAGACGATGCAAGCAGGAAGGACACGACAGCGATGACCCATGACCTGACACCCGCACCGGCAGACCCGTTCCGGGCTCTGCATCCTGCCGGTGGTGTGGCGGCGCTGCCAGCGACGCCGTGGGTGGTTCCGCCGGGAACGACCGAACGCGATTCGCTCAACCTCTCGCTGGTGCTGGATGCAGTCCGGCGCCACTGGCGGTCGATCGTCACCGCTGGCCTGGTTGCCGGTAGTTTTGGCTGGGCGTTCGCGTCACTGCTGCCGGCAAAATATCAGGCCGTTGCCTTGGTCCGGGTCGATGGTGACGGCCTCGGCATCCTTGAAGAGGACAAGCGCGCGCCGACTCAATATGTCGATCCGGTGCGGGTGCAGAGCTGGGTGCAGGCGCTGACCGGCCTGTCGGTGTTGCGTGCGGCGGTCGATGCGGCTGGTCTGCGATACTATCCCGAGTTCAACGGCGCGTTGGCAAGTGCGGGCAAGTCGGGTCAAAAGAGTCAGTCGCCAGTGCTTCCGAGCGAAGACGGGATGAGCGCCGCTGAGCGGACCACCTTGGCCGGTCTCGTCGGGGCACTCAGTGTCACCCAGCTCGGACAATCCGGTGTCGCTGAGATCGCGGTGCGAACGTCCGATCCATGGATGGCAGCGCGCACTGCGAATGCCATTGGCGAAGCGTTTATCGAAGAGCAAATTCTGACCGCGCGTGGACGGCGCCTGCAGGCACTCGATGCGTTGACGATGCAACGCGACGAGTTGAGCGATCGTTTGCGTGGGCTTGAACAGAACATCGTTCGCGTCCGTTCCGGCTCAAAGCTGGTCTTCGGCGAAACGAGCGATGTTGCCGGTGACGTGTACGCCAACATTCGTCAGCAGCTGATCGTGAGCGAATCCGATCTTTCCGCAGCGACGGCGAAGCGGCAGATCATTGACCGTGCCCGAACCGCCGGCTCTGGCGCCGGAGAGCTTACCAACGTTGCTTTCTCAGAGCTTATTCAGGCGCTGCGGCAAAAGCGGGCACAGGCCTATGTGGAATTGGCAGAGGCTGGGGAAGTGTTCGGACCACGCCATCCCGAATATCTGAAGAAGCAGGAGAGTCTCAACAAGATCGACCGCTCAATTGACCAGGAGCTCAACAGCCTGAGCTCGACGGTACGCAATGAGGAGCGTGTGCTGCAGACGAAGGTGGACAAGCTGCGTCAGCGGATGCAGGACGTGCAAAGCGAAGCCGTTGAAGGAACTGGAAGCCGCGTCCAACTCGCACGGTTGCAGACGGAAGCAGAGGGAACGAAGACGTCGCTGAACACGCTCGACACGCAAATCGACGCGATCGAAACCGCTGTCGGTCTCGAACAGTCGGCCGCATCGTTCGTGTCGCGTGCGGTCGCACCTGACGCACCTATATACCCGAAGAAGCCTGATTACCGGGGCGGCGTCTTTCGCTGGTGCCGGCTTTGCTTTCCTGTTCATCGCCATCCGCGCGCTCCGCGACCGCAGGATCGGCACCATGAACCAAGTCAAATCCTTCGAGGCGATCGCGGGCTTTCCGGTCGTTGCCGCATTGCCGTTACAGCGCGAAGGCGTGGTGCCGGACAATGTCAGCATGGACTCGGACTACGCGCGCATCCTGCTCGATCTGGCGACGACCCTCAGTATCGGTTCAAGTGGCATGGGAAGCGTTGTTGTGACCCCACTGCAGGAGGGTGACGGCGGCACTAGCGTGGCGGTGTCGCTGGCGCTGATGTGTCGCGGGGTCGGCCTCAAGACGCTGTTGGTGGAGCTCAATACCGATCGAGCGGTGACGCAGCTGTTCGGCGGCACGGGACATCTCGGCCTCGTCGATTGCGCGCGCCAGGGCATTGATCCGGAGAGCGCGATCTGGGTTGCCGATGAGCACGGGCTGCAGATTCTCAGCTAATGCGGCATCAATGCCAACGCTCTTGACTACCAGTCAATGGCGGCGATCGAGCAGGCCTTCGATCACTTGCGGACCCGCTATGACGTGCTCATCCTTGATGCACCACCCCTGTCCTCCACCAAGCATGCCTGCCGACTGGTGCAGCGGGCCGACCAAATGCTGGTGGTGACGTTGGCCGAGGGTGGCCGAGCGGATACGCTGGCCTATGGCCTGCGTGGCCTCGACTGGCAGAGTGCCGGCAAGGTTGCGGTGGTCTTCAATAAGGTCCCGCAGGATAGCGAACTGTTAGTGGCTTGATGTTGGTTAGGGAACCAGCGGCGTGTTGTATTGCGCCTGCTGGTTCACCGGCTGGGGTTCGGGGCGCAAGCTCGTGCCGAACCCCACGGCGGGATGCCCAGCTTTGTCGCAATCTGTCCCAATGGACCATGAACTGCCCCGGGTTTGCCGGAGGTTCCAACTTTTGAGCAGGTGGAGCCATCATGAGCAAGACGACGAAGAAGTTCTCCCCGGAAGTTCGCGAGCGTGCGATGCGGCTGGTGCTGGATCACGAACACGAGCGTCCCTTGCACAGGGCGGCGGTCATTTCGATCTCTGCCAAGATCGGCTGCACGGGACAGACGCTGAACGAGTGGAGGGAGAAGGCCGAGGTCGATGTTGGCAAGCGGGTGGGCGTGCCGACCGTCATGACGGCTCGCTTGAAGGACCTCNGATTGAATGAGATCCTGCGCAAAGCGAGCACCTATNTTNGCCCAGGCGGAGTTCGACCGCCGGTTCAAGCGATGATCGCCTTCATCGAAGATCACCGCGAGGCGTATGGGGTCGAGCCGATCTGCAAGGTGCTGCCGATCGCCGCGCCGACCGACCACGACCATGTCGCCAAGCGGGCCGATCCGGGGAAGCTTTCGGCACGGGCGCGACGGGACGTGGCCCTGAAGTCCGAGATCGCACGCGTCTTCGCCGAGAACTTCGAGGTCGATGGCGCGAGGAAGGTTTGGCGGCAAATTATGCGCGACGGCTTTGCCGTCGCGCGCTACACCGTGGAGCGACTCATGGCTGAGCTTGGCCTTCAAGGGGTGATCTGCGGCAAGCCGGTCCGGACGACCGTGCAGGACAAGACGGCGCCGTGTCCGCTCGACCATGTGAACCGTCGGTTCCACGCACCCGCGCCGAACATGCTGTGGCTATCTGAATTCACCTNNAATGTCAGCACTTGGTCAGGCTTCGTCTACGTGGCCTTCGTCATCTGCGCCTACGCCCGCCGGATCGTCGGCTGGCGCGTGAACAAGACAGCANTGCCAGCTTCCGTGCTCGATGCGCTGGAGCAGGCGCTGCACGAACGGCGGCCCGCCCACAGAACTGGTCTGGTGCACCACGCGGATCGCGGATCGCAATACGTCAGCAATCGCTATACCGAGCGATTGGCGCAGGCGGGCATCGATCCGTCCGTCGGTAGTGTCGCCGACTCTTATGACAATGCTCTCGCCGAGTCGATCAACGGCCTCTACAAGGTCGAGGTGCTCCATCGACGCGGGCCGTAGCGAAGCTTCGAAGCCGTCGAATTTGCGACGCTGATATGGGTCGATTGATTCAACAATCGCGGTCTGCTGGAGCCCATCGGCAATATCCAGCCGGCCGAAGCCGAGGCACGCTACTGCGCCATGCTCAACAAGCAGAAGCTGGTGGCGTGACTCAAACCAAATANNGCCTCCGGCAAACCGGGCGCGGTTCAGTACCCACCAATCCGCCGGATGATTACAGTTCCAAGCAAACGCGGCAGAGGAGCAAACGGAGACACCGCCTAAGATGTCTGGTGCTTGCCCCAGGCGGTTTGTGGCGCTATCGTCCGCGTTGCGCGGCACCCGTAGCTCAGTGGATAGAGCGCTGCCCTCCGGAGGCAGAGGCCACAGGTTCGAATCCTGTCGGGTGCGCCACTTCGGTATAAAACTGCGAACGTCAGCGGCCGGAGGTGGTCCCTGCGATATGATCCTTCTTTGTTCTTTAGCTTCCGACGCGCGGACAGTGCGAACCCCTGCAGGCTCTCCGGCGTGATCTGAGCCGAGACGCCCCATCGCCGGTTAGTGCCAGACGATAGATCAGCCTCGGCAAAGGCGTTGTCGGTCGGCTTGCCTGGCCGGGAGAAGTCGAGGATGACACCACGGGCATAGGCCCACAGATCGAGATCACGGCTGATGAACTCGCTGCCCTGATCCACACGGATGGACTGGGGATAGCCGACGTCCAGGCAGACCCGCTCAAGGGTCTGGACGACATCCTCGCCACGCTAGTTCATCCGCGCATCCAGCGCCGGCGAGAAGCGAGAGAACGTGTCGACGATCGTCAGGACGCGGATTTTCTGCCCGGTGGCAAGCTGATCGTGAAGGAAGTCCATCGCCCAGACATCGTTCGGGCGAACCGCAGCTTGGCGATCCTTGCGGAGCTTCACCTTGACCCGGCGCTTCGGCACCTTGCTGCGGAGCTGGAGACCCAACGCCTTGTGANNGAGCTTATAGGTTCGCTTGTGGTTCACCGTCCAGCTCTCNCGGCGAAGCGGAACATGCACGCGGCGATAGCCATAACGGACGCGCGTCTCGGCGATTTCCTTCATGCGGGCCTTGAGTGCGGCCTGATCGGGTCGGCGAGAGCGATAGTGGTAGGTCGAAGTGTCGAACTCGACGAGCCCGCAGGCTCTCCGGATCGATACGCCCCACTCATGCCGCGTCTCGTCAACGAGCTTGCGCTTGGGACCAGGCCTCAGATTTTTNCGGCGGACGATATCCTGGAGCATTTCCCGGTTCAGCGACAGGTCCGCCACCAGCTTCTTCAGCTTGGCGTTCTCATCCTCCAGCTGCTTCAGCCGCCGCATCTCCGGCGGCGTCATCCCCTCATATCTTTTCTTCCAGTTAAAGTAGGTCGCCTGACTGATCCCCGCCCGGCGGCAGATGTCCGCAACCGGCACACCTTTTCCAGGGGAAGATCAGTTCCCGCAATGAGCAAGAGAGCGGACCCGACATGGTGCAGTTTAATGACGGGTACGATGCCGCGCTGATGGCCATGCAGGAGAGCACCCGTTTCGCATTCTTATCGGCGAACTATCGCGGCTGAACTCTGGTGTCGCCGCGACGGCTGCGATCGACGCATGCTACGGCAGCACCCGCTGCAGGTAGGCGAAAGGAATTGATGATGCTGGGCACCCGAAGCACGCCCGTCATCGGCTATCGCCGATACCTACTTAGACTGCACACAACCGGTTGCCACCAGTCAAACTGTGGCGCGGCTTATTCCACAAACAACGAAGCCGGCCCGAAGGCCGGCTTCTTTTTGCTTTGCGTTACCGCAAATTTAGGCGGCGGAGGAAATCGTCCACACCTTGGGCGACTTGGTGGCACGCTCCTCGAGAAGCTTACGCTGTGCTTCGAGTTCCGGCGGCAAGGCTGCACCGAAGGTCGCGAAGTAGTTCTTGATCTCGGCGGCTTCCGCCAGCGCGCCTTCACGGGTGATGTCCATGATGTGCGCGTATTTGTCGGCAGAGAAATCGAGACCGGCCCAGGTGATGTCCTCGTAGCGTGGGCTGAGACCGAAGGGGCTCTCCACCGCACCGGAGCGGCCGCGGACGCGATCGACGATCCACTTCAGAACGCGCATGTTCTGACCATAGCCCGGCCAGATGAACTTGCCATTCTCGTCCTTGCGGAACCAGTTGACGCGGAAGATCGACGGCAGCTTGAGGGCTTTGTTGGTGCCGGTCTTGACCCAGTGACCCCAGTACGTCGCCATGTTGTAGCCGATGAACGGCAGCATCGCGAAGGGGTCGCGGCGAATGGCGGCCTGGCCGATGGCGGCTGCGGTGGCTTCCGAGCCCATGGTCGCGGCCATGAACACGCCGTGATCCCAACCGAGGGCCTCGTAGACGAGCGGGAAGGTCTTCGACAGGCGACCGCCGAACAGGAACGCCGAGATCGGCACGCCAGCTGGGTCTTCCCACGCCGGGTCGATGGTCGGGCATTGGCCGGCCGGAGCGGTGAAGCGGGCGTTCGGGTGCGCACCCGGGGTGCCCGACTCCGGCGTCCAGTCGTTACCCTTCCAGTCGATGCCGTGTGCCGGTGCCGGGCCCATGCCTTCCCACCAGACGCCGCCGTCATCGGTCAGCACCACGTTGGTGTAGATGCAGTTGCCGGGCTTCATGGTGTCCATCGCCATCGGATTGGACGAATACGACGTGCCGGGGGCGACGCCGAAGAAGCCGTATTCCGGGTTGATGGCGCGCAAGGAGCCATCGGGGCCGGGCTTGATCCAGGCAATGTCGTCGCCGACGGTGTAGGCCTTCCAGCCTTCGAAGCCTTCCGGCGGCAGGATCATGGCGAGGTTGGTTTTGCCGCAGGCCGACGGGAACGCGGCGGCGACGTAGGTCTTCTCACCCTGCGGCGACTCGAGGCCGAGGATCAGCATGTGCTCGGCGAGCCAGCCCTCATCGCGGGCCATCGTCGAGGCGATGCGCAGCGCCAGGCACTTCTTGCCAAGCAGCGCATTGCCGCCGTAGCCGGAGCCATACGACCAAATCTCGCGCGTCTCGGGGAAGTGGCAGATGTACTTGCGGCTGATGTCCGGTTCGCACGGCCACGCCACGTCCTTTTCACCCGGGGCGAGCGGTGCACCGATGGAGTGGACGCAAGGGATGAAGTCGCCATTGCCGAGGACGTCGAGCACCGCCTGTCCCATGCGGGTCATGATCCGCATGTTGGTGGCGACGTAGGCGCTATCTGAGATCTGCACCCCGATCTTGGCGATCGGCGAGCCGAGCGGCCCCATCGAGAACGGGATCACATACATCGTCCGGCCGCGCATGCAACCGTCGTATTGGCCACGGAGAATGCCCTTCATCTTCTCCGCGTCTTCCCAATTGTTCGTCGGGCCGGCTTCTTCTTTCGTCTTCGAGCAGATGTAGGTCCGATCCTCAACGCGGGCGACGTCACTGGGGTGCGAACGCGCCAAGAAGCTGTTCGGATACTTCTCGGGGTTCAGGCGAATAAACGTGCCCGATTGCACCATCTCTTCACAGAGGCGATCGTATTCTTCTTGCGAGCCATCACACCAATGCACTTGATCCGGCTTGCACAGGGCTGCCCATTCGTCCACCCACGCGAGCAGCTTCGCGTTTTTCGTCGGTCCTGAAGCGGTCATCACTGTCCCTCACATCAATTAATTCTTAACGCCGCGCTCTCCGCGCCCTGTGATAGGCGTGAGCGTGGATGAAAGCCCTGTTGCACACTCTCTTCGTTGCGCGCACGCGCGAATAATAAGCCCTACATTAAGCATTCTGGGCAGGCTTTCAAGGATGTCGCGGGTGCGAACGCACGCGACTTTGGGCTGGTTGGCGAGATCTGTCACCGCCACGAACCGGCAAGGAAAAATTGTCCGGTGAACAGCGGCCCGAACGTCGAAGAGGTTACTGGCGCGTTCGATCGACCGAGTGAATCGCAGCAGTTGCACGCAACGCAGCAATGATTTCGGTCAGATGCTTGGCGTTGTGAACCTCAATATCGATAAACAAATCAAAAAAATCCTGACTTCGCGAAACAATACGCAGATTGGTAATGTTACCATCGTTCTTGGCGATCACGCTCGTCAGGTTGCTCAAACTTCCTGGCTCGTTGATTAGAATAACAAATACCCGGCCGACATACGCTTCCTTTGTCTCTTCATCCACGTTCCAGGCAACGTCGATCCAGCGCTCCGGCTGATCGGTAAACATGTCAAGCGTTTCACAATCGATGGTGTGAATGGTGACGCCCTTACCGGAGGTCACCAGCCCGACGATGCGGTCGCCTGGCAACGGATGGCAGCAGGCAGCGTAATGCATCGCCATGCCGGGGATCAGACCATGAATCGGCACGCTGCTGGTTTTCGGCGGCTCCGGTTTGCTGCGGTGGCGGCCAATGGGCACCACCTTCTCGTAGAAGCTCCGCTTGCGCTTGACCGCCGGGTAGACCGCCTCCAGCACCGAGCGCCCCTGCAGGTTTCCCATCCCCACCTGCACCGCCAGATCGTCCACAGCGGGCTGCTTGAAGCTCTTCGCTGCCTCCTCCAGTGCCTTCTCAGAAAGGGAGTAGCCTTCCTGCCCGAAGGTGCGCTCAAGGATGCCGCGTCCCAGGCTCAGGTATTCATCGCGTTGGCGCAGGCGGATGAAGCGGCGGACGCGCGCCCGCGCTTTGCCAGTGACGACGAACCGCTCCCAGGCGGGNGAGGGCGTCTGCGCCTTCGAGGTGATGATCTCCACCTGGTCGCCGTTCTGCAGCCGTGTCTTCAGCGGCATCAGCCGGCCATTGATCTTGGCGCCGACACAGCGGTCGCCGATCTCGGAATGGACGGCGTAAGCGAAGTCGACCGGTGTTGCGCCAACCGGAAGGTTGATCAGCGATCCCTTCGGCGTGAAGCAGAAGACCTCGTCGCTGAAGAACTCCATCTTGGTGTGTTCGAGAAATTCCTCGGCGCCACCGGCGTGCTCGAGAATTTCCAGCAGCNNCTCGCGCAGCCAGCGATACTGCCGGCCGTCGGTGGTGTGGACGCTCTGCTTGTAGCGCCAGTGCGCCGCGACGCCATACTCCGCCACCTCATGCATGTCGAAGGTGCGGATCTGGACCTCGATCCGCTGCCGCTCCGGCCCGAAGACGCCGGTATGCAGCGAGCGATAGCCGTTCGGCTTCGGCGTCGAGATGTAATCCTTGAACCGGCCGGGAATGACCGGATAGGCGCCATGGACGACGCCGAGCGCGCGATAGCAATCCTCAAGGCTGGCTACCACCACGCGGAACGCCATCACGTCCGACAATTGCTCGAAGTTCAGGTTGCTCTTCTTCATCTTCTGCCAGATGGAGAAGGCCGTCTTTTCCCGACCGATCACGTCGGCATTCAGGCCACTGTCATTGATCGTCGCCCGCAGTTCGGAGATCACCCGACGGATCATGCCGCTGCCCTGTTCACGCAGGAGGGTGAGGCGGGCAAGGATCGAGTCGCGGGCGAGCGGGTTCAACTCCTTGAAGGAAAGGTCTTCCAGCTCATTCTTCAGTTCCTGCATACCGATGCGCTCGGCGAGTGGCGCATAGATCTCCATCGTTTCGGTGGCGATCCGCTTGCGCCTTTCTTCCTCGCGGATGAAATGCAGTGTGCGCATGTTGTGCAGCCGGTCGGCAAGCTTGACCAGCAGCACCCTGATGTCTTCCGACATGGCAAGCACGAGCTTGCGAAAGTTTTCCGCCTGCTTCGATTGGTTGGAATTGAGTTCGATCCGGCTTAGCTTGGTTACGCCATTGACCAGGCGCGCTACTTCGTCACCGAACAGGCGCTTGATGTCGTCGAAACTGGCCGAAGTGTCTTCGATGGTGTCATGCAGCAGGCCAGTGACGATCGAGGCGACGTCGAGCCGGTAGCTGGTAAGGATACCGGCCACTTCCAGTGGGTGGAGAAAATACGGATCGCCGTTGGCGCGTGTCTGCGACCCATGCACCTTCATCGAATAGACGTGANNGGCACGGTTGAGCGAGTCCTCGTCGGCACAGGGGTCGTAGGACTTCACCCGCTCGACAAGTTCGTACTGGCGGATCATCGTTCGACCGAAAGCGCGAGGAAACCGAACGACATGAAGTGTTTATTCCAGATCCTTGACCCCGATGGCGCCGGGCCGTTGCGCGCCCGGAGGGTTTCCCGGCGCCACGGCGGCCCATCACCTATTTGGTCATGCTGTGCGGCGCGAGGCAAGCGGCGGCGAAGGAAGATGCAGGGCGCAATCTCAGCACTCAGCACCCGATGCGGCAGAGCCATTGATCGCCTGCCAGCTGCTGCAGGAGTTGACTGGCCGACAGTCCGGAAACGGGATGGCGCCACGCCGGCCAGACTTCATGCAAGGGTTGCAGGACAAAAGCGCGACGATGCAGGCGGGGGTGGGGGACGATAAGCCGTCGATCAACGGTGTCAATCACGAGTGCATCATAAATGAGCAGGTCAAGATCAAGCGTTCGCGCTTGGTTCGCCGCCGTTCTTAAGCGCGCAAATTGATGTTCGATGTGGAACAATCGGCGCAAAAGTGTTCCCGGGTCGAACACGGTCTCGGCAAGCACAATGCCATTAACGTATAAAGACTGGAGTGCGGGTGGGACAGGATCACTCCAGTACCAGGACGAACGATGGACGACCCGAATCGTCTCCGTGTCGAGTGCTGCTACAGCTTCTCTCGCCACTTGCAAAGGACCGCCCTTGCCAGCAGCAGGGAGATTACTACCAATACCGATCGCTACAAGGCTCATAACTTTAGCCATCGCCGCTGAAAATGCTGCATTGCAAAGGATGGACTTGCACCGTCATGACAATCGCCCTAGGTAATTAGCTGGGAGGGAAGTGCCCGCGGCCGCTATGAAGGCTGGCGGGAACACACTGTAACGCTACCCGTCTTTATCCGCTTGTATAGGTTCGGACATCCCCATGCTTTTTTACCCCCAAGAAAAAGTCGCGCTCTTCATTGATGGTGCAAACCTTTACGCTTCAGCGCGCGCCTTGAATTTTGATATAGACTACAAACGATTGCTGGATCTTTTCGCGACAAAGGGTCGACTCATTCGGGCATTTTATTATACAGCCCTTATTGAGGATCAGGAGTATTCACCGATCCGGCCGCTGATCGACTGGTTAGACTATAACGGCTACACGATGGTTACGAAGCCGACGAAGGAGTTTACCGACGCGTTCGGCCGTCGCAAGATCAAGGGCAACATGGATATCGAACTGGCGATCGATGTCATGGAAATGGCTGAGCATATCGATCACGTGGTTTTGTTCTCAGGCGATGGCGACTTTCGCCGCCTCGTTGAGGCGGTGCAGCGGCGCGGTGTGCGCGTTACCATCGTCAGCACGGTTCGCTCGCAACCGCCGATGGTTGCCGATGAGTTGCGGCGGCAGGCTGACAATTTCGTCGAACTGTTGGATCTGCAGTCGCACATCTCGCGCCTGGGTCAATCCCGGGAGGATCGGGGGTACTAGCCGCCACCGGCGAACTGGTGGGGGCGCACACGTAAGAGTGAACTCCGGGCGACTGCCGGCGGTGTTTCAGTGCGGCGCGGTAGCTACCGCGCCGCCGTGAGCGTTTACGGGCGTTCCGCCAGCAGGCGCGCGCCGCGTCGAGAGCGGCGTAGGTGAAGATGCCGGCGGCACCGGCGCGCTTGAAGCCGAGCAAGGTCTCAAGCAGGACCGCTGCGTAATCAATCACCCCCGCCTGTTCGGCAGCGCGCAGCATCGCGTACTCGCCACTGACGTGATAGGCGAAGGTCGGCAGCCGGAAGGTGCTGGCGATGCGGTAGAGCACGTCGAGATACGGCACCCCCGGCTTAACCATCAGCAGGTCCGCGCCTTCGGCGATGTCCTGGGTTACTTCACGCATCGCCTCGTCCGTGTTCGCCGGATCCATCTGATAGGCGCGCTTGTCGCCCTTGAGGAAGGAGCCGGAGCCGATGGCGTCGCGGAAAGGGGAATAGAGCGCCGAGGCGTATTTGGCGGCGTACGACATGATCAGGGTGTCAGTCAGTCCGGCACCGTCGAGAGCGAGGCGGATCGCGCCGATGCGGCCATCCATCATGTCCGATGGCGCCACTACGTCGCAGCCGGCTGCCGCTTGTACCACCGCTTGCTGGCAGAGCAGGTCCACCGTCTCGTCGTTGAGGATTTTGCCACCGCGGATAACGCCATCGTGGCCGAAGCTGCTGAAGGGATCGAGTGCCACGTCGCACACCAGCCCCACGTCCGGGAATGTTGCCTTGAGCCGGCGGACAGCGCGGCAGACGAGATTGTCGGCGTTGAGCGCCTCGCGCGCGTCCGGCGTGCGTCGCTCGGGCGCCACGTAGGGAAAGAGCGCCACCGCGATGATGCCGAGTTGTACCGCATCAGCGACCGCTGCCTCTGCCAGATCGATGGACAGCCGCTCCACCCCTGGCATGGAGGGGATCGGCTCCCGGCGGTCCTCACCGTCAATGACGAAGATTGGCCAGACGAAATCAGCTGCTGTCAGCAGGTTCTCGGCGACGAGGCGACGGCACCATCCCGCTTGGCGGGGGCGACGCAGCCGTGAAGCGGGAAAACGGCCAGGGTAGGCTGGAAGGATGGTCATCGACGACGGATTGCTGCGGGGGCGAAGGAGGGTATCCTGGTGCAGGAGTCGTCCGCGGTCAATGTCGACGATCGACCGGCTGCTGCTTCGCCAAGCCCGCAGGCAGGAGTGGCGTTCGCTGCGGCGGTTGAATGCCGGCAAACGGGTGCTATAAGCAACGCCCTGTGGGCGGCGCAATGGCGCGAAGCTAAAGGCGGATATAGTGGAAAACAGCAGATTATCAGGGTCGATTGTGGCGCTGGTGACGCCGTTCAAGGACGGTGGATTCGACGAAACAGCGTATCGATCGCTGATCGAGTGGCATTTGAGTGAGGGGACGCATGGCTTCGTGCCATGTGGAACCACCGGAGAAGCGTCGACTCTCAGCCACGAACATAAGCGGGTGGTGAGCGCCTGTATAGATACCGTGCGCGGGCGTGCGCCGGTGATCGCTGGCACTGGGTCTAATTCCACAGCCGAAGCGATCGAACTGACACGGTTTGCCAAATCGGCTGGTGCCGACGCAGCCCTCGTCGTCTGCCCCTATTACAATAAGCCGACGCAGGAAGGGTTGTACCGGCACTATCGGGCTATCGTCGATGCGGTCGACCTGCCCATCGTCGTCTACAACATTCCCGGTCGCTCGGTGGTTGACATGAGCGTCGAGACCATGGCGCGACTGGCCGAACTGCCGTTGATCGTTGCCGTCAAGGACGCGACGCAGGATCTGGCCCGGCCGCTGCGGACGCTGCAGGCGATCGGGCCCGGTTTCCGCCAGTTGTCGGGTGAAGACGGTACGGCGCTGGCCTTTCTCGCCAACGGCGGCCACGGCTGCATTTCGGTCACCGCCAACGTGGCACCGCGCCTGTGCGCCGATGTGCAGGTTGCCTGGCAGCAGGGTGATGCGGCCAAGGCGCTCGCCTTGCAGTTGCAGCTGATGCCGCTGCATCTCAACCTGTTCTGCGAAAGCAATCCGGTGCCGGCGAAATACGCGCTGAGCCTGCTCGGCCGTTGCGATCCTGATGTCCGGCTGCCGCTGGTGGAGCTTGCCGACGCCAGCAAGGAGAAGGTGCGTCAGGCGTTGATCGCTGTCGGCCTCATGGCCTGAAGGCGGCGGGGCGGACGACGGCTAGGAACAGCGGGCGAACGCGTGGGCAATGGGTAATAAGGGTGGCACCAAGGAGGCCGAGGAGTCGCGGCAGTACATTGTCCGCAACCGTCGCGCACGCCATGACTACAGCATCGATGAGGTCTACGAGGCCGGGATCATGCTTTACGGTAGCGAACTGAAATCGCTGCGACTGCGGCGCGCCTCCCTGGCCGAGGCCTACGCCCACGACAAGGGTGGCGAACTGTTCCTCGTCAACGCCCACATTTCCCCCTACGACGCCGCCAAGACCTTCGGCCATGAACCGCTGCGGCCGCGCAAAATCCTGATGCACGCCCGGGAGATCCTTAAACTGATCGGCGCCGTTCGCCGCAAGGGCATGACGCTGGTGCCGCTGTCGCTCTACTTCAACCGCCGCGGCCGGGTGAAGCTGGAACTGGCGCTGGCCAAGGGACGGACCAAGGGCGACATGCGCGAAGCGATCAAGGAACGCGACTGGAACCGCGAGAAACAGCGCATGTTGCGGGGATAGCTGTTCGCCAACCTGCGGGTGCCACATCCTTCGGGCGCTACGGCAGCTGCGGCTGGACGAAGATCGTCGAGGTGGAGACGCTGCTGCTGGCGGCATTGAGCCGCAGGCGGGTGTTGCCCGTGCCGACCGAGAGGGAAAGCCCGCCGCAGCTGCCAAAGCATGGCCCGGGCCGGTAAGCGTAGGGACCGCGCATCCCGTAATAGCCGGGGCGATAGGCGGGGTGCAGCGGAGCCAGGCGTGCACGCGGATAGGCATAGGCATACGGGGGTAGTAACTCAGGATGCCTGCCGGCGTGGTGTAGAGCGGCCACTCGTTCATTTCGATGATGGTCACCCCGGATGCCACTGGGGCTGTTGCTGCCGGTGCTGTCGTTAGCGCGGGAGTGGTGACGTCAGTCGCCGCGGCGGGTGTCGCCGTGGCTGCCGATCTGGCCACGGGCGGCTGCTGTCGGGCGAGCAGTTGATCCATGGAGCGTGCCGGCCCGGTGGAGAACAGCCGTTCCAGGGCATATTGCGGCGTACCAAGCTGCGCCGGTTCGCTGGTGCATGCGCTCACGACAAGCAGTGTGCCACCGGCCAGAAGAGTCGGTGCCTGCCGCAGTAGCAACGACGCGATGCTCGCTTGCATGGCTGCCAAACCGTTAAGCCGCTCCGTGCGCCCCCGATTGTCCTTCCCTTGAAGATGTGCGCTCGGCTGCCGGCCGCGGCAACCCCGTCACACCGGTCAACCGATGCCGTCTGGCACCGGCAGCATCGGTCCGAGGACTGCCGCAGCCGGAGGCACCCCGCCTTCAGTTTGGCAGGCGTGGCGCAACGACGACGGTCAAGCTCCTCACGCCCTGGGCGCCGTGAATCAACACGCCTTCGATGTCCGCGGTGGCCGAGGGACCGGTCATCAGCACCGCGTAGCGGGCGGAGCGGAACTCCGGACGGGCATAGGCATGATGCAGATTGCCGATCACATCGGCTGGATCGAGCAGGCAGATCAGATGCTGCGACAGATAGGCGATCGCATTCACCCCCAACTCGATCTCGCTGAGAAACAGCGAGCCGGTTTCGGCGACGGCAAAGGCGGCACGCAGCACACCCACGTCCACGTCATCCAGTTGCTTCGGCTCGCTTACGGCGCTCAGTGGGCGGTTGCCGCTCACCTCCGGCGTTGCCGAGCAGATCACCGCCGCCTGCGGAAACAGTGTGGCAAGGAGGGCGTTGAGATCGGCGCTCGGCGCCGGCTCGACGAACTTACCGCCCATGCGTTCCAGGCCGGCGATGAACTGCGGCCACAGCGCCGGCAGGTCGGCATCGAACATGGGGACCACTGGCAGTTCTACTGCCGCTGGCTGGTTGCGCCGCACCGTGTCGAGAATAGTGTCGCGAGCGTTCATTTGGGCTTGCTCCGGTGCTTGAGATACCAGCCGTAAAAGGTCTGGTCAGGGGTGGCCGGGTTTTCCCGCTGTTTGCCCCAGGCGTTAAAGCGGGTGTAAAGCAGAAAGCGCGGCAGGTATTCGAGCGCAGCATCGGTAGCAGCGATCGTTCGTCGATACGCCTTGGGGTCGGACAGCAGCCGGCTGGCAATCTTCATCGCCGTTTTCTTGGCGAATGGCAGCTGGTCATGCTCGCTCATCACCCGTCGCCATTTGTAGATCTGCTCATGGATATTGATCTTCACCGGACAGACGTTGGTACAGCTGCCGTTGAGCGTCGACGCATAGGGGAGGTTGCTGTACTTGCGCAGGTCCTGGGTGGGATTGAGGATGATGCCGATTGGCCCGGAGTAAATGGCACCATAACTGAGACCGCCGCTGCGCCGGTAGACCGGGCAGGTGTTCATGCAGGCGCCACAGCGAATACACTTCAGCGAGGTCCAGAAGTCGGCTAGGCCGAGCCGCTCGCTGCGGCCGTTGTCCACCAGGATGATGTGCATCTCGCTGCCTGGCCGTGGCTGGCGGAAGTGCGAGGTGTACTGGGTGATGGGCGAACCAAGAGCGCTGCGCGACAGCATGCGGATGAAAACCGCAAGGTCCGCCAGGCGAGGGATTACCTTTTCGATGCCGACGGAAACGATGTGCAGCGGCGGCAGGTTGGCGCTCAGGTCGGCGTTGCCCTCGTTGGTGCAGACGACGACACTGCCCGTCTCGGCGACGATGAAGTTGGCGCCGGTCATCCCGGCCTCGGCGTCGAGAAAATAGGGGCGGAGATTGAGCCGCGCCTGCTCACTGAGGTAGTGCGGGTCGTCGTTCTTGCGGTCGGTGCCGATGGTGTCAGCGAAAACCTCAGCGACGTCGCCGCGCAGCTTGTGCACCGCCGGCACGACAATATGGCTCGGCGGCTCGTCATCGAGCTGCTGGATGCGCTCACCCAGATCGGTCTCGACGACGGTGATGCCCCGTCGTTCCAGGTGCGGACGCAGTTCGCACTCATCGGTCAGCATCGACTTGGATTTGACCAGCGTCTTGACGCCACGGGCGGCGAGAATCTCGCCGACGATATGATTGTGATCGGCCGCATCCAGCGCCCAGTGTACCTGCGCTCCGTTCAGCTTCGCCTGCGTTTCGAACTGCTCCAGGTAGCCGGCAAGGTGGCTCAGCGCATGTTCCTTGATCACCGAAGCGAGGTCGCGCAGCGCCTGCCATTCCGGGATCTCGTCGCGGATGCGGTCCCGCTTCTGCCGCAAATCCCATAAGCGCTTGTCGTGGAATGCTTCATTGTCCTTGGCGGCGATGAAGTGCGAGGCGGCCTCGGCGTGATCGATGCGTTTCATGCCCGCGCTCCGTTGAGTATTTGCGCGATGTGAACGAACTTGAGATCAAGACCGAGACGTTCGGCGCAGCCTTTCTGATGCATCAGACACGATGAATCGGCGGAGACGATGTAGTCCGCGCCCGCTGCCTTGTGGTCCGACACCTTGTCGTGGCCCATCTTCGCCGAAACCGGTTCCTCGAAGAGGGAAAAGGTGCCGCCGAATCCGCAGCACTCGTCGGGCCGCTGCGGCGTTACGAACTCGATCCCCTTGACCTTGCCCAGCAGCGCCAGCGGCTTGGAGAAAAAGGGCTCACCCAGCTCCGACATGGACGCGTGACGCAGACCGCGTAGGGTGCCGCAGCTGTTGTGCAGCCCCACCTTGTGCGGGAACTCGGCCCAGGGAAAGGCCTCAACCTCGAGGATGTCATGAAGAAATTCCACCAGCTCGAAGGTGTGCGTCCGGACATGGCGCACCGCGTCCGTCTGAGGAATGGCGTCCAGATAGTGGCGCACATGATGGGTGCAACTGCCGGACGGGGTGACGATGTAGGGATAGTCGGCGAAGTTCTTAACGAACAGCGCCTCGACCGGAGCAGCTTCGACCTGGCAGCCACTATTGGCTAAGGGCTGACCACAGCAAGTCTGCGTGAGTGGATACTCGACATCAATGCCGAACCGTTCCAGCAGCTCAAGCGTAGCGATGCCAACCTCCGGAAAGAAGGCATCGACAAAACAGGGCACAAAGAGTGCGACTTTCATTCGTGTAACCTCCCATCAATCCATCTTCGTGGATGGTTCTTGATCGACGTTATCGTCTCTTATTGTCCCACCGACGCCGAAGCATAAAGTCACCTCGTCGCAGTTTGGGAGATAGCATTCAACCCTTACCCGGTCGTCATGAGGCTAGAGCGGTAAAAGGGTCAGACCAAATGAACGCACGCCCTGCGGCGGTGTCAAGCGGGTTCTGTACTCGCCGCAGCCTCGCTGCAGCGGTAACCCAAGAACGAGTGGCGGTAGTATTGCTGCCGGCTGTCCGTTATCGGTTATGGTACAGGCATTGACGACAGCTATTGGCGGAGCCGCCATGGAGTTCAAGCGTATCAAGACGTCGAAGGTCTCGGAGTCCATTGTCGAACAACTTGAGGAGATGATTCTCAATGGGGCGCTGAAGACTGGTGACAAGCTGCCGCCGGAACGCGATCTAGCGCAGCAACTGGACGTCTCGCGGCCGTCGCTGCGGGAGGCGCTCGTCATCATGGAAGCCAAGGGGCTACTGCAGGTCCGCCGTGGCGGCGGCGNNGCATACGTCTGCGATGTGGTGGCGCAGATTGTGACCGATCCACTGGTGCATCTCCTCAAGCGGCGCGCCCAGTCCACGTTTGATGTGCTCGAACTGCGGCTCGCCCTGGAAGAAGTCGCCGCCTATCATGCCGCACTGCGCAGCAGTGATGGCGATCGACAGACGCTGCAGCGTCGTTGGGATGCCCTGGAAGCAAGCTACGCAAGCGACGATCTGGACCTGAACGCCGAAGCCGACGTTGAATTTCACATGGCTATTGCAGATGCGTCGCACAACCTCGCCCTGGCCCTGGTGATGCGCGGCCTCTTCAACCTGCTCCGTTCGACGATCAAGGATAATCTGGACAAGCTCAACGCCGAGGCGGGACGTATGGATCTCATTCGGGCGCAGCATCGCCAAATCCTGGATGCGGTGCTTGCGAACCAGCCGGAGGAGGCCCGAAGTGCAGCGCATACGCACCTCGCCTTCGTCCAGGAAACGATGCGACAGGCGGCGACGGCTGCGACACGACGCAAGCGCTCGCGACGGAAAGCGCCGAAGCCGATCGTCGAGTGAGCACTGTCACCGTCGAGCATAAAATAAGGGGCGCTGGCGGTTGAATAGCCCCTAGATTTCTGGACGCCTTCTATCCTAATTTTGAGGACAGGAGACGACGATGGGGAAGCCCAATTTCAGTGATGAGTTCAAGCGTGATGCGGTGGCCCAGATCACCGAGCGTGGGTATCCGGTAGCTGAGGTTTCCGAGCGGCTCGGCGTCAGTCAGCATTCGCTGTATGCTTGGAAGCGGCGACTGGCGAAGGTGGTGTCCGGCGATGCCAGCAAGGATGCCGAGATCCGCCAGCTGAAGCGCGAACTGGCCCGAGTGGGTCGGCAAGGGCGGCCGGGCGCGCCATCTGCGCGGCGCCTCGGTCACTGCCGCCGCGCAACCGGTCGGCGCCGTCGTCTGTGTCCACGCCAAGGCGATGAAGGAGCCCTGGTGTTTGGCGACGAGCAAGGCAGACGCATCGGCCCGCGAAATCGTCAACCTCTACGCCAGACGCTGGACCATCGAGCCCAGCTTCCGCGACACCAGGATCTGCGCTTCGGCATGGGGCTCGGCGCCGTGCGCATCGGCGATCCGCAGCGCCGCGACCGCCTGCTCCTGCTCAACGCCTTCGCCGTGCTGTTCCTCACCCTGCTCGGCGAGGCCGGCGAAGCGCTCGGCATGGACCGCCACCTCAAGGTCAACACCGCCAAACGCCGAACCCATTCCCTGTTCCGCCAGGGCTGCATGCTCTACGACCTCATCCCGGCCATGCCCGAACCCCGCCTCCGGCCGTTGATCGAAAGGTTCCTCGAAATGCTAAAAAACAAACCAATCACCGCCCAACTGACGAACATAGCTTAAATGAGGGGATTGATGAGCGGTAACCTTGGTTTGGAAGCCGAGATTGCCGCCATCAATGTTGCCATTACTGTCCGTATTATTGACCGGAGGCTTCTTTTGCATCTCATTCTTGTCGAATCCGAGATTGGCGACAAATGCTCCGTCAAAGATGATGTGGATCGGATCATATGTAGACAGATCGGCGCGTGTCGTTAAGACTAATTCCTGATATTTTGAGGCAAGTCCAAAGTACTGGTACTGATTATCGGCGCCAAAGTTGTTCGCTGCATTCGGAATAATGTTCCGCAAGGCGAAATATGTATTGCCTTTCTGCTGATATTGCTGTCGTGTGGTGTCTGTATCGCATTGATCGCTCTGATTCAGCACATCGCACGGGTTCGATTCCTGGCCCCGCATATTGAAAAACTGATAGTAGGCAATCGCCCCCTTGAGGCTCAGGTCCGTATGCGGCTTGCCGTCCAGGCCCGCCTGCAACCCCATCAGATACCGGTCTTGACTGGAATCCTTAGCTTGGTTGTAGGTGGAGAAGTTGAAGTCGGTGTTGTAGACGGGAAAGCCGCCGACGACGAAGAAGGGGTTGATGCCCCGTGCCGCCTCAAAGGTGTAGCTCGCAGCGACACCGTCGAAGTTGAGGTCGGGATCCCAAATAAGATCGGTATGAAAATAAGGATTCGGTAACCGGCCGGCGTCGATGGTCAGCCCGTTGAGCGGCGTAAAGCGTAAGTAGGCGAGGTCGAGCCAGATATTGTACTTGCTGAAGTTGCTTCCCTGGCCGGTGGTCGGCGCCGCACCCAACGTCTGGTTGGTGGAGACCGGGCCGTTGTCTCGTTGCCCGAGGCGATGCGAATGTTGGCATTGACGTGCTCGGCGACATTCGCCTCGACGCCGACGCGGGTGCGCAGCAGGAACCGGTTGCGATCCTCGTCAGTATTGAAGAAGGGCGGGTTCTGCGTCTGGTTGGCGCCGATGTTGTAGGGCTGTCCGGTATTGATGGCGTTGAAGTTGACGATCGACGCGTTGTTGTTGGCGAAGGCGTCGTGCTCGTAACGGAGGCGGATATCGCCGTAGGGCGTGAAGCGGTGCACCCAGCTTGGTACTTCGTTGGGTGCGGCCCAGTTCTCCGCCTGCGCCTGCGCCAGAACCTCCTTCTTCACCTCTTCGCGAATTTGCCGTCGCACCGGTTCCGGAATGTAGGGAACCCGCACCGCCCCCGCGTCCTCGCTCGCTTGTGCCGCGCCGGCTGCCACTCCTGCCACTCCTGCCGCGCCGGCCGCCGCTGGCGCAGCGGCGGATGCGGCGGCGGCATTGGCGGCGTTGGCGGCTGCCTCGGCGCGCGCTTCCTCCAGCAGTTGATGGCCCTCTTCATCGGTAATCACGCCCTGGCGGATTAGCATGCGAATGAGATTGGCAAGGACACCGCCGTTCGCTGCCCCCACCGCAGCCACCCCCGACGGCACTGCAGTCGGCGCTGTGGTGGCGGCGGCGATGTCGCCGCCACCACAGGCGAGGGCGATGGCGAGCGTAAGGGTTGAAACAGGCGCACGCAGGCCTTGGTCCCCAGGGCGGAGATGATGGCGTGAACTGTCCACGGTATAACCTCATCCCTTGGCCGGCTTGTTCGCCGGCACGTTACGGTTGCTAGCCCTGCCGTTGCGTTCGCGAGCTTAGGTAAAAGCGGATTGGTAGTGGCATGTCCTTCGGTGGCGGCTGGCGCAGGACGACCAGACGGGGGATTTCCTGCTCAATCGCCGCATCCACCTCGGGATTGCCGGTGGATTGATAAAGACGGATCTTGCTGATGCGTCCGTCTGGTGTTGCCCACACCGCCAGCTGGGTGCGGGCGAAATCGGCGTAGCGGGTCTTCTCGTTGGTACGCAGTGCCTCGATGAATTCGGCCTGGACGGCGTTGGCATACCATCTCCAGCCGGCCGGGCCGTTGGCACCGCCGCCGCCCGAGCCGGCTTCACCCAGGGCTCGCCCACCCGGCTGACCGACGAGGCCATAGGCGTCACCGGGCCCGGTGCCTGTGGCGTCAAGGCCAAGCGGTCCCGGTGGCGGCGGCAGGTCGGGGGCCGGTGGCACTTCCTTCACCGCTTCCATCGGCTTGATCATCTCCGGTTCCGCAATCTTGCGCTCCTCCACCGCGGGCTTTGGCTGTTCCGGCGGCGGCGGCGGTGGTGGTGGCGGCTTCAAAAGGGTGACCTGCTGCACCTGCTTCAGCGTCGGTTTGGCGTCGCCCACATTGCGTACCAGGTGCACCGCCGTCGCGATGGCGGTGCAAATAGCCGCGGTGGCGATCACGCCTGCGAGATTGCGCTGCAGCCAGCCGGGTTCGTCGTCGTGCATCGTCTCATCCGCCCGCAGTCAGCGCTTTCGTCGCCAAGCCGACTTTGGTGATGTCGAGACGCGACAACAGGTCGAGTACGTCGATGACCAGTTGGTACTGCGTCTTGCCGTCGCCCTTGACCACCACCGGAAAGTCCGGGTCCTGGGCTTTCGCCTGGCGAAGGCGGTCTTCCAGCTCACCGATCGTGACCGGAAAGGTATCGAGGAAGATCTTGCCTTCCTGGTTGATGCTGATCGCTTTGGTCGACGGTTTGGCCAGGCTTGGCGTCGCGCTTGCCTTCGGCAGATCGACCCTGATGCCCTGCACTGCCGCCGTCGTCATAATGATGAACATCACGAGAAGGACATACGCCAAATCAAGCATCGGTGTGATGTTGATGTCATCGTAGGGCTTATCTTCGGATTGAATCTGCATAAACGATTACTCAGCGGCAAGTAGTGATTCGATCTGGCGAGGAGATGTGCGGTATACTTCTGCCAACCGTGTTGTGTACTCATCGACGAATACCCGCATATCAGCGGTCAGATCTTTAATTCTGGTCAAAAGGTAGTTGTAGCCAAACAGTGCCGGGATCGCCACCGCCAGCCCGGCGACGGTTGCTACCAGCGCCGCGGCGATGCCGGGGGCGATGGCGTTGACGTTGACGTCACCGGCTGCTGCTATCGCGGCAAAGGTGATCATCACCCCGATGACGGTGCCCAGCAGGCCAAGGAAGGGGCCGCCGGAGATGGCGATCGTCAGCAGGACCATCGAGCGATTGAGCGCCTGCGTCTCCCGCAGCACCTGGGCATCCATGCGTGACCGCAGCGTCGCGCTCGCGTGGCTCTCCAACATCGGGCGCACCGTCGACGGCGCCTCGCTGTCGGTCGCCGGAAATCGTCCCCGCAGTTCTGCGGCACCCAAGGCAAACAGGCGGAACAGCGGTGAGGCGTGCAAGGCCCGACGTTCGCGGGCGCTGATCGTGCCGCCGTTGGCCAGCAGCACTTCAGGTTCCTCGCGGTGCACGGCGTCAAGGCGGTGTGTGACGCGATCAAACAGGTGCTGGAAGCGCTGGTTTGCCCTAGGGCCTGTTGAGATTCAGGATTCCATCCTTGGCTTGATTGTGATTCAAGCTATGGATGGAACGTTTTGTACTGACAGACGCCCAATGGGCGAGAATGGAACCGCACTGCCTGGGCAAGCCAACGGACGCGGGTCGCAGCGGCAGAGACAATCGGCTCTTTGTCGAGGCGGTTCTGTGGGTGGTTCGCACGGGCAGTCCCTGGCGTGATTTGCCGGCCTTTTTCGGCAACTGGAACACCGTCTTCAAGCGCTACCGAGACTGGGTCAAAGCCGATGTTTTCATTCGGCTTTTCGAGGCTTGCTCGGATGATCCCGATATGGAGTACGCCATGGTCGACGCCACCATCGTCAAGGTTCACCGCCATGGCCAGGGCGCAAAAGGGGGACTCAGAGCCAGGCCATAGGGCGCTCCAAAGGCGGCATGACGACCAAGATCCTGGCCCTGACCGATGCCCTGGGCAATCTCGTGCGCTTCGCACTCCTGCCGGGCCACCGCTTCGATACCGTCGGCGTTGCCCCGCTCATCGACGGCCTCCAATTCGACGCTTTCATCGCCGACAAAGCCTTCGACAGCAACGACATCGTCGCTGAGCTCAACGAGCGCGGCGCCAAGATCGTCATCTCCCAGCATCCGCGCCGGAGCAAGCCTCTCCCATTCGATGCCGAGATGTACAAATGGCGCCATCTCATCGAAAACTTCTTCTGTAAGCTCAAAGAGTTCAAGCGCATCGCCATGCGTGCCGACAAAACAGACCAAAGCTTCAGCGCCAATATCTATCTCGTCGCCGCCGTCATAAACTCACGGTGAATCTCAACAGGCCCTAGCCTGACGGTTCACGAAGGCGGTCTTGGAAACCATGACCAACCAGCTGATCACCGACATAACGGCGAGAACGCCGATGACGACCCAGCCGTCGGGGGTCACGGCGTTGATGAGGATCGCGAAATAGCCAGTAAGCCAGCTGGAGCTTTCCTCGTCGGCGCCGAGGGCGACGAGCCGGGCATCAGGACCGGCCCCTTCCGAGGCCATCCGCGCCTTCAGATAGCTCTCCGACCGTGCCACTTTGGCAATCTGCAACTCGTCGATATCGCCGATGAAGCCAACGGGTGCGAGTATGGTGGGCGTGTGGGCCGGGTTGCTGGCTCCGGTCGCGCCAGGGGCATGCGAGGGGGCATGCGCGGCCTTGACTGCCGGCGTCGCGTCGACGGCGGATGGAACGGTGGTCGACGCAGCATCCGTGCCGAGCGTCGCGCTGCCGGCCAGGGCCTGCGTGACCGCGTCGAGGCTGGCTCCTGATACCCCGTCGACGAAGATCCGGAACTGATTTCCGGTTCCCACCAAGGCGATATGCTGCCAGCTGCCGGCGGTCAGCGGCGTGCCACCACTGGAGCGCTTGCTACCGCTGGCGTCGGACACCTGGACGAAGGGAACGCCCTGATCGATGCCCAATGTCAATGCGTTGCTTCCATCGCGGTGACTGTAGAGGATGGCGTTCGACTGCAGCGCCTCCATCTTCAGCCACAGCGACAGCGTCATCGCGGCGCCTTCGGCAATCGCCAGTGACGGCGATGCCGGCAGCGTAACCGGCGTTGCGCCGTCAAGGTGCAAGCCGTGACCGATCAGCGCCGCGTCGACGAACTTGCCCGCCGTCGTGGCGGCATTGTGATAGGCGCTGGCATCGGTGGGAGGGGTGTTGCGCTCGCCGAAGTGATAGGTCAGCAGTGTGTCGGCATCGTAGGTCGCGGCGGCGTTGGCGACGTCGGCGGCTTTCGGATTGCCGTAGTAGAGCCAGATGTTGGTTTTCGTTCCCGGTTTCAGACCGGGAACGTCGACCCAGGCGAAGCCGAGACCCAGCAGGGGATCGAACCCCTCCAGGTGAAACGCCAGTGGGGTCTGATCGTCGTCGGCGATGAAGCGAATGTCCTGGCCGCGTTCCATCGCCTGTGCAAAGGGAAACACGCCATCGTGCAGTCGCACCAGCACCGGAAACCGGCCCACTGGCTCGGTGAGCGGTACACCCGACGGACTGGCATCGATGGTCACCGACTTGCGTTGTGTCCAGTCGTCGTTCCACCAGGCGGCAGCGAGCTTCGGCACCACCAACAGGACAAGGGCGAGGAGGATTGCCAGCCGCCGGTTCATGATCTCGTTTGCCTCATTGGTCGCTCCGCCGCAGGAGTCATGGCCTGGGTTGCCTCGCCACCGCTCTTGTCAGTGGCCGGCGCACTAGAGTTCGCCCCAGACACGGAACAGCACGCTCTCGCCGTCGTTGGCGTTGACGCCGTTGGAGAGGATCGGAAACGCCAGATCCACGGAGCCGTTGAGGGCTTCAAGGAGTTTGAGCCGTGTGCCGACGCCGACGCTGGCCAGGCCGTAGGTCTGCTGCTGTCCGGGGAGGGGCTGGTAGATGCTGGCGCTCGCCGCGTCGAGGAAGGCGTGGAATCGCCAGTCGTTAACGCGTGGGTCGATGTACTTGCCAACCGACGGGCTACGCAGCTCAAGGCTGCCGACGACCCCATAGTCGCCAAGAACGATCGCTTCGAGGAAACCGCGCACGGTGTCCAGACCACCGACCGCCAATTGCTCGTTGCTGATCAGCGGCCCGTTGGCGATCTGGCCTTCAAAGCGGGTGAACAAGGCCAGGTCGTAGGGGAGGGTCTGCGTATAGTCGGCGGTGGTGCGCAGGTAAATGAAGCTGTCGCTGGCTTCATAGCGTTTTTGATCGAACTCTGCGTTGTCGCTACCAAGGCCGCGGAAGGAAAACACCACATCAGCACCGAGGTTGACGGTGGATCTTTCCTTAAAGACTTGCGCCGAGTAGCCGATGGTGAATGGGTAGTAGGTGATCGGCGTCTGAATCTCGCTGCCGCCGAGCGCGACGTTTTCATCGAAATCCTTGTAGTCCAGGCCGCCACTGACACTTTGAAAAAACTGTGTGGTGCCCGGCAGGGTGCGAATGACGCGCCCACCCACCGCCTTGCCGGCGCCGATGACGTTGGTGGTGCCGACCGTCGCCACGTTGCTGTCGGAGGTGTAGCCGTAGACGAGGAAGGCGTAGCCAGGCAGCTGCGGGAAACGCGCCAAGTAGGAGCCGGAGTAGACCTGGGCGTCGCTGGGACGCTCGGGCGCCACCTGATGGGTGAAGTTGATCGAGTGGCCCAGCTGCCAGAGGTTGTCGTAGCCAATCGACGTCACGAGGCGCAGCGGCTTGGTGCTCTCGCTGCGGCGATTGTTGAGTTCACTGCTGGCGTGCAGCGGCAGGCTGTCCTCCACCTGCAGATCCACATCCACCGTTCCGGGGGTGATGCCGGCGCGCATGACGGGAAAGACACGGCGGTCGGGCTGTTGGTTGACGGCGATCAGTTCCTGCTCGGCCCGGGTCACGTTCGGCACCTGGCCCTCGGCGAGGGAGGGAACCTCCGACTTGATCTGCTCCGGCGAGTGATAGCGGGCGCCGCGGACGCGCAGCCGGCCGACCTTTGCCTCCGTCACCTGCAGCCGGATGACACCGGAGTCCGGGTTCTGCGGCGGGACGCTGACGACGACGGTCTGATAGCCCTTGCGCTGGTAAAGCTGTTCCAGCGCCGCGCGTGCCTGCTCCATGTCGTCGGCTGTCTTGTCGGGACCGAGGAAGGGGTAGACCACCTCTTCGATCTCGCCGCGCTCGAGCAGGGTGGCCCCGCGAATGTCGAACTCCATCGCCGTGAAGACCCGCCCACTGGCTTCCTTCCCGGTGATGCCCGCATCCGCCTTGCCCGCGTCGAACGGGACGGGGGCGGCCGAGGTGGCAGGGCTGGGGGCGCTGGCCGCGGTCGTCGCCGCGGGTTCACTCGACGCCTGCACTGAGGGGACCGCGCCCAGCCCAAGGATCGTCACAACCAGCGCAACGAAAGCGGCGAGGTGGCGAACATTCGGCCATGCCGCGGCGGCGGTACCCGCAGCAGGTGCTGATCGATGCGTCGCAGCAGGACTTGCCGCGTCGTCGGCCGTGGGTCGGCGCGTCAGCGAGCTTGTCATTGCCCATTCGTCCCAGTGCGTCGCTTTGCTTTGGCGCGGCGCAACATGTCAGACGGATGGCACGAGTAAATGTTAATTAATCATGAATGTCTGGTGACAAATATAATATACCTTACCAGTATTTAAATACCTGCGCGCTGCTGCCGCCATTCTGTCCTGGAGACGCATTATCGAGTGAACGGCAAAGGTGATTTACTGGCGGGAAATTACTACCATAGGCGCCGGCAAAGAGGGCCTATCCATGGAGAATTATTCTGCGACGCACGATCGGTCGGCAATGGCCCCCAGCGCTCCCGCGCTTGTGCAGGCGCTATGGCCGGGGTACCACCGGCCGATAGGGAACCACCGAGGTGCCAAAGTTGGGTCCGTACTGCTGGCGCACCTCCGTCGGCGTGATCAGGCCGACGGCGTTCGGGCCGGGCTGGCGACCGACGGTTGGCAGGTTGGCCACCGGCCTGGCTGCCGCCACCGCACCGCGCAAGGCGTCGCTCAGGCAGGCGTAATCGGGCGTCCGTTCGCCGGCGATCTCCACTTCGACGCAGGCGCGCCCGCCGTCGCCCGGCGAGCTTGGCGACGCCGCCGGATCGGCGAACGCCGGGGAGGCGGTGATTGCCAAGGCGACCACCCCCAGGCCCACCGGCAACCGGATGCATCGCGATAAGCGCATGGCAGCCTCCTTCCTCGCGCTGGCAGCATCCAGATTAACAACGACCCTTGCCGCCGCAACGGTGGAGCTACTGCTTGGCCCGGATTGCCGCGGCTCTGGTCTCCATTTCCTCCGCTTCGACGGCGCGATCCAGTGAGCCCAGTCCCGGTCGCTGCTCGTGTAGCTGACGAAGATATCTACCCCCAAGTCGGTCCAATGGATGCACCTCAGCAGACATAATCCGCATTGACGATGCACGGCGCAAGCTGGTCCGCCCTACTCGGGAACCTGCTCACGCGCTGTCACGTTCATTCGGTTCAGATCGACCAATTGAGGACGGAAACATGCAGCTGATCGAACTGCTCTCGACCGAGCCGGTTGAAAAGGTGAGTGCTGACGCTGACGTCGTCGAAGCGGCGCGGCTGATGCGGGATCACGATACCGGGGCGTTGTTCGTCGTCGCCGACGGTCGATTGGCCGGCGTGATCACCGATCGCGATATTGTTGTCCGGTCGGTGGCCGACGAGTTGATGCGGAGCGCCCGCGTGCGCGACATCATGTCGGTCGAAGTCGTCACTGCCTTCGGCGACCAGACGGTTGAGGAAGCGAAAGAGCTGATTGCTGAATACGGCATCACTCGCTTGCCTGTGGTCGATCGTGAGCATCAGCCACTCGGCATCCTGTCGCTGGCGTCGCTGGAAAACAAAGAGGAAGCGCAGAAAAAGCCGCTGAAGGTGACCGCATACAAGGAGAAAACCGACTCCTCCGGTCGGCCGCACAAGGTGCCGCTGCGGACGGTCTATGTGACCAGCGAAGACTCCGAGGAGGAGGCCAAAGGCGTCGCCGCCAGAATTGTCGAAAAGGAGCAGCGGACGCCCTTCGTCGCTGACGGCCTAGCGACGGAAAAGATGCCGAGCAAGCCCGCGAAAACCGAAAAGTAAGTTTGGATAGGGATAGGCAGAACGCGTCGGCTCGGCGGTCGCCCACTCTGCCCGCGCGAGGAACCGGACAGGCAGGTTGGCGTTCTGACTTCGCTTCGGCCTGGTAAAAAGGGACCTACGATGCCAGACGGTGACCCGACATCGACCGCACTTGCCAGCGACGAGATGGCCTGCCCAACCGTTACCTTTCCAAGACCGCTTGCCACGCGGCAAACGCCAGCGGACCTGCCGCGACGAAGTGGGGGCTGCAGGGACGGCGGTTGCCGGTTGGCGCCGAGGTGACGCCCGCCGGTGTTTCTTTCCGGGTCTGGGCTCCGCAGCGAAAGTGCGTCGAAGTGGTGATCGCCGATGGCCTGGAGCAGCTGTTGCCCGTCACTCTGGAGGCGGAGGGTAACGGCTACTTCAGTGGGGTCAGTGCTGCAGCACGCACCGGCAGCCTTTACCATTACCGTCTCGACAGCGAGGCTGACCTGCTGGCCGATCCGGCATCGCGCTTTCAGCCCGAAGGTCCGCTCGGACCGTCGCAGGTGATCGACCCCTCTACCTTCACCTGGACCGACGCCCCCTGGAAGGGGGTGACCGGCCGCGGTGACGTCATCTACGAAATGCACATCGGCACCTTTTCGCAAGCCGGCACATGGCGCGATGCCATCCCGCAACTCCCGGCGCTGGCTGCGCTCGGGATCACGATCCTCGAGGTGATGCCGGTGGCCGATTTCGCCGGTAGCTTCGGTTGGGGCTACGATGGGGTCAACATGTACGCGCCGACGAGATTGTACGGTGGCCCCGACGACTTCCGCGCCTTCGTCGATGCGGCGCACGCCTGCGGACTGGGCGTCATTCTCGACGTGGTCTACAACCACCTCGGACCTGTCGGCAACATGTTACCACAGTTTTCGCCCTATTACCTCAGTGAGGAACACGGAACTGACTGGGGCCAGGCGATCAACTTCAGTGACGCTAACTGCGAGCCGGTGCGGGAATTCTTTATCACCAACGCCGGCTACTGGATCAGCGAATTCCATCTTGATGGTCTGCGCCTGGATGCGACGCAAAATATTTATGACTTTGACGCCAGCAGTGATCACATCTTGGCGGAAGTCTGCCGCCAAGCGCGTGCTGCCGCGGTTGGGCGGGACATTTTCATCGTTGGTGAGAACGAACCACAGGATGTCTCGCTGTTGCTGCCGGCGGCCGAAGGCGGTTGCGGTCTCGACAGCCTGTGGAACGACGATCTGCACCATGCGGCGATGGTGGCACTCACCGGGCGGCGGGAAGCCTACTACACCGACTATCACGGCCGACCACAGGAGTTTGTTTCCGCCGCCAAGTACGGCTTCCTGTACCAGGGGCAATGGTACAGTTGGCAGCAGCAGCCACGCGGCACGCCCTCGAGGAACCTGCATCCGGAGCGGTTGGTCAACTTTCTCCAGAATCACGATCAGGTGGCCAATTCCGGCAACGGCTTGCGCCTGCATAAGCTGACCAGTCCGGCGCAGTACCGGGCGATGACAGCCTATCTGCTGCTCGGTCCGGCGACGCCGATGCTGTTCATGGGGCAGGAGTTCGGTGCGTCCGCTCCCTTCTTCTACTTTGCCGATCATAAGCGGGACTTGGCGGATCTTGTCCATGCGGGACGCAAGGAGTTCTTGCGCCAGTTTGCCAATCTGGCGACGCCGGAGATGCAGGACTCCATCCTCCGCCCTGATGACGGCGAAACCTTCAGCCGCTGCAAGCTCGACTTCAGCGAGCGGGAAAGCCATGCGGAAATCTACACCCTTCATCGCGACCTGCTGTGTTTGCGGCGCGAGGATGCGGTGTTGCGGCGTCACGAAATCGGCTGCGTTGACGGTGCGGTGATTGGACCCAGCGCCTTCGTCCTGCGCTTCTTTGGCGAAAGAGAAGATCGGTTGCTGCTGATCAACCTCGACGTTGAGCTGCATTACTCGCCGGCGCCCGAGCCGTTGCTGGCGCCACTCCCAGGCCATACGTGGCGGGTCATCTGGTCGAGCGAGGATCCGCAATATGGCGGTACCGGCATTCCTCCCGTCTATTCGGAAGGCAACTGGCGGCTGGCCGGCGGGGCGGCGATCCTGTTGGCACCGGATGCCGATGNNCCGAAGCGGCCACGACTGCCCCGCTCCTGAGGGGAGCGAAGCGATGACGGCGAGCCACGTGGTGCGTCACGTGCCGCTTGCGCCGACGGCTAACGGCAACGAGCGGGAGTGGCTGGTGACCAACGGCCTTGGCGGCTATGCCAGCGGCACCATCGGCGGCACCCTGACCCGGCGCTATCATGCCAACCTTGTGGCGGCGGCGCCGGTACCCACCGGCCGGGTGGTGATGTTGAATGCTCTCGACGAATGCCTGCAGCTTGAGGATGGGCGGGTGTTCAGCCTCGGCGCCAGGGTGTTGCGGAGCGATGGCGACACGGTGCAGTCGTTGCCACTGACCGCGTTCTGGCTCGACCTCGGTTTGCCGATTTGGCGCTTCGAAGGCGAGGGCATCGTCGTCGAACGCAGTCTGGCGATGCTGCACGGCCAGAACACCGTACTGATCACTTGGCACCTCCTCGCCGGTGCGGCACAGGTGGAGCTACAGTTGCGGCCCTATCTGCAATTCCGTTTGCACGATAGCCCGGTACGCGAAGATGCTCGTACGCCTTACCAAGTCATCTCCACCGGCAACCATTATGAGATCACCGGCGGCCCGGACCTACCGACCTTGCGGCTGCGTCTGCTCAGCACCCGGACGTCCTTCACCCTCGATGGCGGGCGGCGCTGCGAGAATATTTATAGGCGTGAGGCGGAGCGAGGCTACGACTATCGCGGTACCCTGTGGAGCCCGGGCCTGCTGCGTGCAGCGCTCAAGGACACCACCGAGGTCATCCTCCTGGCGACTACCGAGCCCTGGGACGACTCTCTCGCCAGCCTGCGCCCCGCAGATGCCTTACGCGACGAGCGCAACCGCCGCGCGGCGCTCATCGAGCGGGCCGACCCGGCCTTGCGGGACAGCCCGGCCAACGAACTGGTGCTGGCTGCGGACTCCTTCATCATCGTGCCGCCGCGCGCCGATCCGGGCGATCTGGACGGCCGGGACGAGCGGGCACGCACGGTGATTGCCGGCTATCACTGGTTTACCGATTGGGGGCGCGACACCATGATCAGCCTTGAGGGGCTGACGCTGCATACCGGTCGGCATGCGGAGGCGGCGCGCATTCTGCACACCTTCGCCGAGCACATCCGTGACGGTCTGCTGCCGAACCTGTTTCTCGAACACGAGGACACCGGCCTCTACAACACCGCGGATGCGACGCTGTGGTTCTTCCATGCCATCGACCGTTACGACGCTGTCACCGGCGACCATGACCTCGTCCGCTCGCTGCTGCCGAAGCTGGTGGACATTGTCAGGCATCACCTGGATGGCACCCGCTTCGGCATCGGCGTCGATCCGCAGGACGGCCTGCTGCGTCAGGGCGCCGAGGGCTACCAGCTCACCTGGATGGACGCCAAGGTGGACGACTGGGTGGTGACCCCGCGACGGGGCAAGGCGGTGGAAATCAATGCCCTGTGGTACAACGCCCTGCGCCTCCTTGCCGGCTGGGTGGAGGAGTATCAGCTTCCCGGCCCGCTGCCGCCGTTGGCCGATTGTGCCGAACGAACGCGGACGTCCTTCAACCGGCGCTTCTGGTACGCCGACGGGGGCTATTTGTTCGACGTCGTTGACGGCGAGCATGGCGATGATCCCGCTTGCCGTCCCAACCAGGTCTTCGCCATCTCCCTGCGGCATCCGGTGCTGGACGGCGACCGGTGGCAGCAGGTGCTGGATGTGGTAGAGCAGCGTTTGCTGACGCCGCTGGGGCTGCGTTCGTTGTCTGCGGAGCATCCGGATTACAAGGCGAAATACGACGGTGATCTGCGGGCGCGCGACGCCGCCTACCACCAGGGAACGGTGTGGGCCTGGCTGATTGGCCCCTACGTCGATGCCTGGTTGAAGGTTCATCCCGAACGTCGCCACGAGGTGCGCGCCTTGCTGGACGGCATGTGGGCGCATCTCGACGACGGCTGTATCGGCAGTATCAGCGAGATCTTCGATGCCGAGCCGCCGTTTGCACCGCGCGGCTGTATCGCCCAGGCGTGGAGCGTCGCCGAAGTCCTGCGGGTATCTGTGGCGTGATGGCGCAGTCTGTTCCGATCGGGGAGTGAACCTCCCAGGCATTAAGGTGGAGGAAACATGGCGACGCGGTCGCTGTGGGGGCGAGCCATCGTGTGGTCGCGGCGCACTTTGGCGTCAGTGCCGCAGGCGCTGGCCGCTGGCGGGTGTGCCGCCGTGTCCGAAAATCATTTTGTTCCTTCTTTATTCTGCTAGCTGAATGGTGCGCGCGGGATTGGCGCGACGTTTGGCTGGAGTCACGATCGAGAAGCGTCGAGACGCCGATGCCAGTTGCCCGCATTGCAAGCACGACAAGACATCGCGTTGGAGCTAGGCGACCCGAACCTCGGCGGTGTGGTCGAGGCGGACGAGAAGGTCTTGCGGGCCGCCAGTCCAATGCCGCCGGTCAGATGCCGATGTTACAGAGGTCGATCGAGGAACGGGCGCCGGGGACGACGACGATGCCGCTATCGGTGACGTGGTAGTGCTGCCGGTCGCGCTCCAGGTCGACGCCGATCTGTGCCCCAGCCGGGACGCGGGCGTTCTTGTCGATGATCGTTCGCCGGATCACCGCGCCCGGGCCAATCTCGCAGTTGTCGAGGACGACGCTGTCGCTGATCTGCGCCTGCGCATGCACCCGACGTTTGCGGCCGAGCACCGAACGTTCGATCCGCCCGCCGATGATGCAGCCCGACGCGACCATGGCGTGCACCGCCGCTCCTGCCGCGCCGTCGGCGCCGATGTCGAACCGCGTCGGCGGATCGGGGTATGTGGCGGTCCGGAGCGGCCAGCGGCGGTTGAACAGATTGAGCGGCGGTTGCGGGCCGAGGATCTCCATGTTGGCTTCGTAATAGGCATCCACCGTGCCAACGTCGCGCCAGTAATTGTTGCCGTCGAGCGACTCGCCCGGGATTTTATTGTGGCTGAAATCATAGGCATACATCCACGCCCGGCCAACATGCCGCGGCAGCACATCGGTGCCGAAGTCATGGCTGGACTTTGGATCGGCCGCGTCTTCCGCCAGCATGCTGAGCAAGGCGTCGGTGGAAAAGACGTAGTTGCCCATGGACGCCAGCACTTGGCTAGGGTCGTCCGGCAGCCCCGGGGCGTCGGGGTCCTTCTCGATGAAGCCGGCCACGTGGCCGTCGGCCATCGCCTCGACGACGCCGAAGTCGGCAGCAAAGCGGCGGTCCACCGTCCGTGTCGCGATGGTGACGTCGGCGGTCATCTGCCGATGGAATTCCACCATCTCGAGGATGTTCATCCGGTAGACGTGATCGGCGCCGAAGACGCAGACCACGTCCGGTTTCGACTGCTCGATCAGGTTGATGTTCTGGAAGATGGCGTCCGCGGTGCCGCGGTACCAGGTTTCGCCAGGCGAGCGCATCTGCGCCGGCACCGGAATGATGAACTGGCTACCGAGGATGTTGGCGAACTGCCAGCCTTCCTTCAGGTGCAGCAGCAACGACTGGCTCTTGAACTGCACCAGGACATAGATCGAACAGATGCCCGAATTGACCAGATTGCTGAGGACGAAATCGACGATGCGATATTGGCCGGCAAAGGAGATTGCCGGCTTGGCGCGCTCCTTGGTCAGGGGGCTNAACCGTGTCCCCTTACCGCCGGCAAGCACAAAGGCCAACGCGCGCAGATTCATCGCGTGTCCATCCGTCAGAGTAGGGCTCTGAACACTCAACGCCCAGCCTGGCGTCAGGTTCCGTCAATGCCCAGCGAAAAAGTGGCAAGAAGGGCAAATAATTGCCTCAGTCGCTGCCCGGGGGAGGATGGGTGGGACACAGGCGACGCCCGGGCGTTCGATCCGACTGCACGCTCCCAGATGCAGGCGCGACGGGCCGGAAGAGCCAAACTGGCGGAGCGAACCGAACCGGGATCGAACCTTCTCTGCCTTTTATCGCTCCATATCAATAGCTTACAATCAATGCCATGCATATATCGACGCTGGTCGGAAGCGAGGCTTTTGGCGGCAATTCCGGTCGCGGTAAAGGTCCGCTTCAAGCCGCCTCGTCACGGCCGTGGGCAAAAGTTGCGGCCGTCGCGGGCGGTGGGAAGCTGACGCTCCGGCCCGGGGAACCGGCTGCAGCCCGAAGGTCGCTGGTCGCTCTGGGCAGCCCCATCACTGACGCACCATGAAAACTGCGAGCAGGGCGGCCGAAGTGAAGCTGACACGCCGGCCGTCGGAAGCAACCGAGGTCTGCGGGTCGATATCCGCGGCCCCATCGCCGACGCTCAATGACCCATCTCGGCGTTTCTACGTACGGCGGTTCAAGCGTGACAGGTCAGTCGGTTGGGTGTTTCCATCAGCGGAAATCCCGCGATCTGGGGATCACCCGGACATGGCGGGGATGGGACGGCGGGGCGACGTAGTCGTTGCGGCCGGGGCGGGCGACCTCGTCGAGATGGGTGAGCGGGGACGGCCGCCGGACACCGAGACGGTCGAGGTCGGCGGTGCGATCGACGAGGCGCTCGGCGACCAGATGGATGATGCCTTCAGGGCTGCGCTGGATGCGGCCGCGAGCCAGGAGGAGCCGGCTGGTCATCACCACCGTGCGGAACTGCTGCAGCACCGCCGGCCAGACCACCAGGTTGACTACCCCGGTTTCGTCTTCAAGGGTGATGAAGATCACACCTTTGGCGCTGCCGGGCCGCTGGCGCACCAGTACGACGCCGGCCACCGCCAGTCGGGAACCATCGCCGGCTCTCTGCGCCGTGGCGGCCGACGCCACCCCTTCGGCTGTCAGGCTCGCCCGCAGGAAGCTCATCGGATGCGCCTTCAGCGACAGGCCGAGGGCACGATAGTCGTCGAGCACCTGCTCGGATGGCGCCGACGGCGGCAGGGCAACCGTCGGCTCGGTCATGGCCTCACCCTCGGTCGATTGATCCTCGATCGCGGCAAACAGTGGGAGCGGGCTCTCACCGATCGCCCGGGTCTGCCAGCGCGCTGCCCGCCGATCGAGGCCGAGGGAATGAAAGGCATCGGCGGCAGCCAGCCTTTCGATCGTCGCCGCCGTCAGCCCGGCCCGCCGGTTGAGGGAGCCG
Organism: Defluviicoccus vanus; assembly: GCF_014672695.1. Taxonomy (GTDB): domain Bacteria; phylum Pseudomonadota; class Alphaproteobacteria; order Rhodospirillales; family Defluviicoccaceae; genus Defluviicoccus; species Defluviicoccus vanus. The sequence continues at coordinate 1,613,543 of NZ_CP053923.1, read as the reverse complement.
ACCGAGGGATAGCCCGTAGCCCGCGCGGCGATCAGCCGGCTCGCCATCTCCTTGCCAAGACCATCCACTAACCGGAAACCGAGACGCAGCGCCATCTGCCTATTCTCGCCTGGCTGCAGCGCGCAGTCCCAGGCGGAATGGTTGACGTCCACCGGACGTACCTCGACGCCGTGCACCCTCGCATCGCCGACGATCTGCGCAGGCGCGTAAAACCCCATTGGCTGGCTGTTGAGCAGCGCCGCGGCGAAGGCGGCGGGATAATGGCATTTCAGCCAGGCCGATACGTAGACCAGCAGGGCAAAACTGGCCGAATGGGATTCCGGAAACCCGTAATCGGCAAAGCCCTCGATCTGTTGGAAGCATCGCTCGGCAAACTCGGGCGCATAACCGCGTTCGATCATACCGGCGATGAACTTGCTGCGGAATCCGTGGATGGTCCCGGCGCGGCGGAAGGTCGCCATCGCCCGGCGCAGCCCGTCGGCTTCCGTCGGCGTGAAGCCAGCGGCGACGATGGCGATGCGCATCGCCTGCTCCTGAAACAGCGGCACGCCCAGGGTCTTGCCGAGCACCCGACGCAGGTCTTCGGAGGGATAACTGACCGGTTCTACCCCCTGGCGACGACGCAGGTAGGGATGGACCATGTCGCCCTGGATCGGCCCCGGCCGGACGATCGCCACCTCGATGACGAGATCGTAGAACATCCGCGGGCGCAGCCTGGGCAACATGTTCATCTGTGCCCGGCTCTCCACCTGGAAGACGCCGAGCGAATCCGCCCGGCACAGCATGTCGTAGACGGCGGGGTCCTCGCGCGGCAGTGTCGCGAGGCTCAGATCACGGCCATGATGGTCGCGGATCAAGATGAAAGCCTTGCGGATGCAGGTCAGCATGCCCAACGCCAGGATATCCACCTTGAGGATGCCGAGAGCGTCGATGTCGTCCTTGTCCCACTCGATGAAGGTGCGATCCGCCATCGCCGCGTTACCGATCGGCACCGTTTCGTCCAGCCGTCCGCGGGTGAGCACGAAGCCGCCGACGTGCTGGGAAAGATGACGGGGAAAGCCGAGCAGCTCCCGGGCGAGCGCCAGCGTTTGGCACAGGCGGCGATCGGCCGGATCGAGCCCGGCTTCCTTAACTTGGTCAAGGGCCAACCCCTCATCGGAGGAAGCCCAGGCGGTGGCGGCGAGGCGAGCGGTGACATCTTCGCTCAGCCCCATCGCCTTGCCCACATCTCGCACCGCGCTGCGGGAGCGGTAGCTGATGACGGTCGCAGCGAGCCCGGCCCGATCGCGGCCGTAGCGCTCATAGATGTACTGGATGACCTCCTCGCGCCGCTCGTGCTCGAAGTCGACGTCGATATCGGGAGGCTCGCGGCGTTCCTCGCTGATGAAGCGCTCGAACAGGAGATCGAGCTCGGCCGGATTGACGGCGGTGATGCCGAGACAATAGCACACCGCCGAATTGGCTGCCGATCCCCGACCCTGGCAGAGGATGCTGCGATCGCGGGCGGCACGGACGATGTCGTAAACGGTGAGGAAGTAGGCTGCGTAGCCGAGCCGGCCGATCAGCGCCAACTCGTGTCGCAGGTCGGCTGCGATCTTCGCCGGGATGCCTTCGGGCCAGCGGGTGGCTGCCCCCTGCCAAGTCAGCTCCTCCAGGTAGGCCTGGGGNGTGCGCCCTGGCGGCACCGGTTCGTCGGGGTATTCGTAGCGCAGTTCGTCGAGGGAGAAATGGCACCGCTCGACCACCCCCTGGGTCCGTGCGACGGCGTCCTCGTGGCCACGGAACAGCCGGCGCATCTCGTCCGGCGGTTTGAGGTGACGTTCGGCATTGGCGGCGAGCCGCAGGCCGGCCTCGTCGATCCGGCAGCCGGCGCGGATGCAGGTCAGCACGTCCTGCAGCGGCCGCCGCTGGGGGATGTGGTAATGGACATCGTTGGTGGCGAGGGTTGGCACGCCGGCCTCGGCAGCGAGGTTGGCGAGCATCGCCAGCCGTCGTCGATCGTCGCCGCGGTAGCGATGCTGAAGGACCAGATACGTGCGACCAAGTGCCAGCGTCGCCAGTGCCGCCAGACGTTCGCCGAAGACGGGATTGGGGCGGTCGGGCGGCAACGCCGCGAGGATCTGCCCTTCGGCGAGGCCGCAGAGATCGGCCCAGCCGAGGCGACAGCCGCCCTTGCGGGCCCGTCGCTGGCCGAGGGTGAGGAGGCGGCAGAGCCGGCCATAGGCGGCACGATCAGTTGGCCAGCACAACAGGCTTAAGAAGGTGTCGTGCGGCGCATCGTCGTGGAGATCGAGGCGACAGCCGACGACGTAGCGCAGGCCCACCGCCTTCGCCGCGGTATGAGCACGGACGACGCCAGCAAGCGTGTTGTGATCGGTGATCGCGAGCGCCGAAAAGCCGAGGAGGCGGGCGGTTTCCACCAGTTCCTGGGGATGCGAGGCCCCGCGCAGGAAGCTGAAATTGCTGGTGACCTGGAGTTCGGCATAGCTCATGCGAACAGGCCGTGCAGGTACCAGCGGNGCGGACTGGCCGGGGACGTAGGGGCCGTCGCGAAACAGCCAGTAACGGCGCCCGGCCTCGTCTTCGACCCAGTAGTAGTCGCGCGCCGGCGTTGCCGCTGCTTCTCGCCACCATTCGGCGGCGATCCGTTCCGGCGCTTCGGCGCGGACGATGCGGCGATAGACGTCTCGCCAGCGGAACGCCACCGGCGGATCGTCCGGCACCGGGGCGGTCACCGTGATCGGTTCAGGGACAGGCAACAAGCGCAGTGGCCGCGGCAAGGGGATCGCCCAGTCGGTCCGCCGCGGTGGCGCCAACGCCGCAATGCCGGCGACCGCCCGCTCCGGCCAATGGCTTTCCACCGGCGCGAGGCGGACGATGCGGTCCGCTCCCAGCCGCTGCTGCATCCGGTCGATCAACTGCTCCAGGGCCTCGGGTGTCACATCGCCCTCCTGCCAGTCGAGCTGGGACATGGCCAAGGGCTCGGTTTCAATGGCGGTCAGACGAAGGGCTTCGATGCCGTATCCGGCATCGAGGCGCTGCAGTGGTTCGGCACAGAGCCGGGCCAGGTGCTCGGGCGAGCGGCTGGGCCGGGCGGTGCCGATGCGCCAACCCTGGGTCGAGCCGTCCACCCGATAGAGCGTGAACGCTAGCCGGCGCACCCCACGGCCGGCCTCGGCGAGACCGGCGGTGAGGTCGTCGAGCAGCATCTGCAGCCCGGCGGCGACATCTTCGGTGCGGCCGATCGGCTCGGCAAAGCTCCGGCAACGACTCCAGTCCATGGCCGGCAGTCGTGGCCCAATCGGCTCATCCGCTCGTCCCATGACCTGATCCAGCCGCCGCAGCGGGGTCTCGCCAAATCGCCGGGCGAGAGGCGCGCGGGGCACGGTCGCCAGGGCGGTGATGGTCGCCAAGCCAACCTGTTCGAGGCCGTAGACGAGGGCGGCGGGCAGCCGTAGCGCCGCCACCGGCAGCGGGGCCAGAGCATGAGCCTGGCTGCCCGGAGCGAGGACGCCACCGCTGCCGAAGCGAGCCCAGGCCCAGGCGGCCGCCGGTGTGTCGGCCAGGGCCGCCCGGACGCTGAAGCCGAACCGCCGCAACCGGGCACATATCTGCTCCAACAGGCGGGCTTCGCCGCCGAACAGATGCGCGCAGCCGCTGACGTCGAGGACGATCCCGTCGGTGCCGTCGGTCGCCGTCCATGGCGTCCAGCGATGGCACCAATCGGCGAGGCGGCCAAGGCATTCCATATCGGCTACCGGGTTGGCTGCGGCGACGGCCAATGCCGGCAGGGCGGCGCGGGCGTCGGCAAGGCTCATTCCCGGNTGGAGCCCTTCCGCGGCAGCGGTCGGATCGACAGCCGCCAGCCGTACGCCGCCTTTTGTCCGCTCGACCAGGGCGAGGGGCCGATCGCGCGCCGCGCCATCCAGGGCGGCACGCTCGCCAGCGGCTCCTCCCCCGGAAAGCCGTTCAGCCGAGCACTGCCGCNNCAGCCGTGGGCGTCGGTCCGCCAATGGGGGAACCACACAGAAACAACTCGTCGCATCGTCCCATTCCACCAGCCAGTCTGCGGGTGATCCACCCCGGCAGCGTTCGAGCAAGACCCGCCAGCGGGGACGGAACGGTCCGTCGCGCGACGGTGCAGAGGTCACCCGCCAGCGGGTCAGCGCCGTCCACGATCGCGCGGCTACCGGTGGCAACAATAAAGCCGCCGCCCCGCCGGCTTCGGCGGCAAGTTGCAGCCGACGCGACGCCGTCAGGTCGGCGGTCACGCCTTCGCCAATCACCGCCGCCAGCGCTTTGCTGCGCAGGCCTTCTTCCATCATCCACAAGAGGTCGGCCGGCCGGCAGACGACAGCGAGGATCAGTCGGTCGGCATCGATGCCGAACCGGACAAGGCCGGGACCGTAGAGCCGCCCGGCGGCTTGATCGCGATGATGCATCCCGAGATGCAAAATGCGGCCACCGCTTCCGGCGATGCGACCGGCCACGGCCAGGGCAAATCCACCCGCCGCCACATCGCCTTCGTCGCCGACGATCTCGTGCAAGCCATTGCGAGGCAGACCGCCCCACGGCAGTGCCCGATCGAGCATCGGATCGCTCAGCGTTGCGGCAGCGCGCCCGCTGCGCGGGGCCTCCAGCCGAGCAAGCTGGCAACGAAGTTTGTCCAAATCGCTAGCAATGCGAGGCATGATCGCACGACGGCATCCACAGCTAATGTTCTTTCTATGTTCCTATCCGCGGCGGTTGGAGTCAAGGTGTCTCTGGAGTCGCCATCGCCCGTCCGATTCACGCCTAGAATTCTCGCCGGGCGGACCTGTGCCGAATCGAGCGCATGCGAAATCGCATCGACCGTCACTACATGACGACAAGGCTCAATGACGGCGAGGCCCTGGAGCGATGTGCGGACGTTACACACGAATTCGACCCTGGTCCGAGCTTGTCGCGCTCTACAGGATCACCGCTCGAACGCCGCCACCGAACCTGCCGCCCCGTTACAACATTGCGCCGACGCAGAGTGTGCCAATCGTCCGGCGGAAAGACGATCACGACGAGCGCGAACTTGCCCTTGTCCGCTGGGGATTGCTGCCGGCCTGGGCGAAAGATACCTCGATCAGCTACAAAATGATCAACGCCCGCGCCGAGACGGTTGACCAGAAGCCCGCCTTCCGTCTGGCGTTTCGCAGACGTCGGTGTCTAGTCGTCGCCGACGGCTTCTACGAATGGCGGTTAGAAGGATCTCAGAAGCAGCCCTACTACCTGACCCTACCGGCAAACCGACCGTTTGCCTTTGCCGGCCTCTGGGAGCGATGGCGGAACCCAGAGGGAGGAGATCCTATCGAGAGTTGCACGATCATCGTCTGCGAGGCCAATCCCTCGGTCCGGCCGATCCATGAGCGCATGCCGGTGATCCTTGAACCTAATACATTCGAGCTCTGGCTCGACACCGAAGCCGAACTCACCCCGATCAAGGCCCTGCTAAAACCCTGTGACGGACCGCTCATGGCCGTTCCCGTAAGCTCCCGCGTCAACAACGTCCGCAACGACGATCCTGACTGCCTCCAGCCCATCGCCACCAGCGACGTACGATGCCTGCATCACATGCGATAATGACACTAGCTTGGTCCGCTCTTCGAACCCTGAAACGGTGGCGAATGACGAGGAGGAGCGGATAGTGAACGACGCTTTGCGGTCGCGCGAGCAATCAACGCTATCCGGGATCGCGGTAGGGACGCTCATTTCTGAGCGCCCCCNGCACAGATCCGAGCGGGCGCAATTCACGCACTCGGCTCCCACCTCGGGTGTTTGACGGCGAAGCGCACGTGGGGCGACGGATGGAACATCCTGGGTCTGGGAAGCCAGGCGTCGGCGAGACGGGTCAGCCGTTCCCAGGCGAAGAACCCCCGCTGGCTGCGACGCCGAAGCGCACGAAGCCAGAGGCGGCCGACGTGGTAGCGGAAGGCCGTCAGCGCCGCCCAGTTGGTCGGCACGGCATGGTAGGCAAAGAAACCGCGGACCACCTGTGCCAGCCATTGCCCCTGCTCGGGGATCGGCCGGTGTCGCCGATATCGCAGCTCGTCCTTGATCTCCCGGAGTTTCGCCCGCATCCGGTCGCGCCGCGTCCGCCGCTGGAGCTGAAACCCGCCCCGGAGGTCCCGGCCGCAGATGAAGGTGAACCCGAGAAAGTCGAAGGTCTCCGGTTTGCCGAGCCCTTTCTTCGCGCGTCCGACCGCCGCGAAGCGGCCGAACTCGATCAGGCGGGTCTTCTCCGGGTGCAGCGACAGAGCGAACGCTTCCAGACGCGCGCGCATCGCGTCCTGGAACCGCCGCGCGTCGGTCTCGTGCTCGAAGCCCACGACGATGTCATCGGCATAGCGGACGATGATCATGCTGCCGCGGGCTTCCCGCCGTCGCCAGCGCTCGGCCCAGAGGTCGAACACGTAGTGCAGGTAGACGTTGGCGAGCAGCGGCGAAATCACCGACCCCTGCCCGGTCCCCGTCTCGCTGACCGTGAGCACTCCGTCTTCCAGGACCCCCGCCTTCAGCCACTTGCGGATCAGGCGGAGGATGCGCGCATCGCCGATCCGGTGTTCGAGGAATCGGACCAGCCAGTCCTGGCTGACAGAATCGAAGAACGACCGGATATCGGCATCCAGGATCCAGTTCACCTTGGTGCGGGTGATCCCGACCACGAGAGCGTCCAGCGCATCGTGCTGGCCGCGCTTCGGCCGGAACCCGTAGCTGAACCCGAGGAAGTCCTCCTCGTAGATCGCGTTCAGCACCGCGAGTGTCGCCTTCTGGACGATCTTGTCCTCCAGCGCGGCGACCGCCAGCGGCCGCTGCCGCCCGTCCGGCTTCGGGATGAACCGCCGCCGTGCGGGCTGCGCCCTATACGCTCCCCGCTGGACCCGGTCGTGCAGATCGGCGAGCCTTCGCTCGAGATCGGCCTCGTAGTCCTGCCACGTCACCCCGTCCACGCCGGGCGCCGCATCCCGCTTCAGGGCGAGGAAAGCGACGTGGAGCAGATCGATGGTCACGTGATGGAGGAGCGCGGTGAACCGTTCCTTCTTCCGTTGCCTTGCGGCTTGTCGTACGCGCGCCAGCGCCTGNGACACGGCGGCCCGGCCCTGTGTCCGGTCCGTGCTTTGCCAGCCCACGTTCCCCTCGGCCCCCGTCCTTGGCTCCACCTGCTCCGCCGCGGCAGTCGCCGCTTTGTTCGCAGGCTTCCCGGCTACTATGACAGGGTCTGACTCCTCACCACCGTGCACCACCGGCTACGGCTCCTCGCCTTCCCGATGCGGACCCGCGACGGCATCGCCGCCGTCCGGGCCGGCCGTGAGGTCTCCCAGTTCCTGCGCAAGGAGCGTCTCATACATGCCAGGGTCTTCGACCACGCCGGCCCGGACGGGCACTCGCGCATGACGCGCCCGCCGGTGTTGCCTTCCGCCAGCAGAACGACGTCGGCGCCCGGAGCTATCTACCTTTCGCGGCTCAATAGCCTGGCCTGCACGATCCCCTGCCGACGCTTCGCCGACGCCCTCGCGGACGTCTGCGCACGGCTCGGGGCCGATGTGGATCGCTACTCCTTCATCGTGATGGACTCTCACCATCTACTCCTCGCCAGTCTCCTGGCGCACTCCGCTTAGTAGACCTTCCTTGATTCTCGTCGGCCGCGTCCGCAATGCGGAAAATCGGCAGGGGACGCAAATCTTCGGTCATGACCCACTGCTCATGCTGCGGCGACAGGAATGCCGAGCGTCATCGCATTGTCAGCCATTTTCCGGTCGAAGGTGAGCAAGGTGCATCCGGCGCGCTCGGCGATCGCGATGTTGATCGCATCCGGCGTTCGCAGCGGTAGGTCGAGGCGGCGCAGGTAAGCGCTCGCCGCCGCGATGTCGGCCGGGGAGGCGGTGATCGATCGGACGGCCCGCGCGGTCCAGACATCGAGTGCGGCGAACGCGTCGCGGGCGTCGTCGTCGGTCAGCTCGCCCGTTCGGACGCGCCGGGCGATCGCCGACGCGAATTCCGCCTTGGCGAAGTCGCTCACCGTCGTCGCCGGCTGCTCGCGGCGCAGGAAGTCTTCCGCCCGCTTGGTGAAAGGGTCGTTGGCAAAGAGAGCGACGAGAACGCTGGCGTCGAGGTAGACGTTCACCGTTCGCTCTCGTCGCGCATCCGCTCGACAAGGTGGCCGGCATCCTCACTGGCCGGCGTCCGACCGACCCGGTGCACTACGAGCCAGTCGAGGTCGGCCGCGGACAGCGGTTTCACCGGTTCGTCGACCGGCTTGAGTTCCACCATGGGGCGCCCATGCCGTGTGATCACGACGCCCTCACCCCTGAGAGCGCGGTCGATCAGTTCGGACAACTGGTTCTTGGCGTCCGCGACGCTGTATGTGCTCATGGGTCAATTATGGCCATCCAGTAGCCATTTTGTCCAGGGCGGCCCATGCGTGTGCGAGCGTCACAGGTCGGTCTGCTCGGAGATGGCGAGCGCGTCGTCCACCTCGACGCCGAGGTAACGAACGGTGCTCTCCAGCTTGGTGTGGCCGAGCAGCAGTTGGACCGCCCGGAGGTTGCCGGTGCGGCGGTAAATCAGCGTCGGCTTTGTCCTGCGGAGCGAGTGGGTGCCGTAGGCGGTTCCGTCCATCCCCACGGCGTCCAGCCAGACGCGGACCAGCCGGGCGTACTGCCGGGTGGTCAGCGGCTTCGACGAGTGACGCCGGTTGGGGAAGAGGTAGTCGCCGGAGCGGCGCTCGCCAGCCTGCATCCAGGCCGCAACCGCTTCCCGGGTCTGTTCGGTCAGTTCGAACTGCACCGGATGGCCGGTCTTCCGCTGCCGGACGACCGCCCGCGGCTTGACCGGGCCGCCGACGGCGACATCGTCGACCTTGAGGTGAACGAGGTCGCAGCCGCGTAGCTTGCTGTCGATGGCGAGATCGAACAGTGCCAGGTCGCGCGTCTCTGCCGTCTGCTGCAGCCAGAAGCGAATCCGCCAGACTTCCTTCATCTTCAACGGTGGCTTCTGGCCGACGAGCTTGCCCTTGTTCCAGGGGACGCGGCCGCGGTTGTCCGGTCGCCTGGTTTCAACGTCGATCGTAGACATGGAACACGTTCCTCCACTCTCTGATCCGGCCCGGGATCGAGCCGGCGGAGGAGAAACGTGCGCCCTGTGAGGAGAGAACGAAAGCGAACCGATGTCCGCTGTCGGGGTCCGGATTGGAGGAGGGTGATGGACGCCGGCGACGTCAGCAATGCGGGAAATTGGAGGGCGACCGCCGATCGACGCAGATGACCCGTCAGATCGGCAGCACCATCGAGCAGCCTCTCCCAGCTGAAACTGAAACCGGTGCGTCACAGAACGAAGTCGGTGGCTGCCCACTTCGTCGCATCGGCGCCTTTCACCAGGAATTCGAAATCGGCGATCCCGTCGCCGGTTATCTCGCCCTGGATCAGTGTGTCCGTGCCGCTGACGATCGCGTGCAGACCGCCGGCCTGCCCGACGACGAACGCCGACGTCCCGATGAAGGCAAAGGCCTGGTCACCGGCGACGCTGCTGTTCGCGTCGATCGCCGAGAGGTCGATCACGTCCCCGGCCGTCGCGCCTATGCCGTCGAAAGCGGTGATGGTGTCCCGAGCAGGGCTGGCCGGGAAATCCGTGAGCGCCCTGAACACGAAGCTGTCGGCGCCCGCGCCGCCGGTCAACAGATCGGCATCGCTGCCGCCGAAGAGGGTGTCGTTGCCGATCCCGCCGTCGAGCGTATCACTGCCGGCGCCGCCGACCAGGCTGTCATTGCCGTCGAGCCCGCTCAGGAGATTGGCCGCGGCGTTGCCGGTGAGCGTGTTGGCGAGCGCGCTGCCGGTGCCGTTGACCGCGGCGGTACCGGTGAGCGTCAGGTTTTCCACTTCGGCGATGCCGGCGAGCGAGAACGTGACGCTACTCTGCACGGTATCGATGCCGCCGCCGGCGGCCTCGATAATCGTGTCGGTGGTGCTCTCGGCGACGTAGACGTCGTTGCCGGCACCGCCGACCAGGGTGTCGACCCCGGCGCCGCCGTTGAGGGTATCGTTGCCGTCGAGGCCGGTCAGGCGGTTGCTGGCGGCGTTGCCAGTAAGCGTATTGGCGAGCGCGTTGCCGGTGCCGTTGATCGCCCCGGTGCCGGTGAGCGTCAGGTTTTCCACTTCGGCGATGCCGGCGAGCGAGAACGTGACGCTACTCTGCACGGTATCGATGCCGCCGCCGGCGGCCTCGGTAATCGTGTCGCTGGTGCTATCGACGACGTAGACGTCGCCGCCGGCACCGCCGACGAGGGTATCGATCCCGGCGCCGCCGTTGAGGGTATCGTTGCCGCCGAGGCCCGAGAGCAGGTTGCTGGCGGCGTTGCCGGTAAGCGAGTTGGCGAGCGCGTTGCCGGTGGCGTTGATCGCCGCAGTGCCGGTGAGCGTCAGGTTTTCCACTTCGGCGATGCCGGCGAGCGAGAAAGTGACGCTGCTCTGCACCGTATCGATGCCACCGCCGGCCACCTCGGTGATCGTGTCGGTCGTTGTATCGACGACGTAGGTGTCGTTGCCGGCGCCGCCGACCAGCGTATCGATCCCGGCGCCGCCGTTGAGGGTATCGTTGCCGTCGAGGCCGGTCAGGAGGTTGTTTGCCGCGTTGCCGATGAGCGTGTTGGCGAGGGCGTTGCCGGTGCCGTTGACCGCCGCGGTGGCGGTGAGCGTCAGATTCTCGATGTTGCCGAATGCGGCGAGCGAGAACGTCACGCTGCTCTGCACCGTATCGATGCCGCCGCCGGCGACTTCGGTGATCATGTCTGTCGTGGTATCGACAACGTAGGTGTCGTCGCCAGCGCCGCCGATCAGTGTATCGATCCCCGCGCCGCCGTTGAGCACGTTGTTGCCGGCGTTGCCTGTCAGCACGTTGTTGGCCGCCGATCCGCTGGCGTTGATTGCCGCTGTTCCGCTGAGCGTCAGGTTCTCGACGTTGGCGAGCGCCACAGGGGCGAGCGAGAAGGTGACGCTGCTCTGCACCGTGTCGATCCCGCCACCGGCGAGTTCGCTGATCACGTCGCTGCTACTGTCGACGACGTAGGTGTCATTCCCGGCCCCGCCGACCAGCGTGTCGATCCCGGCGCCGCCGTCGAGTGAATCGTTGCCGGCGTCGCCGCGCAGAAGGTCTGCGCCCTCCGCTCCGAAAATGGTGTCGTTGCCGAGGCCGCCGGCGAGGGTCTCGATGCCCCCTGTCCGGTCGCACTGTCCCACCCCTGGCCGATCAGGCTGTCGTTGCCGTCGTCGCCGTTGATGATCGCGCTGCCGTAGAGCCGGTAGCCGGCGGCGATCGTGTCGTCACCGGCGCCGCCAAAGACAGTGATCCGACCCGCGTTCGTGACGCCGTAGTCGCCGCTATCGTAAGTGCTGCCCGCGGCGATACCGCTGATGTTGTCGTTGCCGCCATCGCCGCCTATCCAGAGGATCGCGTCGAAGCCATAGCTGGCGTTGAGGGATGCGGATATCGTATCGCTGCCGTCGCCGCCGGAAATGGATACCGAACCGACGTCCCAGACAGTGCCCTCGGCGTGCAGGGTGTCGTTCCCGGCACCGCCGATGAGGGTGCCACCCCGTCGCCCCCATCAATGGTATCGTCGCCACCGGCGCCGTCGAGCGAGTCGTTGCCGTCGCCACCGATCAGCAGGTTCGCAGCGCCATTGCCGACCAGCTTGTCGTCGTAATCCGAACCGATCACATACTCGATGCTGATCAGCGTGTCCGTGCCCTCGCCGGTCACCTGCGGGCCGGCGACGGCGAGCGAGACCGAAACGCCGCCTGTCGCCGAGCAAAAGCATGCGAGATCGTTGCCGACGCCGCCGTCGAGCGTATCGTTGCCGGCCCCTCCTTCGAGCGCGTCGTCCCCGGCGCCGCCGATGAGTTTGTCATCGCCGGCATCGCCGCTCAGGCCGTTGTCCGCCGCATTGCCCGTGAGCGTATCGTTGAAGGCGGTCCCAATAACTCCTTCGATACGGACCAACGTGTCGGTCCCGGCGGAAAGCGTATTCTGCGCCCCGGTCAGTGCCAGCGAAACCGAGACCGCGGCGGCGGCGGTGCTGTAGTCGGCCCAGTCGATCCCGTCGCTGCCGTCGAGGGAATCGTTGCCAGTACCACCGACCAGCACGTCGTCGCTCGCGCCAGCGACTAAGGTGTCATTGCCGGTGCCTCCGTCGAGGGTGTGATTGAGGCCGAGGTCGGCCACGCCGTCGATGCCTTCGCCGACGAGGCTGTCGTTGCCGGCATCCCCAGTGAGAACGGAAAACCCGAAGGTGCCGTACCCGCCGACGACGGTATCGTTGCCGTCTCCGCCGGACGCCGACACAATCGCAAAAGCGGGGAAGATGTCTCCCGCTGCGATAAAGCCATCGGCAAATCCGTACACACTGTCGTCGCCCTTCCCTCCCGAAACGTCGACGAAAACGCTGTTGTCCAGATGGGCTTCGCCGCGGGCGCTGATCGTATCGTTCCCGTCGTCGCCGGATAAGACGATGGTGTCGGCGCTGGCCGAGGTCGCCTGCCCTTGCGCGCTCAGGCTGTCGTTGCCGGCGCCGCCGCTGATGCTGTCTCCGACGTTGCCGCCGAAAAGGCTGTCGTTACCGGCGCCACCATCGAGCGAGTCGCTGCCGATACCGCCCTCGATGCTGTTGTTGCCGGCATTGCCGACGAGCGTGTCGGCAAACGCAGAGCCGACGAGATTCTCGACGTTTATCAGCGTGTCCAGGCCGTTACCGGTCGACTGGCTGCCGGCGACGGCGAGGGAAACGCGCACGCCAGTCGAAGCCGACGCATAGCTGACGGTGTCCATCCCGGCACCGCCATCGATCGAGTCGTTGCCGGCACCGCCGTCCAACGTGTCGTTTCCGGTACTGCCGAGGAGCGTATCGTTATTGGCACCTGCGTCGAGACTGTCGTTGCCGGCGCCCCCGTCGAGGCTGTCGGCACCGGATCCGGGGAAGCTGCCGGGGGAGTGCGCAGGACGGTCGCAGAAACCGTAAGCGGGGTGATGCTTTCATTGGCGGATGTGCCGATCAACGTGGCCATTGCCTCCCTCCCTCGTCCTGCTGGGGAGAGATCTCGCCCGCGCCACCGCCCCCCAACGATTGCCGAGGTCACTCTACGATGGATGTACAAGAAAACAACGGGCTTTCCTGCGGGGCGCCGGCCGAGAGGGCCATCGTCTTTGAATGCGACCGTGCGGCGAGGTAGGCTGCACTTCCGTCGCCTCGGCCATCGAGGCCGCGTGTCGCGTCACCTGAGTGAACCTACCGCCTTTTTCATAGTGGCCCCCGGGATAGACTCGATCGCGGGGTCCGCTTCGTGGAACTCCGTTGCTCGTCGTCGACGTCCGCAATGCGGAAAATCGAAGGGCTACCGCCGATCGACGCAGATGACCCCGAGCATTGGACAGGTCGATCAACCCTCGAGGAATCACGGGAGGAGTTTCACCTCCGGGTGCTCCCAGAACCTTTCGTGAACCCCGATTCACACGGCTCCCGATGATCCGCCTCCGATATCCACGAAACGCCAATGTGCCCGCTACGGATATCAAGGGCTTTGCCTTGTACAAAGAGCTCCTCCGCTACCGGTTGGCCCTGGTTTGCGGCTGAACAGCGCGGCCGCTTCAGTCCAGTCCCATTACAGAACCTTCGCCCCCTATTACGGATCGCTCCGCTCTTGTGCTCCGCATCGGTACTCTGGCCCTCACTTTGCCGTTTTCACCTAGTGAAGAGAAAGGGTGTCAGCCACTGCAATTGCGGACGGTCTGCACCCCCTTGTGGTTCGATGGAAGAAAAATAGCTCCCCCACCACGGGCCACCAGCCCACCAAGCCCAGCCCGCCCAGACATCTGCGTTCTTGTGCATGAAGTCGAGCATCGATGTAACTGCTTCGCTGCACGGCGAGTTTGCCCCGGCTCCGAACTCACCCAGCAGCAAACGCACGCGGCTCGCGCGCGCCCACTGCGTAACCGACTGTATCCGCTCAAGGCCAATATTGTCACTGGCACAATAGGGTTGGACGCCAGAGCCATCCTTGTCGAGATACTGGTGTGGTGAGAAGACAATATTATTTTCCGGGTCCTGCAGCTCAACAAGGATGTCGCTACCGCTGCTGAGCCAATGCCAAGCGCCAGACCATTGATTGCCTTCGACGACAATGACATTTTGGGCGCCGGCCGCCCGGATTGCGTTCACCGCCCCCTGAGTCATCTCCTTGACAATCTGGGTCGGCATATTGTTTGGCTCGTTCATAATATCGAATAGGACGCGAGGGTTGCTATTGTAATGCTCAGCAAGACGACCCCAAAGATCGCCGAGCGCCTCGATCGGAACCTCTGTGCCGAGCTTGCCTCCGGCATACTTGGCATAGTTGTGAACATCAAGGGCGATGAACAGACCGTTGCCCGTGGCGTAATTCACCAAGTTGTCAAGTTGCTTTAGTTCGCTTTCCGAAAGCGGGCCGTTCAATACGGGCTGTATACTTTCCCATAGAAAAGCAACGCGAAACAGATTGAAACCTTTTGACTGGTAGTAATCGACGCTCGCAGGTCCGGCATAGATATAGTCGTATCCATACCTCCGGGGCACGCGACGGGCTCCAAAGGAGCCACTCGCCAAGTTCACTCCGTGCAGGAAGGGCAAGTCTTCCTTCGCAAAGCCCTGCGCTGCGGCGACAGCCTGAAAGTTAGCAGCGAGGTACACGCATAACGCCGCCAGAAGGTACGCGCCAGTGTGTCCTGCACCATTCCCGCGCTTGGCCTCGCCCGAACTTCGTTTCGCAAGACACCGGGCCAACTTGTACGCCAAAAAATCACGGAACCCCTTAAGGATCATAGTCATATCTTCCCCCAGCGTGCGACGAGGTAGCGAAGGTCTTGCGCTACCATCGGCAAGCATCAAAGACTCGACACGGCCTATGCGGTATCTTACAGGCTGCACTGCAAATGATCATAAAAATCCCGCACGTTCACAAAGTGAATATATTTGCACCCGGCCCACGCATCCTTGCGCGTCACCCGCTTCCCTACCGTCGCGCGAATAACACTCAGCCCATAACATGTCTGCTGCACGACCCGTTGCTAAGGCCCGTTGGTTGCTTGCGACGCTGCTCCCGGCGAGATTGCCAAATGGCCCGAGAGATATTATAAGGTGCGCAGAGAACGGCCAATGGGGGATGATGGGGACAAGGGTCAATTGCCGCGCGTCGTGCGTCCGTGGCGCCGTGGCAGCCCAGCGTCGGACAAGCTTCTCCTTGATGATTCACACTGAGGCGCTGCGATCGACGCCCGTCGCGGCAGACGCGGTGCGGCCGGCTCGCTTGTCTGCCGACCGTCCCGCCACGACTCTTATGGGGGAAAAGCTATGGCAGCCGAACCGAGAGCCGGGCGCGACGTCCGCATTCTTCACGTCGTCCGCCAGTATGCTCCGATGCAAGGCGGGTTCGAAAACTACGTAAAGGCGCTCTGCTGGCATCAGTGGCGTCAAGGCCTCGAGCCGTCCGTGCTGACTCTCAACCGGATTTTCCACCGGCCGGAAACCACTCTTCCCGCCTGCGAAGTCATTGACGACACCGTCATCAGACGCATTCCCTTCCGCGGTTCCAGGCGATTATTCTTGCCTTTGTTCAATCCGAGGCAATTGCGCGCTTACGACATCATTCACGTGCATGCGATCGACCAGCTTTGTGACATGGTCTGTTCCGCGGGGTTTCTGTACGACAGACCGATTGTCGTCACCACGCACGGGNGGTTCTTTCACACGCGTGACTTCGCGGCATTGAAACGCGTCTATTTCAATACCGTTTCGCGACTGACCCTGCACCGTGCCGACGCGTTCATTGCCTGCAGCAGCAATGACCAGGAGATGATGCAGAGGATCGGCATCGAGGCGACGTTGATTCCCAACGCCATCGAATCCTGGGCGGAGGCCGGCGCGGGTCCCGACCTGCTGTATATCGGCCGCCTTGCGGTCAACAAACAGGTCGACCGGCTGCTCGATTTCGTTGCCGCCCTGAAGCAGTCGGGGCGGCCGAGGCACCTTCACATCGTCGGTGACGATTTCGACCAGCTGTCGCCCGGTCTGCAACAACGCATCGCCAGCCTCGGCATCGGCGATTATGCGCATCTTCATGGATATCTCTCGCGCGACGGGCTTCAGCAGTTGATCCGGCACTGCGGCGTCTTCGTTTCGGCCTCACGCTACGAAGGCTTCGGCATGTCGATGGTAGAGGCGATGTCGGCCGGATTGATCCCCTTCGTTCAGGCCAACGAGTCGTTCTCCGAACTGATTGGCAAGACGAACCCGCAGTCGCTCACCGACTTTGCCAACCCTGCGCGCGCCGCGGCGCAGTTCGTCGCGCTCGAAGCCACGGTCACCGAGGCCGACCGCCGGCAGGCCATCGACTTCGCCGCCCGGTTCTCCTGGCCCGAACTGGCGAACAAGGTTCTCGCCATCTACCGGCAGGTGTCCAGCAACCGCCCCGGGGTCCTGGGCACACACCTTGCCCTTGCGCAAGACCTGCCGACGCGGTGAGGGCGCGGGACGGTGGAGACGATATCCCGCAGCCACATCATCCTCGGCCTCGTCGCGGCAACCCTGTTCTTCAACTTCGGCTTATGCTTCGTCAATACGAACGTCGCGGCCGTCGGCGAAGCCCACGTCATCCTCGCCGAGGCGCTGATCATGGCGGCGACGTGGGGCGTGCTGCTGCTGTCCGGCCGGCCGCTGGACACGCGATGGGTCTGCTTTGCCCTGGCGATCGTCGTGTTCGCGGTCCTGGTGATGATCCTGCGCGAGCAAATTCAGCCGAAGACCGTCCGCGACCTGATCATCATCCCCACCTTCGTGCTGCTGGGGATTCAGTACGGCCGGCGCGATCTGTCGAAGGCGCTGATCGCGCTCTGTGTCGTCGTCCTGGCGGTGGGGATCGTCGAGGCGGCGCTGCTCGATACCTACCAGAAGTACTTCAACATCATCCGCTACTTCATTTCCAAGGGCTCGACCCCGGAGGAACAGGCGAGTTTCAATTCGACGTCGCTATTCGTCAGCGGGATCCGCTCCGGCGGCCGGGTGCTGGGTGGCTTCCTCGGCGAGCAGCGGGTGTCGTCGATTTTTCTCGAGCCGGTGTCGTCGGCGATGTTCGCGGCGATCGTCGCCTTCTACACCCTGTCGGTGTTCGACGAGATCGACAGATCGAGCGCGGTGGCGCTGCTGACGATGGCCGCCATTTTCCTCGTGCTGTCGGACGGCCGGCTGGCGATGGGACTGACCCTCGCCGCCGTCGTTGCCTTCGTCGTGTTGTACCAACTGCCGAAGCTGTCGCTATATCTCTACCTTCCGGCCGCGGTCGGCTTCGCCTTTGTTGTCGATGCGCTGCGACAGGCTCAATCAACCAGCGACGACCTGCCCGGCCGGCTGAGCAAGACGGCCCAGATCGTTGGCAGTATGGATATGCAAGTGATGCTGGGGCTGTCGCTCTTTCCCCGCTCTACGGTCGACAGCGGCGTCGCCTATCTTATCGAGGGCATCGGCCTGGTGGGGACGGCGGTTTTCTGGTGCGGCCTTTGCACCCTGATGCGCTACGACGATCGCTGCCAGCGCCGCCTTGCTCACATGATCTGCCTCTACCTCAGCCTGTCCTGGCTGGTCAGCTACGCCACGTTCACGATCAAGACCGCGGCGCTGTTGTGGTTTCTGCTTGGCACGGTTCAAGCTCAAAGGCTTGGATCCAACAGGACTTCAGATTAGAGGTAAGCGAAGCTCCGGCCGCACCTGCTTTTCGCTTGCCAGAGTGCTCGGTCTTGACCTCGGCCGCAGCGGAATGGGTCACGCGGCGGCGCGGTGGAGGGCGTCCTGCTCGGCCTTCCATGCCCAGGGGGTGAGCTCGGCGAGGCGGCGGTTCGGCCAGCCGGAGACGAGGCGGGCGAGCACGTCGGCGAGCCAGGCTTCCGGGTTGACCGCGTGCCACTTGCAGGTCTCGATCAATGACGCCAGCACCGCCCAGTTTTCCGCTCCCAGGTCATGGCCGGCGAAGAGTGCGTTCTTGCGATTGAGAGCAATCGGCCTCATTGAGCGCTCGATGACGTTCGAGTCGATCTCGATCCGGCCGTCGTCGAGGAAGAGGGTCAGCCCCTCCCACTGGTTCAGCGGGTAGCCGATCGCCTCGCCCAGCGGCGACTTCTTCGACAGCTGCGCCCGGCATTGCTCGAGCCATGGCCGCATCGCGTCCAGCAGCGGCTTCGTCCGCGCCTGCCGGACGGCTCGCCGTTCGCAGGCGGGCCTGCCGCGAATCTCCGCCTCGATCTCGTACAGCGCGGCGATCCGCCGCAGCGCCTCATGGGCGATCGGCGCCGGCCGCTTCTGTGCGACCTCGTAGAATCGCCGGCGGCAGTGTGCCCAGCAGTGGGCGAGGAGGACGCCGCCGTCGGCGGACCCGGCAGCCGCTTCGTCGCCCGCAGCCCCGGCCACCGCCTTGTAGGCGGCATAGGCGTCGGTCTGCAGGATGCCGCGGAAGTCCTTCAGCAGCGTGGCCGCGTGCGCGTGGCCGCGGCCGGGTGCGTAGGTGAACACCACCGCCGGCGGATCGGCGCCGCCCCACGGCCGGTCGTCGCGGGCGATCGCCCAGAACCAGCCGGTCTTCGTCCGGCCGCGGCCGGGATCGAGCACCGGTGCCGGCGTCTCGTCGACGAACAGCTTCGCCGAGCCGAGCAGATCGTCGCGCAGCAGCCGCCACAGCGGCTTCAACTCGGCCGCCGCGGTGCCGACCCAGGAGGCCAGCGTCGAGCGGTCGAGGGCGATACCCTGCCGGGCGAGCATCTGTGCCTGGCGGTAGAGCGGCGCATGGTCGGCATATTTCGCCACCAGCACGTGCGCCACCAGCCGTTCGGTGGGCAGGCCGCCCTCGATCAGCCGCGGCGGCGCCGGCGCCTGCACCACAGCACTCCCGCAGGCGCGGCAGCCGTACTTCGGCCGGCGGGTGACGATCACCTGCCACTGCATCGGGATCACGTCGAGGCGTTCGGAGCGGTCCTCGCCGATGATGTGCATCGCACCGGAGCAGCACGGGCAGATGGTCGTCGGCGGCTCGATCACCACCTCGATCCGCGGCAGATGTCCGGGCAGGGCGCCGCGGTTCTGCCGCCGCTCGCGGGCGCGGGCCTCGCGTCGCGGCGGATCGGCCTTCTCCGCCTCGGCGTCGGCTTCCGCCACCGCCTGCTCGAGGTCTTCAAGCGCCAGGTTCAGCTGGTCGGGGTCGAGCGCCTCCGACCGCCTTCCGAACTGCATCCGCTGCAGCTGGCGGATGAAGTGCTGCAGCCGCTCGTTCCGGTCCTCCAGCCCGCGGCGCAGGGCCCGCTCGGCGGCGAGCTCGGCCCGCATCGCCAGCAGCGCGGCGCGCAGCGCGGAAGGATCGTCGGGGATCGCGTCGAGGTCGGTCATGAGCGGCGATTCTAAGCACGATGCCAGACGCTTACCAGAGTTCTTGTGGCTTCCCGGCAGGCCGGCACAGCCTATTGTGCCTTCTTCGGTCGACCGAGACGCGGCGCGTGCATCCGCGACCAGTCGAGGCCATCCAACAGCGCCGCCAGCTGCGCCGCCGACAGCCGCATCACGCCCCCGGTCACCGGCGGCCAGCGAAAGACGCCTGCCTCCAGCCGTTTCCACACCATCACCAAGCCGCTGCCGTCCCAGACGAGCAGTTTCAGCCTGTCCGATCGTTTGCAACGGAAGACGTAAATTGTCCCGGAGAAGGGGTCGTGCCCCAGCGCCGTCTGCACGATCGAAGCGAGTCGGTCGGCGCCGCAGCGGAAGTCGACCGGCCGCGTCGCCACCAGCACCCGGACGCCTGAAGGCGGGACGATCATCCGAGCGCCTTCAGCGTCCGGAGCACGTCCGCCAGGAGCACCGGATCGGCGCCCGGCGACACCGTAACCGTCCGGCGAGGGCCGCCTTCCGACCGGGGCATGAGTGTGGCTTGTCTTTGCACCGGTGCTGACACTGGTGTTTGCACCGATGCGAGAGGCGGTGCGTGGTATGGCGCAGGTTCACGTTCTCACTCACCCCGAGCGGCGGCGGCGGTTCAGCATCGGGCAGAAGCGGGCGATTGTCGCGGCGGCGTTCGCGCCGGGAGCGATCGTTGCGGACGTGGCGCGGCAGGCGGACGTTTGCACCAGTCTGGTTTATCGCTGGCGACGGGAGATCGGGCATGCCGAAGGGTTCGCCGAGGTGCTGGTGAGGCCGCTCGTCGACGCCCGGATCGATCATTGCCGCGATGACGGCGGCGATGACGCGGGTGGCGTGCCGGCGGTCGCGACGGCTGCAGCGGCTCATTCCGGCGCCGGCGAAGGTTCGTCGCTGCCGGCGATCGAGATCGAGTTCTCCGGTGCGTCGCGGGTCCGCATCCCCGCATCGGTGCCGGCGGAGCTGGCGGCGGCGGTGATCGCGGCGCTGCGCCGCCGATGATCCCGGTTCCGGGCGGGGTGCGGGTGTGGCTGGCGGTCGGCCGGACCGACATGCGGCGCGGCATGAACGGCCTGGCGCTGCAGGTGCAGGAGACGCTGAAGCGCGATCCGCATGGCGGCGATCTGTACATTTTTCGCGGGAAACGCGGTGACCTGATCAAGATTCTCTGGCACGACGGGCTCGGGATGTCGCTGTACGCGAAGCGCTTGGAGCGTGGCCGGTTCATCTGGCCGTCTCCCGCCGATGGTGTCGTCTCGATCACCCCGGCACAACTCGGCTATCTGCTTGAAGGCATTGACTGGAGGAACCCGCGCCACAGCTTCCGGCCGGACCGGGCGGGCTGACCGCGGCGGCGCGTCGCGGGATAGGTTTTTCGCGAGTCGAGCGGCCGGTTTTGTGATTCCATCGGCGGCATGACCCCGTCGCCCGACATCCTGCCCGACGATCTCGAAGCGCTGAAGGCGGCGTTGCTGGCCGAGCGGTCGGCCCGGCTCGAGGCGGAGGCGCGGGCGTCGGGCGCCGAGGCGATGGTGGCGCATCTGAAGCTGATGATCGCCAAGCTGAAGCGCGAGCGCTTCGGGCCGTCGTCGGAGCACCGTCGCCGTCTGCTCGACCAGCTGGAACTGCAGTTGGAGGAGCTGGAGGCGACCGCCGCCGAGGATGCCTGTGCCGCCGAAGCGGCTGCGGCCGCCGTGGCAAAGCCCCGCCGTGACGAGAGCGTTGTTCCAGGGACCGGCCGCCGCCGGCCGGTGCGGGCACCGTTGCCGGCGCATCTGCCGCGTGAGCGCGTCGTCATCCCGGCGCCGTCGGTCTGTCCGTGCTGCCAGGGCAAGCTGGTCAAGCTCGGCGAGGACGTCACCGAGACGCTGGAGGTGATCCCCGGCAGTGGAAGGTGATCCAGACCGTCCGTGAAAAGTTCACCTGCCGGGCGTGCGAGCGGATCACCCAGCCGCCGGCACCGTTCCACCCGATCGCCCGCGGCCGGGCCGGCGCCGGGCTCCTGGCGATGGTCCTCTACGGCAAGTACGGACTTCATTTGCCGCTCAACCGGCAGAGTGAGGGCTTCGCCCGTGAAGGCATCGATCTCGACGTCTCGACGCTCGCCGATTGGGTCGGCGCCTGTGCCGTGGCCCTGTCGCCGCTGGTCGAGTTGCTCCGCCGCCATGTGCTGGCGGCCGGGCGCCTCCACGGTGATGACACCACGGTACCGGTGCTCGCCAAAGGTAAGACCATCACCGGCCGGCTGTGGACCTACGTCCGCGACGATCGCCCCTTCGGCGGCCCACACCTGGACGGAACCGGGCCGCCGGCGGCGGTCTACTTCTACTCCCGCAATCGCGAGGGCGAACACCCGCGCCGGCACTTGACCGATTACGCCGGCATTCTGCAGGCCGACGCGTTCGGCGGCTTCAACGCGCTCTACGAGCCGTCGCGCAAGCCGGGGCCGATCACCGAGGCGGCGTGTTGGAGCCACGGCCGGCGCAAGTTCTTCGCGCTGGCAGATGTTGCCAAGGCTCCGCTGGCAATCGAGGCGGTGCGGCGGATCGACGCCGTCTTCGATGCCGAGCGCCCCCAATGGGTTGCCCGTCGAGCAGCGGCTGGCGCTGCGCCAATGCCGCGTGGCACCGCTCGTCGGCGAACTGGAAGCCTGGATGCGACGCGAGCGCGGCCGGCTCTCCCGCCACAACGAGCTGGCGAAGGCGATGGACTACATGTTGAAGCGCTGGCCCGCCTTCACCGTAAGCGAAGCTCCGGCCGCACCTGCTTTTCGCTTGCCAGAGTGCTCGGTCTTGACCTCGGCCGCAGCGGAATGGGTCACGCGGCGGCGCGGTGGAGGGCGTCCTGCTCGGCCTTCCATGCCCAGGGGGTGAGCTCGGCGAGGCGGCGGTTCGGCCAGCCGGAGACGAGGCGGGCGAGCACGTCGGCGAGCCAGGCTTCCGGGTTGACCGCGTGCCACTTGCAGGTCTCGATCAATGACGCCAGCACCGCCCAGTTTTCCGCTCCCAGGTCATGGCCGGCGAAGAGTGCGTTCTTGCGATTGAGAGCAATCGGCCTCATTGAGCGCTCGATGACGTTCGAGTCGATCTCGATCCGGCCGTCGTCGAGGAAGAGGGTCAGCCCCTCCCACTGGTTCAGCGGGTAGCCGATCGCCTCGCCCAGCGGCGACTTCTTCGACAGCTGCGCCCGGCATTGCTCGAGCCATGGCCGCATCGCGTCCAGCAGCGGCTTCGTCCGCGCCTGCCGGACGGCTCGCCGTTCGCAGGCGGGCCTGCCACGAATCTCCGCCTCGATCTCGTACAGCGCGGCGATCCGCCGCAGCGCCTCATGGGCGATCGGCGCCGGCCGCTTCTGTGCGACCTCGTAGAATCGCCGGCGGCAGTGTGCCCAGCAGTGGGCGAGGAGGACGCCGCCGTCGGCGGACCCGGCAGCCGCTTCGTCGCCCGCAGCCCCGGCCACCGCCTTGTAGGCGGCATAGGCGTCGGTCTGCAGGATGCCGCGGAAGTCCTTCAGCAGCGTGGCCGCGTGCGCGTGGCCGCGGCCGGGTGCGTAGGTGAACACCACCGCCGGCGGATCGGCGCCGCCCCACGGCCGGTCGTCGCGGGCGATCGCCCAGAACCAGCCGGTCTTCGTCCGGCCGCGGCCGGGATCGAGCACCGGTGCCGGCGTCTCGTCGACGAACAGCTTCGCCGAGCCGAGCAGATCGTCGCGCAGCAGCCGCCACAGCGGCTTCAACTCGGCCGCCGCGGTGCCGACCCAGGAGGCCAGCGTCGAGCGGTCGAGGGCGATACCCTGCCGGGCGAGCATCTGTGCCTGGCGGTANNGAGCGGCGCATGGTCGGCATATTTCGCCACCAGCACGTGCGCCACCAGCCGTTCGGTGGGCAGGCCGCCCTCGATCAGCCGCGGCGGCGCCGGCGCCTGCACCACAGCACTCCCGCAGGCGCGGCAGCCGTACTTCGGCCGGCGGGTGACGATCACCTGCCAGCGCATCGGGATCACGTCGAGGCGTTCGGAGCGGTCCTCGCCGATGATGTGCATCGCACCGGAGCAGCACGGGCAGATGGTCGTCGGCGGCTCGATCACCACCTCGATCCGCGGCAGATGTCCGGGCAGGGTGCCGCGGTTCTGCCGCCGCTCGCGGGCGCGGGCCTCGCGTCGCGGCGGATCGGCCTTCTCCGCCTCGGCGTCGGCTTCCGCCACCGCCTGCTCGAGGTCTTCAAGCGCCAGGTTCAGCTGGTCGGGGTCGAGCGCCTCCGACCGCCTTCCGAACTGCATCCGCTGCAGCTGGCGGATGAAGTGCTGCAGCCGCTCGTTCCGGTCCTCCAGCCCGCGGCGCAGGGCCCGCTCGGCGGCGAGCTCGGCCCGCATCGCCAGCAGCGCGGCGCGCAGCGCGGAAGGATCGTCGGGGATCGCGTCGAGGTCGGTCATGAGCGGCGATTCTAAGCACGATGCCAGACGCTTACCANNGAGTTCTTGTGGCTTCCCGGCAGGCCGGCACAGCCTATTGNNTGCCTTCTTCGGTCGACCGAGACGCGGCGCGTGCATCCGCGACCAGTCGAGGCCATCCAACAGCGCCGCCAGCTGCGCCGCCGACAGCCGCATCACGCCCCCGGTCACCGGCGGCCAGCGAAAGACGCCTGCCTCCAGCCGTTTCCACACCATCACCAAGCCGCTGCCGTCCCAGACGAGCAGTTTCAGCCTGTCCGATCGTTTGCAACGGAAGACGTAAATTGTCCCGGAGAAGGGGTCGTGCCCCAGCGCCGTCTGCACGATCGAAGCGAGTCGGTCGGCGCCGCAGCGGAAGTCGACCGGCCGCGTCGCCACCAGCACCCGGACGCCTGAAGGCGGGACGATCATCCGAGCGCCTTCAGCGTCCGGAGCACGTCCGCCAGGAGCACCGGATCGGCGCCCGGCGACACCCGCACCCGAGCACCGGCAAGCTCGATCTCGATCGCCGGACTGCCGGCTGGACAACGCCCCTCGCTCACCACTACCGGCACGAAGTCGAGCGGTACCGCGTCCGCCGTCGCCGCGTCCGCCGCTTGGCGCAACTCCTTCCGCCAGGCATACAGCTGGTTGCGGTGCAGCCCGTGCCGGCGGGCGACCGCGCTCGCCACGGCGCGTCGGGGCGAAACTTTCGGCGACGATCCGCGCCTTCTCCTCCCAGCTCCACCGCCGCCGCCGCTCACCCCACGGCAGTACCTCGCCCTGACGGGCGCTTTGCCAATTAATTGGCACCTTACTTGGCAAACGATCCACGCGGCGCCTCCGTCCTGGGAGCCGCCATCATCCGCGAGCAATCACCGGCCGCAACGTGGGGTCAGAGCTCCGCTTACCCTTCACCCGCTTCCTCGAAGATGGGCGGATCTGCCTGACCAACAACGCCGCCGAGCGAGCGTTGCGTGGCATTGCCCTCGGCAGACGCAGCTGGTTGTTCGCGGGATCCGACCGCGGCGGCGAGCGGGCCGCCGCGATCTACACGCTGATCGGGACGGCCAAGCTGAATGACGTCGATCCGCAGGCCTGGCTCGAGGATGTGCTCCGCCGCATCGCCGACCACCCCGCCAGCCGCCTCGCCGAACTCCTCCCCTGGAACTGGCGACCCCAGGCCCTCGACGCCGCCGCCGCAGCCTGAAACGAGGACCACCCGCGGCCTTCGTCGGATGGTTACGCCGCCGCTCACCCCACGGCAGTACCTCGCCCTGACGGGCGCTTTGCCAATTAATTGGCACCTTACTTGGCAAACGATCCACGCGGCGCCTCCGTCCTGGGAGCCGCCATCATCCGCGAGCAATCACCGGCCGCAACGTGGGGTCAGAGCTCCGCTTACGATTAGAGTTTAGTTTTGCACCGTGATGTGAGGATCAGGAGGTGGACACGGGCCATGGTCTTGCCGAAAACCGCTTCTTCTGGCGAGGCGCTTAAGTGCTCGCTGCGCTGGCCTCTCTAAGTTTTTATGCATTAAGCCTGAGAGGGATAGAGTCGCGGTTGCAGCGATCGCTAAGGCAGACCAGTTATCGAGGCCGACGCTGTCCTGAATTTTTCGAATTGCGTAAAGGCAGGGCACATGAATGAGGTAGATTGCGAAACTTAATTTGCCCAGAAGGGTTATGGGCCAGTAGCCAAGGGCTGCGTCCGCGAATCGGCTTGGCAGCGAAAACGAAAACACTAAGGCACCGCAAAGAACGCTGTAGGATAGGCTGCTATACAATTGTGTCGCGCTTTCCTGACATAAATACCGTGCGTAGACAATGACGCTACAGAACAACAATATCTGAACTACCGTCGTAGTCCTCGACCACCCAATTCGGCTTCGAAGGTAGGTGCTGGCGACTCCTGCCGCTGTACCTGACAGAAAAAAANNGCTCGCTTTCGTCGGCAACAAGGTACCCGGAAGGCCTGATGAAAAGGCAATCATTGCAATACACGCGGCCGTAGTCAGCGCTATCGGTTGAAAATGACCTGCACCAACTTTCGACAAACTATACCATATAAGTAGAAAAAACGCATAAAACTGCACTTCAGGTGGGATACTCCAGAACACGCCCACAGATCCACTAAATAGTAAGTGCCGCACGATATTTTCATTGGTTATCGCAAAAGTAAAATTCGGATCGATGAACAGCGTGATCAGCCAACAGACGCAGATCACAGCCAAGTAGGCAGGTGCAATTCTAGAAAACCTGCTTATCGCATAATCTGCGACGGTACGAGAACTAAATGGTAGTTTCCCATAGAGAAAGGCCATGAGAAATCCGCTCAACCCAAAAAACACCGATACTCCCAGCGCTCCNAAAAAGCTCTGGTGCGGAAAATCGCCCAAGTACCCAAACTGAATCGCATGTCCGATAAAAACTGACAGCGCTGCGCCGCCTCTTATTCCGTCGAGCGCAGGAATATGCTTTGTTGATATACGTGGGGTCGTCATCACAAAGTTTGCCACCCGCAGGAATAACCAAATTGAAGTCGTCTCAGGTCAATGCCACGTTAGTATGTCGTCCGTCTCGCGGCGCACGGAGCAGGCTACCTTGAACTCTTCGACCAGGTTGCCGACCGCAATCATCATTATTACATTCTCATGGCCGGGGATTGCTGCAATGCGTCTCAACCTTTTGTCGGTTCCGGCTCTGACACTCCAATTCAAGCAGCACGATCCAAGTCCAAAGCTGTGCAGTGCATAGACGAGAGACATTGAGAACATCCCACCATCAATCCAACCCTGATACCTCTCGTGTATCCCGGTAAACGGCTGAAGGTCGGAGGTTACGACCAGGACATGCGATGCCTCGTGGCCAAAGCCTCTGTTACCGCTCTGGCATTCGAGCACCTGACGCTTGGCTTCCTCCGAAGAGAAAATATGCACGCGCCAACACTGACGATTGCATACGCTAGGTGTTTTCTGGGCAATCCGAACGGCCGCCTTTATGACGGACTTCTCGACAGGCACACTCGAAAAATGACGAACACTGTATCGTTCCTGACAAAACCGCTCAAAGTCGACTAACGCCGCCGCCTCTATGTCGGACCTCGAAACGAGTTTCGCTCCGCCTTCTTGCACTGACGACACGGCATCTTGCCCGTCCCGGTCACACATCTCTTGCGGCATCCATCCGGGTATCACGCCGCTNGCCCGGCAGAATTGGACGTAGCCCTTAAGAACGTTATCAGCGACTAGAGTTATGTCGTCTTCTCCATAGCGCCTTCTATAAACTCTTAAGTAAAGCAGGAGACGATTGACGTTCTGCATGCCAAAACCTGGCCGCGGGCTCGAATACGAGAGCCCCTTCTCTATGGTATGGTACAAAGCGGTGATTTCTGATCGTAGCTTTTCCCGTGATAGGACGAGACTGCCGACCTGCGACCACCGCAGATATCTGATCGCGTCGTAGGCAAACTCGCGGATCAGGTTCACCGGATTCTGCGATGCTATGAACTTTGCTCTTCCGCCGAAGAAGATCGTGCTATCCGCTCCGCGCTGTGACAAAATCCTCAGGATCAGCCGCCGACCCCAACCGTACGGCAAGCGCGCGGGCGCCTCCAACGACGTGACCTTCGTTTCGCATAACTCCATGAGGTCCACTCCTTATCGTTGCAACTCGCCGCAACTGCGGCGAGCCGCTTGGTCGCCCTGAACGAAATCGATCACGCGGCAGCGGAAACACCTTCACCGGTACGTTCATTGGATGCCAATGACGCGCTGAGGAACTCCTTGGACTGGTTTCTCAAGGTGGAAATCCTCGCTTGAACCGGTTGCCACTTGATGTCCCGGTGCAACACGCTCTCCAGCGAGTCCGCGTGGCGCCCGTCCCTTTCTTCCAGACCTAAACTGACAAGAAGATCGCTCACTTTCTTGCGGGTCGCGAAGCTGATGAACCGCTTCTGGAACAGAACGGAGAAAATAGTCCCGTGAAAGGCGTCGGTGACTACGTAGTCTGCATTCTCAATCAGCCCTAGCGCCCGCAGCGGCGACGACGGTATCGCGTACTCGCACCAGTCGTTTCTTACATCGAGAGAAATCAGAGCACGCCGTTGACCTCGTGCGAACTCCCGGATCGAAGCGATCTGGTCGTTTGTAAAGCGGAATCCATAGACCAATACATACTTGTCCTCGCGCGCTGGTTCGACAACGTAGGACCCGTCAAACAACAACGTCGGGTCCAGGACTCTAGGAACGGGTCGTTGGACAATTCTTTCAAGTATAGTCCTGGTATGCTCATCCCGCGCGGAAAGCGCCTGCATCTTGGCCAGGCCGGCGACAGCGTTGTCAGTACGAATTATGTCTTCGTATCTTGAGTCACCGCAGCACAGCGCGTAGCCAACAACCTTTTGTGCCTTAAGGTTGTTTCCAAAGAACTCCGGCGCGTGATGGAAGTATCTGCTCTGTACGTTGAGAATTTCGTCACTGCCGACAACGGCGACATGAAATGGCGTTGTAACAGAGTTATCGTCTATGCTTAGAAGAGTCCGAAAATAGGGCCGATATGCAAAGCCTCTGCGCAAATTAAACCATAGCTGCTGAGGCCTTCGGCTCACGTAGCTTTTGTATCGATACTTGGCATTATCCCAACTGGTAAACCGCAGGAACGCCGCGTCGTGGCCCATACCGTTCAGGACACTCTGCATTGCGTAAGCTTGCATGTAGGCGCCAAAGTTCATGATGTCGTGCAGGGTTACAACCAGTACTTTCATGCCACCCTCCAGAAAGTCCTATGCTGAAGCCGAGAAAACGAAATATTCCCTCAGCTATCATATGCTGTTTTTGAACAAAGCTTTGCCCACAGGCCGCTTATCAAACTAGCTGTGATGCCTTCGCGGCGACCAAGAAAGTATCCAATTCCTATGCGAGAGATCAGGGCTACAAAGAGAGAGGCCATCGCGGCACCCTCCATCCCAAATACAGGAACGAGGATAATATCAAGGCCAATGTTTCCGACTACAACAATTGAATAAATCCAGCCCGCGGTCACTTGGTGCCCTGTTAAAACCATCAACATTCCCAGATTTCCGGCAAGCGCGATCACGCATTGCGCCGATAGGAGCAGCAGAAGCGTCGCATATCCGCGGACGAAGTCGGGACCGAAAAGCGATAGTATCTCGCGTCCCCATAGAAACGAGAACAAGAGAGCGGAAATAGCCCAAAGAAAAGTGACTGCTGAAGTTTGATAAAGAAGTCTTTGAAGTTCGGCTCTCATGTTAAGCGTGATCAGTTCGGCCATGGTCGGCGACATGACGGAGCTGATCGAGGCGATCCCAAAGCCGACAATGAGTGAGATCCGCGATGCGGCGGAGAACACTCCGACGTCATCGATAGTTGAAAAATGCTTCAAGATGAGAATGTCGACCTGCCCTTGAAGAGACTGGGCGATAGCCATCAGACAGATGGGCAAGGCGGTACTCATCCATTGTCTGGAGCGGTACTCGCGCTGGCGTAAGCTTGCGTTCGCAGGAAGAGCGCGAAGCACCAATGAAGTCGTTACGGCGAGGACAGCGAACGCCGACACCGCATTGATTGCTAGAGCTTGATAAGACTGTTCGAGAGTGACCCCGGTGCCCATCAACGCGAGCATCGTTGCGAGAGAGAGCAAACTCCTGAGCGCNCGCGCCGGAATCGGCGAGTTCCGCAGAGACAAAGGATGCCTCAACCCACGAAGAATGCCTGCCTCGGCGACGGCAACGCTGCCAAAAACGACGATAAGGGCGGCAAGGAAAAATGACGTACGCTCGGCGCTGGAGACGTTAAGGACGGGGACAAGGACTATTAATGCTAAAGTGGTTGAAACGGCCACACTTGCTATGGAGACGCGGACAATGCTCCAACACACGATACCGGTGAGCAGTCCCCACTCGCGCTGCGCGGCATAGGTGGCCGCGTACTTCAGATTAACAACATTCGTGCCGAATATGGAGATGACTGAAAGCATTGCAGCGATCGACAGAACATAGCTGAACTGGCCATAGCCTTCCGCACCGATCTGCCGCGCCAGCAGCACATGGAAGCCAAAGGCGGCCGCTGCCCCGACTATTTTCACCCCCATCGTCAGCGCAGCGCCGCTGAGCACGTGTCTGAGACGAAGATCATTCAGCAAGGCTGTCAGCACTGGGTAGACCCCGAACGTCCGGGTGCAGCGCTTGTGTTGAGGGTTGCTCCCCACGCCCCTGGGTCCATGAACCGGTCGAGGGCGCGGCGCCCGCGTTCTCCAACCTCCCGGGCGGCGGCCGGGTGCTCCTCGATCCGCCGCAGCAACGCCGCGGCATGGGCGATGTCAGGCTCCATCCAGCGCGCTTCCGGATCGGCGTAGAACCCTTCCGGGTCTTCCACTGGCACCAGCCGGTGGTCGACGCAGAAGACCGTGTCTTCGGAGAGGAAATCGCCAGGGCCGGACCACAGCGGCGTAACCAGCGGCTTGCCGAGCATCAGCGCCTGCGCCAGCACCAGCCCGAAGCCCTCGGCCCGGTGCAGGGAGATGATCGCGTCGGCGCATGCCATCAACGACCAGATAGCGTCGTCGCTGAGCGTTTCGCCGTAGAGAAGGATGCGCGGATCCTGGCCGATGCGGGCCCCCAACTGCGACGCCCGTTCCGGTGCCCAGCCCTGGTCCGAGACCTTCAGGACCAGGCAGACGTCGTTCCGCTCGGGGAAANNCGCCTGCTGGAACGCCTGCACCGCACCGTCCAGGTTCTTGCGGGCCGTCCCCGACTTGATACTGCCGAACGCCATGACGATGAATGGATTCGGCGGCAGGCCGAAAGCCTGTCGATCGGCAGCGACCGCGGCGGGTGCGGGAATGATGTGCGGGATCACCCGCACCGGCTTCGCCGGCGCCGCCTCGGCGAACGCGGCGGCCGAAAACGACGACGGAGTCCAGATCTCGTCCACATCGCGCAGCCCGCGGCGATAGTCCTGCGGCAGACGCTCCAGTTCGTACACGGAGTAGCCGATGACATAGGCGTCGCGCACGAGACGGCGGGGCAGCGACGAGAGGGCGTAGCGGTACCGGTTGGGCATCAGCGCCAGCAGCAGGGTGACCCGCCCGGCCGGCGGCGGCGATTGTGGCACCTCAACCGGTACGTCCTCGGCAAAGAACAGGTTCGAGATGTCGTGGCCGTAGAACGGAATATGGTTCTGTTCGAGGAGATAAGCCAGATACCGCACCGTCGACCCCATGCTGCTGCTGCTTCGGAACAGTCCACACAGCACCAGCGTCTGCGGCGGCGACGCCGGAGGATGGCGCGTCGGGAACGTCAGGTCGATGCAGAGATCGAACGCGCGGCGCCGATAGCCGACCGGCAGCTTCCGCCACATCCGGTACGCCACTGCCAGTCCAGATGAAATCGCGGGGGCCTTCGTCTCGCTGATCACGACTGCTCCTCCGTCAGCGCGTAGTAGCGCCGGTAGCGCTTGTTGCAATAGCCGGCCTCGCCCTCCGTGTAATGGGCGAGGGTGGCATCATCGACCTTGTTGAAGACGACGCCGGCGACGCTGGCGCCCGCGGCGCGTAACGTATTCGTCGCGGTCTGCACGCTCTTCCGCGACGTCTCTCCCCAGGCGACGACCATGATCGCCACATCGGCGGTAGCGGCGATCACCTGGGCGTCGATCAGCACCGACACCGGCGGGCAGTCGATGACGATGATGTCGTAATGGAAGCGCAGGCCGTTGAGTCCCTGGGCGAACAGGGAAGACCGCGAGGTCACTGCTTCCGCATCCCGCTCGCACGAAAGGAGCCCGCGGGCGGGCAACACATCGACGCCGGGGAGGGCGTCATGCAGCACCACCTGGCCGATCGGTACCGCATCGAGGAGAATGTCGACGAGACCACGGTCCGCGTTCAGCCCCAGCTTTCTCGCCACGCCCGACATCCGAATGTCGGCATCGAGCAGCAGAACCCGGCGACCGGCCCGCGACTCCATGGTCGCGACGGCGATCGCCAGCGTGCTCTTGCCTTCCTCCGGCTCGGAAGAAACGATGGCCACCGCCTTCACGGCGGGTTCCTCGGCGGCGAGGCGGGAGCGGATCGCCCGGATCGCCTCGGCGGCGGCAGAGAACGGTGCCTTCGCAATGCTGAGCGGCAGGCCTTCGCCGCGGTGGCGGCGGCGAAGCTCCGGCACATAGGACAGGACGGGTATCTGCAGATCCGCGCGNATCTGGGCGCTCGACCGATAGGTCGTATCCAGCAATTCGGTGAGGAACGCGAGCAGAACGCCGAGCAGTGTTCCGCCCCCTGCCGCCAGGATCAGCAACAGCGCCTTCTTCGGTGCGACGGGCGTATCCGGAAAGATCGCCGCAGAAATGACGCTCGCCTGCGGCGATTGGGCGCCGGGCGCCTGCTCCGCCTGTTTCTCCATCGCCCCGGAGACGATCTTGTGCAGCATCTCGCGGTTGGCTTCGGCCTCCTGCTCGAGCGCCCGAAGTTCGACCGAGCGCACGTTGGCCTGGGCGAGATCCTGCTTCAGCTTGTTCAGATCGTCGGTGAGCAGCCCTTCCCGCTGTTTCGCCGCCGCCGCCTTGTTCTCCAGGCTGAGGACGACCTTGCCGACCTCCGACTTGATGTCCTGCTGCGCCCTGTCCAGCTTCGCCTGCAGCTGCAGGATGAGCGGATGCTGCGGGCCCAGCTCTCGCGACCGCTCCGCATAGTCGCGCTCGATCTCCAGCTGCTGCTCGCGCAGGCGGACATAGAGCTGGGAGTCGAGAATTTGCTGGGCGCCTGTCACGTCGCCGGCGGTGGCGATCAGCCGTTTGACCTGCGACAGATCGGCTTCCGCCTTCTTTCGCTCGCTCGAAGCGTCGATCAGATTGGTATTGAGCCGCGAAATCTGCTCGCTAATCAGCGCGACGCGCTCGCCTTCCAGCAGACCATGCGTGCCCCGATACTCCTCGGCGGCCTTATCGGCACGCTGCACCCTCTGCGCGAGATCTCGTGTCCGGTCGTCGAGCCAGGCGTTTGCCTTGCGGGCGGTCTCGAACTTCTGCTCCGTGCGCCAAGCGAGATAAATCTCGCCGACGGCATTCACCACCTTCCAGGCCGTTTCCGGAACTTCCGAGGTAAAGGAGACCGCAAGTACGCTGGAGCGATCGACGCGCTCAACCGTCAGCCTGTCAAGAAAAACCTGTGTTATGCGGTCAAGGTCGATCTGCTTCTGCAGCTCCGCGTCAATCGGGGTCGCTGGAGGCGGCGGGAAGACAGCGCTGCGAACTTCGGAGAGCCATCGCTGAACGAAATTCTGTTGAGGGTGAAACTCTGGGTCGCTCATGAGACCGAGCTGCTCGACAACGCGACGAGCCAGCTTGCGCGACTTCAAGATCTCTACCGCATCCTCAATACTCGTATCTTTTTCGATCTGCGCCGGACCTTGTTGATCCAAAACGACGAACGGGCCGGATTTACCCTCAACGACAATTTCAATGTCTGATCTGTAGCGCGGCTTTGCAGCCGTCACATAAATAAGCATTAACACCGTGCACAGGATAGCGACGGACGCAATAATAAACCTCCGTCTGCCAAGCGTCCGCAGGAGCTGGACCAAGTCGAGCGAATCGGGTTCGCCGCTGCTTTTCGACAGGTACATCAATTTATCCAAAAGTCCTGTTAGCCGAGGTGTTGATCAAGTATCACACCAACCACCTGTGCATAGCCAAGGAGATGAACCAGCCTTCGTGCCTTACACTTCGCGAACACAAGCAAAGCGCCCCTACCAACATGTCTTCACCGAGGCATTTCCCCTGGAAAAGATCTGGAAAGCGCGATCGTATCATTGGCTCGGGCGAGTTCTAGGGCCTCGCGCAGGATTTCCACTTCCAAGGTCATGCGACCAAGCATGAGTTCGAGGTCGCGCATCCGCTCGTTGTCCTTGAGTAGCACCGTTAGGCCAAACTGGAGAATATCGACGGTGTACCTTCGCCACAGCCTTCTCGGCTCGCAGATCAAACGGTGCAGCCATTCAGATCGTAGCCGGCGCATATACAGCGGTGCACGCTTCTGATTACCAGATAGAAAATCAAATAACGCGCCTACACCAACGATCACCGGGGCGACAAGTTCTGAGCCGTATCTTGCAATCCACAACTCCTGGACGGGATTGCCAAGCGCAACGAGAACAATGTCAGGTTCTGCCGCATTTATCTCATTTATCACCTCAGAGACATCGCTCCAGCACGAATACCCATCCCTGTATCCGCATATGTAAACGTGCTCTATCGAATTCAGTCTGGCGGCTGCTTGTCTGACGGAGTCGGGCCTCGCACCAAACAAGAAGACCTTAACTTTAACCCCACACTTCTCCAGTACGAATGGGACAAGGTCTGTTCCGTTCAGGTTTTCCGGAAACTTACGTGCATAAAGCAGGAGGCTGGCGATCTGCATGCCAACGCCATCATTTACAACAAAAAACCGCCGCAACGCCTCCTTGACGGCGGAGGACCTGTTTGCATAGTTGACTAAATTTGTATTGGCAAAAGCTAAATAAAGTTTCTTTCGACTCAGAACGCTATCCGAAACTTTGGAAACGACGTCAAAACGTGACGTTACGTGAACTCCTAGCCCCCGATCATGCGAACGGTCTGCATTACCTACCCCCATCCGACACAAATAAAGCAGAACTTTCGAGCTTTACCATACGCCTATGCGGCGTGAAGAGCGCGCAATGCCAGCGTCTGCGAGCGTTCAGCTAACAGCCGACGTTGCTTACAATAAGCCTGACTAATTTGTTCAGGTACAGAGTGTCACGGGTGCAGCACACAACTGCGCTGGCGCAGTACCGTGGCCAACGGTTCTCTGAAGTGCCTGATTTTACAGAAGTTTAACCATGCATCCCCCCGCGCTTGTACTTGATCCCACCCAGTTCTGAGATAGCCCCATCGCACGCGGCGTTGCAAGAAGTTTTTTGCTGCATCGCAAAAAGATCGAGAAGGCCTCGCCTACAGGTCGGCTTGTGTCGGCATCTCCAATGCGACCACTCAACAGAACTGCTTGGTTGGACAACGTGGTAGCCCGCCGCTGATAGCCCGTCTTATTCACGGCGGCGGGCGTAGTGAACTGGCGGATGTAGCGTAAGCGGTTGATGTGGCGTAGGATTCGGTTGCTGAAGCCAACCCTTCGACGACATCCTGGCCGGCCACATCCGCCATGACCGACGATACGACGCTGCCGTTCTCGTTTCCAGCCGTCGGACGCAAGAAGCTCACCGCCGCCTTCGACGGCGGCCGGATCAGCTCGGACGGCGGAGTTATGCTGCTGGCCGAAGTCGAGCGGCGGCTCGACATCGCCGGCAAGCTGGCGGCGGTGATCCCCGATCACCGCGATCCGGGCCGGACCGTGCACGCTCTCGCCGACATTCTGCGGGCGCGCATCTTCGCCATCGCCTGCGGCTGGGAGGACGCCGACGATCTCGACAGCCTGCGCTTCGATCCGGCGTCCAAGCTCGCCTGCGGCAGGTTGCCGGATAGCGGACGGGACCTGTGCTCGCAGCCGACCGTCTCGCGCTGGGAGAACGCCCCCGACCTGCGCAGCGTCATCCGGCTCGGCCGGGTCCTGCTCAATCTGTGGCTCGACAGCTATCCGGCGCCGCCCGCCGAATCGATACATCATGACCGCGACCGCAGAACCCGCCGCACCGCTCCCGGATCATCCGAACCACCCGTCATCGGCCGGCAACGTCGCCGCTCGTTCGCAAAGGCGCGATCGTCGCAGAAACAGCGGCGATCTCAGTCAATCCGGCAGGACCGTCACGATCGCCCGGCGGTCTTCCGAGACGCACGCGCAAACTGTGTCTGGCGCCGTCGTCGGCAAGTCGCAGACGCAGCGGTCGGTCGGTAACGACGAGGTCATCAAGGGCAGCAAAGGCGATCCCGCGTCCAGCACCATCAGGATTCTCGACCCGGATTTCGTATCGTGCCGTGCCATGGCGAAGCCGGATCGCAAAGCCCGGCCATGTCGCGGGGATGCACGGATCAAGCAGCAGGACATCTCCTTGCCGGCGCAGCCCGAGAATGCTCTCGATGCCGGCGCGTTGCAGCCAAGCGGCCGAACCGGTGTACCAGGTCCAGCCTCCGCGACCAGCATGTGGCGGTATCGCATAGACGTCGGCAGCGACGACGTAGGGTTCGACCTTGTAGCAATGCACGGAAGCACGGGTCGGGGCCCGATTGATAGGGTTGAGAAACGAGAACAGCCGGACGGCCTTGCCACCGTCGCCGAGCGCCGCGAACGCCATCACGGACCAGACGGCGGCATGCGTGTATTGACCGCCGTTCTCGCGGACGCCGGGTGGATAGCCCTTGATGTAGCCAGGGTCGAGCGGCGCCTTGTCGAACGGCGGCGCGAAGAGCAACGCCAGTCGGTTGCCCGGGCGGATCAGTTCGCGCTCGACCGCAGCCATGGCGCGAGCGGCTCGCTCAGGGGTCGCCGCGCCGGAAATCACCGCCCAGGACTGGGCAATCGCGTCGATCCGGCATTCGGTGTTCGTCGCCGATCCCAGTGGCGTTCCGTCATCGAACCAGGCACGCCGGTACCAGTCGCCGTCCCATGCCTCCCGCTCAAGGGCGGACTGCAACAGCGCGGCGTGCGCGCGCCATGTCGCGCTGCGGACCGGCTCCGCCCGGGCATCGGCCAGGCGGGCGAAAGCCGTCAGCGTCGCGTACAGGAACCAGCCGAGCCAGACGCTTTCGCCCTGGCCGGCTTCACCGACCCGGTTCATCCCGTCATTCCAGTCGCCGGTGCCGATCAGCGGCAACCTATGGCCGCCGAGTGCGAGGCTGAGATCCAGACCACGGGCGCAGTGCTCAAACAGCGTGGCGGTTGCGTCGGCGATCGTTGGTGTGAAGAAGTTTTCGTGCTCCCCCGCCGCCAGCCGCTGGCCCTCCAGGAAGGCGACCGTCTCATCGAGAACGTCGCGGTCGCCAACCGTGTCGACATAGTGGGCCACCGCGTAGGCGAGCCAGACCCGATCGTCGGAAATCCGCGTGCGCACGCCCTGGCCGGAGTGCGGCAGCCACCAGTGCTGAACGTCGCCATCGACGAACTGTCGCGCCGCCGCCCGCAGCAGATGCTGACGCGTCAGCACCGGACACGCGGTGGCGACGGCCATCCCGTCCTGCAACTGGTCACGGAATCCGTAGGCGCCGCTCGCCTGGTAGAAGGCGGAGCGGGCCCACAGCCGACAGGCGATCGTCTGGTAGAGAAGCCAGCCGTTGAGCATGAGATCTATCGGCCGGTCGGGCGTCTCAACGCGGACTGCGCCCAGGATGTTGTCCCAGTACTGGCCAACCCCGCTGCGCACGGCGTCGAGATCGGCGGCGCGATAGCGTGCGATCAGCCTCTGCGCGTCTTCGCTGCTCGCCGCCTGGCCGAGAAGGACGACGAGCTCGATGGTGCCGTTCGGGGGCAGTTCGACCGCGGTCCGCAACGCCGCGCACGGATCGAAACCGGCCCCGACCCTTCCTGAGAACGGCGACGCATGCGCCAACGCCGCCGGGCTCGCGAGCGTGCCATTGCGGCCGATGAACTCGCGGCGGTCGCCGGTCCAGTCGCGCGGACGATCGCCGATGTCGACGAAGGCGACGCGGGTCGCGAAGGTCGGGTTCCAAGGATTGCGCGCGAACATCGCACCGGTGGCGGAATCGATTTCGGTCATCACGAATGGTGCCGACGCGGTGCGCGACGCACCCAGTACCCATTCGACGTAGGCGGTCACCGAAAGATGCCGTGGGCGGCTCGACAAATTGCGCAGCACGAGGCGTGAGATCTTGAGCGGGTCGTCGAGCGGCACGTACTGGAGGAGATCGACGGACACGCCGTGGGCGGCATGCTCGAACCGGCTGTATCCCCAGCCGTGGTGCGCGATATAGGTCACCCCCTCGTTGCGGATCGGCAGTGCTGTCGCGCTCCACAGGTCGCCTGTGTCGTCGTCGCGCAGATAGAATGCCTCGCCGGGGTGGTCGGTCACCGGGTCGTTCGACCACGGGCTCAGTTGGTTCTCGCGACTGTTCGCCGACCAGGTGTAGCCGGCCCCTTCCGTCGAAACCTGAAACCCGAAGGCGGGGTTGGCGATGACGTTAATCCACGGCACCGGCGTGGACTGACCAGGGTCGAGAACCGTCACGTATTCCCGTCCGTCAACGGCGAAGCCACCAAGACCATTGAACAGCTCGAGATCCGGCAACGCCGGCGTCGCCTGCGGCCAGCTGCCGGAGGAAGGCCGCTTCGGCGCCGGGCGGGCAACCGCCTGCGCGTCCGACACTCGATCGAGCTGATCGGAGAGGCGGCCGCGCTGACCGACGAGGACAACCCGCGCGACCGACGAGAGAAGAGCGGGTGTCTCCATCGCCATCAGGTCGGCGCGAAGCATGAAGACCCCGCCCGACGGAGTCTCGATGCGAAGCTGTGGGCGCGACTGGCTGGTGCGGACCAGGGTCTCGATGGCGTTTTGCAGCTCCTGGACATAGGACGATGCGCGCTCATTGAGGATGACAAGGTCGACCGCAAGCTGCTTCATCCGCCAGTATTCATGCGCCTGCAGCAGCTGCCGGACGATATCGAGGTCTTCGGTTTCGGAGATGCGCAGGAGCACGATCGGCAGATCGCCGGAAATGCCATGCAGCCACAGCCTCGGTTGTCCGCCAGCGCCGCGCCGGATCGCGTCGGAAGAGGGGCGAAGCGCCGGTGCGGCAAAGAGCAGGTGACCGGCAAGTCGCTGGAACAACGCCGCTTCGCCCGGATCGATATCGAGGTGGTGCAGTTGCACCTGCGCTTGGGTCCAGGCGAACGTTGCCGCCCGCTCGAAGGCGGTGACGTCGTGATGCTTATCGACGAGGTCGAGAACCGCTTCGCGACTCGATGCCACCATCGTCCAGAAAGCGACGCGGACGATGGCTCCCGGAGCGACACGGATACGGTGGCGCAGGGCGAAGACCGGGTCGAGAACCGTGCCGACCGTGTTCGAGAGCGGCCGTCCGTCGATCATGGCGATCGGCATGCGGACGCTGCAGCCTCGGCCGATGAAACGCGCCCGGTCGGTCTCGATCTGCGGCTTGCCCACGGCGTCGGTATCGATGACGGCGAGGTGTGCCGCCCAGACCTCGGGCTCGTTCGGCGCGCGCCGACGCCGCGTCGCCAGGAGGACGCCCGCGTCGGCAAGGAACTCGGTCTCGACGAACAGCTTGGAAAAGGCCGGATGCGCTACATCGCTCGCCTGGGGCGCCAGCACCAGTTCGGCATAGGAGGTGATTTCGATCACCCGCATCCGGGGACCGGAGTTCGCGACCGAAACACGTCGAACCTCCGCAGCGTCTTCCGCCGAGACAAGCACCTCCATCGTCGTCGTCAGGGCGCCGTCGCGGCGGACGAATTCGGCGCGATCCTCTTTGAAGGTGACCTCGTAGGCGTCGGGTTGCACACCACTCGGCTGGAATCCCGCCGACCACACCTTTCCATCGCTGACGTCCCTGAGGAAGACGTACGAGCCCCAGTCGTCACAGGTCGCATCCTCACGCCAGCGGGTCACCGACAGATCCCGCCAGCGGCTGTAGCCCGAGCCGGCGGCGGTCAGCATCACCGCGTACTGACCATTCGAGAGCAGGTGAGTGGCGGGCGTCGTGCCGTGCGCGGTGGCGAAACGACGGCCGCCCGGCGGTTCGATCTCCAGGATCCTGGCGGTCGACCTCACGTCCACGTCTAGGGGCCGTACCACTGCGACGTCACGCGGCGTGCGCTCCTGCAGAAGCAGTTCGGTCGCCTGGACCATCGGCTCGGCATGGAACCGCCTGCGCATCAGGCCGTCGAGCAGCGCATTGGCAATGGCGACGATCGTCATGCCCTGGTGGTGCGCCATGAACGCCCGCACGATCGCCACGCTCTTGCCCTCCGGTACGCGGACCGGCGTGTAGTCGAGGGCCTCGTAGAAGCCGTAGCGGCCGCGCGCGCCGACGCCGGCGAGCCGCTCGAAGTTACGCACCGACGCCGACGGATTGACCATCGTCGCGAGCGCCG
The DNA here is from genome assembly GCF_014672695.1 of Defluviicoccus vanus. Lineage (GTDB taxonomy): Bacteria > Pseudomonadota > Alphaproteobacteria > Rhodospirillales > Defluviicoccaceae > Defluviicoccus > Defluviicoccus vanus. The sequence goes on along the minus strand of NZ_CP053923.1, from coordinate 1,573,563 downwards.
TTGCATACGGCGCGACCACGGCGCTTTCGCCGAGGCCACGCTTCAGCCCGAGGCCGGGGACACCGAAGTTCATATACTGGTAGGTGAATTCCAGGTCCCGTGCATTGTAGGCGGATTCCGATATGCCCCACGGGACGTTGAGCGTCGTCCCGTAGTCGATCTGGCGTCGGACGATCAACCGGCTGGTTCGCTCGATGAGGCTCCCAGCCGGTGCGCGCATAACCAGCGACGGCATCAGATATTCGAACATCGATCCCGACCAGGAGATCAGCGCGGCGCCGTAGGCGACCGGCGTGACGGTGCGGCCGAGACGGAACCAATGGCGAGCCGGTAGGTCGCCCTTGGCGATGGCAATGAAGCTTGCGAGCCGCGCCTCGGAGGCGAGGAGATCGTAGCAGTTCGCGTCCAGCGTACCGTCGGACACCCGGTAGCCGATGGAGAGCAATTTGCGTTCGTGATTGAACAGGAAATCAAACTTCATCGCCAGCGCCGTCGCCCGCGCGGTCTGCTCCAGGAGCAGGAGACGGGTCGCTGCAGCGGCAGCAGCACCTACCGGCTGAGCGAAATCACGGCAATGGCTTTCAATCGTACGCCGGGTCGCGGTCGCCCAGAACAGCATGTCGACGCCGATATGATCACCCCGCTCGCTTGCCAGCGCGCGTGCGATGTCGATCATCGTCTCGGCCTGCGCAGAAAGCGTCGTGAGCCGTTCGGCGATCTCCTCGCCGTTCATGGGCAGCCGCGCAATGCCCGCCGCCAGAACAGTAAGTGCGTCGTCGAGTTGCTGCCACGTCACCGTCTGCGTTCGGCGGCCGTCGTCCAGACGAGCCGCCTCTTCACGCGCGAGGGCGAGCGCGTCGGCGATGCCGGCGAACCGTCGAGGATCCGTGAGGGGGAGACGGCGCCACTCCTGCAACGCATTGGCAAATGCGATCAGGTGCCCGGCAAGGTTGCCGCTGTCGACCGAGGAGATATATCGGGGGTCGAGCGGCCGCAGGTCGCGCGTACCGTACCAGTTGTAGAAATGGCCGTGGAAGCGTTCGAGACGCTTCATCGTCGCAAGTGTCGCCTCCAACCGCTCGACCGCTTCGGTCGTTCCGATCCACCCGAAGTCACGGGCAGTCACTGCCGACAGGAGATAGAGGCCGATATTGGTCGGCGAGGTCCGATGCGCGAGCACCGGGCGCGGGTCCTCCTGGAAATTGTCCGGCGGCAGCATGTGATCGGCCGAGGTCACGAAACTCTCGAAGAATCGCCAGGTCCGGCGTGCCGTCAGCCGCAAAGCGCCAGCATCGGCGTCGGATATCACCAGCCGGCCAGCGACGCGGGGAGGCAGACTGGCCCAGCGAGCAATAGCCGGAGAGGCGATCCAGAGGACCGCGAATGCGGCCGCGAGGGGCCACGTCCCATGCTTGGCGAGCACGGCGACGACGAGCGCCAGACCGCCGATGAGCAACGCGCTGGCCATCCGTCGGTAGAACCCGGCGAGATCAAGCCGGGGACCGAGCGACGCCTGCGCCGCGGTCACCCACTCGAGGAGGTGCTGGCGGGTGACGAACAGCCGAATCAGGATTCGCCCGATCGCATCGCCCATCAGCCATGCCTGATGGGCGAGAAAGACGACCTGCAAGCCCGATTGCGTCAGAGCGAGTCTGATATCGCCGCCCAGGGCACGCAAGTGACTTTCTAGCGTCGTCCCGGCACGGTGCGGCACGATCGCGCCGATCACCGGGATCAGGGTCGGCAGCAAGATCGTCGCGAGCACGAAGGCGGTCCAGAGGAGTGCATCATTGAACGGCAACGCCAACCCGCCCAGCAGGGCGAGGACGGCGGCCGGTGCTGAGAGCGTCCGCCGCAGGTTGTCGATCATTTTCCAGCGACCAATCGCCGGGATCGCGGTGCGTACCCGCCCCGCCGGCGTCGCTGGTCCGCGTCCCAGTATCCAGGGCAGGAGCTGCCAGTCGCCGCGCGCCCAGCGATGGTGACGCAGCGCATCGACATCGTAGCGGGCGGGAAACTCCTCGACGACCTCGATGTCGGTTGCGAGACCGGCGCGGGCAAACATGCCCTCGAACAGATCGTGGCTGAGAAGCGTCGAGTCCGGCACGCGGTCGGCGAGCGCGGCCTCGAAGGCGTCGACGTCGTAGATCCCCTTGCCGATGTAGGAGCCCTCATCGAACAGGTCCTGGTAGACGTCGGAAACGGCGCCGGCATAGGGATCGATGCCGCTCATGCTGGAGAAGGTACGTTGGAATAGCGAGCCCTCACGCCCGACCGGCAGCGACGGCGTTACCCGTGGCTGAATCACCGCATGGCCTTCGACGACCCTGCCGGCCGTCACATCGAAGCGTGGTCGGTTGAGTGGATGCGCCATCTTGCCGATGAGCCGGTGCACCGCGTCGCGCGGCAGCTTGGTGTCCGCATCGAGCGTCACGACAAAGCGCACATCTGCCGGCACGGCAGGGGGCAGGCCGTCGCGGCCGAGGAAGGTGGTGTCGGTCGCGCCACGCAACAGCCGGTTCAATTCGTGCAGCTTGCCACGTTTGCGCTCCCACCCGAGCCAACGCGCTTCGCCCTCGTTCCAGACCCGCCGGCGATGGAGCAAATGGAAGCGATCGCCGCCGGGGGCGTGGCCGTGGCGCTGGTTGAGCCGGGCGATGCCCCTTGCTGCGACGGCCAGAAGCGCTGCGTCACCCGCGACCCCTTCGGTTTCGGCATCGAGCCAGTCGGAGAGCAGGGCGAAATGCAGGTCGCCTTCCGGGCTCGCCAGGTAATGCACCTCCAGGCGCTCGATTTGCTCCTCGATCGCCTCCGGCGTGGTCAAGAGCGTCGGTACTGCGACGAGCGTGCGGAATTGTGCGGGGATGCCGTCACGAAGTTCCATGGCCGGCAGGAGCGTCGCGCCGAAGCCAGTTGTCGCCGCGCGGTTCACCAGGGCGATCGCCACATCGACGGCCGGTATCGCTCCCAAAACGCCAAGCAGGCAGATCCATGCACCGCCGAGCCCTCTCGCGGCGAGAGCGAACAGCGGGCACGCCATGAGGACAGCGGTGACAAGCGCGATGGCGGTAGCATAGCCGCCAATGCCGACAGTTCGGTTCAGCCGTCCGAGCCAAGTGCGCAACGGCGGACGGAAGCCGATCATCGCTTCCAATTCGCGCCGCCCGCCGCCAAGAAGATAGTAGCCAGAATCGCCTCGGCGACCGTCGGCTGCGTTTGACTCCGCGGCGCCCCCGGCTTTCGAAGCGATAACGGTACTGTGGGCGATGTCGATCTCTGAAAGCTTCGATCCCCGCGCCAGCGCCTCGATGGCGGTGCGATAGAGGTTGCGGGTCGGGAAATCCATGTCTGCGAAGGGNCTGCCGGCGGCAAGCACGTCGTCGACAAGGCACATCCGCTCGACCAACTCTGTCCAATCGGCGTCGGTGATCAAGCGCATGCTGGTGATGATGTTGCGCACGGTGACGCTTGCGGCGCCCTGCTGTTGATGGACCGCGCGCACGACGGCGTCGGTCGTTGTTCCCTGCAATACCAAGCGCTGGTCTAGCCACGTCAATGCAGGCGTCACCTTCGGGTCCTGATCGCGCAGCCGGTACACGAGTTGCACCGCGAAGACATCCAGCAGCGGTGCGCGCTCGTGATCTGCAAGCACGGCCGGCGCCGGTTCGACAGCCTGCCCACCAGCACCCAACAATCGGTCGGCGAGTGCGTCGGCGTCCTGTCGCGCGAAGCGATTGCGCACAATCGCTTCGGCAAGGCGTCGAAGGTTCTCAATCATCACAATCCGCAAGGTGATCGCCAATGCCCAGAGCTCACCGATCGTCAATGGCTGGATCTCCTGGTAGGCGCGCACGTAGCGGCACAGCATCCCGGGATCGAAGCGGCTGTCGGTGTGAGCGACGAACGCCCACGCCAAGCCCAACACCCGCGGATATCCGGTGAATGGCCCAGTGGCGAGCTTCGGTAGTTGCCGGTAATAGCCGGACGGCAGATTGGTACGGATGTCGTGGATCTGTTTCGCGACGAGATAGTAGTTGTCGAGCAACCACTCCCCNGCCGGGGTGATGGCACCGCCCTCGTTCGCCGCCGTGGCGATGGTGCGATGTGATGCGAGCAGCACGGCGGCGTTGTTGGCGAGCCGGCCCGCCAGTGGGTGACCTCTGATCGGCTCTGGCGTCACCTGCTGGGCAGTCGCCAGGCTTCGCGCGTGCTGCTCGATGCGCTCGACACTGAACAACTCCTCGCGGATAGGGTCACGGCTGTCCCACAGCGAGGCACCGCGTGTGCCTCCGAACGCGCGGCGCAGGAGTGTTCTCAACTGGAGCCTAAGGTCTGCTCGTACCAAGCTCGATCTCCTTCGCGCTCGGCCGATCAGTGTCCCACTGGGCGGCGACTCTGACCCACGTCGGGAGTACGGAAGAGCCCAGTTTTGACTGCCGGAATGCGGTGTTTCGGTTTTATTGATGCGGTCATAAAGTTCTGCGGATCCAGACCGCGACCATGCGAGAAGCCGCCACTCTGTCTCCCGTTTACTTCTTGGTAATGGTCTCGCGAACCGTATCTTTTATTCCGCCGACGGCATTCTGAACCTCGCCTTCGGTCTTCTCAGCCTTACCATCGGCTTCCATCTTCTTGTCGCCCACGAGCTTACCGGCTGTTTCCTTAATGCTGCCCGAAAACTGCTTGAACGACCCTTTGATCCGATCTTTATCCATATCCATGTCTCCTCTCGTTAAGGAAGATGCCGTTACTTGCCGATGTGGATCGTGTCCAACGATCCCAGCACTCCAAACGCGCTGAGCAACCAAAGCACGACCGCGATAACCACCACGATGTTCATGATGGATTTTATCTTACTGTCCATAGGTATGTATGTATTGGCAGCCCAAAGCAGCACGCCAACCACTATCAATACGATGACAAGACTAACTAAAGACATCTACTTTCCTTATTCAAACAACGATCTGCTAGCCATTTCGTTATTAACGAATGTTAAGATTATAGCCCGCAGTGTTCACTTGCCAGGACTGCTGCATTCGAAGACATTTGGCGACATTGTCGCTCATCTTGCTCAACTTTCCGAATAACACAAAGATAAGCCGCGGAGGATGCCGGCGCTCAGGCGACAGCGCGCGCAGAGCGCGGGCCAGTCAGGAACCACAGGATCAGACCGACAAGAGGCAGGAAGATGATCAACAGAACCCACAACGCCTTTGCACCTGTTGATGCGCCACTCCTGAGAACATTGACGATGCCCCAGATGTCGATGGCCAGGACAACCAGCCCAAACAAGCTATATCCCATCATCATGTTCAGCCCCTATCCCCGCCTATATTTTGTAGTTGTTACTTTTTCGCATATGTGAACTCAGGGAGCGCCTTGAGCTCATCTTTCGTACCGCCCGGCAGAATTACTCTGTTTTCGGTGATCTGCAGGCTGCTGAATGGCACGACGACCAGATGCTCGCCCATGCCGAGAAAGCCGCCCACCGACAGCACGGCGAACAGAACCTTATCGCTCGGCTCCACGAGCAGATCTTCGATGTCGCCGATCTTCTCGTTGGCATCGTTGACGACGGGGCTGCCAACAATCTTTGACGAGCGATATCCAGCCGACAGTTTACGAACATCAACCCGCTCGATACTCACCGTCTGCGGCGCACCTTGCGCCCACACCGGCCCCGCCAGGACAACTGCACTGAGTATCGCTGCGCCGGCGATGATGGATGGCTTTTGCATAACTGCTTCCTGTTTGTCGGCCCTGGAGGGGTAATGCTTGCTTGTCGAAGCGTCGGCCCCGAGGCCTACTTTCGCTAGAGAATTTACATTGGTAATTCTACTTATTTGCGCAGAGTACGCACTAACCCAGGTCAGCATTTCCGATTTGCCGTGCTCAGGGGCATGACCGCGAGGACGTGGAAATGACCTCAGCGGTTCACTTCGCCTCCGGCACCGCCTTCGTCTGCCCACCTTTCGATCGCCCGAACCATGTCGTTTGAGTTGACGGCGGCATTCGGAATTTCGGCGCCCATCTCCCCGTCTTCTGCCGGCGCGTTCGACTTCTGATCGCCCGGAAGGGTGCCAGCGACTCTCTTGAGCCGAGCAGGAAACTGCGTGAACGACCTTTCAATTTGATCTCTAGAGCGGAGGCCGATCTGAGTGAATCGTTGGGGATTCCCATTGGGGGCTGGTTCTGATTCAAGATGTCTGCCGGAGGAGGAGGCCGGTGGACATGTCGACAGCGCTTTCCCTCGATCTTCGCGTCCGGGTTCTCAAGGCGGTGGCGGAAGGCGCGAGCCATCGCGCGGCGGCGGCGCGGTTCGGCGTCAGCGCCGCCAGCGTGAGCCGATGGCGGGCGCTGGAGCGGACGCAGGGTGATCCGCGCCCTGGCCCGCTCGGCGGCGACCGCCGCTCCGCCCGCGTCGAGGCGCAAGGCGCGCTGATCCGGCAGCTGATCGAGGCGACGCCGGACGTCACCACCGAAGAGCTGCGCGCGACGCTGGCCGAGCGGGGCCACGGTTTCGGCTACGGCACGCTGCAGCGGTTCTTCCGCCGCCACGGGCTCACGCGCAAAAAAAGACCGGCCATGCGACCGAACAGGACCGCCCCGACATCCTGAAGCAGCGCGAGGCGTGGTTCGACGGCCAGATCGACCTGGCCCCGGAGCGCCTCGTGTTCATCGACGAGACCTGGGCGAAGACCAACATGGGCCGTACCTACGGCCGCGCGCCCCGCGGCGAGCGGCTGCGCATGGGCTTCCCCATGGCCACTGGAAGACCACGACCTTCGTCGGCGCCCTGACCATGCGCGGCATGATCGCCCCCTTCGTGCTCACCGGAGCGATCAACCGCGACGCCTTCGATGCCTATGTCGAGAAGGTGCTCGTCCCCGAGCTCCGCCCCGGCGACATCGTGATCATGGACAACCTGTCCAGCCACAAGGGGCCGCGCACCGATGCGCTGATCAAGGACGCGGGCGCCAGCCTCCTCTTCCTGCCGCCCTACAGCCCCGACTTCAACCCCATTGAGAAGGCGTTCGCGAAGCTCAAGGCCCTGCTCCGCAAGGCCGCCGAGCGCACCGTCGAAGCCCTCTGGGCCGCCATCGGCCGCTTCGCCGACGACTTCACCCCAGCCGAGTGCGCAAACTACTTCAGCGCCTGCGGATACGATCCAGACTGGTAGGATTCCGCTCTATCCATGTCCAGTCCTCCTCTGCCCGCCTCTGCGTCGTAGGCGCGATGCTGCTGATCGATAAATATGCCAATAAAATTCGTATCTATATTTGTATGTGAATATATTTGACTTTTTATATTTGTGATATTTTCACCATTATCTTCGATTCTTCGTCCCACAGGCAGTATAGTGAACTCAGTAGAGCACCACGCCGAACCGTCAGGATTGTCGCGCGGGCAAACACCGGGTGCGCGTGATGACACGCCTCGAGGCGGTAGTTGGGGACCCGCGGGTCGAGATGGTGAATGTGATGAAAGCCGATATTACCGGTGAACCACTGCAAAACTCGTGGCAGGTGCAGGTAGGAGCTGCCCTGGATCGACGCCGCCAGCGGTGTCCACGCATCGTGGCGCGCCCACAGCGACCGCTCAAAGCGGTGTTGCAGCGAAAATAGCCACACGCCGATAATCGAGGCGATGGTCGAGGTTGGTAGCTGTACCAGCAATACGTCGCGGAAACCGAGGCAGACGCCCAGGGCAGCGAACATGCATAGCAGTGCCAAGTTGGTCCCCTGCACTGCCCATCGCTCATGCGTCCATGACGGGGGCGTGTCAAAGGGCAACCGGAAGATGATGAAAAAGACCAGTGGCGGCAGCAGCAGGAGAGACACTGCGGGATGCAGCATCGTGCGCCAGAGCGCGCGGCGCCACGTGGGCAGGGCGCGGTACTCGTTCACCGTCAAGCAGGTCGAATAGATATCGATACCGCTCAATCTACTGTCGAGGTCGTTCCAGTGGGCGTGGTGTCCGGCGTGCTGACGCCGCCACATACTGTAGGGCGTCAACGTGAACAGGCTGCAAAGAAGGCCGACCGCATCGTTAGCCCGTCGCGACCGGAAGAAGGAGCCGTGACCGCAGTCATGTTGAATGATGAAGATCCGGACGATGAACCCTGCCGTGACGACGGACAAAGCCAGCGTAAGCCAGTAATTCAACGCCAGGCTGGCGTACATGAGGGCATAGAGACCGAGACACGGCAGAAACGAGTTGGCCATCTGCCACAGGCTGATCACCATGCGCGGCGTCCGATAACGCGAGGTGATCGCGCGGATCGCGGCCCAGGTCGGTGGCCGATCAATCGGGCGTTCTTGTTGACGGCGGCCGGAAGCCGTCGTCGCAGTCTCCATAAACATTTCTGAAACCCACATCTTCGCCCGCAAGTCGCCATGCCTGTCAACGGCGGAGCAATTCTGGGCCACTGTAGCGGAGTCAAAGCAGGCCATTTGGGCGAGAGCGGTGCAATCACGGCAAGGGGCCCGATCGGGCCCCTTGCCGTGCGTCGGCTTTGCCTCGGGGATCAGGGCTTGCTGGTTTTGCCGGTCTCGGGATCGACGGTCTCGGCGGTGGTCTGGTTTTGCTCCGCCCGATCGGCTGCGGTGGGGGACGACGACGTCCNNGGCGGATTGCTTCAACCGGTAGCTGTCGCCGTTCATGGTGAGGATATGGACGTGGTGGGTCAGGCGGTCGAGCAGCGCGCCGGTGAGCCGTTCCGATCCCAGCACCGAGGTCCAGTCCTCGAACGGCAGATTGGAGGTGACGAGGGTCGAGCCGCGCTCGTAGCGCTGGGAGAACACCTCGAACAGAAGTTCCGCCCCGGTCGGCGACAGCGGCAGGTAACCGAGTTCGTCGACGATGAGCAACATCACCGACTGGAGATCGCGTTGCAGCTTCAGCAAGCGGCGCTCGTCACGCGCCTCCATCAACTGGTGCACGAGGGCGGCTGCGGTGGTGAAGGCGACGGTGAACCCCTTCTGGCAGGCGGCAAGAGCGAGGGCGAGCCCGACATGGGTCTTGCCGGTGCCACTGTTGCCGAGCGCGATGACGTTCTCCCGGCGCAGGATGAACTCGCAGCGGGCCAGCTCGAGCACCAGCATCTTGTTGAGGCTGGGAATCGCGGTGAAGTCGAAGGTGTCGAGGCTTTTGACCGCCGGGAAGCGTGCTGCCTTGATCCGCCGCTCGACCATTCGGCGTTCTCGGTCGATCAGTTCGAGTTCCACCAGGCGCAGCAGATAGCGGGGATGATCGACGCCGTCGCGTGCGCATTCGCGGGCGATCTTGTCGTATTCCCGCAGAACGGTCGGCAGCTTCAACTGCTTGAGGTGATGCGCCAGCAGAACCTGCGGTGTGCCGCTTGTCGTTCCCGCCGGCATCGCATCAGCGCCCGCCTTGCCGGTCATGCCGTTGTCCCGGGAACGAGAACGGCGTAGTCAGCCGCCGCCGTCATCCTGACGTCCATTTTCGGCAGATGTGGATAGGCCGTCAGGTCGAGCCGGGCCGGCCGCCGCTCGACGCGCGCCAGAGCAATCTGCTTGACCGCATCAAAGCCGATGACGCCGAGCCGGATCGCTTCGCTGACTGTGTATGGCGGTGACAAATTAGGCCACGTAGCGGCGGTGATTGGTGCTGCCGCGCCGGAGTAAAATCTGGCCAGTGGTTAGGCGGTCTCTTTTTTGTGGGGGCGGCCGGGGATGTTTGCCGTGGAAGTCTACGCCGCCGTTCGGCATTTCGTTTTCATCGAGGGCAACAGCCGGCGTGAGGCGGCCCGGGTGTTCGGGCTGAGCCGTGAGACGGTTTCGAAGATGTGCCGGTTCTCGTTGCCGCCCGGCTACACGCGAACGAAGCCGGTGAAGAAGCCGAAGCTCGGGGTGCTGCTGCCGGTGATCGACGCCATCCTCGAGGCCGACAGGACGGCGCCTTCGAAGCAGCGGCATTCGGCCAAGCGGATCTTCGAGCGACTGCGCGACGAGCACGGTTATGCCGGCGGTCTGACGGTGGTGAGGGACTACGTCCGGGTTGCTCGGGGAGATTGCGGGAGACCTTCGTGCCGTTGGCTCATCCGTCCGGTCATGCGCAGGTCGACTTTGGCGAGGCGATCGGCGTGATCGGCGGCGTCCGGCAGAAGATCCACTTCTTCTGCATGGACCTGCCGCAATCGGATACTCCTTTCGTGAAGGCCTATCCGGCGGAGACGACGGAAGCCTTCCTCGACGGGCATGTGTCGGCATTCGCATTCTTCGGCGGCGTGCCGTTGTCGGTGCTTTACGACAACACGACGCTCGCGGTGGCGAAGATCTGCGGCGACGGCAGGCGGGAGCGCACCCGGGCCTTTACGGAACTGCAGAGCCATTACCTGTTCCAGGATCGCTTCGGCCGTCCCGGCAAGGGCAACGACAAGGGCAAGGTCGAGGGGCTGGTGAAGTATGCTCGATCGAACTTCCTGACGCCGATCCCCCAGGCGGCAAGCTTCGACGATCTCAATGCCATGCTGGAAGAGCGCTGCCGGCAGCGACGAGGCGAACGCGCCGGTCGCCACGGCGAAACCATCGGCGAGCGTCTCGTCGCCGACCTCGAAGCCTTCCGGGATTTGCCGGCGGTGCCATTGGAGCCGAGCGAGAAGCGGGCGGCCCGTGTCTCATCGACCGCCCTGGTCCGCTACCGCGGCAACGACTACTCGGTACCGACGGCATACGGCTTCCGGGATGTTGTGGTGAAGGGCTTCGTCGACGAGGTGGTGATCCTTTGTGCCGGCGAGGCGATCGCCCGGCATCGTCGCTGCTATGGCACGGGCACCTTCGTATTCGAGCCGCTGCACTATCTGGCGCTGATCGAGACGAAGCCGAATGCCCTCGACCAGGCGGCGGCGCTGAAAGACTGGGATCTGCCGGAGGCGTTCCAGCACCTGCGCCATCTCCTCGAGGCGCGCATGGGCAACCGCGGCAGGCGGGAGTTCATCCAGGTGCTGCGGCTGATGGAGGCGATCCCGATGGAGATGGTGGCGAGCGCGGTCAGCGAAGCGATCCGGCTCGGCGTCATCGGCTTTGATGCGGTCAAGCAGATTGCTCTGGCGCGCGTCGAGCGGCGGCCGGCCCGGCTCGACCTGACGGCCTATCCACATCTGCCGAAAATGGACGTCAGGATGACGGCGGCGGCTGACTACGCCGTTCTCGTTCCCGGGACAACGGCATGACCGGCAAGGCGGGCGCTGATGCGATGCCGGCGGGAACGACAAGCGGCACACCGCAGGTTCTGCTGGCGCATCACCTCAAGCAGTTGAAGCTGCCGACCGTTCTGCGGGAATACGACAAGATCGCCCGCGAATGCGCACGCGACGGCGTCGATCATCCCCGCTATCTGCTGCGCCTGGTGGAACTCGCACTGATCGACCGAGAACGCCGAATGGTCGAGCGGCGGATCAAGGCAGCACGCTTCCCGGCGGTCAAAAGCCTCGACACCTTCGACTTCACCGCGATTCCCAGCCTCAACAAGATGCTGGTGCTCGAGCTGGCCCGCTGCGAGTTCATCCTGCGCCGGGAGAACGTCATCGCGCTCGGCAACAGTGGCACCGGCAAGACCCATGTCGGGCTCGCCCTCGCTCTTGCCGCCTGCCAGAAGGGGTTCACCGTCGCCTTCACCACCGCAGCCGCCCTCGTGCACCAGTTGATGGAGGCGCGTGACGAGCGCCGCTTGCTGAAGCTGCAACGCGATCTCCAGTCGGTGATGTTGCTCATCGTCGACGAACTCGGTTACCTGCCGCTGTCGCCGACCGGGGCGGAACTTCTGTTCGAGGTGTTCTCCCAGCGCTACGAGCGCGGCTCGACCCTCGTCACCTCCAATCTGCCGTTCGAGGACTGGACCTCGGTGCTGGGATCGGAACGGCTCACCGGCGCGCTGCTCGACCGCCTGACCCACCACGTCCATATCCTCACCATGAACGGCGACAGCTACCGGTTGAAGCAATCCGCCGGACGTCGTCGTCCCCCCACCGCAGCCGATCGGGCGGAGCAAAACCAGACCACCGCCGAGACCGTCGATCCCGAGACCGGCGAAACCAGCAAGCCCTGATCCCCGAGGCAAAGCCGACGCACGGCAAGGGGCCCGATCGGGCCCCTTGCCGTGATTGCACCGCTCTCGCCCAAATGGCCTGCTTTGACTCCGCTACAGTGGCCCAGAATTGCTCCGCCGTTGACATTCATCTGCTTCCGACGGCCGGTCTTCACCGGGCATAGCGCGTCTAATCGATGCCGAGTTGCCGCCGGAAGCGGGCGAGACAGGCCGAAGCGGTCGCGTCGAGGATCGCTTCTTCGTCGATGCGATAGGCCCGATGCAGATCGCTCAGTTCGCCCGACTGGCCGAAATGTTCGACGCCGAGCGCCTGCACCCGATGGCCGTAGACGCCGCCGAGCCAAGCCAGCGTCGCGGGATGGCCGTCGATCACCGTCACCAGGCTTGCATCGGCAGCGAGTGACGCCAGCAGGCGCTCGACGGCGGCGACCGGCTGGGTCCTCGATCCCGTCAGCCGGGCGCGCTGTGCCGCCTGCCAGCCGGCATTCAGACGATCGGCGGAGGTGACCGCGAGTAGGCCGGCGTCAGGAATGTCCTCGAGGATCTGGTCGTAGACGGCGAGCGCCTGTGGCGCGACGACGCCTTGATAGATGATGGCGAGCTCAGCCCCGGGAGCGGGCGGCCTCAGCCAGTAGCCGCCGCTGATGATCGCATCGCGCAGGTCGTCGGTCATCTCCCGCAACGGCTGGTCGACCGCGCGCGTCGACAGACGCAGATAAACCGAACCGCCATGGGCCTCGCGCAGCCAGGACGAGTCCTTCAGATCGCCGTCCCGCTGCAGGTAGTCGAAAGCCCAGGCGAGGATGACCGCCAGTTCGTCGACGAATGCCGGCTCGAACGCGGCGAGCCCGTCCTGCGCCATGCCGATCAGTGGCGTGCCGATTGATTGATGCGCGCCACCCTCCGGCGCCAGGGTGATACCGGATGGAGTCGCTACCAGGATGAACCGCGCATCCTGGTAGCAGGCGTAGTTCAACGCATCGAGCCCACGCTGAATGAAGGGATCGTACAGCACACCGATCGGAATCAGCCGGGCGCCGAACAGGTCGTGCGCCAGACCGAGCGCGGCGAGGAAGATGAACAGGTTGTTCTCGGCAATGCCGAGCTCGACGTGCTGTCCCTGCGGTGACATCGCCCAGCGCTGCGCCGAGATCACGTGCTCCGCCTTGAACACGTCGTCGTGCCGCTCGCGGTGGAAGACGTCGCGCTGGTTGACCCAGCCGCCTAGCAGCCTGTCGGACTTAACGCGAGGCGGAGCTGTGGGTTATAGAATCCGGGCATGGATTCACGCCCCCGGCCCGGACCTCTTCGGCATGAGCAACTTCCGCCCGATCGACCGCGACAGCGGATTTCTGATGCCGCCGTCGGTGGACGAGTGGCTTCCGCAGCGGCACTTGGCGCGGTTCGTGGTGGAGGTGATCGCGGGGCTGGATCTGCGGCCGATGACCGGCAGCTACCGTGGCTCTGGGGAAGCGTCCTACCACCCCAGCCTTCTGCTGGGCATTCTGATCTACGGCTACGCCACCGGGGTGTTCTCCAGCCGCAAGCTGGAGCGGGCGACCTATGACAGCGTGGCGTTCCGCTTCATCGCGGCGAACGATCATCCGGACCATGACACCATCGCCGCGTTCCGCCGACGCTTTCTGCCGCAGATCGAGAAGCTGTTCGTCCAGGTGCTGGTGCTCGCGCGCGAGATGGGCGTGCTGAAGCTGGGAACGGTCGGGCTCGACGGGACCAAGGTCCACGCCAATGCCAGCCGGCACAGCGCGCTGTCCTATGACCATGCGGGCAAGCTGGAGGCCCAACTGCAGGCCGAAGTGGCCGATCTCATGGCCAAGGCAGAAGCGGCGGACCAGGTGGACATCGCTGACGGCATGTCGATCCCCGACGAATTGGCGCGACGTGAGGAACGGTTGTCCAGGCTCGCCGAGGCCCGGGCGAAGATCGAGGCCCGCGCGAAGGAACGCTTCGAACGGGAGCAGGCAGACCATCAGGCGAAACTCGCAGCACGGGACGCCAAGGCAGCGGCCACCGGCAAGAAGCCCACGGGCCGTGAGCCGAAGCCGCCGGTGGCGACGCCGCTGCCCACGGATCAGATCAATCTGACCGACGAGGAAAGCCGCATCATGGCGGTGGCGGGCGGCGGTTTTGAGCAGTGCTACAATGCGCAGGCGGCGGTGGCGGCGGGCAGTCTGCTGGTGGTGGTCGCCGACGTGGTGCAGGCGCCCAACGACAAGCAGCAGCTTACACCCATGCTGGACAAGATCGGCACTCTGCCGGACGTGCTCGGCAGGCCGGACATGCTGTTGGCGGACAATGGCTACTTCAGCGAGGCGAATGTGCAGGCCTGTGTGGCCGGCGGGATCGAACCGCTGATCGCACTTGGTCGCGAGGCGCATCATCTCAGCCTGCAAGAGCGCTTCGCTGCGGCGCCACCGGCGCCCGAAGACCCCACCCCGGTTCAGGCGATGGCGTATCGGCTGCGCACGCCGCAGGGCCGCGCGCTCTACGCCCTGCGCAAGCAGACGCCCGAGCCAGTGTTTGGCATCATCAAGTCCGTGCTGGGGTTCCGGCAGTTCCTGCTGCGCGGGCTCAATGCCGCCCGTGGCGAGTGGAGGCTTGTGACCATGGCATGGAACCTGAAGCGGATGTTCGCCCTCAGCCGCGCCGTCTAGCCTGCGCGGCCAGTTCCGCAGGCGCGCCAGCGCGACCGCACCGCCCAAAATGGCGCTGACAGAGGCGCCGACGCACCGATCCCTACGCAGGTCCGGCGACGCCCGAGACGCAAGTCCGACAGGCTGCTAGATTGGTGGTGAGCGTCACGTCGGGCGAGGTGGTGACGATGCGATCGGCGAGCGGTCCCGCCGCGCGGGATAATTCGATCAGCAGCCGGCCGAACCCCTCTTGCGTCGACATGCGCTCACCCTCCGGCACCGGCAGCGCCGGCGGCACCGGAACGCGTTCCGCCAGATGTCGCCGGGATGGGGATGCGGCAAACGGCACGGTGGCGAGGAAGCACTCAAGATCCGCCGCTGGCACGTCTAGACCCGCGAAGCGATCCCACTCGGCGCCGGGCACGATGCCGTTCTCGGCGCGAAATCGGTCCATCTGCTCCTCGGTCATCAGCCCGGGGTGATTATCCTTGTGTCCCGCGATCGGCAAGCCATAGCCCTTGATGGTGTAGGCGATCAGGCAGGTCGGCCGGTCGTCGGTCAGCGCGTGAAAGGCATCGAGCACGGTCGGCAGATCGTGGCCGGCGAGATTGGTCATCAGCCGCGCCAGCGAGGCGTCGTCATGTGCGGCGAGCCACGTCTCGATGCCGGCGACGCCGGCGAGATCGTGCGCCAGCCGCTCGCGCCAAGCGGCGCCGCCCTTGAAGACGAGCGCGGAGTAAAGGGCATTCGGGCAGCCATCGATCCATGCCCGCAAGGCCTGACCACCGGGCCGCCGGAAGGCCGCCTCCAACTCGCGGCCATACTTCAACGTCACCACCCGCCAGCCGACATTGCGGAACATCGCCTCGATCTTGTCGAACAGCCGATCAATGATCACGCTGTCGAGGCTCTGACGGTTGTAGTCGATCACCCACCAGACGTTGCGGACATCGTGCTTCCATGCCTCGAGCAGGGCCTCGTGCACGTTGCCCTCATCGAGTTCGGCGTCGCCGACGAGCGCGATCATCCGTCCCGGAGGCGCAGCGTCTTTGCCCAGTCCCTTTGCGCGGACGTAATCCTGCGCGAGGCTGGCAAACAGCGCCATCGCGACGCCGAGGCTGACCGAGCCGGTGGAGAAATCGACGTCGTCGGTGTCCTTGGTGCGCGACGGATAGGATTGCGCCCCGCCAAGTGCACGAAAGCGCTCCAGCTTATCGCGTGTCTGCCGGCCGAGAAGATACTGGATCGCGTGAAACACCGGGCTCGCGTGCGGCTTAACCGCGACGCGGTCGACCGGGCGCAGGACATCGAAATACAGGGCGGTCATCAGGGTAGCAACGGAAGCGGACGACGCTTGATGTCCGCCGATCTTCATACCATCGCGGTTGGACCGTACAAAGTTGGCCTGATGAATCATCCAGGTGCTCAGCCACAGCACCTTCTTCTCGAGCGCGCGGAGCGCTCGCGCGCGGAAGGCGTCGTCCGACGAGGGGGCGCGAAGATCGTTCATGTTCACCGCCGGGTCCGTCATGCTCCCGGCCCTCCGACTCGGGCGCAGGCTGCCCGCGCGCCCGTTCCTCCTCCATCACATCTTAACAAGCATAACACGCCTAAAGCCGGCGTTCGGCATGTTCCGGGTGGGGACTTTTTCGGGCTTCAAAGCTCCATGCGTATTCCAGCGAGCTTGAACGACGATTTGTCGCCGGAGTCGATGCGCACGAGGGGGATACTATTCGTCGCTGCTATCGGCTCCTTGCTCCGAGTCAGGCGGGATCGTCAGTACCTTGGCGCGTCAATCAGATCCCCTCGTGGTCTGAAACGGCACGTTCGCATTGGACGACATTACGGGCATTTCATGGGTTGATAGCATGCCGTTCACGGTGCTGCTCACATGCTCAAAGCGGTCGGAGCATGAACGGGGGCCAGGCTTCGTCCCTCGCCCATGCGTTTAGCGCGGCGAGATGGGCCACTTCCCCACGCGCCGTGATCCAGCGAAGTTGCGCTGACTGCGACTCACAGCCAAGTCTTTGATGGTAGTGGGTCGGGGTACGCACTCGGGCCGAGGGTGATGCTATCGACTAACGTCACCAGGTCGAACAGGATCATGCCCCCTGCATAAATAACTGAATAAATAGCGGTTATGCTCTACGGAGTTCTTACCATATGCGACTGCGTCATCTACCGAGATTGATTCTATCAAAACGCCCAGCGACTGCATGTTTGTTTCTGGCTGCAATAATACTTTACATTAACTTTGTCGTAGAGAGAGATATTCAATTTCCTTTATTGTATCTGATCTCATCAATCCCCTCATTTAAGCTATGTTCGTCAGTTGGGCGGTGATTGGTTTGTTTTTTAGCATTTCGAGGAACCTTTCGATCAACGGCCGGAGGCGGGGTTCGGGCATGGCCGGGATGAGGTCGTAGAGCATGCAGCCCTGGCGGAACAGGGAATGGGTTCGGCGTTTGGCGGTGTTGACCTTGAGGTGGCGGTCCATGCCGAGCGCTTCGCCGGCCTCGCCGAGCAGGGTGAGGAACAGCACGGCGAAGGCGTTGAGCAGGAGCAGGCGGTCGCGGCGCTGCGGATCGCCGATGCGCACGGCGCCGAGCCCCATGCCGAAGCGCAGATCCTTGGTGTCGCGGAAGCTGGGCTCGATGGTCCAGCGTCTGGCGTAGAGGTTGACGATTTCGCGGGCCGATGCGTCTGCCTTGCTCGTCGCCAAACACCAGGGCTCCTTCATCGCCTTGGCGTGGACACAGACGACGGCGCCGACCGGTTGCGCGGCGGCAGTGACCGAGGCGCCGCGCAGATGGCGCGCCCGGCCGCCCTTGCCGACCCACTCGGCCGCCGCCCGGCTTTCTCCGTCGGCGGCGTCGACGCGGATGTCGCCGCGGAACCGGATGACATAGGCGAAGCCCAATTTCGTCAGATAATCGAACAGTTTGCGGTCGCCGAAGCCGCGGTCGGCGAGGATCGTCGCCGCCGGCAGCACCCCGGCAAGGCGGCCGAGACACGCATCCTCGATGGCGTTGCGCTGGCCCGCCAGTTCCGCCTTCAGCATCGTCAGCCACAACAGCGGCGTCGCCCGGCCGTGCCCGGTCACCAGATTGAGCGCCAGCGTCGCCTGCCCGTCGGCGTCGAAATCGGTCCAGTCCATGGCGACGACGATTTCCTTGCGGCCGCCAACCGCCTCCGGAACCCATTGCCCGAACATCTCCCAGACGGAGACGCCGGCGTTGCTCAGCAGCCTGTCGACCTGTTTGACCGCATGCTTGGTCAGCAATCCCCGCGCCTGCGCCAACGCATGGCCGATCATCGAAACCGCCAGCGACGCACCGGTCATCACCCCCAGCGTGCCGTTGGCCAGCGACGCGATCCGTTTGGCGTGAACATGCCCCGCGAAAACCCCATCAAGAAACCGACGAACGTCGGTCAAACGAAACTCAGGACGCGCTACCCCGTTCACTTCCCCACCCCAACCCTCGAAACCTTCCTCTCACCCTGCATAACCGACCGCCGCCGCCAAGCTCATCCGTAGCAACCCATTGATCCGTATCAAAACTCAAAATGAGGGGATTCCTGAGGTATCTGATACCAATTGCCATGATGGCATGGTTCGAGAAGAATATACTGGCTTATGTTTTATCCATTGCGCTACCTCTAGCAAGAGTAATCTTCGAACATATTTGGTATGCTCCGGAGACAATGACAACGGAAATCATAAATGCATGCATAGAGGTTCTTAGCTTTTGTCTTTATGCCTATTTGATTAACAGACTTGCTGAACATTCACGACGGATGGCAAGTACCATCACGGCCCAACGGGCAGAAATGACACATCTTCGAGCGTTTGCCCAGACGAGGGGACGTACGTTTCGGGGGAGGGCAATCTCACCTGGGTTAGCAGATGGAATGGCCGTCATTCACCTGCCTGCAAAGCCGGTCGTACTGACCAAAGAGCACATTCGGAGAGAAGAGGTCGAAGCAGAAACATGCCGATTTGAGCGTGCCCTGTCGGCATCGATAAGGGACCTGAATGATCTCGTGAAACAACGCGAGGAGTGTGCCGACGAGATCACGTCCGTCAAGCTGGTGGAAATTCGGGTGTGATTTGAAGTGGCCATGGGTCATGCGGCTTGTGGTGTAGCGTCAAGCAGGTGATCGTTGCCTGGGCCAGTGTTGAGCTCGGCCATGCCTTCGATCTGCATGTAACGGTGTTGGAGCTGCCAGTCATCGTTGGCCTCGAGGAGGACGGCGCCGATGAGCCGCACGATCGAGTCCTCGTTGGGGAAGATGCCAACGATATCGGCCCGTCGCTTGACCTCTTTGTTGAGGCGTTCCAATGGGTTGGTGGAATGCAGTTTGGTTCGGTGCTGGCTGGGGAAAGTCATGTAGGCGAGTACGTCGGCCTCGCTGTCGATGATGAAGTCGGCGAGTTTCGGCCAGCGGGCGCGCATCATCTCGGCGACGTGCAGCAACGCCGTCCGCGCCGTCGCATGATCGGGCTGCTGGAACGCTTGGCGCAGTGCGGCGGCGACCATGGTGTGCTGGCCTTTCGGCACGTAAGCGAGCGCATTGCGGGTCCAGTGCACCCGGGGGCTGTTGAAAAATCCGCCCGATCGTGATTCCTTGCTCAATATCGTGTGTGCCTTATGCCGAAGTCGGCATAAGGCGCATTATGCCGACCTCCGGATTATGCCGACGTAGGCTGGTAAGGTTCTGATTGTCCTCATGTCTGTTGTGCTTGAGTCGGCATAATCTCCCGGACCGAAGGCTGTTAGCGTCTCCTCTTTCACATCGAAACGAGGAGACTTCATGTTGATCAACCCAAAGAAGCGACGGGGGAAAAACCCGGTCACGGCCCTTTCCAAGGGCCTCGAGGAGGATTTGCAGCGGCAAGGATACGCGTCCGGCACGATCTGGAAGCATCGCAATGTCAACGGCGGAGCAATTCCGGGCCACGGTGTCGGAGTCAAAGCAGGCCATTTGGGCGAGAGCGGTGCAATCACGGCAAGGGGCCCGATCGGGCCCCTTGCCGTGTCGTCGGCTTTGCCTCGGGGATCAGGGCTTGCCGATTTCGCCGGTCTCGGGATCGACGGTCTCGGTGATGACCTGGTTTTGCTCCGCCCGATCGGCTGCGGTGGGGGANCGACGGCGTGCGGCGGATTGCTTCAGGCGGTAGCTGTCGCCGTTCATGGTGAGGATATGGACGTGGTGGGTCAGCCGGTCGAGCAGCGCGCCGGTGAGCCGTTCCGATCCCAGCACCGAGGTCCAGTCCTCGAACGGCAGATTGGAGGTGACAAGGGTCGAGCCGCGCTCGTAGCGCTGGGAGAACACCTCGAACAGAAGTTCCGCCCCGGTCGGGGACAGCGGCACGTAACCGAGTTCGTCGACGATCAGGAGCTTCACCGCCTGCAGATCACGCTGCAGCTTCAGAAGGCGTCGTTCGTCGCGCGCTTCCATCAGCTGATGCACGAGGGCGGTCGCGGTAGTGAACGCGACGCTGAACCCCTTCTGGCAGGCGGCAAGACCGAGAGCCAGGGCTGCATGCGTCTTGCCGGTGCCACTGTTGCCGAGCGCGATGACGTTCTCCCGGCGCAGGATGAACTCGCAGCGGACCAGTTCGAGCAGCAGCATCTTGTTGAGGCTGGGAATCGCGGTGAAGTCGAAGGTGTCGAGGCTTTTGATCGCCGGGAAGCGTGCCGCCCTGATCCGCCGCTCGACCATTCGGCGTTCCCGGTCGATCAGCTCCAGCTCCACCAAGCGCAGCAGGTAGCGGGGATGATCGACGCCGTCGCCGGCGCATTCGCGGGCGACCTTGTCGTATTCCCGCAGAATGGTCGGCAGCTTCAACTGCCTGAGGTGATGCGCCAGCAGAACCTGCGGGGTGCCGCTCGTCGTTCCCGCCGGCATCGCATCGACGCCCGCCTTGCCGGTCATGCCGCTGTCCCGGGAACGAGAACGGCGTAGTCGGCCGCTGTGGTCATCCTGACGTCCGTTTTCGGCAGATGTGGATAGGCCGTCAGGTCGAGCTGGGCCGGCCGCCGCTCGACGCGCGCCAGCGCGATCTGCTTGACCGCATCATCAAAGCCGATGGCGCCGAGCCGGATCGCTTCGGTGACCGCGCTCGCCACCATCTCCATCGGAATCGCCTCCATCAGCCGCAGGACCTGGATGAACTCCCGCCTGCCGCGGTTGCCCATGCGCGCCTCAAGGAGATGGCGCAGGTGCTGGAACGCCTCCGGCAGATCCCAGTCTTTCAGCGCCGCCGCCTGGTCGAGGGCATTCGGCTTCGTCTCGATCAGCGCGAGGTAGTGCAGCGGCTCGAATACGAAGGTGCCCGTGCCATAGCAGCGACGATGCCGGGCGATTTCCTCGCCGGCACAAAGGATCACCACCTCGTCGACGAAGCCCTTCACCACAACATCCCGGAAGCCGTATGCCGTCGGCACCGAGTAGTCGTTGCTGCGGTAGCGGACCAGGGCGGTCGACGAGACCCGCGCCACCCGCTTCTCGCACGCCTCCAGCGGCACGGCGGGCAGATCCCGGAAGGCTTCGAGGTCGGCGACGAGACGCTCACCAATGGTCTCGCCGTGGCGACCGGCGCGTTCGTCTTGTCGGCGTCGGCAGCGCTCTTCCAGCATCGCATTGAGATCGTCGAAGCTTGCCGCCTGGGGGATCGGCGTCATGAAGTTCGATCGGGCATACTTCACCAGCCCCTCGACCTTGCCCTTGTCGTTGCCCTTGCCGGGACGGCCAAAGCGGTCGCGGAACAGGTAGTGGCTCTGAAGCTCGGTGAAGGCCCGGGTCCGCTCGCGCCTGCCGTCGCCGCAGATCTTCGCCACCGCGAGCGTCGTGTTGTCGTACAGCACCGACAACGGCACGCCGCCAAAGAAGGCGAATGCCGACACATGCCCGTCGAGGAAGGCTTCCGTCGTCTCCGCCGGATAGGCCTTCACGAAAGGAGTATCCGATTGCGGCAGGTCCATGCAGAAGAAGTGGATCTTCTGCCGGACGCCGCCGATCACGCCGATCGCCTCGCCAAAGTCGACCTGCGCATGACCGGACGGATGAGCCAGCGGCACGAAGGTCTCCCGCAATCTCCCNCGAGCAACCCGGACGTAGTCCCTCACCACCGTCAGACCGCCGGCATAACCGTGCTCGTCGCGCAGTCGCTCGAAGATCCGCTTGGCCGAATGCCGCTGCTTCGAAGGCGCCGTCCTGTCGGCCTCGAGGATGGCGTCGATCACCGGCAGCAGCACCCCGAGCTTCGGCTTCTTCACCGGCTTCGTTCGCGTGTAGCCGGGCGGCAACGAGAACCGGCACATCTTCGAAACCGTCTCACGGCTCAGCCCGAACACCCGGGCCGCCTCACGCCGGCTGTTGCCCTCGATGAAAACGAAATGCCGAACGGCGGCGTAGACTTCCACGGCAAACATCCCCGGCCGCCCCCCACAAAAAAAAGAGACCGCCTAACCACTGGCCAGATTTTACTCCGGCGCGGCAGCACCAATCACCGCCGCTACGTGGCCTAGGGCCTGTTGAGATTCAGGATTCCATCCTTGGCTTGATTGTGATTCAAGCTATGGATGGAACGTTTTGTACTGACAGACGCCCAATGGGCGAGAATGGAACCGCACTGCCTGGGCAAGCCAACGGACGCGGGTCGCAGCGGCAGAGACAATCGGCTCTTTGTCGAGGCGGTTCTGTGGGTGGTTCGCACGGGCAGTCCCTGGCGTGATTTGCCGGCCTTTTTCGGCAACTGGAACACCGTCTTCAAGCGCTACCGAGACTGGGTCAAAGCCGATGTTTTCATTCGGCTTTTCGAGGCTTGCTCGGATGATCCCGATATGGAGTACGCCATGGTCGACGCCACCATCGTCAAGGTTCACCGCCATGGCCAGGGCGCAAAAGGGGGACTCAGAGCCAGGCCATAGGGCGCTCCAAAGGCGGCATGACGACCAAGATCCTGGCCCTGACCGATGCCCTGGGCAATCTCGTGCGCTTCGCACTCCTGCCGGGCCACCGCTTCGATACCGTCGGCGTTGCCCCGCTCATCGACGGCCTCCAATTCGACGCTTTCATCGCCGACAAAGCCTTCGACAGCAACGACATCGTCGCTGAGCTCAACGAGCGCGGCGCCAAGATCGTCATCTCCCAGCATCCGCGCCGGAGCAAGCCTCTCCCATTCGATGCCGAGATGTACAAATGGCGCCATCTCATCGAAAACTTCTTCTGTAAGCTCAAAGAGTTCAAGCGCATCGCCATGCGTGCCGACAAAACAGACCAAAGCTTCAGCGCCAATATCTATCTCGTCGCCGCCGTCATAAACTCACGGTGAATCTCAACAGGCCCTAATTTGTCACCGCCATACACAGCGCAAGCTGCTCAACGAACTGAGTGGCTGGTTGCAGGGTCAGCAACTCGCGATGGGCGACTTGTCCATGGCGCAGGTTGAGCGGTTCATGGTTGACCGCCGTGCCGCCGGCGTGCGCAAACTCAAGACGCGCAAAGCACTGGGCCCAATCCTCGGTTATCTGCGTGGGCGCGGGCTGGCGCCTGCGGCCGAACCCGCCGGCGAGGACGGCCCCGCCGGGGAAATCCTGAACCGGTACCGGCAGTTCCTGACCGTGGAACGCGGTCTCGCCACGGCGACGGCCGCGCGGTATGTCGATTGCCTGCGCCCGTTTCTGGAGCGCAGGATGTCGGCGGATGGTCTCGAACTCGGGGCTCTGACGCCTGCCGATGTCACCGCCTTCGTGGTGGCGTGGTGTCCGCAACTGAACAACGGCGTGGCAAAGCTGACGGTCACCGCGCTGCGCTCGTTCCTCGGCTTTCTGCATCTCGACGGCGTCACGGAACGCTCGCTGGTGCACGCCGTGCCGAAGGTGTCCCGCCGCAGGCTGGCCGGACTGCCCAGGGGGCTCGATCCCGATCAGGTGCAGCGCCTTCTCGCGGCCTGCGATGCCGATACCGCCGTCGGTTGCCGCGATCTGGCAATCCTGACCCTGCTGGTCAGGCTCGGCCTTCGGCGCGGCGAAGTCGCCGGGCTTGGGCTCGACGACTTCGACTGGCGCGCGGGCACGATCAGTGTGCGCGGCAAGGGCGATTGTCACGAGCAACTGCCCCTTCCGGCCGATGTCGGAAACGTGGTGGCCGAATACCTGGCAAGTGCACGGCCCGTGGACGCCCAGGGGCGGACCGTGTTCGTCCGGCACTTCGCGCCCCATCACGCACTCGGCTCGAGCCGGGTGAGCGGCATCGTGGCGGATGCCGCCCGACGCGCGGGGATCGGGCGCGTGCATGCGCATCGCCTGCGCCACACTGCGGCAACGGAACTCCTGCGCGCCGGCGCATCCTTGTCGGAGATCGGGCAGCTCTTGCGTCATTGCAGGGTCGAGACCACAGCGATCTACGCCAAGGTCGACCGGGACACCCTGCGCCTGATCGCGCGGCCCTGGCCGGAGGGTACGCTATGAGCCACCTCCGCAATGCCCTTGCCGATTATCTGACCATGCGGCGCGCCCTCGGCTACAAGATGGACAAGGCCGAGCGGCTTCTGGGCCAGTTCACAGCCTTCGCCGAGGATCGCGGCGAGGCCCATATCCGCACCGAGACCGCGCTGGCCTGGGCGAACCGGCCAGTGGGTGCCGCCGCGATCTGGACCTCCAGACGTCTGGCCGAGGTTCGTCTCTTCGCGCGGCACTTGCATGCGCTCGACGGGGTGAGCGAGGTGCCGCCGGACGATCTGCTCCCGGCGCGAACGCGGCGCGCAACGCCCTATCTCTACACGCCGCAAGAGGTCGCCGACCTGATGCGCGCCACGGAGATC
The DNA here is from genome assembly GCF_014672695.1 of Defluviicoccus vanus. Classification (GTDB taxonomy): domain Bacteria; phylum Pseudomonadota; class Alphaproteobacteria; order Rhodospirillales; family Defluviicoccaceae; genus Defluviicoccus; species Defluviicoccus vanus. The sequence continues at coordinate 1,549,005 of NZ_CP053923.1, read as the reverse complement.
CTGCGCGGATCGCATGTGCAGGCGACCTATCGGGTGCTGATCGGCCTGCTGGCGGCGACCGGCATGCGGATCGGCGAGGCGATCGACCTCGACTGCGACGACTTCGACGCGGGCGGCGGCATGGTGACCATTCGGCACGGGAAGTTCGACAAGGCGCGTGCCTTGCCGCTGCACCCGACGACGGTCGCTGCCTTGCAGGACTACCTGCTCCGGGATGACCGCCCGCGTCCTGCCAGCATGCCGGTTCTGCTGATCAGTTCGCGCGGCAAACGGTTGCGCTACACCACCGTGCAGCCGATCTTCCAGAAACTGCTGCATCATTGCGGCATCGTTCCGCGTTCGGCGGCGTGCCGACCCCGGATCCACGATCTGCGGCACAGCTTCGCCGTCAGCACCATCGCGGACGACTACCGGTCGGGCGACCCCGGCTCCCGCCTCGCGATCCTGTCCACCTACCTCGGTCATGCCGATCCCGGCGACACGTACTGGTACCTGTCGGCCGCACCGGAACTTCTGGGCCTGGCGGGCGCAAGGCTCGAGCGCCACCTGGCGGGCGACGCANTGAGTGGGCTCGCCTCGACCCTGCAGGCATTCTTCACCGACCGCCTCGTCCGCCAGCGCCAGGTCAGCACGAACACGGTTCAGGCCTATCGCGACACGCTGCGGCTGCTTCTGGTCTTCGCGTCGGAACGACACGGCAAGCCGCCGGGAAAGCTCGACATCGACGATCTCGATGCGCCGCTGATCGGCGCCTTCCTCGACCATCTGGAGCACGAACGACAGAACGGCGTACGCACCCGCAACGCCCGGCTGGCCGCGATCCGGTCCCTGTTCCGCTATGCCGCCCTGCGCCATCCCGAACATGCCGCCACCATCCAACGGGTGCTGGCCATCCCGCCAAAACGCTTCGAACGGCGACTGGTCACATACCTGACCGAGGCGGAGATCGACGCCCTGCTGGTCGCGCCGGACCGGGCGACCTGGACCGGGCGGCGCGACACGGCGCTCTTCGGCATCGCCGTCCAGACGGGCCTGCGGGCCTCCGAACTGATCGGGCTCAGTTGCTCCGACGTCCATCTCGGAGCCGGTGCGCATGTCAGCTGCACCGGCAAGGGGCGAAAGCAGCGGATCACGCCGCTCACCTCGGGCACCGTCGCGGTCTTGCGGGCCTGGCTCACCGAGCGTGCCGGGCGGCCTGCGGACCCTCTGTTCCCGACACGAACCGGGCATGCCCTCAGCCGCGACGCGATCGAGCGTCGGCTGGCCGCATATGTTGCGAACGCAACCGTGGTTTGTCCGTCGCTGGCGCGCAAGCGGGTGACCATGCATGTCCTGCGGCATTCCGCGGCCATGCGTCTGCTGCGCGCCGGCATCGACACCTCGGTGATCGCGCTCTGGCTCGGCCACGAACAGATCGAAACGACCCAGATCTACCTGCACGCGGACCTGCAGATCAAGGAACGCGCCCTCGAGAAGACAGCCCCGATCACGACAAGACCCGGCCGCTTCCGGCCGACCGACAAGCTCCTCGCCTTCCTCGAGGCCCTCTGATTATGCCGACCCCGACGCAGCGGTCCCCGCCAGAAACAACAACTTACAGACCTACGTCGGCATAATCCGGAGGTCGGCATAATGGCTTGGGTCGGCTGCGGGAAGCGCAGGTGAACATCGCCATCCGCTGGTTCGCCGGATACGGTCTGCACGAGGCCCTGCCGGATCATTCCTCGCTGACGCGAATCCGCCAGCGCTGGGGCGTCGAGCGGTTCCGGCGCATCTTCGGGCGCACCGTGAAGGCCTGCCTCGATGCCCGGATCGCCAAGGGCGAGATCGTTCATATCGACGCCTCGCTGATCCGCGCCGACGTGAGCTGGGAGAGTCTGGCCGTCCGCTATGTCGAGGCGACCAGCGAAGCGAACGCCGAAGCGGGCGACGAAACTGAGAAGAAGGGCCGGCAGACCGGCAAGTACAAAAAGGTCTGTGTCACCGATCCGGACGCGACGATGGCGACGAATGCCCGCAACCGACGGCTGGAGCCCGCCTACAAGCAGCATACGGCCGTCGACGATCTGCGTGGCGTGATCCTCGACGTCGCGGTGACGACGGGCGAGGTCAACGAGGGGCAGGTCCTCGAGCGTCAGGTCGACGCGACGATGGCCACCACCGGCATCGCGGTCACGACGGTAACGGCGGATGCCGGCTACGCCTATGCCAAGGTCTATGGCGCCCTCGAACGGCGCGGCATCGACGCCCTGATCCCGACCAAGGCCGAGCCGATCAAAAGCGCCGTGCCGCTGCGCCGCTTTCGCTACGATGCCCGGCACGACGTCGTCAAATGCCCCCGCGGCAAGGTCTTGCGTCCCGGCAGGCGGGTCAAGCACGGCCGCTTCTTTTACGCACGCGCCAGGGATTGTTCGCGATGTTCGCTGGCCAGCCTCTGCCTGTCCAGGGGTCGGGTCAACAAGGCGCTCGTGATCGGAGACGACTATCCCGCCCTCCTCAGAGCCCGCCGGCGCCGCGACCGCTGGTCCTCCGAAGATCGCCGTCTTTACCAGCGCCACCGCTGGCGCTCGGAAGGCTTTCACGGCGAGGCGAAGACTTGGCACGGTCTCGCCCGCGCCGTCCGCCGCGGTCTCGACAACATGTCTATCCAGTCCTACCTCACCGCCGCCGCGATCAACCTGAAGCGGCTCGCCGCCGTTCTTATTGCGTTGTTTAGGGCGGTAAGCTGGGTGCGAAAGGCCAATGCCGGCCTTGCTGACACCCATCCAGCCTGACCCGGTCAAGCAAACCGCGCACGAAAGCAACGATCCCGCTCGCGGCGCCGCCCATGCGGGCTTGTTCAACAGCCCCACCCGGCAGCGTTGCCAGGTGGCGCCGAGGACGCGGACGATCGCCGCCTTCAACCCCTCGTGGGCGTCGGAGATCACCAATTTGATGCCGGTGAGGCCGCGAGCCTTGAGGCTCTTCAGGAAATCCGACCAGAACACCTCGGCCTCCGACGGGCCGATGTGCAAGCCAATGATCTCGCGCCGGCCGTCGGTGTTGACGGCAACGGCGATTATCGCCGCCACCGAGACAATCCGGCCGGCCGCCCGAACCTTCAGGTAGGTGGCATCGAGCCACAGGTACGGCCATTCGCCGGCGAGGGGGCGGGTCAGGAAGCTGTTCACCCGCTCGTCGATGTCCTTGCACAGCTTGCTGACGGAGGACTTGGAAATGCCGGTCATCCCCATCGCCTGTACCAGTTCGTCGACCCGGCGGGTGGAGACGCCGCCGATCTAGGCTTCCTGGATCACCGATACCAAAGCTTTCTCTACCGTCCGGCGCGGCTCCAGGAAGCCGGGGAAGTACGACCCTTGGCGCAGCTTCGGGATCCACAGGTTGAGAGACCCCAGCCGCGTCTCCAGCGTCCGGTCACGATAGCCGTTGCGATAGGTCAGTCGACCGTCCGCGCGTTCATGCCGGCCGGCGCCGATCAGCGCCTCAACGTCGGCGTCCATGATGATCTGCAGCACCGTCTCCGCCAGCGCACGCAGGAAATTGCCGTCGTCGGCCTTCTGGATCGCTTCGATCAGCGCCATTCTGTCTTCGGTCATCGGGGTCTCCTCGGTTGCCGGTGAAGCGTCGCAATTCCACCCTAGCCGACAGTCCCGATGGCCACCTCATCACCGCGGCGCGCCTGCGCCAGACTCGTCGCCGGTCGCTCCGGCGCGCCGCTCGCCGCTAATTTCCACCATCTCCTCGGACGCTAACGCCGACGAGGAAACGGCGCTCTTGGAGGTGCACGCGACGATGCTCGAAGATCCCTCCTTCGTAAGCAATTGCAAACGGCGCCTGTCCAATGAATTGCTTACGGCAAAAAGCGCTGTGTTGGCGGAGATTCACCCTATCGAGAAACGATTCCAAGAACATGAGCAACAGTTCATGCAAGCTCGTGCCGCTGATGTGCGAGACATTGGATGTCGAGTGTTGAGCAAACTTCGCGGGGCTGGTGACCGGAGCCCTCATCCTTTGGCCTCGCTGACACCTGGGAGTGTAATTGTTGCTGAAGAGTTACTGTTGTCTGACGCTCTACAGATCAATCATTCAAACGTAACTGCCATTGTTACGAGCAGGACGGGCCCCGCGTCACACGTCGCAATACTGGCCCGCTCACGAGGAATCCCCGCAATCTGTGACATCGACGGTGCAACTTCCTTGCTGACGTCGGGGGATTATCTGCTGGTAGATGCAGAGGCGGGGACGATCACCATCGCTCCCACACCGGCACAAGCAAGGCGGTTCACGTTGCTCAGGAGCCAGGCTGCCCCCTTCACCCACACCAATCCGGCGGGGTCTGCGTCCTCATGCGAGACGAGCGATGGTGTAGAGATTGCCTTGCACGGAAATATCGGGAGAGCCGACGAGGCAATCATCGCCCTGGAGCATGGACTCGACGGTATTGGTCTGTTCCGCTCGGAATACCTGTTCCTGCAACGTGACGAGCCGCCGGACCTTGAGACTCAAGCGACGGCGTACGCTGAGGTCGCAGCCATGCTTGACCCACGCCCCATCGTCATTCGGACGATGGATCTTGGAGGCGACAAGATTCCCCGCTTTGACAACACGACGTTAGACCCGGCCTTTCGCGCCGGTCTCCGGGGACTAGCCTACTCCTTGGCCGAAAACACGATGTTCCAGACCCAGATTGATGCGATCGTCCGCGCCGCGCGATCTGGGAATGTGAGGATGATGTTTCCCATGGTCATGGGAGCTGAAGACTTCAAGAAGGCACGATCCTTAGTTGATGAAGCCGTGCAGAGAGAATGCCTTGGGCAGGCAATCTCCGTTGGTGCAATGATCGAAACTCCCGCTGCGGCGTTCGATATTGATCGGATTTTGGATATCTCGGATTTCGTGAGCATCGGTACAAACGATCTGGCGCACTACGTCCTCGCCATGGACCGTTGGACGCAAAGCCATTCTGGGGGTCACTCCTTCTTTCATCCGTCGGTATTGCGTGCAACGCATCAGGTAGTTCAGGCGGCCAGGAGTAAGGAGGTGAGCCTTAGAGCGGAATCCTACCAGTCTGGATCGTATCCGCAGGCGCTGAAGTAGTTTGCGCACTCGGCTGGGGTGAAGTCGTCGGCGAAGCGGCCGATGGCGGCCCAGAGGGCTTCGACGGTGCGCTCGGCGGCCTTGCGGAGCAGGGCCTTGAGCTTCGCGAACGCCTTCTCAATGGGGTTGAAGTCGGGGCTGTAGGGCGGCAGGAAGAGGAGGCTGGCGCCCGCGTCCTTGATCAGCGCGTCGGTGCGCGGCCCCTTGTGGCTGGACAGGTTGTCCATGATCACGATGTCGCCGGGGCGGAGCTCGGGGACGAGCACCTTCTCGACATAGGCATCGAAGGCGTCGCGGTTGATCGCACCGGTGAGCACGAAGGGGGCGATCATGCCGCGCATGGTCAGGGCGCCGACGAAGGTCGTGGTCTTCCAGTGGCCATGGGGGAAGCCCATGCGCAGCCGCTCGCCGCGGGGCGCGCGGCCGTAGGTACGGCCCATGTTGGTCTTCGCCCAGGTCTCGTCGATGAACACGAGGCGCTCCGGGGCCAGGTCGATCTGGCCGTCGAACCACGCCTCGCGCTGCTTCAGGATGTCGGGGCGGTCCTGTTCGGTCGCATGGCCGGTCTTTTTTNNGCGCGTGAGCCCGTGGCGGCGGAAGAACCGCTGCAGCGTGCCGTAGCCGAAGCCGTGGCCCCGCTCGGCCAGCGTCGCGCGCAGCTCTTCGGTGGTGACGTCCGGCGTCGCCTCGATCAGCTGCCGGATCAGCGCGCCTTGCGCCTCGACGCGGGCGGAGCGGCGGTCGCCGCCGAGCGGGCCAGGGCGCGGATCACCCTGCGTCCGCTCCAGCGCCCGCCATCGGCTCACGCTGGCGGCGCTGACGCCGAACCGCGCCGCCGCCGCGCGATGGCTCGCGCCTTCCGCCACCGCCTTGAGAACCCGGACGCGAAGATCGAGGGAAAGCGCTGTCGACATGTCCACCGGCCTCCTCCTCCGGCAGACATCTTGAATCAGAACCAGCCCCCAATGGGAATCCCCAACGATTCACTCAGATCGGCCTCCGCTCTAGCGGCGAGCGGCGCGCCGGAGCGACCGGCGACGAGTCTGGCGCAGGCGCGCCGCGGTGATGAGGTGGCCATCGGGACTGTCGGCTAGGGTGGAATTGCGACGCTTCACCGGCAACCGAGGAGACCCCGATGACCGAAGACAGAATGGCGCTGATCGAAGCGATCCAGAAGGCCGACGACGGCAATTTCCTGCGTGCGCTGGCGGAGACGGTGCTGCAGATCATCATGGACGCCGACGTTGAGGCGCTGATCGGCGCCGGCCGGCATGAACGCGCGGACGGTCGACTGACCTATCGCAACGGCTATCGTGACCGGACGCTGGAGACGCGGCTGGGGTCTCTCAACCTGTGGATCCCGAAGCTGCGCCAAGGGTCGTACTTCCCCGGCTTCCTGGAGCCGCGCCGGACGGTAGAGAAAGCTTTGGTATCGGTGATCCAGGAAGCCTAGATCGGCGGCGTCTCCACCCGCCGGGTCGACGAACTGGTACAGGCGATGGGGATGACCGGCATTTCCAAGTCCTCCGTCAGCAAGCTGTGCAAGGACATCGACGAGCGGGTGAACAGCTTCCTGACCCGCCCCCTCGCCGGCGAATGGCCGTACCTGTGGCTCGATGCCACCTACCTGAAGGTTCGGGCGGCCGGCCGGATTGTCTCGGTGGCGGCGATAATCGCCGTTGCCGTCAACACCGACGGCCGGCGCGAGATCATTGGCTTGCACATCGGCCCGTCGGAGGCCGAGGTGTTCTGGTCGGATTTCCTGAAGAGCCTCAAGGCTCGCGGCCTCACCGGCATCAAATTGGTGATCTCCGACGCCCACGAGGGGTTGAAGGCGGCGATCGTCCGCGTCCTCGGCGCCACCTGGCAACGCTGCCGGGTGGGGCTGTTGAACAAGCCCGCATGGGCGGCGCCGCGAGCGGGATCGTTGCTTTCGTGCGCGGTTTGCTTGACCGGGTCAGGCTGGATGGGTGTCAGCAAGGCCGGCATTGGCCTTTCGCACCCAGCTTACGCGCCCTAAACAACGCAATAAGAACGGCGGCGAGCCGCTTCAGGTTGATCGCGGCGGCGGTGAGGTAGGACTGGATAGACATGTTGTCGAGACCGCGGCGGACGGCGCGGGCGAGACCGTGCCAAGTCTTCGCCTCGCCGTGAAAGCCTTCCGAGCGCCAGCGGTGGCGCTGGTAAAGACGGCGATCTTCGGAGGACCAGCGGTCGCGGCGCCGGCGGGCTCTGAGGAGGGCGGGATAGTCGTCTCCGATCACGAGCGCCTTGTTGACCCGACCCCTGGACAGGCAGAGGCTGGCCAGCGAACATCGCGAACAATCCCTGGCGCGTGCGTAAAAGAAGCGGCCGTGCTTGACCCGCCTGCCGGGACGCAAGACCTTGCCGCGGGGGCATTTGACGACGTCGTGCCGGGCATCGTAGCGAAAGCGGCGCAGCGGCACGGCGCTTTTGATCGGCTCGGCCTTGGTCGGGATCAGGGCGTCGATGCCGCGCCGTTCGAGGGCGCCATAGACCTTGGCATAGGCGTAGCCGGCATCCGCCGTTACCGTCGTGACCGCGATGCCGGTGGTGGCCATCGTCGCGTCGACCTGACGCTCGAGGACCTGCCCCTCGTTGACCTCGCCCGTCGTCACCGCGACGTCGAGGATCACGCCACGCAGATCGTCGACGGCCGTATGCTGCTTGTAGGCGGGCTCCAGCCGTCGGTTGCGGGCATTCGTCGCCATCGTCGCGTCCGGATCGGTGACACAGACCTTTTTGTACTTGCCGGTCTGCCGGCCCTTCTTCTCAGTTTCGTCGCCCGCTTCGGCGTTCGCTTCGCTGGTCGCCTCGACATAGCGGACGGCCAGACTCTCCCAGCTCACGTCGGCGCGGATCAGCGAGGCGTCGATATGAACGATCTCGCCCTTGGCGATCCGGGCATCGAGGCAGGCCTTCACGGTGCGCCCGAAGATGCGCCGGAACCGCTCGACGCCCCAGCGCTGGCGGATTCGCGTCAGCGAGGAATGATCCGGCAGGGCCTCGTGCAGACCGTATCCGGCGAACCAGCGGATGGCGATGTTCACCTGCGCTTCCCGCAGCCGACCCAAGCCACACGATATTGAGCAAGGAATCACGATCGGGCGGATTTTTCAACAGCCCCCGGGTGCACTGGACCCGCAATGCGCTCGCTTACGTGCCGAAAGGCCAGCACACCATGGTCGCCGCCGCACTGCGCCAAGCGTTCCAGCAGCCCGATCATGCGACGGCGCGGACGGCGTTGCTGCACGTCGCCGAGATGATGCGCGCCCGCGGGCCGAAACTCGCCGACTTCATCATCGACAGCGAGGCCGACGTACTCGCCTACATGACTTTCCCCAGCCAGCACCGAACCAAACTGCATTCCACCAACCCATTGGAACGCCTCAACAAAGAGGTCAAGCGACGGGCCGATATCGTTGGCATCTTCCCCAACGAGGACTCGATCGTGCGGCTCATCGGCGCCGTCCTCCTCGAGGCCAACGATGACTGGCAGCTCCAACACCGTTACATGCAGATCGAAGGCATGGCCGAGCTCAACACTGGCCCAGGCAACGATCACCTGCTTGACGCTACACCACAAGCCGCATGACCCATGGCCACTTCAAATCACACCCGAATTTCCACCAGCTTGACGGACGTGATCCGGCGCTCGCATCAGCGACAGCATTTTGGTACGCTCCAAAAAGGGTAGTGGGCGGACGCCTGGGGGCGGGACGGGTCGGCCGCTACATCAGCTAGAAGGATGGGCTACCTTGGTCGGTCTGGCGAACACCGCCTGAGGAGCCCGGGGATGTCAAACGCGGCGGAACAAAACAGTTAGGGGTGGGGATGTTTGCGCAAAGCAAAGGGATCGAATCTCAGAGGAGCTCTTCGCAACGCAGCGGCCACTAGAAAATGCGCACGTCTGGTGGCATGCAAGAGCGGGAAGTCCGTGCCGATTCACATGCGCACGCTCAACCATGCCGATCTTCTTAAGCTATCTCAGTCCCGCTGCTCGTCGCTGTTTGCGACGACAGCGAGCTCGGTGATAACGGCCAGAACGGTGATGCGTGCACCAGCTCCGTCGGTCTGCTCACCAAGGAACTCGACGCGTGCCGCGAAGACATCGACGGTAAACTGGATCAGGTCGGTTCGCCTCCGCAGCCGTCGCGCTTTCAAACACCCTCTTCAGGATTGATCTGGTTGCCGCCGTTGCGGGCGAACGCGGATCTGGGTGGTCGTGCGAGGATGCGAACGTCGATCGGACCGTTGCAGTGGCTTGGAGAGTGAACGATGACGCCAATGTCGGACGCCAGCTTTCTACACGAGGACAATGCAAAGCTGATCTTCTCGCCGCTGCAGTTTCGCCGGCTCGAAGTCAAGAACCGGCTCTTCCGCTCGAACCTGTCCGGGATGTTCGATGAATACAACGGCCACGGCGGCTACACCCGGCTGAACTGGGAAGAGAAGTTCGCGAAGGGTGGTGTCGGCTGCATCATTTCGTCCTATACACCGGTCTCGGTGCGCGGTCGCATCCTCATCCGCTACGCGATGATCGACAACGACGACAAGATTCCGTTCTGGCGGGAGGTGGGAAAGCGGGTCCACGCGCATGACTGCCGGTTCCTGATGCAGCTCAGCCATTCCGGCCGGCAGCAGGATCAAGGCGGGGTCGAGAATCAGTTCCACAAGGGGCTGAGTTCAACCAACAACAAGGACTACTTCCACGGCCTGCTCGCCCAGGCGATGACGGTGCAGGAGATTCGAGAGGTGGTCGAGCAGTTTGCTCAGGGCGCCCGGCGGGCGCAGGCGGCCGGGCTGGACGGCGTCGAGCTGCATGGCGCCAACGGCTACCTGATCACCCAGTTCCTGAGTTCCGGCATCAACGACCGCACCGACGATTACGGCGGTCCGGTGGAAAACCGCGCTCGTTTCGTGTTGGAGATCGTGCGGGCGATTCGTCGCGAGGTCGGCGCCGACTTTCACCTGCAGATGAAGATCAACGGCGCCGACCACAACAACTGGCTCTATCCCTGGGAGAAGAAGGGAAACACCCTCGACGACACGCTGAAGATCTGCAAAATATTGCTCGACGACGGCAAGGGCGTCGATGCGTTTCATATTTCAAGCGGCTCGACGTTTCCTCATCCGCGCAATCCCNCGGGTGACCTGTCGATCAAGGCACTGGTGCGCTGTTACGACAGCATGATTTCGCAAGGCACCCGCACCCGCTTCAACTATGCGGTGTTCAACAACCCGATCGCCGGCCGGCTCTTTGTTTGGCTGTGGCGGTTCCGCCGCGGCAAGATCATCGAAGGGATCAACGCCGCATACGCCAAGGTCGTGCGCGAGGAGATCCTCAAGCTCGACCCGTCGATCAAGGTTCTCTGCACCGGCGGTTTCCAGCATGCGTCAAAGATCGCCGAGGCGATCCGCTCCGGCGCCTGCGACGGCGTCAGCATCGGTCGTCCGCTGATCGCCAACAATGATCTGCCGCAGATCCTTCGCGCCGCCGACGGGCCGTCGAAACAGAAGGAGTGCACCTACTGCAACAAGTGCCTGCTCAACGATCTCGAAAACCCGCTCGGCTGCTACGAGGTCTCCCGCTACGACGGCGATACCTTCGAGCAGAAGTGGGACAACCTGATCAAGGAGGTGATGTCGGTTTTCGAGCCTCCGGCATTCCAATAGCCAACCCTTCCCAGCGGAAAGGAACGACATGCCATGGACCTTGATCCGCCGACCCCTGTGGAGCGAGCCGTCGCTCGCAACAGATGGATCCGCTGCATCGTCCTCGTCCTCGTTATCCTCCTCGGCCTCTATTACCTGATCTTCGTCAACCAATACGTGGTCGCCTTCAAGGACGACACCGAGCACTTCAAGCACGGATCGATCGGCAGCGAAGTCTTCAACGGACTGCCGTACTGGGTGATCAAGGCACTGCCGGTGATGTACGCTGCCCAATTGGGGCCGACGGGCTATCGTCGGGTCGGTCTGCTCTACGNNACGGAGCAGGCCGACTTGCCAATCGGCATGTCGCGACGGGTCGTCAACGGTGTCGAACTGGTCTGGCTCAATTGTTCAGTGTGCCACACCGGCACCTATCGCCTCACCCCAAACGGCGAGCGGCATTTTATTTTCGGCGCGCCCGCCAATAACCTGCGCTTGCAGGAATTGATTAAGTTCTTTCTCATGGTCGCCAACGACCCGCAATTTACTGCCGATAATCTGATTGCCGCGATCGATAGCCCCGCCGTCGGCGGCGATTTCAACGCATTTGAAAGATTGTTTTATCGCTACCTGGTGTTCCCGCGGGTTCAGGATGGGTTGCAGCGGCTGTCGTCGCAGTTGACCTTCATTCACCGCCAGCATGATTGGGGCCCTGGTCGCGTCGATACTTTCAATCCGTACAAGGCGATCCAGTTCAACTTCCCGATGGATCCGGCTCACATCACCGAGATCGAGCTCAATGGCTCGTCTGACTATCCATCGATTTGGCAGCAGCGGCCACGCGAAGGCATGAATCTGCATTGGGACGGCGATAACTCATCGGTCGCCGAGCGCAACCTGAGCGCGGCGCTGGGCGCAGGCGTGACGCCGGTCAGCGTCGACCGGCCCGCCATCCAGCGCATCGAAGGCTGGATGCGGAACCTGCCGGCGCCGACGTTTCCGGAGCCCTCGGCGATCGATCTGACGAAGGTCGATCGCGGCCGAGCCCTCTTTGCCGAATACTGTGCGGCCTGCCACGGCATGAAGGAAGCCGGCGCCGACCGCTACGACTACGACACGCACCGCTTCCCGGGATTGGGCCAAGTGGAGCCGCTCGACCGGATCGGCACCGACCGCGGCCGTTGGGCCTCCTATACCGAGGACTTCGCCGCCGCCCAGAACACCCTTTACGCCGGTTATCCCTGGAGGTTCTCCCACTTCCGCAAGACCGATGGCTACGCCAACCAGCCACTCGATGGCATCTGGGCGCGGTCTCCCTACCTGCACAACGGCTCGGTCCCGAACCTGCGCGACCTGCTGGAGCTGGCCAGCGCCCGCCCCGCAAAGTGGTACCGCGGCAGCGATCTCTTCGACCCGGTGGCGGTCGGCTATCGCTCCGACGGCTACGGCGCCGCCCCGGAAACGCTCTTTCTTTACGACACGTCGGTCCCCGGAAATGGCAACGGCGGTCACGAAGGGCCGGCCTACGGCACGACGCTCCCGGCTGCCGACAAAGACGCCATTGTGGAGTATATGAAAACACTATGAGCGACTTGAATAAGGACACCGCGAGGTATTGGATCACCAGACACGCCTTCTTTGTCTGGGTTGGAATCGTATTGAACTTTTTGTTTATTATCCCGTTGTTCTTTTATCCGCGCTGGATGCTGAATCTGTTCGAAATACCCCTCGAACATCTGATCTGGGCACGATCGTCGGCCGGTTTGTTGATGATCATCTCGGTGTTCTACATTCCACCGACGATCGACTTCAGCCGCTATCGCGCCTGCGCCTGGCTGGCGATTTTCCCCTCGCGCACGTTTGGCGCGACGTTCTTCACGCTTGCGGTGCTGCTGTTCAATCAGCCGCCAGGCTTCCTCTCCATCGCCCTGGTCGATGCGGTGATCGGCGCGATCACCCTCTACTGCCTGATCAAGATCAACGCGCGCGAGCGTGAGCAGACTTTGATCGGAGACGGCCAATGACGCGCTGGCTGCCGCGGCTGTTGCTGGGATTCTTCGTCCTGCTAATCCTGACGATTGGCTTCGCTTGGTTCGTCCTGCTCCGCCCGGTCTCCCAAGCCTGGACCAACGATCCGGTCTATACCTTCAACCACGGGTCGATCGGCAACGAGACGGCGCAGGGCCTGCCCTACTGGATCTGGCGCGTGCTGCCGCAGATGTTCCCCGAATACTTGCCGGGCAACCAGGACGGATACGCGGCGATCGGCGTTTACTGGATCCCGGGCGACGAGGTGCCGGTCGGCTTCTCGAACATGACGCTCGGCGTCATTCCGCGAGNNGTGGCGCCGAACTGCGCCTTCTGCCACCAGGGCACCTATCGCCTCAGCGCCGACGAACCGGCAACCCTGGTCCCGGCCGGCGCCGGCACCCGGGTCAATCCGCAGGGATACTTGCGCTTCCTGATGCGTTCGGCGGGCGACGCCCGGTTTAACTCCGACAACATCATGGACTCGATTACCGCCGTCTACGCCATGCCGATGTGGGAGCAGGTGCTGTATCGGTATCTGCTCATCCCGGCGACGCGGCGGGCGTTGCAGGATCAGCGGGTCCGCTTCGCCTGGATGGATTCGCGGCCGGACTGGGGACCGGGGCGGATCGATCCGTTCAATCCGGTGAAGTTCTACAATCTCGGCCTCCCGGACGACGGCACCGTCGGCAACTCCGACATGATGCCGCTGTGGGACCTGAACCGGCTGGTCGGCGATCCGACGCGGGAATACTCGCTCCACTGGGATGGTCTCAGCACCAGCCTCGACGAGACGGTTCTCGCCGGCGCCATCGGCGATGGCCTGGACTATCAGTCCTACCCGCGAACCCTGCACACCCTCGCCGGGATCACCGACTTCATCCGCCTGCAGCAGCCGCCCCGCTCCNCCTTCAGCACGGCGCTGCCGCCGGACAATCCCTTCCACGTCGACCTGGCCGAGGTCGAAGCCGGCCATGCGCTCTATCGCACCCACTGCGCCGAGTGCCATGAGGCAGGCGGGGCCCGCTTCCGCACCATCATTTCGGCGACCGAGCTCGGCACCGACCGCAACCGGATCGACATGTGGACGGAAGCGGCCAAGGACCGCTACAACGCCTACGAAGAGGATTATCCTTGGGGATTCAAGGCGTTCAACAAAACCAACGGCTACCTTGCCAACGAGCTGACCGGGCTGTGGCTGCGCGGCCCCTATCTGCACAACGGCTCGGTGCCGAACCTGCGCGCCCTGCTCGCACCGCCGGCCGAGCGTCCGGTCACCTTCTATCGCGGTTACGACCTCGTCGATGCGCAAAACGGCGGCTTCGTCAGCCATGGCGGCGGTAACCCCGAGCGGTTCGGCGCCCTTTACGACACACGGCAGCGCGGCAACGGCAATGCCGGTCATCTCTACGGAACCGACCTGCCCGAGGCCGACAAGGCGCGGCTCCTGGCCTACCTGAAGACCTTCTGATCACCAGCAGCGGCGAGTACATGCCATGGCCACCACGGCAGGACGGCTACGACGGATTTTGCAGCGAGCGGCCCTCATCCTGGTTGGATTATTCGCCGTACTGCTTGTCGTCGGCTTCTTCGTCACACGTGCGCTGATCGAACCGCGTTCGGACGAGTTTGGCACCGTGCAGGACGAGGCGAAGAAGGCCGGGCTGACGCGCGAGGGCATCCACCAGGCGCAGCGCGGCCATTTCGTCGACTACTTCGTCGACATGGACAAGGGCCTGCTGCGGAAGCCGGACGGGGCAGCGCCCTATCCGCCGGAGGTTCGCCAGATCGCCGAGGCGGCCAAACTGTCGCCGGAAGAGATCCGCAAGAGCGCCATCCGCGGCCAGAACATGTGGTTGGTGTGGACCGGCGGCAATGACCGGTTCTGGGACTATGCCGCCGCGAATACCGCCGGTGCCTTCGACTTGTTGAAGACGCTGTCATCGCATCCATCGATGGCCTATGGCCGGCACAACCGCTGGCGCTGGCTTGGACTGGTCAACGAGCCGTGCTTTACCGAAGCGAAGGCGCCGGACGAAAGCCGCTACGGTCTATGGCTCGATCAGCGCGACCCGAACTGCCCGGCCGATCCGTTCGCCGATGCCGACGCGTTCAAGGGCGCAAAGGTGGGGGCCCGCGGCAGCACCGTGCCGGTCGGATCCATCTATGGTGAGCCGAGCGGCATCGTTGGGCTGCGGCTGTTCCCCAATCCCGATTTCGACGAAGCGGCGAAGAAGCGCTGGGATCCGGAGCGCTACTACACCGATCCCAGCTACTACAACGACGCCAAACTGGTCCGGCCATACCGCGTCGGCATGGCGTGCTCCTTCTGCCACGTCGGCCCGAACCCGCTCAATCCGCCGTACGATCCGGAGAACCCGCATTGGGAGAACCTCACCTCCAATCCGGGAGCGCAATTCTACTGGGTGAACCGCATCTTTTTCTGGAACACCCAGCCGCGAAAGATCGCCGGCCAGCCGTCCCCGAACGAGGGAAGCTTCCTCTACCAGCTGTTCCACACCAACCCGCCCGGAACGCTCGATACCTCGCTGGTCTCGACCGACTACATGAACAACCCGCGATCGATGAACGCGGTCTACGGTGTGCTCGCCCGACTGGGACCGAGCCTGCGCTGGGGCGAAGAGCAGCTGGCCGGCGGCGAGCTGGATAACAAGCAGTTCCAGGATTACGCCGAAACGGCGGCGTTGCCCCAGTTCTGGAATCCGCAGAGTGGAGCCGTCCACACGATGCGGGTGCTCAAGGATGGCGCGGACTCGGTCGGCACGCTGGGGGCGCTCAATCGTGTCTTCCTCAACATCGGCCTGTTCAGCGAGGAGTGGCTGCTGCATTTCCGCCCGTTCCTCGGCGGCCGGAAGATCACGCCGATCAAGATCAGCGATGCGGAGAAGAACTCGGTCTACTGGCAGGCCACCGAGGACCAGACCGCCGACATGGCAGTGTTCTTTCTCGTCGCCGCACGGCCCGACCATCTGGCCGACGCGCCCGGCGGCAGGTCCTACCAAGCGCCGTTCGACTCTCCCGTGGTCAATCGCGGGAAGGTGGTCTTCGCGGAAAACTGCGCCGCCTGCCACTCCAGCAAGATCCCGCCGGCGCCGGCCAATTCCGGCATCGACGACGGCATCTGTGCCGGCGGTGGCAATGGGCCGAACTATCGCGCCTGCTGGGACCGCTACTGGGATTGGACGCAATCACGCGCATTCAAAGACGAGATGATCAGGCTGGTTCTCTCCCACAATGCGACGGGCCGGGAAACCTTTCTCGACAACAACTACCTCTCGACCGAGCGGCGCGTTCCGGTTGACCTGCTGCAGACCAACGCTTGCACGCCGCTCGCCACCAACGGCCTGGAAGGCGACATCTGGGATGAATTCACCTCCCAGTCCTACAAGTCGCTGCCGCCGGTCAAGGAACTGACCGTCTACCATCCGGTCTCTGGCGGGGCGATGCCGCTGCAGCCACTGGGCAACGGACGCGGCTATCTGCGTCCAGCCTCGCTAGTCAGCGTCTGGTCGACCGCGCCCTACCTCTCCAACAACTCCGTCGGCTTCGACGAGTACGCCTACGCCCTCAGCGGGACACGCCGCCCGTATGCCGCGATGGAGGGCGTGACCGCAACCGAAGTGCCGGCGGGCTACGAGGCCGACCGATGCCCGGCGGCGAGCGACGCCGACCCCGATCTGCCGTGCGTCGCCAACCGAATGCGGCTCTTCGAGCGGTCGATCCGCCAGATGTTGAACCCTGAGACCCGGCCCACCGACCGATTCACCGAAGTGCCGGTGCCGGGGATGATCTATCGCACCACCGCTCCTGCCTGTTTCGTCTTCCCGCACGCCTACCTGCCGGAATCGATTCAGAGTCTGACGGGTGTACTGCACCGGCTGGCGGGCTGGGCGTTCGACCAGGACGGCAACATGGCGCTCGGCCCGCTGCCGGCGAACTTCCCTATCAACGCCCTCGTCAACACCAAACTGCTGCCCGACAACGACGAGCCCGGCATGCTCGGCCACCTGTGGAAGCTGGTGACCGCCACGCCCGTCCTGCTCGACGCGTTCTCGCAGCTCGGTGGGGCGTGCACACCGCAGCAGCTGGCCGATCCGCAAACCCAGGTGCACGCCGAGCAGGTGGTCAAGGAAACCGGCCTGATCGACACCCTGGTGAGCCTCAGCAAGTGCCCTGACTACGTGGTCAATCGCGGCCACTACTTCGGCGCGGATCTGCCGGCCGCCGACAAGGAAGCGCTGATTGCCTACCTCAAATACTTCTGAGCCGCCGGCGTCCGACGCGGAGAGTTTCGAGTACATCGTCGTCGGTGCCGGCGCCGGCGGCGCCGTCATCGCCGCGCGGCTGGCAGAAGCGGGAAAGCGGGTGCTGGTGCTGGAGGCCGGCGACGACCCGTTGGCCCCGCAACACGCCCCGCCCCCGTCGCCGCGCTCGCTCGATGCCGACTATCAGGTGCCGGCGTTTCATCCGTTCGCCACCGAGCATCCGGGGCTGCGGTGGGATTTCTGGGTTCGTCACTACGCGAGCGACGGAGAGCAGCAACGCGACTGGAAATATCGTCGGGAGCACGAGGGCGAGGACGTGGATGGTGTGCTCTACCCGCGCGCCAGCGGCCTCGGTGGATGCGCTGGGCACAACGCGATGATCATCGTCCGGCCCAACAACGCCGACTGGAACCACATCTGGCAGGTGACCGGCGATCCGTCGTGGAAGGCTTCGAACATGGCGAAGTACTTCCGGCGACTGGAGCGCTGCCGCTATCGCTTCTTCCTCTATCGCTGGCTCGACCGGTTGTTCGGCTGGAATCCGAGCGGACACGGCTGGAGCGGCTGGCTCACCACCGAGCGGTCGCTGCCCCTGCGCACGGTCTTCGACTGGCGACTGCGTTGGGCGGTGCGCAGTTCCATCCTCGCCGCCGCCGGCCTGTTGCCGGACGCGGTCGGGCGCTGGGGCTGGTTCGACAAGGTGCGCGGCGATCCGAACGACGAGAGGCTGGTCGACCCCGAGTCCTGGGGTCTTCGGGTTCCGCCGATGTCGACCGCCCGCCACGGCCGCACCGGACCGCGCGAATTCCTGCTCGATGCGCAGCGCCGCTTTCCGGCCAACCTCACCATCCGCCGCAATGCCCTGGTCACCCGGATCGACATCGACCAGTCGACCAGGACCGCGACCGGCGTCGTCTATCGCGAGGGGGTGCGGCTTTACCAGGCGTCCGCCAGGCCGCACGGGAGGCCAGGGCCGGAACGACGCGTCGAAGCCTGCTGCGAAGTCATTCTCGCCGGCGGCGCCTTCAACACCCCGCAGCTGCTGATGCTTTCGGGAGTTGGCGAACCAACGCACCTGCAGGAACACAGGATCGAACGAATCCACGCGCTGGCAGGCGTCGGCCGCAACCTGCAGGATCGCTATGAGATCGGCGTCGTCAGCCGGATGAGGACGCGGTGGCCGGCGCTACGTGGCGCCACCTACACGACCGCCGACGGCCAATATCGCTCCTGGCGGCGATGGCGGTCCGGCAACTACACCAGCAACGGTTTTCTGTTTTCCGTCTTGTTTCCTGGCAAGTGCATTCCGGTGCTTGCGGACGTTTTTTGTTCGTCGCTGCTCGCCGATTTCCGGGGCTACTACCCGGGCTACTCCGAGGAGATCAAGAAGACCGACTACCTGAGTTGGCTCATTCTCAAAGCCTACACCCACAACGACTCCGGCACGGTGCGGCTGCGGTCGTCGGACCCGCTGCAGCGCCCTGAGATCCAGTTCAACTATTTCGAGGACGGCGGCGAGACGACCGAGCATGATCTCGCAGCACTGGTCAACGGCATCACCTTCGTCCGCGAGGTCGCCGATGCGCTGGGGGAACTGGTCGAGGAGGAAGTGGCGCCCGGGCGTCACCTGTTCACCGACGAACAGCTCCGGCAGTACATCCGCGACACCGCCTGGGGCCACCACGCCTGTGGAACCTGCGCGATGAAGCCCGAAGCCGCGGGCGGTGTCGTCGACAGCCGGTTCCGCGTTCACGGCATCGATCGCCTGCGCGTCGTCGACGCCTCGATCTTCCCGCGCATCCCCGGCTATTTCATCGTCACCTCGGTCTACATGATCGCCGAGAAGGCCGCCGACGTGATCCTCCATCACCCCGACGCAGGTCGCCCGCTCGACGCACGGTGACGCACTGAGCGCTGGCGTGGCGCTGGGAGGGTCGCGGGTGCAGGCGGGAGATTGGATTGGTCCGACTTGATGGGCAGACGCTCACGGTCCGCTATGGCCGCGCAGTGCCTCGACGATCGATTGNATCCAGATGCCTTCGTTTGCCGGCCACGTCCCTGCCACGCCATTCAATCGCTGCATCGCCTTATCGCCGGCGTGGTGCAGCGCCACGACCCGCCACAGGGACTCTTCGAACACAGGGCTTCCCGAACTTCCAGGCTCGGTCGGCGCACGGTAGTGCAGCCGCCGCACCGCCGCGTCCGGTGGACGTCCCTCAGTTGGCCCCTCATGATCGATCAGGGTGTTGTCCTGAAGTGAAAAGGCGAGATCGCCTCCGCGTGGATAGCCGATCACATAGACCCGCGGCTTCTTCCTGTTTTCGTCACGCACCAGGATGGGCAGGTACTTGTTCAGCACCAGCGGCTCCACACCCTGCGGCTGTTCGTTCAGGCGAAGCAGCGTGCAATCGAGGTGGTCAGGACCCGACTGCCAGATGAGTTCCGGGAACGTGTAGAAATGCGCCCGGTCGACGGCATCGAAGGCAACCCTGGCGGCATCGGGCGCAACCGCTTCACCCATCGGCGGCTCGCTGATGACATGCGCATTGGTCATCAGGATTCGTTCATCGCCGAGCGAGGGGATCAGGTCGCCACCGCGGACGAGAAATCCGGTCCCCACGCGCGTGCCCGTCTGCATGCTGATGACGCCGACCGCACGCGCAACCATGAGGCCCCTGACCAGCCACTCGTAGCCCTTCATGCCATCGACGCCGAGAATTTTCTGCAACTGCTCGGGGGTCGGTGGCGTCCGAGTTGCGGCTGTTTGGCCATCGCCCGGCGCCACCTCGATCCGGCCATCCGGCTTGTTCGCCAGCGCCGCACGCAGAGCGTCCATGATCCCGCTCCCCTGCGGGATCTGTTGGTCCAGCCCCCAGAGATCGCGGAACTGCCGCAACGTGCCGGCAAGGGCGAAGGCGTTCGTCGCTTCGCTGCGGACATAGCGTCCGATATGCGCTTCAACCGCATCGAGATCGCCCAAACCGAGGTAAGCCTCGGCACGCGAGGCGTGGTACCAGTTGTCGCGTTTTTCCGGAGGGGTTTGATCGAGGGAGTCGAGCACTTCTCTTGCCAGGGCGCGCTTGTCGATACTCACCGCCACGGCGATCCCGTTTCGCTCGGCGAACGCGGTAATCGCCAGAACGTTCAAGCCAGGCCACGCATTTCGGCCGGGCGGCAGGTCGTAGGCCCGTTTGTATTCGGCCAGTGATTTTTCGATCGCCTCCAAGGCACGCGGAGAGGTCTTGTCGCGCGCGTCAAAGAAAGTCTGCTTATACGCACGTCCTTTCAGGCCCACCGCTTCGAGGATCTCCGGATGGGGAGCGGGTAATTTGCCGATCAACGCGTCGAGAATGTCGATCGCGTCACCGACCTTGCTGAGCTCGATCAGGCTCTGCGCCTGCAACCTCGATATGCTGGGATCGTCGGACTTTTTCTTCAGCGCCTCGGCCAACGCGTCGACCAGAGCGAACTCACGCGCGTCTCGCAGCGACGTAAGCTCTTTGATCGCCTCGTCTATCAGCCCTGCATTGGGTTCATTGGCCGGGCCGTCGATCACCTCCTGGATGTGCTTATACTTGGTCATTCTGACGCCCCTCTCCGTCCCGCCACCTGCAACAACGGCCGAATGCTGCCGACTGGCCGGCTCACACACGGATGCCGACGAATCGTGTCCTCGCGTTCAGTGCAACTTTCATGGGATCCGCCCCTGTCGCAAAGTCCACGCTCAATCAGCCGAACGAACGTGCCATGCGCGCCCACGACCAAGCTCTCAAACCCAGTCGAGGCCGTCGAGCGGCGGCAATTCCCCGGAGCTTTTTACCGCGGCGACCGCATGCGCGTGGTTGGCGCGCAGCCAGTCACCGGCGAAATGCAGCCCAACGACCGCAATCGGCCCGGTGAAATCAATCGTCGCACTGCCGGAATTGCCGGCAAGCGTCGTTGCGTCGTGACTGAAGACCCATCCCCGCGGATCGCCTCCGACCGCGCCAAGCCCAGTCGAGACGATGCCTGGACTGAAATATTTGACGCCGTAACTGAGCCCGAAGAGGGCGCGAAGGCGGGCGACCACGTCCATGCGAACGGCTCCTCCGGGATCGGTCGGCAGGACCTGCGGCTTGGCCGGATACCCAACCGTGAAAATCTGCCGTTCTTGCCTGGCGCGGTCGGGGCTTGCGAGCAAGATGATCGGTCGCGGAAGCTTGCCCTGCGCCGTGTTGGTCGTCTCGACCTCGAGCAGGGCCATGTCGAGTTTCGCGAAATCGATTGGCAGGTCGGTGATCGGCTCCTTTCCGGCCGTGATAATCGACTTGATGCGGAATGTGTCGGCGGCGGCGTTCGCGCCATCGGAAAAATTGATGGTCACGCTCTCGCTTTCGAGCACCCAGCGCTTCGGATCGCGTCTTTTCGGGACGGGTGCGGCGAATGCTTCAATGACATGCCGGTTTGTCATGATCATGCCGTCACCGACGACAAATCCGGTGCCGATGTGCTCGCCGTTCACGTCGATCCGGCCGACCGAGCGGAACACCGCCTCGATTTCCGGCTGAGCGAGCAGGTAAGCGCCCTGCCACCGTCCCAATTCGGGATGATTTACATCGATTGTTCCATTCTGAACGCGGATCGCCGGCCGATCCGTCAGGCTGACCAAAGCTTCGAGCGTGACGCGATCGGCCCCGGCGACCTGCGGCGCGCCCGCGTGCGCGGCCCGGGTTAAGACTTCCTCTCCCCGGCCGAGAATTTCGCGGCGCATTCGGCTTACATCCGGATCGACATCGCCGGCACGCGCTGCGATGGCCTGGAGGCGTTGTTCTGCCTCGTCGAGGGTGCGCTGAATCCCTCCCTCCAGGAGGTTGCGGCGCGCCGACTCGACGCTGACCTGGCCCGCCGCTTCGCGCCCCGTTCCCGCCGGCCGTCCGAGAATCTGGAGGAGGCCCGGCGGCGCCGAATGGGATGATGAGCGCGGCTGCATGATTCGCGCGGCGCGGGCAGCTTGGCGGCTGGAGATTTCCTGCAATCGCGGGTCGGGAGAGTTCCGCGCGATCGCTGCGAGCGTGTCGGAGGGGCGTACGCCCGGCGCGCGTGCTTCGGCCGCGAGACCCGATGCGCCGCGCCCGAACCGGGCATCACTCAACAGGATGCTTGAAACTTCAAGGCCGTAGCGTTGCCAGTCGAAGCTGGCGTCTGCCGTCTTGCCGCCGGCGATCTCGTCGAGCAATCGGCGGAGCGTTGGATCGGCGCCGGCGGTGACAGATTCAACGGCTTCCACCGCTAGCGTCGGGATCTTGTCCAACGGCAAGCCCAACAACTGCTCGGCGTCGATGACGCCGGGGCCGAAATCGTCCTCATCCCAGATCGCCGGCCGCCGAACGGTAGCTTGCAGGGCCGACTTGAAGAGTGCCTGCACGGTCATGCCGCGCTGATGTGCCTCCGCCCGGACCTGGTCGCGACCGTGATGCGACAGCCAGAGTGCCGCCACGCCCGCCGTCAACGCGACGGCGAAGGAGGTGCCCTGTCCGGCGCCGACGGTATCGGTCGGGTCTTCGTTCTGCCGCCGCTGCGCCCGCCAAACGAACTCGGCCGGCGCCGATATGTCGACGCTGCTGCCGCGGCTGGAGCCGCGCCATGGCTGGTCGGCAATGTTGATTCCGGCCACCGCGATCACGTCGTTGAAGCGCGCGGGATAAACTACGACGCGCACGCAGTTGCCTGCTGCCGCCAGCACGATCGCATCCTTCGCGATCGCCGCCCGCACCGCCGCATGAACGGCAATGCTGGGTGTTCCGCCCAGGCTCATGGTGATGACATCGCAGCCGACGTTGGCGGCGTGCGCGATTGCGGCCGCGAGCGGTGTCCCATCGAAAATCTTCACGTCGGTGGTGCATCGGATCGGGAC
Organism: Defluviicoccus vanus; assembly: GCF_014672695.1. GTDB lineage: Bacteria > Pseudomonadota > Alphaproteobacteria > Rhodospirillales > Defluviicoccaceae > Defluviicoccus > Defluviicoccus vanus. The sequence continues at coordinate 1,526,025 of NZ_CP053923.1, read as the reverse complement.
GAGCGTCGCCTCAGGAGCAGCGCCGATGATGTCACCCGCACCGCGACTGATCACCACGCTTGCCGTTCCTGTCCCGTGCCCCGGGTTGGCAGTGCCTGGCGTCAGCGGATCGGTCGGATCATTGCCGCCATCGAGGATATTGGCGGCGCGGGTGAGATCGAGATCGGCATCGACCTCGCGATGCTCGGCGATGCCGGTGTCGGGCTGGCCAACGAGAATACCCTTGCCACGTGCCGGAAAGCGGCCCCAGGCACGAAGCACGCCCATGGTGTCAAGCGCCCAACGTTTGTTTGTCGGAGCCTCGGCATCGGACCAGCAAAGCCACCCGAGCGCATCGGCGGCCTCGACACGCGGCTCGGCGCTCGGCGGCAGCGGATCGGCGTAAATCTGTGCTCCGAGATCGGGTTCCGCCCGCGTTAGGTTCCGCGCATCGGCGAGCGCGTAAGCGATCGAAAAGAGCGTATCCTGAGACAGCGTCCGCTCAATGCCCGGAAATCGAAGCACGAGAATGCGATCGAGTGCCGGGTCGACGCCTTCGAACAAAGGTTGAAGCGCGAACGCCTCCGAGCCGAGCAAGACAGCCAGCGCACGCCGTTCGGTGTCGATATCCGGCTTGTCCCCGTACTCAAGTGCGAACCGCAGCTCGGAGGACGGCAGGCACCGCTTCGTCTCCGTTACCGGACCTGCATCCACGCTCGCCAGGAGTTCGCGGAGCGTATCGAGGCCTGCCATCTGTCTTCCCTCCCAAAAAGATGTTCGATGCTTCTTACGCCAGGCCGCACGTCTGCCCGGCTTCAACCGACAAGCCGTTACTGCCCCGGGGAGAGACGCCGTTTGCCAAGTAGAGGAGTAATCGCCGCCAGAATGCCCACACCATTGCTAACAGCACCGCAAGGTTATAGCCGATGCCGCGCATAAGCGACAGGGCTATTCCGCGCCGGGCGCTCTGTTTGACGTACAAACGGGGGCGAGCAGAGTGTCGACTACCGCCGCTGCCAGCGCCGCACCTTCGAAGAAATCCAGCGGCTCACCGTCGGCGAGAAGGCACTCATCAAAGGCGGTGGTACACCGACATAGGCGAAGGCGCGGCAGAAGCACACCGAGGCACAGTGGACGATTAAGTACAGCCGGGCGAAGCCGAAGCCCGGGCCGGCACCGACGGTGCCCGCCGGACCGCTACCGGCTACGAAGGCCGGCAGCTGGGGGCACTGCTTAAGGACAACGCCTTTGACAACTTGGCGTGGGTCGAGTGCGGAAAAGTGGAGTCGCGGCCCGATCGACGTGATTGACCGCTCAGACCGACGGTCGCAAAGCCATTCTCGGTAATGGATGTCGACTCCTCAGAAGCGCAGGCACACTTTGCCGAACTGCGTCCCCGTGGCGAGGTGGGAAAGAGCGGGGGCAGCTCTCCGAAGGTAAACACGCGGTCGATCGGCGATTTCAGTTGGTGCTGGTCGATCGCCCGCAGCATCGCCTCGAAGCCGTCCCGGATACCGCAGGATATGCCTTGCAGGCGGACCTGTCGGGTGGCGATCGGCCCGAGACCGGCATCAATCTTGGCTCCGGACAAGACGCCGATCAGGCTAAGGGTGCCCCCCCCGCGCGCACGGCGCGCAACGACTGCGGCAGAGTTGCCGAGCCGCCGACCTCGATCACATGATCGACACCATCAAGGAGCTGCGCGACCGGGAAATCGACCTCGCACGAACCGCGGAGAGCGCGTACGAACGGTTCGTCAGCCACTGGCAGCCGCGCCGACCTCGATCCGGGAGCACGGGCGCCGCAAAGGAGGAGCGCCGGTGAGGCGAGGCTGCGCGGCAGGGCTTGCATCCTCCGACCCTGCTCTTCGCCGCGCGGTCGCCCGTGCTCCACAAGAAATATCACGCCAAGTGAATGAGGACTTGTCGATCTCATCCGTGGTGTAGATGATCCGCCGGACGTCGTCAGGAAAGGCGAAGAACGGAACGACTTCCGGCCAGTTCCGCCGCCAGGATTGAGCGATCGCCGGATGTCTTTTTCCCCATGGGCCTTCAGCGAAGTCTTCAAGAGCGGCCTTGCCGGCATCGGCGTCCTTCGCCTTGTAGATGTGCTTCAACGCCGCCGCCACCGATCTGCGGTCCTTGTACGACACGAAGGCCAGCGAATGGCGGATCAGATGAACGACGCAGGTCTGCACCTGGGCCTGCGGAAAGACCGCGGTGATCGCCTCCGGAAAGCCCTTCAGGCCGTCGACGATGGCGATCAACACGTCGTCGACGCCGCGGCCCTTCACCTCGTTCATCACCCTGAGCCAGAACTTGGCGCCCTCGCTCTGCTCGATCCACAGGCCGAGGACCTCCTTCGTCCCATCCGGCCGGACGCCCAAGGCGACGTAGACCGCCTTGTTGCGGACGGTGCCCTCGCAGCACTCCTTGATCCGGATCGCGTCGAAGAAAATCAAAGGGTAAAGGGCTTCCAGGGGGCGGTTCTGCCATTCGGCGACCTCCTCCAGAACCGCATCGGTGACGGCGCTGATCAGGTCGGGGGAGACGTCGAGCCCGTACACCTCGCGCAGATGTCCCTGGATCTCGCGCGTGCTCATGCCGCGGGCGTACATCGAGACGATCTTCTCGTCGAAGCCGGGGAAACGCCGCTGGTACTTGGCGATCAGCTGCGGATCGAACGTCGACAACCGATCCCGCGGCACCTCGAGCGCGATCTTCCCCGTTCCGGTCAGCACCGTCTTCTTGCCGCAGCCGTTGCGCCGGTTGCCTTCGCCCTCGCCGGCCTCGAGATGATGATCCATCTCGGCGTTCAATGCCCGCTCGGCCAGCGCCTTCTTCAGCTCGTCCAGCAGGCCGTCCTTGTCGAACGCGGTCTTCGCGTCGGCGCCGGCCAACAGTTGGTCGAGCACTGCGTCCGGGATAACAGGCTGTTTGCGTCGTGCCATACGATGCCTCCTTCGTTTCCATCGTCATGGCCCAAACACGAAATTCCCGATACTCCTCAGCCGCGGCGTGAAGAACCGCTCGCGCACCAGCCCGACCTGGTTCTCGACCTGGCGCTTTTCCCACCCCGATGCCGGCGTGCATGCCGTCGGCTCGATGAGATAATGGCTGCACATCTGCAGGAAGCGGCGGTTGAACTGCCGGTCCTTGCCGACAAACACCGTCTCCACCGCCGTCTTCATGTTGTCGTAGATGCCGCGGACGCAGGTCCCTTTGAAAAAGGCGAACGCCCGATCGTGGGCGTCGAACACCATCTCCTGTGTCTCCCGCGGATACGCCCGCACGAACAACATCCGGCTGTGGCAGAGCCGGAGGTGCGCCACCTTCACCTTCACCGTCGTGCCGTTCATCACCACGATCTCGTGGCTCCAATCGAACTGGTAGGCTTCCCCCGGCGCAAAACTCAGCGGCACATAGGCTTCCGCCATCGCCGAACCGCGCTCCCGGCGCCAGCTCCTGGCATACCGCCGAACCGCGTCATAGCCCCCGCGNTAACCCAGCCGGCGCAACTCCTCAAACATCCGGATGTGCGTCAGACGCTCCCGCGGCGTCTTCACCTCGTTCGCCAGCAACAGCGCGTCGAGCCGATCCTGCCAGGGACCGATCTTCGGCAACGGCTGCAGCCCCCGCTCATAGCGAAACTCCGTCNNGCCCCAACGCGCATCATCTGGGCGGACCACCTTGCGCACCACTTTCCGCAACACCCGAAGCTCGCGGCAGATCACCTTGATCGGCTTCTCCTGGACGAAAAACGCCCGACGGATCTTCGCAATCGTCTCCACAACCAGCATCCCAATCCCGGCTCCCATGTCCCTCATGGAAGCCAATGTGAACCCTCCGACCCGGGGGTCCCGATTGGTCGCCGATCACCCCGAATACGGGGTCCTTATTCCACGCCGATTCACAGTATGCTCGGAATTGCGCGTTCCAGCCCAGGTGGTCAGCCCGGCATAGGTGCCACGCACGGCGCAATAGATGGCCATGTCCTGCATCACCAGCGGTCCGTTGCGGCTGGTGGCCTCGGCCTCCAGCGCCGTCAAGCTGGCGCCGTCGCTGTAAGGGCAAATAACATCGGTCCACCAGGTATCGCCCATGGCGGCGATCGCCGCGCTGAGGTCGGGGTTGCCGGTGCCGCCGGAAATGGCGACGATGACGCAGCTGAGGCCGGGCGGCGTCGTCTCGCCGGCGTAGTAGTTCAGCCGCAGGTCGATGGTGTTGCCGCTCTCGCCCTTGTGCCGGGCGGTGAGGTCGACTTTCGCCGGGTTCACCCCGTTGACCACGGCGGAAACCGGCAGCAGGGTATCGGCGTTGATCGCCGCCACCAGCGCCGACGCAACCGACGAAGGCGTGCTGGTCGTGGTAACGCCGACGCGTTCGCGCCGCCCGCCGATCTAGGTGTTGAGGGTGCCAGCGCCGGTAACGGTGCCGGAGAAGGTCAACGAGCCGGTGGCCGCCGCACCGCCGCCGAGATCGGCGAGCGGGATCGCCCAGGTCTCGGTAAAGGCGTTGCCGGCTTTGAGGGCGAGAAACATCCGGTGCAGCATCGAGCCGCGGCCGAAATACCCTTCGGCCGATGCCGCGTCGCTGACGATACACGGCACCGCTGCCACAGCCGACGCCGTGGAATACTTCTGACCGATCACCAGGATGCGCGACGGCATGCCGAACAGGCCGCGCACTGCGCCGGTGTTGCTGATCTCGATATACTGGCCGGGGACGAGGATCGAGTTCGGCACCTGGTCGAACGAGATGGCCATCGGTTATTCCTCCAGCGGCGGGACGTCGGCGCGCACCACGTCGCCCTTGGCCAGTCGGCGCTGCCAAAAGGCGTTGTCGGGAACCGATGCGACATCGACCGGCAGCGGCTTGCCGTCCGGGTCGAGGACGCGCAGGCCGGACATCGGCCGAACGAAGATGCTCGCCGCCATGTGCGGGGTTCCTTCTTTTCAGGTGCGGTGCGGGGTAAAGTGTCGGTTGAGATGCCAACGCGGCGGCGTGGTGGCCGCGACGTGGATGTCAGGCCGGCTGAGATGGGCCGGGCAGCAAAACGTCGTCGCGGACGTCGGCCTCGTCCGCCGGCAGCGGCGGCTGCACGTTGCCGTGTGGTTCGACGTCCCAGTCGATGTGATGGTGCAGGTAGTCGCCGAGGCTTTCCGTCGGCACGGTAGAGGCGATGAACCAGGTGGTGAATTCGATGTGGCAGGCGGTCAGCCCGCCGTCGTCGATCTCCGGTCGGATCGCCCCCGGCTGCAACGGGCTGATCGGCAGGCCGAGGTCCTGGTCGACCAGCAGAGCCCACACGTCGTCGGCGAGCTGCCAGGCCCCCGGCAGGCCGGTCTCCGCCTTGCTGCGGGTGAAGGCGATGTTGAGCCATTGCTCGGCAGCGACGGCGACGACGAAGGTCGCCCGCCGCCTGTACACCCCGGCGTCGAGCCGCTCCGGCGCCTCCTCGCCGTCGTAGGCAACCCACAGCGCCGGATACTTTAACTCGCCGCCGGCGATCGCGACCGCGGCGATCGCGCGTTCGATCTGCGCAATCATCGGCCCGTCATCCGATCCGGGTGCAGTCGACCGCCCACGCCAGGGGTGGCCGCTCGTGCGCGCTGCGCACACGCCAGGTGGCGCCGTCGATCGCCAGGGTGTCGCCGGTCTTCAGTGTCTGACCCGCGAGATCGTCGCGGTGGACCAGGAAGGCGCGGCCCGCGTTGGTCATCGCCACCAGCGCATCGCCACCGAACCCCGGCCGCTCGGCGAGCGGGATCGCCCGAACGGCGACGCCGTCGCCGGTGCCGCCAGCGCGGTAGATCGCGGCCAGGCTGAGGTTCGGATCGGCGAACAAGGCGTCCGTCGCCGCGGCGAAGGCCGACTCCATTGCGCGACTCTCCTCTCGGTATGGAAGGAACCAGGGTCTGGCTCTCGGCAGATAGCGCGACGAAGACTCAGTTGCTGGTGTGGATCTTCACCGCCAGCCGCGGCCGCTTGTTGACCGGCAGCACCGAGGCCTCGGTCTTGACCTCGATGGCGCTGCCGTCGGGGCGGGCCAGCTGGCGGGCGTACATCGGCAGGCCGATGGTGTTGACCGTCTCGATCAGGTTGGCCGGGGCACCGTAGGTAACGAAGGTATCGAGGGTGCCGAGCGGGAAGGCGATGCCCTCGCCGGCCGGCACCAGCGTCTCGGTCGAGCCGGTCGACAGCGTTACCGTCGCGTTGTACTCCTCGAAGATGATGCCGGCGAACGGGAACCGGCGGCGGGTGTCCTCGCGCAGCGGCTGGGCGCCGGTCGAAGAGAAGTACTTGTACGCGTCCTCGACCTTGGCATGGCCGATCAGCTTGTCGAAGAACTCCGGGCTGACCAGGGCGAGCACGCCGGTCATCGTCTCGCCCTTCAGCTCGGTCTCGATCTTCCTCAGTACCTCGCGCACCTTCGCCTGCACGCTGGTGGTCGCGGTGCCGAGGACGAAGTCCACCGACTGCTGGGTGAGGCCGAACTCGCTGAAGTAGTCGTAGAGCGTCACGCCGGCGCCGTCCTTGACGATGCCGCGCAGCGCGTTGACCTCCATGTACTCGCGGGTCTGTGCGTGCTTGACGCGCATGCGGGTGAGCTTGCGTTCCATCACCGTCGCCAGCGGATCGGCGGCATCGCTCAGCCCGAAGCCGCGCACCCCCTGGATGTCCTGCGGGGTGATCGCGTCGTCGTGCGGGATCCAGGGAATGGTCAACGAGCGCATCGACCGCAGATCGCGGTTGGCGACGGTGGCCGGACCGCCGAGCGGCACCGAGGGCAGCAGGTTGAGCACGCCCTCCGCCTGCTCGATGACGACGCTCCGTTGCGTCACGCCCTCGAAACGGAACAGGCCCATCTGCCCCAGCCGGGTGTAGACGTTGGGCAGGATGTTGATCGCTTCCGTCATCTCGGCGAGCGTGTAGCCGCCGGCGTCGAACGGGTTGATCATCGTAACCATGGTGCGGGGAATCCTTGCGTCAGGGATCAGGCGGTCTCGCGGGCGACGAGGCCGGCGGCGGCAAGCTGGCCGTGCTTTGTTGCCGTTTTCGTCGCGTCGTCGACGCTGGCATCGAAGACCAGCGCCGCCTTGGAGACGATCGCGGGGCCCCGGGCGGCGATCAGGCCGGTCTGGCCGGCGGCGTTGGCATCGACCGCCTCCAGCAGCACGGCGACGGCGGTCTCCGCTCCTTCGTCGCCGGTGACCGCGGCGTTGGGCGACAGCCGGTACTTGCCGGACGCGGTGATCCGGCCGAGCACCGCGCCCAGCGGATAGCTGGTCCCGGCCTTCAGCGTCACCGTCTCGCGGCAGTAGCTGCCATTCAGCTCGAACTTCAGCAGGTCGCCGAGCGTCTGGTTCATGGTGAGAACGGGCATGGATCAGGCCTCTTCAGTGGTTTGCGGCAGCAGCCCGCTCGCGGGCGCGCCTGACGATCGCGCTGTCGCCGGTGCTGGCGGGTTGCGGGGCGATAGCGACGACGTCGGCCGCTTCCGACCGGGCGGCCAGCTGGTCGAGGATGGTTCGGCGCAACGCATCCGGCTTCAGCCCTCGGCGCATCGCGTCGGCGGCGTCGATGTCGATGCCGAGCCGCAGCGCCTGGGCGGCGACCGTGGCGATCTCGGCGTATTCGGCGCGCAGCCGGTCGGCGATCGCATGCGCGTCGGGAACGGACGCCGGCGGCGGTTGAGCCGGTGCGTTTCCGGGTCGAGACGGCGTTGCAGTGACATCGTCGGGAATGACGGAGGTGACGCCCGTTTTGCCGGCGGTGTCGTTCGGCGGTTCAGCGCCGAGTTCATCGGTCAGGAGATCGGGAGTGTTCATGGCGAGGGTCCTTGGCTGTCGTGGGGATTGGCGAGCGCCGGTCGCCTTGGCAGGCGGACCGGCGCGGATGCGCTTTGCATCAAGGGCCGCCTGCAGATCGGCGATCGCCTGCGCGACGGTGCCGACCCGATCGGCAAGGCCGGCCTCGACCGCCTTCTCGCCGCGGTAGATTGCGGCTTCGGTAGCGCGGACGGCGTCGATGCTGAGGCCGCGGTTGCCGGCGACGAGGGCGACCAGCTGGTCGTAGAGGTGATCGACGTCGGCCTGGATGTCGGCGGTGGCCTGCGGCGACAGCGGCTGGTGCGGATTGCCGTCGGTCTTCCGCGCACCGGCATGGATCAGCGTCCACTTCAGCCCGGCGATCGCATCGGCGCCGCTCTCGTCGAGGTGCACGGCGACGACGCCGACCGAACCCACCTCGCCGGTGCGGGTGACGTAGACGCGATCGGCAGCGGACGCGATGGCGTAGGCCGCGGACAGCGCCGCTTCTGACGCGACCGCCCACAATGGCTTCGCCGAGCGCTGGCGAAAGGCGCGGATACTGTCCGCCAGATCGAACAGGCCACCCACCTCACCGCCGGGCGAGTCCATCTCAAGGAGAATGCCGCGCACCGCTGGATCATCGGCGGCATTGCTCAGTGCTTCGGCGACGGCGCCGTAGTCGCTGGCGCCGAGCAGCGAGGTCAGCCAGTCGCCGCGGGCGACCAACGGCCCCAGCACCGACACGACGGCAATGCCACTTTCGGTGACGGTGTAGGCCTGCGATCGTGACGCCGCGTCCAGCCAAGGCGGCAGATCGGCTGTGGTCGAAAGCGCCGCGGCGCTGGCANNAAGCAACGCCTCCAGGCGCGACGGCGCGATCGCCCAAGGCCGACCGGTGAGCAGGCTGGCGGCGAGAGACTTCAGGTTCATGGATGTGTCAGCTGGTAGTGGCGTTCTCTTGTGCCGCCGCCGCTTCGTCTGCGGGGGTCATTGCCGCATCCGGTGCTGATGCCTGGGCGCTAAAGCTCAGGCCCAGCGTCCGCTCGCGCGCCTGGTCGGCGGCGATCTCGCCGTCGACCTGTTCGGCGTCGTAGCCGCGCTCGGCCAGCGCCTGGGTGCGGCTCTTCAGTCCCGCCGCGATCTGCTCGATCTCCGCCTTGGCGTCCTTCAGCGGGTCGACCCAGTCCCACTTCGGCGGCAGCCACGAGCACCCGAGGTAGGCTCGCCGGTTCGCCTCGTAGCCGGAGATGCCGAGCGCGCCGGCCAGCACCGCGGTGTCCATCCAGCGCGCCCACACCGGCCGGCACAACTGCCAGACCATCACCGCATGCTGGTAGGCGTCGGTGCGCCGGCGGAACTCCAACAGCGCGAGGCGGGCGTTCGAGTAGTTGGCCTTGATCATGTCGTTCGACAGGTACGCGTAGGGAATGCCGAGCGCCGCCGAGACCTGCAGCAGCGTCCGGTACTGGAACGGCTCGTAGGTCTGGCCGGAGTCGGCGGGATCGGAGGTCTGCACCTGCTCGCCCGGCTCCAGCATGACGATCTGCCCTGGCTGCAGGTCCATCGTTCGCTCGCCATTCTCGCCGATGCTCTCGGCGACATCGAACGGCTCCGCCGGTGCCGGCGTGGTGATGAACAGCGCATGCATCGCCGCCACCTTCTTCCGGTCGAGTTCGGCATCGTCGTACTGATCGAGGAGGAACAGCTTGACGATGGCCGGCGCGAACTTCGAGACGCCGCGCAACTGGCCGGCATCGACCGGATCGATGACGTGGATAATCTCGGCGGCCGGGATGCGCACCGTCTCGCCGGCCGCTCCCGGATCGGTGACATCGCCGGGATGCCGGCGGAGAAAATGATAGGCAATCCGCCGGCCGATACGGTCGAACTCGATCCCCTGGCGGACGACGTTGCCGCTTGGCAGCACCTCGTTGCGGGTCAGCGGCAGCATCTCCGCCGGCAGCATCTGCAGCTGCAGCGGCACCACCAGGCCATCCTCCGGCCGCCGCGGCCGGAAGCGGAAGAACACCTCGCCGGCGATGAACACCTCGCGCGCGGCACGCCGCTGCAGGCCGTAGAAGTCGGTGAAGCCGTCGGCATCGGCGTCGTCGGTCCACTCCAGCCACAGCTTCTGCACCACCGCCTTCAAGCCGGCATCGGCGATTAGCGACGACGGCTTGATGCCGGTGCCGACGACATTGCCGGCCCAGCTGTCGATCGCATTCGCCGCATAGCCGTTGTTGCGGATCAGCCAGCGGGCGCGCGCGGTGATATCGGCGCCGGCGGCGGCGATCAACGTGTTGAGATGCGCCCGGCTCGGCTGGAAGCCCTTCAGCCGGCGGTTGCCGAGTCCCGCCTCGAAACCGCCGATGAAGGCGCCGATGCGCCGTCGCCAGTGCGAAAGCATCCCCGGCATCAGAGGCCCTTGCTCGCCGAGGTCAGGATCCGCCGCCGCAATGTGCCGGTCTCCATGGCGGCGATGCGCCTCTCCAGGTCGGCGAGCGCCGCCGCCATCTCGGTGTCTGTCGCGTAGCTGACCCGCCGGCCGTCGACCTCGACGGTGCGGACGCCGCGGTAGCGCGCCGCCAGCAGCACATCGCGCTGCGCGGTCATCTCCTCGAGGGTCATTGATCAGCTCATGTAGCTGGAGCGGAAGACGCGGCGGCCGCGGCGCGGCACCGGACAGATCCGCCCGGCGGAGGGTATCGCCGCTGCCGGTGCTCTGGACTCTGTCTGGCTATGCGGGCCAGCCTGGATCTCGCCAGCGGCGACGGGGTCGGTAACGTTCACCTGCAGCTCCAGCTCGCACCACTTGCGCTCGGGCCAGCGGTCGGCGCCGGCGATCCAGGCGGCGGCGCGGGCGTAGACCCGGCAGTCGAGCACTTCGTTGCGCTCGCGGAGCTTCTGCCATTCGAGGCGGCTGAAGCCGCGTTTGGTCTTCACCGTCACCAGCTGCTCGGCGACCAACTGCTTGACCCATTCCGCGTCGACCTGCCGGGGAAGATGGATGAAGCCGGCGGGATACCGATCGATCGGGTCGTCGCCTGTCGGCGCTGCCGACCGCAGGAAGCGGTAGGTCTCGCTCTTGAAGGTGGCGACGGCGACCGTCCACAGCCGGGCGCCGCGGCGGATCTTGACCCCGCCCTCGGTGGCATCGACGTGCGTCGGCCCCGACACCGGCGCCGACCGGTTGAAGCCCTCGGCGCCTTTGATCGGCAGCACCTGCCCCCAGCCCTGCCGCCGCGCCCAGGCGTAGACGGCCGGCGCCTCGTAGCCGCTATCGATGCCGAGCCGGGCGAGGCCAAGCCGGACACCGAAGGCGTGCGGCCAGGTCTCGCCGAGCAGCACCGACAGCCGGGTCCAGGTCGCCGCCTCGCCCGGGCCGCCATCAATCACCAAGTGATCGATCAGCCAGCTCTCCAGGCCGCGGCCCCAGGCCCAGACCGAGACCTCGATCCGATCCTTCTGCACGTCGGCGCCGGCGGTGAGAAAGAGGCCGCCCGGCGGCACCGTGCCGATGCGCCAGTCCTCGCGCCGCTCGTAGAGGCGCAGCCAGTCGGGCGCTTCGCCGGTCTCGGCCCAGGTCTCGCCCAGCACGGTGTTGATGAAGCTCCGCTTGGCTTCGTCCGAAGACTGGCACAGCTCCCACTCCCGGGCGATCCGCTCCCACGACAGCCAGCCGACCGGAGAATAGAGACTCGACAGATGGAAGCCGATGGAGAGCGGATCGACGGGAACGGCCGTCGGCCGCCACTCGCCTTTCTCCAGCATCATCGTCTTGTGGTGCTCGGCGATCGGCCGCTCGCAGGCCTCGCAGACGTAGGCGGCCGTCTCCGGCTGGCCTTTCTGCCAGCGCAGCCGCTCGAACGTCATAGACTGGGACTCGCCGCAGTGCGGGCACGGCACGAAGAACCGCCGCTGATCGGAGGCCTCGTATTCGCGCTCGATCCGCGACAGGCCCTTGATCGTCGGCGTCGAGGCGAGGAACACCTTGCGCCGCCACGAGAACGTCCGCGTCCGCGCTTCGGCGAGCGCCACCGGATCACCCTCGTCGTCGGCCGACGGCGGATAGGCGTCGACCTCGTCGAGGAACAGGTAGCGCACCGGCATCGAGCGCAGGCCGACCGCCGAGTTGGCGCCGGTCAGCACCAGGATGCCGCCGGGAAACTCCTTCGACAGTACGGTGTTGCCGGAGTCGCGCGATCGGGCCGGTGCGACCTTCTCGCGCAAGCTGGGGCTCTCCTCGATCAGCGGATCGATGCGCTGCTGCGAAAAGCGCTTCGCCAGTTCCACGGACGGCTGCACCGCCAGCATCGGGCCGGGAGCGTGGTGGATGACGTAGCCGATCCAGTTGCAGCCGCTCTCGGAAGCTCCGAGCTGGCTGCCCTTCATGAACACCACGCGCTGCGCCGGATGGCGCGGGCTCAGCGCGTCCATCAGCTCCTGCAAATACGGCGTCCGCGACGTGCGCCAAGGTCCCGCTTCGTTGGCGCCGCGCAGGCTCAGGACGCGATGGCGATCGGCCCACGCCGAGACGGTGAGATCAGGATCCGGGGTGAGCCCTGCCGTCCAGGCGCGCAGCAGATCATCCGCACCGTCGAAATCAAGCTGCAAGTGTGGACCTGCGTCGAGGCATTCGCCGATGCCGCGTTACCGATTCAGGGTCATCCAGGCGATCTACGCCTCGACGACCCTCAAGCCGTGAGGTCGATCGAAGCGAACAAGATCGAAAATTTCGGCAAGAGCGATTAAACTATTTGGTTCTCTGCCGCAGCACGCGGACCTCATCCAAGCCCGCCCGCGTCACTGTCGGCGGTCATCGGGAAGATGGGAGGAGATCGTTATGAGCTTGTATCGCGTCGTTCGTCTCATTGGTTCCAGCCCGACATCTTGGGAGGAAGCGACAAAAAGCGCCCTCGAAGAAGCGGCCAAGCATCTGGAAGACTTGCGGGTTGCCGAGGTCGAGCTGCTGGACGTCCGTATGCACGAGAACAAAGTGGTCGAGTACCGTGCCCGCGTCCATGCATCCTTCCGTTACAATCCTGGCAAGGCCGACTAACCGGTCCTGTCGGCATGAATGGGTGACATAACACTTACCGGCCTGGCGGCCGCGCGGCGTCCGCGGGCCATCTTTTTATCCGATGCCTGCTAACGACCTTGCGTCCATTAGAATCTTCAACTTCTCCGCTGCTAGCGAAACTCCGGCCGGACGTCGGCCAGCTCTGCCAGGTGCTGCCGAGCATACTTCTCCAGCGCCGACTGCATGGCATGAGCGCCGATCCCGAGATCGGCCGCCATCATCGCCGCCACCCGTGCCGGCCAGCCCGCCCAGGCGTCGCGCTCCTGACGCGCCAGGCGGAACACCAGGGCGGCGGCTCGCGCCCGATCGACCAGCTCACCCTTCAGCGTCTGCAGGCGCATCTTGCGCTCCTGCGCCTTCAACACCTCATTCGCGGTGCGCGCCTGCAGGTACGTCATGCCACCGGCCGCCTGTGGCGCCGGCAGGCCCTGCTCGCGCAGCGTCTCGGCGACGGCGCCGACGGCGGCTGCCGGCACCGGCTTAACCGCCGCGCGTCCGGCCGGCTGCTTGCCGGGATCGGTCGCATGCGCCCGGCGGGCGTCCGACGCCGCGGCGTCGATCGAGCCGTCGGCGTGCAGCACCAGCCGGCCCGACGCGCGCGCCTTCTGCACTGCACCCCGGGAGATGCCAGCGTGCTGCGCGTACTCACGTTCACTCATGCCGTGCCGCTGCGAGGTCATCGGATGATCACAGGGGGCAGAAAGAGCACCTAAAGAACAACCGATTAGAGTTGATGCCGGGCCGCACATAAGCCCTCATGGACGCATCGAAAGCGAAGCCACCGGGACCACAGACGATGACCATCACAATCCTGCCGACCAACAATCAGGCCTGGGGCTTCTGGGGCAGCATCGGCAATCATGCTGACCAGAGCGAAGCCTGGACGCTGGCGATGAAAGCCGTCGGCCAGGCGACCGGCTGCACGCCGGAAGCAGCCCGGGACTTCTTGGATAGCCGGCACGGCCGCCACTTCGCCGACGACGTTGCCAACGGCGCCTTCGCCGGCCTCGCGATCGCGGCGGCGATCGACGCCGCGGTCGAGCGGTGGATGAACTGGACCATCGGTAAACGCGCCGAGCGCGAGCACGGCATCCCGCGCGACCTGCCCTACCTCACGGGCTGGGTGATGAATGCCGCCATCGAGGCCGAGATCACCGGCTGAGCGGACCGCCGCTTCTCTCCGCTCCGAGCCCTATGCAGGCCTCGGGGCTCGCGGTGGTAGAAAGCGCCGCATCCCGTGGCGCCGATAATGGGACGCCACCGATGAGCATCGAGTATCCCTTCAGCCTCGCCCAGCTGGCGCAGATCCTGAGCGCACTGGAGAACGAGCGCCGCAATCCCAACAGCAAGCACACCGCGATCAAGGCGATCGAGCGCAACGCCTCGCAGATCGGCCTTTCCGCCGAGGACGTCTTCGATGCCGCCGACGGCCTGCTGAGCGGCCGGCTGAACGCCGCCGCCTTCCGCGCCGCCTTGCGCGACGAAGGCTGCGCGCCGGCGAATTTTGTCGCCGAAGTACGGGCCGAGCCGGCCGAGGCGGATGCCATGCCGAACGCAGGCACCCAGACCGTGGACGTGGACACGTGCGGCACCGGCGACGACGCCGCGGCTGGACACTTCGCCGATGCGACCGAAGGCGCGCCGGTGGCCACCACGGCCGCCGTGGCGGCCGACCCGGACACCACCGAAACGCGGGTCGGCGTGAAGCAGCTGCTGCTCGCCGCCTGCCGCGCCGCCGAGCGCTGGCTGCAAGCCGAACTCGACAGCCCTGGCGGGACCCAGCCCGACGACATCCTGCCCGTCGTGCGCGCCGCCATCGCGCGGGCCGAAGGCCAGCGGCAGCCACGCGCGCCACGCCAGCCGGGGCAATCCAGTCAGGGCCGGCGCGAAAACACCAAGGAGGCGCGGGTCATCGCGATGCTGCGCCGGCCGGAGGGGGCGACCATCGCCCAGATCATGGCCGCCACCGGCTGGCAGCGGCACACCTGCCGCGGGTTCTTTGCCGCCGCGCTGAAGAAGCGGCACGGGCTCGCCGTCACCTCGGAAAAGCCGCAGGGCGGCGAGCGCACCTACCGGCTGGCCGAGTGAAGGAGGCGACGATGCCGAAGACCACGCTGCAGCAGCGGCTCGTCGATGCACTCGTCGCCACCGGCCGCGGCACGATCGTCCCCAGCCGAAGCCGCAAGTACATCACCCTGGAACGGCCGGACAGATCGTTCTTCTACGTGGGCCGCAACGGAGCGCTCAGGTTCGGCAGGACCGTCACCGACAGTGTGGCCGCGCCGGAGGACTTCAAGCGGCGGTTGCTTGCAGAAACCGAGCGATAGCAAGCTCAGAACGATCGACGTCGCCGGGCGACCTGCCCGGCGGTGATTGTTCCGGCGCCGTGCGCCCGGAACGCTTCGAAGGCCCGGCGCAGGGTGTACGCACGAGCGATCGATGCGATGGTAAACAGTCCGCCGATTGCGAGATTGTCGCCGAGGCTGACCTGCAGTCCGAACAGCGGAAAGACGATGATCTGCGTCAGCACCGCGATAGCATAACCGACCGCAACATTGGCGATCGCCTCGACCAGCGACATCCGCCGCGATTGCCGCCTGCGGCGTCCGCTTGAGTGCTCACGCCGCACGCGGCAGCCGCTCGCCGGCGATCTCGTCGAAGCTGCGGCCGTCACCCTCGAGCTTCGCTGTCTTGTCGGTCGCCGTCTGCCAGCGCTTCACCGCGACGTCGACATACTGAGGGCTGATCTCGATCGCGTAGACGCGCCGGCCCGTGGTCTCACCGGCGATGATCTGCGAGCCCGACCCCGAGAACGGCTCGTAGCAGACGTCGCCAGGCTTGGCGTGCTGGCGCATCGGGATCGCGAACACCTCGGCCGGCTTCGATGTCGGGTGATCGGTCTTCTCGCCGACCTTGACGGTCGGGATATTCC
This sequence comes from Defluviicoccus vanus, assembly GCF_014672695.1. Lineage (GTDB taxonomy): Bacteria > Pseudomonadota > Alphaproteobacteria > Rhodospirillales > Defluviicoccaceae > Defluviicoccus > Defluviicoccus vanus. Next base: position 1,510,221 of record NZ_CP053923.1, on the reverse strand, counting down.
AGATGGTGCTCGGGTAGTCGTCGGAGACCCGGGGCGGCTTGTGGCCCTTCAGCCAGCCGAAGAAGCACGGCTCGTGCTGCCAGAGGTAGTACGAGCGCGTCAGGATGCCGCGGTCCTTGGCCCAGACAATCTGCTGGTGGACGAAGGCGCCGAACTTCTCCCACACGCTTTCGACCATGGCCTGGCGGCGGCTGGCGTGCCAGCAGTACCAGGCGGCGTTGGGCAGAATAGCATGCTCGACGGCGGCCTTGATGAAGCCTTCGTACAGCTCGGGGCCCTGGCTGGAGTCGTCCCAGGTGATGCCGTAGCTCTCGCCCCAATCTTTGTTCTTATCCGGCCCGCCCTGCTTCGACGGATGGTTGGTGCCGTCGTAGTCGACGAGATACGGCGGATCGGTGGCGAACAGGATTGCCTTCTCGCCGTTCATCACCCGGATCACGTCCGCGCCCTTGGTCGAGTCCCCGCACAGAAGCCGATGCTCGCCAAACAGCCACAGATCACCCGGGCGTGACACCGGGTTCACCGGTGGCTCGGGAATGACGTCTTCGCCGGCGAGGCCATCGCCCTCGTCGAGCGGTGCCAGCAACCGGTCCAGGTCCTCGCCCTCGAAGCCGGTCAGTGCCAGATCGAAGCCGGCGGCGTTCAGCTCGTGCAGCTCGGCGGCAAGCAACTCGTCATCCCAGCCGGAAAGCTCGGACAGCCGGTTGTCGGCGATGCGGTAGGCGCGCACCTGCTCCGGCGTCAGGTGCGCGAGGCGGATCACCGGCACCTCGTTCAGGCCCAGATGCTGCGCCGCCAACAGGCGGCCGTGGCCGGCGACGATCTCGCCATCGTCCGCCACCATCACCGGTGCCGTCCAGCCGTACTCGACCAACGACGCGGCAATCTTGGCGATCTGATCGTCTGAGTGGGTGCGCGCGTTCTTCGTATACGGCTTCAGCCGCGCGACAGGCCACTGCTCGATCTGCTCGGGCAGGAAACGAAGCGTCATCATGGGATTCCAACGGCTGATGGTGAGCGCGATCGGCAGCCTCAGCGCGCCTATGGAGTGGAAACCGGGGTGGACTCCCGCATCCACTCAGGAAGCCACCTGGAGTCCAGGCTAACTCGTTGCGATTCCGAAGTTATCTGCCGGATCAACGACTACGCAACGGCTTCCGCGTGGACTCCGAAATCCACCCGGAAGCCACCTCGGAGTCCAGCGTAAGCGTCTGATATTCAAACCGAAAAAACCGCCGAAGGGTGGCTTCTGGCTTGGGTGGCTTCCCAAAATTCTTGGCTGTCGCTGGCGATCTTACGGGCCATGCCCACCAGCATAGGTTGTGTGCCCGGAAGGAACCAAGAGTCTCAATGGCTTACGAGGTGCGGAGAATTTCCGCTGTTCCTTCCGCCTGCCGATTCCATCACGCAAATGGCATCATGCCACAACTTTCAGCGGCAGACGCTAAACCGGCAGGAAATCGTCTCTACACGCGGCACGGTTGACAAGCAAAGCAGAAGTGGCAACCCGCCAATTCTAGAATTGATTATGCCAAATTCGTGTGCTCTTGTCGCAGTCTATTTTGTTGCAACGTTTTTGTTGCACGAGTCCCGTTCAGGTGTGCGGCAACCTTGATCAGTGCGCACGACCAGTGCCGCCACGCGGTCGACCGGTCCATCCCAAACCGATGGGCAATGCTCTTCCACCGCACGCCCTCGGCGCGGAGCCAGACCAGCCGAACCTCGTTCGGCTCAAGCGAGTGCAGCCACCGCAGCACCTCATCCATCCGATCGATGGCATCGGGCGCCGGCGGACCCAGTCGCACTTCCACATCGTGCCAGCCGTACGCTTCCCAGAAGTCGCGAATGATCGGCGGCCACGCGCTGATGTAGCCGCGGACGCGGACAGACGGAAGGCGACGCAAGGTTTGCGCCGCTTCCTCCAGCGCATCGGCAACGGCTTTCGGCGTCCAGGCCAGCTCAGGCATGTTTGGCTTCCCTACCAGGGTCGGATTGTCGCGAGATGAGGGCTTGGCCATTGGTCACACCTCGATGCACATAACGTCGCCCCCAATCAGACGCGCGACCTCTGACAGCGCGGCATTGCGGCCGCGGCGGTAGTCGCGCATCTCCCGGTCGTTGAGCCGCTTCGGTGTCGAGGGCTCCCACTCGCACGCCATCGACAGCGCCGAACCCGGTTCGGGACGAGGTATGGTCATGGTGCAGCGATAGTGTCTGCCGACGCGGAACGTGGTCGTCACCAGCGATAGGGCTTCCAGCCTCGACGGCGTGGTGCTCATGCCACCCTCGCTGCGCTGCCACTTGTATAGGCGAGCGCGCCCCCTGAAGGGCGCCGCCTATACGTAGTATAGGGACTGCACGCCACGCAGAGCTGATGACGCATTTTCAATGGCTTACGAGGTGACTGCACGCAACGCACGCGGACTGCACGCCACGAACCGCATAGCGGGAATTGTCTCATTATCCTACTACCTTCACGATTGCCTGAACGATGTTCCGGTGCCCGGTCTTCAGCGGTCCGACGCGGATGCGACCGGCTGCAAAAAGGCTTTCCATTGCGCGCTCTAGTTGTTGTTTGTTGAAGCCACGCCGGGCGTCCAGCTTCAGGAAAATCTTCGGCGCGTAGCATGTGCTGTTGGGCGTGGCCGATGCGTAACGCCCGGTTTCAATCACCGCCCCCAGACAGGACAGGAACGCTTCTTCGGCTTCCTGGTGGTGGTTCCGCCGATCGATCGCCTCGACGAAATTACCGGAAGGCGCGCCTTCGATGACGAACACGCCGTTCTGCCAACGAAGGCGGATTTCGTCGCCGATCGCCGCGTAGTTGGCTTTCTTGCGAGTGAGGATTCGCAGATCCTCGTCAATCTGCGCGCCTTCTTCGGCTTCGGGCCGACTCAGATACAGCCGCGAACGTACGGTGTTGCTCCATGCCGTCGACGCCCCCGTCCCCTCGCCGGATTTCAGGCCGGACAGGCTCGGGTGCGCCAGCAGCAGCACCGCGCCGTCAATCTCGCGAGCTAGCCGGCCGAGGCACGACGCGATGAACTGTCGAACCTCCGCGCGCCGGAGTTCGTCGCCACCAAAGGTATCCGCGGCGGTGTCGATGACCGCCAGCCGCGCCCCCGGNCGCTTCGCCTCCGTAACGAGCACCTGCCACAGAGGCGTGAGCTCGCCTTTGCCGTTGCGGTTGAACGTCATCAAGACGTTGTCGTCGCCGACCCGAGGGATGATGTGCAGGTGTCCGAGGTCGCCGAAATCGACGCCAAGCGCCCGATTGATGCAGTGTTGTCGTCTGAGCAGCTCGTCTTGATCGTCCTCACAGAACAGCCCGATCGCCGGACAAGGGGTGGTTTCGAGCCCCAGCCAGTTCTTCTCGATCACGCAAGCGGTCATGAGTTGTTGGGCGAGGAGGGATTTGCCGGTTCCGCCGTCACCGTAAAGCGCCGTGACGTACCCCCACGGCATCCAGTCGCGGACCATCCATCGCCGCTCCGGAACGGGCCGGCCTTGCCACCACGGCAGATCGATGGACCGCAGCGCTGACTGGGTGTCGCTCTGTGGTTCGTCCGGGGAATACGTTTCGGCACCGTCGACGAAAGCCTGCACCTCGGCATCGTCACGCATGATCGACGCTCCGAGCCCAGTCGTTCAGGTCGTCGCCGGGCTTCGGCACCAGCACCTTGCGAACCTCGCGTCCGGCGTCATGCCAGCGCTCGGCGACCGTCTTGAACGCTTTCAATCCCGCGGTGTCGTGGTCGACTGCGACCGTCAGTGCTTCGATCCCCGCCAGAACGGGAAACGCCGCGAGGTTGGCGGCGTCGATGACCGACCATGCCGGGGTGAAGCCGCGGGCAAGGGTGAGCGCCGTCTCGATGCCTTCGGCAATGCCCAGCCCCGCCGTCACCCAATCGTCCGGGCAAAGGCGGATGACGCCGCCGGCCTTGGGATGACCTGCCAGCAGCAGGCGAGGTGTCTCGACATCAGCCTTCCTGCCGTCGGTGCCTATCCAGGTGCGATGCAGGGTCAGCCATCGCTCGGGGTCGCGGATATCGGTGACGAGCGCCACCAACGCCGGTCCGACATGACCGCTCGGGTGCTTCAGTGCCGGATGCCAGCGGAGATCGCCGTCCGGATGAGGCAGTGCGCAGCCGCGTGCGCTGAGATAGCGACTGGCCGGGGTTTTGGGATCGATGGGCCGGCAGGACATCCAGATCTGGCGCCCGAATGGGCTCAGCGTTTCGTACCGACCCGGCCGAACGGCTGAAAGGTCGGTGTGCGCTGGCTTCGGCGAGGGATCTTCCCGTTCCCGCCCGAGCCAGGAGCGTGCCCAGTCGATGGCTTGCCGCAGATCGTCGCGGCAGTTAACTGCCGCGATCAGGTCCAGCATGTCACCGCCGGTTCCGTCGGCGAACTCATGCCAGCGTCCTCGATGCTTGCCGGCCAAGCTTATGCGCAGAGATTGCCCCGGTTCGCCGGCGATCGAGCCGATGCACCACTCGCGGCCTTGACGTCGCCCGGAAGGAAACAGTTCGCGCAGCAGCACTTCTGTCCGATCAGCGAGTGCGCGAGCGATTTCCGCCGCGCTCATGTCAGCCAATGCTCGCTCTCTTCGGCACCGCGCTCTGGATTTCGCCGAGGAAAATGGCGGCGGGCTCGCTCAGGATCTCGCGCGCCAGATCGGCGATACGCTGATTGAGCTCCGCTGCTAAGTCGAAGATCGACGGATCCCCCAACGTCAGCTTTCCACATTGGCGACCGCGTCGGTGGTGGGCACACTTCGGTAGATGGCAAAGAGCACGGTGCCATCACCGGCTTCTCCGGCATCCTCGATGCGGTAGTCCCGGCCGGCCTCGATGATCTGGGCCAGCTCCCAACGGCGGAACAGGCCCGGCAGCCGGCGCAGATCGGACGGCGGTGACGAAGTGACTTGGTTCATCGGACGGTTTCCTGAAGCAGAGCCGCGCCGATTGATCGGCACGCTCGATCTGGAAAACGCGCCCTGCCGCATCGAATTGGGACAGGCCGCCATCACCTTCCCTCCATGATGAGACGGAGGCGGTCCATCGAGCGTTGGTAGCGTTTGCGTGCGGCGTCATGACTGATCCCGAGGCGGCCACCGGCTTCGCGTTGCCCCTCGCCGACGATCACAACGGCGACCACCAGATCCGCGTCATCCCCGATCATGGCGGCCAGGGTCTCGCGGATCATGGCGGCGGCGATGTCTGCGTCGACGCCGGGCGGCAGGCCGAAGACGGAGTCCGGCCGGACGGTCGGCGGCATCGTGCCGGCCGCGCTGTCGATCTCGGTGCCGTCTTCCGGCAACTCGTCTCGCCGGGCCGCCTCGGCCCAACTCTTCCGAAGATCCGCCCGGATGTCGCGTTCCACATTCATGAGCAGGGTCGCCGCGATCCGGCGGACCCGGCCGAGGTCCAGGCGATGAATTCCGGCTATGAACCGCTCGGAGATCTCCGAGACGAGCTCGTCCGGCGCGGCGGCGAAATGCCGCCAGAGGCGCCGGTACAGCGCATCCAGCCCCGGCCAGAGGGCCAGCCACAGCAGGATCACGGCCAGTTCGCGAGCCGGGTCGGCTCCCTGGGCAACCGTCACCAGGCCGGCGAGGGCGCGATCCTTCTCGTCGCGGTCGACCGAGAGGTCGTAGAGGTGATCGAGAAGGGCGCTAGGCTCGACGAAGCCGCGCAGTTCGGGCCGCGCCTGGCGCAAGGCGTCGAACTGCATCTTGACCGTGAGGGGTTCGAGAGACTGCACGAGATTCGCATGAAGCGACCGCCAGAGGGCTCGCACGGGACGCCTGCCTTGCGGCCGGGCGTCCAGCGCCTCCTTCTGGCCGGGTCAGGGCGTCACGCGCCTCTGGGAAGGAGTAAAGATCGAACACGGCGATCAGCGGCGCGCCACCGGTGCGGACGCGGGCGCTGGGATTGCTGTCGGGTCGGAGAATTCGTTCAGGGTCCGGCAGCCGCGGCAGACGCCGGTGGTCGGAAAGCCGACCAGATATTCATGGCCGCGGGCGAACCGGAGATGCAGCCGGCCATCACGCAGCATTCCGAGGAGCTTGCCGCAGTGGCGGCAGCGCCATTCCGTCTCGTCCATTTCCACCTCCGTATGATTGGGTGCGTGTCACAGACGGCAGGATGGACGAGGGGGCTGTATGCGAAGTGTATGGGGTCTGTATGGAGGCTGTATCGGCGCGGTTCACGGCCGGATTTCATGATTCCGGCAGAAAAATGAAGGCGAAGGACACGTCGGCGTCGGGAGAGAAGCTGTAAACCGTGTGTTTCTCCTCGGTCCTGATGCTGGTGAAAATTTGCCAGGAGGATCTGCCCGATTTAATGTCGAAGATGGGGCGGGCACGCTGGAAGGTCTGTTTGCCGGATGTCATGTCCGGCCCCTCGATGTTAGGGTCGAAGTAGCCCGTCTTGGTCACCGCCGCACGGATGGAGCGGAAGTGGGAAACCTGAACGTCTCGACGGAGTTTGCCGGATTTCTTGCGGACGCTCCTGTCGCGCTCGTCGGCAAAGACATCATACTGATGGGCGTTCGCCAGTAGGTCTTCATATCGCTGCTGATCGAGATCCGCCCAGTGGGGCGGCTGTCCGGCATCCCGCACCAGTGCCTGCGCGACGATCTCCGGCGAGCGTCCGAATGGAGCAGGCTTCTGCCCAAGTCCGCCGAACAGCCGAAGGGGATCGGCCAGTGCCGAGAGGTGGCCGTTACTCAGCCCGATCACCTCGGCCAATGCGAGTACCGTCACTCCGGCGCGGCGCATCGATCGGCCGACATCGTCGCTGAGAAAGCGATCGGTCGGCACCAGCACGGCGAACGGATCACCATCCTGGCGCGAACGGAGCGCGTCGAGCGCTTCGGCATAACGCCGCGCGCTGGTCCGCACCAAGAAGAAGACGGGATGTTTGATGCCAGGTTCGGGAATGAACGTGCCGACCCGATAGGCATCAACGATCATGGCGACCGCCTCGGCGATCGCATAGATCTGAAGCGCCGATGCGATGCCACGGCATAAGCTCACCGGATCGACCGCGAGGAACGCGATGTCCGCCGGGGCGAGGATGATGTCGGTGCAGTCAGCCGGGCTGTTGCCGCATACGGCGTGGTACTCGCCGTCGATCTCGATCACTTGCCGCGGGCAGCCCTCGCCCCGCGGTCCGGAGCAGGGATAGGTGTCCGCCAACCGTCGCTGCTTGAGAACGCCCATCCGTTCAAGGACCGCGACGATATCAGTGCCGAGTTCACACTGAAGATGGCGCCGGGGACCAGCGAGCGGAAAACTGGTCTCAAGCCGCTGCCACAAGCCTTCCAGACCCGTCCCCATCTGGTTCCGTTGCGATGAAGTGGTTGGCGCGCAAAAAGGCCTCGACCACAGTACCGTCCCGATCGCGATCGTGATCGGCCACATTGGGCAGGCAGACTTCGAGCCTCCGGGCACGCCCGCCACTCGAGTATCCTATGCTGAAGCCGGCTCGGACGATTTCGCCTCCGGCGAGGTCGATGGGGCCGCGGCCCGCCACCATTTCCGTCAGGTCAACTCCTTTCAGGATCTGCTGGCGGCATTTGTCGGTGTGCGACTCGATCCACACCTCGGTCAGCCGGACGCTTCGCATGCCCGCGACCACGGCCAAGCTGCCGCCGTTGGTCCGCAGGCATTCCAATGTGTAGGTTGGCCCCTCAGGGAAATAGGCCGGATCTTCGAACAGAACCCGTCCGAACGCCTCGCGGTAGGCCATCCGCTCCGTCGCGAACTGGGCATGGATTTTCAGAATGCCACTATCGGTATCGTAGATGATCGAGTCGTGCCGCTGCGGCCTGTAGCCGATNCGCTCCCGTTGCAGCTTCGCAGTGATAGTTCCGTCAGTCCGATACAGAGCGCCATGGGTTACGAGGCACCGAATCTCGGTCCCCTCTTCGTAGACGAAGACCTCGCAGGTGGGGGTGCGCTGCCGGGAATCGAACCAGGGTCCGAGGATCTCCTGTAACTCCCCGATCTTCGCCTTCACGGTCGAGAGGTCCAGGCGCCGTCCGTCGGGCGAGCGGAATTCGTAGTAACGTTTGAAACTCTGGCACACCGTCTTCTCTCGGCAGACGCGGACCAGCCACGGGTGTTCCAACCAGACGGCCAACGCGAAATCACCGGGACACAGATCGTCGGGCATAGCGCCGAGATCGACGCTGCACCTCCTCGCCTCTTCGAGAATCCGTTCATGCCCGGCCTCATCGGCCAGCGCATCGAGCAGGTGGATGGCCTGCAGCAAGGTGCCCGGCATCGCATCGTCCGGCTGCGTGAAGACTTCGAGCAGCCGGCGCGCGCAGGCGTCGCCGTTGGTGAGGGCACCGACGTCGATGCCGTGTCGCTCGAAGTATGCTGAATGCTCCGCCAACAGCCGGCTCAGGAATTGGGGCTTGTCCACCGACTGTAGGAAGGACAGGTTGCCGAAGTTCCGGAAGCGAAGCTGCGACACCTAGGGTCTCCTCGTTGACAGTTGTTAATCCAGATCGGGAAAATGCGTCATTTCCGACTTTGGTTCAGCACGTTAGGCAATCACTCTTCGGCGCCTTCCTTCTTGGCGTTCTTCGGCGGCACATAGCTCACCGCCGGGCACGGCACATCCGCCGGCCAATAGCCCGCCCCAGGAATCTTGATGATCACGTCTCTTGCGCGCCAAACCTTGGTCGTGAGGTTTTTCATCTCATCGGCTCCGCCAATACGGCGGCCCTTCTCGTGGAACTTCCGAAGCAGGCCAGGACCATTCACCGGCCGCCCGATCTCCAAGAGGAGTTCGCGTGCGAGCTCGATGAAGTCCTTCTGCGTCATCCCGCCGCCGACCGCGATGTCATCCGGCGAGCCCGGCTCATTCTCACCAGATTCTTGAAGCTCAGTGCCAGGGAGATTCCGAACCGCCACAGGCTGGCCAGCAAACCTTTCATACAGGGACAGGAACAGGTCGATCTGCCGGATTTCCTCCTCGAGCTCCTGGCGTCGCTGTATGGCGCGCCGCACCGCCGCATCGCTAACGTTATCCTTCATGATTGCCCATCCTCCTGCAGATGACGGTAGTTGTATCAGAGTTGCTTCTGTGAGGAAAGCGCTTGAGTCATTTCTCGCGCATCTAACATAACAGATTTGTCTGGGCAACCGAGCCATGCTCGGAGGGGGAGGAAGCCGCTGAGATAAACCGGCCCTGCAGGAGGTTTGTGCAGAACCCCACCCGGCTCACGCTAGATCGTCGGCCCGAATCGATCCGTGGCACACGCATCCTGTCCCAATCTGCTCAGCAAGCCCGCGTTTCATTAGGGAAACGAGCCGTTGCCGAGAGGGTGACAGCAATCCATCCCCAGCGCGGAGCTGAACGGAATGTCCTCGAATGCCTTGTCCCCCGACCGCATGTCCGCCGCCGAGCGCCTGACCGAGATCGGCGAGATTCTCGCTGCCGGCCTGATCCGACTGCGCGCGCGGCAGCGTGAGGCCGAAGCCCGGCGATCCGGAGAAAGTTCCCTGGACTTCCCCGCCGACCAGAGCGTCCATGGCTAAACCTTGGACGGAGACGAAAACTCCATGTGTGACAGCGTGTTAGCGCAGGTCGCGGCCCTGCCGGAGAAATCAATGGCGGATTTGAAGCAGCTGTGGCGCGACCTCTACGATCGCGAACCGCCGCCCTACAACAAGCCGTTCCTGGTTAAGCGCCTCGCCTATCGCATCCAGGAACTGGCCTACGGCGGTCTTTCGGCGCGCGCCGAAGCGAAGCTGAAGGAACTGATCGAAGAAGAGGACCGGCGGGTCAAGGGCAAGCAGCCGGTGCGCAAGGGCGATCGCCCGATCGTCGGCACCCGGCTGATACGCGAGTGGCAGGGCGTGGAGCACACTGCGACCGTGCTCGACGACGGTTTCGAGTATCAGGGCCGGCGGTTCAAGTCGCTGTCCGCCATCGCCCGCACCATCACTGGCACACGCTGGAATGGGCCGCTCTGGTTTGGACTTCGCAATCATCGGAGCGGCAAGTGAAGGCACCCGTCCGCAAAGTCCGAAGCGCCATCTATACGCGCGTCTCGACCGACGAACGACTCGACATGGAGTTCAACTCCCTCGACGCCCAGCGCGAGGCGGGGCTGTCGTACATCGCCAGCCAGAAGCACGAGGGCTGGATCCTCGTTGGTGATCGTTATGACGACGGCGGCTTCTCCGGTGGCACCCTGGAACGCCCGGCGCTGCAACGGCTGCTGCGCGACGTCGAGAACGGCACGATCGATGTCATCGTCGTCTACAAGGTCGACCGGCTGTCGCGCTCGCTCACCGATTTCGCCCGCATCGTCGAGGTCTTCGAGCGGCACAGCGTGTCGTTCGTGTCGGTGACGCAGGCGTTCAACACCACCACCTCGATGGGCCGCCTCACGCTGAACATCCTCTTGTCGTTCGCCCAGTTTGAGCGAGAGGTGATCGGCGAGCGCATCCGCGACAAGTTCGCGGCGTCTCGGGCGCGCGGCATGTGGATGGGCGGCACGCCGCCGCTCGGCTATGACGTGGTCGATCGCAAGTTGGTGGTGAACGAGACCGAGGCTGAGCTCGTCCGGCTGATCTTCAAGCGGTTCCTGCGCGTCGGCTCGGCGACGAAGTTGGCGCAGGAGCTGCGCCGCGCCGGGCATACGACGAAATCGTGGACAACACAGGACGGCAATCACCGGCAGGGAAAGCCGATCGACAAGTGTGCTCTCTATAAAATCATCAACAACCGCGTCTACCTCGGCGAGGCTGTACACAAAGGCAAGAGCCATCCCGGCGAGCACCAGGCGATCATCGACCGCGCGACCTGGGACAAGGTCCACGCCATCCTCGCCGAGAACACCGTTGCTCGCGCCAATGGCACCCGCGCCCAGACGCCGGCCCTGTTGCGCGGCCTGATTTTCGCACCGGGCGGGCACGCGATGACGCCGTCGCACACGCGGAAAGCAGGCAAGCTGTACCGCTACTACGTCGCCACCGACGCGATCCGCCAGGGCTACGCGGAATGCCCGGTGCGCAGCGCGCCAGCGGCCGAGATCGAAGAGGCGGTTGTCGCGCAGGTGCGGCACCTTCTGCAGACGCCCGAGGTCATCGCGCGCACGTGGGCCGAGGCGAAGAGCGAGACTCCTGAGCGCGAGGTGATCCAGACGCTCACCGACTTCGCGCCGCTGTGGGACGAGCTGTTTCCGGCTGAGCAGGCGCGCATCGTTCGGCTACTGGTGGAGCGGGTCGACTTGTCGCCAGACGGTTTGCAGGTGCGGCTGCGCGCCGAGGGGCTGCAGACGCTTGTCGAGGAACTCAGGCTGAGGGTAGCGGCATGAAAGCAAACCGCAAAATCGCCCGCGCCAACTGGGAGCTCGACGGCACGACCATCATCGTCACTATCCCGATGACCTGGAAGCGCCGCGGCGGCCGCAAGGTGATCATCGCGCCCGACGGCGGCGACGCGTGGGCGCTGGCGAAACCGCGGCACGATGAGACGCTGATACGCGCGCTGGCGCGGGCCCATCGGTGGAAGCGGATGCTGGAGGACGGCCCGTATCGCTCGGCACAAGAGATCGCCGAAGCCGAGCGCGTCACCCGCAGCTTCGTGAACCGGTTGCTGCGGTTGACGCTGCTGGCACCGGATATCCAGGAGGCAATCCTCGACGGCCATCAACCGAAGGGCATGCAGTTGGAAGAGTTGACGCGAGCGATGCCGATTGGGTGGGAGGCGCAGAGAAGGCTCCTGGCGACCACCGGCTGAAGGAGCATCGGGTCATGACCGACGTTTCGTAAGCGGAGCTCTGACCCCACGTTGCGGCCGGTGATTGCTCGCGGATGATGGCGGCTCCCAGGACGGAGGCGCCGCGTGGATCGTTTGCCAAGTAAGGTGCCAATTAATTGGCAAAGCGCCCGTCAGGGCGAGGTACTGCCGTGGGGTGAGCGGCGGCGGCGGTGGAGCTGGGAGGAGAAGGCGCGGATCGTCGCCGAAAGTTTCGCCCCCGACGCCGTGGCGAGCGCGGTCGCCCGCCGGCACGGGCTGCACCGCAACCAGCTGTATGCCTGGCGGAAGGAGTTGCGCCAAGCGGCGGACGCGGCGACGGCGGACGCGGTACCGCTCGACTTCGTGCCGGTAGTGGTGAGCGAGGGGCGTTGTCCAGCCGGCAGTCCGGCGATCGAGATCGAGCTTGCCGGTGCTCGGGTGCGGGTGTCGCCGGGCGCCGATCCGGTGCTCCTGGCGGACGTGCTCCGGACGCTGAAGGCGCTCGGATGATCGTCCCGCCTTCAGGCGTCCGGGTGCTGGTGGCGACGCGGCCGGTCGACTTCTGTGTATGGCGGTGACAAATTAGGCCAGGTAGCGGCGGCGATTGGTGCTGCCGCGCCGGAGTAAAATCCGGCCAGTGGTTAGGCTGTCTCTTTTTTGTGGGGGCGGCCGGGGATGTTTGCCGTGGAAGTCTACGCCGCCGTTCGGCATTTCGTTTTCATCGAGGGCAACAGCCGGCGTGAGGCGGCCCGGGTGTTCGGGCTGAGCCGTGAGACGGTTTCGAAGATGTGCCGGTTCTCGTTGCCGCCCGGCTACACGCGAACGAAGCCGGTGAAGAAGCCGAAGCTCGGGGTGCTGCTGCCGGTGATCGACGCCATCCTCGAGGCCGACAGGACGGCGCCTTCGAAGCAGCGGCATTCGGCCAAGCGGATCTTCGAGCGACTGCGCGACGAGCACGGTTATGCCGGCGGTCTGACGGTGGTGAGGGACTACGTCCGGGTTGCTCGGGGAGATTGCGGGAGACCTTCGTGCCGCTGGCTCATCCGTCCGGTCATGCGCAGGTCGACTTTGGCGAGGCGATCGGCGTGATCGGCGGCGTCCGGCAGAAGATCCACTTCTTCTGCATGGACCTGCCGCAATCGGATACTCCTTTCGTGAAGGCCTATCCGGCGGAGACGACGGAAGCCTTCCTCGACGGGCATGTGTCGGCATTCGCCTTCTTTGGCGGCGTGCCGTTGTCGGTGCTTTACGACAACACGACGCTCGCGGTGGCGAAGATCTGCGGCGACGGCAGGCGGGAGCGCACCCGGGCCTTTACGGAACTGCAGAGCCATTACCTGTTCCAGGATCGCTTCGGCCGTCCCGGCAAGGGCAACGACAAGGGCAAGGTCGAGGGGCTGGTGAAGTATGCTCGATCGAACTTCCTGACGCCGATCCCCCAGGCGGCAAGCTTCGACGATCTCAATGCCATGCTGGAAGAGCGCTGCCGGCAGCGACGAGGCGAACGCGCCGGTCGCCACGGCGAAACCATCGGCGAGCGTCTCGTCGCCGACCTCGAAGCCTTCGGGGATTTGCCGGCGGTGCCATTGGAGCCGAGCGAGAAGCGGGCGGCCCGTGTCTCATCGACCGCCCTGGTCCGCTACCGCGGCAACGACTACTCGGTACCGACGGCATACGGCTTCCGGGATGTTGTGGTGAAGGGCTTCGTCGACGAGGTGGTGATCCTTTGTGCCGGCGAGGCGATCGCCCGGCATCGTCGCTGCTATGGCACGGGCACCTTCGTATTCGAGCCGCTGCACTATCTGGCGCTGATCGAGACGAAGCCGAATGCCCTCGACCAGGCGGCGGCGCTGAAAGACTGGGATCTGCCGGAGGCGTTCCAGCACCTGCGCCATCTCCTCGAGGCGCGCATGGGCAACCGCGGCAGGCGGGAGTTCATCCAGGTGCTGCGGCTGATGGAGGCGATCCCGATGGAGATGGTGGCGAGCGCGGTCAGCGAAGCGATCCGGCTCGGCGTCATCGGCTTTGATGCGGTCAAGCAGATTGCTCTGGCGCGCGTCGAGCGGCCGGCCCGGCTCGACCTGACGGCCTATCCACATCTGCCGAAAATGGACGTCAGGATGACGGCGGCGGCTGACTACGCCGTTCTCGTTCCCGGGACAACGGCATGACCGGCAAGGCGGGCGCTGATGCGATGCCGGCGGGAACGACAAGCGGCACACCGCAGGTTCTGCTGGCGCATCACCTCAAGCAGTTGAAGCTGCCGACCGTTCTGCGGGAATACGACAAGATCGCCCGCGAATGCGCACGCGACGGCGTCGATCATCCCCGCTATCTGCTGCGCCTGGTGGAACTCGAACTGATCGACCGAGAACGCCGAATGGTCGAGCGGCGGATCAAGGCAGCACGCTTCCCGGCGGTCAAAAGCCTCGACACCTTCGACTTCACCGCGATTCCCAGCCTCAACAAGATGCTGGTGCTCGAGCTGGCCCGCTGCGAGTTCATCCTGCGCCGGGAGAACGTCATCGCGCTCGGCAACAGTGGCACCGGCAAGACCCATGTCGGGCTCGCCCTCGCTCTTGCCGCCTGCCAGAAGGGGTTCACCGTCGCCTTCACCACCGCAGCCGCCCTCGTGCACCAGTTGATGGAGGCGCGTGACGAGCGCCGCTTGCTGAAGCTGCAACGCGATCTCCAGTCGGTGATGTTGCTCATCGTCGACGAACTCGGTTACCTGCCGCTGTCGCCGACCGGGGCGGAACTTCTGTTCGAGGTGTTCTCCCAGCGCTACGAGCGCGGCTCGACCCTCGTCACCTCCAATCTGCCGTTCGAGGACTGGACCTCGGTGCTGGGATCGGAACGGCTCACCGGCGCGCTGCTCGACCGCCTGACCCACCACGTCCATATCCTCACCATGAACGGCGACAGCTACCGGTTGAAGCAATCCGCCGGACGTCGTCGTCCCCCCACCGCAGCCGATCGGGCGGAGCAAAACCAGACCACCGCCGAGACCGTCGATCCCGAGACCGGCGAAACCAGCAAGCCCTGATCCCCGAGGCAAAGCCGACGCACGGCAAGGGGCCCGATCGGGCCCCTTGCCGTGATTGCACCGCTCTCGCCCAAATGGCCTGCTTTTACTCCGCTACAGTGGCCCAGAATTGCTCCGCCGTTGACACGCGCCCCTGTTCGTCGAGGTCGAGAGGGTTAGGCAGTTTCTCTCGCAATTTCGTCCAGAACGCGTCCTGGCTCTGCCGTTGCGCCGTGCTCTCCGAACGCACGTGGCCGGACAACTCCTGCCAATCGCCCATCAGCGTGCAGTGGTCGCCGCCTTCCACCGGTGGCCGCCACGTTCGCCAGTTCTTCCGCCGGTCGAGCCAGGCCAGGTCGGTGCGGTCGCCGGCGTCGTCACCGATCACCCACGCCGGATCCCAGAACCCGCCGACCTGCCGGTCCCAGATCGTCTGGGTGTCGAGGCCCTGATCCGCCACCCGGGCGACGAAGCGGTCCCAGACCCGGTTGGCGAGCTTGCGCCAGGCGGCATCGATGGCGGCTCGGCAGTCCTGCGGGTCGAAGCCCACCGGCACTTGCGCCTTGAACCGGTTGGGCAGTGAGCCGACCGCCGGGCCGAAGCCACCGCGAAGAGTGTGGATTGCGGCAAGCAGCGGATCATCGGTGACGTCCGGCAGGACGATGCTGCCACCCGCCTCAGTGACTGCGGCCATCGCCTGGCCGGCCAGCCACGACAGCAGGAACGAACCCGCCCACAAGTCTCGCGTCCGCCGTGCCTGTGCCACGAACCCCTGCACCGGCCCGAGGGTGAAGTGCAGGATGCGCTTGCCGTCTGCCGTCACGGCAGCACCTTGAGTCGATCTGGGAAGTATGGCGCGTTCTTCGACGTGCTCCGGCCGTCGATGAAGGTGTCGAGCACGGTCCAGTCGGGAGCAGCGTCGGGATAGCTTTCTGTGCGTCGGTTCGTCACTTTCAATGTCACGTCCTTCGGCAAAAACGCGCTCCGCATAACGATCAGGACGGCGATGTAGCTCTGCTCGGTCAACCGATGCACGTGCACCAGTAAAGGACTGGCGCGACGGTCGAAGCCCTTCGCGGTCACCTGGAACTGCTGAGAGTAGTTGTGCGGCAGGCCGAAAATTGCGCGTCTGGGCCGACCATCGGCTAGGCCGGAGGCTCGCTCGCTGGCCTTGAACCAGTCGTGATCGTCCTCGAAATTCCGTTCGACCTCGATATTGCCAACTCTGTTGATGCCATATTTGTCGGGTCTGCCCCAGCTTCGATAACGCAGCATCTCTTCGCCGACGCGGTTGAGCAGGCGAAGCGGGTCGCTGTCCTTACCGACGATGTCGATGCGGGTGTGTTTGCAGAACGCCGAATAGGGTGGTTCGTCGTCGCGCAACGTCTCGACAGAGAGGATCGCGCGGATCTTGTTCCGGTANGTCATCGGGGTTCCCGGCTGCTGCCAGATCTCCTGCTTGTCTTGCTTCAGCGACGTCAGCGTCAGGCTGCCCCAGCCGCGCCGCGTCCGGCTGCCGAGCCCGCCCAAGAGGCCCATCAGCTTCAGCGCATCGACGAGAGTTGGCTCGGGTGCTCCGCGGCTCACCAGGTCGACGGTGAACTCCAGAGGCGGCAAGAGGCACGGGCGGCTCAGCTGGCCGGCCTCGGTTCCAGCCTTCTTGCTGGGGAACGCCGCCATTAGGCCGTAGCCGAAGTATCGGGCCCCGTTGCCGATCACCGTGCCGTCGGAGCCCCTCAGGACCTCCGGGGGCCGTGACGCTCGCGGCGCCGAGGGCACCGTGACGCGCAGGAGGAAACTGGCCCGTCCGCCCGTGTCGCCGTCGCAAGCGGAGCCGAAATTCCTCGCCTCTTCCGACCGGAGTGCTCCCAGATCGCCGTCGCGGCTCCAGGCCAAGGCACGCCACCAGAAGCGCAGCACACCCTTGATCGACGGTGGCCGCAGTTCTGCCAGGGTAGTCTGATCGGCCCCGCCACCGAACAGCGGGGTGATGACGGCAAACGTTGCGGTGAGCGTGCTGACCAAATCAATCCCCCTATTCGCGCCATGGTATGCGATCGTTCGCGCCCTGCCAAGTCTGTACTAGGCTCGGTGTCTTATCCACCCAGGATCATTTCCCAAAGCAGTTCCATGACGAAAATGAGGCCGCGGCATTACTGCCGCGGAAGTCGAGAAGGTAGTAAGCGAAGCTCCGGCCGCACCTGCTTTTCGCTTGCCAGAGTGCTCGGTCTTGACCTCGGCCGCAGCGGAATGGGTCACGCGGCGGCGCGGTGGAGGGCGTCCTGCTCGGCCTTCCATGCCCAGGGGGTGAGCTCGGCGAGGCGGCGGTTCGGCCAGCCGGAGACGAGGCGGGCGAGCACGTCGGCGAGCCAGGCTTCCGGGTTGACCGCGTGCCACTTGCAGGTCTCGATCAATGACGCCAGCACCGCCCAGTTTTCCGCTCCCAGGTCATGGCCGGCGAAGAGTGCGTTCTTGCGATTGAGAGCAATCGGCCTCATTGAGCGCTCGATGACGTTCGAGTCGATCTCGATCCGGCCGTCGTCGAGGAAGAGGGTCAGCCCCTCCCACTGGTTCAGCGGGTAGCCGATCGCCTCGCCCAGCGGCGACTTCTTCGACAGCTGCGCCCGGCATTGCTCGAGCCATGGCCGCATCGCGTCCAGCAGCGGCTTCGTCCGCGCCTGCCGGACGGCTCGCCGTTCGCAGGCGGGCCTGCCGCGAATCTCCGCCTCGATCTCGTACAGCGCGGCGATCCGCCGCAGCGCCTCATGGGCGATCGGCGCCGGCCGCTTCTGTGCGACCTCGTAGAATCGCCGGCGGCAGTGTGCCCAGCAGTGAGCGAGGAGGACGCCGCCGTCGGCGGAGCCGGCAGCCGCTTCGTCGCCCGCAGCCCCGGCCACCGCCTTGTAGGCGGCATAGGCGTCGGTCTGCAGGATGCCGCGGAAGTCCTTCAGCAGCGTGGCCGCGTGCGCGTGGCCGCGGCCGGGTGCGTAGGTGAACACCACCGCCGGCGGATCGGCGCCGCCCCACGGCCGGTCGTCGCGGGCGATCGCCCAGAACCAGCCGGTCTTCGTCCGGCCGCGGCCGGGATCGAGCACCGGTGCCGGCGTCTCGTCGACGAACAGCTTCGCCGAGCCGAGCAGATCGTCGCGCAGCAGCCGCCACAGCGGCTTCAACTCGGCCGCCGCGGTGCCGACCCAGGAGGCCAGCGTCGAGCGGTCGAGGGCGATACCCTGCCGGGCGAGCATCTGTGCCTGGCGGTAGAGCGGCGCATGGTCGGCATATTTCGCCACCAGCACGTGCGCCACCAGCCGTTCGGTGGGCAGGCCGCCCTCGATCAGCCGCGGCGGCGCCGGCGCCTGCACCACAGCACTCCCGCAGGCGCGGCAGCCGTACTTCGGCCGGCGGGTGACGATCACCTGCCAGCGCATCGGGATCACGTCGAGGCGTTCGGAGCGGTCCTCGCCGATGATGTGCATCGCACCGGAGCAGCACGGGCAGATGGTCGTCGGCGGCTCGATCACCACCTCGATCCGCGGCAGATGTCCGGGCAGGGCGCCGCGGTTCTGCCGCCGCTCGCGGGCGCGGGCCTCGCGTCGCGGCGGATCGGCCTTCTCCGCCTCGGCGTCGGCTTCCGCCACCGCCTGCTCGAGGTCTTCAAGCGCCAGGTTCAGCTGGTCGGGGTCGAGCGCCTCCGACCGCCTTCCGAACTGCATCCGCTGCAGCTGGCGGATGAAGTGCTGCAGCCGCTCGTTCCGGTCCTCCAGCCCGCGGCGCAGGGCCCGCTCGGCGGCGAGCTCGGCCCGCATCGCCAGCAGCGCGGCGCGCAGCGCGGAAGGATCGTCGGGGATCGCGTCGAGGTCGGTCATGAGCGGCGATTCTAAGCACGATGCCAGACGCTTACCAGAGTTCTTGTGGCTTCCCCGGCAGGCCGGCACAGCCTATTGTGCCTTCTTCGGTCGACCGAGACGCGGCGCGTGCATCCGCGACCAGTCGAGGCCATCCAACAGCGCCGCCAGCTGCGCCGCCGACAGCCGCATCACGCCCCCGGTCACCGGCGGCCAGCGAAAGACGCCTGCCTCCAGCCGTTTCCACACCATCACCAAGCCGCTGCCGTCCCAGACGAGCAGTTTCAGCCTGTCCGATCGTTTGCAACGGAAGACGTAAATTGTCCCGGAGAAGGGGTCGTGCCCCAGCGCCGTCTGCACGATCGAAGCGAGTCGGTCGGCGCCGCAGCGGAAGTCGACCGGCCGCGTCGCCACCAGCACCCGGACGCCTGAAGGCGGGACGATCATCCGAGCGCCTTCAGCGTCCGGAGCACGTCCGCCAGGAGCACCGGATCGGCGCCCGGCGACACCCGCACCCGAGCACCGGCAAGCTCGATCTCGATCGCCGGACTGCCGGCTGGACAACGCCCCTCGCTCACCACTACCGGCACGAAGTCGAGCGGTACCGCGTCCGCCGTCGCCGCCTCCGCCGCCTGGCGCAACTCCTTCCGCCAGGCATACAGCTGGTTGCGGTGCAGCCCGTGCCGGCGGGCGACCGCGCTCGCCACGGCGTCGGGGCGAAACTTTCGGCGACGATCCGCGCCTTCTCCTCCCAGCTCCACCGCCGCCGCCGCTCACCCCACGGCAGTACCTCGCCCTGACGGGCGCTTTGCCAATTAATTGGCACCTTACTTGGCAAACGATCCACGCGGCGCCTCCGTCCTGGGAGCCGCCATCATCCGCGAGCAATCACCGGCCGCAACGTGGGGTCAGAGCTCCGCTTACACCCGGACCTCAAGCGCGCTCGCAAGATCGCCGAGGCTTCAATGAGGCCGCGGCATTACTGCCGCGGAAGTCCCGCCAAACAGCGAGCCGATGCCGATGCCGAATGCCTGCTTCAATGAGGCCGCGGCATTACTGCCGCGGAAGTTCAATGGGCATGGACACCGGCCGAGTGCGACATTCGAGGGCTTCAATGAGGCCGCGGCATTACTGCCGCGGAAGTCTATGCAACTAACCCATGTCGCGCAGCGAACTACTGCAGTTCGCTTCAATGAGGCCGCGGCATTACTGCCGCGGAAGTGCCTCAGCAGTAGTGATGGCAAGCCGCCCGCTCGACGCCGCTTCAATGAGGCCGCGGCATTACTGCCGCGGAAGTAATCTATCCGCTCAATTCCGAATATTGTGCAGACGACGCTTCAATGAGGCCGCGGCATTACTGCCGCGGAAGTCGCCGCCACGGGAGTTATTGAGCGAGGGGGCAACACGTGCTTCAATGAGGCCGCGGCATTACTGCCGCGGAAGTATTCATCGGCGCATCCATCGATGTGTCGCCTAACAGGCTTCAATGAGGCCGCAGCATTACTGCCGCGGAAGTGCCGCGAGGTGGCGGCGGGCATCGGCGATGCGGCCCTGCTTCAATGAGGCCGCGGCATTACTGCCGCGGAAGTACCTTTGCCACAGCTTGACTTGCTTACGGTCTATGAGTTGCTTCAATGAGGCCGCGGCATTACTGCCGCGGAAGTGCTGGGTCGCTTGGGATCTATACATCTGGACGTGTTTTTGCTTCAATGAGGCCGCGGCATTACTGCCGCGGAAGTGTCATGAGAGCTAATATGCAACGTTTGTGCGATTACGTGCTTCAATGAGGCCGCGGCATTACTGCCGCGGAAGTGCAGTGGCACCGCCGGGGGCGCCGAGCTTTACGCCGGCTTCAATGAGGCCGCGGCATTACTGCCGCGGAAGTCCGTCACTCCATTACCGCCGCCTCCGTGAGCTACGCTGGCGCTTCAATGAGGCCGCGGCATTAATGCCGCGGAAGTGGCGCCAATCGAAGGGGATAAAATGAGAACGATACTTGCTTCAATGAGGCCGCGGCATTACTGCCGCGGAAGTCGAGAAGGTAGTAAGCGAAGCTCCGGCCGCACCTGCTTTTCGCTTGCCAGAGTGCTCGGTCTTGACCTCGGCCGCAGCGGAATGGGTCACGCGGCGGCGCGGTGGAGGGCGTCCTGCTCGGCCTTCCATGCCCAGGGGGTGAGCTCGGCGAGGCGGCGGTTCGGCCAGCCGGAGACGAGGCGGGCGAGCACGTCGGCGAGCCAGGCTTCCGGGTTGACCGCGTGCCACTTGCAGGTCTCGATCAATGACGCCAGCACCGCCCAGTTTTCCGCTCCCAGGTCATGGCCGGCGAAGAGTGCGTTCTTGCGATTGAGAGCAATCGGCCTCATTGAGCGCTCGATGACGTTCGAGTCGATCTCGATCCGGCCGTCGTCGAGGAAGAGGGTCAGCCCCTCCCACTGGTTCAGCGGGTAGCCGATCGCCTCGCCCAGCGGCGACTTCTTCGACAGCTGCGCCCGGCATTGCTCGAGCCATGGCCGCATCGCGTCCAGCAGCGGCTTCGTCCGCGCCTGCCGGACGGCTCGCCGTTCGCAGGCGGGCCTGCCGCGAATCTCCGCCTCGATCTCGTACAGCGCGGCGATCCGCCGCAGCGCCTCATGGGCGATCGGCGCCGGCCGCTTCTGTGCGACCTCGTAGAATCGCCGGCGGCAGTGTGCCCAGCAGTGAGCGAGGAGGACGCCGCCGTCGGCGGAGCCGGCAGCCGCTTCGTCGCCCGCAGCCCCGGCCACCGCCTTGTAGGCGGCATAGGCGTCGGTCTGCAGGATGCCGCGGAAGTCCTTCAGCAGCGTGGCCGCGTGCGCGTGGCCGCGGCCGGGTGCGTAGGTGAACACCACCGCCGGCGGATCGGCGCCGCCCCACGGCCGGTCGTCGCGGGCGATCGCCCAGAACCAGCCGGTCTTCGTCCGGCCGCGGCCGGGATCGAGCACCGGTGCCGGCGTCTCGTCGACGAACAGCTTCGCCGAGCCGAGCAGATCGTCGCGCAGCAGCCGCCACAGCGGCTTCAACTCGGCCGCCGCGGTGCCGACCCAGGAGGCCAGCGTCGAGCGGTCGAGGGCGATACCCTGCCGGGCGAGCATCTGTGCCTGGCGGTAGAGCGGCGCATGGTCGGCATATTTCGCCACCAGCACGTGCGCCACCAGCCGTTCGGTGGGCAGGCCGCCCTCGATCAGCCGCGGCGGCGCCGGCGCCTGCACCACAGCACTCCCGCAGGCGCGGCAGCCGTACTTCGGCCGGCGGGTGACGATCACCTGCCAGCGCATCGGGATCACGTCGAGGCGTTCGGAGCGGTCCTCGCCGATGATGTGCATCGCACCGGAGCAGCACGGGCAGATGGTCGTCGGCGGCTCGATCACCACCTCGATCCGCGGCAGATGTCCGGGCAGGGCGCCGCGGTTCTGCCGCCGCTCGCGGGCGCGGGCCTCGCGTCGCGGCGGATCGGCCTTCTCCGCCTCGGCGTCGGCTTCCGCCACCGCCTGCTCGAGGTCTTCAAGCGCCAGGTTCAGCTGGTCGGGGTCGAGCGCCTCCGACCGCCTTCCGAACTGCATCCGCTGCAGCTGGCGGATGAAGTGCTGCAGCCGCTCGTTCCGGTCCTCCAGCCCGCGGCGCAGGGGCCCGCTCGGCGGCGAGCTCGGCCCGCATCGCCAGCAGCGCGGCGCGCAGCGCGGAAGGATCGTCGGGGATCGCGTCGAGGTCGGTCATGAGCGGCGATTCTAAGCACGATGCCAGACGCTTACCAGAGTTCTTGTGGCTTCCCGGCAGGCCGGCACAGCCTATTGTGCCTTCTTCGGTCGACCGAGACGCGGCGCGTGCATCCGCGACCAGTCGAGGCCATCCAACAGCGCCGCCAGCTGCGCCGCCGACAGCCGCATCACGCCCCCGGTCACCGGCGGCCAGCGAAAGACGCCTGCCTCCAGCCGTTTCCACACCATCACCAAGCCGCTGCCGTCCCAGACGAGCAGTTTCAGCCTGTCCGATCGTTTGCAACGGAAGACGTAAATTGTCCCGGAGAAGGGGTCGTGCCCCAGCGCCGTCTGCACGATCGAAGCGAGTCGGTCGGCGCCGCAGCGGAAGTCGACCGGCCGCGTCGCCACCAGCACCCGGACGCCTGAAGGCGGGACGATCATCCGAGCGCCTTCAGCGTCCGGAGCACGTCCGCCAGGAGCACCGGATCGGCGCCCGGCGACACCCGCNACCCGAGCACCGGCAAGCTCGATCTCGATCGCCGGACTGCCGGCTGGACAACGCCCCTCGCTCACCACTACCGGCACGAAGTCGAGCGGTACCGCGTCCGCCGTCGCCGCCTCCGCCGCCTGGCGCAACTCCTTCCGCCAGGCATACAGCTGGTTGCGGTGCAGCCCGTGCCGGCGGGCGACCGCGCTCGCCACGGCGTCGGGGGCGAAACTTTCGGCGACGATCCGCGCCTTCTCCTCCCAGCTCCACCGCCGCCGCCGCTCACCCCACGGCAGTACCTCGCCCTGACGGGCGCTTTGCCAATTAATTGGCACCTTACTTGGCAAACGATCCACGCGGCGCCTCCGTCCTGGGAGCCGCCATCATCCGCGAGCAATCACCGGCCGCAACGTGGGGTCAGAGCTCCGCTTACAGAAGGTACGCGGCGCGGGCATCCTTCTTTTTGAGCTTCAATGAGGCCGCGGCATTACTGCCGCGGAAGTGTACCATAGTCACCAGCAGTTGCTGTGCCACCGTCTCGCTTCAATGAGGCCGCGGCATTACTGCCGCGGAAGTTCAGACGATCTCCGTTTTTGGCGTCCACGCGCCACTCTGCTTCAATGAGGCCGCGGCATTACTGCCGCGGAAGTAGCGGCTCGGCAACACGTGGCGGTCTCGGATGTATCCGCTTCAATGAGGCCGCGGCATTACTGCCGCGGAAGTGCGGTCGAGGCTGGGTCAGCCGCGCCGAAATGCGGCTGCTTCAATGAGGCCGCGGCATTACTGCCGCGGAAGTCGGGGTCGGTATCAAGGCCAAGGGGCGTGACGAATGGCTTCAATGAGGCCGCGGCATTACTGCCGCGGAAGTTATTCGCCAAGGGCGTAAAGATCACCCCTACGCAGGGGCTTCAATGAGGCCGCGGCATTACTGCCGCGGAAGTAGGGCAGCGCAGGGGGACGCGGCGGATAAGACTGACCCGCTTCAATGAGGCCGCGGCATTACTGCCGCGGAAGCAGCACCACGCCGATGGTCGTGTCGCCGGCTCAAATCGCTTCAATGAGGCCGCGGCATTACTGCCGCGGAAGTACTCCGTGACCGTATCACCGTGCGCCTTGATCGGGGATGGCTTCAATGAGGCCGCGGCATTACTGCCGCGGAAGTGGATCGCATTTCGGCTCTGGCTCTTGATTTCATTCAGCTTCAATGAGGCCGCGGCATTACTGCCGCGGAAGTGCCACCCACAGCGCCGGGTACTCCAGCACGCCGTTCGGCTTCAATGAGGCCGCGGCATTACTGCCGCGGAAGTGTGCAGCGCGACGAATGCTGCACTCAAGACGTGTATTTCCGCTTCAATGAGGCCGCGGCATTACTGCCGCGGAAGTCCGTGACGATTCTGTGTTCATCAACTCGCCTCCCCGTGCGCTTCAATGAGGCCGCGGCATTACTGCCGCGGAAGTGTTGTTCTGGTGGGGGAGCTTATTACTCTATATACTGAGGCTTCAATGAGGCCGCGGCATTACTGCCGCGGAAGTGGCTTTACAATGGACTTTAGCGCGCTATGAATATCGTCCCGCTTCAATGAGGCCGCGGCATTACTGCCGCGGAAGTCCAGCAGGATTACGATGATGCCCACGCCCCCGACCGAGGCTTCAATGAGGCCGCGGCATTACTGCCGCGGAAGTCCGCTTGCGCTCGCTGAGGAACGATCGAGTACGTTCCGGCTTCAATGAGGCCGCGGCATTACTGCCGCGGAAGGGCGCGAGTTCGAGAGCGAGTTGCGGTGGCATTTGGCAGCTTCAATGAGGCCGCGGCATTACTGCCGCGGAAGTTTGGCAACAGCGCTCTGTAGCGCCCGTGAAGGCAACAAGCTTCAATGAGGCCGCGGCATTACTGCCGCGGAAGTTTGCCGCCCTGATGGCTGATGGCAACCTCAAGCAACTGCTTCAATGAGGCCGCGGCATTACTGCCGCGGAAGTCTCCCGTGATGGGATCACGATCACGACAGACAAGCCAAGCTTCAATGAGGCCGCGGCATTACTGCCGCGGAAGTCGGGAAGCAGCCCTTTCGCACCGGCCGTCGCCACTGGGCTTCAATGAGGCCGCGGCATTACTGCCGCGGAAGTGATGGCATCGAAGGACGATTCACTCGCGCCGCGCTGGATGCTTCAATGAGGCCGCGGCATTACTGCCGCGGAAGTATAATGGAGCGGAGAGAGGAACCTCTAGAATCCAGGGCGCTTCAATGAGGCCGCGGCATTACTGCCGCGGAAGTTATGAGCTGGGACGGGGTCGCGACGCAGATTACTTAGCTTCAATGAGGCCGCGGCATTACTGCCGCGGAAGTGACGAGGTGCAAAACGTCCGCGCATGGGGGAGCGAGACTGCTTCAATGAGGCCGCGGCATTACTGCCGCGGAAGTATCCTGCGATGGTCGCGCGACACTGTGATATGGGAGCTTCAATGAGGCCGCGGCATTACTGCCGCGGAAGTCTGTATCGACATAAACGCGAAGGCCGAATGGCTTGACGCTTCAATGAGGCCGCGGCATTACTGCCGCGGAAGTGGCCAGCTTGTAACACGTTGAACTGACAGGGGCCAGGAGTGGCTTTGCGAGCGCTGCCGATTTCAAGGGGCAAAAGCGTCGTCCGAGTCCCCTTGCTAACGGTTGACGATGTCCAAGAACACATATATCTCAACGCCTTAGAGGGCTGCGAGCGCTGCCCGGGATTCTGACGCCACAACAGCGCTCGCGGCAGTACGGCAAAAAAAACACCAAACCCGTCAGACGATGATCGGTTGCCGGTCCACCGCGGCGAACACCTTGCCGAGGCTGGCGACCCGCAGTTCGACTTTATCGGCATGGCCCAGGTCGAGCAACAGGACGTGGTCGGCGTTGTGGTTGATCAGTTCGGCCAGCGCCGCCTGCAGTTCCACCTTGCGCTTCTTCGTCAGCCGGCACTGAAACACCGAGAGCTGCAGCCACTCGCCATAACCGTTCATCAGCTTGAAAACGCGCCGCCAGCGCTTCGGCTCGGCGATGTCGTAGGTGACGATGTAGAGGCGTTCCTCGTCGTACATGAAACCGGCTCCATCGCGTAACAGGCCCTCACCCCGGCCCTCTCCCGCTTTGCGGGCGAGGGGGAGTTGGCTCAGCGGGTGATGAACTGCGGATATTCGGGGATTTCGCCCGTGAGCCAGCGGCCGAGCAACCGCGCCTGCACCTCGATCAGCCGGCGGTAAGTCAGGCGATAGCCGAACAGCGGGTGGGTCACCTCGTGGTTCAGCCGGCGCTCGAAGGCGGCGATGAACCGCTTGCGGCCGTCCGGCTTCAGCGCAACCGCCTGGCCGGCGCGGACGAAGTCGTTCGCCTGCACCTCGGCGTTGTTGATCGCCTGGATGACGGCGGACTCGGCGATCAGCGGCCGGAACGGCTCCATCAGATCGAGGGCGAGCGCCGGGCGGCCGTAGCGCGGCTGGTGATAGAAGCCACGGTAGGGATCGAAGCCGACCGCCGACAAGGTCACGGTCCAGGTCCGCGTCAGCATCGCATAGGCAAACGAGAGCAGCGCGTTGACCGGGTCGGTGGGCGGCCGGCGATTGCGGGTTTCGAAGTCGAACGCCGGTTCGTCCGCGTCCCGCTTCAGGGCGCCGGGCAGGTGGCGGAAGTAGACCGCCGCACCCGAGCCTTCGATGCCGAGCAGCTCGGGCAGGCCGCGGGCGCGCAGCGCGTGCTCGGCCTGGCGTTTGAGGTCATCGAGCAATGCTGTCGGCGGATCGCCGTCGCGCCAGTTGCGGCGCAGCAGCGTCCGGCCGTTCCTCAGCTTGGCGGCGACGAGGCCGCGGGCGAGCGCCAGGCACTGCGCCGGATCGAAGCTGGCACGGTACTGGGCGGTGCGCAGTTCGACGTTCTTGTGGCCGGTGCCGGCGGTGTGGCCGAGGAACCAGCCGCCGTAGGAGTACCAACTGACCGGGATGTCGCGGCGCATCAGCTCGTGCACCACCGGCGTGGTGATCGAGATGTTGCCGATCAGCACCAGCTGCGAGATGTCGATCAGTCGCGCCGTCGTCGAGGGCTGGTCCTCGATCTCGATTTTGAGCGTTTCGGCCTGTTTGCCGATGCGCGCCCGGGTTGCCTGGACGTAGAGCGGTAGCGCGTCGTCGCGGCCGACGGCGAGGGGGCGGGGGCTCACCTGGCCGCGCTTGAAATAGTTGACCTCGTCCGGCAGGCAGATGCCGACCAGCGAGCAGCGGGGGCACTTCGGGCTGTCGTCGAGCGGCGGCGGGATGTGGTGGCCGGCGGCGATCAGCCTGAGGCCGTGGATCGCATCGCGGGTACGCGCGCGCAGATCGTCATCGAAGACGACGCGCACCCGCTCGCGGCTGTCGCAGAAATAGAGAACACCCTCGTCGCAGCGATAGCCCTGGTCTTCGAGGATCAGCCCCTGGATGCAGACCTGCACCCGCTCGGGATCGTAGGCACCCGTCGTCACGTGCGGCCGCTTGCCGCGCTTGTAGTCGACCGGGATGACGGCGCCGTCGTCACTCTCGATCAGGTCGATGCGGGCGATCAGGCCGAGGCGGTCAGAGGCGATGGTCAGCGAGCGGGCATGGATGCGGTCGTCGGCGTCGATGTCGTCGGGGTCGGGCAGGTCGCCGGCCGGCTTGTCGGTGCGCCGATGGCGGAACCGGCCCTCGGCAGTATCGGCGCTGTCGGCCCATTCGCCCTGCACCCATTCAAGATAGGCGAGCCGCGGGCAGTAGACGAACTCGTTGACCATCCGCGCCGGCAGATGCGGCATGTCCGGCGGCAACGGCGGCGCCGGCAGCGGCAACTCGGGCTGTGATGTGTCCGGCATGGTGATGATCCCCCTCCCGCATGCGCGCGCCCTAAACGGGGGATGATTATCGACAAATACGGGGGGCGCGTCTGTGAACGGAGTTACGGACGGACTCGTTTGCTCTCTCTAGCAAAAAAATCCGCTCTGTGAATGCCGTCACAGTTCGCGCCAGCGCTTCCGGCCGATTATAGTCCGCGTGGGGTATCCAGCGGCGCGAACAGCGTCAGGCGCCGGCAATGAGGGGGACATGAACTTCCAGGACATCGCGATACGACCGCCAGCGACGCAAAGAATCGTCTCGAATAGTGCGTTGCACGCCGGTTGCCCGAAACACCGCGGACGACGCCCGACGGTTGGACGCGTCGGGGCAGACCGTTGAACTACTCGGACTTCTTCCAGCTCGCCACGGACGGCGCGTCGATCGAGCCGTTTCCTTACCAGCGACGGCTGGCGGAGGGCGATTGGCCCGACGTGCTGACGGTGCCGACCGGGCTCGGTAAGACGGCGGCGGTGCTGGTCGGCTGGCTGTGGCGGCGGCTGAACGAGGACCCGGCCACGCCGCGGCGCCTCGTCTACTGCCTGCCGATGCGGGTGCTGGTGGAACAGGTGCTGGCGGTGGCGCAGCAGTCCGTCGAGCGGGNNTGGCGGCTGCGTTNNCGGCGAGCGCGTGGGCTCCCGGCGCCGCGGGTGATGCTGCTCATCGGGGGCGAAGCGGATTCGGCGTGGGCCGAAGCACCGGAGCAGCCGGCGATCATCGTTGGCACCCAGGACATGCTGCTGTCGCGGGCGTTGATGCGCGGCTATGGGATGAGCCGCTACCGCTGGCCGGTGGAGTTCGCCTTCCTGCACGGCGATGCGCTGTGGGTGTTCGACGAGGTCCAGCTGATGGGTGCCGGCCGGGCGGCGTCGACGCAGCTGGACGCCTTCCGGCGGCTGCCGGAACTGGCGCCATGCCTCCGCAGTCGTTCGCTTTGGGTTTCGGCGACGCTCGGCGCCGATTGGCTCGCCAGCGTCGATTTCGCCCCGCACCTCGCCGGGCTCGTCCGGCTCGGCCTCGATGCCGATCCCGCCGATCCGGATACCGCCCATGCCGTCGTTCGGCAGCGGGTGGGTGCGGCGAAGACGCTTGATCGGGCGCAGACGGTCNTTGTCGGCGGAGAACAGCAGGCCAAGGCTGCCGCCTATGCGCGCGAATTGGCTGCGGAAATTCACGCGGCGCACCGGCCGGGAACCACCACCCTCGTCATCCTCAACCGGGTCGATCGGGCGCAGGCGGTCTATACGGCGCTCAAGGCTGGTGGCGCGACGAGCGACGTTCCGCTGCTCCTCATTCATTCTCGATTTCGGCAGGCGGAGCGGAAGGCCCACGAAGGGGCGCTGAAGGACGCGCCGGCCCCGGCCGGGCGAATCGTCGTCGCGACCCAGGCGATCGAGGCCGGTGTCGATATCACGTCGACGACGCTGTTCACCGAACTGGCGCCGCTGGCCTCGCTGGTCCAGCGTTGTGGCCGCTGCAACCGCTATGGCGAGGCGGCGGACGCGCGGGTGATCTGGATCGACATCGCCGCCGCCGACGCGCGCGAACTCGCGCTGCCGTACCGACCGGACGACCTCCTGGCCAGCCGTGAGGTGCTGCCGGGCCTTGGGAGCGCCAGTCCGCAGGTGGGCGGCGNNGTCGATCTGCCGGGCGAGGACGGTCCTGTCGCGGTGCTGCGACGCAAGGACCTGATCGAGCTGTTCAACACCGACCCCGATCTGAGCGGCTTCGACATTGATATTTCGCCGTACGTCCGTGATGCCGAGGACACCGACGTTCACGTCTTCTGGCGGGCGGTCGGCAACGACCCTCCTGCCGATACGCCGCGGCCGGCACGCGAAGAACTCTGCCCGGTCGCCGTGGGTCGGTTTCGCGACGTCCTGAAGAAGCGCAGTGGTGCCTTCGTCTGGGATGGGCTCGAGAACCGCTGGGCGCGGCTGGATCCGGCGCGCATCCGGCCCGGGTTGACGATCATGCTTGCGAGTGCCCTGGGTGGCTACGACCCGGCACTCGGCTTCAGCGCCGACAGCAAGGCGGCGGTCGCACCGGTACCGGTTAAGGCGGTCGAAGCGCCGCCGGCGTCGATCGACAGCGATCCGCGTAGCACCATCGGCCGCTACGTCGGTCTCAGCGCTCACCTGGCGCATGTGGAATCGCAGGCCAAGGAGCTGTGCGCGGCGCTGGGGTGTGGCGCCGAGGCGGGCGCGGCGTGGCAAGCGGAGTGGGCGGCGGTTGTCCGTGCCGCACGCTGGCACGACGTCGGCAAGGCGCACGCGGTCTTTCAGAATGCCATCGACGCCTGCCCGGACCAGGGCAAGGCGCGGCCTCCAGGCCAACTCGCCAAGTCCGCCGGCGCTATGAAACGATACGAGCGGCGGTTCTTTCGTCATGAGCTGGCTTCGGCCCTCGCCTGGCTCGCCCATGGCGGCAGTGATGGCGGTGGCGCCGGCGACGCGGACGATGTCGATCCCGACCTCGTCGCCTACCTGATCGCCGCCCACCACGGCAAGGTGCGGCTCGGCATCCGCGCGTTGCCGGGAGAAAGTGGACCGGAGGATCCGGCGAACGACGTGCTGTTCGCGCGCGGCGTCTGGGACGGCGATGAATTGCCGGCGGTGGACGTCGGCGGCAAGGAGCGGTTGCCGGCGCTGCGGCTGTCGCTGGCGGTGATGGCACTCGGCGACGGCCCGGACGGCCGGAGTTGGGCGGCGCGCACTCAGCGGTTGCTGGCGCAACATGGGCCGTTTCGCCTCGCCTGGCTGGAGGCCCTGGTCCGCATCGCCGACTGGCGGGCGTCGCGCGCCGAACAGGAGGCGGGCGATGACGACGTTTGAGATTGCACTGCCCGGATGTGCGCCGGCGCCGTTGGCGAGCTACCTGAAGGCGCTCGGCATCCTGCGTCTGGTGGCCGAGCAGGCGGACGCCGACGCGCGCGGCTGGTGGCAAGGAGGTCACTTCGTGCTCGCCTCGACGCTCGATGCCGACGGCCTCGAGGCGTTCTTTCTCGACCGCTACGCGCCGACCCCGATCATCGCGCCCTGGAACGGCGGCAGCGGGTTTTACGACGGCGACAATCGCCGCGGCATCGAGGCGCTTGTCGCTGCGGCGTCGCCGCGATTCGCCGGGTATGCGGCGGCGATCGCCAGTGCTGAACGGGTCCGGGATGCTCTCGGTCTGCAAGCGAGCCCGAAGAACGAGGAGAAAGCCGGGTTTCTCGCCCGGCTGCGCGGCGCACTTCCGGACGATGCTCTCGCCTGGTTCGATGCTGCCGTCGTCCTCGGCAGCGATCAGCCCCTCTATCCTCCGCTGCTCGGCACCGGCGGCAACGACGGCCGGCTCGATTTCACCAACAACTTCATGCAGCGGCTGGTCGAACTGCTCGATCCGCTGACGGGGCGGCCGATGCCAGGGAGCGCCGCGCTGATCGGCGAGGCGCTGTTTGGCGCGCCGGTCCCCGGGTTGCTCAGCGCCGCGGTTGGGCAGTTCGCCCCCGGTTCGGCAGGGGGACCGAATGCCACCGCCGGGTTGGAGGGCGATTCACGGGTCAATCCGTGGGATTTCGTACTCATGCTGGAAGGTGCGATGGTCTTTGCCGCAGCCGCGACCCGGCGCAACGAAACGGCGGACGCGGCGGCTCTCAGCTTTCCGTTCACCGTCCGTCCGACCGCCGCCGGCAGCGGTCATGCCGTTTTGAAGGACGAGGGGTCGAGCCGCGCCGAGCTATGGATGCCGCTGTGGGCGCGGCCGGCCGGATTTGCCGAGGTGCGCGGGCTGCTGGCGGAGGGCCGCATCACTCTCGGCCACCGGCCGGTGCGCGACGGCCTCGACTTCGTCCGCGCCGTCTCCAGTCTCGGCGTCGATCGCGGGATCAGCCGCTTTCAGCGCTTCGGCCTGATGATGCGCTCGGGCAAGGCATATCTCGCCACGCCGATGACGCAGGTGCGGGTGCAGCGCAACGCCCGTGCCGACCTGATCGATCAATTGGATACCGACGGCTGGCTGGGCAGCTTCCGCCGCTTGACCCGCCACAGCGAGGCGCCGGCGCGGCTGTCGGGCATCGGTCGTCGTCTCGATCAGGCGCTGTTCGACCTCGCCACCCCGGACGGCAAGACGGCAACGGCGGATGCGGCGCGGGTGCAGGCGGCGCTCATGGCGCTGGGCGACGCCGTCCACCATCTCGCCCACAGTCGGAAGGCGCGCGAGGCGGTGCGCTTTCTGCCCCGCCTCGACCAGCAGTGGGCGCAGGACGCCGACGACGCCAGCGACGATTTCCGCTTGGCGGCGGCGATCGCCGGGCTCGGTGCCGGGGCTGGCGAGCAGACGGGCGCGCCGCCGCTCCTTGCTCATATCGCACCGGTCGCCGATCGCGGCGGACGTTGGGCGGAAACCTCCCAGCAGCAGCGCGTGGTCTGGGGCGAAGGTACCCTGGTCGATGCGCTGATCCGGGTGTTGCGGCGACGGCTGATCGATGCCGAGCGCACGGGGGCCGACGACAAGCCGCTCGCCGGCAAATCCGGTGCCGACCTCGCCGCCATCGCCGCCTTTCTTGCGCGCGACACCGACGACGACCGGATCGAAGCGCTCGTCCGTGGATTGGCGTTGGTGAAGGGGATCTGGTTGCCAAAGCGGACCTTTTCGCCGACCGCCCCACCGTTTCCCGCAGCCTATGCGGCGTTGAAGCCGCTGTTCATGCCGGAGGCGCTTCTCCGTGCCGAACGTCTTCTCGGAGCCGAGATCCGATTACCTCTGCCGGCAACACTGCTTGGCCAATTGTTGAGCGGCGATCACCGCCGCATCGCCGACGCCATCCGCCAGGCGCAGTCCCGGGCGTGCGTCGCCGGTTTCGGCCATTCGTTCCGTGGTCTCGGCGCGGCTGGCCTTGAAGGTCGCCGGCTCGCCGCGGCGCTGCTGATCCCGATCCGGGCAGGCGACGTACGCCGCCTGGTCGCCATCGCCTATCCGGCGCCTGAAGCGCTGCCCATGCCCGCTCAGCAGGAAGGATCCGTTCCATGAGTCTCGATTTCGACGGCCTTGCCACCCACCACCGTCTGCTCATCGAAGCGGTTCTGACGCCGCTGCAGGGCACCCGCTTCCAGCCGACCGGGTTCCCCGACCTCGGTGCGGCCACGTACAAATGCCCGAGCGGGACCGACATGCTCCTCGTCGAGTCGGCGCAAAGCATGGCGAACCGCCTGGAAGCCGTTTGCTGGGACGACGTGGCCGACGACTGGGTCGAGCCGCTGCGCGGCCTGCCGCTGGTCAAGGTGGTCGACAAGCAGGGCCAGCCGCTGACCAACTCGGTCCTCGAAGCCCACCGCCTGAACTCACCGTATATCCTGGAAGGCAAGGACAAGTCGGTCTTCGATCGGCTGAAGTCGGAACTCGCCGGTATGGAAGAGGGGCGCGTCGATATCCGCAAGTTGGCTGCGGTGTTGGTGCGGCTCGACACCAACGCCGTCCTGCATGGCATTTTCCTGGCGAAGAAGGAGCTGGCCGGGNGGCGGCTCCGGCTTCCCCGGGTCGTGTCGTCGTTCATTGAGGCCGAGGGGGCTGCTGTCGCGGCCAGCGGAGGCGTCAAGAACGATGCCGTTAACCCGAGCGGGGACACAGCGGCCGGGTTCGGCAACGTTCCATTCGCCCGCGACGAGTACGCCGCCGCGCGCATCATCGCGTACTTCAACATCGATCTGGCGCAGATCCGCGCCTTCGGCCTCGGCGAGACGGTCGAGCGGCTGCTGATTACGCTCGCTCTGTTCAAGATCCGCCGGTTCCTCGACGTGGGCTTACGCCTGCGGACGGCCTGTGACCTCGGCTGCACGACCTTCCGCGCCA
Organism: Defluviicoccus vanus; assembly: GCF_014672695.1. Classification (GTDB taxonomy): domain Bacteria; phylum Pseudomonadota; class Alphaproteobacteria; order Rhodospirillales; family Defluviicoccaceae; genus Defluviicoccus; species Defluviicoccus vanus. The sequence goes on along the minus strand of NZ_CP053923.1, from coordinate 1,476,669 downwards.
CCCGCCCGGTCGACGTCGCGGTTCCTGAAGCGGCGGATCTCGCGGCCGCGCTGCCGGACCTAATCGCGGCCACCGCCGCCGAAGGTCGGTTCGCCGAGCCGCGGGTCACCACTGTCCGCTTCGAGAAGTAACCCGCGTGTTCGCCCTGACCATCCATTTCGTTGCCGGCCGCTACCACGCCACGCCCTGGGGCCGGCATGTCAACGAGGCGGATGTCGCATGGCCGCCCGAGCCGTGGCGCCTGCTCCGCGCCCTCGTCGCCACCTGGCACCGCAAGGGCGACCACGACCGCTTCGACCGCGGTCTTCTCGCCGATCTGATCGACCGGCTCGCTGCCGATCTGCCGATCTACGATCTGCCGCCGGCTGTCCATACCCACACCCGACACTACATGCCGTGGTTCAAGAAGGGGCCCGGCGACCGCACCCTGGTTTTCGATGCCTTCGCCCGCCTCGATCCCGACACACCGTTGAGGATTCTGTGGGAGAACGCCGATCTGACTCTCGAAGAAGCCGACCTTGCACGGCATCTGATCGAGCGTCTCGGCTATCTCGGCCGCGCCGAGAGCTGGATCGAGGCGCAGATCGATCCAGCACCGATGCCTGCGTCCTGGCAGCGGACCTGTCGCCCCGGCAACGAGGACGTGGACTCCGCGACCGGCGAGGTCGCGGACCTCGTGCCGTTGCTGGCGGCGATGGACGCCGCAAGCTACCAATCGCACCGGGTGGTGTTTCTCGATGCGGCGAAAGAGCAGCCCAAGCGGACGCGAAAGTTCATCGAAGCGACGCTGGGGGAGCGGCTGATCGATGCCTTGTCGCCCGAGACCTCCGATTGGCAGAAAGCGGGATGGAGTCGGCCGCCGGCCTCCCGCCAGGTGGTCTACCGCCGACCGATGGACGCATTGTCGCCCACCGCACCGCGGCGAGCGTCCCGCTCGCGCGACGGCGGACCGCTGACCACCGCGCGCTTCGTCCTCGATGGCAAGCCGCTGCCGCGGATCGAAGACGCGGTGCGCATCGGTGAGCTCACGCGCCAAGCGCTGATGGCGAAGGCGAAAGACCTTCTCGGCGAACGGGCCATTCCCGACATCTTGTCCTGCCATGGCCCGGTCGACCCGACGCACGGCCACGCCTTCTTCCTGCCTGAAGATGCGGACGGCGACGGCCGCATCGATCACCTGATCGTCCATGCCAAGCACGGCCTGCCGCCCGACTGCTGGTCCGTGTTCGCCGCCCTGAAAAGGCTTTGGCAACGAGACGGCCCTGAATGGCGCGTCGCCCTCGAAGGCATCGGCACCCCTGCCACCTTTGCGAACGACACGCTGCTGCTGCGAAAATCTCTGCGTTGGCGGTCGGCAACCNCCTATCTGCATCCGTGGCATGTGAAACGCAGCCTTGGTCCCGCCGATCAGATCCGCAAGGAGTGCCGTCTGCGCGGCAGGAGTGAGCCCGCGGAGACTGATGAATTGCCAGATGGCATTCCAGTCAAAGACCGGCCGTGCCGCCCCGTTCACTTTCATCGCTTCCGCTCGAAGCGCGGGCTGGTCCAGCCCGACACCCGCGGCAGCTTCTGGCTGCTCACGTTCGCCGAGCCGGTCGACGGTCCCGTCGCCCTCGGCTTCGGCTGCCACTTCGGCCTCGGCCTGTTCCAGGCGATTGCTGACGAGTGAGGCTGCCGCGGCGACGTCGCCAACGCCACCTCTTGCTAGCGTCCACAACCGTTCACATCGCGCGTCGGCGATAGGTCTGCCAATAGCGACCACCGGCCTTGGCTGCTTTACCCGGCTGGAGCATTCGCTTCCCGCCACTCCCGATGTCCGCTTCTTTCATGGTGCGTCAGTGATGGGGCTGCCCACAGCGACCGCTGAACCGAAGCCGCTTCCGCTCGCTGCCGGGATACGCTTCCGGCGGCCCGCCATGTCGCTTCTTTCATTTTTCGCGCGTCGGCGAGGGAACTGTAGAGTGCGTGTCGCACCTCCCCGATCGAGGTTTCCAGAAGTTTCCGCAGGGCAATCGCGCTTTCGAAATAGTACTCAGCCAGCGGTCCTCCAAGCCATTGAGGACAATGAGATCGCAAGCTGGATACTAAATTGGCGTGGTACCCAGCTTTCGGAGAAAGGGGCCTGAAGAGAGAACGCCAGGGGCCTCGGTTGGGCGGCGTGGTTCTCAGGGGCGGCGGCAAACCCTTTTGAAACAACGCGTTTTTCCGGCTGGCGGGTCGGCTGAGAGAGCGTTCCGGGCAGGGGAACTGGCGGAGGGAGCGGGATTCGAACCCGCGACACCTTTCGGTGAACACGCTTTCCAGGCGTGCGCCTTAAACCGCTCGGCCATCCCTCCGCGGAAGGGCGGACCCTAGCGGAACCGGTCTCTCCCGGCAACCGGGTAAGCGATCGTCGATGCTTCCTTATGTTTGCCACCGCTTGCCGGCGAGCGCCCCGCCCATATCTTCGCGTCGTTGCGGCAGATTTGACTTCCGTCCTGCCGAGCATTTTTATACCTTCGTAGGACTACGCTGAGAAAAGGAGAAGTTTCGTCCCGGTTCGCAACCGAGAGACGGTGCCTTTCCCGAGGGTATCGCCGGCTTGGCGATCGATGACGGGAATGACGCGACCTCCGGCGGTTGAACGGGCGATATCCCAATAGTGACGGTTGGCGGTTTTTCCTCCGGTCCGATGGAACCGGAGAGGAAAGTCGCCGGGCGTCGAAAACCGCACCGTGCTGCAGTCCCGATTTCGCCGCTCGTCGGGGCGTTCGCCTCACTCAGCGGACGGTGCTAACAACGCGAGGGGGAAAGGGCTGTTATGGACACCAATGCACACTCGGTCATCCAAGCGATCGTCCGCGCGCTCGAGGAGCCGCCGGCGCGTGCGCGCCAATCCCGCAAGCCGGTCATCACCGTCTCGCGCACCATCGGCAGCGGCGGCGACGACATCGCCCGCTCCCTGGCGCAGCGTCTGGGGGTTGAGATCTACGACGCCGAGATCATCAATGCCATCGCTGCCGAAGCCAACGTCAGCCCCACGCTGATGCAGACGTTGAACGAGAAGCTGGATTCGGTCGACGCCTGGATTTACTCGGCAGTCTTCGGCAAGCACGTCTCACGCGACGAGTACGTTCACTTCCTGTCGACGGTGGTGCGCGGTCTCTATCACACCGGCGGCGTCCTTGTCGGCCGCGCCAGTCACGTCATCCTCGCCGGCCGCGACGTGCTCAGGGTGCGCATCGTCGGCTCAGTGGAAGCCTGCGCCACCCGCATCTCCGAACAGGACGGCAGCAGCTACGCCGAAGCGAAGCGCAAGGTGCAGGAAAGCAACAAGCGCCGGGGCAAGTTCATCTGGGACCTGTTCCACTCCCGCTACAACGATCCCACCAACTTCGACCTTGTTATCAATACCGATTACTTTCGCCGCCTCGACGACGTGGCCGAAATCATCATGCTGGCGATCTCGCGCCCGCGGTCTGGACCGCAAGACGGCACCGACGCACGAACATCACAGCCACCACCCGGGGGCGTGAACACCGGTTTGCACCGATGCACTGGCGCCCCGGACGAAGCCGTTCCGGCGATGCTCAGTTGTCGTCCATTCTGAGTGCGGCAATGAAGGCGGACTGGGGAATCTCCACTTTGCCGAATTGCCGCATTCGCTTCTTGCCTTCCTTCTGCTTGTCGAGAAGTTTGCGTTTACGGGTGATGTCACCGCCATAGCACTTGGCGGTGACGTCCTTGCGCAGGGCGCTGATCGTCTCGCGGGCGATGACGTTGCCACCGATCGCTGCCTGCAGCGGGATCTTGAACAACTGGCGCGCGGGNATCAGGCCCTTGAGGCGGGTGCAGATGGCGCGGCCGCGCGCCTCCGCCTGTCCCCGGTCGCAAACGAAGGAAAAGGCATCCACCGGCTCGGCGTTGATCAGGATCCCCACCTTGACCAAATTGCCGACGCGGAAGCCGTCGATCTCGTAATCGAAGCTGGCATAGCCGCGCGAGATTGACTTCAGCCGGTCGTGGAAATCGAAGATAACCTCGTTCAGCGGCAGCCGGTAGACGAGCATCGCCCGGTTGCCACTGTAATTGAGCTCGATCTGCTCGCCGCGGCGCTCGGTGCACAGTTGCAGCACCGGTCCCACGTAGTCGTGCGGAGCGAAGATCGTCGCCTTGATCCACGGCTCTTCGATATGGTCGATTCGTACCACATCCGGCATATCGGCCGGATTGTGCAATTCTTCCACCGTACCGTTGGTGAGGTGGACGCGATAGACGACGCTGGGGGCGGTGGCGATCAGATCGAGATTGAACTCGCGCTCGAGCCGCTCCTGGATCACCTCTAGATGCAGCAGGCCAAGGAAACCGCAGCGGAAACCAGATCCGAGGGCGGCCGAACTCTCCGGCTCGTAGTGGAAGCTCGAATCGTTGAGTCGGAGTTTCGCCAGCGACTCGCGCAGGTCCTCGAACTCGGCCGCATCGGAGGGAAACAGGCCACAGAAGACGACGGGGACGGAGGGTTTGAAACCGGGCAGGGCGACTGCGGCGGGGCGCCGCTCGTCGGTGATCGTATCGCCCACCTCGGTATCGGCGACTGCCTTGATGCCGGCGGTAATGAATCCCACCTCGCCGGGGCCAAGGCTGTCGGTCTGAACCGGCTTGGGGGTGAAGACGCCCACCTGCTCCACCTGATGGACGGTGCCGGCGGCCATCATCCGCACCTTCACGCCCTTGCGCAGGCGGCCGTCCTTGATCCGCACCAGGATCATCACCCCCAGGTAGGGGTCGTACCAGCTGTCCACCAGCAGAGCTTTCAGCGGCGCCTCCGCGTCTCCTTGCGGGGCCGGCAAGCGCTGGGCGATCGCTTCCAGCAGGTCGGGAATACCAATGCCGGTCTTGGCCGAGATGTGCACCGCGTGCGACCCATCCAGTCCGATCACATCCTCGATCTGCCGCATGATCCGCTCTGGTTCAGCGGCCGGCAAATCGATCTTGTTGAGAACGGGGATGATCTCGTGGCCGTTCTCGATCGCGAGATAGGCGTTGGCCAAGGTCTGCGCCTCGACCCCNTGCGTCGCATCGACCACCAGCAACGAGCCCTCGCAGGCGGCAAGACTGCGGCTGACCTCGTAGGAGAAGTCTACGTGGCCGGGCGTGTCCATAAGGTTAAACAGATAGGTTTGCCCGTCGCTGGCGCGATAGGTGAGGCGGACCGTCTGCGCCTTGATGGTGATCCCGCGCTCGCGCTCGATATCCATGGAATCGAGCACCTGCGAGCGCATCTCACGCTCCGAGAGGGCACCGCACACTTCGATCAGCCGATCGGCAAGCGTCGATTTGCCGTGATCGATATGGGCGACGATGGCGAAGTTGCGGATGAGGGTCAGGTCAGTCATGGCGGCGCTTCTACCATCGCCCGCTCCGCCATGCCAGCACGGTGCGCTGCTACAGGTCAGCCGACCCACTCGTAGACCTCGGGCTTGCGTCTGCTGCAGCTGCAGCCGCCGCCGCAGCTCTCTGGCTGCGGCAGGCGACGGACACGACCCTTGCGGATCCAGTGATCGAGCATGCCGCGCAAGGCATCGGCATCCGCATCGAAGCGATTGCTCATATCGAGGAGGTCGGCGCGGCGGCGCTCGACGAGATAGGTCTTGAGCTCGGAGAGAATCATTGAGGTAAATCCCGGTATCAGCTCGCCGTTGCAAACTGCGGCGAACGCCGACCGACGTAGCGCATGGTTGCCAGGGTGACGACGAACAGAGTGACAATGGCGCCAATCCAACCGGCCGACGTCTCCGGATGCCGGGTGATCTGGCCCGCCTGGAAGGCGAGCACGCCGGCCCCATAGCCCAGTCCCGTCGTCCAGAGGCAGGCGAAGAGCATCCAGCCCCAGCCGGTTTCCCGCTGGATTGCGGCCACGGCGGAAACGCAGGGCATGTAGAGCAGAACGGCGAGCAGGTAGGCGAATGCACCCAGTTGGCCGTCGAAGCGCTCGGACATGGCGGTGAAGGTGGCCGTGTCCACATCCTGCCGGGCCGCGGCGTCCTCCAGATTCCCGGTGCCGACGACGTCCATGCCAAGCGGATCGGTGATCGCGCTGGTGAGTTTGCCGATGTTCTCGGGAATGGTGGCAAATGCTGCCGCGAGGGCAGGGGCAAGGGCAAAGCGCTCCGGCTCACCCTCGTCGCTGCTGCGCTGGGCGACGCCGAGATTGCCGTAAAGCGCATTCAGGGTGCCGACTACCGTTTCCTTGGCCAACAGCCCGGTCAGCAGGCCCACCGTCGCCGGCCAATTGTCCTGACTGATCCCCATTGGTGCCAACACCGGGGTCAGTGCCTTGCCGGCGATGGCCAGCACCGATTGATCGGTATCTTTGTTGCCAAAGGAGCCGTCGGTGCCGATCGAACCAAAAAAGGAGAGGAGGGCGACGACGCAGACGATGACCCGGCCGGCCCGCAGCGTGAACGCCTTCAGCCGATCCCAGGTGTGGATGGCAAGCCCCTTCAGCGTTGGCAGGTGATAGGGCGGCAGTTCCATGACAAAGGGTGCCGTTTCGCCGCGCAGCAGGGTCGTTTTCAACACCAAGCCGGTCATCACCGCGAAGCCGATGCCGATCAGGTAAAGGGCGAAGACGAGGTTATGCCCGCCGGTGGGAAAGAACGCAGCGGCGAACAGCGCATAGACCGGCAGCCGGGCGCCGCACGACATGAACGGCGCCATCATCACCGTTATGATCCGGTCGCGCCGGCTTTCCAGTGTCCGCGTCGCCATGATTGCCGGGACGTTGCAGCCGAAGCCGACGATCAGCGGGATGAAGGATTTACCNGGCAGGCCGACTGCGCGCATCACCCGGTCCATCACGAACGCCGCGCGCGCCATGTAGCCGCAATCCTCCAGGAAGGAGAGAAAGAGATAGAGGCAGGCGATGATCGGGATAAAGGTGGCGACGGTCTGGATTCCACCACCGATACCGTCGGCGAGAATCGTCGTCAGCCACGTTGGCGATCCAAGGTCGGCGAGCAGCTGGCCGAAGCCGTCCACCAGGATGGCGCCGACAAACTGGTCGAAGAAATCAATGAAGGCGCTGCCGAAGTTCACCGAAAAGAGGAACAGGAGATACATGACGACGAAGAAAATCGGCAGGCCGAGAAGCCGATGCAGGACGATGCGGTCGATCCAGTCGGAGCGGGTTCGCTCGACCACCCCCTCGCGGACCACGGTCGCATCCACCACTTGGTTGGCGAAGCCGTAACGGGCATCGGCGATCAGGATGTCGGCATCTTCGTCGGCACGACGGGCAACTTCGGCACATGCGGCATCGGCAGCGGCCGCGAACTCAGCACCCACCCAGGACTCGACGCCGACGTCGCCCTCAAGCAGCTTCAGCGCCAGCCACCGCGGATCGACACGCCGTTCGGTTGCCACCGCAGCAAGCCGGGGTGTGAGTGCATCCAGCGCTTGGGTCACTGCCGACACTACCGGCAAGCGGAAGGTGGGAAGCCCCGTTTGTGCTGCAGTCTTGGCAATCGCCGCTTTGAGGTCGTTGACGCCTTCGCCGCGCGTCGCCACCAGTGCCACCACCGGGCAGCCAAGCTGCTCGGCAAGCGCGGCGACGTCGATCTGCATCCGCCGGGTGCGGGCGATGTCGACCATGTTCAGCGCGACGACAATCGGCAGTTGCATCTCCAGCAACTGGGTGGTCAGGTAGAGGTTGCGCTCCAGATTCGAGGCGTCGAGGATGTTGACGATGACGTCGGCTTCGTTGGCCAACACGTAGTCACGGGCAACCCGCTCGTCGATGGAGGAAAGCGAGGTGACGCCGAGGGAATAGACACCCGGCAGGTCGACGACAGTCACTGCCGTCGCACCATCCTGGTAATTGCCGGTCTTGCGTTCGACCGTAACCCCNGGCCAGTTGCCCACCTGTTGCCGGGCGCCGGTGAGGGCATTGAATAGGGACGTCTTGCCGCAATTCGGGTTGCCGACGAGACCGATGGTCAAAGTGCGCTTCGTCATGGCGCTAAATCCGCTCCACCTGCAGCATGGCCGCCTCAGCGCTTCGCAGGCTGATCGCCGTGCCGCGGACATTCAATTCCACGGGATCGCCCAGGGGGCCAGGCGTTTGAGAACAAATTCGGTCCCAGGGGTGAGACCCATGGCCAGCAACCGCTCGCGATAGCCGCGATGACCGGGCAGCAACCGGACGACGCGGCCACGGTCGCCGATGGCAAGGTCGCCTATTGTCGTGGTCATGATTGCGGGTCGACCCGCGCAACCATGATCCGGTGCGCCATGCCAACACCAAGGGCGATGCGGACACCGTCGCGGGCGACGACCATCCGGCCGCCATGCTGTCGGGTCATGATGGTGAGTTCGCTGCCGACGGGCAGGCCGAGATCAGCGAGTTTGCGTTCTACCCCTCGACCGCTGTCGTAAGCGAGGATCCGACCTTTTCCCCCTCGCTGGCGAAAAACAGCGGAAACGCACGTGCTCCGACCGACAACGCATCCATGGGCCGTTTGTGTCCTTTCGCTCCGGTTGCTATGGCATCCCGTCCAGCCAACGGCAGTTGGAATGACATGATAATGCAACTCATTCTTAACGTTTGCACACAATATCTTTACGGGTAAGCAGCAATGCGTCAACGCCGCTTACCGCATACCAGCCCGGTTAAATTATCGGGTCGTCAATTCCGCGTAAGCGGCAGGCGGCGATGACCGTATTACGCAGCAGGCAGGCTACTGTCATCGGCCCGACCCCGCCCGGCACCGGGGTGATCGCCCCAGCCACGTATTTCGCCGTCTCGAAGTCCACGTCACCCACCAGGCGGCGTTTGCCGGCGGGGGTTTCGATGCGGTTGATGCCCACGTCGATGACGATGGCGCCAGGTTTGATCCAGTCACCCGCGATCAACTGCGGCCGCCCCACCGCGGCGACGAGAATATCGGCGGCACGGCACTCGGCGGCCAAATCGGCGGTGCGCGAATGCGCCATTACCACAGTGCAGTTCTCCGCCAGCAGCAACATCGCCATCGGTTTGCCGACGATGTTGGAGCGGCCCACCACCACCGCGCGCAGTCCACTCAGGTCCTGGCGCTGGCTCTTGATCAGCCGCAGGCAGCCGATCGGCGTACACGGCGCCAGCGCCGTGCTCAGGCCCGACATCAGCCGGCCGGCGTTGACCACGTGGAAGCCGTCCACATCCTTGTCCGGACTCACCTGAGCCAGCACGGTGGCGGTGTCGATNGTGCGGGGGAGGGGCAGTTGTACCAAAATGCCGTGCACGTGATCGTCCTGGTTGAGGCCAGCGATCAGCGTCAGCAGATCCTTCTCGCGCACGTCGGCCGGCAAGCGATGACTGAACGACTGGATGGCGCAGTCTTCGCATTGCTCCGACTTGGTCCGCACGTAGATCTGGCTCGCCGGATCGTCGCCGACAAGAACGACGGCAAGGCCGGGCGTCAGATGGTGGTGCTTGCGCAGGTGGGCGACTTCGTCGCGCACCCGCCCGCGCAGAGCGTCGGCAATAGCGCGTCCATCGATGCGGGTGGCTTCGGCCTTGGTGTCCACGGTGGTCGTCATCCTTGCTCTCAGCACAAGCCGCGCGCCCGGCACCAGCCGGTCAGTCGCGTCTGCNAGTTGATGGGGTTCGCCCGCCACCGCCAGGGTTTTGCGCCGGTCAGTAGCGCCGGCGACGATGGCAAGGGTGCTCTTCGGCAGTTGCCATTCCCGGGCAAGGGCGGCGATCACGGCGTCGTTGGCGCGACCGCGGTCAGCAGCCTCGGTCACCGCGATCTTCAGTCGATAGCGGCCGTCGGCATCGGCGATCAGGCCATCGATGCGGGCGCTCTGGGCGCGTGGTGTGACCCTGAGGCGAACCTCAAGACCGTGTCGCGCCGGCGCAAAAACAGTTCCTGCGACGCCGAAGGCGATGCCGCCGCCTCAATTGAGCGCGGCGGCAACATAAAGCCGGGCCAGCACCTGCTGCAGGAACAGCAGCAGGAGAATCAACACCATCGGTGAGATGTCGATGCCGCCCAGATTTGGCAGGAATCGGCGGATCGGCCGCAGCACCGGCTCGGTCACTCGATTGATGAAGTCACCCACGAGATAGACGAATCGGTTGCGGGTGTTGACCACATTCAAGGCAACGAGCCAGCTCAGTACGGCGCCGATGATCAAAACCCAGATATAAAGGTCGATCACCGTGTTGATGAGCCAGAACAACGGGCCGAGGACGACGTTCATCGCTTCCATGGAGGGGGACTGCTCGGGGACTGATGAAGATAACGCTAACCTACCCGGCAGTTGCAGCGGGTGCAAGCCGGGCTGCGGCAATTGGCTGCGGCAATCGCTTGACAGGGCGCGTGAGGCAAACCCATTATCTGCCGCACGCCAGCATTGCTGTGGGGCCGTAGCTCAGTTGGGAGAGCGTCGCGTTCGCAATGCGAAGGTCAGGGGTTCGACCCCCTCGGCTCCACCATTCTTTCGCAACGATATCAAACGACGTGTAGGCCGGAATAGCCCCCTGGCGTATTCCGACTTACGCAAGATTAATGATTGCGACGCGAGCTGCGCGCCAGGGCGGGGGCCGACATGAGGTCAACGGTGATAGTGTGTGCGACAGCCATTGCTGTCGCCGCATGTGCGGCATCTACAGGCGCACAGAAACTGGGGCCAGACACCTACGCTATAGGTGCACGGGTTCATCCGCTCGGCGGAGATTCCATTGCCGCACGCAGGATCGCCTTGGAAGATGCAGCCGAATTCTGCACAAATAAGGGACAAGAGATTCTGGTAAAAAGCTGGCAAACCGGTAGCATGCCGGGCAGTGCCGAGGTCATATTCCGCTGCTTAAACTCCGGAGATCCAGAGTTACAGCAAAGACCTGAATACAAGAGTGCTCCCAATATGAAACTAGAAATACAAAATTCTAGTTAACGTTTACCCATCGTCTTGCACAAACCTTTTAGAATTTTACGGCGGCTGAAGTCCACTCCGAGCTACGCTGGCTTGTATAGACCACACTGACATTTTTGGTCCTAAGCCGTCCGCTCAGCTGCTTGTTAGGCGCACCCATGCAGAATATCATTAGCGAGCACCGGAGGGGTCGATGGGAACAGGAGCTTTGAGCAGACTTCGTGCCGAGGCGCTGATGCTGCCCGAGGCGGAGCGCGCCGAACTCGCCTACGAACTCGTCAAGAGTCTGGATGCGCCCCCTGATGCGGGTGTCGCTGATCGATGGGATAAGGAACTTCTGCGCCGTCTCACTGAGATCGATGCAGCCACAGCCAAGCTCGTAGATCGTGACGAGTTTCGACGACGAATGCAGGCGCGGCTTGGCAGCCGGTAGTGCGACGCGTACGCGTCCTCGAACAAGCCGCTGAAGAAGCGATTGAAGCGGCGGCTTGGTACGAACAACAGCGCGCCAGATTGGGCGTAGAATTCGCTCACGCGATTGAAGCGGCTATCGATCTTCTTGAAGACGAGATCGTTCCCCTCACGAACATGCCCGGTGCTGCGGGCGCCCGAGGAGCCAAAAGGCTTGTGTTGAAGCGGTTTCCATACGACATCGTTGTGCGGGAGTTCTCCGAAGAGATTGTTGTCGTCGCTGTAGCTCATCATTCTCGACGTCCAGGGTATTGGCGAGAACGTCTGCTCGCCTAACGTTGGAGACAACTATGAGACAGCGGACAAGACCGAGAATATCAGCGACACCGGCCGTAGCACCTCAACCCCCGGCCTCGATCCGCTGCATGTCCGCGTCGCTGCAGTCGTGGTCTGCCCGCAGGTTTCTGGGTGGCCGCCGTCAGTCTATTGACCAAGGTGCGTTATTACGTCCTGCAAGGGCGCGCTTGAAACCCGGACAATTCCCCCGAATGGGTCGACCAATTCCTCGATAAGGAAAACGGCGCCGGCAACCGAAAGCGTGCAAGCAAATAAGAAAACCAGAACGGTGGGGTTACGAGCGGCAATCAGCCCATAGCCACAAAATAAGACGATCAGCCAAATTGCCATAATGACAAGAAACGGCAGAGGCAACTCACTGCCGCCCTGCACATACAACTGGAGACGCGCACGGGCGATTTCAGATGTCAACTGCAACGCCAGCGTCTTCAGGTATTGCTGCTTGGGGTTCTGCGGCGAAAGGCTGGTGACTTCGCTCACGAAGGCTTGCATCTGCGGCCGGGCTTCATCCGGGGCGAGGGAAGCTGGTGCCGCGCCGTCTGCCGGCCAGAGTCGCTGCAGCATCAATGCCGCAACCTCTCGCAGCAGGTCGCGCGGATGCTGGGCTTCCGGGCCGAATTCGTCCAGGTCCCGATCGAGCAACAGCACGTTGGCCGATAGCTGGCGGATGGCGGACGTCTGGGCATCGTAGGTTCCCTTGGCCGTCGCGATCATCAGGCCGAGAACAAGGGCAACCAGGGTGGCGACCAACGCCATCGCCAGCTTGATGACGTCTCTCGCTTCGGAGTTGAGATGCGAATCCGGCAAGACGCGGGCGGCATACATGGCAAGCACCGACCCGCTGAAGACGGTGGCCGCCACGACGAGTGGCACGATTGCTGGCTGCATCGAACTATCCCCTGCGGAACCGCGCCCTCACTCCTCGGCCTCGATCCGCTCCATGTCTTCGTCGCTGAAGCCCAGGTGGTGGCCGACCTCGTGCCAGAGGACGTGGCGGACGATGCGACTCAAGGGTTCGCCAGTCTCGCACCAGTAGTCGAGGATTGGGCGGCGGTAGAGGACGATCAAGTCCACGTCGTGTGGCACGTCCCAGCCGCTCTTGCGGTGCAGGGCGACGCCACGGTAGAGGCCGAGGAGGTCGAAGGCGGTCTCCAGGTCCAACGCCGCTTCGGTTTCCTCGTCGCAGAACTCTTCGACCCGGATCACCACCGCGGCGAGGTGGCTTCGCACCGGCTCCGGCAGCTTCGCAACGGCACGATTGGCCAGATCGGCGATGTCGTCGAGCGACGGTGGCTCTTCGCTGGCGTATGCCATGACGCTCTCATCCTTTGTGCTGCCAGTCATTGCTTGATGCGGTCGTCACTTGATCACACGCCGGCAACGGCCCACGTGCAAGCTGGCTTGATCGCGAGGGAGGCACTGATGATGCAGAAGCTCGATCCGGTGACGCGGCAGGCGGACCTGGCGAGCCTTACCGGCTGGGCGGACGTGGCAGGCCGCGATGCTATCACCAAGACCTTCCACTTCAAGACGTTCAATGCGGCGTTTGGCTTCATGACCCGGGCAGCCCTGATGGCGGAAAAGATGGATCATCACCCGGAGTGGTTCAACGTCTACAACCGTGTCGAGGTGACGCTCGCCACTCACGACGCGGGCGGGGTGACCGAACGCGACATCCGTCTTGCCCGATTTATGGACAAGGTGGCCGGCGGCATCCTGGAAGCTACCGATAGCTAAGGAAAAGGCCACCCCGAGGGGTGGCCTTGGCCGTCGTCTACGAGCAGGCGCTGGCGCCGCTTATGGCATGAACTGGCCGCCGTTGATCGACAGGGTCATGCCGGTGATGAAGGCCGCGTCATCGCTGGCGAGGAAGGCGACGCCGGCGGCAATGTCACTCGGCTGGCCGATGCGGCCAGCCGGGATCTTCGCCACTTCGCCGTCGAGGATTTCCTTCGGCATGGCACCGGTCATCTCGGTGAGGATGAAGCCAGGGGCGATGCAGTTGACGGTGACGTTCTTGTTGGCGCACTCCAAAGCGACAGAGCGGCTGAAGCCGATCATGCCGGCCTTGGTGGCCGAATAGTTGGTCTGGCCGAACTGGCCGCGTTGGCCGTTCATCGAAGAGATGTTGATGACCCGACCCCATTTGCGGTCAGTCATGCCCGGAAGAGCAGCCTGGGTAGTATTGAAGACGCCGGTGAGGTTGACACCGATGACCGGATCCCAGTTGCGCTCGCGGGTCATCTTGACCATGCGCGCATCGCGGGTGATGCCGGCGTTGTTGACCAGCACGTCGATCGGACCGACATCGGCTTCGATCTGCTTGAAGGTCGCCTGCACCGCGGCGGTATCGGAGACGTCGAGCTTGTAGCCGGGGATGCCGGTCTCTTCCTTGAACTTGGCGATCTGCTCATCGACCACGTCGACAACGACCACCGTGTAGCCGTCATTCTTCAGCCTCTTGGCAATAGCCGCGCCGATCCCGCGAGTGCCGCCGGTCACCAATGCCACGCGTGCCATTCTGTCCCTCCGTTGATTTGGTTTGGTCTCGATTAGTCACGGGAAACCCGCCTGCACCCGACGGCGCAGACTCATCAAGCACGTAGCTCGCGAGTACGTAGCTTGATCGAGTTCGCCGAATGCCTCGGCGAACGATGTTTATTTACCCCCTCGTACCAGAAAGGCTGCTTTAGCGACGGCCCCCGCGATTGTCAAGGTGGCCGACTTCCTTGCGCCGCCGCCGCGTACATCATACCTGATTGAATGGCAGGCGATTCCGCTCGCCGGCGAAGCGGCCGCCGATGCCGCACTCAAGACGATACCGGATTGTGCCTGATGACCAACACCTTTGAGACCGCGGAACTCGATCTCAGTCGGGCGCTGGTGCCGATGCCGCAGCAGGAGGAGAGGGTGCGGCGGCGGTTCTGGAGCAAGGTGAAGAAGACTCTGGGGCGGGTGCCTTTTCTCGATCAGGCGGTTGCCGCCTATTATGCCGCCTTCGATCCGGAGACGCCGCGCCATGCCAAGGCGATCCTCCTCGCCGCACTCGCCTATTTCATCCTGCCGATTGACCTGGTCCCGGACTTGCTCGCCGGCGTTGGCTTTACCGACGACATGACCGTTCTCTTGATGGCAGTGCAGTCCATGGCAGCGCACATCAAGCCGCAGCACGTGGAGCGGGCTCGCCGGTATCTAGCCGATGAGGAGCAGCCTGGGCGCTGATCGCTACCCGGGCACTGCCTGGGTGCGACGTCGTCCGCGCGTCGGTTGTTATTCCGGCCTGCTCGATCGGCATCAAGAGTCGCTGCCGAGCTTCCCTTCATGGCGTGATCGGCTGTGCCCGTCGCGCCTTGCGGGCATTGCGGACTTCGCGCTGGGCAATGTAGGCGGTGGAGGTGATGATTAACGCACCGCCGACCCAGGTCCATAGGTCCGGCACTTCCCCAAAGATCACATAGCCGAGCACTGAAACGAAGACGAGGCGGGCGAAGTCGATCGGCAGCACCGCGCTCGCCTCGGCGGCGGCGAAGGCGCGGGTCAGGCACACTTGGCCGATCGTTGCGGCAAGACCCATGAGCAGGAGCCAGCCCCAGGTTGCCGGTGAGGGCCAGGTCCAGACGAAGGCTGCCGGTAACAGCGAGGCGGGGGTCATGATCAGCCCCATGATCAGCACGATGGCGTTGGGGTGTTCGGTCTTCGACAGCGATTTGATCGACAGCATCGCCGCGGCGATGAATACCGCGGCAGCGAGGGCGAAGAAGGACGCAGGTGAAACGACCGCCACGCCTGGCCGCAGAACGATCAACGCGCCGAGAAAGCCGACACAGGTGGCGGCCCACCGCCGCCGCCGGACGCGCTCGCCCAGCACCAGCGCCGCGCCGATGGTGGCGAACAACGGGGCGGTGAAGGTCAGCGCCGTCGCTTCGGCCAGCGGCAGCCGGCTCAAGGCGGTGAACAGCAGCAGCATTGCCCCCAGTCCCAACCCTGAACGCAGCAGATGAATGGGCAGCCGGCCGGCGTGCAGGACGCCGATGCCGGTGAAGGCCAGCCACGGCGCCAGGAGAAGGAGGCCGATCAGGTTGCGGAAAAAGGCGGCCTCGAAGGGATGAATGTCGGCGGAAACGAGGCGGACCAGCGCCATCATCACCGCGAAGGCGGCGCCGGAGATGAGCATGAACATCGCTCCCCGGGCCTGATTGGTGGTGCGACGGACTTTCGGGCGAGAGACGACGGGTGGTTCGGCCATGACCTCAGGAGCGACGTGGAGGGGTGCGCACTCCGTCCGGCTCCCGCATGCGGTCGGGCGCCCGCCGACCGACGCGACGATGGAGCATTCTGCCGCTGTCGTCGCCAGAAGGAAATCGCGGAAATCGCGGTGTCGCGGCTGGCACGGCGCCATCGACCTTACCAGGTCGGCCGGGGTGTTGCTAAAATAGCTCGATGCGTCAAAATAGCATAATCGTGTTGCGGCGCAATAATTGTTCGCGATAAGATAGGTTCACACTCAAGGTGCGACAGGACGCGGCTATAAAGTCGCAGCAGCACATCGCCTTGGGATTCAAAAAAATCTGTCATCGATACAAGGGAGAGGACTGTGAATCCTATCTCGCGTAATAGTATTGCCTTGGCTTCGGCCGGCGTACTATCAGGGCTGTTGCTGTCAGCCTCCAACGCCCAGGCGGCCAACCGTGACTTGAACAGTATTATTCAGCAACAGCAGCAGCAAATTGAACAGCTGCAGGAACGGCTGAACAAGCTGGAGACGCAGACACAGCAGGCAACGCAGCAGGCGCAGCAAGCAGACACGGCGGCGCAGCAGGCGACGCAGCAGGCGGAACAGGTCAGCAAAGCCACCGCCGCGGCGCCCACCGTCGATTGGTCGCGCGGCGTTTCGCCCACCATCACCTCACCGGATGGCAAGAACTCGATCCACATCAACGGTCGTGTCTACGGTGACTACGACTTCATCCGTGCGGATGACAATCCGGCAGGCAACCATTTCAATACCTCGGCATCGCAACTGCGCAGCGCCCGTATCGGCATCGATGGCAAGTTTGCTCAGGACTTTCAGTACCGCTTCAACGTGGAGTTCGCCGGCGGAACAGAGGTGAAGGATGCTTATATCGACTATAACGCCCCCTTCACCACGCCATTCTTCTTCCGCGTTGGTCAGTATAAGACACCGAACAGCCTTGAGCAGGTTGCCGACGACTTCAATAACACCTTCATGGAGCAGGCAGCGTTCATCGGCGGCACCCAGAACAACGGCTTCGGGCTCGATCGCTCCATAGGTGCCGGCACCGCGGCGGAGAGTGACAAAGACAATTACACGGTGGCATTTGGCGCCTTCAGCCAGAACGCGCGCAACACGACTGCGGCGAAGAGCGGTGGCTATCAATTGGCGGCGCGCGCCACCAAGGCGTTCAAGTTTAACAATACCGATGACGAACTTGTCCATGTGGGTGGATCGGTCCGCTGGCGCGATCTGAACAACCAGACCGATAACGACGCGGTCATCTATCGCGCCCGGCCGTTCTTCAACAACACCAACCGGTCGATCAACACCGGCACGCTCAATAACGTCAACGGTGACCTGTTCCTCGGCCCGGAACTGGCCCTCGTCTATGGTCCCTTCTCGTTCCAGTCGGAAGCGGGCTGGAATTACGTCGACGGTGCCAAGGGCCGTGACGATGCCACCGGCCTCTGGGGCGGCTATATGGACGTCAGCTACTATCTGACCGGCGAGAGCCGCCGCTACAGCCGCGGTGCCTTCCGGTCGACGAAGGTCCTCCAACCGGTGACCAACGGCGGGTGGGGTGCCTGGCAACTGGCCACCCGCGTCGATTATCTTGACCTGAACAACACCAGTGCCGATATCCGCGGCGGTCAGCAGTGGAGCGCCATCGTCGGTCTCAACTGGTTGCCGGTGGATTTCGTCAAACTCAGCCTCGACTACGCCCACACCCACGTCTTCAATGGCAACGGCATCACCACGCAGGGTGATGATAACTCGATCGACGGCGTCGCCGCCCGGGCGGCGATCAACTTCTAAACCGTCTACCAACCATCGCCAGTAACGGGCGCGCCCCGCCGACAGGAGAGGCGCGCCCACTCCCGCGATGTGATTTCCGTCCACCACCAGCTGCCAGCCGGCGTGAATTTTCGCGCCTGCGTATTCGCGCAAGGCGTTGCTCGCCACTAATCTCCATGAAAACAATGGGTTTGCGTCACGCTAAGCGGCGTAAGCGTCGTCGTCTACGATGGCTGATGGTCATTGCCACGTATTGCCACGCGGCATTAGGGGCCGATTGCAGGGGTGGGCACATGGCATCCAGGTGCGCCTTGGACAAATTCCAGGTTGACGGCCCACCGGCATCGCACCTAGGTTCGTCGCCGTGATGGGAAAAAGCCCGCGATATGCCACGGAGCTGCCTTGTTTTGGCGATCGGCAGCAGCCAACGCTACTCCGGACTGCCGTCCCCTGGGGTGGTAGCAACACCACCCGTGCATCCGCAGCAATCGTGTCGCGAGCCAGCGTACTGACCAACCTGCGACAAGGCTTTACACGTGCCCATCGCCTCCTCGGGTCGAAGACCCGTCCCGCCAATCGCCACGTTTGCGGCAGTCTGAAGCTGCCACGTTCGCAGTGTTCCCACGCCGGGAATTCGCCCGGCAACGGTTCCTGCAGCGCGCCACGTGGCCCTTGAAGCAAGCGGAGGATACCATGCGTTATCTCCTCTCCGTTCTTCTGCTGACAGTGTTCGCGCTACCGGCGCATGCGTTCCCGAGTCCGGTATCGGGTTCGTACTACCATTCCAGTTTCAACGGTCGATCGATGGCCTGTGGCGGGCGGTTCAGCAGTGACGATTTCACTGCCGCCTCAAACAACCATCCCTGCGGATCGCTCGTGCGCGTCCACTACCGTGGTCGCTCGGTCATCGTCGAGGTGACCGACCGCTGTGGACGTTGCGGGATCGATCTCAGCCGGGCGGCGGCGCGGGAACTGGGGCTGGTGAGTGCCGGTCGGGCGAGTGTCCGCGTGGAACAGCTCGACTGATCGCAGCTAAACCGGCCGTCACGCCGGATCGATCTCAGGCGTCCTCTCCACTCTGGAGAGTGTTTACCGGTGACAGGGTTGTCGTACCGCCGCAGGGGGCCAGTACGACAACCCGATCACCGTTGTGCCTTGGTCGCGAACTTGAACTCAGGCGACTGCGCCCGGCACGCCGCCATCACCGATGGTCGATTTCGACCAGACGGTTGGGCAGTTCGTTGGTGTCGTCTTCGGTCCAAGGAAACGGCATCGCCAAAGTCCGTGCCGCGGCGTCAATCGTCTTGACGAATCCGTCGGCGGTGCGGCCGGCCCGCACCTCGGCGACGAAGTCCTCGACCAGCCGCGACCAGATCGCGGGGTCAACCTTCGCCTGGACACCCCGGTCGACGAGGATCTCCACATAATGTTCGGCCACCGAGACGAACAGCAGCACGCCGGTTCGCTGCGACGTCGACGACAGGCCGAGATCGAGAAACTGTTCGTGCGCCAGCAGATGCGCTTGGCGGCGCTGCGCCGCACGTGGCACCAGCCGCAGCTTCAAGGGTGGCCAGCGCAGCAGCGATGCCAGGACGATGAAGCCCACCACCTGACCGATGTAGAACTGCTCGAAGGTCAAGGGCAGCGGCAGCAGTAGCACCAGTCCCGAAAGCAGAAAGACGATGCCGGCGGCGATCAGTGTCGGCAAATACAGATAATGGCCGCTGGCGGCGGCAATGACGGTGACGAATTCGCACGTGGTGTGCTGCTCCGCCGCGGCTACGGCGTCTTCAATGCGTTTGCGGTCGGCCTCGCTGAGAAACGCCATGGGATCCTACCAATCGCTGGACGCACCGCCGCCGCCGAAGCTGCCGCCGCCACCGGAAAAGCCGCCACCGTCGCTGCCGCCACCCCAGCCGCCACCTAATCCGCCACCTAATCCACCACCCAGGCCACCGCCGAGGCCGCCGATGATCGGTCCCATTGCCCCGCCGCGGCCGCGCCGCATGCGGCTGTCGTTGTAGCCGCCTGGCATTGAGCGCGCGCCGCGACTGAAGGCGTAGGCGACGAAGAGACAGACGATGAAAATGAAGAAGATGGTGAGCGGGCTGATGTCGTCGGACTTCTTCGGCTTCGCCGCCGGGCGCTCGGGTGCCTCGCCGACGATTGTTTGCAGGATCGCGCCGGTGCCGGCAACGATCCCCGGGCCCATTTGTCCGGCGCGGAAGGCTGGCAGCACGATGGTTTCGAGGATGATCCGCGACGCGGCGTCGGTCAGCACGCCTTCCAGGCCGTAGCCCACCTCGATCCGCAGCTTGCGTTCCTTCGGCGCGATGATGAAGAGCGCGCCGGTGTTCTTGTCCTTTTCACCGATGCCCCAATGGCGGCCCAACTGGTAGCCGTACTCTTCGATCGTCCGGCCGCGCAGCGAGGCGAGGGTGACGACCACCACCTGTTGGCCGGTACGCTGCTCATGATCGGCGAGGGTTTGGTCAAGGCTGGCGCGCTCGCCGGGGCTGAGGATGCCTGCCTCGTCGACAACGCGACCCGATAGCGCGGGGTAATCAGGCGCGTCGGCGCGTGCCTGGGCGGCGAGGGCGAAGGCAAGGACCGCGAGGAGCAGGAGCAGCCATGTCGCCTGGCTGCTCCGCACCATTCGCCCATGCGGGCCGAACAGCATCGGCCGCGTCCTCAGAACTTGATCTTCGGCGCTTCTTTCGCCTCGTCGGAGATGCTGAAGGTCTGCATCGGCTCATGTCCGGAGTAGAGCGTCATCGCCCACAACCGACCGGGGAAGGTCTTCAGCTCGGTATTGTACTTGCGTACCGCTTCGATGTAATCGCGCCGGGCGACGGTGATCCGATTTTCGGTGCCTTCCAGCTGTGACTGCAGGGCGAGGAAATTCTGGTTGGCCTTCAGGTCGGGATAGCGCTCGACCACCACCATCAGCCGAGACAGGGCCGACGACAGCGCCGACTGGTTCTGTTCGAACTTCTTGAAGGCTTCAGGATTATTGACGATGTCAGCCGGCAAGGTGGTCTGCGTCGCCTTGCTGCGTGCCTCGATCACCGCCTGCAGCGTCTCCTTTTCGAAGGCTGCGGCACCCTTGACCGTCTCCACCAGATTGGGGATCAGATCACTGCGGCGCTGATACTGGTTGAGCACCTCCGACCAGGCGGCCTTCGCCTGCTCTTCCAGGGTCGGGATGGTGTTGACGCCGCAGCCGCTCAGGCACACGGTGAGCACCGCCATCAGCAACAACGATGCGAAGCGACCAAGACGGCTTGGCCGCCGGTGATTATTGATACCTATCGTCAGAAGCCGCGACATCGTACCCTCCCTCTTTATCACCCGTCCAACGCGGCGGGTCGTCGTCAACATGACGAACGGTGCGGCATGTTGTGCAGTGGCGCAATCGAATTCCGTGCGTTCGCGACGCCAGCGGCCTCGAACCTCGGCCGCTTAGCCGCCGAAGGCGCGGAGGACGCGGGTAAAGAAGTCTTCCTTGGTCTCGTCGCCGCGGCTATCGCGGGATGCACCTTCGGTAACCGGCGGCGTTTCCTGGATCAGACTGGGCAAGGGCCGTGGCGACCGCGATGCTTCTGCTCCGGCCATGAAGGCGCGCCAAAGCTTTGCCGGCAGGGTGCCGCCGGTGACCTTGTTCATCGCCCGATCGTCGTCGTTGCCCATCCAGACGCCGGTGACGAGGTTGGCGCTGTAGCCGAGGAACCAGGCGTCGCGATAGTCCTGGCTGGTGCCGGTCTTGCCGGCAATGGGCGCGCCATACTGCGCCGCCCGCCCGGTTCCCCATTCCACCACCGAAACCATCATGCTGGTCATTTCCGCCGCCGTGGACGTGGAGATCACCCGTCCCGGGCCGGAGCCGCTGCGGGTGTAGAGCACGTGGCCGTTGAGGTCGTGCACCTCTTCGATGCCATAGGGCCAGACGCCGATGCCGCGGTTGGCGAAGGCGGCATAGGCGCCGGTGAGTTCGAGCAGACTCACTTCGCTGGTGCCCAGCGCCAGGCTGGCGTTGGCATCGAGATCGGCAGTGATCCCCAGCCGGCGTGCCATGTCCACCACTTGGCGCAGCCCCGCCTGCTGCGCGNNCACCCGCACCGCGACCGTGTTGATGGACAGGGCGAGGGCGGTGCGCAGCGACACTTCGCCACGGTAGCGGTTGTCGAAGTTTTTTGGTGCCCAGCCGGCCAGCTGCAGCGGACTGTCCTCCACCGTCGAGTCTGCGCTCAGTCCCGCTTCCAGACCGGCGGCGTAGATGATCGGCTTGAAGGCAGAGCCGGGCTGCCGGGACGCCTGGGTGGCGCGATTGAAGGGGCTGCTGCCGTAATCGCGACCACCCACCAGGGCGCGCACGGCGCCGTCGGGATCCATCGACACCAGCGCCGCCTGCGATGCGTCGGCATCGCGTGCGGGAGCGCTGGCCAGCGTTGCTTCCACCTTGTCCTCGCCAAGGCGCTGCAGTCGTGTGTCCAGGGTCGTGAGGACGACGACGTCCTGGTTGCGATCGGAGACGAACGCCGGCAACTGCCCGACGATCCAGTCGACGAAATAGCGGGCACTCGGTACAACGCGGCGGACGAGTACGGCTCGCCCGCGATCTTGCCAGGCAGAGGCGGCGCCGTCGGCGGTGATAAACCCGGCATCCACCATGCTCAGCAACACGTCACGCGTCCGCGACTCGGCCAGCTGCGGGCTGGCAATCGGATTGTAGCGCGACGGCGCCTTCAACAGGCCGGCTAGCATGGCCGCCTGATAGGTGGAGATGCGGGTTGCCGGCCGGTTGAAGTACTTGTGGGCGGCTGCATCAACGCCATAGGTCCCGGCACCAAAATAGGCGCGATTGAGATAGAGGGCGAGGATCTGATCCTTGCTGAAGCGCTGCTCCAGCCAAAGTGCCAGCAGCAACTCCTGCACCTTGCGTTTGAAGGTGCGGTCGGGGCTCAGAAACAGATTCTTCGCCGCCTGCTGGGTGATCGTGCTGCCGCCCTGAACGACGGAGCCCGCCTTCAGGTTGACCAGCATGGCGCGGACGAGCCCGAAGACATCGACGCCGAAGTGGTCATAGAAACGGCGGTCCTCGATCGCCATCACCGCCTGCGGCAGCGACGGCGGCAACTCGCCAACGGTCACCGCGCGGCCGAAAAAGTCACCGACGGTGGCGATCTCGGTGCCGTCAGCGGCGAGAATGGTGATCGCCGGACGGCGAGTTGGCGCCATCGCCTTGTCGATATCGGGCAGGTCGGCTGCGTACCAGACAAGGATACCGCTGACGCCGATCACTCCCCAGATGGCTGCCACCAGTCCCCAGGTGGTCAGCCGCCGCAGCCAGCCTCGACCGGCGGCGCGGCGCGGACGTTCGCGCGATGTCGGCGCAGCGCGGGCCGCGCGCACAGGCGCCGGCGTGCGGCCGGGAATGCTGCTCGTCGGCACCCGCTCACCAGCGGGCCCGAGGCGCATACGCGACGAATTCTGCTCTTCACTCATGGGTCGAATGTTATCCCGCAAGCGGTTGTTTTTCATGTGATCTGATTAGCAACCTTACACTCAGATAGGATTTCGCGCAAATTAAGGCCGTGTTCGGCAACACTGTGGCGCTATAAGCACGGGCAGCTATTGTGGCGCCGGCGCGTCGGGCCGCCAATTGTTGCGGTTGCGGTGGACAACGTTGGACTTGCGGCAACAGTTCACCGGCGGCTGCGGCCGGGCAAAGGCGCACACGCGAAGGTATATTCGTTGCCCTGGCGATTCGCCGCCACTGCAGCTAATGGGCCGATTCGCCCTCGTCCTCCCGGCTGGAAGCCGTGCGGCGCTAGCCCGCCTTCGCCTTCAGTGCCTGTTGTGCCAGGGTCCGGCCCATATCCCAGAAGGCGCCCACCGACTTGCTGTCTTCCAGCACATCGGCGAAGGCGGTTTCGATCCAGGTGATGTCGGAGTCCGAGGCGACCAGCGCCGGCAGCAGCTTGATCACCGGTAGGTTGTGGCCGGCGACCTGGGCCAGGATGCGATGCCGCTTGAACAGGGGCAACAGGATCAGCTGGCAGAACAGGCCGCGATTGGCGCGTTCGATCAGGGCGTAGGCCGCCNNTAGCTTCAGGCTCGATGGTGCGCCGAACTCGATGCCGATCATCATCCCCTTGCCGCGGACTTCGTGGACGAACTCCGAGTCGCCGATACGCGCCCGTAGCCCGGTGATCAGCCGCTCGCCCAGGTCGGCCGTGCGCTCGATCAGCTTCTCCTCATCGAACACCGCCAGCGTTGCCAAGCCTGCTGCCATCGCCAGGTCGTTCTTGGCGAAGGTGGAACCGTGCACCACTGCCTTGTCCATCCGGTCGAAGACCTTGTCGAAGACGGCGCGGCGGCAGGCGACGGCGCCGACCGGAGCGAAGCCGCCGGACAGCGCCTTCGCCAGCAGCACCATGTCGGGCTCGACGCCCCAGTGTTCGCAGGCGAGAAAACGCCCGGTGCGGCCCAAGCCGCACTGAATCTCGTCGGCAACGAACAGTGTGCCATACTTGCGGCACAGGCGTTCGGCCTCGACGAGGTAGCCGTCGTGCGGCAGGTTGACGCCCTTGCCCTGGATTGGCTCGACGATGAAGGCGGCGACGTCTCGCCCACGCAGCGCGCGTTCGAGGGCAACCAGGTCGTTGAAGGGCACCGCGACGCAGTCGCCGACGAAGGGTTCGAACCCCTGGCGGAAAAGGTGGTCGCCAGCAAGCGACAATGCACCATAAGTCAGGCCGTGGAAGGCGTGCTCGCAAGCGACGATCTTCGCCCGCTTGGTGGCCATGCGGGCGAACTTGATTGCTGCCTCCACCGCCTCGGTGCCGGAATTGCAGAAGAAGAGCTTTTCTGTCCAGGGCATCCGCTGCACCAGTTGCTCGGCGAGCAGACCGGCGAGCAACGAGACGTCAAGCTGCACCAGACCGGCGAGCCGGGCATCGAGCACCTGCTTCAGTGCGGCGACAACGGTGGGATGATTGCGGCCAATAGCAAAGACACCGAAGCCGCTCAGCAGGTCGAGATAGCGGTTGCCATCGGCGTCGAACAGATAGGGGCCTTCGCCGGCAACGTAATCCACGTCGAAGCCGATCGTCTTCAGCACCCGCACCATCTGGGAGTTCATGTACTGATCGAAGAGGCGAAACTTCTCGTCCTTGCGCTGCTGCATCAGCTGAAGCAGATCGAATCCCATGGATACTCCAGACCGTTCTCAAATGTTGCGGGCGGGACGAAGCCGCCGCTGGCCAGCTGTTCGCCGTGGCCAGATGCTTTACGTGAAATTTGCCCTGCGGTGATTATCGCAAGCATAGCCTAGGGGGATCTAGCTCACACGGCGGGGGGCCGCCAGGGCGGAAATTGTCCGCCCACCATTTCGCGTCGGTGGTGTCTCCCGCGGGTGCGAGCCACTCCCGTCGTGACGGCGCAGCGCCGTTTGACACTCTTTGCTGCGGCGTGCGAAAGAGGAGGGAAGCGTGAGGAAGCGCAAACGGATTCCACCCATCACAAGGGCTTGGTTGGCACGCACACAGCGCGTGGCAATGCAGGAGAGAAGGGATGCCCATGGTGCCGGAGCAGATGCATTGCGTTGAGATCTCAACGCCAGGGNGGCCGGAGGTCCTGCGGCCGGTGATGCGGCCGACACCGGTGCCGGGCGAGGGCGAACTCCTGATCAAGGTGGCGGCTGCCGGCGTCAACGGTCCCGACATCTATCAGCGCAAGGGTTTCTATCCGGCGCCGCCCGGGGTGACCGACATTCCCGGGCTCGAAGTCTCAGGGACGATCGTCGGTGTGGGTGAGAACGTCAGCGGCTGGCATCTGGGTGACGCCTGTTGCGGCCTCGTTGCCGGCGGCGCCTACGCCGAATACTGTACGGCGCCGGCGGTGCAATGCCTGCCGATTCCGGCTGGGGTCGACCTGATCGATGCGGCAGCTCTGCCGGAGACCTTCTTCACCGTCTGGACGAACGTCTTCGAACGGGCGGCGCTGGCGCCGNGGGAGACCCTGCTCGTCCATGGTGGCGCCGGCGGCATCGGCACCACCGCGATCCAGTTGGCCGCCGCCTTCGGTCACCGGGTGTTCACCACGGCGCGCGGCGATGCGACCCGGGCGGCGCTGGACGGGCTCGGTGCGACGCGCGTGATCGACTACAAGACCGAGGACTTTGTTACCGTCATCAAAGAGGCAACCGAGGGTAAAGGCGTTGATGTCATCCTCGACATCATTGGCGGTGATTATGTTAGCCGCAACATTGCCTGCCTCGCCCGCGATGGCCGCCTGGTCAGCATCGCCTTCCGCAAAGGTAGCAAGGTGGAATTCGACTTCATGCCGGTGATGCTGAAGCGGCTGACGATCACCGGCTCGACGCTCCGGGTGCAATCGATCATGCGCAAGGCAGCGATCGCCACGGCGCTGCACCAACGCGTCTGGCCGTTGATCGCCGCCGGCAAGATCAGGCCGATTGTCCATGCGAGGCTGCCGCTTGCCGAGGCGGCGGCAGCGCACCGGATGATGGAGGCGGGGAGTCATCTTGGGAAGATCCTCCTCCTGGTCTGAGCCGCTGCGGGTAACGCAGTCGTAACCGCCACCGCTTCCTAGCGCGGCGGTTGCCGGCTGGCCGCAATCGCCATGGCATCGAGGGCGCCCTGGAGGATGTAGGCGGCGGCTGTCTTATCGACCACCTCGCGCCGCCGTCGGCGACTCATGTCCACCTCGTCAATCAGCATGCGTTCCACCGCCGCGGTGGAAAGCCGCTCGTCCCAGTAGGCGAGCGGCAGGTCGGCGCGGGCGAGAAGGTCGCGGCCAAACTGGCGCGTGGCCTGACAGCGTGGCCCTTCCTGGCCGTTCATGCTCACCGGCAGGCCGATGACGACGCCGCCCACCTCCCACTCGGCGAGGCGGGCGAGGAGGAGATCGAGGTCCGCCCGTAGCCGGACTCGCCGCAGCGTTTCCCTTGGCGTCGCCACGGTCAGTGTCAGGTCTGACAGGGCGAGGCCGATGGTGCGTGTGCCGAGGTCGAGGCCGATTGCCCGTTCACCCCGACGGAGGTGTGAGCGAAACTCGGCTATGGCGATCACCGGCATCTGTCGGCCTTGCCGCATGCGTCGCCGCCCGCGGGTGCTGTTGCCTGCGCTGGGATGCCTTCACACCCACCTGGAAAATGCCACCGCGTGCAGTTGCTGCACGTAGCGCCGATTAAAGCGGTCGCAATCGCCCATAAAATAAGCGTTAGCTGATATGTCAGTCCGGCCAGCCGGCGTGCTACCGACGATGTTCGCCGCCGCAAACAACCAGGAGACGAAAAATCAAAATTGAAATACGCGCAAATGGCGGTATTTGCGACTGGGGTCATCCCGCTGGCGTTGCAAGTTGACAACACTAGTGGCCCGCGAGTTGCGTTGCATGGGGCGAGGCGGCCTAGCAGGCGGAACCCTCCTTTGAGTTAACGTGAACGCGGAAGGAATATCGGATGTGGCGCAATAGGCTCAACAAATATGCCATCCCATTGTCTTTGGCGCTGGTGACCGCCGCGGCGCCGGCTCTGGCGGAAGACCCGGCAGCACCGCTGCAGACGCAGCAGCGGCGCCAGCGGAAGAACAGCCGGGGGACTGGCTGCCAGGTGCCTTCTCGGGCTCCGTCGCCCTGACCAGCAACTACATGTTCCGCGGCATCTCGCAGACGAATAATGAGCCGGCGATTCAGGGTGCTTTGACCTACACGCTTGGCACCAAGGATTTCGACGTCGATATGGGCGGCTACGACATCTCCGCATATGGCGGCGTCTGGGGCTCGAACGTCGACTTCCAAGACGGCGATGAAGCACAGGTGGAACTGGACTGGAGCTTCGGCCTAACCGGCGCGCTCGCCGATACCGGAGTTGGCTGGACCCTCGGCGGTACCTATTACAATTATCCGGGGGCGCGGGGTAACCTGAACTACGATTACTGGGAAATTCTGCCCTCTATATCCTATGCACCGGTGGATTGGGTGTCGCTCGCCGTCGGCATGCCATACTCACCCGACTACTTCGGCGCCTCCGGCGACTCTTACTACCCAAATGGCACCGCTTCGGTGATCATCCCCGGCATTCCGGAGAAGTGGTTCAAGTTAAAGGCCAATGGCGGCGTTGGCTATCAGTTCATCGACAAGAACGCCAAATACGGCACACCAAGCTATCTGACCTGGACTCTCGGCCTTACCGCGACGGTCAAGGGTGTGGACATCGGCGTGGCCTATTATGACACCAACCTCAGCAAGAGCGACTGTTTCGGCGGCACGCAGAACTGGTGCGACACCAGGTTCGTCGGTACTCTCAGCTACGCCTTCTAAGCTCACAGACCCTACAAGGGGGCGGATCGGGCGGAGGTCGCGAAAGACCTTTGCCCGGCTTGCGCCGGCGGGATCCGACTGCTAGGGTCCGGCAACCGCCGCGAGAGCCGCGGTCTTCCGCCCCATCCTTGATCCCACCTGACACGCCCGGTCGCCCCTTGTCCCTCGACATCGATACTGTCCGTACCATCAGCGTTCTCGCCCGGCTGCGCGTCCCGCCGGAGGAATTGCCGGCACTCGCGCGCGAACTCTCCGGAATCCTCGATTGGGTAGAGCAACTGGCCGCAGTCGATACCAGCGGTATCGCACCGATGGCGAGCGTTGCCGATGTGTCGCAGCCGCAGCGCGTCGATGCCGTGACCGACGGCAACTGCGCCGCGGCAATCCTCGCCAACGCGCCTGGCCGCATCGACGACTATTTCACCGTGCCCAAGGTCGTCGAATAATGGCGGAAGAGAACGAGTGTCGGATGGGTGTGGTATGACGGCTGATCTGTGCCGATTGGGTATCGCCGAAGCGCGCGACGGCTTGGCCGCCGGCCGGTTTTCCTCGGTTGAGCTCACCCGAGCCTGCATCGAGGTCATGGCCGCCCGCCGCGACCTGAACGCCTTCATCACCGAAACGCCGGATTTGGCCCTGGAGCGTGCGGCCGCCGCCGATGCGCGCCGTGCCAGCGGCGAGAGTGCGGGAAGCCTCGACGGCATTCCGATCGCGATCAAGGATCTGTTCTGTACCGAAGGCGTGCTGACCACCGCCGCCTCGCACATTCTCGACGGCTTCGTGCCGCCCTACGAATCCACCGTTTCCGCCAATCTGCGCAACGCCGGCGCGGTGATGCTGGGCAAGACCAACCTGGACGAATTCGCCATGGGGTCGGCCAACATCACCAGCTACTACGGTCCGGTGAAGAACCCCTGGGGGCCCCGCGACGGCAAGGATCTGGTGCCGGGTGGCTCCTCTGGCGGCTCCGCCGCGGCGGTAGCCGCCCATGCCTGCTTCGCCGCCACCGGAACCGACACCGGTGGCTCGATTCGCCAGCCGGCATCCTTCTGCGGTATCGTCGGCCTCAAGCCAACCTACGGACGCTGCTCGCGATGGGGTATCGTCGCCTTCGCGTCCAGCCTTGATCAGGCGGGGCCGATGACGCGCAACGTTCGAGACGCGGCGATCATGCTTGGCAGCATGGCCGGGCATGATCCGAAGGATTCGACCTCGGCACCGCGGCCGGTGCCCAACTACGAGCAGGCGCTCAGTGGCGACATCCGCGGCCTGCGGGTGGGGGTGCCGAAGGAGTACCGCGTCGACGGCATGGCGGCCGAAATCGAGGCGGTCTGGCAGCAGGGCGTCGCTTGGCTGGAATCCGCCGGCGCGGTGGTGCGTGAAGTCTCCCTGCCGCACACCNGCTACGCGCTCGCCACCTACTACATCATCGCCCCTGCCGAGTGCTCCTCGAACCTCGCCCGCTACGACGGTGTGCGCTTCGGCCTGCGCGTCCCGGGGCAANCCCTCGATGAGCAGTACATGAACACCCGCGGCGAGGGCTTTGGCGCCGAGGTGCGCCGGCGCATCCTCATCGGCACCTACGTCCTCTCCGCCGGCTACTACGACGCCTATTATCTGAAGGCGCAGCGGGTGCGGGCGTTGATCGCCGCCGACTTCACCAACGCCTTTCAGGAGGTGGATGTAATCCTGACGCCGACGGCGCCCTCGGACGCTTTTGCCATCGGCGAGAAGACCGACGATCCGGTGACCATGTATCTCAACGACGTCTTCACCGTGCCCACCAGCCTTGCCGGTCTGCCGGGCCTGTCGGTGCCGGCCGGTCTCAGCCAGCGCGGCCTGCCGCTGGGCTTGCAGCTGATCGGTAAACCCTTCGACGAGGAAACCGTGCTCCGCGTCGGCGATGTCCTCGAACAGGCAGCAGGGTTTCCACAGCTGCCGTAATTGCGCCAGCAACCCTCCGTTATCGTGGCGTCATTGTAATTGAGAATGAATATTACCCCTTGTTGGGGCGTTCGCCGACGCCTAGTGTAGAAAACTAGGCGTGCAAGTGGTGTGCGTTCAATGACTGAGGGGGCAAAGCGAAATGCCTAACGGAGACGCTTCAAGTCCGGCCACGTCAACGAAAGCCGATGCATCTGAAATTCTCGACACGAGAATGCAAACCGAAGCCAGACTGAAGATTGCTTTCCAAATTCTTAGTTGGGCGACATTCGGTTTAGGCGTCATCGTCGCCATTATGGTGATTGGCGCCAGCATAATTTCAATACGTGTGGCAGATGATGGTGGGAAGACCTTCAGCACCACGGTAGAAAGGATCTTTACCAGTCTGCTGCCCGTAGTCGCCACGTGGGTCGGCACGGTACTGGCATTTTATTTTACCAAGGAAAGCTTTCAGGCTGCCAGCGACAGTGCCAAGGCTAATTTCAAGGAAGGTAGCAGTACAGTCACGGCGGCGGTGGCAGAGCTGGGTGATCGCAGGTTGGCGGCCCAGCCAGTGTCGCAATGCATGCGTTCCTACGATGATATTGCAAAAATAGTAAAGCCGGTGGCAGAGCTTTCCAAGCTGAACCTTGTGAATGATATCGAGCCGTTATTTAAAGATAAGGTTACCAGGCTACCGCTATTTGATGCTCAGAAGGTGATTAAATACATGATTCATAAGAGTGTATTGGCATTCTTCTTTGATCATGTGCAAACTGTCCAACAAAAGACGAGCGCTCCCGGAGCCGCTCAGGTCGCTGGGGTGTCATTGACCCGCGAGAACGCAACGCTTCAGGATTTTCTTACCTACAATGACGGTAAGTACGGCAAGGTGGTCGAAACCTCTTTCGCCTTTGTTGCCAAGGATAAGACACTCGCCGACGCCGTAGCGGCAATGCGCAAGGTCGAGAAGGAAGCAGGGATCGCCTGCCAGGACGTTTTCGTCACCGCGACTGGTGAGAAGAGTGAGCCCGTGCTTGGCTGGTTGTCGGATCGCCGGATCCAGAACTTCGCCCAATTCGGTTAGGCGGTCTGGGGCGCAGGTGCGATCGGTGCCGCGGCGCCCTCAGTCGGGGGTGCGGGAGACGAACAGATCCATGCCGAGGCGTCGCGAGAGGAAGCGGGCGACCAACTGCCCCTTGACGCTGTTGCCGGTACGGTCGAGCGGCGGCGCGAAAGTGCCGAGACCGCCCTTGCCCGGCGAGACGGCAACGATCCCGCCACTGATGCCGCTCTTGCCCGGCAGGCCGATGTCGTAGAGCCAGTCGCCGGAGGTCTCGTACATGCCGGCCGTTGCCATCACGGCAAGCGCGAAGTGGCAGACCGCGGCGTCCACCACCCGCTCCCGGGTGAGCGGATTGACCCCGCCGTCGGCCAGCGTCGCTCCCATCACCGCGAGGTCGCGGGCGCTGACGTTCAGCGAGCACTGGCGGGTATAGAGATCGATCGCCTGTGCCGGCTCGCAATAGACCCGACCGAGGGCGGCAAGCAGCTGGACGATGCTGCGGTTGCGGAAGTTGGTTGCCAAGGCGGAGGCATAGACCTCGTCGTTGAGCGGCAGCGTCCGCCCGGCGAAGCGGGACAGTCCCTCGTGGATGAAGCGCCAGCGGGCCTCGGTGCTGTCGCCGGGAACGAGGCTCGTCGTCGCGATCGCCCCGGCGTTGACCATCGGGTTGGTTCGCCCATCGCCGCTGCCCTCGATCGCCGCAAGCGAGTTGAAGGGCAAACCGGTGGCGTTGGCGCCGATCTTTGCCCGCGCCTGTTCCCAGCCGATCACCTGACAGACGAGGGCGAAGACGAAGGGCTTGGAGACGCTCATGATCGAGAAGGGGAGGTCGGCATCGCCGATGGCGCAGATCTCGCCGTTGGCGCCGACGATGCAGATGCCGAACAGCTCGGCCGGTACTCGCGCCAGGGCGGGATAAACCTGCGAAACCTCTCCCTCGCTATGGCTCCTGAACTGCGCGTGTGCCTCGGCGACCAGGGCGGTGATCTGTTCAGCGGTTGGCAGGCGGCCGGTTGAAACGTAGGGGAAGCACCGATCCCGGGCATCCTGAGCCTGATCGTCCATCGTCTCCATCCCCTTCCGAACTATCGTGCCGTGCAGCCACGCCCAGAGCTGTAGCGTATTCGCTTCCGCCGGGGCAATGCTGCGCGCTGTCGACCGCGTCCGAGCGCCGAAGCCGTTGACTCCGGCCCGTATCACCGACTATCTACGCGGCCTTGTGCCGTCGGCGGGTGCCGGCGCCGGTTCCAGGAGTGCGACCCCGTGAAGATCCGCAATTCAATCAAGTCGGCCAAGCTGCGCGAGCGCAACTGCGTCGTTGTTCGCCGCCGTGGCCGGCTGTACGTGATCAACAAGAAGCAACCGCGCTACAAGACGCGCCAAGGCTAGTTCCCCAAGGTTATTCCCCGAAAGCTGATCCACCGCCGGCGGCCGGTTAGGCCCGGCGTGTGGATGCGCGCACGACGCCAAATGCCGCCGGGGACAACGTCTTTTCCGCCTCTTCCTGGGCCGCCCACGTCTCCATCCCTGATTTGAACGACGGGGTCTCGCGCGGGACCGCCAGTCCAGTCCGGTCTCCGTGAGGCTGTCGGCGCGGCACAGGGCGGCTGCGCGCCGATGGTGCTGCGCTTGGGCTGGGCAGGGTTGCCGCAGCACCATTGTAAACAGCGCCGAAACGGGTCGCTGATTGTGACGGAGCTGCCTATTCGGCGCCGGGGCCGGGGACGATGTGGGTGGCGAGCAGGCGTCCGGCAAGGAAGCCGACGAAGGCAGACAGCACCGGAACGGCGCCAAGCGACGCCAGCCAGGCGAAGAAGGCGATGGCGCCGATGATTCGCACCGCGTCCAACACCCAGATCATCCAGCGTTGGTCCTTCGTCAGTGGCAGCCGCAGGTTCAGCCGCTGCGCCATATAGAACGCGACACCGACGCACAGCCCCATCAGGGCGTACTCGATGACAACGTCGTAGCTCCAGGGAATGGGATCGCCAGCGTTCATCCTCATCCCTTAGCGCGCCAGCGGCTGCGCCACAAGCAGCCTGCAATACCGCGCGTCGCAGACGGTGAGCGGCTGCACCGCAGCGTGAGTGTTGCGGCGCAGCAACAAGGTCGGGCAATGCGGTTACGCTGGACGCAGTGCCGCATCGGCTGCTATCAACTTTGTATTCTAATATAAATTTATATCAATGGGTTGGGCAAAAATTTCGACCGTCTGGCCCACCGGAGGTTGTTTTTTGTGCAGCGCAACAATAACCCTTGATTTTAACCCGAACCGTTCTAAATTTGAGATGTCGACGGTGCGTCCGAATTGGTTTGAATGAGGCGCACTGGCAAACGGCACAAGACTGGCAAACAGCACAAAAGAGGATGGAGAGGGAGGATCCGTCGCGGGGCGCGAAACCCCGAGTTGCAAGGAAAGGCAACCATGACTGGATTCAGTAACCCTACCAAATCACGACCGTTACCGGGTGGTGTCCCATTCGATTGGCCCCCGGTGACCCTTGGCCACACCGAAATTGACAAGGTCGTCAATGAGGCGAACCGGCAGCGTTCCGCAGCGATCGGAGCTTGGCTGCGGCGCATGGCCGAAAACTGGTCGAGCCTGTGGCGTCGTCCCGGCCGCGCGGTTCCCAGCAATCTGCGCGAACCGAAAATACACGCGTAGCACGGAGCGGACGTAACGATGGCGCCAAAGCGCGCCGTCTTCGCGGGCCGGGGGCCGGGGTTCTGCTCCCCGGCGCCCCGAGACCTGCTGTTGCAGAGTGGCTCTTGGGACTAACGGCCGTGCTCGACGAGGAGCAGGGCGGCGAAGCCGAGCAACACCAAGCCGACACCCACGTCGATGCCGCGCATCAGCCGCGGATTGACGAACAATTGTCTTGCCCGATCGGCGAACCAGGCAAGCCCGAGCTGCCATGCGCTGTTGATGGCGATCAGGACCGCCGACAGCAGGGTGATCTGCAGCGCCAAGGACGCACCGCCGGCGACGAGGAAGTTCGGGTAGAGAGCGAAGAACAGCAGCAGCACCTTCGGATTCAGCAGGTTGGTGAAGAATGCCTGGCGCAGGGCGAGACTCCGCCGCACCGGGCCGGCCACTGCCAGGACCATGGTGCCGCCGGTGAGGACCGCCTTTGCGCCCAGCCAGCCGAGATAGATTGCCCCCAGGATAGCGACGCTGTGAAACAAGGCCGGTGAGGCGGTGATCAACGCTGAAATGCCCGCGGCGGCCAGCGTGGTGTGAACGAGCAATCCCAACTGCACTCCAGCCACGGCGGCAAAGCCGGCCGAGCGGCCGGAGCCCAGGGCGTGACGCACAATGAGCATCGTATCCGGCCCCGGCGAGAGCACGATCGCCAGGGCGGCGAGGGCGAAGCGCGCCAGCAGCGGGGCGTCGACCGGCAAACTCATCCGGGGGCGAGCATGGTTTCCGGCCTGACCCAGCGGGCGAAGTCCTCGGCGGTGAGCAACCCCAACGCGACGCCCGCCTTCTGCAGCGTCGTTCCCTCGGCATAGGCCTTCTTGGCGATCTTCGCCGCGTTATCATAGCCGATGTGCGGGTTCAGTGCCGTGACCAGCATCAGTGACTGCTGCATCAACTGGGCGATGCGACCCTCGTTGGCGGTGATGCCTTCGACGCAGCGGTCGGTGAAACTCCGCGTCGCGTCGGCGAGGAGGCGGATCGACTGCAGCAGGGCCGCGATCATCACCGGCTTGAAAACGTTGAGTTCGAAGTGACCCGACGCGCCGGCCATGGTGATTGTCGTGTGATTGCCGAACACCTGTACGCAGACCTGGGTCAGCGCCTCGCATTGGGTCGGGTTGACCTTCCCCGGCATGATCGACGAGCCCGGCTCGTTCTCCGGCAGGTGCAACTCGCCCAGCCCCGAGCGGGGGCCGGAGCCGGCGAGGCGGATGTCATTAGCAATCTTGAACAGCGAGGCGGCGACGACGTTGAGCGCGCCGGAAGCCTCGACGATGGCATCGTTGGCGGCGAGCGCTTCGAAGGGATTGGTGGCGGGAACAAAGGGCTGGCTGGTCAGCCGCGTCACTTCGACGGCGAACGTCCGGGCAAAATCAGGATGGGCGTTGAGGCCGGTACCGACGGCGGTGGCGCCCTGCGCCAGTTGCCAGAGCCGCGGCAGGGTCGCCTCGATGCGCATCATGTCGTTGGTGACCTGCGCTGCGTAGCCACCGAATTCCTGGCCGAGACTGAGCGGCACCGCGTCTTGCAGATGCGTCCGGCCGATCTTGATGATCGGTGCGAAGGCTTCGGCCTTGGCGACGAGCACGCCATGCAGGTGATTGAGCGCCGGCAGCAGCCGGCCGGTCATTTCGCGCACCGCGGCGATGTGCATCGCCGTAGGGAAGGAATCGTTCGACGATTGACCGCGGTTGACGTGGTCGTTGGGGTGCACCGGCTGTTTCGTGCCGATGATGCCACCCAGCATCTCGATCGCCCGGTTGGCGATCACCTCGTTGAGGTTCATGTTGGTCTGGGTGCCGGAGCCGGTCTGCCAGACCACCAGCGGGAAATGCGCGTCCAGTTTGCCTTCGATCACTTCCTCCGCAGCGGCAACGATCGCCTCGCCGATGCGGTGATCAAGCTGTCCCAGCGCCATGTTGGCCAACGCCGCAGCTTTCTTCTGCAGCCCGAAAGCGTGGATCAGCGCCGGCGGCATCCGCTCGCCGCCGATGGGGAAGTTCTGCCGCGACCGCTCCGTCTGCGCGCCCCAGTAACGGTCAGCCGGCACCTCGACAGCGCCCATGCTGTCGGTTTCAGTCCGCATCGCTTGCGCCTCGCCCATTGCCCTTGCTCCCGGTCTGCCCACGCTCCCTTTTGCATATGCGCATCGTCCGCCGGCGGGTCATCGCTGGCGAGCGCCGAGAAAGGCGATGATTGCCGCCAGCGCCTCGTCCCAGTTCTGGCGTTCGCTCCGGCCCGACGCGGCGCGGGGCTTGAAGCTGTGGTCGCCGTCGGCGAGCCAATGCAGGCGGATCGTCGCGGCGAGCGGGTAGGCTGCCACGTCTTCCCGGTCCCCGAAGGGGTCGCGCTCGCCCTGCAGGATCAGCGTCGGCGTGCGCAGGGTTGCCAAATGGGCGATCCGCGTCGCCTCCGGCTTGCCGGGCGGATGGAACGGATAGCCGAGGCAGACGATCCCATCCACCCCGCATTGATCCACGACCATCGATGCCATCCGTCCGCCCAGCGACTTGCCGCCGATGACAAGGTGCTCCGCCGGCGCCGTTGCCGCGATCACCTCGCGCCAGCTGGCAAGCAGGATCTCGGCTCGATCGGGTGGCCGCTTGCGGCCATCAACGCGCCGCCGGGCCATATAGGGAAACTCGAAGCGCACCACCCGCATCCCGGCCACCGCAAGCCCCGCGGCGAAGAAGGCCATGAAGGGACTGTCCATCGGTGCCCCGGCACCATGCGCCAGAATCATCGTCAGCGCTGCCGCTGTCGGGCCGTCGGTCTGCACGTCGATGGTCATCGCTTTTCTTTCTGCGGCTATCGCTTTATCGCTCTGGCGTGCGGCACGCCGGGCGCGCATCTTTGCCGGTGCGGCCGCCGCGCACCGCGGTACAGCGCCGCCATCATTATCAAATGCAGAGGGAATCGCCATGCCAATGCAGGAAAAGCGGGTCCTGGGACTAAGCGCACACGGATTCTACACTATGGCCTATTTCGAGTGGGGCGATCCCGAGAACGACAACGTCCTCGTCTGCGTCCATGGCCTGACCCGGCGCGGCCGCGATTTCGATGCCCTGGCGCGGGCGCTGGAGGATCGCTATCGGGTGGTCTGTGTCGACCTGCCCGGCCGCGGCCAGAGCGACTGGTTCAGCGTTGCCGCCGATTACCAGCCGGCGACCTATCTGCAGGGCATGGCGGCGGTGCTCGCCCGCCTCAACGTGGCGCAGGTGGACTGGCTCGGCGTCTCGCTCGGCGGCCTCATCGGCATGATGCTGGCGGCGCAACCGAAGACGCCGATCCGCAAGCTAGTGCTCGATGATATCGGCAGCTACGTCGACGCCGAGGCGCTGCAGCGGATCGCTGGTTACGTCAGCGAGTATCCGGCGTTTGCCGATCGGGCGGCACTCGAAGCCTACGTGCGCGTGGTCTGCGCGCCCTATGGCCTGACCAGCGACGCCGAGTGGGCTCACCTCATCACCTATGGCTCGCGGCAGGATGAAACCGGCGCCTGGCGCTTTCACTACGATCCGAAGCTGGCCGAGCCGTTCAAGGAAGGCTTCTCTGAACCGGTATCGCTTTGGACCGTTGTGGGCGATGATCCGGGCGCCGGTGTTGCTGCTGCGCGGCAGCGAGTCCGACATTCTCAGTGCCGAAACCGCCGCCGAAATGGTCAACCGCAAGCCAACCACGAAGTTGGTCGAGTTTCCTGGTGTCGGCCATGCGCCGATGCTCATGAACAATCAGCAGATCAGCGCGGTGCGCGATTGGCTCCTCGCCTAGGGCGCATGCGGTGGCCCGCGTTTGCCGCCGCCATCTTCGCAGCACTCTGTTCCCCTTTGCCGCCGGACACCCAGTCGTGACCCAGTTGCCCGTCGTTGCTGATCCACCGCCTGATCACTTCAACATCGCTCGCTACTGTCTGGCGGCGCCAGCGACGGCGCATCCGGAGAAGACGGCGCTGATCATTGCCGGCGACGATGGCGAAACCCGGCGCTGGTCCTATGGCGAACTGGAACTGATGGTGCGGCGGCTGGCGGGCGGCCTCGGCCGGCTTGGTCTGCCTCCTGGCGCACGGCTGATGATCCGGATGGACAACGGCTTGCCCTATATTCTCACTTTCTTTGCTGCCTTTGCCGCCGGGCTGGTGCCGCTGCCGTCGTCGGCGGCGCTGACCGGTGAGGAGGCGGAATTTCTCCTCGCTGATTCCGACGCTGCCGCTATCGCTCTTGCCGATCACCTGGCCCTGGCGCACGCCGCGCCGGCGGGGGTGAGCGTCATCACTGCCGAGGCGATCGAGCGCATGGCGGCGAGCGGTGAGCCCGCCGCCTATGCTGATACATTGGCCAACGATCCCGCTTTCCTGATCTACACGTCGGGGACGGTGGGCCGGCCGAAGGGGGTACTGCACGGCCACCGCACCGCCTGGGGCCGGCGGCCCATGTACCAGGGCTGGTACGGTATTACCGTCGACGATGTTGTCCTCCACGCCGGCGCCTTCAACTGGACCTACACGCTGGGCGTTGGCCTGCTCGATCCCTGGGCCAACGGCGCCACCGCCGTGCTCTACAATGGCCTGGCCGATCCAACGGTCTGGCCGCGGCTGATCGAGCGGTTCGGGGTCACCATCTTTGCCACCGTGCCCAGCCTCTATCGTCGCATCCTCAAGTACGGCCGGTTTGGCCGCGAGAGTCTGGCGACGCTGCGCCACGGGCTTACCGCCGGCGAGGCGCTGCCCGCCGCCGTCCTCGAGCAATGGCGCGACGCCACCGGCACGCTGCTCTACGAGGCGCTGGGGATGAGCGAGATCTCCACCTACATCTCCTCATGCCCGGGGATGCCGATCAGGCCCGGCAGTCCCGGCAAGCCGCAGGCGGGACGCCGCATCGCCATCCTTGCCGCCGATGAGGATGTTCCACGGAAGCTGCCGACGGGCGAGGTGGGATTGTTGGCGGTGCATCGCGCCGATCCGGGGCTGATGCTGGGGTACTGGCAACGGCCGGAGGAAGACGCCCTCGTCTACCGTGGCGAGTGGTTCTGCGGCGGCGACCTCGCCCACCTCGATGCGGACGGCTACGTCTGGTTCCACGGCCGCCATGACGACATCCTCAACCCCATGGGCTACCGGCTGTCACCGCTGGAGATCGAGGGCGTGTTGGCGCGCCATCCGATGGTGCACGAGGTTGCGGTGAGCGAACTGACGGTGGGAGCGGGGACGGGGGCGGGGGTCAAGATCCTCGCCGCCTTCGTCGTGCCGCAGGGCGAGGCCGACGGCCAGCGGCTGCTCGCCTGGGCGGCGGAGCACTTGGCGAGCTACAAGCTGCCGCGCCAGGTGGTGTTCGTCGACCATCTGCCGCGGACACGCACCGGCAAGCTGTTGCGCCGTGAGTTGCCGCAACGGCTTGGCGAAGATTTCGAAGGAGGGACAGCACTCGGCAGCACCGGCGCCTAGGGCAGCATGGGCGCTTAGATCAGCGGCATCCGGCCGGCATCGCTGCCCCGCGCCACTTGGGCGACGATGCGGAGCGCTGTCGTCAGCCGCTCACTGTCGGCCAGGGCACACAGACACAGTCGCACATGCGTCTCGGCGTCAGTCGCATGTGCCCCGCCGGCGAAGGCGGCGCCGGGAGTCACGACGACGCCGCGGTCGGCGAGTCTGGCGGCAAACCCCTCGCTTCGCCACGGCTCCGGCAGTCGCAGCCAGCCGTGGAACGCCTGCGGATGCGTCGCGAACGCCAGTCCGGCCAGCTCGCTGGCAGCAATACGCTGGCGGCGGCGCGCTTCCTGCCGCTGGATCGCCGCAGCCTCCGTGGCGGCACCACAGCGGATCATCTCGCTCGCCACTTCGGCAGCGACGGCCGATGTCATCAGCAGATTGGCGCGAATGGCCCCGGCCAGCCGCGGCACCAGCGCNGCGGGCGCGGCCACATAACCGACGCGCAGTCCCGCCGCCACCGACTTCGACAGACTGGTGATATAAAGGGTGATCTCCGGGGCGAAGGCGCGCAGCGGTGGCGGTCGCTCGTCGAGGAGAAAGCCGTAGACGTCGTCTTCGATGATGAACACGCCGTGGCGGCGGGCGATCTCGGCGATGGCGCGCCGCCGGCTTTCCGGCATGACGATCGCCGTCGGGTTGTGCAGTGTCGGCATGGTGTAGAGCAGCCGCGGTCGGTGTTCGCGACAGGCGGCTTCGAATGACTCGGGCAGCAGCCCTTGCTCGTCCATCGCCAGCGGCTGCAGCTTCAGGCCCAGTGGCACTGCCGCCGCGCGCATCCCGGGCCAGGTCAGCGCTTCATGCACCACCGTCTCACCGGGCCGGGCGAGGGCCATGGTGGCAATGGAAAAGCCACTTTGGCAGCCGGCCACCAGCAGCAGGTCGTCCACCTCCACCTCGACCCCGAGCGAGTGCAGCCAGGCGATGCCGGCGTCACGATGGGCGCGCATGCCGTTGGGCGGCTGGTAGCGGGCGATGGCATCGAGCGTTACCCGATCGAGGCAACGGCGCAATCCGGCCTCGAGTGCGGCGCCCTGCGCCGGTGCATAGGGATAGTTGAGGCTGAGATCGAGCCGGTCATCACCACCGTCATCGGCGTGATAGATGCGATCGAGTGAATGGCTGCCGGGGGCGCCGACGGGCGGCGGCGGGGTTGCCGACAGCTCGGCGAAACAGGCGACGGTCGCGTGCAGATTGGCGAAGGCAGGACCGGCCAGGGCCAGATCGGTGAATGACGGCGATGCGGCGGCGGCTTTCGCTACGCCCTCTGCACGAACAAAGGTGCCGCGGCCCACTTCACCGTCGACGAGACCGCGATCGCGGGCAAGCGCGTAGGCACGGGTGACGGTACCGATATTGATGCCGAGGTGATAGGCGAGGTCGCGGTGGGTGGGAAGGCGCGTCCCTGGTGGCAGGGTGCCGTCGATGATCGCCTCGGCGATGGCGTCAGCCAGCGCATGGTAGAGCGGACCGGCACGCCCGGCGAGCGACGGCGTCCAAATTGTCATAGTGACAATGAATACATTGACGAGGCTTTCGCGTCAAGCGTATAGAATTGTCCTATGAAGGAGGGCATTGCCATGACTGCGCAAGTAAATTGTAACGATACATTTTTGCTGTTCGATGCGGCGAGGGAGCATTTGCCGACTTGGTCGCAGTGGATGCGTGTCGGTATGCGCAAGGCGTGGCGTGACATGTGTCGCGTAGCGAAAGCGGCTGTTGCATGCGAGGACCGCCGGGCCGGGCGACACCTGCTGCTCACCCTCGACGACCGGATGCTGAAGGACATCGGAATCAGCCGTGCCGATGCCTGGGCTGAAGCGATCAAGCCCATGTGGCGGGATTGATGCCGCAATCGGCGGCGCTCGCCCACGAGTCGCGCGCCTGGGCCGATAGTTCGGGCCGATAACCCGAACATCTCAGGGCGGTGACGGCATCGCCGCCGCCTGCCGGGCGATGCCGTCCAGCACCGCGTCGATCGCCTCGGTGAAGGCCAGATCGGCGTTGAAGTCGACGAATGCCGGGATAAGCCGCCGGGTGATGGGAAACTTCTCTGCCGCCAGCGCCTCCAGTTCCAGCACCTCGTCGACGCTCGCCGGTCCGACGAGGCCCGAGATCTGCGACAACGCGAAGCCGAGGATGAAGGTATAGAAGGCGAGACCAAGGCGGGACGCCTGGGCGTCGCTGAGGCCCGCCCGCACCAGGGCGGCATAGACCGTCTCACCCAGTCGGTAGTCGGCCGGCCCGGTGGCGTAATAGCGGAAGTGCAGGGGAAAGACGCGCGGATGGCGCCGCGCCAGATCGCGGTAGGCGACGGCGACCCGGCGCAGGTCGGCGCGCCATTCGCCTGCGGCCGCCGGCAGTTCGATGGTGGCAAGCGCCATGTCGGCCACGGCGCGCAGCAGTTCGTCCTTCGACTTGACGTGATAGAGCACGGTCATCGGGTCGACACCGACGCGGCTCGCCAGTTTGCGCAGGCTGAAATCAGCCTCACCCGCTTCGGCAATCATCGCGAAGGCTGCCTCGACAATCGCCTGACGGTCCATCCCCCGCTTCGGTTTTGCCCGCGCCGTTGGCATCACTCCCTTTGTCTCGTCCTTGCCTGGAGGAATCGCGGTGCAATGTGGCGCGCGCCGCGCCGAAGGGGAACCGCAAAAAATGCCACCGGGTCGATTGCGGGCGGGGGAGGGGCTCCTCAGAGCGGACGCGCAGCAGCATCCGTAGGCTAGGAGGCTTCGGCGGCGGTGGTATCGAAGCTGACCACCATTCGTCTGGCCGTGCTGGCCGGGCTGACGATGCGGACGCTGAAGTGGACCGTTTCCTTCGCAGCGAGCACCGGCTTCTCCGCCTCGACGATCGACTCCTGCACTTGCCGGTTGGCGGCGTCGAACAGGGTCACCCGCAATGGTGGCAGGGCACGCGCGTCCGCGGCGGTGTTGGTGACGCTGCCGCTGATGATCAGCACGTCGTCGCCGCCGGCCCATTCGCGGCTGGACGAGACTTCGGCGATGTCGAGATCGGCGCCGGGCGGCGGTGGCGCCAGGCCGGCCCAGTTATAGACCACCGCCATGCCGGGGATGGCGCGGGGTGATGGGGGTCTGCAGGGCGAGGAGTGCGGCGAGGCAGAGCACTGCTGTGGTCGCGGCTGCAGCCGCGATCATCACCAGCCGGCGTCGGCGCAGCCGTGCTTCCGTCGTCGCAGCCGGCAGCAGCGGCATTACCGGGTCAGTCTCCGATTCAGTGTCGTTTGTCGGATCGCCGGCCATATCGCTTGCCGTGGCGTCGGCGGCATCGTCGTCGAGCGCTGCGGCGGCAGGGACAGGGGGAAACTGCTGGCGATACCGCTGGTGGCGCCGGGTCCGGCCAGAGTGGTTTGGATTGGGGTGGTTCGGCTTGCGGCGGTGGGGGCGTGAACGCGTCGCCGTCTTCGTTGTCGCCGGCATCGGTGGGCGCTGGCAGCGGACTGCTGCCCGGTTCCTGCCCTGGCAGCACGCTCGCGCTATCGGCGGCTGGTGCGGGCGGCGGCAAGGCGGCGAAGTCGTCTGGGTCGGCGCGCCAGAGATGGCCGCAATTGGAACAGCGGGCAAGCCGCGCCCGCAGACCGAAATGCTCGGGTTCGACGTCGTAGTGGGCGGTACAGCGCGGACAGGTGATGATCATCAAAGGCAGGAACAGCCCCGGTTCCCGCCCTTATAGGCACAGCCCCAGCGGCAACGCAAGCATTGCCCCGTCTAGGGGTGCGCACGCGGCGTGACCAGCGAGCATCGTCGGCAGGTACGGCGCTGGCGACGACACCATCTCCGGTGGCACCGGCGACGATCTCATCATCGTCGGTGACGTCTACAGCCGGGACATCTCCGACGGCGAGGGGGTCGAGGATATCCTGCTCTGCCGCGACAACCCACCCTCCGTCACCGCCGCGACCAACCGATGACGCAGGCCCAGGGAATCCCCGTTCGATTCAATGCCATTGCATTCCGCTCTAGCGTTCGCGGAAAGCCTCCTGGCGCAGCTTAAGCACCGGGGTCAGCAGATAATCGGCGATGCTGCGGTTGCCGGTCTGGATATCGACCACTGCTTGCATCCCGGCACTGATCGGCAATGGCCGGCTGGCGCTGCCGAGGGCCGCCTTGTCCGTCTCGACGATGACTTCGAAATAGGTGGCGCCGGTCTTGGCATCGGTGCTGCTGTCGGGTGCCACGTGGACGACGCGACCGGCGAGACCGCCGTAGCGGATGTAGTCGTAGGTGGTGACCTTGACCAGCGCGTCCTGGCCGCTGTGGACATAGCCACGATCGACCGGACCGAGATGCGCGGTGACCACCAGTTTGTCCTGGGTGGGTACGATCTCCATGATCGGATCGCCCGGCGACACCACGCCGCCGATGGTGTTGTAGCGCAGGCGCTTGACCACGCCGTTGATCGGACTTTTGATTTCGGCCCGTGCGCCCTGGTCGGTTGCCGTTGCCAGCAACTCGGTAAGGCGGGCGATCTGTTCCTCGGCGTCGCTTAGATCGTCGTTGGATTCACGGCGAAAACGGCCGTCGGCCTCGCGGAGCCGCTCCTCCGCCTCAGCCACGGCGGCCCGCGCCCGCGGAAGCGCCGGGCCCAATCCTGCCAGTTCGCCCTGCAGGCTCTCCACCTCCGATTGCAGCTTCAGGTGTTCCATCTTCGCCATCAGCCCTTCACTGAGCAGCGACTGGGAGAGCTGCAGCCGCTGCTGCGCCAGCCCGAGGTTGGCAGCGCTGGCGCGCCGCTTCGCATCCAGCTCCTGCACCGCCAGCTCTCGCTGCCGCACCTGTTCCTGCAGCGCCGCCACCGTGGCGGCAAGCTCTCGCCGCCGGGCATCGAAGGTGCGTTGCTCGGCCTGCGCCATGTCCGGATGACGTGTCGCGGCGTCCTTCGGCAGGCTCAGGAGGGTCGGTGTCGGTGCCAACTGCGCCAGCAGCCGCGCTCGGCGGAGGACTTCGCGGTCGAGCCGGGCCTGCAATTCGTTGCGGTTGACGCCGGCGGTTGCCAGGTCGAGGCGCACCAGTGGATCGCCGGCATTCACACTGTCGCCCTCGGCGACGTAGATCTGTTCGATGATGCCGCCCTCGAGGTGCTGGATCACCTTGAGCTTGCCTTCAGGCACCACCTCACCGACAGCCACCACCACCTCGTTCACCCGGGCGACGACGGACCAGAGGACGGCAGAGGTCACCAGGGCGACGACGATCCATGCCCCGCTCCGCCAAGTGGGCAGGGGATGGCGGGCGACCAGGGCATCGAGCGATGTCGTCATCGCCCGCCTGAGGGGGTGTGCCGCGGGGTGGTGACTAGGCTTCCCATCTTCACAAGCTCCACCGGGCCTCGACCGGCAGGGTTCGGCCGTGCGTAG
The DNA here is from genome assembly GCF_014672695.1 of Defluviicoccus vanus. Lineage (GTDB taxonomy): Bacteria > Pseudomonadota > Alphaproteobacteria > Rhodospirillales > Defluviicoccaceae > Defluviicoccus > Defluviicoccus vanus. The sequence continues at coordinate 1,432,072 of NZ_CP053923.1, read as the reverse complement.
CTCTGAGGCGTAACGTTGACTGAGCCGGCAGCGCGACTGTGCAGGTCAGTGCGACCGCGGTGGCCAAGCTTCGGCAGGATCGTCGCGGCATCACCGCTGTCAACAATACGCCCCTGATCGAGAACGGCAATCGAAGTGCACAGGCTGAGCCAGGCAAGATGATGGGTGACGATGATGATGGTCGTCGTCTTGGCGAGTTCGGCCAGCCTGACGCGCAGATCGGCATCGGCCTGGGTGTCGAGGGCGTTCGATGGTTCGTCCAGCACCAGAATTGGCGGCTCACCAACCAAAGCACGGGCGATGGCGACGCGTTGGCGTTGCCCGGCGGAGAGCCGCAGGCCGGCCTCGCCCGCATCGGTGGCGTAGCCCTCCGGACGCAGGGCGATGAAGGCGTGCGCACCGGCCAGGGTTGCGGCGCGAATGACGTCGTCGTCGCTGGCCTCCGGCACGCGCAGGGCAATGTTGTGGCGCAAGGTGCCGGCGAACAGCACCGTTTCCTGTGGCACGTAGCCAATCCACCTCGCCAGTTGACGACGGGAGTATTGGGCGATGTCGCTGCCGTCGATCAGGACCCGGCCGTTTGCCGGCTGATAGAGGCCGGTGATGATCTTCAGCAGCGTACTTTTGCCGCTGCCGTTGCGGCCGACAATCGCGTGCATGCCACCGGCGCCAGCGGCCGCCACGGCGGGAATGCTGATGTCGAGCGTATCGAGGGTTGGTGCCGCGGCGATGTCGTGGGCGAAGGTGACATGCTCAACGGTGATGCGACCGAGCGGCGTGACACTGACCAGGCCGTTCTCCTGGCGCTGCAGCGGGACAGCGAACAGGCTGCTCAATCGCTCGGACACCTCGCGCAGGCTGGCGATGGTCCGCCAGTTGAGACCGATTTGGGTGATCGGTGCAATCAGCCGGCCGCCCAGCATGTTGGCAGCGATCAGCGCGCCGAGGGTCAGTTTTTGATCGAGGACGCACAGCGCACCGATAGCGGTCATGGCGACAGTGGTCAGTAACGTCAGCGAACTGCCCAATGCAGCGTAGCGGTCGGCGGCGGCGCCGCGGCAAATGCTCTGGCCGAGCGCTGCGGCATGGCGCTCCTCCCACAGCGGCTGCAGGGTTTGCTCCAGGGCTAAGGCTTGCACGGTCGCCCGCCCGGCGATGATTTCGGCGACAAGGGTATCACGGGCGACGGCGAGGCTGCGTTCCCGCTCGCTGCTGAGTTTGACCACATGGCCCGACCGCCAGGCGACTAAGGCAAACACCGGTGTTGCTACCACCAGGATCCAGGCGATGGGCTGGGCGATAAAGAACGTCAGCGCCAGAAACAGGATGAAGAACAGGGAGTCGCAGAGCGTCAGAGCGGTGGAACCGGACAAGGCGTTACGTATCGTGTCCACGTCGCGAAAAAGTGCATGCCAGGACGCAGTGGATCGACGCTCGACCTGATGCAGCGGCAGCCGCACCAGGCGACCGAACAACGCCCGGCCGAGGTCAGCATCAATGCGCAACGCCACACGCTGCAAGATACGGGCGCGCGCCTGGCGGAGGACGAAGTCGAAGATCAGGACCAGCAGCATCCCCAGCAGCAGGGCAACGAGTGTGTTCAGGCCATTGTGGAAGATGACCCGATCATAGACCTGCATGACGAAGACGGGGACGGCGAGCGCAAGCAGGTTGACGAACAACGACCAGAGGGCGACCTCGCCGAATACCGGCAGCAGGGGCCGAAGGAGGTCTCGGATCCAGGTGCGCGACACAGTGTTGGCCATGCCGGCATCTTACCCCGAAAGAGGAAGTATGGCAGCTATAAATAGCCCTTTAAGGGGCAATTCTGGCGCTTTTGTCGCCTGATTATCGGCGATAGATCGGTCGCGGCGGCGAAGCTGCCGTCGACGGAGAGGAAAATAAAGCCGCTCAGTGTGCGAAAACGGCTCGTTTGGGTAATTAAAGGAAAAATTTCCGTTGACTTAGAGCGCCGCCACGTTAACATCCGACTGTGACCAGGACGTTTGCGTCTACAGCGGATGGCGTAACAGGTGGCGGCGAGGGCTCAAGCCGAGGACTCAGGCGTCAACACAAAGGTCCAGTTCAACTTCCATCACATCGTCGTCCGGTACTTTGTGGCTCGTGAACCCCATCGCGTGGATGAGATCCAGCATCGGCAAATTGTTGCGCAGTACCAAGCCGACGATGCTGCGCGTGCCGCGGGTTCGACANCAGTAGCTGACGATCTTTTCCATCAGCTTCCGGCCAAGGCGCTGCCCCTTCAGGTCCGAACGAACCATGATCGCGTACTCGGCCTTGTCGTTGCTGAGGTCGGCGACCGTCCGCACGACACCGAGGGTTTCCGGCCCCGAGCCGTCTTCCTTAGGTGCCGTGGCGATGAAAGCCATCTCCCGATCGTAGTCAATCTGCGTGAGACGGGCCATTTCCGAGTGCGGCAGCGAACGAACGAGGTGGAAGAACCGCAGCCGCATATCCTCCGGCGTGCACTTGGCGAGAAAATCGTGATGCGCCGGCTCGTCTTCGGGGCGGATCGGCCGCAGGAGCACGCTGCGACCGCACTTCAAAACAAACTCTTCCTCCAGTTCCTGGGGATAGGGGCGGATTGCCAAGCGGCGTTCGGTGGCCTCCGTTGGCGGCGCGATCAACACCTGGGCGTCGATGGTGTAAACACCATTTTCGTCCGCCAGGATTGGATTGATGTCGAGGGCGGCGATCTCCGGCACGTCCACCACCATCTGCGAGACCTGCACCAGCATCAGGCAGAGTGCATTGAGATTGGCGGGAGGCACATCGCCGTAGCCTTGCAATAGGCGGAATATGCGGGTGCGCTCGATCAGTTCGCGCGCCAGCGCCATGTTGAGCGGCGGCAAGGCCACCGCATGATCGTCGATCACCTCGGCAGCGGAGCCGCCATGGCCGAAAACAATAACCGGCCCAAACACCGCGTCGTCAGCAACCCCGATGCGGACCTCGCGGCTGCCGGTGCGACGCGTCATTCGCTCGACTGTCAGCCCGTGGACGGCGGCGCGCGACATGCGTTGCGATGTATTGGCCAGGAGCCTTTGCGCCGCCGACCGAACGGCACTTCCGGATTCGAGAAACATCTCCACGTTGCCGGCCGGTCCCTTCGCCGTCACATCGCGCGCCATCATCTTGAGCGCAACCGGAAAGCCCATCGTCTCGGCGGCTTGTGCCGCTTCCTCGGGCGAACTGACGATCCGGGGCTCCGCCGATTTGATGCCGAAGGCGGCCAGCAGTGTCTTTGCCTCTCGCCCGGTGAGGATCGTCTGGCCGCGTCGAAGCAATTCATCGACCATCCGCCGCACGTCCTCGCGACCACTGGCAAATTCGATTGGTTTCGACGGCGGAGTCTGCATCAGCAACTCCTGATTGCGTCGGAACCGTACCATGTGCATGAAGGCGTCGACCGCCTGATTGACCGTATCGAAGGTTGGGATATGGGCATCGCCCAGCAGGTGCCTGGCTGCGGCGACGCTTTTCCCACCCATAAAGCTGGCGAGGACGGCACCGCGCGTCTCTTTGGCAGCGCGGATGACTGCCTCAGCTACCCGCACACTGGGGACGGCGGACGACGGCGCATGGAGGACGAGAACGGCGTCCACGTTGTCGTCGGCGAGGATCGACTTGGCAACGGCCAGATAACGATCGGGCGTCGCATCTTCGTCAAGCAGCGCCGGATTGGCTGGAGCTGCCGAGGTGCCGACCTGTCGCCCGATCGCCTGCAGGGTTGAGGGCGACAGAGGGGCCAGGCGGCCACCACTGAGGATCAAATTATCCACCGCCATCACGGCAATGCCGACGCCGTTGCTGATGATGGCGAGGCGCTCGCCGCGCAGGGGGCGGGTTCGGCCGAGGGTCTCCACTGCAGCGAACAATTCGCTGAAGCCGTGCACCCGCAACATGCCGGCACGGCGGATCGCCGCGTCATAAACGTCGTCCGTTCCGGCGGCTTCAACGTTGCCGTGCGCTGCCCGTTGGCCTTCGGCGGTGCGGCCGGCTTTGATCACCAGTACCGGCTTGTTGCGGCTGGCGCCGCGTCCGGCCGACATGAACTGGCGGCCGTTGCCAATCCATTCGACGTAAATCAGAATCGCGCGCGTCATTGCATCGTTGCCGAGATAGTCGATGACGTCGGCGAGATCGATGTCGAGCGTCTTGCCAAGGGAAACAAAATGCGAGAAGCCGATGTCCCGCTCGTGTGCCCAGTCGAGGACGGCGGAGCAGACGGTGGACGACTGGGAAACGAAGGCGACGCCACCTGGTGACGCTGCCACCGGCGCTACCGTGGCGTTGAGGCCAATGCCGGGAACCATGAGGCCGAGACAATCGGGGCCGAGAATACGCAGGCCGACTTCCTCTGCCTCCGCCAACACCGTCTGTGCGGTGACGCCAAACCGGGCGTCGGCCGCATCGACGATATCGCTGGCGAGCAGTATTGCCGCGCGCGTGCCGCGCTTCGCGAGTGCACGCAGCGTCTCCCGGGCGGAGCTCCCGCCATCGCAGATCACGGCTAGATCCGGCGTTTCCGGCAGTGCGTCGATCCGGGGGTAGGCGAGAACACCGGAGATCGCGTTATCCTCGCGACTGACCGGCATGATCGGTCCTTCGAAGCCGCCATGCAGCAGATTGTGCATGACGATCTGACCGGCGACGCCCTCTCGGTTACTGGCACCGACGACGGCAACCGAGTTTGGATAAAACAGCTTGTTCAGATTGAGGATCGGCATGACCGGATAGATTTAGCCACGAAACGGAGATAGATAACGGACTGGCAGCATCGTAGTCTTGGCAATCGCGGTCTTGGTAGGCGCGTGTCGGTTCGCATTCTGAAAGCTCCCGCCGCCACTTACCGGACGTACACATCCTGCATGATCTCTCGTCGATCACGCTGACGATCATACACATGTGATATCAGAGGGTACAGTCAGCCTTTGTCGGTGTTCAATCAGCGGCCGCAATGGCGCGCCAAAAGATGCTGCGGCCGGTGCGCAGCCATGTTGCTGTCGATGTTGAAAGCGCGTAAAGCCCGCACTAACAGCGTCTGAGCAAGGGCGATGGAGCGCAGGACGAATGAGCGAAGATGATTGTGTTGCCTCACCTTGCGTCGGCGTATGCCGGATGGACATGGAGCGCGGCTGGTGTCGCGGCTGCTTCCGTACCCTTGAAGAAATCGCCCGTTGGGCTGCAGCCGACGATACGGAACGGCTGCGCATCCTCGACCGGGGTGGTCGGCCGTCGGCAGGGGAATAGCTGAGAGCTTATTCGTCACCAGACTGCGCCCGTTCCACCCGTTCGACCCACGTGGCTGACAGGCATTTCTTGACATGCCTCACCGGCTCCCCTGTGCCGGTACACCTGAGTGAGACAACATCGACTGCCCGGCGCTGCCCGGCTGCCCGTGGCGGTCAGCGGAGCGACGGGAGGATCAGGGAGTGGCCTTGCTCCGGCTGGTGCTGCGGCGGGTTGTCTTCGTTGCCTTGGCACCTGCCGCGCGCGCAGTGGATTTTGCCGGCGCCGCTGGCTCGGAGGTGCCTGGGTCTGCCGTCTCGACGGCGGCGCTGCTCGTCGCTACCGGCGCCTCCGGTTCAACGTCGGCTGATGTCGACGGCGGAATTGCTGCCGCGTCGCTCTCCGCTGAGGTCGAGGTGGAGGCTGCGGGCACTACCTTTCCGGCGGCAGCCTGAAAGGTGTCCAACACCTCCTTTTCCGCCGCCAGCCAATATTCGAGCGCCATCCCCTGTTGGCGGCCGGCAGACTCCCACATGATGTAAGCGAGATCACGGATCCGCATCTGGATGTCGTGAGCGAGCTGATGCAGGCTGTTGGTCATAGGCATCCCCATGCGCGACAAAAACGAGGCATTGTTGCAAATGGCAGCGAGAAATTCCTCAGAAAAGACGAAAAAGTGGGCGGCGAGCGTTTCTCAGCGGTGCGGAGGTAGGAGTGACGATGCAGGATAGGCGAGAAAATCGGATCATCTGGCAGCAATCAGACGGCATGCCGGTCGCCTGCGAAGAAAAACTCAAAGTATTGAACGAAAATCTGTTAGAACTGCAGCAGGTGGCGCAGGACGCATTGGAGGACGCACTGCTCATCGGTTGCGACGAGACACAGGTACGCCAAGTCCTGCGGGCGCTCATCGATTCGCTGCAGAGTCCGCTGGTTGATTCGCGCCGGGCATCGCCAAGCGAAGATTAAGGGAAGCGACACGACTCCGATGTGATGTCGACCGTTCCACGCAGCTTGTTCGCATCGATGGTAAACCTGTACTCCCGCTCGCCGATGATCTGTGTCAGCACCAGCGGCATTGCTCCGGATTGTTCGGCGACCGTGCTGCGCCCGCGAATGAGGCGCGCGGTCACCGGCTGCGCCGGATCGAACCAGGATTCCTCGTTGCCTTTTTCATCCTTGGCCGGCGCGCCGAACGCGACAACAGTTACCTCGCCGTTGGCAAAGTTGAGGGAGGCATTGGTGGCATCACGGGCCCGCGTCGGCAGTGGGAACTTTCGTCGTTCCGCCTCGCGCCGGCAGTCGCGCCGATTCTGCGTCGCGGTCAGCACCGTTTTCAGCCGGTCGGCCTCAACGCCGGAGGCAAGCTTGTGTTGGATCAGTTCAAAGAGTTCTTTCACCGGACCACGGGCAACGTCACGCTCATAAAGCTGCTGCCAGTTCTGCGCCGTCGTTTCGGCGGCGGCCACCTCGGCGCGCTGCGAGGTGTTGCGGGTTTCCAGTTCACTAACGCGAGCCGTCAGCGTTTCGATTTGATCGCGTTGACGGGTGAGTTCCGTAGCCGCGAGCCGCTTGCCCATCTCATAGGCGTAGGCGCCGGCGGCGATTACGAGAGCGAAGGCAACGAGCCACTTGAACACCAGCCACTGCGTGCGTCGTCGTCGGCGGCGACGGTCTTCACGAAACCCGAGGGGCATTGGCACTCCTTAAGCATCAGGCGCAGGCCGGGCATGTATGCGCCAAGGCATTGAAGGTCTGGCAATCAATCAGCGCCCGCTCGCAGCACTGACCCCTATTGCGATCATCCTGACGAGGCCATGGATTAGCCCCGAAACTTAGGAAAGAAAAGCGACTTACCCCTTTTTAGGGAGTTTCCCGTGAGAAGTGTGAGCATTTAGGGGCAGGCTAAAGCGCCGAGTGCGGTGACTGTTGCTCAGACGCCGCTTAACACCCGCCTCTTCGGCGCAGCGAAATCGAGCTGCCAGAGGGAGAACTTGTCGGATGGTAATGGCTCGGAGAAATAATGCCCCTGGGCGAGATCGCAGTCGCGTTGACGAATGAAATCAAGCTGGTCTTCATTCTCGACACCTTCGCCGATGACGCGAATGCCCAGACGATGTGCAAGGGCAATAATCGCCTCGACGACACTGGCATCACTTGCATCGGTCGTCACCGTAGCAATGAATGACTTGTCAATCTTGACGGTATCAACCGGCAGGTCTTTCAGGTAGCGCAGGCAGGAATAGCCGGTGCCGAAATCGTCCAGGGCCAAGTTAACCCCGAGCCGGTCAAGAGCGTACAGAACCTCGCTGTTTTCATCCACGTCGGTCATCAGGCAACTCTCGGTGATCTCAAGTTCGAGGGCGTGTGGCGGGATGCCGTACCGTTGGATCGCATGCGCAACTGTATCGACGAGACCATTGACCCGCAACTGGCGCGAGGAAATGTTGACGGTCACGCCCAGGTTGGGCATCCCGTTGCGCCGCCAGCGGGCCAATTGCCGGCACGCACTATCGATAACCCACTGGCCAACTTGGATAATCAAACCGATATCCTCGATCAGTGGGATAAACTGATCGGGAAGGAATCGACCGAGCTCCGGGCTCGACCAGCGCAGCAGTGCTTCCGCTTCGGCGAGGGCACCGGTGCGGATATCGACAATCGGCTGATAGTAGACAAGAAACTCACCCCGATCGAGAGCGTGGACCAGATGGCTCTCGATCTGCATGCGCTCCGTTGCCCGCTCATTCAGTTCGCGGGTATAGAATTGAAAGGTATCCCGACCCTGTTCCTTCGCCCGATACATGGCCGCGTCGGCATTCTGCATCAGAATGGCCGGGTCCTCGCTGTCATCGGGAAAGACGCTGACGCCGACGCTTGCGGTGACGAATGCCTCATGGCGGCCGAGCACAAAGGGGTGGGAAAACGCATGGAGGATTTTGTGGACCACCGGCTCGGAATTGGCCGCGGTGCCGATGTTCGGGAGGATGACGGTAAACTCGTCGCCACCAAGGCGTGCCACCGTATCCTCTTCGCGTACGCAGCTGCGAATGCGGTCGGCGGCCATGCGTAGCAGGTTGTCGCCAGTGGCGTGCCCCCAGGTGTCGTTGATTTTCTTGAAGTGATCGAGGTCGATAAACAGCAGTCCGCCGCAATGACGGTGCCGCACGGCGCTGAGAACGGCGGTGCGTAGCCGGTCGGTAGCGAGCATCCGGTTCGGCAGTCCGGTGACTTGGTCGTAGTTGGCCTGCTGCTGCAAGCGCTCCTCGTACGCCTTGCGGAGACTGACGTCGGCGAAGGTCGTCTGGAGGGCGTTGCGGCCCTTCCAACTGACCGGCTGCGATTGAATTTCCACCCAGATCATTTTGCCGTCGCGACGAACGCCCTGAAATTCTCTCGGCTCATTGAGGGTTTCGCCGGCGAGGGTCGCCTGCCGCAGTTGGTCGATCCGGCGCAGGTCAGCGGCGGCAAACAGACGATCCAGGTTCGGCAAGGCGAGGATTTCAGCGGGGCTTGTATAGCCGAAAATGCGGGCAAAGGTGCGATTGGCGAAGATGGGGACGCCGCCGCTTTCAATGACGAGCCCGAGAACGGAGCCTTCAACGAGTTGGCGAAACCGCTCCTCGCTCTCGCAAACCGCCTGCTCCACCTGCTTGCGTTCGGTGATGTCGAGCGAGACGGTGACGATCTGTTCCACCTGACCTGCCGCCCCGGTGATCGGTGCCTTGGTGGTCAGGAGGACGCGATCGCTGCCGTCGCAGCCGCGGACGCTCTCTTCAATGGCGAGGATCGCCGTACCATCGGCGATGACTTGCGAATCAAGTGCGCGATGACGCGCGCTGTAGTCGGCGGAGAAAACGTCCTGCCGCGGCATGCCGATGGCGGTCGCGGCATTAATGGTGAAATACGTTTCGTGAAAGGTATTGACCAGCAGCAGCCGGCCGACCGTGTCGGTGGCGCGGATCATCGCCGGCACTGTGTTGATCACCCGCCGCAGATGCTCCTCCTTGCGTCGAATGTCCTCGGCGTACTGGCGTAAGGTGGCGGCGAGTTCGCCTTCCAGAAACTGCGTGCGCAATTGCAGCGTCTGCCGCTGCCGCCAAAGCGTCAGCAGATTGCGGGCGCGGGTACAGAACTCTTGCCCGTCGACGGGGCTGAGCAGGTAGTCGCTCGCTCCCGCATCCAACGCCTGATAGCGGTATTCGCGATCCTCGTAGGCGGTGACGACGATGATGGGAACGTGCCGTGTAGGGGCGTGCTGGCGGCAGCGCCGAATGAACTCCTCGCCGCTCATTGTCGGCATAACAAAGTCGGTCACAATGAGGTCTGGTGTCTGCGACCGTAGCAGCTCAAGTGCTGGTTGCGGCGCTTCAAAGGCGTGTACCGCAACATCGTCACCGATTGAACGTGCAAAGCGACATAATATCTTCAGGTTGATTGGCTGGTCGTCGACGATCACGACGATCGTCATGGCGTTCTCCGTCGATGCATTAGGATTGGGGTAATATTTATTTTCCCGCCATAGTCGAACGAATCGGCCAAGCCCCTCACGCTGTTGGTTAACATTACCCCCTATTGGCGTAGTTTCACAACGGTATTGTCTTCATCGCTACCTAGCGCCGCCGCGTCCTGCGATGAGCGTGCCCGAATAAGGAGCTTATCAGTGTTCGGAGGGTAACCTTGGAGTGAGAGAGCGTCTGTGACCGGGTTTACGTGTGAGCTATCGCCCGCCGTCGGCGTCCTTGCGGTACCGTCTACAAGGATACGTTGCGCGTCGGTGACATCCGCGCAGGCAATTCATGACAATATACACCCAAGTGGGGATGGTGGGGCGAAATTCAGCACAGCAATTGGAAATGCGTGGTATAGTTGCCGCCACATTCCTCTCGTAAAAGAGGAAATCGGCAAGGATGCTCAATAATATGGAGAGTTTTCATGTCCAATGCAGCTTTGAGGCCGATTATCAACATGGGAGCGGCCTGTGCACAGTACCCGCTGAGTCGATCGGCGTCCGAGCTAAGTTCTGTTGTCACCACCCTGCCGTTGGCGCAGTTTGGCAGTGATCCATTCCGCTTCGAGACCTGTAACGACGAAACCAGCTGGGCGCTTGAAGAACTCGATGTTGTCTACGAACCTCGAAGCGAGGTCATCTGGCAATACATGCGGCCACGATCCCGGCCGAGCTTCACCCGTGGTCTCATTCACGATCTGAACATGGTTGCCGACAGTATTGAGGCAACATTTGCTCGTTGTGCCCATAAACAGGACAAACCGGCGAGATTTGTCGTCACCGCCTCCCGCGTCGAGGGGATCTTCAATCTCGGCGGTGATCTCGTCCTGTTTCTGCACCTGATTGAGGCGAAGAGCCGGGATGCACTGCGCCAGTACGCCCACGGCTGTGCCCGAGGCCAGTTCCGGTTGCACAGCAACTACCATGTGCCGGTCTGCATGGTGGCCCTGGTGCAGGGTGACGCGCTCGGCGGGGGCTTCGAGGCCATTCTCGCGCACGATGTCGTCGTTGCCGAGCGGCAGGCGCAGTTCGGCTTGCCGGAGGTCCTGTTCAATCTGTTTCCGGGCATGGGTGCCTACACGTTCCTCACCAGGCGGGTCGGCGCAGTGCAGGCGGAGCGGATGATCCTGAGCGGCAAGATCTACAGTGCCGAAGAATTGCACGACCTTGGTATCGTCGACCGGCTGGTGGCAACCGGCGAAGGGGTGGAGGCCGTCTACGAATTGATGCAGGAGTTTACGCGCCAACGCCACAGTCGGGAAGCAGTGCTGAAGGCGCGGAAAATCGTCAATCGCGTCACTCTTGAGGAACTGATCGAGATCGCTGACGTGTGGGTGGACACCGCGCTTCAGCTCAGCGACGCGGACCTGCGCCGGATGAGCCATCTCGCCAAAGCGCAGGATCGACGATGGGCACGATTGAACGCACAACAAAGTTGACGTTGCTGTTGGCGCAACGAGACAAGAGGCGGTGAACACATAGTCTATGGGGGAGAGATTATAAGTAATGCCTACAGGGAAGAAAACTCCGCAGGAGCGGCCTAATGATGAAGCCCGCACGAACAGGCGAGAGGACCGCACCAAAGCAATACCAACATGGATCTGGACAACAAGTCAGATCAAGCTCTTTCAGATCCCGGTCGAGGGATCGCTTCAGATGAGCACTACCATCCCCAGACGGACCATAAGGCAGCCCAGACTGTCCGCTGAGATAACCATCCTGCACGCCGATCCGCAGCGCTGACCGAAAAGTCGCACGGGTTGGATAGGGAGGGGACACTCCTAAGAATTCGTTCGGCCGCCAGCAGTTCAATGCGGCCGGCAGCCGGGGGCAGCGGTAAGCGTCGCTAGCCGGACGTGCGCTTGCGCAGTTGCGCCGCGCAACGCGAAAACTCGGTCTCGAAGCGAGCAAGCTCGTGCCCCAGTTGACCGATCAAGTCCGAGCCCTGATTGCGCAGGCGGTCCTTGGTCATGCCATGCATTTCCTGGCAGAGTCGACAGAGCGCTTCGGCGCCAACGTTGCCCGACGTGCCACGCAGCGCGTGCACGCCGTCGCGAAAAGCCTGGGCATCGACCACAGCGGCAGCTTCACTTATTTCTCCCAGCAGCTTGTGCGCATTCGCCGCATACTCGTTCAGGGTATCGTAGACAAAGTCATCGTCGTCGGCGAAGCGGCTCAGCGCATCGACCACTGTCCAGTTGATCGCCGGGTAAGCTTCCGGTCGGTAGCGCGGATGTGACGAAATCTGCGTCACCTGCTCCGCACGTCGGGGCGCTGACGTGGGCGCCGGCGCGCTGGATATTCGAGCCTCGGCCAGCCGGCCGATGGTGTCGAGAAAGCGCTTCGCCTCCACTGGTTTGGTCAGGAATGCATCAATGCCGGCGCTCTCCGCCAGCCGCCGGGTTTCAGGTGTGGCGTCGGCGGTCAAGGCGACAATCGGCAGCGGCGATTCGCCCATATGGGCCATCCGGTAGAGTTTCACCACCTGCAGCCCGCTCATTCCCGGCATGTTGACATCGACGACGAACACATCGAAGTCGTCCCGGTCGAGGGCGTCGAGCGCATCATCACCGCTGCCGACAATTTCGACGCGATGACCGGCGTGTTCGAGAATGCGACGAGTAACCTTTTGATTGACCGGATTGTCTTCGGCGACCAGGACCCTGAGCGGCTGTTTGGCCTGCAGTTCCGGTTCTGCCGCCTCATCAACGAGGGCGCCGCCTTCGCTGCACCGATTGGCCAGGAGGTGGGCGGCGTAGAGTGCACGCCCCAGACTTTCGGCGGTGATGGGCGGCGAGATGGTGACCGCGGCAGCGCTCGGGGCGACGAGGTGGGCCGAGCGGCTGGCGATACGCACCAGGACAGCCGTATGCGTGGCGCTGTCTCGGGCAAGAGCCTGCGCCAGGTCCTGATCCCAGCCGGGTCTGGTCATTGTGTTCACCAGCACCAGCGGCGGCGGCAGTGAGGGCGCCAGCGGCAAAAGACGGCGCAGGTCGGCAATCGAATGGGCGGCACCGGTCAGCCGCTGATTGACTGCTTCAAGCGCCCGTTGGACTTGCGCATCGATATCGTGCTCGTCAGCGCCGCTGGCGTCGGAGAGCAGGAATACGGGCGCCCGGGCAGCCAAATCCGGCAGTGCTGCTTCGGCTGCCAGCGCGAAGGGAAGCTCGACGATGAACGTGCTGCCGGCGTGTGGGGTGCTGCGCAGGGCAATCGTGCCACCCATGAGTTGAACCAGGCTGGTGGTAATCGCCAGGCCGAGTCCGCTGCCTTCGAAATGACGGCTTATGCGTTCGTCCGCCTGGGTGAACTGTTCGAAGATGCGCTGATGATGTTCCGGGGCGATCCCGATGCCGCTGTCGACGATGGAAAAGCGAATNCGTCAGTTGGCGCGGCAACAGGGGGTGACCGCCTCGACCTGAATGAAGACATGCCCTTTGTCGGTAAACTTCAGGGCGTTCGCCACCAGATTGGTGAGGATTTGCTGTAGACAATGGGCGTCGCCACACAGCCGCGGCGGCACCTCGGTTTCAATATGCGCGCCGAGGGTCAGGCGCTTGCTGTTCGCCTGTGGCGAAAACATCGCAAGAAGGTCGGCAATCATCCCGTAAAGACCAAAGTCTTCCGAAACAACCGTCAGCTTCTCAGCTTCGATGCGGGACAGGTCGAGAATGTTATTGATCAAGCTCAGCAGAGCGCGTCCGGAGGTCCTGATCGTGTACACCATTGAGCGCTGGTCATGGTCGAGCTGTGTTTCCCTGAGGACGTCGCTCATGCCGATGATTGCATTCAGCGGTGTCCGCAGTTCATGGCTCATCCTGGCGAGAAACCGGCTCTTCGCCCGATTAGCGGCCTCCGCCTGATTGATCGCTTCTCTCAACTTGTGGATCAGGGTCGAAGCGTAGCAGGGGATGCCGATCAACGCCGCGAGCAGGCCCAGCGCCAGTCCATAATGGCTCTGCCAGAAGGGNGTGGCGACAATCACCCACAGGAAGCCGATTGCCGAGGCGACGACGGATGCGAACAGGTAGCGCATGCCGTAGCGAAAACCATTGCCGAGGCTGACCCATAGGTAGATCGGATAGAAGGGCGCCGCCGCACCGCCGCCGAAGTGCAGAAAGACCGACAAAACGGCGAAATCNGCCCCCATCATCGCCAGGCGACGCAGGTGTGAGGCTTTTGGTCGGAGGAGAATGGCGATAAAGATGGTGCAGGAGACAGTAAAGTAGGCAGCGCCGAGTTGGGTGAGGGTCAGTAATTCATGGGCGGGATATGGCTGCGTCAACAACGCATGTAGCAGGTAACCGGTAAGAAGGCCGACGATAACAACGCGGATAAGGGCTTGTTCGTGCTCGCTATCAGGCCGTCCCCGCAGCATATTGCTAATGTGACGCCAGCGTGTCGTTGGTTTATCTTCGCCGCTGCTTACCGAAGTTGGTGGCCGCGACCTTTCGCTTGTCCCCCGAGTTGCTGCTGATCCTGGCTCGCGTCGGCAGGCACTATGCCATGGCGTCCGGCGGCGGCGGTGCGGCCGAAGAATTTCACTTTGGAATAAGTCCGTACGGAAGTAACAATATCAGCGGTTGCAGACGTCAGCCAGCTAAGAGCATTACCCCCGCAACTAGATTTCCCAGGCTCTGGCACCCTCGCCCCTATTCCCAGCCGCGTTTCAATCGTTCAAGTCGTTGGCCAACCTATCACAAATGTCACGGCAACGCAAAAATCATGCTAAAGAATTCATCTTGCATTTCGCGCAGGGGATAAAATTGCATGTATTCTTGGCAATTTTGCGGCGGGGTTGAAAGACCCTGTGCAGGCTTTTTCCAGCCGCAAGTAGTGCTAAGGCGAAATTTCAAGTTGTCGCTTCCCGTCATGCGGGCCTGTCAAAGCTTAGCTCAGTCCGAGGCCGAATCTTGTTCTAGTTTCGATTTATTCTAAATTTAAAGAGGTTGCCGACACCCAAAAGTATCGCGGCTCATGCTGCAAGCGGAGGGGGATTCGCGTCGTTCTATGTCAGGATGTTCGCAGGCACATCGGACGCGAAATCATGACCGAGACCGCGCCGAAGCACTACGTCTTGCCGGAGGACGGAGGTGGTGCCGGAAATCCGGACGGGGTGTTAAGCTTGGCTCGCCCTGCAGAGAGAACGAACCCGATGACATGGAAGAGAAAGCGCAATTCGGCGGAGTTCAAGGCCAGGGCGGCTGTCGACGCCATCTGCGGCGAGCCTCCGGGCGATGAGCATCAGCCGGTCGACGTTCTACGACGGCCCTCGGGTCGACCCAAGCTTATCAAACTGTCCGCCCGACGGGGGCCACCTCACAAAGCCAAGGCCAGAACGCCAGCGCACAAATGCCGACTTGAATGGTGCTCTGCACAATGCGCGCATGGCGCACATTGCCATTCGCCGTCGTCATCGGCAGGCCGGCGGTATCGTTTCGGCCGTGACTAACCGGTGGCGGCATCGCCGGCGATGGCTTCGGCCAGACTCAGGATCCGATGCAGCGGACCATCGGCAATGCCGAAGCCATCGAGATGCGCCACCACGTTGCGCAAGTAGTCGAGCGCGGTGCCGTACTGGCCGCGTCCCTCAGCCACCATGATCGCTGCCGCCGACGGTGGTAGGTGCGAAACATGTTGGGGATGGCCTGGGCGAGCAACGAAAACCAGCGCCGGCAGCCGTCGGCCGTCATCCAGGCGTACCGACAGCAGCCGTGGCACATAGGCTTCATTAGGCATTTCACGTGCCCACAGGGCGGCCCGCGCCGTCGCCACTGCGTCCGGCGGGATGCGGAAGATACGGCCGCGACAGGAGCCGCCCCGCTCCAGTCCAAGCGCAAGGCCCGGCTGCTCCCAGGTGCCGCGATTGCGCACCGAGAGAATACACAGCGCCCGATGATAGCCACGAACGATGCCCCAACTGCTCTCGGCGACGGTGAAGCAGGGATCCCACATCAGCGAGCCGTAGCCGAACACCCAGAAGTCACTGGCATCGCCGATTGCGTCCGCTGTCATTGATCTCTCTGCCGTCTCAGCGGCGAGTCACCAGGGCAACGCCCAGTGCAGCCAGGACAAAGCCGGTAATGGTGAACATATTCAAGCGCTCGCCGAAGAGAAAATAGGCGAGAACGGCAGTGACCGATGGGGTGAGGTAGAACAGGCTCGCCACCCGNGTGGCGGCACCGCGGCGAATCAACAGATGCAGTAGGGATATGGCACCGATCGACAACACCAGGGCCAGCCAGAGCACGGCAAAGACGAAGGACCCATTCCATTCAATTCGCCAGTGCTCGAACAGCGCCGCCACCGGCAGCACGGCGAGCGCCGCTGCGGCGAATTGCACCGCCGAGCCGGTGATCAGGTTCATGCCGCTGCCATGCCGCTTCTGGTAAAGGGTAGCGGCGGTGATCGCCAACAGGGCGACGAAAGCGGCGGCGAAGCCGCCCACCGAGGCGTGGCTGAAGTCGATGCTGGGACCAACGACGAAGCCGACGCCGGCCAGGCCGAGGGCGAGACCGATCCAGCCAGTCCGGCTGAGCCGCTCATGCAAATAAAGCCGACCGAGCGCTGCCGTCAGCAACGGCTGCAAGCCGACGATGAGGGCGGCCACACCCGCCGGCACCCCGGTCTTGATAGCGAAGAAGACCCCCCANAGGTAGAAGCCGTGCAGCAGGATGCCTACGAAGGCGAGCCGGCCGAGATCTGCCGGTCGCCGCGGCCACGGCGCGCTGGTGGCGACCGCCGCCGTGGCGAGCACCGGGATGACGACGGCAAAGCGAATCAGCAAGAAGGTGAAGGGTTCGGCATAGGGCAGACCGTATTTGGCGCCGATAAAGCCGGTACTCCACAACAGCACGAACAGCGCCGGGACCAGGGATGCCGGCACGATACGCATGGAATCGAGCTTGGGAGCAGTCAAATGCATCATGATATCCTGATCATCTACTCCGCACCCTAAGGCTGTCGCCTTCGATGGCGCAACCGGATAAAAGAACAGCGAATCCTCTGAAGGGGAAGGGTATGACTGCCCCCAAGAACACAGGCGATATGGCTGGCGCAACTGCCGCGGAATTGGCGCCGCAGCGCCAGGAAGCGCGACTGCCCATTTCCGTGGTGGTGATTTTAGCGCTGCTGTTGATCGCCGCCGCGGCCTACACCGGATACTGGATGGTGGCGGCGGCGCAGCTGGAAACGAGCCTCGCGGGTTGGATCGACGAACGCCAGGGGGAGGGCTACCGCGTCGACCATGGCGCCATCACCAATTCCGGCTTCCCGCGATGGGTGCGGTTGAATATCGCCGGGGCGGAGATCGCGGCCCCGATGGGGTGGGGCTGGAAAACGCCGGGCCTCAGCATCGAGGCCGATCCGCTGGCGCCGCGCGAGCTTCGGTTCAACCTGTTTGGGCAACAGGACGTGCGATTGCCACCGGGTTGGGGTGCCGATCATCTGACGGCGCAGGCCGAGCGTCTGAGCGCCGAACTCGATCCCACGTATGGCACGCCGGTGGGCAGCCTCATCGCAGACAAACTGACGCTGCGTTTCGATAGCGCGGCGGCGGAGGGCGACGCCGCACACGTCCGCAGCCTTGAGCTTATTGCGGCCCCTGTCGCCACCAACCCGCCGTCTGCGCCACTTGCCGCTGCTGCCAGCAGCCGCCTCTACTCCGTCTCCCTCGCCGATCTGGTGCTGCCTGTCGAAAGCCAATGGCCCCTCGGCAACCGGATTGCGCAGCTTGCCTTCACGGCGCAGATGAAGGGCGATCTGGATGGTGGACAGTGGCCGGCGGCGCTGGTGCGCTGGCGTGACGACGGCGGCACGATCGAAATCAACAACTTGACCCTCGCCTATGCGTCCCTCGTTGCCAGCGGCGATGGCACCATCGCCCTCGATCGGGCGGGCGACCCAATCGCCGCCTTTTCCTTGCGGGTAAACGGACTGCCGGAGATACTACGCCAATTGGCCGACAAGGGGTGATTTCACCAATGGTAGCGGCGGGGGCGTCCTTGGTCTTTCGTCCGGCGAAGGGGCGGGACAAAACGGGGGCGGCAGCAGCCGGCGCCGCCCCGCTCAGCGTTCCGGCGAGCGTGCAGGATCGCAAGCTCTATATCGGTCCCTTGGCTATCGCCCGGATGCCGTCGCCGCCGTGGGTGCCGCTGCCCGCGCCGCCGCCCGCAGCTGCTCCGTAAGCCGAGCGATGGGCACGCTGTTCCGTCGCCGTTCCGCCGTCGCCGGTCTGCATCGCCGGAAACAGGGGGCGCCGCCGCGGCACGGTTGGCGGATCGCTCTGATGGCGATGCTGGCGTTGCTTATGGTTTCCCTGGCCTGCGCCTGCCAGGCGCAATCAGCGACAGAACGCGCACCAGGGAGTGCCGCCGGCCAGTGTCTCGTCGCCAGCCGGCAGATGACCGATCCGCACTTCGCCAGGACCATCATTTATATGGTGGCGCACGATGGCGAGGGGCGCCTTCGGCGTGGTGGTCAATCGCCGCTTGCGCCAAGGATCGCTGCAGATGTTGCTGGATGCCGGCAACATTCCGCCACCGCCGGCGGCCGCGTCCATACGCCTCTATGCGGGTGGTCCGGTGCAACCACAGCGCGCCTTCGTGCTGCATTCGGCGGATTATTCCGGCGACAGCACGATTGCCCTCGGCGACAGCCTGGCATTTTCCACTGGCCCCGATGTGTTTGAGGCTCTCGGCACTCGTCGTGGTCCCAAGAACGCATTGGTGATCCTGGGCTATGCCGGCTGGGCGCCCGGGCAACTGGACAGCGAAATCGCGCGCGGCGACTGGCTGCTGGCGCCGGCAAAAGCGCCCTACATCTTCGACGATGACCCGGATACCGCCTGGGAGCGGGTGCTCGCAGTGGCCGGCATTCCGCTTTAGGTCGCACTTGATCCCGCAGCGGCTGGCTGGGCGCTGAATACCGCGCGGTGCCGTCACCGCGTCGCTATGTCATTGGCTGTGGCCTCGCATTTGCCCCGCGAAAGCGTCATCATCGCTGCCGGGAAATCACCTTGGCGTACTCATCCGGGTCGCGGTGCCAGGATCTCCGTGCGCTTGGGGACTGCTTACGCTGGCGTTGAGCAAGGATGGGATCGTGGTGGACGAAGCGTCGCGTGCTCCTGAACCGGAGGCCGATCAACCAGGCAAGCGGCCGCGGCGGTTACGCGTCTGGCTGATCGCCCTTGCGCTGATAGCGGCGGTAGTCGGCGGCCTGGTAATCCTGATCGACCACGCCCCGGACTATCTCGCCCGCTATTTGGCACGCAACTATTTCCAGGGCCTTAACATCGATACGAGCGGTGTCGAGACCATCGATATCAGCCCGTTGCAGGGCGAAGTGAACTTCGGCCCGGTGACCTTCCGCGGCGCCGGCAGCGAGGCGGGAGAGGTAGGGCGTCTTGGCCTGAAGATCGATGTGAGGCGGCTGTTTCATAGGCAGGCGCTGCTTGAGGCGGTGGTGGTCGAAGGGATTCGCATCGACATCCATCAGGCGGCCAACGGAGAGATCAGCATCAACGGTATCCCGCTCACCCGCATCCTTGCTGAACAGGCAGCACAGCGGTCCAGGGAGCCGGCGCCGCAACCAACGCCGCAACCAACGCCATCTATGCCGCCGTCGATCGCCGAGCGCCTGCCCTGGGGCGCCGGGCTGGACCGGTTGCAGCTACGCGACAGCCGGATTGTCTTCACGAGCAGCCGCGGTGGCCAGGCGACGATCGAGGTAAAAACCCTCGACCTGGAAGGCTTCGCTACCTGGGCACCCGATGACCCGGGGCGGTTTCGCCTTGATGGCGCTCTCAACCGCATTCACATCGCCATGACCGGTACGGCCACGCCCTTTGCCACCAGTATCGCGATGGATGCGAAGCTCGACATCACCGGCATCGAACTGGCGAAAATCGAGGAGTTTGCCGGTCCCTTAGCCTTCAATCCGAACGCCGGAAGCGCCGACGTCACGGTAGAAAGCAAGGGATCGGTGATAACCGCCGACGGGCGGATCGAAGCACAATTGCAGGGGCAGGCGAAGCTGAACGGGATCGATCTGGCGAGTCCCGACTTCGGCGCCCTTCGCCTTGCCCATGCGACCGTCGGCCTGAACGACGTGCGATTGAATGCCGATGCCAACGGCAGGGTCGATGTGGCTGGTGACGCCTCGATCGACCTCAGCACCCTGGGACTGCGCCTGGATGATGGCACCGAGGTTGGTGCCGACAAGGCGACGATCGGCTTGCCGGCATTCGCGGTTTCTGTACCCGTGCGGGCCGCGCCCACCTTCGCGATTACGCCGCAGCTCGATGTTCAGGCACTGCGTCTTGGCGGTCCCAGCATCCAAGGGACGTTAGCGATGGTGGGGGTACGTCTTTCCACTTTCGTGCTCGACCTTGTGGCGGACGGCACGCCGTTGACGGCAACCGGCTCGGTCACCGCAAGCGATATCAATCTCACGGTGCCGGATGATGCGGAGCCTATCGACATCAGCCTCTCGGCGCTGCAAAGCAGCCTGGATGCGGCTCGCTTCTCCTTCCCGGCCGACAGTACCCGCATCGACGGCGCGTTCAGCATCGACGCGGCCAATCCCCTGGTTACCATACGGGCGGCGGCGAAGGNNCAGGGTAGCACGCAGCCGCCGATGCGCTTCGGCGCTGCTTCCCTGGTGGGAACGCTGCCCACCCTCGCCGTTGATGCCGGTACGGATACGAAGCTGAAGATCAGCGCGCCCGCGCTCGATCTGGATCGCTTTCAGATGCAGCTGCCGCTGGCGGCGGGCTCCGATCTGCAACTACGAACCGGGCCGCTGCAGTTGAAATCGGTGGGGGTCGACCTGACCCAGGGCGACAGCATGCGGGTCGGCGGTCGTCTCCGGCTGTCCTCACCTGAACTCGCGATTGCCCTGCGTGAAGCGACGAGAGAGGGCCGCACCACTACCAACGTCGATCTCCGCCGCCTAGCCCTCGATCTTGCTGATTTCAGTTATCGAGAGGCAGGCCCGGTGAGCGGCTTGGCGATGAAGGGGCGGCTGGCGAGTGAGCGGATCGAGGCGCGGATCGGCGGCGCACGCCGTGATCTGGCGCAGGCGGTCGATTTGGCCGACCTCGATCTCGCTATCCACGAGTTGGCAATGGAAGAGGGCGGGCGTGCCCCGGAACCGATGCTCGCCCGTCTCGACCTGGGGTTCCGCTCGCTGGAGGCGGTGCTGCCGGGAGACACGCTGCCGATGACTGCCCGCGTCCATGATCTGCGGCTGGTGGATGCCGAGGTCGACGTCGCCGATCCGGGGTGCCTACGGCTTCGATCGCCTGGCGATCGGCGGCTTCGATGTGTCGCTGACCCGACGCGCCGCAGCGGCGCAAAGTGAGCAGGCAGCAGCGTCGTCACCGCCAGCGACGGCGGAGGCGAAAGCGAAAGATNNGCCGCACCGCGCACCTGGCCGCCGGCGGGGCTGCCGGCGATCCGGATTGGCCAGATGGGTCTGCTCGAAAGCAGTACGATCTCGATGCTCGATCAGACCCTCTCGCCGCCGGCGATTGCGACGATCCACGTGGACACGCTTTCGCTCTCGAATGTGGACAGCAGCAATCCCTCGGCTCGTACCGACCTGCGGTTGAAGGCGCGCCTCGACGACGCGCTGATTATGGTGGATGGCTGGGCGCTGCCCTTCAAGTCACGCCCGGATTTCAACATTCAGGCGAAGGTCAACGAACTGGCACTGCCGGCGGTCAATCCCTATCTGGCGCCGCAGGTGGGCCTCGACATCACCGCTGGCAAGCTGATGGTCGATGCGGAAGGCAAGGCCGAGGGCGGGCAGCTCACCGGCGAACTGCGCCCCACCGTCGCCGGGCTGCGCTTCGCCGATCGCGCCGGAGCTGGCGGTGACCAGGTGTCCAAGTCCATCGGCATGCCGTTGAGCACGATCATCGGCCTGCTCGAAGATGCGGACGGGACGATTGCCCTGACCCTGCCGGTGGAAGGCGACCTGCTGTCGCCTGACTTCGATTATTCGAGCGTCATCTGGTCCGGACTCTACCGCGTGTTGCGCGCCCTGATCACCTCGCCATTCAAACTCGTCTCCGCCTCGGTTTCGCTGCTCTCAGCCGGCGATGTCGGTGCAGGCGAGGCCGCCGCGGCGGCGGGATCGCCGATGTTGGCACCTCTGGCCTTTGCTCCGGGTGGAACTGACCTCATTTCTTCGGCCCACGAGGCGATCGTCGGCCTGCGGCAGATGTTGAAGGACCGGCCGCGCATGCGGCTGACGCTATGCGGCGTTGCCACCAGCCAGGATCTCGATCAGCTGATCGGCGATGTCCGTGGGCGCGAGCGCGAGATGGCGACGGCCAAGGCGCTGCCACGGCTGCCGGAACTGGCACGCGCGCGCATGACCCAGGTTCGCGATGCGCTGACCGAAGGCGGCGGCGCCGATCGTCGGGGGCGGGTGCCGTTGTGTTCGGAACCGCGGGTGGCCCCGTCCGATCCGGGCGCTCCGCGGGTCGAACTCGGGTTCTAGGAGCCTTGCCGCGAGGCGAAGCGCCTAGAGACGGTGCGACGTGCCGCCGACCTGCTGGCACAATCATTCAGGCGCGTTCTATAGGAATGTGAAAGAACAAGGCGAGGGATGCATCGATGTGCCCGCGTTTAAGGAACTGGATGGCACTGCGCCGCTGTTGCACAACCTTGAGGCGGTCCGCCGGTGCCGTGAGCGCCCAAGGCATGATTATCGCGCTTCTTGTCGCCCTGGCGAGCGTGGCGGCGAGCGCGGAGGAACTGCCGCCGACACTCACCGAGACAAATTTAACTCTAGGCGAGCCGGCAACGGTGGTTGTGGCCAATCGCCCTATTGTCGAACTCAGGGCCCAGATGGGCGCGATGACGCCCGAACGTCGGGTTGAGGGGATCGAGCGGCGGATCGCCAACCTCCCCCTGGATACGCCTATTGACAAAATCGGCATGCAGCCCGGGACGATGGGACGATTGAGCGGCTACTGGATTGACGTTGATGGGCAACGGCTGCTCGGACTGGCAAACGAGGATCTGGACCTCGATTCCGCCCAGACGCTGGAACAACTGGCGCAGCAGACGGTGGTACAGCTCCGGGAGGCGTTGCGGGCGCGCTCGGACCAGCAGCGATTGCCGGTTTTACTGCGCGCTGCAGTATTCACCCTGTTCGCAACCGCACTGTTCGTGTTGGTGCTTTGGGGTGTCGGCCTGCTGCGCAGCCGATCGTTGCAGGCGCTTGCCAAGCGACGCTCGGTTCGACCGGTCGAGGTGCGGGGAATTAATCTTCGTCCTTACCTCCGCGCTTTCGAGGAAGGCGGGATCAAGCTGACGGCGCTCGGTAGCGGGCTCGTCGCCGCTTATCTGTGGATCACCTTTGTGCTGCTGCAATTCCCTTNNTACAGTTATCCCTGGGGAGAGGGACTGGGAAAGTGGCTCGGTGGCCTGATCAGAAACCTGGGGCTAGGCGTTCTGCATGCCATCCCTGGCTTCTTTACCGTGATTATCATCTTTCTCGCCACCCGGTTGATCGTCCAGGTGGTGGATCGGTTTTTTCGCAGCGTCGAGGCAGGCTGGCTCAGAGTGCGGTGGTTGGAGGCGGAGACAGCGCGAGCGACGCGTCGGCTGGCGATCGTGCTGATCTGGATCTTTGCCATCACCGTTGCCTTTCCTTACATCCCCGGCTCACATTCGGACGCTTTCAAAGGCGTGAGTGTGCTCGTGGGCCTGATGATTTCCCTGGGTTCGGCCGGTTTCGTCAATCAGCTGATGAGCGGCCTCGTCATCGTCTATGCGCGGGCATTCAAAACGGGCGAATTTGTTCAGGTTGCCGACAGCGAGGGGACGATCACCGAGGTGGGCATGCTGTCTACGAAGCTGGTCACCCCGTTTCAGCGCGAGATCACCATCCCCAACGCGGTTCTCGTCACCTCAAAAGTGACCAACTACTCGCGGCTGGCCACTGCCGCGACGGGCGCGATCGTTACCACCGAGGTGACGATCGGTTACGACACCCCCTGGCGACAGGTGCATGCGATGCTGCAGATGGCGGCGGAACGGACGTCTCTCGTGCGTCAGGAGCCGAAGCCGGTGGTGATCCAGACCGCCTTGAGCGACTTCTACGTCGGCTATCAGTTGCTGGTCAGCATCGACGCGCCGGAAAACAAACGCAAGGTGTTGTCGGAGTTGCACGCCAACATTCAGGATGTGTTCAACGAGTATGGTGTGCAGATCATGTCGCCAAACTTCGAAGATCAGCCGCCGGAAAAGATCTACGTTCCGAAGGAGGCGTGGTTTGCCGCGCCGGCCAAAGACCCGGAAAACGAGAGTAAACGAGCAAACCGGGTATAGTCAGCGGCTCAAACCCTCTGGTATAGGGTCACACAAGCTTATCTAGCACGGGCTTCAAACGGGTTTCAGTTCGCTGCGCAAAAGGGAGACATCAAGATGGCAACGATACGTCTAGCCGGGACGGCACGGCTGCTTACGGCCATTTCACTCGCGGCATTGGCGGCGTGTTCAAGTTACGGCTCGGGCGGCGACGCGCCGCCACCGCCGGCCGATACCAGCATTCCGCCGCGCGGCACCGGTGTGTTTGCCGATAACGTGATTGAGGGCGAGGCGACGATCGTCACTCTCGACCGCGGCACCCGTCTGGTGACCCTGCGCAACGACGAGGGTGAAGTAACGACGGTGAAGGCACCGGCCGATGCCGATCTCAGCCGGGTCAAGACCGGTGACCGGGTGGCTGTGGCTTACTATGAGTCGCTTGCCATCAACCTGGCCGATCCGAACACCCCACTCGGTGCCACGGGATCGGTAGTAACCGAGCGCGCCGCCCCCAGTCAGTTGCCCGGCCGCGCCGTCGGCGAAACAACGGTCATCACGGCCGAGGTCACCGCGATCGATCTCAATCGGAACACCGTGACTATTCGCGGCCCTGAAGGAAACCCGCGGACGATCCACGTCACCAATCCCGAATTGCAACCGCGACTGCGGAACCTGCACGTCGGCGACGTGCTCCAGTTCACCTACACCGAAGCGGTGGCCATCCGTATCCTGCCGCGCAGTTAGGTCGAGCATCCACCGCATCCACCGGAGCCCGACCGTACGGTGGGGCTCCGGTCGGTCCTCTGTCGCTGGCGACAGGTGATCGCCGCGTCAGCCCATGGCAACGTTGTCGATGAGCCGGGTACGACCCAGCCAGGCAGCGACCAACACCCGGCCGGGTCTGGACGGCCCGGCCCATGGCTGCAAGGTCTCGGCATCGCGAACGGTCAGGTAGTCGATCCTGGCGAAACCGGCGGCGCGGAGCTCCACGCACATCTGCGCCGCGATCCGCTCCGCCTCAGCGGCATCACCCGCCGCTGCCACCTGCCGCAGCGCCGCGTTCAATCGGGGTGCTACCTGGCGTTCCGCCGCCGTCAGATAGGCGTTGCGTGAGGAGAGGGCGAGGCCATCGGTTTCGCGTACCGTCAGCGCGCTTTCGATCCGCACCGGGATGAACAGATCGGCGACCATCCGGCGGATCACCTGCAGCTGCTGATAATCCTTCTCGCCAAACACCGCCACATCGGGAAGCGACTGCAGCAACAGCTTGGTGACCACGGTGGCGACGCCAGTAAAGAATCCCGGACGAAACTCACCTTCCAACAAATCGCCCAGCTGCGGCACGCTTACGCGGGTGACCGAGTGGGTCGGATACATCTCTTCCGTCGGCGGGGCATAGAGGATGTGCGCACCAAGGTCGGAGAGCTTGGTTGCATCGGCATGCTCATCACGTGGGTAGACGGAAAAGTCTTCGTTGGGGCCGAACTGCGTCGGATTGACGAATAGGGTCACGCAGGTACGATCGGCCAGCTGCATCGCCCGGCGCACCAGGTCCAGATGGCCGGCATGGAGGGCACCCATGGTAGGGACGAGGGAAACGCTAAGCCCGACGCGGCGCCATCCGCGCAGCACATCGCCTAGATCGTCCGCGGTTCGTACGATTGGNGATTGTCGCAGGTTCTGCCATGGCGCAATTGCTCACGAGGCGGTGGAGCCCGGCGCCTTGACGCCGAAGCAATGTTCAAGGGCGGGGAAGCGGCGGGCGCGCACGTCGTCGGCATAGGATCGGGTTGCCGCGGCGAGACCGTTGCCCAACTCGGCGTAGCGGCGGACGAATTTCGGTTTGAACGCGGCGAAGAGGCCGACCACGTCCTCGGTGACCAGGATTTGGCCGTCGCAGGCGGGTGACGCGCCGATGCCGATGGTGGGGATGGGGACGGTCTCGGTCACCTTACGGGCGAGCGGTTCGATGGTGCCTTCGATCACCATGGCGAAGGCGCCGGCGGCGGCGACGGCGTTGGCGTCGCGGAGGATCTGCGCCGCTTCATCCTCGGCGCGGCCAAAGGCGCGGAAGCCGCCTGCCGTGTTGACCGACTGCGGCATCAGCCCGATGTGACCGAGAACAGGAATGCCGCGTGCAGTCAGAAAGGCGATCGTTTCCGCCAGTTCCTCGCCACCTTCCATCTTGACGCCGGCGCAGCCGACGTCCTGCATTACTCGGGCGGCATTGCGAAAGGCAGTTTCTTTCGACTCCTGATAGCTGCCGAAGGGCATATCGACGATGACGCAGGCGCGCTGCGAGCCGCGCATCACAGCTTGGCCATGGGCGATCATCATATCGAGCGTGACGCCGACGGTGGTTTCCATGCCGTAGAGCACCATGCCCAGTGAATCGCCGACGAGGAGGAGGTCGACATGGTCATCGAGTAGCGCGGCGGTCGGCGCGGTATACGCGGTGAGGCTGACGATCGGCGTCGCACCCTTCATCGCCCGGATCTGCGGGACGGAAATGCGTTTCTGTCGATGGCTGACACTCAAAGTCGTCGTGCTCCCTAGCGAAGTGGCGCGCACTCTAGTGGTTGCGTGCAGCGCAGAAAAGGCGGAAGTGCGCGCATGTTGCAGCGCGCCGCCGTTACATGCGCTTTCTAAAAATGGGGGTGATTGTCGAAACTGGCAAAGACTGGTACGAGAGGCAGGTATGGACAATCGCCCATGCCGTGCGCGGCAGGGTGTGGGCAGGTAGGCGATGGTGGGCTCCAGTCAGCCGGAGACAATTGGCGCGGCAGCGACAGCAGCGCTGCTACCGTCCGCCGTGGGCATACTTCCGTCGCAGGCGCTCCGCGCGTTGACCTTGCAAGGCGTCATCCATAGCGAGACGCCAATCACCGACGCACAGGTACAGCCGGCGAGCCTTGATCTACGCCTTGGTGGTGTTGCCTATCGGATGCGGGCCAGTTTCCTGCCTGGACCAGACGCGACGGTTATGGAGCAGGTCGACGCCTTCAGCATGCATCGCTTCGATCTTGCCGACGGCGCCGTCCTGGAGAAGGGCTGCGTTTATATTGTACCGCTGCTGGAATCGCTCTGTCTGCCGCCGCACATGGTTGGCCTCGCCAATCCGAAGAGTTCAACCGGGCGGCTCGACGTCTTCACCCGGCTGATCACCGACCGTTCGGAGTATTTTGATCAGGTCGCCGCCGGCTATCACGGCCCGCTGTTTATCGAGATCAGCTCGCGGACATTTTCCATCGTCGTTCGGCGCGGGCTCTCCCTCAACCAGCTGCGGTTGCAGCAGGGAATGGCGATGCAGCGGGGCATCGGCGACGATGGCGGCCAGCCGCAACTCTACGGCGTGCCGCTGACCGTCGACCTCGCCGGCGACAGCCGCTCTCCGGTGGCCTATCGGGCTCACCACCACACGGACCTGCTCGATCTCAGCCGCATCGGCCACTACGATCCGGCTGAGTTCTGGGAGGTGGTGCGTCCCGATCGCCGCGGCCAGCTCGTCCTCAATCCCGGCGATTTTTATCTTCTCGCCTCGAAGGAGGCGGTGGCGGTGCCGGCGGATCAGGCGGCGGAGATGCGGCCCTATGATACTCACGTCGGCGAGTTTCGCGTCCATTACGCCGGCTTCTTCGATCCAGGATTTGGCGTCGCCGAAACCGGTGGCGATGGCTCGCGGGCGGTGCTGGAAATTCGCTCGTTCGAGGTGCCATTCGCCTTGCGCCATGGCCAGCTCATCGGTCGGCTGATTTACGAGCAGCTCACCGAACGCCCGGATAAGCTTTACGGCGCCACCATTGGTTCGGCCTACCCGCGCCAGGGACTAGCCCTGGCGAAACAGTTCCGTCGCGGCTAACCGATCGCCCTCGCGGCGATCGAATGGCCAACGATTACGGTTTCAGGAGAATGGCGACGGTCGGGCGAATGCGTTCGATGCATGTGGCGGCATCGGCATTGGCAAAGACGGCGTCACGAAAGGCCGCGGTATAGATGGCCGAGAGTCCCTCAACGCGCGGCTCCACCGGATCAAGACCGGCATCGATGACGATTTGACGCAGCGGTTCGATGAGTTCCTTGAGTTGTTTGGCGCAGCGTGCCTCCTGGTCGGCACTCCACAGCCAGCCATAGGCCGCACCTAGGCGCCGCAGCTGCAGTTGGGCAATGTCGAAGGCGAAGAACTGCGCCAGGACGGCGAGAACGCGCTCGATAGGGGACGTATCTTCCGGCAACGGCATTGCCTCAATGCCGGCGATCTGCTCGTCGTTGAGCGCAAGAACGAGTTCGGCAAGCAGATCCGCCTTGGTCCAGCCCTCGCGATAGATGAGCGCTGGGGAGATGCCGGCGTTTTGCGCAATTTCCCGCATGCCGACGCTATCGTAGCCTCGCTCGAGGAACAACTGCCGAGCGACGGCGAGAATGTGGTTGCGGCGTTGACCCCCTCATTGCCACGTCTGGCTCGATCAATCAGCTTCATCATAACACTTCGATCGATTGTGCGGACATTTTGACGGCATCAGCCCGTATCGGGCTTGCGCTGGGTGACAGAACGTCCCATAAACAGGTTTACGCGATCCCGACCCGTCTGGGTCGGCACTGACTTGGCGATTTGCTTTCGTCCGTCGTCTCCTGCTGAAGCAAGGGCGCAATGGTGGCGTCTCTCGCGAAAGAGGCTGCATATTGCCGTCGACGGCCGCAGTGAAGGTCATTGAAGGCGTCGACGTACAAGCGCATTTATCCCGCCCCGCGGCGTTCATTTCTGACGATCTGGCGTGTATCTCAGTATCCTGTTCTCCGACGTGATTGTCCGACCTGCTCGACGCTTTCGTGCGGACTCTAGCCTTCTCTAAGGGAGTCTGAAGCCGGGCGAGCCAGCTGCGGAGATCGCACATTGATGCCTGGAGCGGCCAGCATGACTCGGCCATGATCGACATACGGGCGCGGCATACTGAAAAGATTACTCGCCGTTCTTTGTGTTGCTAGACAACGCTCCACCTTAGCGGCACACGAATAACGTGCATGCCATCCTCCTCCAGCCAACTCCTGCGAAACGGCTGTCAGCAGCTCAACCTGCAAGCTGCTGCGGCAGTTTGGCGATCGGACCGATTAAGCGGCCGGAGCGATGAAGGCTTAGTGTGGTCCAGATGATTCACCTCCGTGTTTATTGCGACCCATCGGGTCGAAGCAACATCCTCGTTGTACGCCTGTCGTCACGGTTTGGTTCCCCGCCAAACCGTGACGCCAATCGATTGGTATGCAAAATCCGAAATATGCCTACAAAGTCAAGCGCGAAACACGTGTACTGATGCTAACAAACTCGTAATGTAGGAGTCAATTTACGACAATCACCCGTAATGGCAATTGCCGCGCGTAGATAGCTGATCCACCTTGACCCCTGATTGTTTGCTCACGCTGTCTGCGACCACCTAGCAGCAGTAAGGCGGATCGCCTTCTATCGGCAATCTCCACGTTCTTTCCGTTGCCTCCGCCCAGTTGCTTATTGGCATCATTCTTGAAAGCTCCTTGATTGAAGCTGTCGATCGTGCCGTCCCTGAGGCGATCGGTGTGGCGACAGGTGTAGACCACGGTACTGCAGCAGCAGTGACGGACCAGATTGGCACAACGGCGGTCAACAGACGGAGTGAGACGCAATGACGAAGAAGAAGGCCTACGAGATGGGGTTTCGTCACGTCGCGGATCTGGCTGCGATCAATCGGGTTGCCGAACTCATTCGCGACGATAACGACGACAATGACGCTCTGGTGTTGATGGAAGCATGGCGTGAAGGCGCGCTCGCGGCACGCGCACTCCTGGAGCGGGAAACAGCGACGCTGCAGTGATGCGGTCGGAATTAGCGGTAGGATCAAGCAGGCAGCCGCCTCGGCTGCAGCGCGTGACCTTGCACCGCCGCCCATCCAAGGCATGAAAGCCAGTTCAGCGCAGAGAAAAATGCCGCCGCTTGACCCGTGACGTTGTCCGGACCACTGTGCCGGCGTTCGCAATCACAGCATCGAGTGGGCCCGTGGGACGTTTATCGGTTCCGAAGGATCGCATCCGGATCGTCTTGCTTGAGGGGGTCCACGCCAACGCCGTGCGGAGTCTGACTCATGCAGGCTATCACAACGTCGTTGAACACAAGGGAGCGGTCGAGGGTGAGGCGCTGCGGCGATTGATCGCCGATGCCCACGTGATTGGCATTCGCTCGCAGACGCGGCTGACCGCAGATGTGCTCGCCACCGCCGAACGGCTGTTCTGCATCGGCTGCTTCTGCATCGGCACCAATCAAGTGGATCTGGCCGCGGCAAAGCTGCGCGGCGTGCCGGTTTTTAACGCCCCCTATTCCAACACCCGATCCGTCGCCGAACTGGTGCTGGGCGAGATCATCTTGCTCTTCCGCCGGGTGCCGGAAAAATCGGCACTGGTCCACGCGGGTATCTGGCGGAAAACGGCATCGGGGGCGCATGAAATCCGCGGTCGTGTTCTCGGCATCGTCGGCTATGGCCATATCGGCTCGCAGGTATCGGTGCTGGCAGAAGCGCTCGGAATGCAGGTGCGCTACTTCGACATCGAACCGAAGCTGGCACTGGGCAATGCCAAGCCGTGCGAGTCCCTGGACGAACTCCTCGGGGTGGCGGATGTGGTCAGCCTGCACGTGCCGGCGACGGCGCTGACCCGGAACATGATCGCAGCGGCCGAGTTGCAGCGGATGCGGCCGGGCGCGCTGCTGGTCAACGCGTCGCGCGGGTCGGTGGTCGAGGTACAGGCGTTGGCTGAGGCACTGCGTTGCGGCCAGGTGGGCGGCGCAGCGGTCGATGTCTTCCCGAGCGAGCCCTCGGGCAACGACGAGGCCTTTTCCAGTCCACTGCAGGGGCTTGCCAACGTCATCCTGACGCCGCATGTGGGCGGCTCCACTGAAGAAGCGCAGGCCAACATTGGTGCCGAGGTGGCGGAGAAACTGATCCGCTATTCCGACAACGGCTCGACCATCGGTGCGGTCAATTTTGTCGAGGTGGCACTACCGGGGCAGACCGGCGTCACCCGCTTCCTCCACATTCATCGTAACCTGCCGGGCGTGCTGATGGCGGTGAACGGGGTATTTTCCTCCCGTGGCCTTAACATCGCCGGACAATACCTGCGCACCGATGCGGAGGTCGGTTACGTGGTCAGTGACATCGATGGCGAACCGGAGGAAGGCGTGGGGATTCGGCGCGCCCTGGAAGCGATCGACGGGACAATTCGCGTCCGTTTCCTCTATTGACGTGGCGTCCAATTGAGGTGGTCGCCCACTGAGGTGATCGCCCTGAACGGGGAATTATTGGGCGATTCTCCGGGGCAGATCTGTAGCTTGGTCGATGCCTGGGGCTAAAGGGCTCCCGGTTCGGAGGCGTACCGTTCTGGGCGGTGGCACCGCACGGGCGAGTGGCTATATATGGGTGCAGGCGCTTCGTCTGCGGTGTGGCCGTAGTGGGCAGGTGGTTTGATGCCGCCCGGTGGGACGGGGGCGGTTCGATCTACGGACAGGCCAGACAATATTGTTGACAACCGCAAACCAGCCATGTCTTTTTCCACGTCAGGATTGTTGCGGGGTTCACTGCTGGGCTTGCTGGAGCGTGTCCAAGCCCACTTTGATGAAGGTGTAAGGCGTTGCGACACGATCGTGGCACGAACAGGCAGTGGTGGCGGACCGGGCAGAGCGCCCCGGCCACGACGGCTGTCGCCTGCACTGTCCGCATTCTTCGTCCGCACCTGGGCTTCGGGGCCCTTCGACTTACTTGCCCCTGAACACGCGTTTGGCCGCCTGAGGCGGGCGGCGAGGGCTAGTTCAGGGGATAAGACCATCTCGACGCGATGACCCCTTTGCGCTAAGGACGGACTCCATGACACCGCATCCCGATGCCAACCGCATCACGATATTCGATACCACCCTGCGCGACGGCGAGCAGTCGCCAGGCGCGTCGATGAACCTGGAAGAGAAGATCCGCATTGCCCAGGTGCTCGAGGAAATGGGCGTTGACGTGATCGAAGCCGGCTTTCCGGCTGCTTCCAACGGCGACTTCGAGGCCGTACGCGAGATTGCCAAGACGATCACGACTTCGGTGGTCTGCGGCCTGAGCAGGGCGACCAAGAATGACATCGAACGCGTCGCCGAGGCGATTGCGCCGGCGCCGCGTGGTCGCATCCACACGTTCATCTCCACCAGTCCGCTGCACATGAAGTACAAGCTGCAACTGGAGCCGGCGGACGTCTACCAGCGGGTGATCGACAGCGTTACCTATGCGCGACGCTTCACCGACGACGTGGAGTGGTCGTGCGAGGATGGCTCCCGCTCGGAGCACGACTTTCTCTGTCGCTGCATTGAAGCGGCGATCGATGCCGGTGCGCGGACGATCAACGTTCCCGATACAGTTGGCTACGCCATCCCGGACGAGTTCGCGGCACTGATCAGCATGATCCGCAATCGCGTTCCCAACATCGACAAGGCGGTGATTTCGGTGCACTGCCACAACGACCTGGGGCTGGCGGTGGCCAATTCACTGGCGGCGGTGGGCGCCGGCGCACGTCAGGTGGAATGTACGATCAACGGGCTCGGCGAACGCGCCGGCAATGCGGCGATGGAAGAGATCGTCATGGCACTGCGCACCCGCCATGACCGGATGCCCTTCCATTCCGGCGTCAAGAGCGAGACGATCATGCGCGCCTCGCGTCTGGTCTCGGCGATTACCGGCTTCGTCGTCCAGCCCAACAAGGCGATCGTCGGCGCCAATGCCTTTGCCCATGAGTCGGGCATTCACCAGGACGGCATGCTGAAGCACGCCGGCACCTACGAGATTATGACGCCGGAGTCGGTGGGGCTGTCGCGATCGAAGCTGGTGCTGGGCAAGCATTCCGGCCGCCACGCCTTTCGTGAAAAGCTGAAGGACCTGAACTACGAGCTGGGTGACAACGCCCTGGAAGATGCATTTCGCCGCTTCAAGGAACTGGCGGACATCAAGAAGGACGTGTTCGACGAAGACATTGTTGCGCTGGTGGACGACCAACTGGGGCGCAGCAACGATCGGATCAAGCTGGTGGCGCTGGAACTGGAGTGCGGAACGCGGAAGTCGCGGGCGAGGCTGACCCTGACAGTTGACGGGGAAGAGCGCGCCTGTGAGGCAGCAGGGGATGGTCCGGTGGACTCCGCCTTCCAGGGCATCAAGAAGCTCTTTGCCAGCGAAGCGCGGCTGCAGTTGTTTCAGGTCCACGCAGTCACCGGCGGCACAGACGCACAGGCGGAAGTGACCGTGCGGCTGGAAGAGAATGGTCGGACGGTAAACGGGCAGGGGGCGGATACCGATACCATGGTCGCTTCGGTGAAAGCTTACCTGCATGCTCTGAATAAGCTGTTGGTCAAGCGGGAAAAGCGGGCGCCGCAGGCACTCTCCGCCTGATCTCGCCGGACTTCGGCACGCAAATTCACCTGCCCGGATGGGCCATGGCCGGACCTCGAGCGCGTTCTCGTTCGGGGTCCGGAGACCGGGGCTCGCTCCGCGTTCGTGTTAACCCGAGTGAGGCAGAATGTTTTCACGCCTGTTTGGTTTTCTCTCCGCCGACATGGCGATCGACCTTGGAACGGCCAACACTCTGGTCTACGTCAAGGGCAAGGGGGTCGTTCTCAACGAGCCATCCGTGGTCGCCATCCTGAACAGCAAGGGGCGTAATCAGGTGCTCGCTGTCGGCGAGGACGCGAAGATGATGCTTGGGCGAACCCCGGGTAATATTCAGGCGATCCGACCGCTTCGCGACGGCGTTATCGCCGATTTCGAAGTCGCTGAAGAAATGATCAAGTACTTTATTCGCAAGGTGCATAACCGGCGCAGCTTCGCCAGTCCCTTGTGTATCGTTTGCGTCCCCTCCGGCTCGACGCCGGTCGAGCGACGGGCGATCCAGGATGCGGCGGAAAATGCCGGTGCCAGGCGGGTGTCGCTGATCGAGGAGCCGATGGCGGCGGCTATTGGCGCCGGTCTGCCGGTCACCGAGCCCACCGGATCGATGGTGGTCGATATCGGTGGCGGTACCACCGAGGTGGCCGTGTTGTCGTTGGGCGGGATCGTCTATTCCAAGTCGGTGCGGGTCGGTGGCGACAAGATGGACGAGGCGATCATCGCCTACATCCGCCGCAACCATAATCTGCTCGTCGGCGAAAGCACCGCCGAACGGATCAAGGAAGGGATCGGCTCCGCCTGTCCGCCGGAAGATGGTGACGGCCGGATAATGGAGGTCAAGGGCCGTGATCTGATGAACGGCGTGCCGAAAGAACTGGTGATCAGCGAACGGGAAATTTCCGAGAGCCTTGCCGAGCCGGTGAGTGCCATCATCGACGCGGTCAAAGTGGCGTTGGAGCACACGGCGCCAGAACTGGCCGCCGATATCGTCGACAAGGGAATTGTGTTGACCGGTGGTGGCGCTCTGCTCACCAACATCGACTTCGTCCTTCGCCATGCCACCGGCCTGCCGGTCACTATTGCCGACGATCCGCTGTCATGCGTTGCCCTCGGCACCGGCCGCGTGCTCGAGGAAATGAAGAAAATGCGCAATGTGCTCAGTACGATGTACTGAGCCACGATTTTCTTGTTACACTCCTTGCCGGCTCGAAGGGATTTGGGGGCATTGCTTCGATTGATCGCGCGTGTTGCGCAAACGTTGAACTCCCGCCCCTAACCTGATCAAGAACTGAGCAAAAAAGCGGTTCGGTCCATGGGAGGCATCCTCAGGTCCCTCGGTCAATGGATTGTCTACGGGGTTCTGCTCCTCGGGGCAACCGCCATCATGCTCCTCGGCAAAGCCGATGATGGCGTGATCCAACGCGTCCGCTTGCAGGTTACGGATGCGGTGGTGCCGATCCTCGATGGCGTGTCGCGGCCGATCAACGCGATGACGCACGCGGCGGAGCAAATTCAGTCGTGGATCTGGCTGGCCGAAGAAAATGCGAAGCTGAAGGCAGACCGCGAGCGCCTGCTGCAGTGGCAAGGGGTCGCCCGGCGTTTGGAGGCCGAAAATGCGGCGCTGCGCGATCTGGTGAAGCTGGCGCCCGACCCACAGACGCACTTCGTCGCTGCCCGCGTGGTCTCTAATTCCACCAGCACCTTCGCCCAGAGTATCGTCGTCAACGCCGGCAGCAGCGACGGGGTGAAGAAGGCAAACGTGGTTGTGAGCAGCGAAGGTCTGGTCGGCCGGGTGGTTGCGGTGTCACCGCGCGCGGCGATGATCATGTTGATCACCGATCTCAATTCCCGGGTGCCGGTGCTGGTGGGCGAGTCGCGGGCGCGGGCGGTCCTTGCCGGTGACAATTCCGACTACCCGCGGTTGATCCACGTGATAACCGAAGCTGAAATCAAGCCGGGCGACCAGATCGCCACCTCCGGCATGGCGGGCGGGTTTCCGCCCGGGCTACCCATCGGCGTCGTGGCGGAGGTTGATGGAACGTCGATCACCGTACGGCCGAATATGGACCGCAGTCGCCTGGAATTTGTGCGCGTCGTCGACTACGAGGTCCCGGAGATGCCAGGTGCGTCTGCGTCCGCGGCGCCGAACGCGGCGAAGCTGGCGGCGAAGCGTGCGCAAGGCAGCGCGGGGCGATGAAACCGACGACCTGGACCAGACTCGACCTGTTCGCCCGACAACTCTTCCCGTTCGTGATGACGTTGGCACTGGTGTTTGTTGGGACGATCCCGCTGCACCTGCCGGGACAGCGGGTGGTGGCGCCGTCGCTCTCGCTGATAGCATTGTTCTACTGGTCGCTGCACCGGCCGGACCTGATGCCGGCGACGGCGGCGTTCTTGCTCGGACTCTTTCACGACATTCTTTCGGGCGCGCCGCTTGGCACTGGTGCAAGCGCGTATTTGTGCGTCCATGCCCTGGTGCACTGGCAGCGGCAGTTTTTCCACGGTAAATCTTTTGGCATTCTCTGGCTGGGCTTTACCGTCGTTGCGACGCTTGCGGCCTTGTTCGGCTGGATGCTGACCTCGATGCTGGCCGGTACCATCGTCGACGCCCGTGCTGCCGCCCTGCAGACGATGGCAACGATAGGCTGCTTCCCGCTTGTGGTATGGGTGCTATGGCGGTGCCACCTTACGGTATTGAGGCCTAGCTGAGATGCGTCGCGATGTGGACCGACAACGGAGTTTCACTCGCCGTGCCCTGCTGGTCGCGGCCGCGGAAGGTCTGTTGATTGCTGGGGTTGGGGCGCGGCTGTACCAGCTCCAGGTAGTGGATTCCGATCGCTACCGCATGTTGGCCGACGAGAACCGGATTGATCTGCGCCTGTTTGCGCCACCACGCGGGCGAATTCTTGATCGCTTCGGCCGGCCGCTGGCGTCAAACCGCCAGGACTACCGGCTACTGCTGGTCGCCGAGCAGGCGAACGATGTCTCAACCACCCTGACCGCCCTTGGCACCCTGGTGCCGGTGACGGAGGAGGAGCACGACCGGGTCCTGCGTGAGATTGCCCGTTCACGCAAGTTCGTCCCCATCACCATCCGCGACAATCTCAACTGGGACGACGTGGCGCGGATCGAGGTGAATAATCTAGATCTTCCAGGGGTATCGGTGGACGAGGGCTCCACCCGGCTTTACCCCTACGGCGAAATGCTGGCACATGTGCTCGGCTACGTGGCCGCCGTCTCCGAAACCGACGCCGTCGACGATCCGCTGTTGCGGTTGCCGGATTTTCGCATCGGCAAGGCCGGGGTTGAAAAGGTGCAGGAGCGGGTGCTGCGTGGCGTTGGCGGCAGCGCCCAGGTGGAGGTCAACGCGGTTGGCCGGCCGATCCGTGAACTGTCGCGCAAGGCAAGCAACCCCGGCGACGACCTGCGCCTTGCCATCGATCTCGATCTGCAAAAATCGCCTATGATAGTCTCGGCGATGAAAGCGGCGCGGCTGTTTGCATTGACGTGCTCACTGGCGACGTTCTCGCGCTGGTCTCCAGCCCCGGCTACGACCCCAACGCCTTTTCGCGCGGAATTACATTGAATGAGTGGCGCCAACTGACGCGCAATCCCAAGGCACCCTTAATCAACAAGGCCATCGCCGGCCAATATGCGCCGGGATCGACGTTCAAGCCAGTCGTGGCGCTGGCAGCTCTTGAGCATGGCGTGGTCACGCCGACGACGGCGGTGAACTGCCGCGGCCAGATCAACCTCGGCACCAACGTCTTTCACTGCTGGAAGCGGGGCGGCCATGGCACCGTGACCTTGCGGAGTGCCTTGAGCCAATCCTGTGACGTCTACTTCTATGAGGCTGCCCGACGCATTGGTGTCGATCGCATTTCAGAGATGGGGCATCGGCTCGGTCTCGGCTCGCCGGTAGGTATCGATTTGCCGCACGAACGCAGCGGCCTGATGCCGACCCAGGAATGGAAAGAGAAAGTGTTCAAGCGGCCCTGGGCCACCGGGGAAACGCTGGTTTGCGGGATCGGGCAAGGTTACGTCCTGGCAACGCCGCTGCAGCTGGCGGTCATGACCGCGCGTATTGCCAGCGGCTGTGAAGTGATGCCGCGCGTTGCGCTGCCGGTTGAGGACCCGGGGATCGATCCGGCTAGCAATGCTCCGCCGCCCCTGAACATTCCGCCGCAGTACCTCAAGCTGGTACGCGAGGGGATGACCGATGTGGTGGCGCGCGGCACGGCGGCACGGGCAGCGATCCGTGAGGCTGGCTTCGAGATGGCTGGTAAGACGGGCACCTCGCAGGTGCGGACGATTACCAAGGCCGAGCGCAGCCGCGGTGTGATCAAGAACGAGAATCTGCCCTGGGAAAAGCGCGACCACGCGCTCTTTATCGGCTACGCACCGGTGAATGCGCCGCGCTATGCGGTCGCCGTGATCGTCGAACATGGCGGCGGCGGCTCGAAGGTGGCCGCACCCATCGCTCGCGACGTGCTGTTCGCGGCGCAGCGTCTGGCACGTGATCGAAGCTACGATATCAGCGCCGGCACTGGCCCAGGCACAGGCGCGGCGCAGGCGAAAAAGGGTCCGGCGTGAGATCGGCCATCGGCCTGCGCGAGGACCAGCGCCTCGGCCTGTTCGAACGTCTGCGCGAGATTCGCTGGCTGTTCGTTCTATTCCTGATGGCGATCGCCGGTATCGGAATTGCGACCCTTTATTCGGCCGCGGGAGGCAGTTTCGAGCCGTGGGCGATCCGCCAGGGTGCGCGCTTCGGCGTTGCCCTCGTCGTCATGCTCATGGTTGCGATGAGCGATCTTCGCGCTTGGTGGCGGTGGTCCTATGCCATCTACGCCGTCGGCATCCTGCTGCTCGTCTTCGTCGATGTCGCCGGGGTGATCGGCATGGGGGCGCAGCGCTGGATCGATCTCGGTATCATCAACCTTCAACCGTCGGAAGTGATGAAGGTTGCGCTGGTCCTGGCGCTTGCCCGCTACTTTGACGGCTGCGACACAGCGATGGTGCGCCGGCCGCTGGTCTTGGTTGTCCCCATCCTGATGGTCCTGATGCCGGTGGCCCTGGTCCTGAAGCAGCCCGATCTTGGCACGGCGATAATGTTGTTCCTGGGTGGCAGCGCCGTCTTTTTGCCGCTGGCGTGCCGTTGTGGATGTTTCTTCTCGCTGGACTGATCGGCGCCGGAACACTGCCGGCCGCCTGGGGCATGTTGCACGACTATCAGCGGCAGCGGGTCATGACCTTTCTTGATCCGGAAGGTGATCCGCTTGGATCCGGATACCATATTCTACAGTCGAAAATTGCATTGGGTTCCGGAGGCCTTTTTGGCAAGGGATTTCTACAGGGAACGCAAGGGCATCTGAACTTTCTGCCGGAAAAGCAGACCGACTTCATTTTTACCATGTTTGCGGAAGAATTCGGTTTGATCGGCTCGCTAGTGTTGCTTTCCCTGTTTTTTATTGTGCTGGGATATTGCTATGCCATTGCTCTCTCGGCGCGCAATCAATTCTGTCGTCTGCTCGCCTTCGGCATTACGACGACTTTCTTCCTTTATCTATTCATCAACATGGCGATGGTGATGGGGCTGATCCCGGTGGTCGGCGTTCCGTTGCCGCTCGTATCCTACGGTGGGACTGCGGTGCTTTCGATCATGTTCGGCTTCGGGCTGGTCATGTGTGTCTACATCAACCGTAGTCGGACCATGGCTCGACGCAATTTCGGCGAACCGATTTAGCAAGTTCCCCTCGCCGTAACCACCTGAGTAACAGGCTGGCGCTGCAACGACGGAGACTGGCGCAGCGGGAGAGCGCGCAGCGACATGGTAGGGTGACGCAGCGGCTGACACGCCGGGAAGCCGAGACGCTTCAGAAGGATTTACCACTGCCACGACAATGCTTGTCCGTATCGCCTGCCGATTGAAACTCTTCTGAGGGAGTAATCTTGCTCATCTTTGCCGTCAAAGTTGAAGATGTGAGGATTGATGCGCTTCGATGTTGAAGCAGAAGGCCGAAAATATTAAGTTCATGCAGATGCTGAGGGGCGGGATGATTGAAGGCTGGCGAGCATTGTCGTCAATGACGGACCGATAC
Organism: Defluviicoccus vanus; assembly: GCF_014672695.1. GTDB lineage: Bacteria > Pseudomonadota > Alphaproteobacteria > Rhodospirillales > Defluviicoccaceae > Defluviicoccus > Defluviicoccus vanus. The sequence goes on along the minus strand of NZ_CP053923.1, from coordinate 1,392,465 downwards.
TATGCTAGATGCGTTTACGACTATTTAGGTCGCGGCCTGACAGGTTATTCGTGTGTCGGCAGACCCAATTGGGGTGGGCCACCAATACGTTTCGGTTGTTAGGCTGGGTCGGGAAACGTTCCGCACGGCGGAATAAAATCTGCCCTTGCTTATCCTGAAGTCGCGAGATGGAGCTGTATATGCAGACAGTCGATGGCGTGCCGGAGACTGAGAGGTTAGCTCCTGTTGGAGCCAATCGGCCAAGAGGAGCGCGCAACTCTGAACCGCCAACTTCATTTGGAAAGCTGCTTTATCATGTAGTTCGCGATCGGATCGTCGATCAGCCCTCATTGTTTTATGCTTTTTGGCGCTCGCGTGAGAACAACATCTTTGAGAAGCGCGTAACCCGTGCCGATTCAACGATTGTCATTGAGGGGTTCCCACGCTCCGGCAACACCTTTGCGTATTACGCCTTCCTTCTGGCGCAGTCGGCGGATCTGGATGGAGCGAGCCAGTTGCATGTTGGCAACCACATGCACTGTGTTTCCCAGTTTGCGCTGGCTCATCGCTGGAACGTGCCAGCGGTGCTGGTCATTCGCAGGCCGAAGGACGTGATTGTCTCCAACTACATCTATGAGAGTGAGTCGCTGCCGCTCGCCTACCATCTGCGCCGCTACATCTCTTTTCATGAATCGGTTCGTCGGTTTAAGGACTCCATTGTTGTCTCGGATTTTCCGGAGACGACCCGCCGCTTTGGCAGCGTGATCTGGCGCGTCAATGCAAAATATGGGACGCACTTTAGCGTCGTCGAGGATACACCAGAGACCCAGGAACGCACGCTGGCCGAGGTAGAAAAGAAGCACTTGTGGCGGAAAAGTGTCGATCCAAATACGGGCAAGCCTAATCAGGTGTCCTTTCCGAGCGCCGACAAGAATAGTCGCAAGTCCATGGTCGAGGACTTGCTGATGCAGCCGAAATACCGCGATCTGCTGGCGCGCGCCGAAGCGGCGTATCAGGCTCTTATCTGAGCTGCATCTCTTGGTTCTGTGTGTGGGGCCGCACGGACTATAGCGGCGGCTCCATCAGGCCACCTGCGTTGATAACGAACGACGCAATCGTCGCGAGACCAATGCCGGACTTGAGGTTGGTAAAGGTGAACGGCTTTGCGCCGCGCATCCGTCTGGCATCGCGATCCATGACCTCCAGCCGAGCGCCGACAAGGGGCGCAAGATCGATCTTGTTGATCACCAGGAGATCGGAGCGGGTGATGCCGGGGCCGCCCTTGCGCGGGATCTTGTCGCCGGCGGCGACGTCGATGACGTAAATCGTGATGTCTGCCAGTTCCGGCGAGAAGGTGGCAGCCAGGTTATCCCCGCCGGATTCAATGAAGATCAGATCCAGATCGGGAAACCGCCCGAGCATCGTCTCCACCGCCGCCAGGTTGATCGAGGCGTCCTCGCGGATCGCGGTATGCGGGCAGCCGCCTGTCTCGACGCCCATGATGCGCTCGGGGGCGAGGGCGCCGGAGCGGGTGAGGAACTCGGCATCTTCGCGGGTATAGATGTCGTTGGTGACCACGGCGACGGCGAAGTGGTCGCGCAGCCGCTTGCACAGGGCATCGACGAGGGCGGTCTTGCCGGAGCCGACGGGTCCGCCGATGCCGACGCGGAAGGGTTTGCTCATGAGCGAAACAACCTCGTGTATTGGGTTTCGTGGNCGGGCCGAGGCCCAGTCGGCGATCCAGCTGGCGGTACTGATGTCGTCGAGGCTGCAGGTGGGAGCGGCCGCGGCGACGGTGAGCACCGCCGGTTCGAGAGCGGCAAGGACGGCAAGGCCGGCGCGCTGGCCGAGCGGGATCAGTCGCACCCCGGCGGAGACGAGGTTGGCGGCGAACGCCTGCAGGTAGGCGAGCACGGTCGGTGCCAAGGCGATACCGTGCACCGCAGCGGCGATGCCGACGACGCAGGCGTAGGCCGGCGGCCGGTCGATCGCCGCCAGCAATGCTCGGTATGTCGCAAGCCGCGGGTGCGGGGCAGCGGCATCGAGGGCATCGAGAAACGCCTGACCCTGAGCACGGCTTTCGAGGGCGAGTTCGGCCGTTCCTCGGCTGGCATCGGCCCATTCGGCGACGGTGATCGCCCGCTGCCGATCGCCCTCGCGCTCCGCCTGCCAGGCGTGGACGAGGAAGATCGCATCCATCCAGCCGCTGCCGTGACGCAGCACGGTTTCGCACCAGCGGCAGAGATCATCTGCGGTGGTCACCAGACCGGCGTCGACGGCCGCCTCGATGCCGTGCGAATAACTGAACGCTCCCACCGGAAAGCTCGGCGACAGCCAAGTGAGGAGCCGGCACAGCCCCCTGTCAGTGAGGCTCGGCGGCACCGGCAGCGGCATCCTCGTGGCGGTGAGTGGCGGCATAGGCGCCACCTTCCGGAGTGAACGGCGCCAGATGGCGGCTGATCTGCGCCCCCAGCCCTTCGAGCATGGTGATCAGTACCGCATCGTCGCGGATGCGCAAGGTTCCTTCGGACAGCACCTGCAGTGGCGCGTGCCGGTTGCCTATGTGCCAGGCGAGGCGGGCGATCGCCGCGGGATCGGGCGCACGCACGTCCGCCACCGGTTCGGCGGCGGCGCGGACAACGATCGTTTCGCCTGCAGCAAGGACGAGGCCGTCACCGTCGCAAAGCAGTCGCGGCCGGTCGAGATCGAGCAGGAACGGCTCGCCTGCATCGTCCTTCAGCGTCATCCGGCGGCGGTGGCGCTCATCGAAGGCGAGGGTGACCGTGGCCGACGCTGCGCCGGCGTCCCAGCCGCCGTGCGGAATGACATCGATCGCCCGACGCATCGTCACTCCCGGCACGGCGCTAGAACAGGAAATAGCGCTGCGCCAGCGGCAGCACGCTTGCCGGCTCGCAGGTCAGCAAGACGCCATCGGCGCGTACCTCGTAGGTTTCCGGGTCGACTTCGATTACCGGTGTCGCATCGTTGCCAACCATGTCGCGCTTGCCGATGGTCCGTGTTCCGGCGACCGGGACCAGTGCCTTGCCGAGACCGAGACTGTCGCCGATGCCGGCCTCGACCGCCGCCTGCGAGACGAAGGTAACCGAACTGGCTTGGCAGGAGCGACCGAAGGCGCCGAACATCGGCCGGTAGTGGATCGGCTGTGGCGTGGGGATCGAGGCGTTCGGGTCGCCCATGGCAGCGGCGGCGATGGTGCCGCACTTCAGCACGAGGTCTGGCTTGACGCCGAAGAACATCGGCTTCCACAACACCAGATCGGCGAGTTTGCCGACGGCGACCGAGCCGACCTGGGTGGCGATGCCATGGGTCAGTGCCGGATTGATGGTGTACTTGGCGATATAGCGCTTGATCCTGAGATTGTCGTTGCCGGGTTTCTCGCCCGGCAGTGGGCCGCGTTGGCGCTTCATTTTGTCGGCGGTCTGCCAAGTGCGGATGATCACCTCGCCGACCCGGCCCATCGCCTGGCTGTCCGACGACAGCATGCTGAGCGCGCCCAGGTCGTGGAGGATATCCTCGGCGGCGATGGTCTCGCGGCGGATGCGGCTTTCGGCGAAGGCCACGTCCTCGGGGATGCTCGGGTCGAGATGATGGCAGACGAGCAGCATGTCGAGATGCTCGTCCAACGTATTGACGGTATAGGGCCGCGTCGGGTTGGTCGACGACGGCAGGACGTTGGCGAGGCCGCAGACCTTGATGATGTCGGGCGCATGACCGCCGCCGGCGCCTTCGGTGTGGAAGGCATGGATGGTGCGGCCCTTGAACGCGGCGATGGTATTCTCGACGAAGCCGGACTCGTTCAGGGTATCGGTGTGGATGGCGACCTGGACGTCGGTCTGGTCGGCAACGGCGAGGCAGGTATCGATCGCTGCCGGCGTGGTGCCCCAGTCCTCGTGCAGCTTCAGCCCGCAGGCGCCGGCGACCACTTGTTCGAGCAATGCCTCCGGCTTTGCCGCATTGCCCTTGCCGAACAGGCCGATATTGATCGGCAGGCCATCGATCGCTTGCAGCATCCGGCTGATATGCCAGGGGCCGGGGGTGCAGGTGGTGGCGTTGGTGCCCTCGGCGGGACCGGTACCGCCGCCGAGCATGGTGGTGATGCCGGAATACAAGGCATCCTCCACCTGTTGCGGACAGATCCAGTGGATATGCGCATCGATGCCGCCAGCGGTCAGGATCCGCCCTTCGCCGGCAATCGCCTCGGTGCCCGGGCCGATGACAATGTCGACGCCCGGCTGGGTGTCGGGGTTGCCTGCCTTGCCGATGCCGACGATGCGGCCGTCGCGCAGGCCCACGTCGGCCTTGATGATGCCGCTCGCATCAACGATCAACGCGTTGGTGATGACGGTATCGACGGCGCCCTCGGCACGGCTTGCTTGACCCTGGCCCATGCCATCGCGGATCACCTTGCCGCCGCCGAACTTCACCTCTTCGCCATAGACGGTGCGGTCTTCTTCCACCTCGAGGATGAGGTCAGTATCGGCGAGGCGTACCCGGTCGCCGGTGGTCGGTCCGAACATGTGGGCGTAGGCGTGGCGATCGATCTTGTAGGGCATAGGCCGGCTCCTCAGNAGATCGCCGTTGATGCGGGCGTTGAAGCCGAAGACCCGGCGGCGGCCGGCATAGGGCACCAGCGTCACCTCGCGGCTCTGTCCCGGCTCGAAGCGGACGGCGGTCCCGGCAGGGATATCGAGGCGGCAGCCGCGGGCCTTCGCCCGGTCGAACTGCAGCGCCGCATTGGTCTCGAAGAAGTGGTAGTGGGACCCCACCTGGATCGGCCGGTCGCCGGTGTTGGCGACGAGAAGGGTAAGTGTCGGCCGTCCGGCGTTGAGCTCGATGCTGCCTTCGGCCGGAATGATTTCGCCCGGGATCATCGCCTGCTACCTCAGCGGATCGGTTGATGGACGGTGACGAGCTTGGTGCCGTCAGGGAAGGTAGCTTCCACCTGGATCTCGTCGATCATCTCGGCGATGCCGTCCATAACCTGATCGCGGGTAAGCACCTTGCCGCCATCGCGCATCAGTTGCGCCACGGTGACGCCATCGCGGGCGCCCTCGACGACGAAATCGGTGATCAGGGCGATGGCTTCCGGGTAGTTGAGCTTGACGCCGCGGGCGAGACGTTTGCGCGCCACCTCGGCGGCCATGGCGACGAGCAGCTTATCCTTCTCTCGGGGGTCAGCAGCACGGGTGGGCCTCCAGCGAAGACAGGGCACCCATGCTTGTAGCGGGGGACAGCCGGTGAATCCAGAAGGGATCGGCGGTAAGCGTCGGGTCGTGGCGCGGGAGCCGGTCAGCGGGCTCGTTTCGCGTGACGAAGGGCTGACCGGCTCCGAGCAGCGCCTCGGTTCAAGGCGCGATGAGGCTCGAGATGAATGTCATCATCCGGGACGGTCAGGCCGCCACCATGCTCGGTGTCAGCTGTGGATCGCGTAGCATGTAGCCGCGGCCCCAGACGGTTTCGATGTAGTGCTCGCCAGCACTGGCGATTGCCAGTTTCTTCCGCAGCTTGCAGATGAACACGTCGATGATCTTCAGCTCAGGCTCGTCGAGGCCGCCGTAGAGATGGTTGAGGAACATCTCCTTGGTCAGTGTCGTCCCCTTGCGCAGGCTCAGCAGCTCGATGATGCCATATTCCTTGGTGGTCAGATGGACCGGCTTGTCGTCGATGGAGACGGTGCGGGAGGCGAGGTGGACGGACAGGCGGCCGATGTTGATCACCGAATGGGCGTGTCCCTTGGAACGACGGACGATCGCGTGGATGCGGGCGATCAGTTCGCTGCGGTCGAAGGGTTTGGTCAGGTAATCGTCGGCGCCACAACCAAAACTGCGGACCTTGCTATCCGGCTGGCTGACGCCGGAGAGGATCAGTACCGGCGTTTCGACCCGCGCCTTGCGCAGGCGTCGAAGCACTTCGGTGCCCTCCATATCCGGCAGCATAAGGTCGAGAAGGATGATGTCGTAGTCATAGATCCGTGCCATTTCCAGACCGTCCTCGCCCTGGTCGGTGTGGTCGGTAACCATGGCATTGGTCTTCAGCATGCGCTCGATGGCGAGAGCGGTCGTCTGATCGTCTTCGATGATGAGTACACGCATATCACAACCCCCGTCGCTCACATTGATGGTAACTTCGCTGCGTCAACACTCTTGAAAGTAGCGCAAATGGGGATATACAGCAACTAAAAAATGAATAAATGTGGCATTGATGCATCTTAAACGGGAATATCGATCAATTTTCTTCCTTTGACCACGGCTTCTTCCGGTGTTAACCGCTCGCACCGATGCTGCGGCCGTTCGTGACGCTGCAACGGAATGCAACGTATGCACGTTATGAGTGAAATAACTGCGCGCGGCCTTGTCGCCGCCCTCGAACGCATTCCTGGGCAGATACTTTTCGGCCGAGTGACGGCCATTGTCGGCCTGCTGGTGGACGGCGACGACCATTCGGAGCCGATTGCCGATGCGGTGCATGGCATTCTCGACGGCCACGTTGTCCTCGACCGGTCGATCGCTGAACGTGGCCGGTTTCCCCCGATCAAGTGCTGAAAAGCGTGTCGCGGGCGATGCCCGGGTGCAATTCCCCGCGCGTGGATTGCGGAGCCAAGCGCGGAGGAGCCGCGCACCGATGCTGCTGCCTGTCTGGAGCCGGCGCGCGCCCGGTTGGCCACGGCCTATCGCGAACAGCGCAAGTTTGAACTGGCTGAAGCGGAGCAGCGTCACCGTGCGGCGGCGGAACAGGCGAAGAAGGATCAGCAGGCGCTCGATGAGATGGCGATCAACCAGCAACTGCGCCGCAGCAGCGGCAACTGATCCACGGTGCAATCGACCGGCGTTAACAGGTCGTTTGGAAATTTGTGCTTTTGTATCTGCCAGCAGACCCGCCTGTAGCCACGTGGAGGAGCAAACCGTGAAGAAGGAGTACCTGGAACTGACCCGCCTGATCGAGCGGCTTCACCGCCGCTTCCTCGATCTGTTGCGGGCCGAGCTCAATCGCCTGGGTATTCGCGACATCAACAGCGTCCAGGCGCTGTTGCTCATCAACATTGGCAACGAGCATATCGCCATTCGCGATCTGGTAGAGCGCGGCTATTATCAGGGCTCGAACGTGTCCTACAACATCAAGAAGCTGGCAGAACTGGGCTACCTGGAGCAGGCCCGCTCGGCGCATGACCGCCGTTCGGTGAGCATTCAGTTGACGGACAAGGCGCTGAAGGTCGTCGAGGAGATCCGGCGGCTGGAGCAGACGATCGCCGGCCAGTTGGATGCGGAGGACACATCGCATGGCGAGATCGATACCGTTTGCCAAGGTCTCCGCCGAGTCGAACGGATTTGGACCGACCACGTGCATTACGGCCGGGGCTGATTAAGAAGGCGTAGGCGGTTCCTGCAACCGGTCCCGACGGGACGGCGCCAGCGCGGATGCGGCGCCGCCTCTGGTCGGGGGTAGGCCCAAGAGGGGGCCAAGGGCCCCCCAGGGGTTAGGCCATGTAGGGGCTCTTGTAGCTCTGCAGGACCTTGATGTAGTTGGCGCGCTCGAACGCCGAAGGATCTGCCACCTTCTGCTGGCTCATCGAGCCTTTCATCTGCGTCACCGATTCGTATTCGCGCTTTTCCATCCAGTCGGTCATGCCCCTTGAGNNCAGGGTGGTCAGGTGCCCGGCACCATTGCGCAGCAGGGCCGATGTGGTCATCACCGCATCCGCGCCGGCCATCACATACTTGATCACTTCAAGACCTGTCTGCACGCCGCGGGTTGCCGCCAGCGAGCAGTTAAGGTGACCGTGCAGCACGGCGATCCACAACAGCGGCAGGCGGATCTCGCTCGCCGAGCTCAGCTCCAGGTCCGGCACCACCTCGAGTTCGTCCAGATCGAAGTCGGGCTGATAGAAGCGGTTGAACAGCACCAAGCCGTTGGCGCCGGCCATGACGAAGCGGGTGGCCATTTCGCCCATGGACGAAAAGAACGGGCTCAACTTGACGGCGATCGGAATCGAGACCGAACCGCGCACGGCGCGGATCACGTCCTCGTAGCGCTGCTCTACCTCACGGCCGCTGGTGGAGACGTTGGCCGGAATGTAGTAGATGTTAAGCTCGATGGCATCGGCGCCGGCTGCCTGCATCTCCTTGGCATAATCGATCCAGCCGCTGCTGGTAACACCATTGAGGCTCGCGATCACTGGCACCCGCACCGCCTCCTTGGCGCCGCGGATCAACTCCAGGTACGCATCGGGGCCGATGCGGAAATCGCCTGCCGACGGAAAATAGCTGAGGGATTCGGCGAAGCTTTCGGTTCCGGCCTCGCTCAAATAATCGAAGGACTCGTTCTCGTAGCGAATCTGCTCCTCGAATAGCGAAGCGAGCACGATCGCCGCTGCGCCGCCGTCTTCGAGCCGCTTAACCCCGTCGAGTGTGCTGGACAGGGGCGATGCCGAAGCAATGATGGGATGCTTTAGTGCCAGTCCCATGTAGGTGGTTGTCAGGTCCATTGATAGTTCTCCCCGCCGTGTTCCCTGTCGGATACGTGGATGCTCTGCAATCGGTGAATGGTCTCTTAGCGAGTGGGGCTTGGCCGTCCGCCGGCCGGGACTGCTCCCTGCCGGCGGATCGACGACGCGATCAGGCCATCGCGGCCATTTCCTCGTAGAGCTTCCAGCGTTTGTCGACAGCGACCTGGGCCATCTGCATCAGGCTGTTGGCCTCACGCGGATTGGTCACCTTCAACATGCGGTAGCGCAACTCGTTATCGGCATACTCGCGGAATTTCATGCTCGGCCGCGGCGAGTCGATGACGAAGGGATTTTCGCCGGACTGGCGAACTTCTGGATTGTAGCGAACCAGGGGCCAGTAACCGCTGTGGACAGCGCGGGACTGCTGGTCGAGGCCCTTCTGCATGTTGATGCCATGGGCGATGCAGTGGCTGTAGGCGAGGATCAGCGACGGACCGGTGTAGGCTTCGGCTTCGCGGAAGGCGAGGAGTGCCTGCTGCGGGTTGGCGCCGAGAGCAATGCGGGCGACATAGACATTGCCGTAGGAGATCGCCTGCAGTGCCAGGTCCTTCTTGTTCACGTGCTTGCCGGCGTTGGCGAACTTGGCGACGGCGCCGATGGGCGTCGACTTGGATGCCTGGCCGCCGGTGTTGGAATAGACTTCCGTATCGAGCACGAGGATGTTGACGTCGCGTCCGGAGGCAAGCACGTGGTCGACGCCGGATGAGCCGATATCGTAGGCCCAACCGTCGCCGCCCATGATCCAGGTGCTGCGGCGCACCAGGTGATCGACGACCGACAGCAGCGACTTGGCCATGTCACCACCGATCTCCAGCAGCTTCTCCTTCAGCGCGGCGACCCGCTGCCGCTGCTTGCGGATCTCCGATTCCGTCCGCTGCCGGGCGTTGATCAGCTCGCTCACCAGCTCTTCGCCGATCTGAGTGCTGTTCTGCGTCAGCAGATAGTGGGCAAGTCCCATGTGCCGGTCAGCGGCAAGCCGCATGCCAAGACCGAATTCGGCGTTGTCCTCGAACAACGAGTTGGACCAGGACGGGCCGCGACCTTCGCTGTTCATCGTCCACGGCGTCGTCGGCTGATTGCCGCCATAGATCGAGGAACAACCAGTGGCATTGGCCACCATCATCCGGTCGCCGAACAACTGCGAGATCAGTTTGACGTAGGGGGTCTCGCCACAGCCGGCACAGGCACCGGAGAACTCGAACAGAGGCTCGAGGAACTGCACGCCACGGACGGTGGAGAACTCGACGAAGGAGCGGTCGTTGACCGGCAGCGTTTCGAAGAACTTCACCTCGGCCCGGGGGCCNTCAAGGTCCGGCGCCTTTGGCGCCATGTTGATCGCCTTCTTGCCGCTCTCCTCCTTGCTCTTTGCCGGACAGACCTCGACGCACAGGGTGCAGCCGGTGCAGTCCTCGGTGTAGATCTGCAAGGTGTAGCGGGTGTCGGGGAAGCCACGGGCGTCGATGGCCGCTGACTTGAAGGACGCGGGAGCGGTATCCAGCGCCGACTTGTTATAGAGCTTGGAGCGGATGACGCCGTGCGGGCAGACGAAGCTGCAGTTGCCGCACTGAATGCAGATTTCCGGCTCCCAGACGGGTACGAAGTCGGAGATGTTACGCTTTTCCCACTTCGTCGTGCCGCTTGGATAGGTGCCGTCGATGGGCAGCGCGCTCACCGGCAGTTCGTCACCGCGGCCGGCCATCATCATCGCGGTCACGTTCTGGACAAAGTCCGGTGCCTCCGTGGGAACCACCGCCAACAGGTCGAACTCACTGGTCACCTTCGCCGGGACCGCGACCTCGTGCAGGTGCGCCACGGTGTGATCGACCGCTTCGAAGTTCTTGCGGACGATCTCCTCACCCTTCTTGCCGTAGGTCTTCTTGATCGACTTTTTGATCTTCTCGATCGCCTGGTCGCGCGGCAGGACACCCGAGATGGCGAAGAAGCAGGTCTGCATGATCGTGTTGGTGCGCGTACCCATCCCGGTGTCACGCGCGACCCTGTTGGCGTCGATGACGAAGAAGCGCAGCTTTTTGCTGACGATCTCCTCCTGGATGACCTTGGGCAACTTGTCCCAAACCTGATCGGCGCCGTAGTGGCTGTTGAGGAGGAAGGTGGCGCCGGGGGCGGCCAGTTGCAGGACGTTGGTCTTTTCGACGAAGTTGAACTGGTGACAGCCGACGAAGTTGGCGGAGCGGATCAGGTAGGCGGAGCGGATTGGGCTGTGGCCGAAGCGCACGTGACTCACCGTCTGCGAGCCTGATTTCTTCGAGTCGTAGACGAAATAGCCCTGGGCGTAGAACTCCGGATCCTCGCCGATGATCTTGATCGTGTTCTTGTTGGCGCCGACCGTACCGTCCGCACCCAGGCCATAGAAGATCGCCCGGTGGACGCTGTCGGGCTCGATCATGAACGACGCATCGTAGTCGATGCTGGTGTGGGCGACGTCGTCGTTGATGCCGATGGTGAAATGGTTTTTCGGATGGTCCTTGCTCAGTTCATCGAGCACGGCTTTGACCATTGCCGGCGGAAACTCTTTCGACGACAGGCCATAGCGACCACCGATGATTTTCGGCAGCGCCGCTGCGGGTATGGTGCCGGCGGCGACCGCCTCCATGAAGACGGTAACCACGTCGTTGTAGAGTGGTTCGCCGGTACCGCCTGGCATCTTCGTCCGGTCGAGAACGACGATCGATTTCGTCGTTTTCGGCAGCGCCGCGAGAAAGTGCGCCGCGGAGAAGGGACGATAGAGGTGCACCTGCAGCAGGCCGACCTTCTCGCCCTGTGCGGTGAGGTATTCGATCGTCTCACGGGCCGTTTCGGCGCCGGAGCCCATGACGATCATCACCCGTTCGGCGTCGGCGGCGCCATAGTAGTCGAACAGCTTGTAGTGCCGGCCGGTCATTTCGCCGAACTTCTTCATCGCCTCTTCGACGCTGCCGATGCAGTGATCGTAGAAGACGTTCACCGTCTCGCGCGCCTGGAAGTAGGTATCCGGGTTTTGCGCCGTGCCGCGGATGAAGGGGTTGTCCGGGTTGAGGGCCCGCCGGCGGTGGGCGATCACCAGGTCCTCGTCGATCATCGCCCGGATCTGCGCATCGCTCAGCAGCGTGATCTTGTTCACCTCGTGCGAGGTGCGGAAACCGTCGAAGAAGTGAATAAAGGGAATGCGCGACTCCAGCGTTGCCGCCTGGGCGATCAGCGCCATGTCGTGCGCTTCCTGCACCGAGCTCGAGACCAACTGGGCGAAGCCGGTGGACAGCACCGCCATCACGTCCTGGTGGTCACCGAAGATCGACAACCCCTGCGTTGCCAGCGCGCGGGCGGCCACGTGAATGACGCACGCGGTCAATTCGCCGGCGATCTTGTACATATTGGGGATCATCAGCATCAGGCCCTGCGACGCGGTAAACGTCGTCGTCAGCGCGCCTGCCTGCAGCGAGCCATGCACCGTGCCAGCGGCGCCTGCTTCGCTCTGCATCTCGATCACATCGGGGATGTTGCCCCAGATGTTCACCTTGCCTTCGCTCGCCCATTGGTCGGCCAGTTCCGCCATCGTCGATGACGGGGTGATCGGATAGATGGCGCACACTTCGTTGACGCGATAGGCGACGTACGCGGCAGCCTCATTTCCATCAATGGTGGCGACGTTTGATTCCACGGCCATTGGTCTCCCTCCACCTCCAAGCGGTTTCGCGACGAACGGCTCAGCACCGTTCACCGCGACCAGCTGATTATCGAAGTTCGTTATCTTTCATCATTGGATCCGCGCGACCGGCAGTACCGCTCACGGTTTCTCGCCCGGTTCCGGGATCATGGTAATGGCGTGGCAGGGACACTGCTCGAAGCACACCGCGCAACCCGTGCACCGATCGTAGTTGTATTCGTAGCGCTTGCCGGGACCCAGCTTGATGATCGCGTCTTCCGGACAGGCGCCGTAGCAGCCATCGCATTCGAAACAGTTGCCACAGGACAGGCAACGCTTCGCCTCGTAGACCGCTTCCTTCTCGCTTAAGCCTTGCAGCACTTCATCGAAGGTGCTTTTGCGCTGCTTGATGTCCAGATGCCCCTGCGGCCGCTGCATGGCCTCCGTGTAAAACCAGAGATGCAACTTATCGAAGTCGGCGATGCTCTTCTTACCCGGCTGAGCAAAGCTTTCGCCGCGCAGGTACGCGTCGATATTGCGCGCCGCCTTCTTGCCATGCCCGACGCCGATGGTAACGGTGCGGTCGGAGGGGACCATGTCGCCGCCGGCGAAGACGCCAGCGTGACCGGTCATCATTTGCGGCGAAACGAGGACGGTGCCATCGCTCTTGAACTCGATGCCCGGGACGTTTTCNATGAAGGCGGTATCGGTATCCTGACCAAGCGCCAGGATCAGGTCATCGGCTTCGATGGTCTCGATCTCGCCGGTCGGCCGTGGCCGGCCCTTGTCGTCGATCTCCATCACCTCGACGGTGAACTGGGTCTCCTCGATCGACTTGATCGTTCTGAGCCAGTGGATCTTCACCCCTTCGTCGAGAGCTTCCTGGGCTTCGAAGTCGTGCGCCGGCATGTTGGCGCGGTCGCGACGGTAGATGATCATCGGCTCGAGACCGAGGCGCTTGGCAACGCGCGCCGCGTCCATGGCCGTATTGCCACCGCCGTAAATCGCCACCCGGCGTCCCAGCTTGGGGGTCTGACCGGTTTCCACGTCCTTGAGGAAGGCGACGGCATCGAGGATCTTGCCGGCGTCGCGCGAAGGAATATCGGTGCGCTTCGAGAGGTGGGCGCCGACGGCGACGAAGACGGCGTCAAACTTGCCCTCTTCCTTCGCCTTCAACAGGTCCTCGACCTTGTGATTGAGGACGATGGTCACGCCCATGCGGCGGATGCGGTCCACTTCGCCATCGAGAATGTCGCGCGGCAAACGATAGGAGGGGATGCCGAAATGCATCATGCCGCCGGCGAGCGGGCCAGCGTCCCGAATCTCGACACTGTGCCCCATCAGCGTCAGATGATGCGCACAGGAGAGGCCGCTCGGACCGGCGCCGATGACCAGAATGCGCTTGCCGGAAGCAGGGGCGGTGATCGCCGGAGTCCAGCCTTCCTTCAACGCCAGATCGCCAAGAAAGCGCTCGACGGCGTGGATGCTCACCGAGCCGTCCAACTGGTCGCGGTTACAGTTGCTCTCGCAGGGGTGGTAGCAGACGCGACCGTGCACCGCCGGCAACGGGTTGTCCCTGAGGATGTGCTCCCACGCCTCGCGGAATCGCCCGGCCTGAGCGTGGGCAAGCCAACCTTGGATGTCCTCACCCGCGGGACAGGCGTTGTTGCACGGAGGCAGGATGTCTTCGTAGATCGGGCGCTTGCTGCGGTAGGCAACGGTATGCCGCTTAATTGCCAGATCCGGCGGACGGGTGAGATCGGTTGGCTGGTGACTCATTGCACTCTTCCTCCTCCGTTGTTCAGATCCTCGGCGATCTTCGGTCGCCTTTCGCCGCGGTTAATCCGCTCGCGCCGTCAGTCAGACGGCAGTGGGCTCATACAAACTTTAGCTCACTGATGCGACGTCGGTGTCGGCTAGGCGCAGTCGGGATGCTAGGGTCGTCGAAGACGCTATGGAAATCGAATCGGTGACGCTGCACGGTTTTCCGGTTGTTCTTTGGTCCTGCATTGCACTGTCCGCGGCGCATCACCCCACCATGCCGCGTTCTCTGAAGCCTCGACCAAACGCACATTAGCCTCGTTCATCCAGGCAAACAAGGCTTGCGAGCGCATTTGCCAAGCATCGAGCGTATGGGGTACTGAGTGTCGGCGCATGTTCGTGCTGCAGGTGCGAAGTCATGGATGGCCACAAACGGGACGTCAAGACAATCGAGGGATGAGATGAGCGCTTTGACTTCACTCAGTCTGGCGATGAGCTTGTTTGTGCTCAGTCACTTACTGCTGCCGCTACCCCAACTGCGTGACGCACTCGTCGCCCGGTTTGGCGAGTTGCCGTTTCGTGCCTTCTATTCTGCGGTTGCACTCGCGCTTCTGCTTTGGACAATCCTTGCCTATCGCCAGGCGCCGATCATTCAGCTCTGGATGCCGCCCACGGCGCTGCGTCACCTATCGCTCTCGCTGATGCCGTTCGTTTGCATCCTGCTCGTTGCCGGCGTCTCGACGCCTAACCCGTCTGCAATGGGGCCGGCTCCGGCGCGCGTTGCGGCGCGTGGTCCGGTCGGCATAGCGAAAGTTACCCGCCACCCGGTGATGTGGGCGATCGGCATCTGGGGCATTCTGCACCTGCTTGCCAATGGCGATGCGGCGGGCATCATTCTCTTCGGCGGGATGACCGTGCTGGCGCTCGGCGGTGCGTTGGTGCAGGACGCCAGGAAGCGTCGACTGCTGGGCAAATCCTGGGTGACGTACGCCGGCCAGACATCGCACCTGCCTTTGCTGGCCATGGCGCAGGGACGGACTCGGGTGACGCTACGGGAAATCGGCTATGGCCGCATCATTGGTGGTGTCATTCTCTACGCGATCCTCCTCGGCGCGCACGCTTGGCTGTTCGGCGTCAACCCCTTCGCCGCCGGATAGCGATGCCGGCTCGGGACGGGCTAGGCCTCAGGGGAGCCGTTTAGGGGACGGTGAAAACCTCGACCGTGTTGGCGTACCCCGGCTAGGCCATGGAAGCCGAGGGAGACAAAGGTTTCCGGTAGTTGCGACGCCAACGCGGCCGAAATCAGGATGGTGCGCTCCAGCCGCTTGCACAGGGCGGCAAGCCGGGCGACCTCGTTTGCGGCCGGGCCGATAACGGTGAAGTCAAGACGTTCCGGCACGCCGATATTGCCATAGGTGACGTTGCCCAAGTGCAGGCCGATGCCGAAGGCCAGCTCTGCTTCGCCCTGCTCGGCAAGCCGCTGGTTCAAGGTGGCCAATCGTTCGAGTGACTCGCGGGCAGCGACGACCGCCGCTGCGGATGCCGATCGGTTGCACGGCACGCCCTCGGCAGATGGAACGGCTTGGCCGATGGGGAAGATGGCAAAGACCGCGTCGCCAATAAAGCTCAGCACCTGGCCGCCATGGGCGAGGACGGCACCGGCGGTGCAGTCGAAGTAGTCGTTGAGCAGGGCGAGAAAGGCCTGGCGTGGCATGCGGTCGNNGTCGGCGAGGCGGGTGGAACCGCGCAAGTCGGAATACCAAAGGACGGCGAAGAGGTCCTCGCCGTCGCCACGACGAATCGAGCCGTTCAGCACCCGCTCGCCCGACGCGTGGCCGAGGAAGGTATCGAGGATCGACTCGGCGGTCAGCCGCAGCGCATGCACTTCGAATGCGTGCGCGATCGCCGGGAGCGCTTGGTCGATCATTGCCAGTTGCCAGGTCTCAAAGCCTCCCGGCCGATCGGAGGCGATGGTGAGGGCGCTCAAGCGCCCATCGGAGAACAGCAGGGGCATCGCCACGTAGTCGGTCGCACCTTCCTCCAGCAGCTCGCGCAGAATGGGGTAATCCAGTTCCGGCGTGGGAATGTCGAGCCGCCGCCGGATGGCCCCGGCACCCTCGTAGATGGCGGCGAGCGGGGAGAGGAGGTAGCGATCCTCGAGCAGCACGGCGTGCGGGGGCGANTATTCCTCCACCTGGTTGGTGCTGCGATACCAGGTCTGGGTAACGCCAATGAAAAGCGGGTGCAGGATGCGCAAGCTGATCCGCATCCGGTAAACGCCGATGCCGGCAGCATTGAGCGTCTGCCCCAGCGCTGCCACCAGCGCGGGGAGTTCCCGGATCACCCAGCCTTCGGAAATAAGCCAATGGACCAGAGGGTTGAAAGAAATCTGCGGCTCCTGGTCGGCGCTGGCCGGATTGTCGAGGTCGAGCATCGTCATCTTGCGCTGGCGGTCACTTTGGTGAGGCGCCATCTTGTCGCAGTAGAAGAGATGCCGCCACAGGAAAGCGATCGGTGCTTCGGATGCGGCGGCGATCAAGGAAGGAAGCGCGCGATGCCGCTGATCCAGTCCATCGTTGACCGGCACCCGGAGATGACCACATGGCGGCGGTCGCTGCATGCGCATCCCGAGACAGCCTTCGAGGAGGTACGGACGGCGGCCTTCGTTGCCGCCAAACTGCGCGCATTCGGCTTTAGCGTCACCGAGGGGCTGGCGCGAACCGGTGTCGTTGGCAGCCTCAGCAATGGCGACGGCCCGGCCATCGGCCTGCGCGCCGATATGGACGCCCTGCCGATCGCCGAAGCCGGGCAGATCGCGCATCGCTCGACGGTGGCGGGCAAGATGCACGCCTGCGGTCACGACGGCCACACGGCGATGCTGCTCGGTGCGGCGCAATATCTGGCGGCAAGCCGGCAGTTCCGCGGCACCGTGCACCTGATTTTCCAGCCAGCGGAGGAAAACGAAGGTGGTGGCCGGGTGATGGTCGAAGAGGGACTGTTCGATCGCTTTCCCGTCGCTGCCGTCTATGGCTTGCACAACTGGCCGAACATGCCAGCGGGCAGCATGGCGCTCCGCGCCGGCCCGCTGATGGCGGCCTGCGATGCCTTTGAGATCATTGTCGAAGGTAAAGGCTGCCATGGTGCGATGCCACATCTCGGCACTGATGCCATCGTCGCCGCCGCAGCTATCGTCGGCGCGCTGCAGACCGTCGTCAGTCGGAGCATCAATCCCTACGACGCGGCCGTCGTCTCGGTCACTCAGTTCAGCGCCGGCGATACCTGGAACGTCATTCCCGAGCAGGCGGTGCTGCGCGGCACCACTCGCTCCTTCCGCCCGGAGGTGCAGAGTATCGTCGCCGCCACACTGGCGCGCGTGGCGAGTGACACGGCCGCGGCGCACGGTTGTGTGGCCAGGGTGGACTACCGGCGTCAGTATCCGGCCACCGTCAACGAGCCGGCAGCAACCGAGATCGCTGCCCGGGCGGCGATGGCTGTGGTGGGAGAGGAGCGGGTCGAACTGGCGCCGACGCCGTCGATGGGGGCGGAGGATTTCGCCTACATGCTGCAGCGCTGCGCCGGCTGCTACGTCTGGCTCGGCAGTGGTCGTTCAGACGGCGATGCCGGCCTGCATAACGCGCACTACGATTTCAACGACGCCGTGCTGCCCATCGGCGCCAGCTACTGGGCGACGCTGGTCGAGCAGAATCTGCCAATAAAATAGGCACAACTGACATTTTTCCGATCGCATGTCACTCATTGCCTGTTTTTCGGGCAGGCGCTTTCCTCCTGGGCGCCAACAGTTAGCGAAAAACCGGCTGCGTGGCGTAACCGGCGGTTTAATGCATGCATGTGACAGGCGTCTGACGCGCAACGTTGGAATTAGCCAACGCGAGGCGGCTGCGATACACTGCATTCAGGTGGTTGGCTCGGCGGAGTGTGCCGGCGTCGTTGTCGGTGCGCAGAGATGCCACAAGCATCACGCGTCGATTGATGCGCCGCGGGCATGGTCTGATTGGATGTCGCCTCGGCTTCGAGGCGGGCTCCAGCGTAGGAGAAGGGGTCACGCCGATGTCAGATGTGACGATGTTTTTTCCGCAGCCTGACGGTGCAGAGCAGGGAGACGCGCACGCTTCGGCGATGCTCTCGTCAGACCTCGACGAGGGTTCGTTTGCAGCCAGTCAGTACGCGGTGCTTTGCGAACTGACCCGCGGTAATACCGAAGCCTTGCTGAAATCAACCGAAATTCTTACCCGTGGCCTGAATATGCTGAATACGGCCGTGGTCGGCAGTACGTGTCTGACCATCGACGATGCCGTTTCGGAAACACGTGTGGCGATGCGCTGCCGGAATTGTTCGGAGCTGATGGCGTTTGAGGCCGCGAACGTTCGGATCTGTGCCAGCCGCTGCCTTATGCGCGGCTTCACCTTATATCGCATGGCGGCGCAGTTGATTGAAGATGCGGCATTTCCGCTAGAGCGGCGATTCGCGCTGGCAATAGATGCGCTCTGCCCGAAGGCGCTCTGAGCATGCCCTCAGCCGCGCGGCACGCCGATGTGTAAAGCCGGCGGGCATGCGATCGGCGCAGGCCCTCAAACGGGTTGCCAACCGCAAGGCTTTATTAAGCCGCGCGCCGCAATATATCTAGAGGAGCGAGAGCGGCGATGGGCCGGCCTCGTTTTTGCAGGACGTCCTGCGCCCAACAATGGGGATCACGGGCATCGATGAGCCGACCAGACAAACGATCGGGCGAAGGCACCCCCTCGACGGGAGTCGTCACCAAGCCACGGGCACGGACGAAAAAGCCGTCCATGTACCGGGTATTAATGCTCAATGACGACTACACGCCGATGGAGTTCGTGGTTCACGTCCTCGAACGTTTTTTCGGCAAGAGCCATGAGGACGCCGTACGCATCATGTTGCATGTTCATCACCGAGGCGTCGGCGTCTGTGGCGTCTTCACCTATGAAGTCGCCGAAACCAAAGTGAATCAGGTGATGGACTTGGCGCGTCAGCACCAGCACCCGTTGCAGTGCACCATCGAAAAAGACGGCACTGAATAGGAAGAACCCGCATGCTATCTCGGAACTTGGAGCAGACCCTTCATCGAGCCCTGGCCCTTGCGGCCGAACGTCGGCATGAATATGCGACCCTCGAACACTTGCTCCTGGCGTTAACCGAAGATCAAGACGCGGCTCCCGTATTTAAAGCCTGTGGCGTTGACATGTCGCAGCTGCGGCAGGACCTCACCAGCTTCGTCGATAACGAACTGCAGAGTCTGAAAACGGTCTCCACCGGCGATCCCAAGCCGACGGCCGGCTTTCAGCGCGTTGTCCAGCGATCCGTCATTCACGTCCAGTCCTCTGGTCGTGAAGAGGTGAGCGGTGCCAACGTGCTCGTTGCCCTCTNNTTTTCCGAACGCGAGTCACACGCGGTCTACTTCTTGCAAGTGCAGGACATGACGCGGCTGGATGCCGTCAACTTTATCGCCCACGGCATTGCCAAGGTACCGGGCGAGAGCAAGCGTCGGTCGGTCCAGGGGGCCGAGGAAGAGCAGAGTGGCGAAAAGGTAGTTCGCAAAGGGCACGAAGCTTTGGAAACCTACTGCGTGGACCTCAACCGCAAGGCCTCCGAGGGTCGCACCGATCCTCTGATCGGCCGAGACGCGGAGATCGAGCGGACAATCCAGATTCTTTGCCGGCGGAACAAGAACAATCCGCTGTTCGTTGGTGACCCGGGCGTGGGCAAGACGGCCCTGGCGGAAGGTCTCGCTTGGCGCATCGTTCGTGGCGAAGTTCCGGAAGTCCTCAAGTCTGCCACCATTTTCGCGCTCGACATGGGGACGCTGCTGGCGGGCACCNGCTACCGCGGCGATTTTGAAGAGCGCCTGAAGAATGTCATCTCCGAACTGGAGGGCACGCCCGGCGCGGTGCTGTTCATCGATGAGATTCATACGGTCGTTGGCGCGGGTGCTACCAGCGGTGGATCGATGGACGCCTCGAATATCCTCAAGCCGTCGCTGGCTTCCGGATCGCTGCGGTGCATGGGGTCGACTACCTATAAGGAATACCGCAACTATTTTGAGAAGGATCGGGCGCTGGTCCGTCGTTTCCAGAAGATCGATATCTACGAGCCGTCGATCGAGGACAGCGTGAAGATCCTGCACGGCCTCAAGACGTGCTTCGAATCGCACCACAAGGTCCGCTACACCAGTGAGGCGCTCCGTGCGGCGGTGGAACTGTCCAGCCGCTTCATCAACGACCGCAAGCTGCCGGACAAGGCGATCGACGTCATCGACGAGGTCGGTGCCGCCCGGATGCTGCTGCCGGTCAACCGGCGGAGAACGACGGTGACCGTCCGCGACGTGGAGGAGGTGGTCGCAAAGATCGCCCGCATCCCGCCGAAGAGCGTGTCGAGTGACGATCGCAAGGCGCTGCAGACCCTGGAGCGCGATCTGAAGACGGTGGTTTTCGGTCAGGACAACGCCATCACCGCGCTGTCCAGCGCCATCAAGCTCGCCCGGGCTGGGTTGCGCGATCCGGAAAAGCCCATCGGCTGCTACCTGTTCTCCGGTCCCACCGGCGTCGGCAAGACTGAAGTAGCGCGGCAGTTGGCGCAGATCATCGGCATCGACCTGGTCCGCTTCGACATGTCCGAATACATGGAGCGGCATAGCATTTCCCGCCTGATCGGTGCTCCTCCGGGCTATGTTGGCTTTGACCAGGGCGGTCTGTTGACCGACGCCGTCGACAAGCAGCCGCATGCGGTGCTGCTGCTCGACGAAATCGAGAAAGCCCATCCCGACCTGTTCAACATCCTGCTACAGGTGATGGACCACGGCCGATTGACCGACCACAACGGCAAGAGCGTCGACTTCCGCAATGTGATCCTGATCATGACCACCAATGCCGGGGCGGCGGATCTCGTGAAGCCGGCGATCGGCTTCGAACGCGAAGAGCGGATCGGTGACGACATGGACGCGATCGAACGGCTGTTCACGCCGGAGTTCCGCAACCGTCTCGATGCGATCATCCCCTTCGCCGGCCTGTCGGTGGACATCGTCGAGTTGGTGGTGGACAAGTTCGTCATTCAGCTGGAGGCGCAGCTGGCCGACCGGCAGGTGGTGATCGAACTCTCCGACGAGGCCCGCAAGTGGCTGGCTGGCAAAGGCTACGATCAGCGTTTCGGCGCCCGGCCGCTTGCCCGCGTCATCCAGGAGCACATCAAGAAGCCGCTGGCGGAAGAACTGCTCTTCGGCAAGTTGGAGAAGGGTGGCGTCGTCCGGGTGACCATCGTCGACGGCAAGCCGGCCTTTGAGTACCCGGATGTCTCGGTGCCGCCCACCATCGGCAAGAAGCGGAAGAAGCCGGAGATGGTGAACGTGGAGTAGCGGCGCGTAGCGTCGATCGCCAAATTTACCTGCGGCGCCGTCCCGGTCGGGCGGCGCCGCAGTCATTTTCGCCGGTCAGTTCATCTCGCCGCCCCTGACAGACAGCGCCAAGCTCGGTCGCTATGTGTGCCCAGCCTTGCCGCGGATCGCCTTCGAGCGGCGCTGGACAGGCCGCGGTGCGCCCCTTATCCCTACCGCTCCCGCTCGCGTGCCACGCAACAATCGCGGCGGGCAGCAAGGAGGGTGGAGTGGGCGTCTCGAGCTTTCTCAACGGTATTCGCGTGCTGGACCTGGGGCAGTATCTGCCCGGCCCGTTTGCCACCCGCATCCTAGCCGACATGGGTGCCGACGTGGTCAAGGTGGAGCCACCGCAGGGCGATCCCGGCCGCTATTTCGATCCCGACGGCAAGCCGGGGACGTCGCCCTTCTACCCGTTGATCAATGCCGGTAAGCGCATCATTAATCTCGACCTCAAGGATGCCGCCGATGCTGAGGTGTTTCTGCAGCTGATCGAGCGTGCCGACATCCTGTTGGAGTCACTCCGTCCGGGAGTTCTGGACCGCCTCGGCCTCGGCTATCGGCAGCTGCGCGCCCGCAATTCCCGCCTCATTCACTGCGCGCTCTCCGGCTACGGGCAGAGCGGTCCGGCGCGTTTGGTGGCCGATCACGATATCGGCTACGTGGCGATGACCGGCATGCTGAGTGCATCCGGTACGCGCGAGATGCCCACCATCCCCTATCCGCCGATGGCTGACCATGCGGGATCGTCGCAAGCGGTGATCAGCATCATGGGGGCGCTGCTTGCCCGCACGCGATCCGGCGAGGGCTGCTATCTCGACGTGAGTCTGATGGAATCGCTGCTCTACAATCAGGCCCTGCCGCTGCAGGTGCCACCGAAGCTGGGTGCCGGTATCCTCAACGGTGGTGCTGCCTGCTACAACGTCTACAAGACCGGGGACGGCCGCTTCGTCACCCTGAGTTCGGTGGAGCCGAAATTCTGGGCCAAGTTCTGCACTGCGGTCGAGCATCCGCAGTGGATCGCCCGCCAGCACGAGCCACTGCCGCAGATCGATCTGATCAGTGATGTCGCCGACCTCTTTGCCCGCCATACCCTCGCTCACTGGGAGGCGCGGCTGCGGCCCGTCGACTGCTGTTACCAGGCGGTCCTCGATTATAACGAGGTGCCGGAGCACCCGCACATGCAGGCGCGCGGCCTCGTCCGCCGCGACGGCAATGACGTGCATGTCCTGTTCCCGACCATTGTCGATGACGTGCCGCCGACGGCGCGGGCGCCGCTCGCGGACAGCTCCTGGGAGCAGGTTCTCGCATCCTGGCCGGCGGTCTGAAAACCTACGCAAACGTGAGCGGGAACCGCGGCCCCGGTCCCGTCAGCTGCCGCCCTCGCAGCGATAAGGCGACTGCGCCGTGATTTCACGCATCGCTTCAGCGACGGCCAGTTGCTCCTCGACGAGAAAGCGCTCCACCGCCCGGCGGAAGCCGGCGTCGGCGATCCAGTGGGCGCTATAGGTGAGAGTGGGCAGATAGCCCCGCTGCACCTTGTGCTCGCCCTGGGCGCCCGCTTCCACCCGACGCAGCCCATGGGCGATGGCAAAGTCGATCGCCCTGTAGTAGCAGGCCTCGAAGTGCAGAAAGCGGAACTGCTCCTCGCAGCCCCAGTAGCGGCCGTAGAGCGTGTCGCCACCCAGGATATTGAGCGCCCCACCGACCGGCACCCCTCCTGCGGTCTCGGCGAGGACGAGAACCACCTGTTCGGCCAGCTGCTCCCCCAGCAGGCGAAAGAAGTCACGGGTGAGATAGGCGTGCGCCCACTTGCGGTCGATCGTGTTCAGGTAAAAGCGATAGAAGGCATCCCAGTGCCGCGCCTCGATGTCGTGGCCGCGCAGGGTGCGGATGGCGACGCCGGCGGCATCGACCCCGGCGCGCTCCTTGCGAATGGCCTTGCGTTTGCGCGAGGCCAGGGTGGCGAGAAAATCATCGAAGTGGGCGTAGCCCTGGTTCTCCCAGTGGTACTGCTGGCCGATGCGGGCGAGGTAGCCGGCGCGCTGGAGAACCGCCTGCTCTTCGGCGGTGCAGAAGGTGACGTGCAGCGAGGAGACGCCAAGCCGTTCGGCAACGCCGACGAGGGCGTCAGCCAAGCGGACGTCCGTTGCTGATGGCGCATCCGGACGCAGCAGCAATCGCGGCCCGCCGACCGGGGTGAAGGGTACCGCCGCCTGCAGCTTCGGATAATACTTTCCCCCAGCCTGCTCATAGGCTTCCGCCCAGCCCCAGTCGAAGACGTATTCACCGTAGGAGTGCTGCTTCAGGTAGAGCGGAACGCAGCCGAGGAGCGTGCCGTCGCCGGCGATCAGCCCTAGATGGCAGGGTCGCCAGCCAGTCTTCGCCCCGACAGAGCCGGAACGCTCGAGGATGGAAAGAAAGGCGTGCCGGATGAATGGGCTGTTCTCGCCGGCACACGCGTCCCACTGGCCGGGATCGATGTGGGCAATGTCGCTGAAAACCTTGATCGTCGCCTTGGCGCCGCTGTCGGGCATAGGACCTCGCCGTTGCAGGCCGCGGCGCGGGCGGCGGCGGCGGTGGAGATGCGTCTGGATCTTGGCGTCGGTATCGGTGATTACCAGGGTGAGATGAACCGCAGGGTGATGGAGCGATGTGGAACGAACGCAGGGATGATTTCGCATCCTTCGACGGGCGTGTCTGGCTGAACACGGCTCACCAGGGCGTCTTGCCGCGGGTCGCCGCCGAGGCGGCGCGCGACGCCATCGCCTGGAAGCAACAGCCCTGGCACCTTACCACCGAGCGCTTCAGCGGCGTGCCGCAGCGCCTGCGCCGCGCCGTCGCCGCGGTGATCGGTGCGCCAGCCGAGCAGGTCATCCTTGGCAACAGCGCCTCCTATGGCCTGCATCTGCTCGCCAACGGCGTGGTGTGGCACGACGGCGACGAGGTGCTGGTGATGCAGGGCGACTTCCCCTCCGACATCCTGCCCTGGCTCGGCTTGGCGTCGCGGGGCGTCCACGTCCGCCAGTTGCGGCCGGCCAACCGGGTGTTGAGTGTCGACGAGGTGGCAACGGCGATCAGCCCGCGGACCCGGCTCCTCTGCCTGACCTGGGTGCACTCGCTTTCCGGCTACGCCATCGATCTCGATGCGATCGGCGATCTCTGTCGCCAGTTTGGGGTGCTGTTCGTCGTCAATGCCTCGCAGGCGCTTGGCGTCCGTCCGCTCGCTGTGACAACGGCACCGGTGGATGCACTCGTTTCTGTCGGCTTCAAGTGGTTGTGTGGCCCCTACGGCACCGGCTTCTGCTGGGTTCGCCCCGAGCTTCTCGACCGCATGACCTGTCAGCAGACCTATTGGCTTGCCATGTTGACGTCGGATGACCTGGCTCGGGACGAACTTGACCTGTCGCTGCAGCACGATCCCGGGGCGCGCCGCTACGACGTCTTCGGGACTGCCAACTTCTTCAACTTTCATCCGCTGGCGACAGCGATCGAGTACGTGCTCGGCGTGGGCATCGAGGCGATTGCCAGTCATGACGCTGCCCTGGTGGAGCGTTTCATCGCCGGCCTCGATCGCCGCCGCTATCGCCTGCTCAGCCCCGAGAGTGGACCGGCACGCTCGACGCTGGTGTTTTTCGCGCCGATCGATCGTATGCAGACCGATCGGGTCTACGACGCGCTGGTAGCGGACGGCATTTACGTCGCGCGCCGGGCGGGTGCGCTGCGGCTGGCGCCGCACCTCTACAATACCACCGCCGACATCGATCGGATGCTGGCGGTTCTCAACGACGCGCTCAGCCGAAATTGACGACGGCACTGCCAACCAGCGCGCCGACGATGGCTGCCGCCACGTTGACCACGTCGTTATCGATCCAGCCGACACCCCGCCGCCTGCTGCTCGTCGCACCGCAGCGGTGGCGGGTCGCCTCGGTGGGTTGCGCGCAACGCTCGCAATAGTAGGACGCCTGCAGTGTGGCGCCGAGGACGCTGTCGGCGATGGCACCGAAGAGGCCGCCTGCCATCGCCGCCACCACGACGGGCACCCATGCACTCTGCGGCGCGAACAACGCGGCGACCACGCCCACCAGAACCGCCCCGGCGAGGGAGGCGGCAAGGCCGGCCGTCGTCACTCCGCCTGAGGTTCCGGCGGTAACCGGGGCGAACGAGGTGATCAGCCAGGGCGGCCGGCGGCTTAGCGTTCCCACCTCGGTCGCCCAGGTATCGGCGGTGACCGCCGCCATGCTGCCGATGAAGGCCGGCCACCACGCGGCACCGCCATCGATGCCGTGGCCGAGGGCGAGCAGTGCGGCGATGCC
Source organism: Defluviicoccus vanus (assembly GCF_014672695.1). Taxonomy (GTDB): domain Bacteria; phylum Pseudomonadota; class Alphaproteobacteria; order Rhodospirillales; family Defluviicoccaceae; genus Defluviicoccus; species Defluviicoccus vanus. Next base: position 1,366,837 of record NZ_CP053923.1, on the reverse strand, counting down.
GCCGTTGGCCAGGACCTGAGTGGCGTCGCGCCGCTGGCCCTTGGCGAACAGCGCTTCCGCCCGTGCCTTTGGTGCGCTCTTCAGGCGGCCGAGCGCGGAGGAAGAGACGAAGAAGAAGATCAGGACGGCACCCCAGGCGACGCCGCCGCCGGCAAAGACGACCGAGCCGACGATGGCAGCAGCAATGCCACCACCGGCGGTCAGCGAGCCGCGTCGGTAGGCGAGGAAGGCGATCGCCGTGGCCAGGGCCAACGCGAGCGCGAGGGAGAACCGCATGGGCAGCTGCCGCCGGCCGGAGATCCGGGAATCAGGCGAGCTGAAAGATGCCTTCCACCTCTACCGCCGCCCCCAGCGGCAGCGATGGTGCGCCGACGGCGAAACGGGCATGCCGTCCGGGTGGCCCGAACACGTCCTGCATCAGGTCGGAGGCGCCATTGATCACCTTCGGATGGTCGGTGAAAGCGGGACTGGCAAGCACGAACCCACCCAGACGGACTACCCGGGCGATTCGGTCCAGGTTGCCACCGCACGCATCCTGTGCCTGGGCGAGGAGATTGAGACCGCAGAGGCGGGCGGCGGCGTAGCCGTCATCAATCGTCAGTTCGCTGCCGACGCGGCCGAGGAAGCGAAGCTCGCCGTTCCATTGCGGCAGCTGACCGGAAACGAACAGCAGCGATCCCATAAGCACGTAGGGCACGTAGGCGCCGGCCGGCGGCGCAGGGTGTGGCAACTCGATCGACAAGTGGCGCAAACGTGCCTCGATCACTTTCGTCACCGACTGTTCCTCCCGATTGCATAGCGCCTTGCTCTTATCGCCGAAAATCGCGGATAAATCAAAGCGTAGCGAGAGCGCTACGCAAGGCTTCCTCCATGACGCCAAGATTGGGCCGCTGGCCGGTATAAAGCTCGAACTGCGCCGCCGCCTGATGCAGCTGCATGCGGACGCCGGGGATCGTCCGGCAGCCCCTGGCGCTGGCCGTGGCTAGCAAGCGGGTCTGCACCGGCATTGGTACCGCATCGAACACCACCATGGGTGCGCGCAGGGCCGCCTCGGGCAGCAGCATGGCCTCCGGATCATGAAATCCCACCGACGTGGCATGCGCCAGCAGATCGAAGCCATCGTCGTCGAGGAGCCGATCGGGAGGGCCGCCGTAGCGAAGCCCCAGGGCAAGCGCCAGTTCCTCGCCGCGCTCCAGCGAACGGTTGAAGATCGTCACCTCGGCGCCGCAGCGGGCGAGGCCGTAGGCGATGGCACGCGCCCCGCCACCGGCGCCGATGACGGCGGCGCGCTGGCCGCGCGGATCGACCACCTCCTCGAAGGCGCGAATCGCCCCCAGCCAATCGACGTTGTAGCCGATCAGGCGACCACCTTCGTTGATCACCGTATTCACCGCACCGATGGCGCGCGCGTCGGCATCCAGGTCATCCAGGTGGTCGGCAATGCGGAGCTTGTGCGGCATGGTTACACCAAGGCCGCGGATGCCAAGCGCGCGCATCGCCGCCGCCGCACCCCCNGTATCGTCGCTGCCGAAGGCGACATAGGTGTAATTCAAGCCTAAATCTTGATAGGCTGCAGTATGCATTGCCACTCCAAAGACGCCGGGCCGACCGGCGATCGATCCGCAGAGGGTCGGATGGCTGGACGCAATATTGCCCAATTGAGGCATCTCCTCGTATCTGTCCATTGTTGAGCGCAAATGCGACGCATCGGCACTTGCCTTGTTCAGCAAGGCAGTGATCAATGTCGAGTAGTCCTGTCACCACTGCTGGTTTGTCGCCTTTGAGCACGCTCTGCATCACCCCAAATGTAGCGCTTGACCGCACGCTGGTAGTGCCCCGGTTCACCCTCGGCGGCGCGTGCCGCGCCGATCATGTTTATACGACGATTGGCGGTCGTGGGCTCAATGTCGCCCGTACCCTCGCCAGTCTGGCCAAGGCTAACCACTCCGCTGGATTTATCGGCGGTGCGTCCGGGAATATGGCGGCGCGCTCCGCTGCGGCCGAGGGGCTGACTGCAACCTGGTCACACATCGGCGGCGAAACTCGCGCCTCGCTGATCATTCTTACCGGCCCGACGGAAGCCGGTCCCGCGCAGGCGACTATCATCACCGAGCCGGGGCCCGTCATCACCGACAGGGAGTGGGCGCAATTCGAGGCCGACGTCACCCAGCTGGCACATGGGCGCAGCGCCGTCTGCATTTGCGGCAGTATGCCGCCCGGCAGTCCACCCAGCGCCCGGCAGCGGTTGCAGGCGGTGGTGGCGGGCCATGGCCGGCCGGTGTGGGTGGACAGCGGAGGCGAGAGTCTGGCGCAGGCGAACATCGCGCCGACGTTAGGCTTGAAGCTGAATGCAGAAGAAGCTGCGGCGGCGACGGCGCGGCCGGTGCAAACCGTCACCGATGCGCTGAGTGCCGCCCAGTGGCTGGCGGCGCGTGGCATCGCCAGGGTGGCGATTACCCTCGGCTCGCAGGGGGCGGTTCTGGTCGTCGGCCATAAGGGCTGGTACGCCCGTCCCCCGGCCATCGTTGCCCGCAACCCGGTTGGCAGCGGCGACTGCTTTCTCGCCGGTCTGGTGGCGGCGTTGGGCGAGGGAAGCAGAAGTGATGACGCCTTGCGGCTGGCCACCGCCTGCGGGACGGCGAACGCCCTGGCGACGAGGGTGGGGCGGCTTGTTGCATCCGACGTCACCCGGCTCGCCGCGGAAGTGGCCGTGCATCAGATCGGCCTGCTGTAGCGCAGTACGCACGTCAGCAGGGCACGCATAAGGAGGGACAGACGTGCGCGTTTGGGAATTGCGCGACGGCTTCGCGCCGGAGCACCTGCGGCTTGCTGAACGACCGCAACCGCAGCCTGGCGCACACCAGGTCGTGGTGGCAATGCGGGCCGCCTCACTCAATTACCGCGACACGCTGTTGATCCGCGGCGGCTATGGGGCGCGCATTCGCCTGCCGCTGATCCCGGTATCCGACGGGGCGGGAGAGATCGTCGCCGTGGGGGCAGCGGTGCGGCGTCTGCAGGTGGGCGATCGGGTGGTGCCGCTGTTTTTCCAGCGTTGGCAGGGCGGGGCACCCGACCAGCAGAAAATGTTCGATTCCCTAGGCGGGCCGCTGGATGGCGTGCTGGCTGAATACATGTGTCTCGATGCTGACGGGGTTGTTGCTGTCGCCCCGCACCTGAGTGCGGTCGAAGCGGCGACGCTGCCGTGCGCCGGACTGACCGCCTGGACGGCGATCGTCAGCGATGGCCGGGTCGGCCCGGGCGACACGGTGCTGGTGCAGGGCACGGGAGGTGTCGCCCTGTTCGCGCTGCAGTTCGCCAAGCTGGCCGGGGCGCGGGTTATCGTCACCTCGTCGAGCGATGCCAAGCTGGAGCGGGTGAGTGCCCTCGGTGCCGACGCGACGATCAATTACCGCACGACGAAGGATTGGGGCCGCGTCGTCAAGGATCTCACCGACGGCGCCGGCTGCGAGCACGTGGTGGAACTGGGCGGGGCCGAAACCCTGGAGCGCTCGGTGCGCGCCGTCCGCATCGGCGGGACGCTGAGCCTGATCGGCGTCTTGTCGGGGGCAGCGGCGGCGTTGCCGTTGCCCTTGGTGGTGATGCGTCAAGTGCGGTTGCAGGGGATCACCGTCGGCTCCCGCGATGGCTTCGAGGCGATGAACCGGGCGATCGCCGCGCATCGGTTGCACCCACTGGTCGATCGTGTCTTCGACTTTGGCGCAGTAGCCGAAGCCTTTGCCACCTTCGATCGCGGCGGTCACTTCGGCAAGATCTGTATCGATCTGGCTACCGCAGGCTGAGTGCGGCCGCGTTGAGGTGCGCACCAGCGATGGGTTACGCCTGGGCGAAGCAAAGAAGGCACCGCCCTTGTGCGGAGCATCACAGCGGCGCGATGTGGATGCGGCTAAATTACAGCCTGTGATTGGGAGAGCCCCCGCTCCCTATCACACCCCTGCTAGGAAAGCCGGGCCGTAAGGCCCGGCTTTTTCGCATCCAGGCCGAGCATTGCCGCTGCAAGCCCCCGGTTGCTAGCCCACACGGCACTTGAGCGTGCCGAAAGGATGCTCGGCCAAGCCTGAGCGGCGGCGCATCAGCGCGCTGGCGCACACGTCCTCTGCCACCGTCGTGGCAATAATGTTCAAGGACGCGCGAAACGGTCTGCCGCCTCGCGGCCGGAGAACATTTGCTCGCCGGCCGGTATCGCTACCGGGATAGGTCAGGGGTGACGCGGCTCAGTGTGCTGACTTGCCGGCTTCATCCCCCCACAGCTGTTGCAGGCGGTGGTCGCGGCCACAGCCGAGGCGGTAAGCCTGATAGTGGATCGGATTCTTCTTGTAGTAGTCCTGATGGTACTCCTCCGCCGGATAGAAGGTGGAGGCAGCAACAATTTGCGTTGCGATCGGCTTGTCGAAGCGTCCTGACTTCTCCAACGCCTCCTTCGATGCGAGCGCCTGCTGCTTCTGCGTGTCGTTTTCATAGAAGATGGCGGAACGATACTGATTGCCGCGATCGCAGAACTGGCCACCGGCGTCAAGGGGATCGACGTTGTGCCAGAAGATGTCGAGGAGCAGGGGGTAGCTGGTCTTCGCCGGGTCATAGACGACGCGGACCGACTCGGCGTGGCCAGTGCCGCCGGATGAGACTTGCTCGTAGGTGGGGGACTGCACCGTGCCGCCGGTGTAGCCGGAAGTCACCGAGATGACACCCGGCTGGCCCTCGAAGGCCGTCTCTTCGCACCAGAAGCAGCCACCGGCGAACAGCGCNCTCGCTCTGCTCCGCCGCGGCGCTGTTGGTAACGCCGGCTGCGCTCGTTAGCAACGCGGCGATGACCGCTCCCTGCAGTAGCCGGGTGAGGCGGCCACTGCCGCCATCTGTTGGCTTGGAGCATTTGCGCATGGTCACTTCCTCCCGGCTCAGGCGGCGTCGGCGACGAACTTAAGTGCGACGCCATTGATGCAGTAGCGCAGGCCAGTGGGCGGCGGTCCGTCGTTGAAGACGTGCCCGAGATGGCCGCCACAGCGGTGGCAGTGTACCTCGGTGCGGACGAAGACGAGCGTCCTGTCCTCCTGCTCGCCAATGGCATTGGGAAGCGGTTGCCAGAAGCTGGGCCAGCCGGTGCCGCTGTCGAATTTCGCCTTCGACGAAAACAGCGGCAATGCGCAGGCGGCGCAGAGAAAGGTGCCGGTGCCATGCTCGTTGTTGAGTGGGCTGCTGCCGGGGGCTTCGGTCCCCTGCTGGCGCATGACATAGAATTGCGCCGGTGTCAGCAGTTGCTTCCATTCCGCTTCGGTATGAACGATTTCGAAGGTTTCGCTACTGGAGCCGGCAGCGAGAATGTGGCGGGGCAGGAAGCTAAGGCCGGCAGTCAGGCCGATGGTGGCGACGAGCCGGTCGAAAAAATTGCGTCGAGTCAACATGGGTGAAGTTTTCACCTGAGAATGAACGGGCATCTGTCCACGACTTGGAGCCAAGCAGACTTATACATGAGCAGACGAGTCTTGTATTCACGTTGGCGTGAAGCTTGCGTGTATTTGCCTCCGACAATTGTCGTGCCGCCGGCACAGCGGGGAAGCATTGCCGAAGCCTCTGTTCAAGCGAAAAATAAGGGGTAATGTCTTTCCGCAGATCGTCTGCCTATGCTCTTCAATGGGACACGCTATCGTGCCAGACCATGCCGATTCACTGCGGTCTTTGCGGGCGCGCAAGCTACACGCCCCGGCGACACTTAATAATCGCGCACCGATTCTTGAGGTATTGCAGTCGGTTCTGCCCGAGCACGCGCTTGTCTTGGAGGTGGGAGCCGGCACCGGTGAACACGCGGTGCACTTTGCCGCCGCTTTGCCCGGCGTGCGGTGGCAACCGACGGATCCGGATCCCGATGCATTGGCCAGCATTGCTGCCCACGTGACCAGCGCCGGGCGGGCTAATGTGGGTGAGCCCTTCCGGCTGGATGTGCGCCAGTTGCCGTGGCCGGGGATCGGGCCGGCAACGCTCGATGCGGTGGTGGCGATCAACGTGATCCACATTGCGCCCTGGGAAACCTGCTGCGCTCTCATCGGTGGCGCGAGCTTGGCGCTCAAGCCGGATGGCCTGCTGTACCTTTACGGTCCCTACAAGCGGGACGGGCGCCACACGGCGGTTTCCAATGCCCTGTTCGACGAGCAGTTGCAGCAGATGAATCCGGCATACGGCGTGCGTGATCTGGCCGATGTGGTACGGCTGGCGGCAGACGCGGGATTGCTCTGGGAGCGCGAGGTGGCGATGCCGGCCAACAATCTCTCGCTGGTGCTGCGCAAGCCGCCGACAGCGGCGGGTTGATCCCGTTTAGCCCGGTTGTTGAAGGCTCGTGTGCTGAGGTGGGAGTCCGCAGTCTCCGGTCGCACCCGAAGCGGGACGCGACCGGAGGAGAGAGGTGTGCCGATCAGAGAATGAAGTCGGTGGCAACCCAGGTGGCCGCGCTCACATTCAGTACCAGGACTTCGAAATCAGCGACGCCATCGCCATTGGTATCGCCTTGAATGAGCGAATTGGCACCGCTGGCAACGGCGTGCAACTGGCCGGAGACACCGGTGAACGCGCCGGTGCCGATGAAGGTAAACGCGTCATTGCCCGGGAACGCCGCACCGAGCCTTGCATCGATGAACGAAAGGTCGATGCGGTCGAGGACAGGAGCGCCCGCACCCTGGAAGTCGGCGATCGTATCGTGGCCGACGCCAACGGGAGATTGCGTCGTGGCGATGAAGCGGAAGATGTCGTTATCGGCACCACCGATGAGCCGGTCTGCCCCGTTGCCGCCAATAAGCAGGTCGACGCCCGCTCCGCCATCGAGGGTATCGGCCGCGTTGCCGCCGTCGAGCGTATCGGTGCCGGCGTTGCCGACCAAGCTGTTGGCGTAGTCGTTGCCGAGGATGCTGTCGCCGCCGGCACCGCCGATGGCGTTCTCGAAGTTCCTGATGGTTTCCGTTGCCTCGCCCGCCGCAGGGACGAAGGTGGCGGTTCCGGCGACCAGGTCGATGGTGACCTTGGCGGTCAGGTAGCTGTAGTCGATGGTGTCGCGGCCGGCGCCGCCGTCCATTGAGTCGTAGCCCTTGCCGCCGCTGATGGTGTCGTTGTCGCCAAGGCCGTAGATGGTGTCGTTGCCATCGCCGCCGCTCAGGCTGTCGTTGCCGTCGTAGGCGTAGATGTAGTCGTTGCCGGCACCGCCAATTATCGTATCGCGGCTGTTGTCGCCGTAGAGCGTGTCGTTGCCGGCATTACCGTTCAGCGAGTTGTTGCCCGCGCCGGCATTCAGGTAGTCGTTACCGGCACCGCCGATGAGGGTGTCGGCGCCGTAGCTGCCATAAAGCGTGACCGCGCCGGTCAGTCCGGCAGCGTTGAAGTTATCGGCGCCGTATGTGCCTTCGGCATACTCGAAACCGGCGGTGAGCAGGTTGAGCGAGATGCCGCTGTAACCCTCACCATAGAAGGAATCGTTGCCCGCTCCGCCGGAGATGAACACGGCCTCGGCACTGGCGTAGATTCTGTCGTTGCCGGCGCCGCCGACGATGCTGTCGTGGCCGTAGCTGCCGTCAATCGTGTCGTCGCCAATACCTCCATCCAGGGTATCGCTGCCGTAGCTGCCGTCGAGGTAGTCGTTACCGGCGCCGCCGGTGAGGCGGTTGTCGCCGAAGCCGACATCGAGCCGGTCATTGCCGTCGCCGCCGTCGAGGGTGTTATTGCCGTCGTAGAGGTAAATATTGTCGTTGCCGCCACCGCCGCTGGCGCTTTCATCGCCATTGCCACCGTATATGGTGTCATCGCCGCCATTGCCGATCATCGTATTGTTGCCACCATCGCCATCGAGGCGATCGCCGACAGTGCCGCCGACCAGGCTGTCGTCGCCGTCGTAACCTTTCAGGTAGATAGCAACCGTATGCGTTGCGCCATTGAGCGTGTCACTGCCGTCGGATGCGTAGACCGTTTCGATCCCAAGCGCGGCGACGTTCCAGTTAACCCCGGCGACACCCGAGAGATACACGATGTCCTGGCCGGTGCCGCCGTTGACACTGCCGACGGAATCAAACGTGTAGATGGTGTCGTTGCCGGCGCCGCCGAGGATGGTGTCGCTACCACCGCTGCTGCCAGAATAGGTGATGTAGTCGTTGCCGACGCCGCCATCGATCGAGTCGTTGCCGATGCCGGCATAGATGGTGTCGTTGCCGTCGCCGCCGAGCATCGTGTTGTTGCCGTCGCTGCCGTTGATGTAGTCGTTGCCACCGAGCCCATTGATCGAGTCGGCGCCAGCGCCCGGAAGCCCGCCAACAACGCCGGCGGAATTGCCACTTGGCTGAATCGTGTCGTTTCCTGCAGTGCCTGTAACTATTGCCATCAGTCTCCCCACTCTTTCACCCGCGAACATCCGCAACCGTTACAGTAAAACTCGCGGTTGAACGGTCGAATGTCCGTCTCGCGTTTCCTTGGTAGTGTACACATAATTAACGTATTATTCGCGCGTGGCATGTATTGTTGACATAAAAGGCGAATATATTTGTAGGTAGATGGTCCTGCTAGGGCTTGCAAGTAATGAGCATAAAGTGAACACGATCACAGCGCGGTGGATGTGTGGAGCCGCCCCGTCGCTTGGGATCACGTTGGGCCAAACAATTGTTTACAGTGGCGCTTGTGTTTCGCAGCGGCCGAGGGCATGATGCCGCCCCTTCGTCGCCGGAGTGGGCGACAGCGTGCCTTCGGCGCCGTTTCGGTCGGCGAGGCCGCGAGAGGAAGAGGCAGGCATGGCACGTATTACCGTCGAAGACTGCATCGAAGCCGTTCCCAGCCGTTTCGAGCTGGTGTTGGTGGCGGCCGAGCGGGCGCGCGAGCTTAACGCCGGGGCGCGAAGCACCGTCGACGTGGAGAACGAGAAAACGACCGTGGTCTCGCTGCGGGAGATTGCCGCGCGCAATCTCGATCTGGATAACCTGCGCGAGAAACTCGTTCGCAATCAGCAGCGGATCGCCCCGCCGGAGGAACCGCCCGGCGGACGAAGGCCTTGACGCTTCGGACATCGTTTCCTCCCTCGCCATGGACGGGCCGGCGCAGTACGAGGACGAGGCACTGACCGAGACGGACTCGCCGGACGGCGACGAAGTGGCGGAAGACTAAGCCGCACACCCGCCAGCGGCAAAGCCAGCGCCGCGTGCCAATCCGAAGCTTATCGTCTGGATCTGAATCGTCCGCAGTTGAAGCGGCGGCGATAGCGCACACCTTTCGAAACGATAGCCCCGGTGGATGATCGAATTAGGCACAATGCCGATCCGATCGACGGCGCGAGCGAAAGGACGACGCGGATGAGCGACAAAATCAGCAAATCAGACAGCGAGTGGCGTGAGGAACTCACAGCCGAGCAATATCATGTGTGCCGCGGCAAGGGCACCGAGCGGGCGTTCACCGGCGCTTATTGGAACACCAAGACGCCGGGGATGTATCTCTGCGCCTGCTGCGGCCAAGAACTGTTTGCCTCCGCAACCAAGTTCGATTCTGGCAGCGGCTGGCCCAGCTTCTGGCAGCCGGTGAGCCCGGACAAGGTCGGTACCGAAACCGATCGCAGCTTCTTGATGGTCCGCACCGAGGTGCATTGCAGCCGGTGCAACGCGCACCTGGGGCATGTCTTTCCCGACGGGCCGGCGCCCACCGGCGATCGCTATTGCATCAATTCGGCCTCGCTGAAGCTGCGGCCGGACGATGTCAGCGGTGAGGGCTGAGCGAAGCCTGCAAGGCGATTGCCGGGGGCTGTTGCAGGGCGAAGCGGTTAACGACAGTCAATCGCCGGCGACGCCGAGGTTTCGCAGGTCAAGGCGGCCAATGCCCTGCAGGACCTGAAAGCCGGCACGCAGCGCGTCGCCCTGGGCGATCACCAGATTAATCCGGGCGTTGTAGACCTCGTTCTCGGCATCGAGGACATTGACCACGGTCTCGCGCCCGGCTTCGCGCAGTTTGGCGCGGGCGTCAAATACCTCGCCGGCGATGGCCACGGCGTTGTTGAGCAGGTCGATCCGCTCCCGGGCGGTGGTCATTTCGCTCCAGGCGAGGCGCGTCTGCTCAATGACCTTGCGGGTAACGAGCTCGTGGTTGCGCAGGCTCCCCTGGTACTCCGCCACCGCCTGGGAAACGTTGGCATCGGTGGCAAAGCCGTTGAACAGGTTCCAACTCGCCTGCACCACCACCGACATGTCGACGGAGGTGCCGCGGACGAGGTTGTTATCGTTTTCGCGATTGGCGCTGCCGATCACGTCGAGGCGCGGATAGTAGTCGGCACGCGCCAAGCGCTGGTGTTCGCTCGCCACCTCCGCGGTCGCCAGGCTGGAGTCGATCGCCGGATTGTTCTCACGCGCAATCTCTATCGCTTCGCCGAGGTCGGCGGGCATCAGCGCGTCCGGCAGTTTCGGCTGGCTCATGCTGCGCACGTCGGGGGANTGGCCAAACACCTGGATGTAGCGCGTCACCGCGTCGGCAAAGCCGCCCTCGAAAGCCACCCGCCGTTCCTTCGCCAGCTGCAGGCGTGACTTGGCTTGCAGCACGTCGACGGCGATGCCGGCACCGCGCTGGACGCGCTCGTCCTCCAGGTGCAGTTGCTGCATGATCGTCCGCTCGCTGTCGCGGGCGAGAGTGATCAGCTGGCTCTGCCGCAGTGCCTCGATGTAGGCCTCAATGCCGGCGTAGATGACGTTCTGCCGCGTGCCGGCCAGGGTGGCGTTGGCCGTCTCCAGCGAAAGGCGGGCGCTGCGAACGTTGGCCGGGGTGGCGAAGCCGTCGAAGATATTCTGCGTCACCCGGCCGCTCACCACCTGCGACGTGGAGAACCAGGTGCCACCGTCATCTTGTTCGGTTAGCGGGCTCTGGATGTATTGCGGACCGGTGGCGCCAAGAACGTCAACCTTCGGCAGGTAGCCGGCAAAGGCCTTGCCGATGCCGGCGTCCGCCGCCTCGACACCTTTCTCGCGGGCGAGGATTTCAGGATGGGATTGCACCAGTTCGCGCAGTTCCACCTCAACCGTCTCGGCGCGTGCGGACCGGCAGGCAACGCCGCCGAAGACAGCGACAACGCATAAGCTGATCGCCACGAAAAGGCGCAACGCCCCCTTCTCCTCGTTGCCGCGTGACGCGCGCGTGGTTCTTGGGAAGCGGAACAAGACTAGCGATATTCCCCCTACGGGTCAAAGTGTATGGACCCGAAAAGGGAGTTATTTTGCCGTCTTTGGGTAGTATTGCCGCAGATAAGGCCAGTCAGCCCATGCGCACGGCGACCCTCAGCCAACCCCGTCCGCAGCGGTGGCGATGCGAAGCCTCTGTAACGGCAAGACGGCGCTTGCTTGACAAAGGAGGCAAGAGAACAAATGATAAACATCTGCGTTGAACAGCAACGGCTAGCAGATAGTCCTCATCGGTTGCCATGCCCGCGTCGCGTGAACCCGGATTCGCCCCGCCTGACGGCCTGCGCTGGCTGTATGTTGATTTCAACAGCTATTTCGCCAGCGTGGAGCAGCAGCTCGAGCCGCGCCTGCGTTGCCGTCCGGTCGCCGTCATTCCGGTGGACACCGACACCACCTGCGCGATTGCCGCCAGCTACGAGGCCAAAGCGTTCGGGGTCAAGACCGGCACCCCCGTCTATGAAGCGCGGAAAATGTGCCCGGGGCTGATCTGCGTCCTGGCGCGGCATGAGCGCTATACCGAGTTTCACCACCGCCTGATCGAGGAGATCGACCGCCATCTTCCGGTGACCGCCGTCTGTTCCATCGACGAGATGGCCTGCCGCCTGATGCAGAACGAGAGGGCGCCGGAGCGGGCGATGGCCATTGCCGGGTCCATCAAAGCCGGGATCGCCAGCAATGTCGGGGCGTATGTCCGCTGCTCCATCGGCCTTGCCCCGAGCAAGTACCTGGCCAAGGTTGCCACCGATCTGCAGAAGCCGGACGGGCTTACCGTCCTGATGCGGGAGGACCTGCCGGAGCGATTGTATGCGCTGGAACTCCGCGACCTGCCGGGCATCGGGCGCAATATGGAACGCCGGCTCAACCGGGCGGGCATTTACGACCTGCGGACGCTGATGCGCTTTTCGCCCAAACACCTGCGTGCCGTCTGGGGCAGCCTCTTGGGCGAGCGGATGTGGCTTTACCTGCGTGGCTATGACCTGCCGGACCCGGAGACCGATCGCCGCAGCGTCGGCCACAGCCATGTGCTCGCGCCCGAGATGCGGCGCCCCGAACAGGCGCACATCATCGCCCGCCGGCTGACGATGAAGGCGGCGGCCCGGCTGCGGCGGATGCGCTACTACGCGGACAGGTTTTCGCTGTCGGTGCGGATCGAGAACGGCCCACGCCTCGCCTCTGCCGCCGGCTGCGCGCCGGCCCAGGACAGTTTCCTTTTCTTGAGCCTGCTGGAGCAGCTCTGGCAGGCGATGCTGGACCAAGGCGGGCCGAGGAGAGTGAAGAAAATCGGCGTCATGTTGCACGGGCTGGTGCCGGAGGGCGACGTGCACATCCAGCCCGATCTGTTCGCGCCGGCCGCGCCGTTGGCGATGCGGCAAAAGCAGCGTGAGGAGATATCGCGCGCCATCGACAGGCTGAACCAGAGGTTCGGCAGGGACACCGTGCTGCTCGGCATGACGGGCAATCAGGATCAATCCGCGACCGGCACCAAGATCGCCTTCACCCGCATCCCCGATATGGAGGAGTTCCTGGAGTAGCCCGTCGCGTAACCATCAAGCCGAGCGTGGCCGCGCGGTCCAAGGCGAGCCGTGGCGTGGAGCGGCTGCGGCGAGGGGGACAACTCGCCGGGAGCGGGGGCGCTATCACCGCCGGGAGCAAGTGGTGGCGGATGTCGTCATTTGTCGTCTTTCGTCGTCATCCGTCGTCAGGCCGCGGCGGCGATGTCGTCATTTTCCGGCCGGATGTCGTCACGATGTCGTCAGGGCGTTGTCCTCGTGTCGTCATTTCCCCCGGCCGATGGCGCACAAAGCATAGGAAATATATCACATGCCGTTCGCCGACGCAACGTTGCCCGCAGCGGCGGAAAGGTTGATCAACCAATGCCCCGAGCCGTTTGCGGCTAAACGAGTTTCGCTAATTGCGACGATTGCCAGCATCGAAAAGTGGACGCCGGAACCGCCGCAGTCAGCACCAATGGAGACGCTGCCAACGTCGTTGCGGCAAGCCTTGCGTTGGAAACTGTGAACGGTATCTACGACAACTTAACCCGTTGGGGTGGACGGCCCCGCGGCATCTGGTGCCAAGGTTCGCTGTCGAAGTGAACAGGAGCCGTCCATGACCGAGCTTACCCGCATTGCGATCGACACGTCCAAGTCCGTCTTCACCCTGCATGGCACGGATGCCGACGGGCGGGCGGTGCTGCGACGCAATCTGCGCCGCCAGGACATGGTGCCATTCTTCGCGCGCCGACCGCCGATGGAGGTGGTGCTGGAGGCCTGCGGCGGCTCGCATCACTGGGGCCGTGTGCTGGCTGGGCTCGGCCACACGGTGCGGTTGATCCCGCCGCAATACGTCAAACCCTTCGTCAAGCGCGGCAAGAACGATCGCAACGATGCCGAGGCGATCAGCGAAGCCGCGGCCCGGCCGGAGATGCGCGAGGTCGCGGTCAAGTCGGCGAGGCAGCAGGCCAACGCGATGCTGCTGTCGGTGCGCGAGCTCCTGGTGCGCCAACGCACGCAGCTGGTCAACGCGCTGCGCGGACACGCGGCCGAGTTCGGTCATGTCGGCCGCCTTGGCCGCCAAGGCGTGGCAAAGCTGCTGGCCGACGTCGCCGAGGACGCGGAGCTGCCGACGCCGGCGAAGGACGCATTGGCGTTGCTGGGCGCCGAGATCGGTCGGCTGGATGCGCGGCTGGCCGAGGTCGACGCCCGGCTGGTGGCGCAACACAAACAGACGCCAACCAGCCAGATGCTGGCGGAGGTGCCGGGGATCGGGCCGATCGGCGCGCTGAGCCTGGTGCTGCGGGTCGACTTCAGCCAGTTCAAGTCGGGGCGGCATTTCGCCTCCTGGCTGGGGCTGACTCCGCGCGAGCATTCCACCGGCGGCAAGACGCGGCTGGGCGGGATCAGCCGCGCCGGCGATGAGCGGTTGCGCCAGCTGCTGGTGCTGGGAGCAACCGCGGTGATCAGGCAGGCCAAGCCGGGAAAGGCCTCGGCGTGGCTCATCGCTTTGCTGGCAAGGCGGCCGCGCAAGCTCGCGGCGGTCGCCCTGGCCAACAAGATGGCGCGCATCGTCTGGGCGATGATGACGCGCGGCGAGGCGTATCGCCAGCCGGCCACCGCCTGACCACTCTTTGATGCCAAGGGTGCAGGGCTGAGGAAGAGAGATGCTGATCGGTCGAGCCGACGATCCACAGAACCCGGGTAGCCCGGTGGCCATCAAGGCCGCTAATCCGTTTGGGCGTGGATCGCGGAACCCATCTGGGCCAGCGGACATCGTGCCGCGCAAAACAGGCCGGACACACGACTGCCATCGCACCAGATCAGATTTTCTCCCCCTCACCCCTTGCACCCAGGGGGCCGTCCACACACGGGCCACGCGAGCTTGGGGCTTGCCTTATCGGTGGTCGCGGCGACGAACGATAGGATCGCCTGCTTAGCGGGACCTTCGTTCCACGAGGCGAGCGGATCATCCGCCGCGCGCGCGGGCACGACGAGCAGCAGCATTGCGCAGAGCGCGAACGAACAGCCGACAGCAAATTTGCCAGACCGCTGTTTCATCAGTGCGTCCTCCAAAAAGAGCGGGCGGCCCCCGCAGACCGCCCGCTTGCTCAAGTCATACTCTTCTCAGCCGGCTAGTCGCTCGGGTGACCAGCCTTCTTCATCTGATCGAGGATTCCGCTGAGGTTGTAGGTCTCCGGAGCCTGCAGCGGCGGGAATTCTTTGTAGGACTCGAGTTCTTTGAACCACATCTGCTGGCCGATCGGCAGCATGTTCCAGTCATAGATATAGGCGGTCACCGGGCCGCCGATTGCACCGCCGAGGCCCATTGCCGTCTTCTGGTTGAGGCCGACCGCCTGCTCGAACGGATCGCGCTTGATGTTCTGCACCAGAGTCCAGTGGTAGGGGATCAGCGGCAGGAGCCAGCCCTCCGCCCCGGGTTGCGCCATGGTGTAGGACATCTTCCAGTTCTTGTAGCGGACCGCCGACGGTGTCGCGCCAGAGTAGTAGAAGAAGTAGTCGCGTGCCGACTTCTCCGATTTGCCTTCAAGGAAATCCGCTTGGTCGAAGCCGTCGAGCGTGGTCTTGACGATTCCGGGGTACTTGCCGGCCTCGATCTGTTTCTTCAGCCCGTCTCCCTTGGGACCACCCGCGATGTCGACGAATGTGGGCAGCCAGTCGAGGGCGGCGAACATCTGGTTTGTCCACACGCCCGGCTTGATGTGCCCCGGCCAGCGGACGACCTGCGGCGCGCGGTAGCCACCTTCCCAGGCCTCGCCCTTCTGCCCCTTGAACGGGGTCACTCCGCCATCAGGGAAGCTGATGGCCTCGGCGCCGTTGTCGGTGGTGAAGACGACGATGGTGTTGTCGAGCTGCCCCATGTCCTCCAATTTTTTCAGCACGTAGCCGATGTTATCGTCCATCTGCTTCATGCCGGCTTCGTTGATGCCCCAGTCCTTGCCGCCCGGCTCACCCACCATCGCCATGTACTTGTCCGAGAGCACGGTGCTGACGTGCATGCGCGCCGGGTTGTACCAGACGAAGAACGGCTTGCCCGTCTTCTTCGGATCGTTGCGGTCGAGGAAGTCGATGACCTTGGCCGAAATCTCCTCGTCGATTGTCTTCGACCTATCGAGCGTCAGCGGGCCCTCGTCCTTGCAGGTCTGGTTCTTCATCGTGCCGTCGGAGGACGTGCACCAGATGACCGGGCGCGGCGGCGTCAGGCAAAGCGTCGTCCTCGGATCGACGGCGCCGGGGACCTCGGGAAGACCCGGGACCGGCGTGTTCTTGCATGGCGGCGCGATGCCCTGCTCGGTCGGGCTCTTGTTGATGTCGGGGAAGCTCACCTGTTGCATTGCGTCGAGGTGGTAGAGGTAGCCCCAGTATTCCTGGAAGCCGTGCGCGGTCGGTAGCGCCTCGGTGTGGTCGCCCAGGTGGTTCTTGCCGAACTCGCCGGTGGTGTAGCCGAGATCGTACAGGAACTTGGCCACCGCCGGGGTTCCCGGCCGCAGCCAGGACGGGCTGCCCGGCAGCTGCGGCGGGATCATGCCGGTGCGCAAGGGGTACATGCCGGTGAAAAAGGCATTGCGCCCGGAGGTGCAGCTCTGCATCGCGTAGTAGTCGGTGAACGCCATGCCCTCCCGGCCGATCCGGTCGATGTTGGGCGTCTCGCCGACCATCACGCCGCGGTGGTAATAGCTCGGCTGCATCCAGCCGATGTCATCGCCCATGATGAACAGGATGTTCGGCTTCTTCTCCTGCGCCGCCGCCGGTCCTGGCAGCGCCGCCGCGATCACACCCGCGGCGAACGCCGCCGCCACGCCGCCCGCGAACCGGGCCGTCGCCCTCTGTAACCTTCGCCGTTCCATCGCTCTCGCTTCCTCTCCTGTTAAGTAAGAAGCATCTGCGCGGTCCGCTGGCAGCAAACCGTAGTCTGGATTAAGCTAGCGAAATCCGGGGTAACACGCCACGAAGGAAGTTCCCGCATTTCGCTTCGCGCATGCGGGCTACCGGTCGTGATCGGTGCCATTGTGGACGCGAGCGGGATCGGTGCCGCGATGTCTGTTGCTGGGATATTCCTGCCCTTATGGAAGTTTGCGGGGAGTTTGCCTGTGCTGCGTCAACACGTCTTTGGCCTCCCGTAGCCGCCGCCGGGGTTTCGATCACCAGGGTGTCGCCGGGGCCGACCTCGATCTGCGCCGCCGCCAAAGCGGCCCATAGGCTGCCACCCTCACGTGCTAGCAGCGACATCTGTGAACCCTTGCCGTGTTTCGTACAGCATCTTGATCCGCCGCCAGCCCCCATGCATCAAACCGTTCCAGAACCGAATCAGCCTGGTGGTTGTCATCGCTTCGTCGCGTGGCTATCTTCGGTTTGGCAGACACGCGCGCCACCTTGTGGTGGCAAGGGCGGTGGCTGATGCCGATCAGGACAATCGGTGGCGGGGAAAGGGGTACGTATTTGGATTCGGCAGCAGAGGCCCCTGCAAAGGTTAAAAACATCCCCAAGACGGCAAAGGTATTTTACCTGCACATCGAGAAGACAGCGGGTAACTCAGTCGGCGAATACCTTCTGTCCTTGTTTCCCGAAGAGGAAATTTGTCCAGCGGCTTATGCAGGCATTTGGGATTACGAGCCGACAAAGGTAGAGCAGTATCGATTATTTCACGGCCATTTTTATCACGATTTTATCGATGCGTTCCCGGGACCGAAGATCAAGCTGACGATGCTGCGTGAACCCTGCAGTCGGATCGTATCGCTCTATGATTTCTGGCGGTCGTTTACCTGGGAGCATATTCGGACCAATCTTCCGCCTATCAATGGGCCGGCGCTCGCCAAGTCATGCAGCTTCGCCGAATTTTTGCGCATACCCGACGTTCTGCCACGCTGGGGTGTTTCCAATGTGTCTTGCCGGCAAATTCTCGGGCGTGAATATCAGCAACTGGAAGGGGAGCCGGACACCGCCCTTGCCCAATGTATCCGGCGGCTGGAGACGTTTGACTGGGTCGGGATTACCGAAGATTACCAGAGGTCGATGTTTCTGCTGGCGCATGTCCTCGGCGCCCCCGAGCCGCCTGTGGAAACGCGGCTAAACCGCACCTACCACGCGGATGCGGACGGAACCGAAGCTGTCGCGAAGACTGTACCCTCTGCCGAGGACCTCGCCTTGCTGCAGACGCTGAACACCCTCGATACGGCGCTCCACGATCATGCCCGGCAGATGCTGGAACGGCGATATGCCGCAGTGGTCACCGACCGGGTTACGCCTACGCCGCCGCCGCGACGCTCAAAGTGGAATTGGCGGCGTTTCTGGGCTGGCTGAGGCCTCTTCCCCCAGGCGGCGGACATCGGGAGCGCGCCTTCGGCGGCGCATCGACGATCGGTTCAGGGCGCCAGCCGCTACCAGCCGTAGGAGACCACCGTGCCGCCAAAGAACTGGTTGGCGCTGCCGCGGGCGTCCTTGCCATCGACGATCGGGCTGTCCTTGGCATCATCGACCATACGGGTATAACGGCCGATCAGCGACAGCTTCCAGTGCTCGGTGATGTCGTAGTCGACAACGCTGAGCAGACCCGTCTGGTAGAAACCCGAGTTGGCGTTGTGCTGGCTGAGGCCGCTGTCTCGCGACTGGACCGCGTTCACGCCGAAGTAATAGCCGTTGTAGTTCCCCGAGCCCCAGGTTCCGAAGCCGCGCAAGCCCAGCCGCCAGCTATCGGACAGGCGCTGGGCAAAGTTGAGCTGCGGCTCGATGGTGTAGCCGTCGTTGGCGCCGGCCACGTCGCCGACCATTTCCAGCGCCGGCGTCAGCCGGGCCTGCGGGACGCCGATCCCCGGCACCACAAAGGCATAGCCGCCAGTAGCGCCGAGCATCAACGCGTTGGCCTGGCACTTCATGTCGTTCACCCGGCTATCGTTGGCATTGCAGCGATCGCCGCGGATGAACTTGGCGGTGGGGCCCAGTCGCCAGTTCGGCGACGGGATGACGTTGGAGAACAGGTAGGTGCCGGTGAGGTTGACGTACTGCGGTCCCTTGTAAGCGGTGAGCTGTGGTATCGGCACCGCCTCATAATCGTCGGATCCCATATAATCGGGTCGCAGCCCGACACCGAGGCCGACGCGGAACCGCCACTCGTCGGCGGTCGCCGGTGCGGCGGGCCGCTCTGCGTTTTCGGGTGCTTCGATCGGCCCGGCGTCAAGGCCGACGTCCTGCGCCACCGCCCGCTGCGTCGTTGCCGTCGTCAGCGCGACGAGCAGCGACAAACCCAGTGCCCGGGCGAGCATACCTGCAGCTCCCACACCCAAGCCGCTCGCGCCATCATCCCTCATCACCACGTCTCCGCTCTGTTTGTACACAACGACCGGGGGGGAGCCTGCCACTAACGCCGACGCAAGGGCAAGGCCGCTGTGGTCATACCGGCGTTGCAGGATCTCTCAAGCGGCGGCCTTGGCCGCGGCCGCCGCGGTGCCAGAGCGACGTGCCAGATGCCGAACCCGTCGAGAATCGGGCGGCCGACGGCTCGTGGCCGCCGCCGTAATCGACGCGAAGTTGTCGTCGGCGAGCACCATCTCCGACGCCTCCTTGGTGACCTCGGTACCCTTTATCCCCATCGCCACGCCGATGTCGGCTTTCTTGAGCGCCGGGGCGTCGTTGACGCCGTTTTCATGGTGAGGATATGGACGTGGTGGGTCAGCCGGTCGAGCAGCAGCCGGTGCGCGAGAGCGGCCACGGTAAACATCCGCGGCCGGATCTACAGCGTGCTAGCAGGCCAGCGGCTCGGCATCACCGATGTCGATGACGGCATCTGGCTCGCCACCTTCATCCGCTACGATCTTGGATATATCGACCTGGAGCAACGGACCCTGCAAACCATCGACAACCCGCTCGGTACGAGGCTGTCACCCATGTCTCAGGGCCGGACAATGGGCAAAATGGCTCCGGAGGAGGGATTCGAACCCCCGACCAAGCGGTTAACAGCCGCTTGCTCTACCACTGAGCTACTCCGGAACGGAAACTGGAGGCGCGGACCGGATTCGAACCGGTGTACACGGCTTTGCAGGCCGCTGCGTAGCCACTCCGCCACCGCGCCAACTTGACCATACCGCACCAGACAAGTCCGGATCGGCGGTACGATGACGATGACGCCCCAGCGACCGGCAGAACATACGCAGCGTCCGCGAAAGCGTCAACCCAATCGGCGCGACGACATAACCATTCGCGCCCTCGCAATGACCAGACGCGCCCACGCGATGAATTGTCTCGCCGTCAAAGGGCGTGTATAAGCAGCCGCGGTTGCCGAACGATGCCGTCCCCTCAATCCTGGCAGAGCGCGCGAAATCGAAGATGGACTACGCTGCGGTACGTCGCAAGATGGTTGAAAATCAGATCCGCACCAATCGGGTCAATGATCCGCTGGTCGTCGAGGCTCTCGCCGACCTGCCACGCGAGGTGTTCCTGCCGGAACCACTGCGCGGTATCGCTTACGTTGACGAGGACATTCCCGTTGGCGGCGGTCGCGTGCTGATGGAACCGCTTGCCGGCGCCTTGATTCTGCAGGCCGCCGAAATCACTCCGAGTGATGTGGTGCTCGAGGTTGGCTGTGGCGTTGGCTACAACGCGGCGTTGGCGGCGCGACTGGCAAGCACGGTCTTCGCCCTGGAATCGGATCCGCTGCTTGCCGCGCGGGCGAGAGAGACACTCGCCGCGCTCGATGTCCTGACCGTTTCCGTCGTCGAGGGACCGCTGCCGATCGGCCACCCGGCGCAGGCTCCCTACGATGTGATTATCTTTGGTGGAGCCGTGCCGGAGGTTCCCGAGGCCATCCTTGCACAACTGGCGGAAGGAGGGCGATTGGTCGCTGTCGTTGCCGATGCGAGCGGCCGGGGCAAGGGAACAATCTTTCTCAAGACCAATGGTGTCATCTCGCGGCGGGTGGCCTTCGACGCCGCGGTTCCACTGTTGAGCGAATTTATTCCGGCGCCGACGTTTCGCTTCTAGTTTGCATCGGCCCTCGGCGCTGCGAGGAGCCGCGGGGAATGCCAGTCCGGCCTCGGCGCCGAGCGGTGTTCACCCGAGTTCTGAAGAGGCACTGCTGTGGGCAACGAGCTTGCATTCCATCAACGTCCGCAAGTGGCGGGGCAGCGACGATCGACACTTCGGCCCATTCTGCCTCTCGTCTTTGCCGCCCTGTTCACCACTGTTCTCACACCGGCGGCTAACGCGGAGACTCTCGACGAGGCGCTGGCGCTTGCTTACGGCAACAATCCGCGCCTCGAGGCGCAGCGGGCACAGTTGCGTGCCACCGATGAACAGGTACCGCAAGCCCTAGCCGGATGGCGGCCATCGGTTCGCGCGAGCGGCAGCATCGGTCAGGCATACCAGAACGATACCCAGCGCTATCAGACCCGCAACGGCAACCAGTACATATCGCAGTCGACGACGCTGGAGCCCAATTTCGTCGCGGGTGAAATCACTCAGCCGCTGTTTCGCGGCGGCCAGACGCTGGCGCAGACGCGGGCGGCAGAAAACAACGTCCGCGCCGATCGCGCCCGGCTGGTCTCGGCCGAACAGACGGTGCTGCTGGATGCGGCAACGGCCTTCATGGACGTTTACAGCACCCAGACTCAGCTCGACCTGACCATCAAGAACGAACAACGCCTGATGCGACAATTGGAGGCCACCCGCGATCGCTTCCAGGTTGGTGAAGTGACTCGCACCGACGTTTATCAGGCGGAGGCGCGGGTGGCGCGGGCAACCGCGGAGAGGATCCAGGCAGAGGGTCGACTGGAATCGGCGCGTGCGGACTATCGCAGCGCCGTTGGTCGCTCGCCCGGCTCCCTCACCCGGCCATCACTTCCCGACGGCCTGCCGAAGACGCAAGATGATGCGCTGGACATGGCGCTCGGTGGTAACCCGGACGTGCACGCCAGGGCCTATGATGAGCGCAGCGCGCTTGACTCGGTGGATACCGTCCGCGGGCAATTCATGCCGACGATCAACGTGGTCGGCCGGATCGAACGCGACTACGAGAGCTTTTACGAGGAGCGGGAAACCGTAACCTACGAAGCGCTCGTCCGCATGGACGTGCCTCTCTACACCGCGGGGACGACGTTTTCGCAGTACCGCCAAGCGAAGCAGACCGTCGCCTTGCGGCGGCGTCAGTTGGACGCGGTGGAGCGGGAGACGGTGCGTCAGGCCACCGATGCCTGGGCGCGGCTGGAGACGGCGAGAGCGGCCATCGTCTCGCGCCAGAAACAGGTGGAAGCCAATCAGGTGGCGCTCGAAGGGGTGCAACGCGAAGCGGAAGTCGGTGCGCGGACCGTCCTCGATATTCTCGATGCCGAACAGGAACTTCTCGATTCGCAGGTCACTCTGGTGCAGGCGCAACGCGATGAACTGGTCGCTGCCTATCAGCTGAAGGGCTCGATCGGTGAATTGACGGCGCAACGTTTGCGCCTGGATGTGCCCTTTTACGATCCGACGGAGCACTATCGTGAGGTCCGCGGCTCGTGGTTCGGAACCGGCAGTTCCGGCGACATCAGTGGCGATTTTGCACCCGCAGGCTCGCCGTCAACGCGCTAGACGGTGGTTGATCCGGGTGGGGTGGCGGGACATCTCTTGGTGGAGGCGGAAGCGATGACCGAGGATGACGCGAAAACTGCTGCCGCTGCTGCCGCTGCTGCCGAGCCCTCGATGGAGGATATTCTCGCCTCGATCCGGCGTATCCTTGCCGAAGATGGCGCCGCGCCGGCTGCAGGTGCGACGCCAGGACATGCGCCAGCGCCGCGGCCGCGGCGCGACGTGGGCGTTGCCGACAAACGGCGCGATGCCCGCCCGACAGCGACGCTGGATCCATTCGAATCGAAGCCTTCGCCGGCGATCCCGCCGCGGTCAGTCTCGTTTGCCGACGACGTGTTCGGCAGCTCATTCGGCCACACCGACGAGCAAGACGTCTTCGTGCTGACGCCGGCGATGCGGATCGAGGTAGCGGCGGGCTCCATCGGCGGCGAGCGGGTCGTCTCCGATCGAACCTCGGCAAACGGCACCGACGTGCTGGCGCAGCTGGCGAGCGCGATCCTCGATCGCCGCGACATTGCCGTCGCTGCCCGCGAGGTGACGCTTGAGGGCATGGTTCGCGAAATGCTGCGGCCGCTGTTGCGCGAATGGCTCGATCGTAACCTGCCTTACCTGATCGAACGCCTCGTCAAGCGGGAGATCGACCAGATGATCAATCGCGCCGAACGGCTGGAAGATTGACCGCGTCGCACTGCGCCGGGTAACAACCGCCTGTGCGGACGACGGCGTCCGCGCGCTGT
Source organism: Defluviicoccus vanus (assembly GCF_014672695.1). Lineage (GTDB taxonomy): Bacteria > Pseudomonadota > Alphaproteobacteria > Rhodospirillales > Defluviicoccaceae > Defluviicoccus > Defluviicoccus vanus. The sequence continues at coordinate 1,343,842 of NZ_CP053923.1, read as the reverse complement.
TGATCCGGGGTAGCTCGTCGCATGTTAGAGAAGACCTTCCAATTCCGCGAGGTGGAAGCGCGGTGGTACGCCGCGTGGGAACAGGCGCAGGCCTTTGCCTGCGGTGACCGCCCCGATGCGCTGCCCTACACCATTGTCATTCCGCCGCCGAACGTAACCGGCAGTCTGCATATGGGCCACGCCCTCAACAACACCCTGCAGGACATCCTGGTCCGCCGGGCGCGGATGGCCGGCCGCGATGCGCTCTGGCAACCGGGCACCGACCATGCCGGTATCGCCACCCAGATGGTCGTCGAGCGCCAACTGGCCAAGGACGGCAGGAGCCGCCATGACCTCGGCCGCGACGCCTTTATCGAGCGCGTCTGGGAGTGGAAGGCGGAATCGGGCGGCACCATCATTGGCCAGCTTCGCCGGCTGGGGGCGTCGTGCGACTGGTCACGCGAACGCTTCACCATGGACGAGGGCCTGTCGGCGGCGGTGCGCAAGGTCTTCGTCGATCTGCACAAGGCGGGGCTGATCTATCGCGACAAGCGGCTGGTCAACTGGGATCCGCTGCTGCAGACCGCCATCTCCGATCTGGAGGTGGAGCAGCGCGAGGTGAAGGGACACTTCTGGACCTTCCGCTATCCGGTGGAAGGTGAAGCCGACACTTTCATTTGCGTGTCCACCACCCGTCCGGAGACGATGCTGGGCGATACCGCCGTCGCCGTGCATCCCGACGATCCGCGCTACCGGCATCTTGTCGGCCGCAATTGCATCCTGCCCATTGTCGGCCGGCCGATCCCCATCGTTGCCGACGAGCACGCCGACCCGGAGAAAGGCACCGGCGCGGTCAAGATCACCCCGGCGCACGATTTCAATGACTTCGAGGTCGGCCGTCGCCATGGCCTTGAGATGATCAACGTCCTCGATGCCCGCGCGGCGCTGAACGACAACGCCCCGGCGCAATACCGGGGGCTCGATCGCTACGAGGCGCGCGACGCCATCGTCGCCGAAATGCAGGCGCTGGGCCTTCTGGATAAGATCGAAGACCACGTGCTGATGATGCCTTACGGTGACCGCTCTGGCGTCGTCGTCGAGCCGTGGCTGATGGACCAATGGTTCGTCGATGCCGGCAAGCTGGCATTGCCGGCGATCGCCGCGGTGGAGGACGGACGCACCCGCTTCGTGCCGGAGCAGTGGACGCGAACCTATTTTGAGTGGATGCGCAACATCCAGCCGTGGTGCATCTCACGGCAGATCTGGTGGGGGCATCGCATCCCGGCGTGGTACGGGCCAGACGGAACGATCTTCGTCGAACTGACCGAGACCGAGGCGGAGGCTGCCGCGGCGCGCCATTACGGCCACCCGGCGCCGCTCCGCCGGGAAGACGATGTGCTCGATACCTGGTTCTCCTCGGCGCTGTGGCCGTTCTCGACCCTTGGCTGGCCGGAGCAAACGCCCGAAGTCGCCCGCTACTACCCCACCGACGTGCTCGTCACCGGGTTCGATATCATCTTCTTCTGGGTGGCGCGGATGATGATGATGGGGCTGCACTTCATGGGCGAGGTGCCGTTCCATACCGTCTATATCCACGCCCTGGTCCGCGACGAGAAGGGCCAGAAGATGTCGAAGTCGAAGGGTAACGTCATCGATCCCCTCGAGCTGATCGAGACCTACGGCGCCGATGCCCTGCGCTTTACCCTCACCGCGCTCGCCGTGCAGGGGCGCGACGTCAAGATGTCGGCGAGCCGCGTCGAGGGCTATCGCAACTTCGCCACCAAACTGTGGAATGCGGCGCGCTTCTGCCAAATGAACGGGGCAAAACCGGTCGCCGACTTCGATCCGCGCGGCTGCCGCGAGACCGTCAACCGCTGGCTCGTCGGCAAGGTGGCGGATGCGGCAATGCGGGCGACCGCCGCCCTCGACGGCTACCGCTTCAACGACTATGCCGGCGCTCTCTACCACTTCACCTGGGGCACCTTCTGCGACTGGTACCTCGAATTCGCCAAACCGATGCTGCTTGGCGGCAGTGCCGCGGCGCAGGCGGAAACCCGCGCCATCGCCGCCTGGGCGCTCGACCAGATTCTGCATCTGCTGCACCCGGTGATGCCGTTCGTCACCGAAGAACTGTACCAGCAGCTCGACGATCGCGGCGGCAACTTGCTGATCCGTCAGCCCTGGCCGGTCTTCGATCCCACCTGGATCGACGCGGCTGCCGATGCCGAGATCGACTGGGTGGTGCGGCTGATTACGCTGGTGCGTGGCGTCCGCGCCGAGATGAACGTGCCGCCAGGGGCGCGGATTCCCTTGTCGCTGCGCGACGCGGACACGGCAACGGCCGCCCGTTTGGCGCGCTACCGCGAGCTGATTCTGGCGCTGGCGCGGCTGCAGTCGGCCGAGGTGAGCAGCGGTGGCATACCCAAGGGCGCGGTCCAGGATGTTCTCGACGGGACGGCGGTGCTGTTGCAGGTGGCCGACGTGATCGACATCGCCGCCGAACAGGCGCGCCTGGCCAAGGAAATCGGCCGGCTCGACGGCGAGATCACCCGGNTGGATCGCAAACTCGCCAACGCCGGCTTCCTCGCCAAGGCTCCGGCGGAGCTGGTGGAGGCGGAACGGGAGAAGCGGGCGGAGGCGATCGTCGCCCGCTCGCGCCTGGAGGAAGCCGCCCGCCGGCTGGCGTCCTTGTGAGCCGGTGACAACAGCACCGATGGCCGGCAGGCAGCGCATGGTGCATCGAGAGGGGCCGCGGCGTGGCGTCTGAGCTATTGAAGAAGCTGCTGATCGTCCTCGCCGTCATCCTGTTGGCGGCGTGGCTGGTCATCTTTCTGCGGCTTCTGCTGCAACTTCTCGGCTGACGTTAGGCGCCAGACCGGGCGATCTTCAGCCGGCGGTCTGCCGGCGAAGCGGCGTTTGTTGCCACGGGCTGATTAAGGCCTTTCAATTTTCCCCCCTTAATGGGTACACTGATTGGGGTATTAATCCCCAATACCGGGGTTGGCCGTGCGGCAACCGGCTACGCCTCGCGTTGGTGAAGGTTCGAGATGTCATGGCTGTGGTTGGGAAATTAGCGCGAACGGTTGCGATCGCTGCCGTTCTGGTTGCCGGCGTCGTCGCTTCGCCGGCAATCGCCGAGGATCTGCGCGGCGTACCCATCATTATCGATGGCGACACGCTCGATATCGACGGCACCCGCGTCCGCCTGGCCGGCATCGATGCCCCGGAATCGAAACAGCAATGCGAGGTTTCCGGGACAGCCTGGGCCTGCGGTGCGGATGCCAAGCTGATGCTGGTCAACGCAACGCAAGGCCGTGAGATCGAATGCCGCGGCGCGAAGCGGGATCGTTACGGCCGGCTGATCGGCGTCTGCTACGTGGGCGAGACTGATCTAAATGCGCTGATGGTGCGCGGCGGCTGGGCGCTTGCCTACCGGCAATATGCGATGGATTACGTCGGTGACGAGACCGATGCCCGCGCCAACGGGCGCGGCATCTGGCGCAGCCAGTTCGTCGAGCCGTGGGAGTGGCGGCATGCCAAGCGTCAAGCCCGCTGAGCTGCTTTCCGCTGACGCCAAGATCGGGGCCGAGTTCCCTGCGGAACCCATCGGCGTACCTGCCGGGCTGGCCGACTGTGTCGGGGCTGAGGTCGAAGCCATCGGCGTCCCTGCGGACGCGGAGTCACTGCTGCAGCGCCATGGCCTTAAGCTGGCAAGCCGGGTCGCAACCGATGGTGAGGCGGTGTACATTGTTAGCGGTGACACCCATCCGCATCGCCATCTGCTGCGCGAGTCCGGTGGCCGTTGGGATGCGGTCGCGCGGGTTTGGCTGTTCAGAGGGACCGATCCTGCACCGCAACTGCAGGCGCGGCTCGGTAATACCCAGCCGGTCGTCGGTTTCGCGGATGCCGCCGCGGCGATCGCCCTGGGGCTGGCCAACCGGCCGCACTATTTAGGGCATCGGCAGCGACTGCGTGATCGGTTCCTTGCCGGCGACGAAACCGCGCTTCCCGACTATGAATTGATGGAATTGCTGCTGTTCTTCAGCATTCGTCGCATCGACACCAAGCCGCTGGCCAAGGCGCTGCTCGCCCGCTTCGGCAGCCTCGCCGGTGCGGTCAATGCCTCGGTCGAGCAACTGCAGGAATTCGACGGCGTCGATCATTTCACCATCACCTTGTTCAAGGCGGTGCGGGTGCTGGCGGCGCGGCTGGTGCGCGAAGATCTCACCGAGCGGCCGCTCCTCGACAACTGGGACGCCCTGATCGCCTACCTGCGGGCGACCATGGCCCATCGCATGGTGGAGCAATTCCGCTTGCTGTTCCTTGATCGCCGCAACGTCCTGATTGCCGACGAAGTGCAGCAACAAGGGACAATAGACCATACGCCGGTCTACACCCGCGAGGTGGTCAAGCGGGCGCTGGCGCTCGATGCCTCGGCCTTGGTCATGGTGCACAACCACCCGAGTAACCATCCGGCGCCGTCGAAGCCCGACATCGAGATGACCAAGCAGGTGCGGGAGGCGCTCGACCGGGTTGGTATCGTCCTGCACGACCATCTGATCATTTCCCGCCGCGGTCACACCAGCTTCCGTCAGATGGGCATCATCGGCCGCTGAGGGCGATGCGCGCGCTGCCGCATCGCCCGCTCTGTTGCCCTACCGTTACCAGCCCGGATTGCCATACCCCCAGGCACCCCAATCCATGTCGGGGGACGCTTCGGCATCCAGCGCCGCTTCCTGATCGGCGACGGCAATCTCGCGCTGGACGGAAAGCTTCTGGTAGGCATCATAGTTGGCCTGATTGCCCACATACAGGCAGCCGCAGTCCTTGGCGTCGGCATAGAGGAAGTAGATGGTGCCGTCCTTGGTGCGGGACAGGATTTTCTCCTGCTTCATAGCCTGCAGTTGGGCGAGCTTTGTCGGCGAGTCGGGCATTTTCATCTTGAAGCCGGCTGCCGCCAGCAGTTTTTCGGTTTCCTCGGTCTCCTGGCGTTCGATGCTGGAGCAGGCGGTCATTGCCCAGGCGCTGCCCACCACCACCCGACTGCGACCGCACGTTTCGTGCCCCTACGCACTTTCATCCTGTCCTCCATTGACGATTCGATTGCCCCAAACCGGCTAGACTTCATACACGCGGACCAATGGTAAACTCAATCGGAGAAGCACGCGCTATCGTGAACCGGTTTATGCTGTCTGCATCCGACTGCATACCCATCTGACCGAACGAGAGCATCATTGACAGGAAAAATGCCATGCGGATCGACATGACGGGACGGCGCGCGGTGGTGAGTGGTTCGACCGGCGGCATTGGCTTCGCGATTGCCAAAGGTCTGGCCGCGGCAGGTGCCAGCGTTATCCTCAACGGCCGCGGTGAGGCGCGGGTGGCCGATGCGGTGACGCGGCTCCGCGACGAGGTTGTCGGGGCCGATGTGAGCGGGATCGCCGCCGACCTGGGCACCGCCGACGGAGTTGCGACCTTCATCGTCCAAGCGCCGCGGGCGGACATTCTGATCAACAACCTCGGAATCTTCGAGCCGAAGCNNCCTTTCGCCGACATCGGCGACGAGGACTGGGAGAGGTTCTTCCAGATTAACGTCATGTCAGGGGTGCGAATGTCGCGTCACTACCTGCAGGGGATGGTCGCCCGTCACTGGGGCCGCATCGTTTTTATTTCGTCGGAGTCCGGGGTGAACATTCCGGTCGAGATGGTTCACTATGGCATGACAAAGACGGCGCAGCTCGCTGTTTCCCGTGGCCTTGCCGAAACTCTTGCCGGCACTGGCGTGACGGTGAATTCGGTATTGCCGGGGCCAACCCGTTCCGAGGGGGTGATCGAGTTTTTGGGCAAGATGGCGGGCGAAGGCGGCGGCAGTCTTGCGGCGATCGAAGCCGCGTTCATTGCCGAACACCGGCCCACATCGCTGATCAAGCGGCTCGCAACGGTGGAGGAAGTGGCGAACATGGTCGTCTACGTCTGCTCCGAGCAGGCTTCGGCCACCACCGGCGCGGCGCTCCGGGTGGAAGGCGGCCTGCTGCGAGGTGTCGTCTAGCCGGCATAGCGACTTGACATACGGGGGCCGTGTTTGCTCCGCTGCTACAAACGGGGCAAGCAGGGCCGATGGGAGGCGTCATGGCAGTGGCGAGAACCCTTGACGATGTCGTCGCACAGCTGAAGAAAAACAAAGCCAGGAACAGAAGCTGTGCGCTGCTGATGGGTGCGGGCTGTTCGGTGCAGGCCGGCATCCCGCTGGCGCGGGGTTTCGTTGAGGAAATTCGTCAACGCTATCCAGGCGATTATGAGCACGCGGCGGAGAAGACCTACCCGCATTGCATGGCGGAACTCAGCAGCGCCGACCGCCACGACCTGATCAGCGAGTTCATCGACAAGGCAAAGATCAACTGGGCGCACATCTCCATCGCCCAACTGATGCGGGGCGGCTACGTCGATCGGGTGCTGACCACCAACTTCGATCCGCTGGTGATGCGGGCTTGTGCACTGGTCAACCTGTTTCCTGCCGTCTACGACATGGCGGTGGTTCGCGATGGCTTCCTGTCGGACTTCGTCCGCGACCGCGCCGTCTTTCACCTGCATGGCCAGCGTGACGGCTTCGTCCAGTTGCACCGGGAAGAGGATGTGGAGGCGCTGGCCAAGGTCATCAAACCGCTGTTCGATGATACGGCGCACGATCGAACGTGGCTGGTGGTTGGCTACTCCGGCGCCAACGATCCGGTTTTTCGCGTCCTGGCGGATCGGCCGCATTTTCCCAATCGCCTGTTCTGGGTCGGCTATCGCAGCGACCCACCGTCGGCGGCGGTGAAGGCGGCGCTGCTCGATACGGCGAAGGATGCCTACTGGATTTCCGACTACGATCCCGACAATTTTCTTGTCCAGCTGGCGGCGAAACTGGGGTGTTTCCCGCCCGGATTCTTCGCCAAGCCCTTCAGCCATCTGCTCGAGTGCTATGCGACACTGGCCGGCTTTCGCCTGCCGGGCGAGGAGGTGGACCTCGACTGGGCGGCGCGGGCGCGGGGTTGGATCCGCGACGCAATCACTCGGTTTGAAGATGCGGTGGTACCCACGCCGCCGCCGCCTGCTGCGCCGGCCGCCCCGGGGCCGTTCGGGATCGCCATCGCGCTCAGACCACTGCAAGACCGCGTCGTAGTCAAGCAGGTCGAAGGTGAGGAAAAGGCCAAGGGCGGCATCATTATTCCCGACACCGCAAAAGAAAAGCCGCAAGAAGGGGAGGTGATCGGAATCAAGGATGATGGTGAAGACCTCCTTATCATGAAGTCGGCGCTGGAGTCGCTGGGACTGGACGCCGCCGAGCCCGGCCCCACCGACGTGGTCGGCGAGGCGTGGACGGCGTTGATCACCGGCGACTACGACAAGGTGTTGGCGCTACGGGCCTCGGCTGCTGCGCCGCACCTGAACGGTCTCGCCGTACCGATCACCGGGGCCTATTTCGGCAGGGCCAAGAGCTTGAGCCGCCTTGCCCGGACCAAGACAGGAGCGGAAGCCGAAGCCCTGTTTCAGGAGGCCGTGGAGACCTATCAGCGCGCGCTGGAGATGAAGCCGCAGGATCACGTCTCCCTCGCCAACCTCGGCAATACCTTTTTCCGCTGGGCACAAACCAAAGAGGGGACGGCGGCGGCGGACCTGCTCGCCAAGGCAGAGGACATGCTGACTCAGGCCGAGGCGATTCGCCCCGGCGTTGCCGCCTATCGGCTGGCGCGCGTCGCCGCCTTTCGCGGCGAAGTGCAGAAAAGTCTCGACTGGCTCGCTGTCGCCCTCGATCACCAGACGCTGCCGTCGCGTGCCTATCTCGAAAACGATGCCGAGCTGAATGCGGTTCGTGCCAATCCTGGCTTCCAGGCGTTTCTCGATCGCCTTGAGGTGGGGTGAGTGCCGCCGGCGCACGGCGATTGCCGATCCGGCTGCCGGAGGCTAAGACCATCCGCAGGCAAGCTGATAGTTCACGGCCAGGACAGGAGACGTTGAGGATGCGTTGCCCCCATCGCGTAGTATATGGCGCTGTGCTTGCATTCTCGCTGCTGCTCAGTGGGGAGGCAGGCCTAATGGACGCACGCGCCGATGACACGGACGCCAATCCGTCATTCGAGACGTTTGCCACCTTGCAGCAGGCGCCAGGCAACATCGCGATCACCCCCGACGGCCGGATCATCGTCAGTCAGCACCAGTTCTACAATCCGACCTATCGGGTGGTCGAAGTGCTTGCCGACGGCAGCACGAGGCCCTTTCCCAACGCGGAGTGGGCGAGCGCACCCGGGCCGGACGGCATCGGCATGCAGGCGGTGCTGGGCATCCACAGCGATCCGGTGGGGGTGGTGTGGATGCTAGATAACGGCTCACAGCCGCCAAGGCTGATCGGCTGGGACACGCGCACCGATCAGTTGGCGCGGGTCATCCCGATCCCGGCGCCGGCGTCGGTGGAAGGATCGTTTCTCAACGACTTTGCCGTCGATATGACCAACGGCGCCTTCTACATCGCCGACTTCGGCCAGGGCGCGCACGGTGGTGCCATCGTCGTCGTCGCGGCGGAAACGGGGCAGGCGCGGCGGCTGTTGGCCGGCCATGCCAGGACCAGCGCCGAAGACGTGGCGATGATGATCGACGATCGGCCGGTGCGGGCAAGGCAGGCGAACGGCGAGATCGTCGAATCGCGCGTCGCGGTCAATCCGATCACCATCGACGTGGCCAACGAGTGGGTCTATTTCGGCGCGATGCACGGGACGTCGCTCTACCGCGTGCGCACCGCCGATCTGCTCGATGCGTCGCTCGATGAGTCGCAGTTGGCGCAGCGGGTGGAGCGGTTCGGCCCGAAGCCACCCAGCGACGGCATCTCCATCGACAACGCCGGCAACGTCTACGTCACCGACGTGCAGGCGAGCGGCATCGGCGCGACAACAGCGGACGGCCAGTATCAGTTGCTGTTCAGCGATGCGGAAAAGGTGAGTTGGCCCGACGCCATCGCCGCCGGCCCCGACGGCTGGATGTATGTCACCGTCAACAAACTCCACCGCACACCGCAGCTCAACGCCGGCGTCAACGACGCGTCGCCTCCCTACTACATCGTCCGCTTCCAGCCGCTCGCCCCGGTGAGTGTGGGACGGTAGGGGGCAATATCCCAGGTGCGTCGTTTCATTCATTCTTTCGCGGATGTCCGCTGTCCTTCGGACAGCGAGCCGTGGTAGCCCGGATGAAATCCGGGGAGCCCGGCCCCGCTACCGCGGAAGGGTTGGAGGCATGCTGCGGCCGAAGGGGGTGCCGATCCGACGGACGTTTCGATCGCGACGGCACAGCCGCGTGTCCCGAATTTCATCTGGGCTACGGCTTTCTGGCAGCCTTGGCTGACGTTGGCGGGCGACTTTGCCAACTCCACAACACCCCGACCTGCTTGCGGATAATCTTCTCGTCTTCTCGCCCCATACTCCAATGTCAACGCTCGTAGACTACATTCCCCCTCCCCCAACCTGTCAGCTTGGATCTTATTGGATACGATTATGCTCCCACTTCAGTGCCCGGGATTTATGGAATTTTCGTTTTCGTATACTTCTGCCCACTCATATCGATAAGGGTCATCGTCTCGTCCGAGATGTCGACTATTTTGTCGACATAGACCTTATCGAGGGGAAAAGTAGGTGGATTCATCTTGTTTACCTTGCTGTAAAGTACACCGTCTTTAATCCACCAAGTACCTTCCCCCGACAAAAGCATATCCCGCTTTTCTGATGTTGAGTACGCCACTCCCTTATAGCCCCCGCCCTGCGAAAAAGTGGCAATCGTGTATGGCGATATTCCCTCGGACCATGAGCCAACGATTTTTTCCCTGAGCACTTCGTCCTTGGTTGGTTCCTGCCGGGGAGTGCGGCCAGCGCAATCCAGCTCGGTCACCTTGATCGTGCCGATGGCACCGCTGCCCCTGCCGACGTAGACCCACTCGATTGTCGCCCCGGAGGCGAGCGCGGGGCGAAGCGCGGGGCGATTGCACGCGTTGCTGGTCATCGCCGCCCGCATCGACTCTGGGATCTGCGCCGCATCGACTGTCACGTCGAAGACGAACCGCAACGTCGCTCCCTCCGCCTCGATGCGCCGCAGCGTCGTCACCGAGTCGACTTTCTCCGGCGTGCGGACCATTTCGGCGACACGACGCAACGCCGGTTCCAGCCCTTGCTTCTCAATCATCGCCGGCAAGTGTGCCCACACTTCGTCCCCGCTCGGCGCTGTACTTCGATTGCAAGGAAGGCAGCCATGGTAGCCAACAGACCACAGACCACTCCGCGTCTGCCCCTCAGCGCGACAGCCCAGGCTCCTCCCGCCGCGGCGTCATCCTTGGATGGTCTGAAGAGCAAAATCAAGTTGGCGACGGGAGCGAAGGCGAGGACGGCATATCCTCGCGTCCCGTAAGCGTCCTGCGACCGCGCCATGGCGACGACGCCGTAGAGAAAGCCGAAGACCAGCAACCGCAACATGTCAATGAGCAGGATTGCCCAGAGAAGGCCGGCCGCCGCCATTTGCGGCTGCGCCAGCTGGACTGACTCGACGACTGCGGAGGCGAGTAGCAGCAGCGCCGACAACGCAAAGTAGGGAGCGCGTTGCAACCGGCCGACCTCCGTCCACACCAGCGCCGCCACCGTCCCGCCCAGGACGACTGCCCCCGAGCCGGTGAGATAACGAACAGTGTAGCCTTGCTCCAAGAAGCGATAAGCGAGTTCTTCCAACATGTCTTGCCCCCCTGCTCCGGGTCGACCTCGCACCCAACGCCTAGTTTAGCATCGTACAAGTATCGCTCCTTTTCCCCTCACGCGCTATATACGAGAAAAGCATATCAGATAACGTATATTATAGGTTGTTCTGACGGCGCATCGGTGGTCGACTGAGTGCGAGGGGCGTGGTGGCACGAGCGCTGCTCAGAGGTCGCTGGAATGGGGTTGCTGCCTGCTCGACGGCCGCCGAGATGCCGAGAGCATCCAACGAGCAACCGGCGAACGCGCTTGCCTTTCGTGCGCCATCGGGGATGGCGCGTGTCTATGTTCTGAATGGCCAGAAGCGTTCCCTTGTTTGGGGTGACGTCGGCCACACGCCGGGCGACTACTCGATCGACGGAACGCGCGTTTGCTCGCTTAACGCGGGTGAATACTTTCTAATTGACCTGCCGTCGGGCGTGCACGCCCTAACGTGGCACTGGCGGACGCGCAAACTGGTCCGAACCACGGACGTCCCAACCCAGCTGGCTCTGCGGCCAGGAGACGTCGTTTGCCTCCGGTCGGTCGAAGATCTGCGTCAGGCCGAATTGTCATCGATTCCGTACGGTGTCGGCGCAGGGTTGGGTGGGGCGGCGGCGGATGCGATCGCCGCTGGCGGTTCGTCGAGTTCGGTGGCTCTCGCGTTCGAAGACTGCCGCGCTCAATCTCCGCCTCTACTGCCGAAGCCGACACTGGTCGTCACCGACACGGATGCCGCGACATCGCTCGCCGACGCCGGCGCCCGTCCGTCGGACCGACCGCCGGATGAGGCAAGGCGGGTTCCGCTTGGCGCCGAGCAAGGAGAAGCCCGCATAGGGCGGATCGAGATCCGCCGAATGGCGCAGACTGCCATCACGTCTCGGCTGGCCGGATCGCCATTGATCAGAATTCGTCTCTTTGCCATCCGATACAGCCTTGCGTCGTGCCCCGCGGACGCGGATTGCGACATGCGGCGGATCTCGATCCGCCCTTGTGCGAGGTTACATCAACCATTCAAGGTCCGTTCCTCCTTCAACACCGCTGCTCCGGAAGTCCGCATTGTACCCAGACGAATCGACGCAACTGGCGATTTACGGCGCTTCTCCTCCCCATTGTGCTCTTCTCCCCGCGCCCCATCCCAACTCCCGGCTAGGCATCGCGTCGCCGCTGACCTAAGGTGCCCGGCGATCAGGACCGAGAAAGAAGACCCTTGCCATGCCCGATGATATCCGCCGACCCGTGTTCGATAAGTCCAAACTGCCCAGTCGTCATGTGACGGTGGGGCCGGAGCGGGCGCCGCATCGCTCGTATTACTATGCGATGGGGCTGAGCCGGGAGGAGATCGACCGGCCGTTCGTCGGCGTCGCCACCTGCTGGAACGAGGCGGCGCCCTGCAACATCTCGCTCGCCCGCCAGGCACAGGTGGTGAAGCTGGGGGTGAAGGCGGGCGGCGGCACACCGCGCGAATTCACCACGATTACCGTCACCGACGGCATCGCCATGGGTCACGCCGGGATGAAGTCGTCGCTGGTGTCGCGCGAGGTGATCGCCGATTCCGTCGAACTCACCATGCGCGGCCACTGCTACGATGCCCTTGTCGGGCTCGCCGGCTGCGATAAGTCGCTGCCGGGGATGATGATGGCGATGGTCCGCCTCAACGTGCCGTCGGTGTTCATCTATGGCGGCTCGATCCTGCCCGGCCGTTTCAAGGGTCGCGACGTCACGGTGCAGGACGTTTTCGAAGCGGTCGGCAACCATTCCGCCGGCAAGATGTCGGATTCTGACCTGTGCCTGCTCGAAAGCGTCGCCTGTCCCTCCGCCGGCTCGTGCGGTGGCCAGTTTACCGCCAACACCATGGCCTGCGTTTCGGAGGCGATCGGCCTCGCGTTGCCCGGATCGTCGGGCGCGCCGGCCCCCTATGAATCGCGCGACGCGCTGTGCGAGGCCTCGGGCGAAGCGGTGATGAACCTGCTCGCGCAACGCATCCGGCCGCGCGATATCGTCACCCGTAAATCGCTGGAGAATGCGGCGACGGTGGTGGCGGCGTCCGGTGGCTCGACCAACGCCGGGCTGCATCTGCCGGCGATCGCCCACGAGGCGGGGATCGACTTCGATCTCGACGACGTCTGCGCCATCTTCCGCCGCACCNCCTACATCGCCGATCTGAAGCCGGCCGGGCGCTATGTCGCCAAGGACCTGTTCGATGTCGGCGGGGTGCCGGTGTTGTTGAAAGCACTGCTGGATGGCGGCTTCCTGCACGGCGACTGCATCACCGTTACCGGCCGGACGTTGGCGGAAAATCTTGCCGGCATCGTCCTGCCGGATGGCCAGGACGTGATCCGCAGCACCGCGAACCCCCTGTCACCGACGGGCGGCGTCGTCGGCCTCAAGGGGTCACTGGCGCCGCAGGGGGCGATCGTCAAGATCGCCGGGCTGCCGTCGCTGCAGTTCCGCGGTCCGGCGCGCTGTTTCGACAGCGAGGAGGACTGTTTCGCTGCCGTCGACCGTCGTGACTACAAGGAAGGCGACGTGCTGATCATCCGCTACGAGGGACCGCGCGGCGGTCCCGGCATGCGCGAGATGCTGTCGACGACGGCGGCGCTCTACGGTCAGGGCACCGGCGGCAAGGTAGCGCTCATTACGGATGGTCGGTTTTCCGGGGCGACGCGCGGCTTTTGTGTCGGCCATGTCGGGCCGGAAGCGGCGGTCGGCGGGCCGATCGCGCTCATCCGCGACGGCGACATGATCAGCATGGATGCGGAAAAGGGCACGATCGAACTGGAGGTGTCGGCTGCCGAACTCGCTGAACGGCGGCAGGCCTGGACACCACGGACGCACGATTTTCAGTCGGGCGCGCTGTGGCGCTATGCGCAGACGGTGGGGGATGCCTGTCTCGGCGCGGTCACCCACCCCGGTGCGCGGGCCGAAACGCACGTCTACGCTGATATTTGACCAGAAATAGAAACGCGCCGCCGGACGGCAAGCGTCCCGGCGGCGCGCTGGTGGTTTGGTATCCTGAAGTGGTTCGTTGCCTACTGCGGTGTGCCTTCAGGGATGCCGAACAGGGCGAACATGGCAATCAGCAGCGCGCTTGGCCGGCCGCCCCAATCGCCAAACCACTGATTGTAGTAGGTCTGGATCTGACCGGTGCGGTAAAGGCGGGCAATCGTCGAGTTGACCATCAGTAGGAAGTCGTCATCGCCACGCGGTGTCGCCAAGCCGTAGGGCTCGTAGCTGAACAACTCCGGTGCGAGGGCGAACTTGCCACGGTTGGCCGGTTCAAGGGCGAGGCCGATCAGGACCAACTGATCCGCCGCATGCGCCGCCACTTTGCCTTTCTCCAGCAGTTTGACCCCGGCCGCATGATCGTCGACGAGGACGACCTCAGCCTTGACGCCGGCGTCATTGAGGCGCGAACGCAACTCGGTTTCAGTTGTGGTTCCCTTCACCACCGAAACTTTCTTCCCCGCCAGATCAGGCAGCAGCTTGACCGTGGACTTCGCCGGAATCATCAGCGCGCCACCGGTGATAAAGGTCATATAGCTGAAATTGACTAGTTTCTGCCGCGCGATGGTAATCGTCGAATTGCCGCATTCGAGATCAACCTGCGGCGTCTCGATGCCGGCTACCTTGTTGAAGCGGTTCTCGGCGGTAACCGGGACGAACTGGACCGTCAGGTCCGGACGGTTAAGCGTGGTCTTGATGTCATCGACGATGCGCAGGCAAAGATCGATGGCATAGCCCACCGGTTTGCCGGTCGCGGGATCGACCGACGAAAACGGCGGCGAGGAGTCGCGATAGCCGAGCGAAATCTGCCCTGTGCTGGTGATACGGTCGAGGGTTGGTCCTGCACTGGCCGTGGTCGCGGCGCCGAGGCCAGCAAACAGAGCCACTGCAGCGAACAATAGACGCTTCATGTTGCTCCTCCAAAAACAGGATGATACGCATGGGCGTTCGCAGCGATCATGTACTCCCAACAACGAACACCCATCTGCCGCGTGGCTCGCGACTTGGTTGATTTTGGGGGCGATAGGGCCAATGCGACGTTAATGGTCGCATCTGCTTTCGCCCCGAAGGTGGCAGCTACGCTCTTAAGGAATGACCGAACCCAGGTCGATGCCAAACCATTTGGTGGATAGCGCCGAAAGCGTGCCATCCTGCCGCAGGCTTTCGACCGCGTCGGCGACCTTCTGATCAAATTCCGCATCGCCCTTGTGGGTCGCCACTGCCACCGGCTCGAAATAAAGGAACCCGCCCAGCACGCGGATTGGCATGCCGTCCTTCTTCGCCGCCTCGGCNGATGGCAGCGTCGTTAACGCTGCATCGGCTTTCTTGTTCACCAGAGCCTTGAGGGCGTCACCGTTACTTGCCACTGGTGTAACTTTGGCGTTTTCGATCACGTATGCGATGTCCGCGCCACCCTCGTCGAGGTTCAGGTCCTTGCGCAGGTAGCGTTCGAAGGTCGTCTTCGCCTTGACGGCGATCGTCTTGCCAGACACATCCTGCGGCCGTTCAAATTTCGTCTCGCCGCTGCGAACGACGACGACGGCGGCATCCATGCGATACAAGGCCGGGAAACTGAGGTGCTTTTCACGCCGCGGCGTGGGCGTAATCGAAGCAACGGCAAAATCCCACGGCTTGGCGCTCTCGCCGGCGAGGATATTGGACCATCCCGGCGTGACGAACTGGACAGGAAGCCCCAGTCGTTTTGCCAGTGCCTCTGCCACGTCAATATCGAAGCCATGCATCTTGCCATCGGCGTCGACCGTGGCGAGAGGAAGCTGGTCCGGAACGACCGCGGCTTTGAACGCGTTGCGAGCGGTCGCCGCTTGCATGACCGTGTCCTGAGGGGTGCCGGCAACGGCAGTGGCAGCGCTGAAGAGCAGCAGGGCAGCAAACGCAACCGGCAGACTGAACCGCATGGGGAGCCTCACTCGAAGGGGCAAAAAAGCCAGCAAGTGGAAAAGATCTGTTACGGTTGTCTTGCATGCCCGATGCTTCGCCGCAAGCGCTCTTTTGCTGCAAGGATGCATAGGAACAAGTGGCGTGGATTTCAGGCGCAAGGACACCGGGTGACCTTGTCGCGCGGAGAGCAGGCAGGCGAATGGCGGCGATGCCCAGCAGGCAGGGTGCGGCGAACGGCGACGGGGCAGGTGGACGATTCGCGGCGACGCGGAGCCACCCATGCGGGCAGCGGCCCTTAATAGCCCCGCGGCGTTCGCGGTGAGATGTCGCGGGTGAGGGTATCGAGCAGGGCGTCCCGGTCCCGTAACGCAGCAGAGGCAAGGCCGCGTGCGACCTCCAGCTCCTTTTGCAGTTGCTCGATCTCGCGGACCCGCGCCTCCAGATCATCACTGACGGCGTTGAGCTTGCTGCGCAAGGTGGTCATTTCCCGGATGTCGTGCTCGGCGACGAGCAGCAGATCCTGGTCGTGGGCGAAGACGGCACCGCGCAGCGGGGTTATCCGCCCGGTTGCGTCACGCAGGGTAATCACGCCGCGGAAAATAACGCCCTCGACCGGATCAGCCTGCCGCGTCAACAGGCGGTCGAACTCGGGGTTGGCAAAGACGTGGCGAACGTCGGTCAACTCGCCGACCAGATCGACACCGCGCAACAGCGCGAGGAAGCCGCGATTGGCATCCCACAATCCGCCTTCCCGTGACAACAAGGCGACGGCAACGGCATCAAGACCGCGCACAACATCGGGAATAGGAGAAACGGCAGACAACGCCAAGGTGATGGCCTAACCAGAGCGTGGGATCAATGGCGATACGGCGACAATACAGCCCGTACACTCCGCAGTCAGTGCGCAGAGAAACGGTGACGTCCGGCGACAAGCACATGTCGCAGACGATTGGGGGCACCGCATAGACGGTGTCTGGGGATGATGTCAATGCGTTAAGCGAGTCGCGGCGAAATCATCGATTGCGGCCAGGGCGGACCTGGTCGCCGAAACGAGGTATTCGTAGCCAATGAAGGAAAGGCCGCAGATAGGGTTGGTGATGAAAAAAGGGACGCTGCCAATGGAGCAGCGTCCCTCGTCTCGGACGGTCGACTTAAGTGTCGGCCGAAAGGCGGTTAATTGACGACGTCGATATGAACGAACTGACGGCCGTCGGAACTGGCGCCTACGCTCGGGAAGCCGATCGAGGCACGGCGGTTCTGCGCCTCACGCACGTTGTCGGCGGTCGGGACCAGAAGGTCGTTCTGACCGCGGCCGAGCGTCACGATGCTGGTTGCCGGAATGCCGAGCTTGATCATCTGTGCCGCGACCGACTGCGCACGACGCTCTGAGAGTGCCTGGTTGTAGGCAGGCGAACCCGAGGTATCGGTAAAGCCGGTGACTTTGATCGTCTTCGCGCCGGCAGCCTTGGCGGCGGTGACGGCGTCAGAAATGATCTTCAACGCGTCGGGCGTCAGGTTGTACTTATCCCAGTCGAAGAAGACGAGGAAGTCTTTCGGCTTCATCGGTGCTTCGGCCTTCTTCGGCGCGCAGGACTTTTCGGCTTTGGCGATGTTGGTGAGGAACTTCGTCCGGCAAGCGGCGATGTCGTCGGGCTGGAAGTTCTCCTGCACGCGCGTTTGTTCGGCGAAGCAGTCGTAACCCATCTGCGCCTTGGCCATCTCGACCGGTGCCGTGTTCTGGCAACCCTTATCCAGCAACGTCATCAAACGTTGCCGCATCGAAGTCACTTCGGTGCCGATGGCAGACGGCAACTGCCAGTCGCTCACAGCCGTTGGCTGCGGCGCTTTGCCGGCAGCGGCCTGAGATGCCTTTTCGGCCCATAGGTCCGAGCTCTGGTTATTACCCTGGAGGAACTCAGACTTGGATTCATTCTGGTACTCAGTGAACAAAGCTTTGTCGAACGCCGAGCCCGAAGCCGTCATACCCTTAACTTGATTGTACTTGTAGCCGTAGCAGCCTGTTACGGCAAGCACAACCGCTAAGCTGGCGGCTACCTTCCAACCCCTAAACATGCTCAAGTCTCCCTGACCAGCTGGAAATGACTTGTTGATGCACAAACGAAGATGGGAAGAAGCCGGCGAGACTGCACTGGCTGTCCCTCTCTTCCCGGTACCCTTTGCCTTGACGATCGACGATAGCATGGAACTCTTTGCGATGATTATGCGTCTCGTGGATGGTGGTTGGCAGGGGCAAAACCTCACACTCCGGCCGATCGTGGTTAGCAGCTCGATCGGTTCGCGAGCGGGAGGGTAGTCTGCCCGTCGGTGAACGGGTACGGATTGGCGCTGTCGCCGGGCAAAGCAGATGGCCGGTGGCAAGCGACACGTGAACGGCGAGCGATGATGGTGCGCCGATGGCGACCACTGCCGACAGACTATTTTGCTCAACTCCTGGCCTGATCAGCAAGTCACACCCATCACCACCAAAAAGCAAAATTAAGACCTCGATAGTCCGAGGGATAGCGCGAGGACAAGCGGATAAATCGTTTATCCCTAAATCAATCTTTGTCGCCAATAAGTCTTTTTGTCCAGGACGATGTCTAGCTAGTTAAGCGAAACTCACAAACCAGCCCAGAATAGTAAGCCAAAGTTATGCTTCAAGACTGCCCAACGATGAGAGTTTAACTCACATCATTGCTTGAACTCGGAGTAAGGACTTTAGTTGCGTAGCTATCAAGAGTAAAAGGATTGACGCAAATAACATGCCTGTCAAGGCTTTGCAAAATAACTTTGCGCGTTCTGGCAAAAACGCCGCACATGTTGCGGATCAGCCACAATAGGTCGTTGGTCCTCTGCAGCGGCGGCGCTCTACCCTGGCGCGGATTTCAAGCATATGCGGTCGCAAGAGTTGGCGAAACGAATCGGTATGGTCTATCCTTAGTTGTGGTTGGATGACAATGAGTCGGCTGCGGGCAAATGGAGGCCAAAGTAATGCAAAGTGAGCAAACGATCCGCGTCGAAGCACGCGAGGAGGTCCAGCAGCTACGTCCGGCGCGGCCTGTCGACGCAGGCGCGCGGGCGTCGTTGCAAGACATCCTGCAACACCATCGAGAGTGGATCGGCTCGGGCTGGGAAGCGGGTGAGCGTGCCGATCTGCATGGCGCCGACCTGCACGCCTCGGATCTGCGGGGAACGAGCCTCCGTGATGCCGATCTGCACGACGCCAACCTCGAAGGTGCCGATCTGCACGACGCCGACCTCGATGGCGCCGATCTGCATGGCGCGCGACTAACCGCTGCCTGCCTGCAACAGGCCTTTCTGCATTGGGCGGACTTGCATGATGCGGATTTGCGGAGAGCTGACCTACGCTGCGCCGACCTGCGGGAGGCGGATCTGCATGGCGCCGACCTGACCGAGGCAGCGCTGGAAGGGGCCGATGTCCGCGGCGCCGATCTCAGTGCAGCGCGGGGGCTGAGTGCGCCGATGCTGGCGGCGGTTCAGTCCGACGTCGATACCCGGTTGCCCACGGCGGCGCAGCGGCGAGACGACGCGTAGTCTCGTTCGCCATCGTGATCGCCGTTGCGGTTGGTCGCTTCAGGTATCCCCGCGGCGATGCTGCGGGGGTGTCTCGCCCTGGTAGGCGATCAGCTGTTCGTCCAGCCGTAGCCACGGCAGGCGGTCAGCAGCGAAAATGTGGTGGTCGGGCGGGTGCCGGCCGGGCGCATCGAGGGATGCAACGGTGACGTCGATCGCCTCCGGAGCCTCGTCGTGGCGGAAGGTGAGTTGTGTCCCGCAGCGACCACAGAAGCTCCGTTCCGCCACCGCTGAAGACCGGTAGACCTGGGGTGAACCGCACAGCAGGCGAAACGCGGTGCGCGCAACGGTGATCCAGGTGACTNNAACGGCGGCACCGGTGGACCGGCGACACAGCGAGCAGTGACAGTGGGCGCCGGGGGCGATCGGCCCTTCGATCCGGTAGCGAACAGCGCCGCAGAGACAGCCACCCTCCTCGGTACTGCCTGTAGCCGCGCTCACGACCGCAGCTCGCACCAGACAGGCGTGTGATCCGACGGCCGCTCCCAGGCGCGCGGCGTACGATCGATGCCAGCGTCCTGCAACCGGTCAGCTGCCTGCGGCGACAGCAGCAGGTGATCGATGCGCAGCCCCTGATCGGCCGGCCAGGCGCCGGCACGGTAGTCCCACCACGTATAGGCATGACCGCCGGGATGGACGGTGCGAATGGCGTCGGTCAGTCCCAGGTGCAGGCTGCGCCGCCATTGCGCCCGCGACTCCGGTCGGCACAGCGCATCGCCACGCCAGCCGAGCGGATCGTAGACGTCGTCATCGGTTGGGGCGACGTTGAAGTCGCCGCCGAGGACGAACGCATCTTCGCTGGCCAGAAGGGTTCGGGTGTGGTGAGCGAGTCGTTCCAGCCAACCCAGCTTGTAGAGAAACTTCGCACTGTCCGTGGGGTTGCCGTTTGGCGCATAGATCGTCGCAACACGAACGTCGCCAGTAAACGCTTCGAGATAGCGTGCCTGGACGTCGTCGGCATCGCCGGGCAACGCCCTCGCCAAGACGTCGATGGGCCATTTCGATAAAATGGCAACGCCATTGTAGCTTTTCTGCCCGACGCAGGCGACGTTGTAGCCGGCGTCGTTCAGCGGTTCGAGGGGAAACCCTTCATCGGTGACCTTGGTCTCCTGCAGCAGCACCACGTCTGGTGCCGCTGCACGCAACCAGTCCAGCACATGCGCCAACCGTGCCTTCAA
Organism: Defluviicoccus vanus; assembly: GCF_014672695.1. Classification (GTDB taxonomy): domain Bacteria; phylum Pseudomonadota; class Alphaproteobacteria; order Rhodospirillales; family Defluviicoccaceae; genus Defluviicoccus; species Defluviicoccus vanus. The sequence goes on along the minus strand of NZ_CP053923.1, from coordinate 1,323,444 downwards.
CGAATTGACGTTCCAGGCAGCGATCTTCATCTGCCGACCTCGTCCGCACCGGATGCGGGGCGGCTCACCCCGGGCGACAACACCGCTTAATCGGCGCCAGCGCTGGCGCTAGACGAGGCTGCCGGCGCTCGCCGCGAGCTTGAATTGCGCTGCTGCGGTTTCGTTGAAAAAGCGGAACGCCGGGCGACCGCCGGCCAACCAGACGGTGGCAAAGTTCTGCCCCGGCTCACCGGCACCACGATTGGCGCGGCGTGCGATCCGTTGCAGCTCTTTGTATCCGCGCGAGCCCTTTTTTACGAATGAGGTGGCGAGCAAAACGTCATAGGAGCGAGAGGTGGACATGGATTTCCTTTGCTATAGCGTGGCCGGAGTCGATCAGATGGAGCTGATCAGACGGCGAAGGACGAACCGCAGCCGCAGGTGGAGGTGGCATTCGGATTCTTCACCGCGAAGTAGGAGCCGATCAAGTCTTCGACGTAGTCCAGTTCCGCCCCCTTCAGCAACTCGAGCGAAACTTCGTCAACAATTACGCGTGAGCCCAGATGTTCGAACACCAGGTCGTCCGCATGGTGGCTGTCGTCGAGGGTGAAGCCGTACTGGAAGCCGGAACAGCCGCCGCCGGATACCGATGCGCAGCATGCTGCCGCTCGCATCGGCCGCGGTCAGGGCGGCGATTCGCCTTGCGGCATTATCCGAGATGCGCATCTGCCCGGCATCGGTCGTTGTCGCGTTGTTCGCCATCCTCATCGCCTCATTCTGCCAAAATTCAGCGTGTGCGATAACGCACTGAACCTCTGCACTTTATGTATCCGTTGCGGGGACGTTGTCAAAGGTGTGCCGCCGCGACTGGCAATCGCGCCGGGGCGCGGTTGTGGGCGCGGACAACGACATGTAGTGTCCGGTCATGACGCTCGCCGAAAACTTGGCGCCCTGGGCCTCGCATGCGCAAGCGAGCCGTGGCCGGCTCTATTCCGAGCCGGAAAGTAAAACGCGTACCTGTTTTCAACGCGATCGGGATCGCATCATTCACTCGGCGGCGTTCCGGCGGCTGGAATACAAGACGCAGGTGTTCGTCAACCATGAGGGCGACTTCTTCCGCACCCGGCTCACCCACAGCCTTGAGGTGTCGCAGATCGCCCGCTCCGTCTGTCGGTCGCTGCGGCTGAACGAGGATCTGGCCGAAGCGCTGGCTTTGGCGCACGACCTGGGCCATCCGCCCTTCGGTCACGCCGGGGAAGAGGCGTTGCAGGAAATGATGCAGCCCTACGACGGGTTTGATCACAACGCCCAAAGCCTGCGCGTGATCACCCGTCTGGAGCGCCGCTATGCCGATTTCGACGGGCTGAACCTGACCTGGGAAACACTCGAAGGCGTGGTCAAACACAATGGTCCTCTCATCGGTGCTACGCTCGCCGGCGGCAAGCATGCGCCCTTGCCCGCGGCGATTGTCGACTATAGCCGTGATCATGACCTGATGCTCGATACGCATGCCGGACCCGAGGCACAGGTCGCGGCGATGGCCGACGACATCGCCTACAACAACCATGACATCGACGACGGCCTGCGCGCTGGGCTGTTCACCATTGCCGATCTTGCCGCTGTGCCGCTGGTCGGCCCAGTGTTTGCCGAGGTGCGCGCCGCCTATCCGCGGATCGACGACAGCCGGCTGATTCACGAGGCCGTCCGCCGCATCATCGGCCTCATGGTGGGTGACCTGCTCGCCGAGACCGGACGGCGCATCGCCGAAGTGGCGCCCACGTCGGTGGCGGACATCCGCACCGCCGGTGCTCCGGTTGCCGGATTCTCTGCGACGATGCGGGATAACGATATGGCACTGAAGGCGTTTCTGCGTCAGAACATGTACCGTCACTACAAGCTGAACCGGATGACCAGTAAGGCGCGCCGGCTGGTGCGGGATCTGTTTCAGCTGTTCGTTGCCGAACCGGAGTGCCTGCCCACCGACTGGCGCCGGCGCGCCGGCGCGCCTAAGTCGCTGCAGGCGGCGCGGGTGGTCACCGATTACATTGCCGGGATGACCGACCGGTTCGCCGGTGATGAATACCGGCGCCTCTTTGACGTGCAGACACGGGCCTCATGAACGTTTTTCGCCATATTCACCAGCGCATCGTTGACGTGGTCGATGCCCTTGCCGCCAACGGCTACCTGCCGTCGGGGATCGATACGACGCGGATCGGCTGCGAACCACCACGGGATCCGGCGCATGGCGACATCGCCACCAATGCGGCCATGGTCCTGGCGGCGGCGACAAAGAAGAAGCCGCGTGAATTGGCAGCGGTGATCGCCCAGTATTTGGCGGAGATGGAGGAGATCGCCACCGCCGAGGTGGCCGGTCCCGGCTTTATCAATCTGCGGCTGCGCGACGGCGTCTGGCAGGGCGTGATCCGCGCCATCCTGCAGGCTGGCCGCCACTATGGCGATNCGACCATAGGGGCGGGGCGGCCGATCAACATCGAATACGTCTCCGCCAACCCCACCGGGCCGTTGCACGTGGGCCACGGTCGCGGCGCCGTGGTCGGCGATGCGCTGGCGGCGCTGCTGGAGAAGGCGGGCTTTGCGGTCAGCCGCGAATACTACGTCAACGACGCAGGTGGCCAGGTGGACGCGCTCGCCCGGTCGCTGCGCTTGCGCTACCTCGTCGCCATCGGCGCGGAAACGGTGGACGCGGTGGACCGGCTGCGCGGCGAGGGCAAGCTCGCTTACGGCGGCGATTACCTGATCCCGGTGGCTGACGCCTTGGCCGCCGAAGACGGCGCGCGCTGGGCGGCGGCGGACGAAGGTGAATGGTTGCCGGTATTCCGCGCCTTCGCCATCGAGCGGATGATGGCGCTTATTCGCGAGGACCTGGCCGAGGTGGGCATCGTCTTCCAGACCATCACCTCGGAGCGGGCGCTGGTGGGATCGGGTGCTGTGGATGCCGCGCTGGCCTTTCTTGCAGCGCGGGGACTGATCTACGAGGGCGTACTCGAACCGCCGAAGGGCAAGCTGCCCGACGATTGGGAGCCACGGCCGCAGACCCTGTTCCGCGCCACCGCCTTTGGCGACGAAGTGGACCGGCCGCTGAAANAATCGGACGGCAGCTGGACCTATTTTGCCGCCGATATCGCCTACCATCTGGACAAGTTCCGCCGCGGCTTTCCGCTGATGATCGATGTCTGGGGCGCCGACCATGGCGGGTATGTCAAACGGATGCAGGCCGCGGTCAAGGCGATCACCGAGGAGGGTGGCAGCCTCGACGTCAAGCTGTGCCAGTTGGTGAACCTGCTCGACGGTGGCCAGCCGGTCAAAATGTCGAAACGGGCGGGGACGTTCATCACCCTGCGTGAGGTGGTTGATCGCGTCGGCCGTGGTGTCTTCCGCTTCATTATGTTGACGCGGAAGAACGATGCGACGCTCGACTTCGACTTCCAGAAGGTGACCGAGCAGTCGCGCGACAATCCGGTTTTCTATGTCCAGTACGCGCATGCGCGCTGCGNNCCCTCGGTGCTGCGCTTGGCAGCCGATGATCTGGGCGCCGACGCCGTCAGTGATCCAAGCCTTGCCGAGGCGGATTTGCGCCGCCTTGCCGAGCCGGCGGAACTGGAAGTGATGCGCTGCCTTGCTGGCTGGCCGCGCATCGTCGAAGCCGCGGCGGAAGCACATGAGCCGCATCGCATCGCTTTCTATCTGCAGGAGGTCGCGGCCCTGTTCCACACGCTGTGGACGAAGGGAAAAGAGGACGCCCGGTTACGGTTCATCCACGCGGATGACCGGGAGGNNGGACGCGCGCGCCTGGCACTGGTGCGGGCGACGCAGACGGTGATCGCAGCAGGGTTGGACGTCATTGGCGTCGAGCCATTGGAGGAGTTGCGCTGATGGCGGATAGAATGACTTGGTCGGATGACGATTTGATCGACGGCCGTTCGCGCTCAGGCACCGGTGCCGGCCGACCTGGCGCGACGCCTCGCCGGCTGTCGCTGGTGGCGATGCTGGCTGGTGGTGTCATCGCCGCGGCGTTGGTGGGAAGTGGCGTCACCTGGCTGCTCGTTGACCACGGCAGCTCGGGGGCGAGCTCGGCGGGGGCACCGCCGCCGCTGATCAAGGCCGATGAAAAGCCGATCAAAGTTTCTCCCGAAAGCCCCGGCGGCATGACGGTGGAGAACGCCGACAAGCTCGTTTATTCCCGTCTGCGCGGTGAGAGCCGCAAGGGCGATGTGGAGCGCATCCTGCCGGCGCCCGAACAACCGCAACGGCCCCCTCTCGACGAGACGCCGGTTGCCTCAGCGCCGCCATCATCCTCGGCGGTGCCGGCGATGCCACACGCCAGTGATGGCGGGCAGGGTTACGAACACTCGTCAACGTCGGGTCCCACCTACCTCGGTTCCAATGCCGCACCCAAGGACGCGGTTGCCCCGGACGAGGACGCGGAGGAGGAGCCGGTGACCGCGCCTGCGCCTGCACCTGCACCGGTGCACACAGCACCTGCACCGGTGCATACAGCACCAGCGCCCAAACCAACACCGAAGGCGGCGGACAGCAAGCCGGTGCAGGTTGCGACCGCCAAGCCGCTGCCGACGCCACCCGTGAACAAGCCGGTGGCCAAGGTGGAGCCGACGCAGAAGTCGGCGCCGGCTGCCAGCGGCAACTTCCAGGTGCAGATCCTTGCTGCCCGCTCGGCCGAGGACGCCTCGGCAGCCTGGAAGAAGATCCAAGCCAAGAATGGCGATGTCTTGGGTGGGATGTCGAGTTCTGTCGCCCGCGCCGATCTGGGCGATCGCGGGGTCTTCTATCGCTTGCGCGTCGGGCCGATCGCCAGCGAGGCGAAGGCGCAGTCGCTCTGCGCGGCGCTCGCCAGCCGTAACGTGTCCTGCCTGATCATCCGGCCGGGGCGTTGACGGTGGTTGCCGCCGCGCCGCGCCGCGTTATCTTCGGCCTCGCTGGGTTCGAACTGAGCGGCGAGGAGAGACGGTTCTTCACCGAGGCAGACCCGCTCGGCTTTATCCTGTTTGCCCGAAATTGCGACACGCCGGAACAGATCCGTGCCCTCGTCAGTGCCTTGACGGCGACCACCGGCCGCGCCGATACGCCGATCCTTATCGATCAGGAGNGGGGAAGAGTTCAGCGCCTGAAGCCGCNNCCGCGCTGGCGGGCAGCACCGCCGGCACGGCGGTTCGGCGAACTGGCGCGGGCTGACGAGGTTGCCGGCCTCACCGCCGCATGGCTGAATGCGCGGCTGATCGCCGCCGATTTGGCCGACCTCGGCATCACCCACGACTGCGCGCCGGTACTGGACCTGCCGAGCGCCGATGCAGACCCGATCATTGGCGATCGGGCGTTCGCCGATGATGCGGAGTTGATCGCGCTGCTCGGCCAAGCCAGCTGTTCCGGATTCCTCGCAGGCGGCGTGACGCCGATCATCAAGCATATCCCCGGCCATGGTCGGGCGACCGCCGATAGCCACCTGGAATTGCCGGTGGTCAATGCTACGCGCGAGGCGCTTGCCGCCGATCTGGCGCCGTTCGCAGCGCTGGCCCGGATGCCGTGGGCGATGACGGCGCATGTGGTCTACACCGCCTTCGATCCGCACGCCTGTGCCACCACCTCAGCGACGGTTATCAACGAGATCATTCGCGGCGCGATCGGTNTTTCCGGGGTGCTGATCTCCGACGATCTCTGCATGTCGGCGCTGTCCGGCTCGCCCGGCGAGCGGGCAACGGCAGCATTCGTCGCCGGCTGCGACCTGGTCCTGCACTGCAACGGTAATCTTGCCGAGATGCGCCAGGTGGCGGACGCCTGCGATCGCCTGCAACCACAGCAGCAGCAGCGGCTTGCGGTGTCGCAGGCGATGGTGCATACCCCGGAGCCCTTCGACCGGGAGGCGGCGCTGCAGCGGCTGAACGGGCTGTTGATGGCGCAGCCAACGGTCGCCGCATGAACGAAATCCTGTATCAGATCTCAGTTCTGGCCCTGCCGGTGATCGTCGCGATCACCTTTCATGAGGCGGCGCATGGCTGGGTCGCTTGGCGTCTCGGCGACGATACCGCCTACCGGCTGGGTCGCGTCACCTTCAACCCGCTGCGTCACATTGACCTCTTCGGCACCATCATCCTGCCGGCAGCACTGCTGCTCATTACCCAGGGCCACGCCATGTTCGGCTACGCCAAGCCGGTGCCGGTGAACTTCGGCCGGCTGCACCGTCCCCGACGCGACATGGTGCTGGTTGCCGGTGCTGGGCCGGGGATCAATCTCGCCCTGGCGCTGGCGGCGGCATTCCTGATCCGGCTGGCGGATCAGGCGCCCGGGGCATTCGGGCAATGGCTGGGCGTCAATCTCGCCTATGCCGTCTTTTTCAATGTGGTGCTGGCGGTTTTCAATATGCTGCCACTGCCGCCGCTCGATGGCGGCCGGGTGGCGGTGGGGATCCTGCCGCGGCCGCTGGCGATGCGGCTGGCGCGACTGGAGCGCTATGGCTTCCTGATCGTCGTTGGCATCCTGTTCCTGCTGCCGCTCGTCGGCCGGCAACTGGGGATGAACTTCGATGTCTTCGGTTGGCTGGTGATTCAGCCGGCACAATGGCTCAGCACGCACCTCCTCGATCTTGCCGGTGTGCAATGAGCGCCGATCCGGCCAACGTCACCGACCAATCCACCGACGCCGACGAGGCGTCGGACGGGCTGCTCACCGAGGGTGCGACCTTTATCGTTGACCTGGAGGGCTTCGAAGGGCCGCTTGACCTGCTGCTCGCCTTGGCGCGCGACCAGAAGCTTGATCTGCGGCAAATCTCCATCCTTGCCCTCGCTGACCAGTATCTGGCCTATATCGTCGAGGTGCGCCGCGCCAACCTGCAGGTGGCGGCGGAATACCTGGTCATGGCGGCGTGGCTGGCGTTCCTGAAGTCGCGGCTGTTGCTGCCGGTGCCGCCGCGGGCGGATGAACCGGCGGCAGAGGCGATGGCGGAGGCTTTGGCGCTGCGGCTGCGCCACCTGGAAGCGATCCGCACCGCGGCCGACCGGCTGATGGCGCGCCCGCAGCTGGGGCGGGATGTGTTCCCACGTGGCCGTCGCGAGCGCCTCGCTCCCGTCGTGCGCACCGAGTTCAAGGCGAGCCTGTTTGACCTGCTCACCGCCTACGNNGCCGCTAGCCTGCGTCGGCAGGAACGTTCGGTCGCCTGGCAGGTGCGTCCACTCGATCTGTTCAGCGTCGAGGATGCGCTCGCCCGCATCGGCAGCATGCTGGGTTCGGTCCCCGGGTGGGAGTACCTCACCCGTTACCTGCCGGACGGGGCCACCGAAGGCTTGCGGACGGGACAGCTGTGGGCACGCTCGGCCGTGGCCAGTACCTTCGTTGCCACGCTCGAACTGGCGAAGCAGGGTGTGGTGGAAGTGCGGCAAAGCCGGCCCTTCGGTCCGATCGCACTCCTGGCGCGAGGTACGGGTGATGGCAGTACAGACACCGATTGAGAGCGAGCATCTTCGCCTGCTCGAAGCGATCCTGTTCGCCGCCGTCGAGCCGCTGACGCGCCAGGATCTGACGGCGCAACTGCCGGCCGGTGCCAACCTGCAGGGACTGCTGGCCCTGCTGCAGGCGCAGTACGCCGGCCGCGGTGTCAACCTCGTTCGCGCGGGCGAGACCTGGGCTTTCGCCACCGCGCCCGATCTTGCGGAGCAACTGGGCGGCGAGCGCCGCGTCGAGCGCAAACTGTCACGCGCGGCGATGGAAACCCTCGCCATTCTCGCCTATCACCAGCCGGTGACCCGGGCCGAGATCGAGGACATCCGCGGCGTCCAGGTCAGCAAGGGCACCCTCGATGTGCTGATCGAACAGGGCTGGATCGCGCCGAAAGGGCGGCGGGAGAGTCCCGGACGACCGCTCACCTGGGGCACGACCGACGGTTTTCTGCGGCATTTCGGGCTTGAGCGCCTTGCCGATCTTCCCGGCATCGACGATCTGAAGAAGGCGGGATTCCTCGATGCGGCCATCTCGGCGACGGTGGTACCGCTGCGGCCGGTTGACACAGCGGACGAGAACGAGGCCGATCGCCTCGTCGATAGCGACGATCCGGAGAACGCCGGCCGCGACGGCGACCGCATCGACGAGGCGTGATCCGCCGGGTCGCGTTGAAGCGACGCTCCCTTTCTGCCATGATCCGCGCGGCTCGAGCGGGAATAACAACGGAAGACAGGTCTCATGGGCAGCTTCAGTATCTGGCACTGGTTAATCGTACTGGCGATTGTCGTGCTTCTGTTTGGCGGCCGGGGAAAGGTGTCCCAACTGATGGGAGACTTCGGCAAAGGCCTGAAAGCGTTTAAGAAAAGTATGCGCGAAGACGATGCCTTCGAAGAGCCGGCCAAGGCGCCGGGTGAACCGAAGATCCTGTCGTCGGAAACACCGCGCGTTGGTGAAACCAACAATACACACGACCGTGCTGCTCGCTCCTGAGCGACGGGAGCGGCCCTGCCGGCGCGATTTGCCGGGCAAGGCCTGACCGACGGACGCCCCATGTTCGATATCGGCTGGCAAGAGCTCCTGCTCATTGGCGTCGTGGCGCTGATTGTCATCGGCCCGAAGGATATGCCGGTCGCCATGCGCACGGCGGCGCGCCTGTTTTCGAAGGTGCGCGGTTTGAGTCGCGAATTTCAGCACACCGTTTCCGAGGTTATGCGCGAGGCGGAACTGGACGAATTGCGGCGCAAGATGCAGCAGGCGAAAGATTTCAACATCAAGGACGAATTTACCTCCATGGTCGATCCGACCGGGCGACTCCGCGACGACCTGCGCGGCGTTGACGAAATTGACCGGGAAGACGGGCTGCATCATCCAGCACCGCGATCACCCACCGCTGCCAGCGCCAGGGAAACGACGACGGGGCCGGGGAGTGCGACGTCGGGTGGATCCGCGTCGGTACAACCTCCCCCGACGAGGCGGCGCCGGCCGGTAGCCCGTCGCCCGCGGGCGTGACCGAAACCAAGGCGTAGGTTGCTTCGGCCGCTGTCGCTGCCCGCTTCGCGGGGAAGCCCGGCACTGCTCAGGGGCGCACCAAGGACCACCACGCTTCATCTGCCAACGAGGATACGCTGCCGTGGCCGACGACGAGGTCGACAACTTCCACATGCCGCTGACCGAGCATCTCGTCGAGCTGCGGCGGCGACTGCTTTATTGCGTCGTGGCGGTGCTGCTGCTGTTCATCGTCTGCTACGTGTTCGCTGCCGACATTTATGCCTTTCTCGCCCGGCCGCTCGGCGACGCGTTGAGTGCGCATGGCGATACCGACCGGCGGATGATCTTCACCGGACTGCACGAGGCCTTCTTTACCTATATGAAGGTCGCGTTCTTCACCGCCATGTTCATCGCCTTTCCGGTCATCGCGGTGCAGATCTGGAAGTTCGTCGCACCCGGCCTGTACAAAAACGAGCGTAAGGCATTCCTGCCCTTTCTGATCGCCACCCCGGTGCTGTTTTTTATCGGCGGCGCCTTCGCCTATTACGTGGTGTTTCCGCTGGCCTGGCGGTTTTTCCTCGGCTTTGAAGTACCGAAGGACGGCAACGGCTTGCCGATTCAGCTCGAGGCAAAGGTCGATCAGTATCTGGCGCTGGTGATGCAGCTGATCTTCGCTTTCGGACTGTGTTTCCAGATGCCGGTGGTGCTGACGCTGCTCGGTCGGGCGGGCATTATCACCGCACAGGATATGCGGCAGAAGAGGCGGTATGCGATCGTCGCGGCATTCGTGCTCGCAGCCGTGCTGACACCGCCCGATGTACTCAGCCAGACCAGCCTCGCGATCCCGATGATTGTGCTTTACGAGCTTTCGATTCTTGCCGTTCGTTGGATCGAACGCCAACGAGTGGTTGACGCAACGGACGCTGAACAGGCTGAGGACGGGACAGACGGGCCGCTCAACGCGGATTCACCGCCGGGTCCGGCCCCAGGTGGCCCGGGAGATACCGCTTAGCATCGGTAGGACGGTGTCTGCTTCGGTTAGCGCGGCAATCCTTGACCGCTCGGGTGGCATCGGTTACCCCCAGCCGCGGGTACAGGGCGGTTGGCAGGTTCATGCTGGATATAAAGTGGGTTCGGGAGAATCCGGACGATCTGGATCGGGCACTGCAGCGGCGGCGTCAGCCTCCGGTGGCGGCCAGTCTTGCTGCGCTCGATCGGGATCGTCGTGAGGCGATAACCCTGGTGCAGGACATCCAGGCGCGGCGCAATGCGCTGTCGAAGGAGATCGGCCAGCGCAAGTCGCGCGGCGAGGACGCCAGCGCGCAGATGGCCGAGGTTGCGCGGTCGAAGGAAGCCGAGGCGGCGGCGGCCGAAGCGGCTAAGACGGCCGAGGCCAGTCTGGATCGCGCCCTGGCGCTGATTCCGAATATCCCCCTCGACGATGTGCCTGATGGCGATGGTGAGAGCGGCAACGTGGTCCTCCGCCAGTGGGGTGAGACGCCGGCGTTCGCCTTTCCGCCGCTGGAGCACTTCGAACTCGGTGAGCGGCTGCGGCTGATGGACTTCGATCGCGCGGCGAAGCTGTCCGGCGCCCGTTTCGTCGTCCTGACCGGTGCGCTCGCCCGTCTGGAGCGTGCCCTTGCGGCGTTCATGCTCGACCTGCACACCGGTAGCTTCGGCTATACCGAGGTCAACCCGCCGGCAATGGTCCGCGACGAGGTGGCTTTCGGCACCGGCCAGTTGCCCAAATTTGCCGACGATCTCTTTCGCACCACCGACGGCCGCTGGCTGATCCCCACCGCCGAGGTGCCACTGACCAACCTCGTTGCCGATGAGATCGTCGACGAAGCTTCGTTGCCGCTTAGGATGACGGCGATGACTTGGTGCTTTCGCGCCGAGGCGGGGGCGGCGGGCAAGGATACCCGCGGGATGATCCGCCAGCACCAGTTCACCAAGGTGGAACTGGTCAGCATCGCCGCGCCGGAACAGGCGGCAGCCGAGCACGAGCGGATGACCGGCTGCGCCGAAGAGGTGCTGCGACGGCTGGGATTGCCATATCGCGTAGTTGTCCTCTGCACTGGCGACATGGGGTTCTCCGCCCGCAAGACCTACGACATTGAGGTCTGGCTGCCGGGCCAGGGGCGCTACCGGGAGATTTCCAGCTGCTCCAACTGTGGCGATTTCCAGGCGCGGCGGATGCGTGCCCGCTGCCGGCGAAAAGGGGAGAAGGGAAGCCGCTTCGTCCATACCCTCAACGGCTCCGCTCTGGCGGTGGGCCGGACACTGATCGCGGTGCTTGAAAACTATCAGCAGCAGGACGGCTCCGTCCGCGTGCCCGACGCGCTGCTCCCGTACATGGGGGAATGTCGGTCATTGCCGCCGATGCTGCATCAGCCGCTTGATCTCGCCAACGCCCGGGTGCTGATCGCCAACGACGACGGCATTCAGGCGATCGGGCTGCGGGTGCTCGAACGCGTCGCCCGCCGACTGGCGAAGGAGGTTTGGGTGGTGGCGCCGGAGACCGAACAGAGTGCCGCCGGGCACTCGTTGACGATGCGTCGGCCGCTGTATCTGCGCCAGCGTGGCCGTCGACGTTTTGCTGTCGATGGCACGCCCACCGATTGCGTACTGCTGGCGGTGCACCAGCTGCTCAAGGATAGCCCTCCCGATCTGATCCTCTCCGGTGTCAACCGCGGCGGGAACCTGGGCGAAGATGCCACCTATTCCGGGACGGTCGCGGCGGCGATGGAAGGAGCGCTGCTCGGTATTCCGTCCATCGCCTTCAGCCTCGCCTACGAGAGCACCGGCGAAGTGCTGTGGCCGACGGCGGAACGCTGGGCGGCGGAGGTGCTGCTGCGGCTGCAGGGGTTCGCCTGGCGTCGCGGGGTGCTGCTGAACGTCAACCTGCCGGCGGTTGCCAACGGCGAGGTGAGCGGGATCGAAGTGACGCGGCAGGGACGCCACAAGATCGGCGGGTCGATGGTGGAGNGGGTCGATCCGCGCGGGCATCCCTATTTCTGGATTGGCGGCGGCCGGGACGAAGATCGCGGCCTACTAGGCACCGATCTGGAGGCGGTGCACCGGGGAGCGGTGTCGATCACGCCGTTCTCGCTCGATCTCACCGATGATCCGACAATGACACAGTTGAAGGGTCTGCTTGGGTGAGCATGGATGCACGCACGATCCGTTTGGTCATGGCGCTGCGCCGTGCCGGGGTGACCGACACCCGCGTCTGCGGGGCGATCGAGCGGATTCCTCGCGATCTCTTCGTGCCGCACCACTTTCAGGACAAGGCCTACGAAAACACCGCGCTGCCCATCGGCTGTCACCAGACGCTGAGTGCGCCGATCGTCGTCGGGATGATGACGCAGGCGCTCGACGTGGGCGAGCGGATGAAGGTGCTCGAGATCGGCACCGGCTCCGGCTATCACGCCGCGGTGCTCTCGCGGCTCTGCCGCCGCGTCTACAGCATTGAACGCTATCGGGATCTGCAGAAGGAAGCCGAGCAGCGGTTTGCCCGCCTGGGCTTGCACAACATTACGACCAAGGTTGGCGACGGAACGTTCGGCTGGCCGGAACAGGCACCCTTCGAGCGCATTGTCATCACCGCTGCCGCAAACGATGTCCCGCCACTTCTTGGGAACCAACTGGCCATTGGCGGGTTGATGGTTCTGCCGATTGATGATGGTGGTGGTCAGCAGCGGTTATGGCGGGTCCGCCGGACGGTCGACGGCTTTGACACCGATGACATGGGAGAAATTCGCTTTGTCCCGCTTATCGCCGAACCCGGTCTCTAAGTGTCTAATTCAAAATCGCATAGGTTGTTAGGCTTTTGCCAAGCGTCGTGAGAGGAGCTTGACGCTGGCGATCATGCTCCAGCATTCGGCACTGGCAATGGAGGCATCGACGTCCTTGGCGAGGCGGCGGTTGCGATTAAGCCAGGCGAAGGTGCGCTCGAAGACCCAGCGGTCGGGGGCCGGGATGAACGGGGCGATCACCGCCCATTCTTCATTCGTCGTAACGCTTGCATACTTCAATCCGTCCCGCCGATACTTCGGCTGAGTGATTTCAGTCTGGGGCATCTTCGTGACTCCCCACCTGCTGGGAACCGGGCAGAATCACAACCTACGGAAATCACTAATCTCTTTTTCGGCCGGGCTCTGACGCGTGGCGCCGGTTCGAACCGGGGAAGGAGCAACCGATCATGGCCAACGTTACAGTGAGCAAACAATTGCCGGCGGCGGCCGATGCGGTCTGGGAGATCGTCGGCGGCTGGAACACGCTGCCGGCCTGGCATCCGGCGGTGGTGGCCAGCGACGTTGCCGGCGATGGCCTGCTGCGCCGGGTACGGCTGGACGACGGCATGGAGTTCACCGAGCGGCTGGAGCACTTCGATCGCGCCGCACGCAGCTACACTTATGTCATTATCGAGTCGCCGTTGCCGCTGTCGCGCTACCGGTCGACCATACGCGTCGAGCCTTTTGCTGATGGCGCCCGTGTGGAGTGGTCCACCGAATTCGAAGTGCAGGGCGTTCCGGAAGATGATCTGGCCGCGCTGCTGCACGAGTTCTACACCGCTGGCCTTGAGGCGGTACAAGGCCTTGTGCGGAATGCGTCGGCTTGAGGCCGACCCGTTCACGGGACCGCGACTTGCGAAGCACCAACCTATCTGCTAATTACTTTACGGGTATATCGCTAATGGATGCGGAAGATCAGACGTGAAGCCGATCGTTTTTATCCACACCAACCACAAGCAGATCGTTGGGGCCCTTGTCTCCGAGTATTCGATGCGCCGCAATTCGGCTCAGCCGGACGCTTTCGATATTCGGATTATTCAAACTCGCGACTACCCCTTTCTCCGCGCGCGCGAGGATCAGGAATACCTGCGCGACGGGGTGACCCGACGCTGGCACTTCGAGGACCTGCAGTCGTTTACCACGCTGCGGTTCATGCCGCCGGAATTGATGGGCTACCAGGGCCGCGCCATCGTCGTAGACCCGGACGTTTTCGCCGTCGGCGACGTGTGGGACCTGCTGTCACGTGACATGGGCGGGGCGGCGATCATGTGTCGTCCGCGTTCCGGCCACAAAGAAAAGCAGGGCGTGCTTGCTACCAGCGTCATGCTGCTGGACTGTGCCAAGTTGACGCACTGGCACTGCGAGCAACAGTTCAACGAGCTGTTCGAATTCAAGCGCGACTACGCCAAGTGGATTGGGTTGTTCTATGAAGATCGCAGCACCATCAAGCTGTTCGAGAACGAGTGGAACGACTTCGACAAGCTGACGCCGGCGACGAAGATGCTGCACAACACCAAGCGGCGCACCCAGCCATGGAAGACCGGGCTGCCGGTCGATTTCCTGCCGCCGGAAAAGTCGGCGGGCGTGCCGATGCTCGGTTGGTTGCACCGGGTGCGGCGGCGGTTGTTCGGCGACTACACCTTCCTCGGCCATTACGCCCGCCATCCCGATCCGAACCAGGAGCGGTTCTTCTTCGGGTTGCTGCGCGAGTGCGTAGACAAGGGGATTATCTCCGAAGCCATGCTGCGTGAGGAGATGCGGCAGAACCACGTGCGCCACGACGCCCTGCAGGTGCTGGAGCGGACGCTGCCGCTCGCCGCTTAGCGACCCACGCACCTCGGATCGACACAGTCGCGCCCTTAGGGCGCGGTGCCGCAGTCCCTTCCCGGCGGTCGCTGACGGCTGCCGGGTCGGCCCGCGCTACTGATCCATGATCAATCCTGTCGGCGGGCCGCAACGCCGTGACTGCTACCACAGCACAGCCGTGGGGCGATAACCGCACGCATGCTACAGTTGACAGGGCGCTCTTCCCGAGTATTCTTATATACGACTAATGTGATCCGAATTGGATGGCTTATGCTCAAGCTTACCCGCTTCGCCGACTACGGGGTCGTGCTGATGACCCATATCGCCGGTTCCAAGGACCCGGTGCGCAGCGCCCAGTCGCTGGCCGAAACCACCGGCATTCCGCTGCCGACGGTGAGCAAGCTTTTGTCGACATTTGCCCGCGGCGGCCTGCTGCAGGCGGTGCGCGGGGCGCGGGGCGGGTTCCGGTTGGCACGGGATGCGCAAGAGATCTCCGTTGCCGACATTATCGGCGTCGTCGATGGTCCGATCGCGTTGACCCAGTGCCTTGAGGCTGGATCATCCATCTGCGAACTCGAGTTGCTCTGCCCGTCACGCTACGCGTGGGGGACGATCAACCGAGCGGTACGCAACACGTTGGAGAATCTGACCGTGGCCAATCTGCTGTTTCCGCTGCCGGGGCCTTTCTCTGCCTGGAATGTTCCGGAGCGGAGTGACGGTAGCGAGCCGGTGACAGAAAACGATGAAGTGGCTCATGCGCGGGCAACGATTGAATAAGGGATGAGCAATATGGACGGAACCCCGACCGCCGGCGCAGACAGCGTTCGCGACATCGTCGATACAAAATACAAACACGGCTTCGTCACCGACATCGAGATGGAGACGGCGCCGAAGGGGCTGAACGAAGACATTATTCGCTTTATTTCAGCGAAGAAGGACGAGCCGGAATGGCTGCTGGCATGGCGGCTGAAGGCGTTCCGCCACTGGCTCGGCATGGCCGAACCGAAGTGGGCCAACGTCACGTTTCCGCCCATCGACTACCAGGACGCCTACTATTACGCCGCGCCGAAGGCCAAGCCGAAGCTGCAGAGCATGGACGAGGTCGACCCGGAATTGCGCCGCACTTACGAGCGCCTGGGCGTGCCGTTGCACGAGCAGCAGATTCTCGCCGGCGTCGCCGTCGATGCGGTGTTCGATAGCGTTTCGGTGGCCACCACCTTCAAGGAAAAGCTGAAGGAATACGGGGTTATCTTCTGTTCGATTTCGGAGGCGGTGAAGACCCATCCGGAGCTGATCCGGAAGTATCTCGGCAGTGTCGTTCCCTACACGGACAACAAGCACGCAACGCTCAATTCGGCTGCCTTCACTGACGGGTCGTTCGTTTACGTTCCCGAGGGGGTGCGATGCCCGATGGAGCTCTCCACCTATTTTCGCATCAACACCGCCAAGACCGGCCAGTTCGAGCGGACGCTGATCATCGCCGACCGAGGGGCCTACGTCAGCTATCTCGAGGGCTGCACCGCGCCGATGCGCGACGAAAACCAGCTGCATGCGGCGGTGGTCGAACTGGTTGCCCTCGACGATGCGGAAATAAAGTNNAGCTCGACGGTGCAGAACTGGTATCCCGGCGACGAAAACGGACGTGGCGGTATCTACAACTTCGTCACCAAGCGCGGCATCTGTCGTGGCCGCAATTCGAAGATCTCGTGGACGCAGGTGGAGACCGGCTCGGCGATCACCTGGAAGTACCCCAGCTGTATCCTGCAGGGTGATAACTCCATCGGCGAGTTCTTCTCGGTCGCCATCACCAACAACTATCAGCAGGCCGACACCGGTACCAAGATGATCCACCTGGGGCGCAACACCCGCTCGAAGATCATCTCCAAGGGCATTTCCGCCGGCCACGGCGCGCAGACCTACCGCGGTCTGGTGCGGGTGGCGGCACGTGCCAGCGACGCGCGTAACTACACCCAGTGCGACTCGCTGCTGATCGGCAGCAACTGCAGTGCCCACACCGTGCCTTATATCGAGTGCCGCAATCGCTCGGCGACGGTGGAGCACGAGGCGACCACGTCGAAGATCGGCGACGATCAGCTGTTTTATTGCCGCCAGCGCGGCCTTGATCAGGAGGAGGCAGTGGCGCTGGTGGTCAATGGCTTCTGCCGCGAGGTGCTGCAGCAGTTGCCGATGGAATTCGCCGTCGAAGCGCAAAAGCTGCTCGGTCTCAGTCTTGAAGGGAGTGTCGGTTGATCACTTGCTCCCTGGCGCCCCTCAACACCGCAGTAACGGATCGAATAAATGATTGAAATCAAGGACCTGCACGCGACCATCGAAGGGCGCGAGATCCTTCGCGGCGTCAATCTCACTATTGAGGCCGGACAAGTGCACGCGATCATGGGGCCTAATGGCTCCGGCAAGAGCACCCTGTCGTATGTTCTCGCCGGGCGTGAGGGCTACAAGGTCACCCGGGGCTCGGTCACCCTGAATGGCACCGATATCCTCGGTCTGCCGCCGGAAGAGCGGGCGGGTCTCGGCGTTTTTCTCGCCTTCCAGTACCCGGTGGAAATTCCGNGGGTGACCAACACCACCTTCCTGCGTGAGGCAGTGAACGCACTGCGGCGGCGGCGCGGCCAGTCGGACCTCGATGCACTGCAATTCGTCAAGTTTGCCCGGGAAAAGGCCAAGAGCCTCAACGTCGGTGAAGACCTGCTGAAGCGGCCGGTGAACGCCGGCTTCTCTGGCGGCGAGAAGAAGCGCAACGAGGTGCTGCAGATGGCGCTTCTCGAACCGTGCTTCGCCATTCTCGACGAAACCGACAGCGGCCTCGACATCGATGCGCTGCGCACCGTCGCCGATGGTGTTAACGCGCTCCGCTCCGCCCAGCGGGCGTTGCTGGTGATCACCCACTATCAGCGGTTGCTCGACTACATCGTCCCCGACTTTGTGCACGTCCTGGCCGNNGTGGGCGGATCATCCGCTCCGGCGGCAAGGAGCTGGCGCTGGAGCTGGAGCAGACCGGCTACACCGATCTGCGCCACGCGGCGGCCTGAGCGTTGACGATGGGGACAGTATCGACCAACCTGACTGGCAGCGATCCGATTCGCCTTGTTGTCCGTCGCTCCGGTCAACGGCACCGGCCACACCCTAGCCGGCCTTGGGCCGTTGCGCGAGCAGGCGCGCGCGTCGTTCCTTGCCCACGGCTTGCCGACGAAGCGGGACGAGAGCTGGCGCTATACCGATCTGCGGCGACTGCGCGACGCCGATTTCCGGCTGGTGACCGCGGCGGACAGCGGCCTGCCGGCGACGGTGCCGGAGATGCTGGCCTCACCCGCGGTCTCGCCGATGCGGCTGGTGTTTGTCAACGGCGCCTTTCGCGCCGACCTGTCACAGATGCAGCAGGGCACTGTCGGCGTGGCGGTGCAGTCGCTCGCTGCCGCGTTTCGGCGTGGTCAGCACACCGCGGTGATCGAGCAGAGCCTGCAGGCGATGCAGCCGCTCGCCGCCTTGCCGATGGTGGCGCTCAATACCGCTCTGTTCGAGGATGGTCTGGTCATCGTCGCCGAACCGGAGGTGCTCGATACGGTCTGGATCGAGGCGATCTTCATCGGTGGCGGCGAAACGCCGGTCGCCTTTGCTCCCCGCCACTGCATCCAGGTGGGCGAGGGCAGCCGGGTGGTGCTGATCGAGCAGCACGTGAGCCTGCCCGGCAGCGGCTATTTCGCCAACGCAGTGCTGCAGGCAGATCTGCAGGCGGGGGCCGCCCTGCATCACTATCGCCTGGTGGATTGCGCCAGTGGCGCGATCAACGCCCTCACTACGGCGGTGAACGTCGACGCCATTGCCAGTTACGAGGGTTTCTCGCTGCTCACCGGGCACGGGTTCAGTCGCCTGGAGTCGCAGATCATGCTCAACGGCCGCAAGGCGGCATGCACCCTGGGCAGTGCGTACCATGCCGATGGCGACGACGTCTGTGACAACACCACCTGGGTGGAGCATCGGGCGCCGCAGACGAAGAGCCGACAGGTGTACCGCGGCGTCATCGATGACAAGGCGCATGCGGTCTTCCAAGGGCGGGTCCTGGTGACGCGGGAGGCTGACNGGGCGGACGGGCATCAGCTGAGCAAGGCGCTCCTGCTCTCCGACGAGGCCGAAATCGACCAGAAGCCGGCCCTGGAGATCTACGCCGATAACGTCAAGTGCAGCCATGGCGCAGCCACCGGTTCGCTCGACCAGCGGGCACTGTTCTATCTGCGCTCGCGTGGTTTGCCGGAGGAGGTGGCCCGCCAGTTGCTGGTGGACGGGTTCCTCGCCGAGGCCTTGCAGGAAGTCTCCCTTGAGGACATTCGCATCGCACTGCAGGAANCGGTCCGCACCGAGCATGAGGCACAGCCAGCCATGAGCGTTGCCCTGAGCATCACGCCGAACGAGCGACGCAACGAGCCGGACTGGTTCGACGTTGGCCGCGTCCGTAGCGACTTTCCGATCCTCGGCGAGACGGTGCATGGCCGGCCGCTCGTCTATCTCGACAGCGCTGCCTCGACGCAGAAGCCGCGACAGGTGCTGCAGGCGATGCAGACGGCGTACGAGACCTATTACGCCAATGTCCATCGCGGCGTGCACCTGTTGAGCCAGCGCTCGACGGATGCCTTCGAAGGCGCACGGCAGACGGTGGCGGAGTTCATCAACGCCGGCAGCAGCGATGAAATCGTCTTCGTGCGCGGCGCCACGGAAGCGATCAATCTGGTTGCGGCGACCTACGGCCGCACCGCGCTTGCCGCCGGCGACGAGATCATCCTCTCCCAGCTGGAACACCACGCGAATATCGTGCCCTGGCAGTTGCTGCGCGACGAGAAGGGGATCGTCATCAAGGTGATCCCCATCGACGACGACGGCCGGCTGCGCATGGACGTCTACCGCCAGCTGCTGTCGCCGCGTACCAAACTGGTGGCGATCACCCAAGTGTCGAACGCCCTGGGCGTGATGACGCCGATCGACGAGATCATCAGCGAGGCGCATGCCTGTGGTGCCCAGGTGCTGGTGGATGGCTGCCAGGGAGTGCAGCACCAGCGGGTGGACGTGCGGGCGATGGACGCCGACTTCTACGTCTTCTCCGGCCACAAGCTGTATGGGCCCACCGGCATCGGCGTGCTCTACGGCAAGATGTCGCTGCTGGAGCGGATGCCGCCCTACCAGGGTGGCGGCGATATGATCCAGTCGGTTACCTTCGAGCGGACGACGTTCAAGCGGCCGCCGCATCGCTTCGAGGCCGGCACGCCGGCGATCGTCGAAGCCATCGGCCTTGCCGCCGCCATCGACTATGTCTCGGCGCTCTCCCTGCTGCGAATCGGCGCGCATGAACACGACCTGCTCAGCTACGCCAGCGAACGGCTCACCGAGGTCGCGGGCCTGCGCATTTACGGCACCGCCCTGCCGAAGACAGCGGTGATTTCGTTCACCCTCGATGCGGTCCACCCGCATGATGTGGGGACGATTCTCGATCAGGCGGGGATCGCGGTGCGCGCTGGTCATCACTGTGCGCAGCCGCTGATGGACCGGCTGGATGTGGCGGCCACCGTCCGAGCCTCCTTCGCCCTTTACAACACACGCGCCGACGTGGATGCACTGATCGATGCGCTGGCGTTCGTACGGAAGGTATTCGCTNTGATGCTGGAAGATCTGCAGCAGCTCTATCAGGAAGTCATTCTCGATCACGGCCGCTCGCCTCGCAATTTTCGCCGGCCGGAGCACCCTACCTGCCACGCCCATGGGNCGCAATCCCATGTGCGGCGACGCGTTGACGGTGTTCNNCTCACCCTCGAAGGCGAGGACAAGATTGCCGACGTGTCCTTTGTCGGCAAGGGATGCGCCATTTCCATGGCGTCGGCGTCGCTGATGACCGAGATCGTGCGCGACAAGACGCGAGATGAGGTGGACAAGCTGTACGAGGCGTTCCACCGCATGTGCACGGAAGAGGACGTATCCATCGCCGCGGAAACCGGCATCGATCCCGACGAGGCCGAGCGGCTTGAGGTGTTATCCGGCGTGCGCCAGTTTCCGGTGCGGGTCAAATGCGCAACGCTCGCTTGGCATGCGATGAATGCGGCATTGCACGGCCAGGATGAAGCGTCGACGGAAGGGTAAAGGGGCGATGATGGGATTCGAGCCGTTTGTCGGGGCAGCAGTACCCGACGCTATCCTGGACGAAGACGATGCCAGCGCGGATCAGGTGGCGCGCGCGGGCTCGCCACTGCCGGCCGGTACCACGCCGGCCACCGCCGAGACGATCGTCGAGGCGCTGCGAACCGTCTACGATCCGGAAATTCCGGTCAACATCTACGACCTTGGGTTGATCTACGCCCTTGAGGTTGCGGACGACGGGACGGTCAACATCGACATGACGCTGACGGCCCCCGCTTGCCCGGTTGCCGGTGAAATGCCGTGCACCGTGGCCGATACGGCGGCCCAGGTCGATGGCGTCGGCGAGGTTCTGGTGCGTCTGGTCTGGGAGCCGCGCTGGACGGCGGATCGCATGTCCGAGGACGCGCGGCTCGCCCTCGACTACTTTTGAGGCGGTGGCCCTCGCCCCGGCGGAACCGGACTTGCGCCACAGTGCGCCATTGCATGGACGGCTCTTGCACGCCCATGCTTGACACAGGCGCCTGGGTGAGTATTTTCACGCCCCTTGCCAAGGCCGTCGCCGACGGCCCATCAGATTAGGATCCTGCGCGATGGCGAAGCCGACGACCGTACTGATCAGGCTGGTGAGTTCAGCGGGAACCGGCTTCTTCTACGTTGCCAAGAAGAATCCGCGGACCAAGACCGAAAAGCTTGAGTTCCGTAAATACGACCCGGTCGTGCGTAAGCACGTGGCCTTCAAGGAAGCGAAGATCAAATAGCCGGCACCGCCGCAGCCGCGTTGGCGAGGCCGTTGACGACGTTCCGCGGCTATGCTTGTCTGGACTACCGGCTACGGCCGGAGATTGCCGATCGACGAAGCGCCCGTAGCTCAATGGATAGAGCATCTGACTACGGATCAGAAGGTTAGGGGTTCGAGTCCTCTCGGGCGCGCCATTTTTCAATGACTTAGCAAAAAGTCGTCCAAGTTTTTGGGCTGGTTTCGAGCTACTCGTCCAAGTGCGTTCACTTTCTGTGCAACTCCAACTTGCGGATCGCAGATCGCGCCAACGGCGCGGTGCGTGGCAAATACGTTTCCAGGATGCGGGCGGTCCGATCGAGCTGGTGGCCGGTAATCGCCGAAATCTCCGGCACCGTGCAACCAGCTTCAGCCAGTCGCACCACTGCTGATCGACGGAGATCGAGGAACTGAAGGCCGTCCAGACCGGCNCTCTTTCGCGATCGACGAAACTCGTGCTGGAAATGGCTCTTCTGATAAGGCCGATTGGTTGTCTCGCAAACGAGGACGGTGGGCGACCGGCGGGGCGTTCGGTCGAGAGCGATGCGAAGGTCGGAGGTCACTGGCACTGATAGCAAGACGCCGGTCTTGCTTTGCGTCAACCTAAAGGTCGATCCATCGTACTGCGACCACGTCAATCGGAGGATATCGCCCTGACGCTGACCCAGATTGACACCCAGGAGAACGCCGAGCGCAATCGAGTCACGCTGTAGGCGGCCTGCTATCGCAATAAAGCCTGCGATCTGATCATCAGTCCAGACCGCCTGACGCGGTGGTCGAGAATTCAGTCCGGGTTTCGCCGCCGGGTTCGTACCGAGATATCCTTCATCGACCGCAAACTGCAGTAGCAGCCGGAGGACACGCAGGACAGCATTTGCTGTGGACGGGGTCGCCCGCATCGAGCGATAGAACATTTTGACATACTTCCGCTCGATCGTCGCGATCGGAGGATGGTTCGCCCGCTCTGACCACGCTTCTATCGCTTTCAAGCAGTGCTCGTAGCCGACTTTTGTCGACTCGGCGAGGCGCAAGAAGCGCTCGTCACTACGGTAGAGCCTAATCAGCCATGGCACTGTTTCTGGCTGAATTGCGTATGGGTCCCTGCCTTCCCGAATCGCATCCAGTTGCCTGTTGAGTTCCTGTGCTTCGATGATCGCTTGCTGAAAATCGTCGGATAGTCGGCGTGGTTGAAAGCCCATTGCTCGGAGCGCTGTCCAGGGCTGCCAGTAGTGGCGGTTTCCGCCCTTCCGTTTCTTGCAGACGAGGTAGCGGACCCGCACGCTATCCATTGGTGTGTATGGCGGTGACAAATTAGGCCACGTAGCGGCGGTGATTGGTGCGGCCGCGCCGGAGTAAAATCCGGCCAGTGGTTAGGCGGTCTCTTTTTTGTGGGGGGCGGCCGGGGATGTTTGCCGTGGAAGTCTACGCCGCCGTTCGGCATTTCGTTTTCATCGAGGGCAACAGCCGGCGTGAGGCGGCCCGGGTGTTCGGGCTGAGCCGTGAGACGGTTTCGAAGATGTGCCGGTTCTCGTTGCCGCCCGGCTACACGCGAACGAAGCCGGTGAAGAAGCCGAAGCTCGGGGTGCTGCTGCCGGTGATCGACGCCATTTTGGAGGCTGACGGGACGGCGCCTTCGAAGCAGCGGCATTCGGCCAAGCGGATCTTCGAGCGACTGCGCGACGAGCACGGTTATGCCGGCGGTCTGACGGTGGTGAGGGACTACGTCCGGGTTGCTCGGGGGAGATTGCGGGAGACCTTCGTGCCGCTGGCTCATCCGTCCGGTCATGCGCAGGTCGACTTTGGCGAGGCGATCGGCGTGATCGGCGGCGTCCGGCAGAAGATCCACTTCTTCTGCATGGACCTGCCGCAATCGGATACTCCTTTCGTGAAGGCCTATCCGGCGGAGACGACGGAAGCCTTCCTCGACGGGCATGTGTCGGCATTCGCCTTCTTTGGCGGCGTGCCGTTGTCGGTGCTTTACGACAACACGACGCTCGCGGTGGCGAAGATCTGCGGCGACGGCAGGCGGGAGCGCACCCGGGCCTTTACGGAACTGCAGAGCCATTACCTGTTCCAGGATCGCTTCGGCCGTCCCGGCAAGGGCAACGACAAGGGCAAGGTCGAGGGGCTGGTGAAGTATGCTCGATCGAACTTCCTGACGCCGATCCCCCAGGCGGCAAGCTTCGACGATCTCAATGCCATGCTGGAAGAGCGCTGCCGGCAGCGACGAGGCGAACGCGCCGGTCGCCACGGCGAAACCATCGGCGAGCGTCTCGTCGCCGACCTCGAAGCCTTCCGGGATTTGCCGGCGGTGCCATTGGAGCCGAGCGAGAAGCGGGCGGCCCGTGTCTCATCGACCGCCCTGGTCCGCTACCGCGGCAACGACTACTCGGTACCGACGGCATACGGCTTCCGGGATGTTGTGGTGAAGGGCTTCGTCGACGAGGTGGTGATCCTTTGTGCCGGCGAGGCGATCGCCCGGCATCGTCGCTGCTATGGCACGGGCACCTTCGTATTCGAGCCGCTGCACTATCTGGCGCTGATCGAGACGAAGCCGAATGCCCTCGACCAGGCGGCGGCGCTGAAAGACTGGGATCTGCCGGAGGCGTTCCAGCACCTGCGCCATCTCCTCGAGGCGCGCATGGGCAACCGCGGCAGGCGGGAGTTCATCCAGGTGCTGCGGCTGATGGAGGCAAGATCCCGATGGAGATGGTGGCGAGCGCGGTCAGCGAAGCGATCCGGCTCGGCGTCATCGGCTTTGATGCGGTCAAGCAGATTGCTCTGGCGCGCGTCGAGCGGCGGCCGGCCCGGCTCGACCTGACGGCCTATCCACATCTGCCGAAAATGGACGTCAGGATGACGGCGGCGGCTGACTACGCCGTTCTCGTTCCCGGGACAACGGCATGACCGGCAAGGCGGGCGCTGATGCGATGCCGGCGGGAACGACAAGCGGCACACCGCAGGTTCTGCTGGCGCATCACCTCAAGCAGTTGAAGCTGCCGACCGTTCTGCGGGAATACGACAAGATCGCCCGCGAATGCGCACGCGACGGCGTCGATCATCCCCGCTATCTGCTGCGCCTGGTGGAACTCGCACTGATCGACCGAGAACGCCGAATGGTCGAGCGGCGGATCAAGGCAGCACGCTTCCCGGCGGTCAAAAGCCTCGACACCTTCGACTTCACCGCGATTCCCAGCCTCAACAAGATGCTGGTGCTCGAGCTGGCCCGCTGCGAGTTCATCCTGCGCCGGGAGAACGTCATCGCGCTCGGCAACAGTGGCACCGGCAAGACCCATGTCGGGCTCGCCCTCGCTCTTGCCGCCTGCCAGAAGGGGTTCACCGTCGCCTTCACCACCGCAGCCGCCCTCGTGCACCAGTTGATGGAGGCGCGTGACGAGCGCCGCTTGCTGAAGCTGCAACGCGATCTCCAGTCGGTGATGTTGCTCATCGTCGACGAACTCGGTTACCTGCCGCTGTCGCCGACCGGGGCGGAACTTCTGTTCGAGGTGTTCTCCCAGCGCTACGAGCGCGGCTCGACCCTCGTCACCTCCAATCTGCCGTTCGAGGACTGGACCTCGGTGCTGGGATCGGAACGGCTCACCGGCGCGCTGCTCGACCGCCTGACCCACCACGTCCATATCCTCACCATGAACGGCGACAGCTACCGGTTGAAGCAATCCGCCGGACGTCGTCGTCCCCCACCGCAGCCGATCGGGCGGAGCAAAACCAGACCACCGCCGAGACCGTCGATCCCGAGACCGGCGAAACCAGCAAGCCCTGATCCCCGAGGCAAAGCCGACGCACGGCAAGGGGCCCGATCGGGCCCCTTGCCGTGATTGCACCGCTCTCGCCCAAATGGCCTGCTTTGACTCCGACACCGTGGCCCGTGTGTGGACGGCCCCCTGGGTGCAAGGGGTGAGGGGGAGAAAATCTGATCTGGTGCGATGGCAGTCGTGTGTCCGGCCTGTTTTGCGCGGCACGATGTCCGCTGGCCCAGATGGGTTCCGCGATCCACGCCCAAACGGATTAGCGGCCTTGATGGCCACCGGGCTACCCGGGTTCTGTGGATCGTCGGCTCGACCGATCAGCATCTCTCTTCCTCAGCCCTGCACCCTTGGCATCAAAGAGTGGTCAGGCGGTGGCCGGCTGGCGATACGCCTCGCCGCGCGTCATCATCGCCCAGACGATGCGCGCCATCTTGTTGGCCAGGGCGACCGCCGCGAGCTTGCGCGGCCGCCTTGCCAGCAAAGCGATGAGCCAAGCCGAGGCTCTTCCCGGCTTGGCCTGCCTGATCACCGCGGTTGCTCCCAGCACCAGCAGCTGGCGCAACCGCTCATCGCCGGCGCGGCTGATCCCGCCCAGCCGCGTCTTGCCGCCGGTGGAATGCTCGCGCGGAGTCAGCCCCAGCCAGGAGGCGAAATGCCGCCCCGACTTGAACTGGCTGAAGTCGACCCGCAGCACCAGGCTCAGCGCGCCGATCGGCCCGATCCCCGGCACCTCCGCCAGCATCTGGCTGGTTGGCGTCTGTTTGTGTTGCGCCACCAGCCGGGCGTCGACCTCGGCCAGCCGCGCATCCAGCCGACCGATCTCGGCGCCCAGCAACGCCAATGCGTCCTTCGCCGGCGTCGGCAGCTCCGCGTCCTCGGCGACGTCGGCCAGCAGCTTTGCCACGCCTTGGCGGCCAAGGCGGCCGACATGACCGAACTCGGCCGCGTGTCCGCGCAGCGCGTTGACCAGCTGCGTGCGTTGGCGCACCAGGAGCTCGCGCACCGACAGCAGCATCGCGTTGGCCTGCTGCCTCGCCGACTTGACCGCGACCTCGCGCATCTCCGGCCGGGCCGCGGCTTCGCTGATCGCCTCGGCATCGTTGCGATCGTTCTTGCCGCGCTTGACGAAGGGTTTGACGTATTGCGGCGGGATCAACCGCACCGTGTGGCCGAGCCCAGCCAGCACACGGCCCCAGTGATGCGAGCCGCCGCAGGCCTCCAGCACCACCTCCATCGGCGGTCGGCGCGCGAAGAATGGCACCATGTCCTGGCGGCGCAGATTGCGTCGCAGCACCGCCCGCCCGTCGGCATCCGTGCCATGCAGGGTGAAGACGGACTTGGACGTGTCGATCGCAATGCGGGTAAGCTCGGTCATGGACGGCTCCTGTTCACTTCGACAGCGAACCTTGGCACCAGATGCCGCGGGGCCGTCCACCCCAACGGAATTGCTCCGCCGTTAACAGAGCGGCGCTTGAACTCCTCGTGCAGCCGTTCGACGGCATTGCTGGTGCGCGCCGAGCGCCACTGGGCGGAGGGCAGGCGGGTGAAGGTGAACAGCCGGTCGCCGGCTTCCTCCAAGCTGTCGGCGACCGTCCGGCACTTCAGCCGCCACTTGCGCAGGAAAGCCTTGCGCCGTTCCTCGACCTCCTTCGGCGTCGCGGCGTAGATCATGTCGGTGTAATCGGCGGAAACCTCTTCGTGCAGCTGGTCGGGGGCGTGGGCGAGCAGGTTGCGGTGCTTATGGACGGTGCAGCGCCGGGTCGGCACCTCCGGCCACAGCGCCGCCAGCGCCTTTTCCAGGCCGGCAGCGCCGTCGACGATCAGGAACTCCGGTGTCTTCAGGCCTCGGGCGACCAGGTCGTCGAGCAGCGCTCGCCAGGCGGCCTCGCTCTCGCCACCCATGTTCTTCACCGCCAGCAGCACCTTCTCGCCGTCGCGGCGGACGCCGAGGACGACCAGCAGCGAGATCGACGTCGCCTTCTTGTCGAGCCGGACACGCACGACGGTGCCGTCGAGAATCAGCCGGACGATGTCCTCCGCGGCGAGGGGACGCTTCGACCAGGCTTCCCAATCCGTCTTCACCGTCCGCCAGATGCGGCTGACTGCGTCCTTGCCGATCGCCCCCTTGAACAACGCCGCCAACGCCCGGCGCACGCGACGGGTATTGGTGCCGGCGAGGTAGGTGCCGGCGATCAGCGCTTCCACCTGCTTCGTCATCCGGGCGTAGCGCGGCAGGACCCGGCTCTTTCAGTCGGCGGCTGGCCGGCCGTCGGCCGAGCCGGCTTCACCATCGCCGCGCCGATGCCGGTGATACCGTCCTCGTCCCAGCGCGGCGGCCAACTCCTCCTCGATCAGCTGTTCGATGAAGCCCCGGATCCGATCCCTGATCCCCGCTTCGATCGGGTCGGACCAAGCCTCCCCGAGAAACAGCGTCCCGTCGTCCAGCGTCGTCGTGCTATCCATCGTCATGGCGTGATCTCCCCGGCGCTCCAACACCGGTACTGGCTGTTTGAACAAGCCGGAGATTACGCCACCCTCAAATTCCAACCACTTCCCCGACGGCACCGCGTCCAGTGCTCGCCCCTCTCTTTCACTAAAGGGCAGCTCAACGGGTAATCGATCTGGGTCATAAACGACGTTTCGGCGTCGGCTCTCAGTTTTCTACACCTCGGACATCACCGATGCTCATTAAGCTCCTCCAGAGCGACCTCGATCACGTCATTGGTCACGCGGGCAGCGCATCCGGTCTTGCGGCGAGCGGTCCGCTCAATGAAGAGCAAGGAGCACGCACAGACGCGATACCACCATATACCCGCTTTCGGGAGCGGTTCCGCCATAGTCCTGCCGCATTTCTGTTGAGCACGCCAGTAAACTCGGATAGGGTCCTCTTTGGGATTGTGGCGGGGAGGGGGACTGTGGTTCTCGACCAAGTTCTGCAACCACTCTGGCTGCTGACCGACTGGATTCAGCGAGCCCTGGTGCCAGCTTTCGAATTGTGGTGCCAGCTTTCGAATTGTTTCGCGACGAGCACGTCGCCATCGGGCTGGCGGTGGGGCTCCTCGTCCTTGCGGTCGTCTTCGCCCTCTTGTTTTTACTACGCTGCTGGCTGCCCTGGCACCGAACGTTGGGGCAATCCACCCGGAAAGTGAAGACGTCTTCCGATGATCCAAGGGAATTCTATGTTCACTACGAAGCGCTGCGAGCGTTCATTGGCAATCAGACGAAACTGAGACATGCGTGGGCAGAGTTCGAAGAAACGCTCATCGTTCCCGACTCTCCAGGACCAATCCGTAACACGGTTCGACCGCACGCATACTTCAACTTGCACGCCGCAACGGAAGCAGGGTTGCCGCTGTCCTTCTATCTCTCGCTGCCGAATATCTTCGTCGGTCTTGGGTTGCTGTTTACCTTCATCGGTCTCGTCTCGGCGCTGCATTTCTCCGCCCAGGGCGTAACGAGCCCGAATGTGGCGGAGGCGCAGCACGCGTTGGAAGGACTGCTGAAAGCAGCCACCTTCAAGTTCCTGACCTCGATCGCGGGCGTAGCCGCCTCGATAGGGCTCGCACTCTATTTCAAAAGTCTGGCGCGCAACCTGCAGGTGGCGTTCGACCGGCTCAACAGCGCCCTCGAAGCAAGACTGCACTTCATAACCCCCGAAGTGATCGGGATACTGCAGCAGGAGGAACTGAAACGGCAGACCGTGCAGCTGGAGCGGTTCAACACCGACTTCGCCGTCGAACTCGCCAACGCCCTCGACCATAAGCTCAGCGCGACGCTCGCCGCGTCGCTGTCGAATGCGGTCAAGCCGGTGGTCTCCGCGGTCGAAGGCCTTTCGGGCAACTTCGGGAGCCAGAACCAGGACGCCATCGTCCAGATGGTCGGCGAGTTTCAGAGAAATCTCAGCCAGTCCACTGGCACCGAGCTCACCAATGTGATCGCCGCACTCAGCAGCGTCCGCGAGACCCTCGACAACGTCTCGGCGGGGATGAGTTCGAACGGCGCCTCGTTCGGCAATCGGATCGAGCAGGCGGCGGGCGCGCTTGAAACCGGTCTCGGGCAGGCGATGCAGTCGATGTCCGACCGCCTCGCCGTCGTGACCGAACGGATCGAGACGGTGCTGCGCGAAGCGGGCGAGCGGGTGCGTGGCGACGCCGAGACTACCTCGTCCGCGGTCGCCGCGAGCCTGCAGCAGGCCAGTGCAGCCCTGAACCAGGGGGTGGCGCAGGCAGGTGGGCAGCTTTCGGAGACAGTGCGCCACGCCTCGGAGAGCCTGTCGACGGCGGTCCAGCCGGTCGGCGCGACCCTGGTTGCGCTCAACGACGCGCTGCAGGCGCTCGACGGTCGCCTCAATACCCACGTGACCCGGTTCAACGAGTCGATCGGCCGCCTGCAGGCGCTGGCGGTTCAGCTGGAACGTGCGGCCGAGCAGATGCGCGGGGCCGGCACGCCGATCGCCGATATCGCCAGCCGCTTCACGGCTGCCGGCAGGACCATCGAGCAGGCTGGTCAGACGTTCACCCAGACCGAGCGACGAATATCAGAGCTGGCGACGACGCTGGACCAGTCGGTCAAGCGAAACAACGAGGTCTGGGCGGAGTACAGCCGGCGGTTTGAGAATGCCGATGAACAACTTGGCAAGGTGGTGCGGGGGCTGGCTGAGGGTGCGGACGCCTACCAGCGCCGCATCGGCGAGTTCGTTAACCAAATAGACGAGAAGTTGGGAAACGCTATCATTCAATTCGGCCGCGCGATCGACGAGCTGAGCGAAGTATTCGGGGACGGCACTCCGATACCGCCCCGACCGGCCGGCGCCGGCACTGACGGCGAGCGATCCCGCGTCAGGCTGCCGGCTGCGGGAAGGGTGTGACGGCGATGCGGCACTCAGCGCCAGCTTCCGTCGCCGAGGCGCACGGCGAGGAGGAAAGCTACTTCGTCTCGATGACCGACATGCTCGTCGGCATGCTGTTCATCTTCATCATCATCCTGATGGCCTTTGCCCTGAATTTGAAGGACCAGGAAACCAAGATCAAGCAGACGACGGATCGCCTGACCGGCGCCTACGAGACCCGGCGGGCGATCCTCGACAATCTGAAGAAGACCCTCGACGCGCAGGGGGTCGACGTCAGCATCGACGAGCGCAACGGCATCCTCCGCCTGCCGGAACGGCTGCTGTTCCGGCGTGGTGAATTCCACGTCGAGGAAGCGGGCCGCATCGCTCTCGACCACCTGGCGGGGGCGTTGTCGGGAGTGCTTCCCTGTTTCGCCGCCGCCGAACCTCCCTTGTCGTCCGCGCCCGCGTGTCCGGCAGACATCAACGGGCGCCTGGAAGCCGTCTACGTCGAGGGGCACACCGACGACNATCCAATTCATCGCCAAATCGGCTACGGGGTGGCCAGCAACTGGGACCTCTCGGTCGCTCGCGCGATCGCCGTCTACCAGCAATTGCTCGGCAGCGCGCCACTGTTGGGCACTCTGAAGAACGACGGCAGCGGCGGCCACGAAGGGCAGAAGCTGATCGGCGTCAGCGGCTATGCCGAGTTCCGCCCGATCGAGGCGAACGTCGATGAGCGCTCGCGCGCCGCCAACCGGCGGATCGACCTGCGCTTCCTGATGGCGACGCCGCCGCAAGAGGAGGTCGAGCAGGTGCAGCAGCAAATCGGCGCCCGTCCATGACGCTCCTCGGGAACCTAAACTTTGCGCTGCAGAGCCTCGCCCGCCCGGTGCCGGTACCGCTGCCGGCGGTGCCGCGCTGCGTCGAGGCGTGCGTGCAGGCGACCGCCGGCCTCGCCGACGGCGGCGAGCCGATTGACCGCGAGCGTCTGGCGGCCCTCGTCGCCCGGTTTCGCCATGCCTGCCGGCAGGGGACGCTGGACGGCCTCAGCGCGAGGGAGTGGCGGGACGTCGTCTGGGGCATCTGGGACGGTTCCGAGCCGCTCGCCGACATCGCCGTTTTCTTCGGCGCGCTGGTCGAACGGTTGCGGGCGGGGAGCCGAAGCCTCTGCCGCAAACTCGTTCTCTCCTTCCTGATCGCGTTCGACGCGGCAAAGAAGAGCGTCCGAGAGATCGGCGGTGTCCTCCACAACGCGGTCATGGCGCACGAATGGGAGTGGGCAGCGCGCCAACAGCGGTTCCGCCTGTTCGAGGTGGATCAGGCACCGGTGGCGCTCGCCGCGTTCATCCTCGAGAGCACGACGCCGATCGAGGCTCTACTGCGGGAGGCGGGCATCTCCGGCTCCCGCCGGTTCGGCGGCATGGAGGCGGCCGCGTTCAAGCATGCGCTCCGGCGGCTGCGGGTGAGGCTAGAGGCAGGCAGTGCTAACGCGATGCCCCTCCTCAATCGGGTGCTCGACTGGGCCGTCATCGAAGGACAACTGGCTTTCCCGAACTTGCGTCGAGAAATCGCGGAAACCCTGCTCCTGCCCTGGCAGGTCTCGACGCCCGCCGAGGCGCTGCAGGAGCGCATCCTCGCCTTCCTGCTGCGCCATCTGAAGGACCCGCGCATCGAACCGCTCAAGTGGCAGGGCGTCGGTGACGAGGCGATGCGCGTCATCCGCCGCTGGCTGACCCGCGCGGCGCTCGAGCAGTTTCTCCAGATCGTCGACAAGGTCGCCGAGCCGGACCACTGGCGCTATCGCCGCGCCTTCTGGATGGCGTATTATGAGAAGAAGGCCATTGACGAGGCGTGGGTGGTGTTTGCTCCGGCTGCGGAGCAGATCGCCGGGGGGGAGCTTCGCGAGCTCGCGGGCTACGGACGTCTGCACAAACCGCGCTTACGCGATCACTGCGTCCTGATGATGCGCATGACCGGCGACGTCGTCGTTGCCGAAATAAGCCACGTGGGCAAGTGCCGGATGTGGTATGCAGGAAACCGCGAGGCGCCCGCTCTCTATCGCAAAGCGTATCAGATTTCGGACATCGAACGGTCGCCTGACTTCGAACTGGCGCACCAAGGCAGCGCCCAGCTCTCCTGGCAGCGAAAGATCGCCGGCGAACTTGAGCGCCAGACCGGGATCCGGATGTCCGACTGGAAATTCAGGCCGAAATAACCGATGGCTCGCCTCCAGCTTGCGCATGACATAAGTCGGACTGGGGTGCGCTTCGAACTGCATGCAAAGCCGCTCATCGGCGCGGCAAGAGCGATCCCCACCGACCGGTGGGCGGAGGAGGCGCCGGCGGAGTTGCTGCCGGGCGTTGGACGGCTGCTGACCTGGTGCGACGACGAAGCGGCCGTCGTTCGTGATGCGGCCGGCGTCGTCGTTCCGCACGCGGCCGTCGCCCAGCTCGACGAGCGGGTGGCACGCACCCTGCGGCTGCCGCCAGCGTGTCCCTTCGTTCTTGACCTCGGCCACGACGGGACCCTCGATCAGCCGCAGTTCCGCTTCCGCATCACTTGGCGTCGCGCGACCGGCCAGCCGGTTGCGGGGCTGCGGCGGATGGGGGCGTTCCTTGAGACGAGCGGCCAAAGGCATCGCCTCGCGGAGCCGCTGTTCAGCCTCGTCGAAGGGATCGAGGCGGTCAACGCGGCGCCGCCCGAGGACCTGGACGAGCGGTTCCGGGTCTGGGGGCGCATCCAGGCGCTCCTCCCCGACGAGACGCAGCGGTCGGTTGAGCTCGACGGCTACCTGCGGAGCACCCGCATCGCGCATGCGACGCGCTTCTCCCTCGCCCTCGAAAGCGGTGCCGACGGCTTCACTTTCTCGCCGCTCCTCTTCGGTCCGCGCCGGGTTGTCGCCGACGCGGACGAGACGGGCGAGGTGGCGGAAGGCGAGAACGAAGGCCTCCTGCCGCCGGCGCAGCAGCAGGTGTTCGCCGACAAGCGGTTTCCGGCGAGCCTCGACGCCAGGGCGCGGTATGCGCTCGGCACCGGCTGGTACCTCGTGCTCGAGGAGGGCGTCCGCCGGGCGCTCTCGGTGGTCCGCCGGGCGCAGGNNGCCGCCGACCGGGAAACGCGACGGCAGTTCGCCCGCAACCCGCGTGCCTTTCTCCGGAAGGCCCTCGCCGACCAGTTCGACGAGGAGGCGATCGACGCGCTGTTTGTTGAGACCGCCGAGTATTCCCAGCGCGTCGAGGACGTGGGGCTCTGGCAGCCGAGCGTGCTGCCGTGGGTGAAGCGGCCCACCGAGCCATGGCTGCCGGAGACCCGCGGGCTGCGCGTCGGCGACCGCAACATCCCGGTCACTCCCGC
This sequence comes from Defluviicoccus vanus, assembly GCF_014672695.1. GTDB lineage: Bacteria > Pseudomonadota > Alphaproteobacteria > Rhodospirillales > Defluviicoccaceae > Defluviicoccus > Defluviicoccus vanus. The sequence goes on along the minus strand of NZ_CP053923.1, from coordinate 1,290,042 downwards.
CGAGGTCGCGCAGATCAGGGAGGCGATGGAGCAGGCGATCGCCCGCGGCGAGTCGTCCGTCGCTTGGCTCGGCGTCGACATCCCGGCAAACGAAAAGACGCTGCAGGCGCTCGAAGACGTCGCCAAGCCCGACGATGCGGCGGCAGCGGCCGGCGGCGACGCCGGGCCGAAGCCCGAGCCGCCGGCGGGCGAGGATGCGCCGCAGCGGGAACGCGTCGTCCTGCAGATCGCCTCCCACTTCGAGGACGTCACCTACCGGCGCAGCCTGAAAGCGCGGCGGAGCCCAATCACCGACGGCCCGCCAACGGCCCTGGTCACCGCGCCGAAGCCGCATCAGGTCGAGGGGATCGGCTGGCTGCAGCAGCGATGGCGGGAGGGGATGCCGGGCGTTCTCCTTGCCGACGATATGGGGCTCGGCAAGACGCTGCAGGCGCTGGCGTTCCTGGCCTGGCTGCGCGAGGGCATGCAGGCGGGCGGCGTCCCGGTCCGGCCGATCCTCGTCGTCGCGCCGACCGGCCTCCTGAAGAACTGGGAGGAGGAGCATGACCGACACCTAGCCGAGCCGGGGCTGGGCCAGCCGGTGCGCGGCCATGGCCCCTCGCTGCGCGCGTTAAGATCGGAAAAGAGCGGCAACGAACTCGCGCTTGGCAGCGCCCTTCTCGATGCCGACCGGCTGCGTTCGGCCGACTGGATCCTGACGACCTACGAAACGATGCGTGACTACCAGCACAGCTTAGCCGCGGTGCCCTACGCAGCCATCGTCTTCGACGAGGTGCAGCGGATCAAGACGCCGGGCACGCTGATGACCAACGCCGCCAAGGCGCTGAATGGCGACTTCGTCGTCACGATGACGGGTACGCCGGTCGAGAACCGCTTGGCCGACCTGTGGTGCATCATCGACACAACGGCCCCGGGCCTCCTCCTCGACCTCAAGAGCTTCAGCCACGAATATGAAGGCGACCGCGATGCGGCGGCGCAGCGGACGAAGCTCGCCGCCCTCAAGGGCCGGTTGACCGAGGGAACGGCGGAGACGCCGCCGGTGATGCTGCGGCGGCTGAAGGCGGACCAGCTGCGCGGGCTGCCAGTCAAGCATGAGCACGTGATCCCCGAGACGATGCCGCGCGAGCAGGCGGCGGCCTATCGGGACGCGGTCGGCGCCGCCCGGGCGAAGGTCGCCAAGGGGACCATCCTCGAAGCCCTGCACCGGTTGCGTGGCATTTCGCTGCACCCGTTCGACTCGCAGGACGCAGACGATCCCGGCTACGTCGATCAGTCCGCGCGCTTTCGGGCGATGTTCCCGGTCCTCGACCGGATCAAGGCGGCGGGCGAGAAGTGCCTCATCTTCCTCGAAGACCTGGACATGCAGGGCTATCTCGCCGCCCTACTGCAGCGCCGCTACCGCCTCCCACGTCCGCCGATGCTGATCAACGGCGGTGTCGGCGGGCCGGACCGGCAGACTCGGGTCAACGCCTTTCAGAAGGCTTCGGACGGCTTCGACGTGATGATCCTGTCGCCGCGCGCCGGCGGCGTCGGCCTCACGCTGACCGCCGCCAACCACGTCATCCATTTGTCGCGGTGGTGGAACCCGGCGGTCGAGGACCAGTGCACCGACCGCGTCTACCGCATCGGCCAGGAGCGGCCGGTGCACGTCCACATCCCGCAGGCGCGGCACCCCGAGTTCGCCGACCAGAGCTTCGACTGCAAGCTCCACGCACTCCTCGAGCGCAAGCGCACCCTCAGCCGCGACCTGCTGGCGCCGCCGCTCGATGCGACGCTGGATGCGAAGGAGCTGTACGAGGGGACGGTCGGCGGATCGACTGCCAGCGACAAGACAGACAGGTAACGTCGAGAGCGGAATCCCACCGCCGTGCAGTCAGCGCGCACCTTCTTCAATGAGGCCGCGGCATTACTGCCGCGGAAGTAGCCCAATCGCTAGGATTACCTCCCTGCACGTAGACAGCTTCAATGAGGCCCGGCATTACTGCCGCGGAAGTCCGGCCGGCCGCGCCGCACCGGCGTGACGTTCGCGATCGCTTCAATGAGGCCGCGGCATTACTGCCGCGGAAGTCGTAAGCACACAAGACGAAGGAATAACTGACCCTAGAGCGGAGGCCGATCTGAGTGAATCGTTGGGGATTCCCATTGGGGGCTGGTTCTGATTCAAGATGTCTGCCGGAGGAGGAGGCCGGTGGACATGTCGACAGCGCTTTCCCTCGATCTTCGCGTCCGGGTTCTCAAGGCGGTGGCGGAAGGCGCGAGCCATCGCGCGGCGGCGGCGCGGTTCGGCGTCAGCGCCGCCAGCGTGAGCCGATGGCGGGCGCTGGAGCGGACGCAGGGTGATCCGCGCCCTGGCCCGCTCGGCGGCGACCGCCGCTCCGCCCGCGTCGAGGCGCAAGGCGCGCTGATCCGGCAGCTGATCGAGGCGACGCCGGACGTCACCACCGAAGAGCTGCGCGCGACGCTGGCCGAGCGGGGCCACGGTTTCGGCTACGGCACGCTGCAGCGGTTCTTCCGCCGCCACGGGCTCACGCGCAAAAAAGACCGGCCATGCGACCGAACAGGACCGCCCCGACATCCTGAAGCAGCGCGAGGCGTGGTTCGACGGCCAGATCGACCTGGCCCCGGAGCGCCTCGTGTTCATCGACGAGACCTGGGCGAAGACCAACATGGGCCGTACCTACGGCCGCGCGCCCCGCGGCGAGCGGCTGCGCATGGGCTTCCCCCATGGCCACTGGAAGACCACGACCTTCGTCGGCGCCCTGACCATGCGCGGCATGATCGCCCCCTTCGTGCTCACCGGAGCGATCAACCGCGACGCCTTCGATGCCTATGTCGAGAAGGTGCTCGTCCCCGAGCTCCGCCCCGGCGACATCGTGATCATGGACAACCTGTCCAGCCACAAGGGGCCGCGCACCGATGCGCTGATCAAGGACGCGGGCGCCAGCCTCCTCTTCCTGCCGCCCTACAGCCCCGACTTCAACCCCATTGAGAAGGCGTTCGCGAAGCTCAAGGCCCTGCTCCGCAAGGCCGCCNGAGCGCACCGTCGAAGCCCTCTGGGCCGCCATCGGCCGCTTCGCCGACGACTTCACCCCAGCCGAGTGCGCAAACTACTTCAGCGCCTGCGGATACGATCCAGACTGGTAGGATTCCGCTCTAATGCTTCAATGAGGCCGCGGCATTACTGCCGCGGAAGTCTTCCGTTGTCCGCTAAGTACCTCTCGGACTTTGGCGAGCTTCAATGAGGCCGCGGCTTACTGCCGCGGAAGTACAGACATACGGTCCCCCGCAGTGGTGTAGCTGGTATCGCTTCAATGAGGCCGCGGCATTACTGCCGCGGAAGTGGAAGGCAAGCAGCTAGCTTCAGCTATTGGCGACGTCGTCCGCTTCAATGAGGCCGCGGCATTACTGCCGCGGAAGTACCTCCGCGAGCGCCTTGACAAGCTGGAGGATAGGATAGGCTTCAATGAGGCCGCGGCATTACTGCCGCGGAAGTGTTAACCTATGACACATGGAAAAAGGCGGTAGACGAAGGGCTTCAATGAGGCCGCGGCATTACTGCCGCGGAAGTAATGAACGATGACGCTGCGGCCTGGCTTGATGACCCGCTTCAATGAGGCCGCGGCATTACTGCCGCGGAAGTGCCGATCTCCCTGTGTGCGACCTGAATCGGTAGACCCAGCTTCAATGAGGCCGCGGCATTACTGCCGCGGAAGTCCCTCGCCGTCGGTGGGTGCCGAAAGAGCCAGGTGCCAGGCTTCAATGAGGCCGCGGCATTACTGCCGCGGAAGTACCGGAAGCGACCATCAGCCTGAAGATCAAGGTAAAGTTGACGCTTCAATGAGGCCGCGGCATTACTGCCGCGGAAGTCGCAGTGGTGTGACATCCGGGAGAGACCGGCAATATGCCGCTTCAATGAGGCCGCGGCATTACTGCCGCGGAAGTCTTAGATAGACCATGCTCCGTGCAGGTAAGTCGCCGAGCTTCAATGAGGCCGCGGCATTACTGCCGCGGAAGTAGGCGTATTCTACCTTTTCCAAGTCATCGTCAGATAGCAGCTTCAATGAGGCCGCGGCATTACTGCCGCGGAAGTGTGGTGGTCAGCGCCGACAAGGACATGCTTACCCTGCGCTTCAATGAGGCCGCGGCATTACTGCCGCGGAAGTGTTCTCATAGGATTTGTCGTATGGCTGGCAACTCAAGAGCTTCAATGAGGCCGCGGCATTACTGCCGCGGAAGTACCATTGTGGCGTTGGTTCGTTGTAAGCGAAGCTCCGGCCGCACCTGCTTTTCGCTTGCCAGAGTGCTCGGTCTTGACCTCGGCCGCAGCGGAATGGGTCACGCGGCGGCGCGGTGGAGGGCGTCCTGCTCGGCCTTCCATGCCCAGGGGGTGAGCTCGGCGAGGCGGCGGTTCGGCCAGCCGGAGACGAGGCGGGCGAGCACGTCGGCGAGCCAGGCTTCCGGGTTGACCGCGTGCCACTTGCAGGTCTCGATCAATGACGCCAGCACCGCCCAGTTTTCCGCTCCCAGGTCATGGCCGGCGAAGAGTGCGTTCTTGCGATTGAGAGCAATCGGCCTCATTGAGCGCTCGATGACGTTCGAGTCGATCTCGATCCGGCCGTCGTCGAGGAAGAGGCTCAGCCCCTCCCACTGGTTCAGCGGGTAGCCGATCGCCTCGCCCAGCGGCGACTTCTTCGACAGCTGCGCCCGGCATTGCTCGAGCCATGGCCGCATCGCGTCCAGCAGCGGCTTCGTCCGCGCCTGCCGGACGGCTCGCCGTTCGCAGGCGGGCCTGCCGCGAATCTCCGCCTCGATCTCGTACAGCGCGGCGATCCGCCGCAGCGCCTCATGGGCGATCGGCGCCGGCCGCTTCTGTGCGACCTCGTAGAATCGCCGGCGGCAGTGTGCCCAGCAGTGGGCGAGGAGGACGCCGCCGTCGGCGGACCCGGCAGCCGCTTCGTCGCCCGCAGCCCCGGCCACCGCCTTGTAGGCGGCATAGGCGTCGGTCTGCAGGATGCCGCGGAAGTCCTTCAGCAGCGTGGCCGCGTGCGCGTGGCCGCGGCCGGGTGCGTAGGTGAACACCACCGCCGGCGGATCGGCGCCGCCCCACGGCCGGTCGTCGCGGGCGATCGCCCAGAACCAGCCGGTCTTCGTCCGGCCGCGGCCGGGATCGAGCACCGGTGCCGGCGTCTCGTCGACGAACAGCTTCGCCGAGCCGAGCAGATCGTCGCGCAGCAGCCGCCACAGCGGCTTCAACTCGGCCGCCGCGGTGCCGACCCAGGAGGCCAGCGTCGAGCGGTCGAGGGCGATACCCTGCCGGGCGAGCATCTGTGCCTGGCGGTAGAGCGGCGCATGGTCGGCATATTTCGCCACCAGCACGTGCGCCACCAGCCGTTCGGTGGGCAGGCCGCCCTCGATCAGCCGCGGCGGCGCCGGCGCCTGCACCACAGCACTCCCGCAGGCGCGGCAGCCGTACTTCGGCCGGCGGGTGACGATCACCTGCCAGCGCATCGGGATCACGTCGAGGCGTTCGGAGCGGTCCTCGCCGATGATGTGCATCGCACCGGAGCAGCACGGGCAGATGGTCGTCGGCGGCTCGATCACCACCTCGATCCGCGGCAGATGTCCGGGCAGGGTGCCGCGGTTCTGCCGCCGCTCGCGGGCGCGGGCCTCGCGTCGCGGCGGATCGGCCTTCTCCGCCTCGGCGTCGGCTTCCGCCACCGCCTGCTCGAGGTCTTCAAGCGCCAGGTTCAGCTGGTCGGGGTCGAGCGCCTCCGACCGCCTTCCGAACTGCATCCGCTGCAGCTGGCGGATGAAGTGCTGCAGCCGCTCGTTCCGGTCCTCCAGCCCGCGGCGCAGGGCCCGCTCGGCGGCGAGCTCGGCCCGCATCGCCAGCAGCGCGGCGCGCAGCGCGGAAGGATCGTCGGGGATCGCGTCGAGGTCGGTCATGAGCGGCGATTCTAAGCACGATGCCAGACGCTTACCAGAGTTCTTGTGGCTTCCCCGGCAGGCCGGCACAGCCTATTGTGCCTTCTTCGGTCGACCGAGACGCGGCGCGTGCATCCGCGACCAGTCGAGGCCATCCAACAGCGCCGCCAGCTGCGCCGCCGACAGCCGCATCACGCCCCCGGTCACCGGCGGCCAGCGAAAGACGCCTGCCTCCAGCCGTTTCCACACCATCACCAAGCCGCTGCCGTCCCAGACGAGCAGTTTCAGCCTGTCCGATCGTTTGCAACGGAAGACGTAAATTGTCCCGGAGAAGGGGTCGTGCCCCAGCGCCGTCTGCACGATCGAAGCGAGGTCGGTCGGCGCCGCAGCGGAAGTCGACCGGCCGCGTCGCCACCAGCACCCGGACGCCTGAAGGCGGGACGATCATCCGAGCGCCTTCAGCGTCCGGAGCACGTCCGCCAGGAGCACCGGATCGGCGCCCGGCGACACCCGCACCCGAGCACCGGCAAGCTCGATCTCGATCGCCGGACTGCCGGCTGGACAACGCCCCTCGCTCACCACTACCGGCACGAAGTCGAGCGGTACCGCGTCCGCCGTCGCCGCGTCCGCCGCTTGGCGCAACTCCTTCCGCCAGGCATACAGCTGGTTGCGGTGCAGCCCGTGCCGGCGGGCGACCGCGCTCGCCACGGCGTCGGGGGCGAAACTTTCGGCGACGATCCGCGCCTTCTCCTCCCAGCTCCACCGCCGCCGCCGCTCACCCCACGGCAGTACCTCGCCCTGACGGGCGCTTTGCCAATTAATTGGCACCTTACTTGGCAAACGATCCACGCGGCGCCTCCGTCCTGGGAGCCGCCATCATCCGCGAGCAATCACCGGCCGCAACGTGGGGTCAGAGCTCCGCTTACGGTTCGTTTTCTTGGTAGCGCGCTTCAATGAGGCCGCGGCATTACTGCCGCGGAAGTGCTGCCTACGCTGCCTGCAGGGCTACGCTAGGATGGCAGGCTTCAATGAGGCCGCGGCATTACTGCCGCGGAAGTTATACTGGCTGGGATTTCGCAATGCCATCGATCATTGCTTCAATGAGGCCGCGGCATTACTGCCGCGGAAGTAGCCAGCGGCCTTAGCGCCCCAGCGAAAGAGCGCAAGGCTTCAATGAGGCCGCGGCATTACTGCCGCGGAAGCTAAGGCTTATTCTTATCTTAACAGTAACGGTGAATATGCTTCAATGAGGCCGCGGCATTACTGCCGCGGAAGTCCCCGAAGTCGTTACCCTGCAAAAGCTGCCGCTGTGTATGCTTCAATGAGGCCGCGGCATTACTGCCGCGGAAGTCCGCAGTCGCAGAAGAAGGAACCGCCTAATGTTGACAGCTTCAATGAGGCCGCGGCATTACTGCCGCGGAAGTAGCGATCAGTCATTCGCTTGCGCTCCTCAACTGTTCGGCTTCAATGAGGCCGCGGCATTACTGCCGCGGAAGTTCGTCTGGCGTGAACCTATCGGAGACAGATGGCGGGAGCTTCAATGAGGCCGCGGCATTACTGCCGCGGAAGTACAACCTCCGGCGAGACCAGATACTCGCCATTATAGGGCTTCAATGAGGCCGCGGCATTACTGCCGCGGAAGTCTATCCGGGTGCAGGACACGGTTGGAAACACCTACACGCTTCAATGAGGCCGCGGCATTACTGCCGCGGAAGTTGGGTGGCTGGCCGAGGGAAATGGCGGCGGTATCGTTGCGCTTCAATGAGGCCGCGGCATTACTGCCGCGGAAGTTTGATGCGCTAATCGATCCGCGACTTCCTGCCGGACGCTTCAATGAGGCCGCGGCATTACTGCCGCGGAAGTAATTCGCCCTTCGGTTGTAGACTCCGTGGTCAACCCGCTTCAATGAGGCCGCGGCATTACTGCCGCGGAAGTCTCTATGTCATTGCAGAGGCATTACGATGTGAGGCGGCGCTTCAATGAGGCCGCGGCATTACTGCCGCGGAAGTGGCCAGCTTGTAACACGTTGAACTGACAGGGGCCAGGAGTGGCTTTGCGAGCGCTTCCGATTTCAAGGGGCAAAAGCGTCGTCCGAGCCCCCTTGCTGACGGTTGACGATGTCCAAGAACGCATATCTTTCAACGCCTTAGAGGGCTGCGAGCGCTCCCCGGGATTCTGACGCCACAAGAGCGCTCGCGGCAGCACGGCAAAAAAAACGCCAAACCCGTCAGACGATGATCGGTTGCCGGTCTACCGCGGCGAACACCTTGCCGAGGCTGACCACCCGCAGTTCGACTTTATCGGCATGGCCCAGGTCGCGCAACAGGACGTGGTCGGCGGTTGCGGGTCTCGAAGTCGAAGGTCGGCTCGTCCGCTCAGCCGACTTTATGAGCGCACCGCGATCATCGTCATCACCAACCTCGCCTTCGGCGAATGGCCTAGCGTGTTCGGCGACGCCAAGATGCCCACACACTCCTTGATCGTCTCACCCATCACGGCGAGAGCATCGAGACCGGCAACGAGTCCTGGCGCTTCAAGAACCGCGCCTGATCGATCCGTCTCAGTTTGCCCAGGTGGGCAAACTGGCATCTCCCGCGCGCGCCGCTCCGTCGTTCGTGAGGCCACTGCTCAGTGCGCGGGTCCTCCCCGTTTGTAGAGAATCCTCACGCCGCATGATTCAGTGCGCCGATGCTGGCATGTTGGCGCAGTCGAACACGCGCACATCCTCAGCATCGCCTGAATGCCGGCCAGGGCGGCGGCGGGTGGGATGGTCAGGCGGCGCGGCGCCCGGCGTTGCTCAGCCGATGCTGGACGATGCGACCTATATCAGGTCGCGCAGGCCCCAGACCAGCGAGCCTGGATTATCGTATGTTACCAATCCATTGCGGCCGTGCTCGACGCCGTCGATGCTGGCTTGATGCGTCGTCAGCACCCAGCGACCGGCTGCGAGCGCGCTTCGGGCAACGCTGTGGTCCTGCGCGACCCGGCCTGGCACCACAAGGATATCACTGTCGTTGAGCACGGCGGCGAATGCGTCGCTGTCGAGGTGACCGAGAAAGCGGCAGCGCGGTGCGAAGCCGGCACTGTTGGTGCGGGCCATCATCTCCGTCTTCAGCGGCCCGTCGCCGACAAACAAGAAGCGTACCTCGGTTGAGTCGGCGACGACGATGGCCGCCGCATCGACGAGAATGTCCACCCCGGCGGCCTGTGCCATCTCGCCAGCGAACAGCACGGTGACCGGTCGATCGCTGGCCACCGACACCTCGCACACCGCCGCTGCTTCCATGCTAGCCGCTGGCTCCCGCGATACCACCCGCATCGTCGGTGTGCTGGGGAGCGGTGCAGGTGAGGGCGTGGGGGATAAGGCGGGGGAGGCACCACGGCTGCTTCTGCCAGCGCTACAGGGCGTGCCTCCTCAGTGATCGCGGGATTCAACGACATCAGCGATGCGGTTGAGTCGGTGTCCGTCGGCATCGGCGCAGATTCGGCGGCTTGCGGCGGTGCGGTGCGTTCGCCCTCGCCGGCGGCATCCACCGGCTGCCGCCGGCGCAATCCGCCCAGCATCCATTCGATGGTGGCGCGTAGCCGGGCGAGTGGTGAGGGGCGCGCCACTGCCTTTGGCACGGCAACCACCGGCGGATCCGCAGCGAACGGCGGCTCCGGAATGAAGGGCTCTTCGCTTGCGACCAGCACCGGCACCGTTAGCGACGGCTCCGGCGGCACCGGTAGCGACGGCGCGGCGGTGGCTGCCGCTGCTTCGACGCTCACCTCCGGCGCAGCAGGGACCACGTCGGCAGTGGGGAATGGGGCGGCCGGTGCCAGGATGTCGGTCGTCGGCATATCGAGCGCTACCGTGGCCAGTGGCGCTGCCGAAGCGGCAACGACGGCGTTGAGCGGCGGATCGAGAGCGGCGATCAGGTCATCGATCTCCGCCTGTTGCGCGCTTTCCCATAGCGCTTCGAAGCGGACGTGCAGCATCAGCCGTCCCCGCGTCCGGTCCGGCCATTCCCCGCTGGCGGCGCGAAACTGCAGCCGGCGATCGGATCGCAGGAATTGCGGCCGACCCATAGAGGCACGGTCGTGCCGTCCGGTTGGTGTTCGACCAGCAGCGCCACCGTCGGCGCGTCACGCAGGCTGTAGCCGCGATCGACGACGCCAAATTCGTAGGCCTTGCCGGACCTGCCGCGCCATGTGGCCATGTAAGGCGGTGACAGCGGGACGAAGCGAGGCAAATACATCGGCTCTCCTCTGGCTGCAGGCTGTAGGCTCGTTGCCTCCGCGGCGGGGTCGGCGCGCCAGGGGTCGAAACGACTGCTTGCCCGGACGGCGCTATCATTTGAAGACGAGACCCGCCGGGGGTCTCGCGAGGGATCGAGACGTCCCGGCGGGCGCGGGCGCATCATTGCCGGTGGCGGCACGGCGGATGGTTCCCTGTCGGGATCACCATGCCGCCACCCGTGCAGCAAAGATGCAACCCTGAAGTGTCCCACGACAAAACTCCTGACGATAGGCTATCCGTCACTCGAAAGGCTATATTACCGACGTGTGACCAGACCACAAAGGCTCAACGTCCATACGAAAAGCGAGTTCCAAGGAGATGTTGGCGCGCCATATCTACCCGCAGGCGGCAGAATGGCTTATGGTTGCGGGACCTTTGCGTTGCCGACCGAAGTACGACCGGCGGTGGTGACGGCTGGGCTCCGGACTGGCGCCAGACTGATGCCGGGACGGTGCCGCGGGATGGCACAGCGGCGAACGGTGCGCATGCGAGGTGGACGATGCCCTATCTGATCTTGCTATTGGTGGCCTGTGCGGTCGCCCTGGTTGCGACCTGTGCCCTGATGTAGCCGCAACGCCACCCGCCGTTGCTTGCCGACGCACTTGGGTCACTCTGTAAGCGGAGGCCTTCTTAGTCCGTTTACAGGAGCGCAAGCGGGCTGTTATGGTGCGCGCGCTTTGGCTTAACGGAAATTGCAATCGGAAGCGGTCGGCGGTCCCGGGCGGGGTGGGTAGCGTCGAGCCGTCGGCGAGATGGCGTTATTTCATGAAAATCGTTGCGTGTAACAGCAATCGGGCACTCGCCGACGCCCTGTCTGCGTACCTCAATCTGCCCTTGGCAAGGGCAAGCATCCGACGCTTCTCCGATATGGAAGTGTTCGTCGAGATTCACGAAAACGTCCGCGGCGAGGACGTCTTCGTCATTCAGTCCACCTGCTATCCGGCTAACGACAACCTGATGGAACTGCTGGTCACGCTGGACGCGCTGCGTCGCGGCTCGGCGCAGCGGATTACCGCCGTCATTCCCTATTATGGCTACGGGCGACAGGATCGAAAGTCGGGCCCGCGGACGCCCATCTCCGCCAAGCTGGTGGCCAACCTGATCACCGTCGCCGGTGCCGACCGGGTACTCACGGTGGATTTGCATGCCGGTCAGATCCAGGGCTTCTTCGATATTCCGCTCGACAATCTGTATGCGGCGCCGGTGTTCATCAAGGATATGGAACAGCGGTTCCACGCCGACGAGATGATGATCGTTTCGCCCGATATCGGCGGCGTCTTCCGGGCGCGGCTGATTGCCAAGCGGTTCGGCAGTGACTTGGCCATCGTCGACAAGCGGCGCGAGAGCGCCGGCGTGTCCGAGGTCATGCACGTCATCGGTGAGGTGGCCGATCGCCATTGCATCCTGATCGACGATATCGTCGATTCGGCAGGCACCATCTGCAATGCGTCGGTGGCGCTGATGGAGGCGGGGGCCGCCTCGGTATCTGCCTATGCGACGCACGGCGTTCTTTCAGGCGGCGCGGTCGCCCGGCTGTCGGCGTCGCCGTTGCAGCGTCTGGTGATCACCGACAGCATCCCGGCGACAGAGGCGGTGCGGGTGGCGCATAATGTCGAGCAGGTGTCGATTGCGCCGCTGATGGCGGAAGCCATGCGGCGGATCAGTGATGAGGCTTCGGTTTCGAGCCTGTTCGACTAAAAACCTGATTCATTTACGACAGAGGCGGGGCGGTGGCCGGCGCGCCTGATTGCCCCATTTGAGGAGTTGAGTGATGACCGAGACGACGACCCTGAACGCCGAGGTGCGCAGCCGCGCCGGAACCGGCGGCGCTCGCGAAACCCGCCGTAACGGGCGGACGCCGGCGGTGATCTACGGCAGCAAGCTGGACACGCTAATGATCAGCCTCGACAGCGCCGAGCTGGCGAAGCAGGTCCGCCGCCATGGCTTTCTGAACCATGTGTTCGATATCGATATCGAGGGCCGCAAGGAGCGGGTGATCCCGCGCGAGGTGCAGAACCATCCGCTGAGCGGCCGGGCGTTGCACGTGGACTTCATGCGCATCTCGGCCACCACGGCGATCACCGTCGAGGTGGAGGTGGTGTTCATCAATGAGGACAAGGCGCCGGGGCTGAAGCGCGGCGGTGTTCTCAACGTGGTGATGCGGACGATCGAGGTTGAGTGTACGCCGGACGCGATCCCGGAGCAGTTGACCGTCGATCTTAGCGGCCTCGAGATTGGCGACGCGATCCATCTGGGTGCCATCGCCCTGCCAGCCGGCGTCGAACTGACCGACCCTGACATCGAGGCCACCGTCGTAACCCTGGCGCCGCCAACCGTCGAAGGCGCGGGTCAGCCGACTGCGGCCGAAGGCGACGAGGGAGCCGGCGCCGCCGGCTGATCGCTGGCGGTTGTAGACGCCGCGTCGTCCGCCTTCGCCGCGGAGGACAGCCATGGCTTCGCCGCAATGGCTCCTGGTCGGGCTCGGCAACCCTGGTGCCGAGTACGCCGGCCATCGCCACAACATCGGCTTCATGGCAATCGATACCATCGTTGCCCGGCACCGGCTCAGCTCGGGTCGGGCGCGATTCAACGGCGAGGTGTTTGAAGGCCGGATCGGCGATACCGCAGTCATGGCGCTGAAGCCGATGACCTACATGAACGAATCCGGCCGCTCGGTCGGCATCGCCGCCCGCTTTTTCAAGCTCAACAGCGCCCGGGTCATTGTCTTGCATGACGAACTCGACCTCGCCAGCGGCAAGCTCCGGGTCAAGCGCGGTGGTGGGGCCGCCGGGCACAATGGCCTGCGCAGCATCGATGCTCACTTCGGTCAGGACTATTGGCGGGTCCGCCTCGGCATCGGCCATCCCGGCGACAAGACGCGGGTGATCGGCCATGTGCTGCGGGATTTCGCCGCCTCCGATCGGCTCTGGCTCGATCCGCTGCTGGCGGCGGTAGCGGAAAACATGATGCTGCTGCTGGCTGACGACCCGGCCGGGTTCATGAGCAAGGTGGCGCAGGCGACGCAGTCGGTGCGGCCGCAACCGGCGGCCGACGACACCAAGGATACAAAAGGAGNNAGCGCACGGGTGGGGTTTAACTGCGGCATCGTCGGATTGCCCAACGTCGGCAAGTCCACCTTATTTAACGCGCTGACCGCGAGCGCGGCTGCTGCTGCCGCCAACTTTCCCTTCTGCACCATCGAGCCCAACGTCGGCCGAGTGCCGGTGCCTGATCCGCGTCTCGATGGGATTGCCACCCTCGCCAAGTCGGCGAAAATCATCCCTACCCAACTGGAGTTCGTCGACATCGCCGGTCTCGTCGCTGGCGCCAGCAAGGGCGAGGGGCTCGGCAACCAGTTCCTCGCCCACATTCGCGAGGTGGACGCCATCATCCAGGTGCTGCGCTGCTTCGATGATGCCGACGTGGTGCACGTGGCGGGTGGCATCGATCCGCTGCGTGATGCCGAGATCATCGAAACCGAACTGATGCTGGCCGATCTCGACAGCCTTGAACGGCGGGCGGCGACGCTGACGAAGAAGGCGCGTGGCGCTGACAAGGAGGCCAAGGAGGCACTGCCGGTGGTCGAGCGGGTGGTGACGGCCTTACAGGCGNGGGAGCCGGCACGCAGCATCACCTTCGCTGACGACGAGCGGCAGATCCTGATGGGGCTGCAGTTGCTGACGGCGAAGCCGGTACTCTATGTGTGCAACGTCGAAGAGGACGCGGCGGCCGAAGGTAACGCTTGGTCGGCACGGGTGGCCGAGTGGGCAGCGGCGGCCGGCGCTGATGCGGTGCCCATTTCCGCCAAGATCGAGGCCGAGGTGGTCGAACTTCCCGAGGCGGACCGTCTCGCCTATCTCGAAGGCCTGGGCCTGCACGAGACCGGCCTCTCGCGGGTGATCCGGGCCGGCTACGGCCTCCTCGATCTGATCACTTATTTCACCGCCGGGCCGAAGGAGACGCGGGCGTGGACGATCCGGCGCGGGACCAAGGCACCGCAGGCGGCGGGCGTCATCCATTCGGATTTTGAGCGCGGCTTCATCCGCGCCGAAACCATCGCCTACGACGATTTCATCGCCTGCCACGGCGAAGTGGGGGCGCGGGAAGCGGGACGGTTGCGCTCGGAGGGGCGCGACTACGTGGTCGCCGACGGCGACATTCTGCTGTTTAAATTCAACGTCTGACTTTCTGCCCGCTGAGGGGTGAGTCGCGGCGACGCCGCATTACTGCCAGTGGCTGAGGTCGCGGCCGAGAAGTTCACCCAGGCGTGTCACTTCCGGCGCGAAATAGGTGACGAGTTCGTGGCGGAGTTCCGCATCCAGCGTCGGCCGATGGTTCTCCACGGTGTTGCGGCTTCGCAGCCACTTGCGCAGCCGTCGCGTCCGCAGGCGCAACTGCTGCGGTGAAATATTCGCGGCGTTGATTACCCGCATCAGCAGCGGCGGTGGGTTGACGGCGAACTGGTGAAGAAATTGATTCCTGTAGGTGCGGTGCGCGTTCTTGGGGTTGAAGTGATTCTCTTCATCCTGCCCAAGGCCGAGGAACTGGCAGACGTCGCGGTAGAGTTTCTCGGGGCTGCGGCTGAAATCGTCGAACACCACCACATAGCAGCGCTCACGCCCGACCCGGGCAAAGATTCGCTCCACGTGTGCTGCAAGTTTGCCCACATCGCCGTAGAGAAGCAGGCGCGGATCGCGGCAGCGCTTCGGTAGCGATCGCCCCGCCCGGCGTTCTTCCTGCAGCGCCCAGGCGCGGGAGAAGTCGCGCTGGTCCTCGTCGAGGAGAAACACCAGCCGGCCATGGTAGGAGTAGACCATGTCCACCGGATTGCGGACGTGAATGATAATGCGTGCCTCGGGATCGAAGGCGAGGATGTGTTCCAGCGCTGCCGGTGAGTAGAGCGAGGAGACCGAACCTTCGCCAAAAGTCAGATGCTGATCCGACAAATGCGGGAAGAAGGGTTCGATGAACTGCTTCATCCAGAACTGTTCATCCATCGCCGCCAAATCCTGGACGAAGAGATGCGTCTCCTTCGGCCGGGAGAAGAGNACCTGCGGGTGGCGGGAGAGAATCTTGCTGAGTGCGGTCGTCCCACAGCGCGGGGCGCCGACGATGAAGAAGCTGGAGCGATTGGCAAACATTGGAACTGGATCCGATAGTATGCAGCCGGGAAAGGAAAAAGCGTCGACCTCGTCCCAAAGCTAGAACGAGATTGGTCTCCTCGCAACCACGCTGCGCCTTAGCCTTCGGCCTTAAGGATAAAGGCAGCGATGAGGCAGCTGAGTACGAATTCGGCGCACCAGGCGGCGAACCATGGCGGCAGCAGGGCGGCTTCACCCATCGCGAGCGACGCACCGTCAACGACGAAAAACGCGAAGCCGTAGCCCATGCCCGTCAGCATGAGATAGCCGAAATCACCGGTGCGATGGAAGCGCTGGGCGAGGGTGATGACGAGGCAAATCACCAGCATGGGGACCATTGTTGAGGCAAACCGGTGCTGGCGCCAGGTGCGATAGAGATCGGCCGGCCGCTGGCCGAAGCCGTCATTATCGATTAGGAACGCCATCTCCCGCAGCGACAACTCCTGCTGGCTTCCTGCTAGCAGCGGCAACTGATCGATATCGATATGGCCTTGCCAAAGTAGTGTCTTGTGAGTGGTTAGCTTTGACGGCGTAACCGTCCGACTGGTGACGTCCTGCAGCATCCAGCCTTCCGGCACGGGAGTGGCGTTTGTCGCGTCCAGCCGCTCAATCAGCGACCCGGAGGCATCGCGCCGGAAGACGATGATATCCTGCAACTCGCCATGCTGCGCCGCGGCTTTGGGAATGCGGACGACGTCCTGCCCACTCCGCAGCCAAGTGGCGCTCAACTCCTTTGCAACCAAGTCCTTGCGGCCGACTTCACCTAGCCCCCGGTCGCGCAGGAATGCCTCGGATTGGGGGACGGCAAAGTCGTCGAGGCCGAACTGGATGGCGCCCAGCACCAGGGCAATCGGCAGTAGCGCCTTCATCATGTCGAGCGCAGAAACACCACTGCCCCACATGGCGATCAGTTCGTCGTAGCGGCGCAGCATGCCAAAGGTAATCAGCGCCCCCACCAGCACCGACATCGGCAACTGCTTGGCGATGAACTCAGGGGTGCGCAGGACGGCGTAGGCGACCACGGCGAACGCATTGCCGTCGCTGAGCGCCAGCACGTTGTCGGTGCGCTCCATGAGCTCGAAGGTGAGCGACAGCGCCACCAGGGAGGCCAGCACCAGCAGCGTGTGCGCAAACAGCTTGCGGCTCATATAGCGGGCGAGGATGGTCATCATGCGGCCGGCGTATCCGTGTCTGCGGCCTGCCGCTTTCGCAGCCAACTGAGACGCTCACTTACCGCGCTCAGCAGGATTGGCACCAACTGCCGTGGCACCCGCTCGGCGACCCGATGGAAGGACCATAGCGAAACGGCGGCAAAGAGCAGCATGGGCAGCCAGAGGGCGATGAAGGGGCCGACGTCGCCGCCCTGCACCAGGTTCTTGCCCAAATCCAGGATCTGATTATAGGCGATGATGATCAGCAATCCTGCCGCGATGCCGTAGATCCGGTCGGTTCGTCGGCCGCCGGCAAGACCAAGCGCCACAGCAAGCAGGGGGATAAAGGGAATCGACGCCATCTGTACCAGTCGATGGTTTAGCTCCGAAATCAGATCGTTGAGGCGCACTCCCTCCGGCGGCGCCATGCGCAGCGTCCACAACTCATCGAGGGTGTATTCGCGGCGGTCGCCGCCGCGCGGTCGGAACAGACCGGCGTTTTCGCCCGTCATTGCGGTGCGCAGTTCGTTGAAGTGAAGAACGCCCACTGTCGTTTCGCCCGTATTGCCATTGGCCGCCGGTTGGCTGCTCTTGGCGCCGACGGCGACGCGAATGCCGTCGAACAGGCGGAGCATGGGCGTGCCATCCTCCTGCGCTCGCGTCAGGTCGCCGTCGCGGGCGGTGATCACCACCGAGTCGCCACTGTTGTGCCGCTCGTAAAGGAAAACGTCGGTAAACGTGCCGGTTTCGGGGCGAATGCCATCGATGAAGACGGTCATC
This sequence comes from Defluviicoccus vanus, assembly GCF_014672695.1. GTDB lineage: Bacteria > Pseudomonadota > Alphaproteobacteria > Rhodospirillales > Defluviicoccaceae > Defluviicoccus > Defluviicoccus vanus. The sequence continues at coordinate 1,272,766 of NZ_CP053923.1, read as the reverse complement.
GCGCCAATCTCGGCAAACACGTGTGGCCGCAGCAGCACGTTCAGCGCCGTTTCGGTAGCGGCATAGACGACCGACTGATAGGCATAGCGGGAAAATGGTTTCAGATAGCCAACGATGATCCCGGCGGCGACGGTGATCACTAGGCCAACCAGAATGGCAGGGCGCGCCTGCCGGCGGACGCCGACGCCGCTTGCCTGCAGTGCATCCACCTCGCCATCACGGCTCAGCTGATTGAACCCGAGCATCACCCCCAGCAGTAAGCTCATCGGCAAGGCAAGCCCGGCGTACTCCGGCGCCAGGTAGGCCATGATCTGAAAAAAGATGCCGACCGGCCCCTCCGAGCCGAGGATGATATCCAGCAGGCGGAGCAGCCGTTCCAGCAACAGCACCAGCACGGCGACGAAAAGGGCGATAGCCAGCGGCTTGATGATTCGCCGTACCACATAAAAATCGAGCGTGTTCATCGAGAGCGTTGCTTTGTCCTCCCCCTGGCGAGCCGAGCCCCGATCCGCTGGGCGCAGCGTATGGCCGCTGCACGCTGCCTTACCACTGTGCCCCTCCTTTGTACGCTGGGGGCGCCGGCATCCATCCTCAACCCTCCCTGGCGTCGCTGGCGACGGCGCTGAGTGTCGCGCCACCGGCCAATCCCGCATGTGCACGGGCAACGGTCAGCCGCTGGCGTTGCAAGGTTGCGAATTGGCCGTTCATCTCGAGCCCGCGGATGCACACATCGATCGTCCAGCCGCGACTGGATGGAGCGATCCGGTAGAGATTGTACTGCGCCGGGACGTGACCGCGTACCGCAGCGGCGGACGCTGACGCGGCACCGAGCACNGGCAATCTCCCCCCGGGGCTCGGCTGCGAGCGCATCCGGTGCACGTGGTCGTGCCCGTGCAAAACCAATTCGGCGCCGGCTTCCGCCAGCATCGCCATGAAGGCCTCGGCATCGATCAATCGTTTATGGTGATCGCCGGCCGCGGTGATCGGCGGATGATGCAGCAGGACGACGCGAAACAGCCCTTGGCGTCGCAGTTGTTCGAGCAGCAGGGAGGTTGCGTGCAACTGTGCCGCGCCAAGCCGTCCGACTGCCATGCCGGGAGCCGATCTTACCGCTGTTGACAGCCCGACAATAGCGACGTGCCGGCGCCGGCGGACGAAGGGAAAGCGTGGTGCCAGGTTCGTCGCAGCCGCGTCGTCGGCGTCGGAGCGCATGTAGTCGTCCCAGTGCACCCAGGAGCGCTCCCAGGGGACGTGCACATAGGCATCGTGGTTGCCGGGGATGATGCTGACGAACTCCGGCTGACCAAGGCTGGCGAGCCAGTGCGAGGCAGCGATGAACTCCGCCGGCAGCGAAATGTTGGTGATATCGCCGGTGACGACCACATGGTCCGGATGCTGCAGCAGGAGATCCTCGGCGAGCGCATCCAATACCGTTCGGCGGTGAATATGCTGCCGGCGGAGGCGCCAGGAGAGGAATCCCCAGAGTCGCTTGCCGGCAAAGTCGCGCAGGCCAAGCCGAAGCTGGCTGGCCACGTGAGGATCGGAAAGGTGGGCAAGAAGGAACATACGAGGTCAGCACTGGCAACCAGACAGGGGGCGCATGCGTTTGCAGAGGCTAAGCCAGGGCAACCGGAAAGGCTACCCTGCACGCTTACAGCGCCGTGCGCATGCACACAATTGTGACGACCGGCTGTGACAGCCACGCCCGGCCCGGGGATGCGTTCCGCGATGCGGCCTTGCGCGATGGCGGCCTCGCCGGTGCGGATGGCTCGCGTCAGCCCTGCTGCATCACTCCGACCGCGGCCGCCGCGCTAAGCCGCCAGCGGCCGACACCGGTCCATGACCTCGAAGGCATCGTGACGGACGTGATTGGCGCGCATCTCCTCACGGACCAAGGCCTCATCAATGGCGCCCGCATTCACCGCTTCGCGCAGCAGGGTGAAGAAAAACTGTTCCTGCTTGGCGTCGGGGTGGCGAAGGTAATGCTTGATCAGTCCACCGCTGCCAATGACGTGCCGGCCGACCTTCATGATCCAGGCGACGACCGGAATGGGACTGAAGGAATCCGGCGGGGTGAAGTCGATCGGCAGCCCGGTCTTCCACGGCTGGGTAATCCGCCGCGTGTTGTGCAGAAGCTTGGTCTTCTCGTTTAGCCGATCAAAATGGTTCCACTCTTTTTCGATCAGTCCGATCGTGTTCTTCGGTTCGAGACGCAGCGAGATCCATTCCATGTAGTCGCGCTTGAACTCGAACAGTTCGTTGAACTGGTCTTCGCAGTGCCAGTGTTTCAACTTGGCGCAGTCGAGCACCATGACGCTGCTGGCGTAATAGCCATAGAGTCCCTTCGGTGCTTCCCGCAACCGGCAGAGAATCGCCGCATCGCCCATGTCGCGGGAGAGCAGATCCCAGACGTCGCCGGCGGCAAAAATATCGGGGTCGATAACCAGCGCCTTGCCAGCATAGCCCATCGCCTCTGGCGGCGCGAACCGCAGCGGCGTGAACGACTGCAGGTCGTCGTAGCGCCACGTCCGCAGCATGCCGTCGCGGTGAAATTGCTGGCCATCGTGCGCGGCGAGGAAGGGATAGTCCTTGGTGTGCATGATGCGAATATCGAAGGCGTCAGCGTGGCGCGAGTTACGCTTCAGCGAATATTCGGCCACCAGCGCGCCGACGATCTGCTTTTCGTTCGTTTGAATAAAAACACAAGGTCGCACGGTTACATCATCCTTGCCTGTTCGCACAGCGGTGCCTCGATGCGGGGCCGAGGCGACCGGGCAGAGTCTTTTTCTCTGTCTGGGCCGCCTGCGATCGTTCGGCAAAAGGCTTGGCGCAAGCGACGGGCTGCCCGCGGTAGCTCTGATCACCCTTAGGTGCCAGTCGCTGCCGCGTCCATATCATTGCGCACATAACCAAACGTCGGAATCAATTGTTTCTCGACGAGGGCGTCGATTTCCCGCAACTGCGCCGGAGTGAATTCGTCCCGGTAGCCACCGACTTTGGCCTTACGCACCTTGAAGCTGTTCGGATTGTTGCTGTCCGCCGCCTTCATCCGGGTGCCGGATAGCCAGAAAACGCGCTTTTGTTCGAGCGCGCGCATGTTTTCCACCGAGGCGTAGGCTACCGCCTGCTTCACCTGCTCTGTGGTTGCCGGCACGCCGATGAAATCGATGATTCGGCGCAGCGTGTCCTCGGTATTGCTCCGCATGTCTTCATAGCGGACAACGAGGAGATCCTTGATTCGCCCTGCATCCCGCGCCCAGCCGTTCATGAAATCGATGACCTTTGGTAATCCAGAGGTCGGGCTCATGACAAAGTCGAACAGCGAGATTTGCTCAATAGGGTAGTTATTGATCCGCTTCTTCCGCGGCGTCATTCGGAATTGCCACTGATAGTATTGGGAGACGGCTACATCTGCAGGATCGCGCACAAGTAGGACGACTTTTTTATCTTCGTAGGCTGACTTGCTATCGGCCTGCCCGGTAAAATCCTTGAGATAGTTGTCATGGGTAAAGAAGATCCGCGGAATATCCGGGTTGCGGCGATGAAAATTATCGAACACTAGCAGCATGGACTGAGGAAGGTTGAACCGGATCTGGAAGAAACGGGACAACATCACTCGCAGCCAAGTGCGTCCACTCTTGCCGAAGGAGACAATGACGCAATCAGCATCACGAAGCCGGGCATAGTCCTCGCGGCCGCGAAGCTTGCGCTCGAGATGCGTTTGCATCGGCTTAGGCAGGAAGAAGGCCGACTTGGTGACGACATGCCGGGCAACTGTTAGCCACATCGGGTTCATGGAGGACAATTCTCTACACCGTCAGAGATGACTCGGGCATCAATCGTCACATAGCAACCGGCCTTGCCGTCTGCAATCCCGCCGCTCCGGCCGGGCAGGGCCAGCAACCTGCGGGGACAATTGTTGCGAAACATTGTGCGCACCCGAGGCACGTCGGTCAATAATCATCTGATTGCAGTGAGGAGGTGGCGGGCAGAAGTGAAGCCACAGCACAAGTCTCGTCGGCCGTTGGCGGGCTACCGATTGCTCTCGTCAGCCTGAAAACGACAGTAAATTGCGGTTTTCGGGTGGGCAATTACCATTTGACGAGTGGCTTGGCCGCCATCAGTAGCGCGGTCCTGCATTGCGCGTAACAGAAGGTAACAAAGATTGATTTGAGAGTCGGCGGCTTGCTTGCGATTAGTTATCGGTACCGGCGTTGCCAGCGCCACCCTTGGCAGGACCTTCCCCCTGCTGGGAGCGCTGAGCCGCCGTCGAGGAGGGTGCTGTCACCCCCGCAGACTGAGTTGTTTGGAGGACAAAGCAAATGCCGCATGGCCAGATCCAGATGCCGCAGGAAGCGCTGTACACCGCGCCCGTGGTATGGGTCCTGATGGGGCAAAAAGCTGGAGACAATTCCCAGGTGCTGGCGCTCGCCGAGGCCGTGGGTTGGCCCTTCGAGATTAAGCGCTTCGTTCACCGTAGTTACGAATTGGTTACCAATCTGGCGCTGGGCTCGACGCTTGCCGGCGTCGACCAGAGCAAGTCCAGTTCGCTGCACGCGCCCTGGCCCGATTTGGTGCTGTCAGCAGGACGCCGCAACGAGCCGATCGCGCGCTGGATTCGCGGACGCGCGGCGGCAGACGGTCATCGGGTCCGCCTTGTGCATGTGGGCCGGCCGTGGACGCAGCTCGACAAGTTCGATCTCGTGGTGACGACGCCGCAGTACCGGCTGCCGAAGCTGCCGAACGTGCTGGAGAACAGCACGCCGTTGCATCGGGTGACCAAGGATCGGTTGCAGGGTGACGGTGCCCGCTGGGCGGAGCGGCTGGTTGACCTGCCGAAGCCATACGTTGCCGTGGTCATCGGCGGCAGCAGCGGTCCCTACAGCTACGATCATGCCGCCGCCGCACGGCTGGCGGCGCAGGCCTCGGCGCTTGCGGCGCAGAAGGGCGGCTCGCTGCTGGTGACCACCAGTGCGCGCACCCCGGCGGAGACGATCGAGACCTTCTGCGCCAACGCCACGGTGCCAACCTACATGTTCCGCTGGTCGAAGGACGCCAAGGACAATCCGTACTTTGCTTTCCTGGGCCTGGCCGACGCGATCGTTGTCACCGGCGACAGCATGTCGATGCTGACCGAGGCGTGTGCCACCGGCAAGCCGGTCCACATCTTCGATCTCGGCGTCGGTCGGCACGCCATGCGTCCGGAGACGGTCGCCGCCGCCGAGNGCAGCCGCCGCCGAGGCAGCGGAGCGGGGAGCAGCCGGATCGAAGCCGTGCATATCAAGTCGTTCTTCTACAGGCTGATGATGCGGCTGGGTCCGCAGCGGCTGAGTCGGGATATCCGCATCATTCACCGCTATCTCGTCGAAACGGGACAGGCGGTGTGGCTTGGCGACGCCTTCGAGCCCGGACGGCCGCGACTGGCGGTCGACTGTCTCGGTCGTGCCGTCGGCAGGGTGCGGGCCCTGTGTTTGATTTCGTCCCGGTGGAGCCGGCAGGGACGCTTCGGCCCCGCCCCGTGCTGGTTCCCATGCGGCGTACTGCCTAGCTTGCATCCCGCCACCTGATATATCCAGCGTGGCGGGATCTGCGAGCCCCGCGGGCTCGGCGCCAGGGCGCTTCAAGAACGTCTACATGGGAGCGCCTGCATAACCACGTTACTGGTCCTTGGTTCGAAGCCGGATCCGACCATCCCGGTGGCGAGCACGTTTGACGCGGTTGCCTGCGCGAACGCATCCGGCTTTTCTGCGGCGCGGTACCAACTCCCGCCGCCGCAGTTTACGGTCCTGTCGTCCATCGTCCTCACCGGCAAGAACGAATCGAATCGCCAGGCGCTGCGTGAGCTTGGCAGTCTGCAGACCGGCCGTGTCTATCTGTTTCCCCGTCGCCCGTATCGCAACAAGCTTTGGAAGCAATTGCTCCACCCGGCGAAGATGATTCGCAGCACGCCTTTCTTCGCGATCCGGCAGCTGCGTCGCACGGGCTATCAGTTCGAGGAGTTTGTCGCCCGCCCGGCCGGCGAATACCTGCAGGCGGTGTCGTCGCTGGCGGGTGATGATCCGCGCCTGCAGCGGCTGATGGCTGAAAAGGTGCCGTCGGTCGGGGTGATCGCTGTGGCACTCGGACTTGCCGACTATCGCTACGAGCGGGTTGTCCTGAGTGGGTTCAGCTTCGAGATTACCCACGCGCATGCAGTCAATCCGCTGATTGCGGCGCGCGGCTCCACCGAGAGCCGCCACGCTGAAACCGATGTGATCGCCCTTGGACTGATCAGCAGGCACACCGGCGGTGTCTTTACCACCGAGCCGGTGGTGCATCAGCGGACTGGCATACCCCTGCTCGAAGGCTAGGAGACCTGTGCGCGGGTATGTCTGCGCAGCGGTTTTTTGCGGTTCCTGCTTCGACAATGTCGTGTCCACAGAAACCGGGTGCAGATCAAATCATCATCGAAGCGCTTCGTCCAGACATACCCGTGCACAGCTCTCCCTAGGCAATTCCAACGGACGACGCTACGCCCGCCAACCTGAACGCATAATCCGGGCGAGTATTCGTCGTCGACAAACGCTCTGTCGCCGCGGAGCGCGGGGAGGATATATCGATTGCGCTTGGGGTCGTTTTTTCTGCTGCACCGCGGGAGGCGGAGACCACCTCCCGCAGCAGCACAAGGGGCAAGCAGCCTACGTATGGCGCCACCCATTCGGTCGAACGCATCGGTTGTCCCGACCTCTGCGCTCACATCCTATCCAACTATCGCCGCCACCAAACTTAGAAGGCGATTTGGGTGCGTGGAACTTCGCCAGCACCCTTTGAATTACGACTATTATACGAGAGAACCGCAAAAAAACAATCCCAGCGTTTACTTTTTCGCAAGACTTTGAATTGGCCTTTATAGGGTAATAATTACCCGTAATGGTAATGAGGCTGGCGCCGCAGTTGCGGTCACCCGGTGTTCGCGGTTGCACGCGCCAGCGGCTGCTACGGCCCGCCAACACTCCTCGCTCCGACCCGAACGCCAGAGGCACCGAGGCCAGGGTGTCACACCGCGAGCCGCCATCAGCGGCCCGGGAACGCCGGGCCATCCGCCCGCCGCGTCAGCGGACCGTGCACAGCGTATTGGACCCCGGTGCCGACAGTTGCTAGAGATCGCCGCCTGTCCGTCGGCGACGGCAACCCGATCACGAGTTCCCTGCATGTCATCCGCGCCATCCGCGATCCGATCCGAACGTATCAATTGGCTTGGCCTGTGGACGCTCTGCGCCCGCGAGGTCCGCCGGTTCGCCAAGGTGTACAACCAGACGGTGCTGGCGCCGGTTGTAACCAACCTGGTGTTCCTTGCCATCTTCGCCCTCGCCCTCGGCGGGGCTACGCAGATGGTGGGTGACGTCCCCTACCTGCAGTTCCTCGCCCCGGGGCTGGTGGCAATGGCGATCGCTCAGAACGCCTTCGCCAATACCTCGTCCTCGCTGATCATCGCCAAGATTCAGGGCAACATCATCGACACGCTGATGCCACCCCTGGCGCCGATGGAATTGACCATCGGCTTCGCCTTCGGCGGCGTCACCCGCGGTCTGCTGGTTGGCGTGGTAGCGGCACTGGCGATGTCGCTCTTCGTGCCCCTGCGCATCGCCCACCCTTTCGCCCTCGCCTTTTTTGCCACCCAGACGGCGCTGCTGCTGTCGCTGCTCGGTATCGCCGGCGGCATCTGGGCAGAGAAGTTCGATCACATCGCCGCGGTCACCAACTACATCGTCACACCGCTGTCCTTCCTCTCCGGCACCTTCTATGCGGTCAATCGGCTGCCGCCGTTCTTTCAGTTGGCGGCGCACGTGAACCCTTTCTTCTACATGATCGACGGCGTTCGTTTTGCGGTGCTAGGCCAGGCCGGCATGAACCCTTGGCTGGGCGCCGGGGTGCTGGGCGTCACCAACGCCCTCCTGTGGGCCCTGTGTCACTGGATGTTCGCCCGCGGCTACAAATTGAAGTCGTAGTCCTGCTCCGCAGCCCGCGCGTCCTGGTGCGGCCGACACCTCAACAGCGCCAATGGCTGCCGTGGGTGCGGAGCCGAAGGCGGAACAGGCGGTGCTCGGTGGTGACGAACAGGGTGGAGCCGTCTTCACCCCAGGCGAAGTTGGTGGTGATGCCGCCCATGGCCAGCGTGCCAAGAGGGGTGCAGTCGGCGGCGATGACGAAAACCCGTTCGTGCGCCGCGGCAAAGATGGTGCCGAGATGGTCCACCTCCAGGCCGTCCGGACCGCCATAGCCACCCATCCCGGTGACGTCGAGCAGCGCGCGTGCTTTGCCGAGGCGGCCGTCATCGCCAAGCGGATAGGCGAGAAACGCCGAGCGGTTCGGATCGCCGTCGTTGACGTAGAGTATCCGTTCGTCCGGCGACAGGGCGATACCGTTGGGGGCGCGCAATTCATCGAGGAGCAGCGTCAGTTCGCCCGTCGCCGACAGGCGATAAACGCCGCTGAAGGCCAGTTCCCGCGCCGGATCGTCGAATTGATGCGGCAGGCCGAAGGGCGGGTCGGTGAAGTATATGTCGCCGTTGGCACAGGAGACGAGGTCGTTGGGGCTGTTCAGCCGGCAGCCCTGCCAGCGGTCGGCCAGCACCGTCTTGCGGCCATCGGCTTCCAGCCGGCGCAGCCGCCGGTCGCCGTGTTCGCAGATGAGGAGCCGTCCTTCGGCGTCGAAGGCCAAGCCGTTGGCGCCCGGCTCCTGTCCCGCGAACGGCGCATCCCCCGAGTAACCGCTCGGCTTCATAAACAATTGCACCCCCAGCACGGGGTGCCAGCGGTGGATGGCGTTGCCTTTGACGTCGGAGAACAGCAAGCAGCCCTCGCGGTGATTCCACACCGGGCCCTCCAGCCAGTGCGCCCCTTCGCGCTCGCTGAAGTCGGCCACCACCTCGAATGCTAGGTGGGGTGCAATCAGTGCATCCATGCGGGGGTCAAGGCGTTCGATGTTGTGCACGCTGCCGTTGGTCATTACCGGTCCCCCATCCGCCCATACAGGGATGTCGAGCGAGAACGTCGCGCCGCCAAGGGTAGCAATCCCTTGCGATTGTCGCTCCGCATGGCAGACGCCACCATCGCTCTATCCTAGTCGTATGCCCCAGGCGGGTCACTTGCTTTCGTCTGGCGATCTCGCGGCAGCTGGTCAGCGGTGAGGTGATCTTTCCGCGGAACCAAAGAACTCCCGGGCGATTTAGATCAATTCATTGGAATGAGGTGGAGCATGCTTAAGGTCGCCGCCCTCGCGTTCTTGCCTCTGGCCGCCATGTTTTTCGGCATGCTGGTGTTGGCAATCATCGCCATGCCGGGGACCGTGAGTGAATTCGAAGCTGGAGCCATCCTTTATTATGGCGCGGCTGCGCTCAGCGTTGCCCTGGCTGTCCCCGCGACGTGGCTCGTGGCGAGACGAATGCTCACGCGGCGTGAGCGGCATCTGCTCGATGTCCGCGCTCGTCACAGCCGCTAACGCATGAGCGGGTAGCGTGCCGCATTCACAGCTGGCGTGCGGCAGACGCGCGGTCAGCAGCGAAGTGCACGCTTCTGGGCAGCCGCTCAATCCAGCCGGTCGATCAGCTGGGTGTTATAGTCGCGGACCATGCCGGGGATGAGGAAGATATCGATCACCTGCCAGACAGCGGCGATGGCGAGGAGCAGGTAGCCGACACCAATGAAGGTCAGCAGTCCGCCGATCGCCCACAGCAGCAAATAGGCGATGCCGGTGACGATCCGGTGCAGATAGAAACGGTGGACGCCGAAGGGACCGAGGAAGAACCAAAGGAGGTAGGCGATCAGCGTCGACTTCTTCGCCGCGTCGTAGCGCAGCTGCAGCCGGGTATCCGCATCCCTTCCGCTCGCTTTGCTCTCGCCCAAGGCTTCACTGAACGGGGCATCCCCGGGTGTGCTCATCCGCGCTCTCCGCATGCGTACCGGGCCTGCCCCGGCGCTTGTTGCAACCTGAGTCGGGTGCGTCGCTTTAATTAGGCAGGTTCGCCGCACGACGCAAAGGGGGCGACGCCGGTTTGGGTGGACTTCCCGGGTGGCTGCGCCATATTAGCGGCGCCATGAATTTACTCGCCTTCCGCAAGATGCACGGTCTCGGCAACGACTTCGTCGTCCTCGACGGGCGCGCGGATGCGATCGCGGTTGCCCCAGCGGCGGTGCGCGCCATCGCTAACCGTCGCACCGGTGTCGGCTGCGACCAGCTTGTTGTCATCGAGCCGGCAGTGGTGCCGGCTGCTGACGCCTTCATGCGCATCTACAACGCCGACGGCGGCGAAGTGGGCGCCTGCGGCAACGCCACCCGCTGCGTTGCCCGCCTGCTGATGGAGGAGCGCGGCTGCGACTCGGTGGCGATTGCCACCGCCGCCGGCATCCTTGCCTGCCGCCGTGACACTGGCGGGCGGGTGAGCGTCGACATGGGGCCGCTGCGCTACGCCTGGGAGGAGATCCCGCTCGCTCACGCCGTCGACACCCTGCACCTGCCGATCGCCGACGGCCCGCTGGTTGATGGCGTCGCGGTCAGCGTTGGCAATCCGCACGCGGTGTTCTTCGTCGCCGATGCCGAGGCGGTGCCGCTCGCCGACTGCGGCCCGCGCGTGGAGATTAATCCGCTCTTTCCCCAGCGCACCAACGTCGAGGCGGTGCAGGTGCTCGACCGCGCCACGGTGCGAATGCGGGTGTGGGAGCGCGGCTCCGGCATCACCCAGGCCTGCGGCACCGGTGCCTGCGCCGCCGCCGCCGCCGCCCATCGCCTCGGTCTTGTGGATGCGCAGGTCAGGGTCATCCTCGACGGTGGCGAACTGCTGATCGAATTGCTCACCGACGGTCACGTGCTGATGACCGGCCCGGCAACCCTCGCCTTCTCCGGTGTGCTCGACCCAACGCTGCTGGCGAATGGAAGCAGACGATGAGCGACCCGCTGGTGATCACCCTCGGCTGTCGGCTGAACACTCTGGAATCCCGGGTGATCGAGAGCGAAGCGGCGGCGGCCGGGCTAGCCGATACGCTGATCGTCAACACCTGCGCCGTCACCGGCGAAGCGGTGCGCCAAGCGCGGCAGACCATCCGCAAGCTACGCCGCCAGCACCCGGAGCGGCGGATCATCGTCACCGGCTGCGCCGCCCAGCTGGCGCCCGACACTTTTGCCCGGATGCCGGAGGTGGACCGGGTGCTGGGCAATGCGGAGAAGCTCGATCGCCATCGCCTCGCCGCCGATACCCCGGTCATTGTCGACGACATCATGAGCGCGGGCGAAACCGCCGGCCATCTGCTGGCTGGCTTCGAGGGCCGCAGCCGCGCCTTCGTCCAGGTGCAGCAGGGCTGCGATCATCGCTGCACCTTCTGTATCATCCCCTTCGCGCGCGGGCCGAACCGCAGCGTCCCCATCAACCGCATCGTCGAGGCGGTGCGGCTCCTGGTGACCGCCGGCCATGGCGAGGTGGTGCTGACCGGCGTCGACCTCTGCTCCTACGGCGCCGATCGCGCCGACGGATCAACCCTCGCCGACGTGGTGGCGGCGGTGCTGGCGGATGTCCCGGAACTGCGCCGGCTCCGCCTCTCGTCCCTTGATCCGGCCACCGTCGGTGACGACCTGATCGCGCTGTTCGGCCGCGAGCCGCGGCTGATGCCGCATGTGCACCTGAGCCTGCAGGCCGCCGACGACCTGGTGTTGAAGCGGATGCGCCGGCGCCACAGCCGGACGGCGGCAGCGGCGCTGATCGCCCGGCTGCGGGCAGCGCGGCCCGACATGGTCTTTGGCGCAGACCTGATCGCCGGCTTCCCCACCGAGAGCGACGCCGCCTTTGCCAACACGCTCGCCGCGGTGAGCGAATTCGGACTGACCTACCTGCATGTCTTCNCCTATTCGCCCCGCCAGGGAACACCGGCAGCGCAGATGCCGCAGGTGGCACCGCCGCTGCGCCAGACGCGCGCCGCGGCCCTGCGCGCCGCCGGCAACGCCGCGCTCGCCGGCTATCTCGCAGGGCGCGTTGGCAGCCGCACCGATGTGCTGGTGGAGGCCGATGGCATCGGCCGCTGCCCGTGGTATGCGCCGGTCCGCCTCGATTTTGCCGCCACACCGGGGACGATCGTCCCGGTGCTGATCACCGGCAGCGATGACCGTCAGTTGTTCGGGGAAGAGACGGATGAGTGCCGAACCGAAGGAGCTGCAANNCGCGGCGATACTGCCGGCTGGCTCGGCCGGCTGCGTCACGGTCTCGGCCGGTCATCCTCCAAGCTGAGCGGCGGCATTACCGGGCTGTTCGGCAAGCGCCGGCTCGACGACGAGGCGCTGGAGGAACTCGAGGAGCTGCTGATCAGCGCCGATCTCGGTGTCACCACCGCCGCCAAGTTGACCGCGGCCATCGCCAAGTCCCGCTTCGGCAACGAAGTCACCGGCGACGAGGTGCGCACGGCACTGGCCGATGAGGTCGCGAAGATCCTCGAGCCGGTGGCGCAGACGATCACCATCAACGAGGCCAACAAGCCTCACGTCATCCTCGTCTGTGGTGTCAACGGCAGCGGCAAGACGACGACCATCGGCAAGCTCGCGCGGTTGTTCCAGGCGGTAGGCTTCAAGGTGATGCTGGCGGCAGGCGATACCTTCCGCGCCGCGGCGATCGAGCAGCTGCAGGTGTGGGGTGACCGCGCCGGCTGCCCGGTGGTCACCCGCGCGCCCGGTGCGGACGCGGCAAGCCTTGCCTTCGATGCCTTCCAACTGGCGCGCGGCGAGCGCTTCGACGTGCTGATGATCGACACCGCCGGCCGGCTGCACAACAAGGGGCATCTGATGGCGGAACTGGAGAAGATCGTCCGGGTGCTGAAGAAGCTCGATCCCTCGGCGCCGCACGACTGCCTCCTCGTCCTCGATGCCTCGGTGGGCCAGAACGCCCACAGCCAGGTTCAGGTGTTCCGCGAGATGGTGGAGGTCACCGGGCTCGCGGTCACCAAGCTCGACGGTTCGGCCAAGGGCGGTGTCGTCGTCGCACTCGCGGAAAAGTTCGGCCTGCCGGTCTACGCCATCGGCGTCGGTGAAGGCATCGACGACATGCGCGCCTTCGAAGCACCCGCCTTCGCCCGCTCGCTCCTCGGGCTCGAAGGGTAGCCGAGCCTCGGGGAGGGGAGCCTCGGTTCGGCTCGGCTCCGGCATCTTTCTCGGCATTGTCACTGCCCAGCCAACATGATCACGACAGCCATATCGTCAACGGGCTGCTAACGTAGCTGCAAGCTGGAAAAGAGCGACGCCATGGCCGCTTCGTACGTCCTCGCCATTGATCAGGGAACCACAGGGTCGACCGTGATCCTGTTTGACCGCTTCGCGTCGATCAAAGGCCGCGCCTATGGCGAAATCACCCAGCATTTCCCCTACCCGGGTTGGGTTGAACAGGACCCGGACGAAATCTGGACAGTCACCCTGGGCGCCGTGGAGCGGGCACTGGCCAGTGCCGGCGTCGGCGCCAGCGCCGTGGCGGCGATCGGCATCACCAACCAGCGTGAGACGACGGTGCTGTGGGATCGGCGCGACGGCCGGCCGGTCGCCCGCGCCATCGTCTGGCAGGATCGGCGTACCGCGCCCCTGTGCGACGCGCTGAAGGCGCGCGGGCTGGAGGAGACCATCCGGCGCAAGACCGGCCTGGTCATCGATCCGTATTTCTCTGCCAGCAAGATCAAGTGGCTGCTCGATCATGTGCCCGGCCTGCGGGCGCGGGCGGAACGCGGCGAGATCGCCTTCGGCACGATCGATGCCTGGCTCGTCTGGCACCTGACCGGCGGGCGGGCGCACGTCACCGATTACAGCAACGCGGCACGGACGCTGCTGTTCAACATCCACACGTTACGCTGGGACGAGGACCTGCTGCAGCTCTTCGATATCCCGGCTGGCATCCTGCCGGAGGTGGTGGCGTCGTCACAGGTCTGCGGCCACACCGATCCGGAGCGGTTTTTCGGCACCCGGNGCGATTCCCCGGTGGCCGGCCTCGCTGGCGACCAGCAGGCCGCTCTCTTCGGCCAGGCCTGTTACCACCGCGGCATGGCCAAGAACACCTATGGCACCGGCTCCTTCGTGCTGATGCACACCGGCAACCAGGCGATCGCCAGCGGGCATAACCTCCTGACCACCATCGCCTGGAAGATTGGCGACGAGCCGGTGGAGTACGCCCTCGAAGGCGCCATCTTCGTCACTGGCGCCGGCGTTCAATGGCTGCGCGACGGCCTCGGCATCATCACCGAAGCGGCAGAAACCGAAGTGCTGGCCGCATCACTGCCCTCGAACGAAGACGTCTATTTCGTCCCCGCCCTTGTTGGGCTCGGCGCACCGCACTGGGATGCCTATGCCCGTGGGATGATCATCGGCCTCACCCGCGGCACGACGCGGGCGCATCTGGCACGCGCCGTCCTCGAAGCCATGTGTTACCAGAGCCGCGACGTGATGGACGCCATGGCCGCCGATTCCGGGATCGCCCTGGCGGCGCTGCGTTGCGACGGTGGCGCGGTTGGCAACGGCTTCTTGATGCAGTTCCAGGCCGACATCCTCGGCGTCGCAGTGGAGGTACCGGAGGTGGCAGAGACTACGGCCCTCGGCGCCGCCTATCTCGCGGGCCTTGCCATCGGTTATTGGGCCGACCGGGACGAAATTGCCGCCAACTGGCGGATCGCCCGTCGCTACGCCCCAGCCATGGATGCGCCGCAGCGCGGCAGCCTTTACCGCCGCTGGCAGCACGCCGTCACGCGGGCGCGCGACTGGGCACGTGGCGACGAGACCGTGCAAGGCGATGCCGATCCTTTGGCAAGCCAAGCGCCAAGCGCATAGACCCGCAGCCGCCGCGCCGGCACTGACGCGACCGGCGACGATCGATCGCAGGGTGATCGTAGATGCTTTAATGCCGCGCTGATGACCGAACCGGCAGCGATAAGACAACCTGGGCATCCGAAGATGCCTGTCTGCGGATGCCCAGGTCTTCCTCGTTTTCGTCCGCAGCACCTTGGGGCTGCTATCGCTATGGCCAACCGATACACCCGGCCTCGCCACTCGCGTCAGGACTTTGCCGCTTGCCTGCATGCAGCGGTCAGCATCGGTGCGTTGGAACTTTAGCTAAAGCGTAAAAGCACTCCGCCTACGCGGTGCAACGGGCGCGCAGGTGTTCCTTCGCCGCACCGATCAACTGACGAAGGCTTGTATCGCTGACGCCATCACGCTGCATCAGCAGCAGCGTCAGCGGATCGCCCAGCAGATCTTCGAGGCGTGGTTCAATGCCGGCTTCGGCATAGGGTTCGTGTCGTCCGGCGGAGCGTCGTGGCTCTCGCCCAACGAAAGGCATATACTGCTCAATCGCCACTTGATGGACGCAAGCTTCCAGCACTTCTCTCCTCCCTTGGTCTCGCTGCAGCAGAATAACATCGCGGCAGAAACGGCACTTTCCTCGCAGACCTTACAGATACATGGTCTCTTTTTATTAGGAACTGGCTCGATTTATTTTCGAGCTCCGTATTTTACGTGGATCGGCTGTTTGACGCGCACGCAAACCTCCTACAAGGACGCGTCAAACTGTGTCTCAGAAGCATCGGGCGTACTAATAATCATAGTATAACCCGTTGCGGGGGCGAGACAAGCGGTGTGGTAGAGAGTCGATGGGGAGCGACCAACGCAGAGGCGAGAACGGAGGTTTCAGTGGCCGCAGCGGGCAGCGCCGAGGATTTGTCCCACGCCGCCTGCCTGCACAAGCACCGCACAGCGGCCATCCTTCCAGGTGTCCGCTTTCATCTCGGCGGTCATTTCTGTCTGCCCGCCAGACCAGGAGCCGACAGCGGTGAGATTGCGCACCACATTGAAGTTTTGCACCGCTTGGCCGCTGTTCTCGCCACTGCCAATGTGCGTGGTCTGGACGCGATCGAAGGTCGTCAGCCAGACGGTCGCTGGCGCAGGAACTTTGGCCGCGTCCAGCGCAATGGTCAGGCGGCTCGGCTCCTGCCAGCTAAGCTGGACCGCTGCCGTTGCCACCGGCGCGGCCTCGATCGCCCGCATTACGGCGGCACGATCGCTGCCCGTTACCTGCGCGGCCCCCTGCACCACCATTTGCGGCGTATAGACGTAGCGAACGGAGAGGAGGTGCGCATAGTCGCGCTGACGTTGGGAGTAGACCGCCGAGGCAAAGGGGTCCTTCCAGCCGAGATAGTCCCAATAGTCCACGTGCTCGGACAGAACAAGGAGATCGGGGCGGGTGGAGAGAGCGCCGAGCAGTAGATCGGCCGCCGGGCAGGCCGAGCATCCCTGCGAGGTGAACAGTTCGATCACGGTCAGTCGCTGCTCACAAGCGCGGGCCACGACCGGCATCAGGCCGGCCATCGCCACCGCACACCACGCCCGCACAAGGGAAACAAGCACGTCGCTCATACACGGCAGATATGGCCGGATGCCAGTCACGTCCAGCCACAACCGCGTTACAAACCACGCCGACTTTCCCGATCGGAACCCGCGGCCAGTGAGCCGGCCGCGGGACGAACGGAACGACGTGACGCGCGTCAAGCGCGCCCGGACGCGCTCAGCTGGCCGCAGCCAGGTTGCCAAGGACGAACTGCAGGATACCGCCGTTGCGATAGTATTCCACCTCATCAAGGGTATCGATCCGGCACAAGAGCGGCACGGTATCGGTGCGTCCGTCGGCGCGGTGGATGGCCAGCGTTACGTCCATCCGCGGCATGATCTCGCCGGTGAGCCCAGTGATGTCGAAAACCTCCGAGCCATCAAGGCCAAGCGTCTTGCGGCTGACACCCTCTTTGAACTGCAGTGCGAGGATCCCCATCCCGATCAAGTTGGAGCGGTGGATGCGCTCGAAGCTTTCGGCGATCACCGCCTTGACGCCGAGCAGGCGCGTTCCCTTCGCTGCCCAGTCACGCGAAGAACCGGTGCCGTACTCCTTGCCGGCGATCACGACCAGCGGCACTCCCGCCGCCTGATAGGTCATCGCCGCATCGTAGATGGGCATCAGTTCACCATCGGGCTGATGGCGGGTGACACCGCCTTCGGTTCCCGGTGCCATCTCATTGCGGATGCGGATGTTGGCGAACGTGCCCCGCATCATCACTTCGTGATTGCCGCGGCGCGAGCCGTATGAGTTGAAGTCGGCGGCGGGAACACCGTTGGCGATCAGGTAGCGCCCGGCGGGGCTATCCTTCTTGATCGATCCGGCGGGAGAGATGTGATCGGTGGTCACCGAGTCGCCGAGGATGGCCAGAGCGCGGGCCGAGACGACGTCATTGAAGCCCTGCGGCGTCAGGTCGGCGAAGAACGGCGGGTTACGGACGTAGGTCGACTCTTCAACCCACTCATAGGTGTTGCCGGTGGGGGCCTCCAGCGCCTGCCAGGCAGTATCGCCGAGGAAGACGTTGTCATAACGCTGGCGGAACATCTCCGGCGTCAGCACCCGTTCCATGGTCTCGCGAATGTCGTGGTTGGTCGGCCAGATGTCGCGCAGGTAGACCGGCTGCCCCTCTTCACCGGTGCCCAGTGGTTCGTTAAGCAAATCCAGCTTCATCGTGCCGGCAAGGGCATAGGCCACCACCAGAAGCGGCGACGCGAGGTAATTGGCCTTGGTTTGCGCGTGGACGCGGCCTTCGAAGTTCCGATTACCGGACAGGACGGCGGCGACGGTCAGATCGCCATCGTCGATCGCCTTGGTCACCGGATCGGGCAGCGGGCCGGAGTTGCCGATACAGGTGGTGCAGCCATAGCCGACGAGGTTGAAACCGACCGCATCGAGATCTTCCTGCAGGCCGGCGGCATTCAGATAATCGGTGACCACCTGCGAGCCGGGGGCAAACGAGGTCTTGACCCACGGCTTGACGGTCAACCCGGCGCGCCTGGCGTTGCGGGCAACGAGGCCGGCGCCGATCAGCACGCTCGGATTGGAGGTATTGGTGCAGCTGGTGATGGCGGCGATCACCACGTCGCCATCCTTGACCTCGAAGTTGGCACCAGGCGCGGCGGCCACATGGTCCGGCTTGTCGCCACGCTCTTTCGCCAGATAGGCCTTGAAGGCGGCGGCCGACGACGACAGGGACACCCGGTCCTGCGGCCGGCGCGGACCGGCAAGCGACGACTCTACCGCCGCCAGATCGAGTTGCAGCGAGTCGGTAAACGCCGGATCGGGCGTGTTCGAATCACGCCACAGGCCCTGCTCCTTGGCGTAGGCTTCGACGAGGGCGACGCGGGCCGGATCACGGCCGCTGAAGCGCAGGTAATCGACGGTGGCACGGCTGATCGGGAAGAAGCCGCAGGTGGCGCCGTATTCCGGGGCCATGTTGGCGATCGTCGCCTGGTCGGCCAGCGTCAGATGGTCGAGGCCGGGGCCGTAGAATTCGACGAACTTACCGACGACACCCTTCTTGCGCAGCATCTCGGTGACCATCAGCACCAGATCGGTGGCGGTGGTTCCTTCCTTCATCGCCCCGGTGAGCTTGAAGCCGATGACCTCGGGAATCAGCATCGAGATCGGCTGGCCGAGCATCGCCGCTTCCGCCTCGATGCCGCCGACGCCCCAACCAAGGACGGCCAGTCCGTTGATCATCGTCGTGTGGCTGTCGGTGCCGACGAGGGTGTCGGGATAGGCAAGCACCGAGCCATTGTCCGGCGTCGTCCAGACGGTCTGCGCCAAGTATTCCAGGTTGACCTGATGGCAGATGCCGGTGCCCGGNGGAACGACGCGGAAGTTGTTGAAAGCCGACTGGCCCCAACGGAGGAATTCGTAGCGCTCGCGGTTGCGCTCGTATTCCAACTTGACGTTGGTCCCGAAGGCGCTGGCGTTGCCGAAGGCATCGACCATCACCGAGTGGTCGATGACCAGATCGACGGGCACCAGCGGATTGATCTTCGCCGGATCGGCGTTGGCAGCAGCCATGGCGTTGCGCATGGCAGCAAGATCGACCACGGCCGGCACGCCTGTGAAGTCCTGCATCAACACCCGCGCCGGCCGGAAGGCTATCTCACGATCGGAACTCCGCGTCTGCAGCCAAGTGGCGACGGCATGGACGTCGTCGATGGAAACGGTCCGGCCATCCTCCCAGCGCAGCAGGTTTTCCAGCAACACTTTGAGCGAAAACGGCAGTGCCTCGACGTTACCGAGGCCCGCGGCGCTCGCAGCGGGGATGCTGAAATAGTCATATTTATGACCGCCGGCGCTCAGGCTGCGGCGACAGTTTAGGCTGTCATTGCCGTGCTGCGACATGGGGACGCTCCCTGACGAAACCAATGTGCGAACCAAACCGATGCGCGGCGCGAGAAACCACAGATCGACGGTCCTGTAAACCGTTTCCGCACACATGGCTTTCGCGCCGACTTCGGTGAGAAGTGTGATCCTGGACATTGTTGGCGCGACCGTCCTGGGCAAGTCTAGATATCACGTGACAGTGGCTTGGATCGAAGGGGATTGAGCGATGGCATGCCGGACGGCGTGAGCCAGCCCGACGATCGGAGGATGGCGCTGTGCCAACATCCAAGAGTTGTGATCGTGCAAGCAGCCTGGACGGTGATCGCAAAGATACGGAAGCGAACATGTGGACCCGGCCGCGGCAATGTGAATAACGTGTGATTGCTTGGTCATTTGTCCTTTCCGAATAGTGTCGGAAGGTTTTGTTGGTACAGTAAGGCGATGATTATGAACATGGCACGTCTATGGGTTGAGATGCGCCTGGAGGAATATGTCATGGACAATAGCAGGCTGGCTGGGTATACAGAGAGTCGAGGAGGACACCAAGAATTGGCCAATGAACCGGTGCAGTTGCAGACGCTGGAAAGTGGTGGGCTGGGGAGGAAAGAGCTTGAGCGCCGATTGTCGCACCCTTCCGGTTCTTCTGGGGTGCGATCAACGCTGACCGGCCGTTAGGTCAAACAGCACCGAGCACGCCATCGGCTTCGCGGAAGCGGGGTTCTTGTAATGTTACTAAACCCTGGATTGAGCGCGCATGACTTACGTTCGTCCTTGGCGTCGCAAACGTGGCCCAAGGGCATCACTTGCGCGCGTTCAGCTCTGGCGCTTCGCATTGCCCCGCTCGTTGGGTTTGGCGGAAGGAAGTCGTGGGCTAAAATGCGGGTTCCGCCGTTAATCAACCTAGTGACCATGTGGATCGATCGCAGCGCGGTACCGGTTTAGATCGGGAAGCGACGCCAGCTATGCACCTTGAAACCTCCCAGGCTCATATGACCTCGATAGATACTTCCATCCCGGCCGATACAGACGTCGTCAACCCGCGCACGCCGGCAACGACGCGAAAGTCTCTGCTGTTATCGGAAAGCATCGTCTCCGGGCTCGTCCGGGTGGCTGACGCACTCGCGATCGCCCTCACCGGGCTGCTGTTCTACAGTTACCTCTTCAGCTGGAGTTCAGAGGCGTATCGCGCCTATCTGACGGAAATTGCCGTTAATATCGGGCTGACGTTGAGCGT
This sequence comes from Defluviicoccus vanus, assembly GCF_014672695.1. GTDB lineage: Bacteria > Pseudomonadota > Alphaproteobacteria > Rhodospirillales > Defluviicoccaceae > Defluviicoccus > Defluviicoccus vanus. The sequence goes on along the minus strand of NZ_CP053923.1, from coordinate 1,252,319 downwards.
CTTTCACTACGCCGGACTGTACGATTTCAACACCATCGTCGCTTGGCCAAGCCGCATGCGGCAGATGGTCCTGCTCAGCGCGCTGGTCATGCTCGTCCTGGCTGCCTTGGCGGTTGCGCTGCAAATTGCCGATCAGTTCTCGCGTTTGTGGTTTTTTGCCAGTTTCGTCGGCTCCTCATTGCTGATGTTTACCAGCCGCGGCATCGCCAAGTCGATGATCCGCCGGTTGGCGCGCTCGGGAACCCTGATCCGCAACATGGCAATTGTCGGCGCCAGCGGTCAGGCGCAGCATTTGGTGGAGCGTCTGCACCAGCACGATGCACCGTGGAAGCGCATTATCGGCGTGTTTGACGACCGGCGAACCCGGATCAGCAACGACATCGACGGACTGCCGGTGCTGGGTAACCTGGATGACCTGGTTACTTATGTGCGGCGCGGCCTGATCCAGGACGTGGTGATCACCTTGCCCTGGAGCGCCGACGCCCGACTGATCAATATCATCGGCAAGTTGCGTGCGCTACCGGTGCACGTCTATCTCGGCTCCGACCTGATCGGTTACCATTTCCCCCGCCACCGCGAGCAGTTCCTCGAAGGCGTTCCGGTCATGGAGATCGCCTCCGCGCCGCTCACCGGCTGGAGCGGACTGCTGAAATCGATCGAAGACAAGGTCATCGCCAGCATCATCCTGCTCCTGCTATCGCCACTGATGCTGGGGATCGCCTTAGCCGTCCGTCTCGACAGCCCGGGCCCAGTGCTGTTCCGCCAGAAGCGATACGGTTTCAACAACGAGGTGATCGTTGTTTATAAGTACCGGTCGATGTATCACAATCGCCCAAAGGAGGCGGGGGTAATACAGGCCCGGAAGGGAGATCCCCGGGTTACCCGCATCGGCGGAATTTTGCGACGCACCAGCCTCGACGAATTGCCGCAACTGCTCAACGTCCTGAAGGGTGATATGTCGCTCATCGGGCCACGGCCACACGCCGTCGAACACAACGAGCAGTATGCCAAACTGATCGGTGGTTATCATGGTCGCCACAAGGTGAAGCCGGGAATCACCGGATGGGCGCAGGTGTGTGGCTTCCGCGGCGAGACCGATACCCTCGACAAGATGCGGATGCGCGTCGAGCACGATATCTTCTATATCGAAAACTGGTCCATTTGGTTCGATGTGAAGGTTTTGTTCCTGACTGCATTTATCGGCTGGACACACAAGAACGCCTATTAGCCGAAACAGATCAACCCGCAGGTAACGTGCGGTTGATTTATCGTTGTGATATGATCATCTCAGGGAATGCCGCGGCTACATCGCAGGCTTTCTGGTGATGCCGCCGACGGGCGAAAAACGCCCGCGGCGGCAAACGGGTCGGCAGAGCACGTGCGGCGGATAAAGCCGGCGTTAACGCATTCGTGATCCGATACATGGTCGCTCGGGGAAATCCAAGCGTCGGGCATCGCCCTTAGAGGCGTTTCGGATTGTGCACCCACCGCACTGCGTATAGAGTAGCAAACAAAGCGGGGCGGGGATAAAGGATAGGATGCGGCATGCGAACTAATAACGAATTTGTCCTTATTTTATCTCAGCACTTCTACCCTACATTGATCGGCTCCGCTGCTTATATCACCGATTTCTCACGGTGGATGGCTGAGCGCGGTCGTGCAGTCACAGTGGTGACGGATCGGCCGTTTTATCCTGACTACGAGATCGCCGCCGGCTATGAAGCCGGCCAGCGCGATTGCGAAGAGGTTTTTGGCGTCGACGTACTTCGCTTGCCCACCTACGTGCCCAAGGGTGGACGCGCCATCAAGCGCTGCATCAACGAAGCCGTGTTTCTCGCAGGTGTCGTTTCCCGGCTGCTGACAGGCCGGATCAAGCGCAGCACTCAAGTGGTAAGCCTGTGTCCGTCCATCTTTACCGTCCTCGCCGGTGCCGTCGCGACAAAACGATCCGGACGGCACGTGGCCATCGTCCACGATATCCAGTCCGGACTTGCTGCCGGCCTTGGCATGCTCGGCTCCGGGCCAATTCTGCGTTTGCTGCAGTCACTCGAGCGATTCGCTCTTAACCGCGCCGACAGCATCATCGTCCTCTCTGAGCACATGCGCGAGGTGTTGCAGCGCCAGGGCGTTCGCCGCCCGATCGAAGTCATCCCCATCTGGGTTGATCTGAACCAGATTTTTCCGCTGCCGCGGCCGGATGGCGCGCGCCCGGTGGTTCTCTACAGTGGCAATCTCGGTCGCAAGCAGGGTTGGGACCAGCTTATCGCCATGGTAGAAATTCTCCGCGATCGGCGGCCCGACATCCAGGTGGTCATTCGCGGTACCGGCTCGCGCATCGACGTGCTGCAAGAGGAGATTCAGGAGCGGCGACTGACCAACGTCTCGCTCCAGCCACTCGTCCCCGCCGAGCAGCTTAACGAGGGACTGGCCGCTGGCGACGTCCACCTCGTTCCCCAGGATCCCAATGGTGCCGACTTCGCCATTCCCTCGAAGGTGTACGGCATCATGGCCGCCGGCCGGCCGTTCGTCTGTACGGCGGTTCCCGGCTCGCCGCTCGCCCTGCTGGAAAAGCAGACGCAAAGCTGCGCCTGCGTGCCGCCAAATGACCCCGACGCTTTTGCCGACGCGGTCATTCGCCTCGCCAGCGATCCCGCATTGTGTGAAGGCATGGGACAACGGGCACGTGACTACGTCGCTGCGACCGCATCCCGCGACGTGGTTCTCTCGCGCTATCTTGACCTGCTGCTGGGCCAATCCAATCCGGCGACAAAGGAAATCAGGCAGCTTCAGCCCGCGCTCGACCGCTAATCTGGCCCTGTAAACGGGATATCCGGACCCAGCCCATCGGCTCCTGGTGTTACTGTGTTGGGAGTTTGATCGAAGGTTGCGGAGAGGATGTCCCAGCCGAGGAACGGCCAATATGCCAGTACCGTCGCCATTGATCCTTGGCCCGGGCGACGCTGCGGGACGCGAGACGGACGGTGTCAGCTGCCAGCCGCCTCGGTCGCTCGCCGCATCGTCCGGAACTGCTGCCATCACCTCGCGTTGAACTGGCCAACCACGAGCGGCGGCCAAGTTAACGGTTTTGTATGCGCGGCGGAGCGCGACGGCCGGTGTACGCGCAGTTGCGCTGGTGTTCGGCGGCACTGACAATACCCCCGGCCTCATGCCGCGATCCGGGGGGGCTGCCCAGAGCCTCTTATCGGTGCGGGTCCCGCCGGGTGCTTGCCTCGGTGTTGCGTATCGCTCAAACGGCAGTACTCCACGTGCACTTTGCGGACGGTGGCAGGCTGGGCGCCAACAGCGTTGCCTTGCTCATCTACCGCTCCACCCGAGGCCAAGACGCCCGGCGCACTCCCGTCCGCGCCGCTACTGACCGGCCTCACCGGTTACAGCGACTGGTGTCAGGCGGCGTGAGGCAGCGAATGACGCGTAACCGCGGCTGATCCTCTGTTGCCAGGGCATCTCCACGTAGGTGTAGGTTAAGTATGAAATGCCGACCACCACCAAGAGATAGACGAGACAGACTAGGTCGCCCTGCAGCTTGTTGCCGAGAATAATGAAATGGCTGTCGTTCAGCAGGTCTTGCGGCAGCGCCGCCGGTATGGGGCCGGTGAGCTGAATGTGGAACAGCTTTTCGATTATGCTCACCGGTCGATCGATCAGGTTATTGGCGATGAACGCGTGCACTAGATAGATCGAGTATGACAGCCGTCCGAGAAGCTGGCAGGGCTTACACATTAACAACCGAGAGACGCATCCACCCTGGAAAGCAAAGATATAGACGACGAGTGAGAATAGAACCGGGGCTGCGAAGGACAGGCTTGTACGACCGGCAAAGGTGATGAAGAGACCGGTCGACGTGATCGCAGCCAGTTCACACGCGCTTGCGAAGCGTAATGGTCGCGAGGATGACCTGAGGTACAGCAACCAAACGAAGACGCCGCAAAAGAAGCCGTAAAGACAGCGGAAAAAACCGAAATCATAGCTAGCGTCAATGCCGTGCTGCGCCTGAGTCATCAGTATGATGGCACCGGTTACCAGCGCCAGGGCGAAGACGAGCGTGCGGCTACGCACGGACAGCGTCACGGTGAGAAACAGCAAAACGCCAAAGAGAATATTAACGTAGAACTCGCTGCTGATGCTCCAGCTGGGNGAGTTCCACGTCAGCTCCTGGTGAATTCCGAATGCTTGCAGCAGAAACAGGTTGCTGAAAAAGCTTTGAACGCTGGTTTCGCCGCTGAATGGCTCCAGCCCGGAATGCACGCCATGCGAAACCGCACCCAGTTTCGCCAATTCCACGCCAAGAAATGCCAGCAGAACGACCACGTGCAGCGGATAAATGCGACCGACGCGCCTGACGATGAACAGCTTCAGGGATTCGCTGTCCTTGACACGGGAGAGCGATACCGCGGCAATGACAAATCCGCTCAAGACAAAAAAGAAATCTACATAAAAGAACGCGTACCGAATCAAGGCCACATCATACAAATGATTATAGACACCGAGATGGAAGATGGCGACGATGAGNGCGCACACGCCGCGCCAGCCATCGAGAGCCTGAAACCGCATGCAATGGTCCCTATGCCATGAGGGCTTCGTTAGCTGCCACCCGCCGTGCTTGGCAATTCGCGGCTGACCCGGCGACGCTGCCCACGTCCGCTGCCCACTCTTGCCACCGGAGCGCGCACGCTAGCAGTCCGCCACCGCGGACACAGTGCTGGCGGTCACTCGGCGGCTTAAATTTGCCCACGACTGCCGGGGTCGTGATGCGAGCGTCGTCAGGGTATGGGGGCTTCGATCGATGCGATCGCGTTGGCTAAAGGCCATCAACCATTTTGTGCCGCGGCGATTCGTCATTACGACAGGCAGCGGCCTGGCTGACGGCTCCATCCTCGCTCGCGCATTGACCGCGGCAGCATCCTGTGCTTGATCGGGCATAGCAGCCGGCGGCTGCGGCGCGCAGCCGTTAGCGGCTGCATCAATTGGCTGCTAGACGAACCCTGCTCAATGCCGGCAACGCTGATGCGCGGCAAAGCCGAAAACAAGCACAATGTAGGGTGAAGCGAGCACATGACGAATTTGTAACAGCTGATGTTGAACGCAGAAATTCATGTTCTTTCTTTAATTTTGTATTGTCTAGCATCCTAGTGATTTCTGTTCGCGACCACCACTCAGCGGCTTGATGTTTGATATAATTTATGGTTAAATTGCTGGGTAGGGTGCCGCTCGCTGCAGACTCCGCCATTGCCACGCCTGCCGTGTAGGACTAACGACGATCGCCACCGCTTGCAAGAAATGCCATCCGGCATGGCAACAAGAAAATGGTGAAATGCTTTGCCTCAATTGCCTCAATTAGGGGCTAACTTGCGCATCATGGCTCGGCCCGCCTTTAAGAACGTAAAGCGCAACCCGTATAACTTCCTGCTTTATTCAGCGATGCAGCAATGCGGTGTAAAGATTTCTGAATACTCATCGAGATCGCTTCTTGCCTCTCGCTGGGACATTCTGCATTTGCATTGGCCGGAAAGCCTGCTCGAAACGGGATCTCGCCTCGCTGCACTGTGGTCGGAGAAAAAATATCTCCTTCTTCTCGATTATGTGCGCAAGCGTGGTACGCAAGTTATCTGGACAGTGCACGACCTGAAGCCTCACGACTTGGTCTTTCCAGATCTGGAGCAACGTTTCTGGGATGCGGTCCTTGATCGTATCGATGGCTTGACGGCGCTGACCCACAGCGGTCTTGACTTGGCGCTGCAACGCTTTCCGCGGCTGGCTGCTCTGCCCGCTTTTGTGATTCCGCACGGCCACTACCGAGGTCAGTATGCCAGTGGCATGACGCGGACGGACGCGCGGGCGCGCCTGCAGGTCGTTGCCGATCGGCAGGTGATCACTTATTTCGGCCAGATTCGCCCCTATAAGAATGTGCCGCGACTGATCGAGTGCGTGCGCGATGGCAACGACGCGCTGGAGCTTTTTGTTTGTGGGCGACTCAGCAAACGGGTCGACATGGAGGCCGAACTTCGGAGGGCAGCCGCCGACGATCCGCGCATTCACCTGCTGCTGCAGTTCATCCCCGACGATGATGTGCAAATCTATTTTGCCGCCGCCGACCTGCTTGTCTTTCCTTATCGCGACATTCTCAACTCCGGCAGCGCGCTGCTTGGCCTGTCCTTCGACCGCCCGGTGCTGGTGCCCAATCGTGGGGCGATGCGGGAGTTGCAGCAAGCTGTGGGCGCCGACTGGGTTCAGATCTACGACGGCGAGCTTACCCCCAAATCCNTGCGCGAGGCGCTGGCCTGGGCAACGACGACGGCACGGCCGGCACGGGCACCGCTCGAGGCCTTCGACTGGCCGGTGATCGCCCGCCAGACGATCGACGCCTTTGCGGCGATGCGCCAGCCTCGCATCGCCGCCTTGAGTCAGCGGTGATGCGGACCTTCGCCGCCGTCACCACCTGCCATGCCGCCGGTTACGAAAGCTACGGTCGGCTAATGGTGCAGAGTTTCACTGCGCACTGGCCGCAGGAGGTCCCACTTTACGTCTATCGCGAGGGCTTTGCCGCGGACATCGAAAGCCCGCATATCATCTGGCTCGATCTCCTCGCCGAGTGCCCGGAACTGGTGGCGTTCAAGGCCCGTCACAAGGACAACCCGGCGGCACACGGTCGCCACCCGCATCCTCACTGGGAAGTAAAATGCCGTTTCGATCGGCCGCGCTTCAGCATACGTCGCGTGCGGAACTGGGGTGAAGGCTTTCGCTGGGATGCGGTCCGCTTTAGTCACAAGACCTTCAGCATTTTCGATGCTGCCCGTCGTTGTCACGCCGACGTGCTGTTCTGGATCGATGCGGATACCTTCACCTTCAGTGATGTGACGCTGTCGTTCCTTGAAGAACTGATGCCGCCTGATTGCATCGTCAGCTACCTGCGGCGTCCCCGCTATTCCGAGTGCGGTTTCGTTGGCTACAACCTGCGCCATCCGGGCACGCGCACCTTCCTCGCCGAATTCGAACGCCTCTACACCGCTGATACGTTGTTTGCCGAGCGGGAATTCCACGATTCCTACCTGTTCGACGTCATCCGCCGCAAGTTCGAGCGCAAGGGCTATTACGCTCACGACATCAGCGACGGCGCCGGTGACNGAAGGGGGCACGTGTTCGTCAACAGCAAGCTCGGCAGCTTCCTCGACCACCGCAAGGGCGATCGCAAGGAAGAGGGCCGCAGCCGACCGAGCGACCTGCAGGTGCCGCGGAACGAAGATTACTGGCAGCAGGGCCCCACGTCGTAACGCGGCGCAAGTGCTTCGACGCTGGCGTTAGCAACGGCTATCACGTCCCACTGCCGCTTCGGAGATTCATCGCCTCGTTTCGATGTTGATGGTCAGCGTCTTGCGCATCGTCCGACGAGCGTAGCCGGTCATTGGCTGCACCGAATGCCAGGAGTTAAAAGTCTTGACGAAGACGATCGCCTGATTCGGCACGAACGGATAGGTATGCAACACATCCATCTCGTCGAAACCAGCCTTGCGGTTCAAGATATTGAAGGTCTGCCGGACATCCTTGGGCCGGTTCACGTCAGTACCGCCACCAAATTCCGGCTCCCACTCACCGGGGCGAAGCATTGCAATGACCAGGGTGATGAGTTTCGCCGGCGTGTCGGTATGCGGGCGCACGTGGCCACCATCAGAGGGCAGCATCGAGAATTCAAACCGGGCGTTCAACCGATGCGTGCCAAGCTTGAGCGACCCGCGGCCCGATTTGCCGACCAGACTCCGCAGGAAACGCCGCCCCGGCGACAGGCGCTGGCCATAGCCCAGATCCACGTAGCGTTCATGCAGGCATTCCATCACCGATTCGATAAAGTCCTCGCTCTTGATCCATCGATGCAGTTCCCGCCATTCCGGTTGCGAGCGAATGAACTGATGATAGGCTCGTTCGTTGAACTTTTCGGAGAGGACGTATTTATGGCCGACTTTCGGCAAGCTGACGAAGAGGTCCTCCGCAGGAAACGAATCGACCAAACTCGTATATGTTTGCGTATCCATAATCGGCTGCGCACAGCCAATTGGGAAAGGCTCATAGCGTAGTTCAAGATTTTCTAGGCTAAACCTTACCATCCTGAAAGGATCCTTTGTTCTTCTAACGCCTACACACCCTAAATATTTTAGGGTATCTGATCCTCACACTTGGTTATTTCTGGTTCCTTTAGGACACGACGGAACACTTGCATCAAGCAACGTCGAGGAACTCGTTCTACATTAGGGAGCCAGTCGCTCGTCACCCACCCGCGTTGCGGCCTTTTTTCGCCTGCTGCCATTTGCCGAGCGTTGTCTGCACTCCACATGCTCAAGCATACTATCTTCGCGGACGCAATTCACCTAGCCGCGACTGGCAAGCTTTACGTGCAACGCAGCCACACTGTACTCACAAAAAAGGCTGCCGATCCTGGCGCGTGGAAGCGATCTGGGCCTTCGCAACACCCGACGCTGAAGCTCGCTGACCAGCACCAGACTATCCGTTTCCGCGACTGGACGCTCGCTCGATCCACACTCAGCAATCGTCGGCTTGATCGCCGGCACATGAGCGATCTCGAAGCTGAAGCCACGCAGCACAATCGGATGCGTTCGCGTCAGCAACAGCCGGTACGCCGGGCGACCGTGGCAGCGTTTGATGTTTCAAGTTCAATAACAAGAAATATAAACAAAAGGGTACAGATCATGACTGCGGAGACATCCCGTCCAAAGGTCATCCTCCTTGCAGGCTTTCCGAACTCAGGAACAACGATCGCATCCTACATACTTGGGCAGCACCCCAATATCTTTGCGACCGGCGAGCTCTATGGTTTTCCTGCCCGTCAGTTGAAGCCACTGAAAGTGTGCTCGTGCGGTGCCCTAGCCGTCGCATGCCCGTTCTGGACCGATGTCGCGGCCGCCCTGATGCCACTCGCCGACGCCTCTGCCGCGGTTCGGGCGCAGGCCGTCTATGCCAGCGTCTGCCGGCATTCCGGACGGCCCTTTATTGTCGACGTTGCCTGATCTGCACGCCGCCNNCGGGCCATTCGTGCCATCAAGGGCATCGATCTCAGCATCATCCACCTGCGGCGGCGACGGCTGTCGGTCCTACGGTCGCGTCTTAACCTCAAATGCCGGCAGGGGGACATCCGCCCCTACACCCTCGGCTACGTCTATGATGCGATGCGGCACACCCGCCGCCTACACCACTACCAGCGAACGGTCGGCAGCTTCGTCAAAGCCGACGGTACGAGGGCGATCGAGGTTTCCTATGAGGAGTTGTGTGAAGCACCAGCGGGACCGCTGGCACGCATTGGCGAGCTTGTTGGCCTCGACTTCCAGGCCGTCATCGAGCGGTTGGCATCGGCCAAGGCGCTGGATGTGCCGGAGCATATGATTCGTGGCAACGCTCGGCTGCACGCCGACGCCGTCGTCCACGTCGCCCGCCGCTAGCTAGCTGGGATTATGCGTTCAGGTTGGCGGGTGTAGCCTAGTCCGTTGCAATTGCCTAAGATTCTGTGCTCGAAGCCAATCCATATCGTTTCCGCAGCGCCCTCCCGCCATGGTTGATCCCACGCTGCCGCTGCCAGGCCTCTCACCGGTTGCCGGCGAAGAGTTGGTCGCCCGGTTCGATGGCGGCCGGCTGTCGTCCGACGGCGGCCTGTTGGTTCTGCGCGAGATCGAGCGCCGGCTGGAAGTCGCCGATCGTCTCGCCACCTGCATCGACGGCCTGCGCCTTTCTCCGCCGCCCCGTCCGCGCGAGCCGCGCGTCAGCGGCCGTGTCCGCTCAGGTTGCCGGCGAGGGCGGATCCGCGCGCTCCGGCTCACTGCCGAACAGCAGCGTTCGATGCGGGAAGGGGAACTCGATGCCCAGAGCCTCGAAGCGTTTCTTCAATCGGCGGTTAAATTCCCGGCCTATTTCCCACTGCTTGATCGGCCGTGTCTTGATCCGCATTTTGACGATCACCGCCGAATCGGCGAAACTGTCGAGACCGAGCACATCGAGTGGCTCAAGAATATTGACAGCGTAGGGCGGTTCCCGGCGCATCTCGTCGACGATTTCGCGGCACACTTGCGCCACCTGATCGGTGTCTTCCTTGTAGGCGACGCCCACGTCGATGACGTAGTAGGAAAACGTCTTGGTCATGTTGGTGACCGTGTCTACCGAGCTGAAGGGGACGGTGTGGACGGCGCCAGCCTGGTCCCGCAGCTTGATCGCCCGCACGCTCAGGTCCTCCACCACGCCGGACGCACCGCTGACCGTGACCACGTCGCCGACGGCGATCGCATCTTCCACCAGGATGAAAAAGCCGGTGATCACGTCCTGAACCATTTTCTGCGCCCCAAAGCCGATGGCGAGGCCGACCACACCGGCGCCGGCGAGTAAGGGGGCAATGTCGATCCCCAGTTCCGAGAGCGTGATCAGCACCACCATCACCGTCAGCAGCACCACCAGCATCTTGCGGGCAAGGGGCAGCAGGGTGCGGGCGCGTGCGCTCGGCAACCGCACGTCGGCGCCTGAGCCGTTGTGTTGCGTCAGGTAGCGCTCGATCGCCGCGTTGGCGAGCTCCCAGGCGACGACGGCAATACCCAAGGTGAGCGCGATGCTCAGGGCCCCGCCGATGACTTGCTGTCCACGCGGTGTCAGCAACCACGCGATGGCGGGGACTCCCCAAGCATCGAGGACAAACGCCAGCGCAGCAACGACGACAAGACCGGCAATGCCGAGGCGGATGAAGGGTGTATAGCCGTAGAGCCGCCTGCTGAGCGTTGCCGTCGCCGGGGCGGCCTTGAGCGGGGTCACCGCGGCTTCCTTGGGATGCAGCAGGGAAATGGCCATCGCCGCCACGGCGACGGCGGCAGCGGTGACCAGCGTCCCATGCAGAACGTAGGACAGGCCGTCCTCCACATCGAACGCGGCGATGAAAAACAGCACGATCAGATAGGCAATAGCAAGCACGTGCCAGAGGGCGGCAACCAGCCGCAGCAGCGGTGCGACGGCGAAGAAGCGCTGGCATTGGCTGGCTTGGTTCTCGATCCACCGCGAAAACTGGCTACGATGGTAGAGGATGAACAGTCCCGAAAGCAGTGCCAGTGCCAGATACAGCATATCATAAAGCATCGGCGTCAGCCGGTTGGGCAACCCCAACAGCACGGCGGCGGCGATGAGAAANAAGCCACCGACGCCGAGACCGACGTAGCGGCGCACCCAGCGAAAAAGGTCGAGCGCGGTGGCGTCGCCGAGCGGCAGCGGCCGCAGCACCGCGGCACGGGGCGACAGCAGCATCCGGGCAAAGGCCAAGATGGCGCGGGCCAGCACGTAGGCATTGACGAAATTGAGCGCCGTCGACTGCACCGCGCGCGGCGGTTCCAAGGTCAGCGCTGCCACATAGGCGGCGGCAGCGAAGATGACGATCGGTACCAGATCAAGCAGCACCCGTAACGCGCCGCGCCACAATCGCTCCCAGCGCACCTCCGACGTCACCGCTTCCAGCCGCTGTCGCGGCGTCGTCATCAGCCACCAGCTGAGCAGTTCGGCAAACCAGCCGACGGCGAAGACGGCGACGAGCGCCAGCACCGAGCGGACGCCCTGCTGCCGTTTGACCGGATCGGCGAAGGCCTGACGGGTTTGGGCGATCCAGTCCGGCCAGCTGCCGACTGCGGTGGCAAGCGCATCCAGCGACTGGCGGGTGGTCGTGTAGCCGGCGTCGAGGAACGCAATCAGCCGGCCGCTGATGGTGCTTTGCGAATTTGCCGTGTCATCCTGCGTCTGCTGTGCGGCGATCAGTCCCTGCAGCGTCGCCACCAGTTCCTTGCGTTTGCCTTCGTCCTCGATTGTCACCACCAGCCGCTGCAGACCGTCGACACTGAGCGTCTCTGCCGGCGCCGCAGCCGCTGCTGCCCTGGCCGCGGGCATCGTCGTGCCGAGGGTAGTAAACAGCACAGCCAGCAGCACGAACATGCGGCTGAACCGCCACAGTGCGACGTTGCAGCCAAGGTGAGCGTACAATCCGGTGGGCGTTGGTCTCGGCATTATCCGTCCTATCTGCTTTGCCTCGCGTCTGCGGGCGGACCTTAGACACCCGACGTGCCGGATGCCAACCGCGGTGTGCGCTGCCCGGAGAATGTCCAGGAGTGACGGGTGGGGATTGATCGGCGGTGCCCGGCCGCGCACATCAGGGACGACAGACACGCACCGCCCGCGCTTCCGGATCGGAACGCGAGGCAAGTGGGGGAGGTGATGATTACAGGCGAGCGCGCAGCGAGGTTGCCAGCGGCCGGCTTGCCGGTCTCGCGTCCCGATGCCGCGCGCATCGAGGCGCTGGTGGATCGTGCCATCGCCCGCTATCTCGACGGGTGTCATGCGCGCGTTGCCGGCTTCGCCGATCGGCATTTCAGCCTCCGCGGCGCCCTTCGCCTGCACCGCCACGCCATCGGCCTTGATTTGCTTCGCGCACCACTCAACACGGCGCTGATTGTCGTCTACATACTGATGCAGCTGCTGGCGTCAGCGGCTCGCTGCCTCGGCTGGCAGCGGCCGGCCCGCTGGCTTGCCACCCGCACGCCCTTCCTGACCACCAACGTCGCCCGCTCGCTCACCTGGGCGATCCAGACCGAGCTGCTGGATTTGCCCTTCGAAGACGGGCAGCGCCGCTGGCAGCACGACGCGCTGGCGGCGGAAATCGTCGGCGATGCGGACTTGGCACCCGTTTTTGCCGCCGCGGCGGCGGCCAGCCGACAGCGCCTGGACCCGGCGGATCTGGCACGGCTGCTTGCCGGCTACACGGATGCGCGCAACGCCGCCGCCGACCTGTTCAACAACGTGGTCTTTGCCAGTGCCGGTGCGGCAGCATTCAAGGAACTGACACCGGGCGCCGTGTCACTGGGGCCGGCGATTGCCGCCGCATTGGTGCACCAGACCGCGGTGGCCACCTTTCCGTTCGGCGCCGGCCTCGGCGGCCTGTGGTACAGCGTGTTCGCCGTCAAGCCGTCGGCGATGGCGATCGCCGCAACGACCCTCGGCCTGGTGGGAGTGGCGGCCGTCCTCGCTGCCTTCGTTGGTGTCGTCGTCGACCCGCTGCTCTGGCTCGCCGGTGTGCACCAGCGCCGTCTGCACCGGCTGGTCGACGTCGTTGGCCGGCGGCTGCGGGGTGAAGACGCGGCGGCGTTCCACGTCCGTGATCACTACGTCGCCCGCATCTTCGATCTGGTCGATCTCGCCCGCGCCGGTCTGCGCGTGGCGGGGTGAGGCGCTGGCGGAGTCGCCAGTGTCATTGGATAGATTTAGCAGCCGCTTCGCGCTTCCACGTTGGTTCTGTAGTTACGCGGCATCAACGCGCTCGGCCTTTCGACTTTGTGCCTTGTGCTCCATTGCTCGACTTGACCGGAGCACCGCTTGCGTTAGCTGGGCTTTGATCGGCCGAGATGTTGCTTGACTCGCCACAACGCTTCCCGGTTGCAACCTGTTGATAAATTGACTCGTTGTTATGGGCGATGCCTCCCTGCATGACACTCGCGTTAGCGATGATACGAGCAATCGGTTACAATCCCTTTTCGGTCGAATGACACGTTTAATTGCGCTGAAGTGTGGTCGGTTTCGTTATTGAAGAGGTTAGCGTAGGGGATGAAATTTGAGCCTCGAATATCGATCTTCGTCGACGTGTACATCCATGTCTCGCCCGTCGCCATCATAAAAATGTTGCTTGGCGGTCCAAACCACGTCTCCACCTGCTCCTTATTGCTCTGGCCTATAACGACATCATTTATCGCAGCCGTATTAATTTCACGACCAGTTTTATACGTGCAGCATGCGAGCATTGTGGCCGCAAGAGCCGCGGCGAACGACACCGTGATTTTGGACACCCCTTTTCTCCCCTTGCTCGTACCATGCGAATGATCGCGATCCCACTGATACCGAGACTGACTTGCAATTAATAAGCGAGTTTGTGTGCAAGTTTATGCTACCTGTAGGAGAACATGCAAGCGATGGTTGACAGACCGTTGACGGTTTGGAGGCGCTGCTCATCGCGGCTGGGGAATGATTGTGACTACGAGGATGCCGACGTTGTGGGAGGCGAGGTGCATCAGATAGGGATTGTAGACGTCTTCCAGCCAGCTTTGGAGGATGCCGCCGTGGTCCAGCGTGCGGGTGACCGATTGCTCGACGACCTCGGCGCGTTCTTGAATCTCCGCCCTGCCAATAGCGGAGCGCAGGGAGTTGCGGTCGGTGTCGTCGTCGACCCGCTGCTCTGGCTCGCCGGTGTGCACCAGCGCCGTCTGCACCGGCTGATCGACGTCGTTGGCCGGCGGCTGCGGGGTGAAGACGCGGCGGCGTTCCACGTCCGTGATCACTACGTCGCCCGCATCTTCGATCTGGTCGATCTCGCCCGCGCCGGTCTGCGGGTGGCGGGGTGAGGCGTCGACAAGCGACCTGGCGGCCTGTTATGCCACGGCCTCACCTTACCCCGCGCAAGCATGGGTGTTACCAGCTCAGCGTCCGCGTATCCTCCTTGAACAGCAGGCCGCTGGTCAGATCGGGATTGCCGACCTTGGCGCCGGCGAGCAGGTCGCCGTCGTCGACGCCGTAGTACTTCATGCAGAAGGGGCAAACGATAACCGTCGCTCCCTTGGCCATCAGCGCCGTGAGTTTTTCCTGCTGCGGGCCGAAGGTGCCGGCGTTCGCTTTTGCCGCCAGCAGGACCGCCTTGTCATTCAACCAGATGGTGACCGGATGTTGCCGCTCCATCATCGCCCCGGAGAAGGATAAGGCCATGTCGGCGCGGTGGGAGTCGTTTGAGGTCAGGTTGACGAACAGTGAACCTGATTCGGCGGCCGCGGCCGGCAGTGTCGCCAACAGACCCAAGAACGCAAGTATCGCCAGGAACTTTCGCATCGTCGAAATACTCCATTGCTTCGGTTGATGGGGACGCAGGGGCGGCGTCCGGCGACCCCGTCCCCCGGTCGCCGGACCGGTGTCGTTAGAGGGAGAACCCCTTACGTCACCCGGTCCAGTTGTCCTTTAGCTGCGGGCCATTGAGATTTTGATAAACCGGCAGAATGACTTCTGCGCCGACGTCGTTGCCATCGACGAATGGTCGAGCGGCATCTGCTTGCTGTCGGGATGCGGCGGAAGCGACGCGGCTACGTTGCTGGCAAACGCCGTCGCCGGTAACGCAATGCATAGGCAGCCTGCTGCGATGCAGAGGCGCTGAGCTGTTCTGCGCATAATCTCTCCAGGGCTCTGATCATGAACCGAAAGATGTTTGTCGGTTGCAGTGGGAGCGTCAGGAGAGGGGAGGGGGCGCGTGGGAGACGATCGAAGCCAGCAAGGCGGCCAGTGGTGACGCAGCTTCGTTCGGACGGCAGCGGCGCGGCGTGCCATGGATCAGTGAGTGGAAGTAGCGCCGCCGTCGATACCAGCGCAATGGCGGCGTGGACGGCACAAAACGGGCAGAACTTGACGCGCTGCTGATGCTCCTGCTGCCCAGCGGGAACTGCCCCCGGGGCGGGTACGACGACGAGGCCGTAGGCGGTGCAGATCTCGGCGCCGCTCCGCTCGAGGGCAGGTACCCAGAGCGGCGAGAGATGGACGAGCAGGTTGGCGAGCAGCGCCAGCAGGACGAGGAGGCGCGCTGTCGCATCCTCGCTAGCGGCTTGCAGCGTTCTTGGCGGCGTCATTGCCCGCACCCACCGCCGACGCCTCTGCCGGGCGATCGCCTGTCAGCCGCGGTGTTCGGTCGGGTAGGATTGCTGTGACGGTCGCGCTGCGGCACCGATGGCGGTCCTGCCGGCTGGTTCTGCTTCTCTTTGCTGCTTACCGGCCGGGGACGTCGGCGTCAACGGATGTGAGCCGCGGGCGTGGCGCACTGTCGCGTGGGTTAGGTCTCGTCGTCGTCGGGCTCGTCTTCGGTTGCGGGAACCCGGTAGACCTCACCCAGCCAGCGGGCCAGGTCCACGTCGGCGCAACGAAGGCTGCAGAAGGGCTGGTAGGCAGCATCTGCCAGTCGGCCACAGATCGGGCAGCGCTTGCGTGGCGTGCTATTCTTTGGCGGCGGCGTCTCAGTCATCATTCGTTCCGGGCTTACGGGCGCAGTCCCACTGCCGCATCGGCGACAGCGACGCGGTAGCCGACCGGGGCAAGGGTTGCGTCGCGTTCGATGACGAGCGGGCCGCCCTGGCGTTCTTCCGCCACCGCCTTTGCCGGCGCCATGGCCTCATTCAGTGCGTCCGCCACCGCCGGCGCCGCTACCAGTCGCGGCAGCCGCCCCGGGTGGGCGCGTCCTTCTGCCAGCACGGCTCGCAGGGCGTCGCCTGCCGCCACCCACGGTGCTCGTTGCCAGCCCTCGCCACAGGCGCCGCAGACCGTGCCCAATTGTCGGCGTAACGACGGACCGCGCCGTTCACGGGTCAGTTCAATCAGGCCGAGCGGGGTAAAGCCGCCCCAGCGGAGGATGCGGTCGTCACCGGCCATCGCCGTGCGCAGCGCCGAAACCAGATCACCGCGGTGGCTGCGATCGCGGGCGGCCAGCGGGTCGATGACGATGTGACCGGCGAGGTCGCGCAGCACGATCGCCTCGGCGATTGCCGCCATGGCTTCGAGATTGGTTGCCCGCACCGCCGTCATCCCCGGCCCGGTGGCCGCGGCCATGTCGATATCGATGGCGGCGACGGCCGGTGTTTCGCTGATCAGAATGGCACCGCCCGACGGCAGTGGCACCCGCGGCAGCAACGCAGCATCGAGCATCTCGTCGACACCCTCGCTGGCGAACAGCGACGCCAGACCGCGATGGAACTCGATGCGCTCGCCCAGATCCGGAAAGGCAGCGCGAAGCTCGGCCAGCACCGCCGCATCGTCGACAACGACGCGCGCCAGACCCGGGCCCTCGGTGTTTGCCAGCGCACTCTCCACTGCCGTGAGCACCGGATCGGCTGCTTTGCGCAGCCGCTGTGGCGGGCGCAACCCCTTGCCCTCGGCAACCAAGTCTGCTGGCAGGGGCGGCCGGGCGGCAAGCTTTGCCCCCTTGCTGCCATCGGCGGCGCGGAGCACGCGCAGCACGACACGGTCGCCCTCCGATGGTGGGTTGCGGGGATCGGCGGCATCGGCCAGCATCAGCAGACCGGCCCGCTCGGCGCCGATGTCAACGAAGGCGGCGGCCAGCCGCCGGTCGACGCTGGTAACCCGGCCGACGAAGATATCGCCGGCGCGCACATCGTCGCCAGGAACGCGCAGGGCGAAGCGCCGCAGCCGGCCGTTGGCGAGGCTGGCCACGCGGCGGTCGGTCCCAAGCGCGGTGATAAGGATTTCGTCAATAACCATTGGCATCGCCTTCACCGTCCACCGGCCGGTAGCCGAGGCCGTTCAGCAGTTGCACCGTCTCGAACAGTGGCAGACCGACCACGTTGGAGTAGGAGCCGATCAACTGGCGGACGAAGGCCGCGGCGCGGCCCTGGATGGCGTAACCGCCCGCCTTGTCCTGCCATTCCCCGGTGGCGAGATAACGACGCACTTCATCGTCGGTCAATTGNCTGAAGGCGACCTGGGTCACGATGACGCGATCGGTCAGCCGGCCGTCCGGAGCGGCGACGGCGAGTCCGCCGTAAACGCGATGGCGGGCACCGGACAGCAGCATCAGGCAGCGACGTGCCTGCTCGGCATCAATCGGTTTCGGTAGCACCCGTCGACCGCGGGCGACGACGGTATCGGCGGCGATGACATAGGCGCCGGGACAGCTCAGGCGCACCGCTTCGGCCTTGGCGCGGGCCAGTCGCAGCGCCACGTCGCGTGGCAGCTCNGCGCGCGCGGGCGTCTCGTCGATGGTGGCTGGCACGACGCGATCAGGCGGATAGCCGATCTGGTGCAACAGATCGACNGCGCCGCGGCGAGGCCGAGGCGAGAATCAGCGGCATTGGGGATTCGCGTGAAAGGGATGCCTGCAGGGGGAAGGAGAACGACGCGCTGTGACCGCCGGTCACTTGTAGCGGAAGGTGATCCGGCCCTTGGTCAGATCATAGGGCGTCATCTCGACGTTNACACGGTCGCCGGCAAGAACGCGGATCCGATTTTTGCGCATTTTCCCCGCTGTGTGCGCGAGAATTTCGTGGTCATTCTCGAGCTTTACCCGAAACATCGCGTTGGGCAACAGCTCGGTAACCACGCCGATGAACTCGATCATTTCTTCCTTGGCCATGCAAACTCCAGGTTTTCCTTGCTCTCGCCAACAGATGTACGGGCCTCGGCAGGAGGTCAAGTGCTTAAGGGCGAGCAGATATGGCAGTGTGTCATCGTGTGGCATGCATGTTCTGCCGAAACTGCATGCAAGTGGCCAGTGGCGTACATCCCCGCTGCGACCACAGCAATACATCCACATAGCGCGCCAGTGGCGCACACGCAAAAATCACGCTGCCGCGACCGATCGGCTACCTTGCCATCGTTGGCGGCCTATTCTTAGCCGCCGCCGGGCCACTTGCCAAGGCCGCGAACGACTGGCGAAGCGATGCGCGTGGTTGCCTGGCCTCGCCGGCGGCCCTCAGGAGGTGGCAGTCGCCGCCGTTGTTTCGTTTTCGAAGCGCGGCGTCACCAGCGGCAGATCGCCGCGGGCGTTAATCACCTCGGCATGCTTGCTCATGGGCAGGACGGTGAAGCGCTTGCTGTAATCGGCAAGGAAGCCGTCCAGCCAGGCGAGTTTCTTTTGCGCCGGGACATCCATTCCGGGGAAGAAGGCCAGCGGCTCCAAGCCATCGTCAGCGCCGAGGAAGTCGAGCGGATGCAGCAGTAGCGAGGGCTCTACCCGCATCAGCCGGCACAGATCGAGGGCAATGCGAAAGTAGGTCCGCGCCAGCCAGGGCGAGAAGCGGGCAAGGTAGATCAGATAGCTGACGTGGAAGGGGATGCGGAAGATCGGCATCGTCGTCACCGGCACCTCCAGCAAGGCACCGCGATCCAGTTGCCAGCGATAGGCACGCAGCGGCCGGAAGCCGTCCTCGAAGCCGCCAAACAACTGCCGACGTTGCTCCTTCTCGTCGGCGGACAGCCGGGCGGTGAAGAAATAGTAGGTGCGGGCGAGGGGGCCGAGGAAGGTGGGGAAGGTGGAGCAATCGTAGCGGTAACCGCGGCGGAGCAGTACAGAGAGCGTTTCCCGCGATAAACTGAAGCCAGGGCCGCGGAAGCCGATCGGCCGCTGCCCGGTGACGCGGGCGATCGCCTCCTCGGCACCGGCGATCTCCGCTTCGAGTTCGTCGGGGCTATAGGCATGCAGCCAGGGTTCGTGCTTGAAGGAGTGGTTGCCCACCTCATGGCCGGCGGCGGTGATGGCCTGTAGCGCTGCCGCATTCTCCGGCCGGACGGCGTCCTGGCCGACAATAAAGACCGTAATCTTCAGCTGCCGTTTCGCCAGCATGGCCACGAATCGCGGCACCACCACATCCAGATAGGAGGGAAAGTCCACCCAGGCCGCGTCGCCACGCGTCTTCATGTACGACCACTGATTGTCCAGATCCAGCGACAGGCTGGCGGCAAGTTTGCCTTGCGGGCTCATTCGGCAATCTCCAACTGCGGTTGGACGGCGGGTTGCGCGTCGGCCGCTGCCAGCAGCACCGGGATGGCGCGCTCGCCGAGGGCCACGGTTTCATTGACAGCCAGGGTGCCGTTGACGATGTGGGCGGAGTTGACGATTGCAAGCCCTGGCACCGAGGTGATCATCGGCGGCAGCCGGTCCGAGTAGCCAAGGGTGGAGATGGCATAGACCTGGCGGACGCGGGACACCTGAAACGCTTTGATATTGGCCTCGGTCAAATCGGGGTAGACCTGCTGCAGGCCAGCGATGAAGCGGCGGCGGATTTCCGTATCGTCGTACTGCCAGAAGGCATCGTCGGCGGTGACGTAGCGCGGCAGATAGACAAGCGACAACCCGTCAAACTCTGCCTTGGCGTTGACCAGCGACGACATCTCGACAATGGCGGTGAAGGGGATCGTCGGGTCAGTGATGTAGGTGAGGTAGTATCCCGCGAGCTTGCGATCGAGCAGGCAGGACGGGCAGATGATGCCCTGATAGACGATGCCGTTCAGGCGCTGACGTTCGTCCTCGCTCAGTCCCGGACACATGCGCGCGGCCTGCGGTCCGGCGGCGGTCACCACCACCTGATCGAAGCAGTCCTCGCCGTCGGCGGTGCGGACGTGGACGCCGTCGGCTTGGCGTTCGATCGCCTCGACCGGACTCGCCAGCCGGATGCTGACTCCCGCGGCGGTCAGCCGTTCGGCGAAGCGATCGAGGATGCGGCGATAGCCGCCCGGAATGTAGCCGAATTTCTCGGTCTTCATCCCGCCACGGCGGGCAGCGTAGATGCGGGCGACATAGGACCAGATGAAGGATGCCGAGGCGATGCGATAGTTATCGCCCATTTTTGCCGCCAGCAGCGGCCGCCAGATTTGCGCAAAGACGCGTCGTCCGGATAGGCGCTCGAGCCAAGCGGCGAGCGGAATCTGTTCGAGGCTGCGGCCATCCTTGATCCGCGAGACGTAGAACAAGGTGAAGGCGAGGCGGACCTTGTCGATCAGCGACAGCGGCGGAAAACGCAGATAGTCGATGGCACTCGACATCCGGTAGAAGCCGCGGCCGGTGTAGAAACCGGTCTGCGTGGTATCAAACAGCAGCTCCTGTTCCAGATCGAGTTCGGCGAGGATGCGGCGCAGCGATTGGTCCGACAGCATGATCACGTGATAGTGGCGGTCCCAGACCACGTCGCCGAGGCGCCAAGCGGCGGCAAGACCGCCGAGCTCGGGCGCCGCTTCGATGACGCTTACCTGCTGGCCGGCCTGGGCCAAGCGGTGCGCCAGGGTCAATCCGAGCAGGCCGCCGCCGATCACTGCCCACCGTTGCGTTCGCCGGTCGTTTGAAGCCGCGTCGGTCATCGTTGCCTGTTCGTCTTTGTCCCACTCCAGCGCTTGCGCGCGTCGCGCGCACCTGGAGGTGGGGGTGTGCATTCGAAGTCGTGGGCGGCGTTCCCGCCAGTACCGGCGCTTACCGCACCCTTCCTGTCCGCCACATGGCACCGCCGGCGCCCTACGAGCTGCAATATTGTCTTGCGCGCAGCGAAGTGGTCGCGGGCAAACGGATCCACGTCGCTTCAGTCGCCCGGCGAGAATAACTATGCCGGCACAGTCAAGCGGCTGTCCGTGTAGCCAGTCACACTCGCAACGCGGAACGCCGCAAACAGGGTCGCCGTGGCACTAAGCCGCGGCGAATTGCGCCGCCGTCTCGATGACGACACCGCTGCGAAGGGCGTAGGTCAGGCCGCAGGCCGGGCAGACGTGATCACCATCGCTTGGTGTCTGCCCGCCGCCGACCCGGAGAAAAGGCTCACCACATCGGCAGACGTAGCCGACGATCCGTGCCGGATGCCCAACAACGAGGGCGAAGTCGGGGACCGTATGGGTGACCACCGCCGCCATGCCCACCATGGCGAAGCGACCGATGGCGAGATCGTTGCCGATGACCGCTCGGGCACCGATGGTTGCACCCTCGCGAACGAGTGTCGGCAGGGTGTGTTCGTCCGGTCCGGAGCCACGCAACTCGCGGAGGTCGGCGGTGGTGGCCCGCGGGAACCGATCGTTGGTGAATACGGTTCCGGCGGAGATCATCACCCCGGTCTCGATGCTGACGGCGGTGCAGATATAGACGAAGGCGTTGATCTTCACCCGGTCGCCGATGGTCACATCATAGGCGATGTAGGATTTTTCACCGACGATGCAATCGCGACCGATCTTCGCCGGTCCGCGGATATGGACGTTATCCCACACCGAGCTGCCGTCGCCGATCTCCACGCCTGACTCAATCAACGCTGTCGGATGAATACGTACGCCCATGTCTGCCTCGGCTGTCTACGGCTGGCCTGTTGCTGCTGTCGCGACTACGAACTGGCCGCCAACCGCACCGGCGGATTGGCGCCGACGCGTACCCACTGTCCCGCATCCAACGACTCGTAGGCGGCCTTGATGACCTCCACCGAGGCGACGGCGTCTTCGAGGGAAATCAGCAGCGGTTCGAGACCGCGAATGTGGTTGCAGAAATTGAGAACCTGCCGCCGGAACGCCGCGACCTTATCGTAGCCATTGCCGAAGACGATCCATTCGGGGCTCGATGCCTGACGGAAGCGCGACTCTCGCCAGCCGACGAAGATGGTGCCGTTGGAGCCGAACACCTTGATATAGGTGTCCAATTCCTTGTTCAGGCTCCACGACAAGTCGATGCTGGCGTTGATGCCGCTGGCAGTGTGGAGGAAGACGGTGGCCGTGTCTTCCACCTCAAGGCGCTGACTGCGCTTGCCCTCAACCGCCAGCACGCGTTCGATCGGGCCAAGCAGGTAGCGGGTGATGTCAACCGAGTGCGTGCCGTTGTCGATCAGCACCCCGCCACCGCTGATCGCGGGCTCGGCGTTCCAGCGCTTGCCCATGCTGACGTTGGAGGTAAACGCATTCTCGAGCAGCAGGATTTCTCCCAGCACGCCCGACGCGATCAGCGACTTGGTGCGGATGACATCATCGACGTAGCGGAACTTTGATGCCATCGCCATCACCACCCCCTTCTCACGGGCGGCGTCGCACACGGTGCGCGCGCTTACCACATCCGTCGACAGCGGCTTTTCGCACAGGACGTGGATGCCGCGACCGATCAGGTCGAGAGCGATCTCGGTGTGGGTCGATGGCGGTGTGCAGACCACCACGGCATCGCACTGGACGTTCTCCACCATCTCGCGATGGGAGGTAAAGCTGGGACAACCCCAGATTTCCGCGGCAGCAGCAGCGGCATCGGCGCGTACGTCGGCAATGCCGACCCAGCGCACCTCGCTGCAGCCTTCGGTCGCCTTCAGATAGGATTGGGAAATGGCGCCGACGCCAACCAAACCCAAACGCATCGTTTCATCCACGGCGGCTCTCCTGATCTTGTCGTGACGGCACGGAAACGCGGCTTACTTGCAGAGCCGCGCGTGTTCGGCGCGAATGGCGTCGGCGATGAAGTCCACGTGCGCTTCCGTGAACCGCTCGTTCCACGGCAGCACCAAAATCTCGTCCAGTCCCTGGAAGGTTCCCGGGAACAAGGCGGCGTCATAATCCACTGCTTCCGGGCGGGCGAGGGTGAAGGGGAAACGGCTCTTGCCAAAGGTGCATTGATCGCGCAGCACCTGGCAGCGGAAGGCCGGCTTCTGGATGTAGCGCGGTGCCGCGGCGATGCCATACTGCTTCAGTCCGGCGCCCAGGGCTGGCGATCCGCCCGGCAGCTTGCTGCCGTCAACCCAAACGCAATAGCGCCAATAGGTGTGGACGGAACCCTCGGCATGGGCCGGCGGGCTGACGCCGTCGAGACCGGAGATCGCCTTGGTCAGCCGTGCTGCCATTGCCCGACGCTGGTCCACCCCGTCCTGCAGCTTCGCGAGCTGGGCCACCGCCACTGCACCCTGCAGTTCCGTCAGGCGATAGTTGAGGGCGAGGAAGTAGTGATCGGGATTGGCGTCGCCGTAACCCCAGGCCTTGTTGACGTACAGGCGGACGCGGCGTGCATAGTCGGGATCGTTGCTGACCACCAGACCGCCTTCGCCGGTGGTGATATGCTTGCCCTGCTGCAAACTGAAGCAGCCGATGGCACCGATCGTCCCCACGTATTGATCGTCGTAGCGGGCGAGATACGCCTGCGCGCAGTCTTCGATGATCGGCAGGTTGTGCTGCGCGGCCAGAGCGACGATGTCCTTCATCTCGCACGGGTTGCCGAAGAGGTGGGTGACGATGATCGCGCGGGTCCGCTCGCTGATCCGGGCGGCGATCGTTTCGGCGGTGACGTTGCAGGTATAGGGATCCACGTCGGCAAAGACCGGGATCGCCCCCTGGTAGAGGATCGGCGTCAGTGCACCCATGTCGGTGATCGACGTGGTGATGATCTCGTCGCCCGGTTCGGGGTCGATCGCAGCAATTGCCGTGTGGATGGCGGCGGAACCGGAGGCGCAGGCAATCGCGAACTTGGCGCCCAGCATGTCAGCGAAGCGCTTCTCCAGCGTCGCACAGGCGGTTCCCTTGGTGCACGTGAGCGTGCCGCTCTCGATGACGTGGCGCAGTTGCTCTAGCTCTTCCTGCCCGAGGGTCCGACCGGAACTGTCCTGGTCCGACGGCAGCGAGATGCGCGACTGCGCTTTCACGGCCAATTCTGTCACTCTCAACCTCCTTTATGGATTCCCTCACCCGACTGCTGACCGGCCATCAAGTCGTTGAATGGACCAGGCGTCGGCAAGGAAGAACGTGAAACCCTCTCGACAATCAGGCGTCTCAAATGGCCCAGGTGCCCAACAATCGTCTTCAGCGTCTTCATTTTCGACGTTCCGAGCAGGCGAACCTCCATCACCGCCGGGCATTCGACGACACGGCCGCCGCCGGCATCAATCCGGCTCAACAACTCGGTGATGCCGACGAAACGCTCGTCGCGAAGCTCGATATCGGCAACGGCACGCCGACGGTACACGCGAAAGCACGATGTATACGTCGCTAGCTTGTGATGGTGAACGAAGCGGTAGATGACGGAGAGTCCCTTGGAGAGGACCAGCCGCCATGCCGGCAGATTGAGAACCCGACCTTCGGCATGATACGGCGATGCGGTAACTAAATCGATACCCGGCTGCAGCATCGGGATCATCTTTCGCAACTGCAGCGGATCGTAAGTCCCATCGCAGTCGATCACGCAGACGATTTCGGTACGCGCATGACGGATGCCGGACAGCACCGTCGCCGCGACACCGCGGTTGCTGGAGTGCCGCAGCAAGCCGCAATCCGGGCGATCCGCGAACAGCTCAGTGAGCCGCTTCCAGGTGTTGTCACGGCTGCCATCGTCGACGAAGAGGAAAAAGACGTCGTAGGCGTCCTTCATCCGATCATTGAAGCTGCGCAGGGTGTTAGAGGTGTACCCGAGCGTCGCCTCTTCATTATAGCAGGGGACGACGACGGTAATCGGCGTGCGCACCGCGCTCGCTTCAACCGACAGCGTCGGTTCCACCGCTATGGCTGCCGGCATCACCCGTTCGACAGCCGGCGCCGGACCGAGGCACAGATGGTCGGCGACGGTAGCGAAGCGGTACTTCTCGAGATAGTAGCGAATACGACCGATCATTTCCTCCAGGTTGCGGTACTGGCGGATGCGCTGCAGCTGCGAAACGGCGGTGATCCGCGGCTGCTCCGGATCGAGTTCCCAGACGTGAAAATAGAAGACGATCGGATCGGTGGTGTGCCGCTCCCACTGCTCGATCGCGCGGCGGATGAAGGCATGCGGGAACTGACGAACGAAGTTGCCGCCGGAAATCGGGATGCACAGGGGGCCCACCTTCCAGGTGGAAAGCGGCACCTCCCAGATGCTTCGCCCGTTCGCCTCGTGTCGGTGGACGAAGCGCCGTTGCGGCTCCGACATGAAGGTGGTGCCCAGTGGCCGCAGGCTGGAATCGTAGAGAAAGCCTTCTTCGCTCAGGATATCGAGCGCCCACAGGTCGCGTGGCCCAAACCCACCGCGGGGAATGCGAAAGCCGCGTACCGCTACCCCGGTTGCCGCCTCGATCACCTGCTTCGACCGCCGCACGTCGGTGCGGAAATCCTCCGGCGTCATCTGCCGGATGGATCGATGCCAATATCCCTTGCTCGCTATTTCGTGGCCACGCCGCGCCACCTCGGCAACCACCTGGGGTTGATGCTCGGCAATCCAGCCAAGGACGAAAAAGGTGGCCTTGGCGCCCATCTCGTCCAGCAGGTCGAGGGTGCGCTCGGTGTTGCGTTGCACCCGGCTTTCAAAGCGCGGCCAGTAATCCGGGGGAACGACCCGACTGACCGGACCCACATGGCAGTAATCCTCAAGAACCACGCTCAGAATGTGGTTACGTTGCGGACGCTCAAGCGGAGAGCTCATCCGGCATCATCCTTTCCGGCTGCAGTCGTGCAGGCAGACCAAAGATACGCTCAATAGCATCGACAATTCGCACACCGCTGTCGCCTCGGCCGAAGGGGTTTTCCACCCGCTTCACCCTCTGCATCCAACTGTCCTCCCGACTAGCCTCTTCCAGCATCGCCCACAGGCGCTCGCCGGAATGCCCGACGAGACGAGCCGCGCCGCATTCGATGGCTTCAGGACGTTCCGTGTTCTCACGAAGAACGAGGAGGGGCTTGCCCAGCGTCGGCACCTCCTCCTGGACACCGCCGGAATCCGAGGCAATCAGCCAAGCGTGGTTCATCAAGTGGAGAAAGTCCGGGTAATCGAGGGGGCGNATCAGCCGGATACGTGGATTGCCGTCGAGGACGTCATAGGCCACCTCGCGCACCGCCGGATTGGCATGCACCGGGAAGATCAGGGCGGTGTCGGCGTGGCTGTCGATGAAGCGGCGCAGCGTCACGAGGTGATCGCGCATGACCGCTCCGAAGTTTTCCCGCCGATGCGTGGTGAGCACCACCAGTCGCAGGTGCTTCAATTCGTCCACCAGTTGACGCAAGGCTGCCGACGGCGGCGCTTCGTGCAGGATCCAGCGCACGGCGTCGATCACCGGATTGCCGGTGAGGATGATCGAGGCTTCGGCGACGCCTTCGGCGCGCAGGGAGCGGACGTTGTGCGGCGTCGCCGCGAAATGATAACTGGCAAGCTGCGAGATGAGGCGCCGGTTCATCTCCTCAGGAAAGGGGCTGAGCGGATTTTCCGAGCGTAATCCGGCTTCGATGTGCGCCAGGGGAATGCGCCGATGAAAGGCGGCGAGCGCGCCAGCCAAGGCCGAGGTGGTGTCCCCTTGCACCATCACCAGATCCGGCACTTCGTCCACCAGAACCGGGTCAAGCGCGGCCATCAGCCTGGCCAGCAGTTGATTTAACGGCTGGCCAGGCTGCATGGCCTGCAAATCATGGTCGGTATGTATCTCGAACAGATTGAGAAAGGGCCGCAGCAGGTCGGTGTGCTGCGAGGTCACCACATTGACCGAGCGCACTCGCCCGCGCAGCTGCAACTCGCGTAGAACGGGAGCCACCTTGATTGCTTCCGGTCGCGTGCCGAACACGGTTAGAACGGTCTTTTTCGCCTGCATTCGTACCCTATTTATACTTGTAATTATGCGTTGTACCTTGGCGTAGAGCTCCCATCGACCGCAACTACCACAATTGCCGATGATATTAAGGTGAATTTTGCTAAGGTCTCGAATAAACGTTTCGTTACACGGTTATTTGGGTCGCCGATAGTGGCTGCCCAAATACGCACAGTGCTGCGTAACAATATGGCCGAATCCGCACTTGCCATCGCGCGAACAAACTGATGAGAGACGATCGTCGACAATGTTAGTAGGCAAAATCTCGTCACAACAATACCATAATCCTAGTTCCCTGCAAGGAGGACGGTGTCGGCGTTATTGCGTCGCACCAGCCGATGCATATGCCATGAGAGTCTGCCGTCGCGGCTCGTTCCGTCCTGCCTCGCCTCCAGGCACCTCAAGCGAATGCCAAGCACCCTTCATCTCCCAGCCGTCTCCCCGCGACATGACCTCCCCGCGTTCCGGGATCGGCGATCGATTGCACCGAGAGTGCGACTCTAACGCGCCGAGAGCGGCATCCGACGGCCCATACGAGCCAGCATGCGTAGCACTCGATTTACTGAAGCGTAGGTCGATCAGCCGACGCGTACTGTGATCTGGTTCACCCCGTGACGCCGAATGAGGAACTTATGAGCGAGAATGACCATTTTGGCGAGAGCCTGAGTGTCCACAAATGATGCCGCCGGTACGTGTAGCTGCCAAGCGTTACCGCTGTGCCACGGTCAGGCAGGGCGCGCGCCTGGGTTTGCTGCGTGCTCCGCTACGTGGCGACCGAGGAGTTCGTGCACCTTGGCGGTCAGCTGATCGCGTTGATAGGGCTTGACCAGAAGGTCAACCTCCCCGTCCCATGGGCTGTCGGCAAACAGCGTGCTCATGGCGTAGCCCGAGGTGAACAGCACCTGTGCTTCTGGGCGGAGCGCCAGTACCTCCTCGGCCAGTTCAACGCCGTTGCGCCCATTCGGCAGCACAACGTCGGTAAAGAGGAGGTCGAGCCGCGGCAACGATTCGATCCGTGCCAATGCCGACGCGGCATCAGGCGCTTCGACCACTTCGTAACCCTGCTTGCGCAGGATCGCCGCCGCCGTCTTGCGCACCCGGCCGTCGTCTTCGACCACCATGACGACCTCGCCACCTGCGGTATGGCTGCCCATCGCCAGTCGCGCGGTGCTTTCTTCCACTTCCTCGCCGACCACGCGCGGCAGATAGAGGCGGACCGTCGTTCCTTCACCCGGAACACTGTCAACAAAGATCTGGCCACCCGACTGGCGAACGAAGCCGTAGACCATGCTGAGGCCGAGGCCGCTCCCTTCGCCAAGCTTTTTCGTGGTGAAGAAGGGCTCGAAGATGCGCTCAAGGACTTCCTGGGGCATGCCCACGCCGGAGTCGGAAACCCGCAGCACCACATAGTCGCCGGGAGTGGCATCCTCGACGTTGGCGGCGGGGGACTGCGGCAGCTGGGTGTTCCCGGTTGAAATGGTCAGTGAGCCGCCTGAGGGCATGGCGTCACGTGAGTTGACGACGAGGTTGAGCAGCGAGCTTTCCAGCTGGCTTCGGTCCACCATGGCCTTCCACAGGTTGGGGGCCAGATGCTCGTTGATGGTTATCTTCTCGCCGATGGTCCGTCGTAACAGGCCGGTCATCTCGCTGACGACGTTATTCAGGTTCGTGACGCGTGGATTGAGCCGTTGGCGGCGAGCAAATACCAGCAGGCGGTGCGTGAGTTGGGCGCCGCGTTCGGCGGACCACAAGGCGTCTGCGATCAGCTCTCTCGTCTCACCGTCGAGATCCCTCTTCTCATCGAGGAGTTGCAGGTTGCCGATGATGATGGCGAGAAGGTTATTGAAGTCGTGCGCAAGTCCGCCGGTTAGTTGGCCGATCGTTTCCATTTTCTGCGCATGACGCAACCGATCCTCGGTTGCCTTGCGCTCGTCGATGTCCTCCTTGACCGCGACGTAGTGGGTTATCTTGCCACGGGCATCGCGCACCGGCGCGATTGAGACGAGCTCCCAGAACGACTTGCCACTCTTGCGCCGGTTATAGAACTCGCCGTGCCAGACATGTCCGGAGGAGATCGTTCTCCACATCTCCTCATAGTCTTTTGCCGGTGTGTATCCCGACTTGAGGAAGCGCGGGTTCTTGCCGACCACCTCGGCATAGGTGTAGCCGGTGGACTCGGTAAATTTCGGATTGACGTATTCTATCCGGCCATCCACGTCGGTGATCACCACTGCCGCGGGACTTTGTTCGATCGCTTGGAACAGCTTGCGCAGATCGCCTTCGGCGCGCTTGTAGGCAGACACGTCGCGCAGGAACAGCAGGAAGTGCTCCTCGCCGCTCCAGCGCATTGGGATCACGCGCATCTCGGTATAGGCGATGCCCTTGCCCGGTCGCAGGATCTCGATCTCGGCCACCTCGCCCTGGACCATTGGATAGCCGAAGGGAACGCCGATCAGATTTGGCGACGTCTTGCCGAAGAGAGTCACGGCGGCGCGGTTGACGAAGCGAATGTCGTGTTGCTGATCGACGATGACGATCGCCTGGTCGTGCAGTTCGATGATCGAGCGCCAGCGCGCTTCACTTTCGCGCAGCGCTTCTTCCGCCTGATGGTGGTTGCTGACATCCCCGGCGATTATCACCAGTTCACCGCTGCTCAGCCGGTACAGGTAAAGTTCCAGCCACACCGCGTCGCGGCTTGCTGCCTCGCCGGTGTAGACCGCCGCCGGAATATTCTCCGGCTGGCCGCTGCGGGAGACTCGGCGCAGGATGTCCAGCAGTCCGGTGGCGCGGATTCCCGGCAGCGCGTCGGTGATCAGTTCGCCCATCACGTCAACGCGATCCTTGCCGAAGACGCGCTCGGCAGCGCGGTTGAAGTCGCACACCAGAAAAGCTTCGCCGCCCACCGTCGGTTTCAGGATGATCACAACGGAGCGGGTATTCTCCACCAGCTCGTGAATCCGTTTCTGGCGCGCGCGACTGCGGCGGATGACCGGTCGGGCAATGAAATAGAACAAAGCATTGCCGGCGATGATCAGGACGATGCCGACCAGCGCCGTTCGTCTGGTTGCGTTGACGAATGGCTCCCGCAGTGAATCTAGGCGCATTTCGGCGACGATGCCGAGGTTGCGCTCCGGGACCGGACGAAAGGCGAGAAGGAGGGGTACACCACTTTCGCTGGTGAGCCGTTCGGTGCCGGTCGCACCGGCCAGGCGCGCTGCATTGCCATGGTGAGTGCGGCATCGGCTGCCGGTGGAGGCTGCATTGGTGCCGTCTGCAACCCGGGTATGGACAGGAACTCCAACTGCGAACCGCTGATGCGGCCGATCAGGATGCGTGCATCCCCGCCGAGCACCCGCTCGATGCGGCGGGTGGCCGCGCTGTCCAGACTCTCGCCCAGCAAAAGATCAGCGCCGTACTGCTGAAGCTGCTGCGCCTGAAGGGATGTCGCTTCAAGCAGAGCCGCCTTTCGCTCCCCGATTTGCAACTGACCGAGGGTGCCGACGGCGACGCCACCGACGGTAGCCGCGACCACCGTCATGATAAGGACCAGGAGAGCATACGCCCACCGGTCACTCACATCGCCTCTCCGTCGTCGTGATTCAGGTCGGTGCCGGTGTTGTCGGTTGGAGACTGCCGCCGCAGTGGATCGCCCGTGGGGGCGGTCCGCCATCGGCGTGAACGAGCGCTTCACGCAGTCTGCTCACGTTGACCGGCTTGCTGAGTGTCTGTACCGATCGGAGGCCCTTGAATTCGGCAAGCAGGCGCGCGTTGACGGCATAATCGGGGTGATAGCCGGTGATGATGATGATGTTGGCCACTGAGCCTTGTTCCACCAGCCACAGCACCAGTTCGTTGCCGTCGATATCCGGCATCACCATGTCAATGACAACCACTTCGGGCGTACAGCGCAAGTACGAGGACATGAAATCCCGGCCATGCTGGGTGACCTCGACTTCGAAGCCCATGCGCTGGGCTACTCGTTCAACGAAAGCCGCAAATCTTGGTTCATCGTCAACGATTAACAGGCGCTTGGCCGTCATCCAACCCCTCGATTGTCGCTAGCGCAAAGCTGTTTTATTGTGTCATTGCGCGCAGGCGCAAAACAGCGACTGCCTCCGCTACGGCGACGCAACGATATGCGGTAATGGTGCGTGGCGGAAGCGGCTAGACAGCCGCGTCCCGCAAATATTGGCGACATCGATGCAGGTACGAGTTGTCCTTAATCGGAAAAGTCGCTCGACGTCTTCTGGTGGTTGGCGGGATGGGCGATGATGTTGAGTGGGTGTGTAGCGTTGCGGCGACGACAGGGGAAGGCGACCGGTCGTTCGAACAGCCAATCGCCAGATCGGCCCGTTATGCCTGTCGCAAACCGGTTGCCGCTCCTATATATTTGTGCCCATCGTCCGTTATCCAAAGGAGTTACCGTACGAGTTGCGGCTTATTCCAGTTTGCTTGATCTTGCGTTGGAGGAGCGGAAGCGTAAGGTGGCGTGTCGGTTGGGGGTCAAACATCACGTCGCCTCCGTACTGACGATCACGGGGAATGTTCCGAGATGACTCATTACGTGCTCAAGCTCTACGTCAGCGGGCGTACGCCGCGGACAGAACAAGCGATCACGGGTGTCCGCGAAATCTGTGAGCGTGATCTGGCGGGTTTCTACGAGCTTGACGTCGTCGACGTCCTTGAGTGGCCGCAACTGGCGGAGAATGAAAAGATTCTGGCAACTCCAACGCTGGTGCGGGAACTGCCGACGCCTCTGCGCCGTCTCGTTGGTGACCTGTCCGACAGGAAGAAGGTTCTCTTCGGCCTCGATCTCTCTGTTGAAGAAGCGGCCGCCAAAGCAGGCAGACAATGAGCACCTCGACCCGTTGTGCTAGTCCGCCGCCAGTCACCCGATGGGTGTCTGGCGCCATGAACCCGCGATTTTTCTCCCCGATCTGGCGCGCTTGCTGCCGTCTATCGTCATGCGCAGGCTGACGTTCGCAGCCGGCGAGGTTATCTATCGCAGTGGAGATCCTCCCGAGATCGCTTATCTGGTGCTCGATGGCGAGGTGGAAACCAGCCGCGGGGCGGTCGTCGTCAGCAGCGGCAAGGGGACGATCATCGGCTTTTCTGGCCTTTTTCAACGACCCTACGGTTCGACGGCGACTGCCCGTAGCGATACGTCGGTGCTTGCCTTCTCGCGCCGCGAATTGAAAGCGCTGATCTATTCCAACCCCGACGAGGCGGCGAAGATCCTCGATGCGATGATCGAACTCTTCGGTCGCGTCGCCGCCGAACTCGAACGGCTCGCCGATGATGCGCACCCCCACCGGCCTCGGAGTAAAGCAGCGTCGGCAATTGCGCGGCGCTGGCCATGGATCGATGCTGGCTACGCATCGATGCTGACTGGTGTGCGGTCGCTGCTGCCAGTTGATCGGGCTCTGCGACCCAGTTCGGCCAGAAGCACCATGATCATTGCTACGGCGATAAACACGATCGGGCTCAGCAACCAGCCGAGCACCAGCAACCTGCCCCACGCGTCTCCGATCTCGCTGTGCATATGCTCCTCCTCCTCAGCCGTTGCGGCCGGCGTTTCTTGCTGAAGCCACCGAGTATCGCCCCGCGAGGTAACGCGCCTTTAAGCAGCCGGTTAACGGGATGTAATGCCCGTCGACAGACGCGTCGTGTCGTTCGGTTCGCCAGGCTGGCAGGCACGCTCCTCGCACTCGTCCCGTTACCGGCGGCCGCAGCGGAGGCGCGCTTGCGTCCGGGCATCATTGGCCACGATGATCGGGTCATCGTCGATTCCGCGGCGTGGCCCTGGCAGGCGATCGGCCGCCTCAATCGCGGCGGCAGCTTTTGCACCGCGACGCTAATCGCCCCCGCTGCGGTGCTGACCGCCCGCCATTGCGTCTGGGACCCGCGGACCGGGCAGATGGTGGCGCCGACCGAACTGCATTTTCTTTGCCGGCTATCGTCGTGGCGAGTACGTGGCGCACGGTATCGGGGCGCGGATCGAAATCCCCGCCGCCGATGCACCGCCGAACTATCACTTCGAGGTTAAGGATCTGCCGGCACTCGCCCGCGATTGGGCGGTCATCCACCTGCAGGAACCGCTGCCGGTGCGGCCGATCCCCCTCGGCAGTCTTGCGCCGGGTGTGGGGGCCAGCGTGATGCGGGCCGGCTACAGCCAGGATCGTCCCCACCTGCTTTCGATCCATCGCGACTGCGCGGTCGTCGATCGCGTGCCGGAGCAGCCGTTGCTGCTGACCAGTTGCGATGCGACACGCGGCGACTCCGGTTCACCGCTGCTGCAGGGGGAGGGGAATCAGGTTGCGCTGGTCGGCATCACCGCTGCGGTCGCCGACGACGGGCGTCACGGCGCCAGCATCGTCATCGACGTTGCTGCATTCGCGGCCATTCGCACCCGCTAATACAGCCTTTGCCTGCGCTCGCCACACGCATGACGGGCGTTTCTTCTCCAAAATTCTGCGGTTCTTGGTGGCACTGCGCTATTTTTTCGCAGCTGCAGCGCGCGAATCGCTCGGCTGCGTCATAAAACCGTAATGTGTTCCGCGCTATAGTTAATGGCCAGTTAAAAATACGGGTAGGGAGAAGAGAATGCGCCGCAGCAGTTTTTGCGCATGGCGTTGGTTTTTGCGTGCCTTGTGGTGGCCATGGCCCTTCGGCCGGCGGCGGCGGCCGATGTTCGGTTGATCGGCTCCGGTGCCAGCTTTCCATTTCCAATTTACTCTGCTTGGTTCAAGCAATTCAGCAAAGAGACCCCTGGGGTAACTGTCGACTATCAGGCTAAAGGCAGTGGCGCCGGTATTCAGGACTTCATCAACAAAACCGTTGATTTCGCCGCCAGCGACGCGGCGATGACCGATGAGGAGATTGCCAAGGTCCCCGGCGGCGCCGTGCTGCTGCCAATGACCGCGGGTGAGATCGTCCTTGCCTACAACATTCCCGGCGTTCCGAGTGGCCTGAAGCTGGCGCGGGATGTCTATCCCGACATCTTCCTCGGCAAGATCACCAACTGGAGCGATCCACGGATCGCGGCGACCAATCCGGGCGTCACACTGCCTAACCTGCCGATCACTGTGGTCCGGCGTTCGGACTCCAGCGGCACCACCTTCGTCTTCACCAAGCACCTCGCGGCGATCAGTCCCGAGTTCAAGGAGAAGGTCGGTAGCGGTACCACCGTGCAGTGGCCGTCGAGCGACAAGTTCGTCGCCGCACCGAAGAATGACGGTGTCACCGCGACAATCAAGCAGACCCCGGGCGCCATTGGTTACATCGAATACGGCTTTGCCAAATTGACCAAGGCGAACGTGGCCGCGCTGCAGAATAGGGCCGGCACCTTCGTCGAGCCGGGCGAAGCCTCGGGCAAGGCCGCACTGGCCAGCGCCAAGTTGGCTTCCGATCTACGCGGCTGGGTCGAAGATCCGGACGGTGCCGAAGCGTATCCCATCGCCAGCTTCACCTGGATGCTGTTTTACAAAGATCAGGATGACGCCAAGGCAGAGGCGCTGCGCAAGCTTGTGGAATACAATTTGACGCAGGGCCAAAAGATCGCCGACAGCATGGGGTATATCCCGCTGCCTGAGGAAGTCGTTGAGAAGGTTCGGGCCGCTTCGGCGCAGATTCAATAACCACCGAAGACGGTCGACCCATGTATAGAAAAGGGGAGATGAGGCAGGAGCGCAATGCCGGACGGGGCGGTGTACGCCGATTCGCCCGATGCGCGGATTGTACCTTGTCCCATCCCCCAACGACTGCTCTTGTGGTGAGACGATAACAAGATGTCCCAGAATCCATTTGCTCAAGCGATCACGTCGGCAGCGATCTCGCGGCCGCCGTCGTCCAACGAATTCCTCGCCGATCGCGGCTTCCGCTCGCTGGCACTCGTCGCGGCCGCGCTGATCATTTTCCTCGTCGCCTACATCCTGTGGGAAATCGGCGGTCAGGCGCTCCCCGCGCTGGGCAAGTACCACGCTGGCTTCTTGGTCGGGACTAACTGGAACGTTCAGACGCAGGACTTCGGCATCCTGCCGGAGATCTGGGGTACCCTTTACAGCTCGTTCTTGGCTCTCCTGCTCGGTGGCTTCTTCGGTGTGACTGTCGCCATTTTCCTGACGCAGGATTTTCTGCCGCCGCGTTTGGCGATGGTTTTTCGCACCATCATCGAGATGCTTGCCGCCATCCCCAGCGTTGTCTTCGGTCTGTGGGGCATCTTCGTCGTTATCCCGGCGATCCGGCCGCTGGCGAACAATTTGCACGACTATCTCGGTTGGATCCCCTTCTTCGGCACCTCGCTGAGCGGCCCGGGTCTGCTGCCGGCGACGCTGGTGCTGGCGATCATGATCCTGCCGACGATTGCCGCCATCTCCCAGGACGCGATGCACTTGGTTCCCTACCGGACCAAGGAGGCCGCCTATGGTTTGGGAGCGACCCGCTGGGAGGCGATCCTCAAGGTCATGGTGCCGACGGCGTCCGGTGGCATCTTTTCGGCGATGGTCCTCGGCTTCGGTCGGGCACTGGGCGAGACGATGGCGCTCGCCATGTTGATCGGCAACTCGAACCAGATCAGCCTGTCGCTGTTCTCTCCCGCCAATACACTCGCATCGCTGCTCGCCTCGCATTTTCCGGAAGCGGGGCAGGTGGAGGTGCAGGCGCTGATGTACGCGGCGCTGGTGCTCCTCGCGATCACCCTCATCGTCAACGTCGTCGGCANNTCGGCATCCTCACTGTGACCCAGCGCAAGTTTGCAGGTAAGTCATGATCGAACGAAATGCCGCGCGACCCGCTGCGGTCGCCATACGGGTTCCCGACCTGCGGCGCTCACTGGCCGAGGCCCGGGCGATCCGCAGCGCCGTGTTGACCGGGGGGCATGGATCGTCGCCCTGATCGCCAGCGTGCCCCTCTTCTCGGTCCTCTACATGCTGATCGTTAAGGGTGGCGCTCGCCTCAGCACCGAACTGTTCACCGAGTTGCCGCCGGCCGGCTTCGAGATGGGCGGCGGCTTCGGCAACGCCATCCTCGGCACGCTGGTGATGGTCGGACTGGCTTCGCTGGTCAGCATTCCGATCGGCATCCTCGCCGCCATCTATCTGGCGGAGCTCAGCCCGATGAGCAAGGTGGCGTCGACTACCCGCTTCCTCGCCAAGGTGCTAACCGGCTTTCCCTCGATCCTGGCCGGTGTGTTCGTCTACGCCGCGGTAGTGCTGGCCATGGGCAGCTATTCGGCAATCGCCGGCGGCATCTCGCTGGCGGTGCTGATGCTGCCGACGGTGATCCTCACCGCCGAGGAGGCGATGAAGATGGTGCCGCGAAAAATGAAGGATGCCGCCCTTGGCATGGGCTGCACCCGCACGCAGATGATTTGGAAAGTGGTGCTGCCGACAGGGCTGCCTGGCATCCTTACCGGCGTGATGCTGGCAGTAGCACGCGTTGCCGGTGAATCGGCGCCACTCCTCTTTACAGCGTTATTCAGCAACTACTGGCTGAATAGTGTGCGTGAGCCAACCGCGTCTTTATCGATCCTGATCTATAACTTTTCCAGCATGCCATTTGAAAACCAGATCGAACTCGCCTGGGCGGCGTCTCTCGTCCTCGTGCTGATCGTTCTTGTTTTCAACATTCTGAGCCGACTGATCGGCCGCCCTAGGACTTAGGGAAAACAACGGGACTTCTCATGATGACCGCCGCCCCAGCACTTTNCCGCCAAGCGTCCCGCCGCGATACCTGCGAAGGAGGACTTGGCTATCCACTGCGTGGTGGAGAAGATCTTTTACGGTAGCTTCCTTGCGGTGCGTGACAGCAACGTACCGATCCAGAAGGGTAAGATCACCGGCTTCATCGGCCCGTCCGGCTGCGGCAAGAGTACGGTGCTACGCAGCCTCAACCGGATGAATGACATGATCAACGGCTTCCGGCTGGAAGGTCAGGTCCATTTCATGGGGCAGGACGTCTACGCGAAGCAGGTCGATCCGGTGATCGTTCGTCGCTTCATCGGCATGGTGTTCCAGCAGCCGAACCCGTTTTCCATGAGCATCTACGACAACGTTGCCTTCGGCCTGCGGCTCAACCGCTACAAGGGCAACCTCGACGAAAAGGTGGAGTATGCGCTCCGCCGGGCAGCGCTGTGGGACGAGGTGAAGGACAAGCTGAAGGCGAGCGGCCTGTCACTTTCCGGCGGTCAGCAGCAGCGGCTGTGCATCGCCCGTGCTGTCGCCACCGAACCGACGGTGCTGCTGATGGACGAGCCGTGCTCGGCTCTTGATCCCATCGCCACTCGGCGCATCGAGGAACTGATGCTAGAGCTCAAGGAGGAATACACGATCGCCATGGTCACCCATAACATGCAGCAGGCGACCCGGGTGGCCGACATCACCGCTTTTTTCGCTGTCGATATCTCTAAGGGCGGCCGCACCGGTTACCTCGTGGAAATGGGTGAAACGAAGCAGATCTTCGAGGCGCCCCAGGAGCAGTTGACGAAAGAATATATTCGCGGCGAGTTCAGCTAAGCCGCAAGGACGAGCAGCGATGAATATCCAGCGAAGGATTGGCGCGGCGTTTGCTGCGTGCGTAATCACCGCCACGTTCGCAGTGTGGCAGGGGAGCGCGACGCCGGCTCAGGCGGCTGAGGAAGCAATCTCGTTATTGGGTGCCGGAGCCACGTTCCCAGCGCCGCTGTACAAGAAGTGGATCGAGGCCTATCAGCAGGCGCATCCAAACGTGGCGATCAACTACGCTGCGGTCGGCAGCGGTGAGGGAATCAGCCGTTTCCTTGGCGGCGCAGTGGATTTCGGTGCCAGCGACATCGGTCTCCGCGACGCCGAGGTGGCGAAGGTGGCAAACGGCGTGGTTATGATCCCGGCTACCTCTGGCATGGTGGTTCTCGCCTACAACATTCCCGGTGTGACCGGCGAGCTACGGCTACCGCGCGACGTCTACGCCGATATCTTCAGCGGCAAGATCAGCCAGTGGAACGACTCCCGCATAGTCGCCGCCAATCCCGCGCTGCAACTGCCGGCGATGAACATCGCACCGGTGGTTCGCCTCGATGCCAGCGGAACCACCTACACGTTCACGCAGAATCTGGAGGCGATCAGCCCAAGCTGGCGAACCTCCGGACTGGGCGTCGGCACCTTGATCGCCTGGCCCAATAAGGCAATGACCGTGCGTGGCAACGAAGGTGTGGCATCACGCATCAAAATCAGCGAGGGTGCGATCGGTTATCTGGAGTATGGCTTCGCCAAGCGGCTCGGGTTGCCGGTGGCGGCGCTACAGAACAAGGCCGGTCAGTACATCAAGCCGACGGAAACGGCTGGGCAACAGGCCCTATCCGAGGCAGCCGCAGAAGGGTCGGGCGAAAGGCGGGTATTCGTCGCCGATCCCACCGGCAGCGATGCCTATCCGATTGTCACGTTCAGTTGGTTGTTGCTCTATCAGCAGTACGCCGATCCACGGCGGAGCAAGGTGCTGAAGGACTTTGTCGGCTGGGGCCTGAGCCAGGGTCAAACCTTCGGCCGCGACCTTGGCTATATTCCTCTTGCACCGGCGGTGGCGGCGCAGGCAGAACAGACGCTGGCGAGTATCCGTTAAGCAGTGAGCGTTTGTTAACGAGGACCCGACGGGCTACTGCGAACACGCACACCCGAGGACGCGACAACTTGGTTGACCTTTGGGCGGCAACGCGTAATTTGGCCGCATACTTCAGAGGTCTGTGGGGGAAGAGGCTGTTGTTGCATGGTGAAGGTCGCCGCCCGGTTGAACCTGAGCAACATTGAAGTGGCGCTGCGCATCGTCCAGAAGCGTTTCGGCGAGATCAACGCCGTGCTCGATTGCCGGCGCGACAGTCTGGACGACGTTGTGATCGAACGGATGCTGAGCGGCTACGCCTACGTTGATCAGGCGCTCGCTGAAGGCATCGATTTTTTCGCCGCCGGTAATACCCGGCACTTCCTGGAACTCAATGCACGTGTCCTTTGCGGCACTGATGCACACGAGCGTTTACTGCACGCCAGCCATCTGCGGGCAACCGAAGACCGCTTCTACGATGACCAACGTGGCGGCATTCGTGACCTCACCGAGTGGTATGCCATGCATCGCGATGAGTCGGTATGGAAGCGGGCGGCCGGGGTCTACGTCCGCG
Organism: Defluviicoccus vanus; assembly: GCF_014672695.1. Classification (GTDB taxonomy): domain Bacteria; phylum Pseudomonadota; class Alphaproteobacteria; order Rhodospirillales; family Defluviicoccaceae; genus Defluviicoccus; species Defluviicoccus vanus. Next base: position 1,213,085 of record NZ_CP053923.1, on the reverse strand, counting down.
GACTGAGCCGGCCGCAATTGTTCATTGAGGGTAATCATCGCACCGGCGCCCTAATCATGAGCTATCTGCTGGCGCGGGAAGGTCAGCCCCCGTTCGTCCTGACGATCGAAAACGCCCGATCCTTTTTCAATCCATCGACGGTTATTACCCGGACACGCAAGCAGAGTCTGGCCATGCTCTACCAAATGCCGAAAATCAAACGCTCGTTTGCCGAGTTCCTCCGCCGGCAGGCATCGCCGGCTTTTCTGCTGCTATCGCCCCAGCGGGAAACCATTTCCGTATCTGGAGAAGAGAACCGCTCCGGCCTGCATGCGGCAACTGGCCCCGGTCGCAGATAAAACGTCGATCAGGCCGCTGGTCAGGACGGCGGCAGGGGTGGGGGCGTGCAGACAACGAAGGAATCGCGCGCGCGGATGCGATCACACCAGGCTGCGAGCGCCGCATGGTCGCGCAATGCCGCTTCACCCTCGGCGGTGCGGCGGAAGTAAGTCAGCAGCGGTGCGACGAGAATATCGGCGAGGCTGAGATCATCGCCGGCGAGAAACATCCGGCCTTCCATCAGTCGCTCCCACTCGCGAACACAGAGCTTGGCTCGCGGCAGCGCCGCCACCACCGCGTTGTCATCCACCGGCAGGCCGAGGCGAGGTGCTATCCAGCGATTGTACAGAATGTTGCCAATGATCGAAGGCCAGCCATAGGCGTCAAGGATGCCCATCTGCTGATTCATCCGCGCCCGAACCTTCGCTGCGGCAGGCTGTAGCGGTGGTGCGGGAAAGACGTCGTCCAGGTAGCGCAGGATTGCCTGCGTCTCGTAGAGACAGAAGCCGTCGTGCTCGAACGCCGGCACCTTGGCGAAGGGATGACGCGCAAGGTGCGGCGGTTCGCGCTGCATCCCGAAGGGGACCTCGATCAGTTCATACGGCACGCCCTTCTCGGCGAGCGCCATTCTGACGCTCCAGACATAGCTGCTGCGTGCTGGCCCGTAGACGACAATGCCTGACATCCCATGCATCCGCGGCTGGCGTTGCCCCCTTCAGCATTATACATGGGGCGCGACAAGCCCGTCGCGCCCCACTGCTGTTCCGCTGATTGCGCGGCACTGGCAAGCGGTGCGTTTACGCCGGCAGGGTTAGGGATGGCGCCTGGCGGGGTGGCAACAGGCCTGCACTGAAGGGCTTACGACGCTTCGAGCGGGCGCGCTCCCACCACTCTGCCGCTGCTTCGCGGCCGCTCTCCTTCAGCCGCAGCAGGAATGGCCAATCGAGGCTGAGGGCATTCTCATGACTCAGGCCCTCGATCGCCTGCTCGGCGCAGACCACGTGCAGACGCAGTCGCTGCAGCCTGCGTGCGAGTGGCGAACGGCTGAGACCCTCGCTCGCGCTCAGCCGGCGCAGATCGTCCAGCCCTTCGAGCTCCTTCTCGAGCGGGTTGCTGAAGGCGATCTGATTGATGCGGCGCGCAATGTCTGGCGCACGGCGCGGCGGCTCGCTGTCCTGCTTCGGGGTGATCCGGACCAGGAGGATGTCGGCAGCAGCCGACTCGAAGACGAGGGGCCGCAAAGGCGGGTTGGCGCTATAGCCGCCGTCCCAGTAGCGCTTGCCCTCGATCTCCNNCACCGCCGGCTGCAGCAGTGGCAGGCACGCCGAGGCCAGCACCGCGTCGAGGCTGAGTTCGTGTTCGCGAAAGAGTCGCGTGCTGCCATCGTCGACTCGCGTCGCCGCGATCAGCAGTTTGATCGGTGAGGCGCGGCGCAGGCGGGCAAAATCCACCTCCTCGGCAAGGATATCGCGCAGCGGGTTGAGTCTGAGCGGGTTAAACTCGTATGGCGAATAGACACGAATCAACAGGTCGAAGGCGGCCATCGCCATCCCATCCGCCACCTTGTTACTGAATACAGAGAAGGCGGTTGAGCCGCTGGCTCGTCTCCAGAAGCGTTCGAGCTGTTCCCGGGCGCCATCCACGCCGCCGCGGGCGAGTCCATCGGCGAGAACGACGGCGTTGACCGCGCCGGCGCTGGCGCCGCTGACGCAATCGAGCGTGAACGCGTTGCGTTCGAGCAGGTAGTCAAGCACCCCNCAGGTAAAGGCACCAAAGGATCCGCCGCCTTGTAACGCGAGGGAGAGGCGGCGGCGGGACGGCGTCGGCCGCAGCGCCTGGACGAAGGACCGCAGCAGCGACGGCTCCTGCGGCTGTTCTCGTCCGCGCCCGCGTTTGGTTGTTGCATTCAACATGGCAAGACCTTGCGATGGTTCGCCGAACTGAGCTTTCCGTCCGCGCTCGCCCGGAACGACGGTTCGGACGTCGTTCCGGGAGGGGAGGCCTTAGGCTTTCGAGGCGGCTGCGGTCGGTCGGTTGAGGCGAAGCACACGGCGCACTCGTCGCCAGCGTCGCTGCGATCTGTTTCCAGGCACCACCGGCAGCGCGGCACAGGCGCGCCTGTGCCACCAGCTGCTCGATCTGCAGCCGGTCGAGGTCGGGCTTGCTGCCCAGGCCATTGCCGTGCCGCTTGGTCTGCTCGCCGGCGCGTTCGCGGTCTTCCAGGCGGTGCAAGTCCGCCAGTTCCCTGAGAATGCCGTGCAACAAGCCCGCCTGTCGCTGCGGCCAGCGCACCGGCGCAACTGATTCCGCGTTCGCGGCCGTGGTGTCGCGGAGGTTGGGCGTATTCACATCGTCATGCGTGTGAGCCCAGGTGGCCAACGGGGCGAGAATGCGCAGGGCGTTCATCTCGGCGGGCCACCGCCAACGTTCTGTCGTCTGGTAGCGTAACGTCGCTTCGGGAGCGTTTATACGCGTCATGGTCAGTGCTCCTTTGCCAATCGGCAAATGGTGTCTGGCCGTATCCTCCCGCATCCCGTGATCGGCGGCCGCAGCTTTGCGTTGGCGACCGTTGCTTGGCTCATCAAGTAGGGCATCACGAGCAGGCGTCAACGATGAGCGATGTCTTCGATGCTGATCGCGGCATTTCAGTCACAGCTGTCTAACAACATATTGAAATAAAATGATATTCCGAGAAACTGCAAATACCCATGTGCAACAATCAACTATTTTACCCCGCGCTATGCGGGGTCTTCCCGTCCGCGGCTGGGCAGCCGACGACATAAAATTGCGCAGAAAAAATGTCGCAGACGGCTCTTGATGACGTCGGCAACGTGTCTCTGAGCTCCCGCGGCACGCTTTCGGTCAATATGGAACGGCCAGCTTGAGGACCTCATAGGTGCAGACAAAAGAGGCGGCTGCTACCCGATAGGTGTCGCTGGTGTTGGCAGGATCGCGGACCAGGGCATCCCCGGGNTGCGCCAGCATCGTCTCGCCCCAGGGAGCGGTGAAGGTGAAGCTACCGTCTTCCGGCCGAACGATCAGGTACAGCAATTCAACCCCGGCCGGGCGGAAGGGCTGCCAGCCGTCGCCGTCAGCCGGCGCAAGCGGCGGCCCATAGCGTTTGGCGAAGTCGGCGGCCTTGACCAGGAACTGCTCGTTGCCTGTTTCGGGACAGCGATTGCGCACCACCATGTCCCCGGGCGCCGCCGGCTTGCTCTGGGTTTCCACTCCTTCGCCGGCGATCACGGTGACGATGACTTCGCCCGGGATGGCAGGCCTGGCATCCACCGTCTTCGTCTTGCGGGCGACGCCGAGCCGGCCCTCTGCTGCTGCGGCGGTGAATAGCGGTTGGAGATCGATGGTTTTCATGGCGGCGACAACCGGGGCTGACAAGAAGGAGAAGGCGAGCGTCAAGATGGCCGGCGATAATCGTGATCTGATCCAAGGACCCATCCGCACCGCTCCTGGCCGTGCGATCGCAGCATCGCCACACCTCACTCTGCGCATCTGATGCACCACTGCATGGCCCTTTATCATAACAACGATTTTATCGATCCGTTCGTTCAATGCCATCTTGCTGTGCCTAACAACAATTTGTGCGATTGAATCAGTGACGGCGTGCTGCAGATGTCGCGACGGCACAATCAGGACCGGCTGAGAAGGGCGAGAGACGAGCGCTCACCCCTCCGTAAAATCTCTACCGAAGCCGGCGGATACAAGCAGGGCATCCGTCGGATACGAGCCTCACTTATACAGTGACGACGATTTTGCCGATCTGTTCGTTCGATTCCATGTAACGGTGGGCGTCGACAATCTGCTCGAAGGGGAAAGTGCGGGCGATGATCGGCTTCAGCAGGCCGTGGGCAAGGCCCTGCTTGACGAAGTGGACGCCGCGGGCCAGCCGGTCATCATCGAGCGAAATTTCAAACACGGTGTAGCCACGAATGCTCAGGGCGTTAGCCAGTGCCTTGAACAGCGGAAACGGCGTCGCCTTGAGACTGAGGGCGCCGTAAATGAACAGGATACCGCCCGGCGATGTTACTGACGCCAGATTCTCCACATAGGGACCGGCCACCGGATCGAAGACGATCCGCGCCCCGCGGTTGTCGGTGAGGCGTCTGACTTCCTCCACCAGATTCTCTTCCTCGGTGACGATCACCGCCGCAGCACCCAGGTCGAGCAGCGCCTGCTTCTTCTCCTCGGTGCGGGTGGTGGCGATCGGCGTCGCGCCCATCATCCGGGCGATCTGAATCGCCGCGATGCCGACGCTTGACGATGCGGCGGGAATGAGCACGAAATCGTCGGTATCGAGTTCACCGATGTCGATCAGGGCGCCATAGGCGGTCATGTACTGCATCCACAGCGATGCCGCCTCGACCGCCGATAGCTCCGGCGGTGTCTTGACCACGGCGCGGGCTGGCACCACCGCCTCTTCGCCGTAGACGCCGTATGCGGTCATTGAGAAGGCGGGAACGACGGCGACGGCGTCACCCGGCTGCAGGCCCTCGACGCCTTCGCCGAGCGCGTCGATGACGCCTGCCGCCTCGTAGCCGATTCGCGCCGGCAGCACCGGCGGTTCGAGATAATTGCCAGCGCGGAACATTGCTTCGGCGCGGTTCAGCCCGAGAGCGGCGACGCGAATGCGCACCTCGTCCGGGCCTGGCTGCCGTGAGGGTAGGTCTTCGATTTGCAGCACCTCCGGCCCGCCGGTCTGGTGAAAACGCACGATCCGCGGCATTCGCGATCTCCCTTGATTGTGTTGCCGTTGCCCTCGGCCGTTTCAATATAGGGGTGCTGCGTCGCTGCTGCGCGGCACGTTCTCGCCAAGCGCCATGGGTTGGAGTAAGCAGGCGCCATGTCGCTCCTCCGCTCCATTGCCACCATCGGCGGCCTGACCGCCGTCAGCCGGGTCTTCGGTTTCATCCGCGATACACTGATGGCGGCGTTCCTCGGCGCTGGGCCGATGGCAGACGCGTTCTTCGTTGCGTTACGCTTCCCGAACCTGTTCCGTTCGCTGTTCGCCGAAGGGGCGTTTTCCGCTGCCTTCGTGCCGATCTTTGTCGGCTTGCTGCACGACGAGGGACGCGAGCAGGCGGTCGCCTTCGCCGAGGATGCGCTGGCGGTGTTGACGACGGCGCTGCTCGTCTTTGTTCTCGCCATGGAAGTGGCGATGCCGCTCGCCATGCTGGCGCTCGCTCCCGGTTTCGTCGGCACGCCTACGTTCGATATGGCGGTCGAATTCTCCCGCCTCACCTTCCCCTATCTGCTGTTTATCTCACTGACGGCGCTGCAGGGCGGCATTCTGAATGCGCTTGGCCGTTTTGCTGCCGCGGCGGCAACCCCAATCCTTCTCAACCTGTCCATCATCACTGCCCTGCTCGGTACCGGCCCATGGATGCCCACCATCGGCCACGCCCTCGCCTGGGGTGTCGTCGCCGCCGGCATCCTGCAGTTTCTCTGGCTGCTCGGTAGCTGCCGGCGCGCGGGCGTCTCGCTCAGGATGCCACGGCCTCGGCTGACGCCGAAGGTACGCGAACTGATGCGCCGGGCGTTGCCGGTGGCGCTTGGCGCCGGCGTCTACCAGATCAACATCATGGCTGGCACCGTGCTGGCTTCGTTTCTGCCTGCCGGCTCCGTCTCTTACCTGTTCTATGCCGATCGGCTGAACCAATTGCCCTACGGCATCATCGGTGTCGCCGTCTCCACCGCGCTGTTGCCGTTGCTGGCCCGCCAAGTGAGGGCAGGCGACGAGACGGCAGCCATGTATAGCCAGAACCGGGCGCTCGAGTTCGCCTTGTTCCTGATGCTGCCGTCGGCGGCGGCGCTGATGGCGCTGGCAGAGCCGGTGATTGCGGTGCTGTTCCAGCGTGGCGCCTTCGGCAGCAACGACGTGCGGCAGACTGCGGCGGCGCTGATCGCCTACGCCGCCGGGATGCCGGCCTTCATGCTGATCAAGGCGCTGACGCCCAACTTCTTCGCCCGCGGTGATACGAAGACGCCGGTGAAGATCGGCGTCGTCTCCGCTGTCTTCAACATCGCCGCTGCCGGCGCCATGATGCTGCCGTTCCTGCACGTGGGGATCGCCGCTGCCGCCTCCCTTGCCGCTTGGCTGAACGCCGCCCTGCTTGCCGTCGTGCTGCGGCGCCAGGGACGGCTCGTCGTCGATGTCCGGCTCAAGCGTCGCCTGCCACGCACCGCGCTGGCGACGGCGGTGATGGTCGCCGCTGTCATCGGCCTGGATTACGCCCTCGGCAACTGGCTGGCGGCGCCGCTGATGCTGCGGGTGACGGCGCTGGCGGCGATCATCATCGCCGGGCTGATCGCCTTCGCTGTGGCGGCGCAGCTTTTCGGCGCTGCTTCGCTTGCCGACATGAAGACGCTCGTCAGGCGTAAGCAGGCGACTTGACCCAGAGCCATCCTCTGGCCATAACCGGCCGTCCTATCGATTAGAGCCCATGAACCGCATCTTTTCCGGCATCCAGCCCACCGGCCACCTGCACCTCGGCAATTACCTCGGCGCCATCCGCAATTGGGTGAAGCTGCAGGAGGAGTTCGAGTGCCTGTTCTGTGTGGTCGACATGCATGCGATCACCGTCTGGCAGGAGCCGGCGGAACTCGTCACCAACACACGCCGGATTGCGGCGGCGATGATAGCCGCCGGCATCGATCCCGAGCGCAATGTGGTCTTCCATCAAAGCGGCGTGCCCGGGCACGCGCAACTCGCCTGGATCTTCAACTGCGTCGCCCGTCTCGGCTGGCTCAACCGAATGACCCAGTTCAAGGAGAAGGCGGGCAAGAACCGGGAGAATGCCTCGGTCGGTCTCTATGCCTATCCGAACCTGATGGCGGCGGACATTCTGCTCTACAAGGCGACGCACGTCCCCGTGGGCGAAGACCAGAAGCAGCACCTGGAGCTAGCGCGCGATATCGCCCAGAAGTTCAACAACGACTACGGCGTCCACTGCTTTCCCATCGTCGAGCCGCTGATTTTCGGGCCGGCGACCCGGGTAATGTCGCTGCGCGACGGCAAGGCGAAGATGAGTAAGTCCGACCCGTCGGACTATTCGCGGATCAATCTGACCGATGACGCCGAAGCGATCCGCCTGAAGATCCGCAAGGCGCGCACCGACCCCGAGCCGTTGCCGGAAGCGCCGGACGGGTTGGAGGCGCGGCCGGAAGCCGCCAATCTGATCGGCATCTATGCCGCGCTGGCTGATATTACGGTGGAAGACGTATGCGCGCGCTTCGCCGGCCAGCCATTCTCCCGCTTCAAGGACGAACTCGCCCAAGTGGCGGTGGCGACGCTGGCGCCGATGACGGCCGAGATGCGTCGCCTGGAAGCCGATCCCGCGCACATCGACGCCATTCTCAACCGCGGTGCCGAGCGGGCGGCGACACTGGCGGAACCGGTGCTGCGCGAAGTGCATCAGATCGTCGGCTTTTTGCCGCCGCAGCCGACCTCGGCTTGATAAGCGTCATGGCGGGAACCACGTTTCCTGCAGCAGGCGGCTCTACGCGTTCACGGCAACAGGCGTCGGTGCAGGTCAAAAAGGTGTAAGGATGTTTATCCAGACTGAGGGAACGCCAAACCCGGCGACGCTGATGTTCTTTCCCGGACGCGATGTGCTGGTCAGCGGCACCGCCAACTTCATCGCTGCCGAAGACGCCACTGGATCGCCCCTGGCGCGGCGACTGTTCGAGATCGACGGTGTCGAAGGCGTGTTTCTCGGCAATGAATTCATCACCGTCACCAAGTCGTCCGACCAAAGTTGGGATGCGCTGAAGGCGCTCGTTCTCGCCGCGATCATGGATCACTTCATATCGGGCGATCCGGTTATCGAACACACTAACGAGGCGGAAGCCGGCGTCGACGGCGAAGAGGGCGATCAAATCGTCCAGCAGATCAAGGAACTGATCGAAACGCGCGTCCGCCCGGCGGTGGCTCAGGACGGCGGCGACATTCTCTTCCATGGCTTCGAAAACGGGATCGTCTACTTGCACATGCAGGGCTCGTGCTCCGGCTGTCCCAGTTCAACCGCCACTTTGAAGCATGGGATTGAAAACATGCTTCGCTATTACATTCCCGAGGTGCTCGAAGTCCGCCCGGTTTAGCGAGGCGCCGTTGGTTTGTCCGCGACGGTGTTGCCGTGGGCGACGCGTCGCCGCCGAAACCCTCTCGCCTAGTGCGCCGGCCTGTTACGACGCGGGCGGCACCCAATGTTCATAGGGCATCACGCCCGGTGGGCAACCGCCCGCGCGTCATCAGTCCCCCCTTGGTCCGAATACTGGAGTGAAGGCCGATGCTCGACAACGGAGCCCTCGACAGGCTGTTCCGCAACGCGCGAACGCATAACAAGTGGCTCGACAAGCCGGTCAGCGAAGCAACCCTGCGGGCGGCCTGGGACTTGGCGAAGATGGGGCCCACCAGTGCCAATTCCAGCCCGGCGCGGATCGTCTTCGTTGTCAGCGCGGCGGCAAAGGAGAAGCTGAAGCCGGCACTGGCGGAAGGCAACGTGGCAAAGACGATGGCCGCGCCGGTCACGGCGATCATCGCTTGCGATATGGCATTTTACGAACGCTTGCCGGAGCTCTTTCCGCACACCGATGCGCGCTCCTGGTTTGTCGGTAACGAGGCGCTGATCGGGTCGACCGCCTTTCGCAATGGCAGCCTGCAGGGTGCCTACTTCATTCTGGCGGCGCGTGCGGTCGGCCTCGACTGCGGGCCGATGTCGGGCTTCGACAGTGCAAAGGTGGACGAGGCCTTCTTCGCCGGCACGACGCTCAAGTCCAACTTTCTCTGCAATCTCGGCTATGGTGATCCGGCGAAGCTCCATCCGCGCGACAAGAGGCTGTCCTTCGACGAAGCCTGCCGTATCGCCTGAGCTACATCATACCTTCAGCGAGGACACTGTCGGTCAGCACCGGATAGCGGCCGCGCGGGCTGAACAGCTGGTAGTGCCACCACTCGTTGCGGTAGAAATCGAAGCCGGCATTGGTCATCAACCCCAGCAGCAGAGCGCGGTTACGCTCCACCGCGGCACTCAGTCCGGCGGCGCCATGCCAGGAGAGGCAGCGCATGTCGTCGAAGCCGGTGCCGAAGTCCATCTCCTCGCCGGACGTTGTATCGATCAGTGTGAGATCAACCGCAGCGCCCATGCTGTGCGGCGAGCCCCGGCGGGGATCGGCGATGTAGGTGGGGTCGGGGAGATGGTTCCACAGCATCCATTGTGCTTCGGCGGGACGGAAGGCGTCGAGCAGGCGCAAGCGAAAGCCGAGGCGGGCAGCGAAGTCCACCGCCCGCAGCAGGCAGGCTTCGGTGTCCCGGTGCAGATAGCAACGGGGATGACGATAGATGGTGCGGCCGGTGAAATTGCGGTCACTGGCGTACACCAGATCGATGTCAACGCCGTGCGTGGCTTCGGTGATCGGAACAAGCGGCATGGGCAGGAGAGTTCTTCGAGCGATGCTGATACGAGATGGCAAAGGGTAGCATGAAACGCCTGGCGCCAGGGGTTGGCGCGAAGGGCGCAGGGTGATGCGGATCCTCGGCATCGATACTGCTGCCGGTGCTTGCTCGGTCGCGCTCTGGTCCGATGGCGCAATCCTCGATCGTAGCGAGGAATTCGAGCGCGGGCATGCCGAGCGGCTGCTGCCGATGGTGCAAGAGCTGATGGCGGCGGCCGGGGCCGGCTTGCCTGCACTCGACGCCGTGGCGGTCACCGTGGGGCCGGGCGCCTTCACCGGCCTGCGAATCGGTCTCGCCGCCGCGCGCGGGATCGCGCTTGCGGTCGGCGTGCCGTGCTTCGGTGTAACGACGCTGGAAGCCATCGCCGAGGCGGCCGGCCACTGGCGCCGGGAGCAGGCGATACCGGCGACGCTACCACTGCTCGTCGCCCTCGACAGCAAGCGGCGCGATTACTACGGGCAGGTGTTCGCCGCCGATGCGTCGCCGCTGACGCCGCCGCAGGTCGCCGATGCCCGGCGACTGGCGGCGGCGGTGCTTGGCGATACTGTCCTGGTGGCAGGCGATGGTAACGCGGCGATCGCTGCCGCCATTGCCGCTGAGGGCCGCCAAGCGATCGAGGTGGCCGGCTCTCGCACGCCGCAGGCGGCCGCGGTGGTCCGCCTTGCCGCCGCTCGCTGGATCGGTGGCGAACGGCCGTCGGCGGCGCCGGCGCCACTCTACCTGCGCGCTGCCGATACCGGCCCTTCAACCTTCGTGCCTGCAGGCGGCGCCGCGGCCGAGGCGCTGGAAACCGGCTCCGGGCCTGGCACCGCGATAACGGGGCCAGGACAATGACGCCCGCGGCGGCGACGGTGCGCTGGCTCAGCGCTACTGACGCAGATGTGATGGCGCAAATCCATGCGCAAAGCTTCGATGAGCCGTGGAGCCCCGAGGCCTGTGGGACGCTGCTGGCGATGCCGGGGGCGTTCGGCGTTGTCGCCGACGCATCTGCGGGCAATGGCGAGGGGGGCTCGGGTTCATCCTCTGCCGCGTCGCTGCGGACGAGGCAGAAGTACTGACGCTTGCGGTCCGCCCGCGACGCCGCAGGTGCGGCATCGGCCGGTTACTGCTGGAGGAAGCGATGGATGTCGCCCGCAGCATGGGCGCGCGACAATTGTTTCTGGAAGTCGGCGAGAACAACACCGCGGCGGGCAATTTATATTTAAGTATGGGATTGCAGACAAATGGCCGCCGACGCGGCTATTACCGACTGAAGGCTGGAGGGGGGCGACGCCTTGACCATGGTATGCAGTCTCTGAGCCGGCCGTTGCGAATCACTCTGTGCGCTTGCGAATTCGCAGCCTGTGCGTGCCTGCTCTGTCGGTAGTGCTCGGTTCGGCAGAAAGGGACAAGACCGTGTGTCCGAGGCCACTTACGGCGCGCGGAACATTGCGTAATGGCTCGCTGCCGCGGAGCCGGATTTCCGCTGTCTGGCCCGGCTTCATGCTTTCAATCAACAGCTTGGTGCGAACAAAGGTCAGCGGACAGACCTCCGCGGAGATATCAAGGAATAGCTCCGGATCAGTTTCGATGCCTTGTTCGAGTCTATTGACCATCGCTCAGTCTTGCACCTGTAATTAGGCTTATATATATACCGATTTAGTTCTTTCGAAAACCGGAGCAAGATACGTATGAGTGAAAAGTCGAGCTTGAACGAGATGCTTGAATTGACAACGGAGATAGTCGCGGCGCACGTTGGCAACAACCCAGTGCCAGCGTCTGAGCTTCCGACACTTATCCAGGATGTCTACAAGACGCTCGTTTCAGTCGGGACCACGCCGATGACCGCCGAAAAGCTCAAGCCGGTGGTTCCGGTAAAGAAGTCGGTGTTCCCCGATTACATCATTTGCCTGGAAGATGGCAAGAAGCTGAAGATGCTGAAACGGCACCTCAAGACCGCCTACGACATGACTCCCGAAGAGTATCGCGACCGCTGGGGTCTGGCGCCGGACTATCCTATGGTTGCGCCGAATTATGCGAAGCATCGCAGTGCGTTAGCCAAAGAAATCGGTCTTGGAACTACGCGTCGCGGTGACGCACGGAAGCAGGCATAATAGGATTTGGAGGCATAAAAACAGGCTAGCGTACTCCTCGTCGCGGCGGTCTCATTCCGTCGGCGCTTGAGAACGCCAAACCACGGGAGAAGTCATGGGACAGCTGTCACACATCGAGAAAATATGCGTCGAAAAAGGAATGAAGATGACCGGGCAGCGTCGCATTATCGCCCGCGTCCTCTCAGAAGCCACCGACCACCCCGATGTGGAGGAGGTCTATCGCCGTGCGGTGCGGATTGATCCCAAAATCAGCATCGCCACTGTCTATCGGACGGTGCGTCTGTTCGAAGAAGCCAACATTCTTGAACGTCACGATTTCGGCGACGGCCGATCGCGCTATGAAGAAGCAAGCGAGGAACACCACGATCATCTCATCGACATCCAGTCGGGCCGGGTGATCGAGTTCCGCAGTCCGGAAATCGAGGCGCTACAACGACAAATCGCCGAGCGACATGGGTTTCGTCTTGTCGGCCATCGTCTCGAACTGTACGGGGTGCCGCTTGATGCGCCGACCAAAGACTGAAGCTCACAGGGAATACTGCCATGGTCTGTCCAGCAGCCCTGGGCGTTCGGCTTGACTGGGCCGGTGCAAAAGCTAGGGTGGGGCCTGCTATCCCGTTGCGAGGAATGTGGGCTACTTCCCGGCGAGTCCGGTCGGATTGAAGCGGGACTGCATGTCACGGGCTGACGATTAACGGTGAACGTGAAAAAAGACTGCACATAAAGACTTATGGCTGTCAGATGAATGTATACGATTCGGCGCGGATTGCCGAGTTGCTGGGCGGCCAGGGGTATCAAACCGTTGACGATCCCGTCGAGGCGGACCTCGTTATACTCAATACGTGTCATATCCGCGACAAGGCCGCCGAGAAGGTTTACTCCGAGCTTGGCCGTCTCGAGCGGATACGCCGCGATCGCGGCCGCAGCGGAGCGAAGCAATTTCTGATCGCCGTTGCCGGCTGTGTGGCTCAGGCGGAGGGGGTGGAACTGGTGGAGCGGGCGCCGTTCGTCGACGTGGTCGTCGGGCCGCAGAGCTACCATCGGTTGCCGCAGATGCTGGCCGACAGTTTCCAGAGCCATGCGGCGCGCGTCGATACAGAGTTTCCGGCCGAGTCCAAGTTCGACCACCTTCCGGATATCCATGCTCCGCCGGGCGCGGCGGGGGCATTTCTGACCGTTCAGGAAGGCTGCGACCGGTTCTGTAGCTTCTGCGTCGTTCCCTACACCCGCGGGGCCGAATATTCCCGCCCGGTGGCGGCGGTGCTCGCTGAAGCGCGCGGCTATGCCAAGGACGGGGCGTGCGAGATCACGCTCCTGGGACAGAACGTCAACGCCTACCATGGCGACGGCGACGATGGCACGCCGTGGGGCTTGGCGCGGCTGATCGAGGCGGTGGCGGCGATCGACGGGATTGCCCGCGTCCGCTATACCACCTCGCATCCGGCCGACATGGATGACGCGCTGATCCGCGCTCACGGCGAAGTTGCGGCGATGATGCCCTATCTGCATCTGCCGGTGCAGGCCGGATCGGATGCCATCCTGGCGGCGATGAACCGTCGCCACACCGCTGATGTGTATCGCCGGATCGTCGAGCGCCTGCGTTGCGCCCGGGCCGATCTGGCTTTGAGTTCGGACTTTATCGTTGGCTTTCCGGGTGAAACGGATGCCGACTTCCGGGCAACGCTGCGGCTGGTGGAGGAGGTGGGCTTCGCTCAGGCCTATTCCTTCAAGTACAGCCCGCGGCCGGGGACGCCGGCGGCGGCGTTGCCGCAGGTGCCCGAAGAGGTGAAGCGGGAGCGCCTGGCACAGTTGCAGGACCTTCTCGACCGGCAGCAGCGCGCCTTCAATGTGGCCTTCCTTGGGCGCACTGTTCCGGTGCTGTTCGATCGTCCCGGCAATCGACCCGGTCAATTGCTCGGGCGGACGCCGTACATGCAGGTGGTCCATGCCAGTGCCGACGCGACGCTGATGGGCGCGATCAAGGCGGTGGAGATCGATGGGGTCGGGCCTAAGAGTCTTGCCGGGCGCCTTAGTCGCCAGGCGGCAGCGTGACCCGGACACCGCCGACCGGNNCGAGGCCGACCGGATGGCAACGACGCAAAAGGAGTTTGCGGACAACCAACTGGCCATGCAGCTGTTTGGCGCCCACAACGCCAATCTGNNACGCGGATCGAACGCGCGCTCGACGTGGCGATCCACAACCGTGGCAATCAGTTGACGATCCAGGGTGATGAGGACGCGGTGACGCGCGCCAATGCGGTCCTGGATGGCCTCTATCAGCGTCTGAAGCAGGGGCACCCGCTGACCTCGCACGATGTGGATGCGCTTGTCCGCGCGGCCAGCCGGGGTGCCTCGGTAGCCAATTCAATGGTGACGCTCAACATCCGTCAGCGCACCGTCGCCACCCGCTCACCGACCCAGACCGAGTATTTGCGCGCCATCGATGCGCACGACATGGTCTTTGGCCTAGGCCCGGCGGGCACCGGCAAGACTTATCTCGCCGTCGCCAAGGCGGTGGAGCGGCTCGTGAACGGCGATGTGGACCGGATCATCCTGTCACGGCCGGCGGTGGAGGCGGGGGAACAACTGGGGTTTCTGCCCGGCAACATGCGTGAAAAGGTCGATCCCTATCTGCGGCCGCTTTACGATGCGCTCTATGACATGCTGCCGGCGCCGCAGGTGATCAAGCGCCTGGAAAGCGGCGAAATCGAAGTTGCGCCTCTGGCGTTCATGCGCGGACGTACGCTCGCCAATGCCTTTGTCATCCTCGATGAGGCGCAGAACACGACCGCGGTGCAGATGAAGATGTTTCTCACCCGGCTAGGCGACCATGCGCGGATGGTGATCACTGGTGACCTCAGTCAGGTTGACCTGCCGAAAGGGACGCGCTCGGGACTGCGTCACGCGATGGACGTTCTGGCCAGCGTCGAGGGAATCGCCTTCGTACATTTCACCGATGCCGATGTGGTGCGCCATCCGCTGGTGAGCCGGATCGTCCGGGCCTACGAACGCGCCGAAGAACACCTGAAGTCGGGTGCGCAATACGAAAGTGAAGGGACGGATGGCGGTCGCAGGCGATCTCGATCTTGATCTGATGACGCTGACCGCCGCCTGGCAGGCGGCGATTCCCGATGTGGAAGCGCAGTGTCGGCGGTCGGCGACGGCGGCCTTTGCCAGCGTCTGGCGCGATTCGCGGCCGGCAGAGGCAAGTCTCGTGCTCACTGACGACGCGCATATCCGTCAGCTGAACCGCGACTATCGCCAGCGCGACGAGCCGACCAACGTGCTGGCCTTTGCCGCCTTGGAGGGCGGGCATCTGCTGACCGGCGGCGACATGCTGGGGCCGGTGGTGCTGGGCGACGTGGTTGTCGCCTACGAAACCCTCCTCGCCGAGGCGGCGCGCGACGTGAAGCTGCCTGCCGACCATTTATGCCACCTCGTCGTGCATGGTATTTTGCATCTGTTGGGCTATGATCATCAAAAGGGAGAGGACGCGGCGACGATGGAGGCGCTGGAGGTGAGGGTCCTCGCCACCCTTGGCGTCCCGGATCCCTATGCCGCTGACAGCGACGTTTAAGACATGAATACAGACGACGACAGTACGCCCGCTGCCGATACCCCCGCCGGCAGTAGTCTGCCCCGCTCAAGCGGGGCCAAACCGGATGGCTCGATTGGCCAGGTGATCAGGGGGTGCNTCCGCAACCTCGGCTGGATGCGTAACGGCGAGCAGCGCGGACGCGACGCACTCGACACGCTGATTGCCGGCACCGACGACGAGCCGCCCGTTCTCAGCGGCGATGAGCGGACGCTGGTGGAAAATATCCTGCGCCTGCACGATAGGGCGGCAGAGGATGTCATGGTGCCACGCGCCGACATCGTCGCCGTCGATAGCCAAGCTACGCTCAGCGATGTCATCGACCTGATGATCTCGTCAGGGCATTCGCGCCTGCCAGTCTATCGCGACACGTTGGATGATGCGATCGGCATGGTGCATATCAAAGACGTGCTCGCGTGGCGTGACGCGGACGAAGCCTTCCAGCTGGCCAAGATCGTCCGTTCGGTGCTGTTCGTGGCTCCATCCATGGAGGTGTTGCCGCTGCTGCTGGAGATGCGGGCGAAAAGATCGCACATGGCACTCGTCGTTGACGAGTTCGGCGGCGTCGATGGCCTGCTGACCATTGAGGATGTGGTCGAGGAGATCGTCGGTGAAATTGCCGACGAGCATGATCGCGATATTGTTCTCGCCGTGGTCAAGCACGCCGATGGCAGCCTTGATGCCGACGCCCGCGCGCCCATTGATGTGTTCGAAGAGCATTTCGGCCAACTGCTGAGCGAAGACGAACGCGACGAGATCGATACCCTGGGTGGCTTGGTGGTGTCGCTTGCCGGGCGTGTTCCGACGAAGGGAGAGCTTGTCTCGCATCCGAACGGGGTCGATTTCGAGGTTCGTGATGCCGATCCGCGGCGGATCAAACGACTGCGCATTCGTCGCCGCAGCGATAGCGCGGCGGCCGGAGAGGTCGCCCGCCGTTCCGAGGCGGGAGGGGCAGCGTGAGCGTGCCGGACGGCTATGTGGGGCGGCTGAACGCCGCCGGCAGTTATGACGGTCCTCGCGTCTTCCGCGGCCTCGACCGGATGCGGGTCCGTCTGGCGCAGCTTCGCGGCTGGCGACGCATCCTCACCGCTCTTGGACTTGGCGCGCTGGCAGTACTGGCGCTGCCGCCGGTTTACTTCATTCCGGCGCTCATCCCGGCATTCACCGGCTTCGCTTGGCTATTGGAGAGCGATAGCCGGGCGCGAACGGCACTGGCCAGCGGCTGGTGGTTCGGCATGGGCTATTTCACCGCCGGTTTCTACTGGGTGGCGAATGCCTTGTTGACCAAGCCGGAGGAGTTCGGCTGGCTGGCGCCGGTGGCGCCCATCTGTCTCGCGTTCCTCGTCGCGCCGACGGTAGCGATCGCCGCTTGGCTGGCGCGCATCTTGGCGCCGCGTCCTGGCGCCGGTTTCGTCCTGGCGTTGGCCGCGTCCTGGACCTTGATGGAATGGGTCCGCAGCTTCTGGCTTACCGGTTTCCCCTGGAATCTGATTGGCAGCGTCTGGACCTTTTCCGATGCGATGATCCAGGTCACATCGCTGATTGGCACCTACGGGCTCGGCCTGCTGACCGTCACCGCGGCAGCGATGCCGGCGGAAACANGTGCGGGCACGCAACCGCGAATGGCCGGCCTGGCCCTTCGGCGTGCCGTCGCCGTGCTTGCCGCGGTTTACCTGGGCGGCGTGCTGCGGCTTGACCTCACGCCGGCTGCGCCGATGGTAGAAGGCGTCCGGCTGCGACTGGTGCAGCCGAATATTCCACAGAATCTGAAATGGCGGCGCGATCTGATCAGCCACCACATCGAGCAGCAGGTTGCGATGGGAGCGGAACCCACTGCAGTGCCGCCGACGCACGTGATCTGGTCGGAGGCGTCCGCGCCGACGTTTCTCGCCGATGATCAGCGTCACCTGCAGATGATCGCCGCGGCCACGCCGCCCGGTGGCCTCACCATCGTCGGCACCCTGCGGCGGACGTCCGCCAGCGAACCGTCGGACCTCGCCAACAGCATGCTCGCCATCGACCCTGCCGGGCAGATTGTCGGCAGCTACGACAAGTCGCATCTGGTGCCTTTTGGCGAGTATATGCCACTGCGTGGCATCCTGCCGTTGCCATCGCTGGCGGCGGGGATGGCCGATTTTGCCCCCGGCACCGGGGTGCGGACCATGCGGCTTGCCGGTCTGCCACCGTTCAGCCCTTTGATCTGCTACGAGGTGATTTTCCCTGCCGCTGTTGTTGATCGTCACGATCGCCCGGCTTGGTTGCTCAATATCACCAATGACGGCTGGTATGGGCAGTCGGCCGGACCCTACCAGCACTTCGCCGCGGCGCGCTTGCGGGCTGTGGAAGAAGGATTGCCGCTGGTGCGTGTAGCCAACACCGGCATTTCCGGTATCATCGATGCTTACGGGCGCGTGGTCGTCCGCCTCGGATTGGGCGAAAAAGGCGTCGTGGACGGGCCACTACCGCCGGCGCTCACGAATCCAACGCCCTATGCACGCCTGGGAAACCTTTCAGTGTTCGCCCTAGTGCTTATTTTCGCGATGATTGGCGCAGGATTATCGCGCATAAAATAGCCCCTTATGGGGGAAAAACCCGTAGAAAAGACAGATTTGACGCGAACAGTTGTTGCGAAGACGCCTACTGTTTGCATATCATCGAAGTTATGCGGGATTTTGCGCGAGTTTCCCGCGCAAAACTAATCCAATGAGTGAGCGCGCGGGGCGCGATACAACAAAGAGCGTGCATGAGGTTGCAAAACTGGACGCTAATAATGGGAACACGTTTGGGAAGCGGATAGAGCGTATGGCATTTCAATCCACTGCGGGCGAGGATCACGCGACCGGAGTGCCGAACCCGGTTGACGTCCATGTAGGTAGCCGGGTCAGGCTGCGGCGTACGTTGCTTGGTCTCAGCCAGGAAAAACTCGGCGAAGCCGTCGGCCTGACCTTTCAACAAATTCAAAAGTATGAGCGCGGTGCCAACCGTATCGGCGCTTCGCGGCTGTTTGAGTTCAGCCGCATCCTCGACGTTCCTGTCTCTTTCTTTTTCGACGATATGAGCGACCGATTGATCGTCGGAGATATGGCCGCCAATGGTGGCCTTTCGGATAAGCCGCAGAATCCACTGGATCCTGATCCGCTCACCCGCCGCGAGACGCTTGAACTGGTACGCGCCTACTACCGCATCGGCGATCCGCATGTTCGCAAGCGGCTGTTTGAACTTACAAAATCCCTCGGACACGCCGAAGAGACGGAGTAATCGCGGCGCCGCAAGCGTTGACGGTTTGACCGCAGGCTCCCGGGCGACGGCAACGACCTCGTTGCTGCCGCCGCGGCTCGGTGGCAAATGGCATCTCCACCGGACGACCTTTCTTTCCTTACGGCTTCCTTCGTTGCGGCGGGTGCAACCGCACCTTGCGCCTGTTTCGTGCTGCGGCGTTGCCGCTGGCGCCTAGTCCTGATCGTCCACCAGGTCAGATATTACGGGCGATGACCATGCGCTGGACGTCGCTGGTGCCCTCGTAGATCTGGCAGACGCGAACGTCGCGATAGATCNNTCGCTCCACCGGAAAGTCGGTGAGATAACCATAGCCGCCGTGAATCTGGATCGCGGACGAACACACCTGTTCCGCCATTTCGGAGGCAAAGAGCTTTGCCATTGACGCCTCGGTCAGGCAGGGCAGTCCGGCCTGCCGCAACGTCGCCGCATGCAGCACCATCTGGTGCGCGGCTTCGATGCGCGTTGCCATGTCGGCGAGGCGGAAGCCCACTGCTTGGTGCTCGATGATCGGCTTGCCGAAGGCGACGCGATCACGAGCATAGTCGCGGGCGGCCTCGAAGGCGGCGCGCGCCATCCCCACTGACTGGGAGGCGATGCCGATTCGCCCGCCTTCCAGATTGGCAAGGGCGATCCGATAGCCTTCCCCTTCCTCGCCGAGACGCAGATCGGCGGACAGTCGCATATCCTCGAACACCAATTGGCAAGTGTCGGAGGCGCGTTGGCCGAGCTTATCCTCTACCCGCGCGACTACGTAGCCCGGGGTGTCGGTGGGAACGAGGAAGGCGGTGATGCCACGCTTGCCGGCGGCGGGATCAGTGACCGCGAAGGTGATCACGATCTTTGCCGCCTTTCCCGACGTGATGAACTGCTTGGTGCCGGACAGCACATAATCGTTACCGTCGCGGCGGGCGCGGACCTTCAGCCGTGCCGCATCCGAGCCGGCCTGCGGTTCGGTCAGGGCGAAACCGCCCAGCCATTCACCAGTGGCCATCCGCGGCAGGAACTGCTCCTTTTGCGCCTCATTGCCGAACTTGAAGATCGGCATGCAGGCGACGGAATTGTGCACGCTCATGATCGTCGAGCATGCTCCGTCGCCGGAGGCGATCTCCTGCAAGGCGAGCGCATAGGCGACGGCGTCGGCTGCCGCGCCGCCGTAGCGCTCCGGCAACAGCATGCCGAGGAAGCCGAGCTCACCCATCTCCTTGATCGCCGCCGCCGGAAAGCAGTGGGTCCGATCCCACTCGGCGGCGAACGGGGCGAGCCGTTCGCGGGCGAAGTCGCGGGCGACGTCACGAATCTGCGTTTGTTCTTCGCTCAGGATCATGGCTGGCTCACGTGCTGCGGGGAGGGGGAGGAATAAAGCGACCAGAAAATGCTAGCACTCAAGGTGTGGCGAGTTCGACCGCTTTTGTCCGTTCCTGATTGCGCAGGATGAACCGCTGCAGTTTGCCGCTGGGCGTCTTCGGCAACTGCTGGACGAATTCGATTTCGCGCGGATATGCGTGGGCCGAGAGCCGGTGTTTGACGAACTGGCGCAATTCCTCAGCCAGCGCCGCCGAGGGCATGGCTTCGGCCTGGAGGACGACGAAGGCCTTGACCAGTTCGGTGCGTTCCGGGTCCGGCTTGCCGACTACCGCCGCTTCGATCACCGCGGGGTGTTCGATCAGGGCGCTCTCCACATCGAAGGGGCCAATGCGATAGCCGGAGGAGGTGATGATGTCGTCGGAGCGGCCGACGAAGCTGATGCTGCCATCCGTCTCCAGTTCCACCGTATCGCCGGTGCGATGGTAGCCACCGGCCATCGACGGCCCGGACTGCTCATAGTAGCCGGAAAACCAGAAGAGGGGAGAATGGGCAATATCGACCGCGAGGATGCCCGGCCGATTTGGCGGCAGCTCCTGATCGTTTTCATCGATCACCGCGACGCGGTACCCCGGCATCGCCAGGCCGGCAGAACCCGGGTGGACCGGGTGAGCGAGGGCGTGATGGTTGCAAACGACCATACCGATCTCGGTCTGGCCGTAGTGGTCGTGGATGGTGGTGGCGAGGTGGTCGGCAAACCAGCGAATCACCTCTGGATTGAGCGGTTCGCCGGCGCTGCTGACCGCGCGCAGCCGCCCCTTCACTGACGCCGCCGCGTCCGGTCCGGCAGCGATCAGCAGCCGATAGGCGGTGGGCGCGCCGGCGAGGTTGGTGATCCCGAGCTTCTCGATGATCCGGTAGGTGCTCTCGGCGGTGAATGGTCCGTCGTAGAGGGTGGTGGCATGGCCCATCAGCAGCGGACCGGTGACGGCATAGTAAAGCCCATAAGCCCAGCCCGGATCGGCGATATTCCAGTAGCTGTCCTCGGCGCGCAGATCGACGGCGTCCCGCATGTAGACGAGGAAGCTCAACAGCGCCTTCAACGGCACGCTGACACCCTTCGGCAGCCCGGTGGTGCCGGAGGTGAACATCATCAGGAAGGCATCATCGCCACGGCGCAGCACTGGTGCGAAGGCGGGATCGCGCCGCGCAACCTCGACGGCGAAATCAAGGTCGCCCGGCTGGCCGCCTGGATGACCTTCGGGACTGACGACGGCTACCGGCGGTGCGCCCTGCACCTCGGCAAGCTTGGGCCGGTTGGCCGCATCGGTGACCACCAGCTTGGCCTTGCTCAGCGCCAGGCGGTGCTCGATGGCCTTGGGGCCGAAGGCGGTGAACAGTGGCTGGTAGACGGCACCGACGCGCCAGGTACCGAGAATCGTCACCAGCAGTTCCGGTATCCGTGGCAGGAGGCCGGCAACCACGTCGCCAGCGCGCACCCCCTGATCGGACAGAAAGTTAGCGCAGCGTGCCGACAGTGCCTGCATCTGGGCAAAGCTGTAGGTTGCGGAGCGGCCGTCGTGGCTCTCCCAGTAAAGGGCAGGACGGTCGGGCGCGGTCTCGGCGTAGCGATCACAACACTCGGTGCAGGCGTTCAGCCCCGCCTCGAGGTTGCCGTGCAGGTGAGCAGCCAGTTCTTCCAGACGGAATGCGGCGACGGCTGCCGCGAACTCGCGCATGGCCATCTTTGTTGCCTCCTGGTTACACGTTGTCTAGCGTTCGGTGCGCCGACGATCGCGGCAGGCGGATTCCATCGCACCCCTTTGTGCCGTAGAGTAGCATTTGGGGCGTCGCTGACAAGACGAAGCGGATCATCATCACCCGTCGTCAGTGGGTGTTTGCGGTGCGCTCTTGCGCCAACCGACCAACCAGGACTCCCTTCTCGTGTCGCCAGCCGCGTGGCCGGCTTGACGGCGCGCGTGAGAGTTGCCAGAAGGGGCGACAAGACGCGGAGAAGCGCCGGTTCGGCATCGCCGGATTTCCGTGAACGCAGGAGAGCGCACGGTGGTGTGGAAAAAGACTTTGTCTTTACGAGCGAGTCAGTCTCGGAAGGACATCCCGACAAGATTTGCGACCGTATCTCGGATGCTATTCTCGATGCGTTTCTCACCGAGGATGCGCATGCGCGGGTGGCACTCGAAACCATGTGCACGACGAATTTCATCGTTCTCGCCGGCGAGGTGCGTGGGCCGGAGACGATGACGCCGGCGCGCATGGAAAACATCGCCCGCCACGCGGTGAAGGAAATCGGCTACGAGCAGCGGGGCTTTCACTGGCGCGATGCGCGCGTCCTGTGCCGCGTCCACGCTCAGTCGATGGATATCGCCCGCGGTGTCGACGCCGGCGATAGCAAGGACGAGGGGGCCGGCGACCAGGGCATCATGTTCGGTTACGCCTGTCACGAAACCGAAGCCTTGATGCCGGCGCCGATTTATTACGCCCATGCGATTCTGCGCTCCCTTGCCGATGCCCGCCATTCCGGGTCGGCGCCGCAACTGGGGCCCGACGCCAAGAGCCAGGTCAGCCTGCGCTACGTCAACGGCATGCCGGTTGGCGCTTCCGCCATCGTCGTGTCGACGCAGCATGGCGAAAACGTCAGTGTCGCTGAGGTGCGCGAGATTGTCCGTCCGCATGTGGTGAATGTCCTGCCGGACGGCTGGATGTGCGACGAAGAGCATTTTTACGTCAATCCCACCGGCCGCTTCGTCATCGGTGGTCCGGACGGCGATGCCGGGCTCACCGGCCGCAAGATTATTGTCGATACCTACGGTGGCGCGGCACCGCACGGTGGCGGCGCCTTTTCCGGCAAGGATCCCACCAAGGTGGATCGTTCGGCCGCCTACGCCGCGCGCTATATGGCGAAAAACGTGATCGCTGCCGGGCTGGCCAAGCGGTGCACCATCCAACTCTCCTATGCCATCGGCGTGCCGCATCCGCTCTCGGTCTACGTGGATACCCACGGCACCACCGAAGTGGACGAGGACCGGCTGGCGAGCATTCTGCAGGAATTGATCGATCTGAGCCCGCGCGNNGCATCCGCTCGCATCTGCAGCTCAACAAGCCGATCTACGCCCGCACCGCCGCCTACGGCCATTTCGGCCGCCCCCGATCCGGACGGAGGGTTTTCCTGGGAGCAGAACAGCTTGGTGGACGGATTGCGCCTTGCGTTTAACGTCCGCTGAGGCCGATCCGGGCGCGAGGGCGGAGGCGCCGGCGGGCAATGCGGATCGACCAGCCGCCGTGGGCGCCGAGCACGCGGCGGCGGCGAGCGGCGTGCCCAACNNTTCTATGGCCGACGGCATGGGCGTCGCATTCGCCCCTGGCGCAGCACGCTGGTGGACAGCCTTTTGCCGCAGCTCGGCATCTCGCTGCCGGCCGGGGCGCCGATGCCGCTCGATCTGGCGGCACTGTTTCCACGGCCTATGCGCGCCGTCTGGCTTGAGGTGGGCTTCGGCGCCGGCGAGCACCTGATCGCGCAGGCGCGGGCGCATCCCGAGGTAGGCTACATTGGCTGCGAGCCATTCATGAATGGCGTCGCCACCGTGTTGGCCGAACTCGATCGTCAGCCTGCCGACAATATCCGCCTTTTCACTGACGATGCGCGACTGCTGATCGCCCGGCTGCCGGAGGCGAGCCTGGAGCGGGTGTTCGTGCTGTTCCCCGATCCGTGGCCGAAGGCGCGCCATCACCGCCGTCGCTTCATTTCCGCCGTGATGGTGGAGCAGTTGGGACGAATCATCGCTCCCGGCGGCGAGTTGCGCATCGCCACCGATCATATGGACTATGCAAGGTGGACGCTGTCGCATCTCTGCGGTGCTGCGGCCGGAAGCAGCCCCTTCCAATGGACGGCGCGACGCCCGGAGGATTGGCGCCGGCCGCCCACCGACTGGATCGCCACCCGCTATCAGCACAAGGCCGAAGCCGCGGGGGCGTCGCCGGTGTTTCTGTCCTTTCGCCGTCGCCGCGGCGCCGCCGCAACACGAAAAAGCCTTGTGCCGGCGAGCGGGCAAGAGTATATAGCTTTGCAAGCGCGCCTTTGATGGTCACCGCGTGCACGCTGGCGAGGGCTCAAGTGAGCCAATAGCCGTGTGCGCCGTGGTGGCCTGTTGTATTCAAGGCAGTTTATCAAATAGTTGATTAGGCGACGCAGGGATTGCTGATGGCGGGCGAGGATGTTGCCGGCCGCATCGCCGCACTGGTTTGCCCGACCATCGAGGCGATGGGGTATGGGTTGGTCCGGGTGCAGGTGCAAGGCCGGCAGCGCATGCGGTTGCAGATTATGGCCGAGCGCAACGATGATGCCGCGATGACGGTCGATGACTGCGCCGCATTGAGCCGCGCGATTTCTGCGGTTCTCGACGTAGACGATCCGATCGCTAGCGCTTATACGCTTGAGATCAGTTCTCCCGGCATCGACCGACCGCTGGTTCGCCTCACTGACTACGACCGCTTTGCCGGTTTCGAAGCGCGTATCGAGCTGGCACGGATGATCGATGGCCGCCGCCGCTTTCAAGGGCGCCTGATCGGTACGGCCGGAGAGGATGTTCGCATTGACGTGGCTGGGGTCGAGGTGGGGCTGCCCTTCGCCGACATCCAGCGGGCGAAGCTGGTGCTGACCGACGAACTCCTGGCGGCCCACGCCTGATGTGGCGAAGGGTCGTCGGCATTTCGGTCAGGGCGACGAACGGGGCGACGGAGGCGACGTCGAGTGCCAAGCGAGCAAGCGATGACGTGACGCTCAAAGCGTAAAGAGAAAAGGGAAGCATTGAGCCTGTGATAAGCCGACCGACTACCGAAACCAGCGCCGTGCATGCGCGTCCCGAACTGCTGCAGGTTGCCGACGCAGTTGCACGTGACAAAAGCATCGATCGGGACGAAGTGCTCGACGCGATGGAGCAGGCCATCCAAAAGGCGGGTCGGTCCAAGTATGGTCACGAACACGACATTCGCGCCCGCATCGACCGCAATTCCGGTGAGATATCGCTCGCCCGCTACTTGGAAGTGGTGGAAGCGGTGGAAAACGAGGCAACGCAGATTTCTCTGCCTGCCGCTGGCCGTCGCAATCCCGAGCTCAAGCTAGGCGACTTTCTTGTCGATCCGCTGCCGCCAATTGATTTTGGCCGCATCGCCGCGCAGACGGCGAAGCAGGTCATCGTCCATAAGGTGCGCGAGGCCGAACGCCGCCGCCAGTACGAGGAGTTCAAGGACCGCACCGCCGACGTGGTCAATGGTCTGGTGAAACGGGTCGAGTTCGGCAACGTTATCGTCGACCTCGGCCGTGCGGAGGCGCTGCTGCGGCGCGAAGAGACCATTCCACGCGAGCACCTGAACGTGGGTGATCGCGTCCGCGCCTACATCGCCGATGTGCGCGAGGAGCCGCGCGGCCCGCAGGTGTTCCTATCGCGCACCCACCCGCAGTTCATGGCCAAGCTGTTCGCGCAGGAAGTGCCGGAGATTTACGAAGGCGTCATCGAGATCAAGTCGGTCGCACGTGATCCCGGATCGCGGGCCAAGATCGCGGTGCATTCGCGTGATTCCAGCATCGATCCGGTTGGCCCCTGCATCGGCATGCGCGGTTCGCGGGTGCAGGCGGTGGTCGGTGAACTACAGGGCGAGAAGATCGACATCATTCAGTGGTCGGCCGATCCGGCGACCTTCATCGTCAACGCCCTGGCGCCGGCAGAGGTGGCGAAGGTCGTGCTCGACGAAGAAAGCAACCGGATCGAGGTGGTCGTTCCCGATGATCAACTGAGCCTCGCCATTGGTCGGCGCGGTCAGAATGTTCGCCTCGCGTCGCAACTGACGGGCTGGGATATCGATATTCTCACCGAGGACGAGGAATCGCAGCGCCGGCAGGAAGAGTTCCGCCAGCGTTCGAAGACGTTCATCGATGCCCTCAATATCGATGACGTGATTGCCCACCTGCTGGTTACCGAAGGCTTCACGACGGTGGAGGAGGTGGCCTTCGTTCCCACCGACGACCTCACCGCCAATGAGAGCCTCGATTACGAACTGGCGGAAGAGTTGCAATCGCGCGCCCGCAACTACCTCGAAACCCGCGATGCGGCGTTTACCGAGCGCCGGCTTGAACTGGGCGTCACCGAGGAGGTGGCAGCCTTGTCCGGCCTGAAGCCGGGGATGCTGGTGGCGCTGGGCGAAAACGGCGTCAAAACCTTGGACGACTTGGCTGATTTGGCCGCCGACGAACTTCTGGACATCGTCCCGGCGGGAGCGCTGACCACCGAGCGCGCCAACGAGATAATCATGGCGGCCCGAGCACACTGGTTTGCTACTGACGAGACCGCGGACACGTCGTCTGCGGTAGCCGAACGGGAATAACCGCCGTTGGCGGCGCGACCCGACTCTACGTCTCCAGGGCGTCCGGCATCGGCACCGGCCATGCGCCGATGCCTTGTCACTGGTGTTACGCATCCGGCGAGTGAACTCATCCGTTTCGTGGTCTCGCCCGAGGGGCGTGTGGTGCCCGATGTGGCGGGCCGACTACCGGGGCGCGGGATGTGGGTCCAGTCCGACCGGGCGATTCTCGAGCGCGCCTGCACGCGCAACCTGTTCCGCCCGCGCCGCGCGCGCCGAGGTGGCGGTTCCGCCCGATCTGGCGGCGCTCGTGGAAACACAGGTGCTGCAGCGTTTCCTTGACCTGATTGGCTTGGCACGGCGGGCGAACGAAGCCGTGTTCGGCTTCGAAAAGGCGCGCGAGTGGCTACAGGCGGGCCGGGCGGCGCTGCTGATTGCAGCGAGCGACGGCGATCCGCGCGACCGTGGCCGGCTGAAGGCGCTGGCGGGTGATTTGAGCGTCATCGAAGTTTTGACGGCAGACGAGATCGGGCGCGCCACTGGCCGCGAGCGCACCGTACATGGCGTCGTCGCGAAGGGACGCCTGGCAGGCGCTATTCGCGACGAAGGCGAACGCCTTATCCGGCTGCGGACCGATGCGGTAGCCGCCGACCAATCACTTGCCAGCCAAATAACCGATAAAGCAAGTAGGGGACATGAGCAACACGGACGAACGTGACGCCACCAAGCAGGGGCAAGTGAACGGTCCCCGCAAACTGGAGTTGAAGAAGACGGTGGAGACCGGCCAAGTACGGCAGAGTTTTTCTCATGGCCGCTCGAAAATGGTGACGGTCGAGGTTCGCAAGAAGCGGACGATCGCCGCCGAAACGGGTGGCCGGGATGGCGATAAGGGGCGTTCGTCCGGCGGCCGCTCCGGCGGCGCCAGCGCTCGCGACCTGGGCATGGCCGGCTTGACCAATCGCGAAAAGGAA
Source organism: Defluviicoccus vanus (assembly GCF_014672695.1). Lineage (GTDB taxonomy): Bacteria > Pseudomonadota > Alphaproteobacteria > Rhodospirillales > Defluviicoccaceae > Defluviicoccus > Defluviicoccus vanus. The sequence continues at coordinate 1,185,686 of NZ_CP053923.1, read as the reverse complement.
ACGCGCTTTCGTGCGCTGCACGATGCCAAGAAGGCCGAAGAAGAACGCGCCCAGGCGGCGCAGCTAGCGGCCGAACAGGCCGCGATCGAGGCCGAGAAGGCGCGCAAGGCCGAAGAAGAAGCGCGCCTGGCGGCAGAGGCGCGCGAAGCCGAAGAGGCAGCAGCGCGGGCGGCGGAAGCTGCCGCCGCCGCTGCCGCCCTGGAGGCAGCGCGTCGCGAAGAGGCCGCCTCTGCAGCGTCGACGCCGGTTGGCGAACCCGCCCAAGCGGAGGGTTCGGCGTCTAAGGATGCAGCCACGGCCACCTCACCAGTAGCTTCGACGGCGCCAACTGCGCCGGCACGTCCGGCGGCCGAAGAGACGCGTCGTCCGGCTTCCGGTCCCGGCGGTGGTGACCGGCGACGGCCGCAGGAAGCGGCAACAGCTGCCAGCAAACGGCCGGCCACGCCGGCTGCGTCGACGCCTGCGAACACCAAGTTGCAGCTCACCCCTACCCAGGAGGAAGAGGGCGACAGCCGTGGCCGATCGCGTCGTGGCCCTGTGCGCACCGAGGTCAAGAAGGCGCCGGTTGCCGGCCGCCGTGGTGACGTGTCACGTCGCGCCGGTGCCAAGATCACGGTTCTTGTCGATACCGAAGAGGGGGCTGCCGAGCGTGTCCGCAGTCTCGCCTCGGTTCGCCGCGCCCGCGAAAAGGAACGGCAGAAGCAACTGGCGTTGATGCGGGCGGAGGCACCGAAGGTCGTGCGCGACGTGATCGTGCCGGAGGTTATTACCGTCCAGGAACTGGCCAACCGCATGGCGGAACGTGGCGCCGACGTGATCAAGGCGCTGATGCGGATGGGGGTGATGGCGACGATCACCCAGTCGATCGATGCCGACACGGCGGAACTGGTGGTGCAGGAGTTTGGTCACAACCTGCGGCGCGTCAGTGATTCCGACGTGGAAATCGGCCTGCGCGGCGACAGCGATACGGTGGAAACGCTGGTGCCGCGGCCGCCGGTTGTCACCGTTATGGGCCACGTCGACCACGGCAAGACGTCGCTTCTCGACGCGCTGCGCAAGACCGACGTCGCCGCCCACGAGGCCGGTGGCATCACCCAGCACATCGGTGCCTATCAGGTGACGCTCGCCTCCGGCCACAAGATCACCTTTATCGACACCCCCGGTCACGCCGCATTTACGCAAATGCGCGCCCGCGGTGCCAAGGCGACCGACGTCGTCGTCCTGGTGGTCGCTGCCGACGACGGTGTGATGCCGCAGACGGTCGAAGCAATTACCCATGCCAAGGCGGCAGGCGTGCCGATCATCGTCGCCATTAACAAGGTCGACCGTCCCGACGCCAACCCGCAGCGGGTTCGTACCGAACTGCTGCAGTATGGCATCCAGGTGGAAGAGATGGGCGGTGAGACGCTGTCGGTGGAGGTCTCCGCCAAGCAGGGCACGAACCTCGACAAACTCGCCGAGGCGATCCTGTTGCAGGCCGAAGTGCTCGACATGAAGGCCAACCCGGATCGGCCGGCGGAAGGTGTGATCATCGAGACCAAGGTAGAGCGTGGACGCGGTGCGGTGGCGACCGTCCTGGTGCAGCGGGGAACCCTGCGCGTCGGCGATATCTTCGTTGCCGGCAGCGAATGGGGACGGGTGCGTGGCTTGATGGACGCGGCTGGTGCCGAACTGTTGTCGGCCGAGCCGGGAATGCCGGCAGAGATTCTGNGCTTGAGCGGCATGCCGGCAGCGGGTGACGATCTGATCGTCGTTCCGAGCGAGGTGCGGGCGCGTGAGGTGACCGAGTTCCGCCAGCGCCGCCAGCGCGATGCGCGAACAACGGCCAGCCGCAGCACCCTCGAGCAAATGTTCTCGCGGATCAAGGATGGCGAAGCCAAGGAATTGGCGCTGGTGCTCAAGGCGGACGTGCACGGTTCGGCCGAGGCGATCGTCGGCGCGCTCGACAAGCTGTCCACCGATGACGTCAAGATCAACGTCCTCCACGCCGGCGTCGGCGGTATCAACGAGAGCGACGTGCNNGACGTGACGCTGGCGCGCGCATCCAACGCGCTGGTCATCGGCTTCAACGTCCGTGCCAATCCACAAGCTCGCGAACTGGCGCGTCGCGATCGGGTGGAAATCCGTTACTATTCCATCATTTACGAACTTGCCGACGACATGAAGCAGATGTTGAGCGGCATGTTGACGCCGGTGCTGCGCGAACACATCCTCGGCTACGCCGACATCCGCNGAGAAGTCTTCAGCATCACCAAAGTGGGCAAGGTTGCCGGCTGCATGGTGACCGAGGGCCTCGTCAAGCGCGGTTGCCGGCTGCGGCTGCTACGGGACAGCGTGGTCATCCACGATGGCGAGATCGGCCAGTTGAAGCGGTTCAAGGACGACGTCCGCGAAGTCAAGGAAGGCTACGACTGCGGCATCTCGCTCGCCAACTTCCAGGATATCCAGGTTGGCGACATCCTCGAATGTTACGAAATGGAGGAGGTGGCGCGGCATCTTTAGTCGTGCCTCTGAGCAATATGGAAGGTTCGCACAGTCAGGTGGGATGAGCAGACACATCCGGCAGAAAGTGGACGGCCCGAGCCAGCGGCAGCTGCGCGTCGGTGAGGAATTGCGCCGCGCCCTTGCGGCGATCTTCGAGAGGCGGGAACTGCGCGATCCGCTCCTCTCGACCGTGCCGATTACCGTAACCGAAGCACGACTCACGCCGGATTTGCGTCACGCGACGTTCTTCGTGACGCCGCTCGGTGGTCGCAGTGCGGATGACATCATTGCCGCGCTGGTACGCGCGCGTGCCTACCTGCGCCATAGGCTGGCGGAACTGGTCAATCTCAAATTTGCCCCCAACCTGTCGTTTCGCCTCGATACCTCCTTTGAAGAGGCAGGTCGCATCGCCAACCTGCTGCATTCACCGGCGGTGGCCCGGGATCTCGGCGACGATGACGAGGCGCCGCCGCCAGCGGCCAGCACACCCGGCAAGGACACGGAATGAGCGATTTGGCGACCACTCACCGCCGCGCCGCGGCGGTGAACGGATGGCTGGTGATTGATAAGCCGGCAGGACTTTCGTCGGCGGGCGTCGTCGCCCGGGTGCGGCGCGCAGTCGGCATGGCGAAGGCCGGGCATGGCGGCACACTTGACCCGCTCGCCACCGGCATTCTGCCGATTGCTCTTGGCGAGGCGACGAAGACGGTTTCCTACGTGATGGATGGCGCCAAGCTGTATCGCTTCACCGTCTGCTGGGGCGAGCAGCGAAACACCGACGACGCCGAAGGCGAGGTGGTGGCAACCAGCGACATCCGCCCCGATGCGGCGGCGATCGAAGCCATCCTGCCTAGCTTCATCGGCGAGATCGAACAGATTCCCCCCACCTATTCGGCGGTCAAGATTGCGGGCAAACGTGCCTATGCGCTGGCGCGCGCCGATATGGAGGTGACGCTCGGCCCCCGGCTGGTCAGCATTGTTCGTATCGAGCTCGAAGCGATGCCGGATCGGGATCACGCGGTCTTTCGCGTTGCCGCCGGCAAGGGTGTCTATATGCGCTCCATCGCCCGCGATATGGCGCTGGCGCTGGGCACCCGGGGATACATTGCGAACCTGCGGCGATTGTCCGTCGGACCGTTTTGCGAGGATCAGGCGATCACGCTGGAACAGCTCGACGCGATGGGGCATAGTGGGTCGGTGGCGGAGGCTTTGCTTCCCGTCGGTGTGGCGCTGGCCGGCATCCCGGCACTGCACTTGACGGCTGCTGAGGCCCGAAGCCTGCAGCATGGGCGCCCGATTGCGGTTCTGCCCGTGGCCAGCCGTTCCCCCTCCGCAACGTGGCTGCCGGCGCTATCGTCTGTGCAACCGCAGATGGTAAGCCGATTGCGCTCGCGGAAATCAAGGGGGCGAACTGCGCCCGCTGCGTGTGCTGAACTTATAGGAAACGGAGAACGAGATGTCGATCACCGCAGAGCGGAAGCAGGAAGTGATCAAGGAGTATGCGACGGTGGGCGGCGACACGGGGTCGCCGGAGGTGCAGGTGGCCATTCTCAGCGAACGCATTCGCAACCTGACCGAGCACTTGAAGACCCACAGCAAGGATTTTCATTCGCGGCGGGGGCTGCTGATGATGGTCGGCCAGCGCCGTCGGTTGCTCGACTACCTGAAAAGGAAAGAGGCGGGCCGCTATGAGCGGCTTGTCGAGCGTCTCGGTCTCAGGCGGTAGCCGTCATCAAAGGTGCAGGCCCTGACCCAATGACCCAACGCGCGGCGTCGAATGGACGCCGGTCGCGCTCGCTGCGCTAGGCAGCGTTGCAAGGAAAGTATGATGTTTAAAGAATTCCGTAAGGAAATCGATTGGNGGNGCCGGCGGCTCGTCCTGGAAACGGGCAAGATTGCCCGACAAGCCGACGGCGCCGTCGTTGTGACGTTGGGTGAAACCAAGGTCCTGTGTACGGTCGTCTATGAGAAGACGGCGAAGGCGGGTCTCGATTTCTTCCCGCTCTCTGTCCATTACCAGGAGAAGAGTTTTGCTGCCGGGAAGATTCCGGGCGGTTTCTTCAAACGCGAAGGCCGGCCGGCGGAACGTGAGGTTCTGATCTCCCGCCTGATCGACCGACCGATCCGGCCGTTGTTCGCCAAAGGTTACCGTTGCGAAACGCAGGTGATCTGCACCGTGCTTTCGCATGATCTGGAAAACGATCCCGATATTGCGTCGCTGGTCGGGACTTCGGCGGCGCTGACGCTATCCGGCGTGCCGTTCCTCGGTCCCGTCGCCGGTTGCCGCGTGGGCTATATCCGTGGCGAATATGTGCTGAATCCGCAACTGGACGAGATGGCGAACAGCGAACTCGACTTGGTGGTGGCCGGTACCCGCGACGGTGTCCTGATGGTCGAATCGGAAGCGAAAGAGCTTTCGGAAGACGTGATGCTGGGGGCGGTGATGTTCGGTCATCGCAGCTTCCAGCCGGTGATCAGAGCGATCATCGAACTGGCCCAGGCCTGTGCCAAGGAGCCGGTCGATCTGCCGCCGCCGCCGGCGGGCCTCCCGGATCTCGCGGCGCGCATCCGCAGTATGGCCGAGGGCGATCTGCGCGAAGCCTATACCGAAACGGTCAAGTCGACGCGGCGCGATAAGGTGATCTCGGTCAAGAAGCGGCTCGCCGAGGCACTGAGCGAAGACGAGAGCGTCGACCAGGGGCTGGTCACCCAGACGATGGACGACCAGTTCAAGGAACTGGAGAAGGACGTCGTCCGGCGGGCCATCGTCGCCACCGGCAGGCGGATCGACAATCGTACGTCCACCGACATCCGGCCGATCGCGGTTGAGGTGGGCCTGTTGCCGCGCGCGCACGGCAGCGCCCTGTTCACCCGCGGGNAAACGCAGGCGCTTGTCGTCACCACGCTCGGTACTGGCCAGGACGAACAGATCATCGACGCGCTCGCCGGCGAATTCCGCGAGCATTTCATGCTGCACTACAATTTCCCGCCATACTCCGTGGGTGAGGCCGGCCGCATGGGCTTCACCGGCCGTCGCGAGGTCGGGCACGGCAAACTGGCCTGGCGGTCAATGCATGCACTGCTGCCGGCAAAGACCGACTTTCCCTACACAATCCGCGTCGTCTCCGAGATCACCGAATCGAACGGCTCGTCGTCGATGGCTTCCGTCTGCGGTGCGTCTCTGTCGATGATGGATGCGGGCGTCCCGCTGCTGCGCCCGGTCGCCGGCATCGCCATGGGTCTGATCAAGGAAGGCGACGACTTCGTCGTGCTGTCCGACATCCTTGGTGACGAGGATCACCTCGGCGACATGGACTTCAAGGTTGCCGGCACATCGCAAGGTGTCACCGCGCTGCAGATGGACATCAAGATCACCTCGATCACCGAACAGATCATGCAGGTGGCCCTGGCGCAGGCGCGGGACGGTCGTCTGCATATCCTCGACGTGATGAGCCGCGGCCTGTCGACGCCTCGCAAAGGGCTGAGCGAGATGGCGCCCAGGATCACCGTCATCCAAATCAACAAGGAGAAGATCCGCGAGGTTATCGGCCCGGGTGGCAAGGTGATCCGCGAAATCTGTGAAGTGACCGGGGCAAGGATTGACCTGGAAGACGACGGTACGGTGAAGGTGGCAGCGGTGGACCAGCGTTCGGCTGACGCGGCGATCGACTGGATCCGTTCCATTGCCGCCGAGCCGGAAGTGGGCACTATCTACAATGGCAAAGTGGTCAAGACGGTGGACTTCGGTGCCTTCGTCAACTTCCTCGGCAATCGCGACGGCCTCGTGCACATCAGTGAACTGGCGCGCGAACGCGTTGGCAAAGTGACCGACGTGGTGCAAATTGGCGATCAGGTGAAAGTCAAGGTCATCGGCGTTGATGACCGGGGCAAGATCAAGCTGTCCATGCGCAGTGTTGACCAGGCGACCGGCGAGGATATCTCGGGAGCCCTCTCGCGCGAGAAGGCGGCGACCTGAGCCGAACGGGTGCCTTCGGTGTGAGCTCGATTGGCGGCGGTGGCAGCACCGCCGCTCTGAGCGAGGCGCCTGCACTCGACGACTCGCTCGCTTTTCCCCATATCGACTCACGCAAGCGGGACTGGGGGAACGAAGACCGATTGCTGTGTTGCCGCTGGCAGGCTGAGGACTGATGAAAGTACTCGATGTGTTGCGCATTTCCGGCCGGGACGTCTTGCCGATCATCGAAGGCGGCAAGGGGGTCTCCATTTCCAACGGTCTCAGCGCCGGTGCTTTCGCGGCCGCCGACTGCGTCGGCACCTTCTCCGGCGTCAATGCGGATTTCTTCGACGGCGAAGGGCGGATCGTGCCGCAGGTTTATCGGGGCAAGACACGCCGCGAACGCTACGAGGAGCTGATCGCCTTTGCCACCCGTGGTGGGATTGCCCAGGCACGGATGGCACACGATACCGCCGGGGGCCGCGGCCGCATCCACATGAATGTGCTGTGGGAAGCGGCGGCGACGCCGCGCATCCTCCAGGGGATTCTCGAAGGTGCCAAGGGGCTGATCCACGGCATCACCTGTGGTGCGGGCATGCCATACCGGATGGCGGAGATCGCCGCCCGCTTTGGCGTTTCCTGCTATCCCATCGTTTCCTCGGCGCGCGCCTTTCGCGCGCTCTGGAAGCGTACCTATCACAAGTATCGCAGCGCATTGGGCGGCGTCGTCTACGAGGACCCGTGGCTCGCCGGTGGGCACAATGGCCTCAGCAACTCGGAAGACCCACGTCAGCCGGAATCGCCCTATCCGCGGGTGCTGGAGCTACGGCGCGAACTGCGCCAGTACGGTCTTGACGATACGCCGATCTTCATGGCCGGCGGCGTTTGGTATCTGCGCGAGTGGGACGACTGGATCGATAATCCAGAGCTTGGCCCAATCGCCTTCCAGTTCGGCACCCGCCCGCTGCTGACCACCGAGAGTCCGATTTCGGATGAATGGAAGCAGCGTCTGGTGGCGTTGAAAGCGGGCGATGTCTTCCTCAATCGCTTCAGTCCCACCGGCTTTTACTCGTCGGCGGTGCGCAACGCGTTCATTCAGGAACTGATCGAGCGCAACGAACGCCAGGTGGCCTTCAGCCGCGAACCGGTGGGCGAACATACCGAGATGCTTGCCATCGGTGTGCGTGGCCGCACAGTCTATGTGACACCGGCCGACCTGCGCCGGGCGCAAAGCTGGATCAACGCCGGCTTTACCGAGGCGATGCGCACGCCCGATGCGACGCTTGTGTTCGTCTCCCCGGAAAAGTCGCGCGAACTTCGTCTCGACCAGCAGGGCTGCATGGGCTGCCTCAGCCAGTGTCGTTTCTCCAACTGGGCGGAAAACGAGGAAGGGACCACCGGCCGACTCGCCGATCCTCGCTCCTACTGCATCCAGAAGACGCTGCAATCGATTGCGCATGGCGGCAGCATCGACGTCAACCTGATGTTCGCCGGCCACAATGCCTACCGCTTCTCCACCGACCCCTTCTATTCGAATGGCTTCGTGCCGACGGTAAAACAACTGGTGGAGCGGATCCTGACGGGGGATTGAGCGGCGCTCCGCTCCCCCGTCCTTTCGGTCGTCGCCCACAAGGTCGGTGCTCGCTTGTTGCGACCTTATCGCACGGGGACCACGTTGCCGATGAACTGGCGGGCGCTGTTGGCCCAAGAATAGGCCTCGGCGTGTTGGCGGCAGTGTGCCGGGTCGATCGCCAGCGCGCCCTCGATCGCATCTCGCAGATTGGCCGCCAGAACGCCGGCGCCGGAGCCGTCGATCACATCGAGTGGACCGGGAACCGGATAGGCGGCGACAGGAACACCTGACGCCAGCGCTTCCAGCATGACCAGACCGAAGGTGTCGGTGCGGCTGGGGAAGACGAAGACGTCGGCCGCAGCGTAGTGGCGGGCGAGTTCCTCGCCGCGCTTGACGCCGACGAAGACCGCCTCGGGGTATTTGCGCTGCATCTCCTCCTTCTGCGGGCCATCGCCGACGATGACCTTGGTGCCGGGAAAATCGAGAGCGAGAAAGTCCTCGATGCTCTTTTCGACCGCGATGCGACCCACATAAAGGCTGATCGGTCGCGGATACGGCAGGAAATCCTTGCTGCGCGGATGGAAGACGGCAGTATCGACGCCGCGCGACCAGCGGGCGATATGGCGGAAGCCGTGCCGGCGCAGGTTGGCCTCGATCGATGGCGTCGCCACCATGGTGCACGCGGCCGCGCCATGGAAGCGACGGAGGAAGGCGTAGGACCAGCCGACCCGGCAGNNCTGCCAGCGCGCATGCAGGTATTCGGGAAAGAGTGTGTGGAACGAGGTGGTGAACGGGTAGCGCCGCCGACGGCAGTAGCGTCGCGCCAGATGGCCGAGCGGGCCTTCGGTGGCGATGTGGATGGCGTCCGGATTGAGCGCGTCGATCGCCCGGGCGATGCCGATCGGGGTGGCCAGCGCCAGACGAATCTCCGGATAGGACGGACACGGGAACGAGCGGAATCCGTTCGGGGTGAGGAAATGAACGTTATGGCCGACAGCGCCGAGCTGGTCCTTCAGGATTTCCAGCGTGCGGACGACACCATTGACTTGAGGAAGCCAGGCGTCGGTGACGAGGCAGAGACGCATNTCCTGTTTATCAACCGGTGACATGGGCAACAGATGCGGCCGCTCGGCCCAGCGGATGATCTCCAGCCGGCCGTCGAAATGCTCCACCAGGGCGGTGCAGCTTTCGACCCAGTCGCCATCGTTGCAATAGAGGATATCGTCGAACCAACGAACCTCGGCGGTGTGAATGTGACCGCAAATCACGCCATCCACGCCGCGACGGCGCGCTTCGGCGACGACGGCGGATTCGTAGTTGCTTATGTATTCGACCGCATTTTTAACCTTGTGTTTGAGATAAGCCGACAGCGACCAGTAGGGAAAACCAAGCGTTCGGCGTGCACGGTTGAACCAGCCGTTGACAGCGAGCGCCCAGCTGTAGGCGCGGTCGCCGACAAAGGCTAACCACTTGGCGTACTTGACGATGCCGTCGAACTGGTCGCCGTGCATGACGAGAAATCGCTTGCCGTCGGCGGTTACGTGGATCGCCTCGCGCAGGACGGCAACGCGGCCGAAGCGATGCGCGGCAAAGTCGCGAAAGCTTTCGTCGTGGTTGCCGGGAATGTAAATGACGCGCGTCCCTTTGCGCGCCTTGCGCAGCACCTTCTGGATGACGTCGTTGTGTTCCTGCCGCCAGTACCAGGTGCGGCGCATTCGCCAGATGTCGATAATGTCGCCAACCAGATAAAGGTATTGCGACTCGGTCGACCGGAGAAAGTCCAGCAGCAGGACAGCATTGCAGCCACGCGTTCCGAGATGGATGTCGGAAATCCAAATAGAGCGAAACGTTTCGAGTGACTGCCTATCAGCGTTCATCAACAGGTCCTGGGGGCGCCAAGGGCTCTATTATAGAGACCGTTGACGCTTGATCACCTGTGATTGCGCGACGTCATAAAAGTTTAAGCAATCCGTCGTCTTTACGTCATCCAGGACCGTGAGCCGCCTGGCGCTTAGTGTCTGACTCGGAATCGCATAGGTTGTTCAGCCTCTTGCGATACGTCGCGAGAGGAGTTTGACGCTGGCCATCATGATCCAGCATTCGGCGCTGGCGATCGACTTTTCGAAGTCCTTGGCCAGTCGGCGGTTGCGGTTGAGCCAGGCGAGTGTCCGTTCGACCACCCAGCGGCGCGGCAGCACCTGGAAGCCGTCGGCGTCGGCGGCGCGCTTGACGATCGCCAGCGTCCAGCGGCCCAACCGGCCGAGCGCCGCCCGCAGCTTCTCCCCGGCGTAGCCGCCGTCGGCAAAGACGTAGCGCAGCCAGGGAAAGGCGCTGCGGATCGATGCGAGGAGCGGCACCGCGCCGTCGCGGTCCTGAATGCCGGCGGAATGGACGATCGCCGCCACCAGCAGTCCCAGGGTGTCGGTGAGGATGTGCCGCTTGCGGCCGTTGACCTTCTTGCCGGCGTCGTAACCGCGCGGGCCGCCCGCCTCCGTCGTTTTCACCGACTGGCTGTCGATCACCCCGGCCGACGGGCTCGCCTCCCGTCCCGCCGCCTCACGCGCCGTCAGCAGCAGGTGATGGTTGATCCGCCCCCAGGTGCCGTCGTCGCGCCAGCGATAGAAGTAGCCCTGCACCGTCGAGCGCGGTGGAAAATCCTTCGGCAGCATCCGCCACTGGCAGCCGCTGGACAGGATGTAGAACAGTGCATCGACTACCGCCCGCAGCGCTGTTGCGCGCGGCCGTCCCAGCCGGCGCGCTTGCGGCATCAAAGGCGCAATCAGCGCCCATTCCTCGTCCGTCGTGTCGCTTGCATACTTCAGTCCATCCCGCCGATACTTCGGCCGAGTGATTTCAGTCCAGGGCATCTTCGTCGCTCCGTCTTGCTGTCAACCAGACAGAATCACAACCCACTGAAATCACTCAACTCTTTTTCGGCCGGGCTCTTAGCGGCCGGCGATGGTCATCCCGTCGACGCGGACCGTCGGTGCATCGAGGCCGTAGCGAAAATCGAGGTCGTTGGCCGGGGTAAGGTGGCGGAACATCTCGATCAGGTTGCCGGAGACGGTAATCTCGCTGACCGAGTAGGCGATCTCGCCGCCCTCGACCCAGAATCCGGAGGCGCCACGACTGTAATCGCCGGTCACGCCATTGACGCCGAAGCCCATCAGGTCGGTGACGTAGAGGGCCGTTCCCGCTTCCGCCATCAGCTGCGCCGGGCTCAGCCCGCCGGCCTCGAGGTAGAAATTGCTGACACTCGCCGACGGCGGCGACGCAACACCGCGCGTGGCGTGTCCGGTGGGCGGTAGTCCGAGCTGGCGGGCGGAACGAAGCTCCAGCAGCCAGGTGGTGAGCACGCCGCAGTCGATCACCTGTCGCCGCTGCGTGGCGATCCCCTCCATGTCCACCGGCCGCGAGCGCAAGCCGCGCCGGCGTAGCGGATCGTCGATGATGGTGATGTCCGGTGCAAAGACTGCCGCCCCCATCTTGTCCTTGAGAAAGGTGGTGCCACGGGCGACCGCCTGACCATTGATCGCTGCGGCCAGGTGGCCGACCAGCGATCGGGCGACCCGCGGCGCGAAGATCACCGGCAACTGCATCGAGCCGATCTTACGCGGATTGAGCCGGCGGACGGCCTGCTCGCCGGCGTTGCGACCGAGCATGGCCGGGTCGGGAAGGTCGGCAGCGTAGACGGTGCCGGCGTAGTCGTAGTCCCGCTCCATGCCGGTGCCTGTCGCCAGCGAGGACAGAGACGGAGACGCTNNGTGCGACGAATAGGCAAAGCTGCGAGCGTAGCCATTGGTGGCGGCGACGGCACCCCTGGTGAGGCCCCAGCTGGCGTCGGCCCCTTCGGAGTTGGTCACCCCGGGAACTGCCAGTGCGGCCTCTTCCGCGGCGACGACGCGTGCCTGCAACGCCGACAGATCCACCGGCAGCGGATCGCATGCGTCCACGTCGGGAATGTCGCCGGCGACCGCGGACGCGTCGGCGAGACCACACAGCGGGTCTTCCGGGACGAAGCGTGCCATCGCTACCGCGCGCTCGACCAGGGCGCGTCGGCCCTCGTCAGACAAATCGGAGGTTGAGACCAGCGCCTGGCGCGTGCCGACGAAGACGCGCAGGCCCAGATCGACACCCTCGGCGCGCTCCACCGTCTCCTGCTTGCCGAGCCGCCATGACAGGCTCAGCCCTTGCCGGTCGATAAACACCGCATCGGCGGCATCGGCGCCGCAGCGTCTGGCGTCGGACAGCAGGGTATCGAGCAGGGCAAGAGATCGATCGGCGGTGATCATAGCGTTCCTTTGCGTGCTGGAGCGGCAGCAAAATGGCAAACAGAGTGTTTGCCCGTGGCCTGACGAGTGTTATGAAATTATCATCCTGTGTGGCACGCGCCACACCGCGATGGTTGACTCATCGCCAAGCGCGTTGCCAAATGGAATAGATCCTTCAAATTCGTACCATAGCAGCTAGATAAGTGGGAACGATCAGGTTCCAACCTCGGCGGTGACGCGAAAGCGCGTCGCACAAGAGCCGCAGACTATCGTCGGGAACATATGTCAACGAATACACTCGACCAACCCACCTTGCGCAACGCGACGCCGCGCGAGTCGCGTGAGTCGGTCGTCGTTCGCTTCGCCGGCGACTCCGGCGACGGGATTCAGCTCACCGGAGGCCGCTTTGCGGCGGTGACGGCACTTGCCGGCAACGACCTCGCGACCTTTCCGGATTTTCCGGCGGAGATCCGTGCCCCCACGGGAACCACATACGGCGTCTCCGCCTTTCAGATCAACTTCGGTGCGCGGGCGATCAAGACCGCGGGCGATNTCCCCGACGTTCTGGTCGCACTCAATCCGGCGGCACTCAAGGTCGAACTGGCCAAGGTGAAACCGGGTGGCATCGTCATCATCGACACTGGCGCCGTCTCTGCCCGCAGCTTGCGCAAAGCCGGCTATGCCGGAGACCCGCTCGAAGACGGCACGCTGCGTCCCTACCGGACGATTCGCGTCGACGTCTCGCGGTTGACCCTGGAAGCGGTCAAGCGGTTCGATCTTACCCAGAGTGACGGATTGCGCTGCAAGAACATGTGGACGCTCGGCCTCGTCTATTGGATGTTCGATCGCGATCGCCGTCCCACCGAGCAGTGGATCCGCCAGCGGTTTGCCAACGAGCCGGTGCTTGCGGACGCGAATATCGCCGCCCTCGACGCCGGGCATGCTTTTGGCGAAACCGCTGAACTGCAGGGCGACCTGCCCACCTTCAGCGTCGCGCCGGCTCACTTGCCGGCAGGGCTTTACCGGACCACCACCGGCGGCGAAGCACTGGCCTGGGGGCTGGTGGTCGGCGCGTATCTGGCTAACCTGCGGCTGTTCTTCGCCTCCTATCCGATCACGCCGGCGTCGCCGATCCTGCACACGCTGGCCAAGCTGTCGCACCTGGGGACGACAACCCTGCAGGCGGAGGACGAGATCGCCGCCTGTTGCGCTGCCATCGGTGCCTCCTTTGCCGGCGCCATCGGCATCACCTCGTCTTCCGGGCCGGGGCTGGCCTTGAAGAGCGAGGCCATCAGCCTCGCCGTCGCCGTCGAACTGCCGCTCGTCGTCATCAACACCCAGCGTGCCGGGCCGTCCACTGGCATGCCAACGAAGACCGAGCAGTCGGACCTGCTGCAGGCGCTCTATGGCCGTCACGGCGAGACGCCGCTGGCGGTACTGGCCGCGAGTGCGCCGGCCGATTGCTTCGATGTGGCGGTAGAGGCGGTGCGCATCGCGACGAAGTACATGACGCCGGTGATCGTGCTCTCCGATGGTTACATCGCCAACGCCGCTCAGCCCTGGCACGTGCCGGACGTGAATGCGTTGCCGGCGTTCCCGGTGGCCTTTCGCACCGAAGTCGACGGCTTTCAGCCCTTCCTGCGCGATCCGACGACCATGGCCCGCGCCTGGGCGGTGCCGGGCACGGCGGGTCTGGAGCATCGGATCGGCGGCATCGAGAAGGACTTCATCTCCGGGCACATTTCCTACGACCCGGCCAATCACCAGCGGATGACCGAAGCCCGGGCGGCGAAGATCGAGCGGATCGCCACCGACATTCCGCCCCAGTCAGTGGACCAGGGGCCGACGTCGGGACGCTTGGCAATCGTCGGCTGGGGTTCGACGCATGGGCCGATCAGCCGTGCCGTCGGGACGCTGCTTGCCGAGGGCTACAGCGTCGCCCACATCCATCTGCGCCATCTCTCGCCGCTACCGGCCAACCTGGGCCAGCTGCTGGCCGGCTACGAGCACGTGCTTGTGCCGGAGATGAATCAGGGGCAGTTGCTGCAACTACTGCGCAGCCGCTATCTACTGAATGCAGAGGGGCTCAACAAGATCGCTGGCCAGCCGTTCAAGATCGAGGAGATCGAAACGGCGGTGCGGCAACGACTGGGAAACTGAGATGAACGTTATCACCCCCGTGGCACCGGCGCGGCCGGCGCTGTCACCGAAGGACTACGCGACCGATCAGGAGGTCCGCTGGTGCCCCGGTTGCGGTGACTACGCCATATTGAAGGCGGTGCAGAAGACGCTCGCTGACCTCGGCGCACGGCGGGAAGATACCGTGTTCGTCTCCGGAATCGGCTGCTCGTCGCGGTTTCCCTACTACATGTCGACCTACGGTTTTCACACCATCCACGGCCGTGCACCGGCGGTGGCGACCGGGGTCAAGCTCGCCAATCCGGATCTCGACGTCTGGCTGGTCACCGGCGATGGCGACGCCCTGTCCATCGGTGGCAATCATCTGCTGCACGTCCTGCGCCGCAACATCGATCTGCAGATCATGTTGTTTAACAACGAGATATACGGTTTGACCAAGGGCCAGTATTCGCCCACGTCGCGGACTGGTACCCGCACCCCGACGTCACCCCGGGGCTCGCTGGAGCAGCCGATCTCGGCGGCGCAATTTGCGCTCGGCGCCGGCGCCCGTTTTGTTGCTCGCTCGATCGATACGCTGCAAAAACACTTGGTGGAGGTGCTGAAGGCGGCCAAGGCACACCACGGCGCCTCCTTCGTCGAGATCTTCCAGAACTGCATCGTCTACAACGACGCGGTCTTCGCCGGTTTCACCGAGAAGGACGTGGCTGCGTCGACACAGTTGCATGTGCGGCATGGCGAGCCGTTGCTGTTCGGACCGAACAAGAGCCGCGGCCTTGTGCTCAACACCCGGTCACTGACGCTGGAAGCGGTCACGCTCGGCGAAAATGGCGTCAGCGTGGATGACATCCTCGTTCACGACCAGACCAACAAGACTCTGGCGATCCTGCTGGCGTCGCTGGAACCGCCGTCGATGCCGGTGGCGCTCGGCGTGCTCTACTGCAACCCGGCGACGACGCTCGATGCCGCGGTCGAGGCGGCAATGTCGCCGCTGCCGTCGGTAGAGAAGCTGAACGCGCTGCTGCGCGGCGGTGATACCTGGACCATAACCGGTTGATGCTGTCGCACCGACAACAGTAAGGCATGCGGCAGGAGGACGCTGGCGTGGGCATCACGGTCGCCATCATCGGTGCCGGGCCGGCGGGATTTTATACCGTCGAGGCACTGCTGGAACGTTGCCAGACGGTGACGATCGACATCATCGAACGACTGCCCACGCCCTATGGTCTGGTGCGTGCCGGCGTCGCACCGGATCACCAGAGCACCAAGCAGGTGGTTCGGAAGTTCGAACAGACCGCCCTCGCTAACCTCGTGCACTTTTACGGCAACGTCGAAGTCGGCCGCGACATCACGATCGATGACCTGCTCGCACAGTACGATGCTCTGGTGGTGGCCGCGGGTGCACCGAACGACCGCATGCTGGGGGTGCCCGGCGAACAGCTTGAAGGGGTTTACGGCGCTTCCGCTTTTGTCGGCTGGTACAACGGTCACCCCGACTTTCGCGATCTCAACCCCCGCCTGTCGCCGTCGACGGTGGTGATCGGCAACGGCAATGTGGCCCTCGACATCGCCCGCATTTTGGTCAAGACACCGGACGAGATGGCCGCTTCCGATATCCCCGGCTATGCTCTGGATGCCATTGCCGCGGCGGGGATCGAAACTGTTCACGTCCTGGGACGCCGGGGCCCGGCAAATACCAAGTTCGCCCCGGCTGAGATGCGCGAAATCGCTCGGCTGACCGATTGCACGCCGCTTGTTGATCCGGCCGACATGCCGGAGGATGCCGCTGATGACGACAAGGTGCTGAAGCTTTTCCGCAGCTTTTCTGCGGTCGCCCCCTGCGGTGCACACAAGCGACTGCAGTTCCAGTTTTTTGCTGCACCCGAGGCAATCATCGGCCACGCGCACGTAGAGGCGCTCCGCTATCGTCGCAACCGGGTGGAAGCCGGTCGTCTGGTGGCGACTGACGCGGTGTGCGACATCGCCTGCGGCACGGTGATCACGGCAATCGGTTATCGGGCGAGCCCATTGCCGGGCGTGCCCTTCAATGCGGATGCGGGTCGGGTGGAGAACATTAACGGTCGCGTCGACTCCAGACTGTTCGCCGTCGGTTGGGCGAAGCGCGGGCCCACCGGGGTCATCGGCAGTAACAAGCCGGACGGCGAGCACTGTGCCGAGCAAATCCTTGCCGAACTGGGATCGGACGCGGCTGCCACCGCCCGGCCCGGACGGGCAGGCCTGGAGCGCTTGCTCGCAGAGCGGCAGATTCGCTATGTGACCTTCGATGACTGGCGGCTGCTCAACGAGCAGGAGGTCACGCGTGCCGACGCGCCGGCACCGCGGCGCAAGTTTACCAGTTTCGCCGAAATGATGGCGGTGCTTGGCGCGGCGCGTCGGCAGCGCCTGGGATGAGGCTGGCAGCGCTGTGGCAACCGGCCGCCGTCGCAACGTCAATGCATGGGTATGGAGGAGATGATCCGATGGCCGACGAATACGCGGGAGATATCATGCCGAAGGACGCCTGGGCAATGCTGGCGAAGGAGCCTAACGCGGTTCTGGTCGATGTGCGAACCGCTGCCGAGTGGTCGTTCGTCGGCATCCCCGATCTGAGCAGTCTCGGCAAGGACGCCGTTTACAACTCCTGGGTCCTGTTTCCGACCATGGAGCGCAATCCGCGCTTTGTCGCCGAGACGGAAAAAGTGGTCGCTGATCCAACGGCGCCGATCCTGTTTCTGTGCCGATCGGGGGCGCGTTCGCGCGCCGCGGCGATCGCGATGACCCAGCGCGGCTACAGCCGCTGCTACAATATTCTCAATGGGTTCGAGGGCGACATGGATCAGGGCCGTCACCGCAACTCCGTCACCGGCTGGCGGGCCGACTCTCTCCCCTGGGTGCAAAGCTGATCGCTGGCGTCGTTAACGGACCAAGGACGGCGAGGGGTATCGCCCGATGTTCCCCTCGCCGCAAGGTTCGCCTAGCCTCGATGCAGGCTTTTAGGGCACGCGCTTGACGTAGTAGATCGAGGTGCTGCCGCTGACCTCGTTGGCGACGATGAGGAGCGGGGTGCCGGTGGGGGAGTGGCCGGCGGGGACGAACTCGACGCCTTCCGGTCCGAGGTCGCCCGCGATTCCCTTCTCTGCGTCGCCGGCAAAGTCGCGGTTGTTGATGTACTGGACAAACGTGGGCGCCAGCGGGTTGTCGATGTTGTAAGCTACGACCCCGCCGATCCGTTCGAGCCCGATGAACGCGAACAGATGGCCGTTGACCTGGCCGACGGCAACTCCCTCCGGCTCTGGGCCTTTGTTGTCGCTGCGCGTATCGAAGGAATTATTCTTGGCGTTGTCGGAATTGAAGTCGGCCGGCAACGCGGCGGCGGTGATCTGTTCCAGGGCAGCCCCGCTATCCCAGGCGAGCGTGCCGTCAGCACCCCAGATCGAGAATGAGCGGGCACCGAAGGCGAACAACTGGTCGTAGTCGCCATCGCCGTCGGTGTCGCCGTCGAGCTTGGAGACGGTCAATCGGCCAAGGTTCTCGTCCTGCTGCAGTGTCGACGCATTGGGAAAGACGGTCGGATCAAGCTTGAGGTTCTTGACCCGGGCGGTCTCGCCACCCGGCAGGAAGTCGTCGCGATCGTCGCCCTCGTTGGCGCTGATCAGGTAGGTTTTGCCTTTGCCACTGAAGGCGACGAGGCCGTCCGGCATATAGAAGCCGCTGGCCGGCCAGTTGACGATGTTGATCTTGCCGTCTTTATCGCTGGCGTCGAGCGGGTTGGCGGCAAGAGCGAAGTTCTTGCTGCCGAGGCCGACAATATCATCGATCGACTTTGTCTTGAGGTCGACGAAGGCAAGGGCATTGTTTTCCTGCAGCGAGACCCAGGCGCGGCTGCCGTCGGGGGCGACGGCGATATACTCCGGCTCCAGATCCTGCGCCACCGTCGCGTTCGGATCGACGAAGCGGACCCCCTTGGCGATCAACTGGGTCTTCTGGCCGTTGTAGGCCTCGAAGCCGAGGGTGGTGACCACCGCGTGGCGCGGCCCCTTGGCAATGTCGATCAGCGAGATCGACCCTACCGGGTTGGGCAGGCCGGTGCCTTCCGTCGCTTCGCCCTCGTTGGCGACGAGGACGGACTTGCCGTCAGGGGTGAAGGTGAGCATGTCCGGCTGAGCACCCACCTCGACGGCGCTGAGGAAGGTGCCGGTGACGGTGTAGAACAGCACGTGGCCGGGTTCGGTCTTCGGTTCGGCCTCGACGGCGATGGCAATCAACCCGCGTGCGGTGGCGACGCTGTTCGGGCTGCCGTAGTCCAGCACACTGAGCGCACCTACCTTGACGGGGTTTGCCGGGTCGCTGAGATCGAGGATGTCGATGCTCTCGCTGTCACCGTTGACGACGAATGCCCGCTTCGTTGCGCAGTCATAGGCACTGATTTCTGCCGCACCTTCGCCGTAAACGCCCGTCTTGTAGCTGCCGGCCAGTTCCAGCCGGATCGACGATTTAGCCAGTGCGGCGCTGTTGATGAGCACCACGCTCGCCAGCGCGGCCGTCGCGCCCAGAATGAATGGTCGCATGTGGTCTTCCCTCCAGTCCCGTTATCGCCCGCGGATCCGCCGATCCGCCTCCGCCTGAGTTTGGCGTCCGCAGTTTACCTGCTGCCAGCCCGCGGGCAGGGTCATCGAGGTGAAGTTTTCGTGACGTCGCTCGGCGATCGAGGGGAATAGAGCGAAAAAGACGGCGTGCGTCAGGTCATGTTGGCGCGCAGATGATCGACGAGGTCCGGCGGCAACGGCGTCGCCTTGCCGCCGTCGTCCATGTCGACCCAGACCAGTACTGCGTCCGAGGTGGCGAAGCAGATGTTGTCCATGAACAATCCCTGGCCAATGCGGCAGGAGGTACGGCCGATATGCTCGACCCGTGAACCGACAACCACGTCGCCCGGAAAATGCGCCTGGGCTAGGAAGTGAACCGTCAGCTTGACGATCACCCAGCCTGCTCCCTCGCCGGAGGTGGATCCGGGCGCGAGAAACTCGGCGAACTCGACGCGACCGGTTTCACAATAGGTGGCGGTCGCGACGTTATTGACGTGTCGGTACCGGTCAACGTCGGAGAATCGCACCTTCTCCCGGGTGAAGAAGGCGTAGGCGGCAGGGTCGGTGGGGTCGTGGGCAGGGGTGTCCGATGCCTTGGTCATGGTTGAGGCTATGTTTCCTGGTTCGTTGTCCGTTGCGGCGAGGGGACGTTCTCGCCGGGGTGCGAACATAAGGAATAGGCCCGGCACCGTGACGCCGGCAACGCCTCTTTCCTGACTCTTCGTCCATCTCTCGCTTTGATCAGTTGGTCAGCTGAGTGAGCAGCCTTTTCGCCTGGCGGACGCAGCCGGCATCAGACATCCAGGCAACCTGGGCAATGCCGCTTGATTTGTCGGCGGGAATAACCCGAATGAACAGGCGGCGCTCCCAGGTGTTGCCGGTATCGCGGATGGCATACTCACCGCCGTCGCGCAGCTGCAGCGTCGGTGGCCACGGCGCCGTCTGTTTGCCGGGGATGATCTCGATCGCGCCTTCGCGCCCGGTGGCGAGTTGCAGCAGGATAAGCGAGGCGGCCTGACTGGCGTCGGCGCGCCAGAGAAACGGCTCGACCCCGCTTGGCACACAGACAGTCTCAGCGTGCATCATGTTTATCGCCCACACCTCCGGCGGGGTGTCGGCGCCATCACCGCCTTCGGCACCACGGAAGGTGCCCCATGACGAGGCCGATGGTCCCTTATCGGCGAACAGTCGCGACAGTGCCGGAACGACACCCTTATCGCCACCCGCCGCGGCACCGCCGGCGGCAGGCGCGGCGGCCGTCGGTGTACCGGAATACGGTCCCTCGATCCGGTTCACCTTACCGTCGTCGCCGACGATGGCAATCCGCGCTCCGGCCGGAACGACCAGTGGGCTTGTGGTATTGATCACCTGCCCGGCGGGCAGTTGCGGCGCCGTCGACTCGACAATAACCAGCTCGGCCGCACCGGCGGCAGAGAGCGGCACCAGCAGAACCGCCAAGACCATCGCGGATGCCGCGAACAACAGTCCTCTTGCGTAGGTCACCCACTTCTCCCGTTGCTTCGAGTGTACTGCTTCACTTCTCAGCCAGGCGAAGCACCACTCCGGTCTCGCCATTCGCCAATCGCTTCGCCTGAAAGCGAACGAGGCCGTCATCCGGATTGGCAGCGGCCATCGCGGCGAACGCGTCGTAGGCACAGGTTGCATGCTCCCGCAACCGGTCATAGGCCTCAAGATATTTCTTGAGATCGATTGTCGTGGCCAACGCCGGGGTTAATGGCTCGTATACGTCGATCGGCTCGCTCTTACCGACGACGATCAGCGAGCCAATGGGCCGAAAGGTGATCCCCGAGCAGCGGCCGGCCGTCGCGCCGCTGACGCAGACCAGGGTTCCCAGATGCTTGTTGGCCGACTCCAGGCGGGCGGTGGCGTTCACCATATCGCCGTAGGCGGTGTAATCGAAGAAGCGATCGCCGCCAAAATTACCGACCACGGCAGACCCGGTGTGGACGCCGATCCGGGTATCGCCAAATTGGCTTCCCTTTGCCCGTTCGCTGGCGGCGAAACTGCGGGCAAAGGCGTCCATCGCCATGGCGCAGCGGACGGCACGCTCGGGATGATCCGGCTGCTCCAGCGGGGCGCCGAACATGAGATGGAGAGCATCACCCACCAGCTTGTCGATCGTTCCGTCGTGCTCGAAGGCGATCCGGCACAACTCGTTGAGGTAGGCGTTGAGCGTAGCCACCGCTTGTTCGGGATCCGTGGCTTCGACCCAGGAGGTGAAGCTGGCGACGTCGGTGAACAGGCAACTGATCTCCCGCTTCTCGCCACCCAAGCGCAACCGTTCAGGATCGCGGATCAGCGCCTCCACCACCGCCGGCGAGGTGAAACGGGTGAATGCCTCCTGAATGAAGGTGCTGTGACGACGACTGCGCCCACGCCAGTAGGCGTTGCCGGCGGCGAAGGTCAGCGCGAACGCCAGACTCGGCGTCACCAGTGGAATCAACACGCCCACCCACTGGAACAGCGCGAATCCAACCAGCCAGAGGGCGGCGAAGGAGGCGACGCCGATGGCGGTGTGCAGCGGNATCGACAGATTGAGCGCGGCAATCAACATCGCCGCCGCGGTGATCACGGCCACGGTCGTGGCATCGGTGAGCGGTGTAATCGCCTCTGCGCGGCGGCCGTCAAGCAACTGGGCGATGGCGTGCGCATGAATAGCGACCCCTGGTTGCGAGCCGCGCTGTTCGCCGTAAACCGTCGTCGCCGGCGTCCGGTGCTGGTCGATGTGCGGCAGATCGGAGCCGATCAGGACGATCTTGCCGGTAAACCAGGCTTTCGGCATCAGCGACAGCATGTGGGCGGCAAAGCTGCGGAAGGGTGGCGTCGTCGCGTCGGGCGGCTGACGGAAGGCGAGCGGCATCGCTTGCAGGGCAGAGTCGGGGGCGGCAACGTTCGCCACACCGGCCGCCCGCGCCACCGCCCAGGGGAACCCGTCAATGGCGGTTCCCTGCCAGTCGCGTCCCGGATAAATCCAGCGGACGACGCCAAGGTAGGGGTCGGTGAGGATGGTTACGTAGCCCTTGTGCAGACCATAGAGGTAGGCGGCAAGAAATTGGCTCTGCGGTTCACGCAAGCCGTCGTCCGCATCCGCCCAGGCGAGGACGGTGGGCGTGTGCAACCCTTGCAGGACGCGGTGCAACTGGTTGTCCTTCGCCGATTCCGTCGCCTGATCGAACAGCAGATCGATGCCGATGGCCTTGACGCCAGCATCGTCCAGCCATTGCAGGATGTCAGCGAGGAAGGCGCGATCCACTGGCGAGCGGTAGGCGAGGGTTGCCAGCGTCTCTTCGGTGATCGTCACCAGGACAATGTCCGAGCGTTGCGGTTCTGCCGGCGTCAGCAATGCTACCCTGAGATCCACCAGCCATTGTTCGGCGACGGCAAAGAAGGGGACCAGGCGTGGTGCGAAGTAACTGGCGCTACCGCAGGCGAGACAGATCGCCGCGACCGGCAACAGGACCCGCAGGCGCCAGCGATCGCTGCTCATGCGCCGTGGGTTAACGCTAGTGCGTCGGCACCGCTAGCGCTGCCCGGGGCTGCAGGCGCTTGCCGCCGTCACCGACGATACTGAACGCACCCCAGTTCAGCGGGTGCGCCGTGCGCGGATCGGCGATTAGCGCCGTCTGCGCCTGACGCAGTGCCTCGGCGAGGGTCAGTTGACGAGCCACCAGATCGCCAAAAAATGTCGTCATCAGCTTCTGCGTCGGGGTATCGGGGATGCGCCAGTGAGTGACCAGCAGCGCCCGCGCCCCGGCGTAGAAGAAGGCGCGCGCCAAACCGGAAAGGCTGTCGCCGCCCATGCCGCCGTCAGGCGCCGCAGTGTTACATGCCGAGAGCACGACCAGATCGGCATCAAGCGAAAGCTCGGCGATCTCGCTGGCGACGAGGAGGCCGTCATTGTCGCCATCGCCACCGCCCGATGTGAGGAGCAACGGCTCGGCCCAGCAATTGAAGTCGTGCGGCAACAGGGCATGGGTGGCGAAATAGACCACCCGGAAGTCGGCAAGGTGTTCGCTTCGCACCGTCTTTTCGGTGAAATCAGGTTGCAGGTGATTGACGCTGCCGGCACCGCCGAGTGCCGTCCTCGCCGCCTGCAACTCAGGCACTGTTCCGGGCAGCCGTGGCATGTCCGCCAATGACTTGATGGCCTGACGACAGGTTTCGGGAAGCCCGCGCGCTTTTAGCGTTGCTTCGATGTTGCGATCGGGCAGGAAGTCGCCGAAGCCCACCATGCCACGGGTCGCCTGCGATGGCTGCACTGTCGTGCGCAGGGCAACAAAGGATTGCACCGATGGCGCGAGAGTCAGTCCAACTTGTTTCGCCAGCCAGGCGACGTGACTGTAGTCGTCGCGAGCGGCCGGGTTCGGCGGCTCGCTGACGAGGAGACCGAAGGGCATGCTGGTCAGGGGACCGCTCGGCACGTAGATCAGGTGCTTCGCCCGCGCCAGCCGCGGTGCGACCGGGGCGAGGAGCTTGCCATAGAGCTCGTAGGCCGTCGCGGTATCGAAGGGTGCCCCCAGCACCTGATCGAAGGGCGCGCGCAGCAGGGTGACAAAGCGGAGAGCCGCCTGCTCGCCAACTTCGATCCGATAGACCTCTGTACCTGAGGCATCGATGATGAAACCCAACGCATGTGTTGGGCCGACGATGATCTGCAGCAGCGCTTCGTCTGGCATCAGTGCCGCCGCCACCGCCTGCGGTGTGGTGGGCGTGTCGATCAGCTGGTTGTAGCGTGGTGCCGCCACCTGCACCTCCCGCTCCGCCGCGGAGACCTTGGCGCTGGCCGTCTGCCAGCGTGCTTCCAGTGCCTCGATCTGCGGCGCCAGCGCCGACGGCGACGCCTGTGCCTGGAGCAGTGCCTGCGCCGCGGCATCGCGCTCGCGCTGCGCATCCTGCAGGGCGCGGATCAAACTGCCCACCTCGCGGTCGCTGGCCGAAAGCCTGGCCGCGGCAAGGGCGATGCTTTGGCTGGTCTCGCTGCTGCGGATAAGCTGGCCCACGGCGAACATGTCCGCCTGCAGGTCCGCGCGGGCTTGCGGATTGCGTGCCGCTTCGGTGAGGGCGAGATCGAAATACGCCGCCGCATCATCGAAGCGAACGCCGGAGCCGGCGGCCTTGATCAGCACGAACCCGGCCCGAAAGGTCGTGAGCGCCGATTGCTCCTGTCCTTCCGCGGCGCGCACCCGGCCCAGGTCGAGCAGTGCCAGCGCTTCGTTGGGGAGCCGGCGCCGAGCGCCCGATAACCGTCGNATCGCGTCGCTGAGGAAGCTGTCGGCGGCCGTGAGATTGCCGCGTCGCTCGGCGACAAGGCCCTGCAGGACCTGCAACTGCGGCCGCCATTGGCGGGGCGCGCGCGGTTCCGTATCAAGGATGGCAAGCGCGTCGTTCAGGGCCGCATCCGCCTTGTCGAGTTCACCCTGGCGCAACAGCATCGCCGCCTCAATCGAGCGGCTGTGGACGATGTCGCCCTGTGCCGTTTCGCCGCCGCCCAGAGAACGAAGCGACAGTTGTGATGAGCGTCCGCGGGTACCGCCGACGGCGACAGGCACGGAGGCCACCTGCTCGAGCTGATCGGAGGACCCAGGCACCTTGGTTGCGAGCACGCGTCTTGCATTCGAGGCGTCTTCGGCCATTTCCGCCGCCCGCTGCGAGCGCTTCTGATTGGCGAAATCGATGGCGCGATAGCTGGTTAGCCGGGATTCATCTGCCGGATCAAGGGAATAGGGAAGGAGTGCCTCCGCCTGGGCGAAGAAAGCCTGTGCCTCGGCAAAGCGCTCCTGGTTGCTCAGCTCGAGGCCGACATGCATCAGCACATAGGCGAGACCGCCATCGTTGTTGGCCGAGCGCTCTTCCTGCAGCGCCAGCGCTCGCCGATAGAGCTTCTCGGCTTCCGGATAGTTGCCCTGCCGATTGTAGTATTGCGCCGTATGCAAGAGTTGCCGGTAGGCGGCGAGTTGGCCGGCGCTGTAGAGGCGCGTACCCGTGGTGTTGCCACCGTCCTCGGCCGCCTTGCTTGCCGCACTGCTGGGCGGCCTCTCCCGGCCGGACATGATCGCCATCGCCCGCTCCAGCACCTCCGTGGCTGCCGGAATGCTGTCGCCCATGTAGGCGGTATCGCCGATCCGCGCCACCATCGCTTGGTACGACCAGCTGCCGGGACGAACGGCGCAGGCAAAGGTCAGGGCAGGGACGTCGCCCAGGACCGCTGCGGGCTTGGGTGTTTGGCAGTTGGCAAAGCCGTCAAGGCTGGCGCGCCAAGCGCTCGATTGCGCCAGGTCGTCGAGCGATCCGGAACCGGTGGAGCGGACCAGCCGGGCGCTCGGCTGTTCCCATTTGCCGCAGTAGATCTCGAACTGGACTTCGCTTCCAGGCGCCGGCTTCGTTCGCGGGCTTTCGATGCGGCAGGGCTCACCCAGGAGGTTGGCGCCGGCGTCAACGGATGACAGCGTGGCGACGGTGCGCGGTGCACCTGCCTGACAGGCGAGCAGCAGGCTGCTGACAGCGGCGGCGCCGGCGGTGCGCAACAATATGGTCCATTGGGGAAGCCGACGTTTGCCTCCCCGAGCATCAGCGGCCACGGACGAGGTCCCACAGCTCGCGATTACCGTCGCTGGCAAACAGAGGGTCATCTTCCGGCCGGTCGTCCGCTGGCGGAGCGATGGCGATCAACTGCGCGTCGAAGGCGAGCGCCGCGATCGAGCGGCGTGGTTACCTGGATCAGCGGTTCCGTGTTGATTGGGGTGGTGGCGATCTCCAGAACGTCGGCCGGCTCGGCCGGCTCGGCCGCTGGCGGCGGGGGTGGCGGTGATTGCGCATAGGCGAAGACATTACCGGCGGTGGCGATGCTTCCCGGCGGCGACGTGGCATAGCCGGTATTGTAGAGCAGGGTACCATTAAGCCCAGCGCGTTCATCGGCGGCGGGATCGAGCGAATAAACCAGCCATCGTCCGGCGTTGGAAGTGGAGAGCGCGGCGCTTCCCGCCCGATTGAGAAAGCGGTTGGCGACGAGGACCAGTGGATCACCACTGCCGGTGGTTTGAATCGCCGCATTCAGGGTCAGCGTGCCGTCGGTTTTCAGCAGCACGTTATCGGCGGCGATTCCGGGTATTGTCCACATGGCCCACCGTCAGATCGCCGGTGTTGGTGATGCTGACGTCGTGGAAGGTCCGGTGGCTTGGCCCTTTGCTGCCAATGGCGAGCTCGCGCACGTTGGTGGCAAGGCTTACGCTTCCGCCACCGGGGGTGTGAGTGGCGTTCGCCGTACTCGCGACGTCTAGCTGCTGGGCGCTGACCAATCCGGCACGCTCGGTTGTGGCGTTTATGGCGCGCATACGGACAGTGCCGCCTGTCTGCACCGGCTGATAGATGTAGATGTTATTGGCCTGCAACGAGATGTCGGTGTCGCCGGGCTGGGTGATCGGCGCGGAGATGCCGAGGGCGTTCCGCGCCGTAATCGAGATCGAGCCACCATCGGCCGAGCCGGCCGCATCCACCACCGCTTTCTTATTGAGGGTAATGTGGTCGCCGACGAGATCGATGCTGCCGGCGTGGGCGCCCACCTCGCCCGGCGCGGTATCGAGCGTGCCGTTGACGGCGATCCAGCCATGTTCACCGCCGTCGAGGATAATCTTGCCGTTTTGAACCGAGATACCGCGGGCTTCGACCACGCCCGAGGTGTTGATGACGTTTTCGATCACGTGGAGGGCGGCGCTGGCGGTCAGCATGACGGTTCCGCCCGGCGTACTGATGGTGCCAGGGTTTTCCACCAGGGCGTTGGCGCCCGCCGGTGCAGTGGTCACCGCCGAAGTTGCGGCGAACCGCACCAGCCCGTCGCCGTCGAAGTCGAGAGTAAACGTGGGCACCCCGGCGAGGATCACCGTCGCCCGCCGTCCTTCGATCACGCCCTGGTTGCGCACGTGCGGCGCCACCAGCGCCGCCAGGCCCATCTCCCCCACCGTGATCGTGCCTTGATTGATGATTGACGCGTTGGCATCGGCGGTCGGGAACGCGAAGGCGAAGGTGTCGTGCATGAAATCGGCGTCGAGAATGTTGGCGGTGGTCGCCACCAGACTGTGTACGTCCACCCGGGCCGTTGGGCCGAAGAAGACACCGCTCGGATTGACCAACCAGACGCCGCCGTTGGCGGTGAGGATGCCGTCGATCACCGACGGCGAGATGCCTGATCCGTCGCCGATAACGCGATTGAGAGCGATTGACTCCTTTCCCAACTGTTGGAAGCGGGTGATCTCACCCGCGCTGATGCCAAATTTCTCCCAGTTGATGATCGCCCGGTCACTGGTCTGGGTAATGGTGGTTTCGTTACCATTGTGATTGATCGATGCGCTGCCACCAGCAACGGTGCCGCCCTGCGGGTTGGCGATTGCCGCCGCGGGCACCAACGCGGCGATTGCTGCCGCCATCGTCCAGAGCGCTGTCCGCCACATCGTTTCGCGCCTCACAATCGTCCCACCGCCCGGAAAAGGAACTGCGGATCGCGGTCCCCGTTGGCCCGGCCACTGTCCAGTGTCAGCGGCTTTGCCCCCACCAGTTCGAAGAACAGCCTATCGAAGGGAAACAGCCGCAGGCCGCCGCCGGTAGAGGTGAGTTGGTCCTCGCCCAGCGTCTGCCGGTCCCAGACGCGACCGCCGTCGACAAACCCGAATACCTGAACCCGATCAAACTCAGCCCACGGCAGCGGCTGGGTGTAGCGGAGTTCTGCCGTGCCGCCGATGCCGCTGTCGCCGGCAAGCGTCGCATAATCGTAGCCGCGACCGAACTGGGCTCCACCAAGGAGAAACTCCTGATCCGAGAGGACGCTGGTGAAGGCGTACTGGCCACTCGAAGCGACATAGACGGCCAAGTTGTCGTAAACCGGCTGCAAACGCGACAGTGATGCCTGAAACACCGTCGCCTGGCCGGTTCCGTCCGATCGTGACTTGTCGTCATCGCTGCGACGGGTGGCGTCGAGCACCGGCAATCCCTGACGCAGCGTCGTTTCGAAGGTGTTGGTACCGCGCCAAGCGTCGCGGAAATCGATGTTCGCCGTCATTAATAATACGCGTAGACGGTCGCGCGACAAGGTGGTGTTGCCGAAGAAATCGACATTGTCGTTGAGTGCCTCGAAGCCGAAGCGACCGGAGAGATTGAAGCTGCGGCTGCGGATGACCGGATAAACGGCGCTGGCGCCGGCGAGCCAGGTGTTGCTCTCGATGTCGAGCGGGGCGACCGTCGATCCCGGATGTGACACCCCGTAGGAATAGATGGTTTCCAGCGCCAGCCCGTCGCCACCCAGACGCCAGGAGGTGGAGAACTGACCAACCTTCTGGTTATGGTCGTCGAAGGGATTGGTGACGAAGCCGACAGCGCTCACCCGTTCGCCCAGCGGCGTCCAGGCGTTGGAGGATACGCTCGCCGCATACTCGTAGCGACCGGTGTAGTCGTCGCCCAGGTTGTCGACGAGCATCGACGCCTCGAAGGGCTGGCGACTGGCGCTCACCACCAGATCGGCGGCGCCGGGTTGGCTCGGCGCCGGTTGCAATAGGCCCGAAACGCTCAGTCCCGGCAGGTCGTTGGCGAGCAGCAGCGCGCGCTCCAGCGTGGCGAAACGCAATGGGCGCTCGCGGGTCACCGGGTCGATGTAGGCCTGGAGCAGGGATTGGACGGCGCCGACGTCGCCTTCGATCCGCACCGCGGCGACGAATCCTTCCAGCACCTGGAGNCGCACGCGGCCGTCTTCCACTGTCTGCACCGGCACGATTGCCCGGCTAAGGAAATAGCCATCGTCGCGGTAACGGCGCTCGATGTTCTTCGCCAACCGATAGATGTCAGCCAGCGTGACCTCGGTGTCGATGAGAGGGTCGAAGGTTGCCTGCAGCTCCGTGACCGGATAAGCAGTCACGCCGAACAGATCAACGCGCTGCAACCGGAAGCGTACCGCACCAGCACTTGGCGAGGGATACGCCGGCGCTGGTGGTGGTACACTCAACTGCGGTGCCGGGCTCGGCGCCTCCTCAGTCGGCAATCGCTGCAGTCGGACGTCCGGCAGCGCCGCCGGCGGGATATCAGGTGAAGCGCGCTGCGCCATGGCGTGCTGCATCGGTGCTGCCAACGCGACGCCAACAGTCAACGCGAATAACCATCGCAAATGCAAGATGGCGGCGCATTCGGTGCCGATCATGGCGAATACTCGCCACTTCGGGCGCGTTCCCACCCGTTCGGGTTCTTGACAGTGCCAAGGTCAAAACGTCGGTCCCGCACGCAATACACTTCATATTTTGCGTATTGTATGCACATTGTTCACGCAAACGCAATGTTCGCTCCGCGCATCGCCCGTTACTCCTCACCAATCGGTATAGTTTGGACAAAATGTCGCCAATCGGCAAAGAGCGATACTGCTTGGCATGCAGCACGCACACTCGGTGTTGCGATCGGCAAAGGAGCAAGACGACTATGTTGCGAAGGATGGTTTTGCCGGTGGCGTTGATGGCCGCCGTCACGGTTAGCAGCAGTGGTCTCGCGGTGGCTGCGCCACTGGCGACAGAAACGGCGAAAGAGGTTGCGCTAACGCTGCATGCCAAAGTGTCGCCGATCGAAGCGGTCGAAAAGGCAGAACAATACAGCAAAGCGCATGCGTTCGAGGTCTTCGCTCGCAAGGAAAAGATGGAGACGGTTTACGAGGTGAAAGCGGTGAACGCGGACGCGCTGCTGAAGCTGATCGTCGATCCCACCAGTGGCGCGGTACTGAAATCAAAGCAGATTACCTCGCTGAAAGACCTCGCCAGGGAGCACCAGAACGAACTGCATGAACTCGCGGCGGCAAAGACAACGCTCGCCGATGCCATGTCGGTCGCCGAGACCAGTTCCGGTGGCAAAGCGATCGAGGCCAGTTACAAGATGCATGAGGGCAAGTTAACCTATGCAGTGGTGGTCGAAAAGGCGGGCAGGAGCGAAACGGTGTTTGTCGATGCGGAACTCGGTCACGCTGTCTCGCCGATGAAGTCGTCGAGCGTCAGCGGAGAGATGGGGGCGAAGGAGGGGGCGGCGAAGTAGCAACCCAACGCTGATGCCGGACTGAGGCCTGGCCTTGACCTGCAGGCCTTAGTCCACGCCTCGCGCGTCCTGCCTTGCATTCGCCCGATCGGCGAAGGAGTCCCGCTGCGGCAGCGATATCGTTAGAATAGTGGCCATGAAGATTCTACTTATCGAAGATGACAGCGTCACCGCTGGTTTTGTCGCCAATGGCCTGCGCGAACAGGGGCACGGGGTGGACATCGCCGACAATGGCCGCGACGGCTTGTTCCTGGCCGCCGGCACACCCTTCGATCTCCTGATCGTCGATCGGATGCTGCCGGGCCTGGACGGGCTGGCACTTGTGAAAACGGTCCGCGGCGCCGGGCTGAAAGTGCCGGTCCTGTTCCTGACCGCGCTCGGCTCCGTCGACGACCGGGTCAGTGGCCTCAACGCCGGTGGCGACGATTATCTCGTCAAGCCCTTCGCCTTTGCCGAATTGCTGGCGCGGGTCGACGCGCTCTGCCGCCGGCCGACGCTGCAGGACCAGCAGACGGTGCTTCGATGTGGCGACCTGGAACTGGATCTACTGAAGCGGCGGGTCCGGCGGCGTGAGCGGCCGATCGAACTGCAGCCGCGCGAGTTTGATCTGTTGGCCTATTTGCTGCGCCACGCCGGGCAGGTGGTGACGCGAACGATGCTCCTGGAGCATGTGTGGGAACTGCACTTCGATCCAAAGACCAATGTGGTCGAGACGCACATCAGCCGGTTGCGCAGCAAGATCGACAAGGGTTTCGACGTGGATCTGATCCATACTGTACGCGGCGCCGGCTACATCCTCCGTGCGCCGGAATAGGCTCCTTCGTACCTCGAACTTTCGGCTGACGGTACTCTATGTCGGCCTGTTCGGCGCGTCCGTCTGCGTCATCCTGCTCGTAACCTATTGGGCGATTGCGGGTCTGCTAGCCCAGCAGTTGGAAGCCGACATCAAGCTCGATCTGCATGACCTGCAGGAGGAATATCGCCTGGGCGGCTTGCCGCGGCTGCAGAAGACGCTGGAAGGCCGTCTGCACAGCCGCGATCATGCCGATTACTACCTGCTGCAGACCCGCGCTGGCCGGCGGATTGCCGGCAATCTACCGGCGATGCCGCCGGTACGCACGTGGCAGAATCTGCCGCCTCCGGCCGGTGGCAGTCCGGTAGCCGAGCACGCATATATCCGCGCCCACGGCGTGGTGTTGCCTCCCGACGGCCTCTTCCTGCTCGTGGGGCATGACGCCCATCGGTTGCGCGAAGTCCGGGCGCTGATCCTCGATGCCTTCGCCTGGAGTCTGGCGGCAACGGTGGTCCTGGGCGTCCTCGGCGGCATCGTCATGAGCGCCGGTATGCTGCGGCGGATCGATGCCATCAATCGAACCAGCGCACAGATCATGCAAGGCGACCTGGCGCGGCGGATACCGCTCAGTGGCAACGACGACGAATTCGATCGCCTGTCGGAAAACCTCAATGCCATGCTCGATCGTATCGCGGCGCTGATGCAAGGCCTGCATCAGGTCAGCAACGATATCGCCCACGATCTGCGAACGCCGCTGACCCGGCTGCGGCAACGCTTGGAAGGGGCGCGTGCGTCGGCGCGCTCGGTCGAGGATTTCGATATGGCGGTGGAGGCGGCGATCAGCGATACCGACGCCATCCTTGAGACATTCTCCGCTCTGCTGCGCATCGCCCAGCTGGAGGCGGGAGCGCAGCGCGCCAGTTTTGACGATGTTTCGCTGTCAGACGTCTTCACCACGGTGGTGGATCTCTATGCCCCGGTGGCCGACGACCGTGGTCGCAAACTGCTGAGCCGGATCGAGCCGAATATCCACGTCGCCGGAGATCGTCAGTTGCTGACACAGATGATCGTCAATCTGATCGAAAACGCGTTCGACCATTCTCCCGGCGGCCAATCGATCGAGGTCAGTCTCGGCGCCGGAAGCGAGGGGCCGATCGGCCTTGTCGCCGACAATGGTCCGGGGATTCCACCAGCCGAGCGCGAACGGGTCTTCCAGCGCTTCTACCGCCTCGACCGCAGCCGTTCGCAGCCGGGCAGTGGTCTCGGGCTTAGTCTGGTGGCAGCCATTGCCCAGTTGCATGCGATAAAGGTTGAGCTCAGCGACAATGGCCCGGGCCTGCGGGTTACCCTGCAGTTTCCGCATCAAGCATTGGCGATGGCGCTAGCGTGAGGCGGAGCGCAGGAAGCGAAATGACGTCGGTGTGGATTCAATTGATCCATGGCGGCGTTTGCGTTAGTGGCGAGCATGCTGTTGCCGCCGCCACTGCTGTCGGTCATTGCCTCGCGCGACGATCGTGCTCGCCGTCGCGCCTCGCCGGCCGGTCCATGCCGCTATCGAGGCATGCGGCTTGCATGCCGGCGGCCCGTGACGTCTGCTCGCGGCGGCGACGAGTGCTTGCACCCCCGGGTGCCGGGTGTCCGGAGATGTGTCGCGGCGGCGGGTGGCAAGGAATGGCGGCCTGTAACGAAACAGGCGCAGCAAATTCATAAGAAGGAGGGAAGGCTCCGTGTCAGCTGAAACGGTGTCGATCGCCATCACCGGAGCCGGTGGTGCCGGGGTGATGACGGCGGCGCAAATGGTGCTCAATGCCGCGGCGAGGACCGGCCTTTACGGTCTGATGGCTCGCTCCACCGGGCCGCAAATTCGCGGCGGCGAGGCTGCCGCCTTCATTCGTCTTGGCGCGAAGCCAGTCAATTGCCTCGACAATCGCTTCGATGTCATGGTGTCCCTCGACTGGCTCAACGTCGAGCGTTTCGCTGCCGAGATTCCGCTCGACGCGGCAAGCCTGATCGTCTGTGACGCCGACGCCGGCCCACCGCCGTCACGCATCGTCGCCAGTGGTGCGCAATTCGTCACGCTGCCGTTGCAGCAGACGGTGAAATCACTGCCCGGTGGCCGTCTTAACATGCTGGGTCTGGGCGTCCTCGCCGCCATCCTCGGCGTACCGGATGACGCGATCACGGTGGTGGTCGAAAAGGCTCTGCGCAAACGCGGCCAGGCGGTGCTGGATGCCGGCCTCGCCGGCGTCACCGCCGGCCGCTCCTTGGTCGAAGGCCTCGACGTAGGGCGTTTCCATCTGCAAGGGGCGAGCACGGCGGCGCGGACCGATCGATGGAGCGTCAGCGGCAACGAGATGGCGGGCCTGGGCGCGGTGCGCGGTGGCATCCGTTTCGTCGCCGCCTATCCGATTACTCCCGCAACCGAAATCCTCGAGTGGCTGGCGCCCAACCTGGAGAAGGTGGGGGGCGTTCTGGTGCAGGCGGAGGATGAACTCGCCTCGATCAACATGATCATCGGCGCCTCCTTCGGCGGCACACCATCGCTGACGGCGACCTCGGGCCCCGGCCTGGCGTTGATGATGGAGGCGATCGGCCTGTCGGTGGCCTCCGAGACGCCAATCGTCGTCGTCAACGTCATGCGTGGCGGTCCGTCCACCGGCATTCCCACCAAGTCGGAGCAATCGGACCTCAACATCGCCCTCTATGGCCTGCATGGCGACGCGCCACATATCGTCACCGCTGCTAACTCCATCAGCGATTGCCTCTTCACCACCCAGTGGTCGGTGCATCTGGCGGAGCAGTTACAGGCTCCGGTGATCACGCTGACGGATCAGTCGCTCGGCCAGTCGCGCGCCGTCATCGACCGTCCTGCCGATATCAGCTTCTTCAGCAAGCGGGAAACCTTCGCCGCTGCCGCGGCAACACCCTATCAACGGTACGCGATCACCGGATCGGGCGTCTCGGCGATGGCGATCCCAGGCACGCCGGGTGGCGAGTACGTCGCTGACGGCCTTGAACACAGCGTCACCGGCCGACCGTCGAGCGGCGCCGAAGACCATGGCGAGCAACTGGCGAAGCGGGCTCGCAAGCTGGAGGATCTCGACTACGGCCAGTACTGGGCCGAGATCGAGGGCGAAGGCCCGCTTGCGGTGGTGACCTGGGGATCGTGCGCCGGGCCGGTGCGCGAGGCGGCCGAACTGGCGCGGGCAGCCGGCATGGATCTTCGGGTGATTTCGCTGCGGCTTCTCGCCCCGGCGCAGACCGACCGGCTGGAGCAGGCGCTTGCCGGCGTTGAGCGGCTGCTGGTGGTGGAGCAGAGCCATTCGCGTCAGTTCTACCGCTACCTGCGCGCCTTCTATGACCTTCCGGGTGAGATCCGCGTCTTCAGCCGACCGGGACCGCTGCCGATCCGCTCGAGTGAGGTCCTGCAACACATCCAGTCCTGGAGCTGAGCGATGAGCGCACTTCCTGAGCAGACGGCGTTGAGTGCGAGCGACTTCAAGTCCGATTACCGGCCGGTGTGGTGCCCCGGTTGCGGCCACTATTCGGTGTTGTCGTCCTTGACCAAGGCGCTCGCCGAACTTGCGGTCCGCCGCGAGGACATCGCCGTCATTTCCGGCATCGGTTGCTCGTCACGCATCCCCGCCTACACCAATCTCTACGGCTTCCATTCGGTGCATGGGCGGGCGCTGGCGGTGGCCACCGGTCTCAAGGTGGCACGGCCGGACCTGCTGGTGATCGTTGCTGGTGGCGATGGTGATGGCTATTCCATCGGCGGCAACCACTTCATCCACGCCTGTCGTCGCAACGTCGACATGACCTACATCGTCATGGACAATCAGGTCTATGGCATGACCAAGGGCCAGGCGTCGCCGACGACGCCTGCCGACTGGGACAAGAGCAAGTTGACGCCGCACGGCACCGGGGTGAGCCCGTTCCATCCGCTGGCCGTGGCGCTTGCCGCCGGGGCCAACTTCATCGCCCGCTGCTTCGCCGGCGATCCCAACGGCACCGCGCGGGTCATCACCGAGGCTGTCCGTCATCCTGGCTTCTCCATGGTGCAGGTGCTGAGCCCCTGCGTCACCTATCAGCCGGAACAGCGCGAGTGGAAAAACACGGTGCGCAAGGCCGACATCGTCACCACCTCGGAAGCCGACCTCGCTGCCCGCTGGCTGATGGCCGATGACGGCCTCAGCACCGGGGTGATGTACAAGGGGCATCGTCCGGTTTACCGGCCGGAGCTGGAGGAGACGGCAAGCGTCGCGGACCTGGAAAAATGGTTTGCGGTCTGACGCCTGGGCCTTGAACGAGGGCAGTGCGGGAAAAGGAGAAGGACGATGGTTGAGGTTAGGAAGGCCCCGGGCGATATCGCGACAGTGGAGGAGTTCCTGGCGCATGCGTTGACCCTGGAGAACGAAGCCGCCGATGGCTACCAGGAGATCGGCGACAGCATGGCGGTACACAACAATCCCGAAGTGGCTGAGCTGTTCTACAAGTTCTGCAAGTACGGGCGGATGCACGCGAGCGAGGTGCAATCCCTGGCCACGGGACTGACACTGCCGCACATCGCGCCATGGGATTTTGCCTGGGAAGATGGCGAGAGCCCGGAGACGCCCGGCGCCGACAGTGTCCACTACATGATGACGCCCTCGCAGGCGCTGCTGCTTGCCCTGCGTGCGGAACAGCAGGCACACGACTTCTACGCCACGGTGGCGAAGACGACGAAGGTGCCCCGGATCAAGGAGCTGGCGAGCGAGTTTGCCAGCGAGGAAGCGGAACACGTCCGCCTGCTCGAAGAGTGGATCGTCCGCTACCCCAGCGCCGAAAAGAACTGGGACTTCGACCCCGATCCGCCGTCAATGCCGGAGTAGAACGCAGAGCTGCATCTCGTCGCGGGCGCCCCTACGGATTTCGCCGCCGTGCGGGGGCGGATGGCGACCTCCCGCAAGAGGCATGCCTTCCACAGCCGGCCTCCTAGCGGCTTGCGAAACTGCGGTGCAAGCCGCGTATCGAGCCGTCGCTCTCGGTCCGTCACGGGGTCGTGTGGCACATCTTGATATCGGGCCGCGGCTTCGATGGGTCGATCACCTGCACCACCGACATCATCCCCTGATCTTCATGTTGGATGATATGACAGTGGTAGACGAACTTGCCGAGAATAACCGGGTCGGTGAAGGGGATTAGCACCGTCACCACACTCGGTTTGCTATCGCTCGCTGCTGCCGGAAGCGTCACCACGTCGTTGTAGCCGTTGAACGGTTGTGGTTGGCCATTGATGTCGATGACTTGGAAATCGAGCTGGTGGATGTGAAAGACGTGCGCTTCCTGTGCCGTATTCTTGATCGTCCACCGTTCAACGTCACCGAGATTGACCACNGAGTCGACGCAATTGGGGCTGTAAGGCTTGCCGTTGATGTAGAACAGGTCGGGCAGCACCGTATCGGCGAAGACGATAGTCCGATTCTTGGCGATCGGGCCCTTCCGCAAGTCGGGTAGTTTCGGAAACGCCGTAGCCGGCGGGATGGGGATGGGAGTGACCGGGGTGCCCTTCGAAATCACCGTCAGCATTAGTTGCCCGGGATATTGATCGCCGGCGGGGCCGGTGCTGAATGCGGCGTCCTGTAGCTGATAGGTTCCGGCGGGCGGCCCGTAGACCAGGACTTCGCGGCGGCTTCCGGGCGGTAGAATAAGAGTCGTTACCGTCGTCGGTCGGTTTTGTAAATTGCCATCCGTAGCAATGACGTAGAATTTCTGTCCGCCCATACTTAATTTGTAGAATATGTTCGAGCTTTGGTTGCCGATTCGCCAGAATTCCAGCTGGCCGGGCCGCATTTGCAGTTGTGGTTTATAGAGGCCGTTGATTGTTCGCTTGGTGGTCGGGCCGCTCGGGTCGGGATCCTCGACGGGCATGCCGTTTGCTGTCTTCAGATCCTTCAGCAGCATTACCCGTTCGGGAATAGTCTTCAGCGAAGGAAAGGGAGCGAGGACGTCACCGATGATGATGCCGCCCGCCATACCACCGGAGATTTGCGTATTCAGCAGCGGATCCCGATGCGGGTGGTACCAGTAGAGGCCCTGCCGGTGGTTCTTCGGGATCGGGAAGTCGTATTGAAACGAATCTCCCATATCGACGCTGATGAAAATATTGTCCCCAGTCGAGCGCGGGGTCACATTGAAGCCATGGTAATGTAGATTAGTCGGCAATTGAGCGAAATTATTCAGCAGTAATGTGACGCGATCGCCCGGCATCACTCGCAAAAGCGGCGGCGTGTAGAGTCCATTATACAATGCCGTAAAGAGCACCTGTTGTCCGGCGACGCTGAGTTGTGCCGGCTCTACAGTCAGCGTTGCTGATAGAACGCCTTGCTTGCTGACGATCTGCGGTGGGTTCTGCAGCGGCTGACCCACTGTAACCGTCATCGGCGTGCGGGTACTGACTGCTTCGACCGCATCAAGGACAGGGTTCGGTTCCGCCGCGATGCCATTTGCCGTCGATGCAATAAAAGCTATCCCGGCAACAAGTGCGGTGCGTCGAAAAGATGACAGCACGTTTTCTTCCCTCCCATCCCTATTCGCTGCATTTTCGCCCTATTGAGCAATAGTGACTGCAGTCTATTCAAGCTGCGGCATTTTCTCCTATTTTGATACGCAGTGTCAATAATAACGTGTGTACATAGATAAGTCTGTAGTAGAGTTGTTCTGGTTGTCCAAGCGTAAATATTGCATCTCAAAAGTAGTGTGCCGTTGATGGTTGCAGCGATCGAAGCCAGCTATTTTGACTCTACTATTTGTCTCCGCAGGCGAACCCGACCATGCGGCCGGCCACCGGCGCCTCGATCCTACGGCGCGCCACTCCCCCTCTTGCATGATCGCGGCTAGAGCGGAATCCTACCAGTCTGGATCGTATCCGCAGGCGCTGAAGTAGTTTGCGCACTCGGCTGGGGTGAAGTCGTCGGCGAAGCGGCCGATGGCGGCCCAGAGGGCTTCGACGGTGCGCTCGGCGGCCTTGCGGAGCAGGGCCTTGAGCTTCGCGAACGCCTTCTCAATGGGGTTGAAGTCGGGGCTGTAGGGCGGCAGGAAGAGGAGGCTGGCGCCCGCGTCCTTGATCAGCGCATCGGTGCGCGGCCCCTTGTGGCTGGACAGGTTGTCCATGATCACGATGTCGCCGGGGCGGAGCTCGGGGACGAGCACCTTCTCGACATAGGCATCGAAGGCGTCGCGGTTGATCGCTCCGGTGAGCACGAAGGGGGCGATCATGCCGCGCATGGTCAGGGCGCCGACGAAGGTCGTGGTCTTCCAGTGGCCATGGGGAAGCCCATGCGCAGCCGCTCGCCGCGGGGCGCGCGGCCGTAGGTACGGCCCATGTTGGTCTTCGCCCAGGTCTCGTCGATGAACACGAGGCGCTCCGGGGCCAGGTCGATCTGGCCGTCGAACCACGCCTCGCGCTGCTTCAGGATGTCGGGGCGGTCCTGTTCGGTCGCATGGCCGGTCTTTTTTGCGCGTGAGCCCGTGGCGGCGGAAGAACCGCTGCAGCGTGCCGTAGCCGAAACCGTGGCCCCGCTCGGCCAGCGTCGCGCGCAGCTCTTCGGTGGTGACGTCCGGCGTCGCCTCGATCAGCTGCCGGATCAGCGCGCCTTGCGCCTCGACGCGGGCGGAGCGGCGGTCGCCGCCGAGCGGGCCAGGGCGCGGATCACCCTGCGTCCGCTCCAGCGCCCGCCATCGGCTCACGCTGGCGGCGCTGACGCCGAACCGCGCCGCCGCCGCGCGATGGCTCGCGCCTTCCGCCACCGCCTTGAGAACCCGGACGCGAAGATCGAGGGAAAGCGCTGTCGACATGTCCACCGGCCTCCTCCTCCGGCAGACATCTTGAATCAGAACCAGCCCCCAATGGGAATCTGGAGGCTTCTGTGAGGTCGCGTGACGAGGTGTTTGGCGTGCGTCGGCGCGACCTCATTGAAGCCGGATTGAGCGAACCCGCGGATGGCCGGCGAGCTATGGGGATTGTTGCCGCGTCTGGTGGTCCGAGACAGCTTTCGGGCGGGTCTGCATGAGAATTGCCCGGGAGCGGTCGAGGCCGGCGATGCCGGGCGGTTGGTCGCGGCAGTGAGCTGAACCGCGCGTTCGAGGGGCGCTGCGCCGGATCTGGCGCAGCCGGGCAGGCTGTTGGACAAGGCTATGGGCACCGACGCACGGCAGCGTCGGTGCCGGACAGGCGGAGCGGCAAGGATGCCGGCGGCTCATGAGGTGTCCTGGCGGAACGAGGGGCGGGGCGGTGGTCGAAGGAGGATGGCGAAGGTGATCATCGCGCCGCCGCAGCAGGGGCAGCGATCGAACGCAATGGTGGCCTGCTTCGGCTCAGTCGGTGTTGCGGGCTCGATGATCGGTCGCGCGGCCAACAACTCGCGGCACAGCGCCAGCTTCGCGGCGCGGTGGCCGTTTGCGAGGAAGCCGTAATGGCGGATGCGATGGAACCCGTCCGGCAGGGTGTGGAGCAGGAAGCGGCGGATGAACTCGTCGGCGTCGAGGGCCATGACCTTCGATTTGCCGTGGTGACGATAGTCCTTCCAGCGGAACGTGACGTCATCCTCGGTCACGGTCATCAGCCGCGAATTGGCGATGGCGACGCGGTGGGTGTAGCGAGCGAGATAGGCCAGCACCTGTTCCGGCCCACCGAACGGCGGCTTCGCATAGACGATCCATTCGGCCCGCCGCAGATCGCGGAGGCGACGAGCGAAGCCGGCCGGGTCGGCGAGGTGGGCGAGATCGCCGAACAAGCCGAGCTGACCAGCGTCGAACGCGGCGCGCAGTTCGTCCAGGAACAGCCGGCGAAACAGCCGCGAGAGGACGCGGATCGGCAGGAAGAAGCCGGGCCGGCAGGGCGACCCAGCGGTGCCGTCGGGCGACGGGCCACCGCCGGGTACGACGCAATGGACATGGGGATGATGCTGCAGGGTCTGGCCCCAGGTGTGGAGCACGGCGACGAGACCGATCTCGGCCCCGAGGTGATTCGGGTCGGCGGCGATCCGGCGCAGCGTCTCCGCCGCCGTGCGGAACAGGATGGCATAGACCGTCTGCTTGTTCTGGAAGGCGATCTCGGCCGCCGGCGACGCTACCGTGAAGACGACGTGGAAGTACGGCACCGGCAGGAGCTCGGCCTGCCGGGCAGCCAGCCACTCGGCGCGGGCCTGACCCTGGCACTTCGGGCAGTGCCGGTTGCGGCAGGAGTTGTAAGCGTGGCGGACGAAGCCGCAGTCGGCGCAACCCTCGGCATGGCCGCCCAGCGCCGCCGTCCGGCACAGCGCGACCGCACTCATCACCCGCCGCTCGACCCGGCCCAGATGGCCGTCGTGCGCCCGGCGATAAGCATCCCCATGGCGGCGGAAGACATCCGCCACCTCCCATCTGGCCGCCATCGTGCGGCCGCATCAGGCGGGCGGCACGACCTCCAGCGTCAGCCGGTCGAGCGGGCTCTGCGTTCGCCGGATCAGGCCGTTCGAGACCCGGGTATAGCGGACCGTGCTCGACAGATTGGCGTGGCCAAGCAGCACCTGGATGATGCGGATGTCGGTGCCGTTCTCCAGCAGGTGGGTGGCGAAGCTGTGCCGCATAGGCCGTTGCCAGCGCAGCGCGGCTCTTCAGGCTGGGCACCGCCTCGAGAAAGCGCACCACTTCATCGGCATTCAACACCACTGGCAGCTTGTGCGGCTCGCGCGCGTAGGGGATCCGCTCCGGGATCTCGCCGTGCCCGAGCGTCACGCCGTAGAAAAACCGCAGGGCACACACCGTCTGGTTCAGCGCCGGCCACGAAATGCCGGTCGACACCAGATGGACCTGGAACGCGCGCACGTCCTCCAGGCCAAGCTGGTCCGGCGAGCGACGCGAAGTGGCGGCTGAACTTGCTGACCGCGTGCAGATAGGACCGTTGCGTCGCCGGCGACAGATTGCGGACCGTCATGTCCTCGGTCATGCGCCGGCGCAGAGGGCTCATCTCGGCCATCGAGGTGCTCCTGTCTGAGAATAGGGCTTCAACACGCCGTAATCCTCTCAGACGGGAGCTGTCCCTGCTAACCGATCACCCCACTCCCGCGACAGCGGGTTCGTTCAATCCCCAACGATTCACTCAGATCGGCCTCCGCTCTAGCTGTGATCGCATACGCCACGTATGGCAACTGATGCTGCGGCACCCCAAATTTATAAATGTGAGCGCAGCGCAATCCGCCAACAGACAGCGTTGCGAGGTCGGGCTTCTCACGTCGCGCCGGCCAGCGCCTTGACAACGGTCGGCAAGCGGGTGCATAGTAATAGTAGGTCAACAGTAGTTGGAGGGTGCATCGAACGCATGACCCCGCCGGATCAGCAAGTGGTCACCGGCCCCTTGGCACCGGTGACGAAGTTGAAAGCCCAAGCTTCAACTCGATGTGTTCGAGTTCGGAAGCTACAGTCTTCCGAAAAATAAGACCCTCGGCGCGCCGCTTTGCCGGCCCGAGGGTCTTTATTTTTGTTTATTTGTTTATGGCGGAGGCCAGCGTCAATGTTCGCCGAAGGCGCGGCGCCTTCGGCGCTCCGCGGTTAACGTCGATGAACAGAATGCAAATCCTGAGCCCGCGGCGGCGCGGTGTGCCACATGGGGCGATCGGGTGAGCAGCCGTACGCGGTCGAGGCGGCTGGGCCGAGATCGCAAGCGTCCCTATCTCGCTGCCGCCGGCCGCCAGCTGCCTTGCGCTGGCTCACCGCTTGCCTAGCATCCACCGAATCCGGCGTGGAACGGTGAGCCAGGCGGGTGAGCTGTTGCATTGATAGCCAAAAACGGTAAACACATAGCGGTCTGCTCAGGGGCAAACGCCCGGGCAATGGTGGCGTTGGCCACGATCACGCGCCAGAAGAGCAACAAGTCCGCGCGCAGGGGAGGTGGCTATTGGCGTATTTTCTCCAGCAGCTGATCAACGGGCTGACGCTCGGCGCCATTTATGGCCTGATCGCTCTTGGCTATACGATGGTCTACGGGATCATTGGCATGATCAATTTCGCCCATGGCGAGATATTCATGATCGGTGCTTTCGTCGCGGTCATCACCTTTCTCCTGCTCGGCATGGCTGACGTCACCTGGGTGCCGCTCGCCATCGTTCTTGTTCTTCTCTCATCAATGGTCTTCACCAGTGTCTATGGCTGGACGCTGGAGCGGATCGCCTATCGGCCGCTGCGCAAGGCGCCACGTCTGGCGCCGCTGATCTCGGCGATCGGCATGTCGATCTTCCTGCAGAACTTCGTGCAGGTGCTACAGGGACCGCGGACAAAGTCGCTGCCGCCGGTGGTCAAAGGGGGGATTGAACTGATGCACCGGGGCGACTTCGTTGTGCGCCTCAGCTACCTGGAACTGATTCNNATCATCCTTTTGACCATCGGCTTGATGCTGGCGTTCACGCTGATCATCACCCGAACCTCCATCGGCCGGGCGCAACGGGCCTGTCAGCAGGACACACTGATGGCCTCGCTCGTCGGCATCAATGTCGACCGGACGATTTCGATCACCTTCGTCATGGGTGCCGCGCTCGCCGCCGTCGCCGGTACCATGTTTGCCCTCCGTTACGGCGTCATCGACTTCTTCATTGGCTTCCTTGCCGGGATCAAGGCTTTCACCGCCGCGGTGCTGNGGGGGATCGGCTCGCTGCCGGGCGCCATGTTGGGCGGCCTCCTGATCGGCCTAATCGAGGTGTTCTGGTCGGCTTATTTCACCATCGAATATAAAGACGTTGCCGCGTTCTCGATCCTCGTCATGGTGCTGATCTTCCGGCCCACCGGCTTGCTCGGCCGACCGGAAATCGAGAAGGTCTGAAGATGGNCGGCCGCAGGGACAGGCGCGCCGCCGCCTTTGGTTGCCGCAGCCAAGGAAGCGGCGGTGGCGGCGACGGTCGCCCTGCTGATTGCCATTCCTCTCCTCGGCTTCAAGACGGTTCAGCCGCTCAGTGGTGGCGGGTTGACATTGCAGACGCGCTGGCCCCAGGTGGCGAT
This sequence comes from Defluviicoccus vanus, assembly GCF_014672695.1. Taxonomy (GTDB): domain Bacteria; phylum Pseudomonadota; class Alphaproteobacteria; order Rhodospirillales; family Defluviicoccaceae; genus Defluviicoccus; species Defluviicoccus vanus. Next base: position 1,142,809 of record NZ_CP053923.1, on the reverse strand, counting down.
CGCTGTCGCTGCCGTGTTCGTCGGACGCCTCCTCTTCGTGCTGCTCCGGCATGCAATCACGTCGCGGCGGCATCGGGCGGGACGTGCGTCGGCGGTGGTCGTCGATGAGCGTGCGGCGCTGCGGCGCCGGTGGCTGCAGACCGGCTTCGCCCTTGCCGCGCTGGCGTTCGCGGCCACGGTCCCGGTCTGGGCCAACCGCTACGTGCTCGAGGTCTCGATCCTGGTGATGACCTACGTCATGCTGGGGTGGGGCCTGAACATCGTCGTTGGCCTCGCCGGGCTGCTGGATCTTGGCTACGTGGCCTTCTACGCCGTGGGTGCGTACAGCTTCGCGCTGCTGGCGACGCATTTCAATTTCACCTTCTGGGAAGGCCTGCCGCTCGCGGGCCTATTGGCGGCCACGTTTGGGGTGCTGCTGGGCTTCCCGGTGCTGCGACTGCGGGGTGACTATCTCGCCATCGTCACCCTCGGCTTCGGCGAGATGATCCGGATCATCCTGATCAACTGGTTCTCGCTGACCAACGGCCCGAATGGGATCGGCAGTATTCCCCGCCCCACCTTTTTCGGCGTCCCCTTCGCTCCCAGCGCGCCTCCCGGGCAGGAGACGTTTCACACCCTGTTCGGCCTCGCCTATTCGCCCATGCATCGTCAGGCGTTTCTGTTCTACCTGATCCTCGTCCTGGCAATGCTCACCAACTTCTTCACCCTGCGCATTCGCCGGCTGCCCATCGGCCGTGCCTGGGAGGCGCTGCGCGAGGATGAAATTGCCTGTCGGGCGCTGGGTATCAATCCTACCAACACCAAGCTGACGGCATTCGCCATCGGCGCCATGTTCGGCGGCTTTGCCGGCTGCTTCTTTGCCACCCGCCAGGGCTTCATCAGCCCGGAAAGCTTCACCTTCATCGATNCGGCGATCATTCTCGCTATCGTCGTCCTGGGCGGCATGGGCAGCCAAATCGGTGTGGTCGTCGCCGCCGTGCTGCTGATCGGCGGGCCAGAACTCGTGCGTGGTCTCGACNGAGTACCGCATGCTCGCCTTCGGTGCGCTGATGGTGCTGATCATGGTGGTGCGGCCCGCCGGGCTCGTCGGCTTCCGCCAACCGACGGTTCGCCTCGATCGCCAGCGCCCGGTGCTGCTGCGCAAAGCGACAGGCGAAACGGAATTGACCGGATGAGCGAGCCGGTGGTGGCAGAAACGGCAAACGCGGCGCCGCCGCTGCTGGCGGTTGAACACCTGTCGATGCGGTTTGGCGGCCTAGTGGCCATCGACGATGTTTCCTTCAACGTCGTCGATCGCGCCATCACCGCGATCATCGGTCCCAATGGTGCCGGCAAGACCACCGTCTTCAACTGCCTCACCGGCTTCTACAAGCCGACTGTAGGTCGCCTGACGTTGAACCATCCAGCCAAGGGGCGGTTGTTTCTCGAGCGGATGGACGGCTTCCGCATCGCCCAGCAGGCGGGTGTGGCCCGGACCTTTCAGAACATCCGGCTGTTCCCGGCGATGACGGTGCTGGAGAACCTGATCGTTGCGCAGCATAACAAGCTGATGAAGGCGTCGCGGTTCACCATCGGTGGCCTGCTCCGCTTTCCCGGCTATCGCCATGCGGAAAAGGCGGCGATCGATCTGGCGTGCTACTGGCTCGATCGCGTCGGGCTCACCGAGCGTGCCGACATGCCGGCCTCCGGCCTTTCCTACGGCCAGCAGCGGCGGGCGGAGATCGCCCGCGCCATGTGCATCGAGCCGGTGCTGCTTTGCCTAGACGAGCCCGCCGCCGGCCTCAACCCGCGCGAGACGGGCGAACTGCGTGAGCTGCTGCTGGCGATCAAGGAGCAGCATCGGATCGGCATCATCCTGATTGAACACGACATGAGCGTGGTGATGGGGATCTCCGATCTGATCGTCGTTTTCGACTACGGCCGGAAGATCGCCGAGGGAACTCCGGCGCAGATCCGCCGTGATCCGACAGTGATCCGCGCCTATCTGGGCGAAGAGAGTGGCGAGGCCGATGACCTCGTTGCCGAAGCCATTCATTCGGAGCCCGCATGAGCGCACCGCCTCTGCTGCAACTGTGTGATGTCTATACCGCCTACGGCAACGTCGNAGGCCTTGCGCGGCGTGTCGGTGGAGGTGGGGCGCGGCGAGATTGTCACCCTGATTGGTGCCAACGGCGCCGGCAAGACGACGATGCTGATGACCATCTGTGGCCAGCCGCATCCACGGCGCGGACAGGTGTTTTTCGACGGCGCGGATATCGCCCATCGCTCGACGAACGCGATCATCGCCGGCGGCATCGCTCATTCGCCGGAGGGGCGGCACATCTTTCCGCGAATGACCGTCCTGGAGAATCTGCTCATTGGCGCCACGGTGGCGCCGGCGGAAAATCTGGACGAGGACCTGAACCGGGTGTTCGGACTATTTCCGGTGCTGAAGGAACGGGTCCGCCAGCGCGGCGGCACCCTGTCCGGAGGTGAACAGCAGATGCTGGCGATCGGCCGGGCGCTGATGAGCCGGCCGCGTCTGCTGCTGCTGGACGAGCCGTCGCTTGGCCTTGCCCCGATGCTGGTCAAGCAGATCTTCCAAATCATTCAGGACATCAATCGCCGCGAGGGGGTAACCGTCTTCCTCGTCGAACAGAACGCCCACCACGCGCTCGCCATTGCCCATCGCGGCTATGTTCTGGTCAACGGCCAGGTCAGCCTGAGCGGCCCGGCCGGCGAGCTGTTGAAAAACGAAGAGATTCGCGCCGCCTATCTTGAAGGAGGGGTGGCGTGAGCGGCGAATTCACGCAAGCGGTCATGGGCACCAGCCTGCTTGCCTTCATTGTTCTCAATGGACTGCTGGCCGGTGGGGCCGCCTGGATCACCGGTAAGGCGATCGCCGTCGGCTGGAAGCCGCTGTGGCAGGTCTTCGCCTATAGCCTACTGCTGGCGTTGGGAACGCGCTTCGTGCTGTTTGCCCTATTCCATTCCGTCTTGTTCTCCCTGCCAGGGCTGCTGATCACCCTGGCAATCCTGGCCGGCATCAGCGCCTTGAGCTTCGGCATCAACCGCGCCCGCAAGATGGTTGCGCAATACCCATGGCTCTATGAACGTGCCGGTCTCGTTGGCTGGCGCGAGCGGTTGCCGGTGCCAAGCCAACCCCAGTGACCGGTTGTCGGGACCGGTCGCGGGAATTTTGTGTTGATAAATTGCCGATTCCGACTGGAGCGAAAACAATATCTAGGGCAAACGAGAGGGGCTGTCCTGCCGCTGCCGGCGGGTGCGACAAATGTTGTGGATCAATCCCGATATATTAAGCGAGATGGGAGACAGACGTTATGAGATATGCCGGACATTTCGCCTTGACCGTGGCCTCGGTCCTGGCACTGGGGATGCGGGTGGCGAGTGCTGACATTCCGATTGCCGTCGTCGGACCGATGACTGGTGATAACGCCACCTTTGGCGCGCAGATGCGGACCGGTGCCGAGCAGGCGGTGGCCGACATCAATGCCGCGGGTGGTGTCCTCGGCCAGAAGCTGGTGCTCGAAGTCGGTGATGATGCCTGCGATCCCCGGCAGGCGCGCGATGTGGCCAATCAGGTGGTCGCCAAGGGTGTCAAGCTGGTTGCCGGGCACTACTGCTCGAGTTCGTCCATTCCGGCTTCCGAGGTCTACTTCGAAGGCAACGTGATCCAGATCTCACCGGCCTCCACCAACCCGCAGCTGACCGAGGCGGGCCGCAAGACGACCTTCCGCGTCTGCGGTCGTGACGATCAGCAAGGCGTCGTCGCCGGCAACTACCTTGCCGACCATTACGCCGGCAAGAAGATCGCCATCGTTCACGACAAGCAGACCTACTCCAAGGGACTGGCCGACGAAACCAAGAAGCAGCTGAACGCGCGCGGCATCCAGGAAGTCCTCTACGAGACCATCAGCAAGGGTGAAAAGGATTATTCGGCGCTGGTCAGCAAGCTCAAGGACCTTGGCGTCGAAGTTCTTTACTATGGCGGCTACCATACCGAAGCGGGGCTGATCACCCGGCAGATGCGTGAGCAGGGGATGTCGACCCAGTTGCTTTCCGGCGACGCGCTGGCGACCAACGAATACTGGAGCATCACCGGGCCGCTTGGCCAGGGGACGAAGATGACCTTCGGTCTCGATCCCGCCAAAGACCCCGCCAACGCCAAAATCGTCAAGGAATTCGAAGCCAAGGGCGTCAAGCCGGAGGGCTACACCCTCTATACCTATGGTGCGGTACAGACCTGGGCCGATGCGGCGCGCAAAGCGGGCTCCGTCGATACCGACAAGGTGATCGCCGCCTTGCACGACAATACCTTCGCAACCGTGCTCGGGCCGATCTCCTTCGACGCGAAAGGTGACGTCAAGCAGCCGGCCTATGTGGTCTACGAGTGGAAAGACGGCACCTACGACTACGCCAAGTAGTCAAATCATCCCGTGTGGATCGCGGCGGCCCGCCGGGCCGCCGCTGCATCCTGGTCAAGGCCGGGGAGTGTGGTCTGGCAGTCGCATCGTCTTCTGTCCAGCGCCGAAGGAGACGCGGGGCACCGGCCAGGACATCGTCAATCCGCGTTGCGATCAAGCCGAGCAGTTCGGTCCTGAGGCCCCACGACAACAGAAACGAGGTCGTCATGGGCGAGGGAGGGAAACGCCAACAGCAGACGCTCCGCGTGCTCATTGTGAACGCATGCCGAGAGCGCTATGCCAGCTCAAGCAGACGGCCTGGAACTCATGACCACAACGTGATGCTCAGGATGCTTCGGCGGCCATGGTTTAGGGGGATTATGGCGGATTTGGCGCTACTCGCCTTCGCTGAGCAAGCGTGGGCGAAATTTGCAGAGTTGGACGCTCTGTCGCAGCTGTCGACGATCGTCGGCCTGTTTGGGCCGATCATCGGTCTGACCACATGGGTGGTGCGACGGCTGATGCGCCGGACCGTCGACGACCTGCGGCTTGAAAATAAGGCGCTCTCCGATCTCAGGGATGCGAACATACGCAAGATCGAAGCGCTGCAGCGGGAAGTCACGGCTCTCAGTGCGGCCGCACCAGCGACCATTCTGGAGAGAATGGAGCGCGAACGGCGGGACGGCAACGAAGTCCTGGCGATTCGCGCGCTGATCCGCGGATTCGAAGCGTTCGCGTCGGACATCGGGCGGATCACCCATGAGCTGGCGCTCCATCATCTCTCGACGCTGCCGCAGATGCCGCGCACCGGCCTCGCCAAGGCCGAACGATTCGCGCGCATAGCCGTGCTGTGCCAGCCCGATGACCGAGACCGTCAGTATCTCCTGGCGGAAATCATCGAAATCAAGGCCGACCGGCAGGACCCGAAGGGCGCGGACGCAGTTGAATTCGATGATGATGAAGCAGCACTCGAAGCGCTGTTCGGCGTCGATGTCGACGTTCCGACCCTCGTCGTCCGTCTGTGCGACTCATGTCATTTGAACCTCGTCGCTGGCTATTATCGTTCGGCAGAGCGTCTCGCCCTTCGCGCGGTCTTTACCGCGCGTGGCCGCCTCGGCCCGTCAGCGTCATTGACGCTTACCGCACGTTACTGGCACACGGCCGCACTGAGTTTTCTCGGCCGCTACGACGAGGCGCTCGACGCCGTCGAGGCACTGCTGCCGCTCGAAGAGAGGGTCAAGGGCGCCGAGCATCCCAACACGCTGAACACGCGGTACCTGCGGGCCAGCATCCTCCACGACCTCGGCCGCTCCGACGAGGCGCTCGACGCCGTCGAGGCACTGCTGCCGCTCTTTGAGAGGGTCGAGGGCGCCGAGCATCCCGACACGCTGACCACACGCTACCTAGGGGCCAGCATCCTCCGCGACCTCGGCCGCTCCGACGAGGCGCTCGACGCCGTCGAGGCACTGCTGCCGCTCCATGAGAGGGTCAAGGGCGCCGAGCACCCCGACACGCTGAGCACGCGCGGCCTGCGGGCCAGCATCCTCCGCGACCTCGGCCGCTCCGACGAGGCGCTCGACGCCGTCGACGCACTGCTGCCGCTCGCAGAGAGGGTCAAGGGGGCCGAGCATCCCGACACGCTGAGCACGCGCTCCCTGCGGGCTAGCATCCTCCGCGACCTCGGCCGCTCCGACGAAGCGCTCGACGCCGTCGAGGCACTGCTGCCGCTCGAAGAGAGGGTCAAGGGCGCCGAGCATCCCGACACGCTGAGCACGCGCTCCCTGCGGGCTAGCATCCTCCGCGACCTCGGCCGCTCCGACGAAGCGCTCGACGCCGTCGAGGCACTGCTGCCGCTCGAAGAGAGGGTCAAGGGCGCCGAGCATCCCGACACGCTGACCACGCGCTCCCTGCGGGCCAGCATCCTCCACGGCCTCGGCCGCTCCGACGAGGCTCATGAATCACTTCAAGCATTACTGCCGCGGATGGCAGCATGCCTGCCCATCAATCACCCTCTTATGAGGAGTGCCCAGGCACTGTTGACCCAACTTGAAAAAGAACAGGCAGCCATCGATCAAAGTAAATCTGTGCTTTAAACACTATAGCGGACGCAGAAGACCCCGGTGTCGTTATGGCTGCCTCTGGTTTTTCTCCGGGGAAACGCAGACGGCCGGTCGTTTCGGGCGCACGTCAGCCGGTCGTGGGGCTAAGTGGGGACAAAGCGCACTGCCCCAGATGGCAGCCTTTACTTCCGCGCCGCGATTAAAAATTCGACGTTGCCGTCGGCGCCGGTGATCGGGCTTTCGGTCAGGCCCATGACCTGCCAGCCGGGCTGTGCTGCCAGCCAGTTTTCGATCCGCTCGCACACCTGCTGCCGCACCGCCGGGTCGCGGACGATGCCGCCCTTACCGACTTGGTCGCGGCCGGCTTCGAACTGCGGCTTGATCAGGGCGACCAGTCGCGCTCCCGGGGCGGTCAGCGCCAACGCCGCCGGCAGCACCAGGGTCAGGCTGATGAAGCTGACGTCGGCGACGACGAGATCGATCGGTTCGGGTATTTGCTCGCGGTTGAGGGTGCGGGCGTTGGTGCGTTCGAGGACGACGACACGCGGGTCCTGCCGCAGCTTCCACGCGAGCTGGTTGTTTCCAACGTCGACGGCATAGACGCGTGTCGCACCGCGGCTGAGAAGAACGTCGGTAAAGCCGCCGGTTGATGCGCCGACGTCGAGGCAGACGCCGCTGGCAGGGGCAATCGCGAAGTGATCGAGTGCGCGCACCAGCTTGAGTCCGCCGCGTGACACCCAGGGGTGATCGCGACCGCGGACGGCGAGGGGGCGNTCGCCGGCGAGCAGATCACCTGCCTTCGCCACCCGCCGGTCACCGCTGAAAACAACCCCGGCAAGGATCAACGCCTGCGCCCGGGATCGGCTTTCTGCCAAACCACGCTCGACCAGCAACTGATCGACCCGAAGCTTTCCCTTAGCCGGCATCCCTCAGCTTCCCGCTGCACTGCGGCCGCCTCCCTCTCCCGCTGGCGGGAGAGGGGTAGGGTGAGGGTTCATGCGCCTCAGGCGCGGACGGCGGCCGCCGCGTCTTTCAGTTGACCGAGCGCCGCCAGCGCCGTGCCGACGATCTGCGAGGCATTCAGGCCGGCGATGTCGTACTGCGTTTCTGGCTTGTCCTGATCGATGTAGATGTCGGGCAGCACCATCGGCCGGAACTTCAGGCCGTTGTCGAGCAGGCCATCGGTCGCCATGAACTGCATGACATGCGCGGCGAAGCCGCCAGCCGTACCCTCTTCGACGGTGATCAGCACCGGATGATTGCGCGCCAGGAGGCGGATCAGGTCGTGGTCCAACGGCTTGGCGAAGCGCGCGTCGGCAACCGTGGTTGACAGCCCGCGTGCCGCCAACTCGTCCGCTGCCTTCAGCGCCTCCTTGAGGCGGGTGCCAATGCTGAGAATGGCGATCGAGGTGCCCTCGCGCAGGATGCGGCCCTTGCCGATCTCGAGCGGGATGCCGCGCTCCGGCATGTCGACGCCCAGGCCTTCGCCACGCGGATAGCGGAACGCCGACGGCCGATCGTCGATCGCCACCGCCGTCGCCACCATGTGCATCAAATCCGCCTCGTCGCCGGCGGCCATGACGATCATCCGTGGCAGGCAACACATGTAGGCGAGATCGAAGGCGCCGGCATGGGTTGCGCCGTCGGCACCGACGAGACCGGCACGATCCAAGGCGAAGCGCACTGGCAACGACTGCAGAGCGACGTCGTGCGCCACCTGATCGTAGGCCCGCTGCAGGAACGTGGAGTAGATGGCGGTAAACGGCTTGAAGCCCTCGCAGGCGAGGCCGGCGGCAAAGGTCACCGCATGCTGTTCGGCGATACCCACGTCGAAGCAGCGGTCCGGGAAGCGAGCGCCGAACTTGTCGAGGCCAGTCCCGGCGGGCATCGCCGCGGTGATGGCGACGATCTTGTCGTCGTGCTCGGCTTCCTTGATCAGCCCACGGGCGAAGGTGTCGGTATAGCTCGGTGCGTTGGCGCGCACCTTGACCTGCTCGCCGGTCAGCACGTTGAACCGACCGACGCCGTGGTACTTGTCGGCCGACTTCTCGGCCGGCGGATAGCCATGGCCCTTTTTGGTGACCACGTGCACCAGCACCGGACCCGCCTCACGGTCGTCGCGCAGGTTCTTCAACACCGGCAGCAGGTGCTCGAAGTTGTGGCCGTCGATGGGCCCGACATAGAAGAAACCCAATTCCTCAAACAGCGTGCCGCCGGTAACGAGGCCGCGGGCGTATTCCTCCGCCTTGCGTGCCGCCACTTCCAAGCCGCGCGGGAACTTCTTCGCCAGTTCGGCAAGAACGTGGCGGATCGAGCGGTAGGGCTTGGAGGAGATCAGCTTCGACAGGTAGGCGCTCATCGCACCGACAGGCGGGGCGATCGACATGTCGTTGTCGTTGAGGATGACGATCAGCCGCGAGTTCATCGACCCGGCGTTGTTCATCGCCTCGTAGGCCATACCGGCGCTCATGGCGCCGTCGCCGATGACGGCGATCACGTCATGGTCCTGGCCCTGAAAGTCGCGCGCCACTGCCATACCGAGCGCGGCGGAAATGGACGTGGAGGTGTGCGCCGCGCCGAAGGGATCGTAAACGCTTTCCGACCGCTTGGTGAAACCGGAGAGGCCGTTGCCCTGACGCAGGGTGGGCATGCGGCTACGCCGGCCGGTCAAAATCTTGTGCGGGTAGGACTGGTGACCAACGTCCCAGAGCAGTTTGTCCTGCGGCGTATTGAACACGTAGTGCAACGCCAGGGTCAGTTCGATAACGCCCAGGCTCGCTCCAAGATGACCGCCGGTAAACGAAACGAAGCGTACTGTCTCCTGACGCAATTCGTCTGCCAGCTTCTGCAGCTGATCCTCGGGAAATTTGCGCAAATCCGCGGGATCATTAATGCGATCGAGGAGCGGTGTTTTACTGGGCTCGGTCAAATCTTACCTCCTTAACTGGCGTCCGCTAGTGCGATCAGCACGGCCCTCGTCGGGTGCCAAGTCTACCTAGTTGTTACGGTTGACCACATACTCGGCGAGCGCGCGGAGCGGGTCGGCGGTATCAGGAAACATATCGAGATGCTGTACCGCCTGGTGCGCCAACATCTGCGATTGGGATCGCGCTCGATCGGTGCCGAGCAGCGAAATGAACGTTGCCTTGCCGGCGTTCTCGTCTTTTTGCGTCCGCTTGCCGACGACGTCCGGGTCACCTTCAACGTCAAGCAGGTCGTCGGCGATCTGAAACGCCAAGCCGAGATCATGGGCGTAAGCGCGCAGTGCGTGACGGGCACTGTCGCTGGCCTTGCCAAGCAGCGCTGCCGATTCGCAGGAGAAAGCGATCAGTGCGCCGGTCTTCATCCGCTGCATGCGGGTGATTTCCGCCATCTGCAGCGAACTCTCGGCGGCGAGAAGATCAAGCATCTGCCCGCCGACCATACCGTCACCCCCAGCAGCGCGCGCCAGTTCGACGACGAGATCGCTACGCACCCGCGGATCCGAATGGGTGGCCGGATCGGCAAGCACTTCGAACGAACGCGCCAGCAGCGCATCGCCAGCGAGAATGGCCGTCGCCTCGTCGAACTTCACGTGGCAGGTGGGTACGCCTCGACGCAGATCATCATCGTCCATCGCTGGCAGGTCATCGTGGATGAGCGAATAGCAATGAACCATTTCCACCGCGGCTGCAACCCGCATCGCATAAGAACGGCTGACGCCGAACAAAGTCGAACTGTAGGTCACCAGAAAAGGGCGGATTCGTTTGCCGCCCGATAACGCAGAATAGCGAATAGCCTCCATCAACCGGGCTTCCGGGTCCGGCCGTAGGGGTAGCAGTTGATCCAAAACCTGATCTACCTCGCGGGCATTTTCTGCTAGTGCCGCCTTGATCTCGAACAAGATCGAGCCTCTCAATCCAGGTCTGCGGGTTCCAGCGTGGCGGTACCGTCTGGCCCGAGAACAACTTTTTCAATACGCATCTGCGCTTGCTGTAGCTTCGCTTCGCAATGGCGCTTCAGCATCGCTCCACGCTCGTAGGCTGCGATCGCATCGTCTAACTTGCCGCTTCCTTCTTCAAGACGGCGAACGATCGCTTCCAGTTCCGCGAGGGCTTCCTCGAAAGTGAGTTGCGAAGTGTCGCTTGTGCCTACCGCCGTCATGGCCCTCGCAGCTCCTAACACCCCCATTCTACACCCTCAACCACCCCGTCCAATTGCGGAGGGCGATCTCTCGAAGCGCAAGACACGGTGCGTTGCATGAGCGCAACAATCATGGAAGGATCCCTTGTCGAGGGTTTCCGACAGGGGCGCAAGCACAATTGCTGCAAGCGCGAGGCGACGCTTGCGAGTTCTTACTGAGTGTCGCTGAAATGTAACGTCGGGTTGATCGCCTAGCTCATTCGCGCTCGCATTAGTCTCGTTGCCGGGCCCTGGCCTAGCGGCGGAAGCGTTCGCCGTTTCAATGCCCCATCAGCGCCCGGACGTGAGCGGCGGCGCAGACGCCTAGGGCCTGCAGGTCGTAGCCTCCCTCCAGGGTGGAGACAACGCGGCCACGACAGGTTTTCTCCGCTACCTCGAGGATTTCGCGTGTTACCCAGGCAAAGTCTTCAGTTTCCAGGCGAAGCTGAGCAAGGGGATCGCGGTAATGGGCGTCAAAACCAGCAGAGATAATCACCAGTTCTGGACAAAAGTTGCGCAAGGCAGGAAGTATTCGCTCAATATATCCTCGGCGAAACTCCTCCGAACCACTCCCCGGACGCAAGTGCACATTGACGATGTTATTGAAAACGCCCGTTTCATGCTCCATGCCGGTGCCGGGATAACAAGGCCACTGGTGGCTTGAGGCGTAAAACAGGTCACGAAAACGAAAAACGTGATTCTGTGTTCCGTTGCCGTGGTGAACATCGAAGTCGATGACCGCGACCCGCTCCATGCCATGGACGTGACGGGCGTGTTCCGCTGCTACCGCAGCATTATTGAATAGGCAAAAGCCCATCGCTGCCGATGATTCGGCATGGTGTCCGGGCGGGCGAACGGCACAGAAGGCATTGCGCATCTCGCCGTTGGCGACCACATCGACAGCGGCGCAGATGGCGCCGATCGCGCGCAGCGCCGCGTCACCGGTGGCGGGGTTCAGCGCCGTGTCCGAATCCAGATGCACGTGACCAGAATTGGGGACGTTCTCGAAGATTGACTCAACGTAGAAAGGCGCATGCACCCTTTCGATTTGGCGCAGTGTACCAAGCGGTGCTTCAATTCGATGCAGGAAGGTAAATTCTTCCGTTTCGAGTGCGCTGAGAACCGCCTTGAGGCGCGCCGGTGTTTCCGGATGCCATTCGCCCATTTCGTGTTCCTGGCATACCGGATGAGTGTACAAAGCTGTCGGCATGGTGCGGATATAGCCTTCGGGACGTCCCCAGGATGATTATTGGCGCCATTCTGGTCGGCTTTGTCACCGTTTGAAAGGATGAAATGGCGCATTCCGCCGCCTCATTGCCAATCAGCGGTCCGACACAACGCTGGCTTGTCTTCAGTCAGGGCTGAAGCAGGCAAACACCCGCGACGACGCCTTTTGCCTGCCGGCGGCAAAGCCGTTTGGCGGCGAACCTCGCTGCCACAACGCGCTTTGTTTCATTGGCCGTCACTTCGCCTTTCAATGATGAGATGGAATTCGCCATCCTGGCACGACTGGTCGAGCAAACGGTGGCCGGTCGCCGAGCAGAATTGGACGAAATCGGCTGGCGCGGATGGATCTGTTGCCATCACTTTCAATTGTGCTCCGGGCGTCATGCTGCGAAGCAGCCGATTGGCGCGCAACACCGGTAGAGGGCAGGCGAGGCCGCGCGCGTCCAACTCGCGCAATTTGTTCTCTTGCATGGGATCGTTCGCGTATTTGGATGGTTGATGCTGTGTACGCTACGCGCGCACTGCGAAAGTTCCCCAGACTATTTTGCCTGAGGGGCTCGGACGCGAAAAAACAGCATAGCGGTGATCGCGGACATTCATTAGAGTTAGGGTGTGGGAAGTTTATTTCCACATCTTTCATAGGCAATAAAGTGCTTTGTGTGTGCGAAAAGGCAAAGCCGGTCAACAGGAAACGGTGAATAACGTGAACGTGGAGGCTTTACATACAAGTGCCCGACGCGCGAGCACGTTACTCAAATCGATGGGGAATCCCCACCGGCTTGTAGTTTTGTGCCAGCTGCTGGCGGGTGAGCGTTCAGTGGGAGAACTCGAACGTCTGGTTGGCTTGAGCCAGTCCGCCCTGTCGCAGCACTTGGCGCGGCTGCGACGTGATGGATTGGTCAAAACCCGGCGCTCTGCACAAACGATTTACTACTCTCTTGCCGGCGAGGAAGCCAGTCAGGTTCTGGCAACGCTCTACCGTCTCTACTGCGATAATTCGACGATCTCCTATTCACATGAGGAACCGTCGAAGGCCACGGTGAGCTCGCTGTCCATTCGTTGACCCGATGCTCCTGATGGCACGACGAAGGGGCTGAGCGGAGTGACGCGGCGCGCGTCAGAGGCGCACATATTATCGGGCGATGCGGATCGGAATCGACGTCGGCGGGACCAAAATCGAAGCTGTCGCTCTCGCGGCTGGCGGTGCGGAACAGCTCCGTCTGCGCGTGCCGACACCACGCGGCGACTATGCCGCGACGCTGCAGGTGATCGCGTCGCTGGTCGGTGCGATCGAGCAGCAGATTGGATGCGCTGGCAGCGTCGGTGTTGGCATTCCCGGGACCATCTCGCCGGCGACGGGGCTGGTCAAGAACGCCAACTCCACGTGGCTGAACGGCCGTTCGCTGGATCGTGATCTGGAATCCCTCCTCAGCCGGCCGGTGCGAATCGCCAACGATGCAAACTGCTTTGCCGTATCGGAAGCCGTCGACGGCGCCGGTGCGGATGCCGGTGTGGTGTTCGGCGTCATTCTCGGTACTGGTGTTGGTGGCGGGGTGGCGATCGCGCGGCAACCGCGCATCGGCGCCAACGCCATCGCCGGCGAATGGGGACATAACCCGCTGCCCTGGCCGACGCGCGAAGAGAGTGCCGGGCCCCCTTGTTACTGCGGGCGCAGCGGCTGCATCGAAACCTTCCTGTCCGGTCCCGGCTTTGCCCGCGATTTCGCCGCCGCCAGCGGACACCATGCGACTCCGCCGCAGATCATCGCCCTGGCGACAGCGGGCGATACCGACGCTCTCGCCGCCATCGATCGCTACCAGCATCGCTTGGCGCGGGCGTTGGCAACGGTGATCAACCTGCTTGATCCGGACGTGATCGTCCTTGGTGGCGGCATGTCCAAGGTCGACAGCCTCTACCAAGCAGTGCCCCGCTTGTGGGAGCGGTGGGTTTTTTCCGATGCTGTGGTCACGCCGCTGCGACGCAATCGCCATGGGGATGCGAGCGGCGTCAGGGGAGCTGCGTGGCTGTGTGGCCGACCGCCGGGAGCGCCGCCAGCGCGTCGAGCGTCTCGATCGACAGGGGCTGAAGGCGCCCCGCGTTCAACACCCGGTACTCAACACTCCGGTGGCGGCAGCACGTCGAGCTGGTGCAGGCGCAGATCAAGGGCAAAGCGCTCAAACCGCTGGACGATGTGGTCGGCAATGCCGTCGGCGCGATAATTGGCGTCGATCTCGAACTCAGGCACCGCGTCAGATGATCCTTCGGGAAAGAAAGCCATCCGCGTCCACCAAGCCGGGAGCTTCGGCAGGCCGGCAGCCTTCGCTATCTCCTCCGCGTCGGTGTCCGACAACGGACCGAACAGCGCACTGACCTGATAGGGATTGTCCAGGCTGGCCCCGTCGAAGACGATTCGGTTGAGGCGATGCTGACCACCGATAGCGGCGGCAATGACATGGCGCAGATGCTGGGTAGGGAAAAGGGCGCCCATCGGCAACGCCATCGTCTGCGCTTCCGGTTCGAAGAAGCGGGCCNNGCTGCCAGAGTGACTGCCACCGGCCGTGGGATGGATGTCGGCGCGCCCGGAGATCTTTTCGACCTTCTCGCCATCCTGGTCATAGCGGGCACGAAAACGAAACTGTCGTCCGTCCATCGATTCCCAGCTGACGAAGGACCAGAAGGTCTGGGTCGTCGTGTCGTTGTCGTAGGTGAGGCGGAGGACGGTCTTGTTTTCCACCGTCCAGCCGTCACAACCGCGGGCGAAGCTGTAAAGCATGACGCCGTCAGCGGCGACCACGTCCGTCGGCCGCTCCGCGGCGGTGAGCGACAGGCGATACACGGCCCGATGCGGTTGCAGTTCCACCGCTGTCGTCGCCCTGGCGCCGGTGAGCAACAGGAGACAACCGAGACCGAAGACGATCTGACGGGGCATGCGGAAGTGGAGTTGACAAGAGAATACCATGACGGCCGGGACGATACGCCGAATGCGTCGCCACTGTCCATTGGCGAGGAATCGATATCGGCACCGGCGGCAGTCAATCAAGGTGGTGGTGGTCGCCAGGGCAGGCTTGCCGCCAGGCATTTTCTGCCGGGCAATAGCGGGGGCGGCTGTTGGCGGAGGCGGTCGCCTGGGAGACCAGAAGCCAGGAAATTCCGTCAGTTGGCGCCCGAAGGCGCTGATTGCGGTGATGCGGAGCCGGAGGGTGCTGATGGCACGCTCGTTGCGTTTTCGCCCTCGCTTGTTCAGCACCCGACCGTCACCGCCTTCGCCACCGCGCATCGACCAGATCGGTCGCATCCTTGATGTACTCTGCGCCCTGTCTTCTGCTACAACTGGCGCCCGGCGCCGCCCTAGTGCAGGCGCAGTAACTCCCTAGTTTTTTTGCGCGTTGCAGCATCCGTCGTTTCAGTGTATGCCGCTCGAAACTGCCAAAACCGCGGGGTAAGCGATGGACGGCGGCCTCGAAGCCAAGCTGCAGACTGCGACCAGCAACGATACCTCCGGGTTACCTGAGTACCTGGTGCGAAACTATTGGTGGGCCTATCTGACCCCCGCCAGTCTGCAGATTTTTGACAACTGGCTGTTTCTTACCTGCCTGCTCTGGGGCAATCTGCCCCGGTTGGTGCGTGCGTCCTGTATCGAATTCGCTCCCGGGCAGTCGATCCTGCAGGCGGCCAATGCCTACGGCAACATCGCCACCGAACTGGCGCGAACGGTGGGTGCCGACGGCCGGCTCGACCTGGTGGATATTGCGCCCTTGCAAGTGGAGCACGTCAACCGCAAGCTTGCACCCTATCCGCAGGCGCAGGCGCGGGTGGGCGATGCCACCCGGCCGGGTGGCGCAATCTATGACGGCGTGTGCTGCTTTTTCCTCCTGCACGAGATTCCCGATGCCGAGAAGCGTGCCGTAGTCGATGCGCTGCTGGCACGGGTGGAACCGGGTGGCAAGGTGGTGTTCATCGACTATCACCAAGCGGCTTGGTGGCACNCGCTGCGGGCGCCGATGGGGCTGGTCTTCCGCTGGCTCGAGCCCTTCGCCAATAGCTTGATCGACAGCGAAATCCGCGCTTTCGCCTCCAATCCTGACACCTTCACCTGGACCAAAGAAACCTTCTTCGGCGGCCTCTACCAGAAGGTGGTCGCAACCCGGCGAGGGTAGGCGACCGGCCGGACGACTGCAGAAGCTATCCGCCACATGCCGCCGCCTGGGAGGCAGCCATGAGGTGCTCAACCAGTCGGCGGGCGAGCGTCCCCGTGGCTCCAGACCGTCAACAACCGGTATTCCCGCCTCAAGGATTTCCCCCGTGCCCGCCGACGGGCTCGCCTCCCGCTTTGCTGCCTCGCGAGCCGCCATCAGCAAGTGATGGTTGATCCGCGCCCAGGTTCCGTCGTCATACCAGCGACGGAGCGATCAGCGCTCATTCTTCATCCATCGCATCGGCGCCCTTCACCAGGAGTTCGAAATCGGCGACACCGTCGCCGGTTATCTCGCCCTGGATCAGCGTATCCGAGCCGCTGACCGCTACAGCACCTGTTGCGTCAGGTTCTCGACGTTGCCAAATGCGGCGAGCGAAAACGTGACGCTGCTGTGTACGCCGTCGATGCCACCCCCGGCCAACTCGGTGATCGTGTCGGTGCTGCTACCGACGCCGTAGGCGTCGTTGCCGGATAGACTCGCTCCCGGGTCCGCTTCGTGGCACTCTGTTGCTCGTCGTCGTCGACGTCCGAAATGCACAACATAGAGGGCGAACCGCCAATTCGTTGTTGACCCGAAGCTCTTGTAAGCGGACGCAACTTGCGCCCGCCAGTCCCGATACGTAAATCTTCACTGGTCTAAAATCTGGTCGACTGAAGCGGTTGCTCAAGCGCGAAATCGTCACGCGAAATCGTCACGCGAAATCGTCACGCGAAATCGTCACGCGAACTCGGCATGGGAACCAACGTTATGCCGGCGGCGGACGTGTTCCCCAAGGATATGGACCCGTGCCACGTGCCGCCGCAGATCGCCGATGCCATAGAGGTCGCCGACGGTTTCACCCGGGCCTTCCCCGAGCACAAGTACGCCATCAGTCGCCGCACCGCCTCCACCGCCGCGTCCTCGTAGTGCTCCGGGTCGTGCGAGAGCAGCTTGGCGGTAACGATCGTCCCCGCGGGCGTCCTTGCCACCACGTCGGTAAAGGTCCCGCCTCGATCGATCCAGAAATGCCACTTCATCGAAAATTACCACGCAAAATCAACGCCCTAAGCATCATCAGAGGGTGTAGGCACGGCGTAGGCACCCCTAATAACATCAACGGTTTAGAAAGGCGAAGTTGGCATTCTGTAGGCATGTCCACGCTCTTTTGCCGAAACGGTGTATGGCAGGTTCGGGTGTCTGTGAAGAACCAAGGCACCCGACGCTACATCTGGCGTTCCCTGCGAACCGCCGACAGGGGCGTTGCTGAGAAGGCCGCAGCCGAGTTTGCGATGGAGGTGATGTTCCATGAGCGCTACGGGCTGTCGCTGTTCCCGAAGCGGGTTGCCAGCGTCATCGACGAATGGTTGGCGGAGGAAGACCTCACACCTGCCATGCGAAAGGCCGCGACGAAATCTTTGCGGTATTGGAAGGAGTGGATCGGCGACAGGCTGGTCACCGAAGTAGGCGATCTGTCGGACTACCTTGCCTGGCGTCGGGGATACTGGAAGAGGCATTCACGTGTAGGGAAGCCCACCACCAAGGCGAACCCGGCTGATCGGACGCTTGTTCTGGAAGTGCAGACGATGCGGCGGGTGTTTGCGTTCGCGAGAAGGAGAGGGTGGCTTGCCATCGAACCGCAAATGCCTGTCATGAAAAAGATCAAGCGCAACCGGCGTCCTGCACTGACTCCGGAGGAACAGCAGCGGTTGAAGGGGATGCTGGAGAACGGCTGGGCGGATACACCGCACCGCTGGATGATCAAGGCGTTGATCTTGACGCTCTTGCTGTCGGGGATTCGCATCGGAGAAGCGAGGACGCTGAGGTGGTCTGACTTGGAACGAACGAAAATCGACGGCCCGAACAGCACGTTCCTGCTCAAGGTCAACGGCAAGACGGGTGAACGCGAGGTCGTAGCGTATCCAGAACTGATAACCATCCTGCTACACTACAAGGGGTATCTGTTGAGTAAGAAGTTGTGGCGGGGAGAAAGCAGCCGCCTATTTGCAGATTGCCGTGGTCAGCCTATCCGCGATGTTCGCGAAAGTTGGCACAATGTCTGCGAAAAAGCCGGAATCGGCCCGTTCGCCTTATATTGCTTGCGCCACACCTACATAACTAACCATATAAAATATTCAGAACACCCTGATGTGTTCTTGCTCGCACGCAATTGCGGAACAAGCGTCGAGATGATCGAGAAGTTTTATTCCGACGTTAGGACAAGGGATGCCGTCAAGCGACTCACGCAGTAGGCCCATCGCCTGACGCCTCAGCCGTGGCGAAGGTGTAGACAGCCGATGTCTACCGGCGGCCGCCCCAATGCCAGCCGATCATGACGGAGACGACGAGCACGGGAAGTCCGATGCGCCAAAACCGCCAGTGGCAGGCCATACCGAGAATGAGCGCGACCAGGAAGAGCGTATCGAGCCCGGCGTGTGCGGCGACGAAGGCGACAGCGTAGCCCACCCATCCCACCTTCGAGGCGGCAGTCATCACAGCAGTTCGACGGCCGCGACTTGCTGGTGCTCGCCGGCTTCGACGTAGGCCGCCGTTGTCTGGATGGAGGAATGCCCCATCAGCCGCTGAATGACCCGGATGCCGATGCCTTTGTCGGCAAGACGGGTGGCGAAGGTGCGACGGCCGCTGTGCGAACTTCCTCCCTTCACCCCGGCAGCTTCATACATCCGCTTGAGCAGCAAGGTGATGCCGTGTGCGGTGAANGCCACCCCCTTCTGGCTGACGAACAGCGGCCGTTCCGCATCGAGCCTGCGGATCGTGCCCAGGTACGCCTCCAGTTCCTTCCTTAGCCGCTTCGACACCGGCACCGACCGGGCTTCGCTGCCCTTGGTCTGTGACTTCGACAACGTGATGCGGTCGGCCACATTGCCGCTGCCATCGGTCACCGAGTCGATGGTCAAGGCGGCGATTTCGCAAGCCCGAAAGCCCGCCAGCAGCGACAGCATGAAGACCGCCCGGTTGCGTTCGGCATGCCGATCCTGGGTAATGACCGCCAGCACCCGTTTCGCATCGATCTCGTTCAGAACCTTCGCTTGCTTGGCCATCGTCGGCATCCGAAAATGTTAGAGAATATGCTCGTAATGATTGTATCATCACATTTCGGAAAAGCGAGCGAAATGAGATGGTTAGAGAAAATGTTGCCGCTCAAGGGGATAGGCGGAGAATGTTAGACTTGATACCTTGTCTATGATTCCGCCGTGATCCGGCTCCCGTCATGCGCAGCCGAGCAGCGGCACATCGATCTGACGTCAGCCGCCCAGCTTGGCGATTCGCGCCTCGAACCTGCCGCGATCTCGCGTGAACGCGGCATGGTCGGGTGCGAGCGTCACCAGCCGCTGCATACCCGAGGCCTCGGCCGTAGGCGACCAATGCGCCGTCGCGCTCGCCTTTCTGCGCCGCGACGAAGCCGACGCGCATGAGCGAAAGCGCGACATCATGCTGCCAGCCGGCATTGCCGGGGTCGGATGCTCCGAGGCGTTCGGCTATGGCCAGCGAGGCCTGGTAGCTCGCCAGCGCCTGGGCGAGGTCGCCCTGAGCCCGGAGCACGTCGCCGATCCTGTCATGCGAGACGGAGAGGTCGCGCTGCCAGCCGGCATTGCCGGGGTCGGATGCTCCGAGGCGTTCTCTGATGGCCAGCGAGGCCTGGTAGCTCGCCAGCGCCTGGGCGAGGTCGCCCTGTTCGACGAGCACGTCGCCGATCTTGTTATGCGAGACCGAGAGGTCGCGCTGCCAGCCGGCATTGCCGGGGTCGGATGCTCCGAGGCGTTCGGCTATGGCCAGCGAGGCCTGGTAGCTCGCCAGTGCCAGGGCGAGGTCGCCCTGTTCGACGAGCACGTCGCCGATCTTTCCATGCGAGATCGAGAGGTTGCGCTGCCAGCCGGCATTGCCGGGGTCGGCGTCGGCGAGGCGTTCTCTGATGGCCAGCGAGGCCTGGTAGCTGGCCAGCGCCTGGGCGAGGTCGCCCTGTTCGACGAGCACGTTGCCGATCTTCTCCTGCGCGATGGAGAGGTCGCGCTGCCAGCCGGCATTGCCGGGGTCGGCGGCGGCGAGGCGATCGGCTATGGCCAGCGAGGCCTGGTAGCTGGCCAGCGCCTGGGCGAGGTCGCCCTGCGCCCGGAGCACGTCGCCGATCTTGTTATGCGAGATCGAGAGGTCGCGCTGCCAGCCGGCATCGCCGGGGTCGGATGCTCCGAGGCGTTCGGCTATGGCCAGCGAGGCCTGGTAGCTCGCCAGCGCCTGGGCGAGGTCGCCCTGTTCGACGAGCACGTCGCCGATCCTGTCGTGCGAGACGGAGAGGTCGCGCTGCCAGCCGGCATTGCCCGGGTCGGCGTCGGCGAGGCGTTCGGCTATGGCCAGCGAGGCCTGGTACCTCGCCAGCGCCTGGGCGAGGTCGCCCTGAGCCCAGAGCACGTCGCCGATCTTGTTATGCGAGACCGAGAGGTTGTGCTGCCAGCCGGCATTGCCGGGGTCGGATGCTCCGAGGCGTTCGGCTATGGCCAGCGAGGCCTGGTAGCTCGCCAGCGCCTGGGCGAGGTCGCCCTGTTCGACGAGCACGTCGCCGATCCGGTCGTGCGAGACGCCGAGGCCGCGCTGCCAGCCGGCATTGCCGGGGTCGGCGGCGGCAAGGCGTGAGATAATCCCCTGCTTGGCTTGGTAGGCGTTCAGAGCGGCGGCTAAATCGCCCTGAGCCATCAGAACGTCGCCAATGCGCTCGTTGCTGATCCCAAGGTCATATTGCCAGCCGGCATTGCCGGGGTCGGCGGCGGCGAAACGTTCGAAGATCGCCAGACTTCGTTTGTAAAGCGGCAGAACCTCCGCAAGCGCCGCCCGCTCCATCAAATAGCTGGCCGCCGCATCCAGCAGCCAGGCCAGTTCACGGTTGTCCGTCGTCACCTGTGCTGCCACAGCGCGTACATGGGGGACAAGGCGTTCACAGACGGGCCAAGTGTTGAACTCGGGCTGAGGGAAAGCGACGCGCACCGCGCGCAACGCTGCAGCGGCCCAGGTCGGAGCCTCGGTCGCCAGTGCGTCACGGGTCGCAGCCTGAACGAGGCGATGAACCGAAAATGAGCGCCGGGCCGGATCGAAATCGATCAGCGAGAGCTGGGCCAGCGCGCCGATCGCGTCGTCCGTAGCACCCGGATCGGCCAGCAAATCGGCCAGCGCCTCGGGGTAGGACGACGACGGCTGCCGAAACAGATCCTCCGGAATGTCATCCGGGGCGAAGAACGCCGCGAGTGACAGAACGGCTCGCGCGCCTGGCGCCTCGCTGTCCGCCTCGTCCAGCGCCTGCTGGAAGGTAGCGAAAACGGCGCGATCGTACTCTGCATCGCGCGGCGCGTCGCTCATCCGTCGCCTCAGGTTCGCCAAGTAGCTGGCGGCAGTGACGTTTTGGCGGCTGCGCAGGTAGGCGGCCGCGTGCGACAAGGCGAGCGGTAGTCGCCCCAGCGCCTCGCTAATCTTCTCGGCGTCGGCCTCGTTCAAGTCTTCGCGGCCGCTCTCGCGCAGCAGGTAGCTGATCGCATCCGGCATCGGCCACTCTTCGATCTCGATCGCTCGCACCCTGCCGGGCCAGCCGCTGAGGCGGGTCGTCAGCAGAAAGTGCGCATTATTGCCTTGCGGCGCCCACTCCCGCAGGACACGCGCGTCGTCCACGTTGTCGAAAACCAGCAGCCACGGCTTCTCGAAGCCGCCATCGGCCAAGAACTGCAGCGTGTGCCGGGCCGCCTTCTCACGGTCCTGCGCCTGATCGAGGCCACGGATGAAGATGGCGCCGAGCTCCACCAGCGCCGTTTCAACACCCTCGAACCCTTCCGACATTTTCGGCTTCGCGGCGTTGAGCCACCAGACGCCGGCATAGCGATCCTGAAAGCGATGGGCGTATTCGCGGGCCAGCACCGACTTGCCGATGCCGCCCAGCCCATGCACCGCCGCCGGTTGCGTGACCGCCGCCGCCCCGCCGGATGTGAGAGCAGCATCGATGGCCGACAGTTCGGCTTCGCGTCCGGTGAAGCTCGGCGTTGGCCGGATGTCCTGGTGGACGATCGCCCGCGCCTCGCGCCAGTACGGCCCCACCGGTGAGCCGTCGGGCTTGTGCCGCCCCGGCTTGATCGCGGCCAAGACAATGTCGCGCACGAGGTCGCGGTCGTCGCGGATCGGCACCAGGTCCCAGTAGGCCAGCGCCGTCAGCAGCCCTGTTGGCACGCATTCGTCCACGCGCATGACGATCAGGCGTCCCTGCCGATTGAGCGGATCATGGGCGATCGTATTTTGCCATTCCGCTTCGCAGTGCGCGCTGGACAGGTAGTCGCCGGACAGCAGCGCTACGACTCGGGCGCCGGAGCCGAGAGCCCAATGCATCCGCTCCATGAAGTTGCGGTTGGCGAAATCCCACTGCTGCAGAACGACGCTCTTGCCGTCATCCTCCAGAATGCGCCCGATTTCGGCGGCGAATGCAGCATCCGCCCCAGCCCGGCTGATGAAGAAATCGACCTGCTGTTCCCCTGGACTCTCCAAGACGCGCCCTCTCACGACCTCGCATCCCCTCCGAGGATTGTACAGCCAATTTGTCCGACAAACACCCCGCTGGAACCCACCAGACGCCCGCACACTGCGAGAGCGGCAACAGAACGGCAACCTTAGAGGGAAACTGAGACCCCACCCAGCGGCCACCAGAACGCCCCGGTGGGGGAATGCGGACACTAAATAGGGATATGCGAGCCTGGGAACTTTATGAGACAGGCGGCGGCGGGGACACCGGAAGCGGTCGGAAACCCATCGTCAGCCTTCGCCACATCAACCAACTGAAGCGGCTGAAAGCGGCACGGCGAGCCGACGAGGAGCAACGCCAACGGCTGTGGTCGCTAATGTATGCCGATCCGAACACCGAGCAGCACAGCCTTGACGAGCGGGAGGTCGAGCTTGACGGTCGGGAGCAGGAACTACGGCTGCGTGAACTGCAAGCAGAGATCGGCGAAAGCATCGCCAAGGCCGAGGTCAGCCAACAGCGCAAAGACGACCTGTACCAGATGGCGATGCGAGAAATCGGTCGCCGCAGAAAGAAGGCTGGAGCAACTTCATCTTGACATCGACCCCAGAAGCAAAAAGCCGGGTCGGCGGCGTGTCAATGAAAAAAAGTGTAAATACACCAATAGTATAAACGAGCAATTCATCAATACAAGAATCGTTAGTAAATCGCCAGAATATACTAATAGTATTAGTTAGTATACCTAATGAACGAAATGATCAAAATTGTCCGTACGACAACATACTTCATAACCTACCCGTAACCCTGGTTTCCCGAATGCCGAGTAAAGATCGGCCAACCACCATTGCCGCCAGAATCGGATCTTCCAGAGGTCTTTTGTCGGCTACGAGCCGACCCTTCGCATCTCGTGGCACGTGATAGTGGAATGGAGTCTTCAATGGGTACCGTGCGAGAATGTTCAGAGACTCTTCGATCGTTCGGTTGGAACGAAGGCTGGTGATGTGAACGCCGCGTCGGATGGGTTTGTTTGGACAATTTTTGCCCCAGCGACCATGGCACCAGCGGCGGAACGCCCGATCATCGACTCCGTCCAACCCGACGACGAGATGCCCATGCAGAAGGAGCACGTGATCTTCCCATCCCCTCGTGTGGAAAGGCTGGATCAACACTTCATAGAAAGATCGCGTATCGCGAACGAGGCCTTCGTTCAACAGCGTCTCGATGGTTCCGGCATCCTTGCGCAGGTTTCTGGCGATGCTGTCGAGAACGTCCAGTTCCAGTGCCCCGACAATTTTTAGGGTGGGGAAACGCCGTTTTAGCGCTTGGATTTCGTTGCGAGCATATTTGATGGCCAGCCGTGTCCGCTCCAGCGGGAAGACGGGATAGCGTGCCGCATGGAGGTCAAAGGTGTAGGCATCGAATAGGATGGTGAGAAAGCGGATGTTCTGCCTCTGGTCGACTTCGGTCGGGTATCGGTCAAATAAGCGCTTCATAAGCAATGTTTGACCCTCGACGTACCGGTTGAAGCACTTGATGCAGAAGGGGGAGCTGCAACGTCGCCGGTCGGTGCCACAGTCGGCGAGGCGCCACCAAAGTTCCCTGCCATCGCAGTCATTCACAAGCGCTTCCCGAATGAGTCGCTGCTTGGCGTTGACCTTGGCACCCATCCTCTGGGCATCAGCCACCCTGTCCTGTTCGACGATGGCCTGCCGTAGCCGATAGAGTGCGTAACTTGTCATCACTCTTCCCCGAACTGCTTGCGGACGTAGGCGTCGTAGTCCGCCATCATCTGGGCTTCCAGGTCACGACGCTGCGCTGCCGTTAGCCAACGCAGGAAAAATTCATTGCCCGGCTCAAAGAGCTTGAGCCACGCGGGTTTGAAATCAGAATCGTTCATATCCGATTCCTCCGAAAAAAAAAAGTAAATACGGCGGTATTTATCTTTCGTTTGACCGCTGGAGAACGTCGGGTGAGCGACGCTGAATAAATACGGATGGGTCGGATTCCTCCGAACCGGCATATTAGGTAAGTATTTGAGAGGCAAGAGGTTTTCATCCCTTGCCTCTTTTTCTACCCTGACTGGCGTTGAATGCGTCGGGCATCGGAACCCGACCGACCGGCAGGACGTGATCGTGTCAGCGATTTGTCAGGCGGGGCGGACGGTACCGTTCGGGGTTTGTAGGCACCGCGTAGGCAAGGATATTATTCCGACACAGAACCGTTAAAAATCAATCGCTTATAGAAATCCGAAGGCAGTCCAGAAATGCCAGTTCATCGCCGCCAGTTCATCGCTGTAAGCCATGCAAACTCGATACACTCACGATCGCTCAGCGCCTCAGGCGTGGGGCCACGCGCGTTGGCCGCAATGTGTATGGCAGGTTCGTGGGCCGGTGAACAGGCAAGGCGATCGTGCCTTCGTTACTGCGCCGTCATGCAGGCGAGACGGCGCAGAAAGCTGGCGCGAAATGATAAGATGCGGCGGAAGTTACAAGCTAAAAGGCGGTTTGCCAGTGGTGCTGCATGCGCGAAAAAGAGGTGGCGCGGCGGACGCCATCCGGTATCGACCGCACCTTTATGGAGCCCGAGCATGTACGAGATAACCCCTGAAACGCGAGACCGGCTTGTTGTGATGAAGGCGATCGGCAGGCTGACAGCGACCGACTATGAGATTATACGCCCGCGGTTCGAGCAGTTGGCTGCCGCCGCGTCGGGACCGCTGCACGTGCTTCTCGACTGGAGCGAACTGACCGGCTGGAATGCGGAGGGCGAACGGGACGCTTTTGCCATGTGGGCGCAGGAGTGGTCCGACGTGGAGCGGATGGCCATCGTTTCCGGTGACAAGTTCATCGAGGATGGGCTGCAGATTGCGAAGGTGTTGTCAAAGACCACGGTCCGCCATTTTCAACTGGCCGACGCGGCCGAGGCGCGAGCCTGGCTGACTGTCTGAACAGGATTGCCACGATACCACCGACAAGGTGGGGAGAGCGGGGGCTTCCGGGGGAGTGGTCACGCTCGCCGGTGGGGATCGAGTTTCCCTGTTGAACGGCATTGGCGAGATGCGGCTGGAAATGTTCGCCTGGAGGTGCTTTCCTGTCCAAGAAGGGTATCCCAGCCCGCCAAATCGCCGACGTGCTGCCGAATTGTGGTGAGGGTGTCAGGGTCGCACAACGAGGGGCAGAAAGCGGTTGCGCAGGTTCTTGCGAAGCTGGATGTCACGCTGGAACGAGGTCTGACCAGCGCAGAAGCAGGAAAGCGCCTCGCCCAATACGGTTCCAATGCCATTGTCGAGAAGGAGAAAAGCCTCCTCTCCAAGGTCGTCGGCTACTTCACGGGGCCGATCGCCTACATGATCGAGGCGGCGGCGCTGGCGGTGCTCATGTGCGCTTTCGACTGATTACCGAGACGCTTGTCGACCACCGCACCGCCAGACGGCTGAAGAGCGCACAACTGGTGACGCAATCGCTGCAGCCGCACGTGCCGCCCGGTCTGGCACCGGACGAGGCGACGTAAGCGCACGAAGAATGGGAGGGCCCCTGTGGATTACCGCAAGAAGCTGATCGTAGAGCCAGGAACCAAGATCAAGCTCCGCGACATCGATCCCGCCTTCCACGGCAAGCACGCAACGCACGAGGCGGCGCTCACCGACCTGCAGAAGGAGGTAGCCCGGCTGACCCAGCTGCAATACCTGCTTTACGCCGAGAAGAAGCACGCGCTCCTCATCGTCTTGCAGGGGATCGACGCCGCCGGCAAGGATGGCACGTGCTGGCATGTGCTCACGGCGATGAACCCTCAAGGCACCACTGTCACCGGCTTCAAGCAGCCGAGCGAGGAAGAGCGGGCGCACGACTTCCTCTGGCGTATCAACCGCCACACCCCAGCGTTGGGGCAGGTGGGGGTGTTCAATCGCTCGCATTATGAAGACGTGCTGGTCGTTCGCGTCCACAAGCTGGTGCCGAGGGAGGTCTGGTCGAGACGCTACACGCAGATCAACGATTTCGAGACGCGACTCGTCGACCACGGGACGACGATCATCAAGTTCTTCCTCTATATCTCGCCCGAGGAGCAGCTGGAGCGCTTCCGGCAGCGGCTGGAGGATCCGCATCGGCAATGGAAGATCAGCGACGCCGACTACAAGGAGCGTGCCTACTGGGACCAGTACATCGCTGCGTACGAGGACATGCTGCAGAAGTGTTCCACGAGTTACGCTCCATGGTACGTCATCCCGTCGAATCATAAGTGGTTTCGCAACCTTGCCGTTTCGCGGATCATTGCCGATACGCTTGAAGATCTCGGCATGAAGATGCCGAAGCCGACGGTGGACCTGGAGACGATCCGCCAGCAGTACCACGCCGCTGCAACCACCGCGTCGATTTGAGACTGACGTCGAGGGACCCGGATGGATCTGACGCTTCTGATTTTCTTCATCGTCTATCTGGCGATGGGGCTCGGCCACCTGCCAGGCTTCAAGGTCGATCGTACCGGTGCTGCCCTGGTCGGTGCGTTGGCGATGCTGGGAGCCGGGCGGATCACGCCGCAGGCGGCCTGGGCATCGATCGATTACCCGACGATCGGCCTCCTGTTCGGCCTGATGGTGGTGTCCGCCGCCTTCGTCGTGTCCGGTTTCTACGCCTGGACGGCGGCACGGGTGGCGACCCTCGACGTCAAGCCGCCGACTCTGCTTGCAATTCTGATCGTCGTCGCCGGCAGCCTGTCGGCGCTGCTGACCAACGACGTCGTCGTCGTAGCGATGACGCCACTTCTCGTCGCGATCACCCTGTCGCGTGGGCTTAACCCGGTGCCGTTCCTCCTTGGCTTCTGCTTTGCCGCCAACACCGGCTCCGCCGGAACGATCATCGGCAGCCCGCAGAACATGATCGCAGCGCAAGGTCTTGGCCTGTCGTTCACCGGCTTCCTCCGCGTCGCCGGATGGCCCGCCCTGCTGTCGCTGCCGATCGTTTGGGCAGTCCTTGTCCTGCTGTATCGGGACCGCTGGGAGAAGCCCGCGTCCGCGGCCCCGGACACCGCAATCGTCGCTCAGGTCAGCGTTGACCATTGGGAAACCATCAAGGCGGCGCTGGTTACCCTCGTCGTCGTCGTCGCGTTCGTTGTCACCGACTGGCCGCNNGAGCTGATCGCGCTGTCCGCCGCCGCTCTGCTGCTGATCAACCGGCGGATCGCGTCGACCGACATGATGAAGCACGTCGACGGCAACCTGATCCTGTTGCTGATGGGTCTGTTCGTGGTCAACGCGGCGCTCGCCGCCACCAACCTGCCGCAGCATCTGCTTGCCGAGCTGCGGACTGCCGGCTTCGATCTGCAACAGCCACTGTGGCTATTCGCCGTCGCCTCGGNNTGTGCGAGTGACGCCGTCGGCAACAATCCGGCAGTGATGCTGCTTGTCCCGTCACTTGGCACCGGCGGACCGGTTGACGCGATGGGCGCGGCGCTCGCGCTCGGTACGGGCTTTTCGGGCAACCTGATCGTCTTCGGCAGCCTGGCCGGGATCATCGTCGTCGAGGCGGCGGCGAAACAGGGGGTGAAGATTTCGTTCGGTGAGTTCTGCCGTGCCGGCGTCCCGGTTACCGCCGCCTGCATGGTCGTCGCCGCCGTTTGGATTGCGTGCCTAGCCGCGTGAAGGAACCGCCCAACCGGGCGACGGGCAACCCGCCGAGAGTCAGGATGCGATGGCGCTGCAGGCGCCGGGGCTTGTTCCTGCAGATCGCCGCACGGCAGCAAGATCGACGCGCCCGCTTTCCCTCATTAAGGGTAAATCATGACATCAATACGGCTTTAAGGCGTTATTAAGGCCTCTGCATCATCCTCCGGTGCTATCGGGTTTGGCAGTGTCGCCGAACCCATCAGGCACGGATCGACGAATGCAGCACGCCGACAGCAGCATAACGCAGTACTCCGCGGCAGCGAACGTGCGACAGCCGCCGCCGTCCACTGGGCCACGCTTTTTCTATCTCCAGTTAGCCGCGGCGTTGCTGGTAACCTTCGGCCTGATCGGCTGGCTGCTGACGACACGGACAGCCGCCAACCCGGAAGGCGCGGCATCGCTCGCGATCGAGTTGGAGGTGATTGGCGCGGTCATTGCCAGCGTGTTCGTCGCCGCCGTATGGCTGAACCTTGCGATCACCGTTATCGGCTGGCGTCGCCGGACGGTGAGCAGCGAGGTGCGTGCCGGTCGCCTCGCCGAAGCCACCCTGGAAGGGATCCTCATTCACAACGAGCGGGCCATCATCGATGCCAACCGGGCGCTGGCTGATATGGTTGGTGTCGATGTGAGCGCGCTCATCGGTCGTCCCATGCTCGAGCTGTTTGCCAACGAACAGCGGGCGGCCGTGGATGAGATGAGCCGGGAGCAGGGAGCCGAGTTCATCGAAGCGTCGCTGCTGTGTGGTGGTGGGGCGGCGACACCGGTGGAACTGCGCAGCCGGACCCTGGAGTTCGAGGGTCAGCTGGCGATGATTACCGTGATCCGCGACGTCAGCGAACGAAAACGCGCAGCCGAGCGGATCCGTCACCTCGCCCACTACGATTCACTGACCGACCTGCCCAACCGAGTGCTGTTTTGGGACCGCCTGCATCAGGCACTGGCGATGGCCCGCCGCCACAATGAGCAGGTTGCCATTCTTTGCATCGACCTCGATCACTTCAAGGAAGTCAACGACACCCTCGGCCATGCGGCCGGCGACCGGCTGCTGAAGGAGGCGGCTCAGCGGCTGCGTGGCTCGTTGCGTGACAGTGATACGCTGGCGCGCCTCGGCGGCGATGAATTCGCCGTCATCATGAGCAATCTGCGCGAAGGTACTCTGGCCGCCGAGTGTGCGAAGCGTATCGTCGAAGCCCTCTCCGTGACTTTCGATCTCGATGGCAACGAGGCGGTGATCGGCGCCAGCGTCGGCATTGCGCTCAGCAATCCGGCAGAGGAGGACGATCCGGAAACGCTGCTTCGCTGCGCCGACCTGGCGCTCTACCGTGCGAAAACCGAGGGGCGGGGCGCATTTCGCTTCTTCGCCGAGGAGATGAATGTCCGGCTGCAGGCGCGCAAGCTGCTGGAAAGACAACTGCGGCACGCCATGATCGAGGGCCAGTTCGAGCTCTATTATCAGCCGCAGGTGGAGGCCGGTTCGTGGCGCATTCTCGGCGTGGAGGCGCTGATCCGTTGGCGGCATCCCGAACGCGGGCTGATCATGCCCTCAGAATTCGTTCCCCTCGCCGAGGAGACGGGGCTGATCGTACCCCTTGGCGAGTGGGTGCTGCGCACTGCCTGCAAGCAGGCACAGCCCTGGGGCGATTTGCGCCTGGCGGTGAACCTGTCGGCGACACAGTTCCGCCAACCCGGCCTCGAGGATGCCGTCGCCCGGGCGCTTGCCGAAAGTGGCTTCGACCCGCAGCGGTTGGAGGTCGAAGTGACGGAAACGATCCTGCTGCAGGACATTGAGGCCAGCCTCGACGCGTTGCGCAAAATCAAACGCCTCGGCGTTCGTATCGCCATGGATGATTTCGGCACCGGTTATTCAAGTCTCAGCTATCTGCGGACCTTCCCCTTCGACAAGATCAAGATCGATCGCTCATTCGTCCACGATCTGGGGCAGACAGAGGAAGCCAGCGCGATCGTGCGCGCCGTCGTGCAATTGGGGCGCAGCCTGGGTATCCGCACCAGTGCCGAAGGGGTGGAAACACGCACCCAGGCCGATATTCTGCTACTCGATGGCTGCGATGAGGTGCAGGGCTACCATTTCGGCTTGCCAATGTCCGTCGACGAGCTGGAGACCATGCTACTGCGCTCCGGTACGCAGCCGCTGTCGCTGCCACCCTCGATGACCGCCGCCTGAGCGGCGGCACCCGCGCGGCAACGACTGATGAGCCATCCCGAGCACGTCCTCGATGCCTCCTCCTCGCCCAACAGGCGTGGCCACGGATGCTTCCCGCTATGGGAGTTGACGCATGCCTGCGGCAGCATGCTACACTTTTGTGTGGAGTGGGGAGATAGCGTGAAAACGTATTAAAGGGGGAGTGCGCGGACAGTGAGGCCGCACGCCATACATTCGCCTGCCGACAGCCGCGAGGTCAGTCTGACCGACGACTTGTTCGTACCCAACGCTTGGCGCGAGCCGATGCACCGGGTCCTCGCCGGGGCCTGCGAACGCCGCTCGGCGATGCTGCTGGTCAGCGCCGAGGGCAGGGGCAAGTCGACGTTTCTCGCGTGTCTTGGCCCAGCCGCATCGGTTCTTGAGGTGCCCACCGAGGTATTCATCGTTGAGGCGCGGCAATCCACCGACTGGCTTGCAGCGGCTGCCGCCGCTTTTGACTTGGCGACTGCCGGGCTCGGCCGGCGCGATGGCCTGATCGCGGCCTTGCGCGCCGGTCTCAGCCAGCGCGCGGCAGGTGGGGCGCAGTTGATCATTGCGTTCGATGACGCGGACACGCTGCCGCGGCCGGCACTGGCGGAGATTGTGGCGTTCATCGCCGGTTGGCCTAGCAGCCAGGCACCGGCATTGATCCTTCTCACCGGAACCTCCGATCTGGCCGAGCAGATTGCCGAAGTGGCACCGCTGCGCGAGATGCAGCACTGGCCCCGGGTGTCGCTCGCGCCCTGGGACCTGGAGGACTTGACCGCCTACGTTCGCCATCGCCTCGCTCGGCAGCGCGGTGACGGCCATCGGTTCAGTCCCGAAGCCCTTATCCGCGTGCATGAACTGTCGGCCGGCGAACCGGAGACGGTCAGCCGGATGGTGATGACGGCGCTGTCCTTTGCTCGGGGCGCGAGCGAAACAACGATTTCCCACACCGCCATCGAGCACGTCGTCACGGCGCTCTACACCGACGCGCCTGTCGCTGACGCGTCGACGCCGCGACACGACCTCCGCCAGCGGGCGGGGGAGGTACGAAGAGGGAGGCGATCGCCCTGGTGCCGCCGTTGGGCGCACCGGAGCCTCCAGCTTATTCGATGGCGCGGTCCGGCCTTGCCGACAGTGCCGACGTTGTGCCGTTGTCCAGCGGACTGTTGCCCAGTGAAGCGTTGGCCGGTAGGCCACCACTCTTGCGCGCCGTAAGCGCGATGGCAGGCACCGATGCGTTCCCCCGATGGGAGCAGCACCCGGCCGACCGCCGGCACGGCGCCCGCGCCGGCTCCGGTTGGCGCTGGCGGCAATGGCAGGGCTGGTGCTGGTTGGTGGCGTCCTGGCGTACGGCTGGTGGGGCGGGGAGACCGACCAAGGCGGCATCGGCGTGGCGATGCCGGTGACCAGTTCATCGCCATTGACGGTGTCAGCGTCGGGTTTATCGCAGGGGCCGGGGCCGGCCGAAGGAACGGCCACGACCTTAGATCGCTCGGCGGCTCAGCCGTCGTGGGGCGGTCCAGTCGGCGCCACCGCTGGCCCCGGTGCGGACGGGGCAAAAATCAGCAGTGCACCCGGTTCGACGGCAGACGGCACCGGTGGCACCAACAGTGGCTCCAGCCTGCAGGACACGGCGGTGCTGATCGGCCGCGGCGACGCGTTGATGCTGCTCTCCGACGTCAGTGCGGCACGGCAGTTCTACCTCCTCGCTGCCCGCAGCGGTGATCCCATGGCACTGACCGCCGTTGCCGGCACCTACGATCCCCTCTTCCTGCAGGAAACCGGCGTGCGGGGTGCACGTGGTGACGCGCGCCAGGCAATCAGCTGGTATCGCGACGCCATCCGCCGCGGCGCCTCCCTTGCCCGGACACGGTTGGCGGCGCTGGTGGCCTACATGGTGGCAACGAAGGAGATAGGCGCGGACGAAGCCAATCAGCTGCTCAACAGCGACTCTTAAGCGGCGACAGGCGGGCGCGGNCGACTGACTTCATAGAGGGCGACGGCGGCAGCGGTGGCGAGGTTGAGGCTTTCCACCGCTGCGGAGATCGGGATGTGGACGATGTCGTCGCAGCTTTCCCGCACCAGTCGCCGCAAGCCGCTGTCCTCAGCACCGAGCACCAGGGCAAGACGGCCGTCGAGCCGCGCCGCGTCAATGGACGTGCTGCCGTCGCCGGCGAAACCAAGGCACCAGAAGCCGGCGTCCTGCAGTGTTCGCAGTGCCCGGGCGATGTTGACGACGCGCACCAGCGGCACGCGTTCGAGCGCGCCCGAGGCCGCCTTGGCGAGCGCGCTGGTGGCCGACGAAGCGTGGCGGTCCTGGACGACGACCCCCGTTGCGCCAAATGCCGCGGCAGCGCGCAGGACGGCGCCCACGTTGCGCGGATCGGTCGCCTGATCGAGGACGACGATGGAGGCCTGCGCCGGGTCGGCGGCTGCGATCAGCTCATCCAGATGGATGGATGGCAGCGGCGCCGCCAACACCGCCACTCCCTGATGCACCGCTCCCTCGGGCAGGGCAGCGGCGAGCGTACGCGCATCGACGAGAGTGGGGGCGAGGGCGCCGTCGGCGCGGCCGGCGAGCGCGGCAGCGACCCAAGGCGCATGCTCGGTGACGGTGAGGACCTGGCGGATCTGCCGCTGCGGATTGGCGATGAGGGCGAGTGCGGCGTGGCGGCCATAGACCCACTCGTCGCTGCCGGAAGCACCGGTGCCGGGTCGCGCCACCAGGTTCGCCGACCCGCGCTGGGGGCGTTGGGTGGGATTATGCTCGATTAGCTTACGCGGGGCCTTGCGTTGTCGCATCTTCGCCGTTAGGAACGAGGGGCCTTTTCGCATCGGGTTTCGGCCAGCCGTCGGCAGCGTGCCGCGACGGGACGAGGGACGGTTCGCTTGTTGCACGTTGACAATCGGCGGGAAAGGCAATATTTGCAAGCGCTCGTCCGGCCGGTTTACTGCCGCACGACTGGCGTACCGGAGGGGTGCCCGAGCGGCTAAAGGGGACGGGCTGTAAACCCGTTGGCTATGCCTACGTAGGTTCGAATCCTACCCCCTCCACCAGCTTTCCACGGTCGGTCGTCGTCATGCGGGCAGTCTGAGCGGGTGTAGCTTAGTGGTAAAGCAGGAGCCTTCCAAGCTTCAGACGAGGGTTCGATTCCCTTCACCCGCTCCAGTTCGATTCGCCGTGGACGCACGCTGCGTCGAGTGGCGAGGGTGTCCGGGAGCGATTCGGGGTGTGGGTACGGCGATCGGCAGCGAAACCCATCCGCCATTCGCGTCGTGCGGACGTTGACCAGGGAAGATTGAAGAGAACATGGCCAAGGCAAAGTTTGAGCGCAACAAGCCGCATTGCAACGTGGGGACGATTGGTCACGTGGACCACGGCAAGACGACGCTGACGGCGGCGATCACCAAGGTATTGTCGGAGACGGGCGGTGCGGAGTTCACGCCGTTCGATCAGATCGACAAGGCGCCGGAGGAGAAGGCGCGCGGGATCACGATTTCGACCGCGCACGTGGAGTACCAGACGGCGAACCGGCACTACGCGCACGTGGACTGCCCGGGTCACGCCGACTACGTGAAGAACATGATCACCGGCGCGGCGCAGATGGACGGGGCGATCCTCGTCGTTTCGGCGGCGGACGGTCCGATGCCGCAGACGCGCGAGCACATTCTGCTGGCACGGCAGGTTGGTGTGCCGGCGATCGTCGTGTTCATGAACAAAGTGGACATGGTGGACGACCCGGAGCTGCTGGAACTGGTTGAGCTGGAGCTGCGCGAGCTGCTGTCGAGCTACGATTTCCCCGGCGACGACATTCCGATCGTCAAGGGCTCGGCGTTGGCGGCGCTGGAAGGCCGCGATCCGACGATTGGCAAGGACGCGATCCTCGAGCTGATGGCGGCGGTGGATGCGTACATTCCGCAGCCGGAACGGCCGAAGAACCTGCCATTCCTGATGCCGATCGAGGACGTGTTCTCGATCTCCGGCCGCGGCACGGTGGTGACCGGGCGGGTAGAGCGTGGCATCGTCAAGGTTGGCGAAGAGGTGGAGATTGTCGGCCTGAAGGCGACGACCAAGACCACCTGCACCGGTGTGGAGATGTTCCGCAAGCTGCTGGACCAGGGCGAGGCAGGCGACAACATCGGCGTGCTGCTGCGCGGCACCAAGCGTGAGGATGTGGAGCGGGGTCAGGTTCTGGCGAAGCCGGGAACGATCACGCCGCACACCAAGTTCACCTGCGAGGCGTATATTCTGACCAAGGAGGAGGGCGGTCGCCACACACCGTTCTTCACCAAGTATCGCCCGCAGTTTTACTTCCGGACGACGGACGTGACGGGGACGGTGGAGTTGCCCGAGGGCACCGAGATGGTGATGCCGGGCGACAACATTTCGATGGAAGTTGAGCTGATCCAGCCGATCGCCATGGATGACGGCCTGCGTT
Source organism: Defluviicoccus vanus (assembly GCF_014672695.1). Lineage (GTDB taxonomy): Bacteria > Pseudomonadota > Alphaproteobacteria > Rhodospirillales > Defluviicoccaceae > Defluviicoccus > Defluviicoccus vanus. The sequence goes on along the minus strand of NZ_CP053923.1, from coordinate 1,107,995 downwards.
TCGCCATCCGCGAAGGCGGCCGCACCGTCGGTGCCGGCGTCGTCGCCAAGATCATTAAGTAGCAGCGGCGGGGGCAGGCGCAAGCCACGGCACAGTCGCGGACTTGACGGGAAAGGTTGGGAAAGCGCGTTAGGGGTATAGCTCAGCTGGTAGAGCGGCGGTCTCCAAAACCGCAGGTCGCGGGTTCGAACCCTGCTGCCCCTGCCACCCATTTTGAAGAAGCAATGGCGGTAGTAAATCTGGTTCAGTTTTTTCGCGAGGTGCGTCAGGAAGCCAATAAGGTTTCCTGGCCGACGCGAAAAGAGACAGCGATCTCCACGATGATGGTCGTGGTGATGGTGCTGATTGCAGCGCTATTCTTCTTCGTCGTTGATGAACTGCTGGCGCTCGGCGTCCGGTTGTTCCTGAATCTCGGGGTGTAGCGATGGAGCCGCGTTGGTACGTGATCCACGTCTACTCCGGATTCGAGCGCAAGGTTGCCCAATCCATCGAAGAGCAGGCACGCCAGGCGGGGATGCAGGATCGCATCAGTCAGGTGATGGTGCCTATGGAGCAGGTGGTAGAGGTTCGTCGCGGCAAAGCGGTCAACGCCGATCGCAAGTTCTTTCCCGGCTACGTGCTGGTGAAAATGGAGATGACCGACGACACCTGGCACCTGGTGAAGAATACCCCCAAGGTGACCGGTTTTCTCGGCAATCGCGGCCGGCCAACGCCGATCGGCGAAGACGAAGCGAAGCGCATCCTGTATCAGGTGCAGGAGGGCATCGAGCGGCCGAAGCCGGCGATCGTCTTCGAGGTGGGCGAGCAAGTGCGCGTCAGTGACGGTCCCTTTACCTCCTTCAGCGGTCTGGTGGAGGAAGTGGACGAGGCGCGGAGCCGGCTCAAGGTGGCGGTGTCGATCTTCGGCCGATCCACGCCGGTGGAACTGGAATACGCACAGGTCGAGAAACTCTGATCCCAAGGCAGGCACCGCACCCCGGCAGTGACTGATCGGTCGCGCGTCCGGCTACGCGGGAGGGCTTCGGCCCGTTAGCGGAAGGAAGAACGATGGCGAAAAAGATTACCGGCTATATCAAGCTGCAGGTGCCGGCGGGGCAGGCCAACCCGTCGCCGCCGATTGGCCCGGCGCTCGGTCAGGCCGGCCTCAATATCATGATGTTCGTGAAGGACTTCAACGCGCAGACGCAGAAGATGGAGCCGGGAATGCCAGTCCCGGTGATCATCACCGCCTATGCGGACCGCAGCTTCACCTACGTGATGAAGACGCCGCCGACGACGTATCTGATCCGCAAGGCGGCCGGGGTGGACAAGGGCGCCGCGGATCCGTCGCGCTCGATCAAGGGGCGTGTCACCCGCGAGCAGGTGCGGCAGATCGCCGAGCAGAAGATGGGCGATCTCAACGCCAAGGATATCGACGGGGCGATGCAAATGGTGANNTCGGCTCCGCCCGGTCCATGGGTATTGCGGTGGAGGAGTAGGCCGATGGCGAAGGCAGGCAAGCGGCTTCGCGCCGCCTATGAGACCGTCGATCGGGACAAGGTGTACGACCTTCCCGAAGCGATCGACCTCCTGAGGCAGAACTCGAAGGTCAAGTTTGACGAAACCATCGAGGTATCGCTCAACCTGGGTGTCGACCCACGCCACGCCGACCAGATGGTTCGCGGCATCGTCAGCCTGCCGCATGGCACCGGCAAGACGCTGCGCGTCGCGGTGTTCGCGCGCGGCGACAAGGCGGCGGAAGCACTGGCGGCAGGGGCTGACATCGTCGGCGCCGAAGACCTGATGGAGCGCATCCAGGGCGGGCAGATGGATTTCGACCGCTGCATCGCTTCACCCGACATGATGGCAATCGTCGGTCGGTTGGGAAAAATCCTCGGCCCCCGCGGCTTGATGCCGAACCCGAAGGTGGGGACGGTGACCNCCGATGTGGCCGGCGCTGTCCGGGCAGCGAAGGCCGGTCAGGTGGAGTTCCGTGTCGAGAAGGCCGGTATCATCCACGGTGGGATCGGCAAGGTAAGTTTCTCAACCGAGGCGCTGGGCGAGAATGCACGCGCCTTCGTTGATGCGGTGATGAAGGCCAAACCGAGCGGTGCCAAGGGCACCTACCTGAAAAAGGTGAGTGTCAGCTCGACGATGGGCCCGGGATTACGCCTGAATACTGCCAGCGTTCTCGCCTGAGAACGCACGGCAGCGAGTAACGGCCGGCTGTTCGCCATCGGCGAGTGGCCGGCTGGCATTGGCATGCAGCCCGGCTGGTGCATCAGCGCCAGGTGGGCAGCAGGCCAAGACCTGTCCAAGACAGCAGGTGCCAGGGACGGCCTATTGGTTCGTGGTTTAAGGGAGCAGTCCGCCTGCCGAGACGGTGTGATGAGGGGATTGGGCGGGAGCGCGTGCGTCCTGCCGGTCTCGGATTTGAACCGGTGCCCTGGACAGGGCAACCGGCCTTTCGGAAGCGGCTCGGCCGAATTCCGGACGGCTTAGTGGTGGACCCCAACGGTGGCGTGGTTCCAGTGGGAACCGTGTCTGCCGTCGGGACAGCAACGGAGATGACTCGATGGACCGTACAGAGAAAGAGGACCTGGTCGCATCGTTGCATCGCACGTTCAACGAAACCGCCGTCGTCTTGGTCTCCCACTACAAGGGGTTGACCGTCGCGGAAATGGGCGAGCTTCGGGCAAGGATGCGGGAGGCGGGTGCGGCGCTGAAAGTCGCCAAGAACCGTCTGGCGCGCCTGGCCCTGGCGGGAACCCCCTATGCGGGGCTGAACGACCTGTTTACAGGTCCGACCGCCGTCGCTTACGCGAAGGACCCGGTGGCAGCGGCAAAAGTGGCAGTCACCTTTGCCAAGACCAACCCGAAGCTGGTGTTGCTCGGCGGTGGTCTCGGCAGTCAGATGCTCGACGCCGAAGGCGTCAAGTCGCTGGCATCACTGCCGTCGCTGGATGAACTGCGAGGCAAGCTGATCGGCCTCCTCAACGCACCGGCGACACGGATCGCTGGCGTGTTGCAGGCGCCCGGTGGCCAGGTGGCACGCGTACTTGCCGCCTACGCCGACAAGTCGGGTGAAACGACGAGCGAAGCTGCCTGAAGATGCTGGCTGTGCGGACCGGGGTCGCGATGATACCCGGCAAGCCGGCCGCAACGCATGAAGGTTCAAGTCTGAGGAGTTAGAACGACATGGCCAATCTCGAAGAACTGGTCGATCAGCTGTCCAGCCTCACTGTGCTCGAAGCAGCGCAGTTGAGCAAAATGCTTGAAGAAAAGTGGGGCGTGTCGGCTGCGGCCCCGGTTNGCCGTTGCCGCTGTTGCTGCCGGAGCTCCGGCAGCCGCCGAACCGGAAGAAGAAAAACCGAATTTGACGTGATCCTGGTTGCGTTCGGTGACAAGAAGATCAATGTCATTAAGGAAGTTCGCACCATCACCGGCCTCGGCCTGAAGGAAGCGAAGGATTTGGTCGAATCCGCGCCGAAGCTGCTGAAAGAGGCGGTGAAGAAGGAAGAAGCCGAGCAGATCAAGAAAAAGCTCGAAGAAGCCGGCGCTACGGCAGAGATCAAGTAGCATCGTTGAGAATGGGGGTTGGCGTCAGTACGACGACCATACGGACAGATTGTAGTGACAACCGCCAGGCTGCGGCACCGGATTCCGGTGTCCGCCGCCGTGGCGTAGGCGCGTTCGCTCGTATAGGCCTTGCCGCGGCCGGGACCGCGAACGCCACCGCGAAAGCAAGCAACTCTCTGGACCACCGCCGGCAAAGGGGCCGGAAGGCTGGTGGTCGCAGGGACGCTTGCATTTTGCCATGTCTCGCTCCTTGCGCCCGACGGCGGTGGTCGGCGGCAAGAGAGATTGAGCGACTTCAGCAGTAGAGAAGAGGGCTTCTTATGGCCACCAGCTTCACGGGTCGCAAGCGCATTCGCAAGAGTTTTGGACGTATCGCCGCGGCGGTGCAGATGCCCAATCTGATCGAAGTTCAGAAGAGCTCGTACGACCAATTCCTGCAGCGCACCACCTATGCCGAGCAGCGGACCGATACCGGTTTGCAGGAAGTGTTCAAATCGGTCTTTCCGATCAAGGACTTCTCCTCGCGTGGCACCCTCGAGTTCGTCAAGTACGAGTTCGAGGAGCCGAAGTACGATGTCGACGAGTGCCAGCAACGCGGCATGACCTTTGCGGCACCGCTCAAGGTCACCTTGCGCCTCGTCGTCTGGGACGTGGATGACGAAACCGGCGCCCGGTCGATCCGCGACATCAAGGAGCAGGACGTCTACATGGGCGACATGCCGTTGATGACCAACAACGGCACCTTCGTCATCAACGGTACCGAGCGGGTGATCGTCTCGCAAATGCACCGCTCGCCTGGGGTGTTCTTCGACCACGACAAGGGCAAGACCCACTCCTCGGGCAAGTATCTGTTCGCGGCGCGGNTGATCCCCTACCGCGGCTCCTGGCTCGACTTCGAGTTCGATGCCAAGGACCTCGTCTACGTTCGCATCGATCGCCGGCGCAAACTGCCGGTCTCGACGCTGTTCATGGCGCTGGAGAATGCGGCGACGGAGCAGCTGCGAGTAGAGCGTGCCGCTGAGGGGGGGCGGTACAGCCGGCGGAAATCGTCGNGCATGTCGCCGGAAGAAATCCTCGATTACTTTTACGAGAAGGTGACCTTTGCCGCCGCCGCCGAAGGCTGGAAAACCGAGTTCCGCCCGGATCGACTGCGTGGCGTCAAGCTCAACCTCGATCTCATCGACGCGGACAGCGGCCAGATCCTGGCGGAGGCCGGGACCAAGCTGACGCCGAAGCTGCTCAAGCATCTGACAGCGCAAGGACTGAAGGAGCAGCTTGTTCCGGATGAGGATCTCGCCGGCCGTTATGTGGCCGAAGACCTGATCAACGAGGACACCGGCGAAATCTACGTCGAGGCCGGTGACGAGATCACCGAGGCGACGATTGCGGCGTTGCGCAAGGCGGGCATCCAGGAGGTGCGGACGCTTGCCATCGACCACATGAATGTCGGTCCGTACATGCGCAACACGCTGGCGATCGACCGCAATTCGGCCCGCGAGGAAGCGCTGTTCGACATCTACCGGGTGATGCGCCCGGGCGAGCCGCCGACCCTGGAATCGGCAGAAGCGCTGTTCAATGGCCTGTTCTTCGATTCCGAGCGCTACGACCTCTCGGCCGTCGGCCGGGTGAAGATGAACTCCCGCCTTGGCTTCGATTTCGACGATTCGATGCGGACGCTGCGCAAGCAGGACATTCTCGCCGTGGTCAAGGTGCTGGTGGATTTGAAGGATGGGCGCGGCGAGATCGACGATATCGACCATCTGGGCAACCGGCGGGTGCGCTCGGTAGGCGAACTGTTGGAGAACCAGTACCGGGTCGGGCTGCTGCGCATGGAGCGCGCCATCCGCGAGCGGATGAGCTCGGTTGATATCGACACGGTGATGCCGCAGGAACTGATCAACGCCAAGCCGGCGGCGGCGGCGGTGCGCGAGTTCTTCGGCTCCTCGCAGCTCAGCCAGTTCATGGACCAGACCAATCCGCTGTCGGAGATCACCCACAAGCGCCGCCTGTCGGCGCTGGGGCCGGGCGGCCTGACGCGGGAACGCGCCGGCTTCGAGGTGCGCGACGTGCACCCGACCCACTACGGCCGCATCTGCCCGATCGAGACGCCGGAAGGCCCGAATATCGGCCTGATCAACTCACTTGCCACTTTCGCCCAGGTCAATCGCTATGGGTTCATCGAGACCCCGTATCGCAAGGTGACCGAAGGGCAGGTAGGCGAGGCGGTGATCTACATGTCGGCGATGGACGAGGGCAAATTTACCATTGCCCAGGCCAACGCCGACTTGGACGACAACGGCTACTTCGTCTCCGACTTGGTGAGCTGTCGGCGTGGCAGCGACTTCGTCCTGTCCCGTCCGTCGGACATCGACTACATCGACGTGTCGCCGAAGCAGCTGGTGTCGGTAGCGACGGCTTTGATTCCCTTCCTGGAAAACGACGATGCCAACCGGGCGCTGATGGGCTCGAACATGCAGCGTCAGGCGGTGCCGCTGATCCAGACCGAGGCGCCGCTTGTCGGCACCGGCATGGAAGACGCGGTGGCACGGGATTCCGGGGCGACGATCATCGCCAAACGGTCCGGCATCGTCGATCAAGTGGATGCGACGCGTATCGTCATCCGCGCCACCGAGGAGACATCGCACTCGGCGCCGGGTGTCGACATCTTCAACTTGATGAAGTTTCAGCGCTCGAACCAGAATACGACGATCCAGCAGCGCCCACTGGTGCGTGTCGGTGACATCGTCGAGGCGGGCGACATCATCGCCGATGGCTCGTCGACGGAACTGGGCGAACTGGCGCTGGGACGCAACGTGCTGGTCGCGTTCATGCCCTGGCATGGCTACAACTTCGAGGACTCGATCCTGATCTCGGAGCGCATCGTCCGCGACGACGTCTTCACCTCGATCCATATCGAGGAGTTCGAGGTGATGGCCCGCGATACCAAGCTGGGTCAGGAGGAAATCACCCGCGATATTCCCAACGTCGGTGAAGAGGCGCTGAAGAATCTCGATGAGGCCGGCATCGTCTACATCGGTGCCGACGTCAAGCCGGGCGATATTCTCGTCGGCAAGGTGACGCCGAAGGGCGAGACGCCGATGACGCCGGAAGAGAAGCTGCTGCGGGCGATCTTCGGCGAAAAGGCCGCCGACGTGCGTGATACCTCACTCAAGGTGCCGCCGGGGGTATCCGGAACGGTTCTGGAGGTGAGGGTGTTCTCTCGCCGTGGTGTCGAGAAGGACGCGCGTGCCCTTGCCATCGAACGGGCAGAGATCGAACGGTTGGCCAAGGACCGCGACGACGAACGCGCCATCCTGGAACGCAGCTTCCACACCCGGCTGCGGACGCTGTTGCTCGGCCGCATTATCGCCAGCGGGCCGAAGGGGATGCCGCGCGGTGTCGCCATCAACGACGAGCTGCTCACCGGGTATACCCCGGGTCAATGGGCGCAGATCGCGGTGGACGACGACCAGGCGATGCAGGACATCGAAGCGTTGCGCACCTCCTTCGAGGAGTCCATCGCCCGGCTCGAACAGCGGTTCGAGAACAAGGTGGAGAAGGTGCAGCGCGGCGACGACCTGCCGCCTGGCGTGATGAAGATGGTCAAGGTTTTCGTCGCGGTGAAGCGCAAGCTGCAGCCAGGCGACAAGATGGCCGGCCGGCATGGCAACAAGGGGGTGATCTCGAAAATCACCCCGAATGAGGACATGCCCTACACCGAGGATGGCACCCCGGTCGATATTGTCCTCAATCCGCTTGGCGTGCCTTCGCGGATGAACGTCGGTCAGATTCTCGAGACGCATCTCGGCTGGGCCTGTGCTGGTCTCGGCAAGCAGGTGGCGGCTGCACTCGATGCAGTACGTCGCGGTGCGGCAATCGAGCAGCTGCAGCAGACCTTGAAGAACATCTACGGTCCCGCGGTCTACAGCGACATCATCGAAGGCCTTGGCGATGCGCAGTTGTTCGAACTCGGCGAGAACCTGCGCAAGGGTGTCCCCGTGGCGTCGCCGGTGTTCGATGGCGCGCGTGAGAGCGACATCGTCGCCATGCTGGAGAAAGCTGGACTGAGTCCCTCCGGGCAGGTGACGCTCAGCGACGGGCGAACCGGCGAGCCTTTCGATCGCGTGGTGACCGTCGGCTACATCTATATGCTGAAGCTGCATCACCTGGTGGACGACAAGATCCACGCCCGCTCCATCGGCCCCTACAGCCTCGTTACCCAGCAGCCGCTGGGCGGCAAGGCGCAGTTCGGTGGCCAGCGCTTCGGCGAAATGGAAGTGTGGGCGCTCGAAGCTTACGGCGCCGCTTATACGTTGCAGGAAATGCTGACGGTGAAGTCGGACGACGTGTCCGGCCGCACCAAGGTCTACGAATCGATCGTCCGCGGTGACGATTCCTTCGAGGCCGGCATTCCGGAATCCTTCAACGTCCTCGTCAAGGAATTGCAGTCGCTGNGGTCTCAACGTCGAGCTCAACTGAGCAAGGCACGCTTCCCGGCAACGGCAATCCGACATGGAGACGACACGATGAACGAGTTGTTGCGCATTTTCGGCCAGGTGGGCGGCACCCAGCGGTTCGACAATATCCAGATCTCGATCGCCAGCCCCGATCGCATCCGTTCCTGGTCCTTCGGCGAGATCAAGAAGCCGGAGACGATCAACTACCGGACCTTCAAGCCGGAACGCGATGGCCTGTTCTGCGCCCGCATCTTCGGGCCGATCAAGGACTACGAGTGCCTCTGCGGCAAGTACAAGCGGATGAAGTACAAGGGCATCATCTGCGAGAAGTGCGGCGTCGAGGTGACCCTGCAGAAGGTGCGCCGCGAACGGATGGGGCACATCGAGCTGGCAAGCCCGGTGGCGCACATCTGGTTCCTCAAGTCGCTGCCGAGCCGTATCGGCCTGCTCGTCGACATGACCCTGCGCGACCTGGAAAAGGTGCTCTATTTCGAGTCCTACGTGGTGGTCGAGCCGGGCCTGACGCCGCTGAAGCTGCACGAGTTGATCACCGAGGAGCAGTACCAGCGGGCGATCGACGAGTACGGTGAAGACGCCTTTACTGTCGGCATCGGTGCCGAGGCACTGCGCGACATCCTCAAGACTATCGATCTGGAGGCCGAGCGGGTTACCTTGCGTGCCGACCTGAAGGAGACGACCTCGGAGGCGAAACGCAAGAAGTATGTGAAACGTCTCAAGCTGGTGGAGGCGTTCGTCGAATCCGGTGCCCGGCCGGAATGGATGATCATGGAGGTGGTCCCGGTCATCCCGCCGGAACTGCGACCACTGGTTCCGCTTGACGGCGGGCGCTTCGCCACCTCCGACCTCAACGACCTCTACCGCCGGGTGATCAACCGCAACAACCGGTTGAAGCGGCTGATCGAGCTGCGCGCGCCGGAGATCATCATCCGCAACGAAAAGCGGATGCTGCAGGAGTCGGTGGACGCACTGTTCGACAACAGCCGCCGCGGCCGGCCGATCACCGGCGCCAGCAAGCGGCCGCTGAAGTCGCTGTCCGACATGCTGAAGGGCAAGCAGGGCCGCTTCCGCCAGAACCTGCTCGGCAAGCGCGTCGATTATTCCGGCCGCTCGGTGATCGTCGTCGGGCCGGAGCTGAAGTTGCACGAATGCGGGCTACCGAAGAAGATGGCGCTCGAGCTGTTCAAGCCGTTCATCTACTCGAAGCTCGAACTCTACGGCATGGCGACGACGATCAAGGCGGCGAAGCGGATGCTCGAAAAAGAGCGTCCCGAGGTCTGGGACATTCTCGAGGAGGTGATCCGCGAGCATCCAGTGCTGCTCAACCGAGCGCCGACCCTGCACCGGCTTGGTATTCAAGCCTTCGAACCGACCTTGATCGAAGGCAAGGCGATCCAACTGCATCCGCTGGTCTGCGCCGCCTTCAACGCCGACTTTGACGGCGACCAGATGGCAGTGCACGTGCCGCTGGCACTCGAAGCGCAGCTGGAAGCGCGGGTGCTGATGATGTCAACCAACAACATCCTCAGCCCGGCGAGCGGCAAGCCGATCATTGTCCCGTCGCAGGATATCGTCCTCGGCCTCTATTATACGACACTGGAGCAGCCCGGCGAGCCGGGCGAGGGGATGGTATTTACCGATATTGGCGAGATCCAGCATGCGCTGGAGAGCCGGGCCGTGACCTTGCACGCCAAGGTCAAGGCGCGCTACCGGACTGTGGATGCCGAAGGCAATCCCATCGTCGAACTGGTGGAGACGACGCCCGGCCGGATGCTGCTCTCGGAAATCCTGCCGCGTAGCCCGGATGTGCCGTTTTCCCTGATCAACCGGTTGCTGACCAAGAAAGAGATCTCGGCGGTGATCGATGCGGTCTACCGCAACTGTGGTCAGAAGGAGACGGTGATCTTTGCCGACCGGATGATGCGGCTCGGCTTCCAGCGCGCTACCCGCGCCGGTATTTCCTTCGGCAAGGACGATCTGGTGGTGCCTGAGATCAAGTGGCAGCACGTCCGCGTCACCGAAGATCGGGTGAAGGAATACGAGCAGCAATACATGGACGGCCTGATCACCCAGGGCGAAAAGTACAACAAGGTGGTGGACGCCTGGGCGCAATGCACCGATCAGGTGGCGGACGCCATGATGCAGGCGATTTCGAAGACCCAGATCGGCACGCAGGTCAACGCCGTCTACATGATGGCGCACTCCGGTGCTCGTGGTTCGGCGGCGCAGATGAAGCAGCTGGCCGGGATGCGCGGGCTGATGGCGAAGCCGTCGGGCGAGATCATCGAAACGCCCATCATCTCCAACTTCAAAGAAGGCCTCTCTGTGCTCGAATACTTCAATTCGACGCACGGTGCGCGCAAGGGGCTGGCCGACACGGCGCTGAAGACGGCCAACTCGGGCTATCTCACCCGCCGACTGGTGGACGTGGCACAGGACTGCATCATCCTTGAAGAGGATTGCGGCACCTTGCGCGGGCTCACGGTACAGCCGGTGGTAGAAGGCGGCGAAGTTGTCTCGCCGCTGGGCGAGCGTATTCTCGGCCGCGTTGCGGCGGATGACCTCAACGATCCGATCACCGGCGAGGTGGTCGTCCCGCGCGGCGAGATCATCGACGAAGAGGCGGTGGCGCTGGTGGAGGCGGCCGACCTGCAGACGGTGAAAATTCGTTCCGTTCTGACCTGCGAAACGCCAATCGGCGTCTGCGCCGCGTGTTACGGCCGCGATCTGGCGCGTGGCACCCGGGTCAACATTGGCGAGGCAGTGGGCGTCATCGCCGCCCAGTCCATCGGCGAGCCGGGGACCCAGCTGACGATGCGCACCTTCCACATCGGTGGTGCGGTGCAGCGGGGCGCCGAGCAGTCAAAGGTGGAGGCGGTGGCCGATGGCAACGTGGCGCTGCGCAACACCAACTTCGTCCGTAACAGTTCCGGCGTCCCGGTGGTGATGAATCGCAACGCCGAACTGATCGTCATCGACATGCAGGGCCGCGAGCGGGCGCGGCATCGCCTACCCTATGGCTCCAAACTGCTGTGCGAGGATCGAGCCGAGATCAAGCGTGGCGACCGCCTGGCGGAGTGGGACCCCTATACGCTGCCGATCATCACCGAGCGCGAAGGCAACGCTCACTACGTCGACTTGGTCGAGGGCATCTCGATGATCGAACAGGTGGACGAGGCCACGGGTATCGCGTCGAAGGTGGTGACCGACTGGAAACAGCAGCCACGCGGTGGCGAGTTGAAGCCGCGAATCACCTTGCGCGACGATAGCGGCGACGTGCTCACCCTCGAGAACGGCATGGAAGCGCGCTACTTCCTCTCCGCCGACGCCATCCTGTCGGTGGAGAACGGCCAGAAGGTACACGCCGGTGACCTTCTCGCCCGTATCCCGCGCGAATCGGCGAAAACGCGTGACATTACCGGCGGTCTACCGCGGGTGGCGGAGCTGTTCGAGGCGCGCAAGCCGAAGGATCACGCCATCATCAGCGAGATCGAAGGGCGGGTGGAGTTCGGCAAGGACTATAAATCTAAGCGGCGCATCGTCGTCGTTCCGGCCGATGGCAACGGCGAGCCGCGGGAATATCTGATCCCGAAGGGCAAGCATATCAGCGTCCAGGAAGGTGACTTCGTCGAAGCCGGCGATCCGCTGATGGACGGCAACCCGGTGCCGCATGACATCCTGCGCGTGCTCGGGGTCGAGGCGCTTGCCAGCTACCTGATCAACGAGATTCAGGAGGTCTATCGGCTGCAGGGCGTGAAGATCAACGACAAGCACATTGAGGTGATCGTCCGGCAGATGCTGCAGAAGGTGGAGATCACTGATGCCGGTGGCACCACCTTCCTCGTCGGGGAGCAGGTTGACCGCCTTGAGTTCGACGAGGTCAACGCCAAGGCTGAATCCATGGGTGACCATCCGGCCATGGCGACGCCGGTGCTGCAGGGGATCACCAAGGCCAGCCTGCAGACTCGTTCCTTCATCTCCGCCGCCTCCTTCCAGGAGACGACCCGGGTGTTGACCGAAGCGGCGGTCTCCGGGCGTAGCGATAGTTTGTCGGGGCTGAAGGAGAACGTCATCGTCGGTCGGCTGATCCCGGCCGGCACCGGCAGCGCGATGAACCGGCTGCGGCGGCTGGCTGCCGACCGCGACAAGGCGATGGGAGCGGTAGAAGACGACGACGGCGAGGCAACGCTGCCGCCGGTGACACGGTCGTCAGGCGATAGCAAAGAGGTCTCGGCTGCCGAATAAGGTTGAGGCCGGCGCCGAGCCGGCAGTAAGGTGCGGAACACGGCCATTCGGGCAGGGGCCGGGGCGCGCTGTCGCCCCGGTGTCGCCTTGATGCTGGTGTGCTGAGGCGGGATCCGTAGCGGGGTCCCGCGCCCGGTAGTCGTCTGCGTCGAGTGGCTGCAAATGCCGTTATCTATGTCCGGGCAAGGTCGCTCGGAACATGCGTTAAGGGCGGATTGACGCTTGACGGTCCGGCAATCGGCCCATACTATGCGCGTCCTTCCAGGCGGGGTTGGTGGTGAGCCGAACGGCTCAGACGCGGCCCTGATTTGCGGCAAGGAATACAAGAGCGCCTAGTGGGCGGTAAATGGGACGTGCCGCGCGCGCTTTTTTTTTGTTTGTTCGGATGCGCGCGCCCGCATATCCATGCGGCGATTGGTCAGATTTCTTGGGAGATGCTGTCGGGTCTTCGCCCGAAGCAACGAGTAATATGCCAACGATAAATCAACTTGTTCGCAGCCCGCGGCGTTCACCCGCCTCGCGCAACAAAGTCCCGGCACTGGCCGGGGCGCCGCAGAAGCGTGGCGTTTGTACGCGCGTCTACACGACGACGCCGAAGAAGCCAAACTCGGCGCTACGTAAAGTGGCGCGCGTCCGGCTCACCAACGGCTACGAAGTGACGAGCTACATCCCGGGTGAGGGTCATAACCTGCAGGAGCACTCGGTGGTGCTGATCCGCGGCGGCCGGGTAAAGGACCTTCCCGGTGTGCGCTATCACATCATTCGTGGCACGCTCGATACCCAGGGGGTATCTGGGCGCCGGCAGCGGCGCTCGAAATACGGCGCCAAGCGGCCGAAGTAGCAGGGAGCTCCATTCATGTCCCGTCGCCGTGCAGCCGAGAAGCGCGAGATCCTGCCTGATCCCAAGTTCTCCGATATGGTGATCACCAAGTTCACCAACGGATTGATGCGTGAAGGCAAGCGATCCGTCGCTGAGCACATTGTCTATGGTGCGCTCGATGCGATAGAGAAGAAGGCTCGCCAGGACCCGCTGAAGCTGTTCCACGAGGCGATCGAGAATGTGAAGCCGTCGTTGGAAGTGCGCTCACGGCGTGTTGGCGGTGCAACCTATCAGGTTCCGGTCGAGGTGCGTCAGGCGCGCCGCCAGTCGCTGGCGATCCGCTGGCTCATCGACATGTCGCGCAAGCGCTCCGAAAACACCATGGTGGAGCGCCTTGCCGGCGAACTGCTGGACGCGGCCAACAATCGCGGTGCCGCCGTCAAGAAGCGGGAAGACACCCATCGGATGGCGGAGGCCAACAAGGCCTTCTCCCATTATCGCTGGTGATTGGACGAAGGTACTAATCGATGTCCCGCACGACGCCGCTCGAAAATTATCGCAATATCGGCATCATGGCTCACATCGATGCCGGCAAGACGACTACGACCGAGCGGGTACTCTATTATACCGGTAAGTCCTACAAAATCGGCGAAGTGCACGAGGGCACCGCGACGATGGACTGGATGGAGCAGGAGCAGGAGCGAGGGATCACCATCACCTCGGCTGCGACGACTTGCTTCTGGCGCGACCACCGGATCAACATCATCGACACCCCCGGCCACGTGGACTTCACCATCGAGGTGGAGCGCAGTCTGCGGGTGCTCGACGGGGCGGTGGCGGTGTTCGACTCTGTCGCCGGGGTTGAGCCGCAGTCAGAGACGGTGTGGCGGCAGGCGGACAAGTACAGCGTGCCGCGCGTCTGCTTCGTCAACAAGATGGACCGCATCGGCGCTGACTTCTATCGCTGCGTGGCGATGATCAAGGATCGGCTTGGTGCGGTGCCGCTTGTGCTGCAGTTGCCGATCGGCGCCGAGTCCGAGTTCAAGGGCGTCGTCGATCTGGTGCGGATGCAAGCGGTGGTCTGGAAAGATGAATCGCTCGGCGCCGAGTTCACCTGCGGCGAGATCCCAGCAGAGATGATGGACGATGCGCTGTCCTATCGCCACGAGCTGCTTGAGCTCGCGGTGGAGCAGGACGAGGCCGCGCTGGAGGCCTACCTCGAGGGTGAGGAACCAGACGAAGTGACGCTGACCCGCTGTATCCGCAAGGGAACAGTCACCGGACTGTTCGTCCCGGTGATCTGCGGTACGGCGTTCAAGAACAAAGGCGTGCAGCCGTTGCTGGACGCGGTGGTGGACTTTCTGCCCTCGCCAGCTGACGTGCCGCCGATGCATGGCGTCAAGCCCGGCAGCGATGAGGAATTGCAGCGGGCGCCCTCCGATGACGAGAAGTTTTCGGCGCTGGCGTTCAAGATCATGAACGACCCCTTCGTCGGCACCCTCACCTTTGTGCGGATTTATTCCGGCGTGGTGCAGAGTGGCGATCAGGTGCAGAATACGGTGAAGGACAAGGGTGAGCGCGTCGGCCGGATGCTGCTGATGCATGCCAACTCGCGCGAAGACATCCGCGAAGCCCGCACCGGCGATATCGTTGCCGTGCCTGGTCTGAAGCAGACAACGACCGGCGATACCCTGTGCGATCCGCGCCATCCCATCGTCCTTGAGCGGATGGAATTCCCGGATCCGGTTATCGAAGTGGCGGTCGAGCCGAAGACGAAAGCCGACCAAGAAAAGATGGGTGTCGCCCTGTCGCGCCTGGCGGCGGAAGACCCGAGCTTCCGCGTCTCCTCCGACATGGAGAGCGGCCAGACGGTGATCAAAGGGATGGGCGAGTTGCATCTCGAGATCATCGTCGATCGGATGCGGCGCGAATTCAAGGTCGAAGCGAATGTGGGCCAGCCACAGGTGGCCTATCGCGAGACCTNNATCTCCCGTGTCGCCACGGTGGATTACACCCACAAGAAGCAGACCGGTGGTGCTGGTCAGTTTGCGCGGATCACGCTGAAATTCGAGCCGCTGGAGCCTGGCTCCGGCTTCGTCTTCGAGAGCAAGATCGTCGGCGGCGCGGTGCCCAAGGAATACGTACCAGGGGTGCAGAAGGGACTCGAGACGTCCCGGGAGAGCGGTGTGATCGCCGGCTTTCCGGTGATCGACTTCAAGGTAAGCCTGATCGACGGTGCCTATCATGACGTCGATTCAAGCGTGATGGCCTTCGAAATCGCCGCACGCGCGGCCTTTCGCGAAGGGTTGCCGAAGGCGGGGCCGAAGCTGCTGGAGCCGGTGATGAAGGTAGAGGTGGTGACGCCTGACGACTACATGGGCGACATCATCGGCGACCTGAACAGCCGACGTGGCCAGGTCACTTCGATGGATCAGCGTGGCAACGCGCGGGTGATCACCGCGATGGTGCCGCTGGCGACGATGTTTGGATACGTCAACGTGCTTCGGTCCATGAGCCAGGGTCGAGCGCAGTACACGATGCAGTTTGAACGCTATGCCGACGTGCCGCAGCAGATTCTGGAAGTCGTGCGGCAAAAGTTGGCAGGTTAGCGAGCGTCTGAGGGAAAGCGGAGCNGGACAAAGATGGCCAAGGCAAAGTTTGAGCGCAACAAGCCGCATTGCAACGTGGGGACGATTGGTCACGTGGACCACGGCAAGACGACGCTGACGGCGGCGATCACCAAGGTATTGTCGGAGACGGGCGGTGCGGAGTTCACGCCGTTCGATCAGATCGACAAGGCGCCGGAGGAGAAGGCGCGCGGGATCACGATTTCGACCGCGCACGTTGAGTACCAGACGGCGAACCGGCACTACGCGCACGTGGACTGCCCGGGTCACGCCGACTACGTGAAGAACATGATCACCGGCGCGGCGCAGATGGACGGGGCGATCCTCGTCGTTTCGGCGGCGGACGGTCCGATGCCGCAGACGCGCGAGCACATTCTGCTGGCACGGCAGGTTGGTGTGCCGGCGATCGTCGTGTTCATGAACAAAGTGGACATGGTGGACGACCCGGAGCTGCTGGAACTGGTTGAGCTGGAGCTGCGCGAGCTGCTGTCGAGCTACGATTTCCCCGGCGACGACATTCCGATCGTCAAGGGCTCGGCGTTGGCGGCGCTGGAAGGCCGCGATCCGACGATTGGCAAGGACGCGATCCTCGAGCTGATGGCGGCGGTGGATGCGTACATTCCGCAGCCGGAACGGCCGAAGAACCTGCCATTCCTGATGCCGATCGAGGACGTGTTCTCGATCTCCGGCCGCGGCACGGTGGTGACCGGGCGGGTAGAGCGTGGCATCGTCAAGGTTGGCGAAGAGGTGGAGATTGTCGGCCTGAAGGCGACGACCAAGACCACCTGCACCGGTGTGGAGATGTTCCGCAAGCTGCTGGACCAGGGCGAGGCAGGCGACAACATCGGCGTGCTGCTGCGCGGCACCAAGCGTGAGGATGTGGAGCGGGGTCAGGTTCTGGCGAAGCCGGGAACGATCACGCCGCACACCAAGTTCACCTGCGAGGCGTATATTCTGACCAAGGAGGAGGGCGGTCGCCACACACCGTTCTTCACCAAGTATCGCCCGCAGTTTTACTTCCGGACGACGGACGTGACGGGGACGGTGGAGTTGCCCGAGGGCACCGAGATGGTGATGCCGGGCGACAACATTTCGATGGAAGTTGAGCTGATCCAGCCGATCGCCATGGATGACGGCCTGCGTTTCGCCATCCGCGAAGGCGGCCGCACCGTCGGTGCCGGCGTCGTCGCCAAGATCATTAAGTAAAGAAGGAGCGCTTCGGCGGACGAATGGCGATGGATAGCCAGAACATACGCATCGGCCTCAGGGCCTTCGACCACCGGGTGCTCGACCAATCGGCGCGCGAGATCGTCAACACCGCGCGCCGGACCGGAGCTCAGGTGCGGGGTCCGATTCCGCTGCCGACACGGATCGAGCGCTTCACCGTGCTTCGCTCGCCGCACATCGACAAGAAGTCGCGTGAGCAGTTTGAAATACGCACCCACAAGCGGGTGCTCGATATCATCGATCCGACGCCGCAGACGGTGGACGCGCTGATGAAGCTCGACCTTGCTGCCGGCGTCGACGTGGAGATCAAGCTCTAAGGGGCCGTGCCGTGAAACGAACGGGCTTAATCGCGCAGAAGCTGGGAATGTCGCGGGTGTTCCGCGACGACGCCACGCACGTGCCGGTCTCGGTGCTGCGCGTCGACAGCTGCCAAGTAACCCAGCAGCGCACCGAAGACCGCGACGGCTATACCGCGGTGCAGCTGGGTATTGGTACGGCGAAGACGAAGAATGTCACGCAGCCGATGCGTGGCCATTTCGCCAAGGCGAACGTCGAACCGAAGCGTAAGGTGGTGGAATTCCGCTGCGACGCCGAGGCATTGCTTGAGCTGGGCGCTGAGCTGTCGGTGGAGCACTTTGTCGCCGGGCAGAAGGTGGACGTCACCGGAGTGTCCATCGGCAAGGGCTTTGCCGGGTCGATGAAGCGGCACAACTTTGGTGGCCTGCGCGCGACCCATGGTGTGTCGATCAGTCACCGCAGCCATGGCTCCACCGGCAACCGCCAGGATCCGGGACGCGTCTTCAAAGGCAAGAAGATGGCCGGTCACATGGGCGCGAAGCAGGTGACGGTACAGAACCTGGAAGTGGTGATGACCGATGTGGAGCGTGGTCTGATCCTCATCCGTGGCGGCGTGCCGGGGGCGAAGAACGGCTACGTGCTGATCAAGGATGCGGTCAAACGCAAGCGCCCGGATGCGGCGCCGCTGCCGGCGGCCATCAAAGCGACCGCGGCCAGTGTGACAGCACCCGCGAGCGACGCCGGCGACGGCGGAAGCAAGGAGTAAGCGCCGGTGCAGTGGGATGTGGTCAATCTGAATAACGAGACCGTGGGTACGGTCGAACTGGACGAGGCGATTTTCGCCGTCGATGTTCGACCGGACGTGATGGCGCGGACGATAAACTGGCAGCTGGCTAAGCGCCGCGCCGGGACGCACAAAACGAAGCTGCGCGGCGAAGTGGCACGGACGGCGAAGAAGCCATTTCGCCAGAAGGGTACGGGACACGCGCGGCAGGGATCGAGCAAGGGGCCGCATATGCGCGGTGGCGCTGTGGTCTTCGGGCCGTTGGTGCGCTCGCATGCCATCGACCTGCCGAAGAAGGTCCGCCGGCTGGCGCTGAAGAGCGCCCTTTCGGCGAAGCGGGCCGACGGCTTGCTGGTGGTGCTCGACAAGGCCGAACTCACCGAGCCGAAAAGCAAGGCGCTGGCGGCACACGCGGTGAAACTCGGCTGGCAGCGGGCGCTGGTGATCGATGGCGAGGTGGTCGAGGTCAATTTTGCCCGGGCCGCGCGCAATCTGATCGGCGTTGATGTGCTGCCGACCCAGGGCGCCAACGTTTACGACATACTTCGCCACGGGACGCTGGTCCTGACCCGCGCCGCGGTAGACAAGCTGAAGGAGCGCCTCGCATGACGAAGCCCTATCGGCGCCGCGAAGTGCGCGTCGGCACCGAACGCGCTTNACGAGGTGGTACGCCGGCCGGTGATTACCGAAAAGGCGACGATGATCACCGAGCACAATCAGGTGACGTTTCTGGTCGCGACCGATGCGACCAAGCCTGAGATCAAGGCGGCGGTGGAGCGGCTGTTCAAGGTTAAGGTGATGGCCGTTAATACGCTGCGCCAGAAGGGGAAGATAAAGCGCTTTCGTGGTCATCTCGGCCAGCGCGCCGAGACGAAGAAGGCGATCGTCACCCTGGCCGAAGGCCAGACCATCGACGTGACCACGGGCCTCTAGGAGAGCGGCGATGGGATTGAGGCAATACAAGCCGACGACACCAGGCCAGCGCGGGCTCGTGCTGATCGAGCGTNNGGCGCGCTGTGGAAGGGTAAGCCGGAGAAGGGGCTCACCGAAGGCCTGCGCAGCAAGGGCGGCCGCAACAACCTCGGCCGGGTCACGGCACGGCGGCGGGGCGGCGGTCACAAGCGACGCTACCGGCTGGTTGACTTCAAGCGGACGAAGTTCGACGTCCCGGGGGTCGTGGAGCGGCTGGAATTCGATCCGAACCGGACGGCGTTCATCGCCCTCATTCGCTACGAGGACGGTGAGAGCGCCTACATCCTGGCGCCGCAGCGGCTGGCGGTGGGTGATGCGGTCATCTCCGGCAAGGTGGCGGATATCAAACCCGGAAATGCGATGCCGATGCAGAGCATTCCCGTGGGCACGATCATCCACAATGTGGAGATGAAGAAGGGCAAGGGCGGGCAGATCGCCCGTTCCGCTGGGACCTACGCGCAGTTGATCGGCAAGGACCAGGGCTATGCTCAGCTACGACTGAATTCGGGCGAACTCAGGTTGGTCCGGGCGGAGTGCATGGCGACAATCGGCGCCGTATCCAACCCGGATCAGCAGAACGTCAAGTTCGGCAAGGCGGGACGATCGCGCTGGCTTGGGATCCGCCCGAGCGTGCGCGGCGTAGCGATGAACCCGATTGACCATCCGCATGGTGGTGGCGAAGGCAAGACCTCCGGTGGCCGGCATCCGGTGACGCCGTGGGGCAAGCCGACCAAGGGCAAGCGGACGCGCAACAACAAGCGGACGGACGGGCTGATCATGCGCCGTCGTCATCGCGACAAGTAAGGGAGGGCGATCCACCGTGCCGCGGTCGGTTTGGAAAGGTCCGTTCATCGACAGCTATCTGTTGNNAAGAAGGCGGAACAGGTACGTGGCGCCAAGCGCAACGAGATTATCCGCACTTGGTCGCGCCGTTCGACGATCATCCCGCAATTCGTCGGTCTGACGTTTGGCGTGCACAACGGCAAGAAGTTTGTCCCGGTGCTGGTCACTGAGAACATGGTTGGGCACAAGTTCGGCGAGTTCTCGCCGACGCGCACCTTCCACGGTCACTCCGGTGACAAGAAGGCGAAGCGAGGGTAGGTGATGGGGAAGCCGGCATATCCACGGCCCCTGGCCGATAACGAAGCGATGGCGGTTGCCAATCAGCTGCGGATCAGTCCGCGTAAGCTGAACGTGGTGGCGCAGCTCATTCGCGGCAAAGCCTGTGGCCAGGCGCTGGCGGAATTGGAATTCTGCCGGCGACGGATCGCCCAGGACGTGCGTAAGGTGTTGCAGTCGGCGATCGCCAACGCCGAGAACAACCATCAGCTCGACGTCGACCGCCTCTATGTGGCTGAGGCGACGGTTGGCAAGACACTGGTGATGAAGCGGTTTTCGCCGCGGGCGCGCGGCCGCGCGGCACGGATTGAAAAGGCATTCAGCCAGATCCGCGTCGTGTTGCGCGAGTGGCAGGAGGAGGCCCACTGATGGGGCAGAAAGTCAGTCCGGTCGGGCTTCGTCTCGGCATCAACCGCACCTGGGATTCACGCTGGTTCGCCGATGAGAGCTATGCGTCCCTGCTGCACGAGNAGGATTTGCGCATTCGCAAGTTCCTGCACAAGCGGCTGCAGCAGGCGGGTGTATCCCGCGTCGTCATCGAACGTCCGGCGAAGAAGGCACGGATCACCATTCATACCGCGCGTCCGGGTGTGGTGATCGGCAAGAAG
The DNA here is from genome assembly GCF_014672695.1 of Defluviicoccus vanus. Lineage (GTDB taxonomy): Bacteria > Pseudomonadota > Alphaproteobacteria > Rhodospirillales > Defluviicoccaceae > Defluviicoccus > Defluviicoccus vanus. The sequence goes on along the minus strand of NZ_CP053923.1, from coordinate 1,087,263 downwards.
GGCGCTGACATCGAGCGGATCCGCCTGGAGCTGGCGAAGCTGACCAAGGCCGAGGTCCACCTGAACATCGTCGAGATCCGCAAGCCGGAACTTGATGCGAAGCTGGTGGCGGAAGGGATCGCGCAGCAACTCGAGCGCCGGGTTTCGACTCGCCGGGCGATGAAGCGCGCGGTGCAGTCGGCGGTGCGGCTTGGCGCGCAGGGGATCCGGATCAACTGCGGTGGCCGGCTCGGCGGTGCGGAAATTGCCCGGACTGTATGGTACCGCGAGGGCCGGGTGCCGCTGCACACTTTGCGCGCACACGTGGATTACGGCACCGCGCAGGCTCAGACCACCTATGGCGTCTGCGGCGTCAAGGTCTGGGNNATCTACAAGGGCGACATCATGGTTCACGACCCGATGGCCGTCGACAAGCGACTTATGGATCAGCAGGCGGCGCGCTAGGCGGCGACGCGAGGAAAGTAGCGAGAGATGCTCAGTCCGAAGCGAACGAAGTATCGCAAGCAGCACAAAGGCCGGATTCACGGCCTTGCCAAGGGAGCAACCGAGTTAAACTTCGGTAGCTATGGGCTGAAGGCGATGCAGCCGGAGCGGATCACCGCCCGCCAGATCGAGGCGGCGCGGCGTGCACTGACCCGGTTCATGCGCCGTGCCGGCCGGGTCTGGATCCGGATCTTCCCCGATGTTCCAGTGAGTTCGAAGCCGGCGGAAGTGCGGATGGGCGGCGGCAAGGGTGCCCCCGAGTTCTGGGTCTGCCGGGTGAAGGCCGGGCGGATCATGTTCGAGGTAGATGGCGTGCCGGTGGATGTGGCGCGGCAGGCGCTTGGGCTAGCGGCGGCGAAGCTGCCGATACGCACCCGCTTTGTCGCCCGCGCCGGTGAGGAGGAGTGAGGCGATGAATGGGGCCGAGCTGCGGCGCAAGAGTGACGACGAGTTGGTGGACGAGTTGCACCAGCTGCGCAAGGAGGCGTTCAACTTGCGCTTCCAGGCGGCAAGCGGCCAGTTGGAAAACTCGGCGCGCCGGCATCAGGTGCGTCGGGACATCGCACGGGTCAAGACGATTTTGACGGAACGTCGGCGAGCTGTCGCCGGCAAAAGTGTAGTGGCGGAATAGCCGATGCCAAGACGCGTTTTGCAGGGTGTTGTGGTGAGCGATAAGGCGGACAAGACGATTATTGTCTTGGTCGAGCGGCGCGTCATGCATCCGATCTACAAGAAGTTTATTCGTCAGTCGAAGAAGTACATGGCCCACGATGAGGGCAATGCTTGTAAGGCGGGCGACGTTGTGCGGATACGCGAATGCCGGCCGCTGTCGAAGCGGAAGTGCTGGGAAGTGTTGACCGACCCGGTCTGACGGCGGCGGACAGAAAAGAGGGCGAACCATGATCCAAGTCGAAACGAACTTGGACGTTGCCGATAATTCCGGCGCGCGCAACGTGCAATGTATTCGCGTGCTTGGCGGCTCGAAGCGCAAGTATGCCTACGTCGGAGACGTGATCGTCGTCTCGGTCAAGGATGCGATTCCGCGTGGACGCGTCAAGAAGGGCGAGGTCCTGCGGGCCGTCGTGGTGCGCACGGCGAAGGACATTCGTCGCGCCGACGGTTCGGTCATCCGCTTCGATCGCAACGCCGCGGTGCTGATCAACAAGCAGGGCGAACCCATCGGGACGCGCATCTTCGGACCGGTAACCCGCGAGCTCCGCTCGAAAGGTTACATGAAGNATCGTCTCGCTCGCCCCCGAGGTGCTGTGATGGCGAGTAAGATCCGTAAGGGCGACAAAGTGATGGTGCTGACCGGCCGCAGCAAGGGCAAGGTCGGCGAGGTGCTGAAGGTGATGCCGAAGGAGCACCGTGCCATTGTCCAGNGAGTCAACATGATCAAGCGCCACGTGCGCCAGAGCATGAAGACGCAAGGCGGGATCATCGAGCAGGAGGGCCCGATCGATGTGTCCAACCTGACGCACCTGGATCCGAAGACGAACCAANCCGACTCGCGTCGGCTTCCGCTTTCTCGATGACGGCCGCAAGGTCCGTTTCGCCAAGCGGTCCGGCGAGATCATCGATCGCTAGGAGACGCGGGCATGTCACGCTTGCGCGATCACTACAACGAGAACGTCCGGCGGGTAATGCAGGAGCAGTTCAATTACGCTAATCCAATGCAGATTCCCCGCATTACCAAGGTGGTGGTGAACATGGGCGTCGGCGAGGCGGTGCAGGACAAGCGCAAGGTGGAAGCAGCCGCCGGCGACCTGACACTGATTGTCGGCCAAAAGCCGGTCATCACCCGGGCACGGAAGTCCATCGCCACCTTCAAGCTCCGAGAGGGGATGCCCATCGGCTGCAAGGTGACGCTGCGGCGCGAGCGAATGTACGAATTCCTCGATCGGCTGATCACCATCGCCTTGCCACGCATCCGCGATTTCCGTGGCGTGTCGCGCAAGAGCTTCGATGGCCGTGGCAACTTCGCCATGGGGATTAAAGAACAGATCATCTTTGCCGAGATCTCCTACGACAAGGTGGATGAGATCCGCGGCCTCGATATCGTTATCTGCACCACCGCCAACAACGACGCCGAGGCACAGGCGTTGCTCAAGGCATTCGACATGCCCTTCGCGAACTGAAGGGGAGCGGGAAAGCAGCATGGCAAAGAAGAGTTTGAAAGAGCGCAACGACAAGCGTAAACGGCTGGCGGAAAAGTTCGCGCACCGGCGCGAGGCGTTGAAGGCGCGGGCAAAGGACGTGACTGTCTCACCAGAAGATCGGTTTGCCGCTCGCCTGAAGCTGGCCAAACTGCCCCGCAATTCATCGCCAACGCGTATCCGACTCCGCTGTGAGCTGACCGGTCGTCCGCGTGGCAACTATCGTAAGTTTGGCCTGTCGCGTATCGCCGTTCGCGACTTGGCTTCGACCGGCCAGATTCCTGGCATGGTCAAGGCCAGCTGGTAAGGAGCGGCGCCAATGTCCATGTCCGATCCGCTCGGGGATATGCTGACCCGCATCCGCAATGGCCAGCGGGCACGCAAGGGTGCAGTGATTGCTCCCGCCTCGAAGCTGCATCAGCGAGTGCTCGAAGTACTGCAGCGTGAGGGTTATATCCGCGGCTACAGCGAGCACGACGTTCGTCCGGGAGTACGCGAGTTGCGGATCGAGCTCAAGTACCACGAGGGCGATCCGGTGATCCGCGAGATCAGCCGTGTTTCACGGCCGGGGCGGCGAGTGTACTCGTCGATCAAGGATCTGCCGCGTGTCTACAACGGCCTTGGTGTCGCCATCCTGTCGACGCCGCGCGGGGTGATTTCCGACGCCGAGGCGCGGGATGCGCACGTGGGCGGCGAAGTGTTGTGCAAGGTATTCTGATGCGGCGAAGGGACGGAGGCAGCAATGTCGCGGGTTGGTAAGCACCCGGTAGCGGTGCCGGCCGGCGTCACGGTGGCCATCGACGGTCACCGGATCAGTGCCGAGGGTAAGCTCGGGACGCTGAATTTGACGCTGGTCGACGAGATCGATCTGAGCCGCGATGGCGATAGCATCGTTGTCAAGCCGCGGGTGGACAACCGGCGGGCGCGGATGATGTGGGGGACGGCGCGCACGCGTGTCGCCAACCTGATCAACGGCGTCGCGACCGGCTTCAGCCGCAAGCTTGATATCAACGGTGTCGGCTATCGTGCCGCGCTGCAGGGAAGCCAGTTGGTCCTGCAGCTTGGGTACAGCCACGAGATTCGCTATGACATCCCGGAAACGATCAAGATCGAGTGTCCGGATCAGACGCATATCATTGTCAGTGGCGCTGATAAGCAGCTGGTAGGCCAAGTGGCGGCGGAAATCCGCGCCTTTCGGTCGGTCGAGCCCTACAAGGGCAAGGGGNGCATCAAGTACGACAACGAGTTCGTCGTACGCAAGGAAGGCAAGAAGAAGTAATCCATGTCCACTTCAGCGGAGCTTTTCGAGCAGCGTAAGCAGCGCAACCGCTTTCGCCTAGTTGGCCGGGCGAACGGCAAACCGCGTCTGTCGGTGTTCCGGTCGAACCAGCATATCTATGCGCAGGTCATCGACGATCGGCAGCGGCGGACCGTCGCTGCGGCTTCGTCGCTGGAGAAGGAGATCCGCACGGCGGACAGTGCGGCAAAAGGTGCTGAACTCGCCGGTCAGGTGGGCAAGCTGGTGGCTGAGCGTGCGCTCGCAGCGGGCGTCTCGGCGGTGGTGTTCGATCGCGGCGGGTATCGCTACCACGGCCGGGTCAAGGCTTTGGCGGACGCGGCTCGCGAAGCCGGTTTGTCTTTCTGAGGAGACGGAGATGGCGCGGAGTCCGGGTGGACGGAGAGGCGAGCGCGAGCGCGATCAGAACCGCGAGCGTGGCGGCGGTCAGCAGAGCGAAGAAAACGAATTCAGCGACAAGTTGGTGGCGATCAACCGTGTCGCCAAGGTGGTTAAGGGTGGCCGCCGGTTCTCCTTTGCCGCGCTGGTGGTGGTCGGTGACGGACGCGGTCGCGTCGGTTACGGCACCGGTAAGGCGCGCGAGGTGCCGGAGGCGATCCGCAAGGCGACGGATCATGCGAAGAATCACATGATCCGGGTTCCATTGCGCGATGGCCGCACGCTGCACCACGACGTGCAGGGCCATTACGGCGCTGGACTTGTGGTTCTCCGCTCGTCACCGCCGGGTACCGGGGTGATCGCCGGCGGACCGATGCGAGCGGTGTTTGAGACCATGGGCGTGCAGGACGTGGTGGCGAAATCGATCGGTACCTCCAACCCGCACAACATGGTTAAAGCGGTGTTCGATGCGCTGCGGAAATGCTATTCGCCGCGGGCAGTGGCGGCGCGGCGTGGCAAGCGGGTGGGCGAGATCGTCGCTCGCCGCAGCGATACCGCCGGCGGCGAGCGGGCACGGGCATAGCGCCCGGACACGATAAAGGCGGAGCGACAGGGGCGAGCGCGGAGACCAGCGGCCGGGTGCAGTCCTGGCGTCCAAAACGGGGTCGCACCGGCGGTTAAGGTGAAGAGATGATAAGCAATGCAAGCCAGAAGCGGGTGCGGGTCACACAGATCCGAAGCCCAATCGGCAGGAAAGCGGACCAGCGGGCAACGTTGATCGGGCTTGGGCTGAACAAGCTTAACCGGACGCGTGAACTGGAAGATACGCCCTCGGTTCGCGGCATGATCGACAAGGTGCGTCATCTAATCCAGGTCGAGGACCTCCCGTGAGGGCGGCGACCCTGGTCGCGATGCTGGTGGCAGGTGAGCGATGAAGCTGAACGAAATCAGAGATAATCCCGGTTCCACCCGGCCGCGCAAGCGGATCGGCCGCGGTATCGGCTCCGGCATGGGCAAGACCTCGACCCGCGGTCACAAGGGCGAGAAGGCGCGCAGCGGCAACAATAGCAACGTCGGCTTCGAAGGCGGCCAGATGCCGCTGCACCGGCGGCTGCCGAAGCGCGGCTTCAAGAACCCTTTCCGCAAAACCTTTGTGGTGGTGAACCTGGGACGGGTGCAGAAGGCGATCGATGCCGGCCGGCTTGATCCGACACAGCCGATCGACGCGGCGAGCCTACGTGGCGCCGGACTCTTCCGGCGGACCTATGACGGTGTCCGTTTGCTGGGCGAAGGCGAACTGAGTGCCGGTGTGACCTTTCATGTGGTCGGTGCGTCGAAGTCCGCGATCGAGAAGCTCGAGAAGCTTGGCGGCAGCATCGTGATTGTTGGTGGCAAGCCGGCAGTTGCAGACGCGGACAGTGATGGTGACGCGGCTGCCGACGCGGCCAAGACCTAGGCGGAGAGGGGGAGCGCGAGCATGGCGTCCGCCGCGGACAACCTAGCCGCTAATTTCAACCTTGGCGCTCTCGGCAAGGCAANNACCGAGCTGCGCAAGCGGATCTGGTTCACGCTCGCAGCCCTGATCGTCTACCGCATCGGTACCTACATTCCGCTGCCGGGCATCGAGCCGGCGGTGATCAACGATGTGTTTGCCCGCCAGGCTGGCGGCATCCTCGGCATGTTCAACGTCTTTGCCGGCGGCGCCCTGGCGCGGATGACGATCTTCGCCCTCAACATCATGCCGTACATCTCGGCATCGATCATTATTCAACTGATGACGCCGGTCATCCCCAGCCTCGACGCCATCAAAAAGGAAGGCGAGCAGGGGCGGAAAAAGCTGAACCAGTACACCCGCTATCTGACGGTGCTGATCACCGCCGCGCAAGCTTATGGGCTTGCCGTCGGCATGGAGGGCATGCGCTCGTCGATGGGACCGGCGGTGCTGGATCCGGGGCTGTTCTTTCGCTTCACCACCGTGATTACCCTGGTGGGCGGAACCATGTTCCTGATGTGGCTCGGCGAGCAGATTACCGCCCGCGGTGTGGGCAACGGTATTTCGCTGATCATCTTTACCGGCATTGTCGCCTCCTTTCCCCACTCGATAGCGGCAACGCTGGAACTGGGACGCACCGGGGCGATGTCGACGGTGTTCATCCTGGTACTGATGATCCTGGTGGTCGCGGTGGTCTTCTGTGTCGTCTTCGTCGAGCGGGCTCAGCGACGGATCATCATTCAGTACCCGAAGCGCCAAGTGGGGATGCGGATCACTGGCGGCGAGAGCACCCACCTGCCGTTGAAGATCAACACCTCGGGCGTCATCCCGCCGATTTTTGCCTCATCGCTGCTGCTGATGCCGATTACGCTGATGAGCTTTTTCGCCGGGCAGGGTCCGTCGTGGTTCAGCACCATTTCCGCCTACCTCGGTCACGGCCAGCCGCTGTATCTGGCGCTGTATGTGCTGCTGATCGTCTTCTTCGCCTTCTTCTACACCGCCGTTGTCTTCAACCCGGTGGAGACGGCGGATAATCTGAAGAAGCATGGCGGCTTCGTTCCGGGGATTCGTCCAGGCAAGAATACTGCCGACTATCTCGACCGGGTTTTGACGCGGCTGACTGTCATCGGCGCCGCCTACCTGGCGATTGTCTGCATCCTGCCGGAGATTCTCATTTCCCGCTTTGCGGTCCCGTTCTTCTTCGGTGGCACCAGTCTGTTGATTGTGGTGACGGTAACCATGGATACGGTCACCCAGATACAATCGCACCTGATTGCGCACCAGTACGAGGGGCTTATAAAAAAGGCGAAGCTTAAAGGGAGGAGAGGATGAACCTGGTATTGCTGGGGCCGCCGGGCAGTGGCAAAGGCACGCAGGCGAAGCGCCTGCAGGAGAGGTTGGGCATCGTCCAGTTGTCCACTGGCGAGATGCTGCGGGCAGAAGTTGCGGCGGGCAGCGAGATTGGCCGCAACGCTGACACGCTGATGAAGGCGGGGCATCTCGTCCCCGACAGCATCATCATCGACATCATGGACAAGCGGCTTGATCAGACGGATTGTGCCNCCGGTTTCATCCTTGACGGGTTTCCGCGCACGGTACCGCAAGCGACGGCCTTGGAGGTAATGCTGAATGCCAAGAAGCTGAAGCTTGATGTGGTCGTGTCCATCGAGGTGGACGATGAGGCGATGATCGCACGGATCTCCGGGCGTTATTCCTGCGCCAAATGCGGCGCCGGCTATCACGACCTGTTCCAGCTCCCGAAGGTGGGCGGGGTGTGTGATACGTGTGGCAGCGTCGAGTTTGTCCGCCGCAAGGATGACAATGCCGAGACCGTTCGGGAGCGGCTGAAGGCCTATCACGTTCAAACCGAGCCAATCATCGCTTTCTATGATGAGCGGGGGCTGGTGAAACGGGTGGACGGCATGGGTCCGATCGACGAAGTAACCGAAAAAGTGCAATCTGTCATTGACAAACAGGCAATGAGTTGACTAGGTGGGGGTTACACCTATAATTCAGCCCCCACGCTTGTGGCGTGTTGCCGGTTGTTTCCCTGACAAACGAATGAAGGTGCGTAAGTGGCGCGCGTTGCTGGCGTAAATATACCAACGCAGAAGCGAGTCGAAATTGCCCTGACCTATATTCATGGGATTGGGCGTAAGACCGCTAAAGACATCTGCAGCAAGGTCGGCATACCCACCCAACGTCGGGTGCAGGAATTGTCCGATGCCGAAGTTTTGCGTATCAGAGAGCTGGTTGACCGCGAGTACCGCGTCGAAGGCGATCTGCGGCGCGAAGTGGCAATGAATATCAAACGGTTGATGGATCTGGGGTGCTACCGTGGCCTGCGGCACCGGCGAGGTTTACCGGTGCGCGGTCAGCGGACGCATACGAACGCCCGAACGCGAAAGGGGCCAGCCAAGCCGATTGCAGGCAAGAAGAAGGTGACGAAGTAGCAGGCGAGAGGTTGGCATGGCCAAAGCAGCGGTACAACGTTCGAAGAAGAAGGAGCGCCGGAATATCGTTTCCGGCGTCGCCCATATCAACGCGACGTTCAATAATACGACGGTTACCATCACCGACGTTCAAGGCAATGCCATTGCCTGGTCGTCGTCGGGCGCGCAGGGCTTCAAGGGTTCGCGAAAATCCACGCCCTATGCCGCACAGGTGGCGGCGGAGGATGCTGGCCGTAAGGCCCAGGAGTTCGGGATGAAGTCTCTTGAAGTTGAGGTGAAGGGGCCGGGAGCAGGACGCGAGTCAGCTCTCCGGGCACTGCAGGCGGTTGGCTTCAGCATAACCGCCATACGCGACGTTACTCCGATCCCCCATAACGGATGTCGTCCGCGCAAGCGTCGGCGTGTCTAGAGGGTCCGTTGCTCCGGGGGAGCGCCGTCGAAAGGCCTTCGTTGGACGGTGACGAGACCGGCGATGGCCTGTTTGAGCCGGCCGAAGACGGCATGTTGAGGATGAGGTCGCACGTGATTCAGCGGAATTGGCAAGCACTGATCAAGCCGGTCAAGCTTGAGGTCATTCCAGGCGCCGACNCCCGGCGCAGCGCTACGATTATAGCGGAGCCGCTAGAGCGGGGATTCGGGCTCACCCTTGGCAACTCGCTGCGGCGGGTCCTGTTGTCGTCGCTGCAAGGCGCGGCAGTGACAGCGCTGCGGATCGATGGTGTCCTGCACGAGTTTTCGACCATACCCGGCGTCCGTGAGGACGTGACTGACATCGTGCTGAATATCAAGACGTTGGCACTGCGGATGGGCGGTGAAGGTCCGAAGCGGGTAACGCTGAATGCCACTGGTCCGGGCGAAGTCACCGCGGGGATGATCACCACGGGCCACGACATCGAGGTCATGAATCCGAGCTTGGTCATCTGCACGCTGGATGAAGGTGCGCGGTTGGCGATGGAACTGGTGGTGGAGAGCGGCAAAGGCTACGTCCCAGCCGGTGCGAACCGCAGTGAGGACGCACCGATCGGCCTCATTCCCATTGACGCCATCTACTCGCCAGTACGCAAAGTGGCGTACAAGGTCGAGAATACCCGCGTTGGCCAGGTCACCGACCACGACAAGCTCTCGCTTGAGGTGACCAGCAACGGCGCGGTGTCCNCCGAGGACGCGGTGGCGCTGGCGGCGAGGATCCTGCAGGACCAGTTGCAGCTGTTCATCAATTTCGAGGAGCCACAGGCGGCAACAGAGGAGGAGCGGCGCGACGAGTTGCCGTTCAATCGCAATCTGCTGCGCAAGGTGGACGAACTGGAACTGTCGGTTCGCTCGGCCAACTGTCTGAAGAACGACAATATCATCTATATTGGCGATCTGGTGCAGAAGACCGAGGCCGACATGCTGCGGACACCGAACTTCGGCCGCAAATCCTTGAACGAAATCAAGGAAGTGCTGGCACAGATGGGGCTTTCCCTCGGTATGGAAATCGTCAACTGGCCGCCGGAGAACATCGAGGATCTGGCCAAGCGGCTGGAAGAGCCTTACTGAGACCACCCGTCGCGTCGCTGAAACGCACGAAGAAGAGGAGAAAGAGCGATGCGTCATCGCATGAGCGGGCGCAAACTCGATCGGCCCACGAACCATCGGCTGGCAATGTTCGCCAACATGACGGTGTCGCTCATGCTGCACGAGCAGATCGTCACCACCGTGCCGAAGGCGAAGGAGTTGCGTCGGTTTGCCGATCGCATGATTACGCTTGGTAAGCGCGGCGGCCTACACGCCCGGCGCCAAGCCAACGCCTTCCTGCGCGATGATGTTATCGTGCGCAAGGTGTTCAGCACACTGGCCGATCGTTACCGCGATCGTCCGGGTGGTTATACACGGGTGCTCAAAGCCGGATTCCGCTACGGTGATAACGCGCCGTTGGCGGTGATCGAACTGGTCGATCGCGATCCGGAGGTGAAGGGCGCCGAAGACAAGGCGCGGGCGGCGGCCGAAAAGGCACTGGCCGACGCGGCCGAAAGCTAAGCCGCGCTCGCCTGCCTTCGGGCGGGGCGGGGCCGGCGGTGGCCCGCGGCGTTGAAGCTGTCCGCGGGCGAACAGGCTCGCTGCGGCGTAACCGCAGCAGCAAAGCCCGCATAAGGGCGGCGGAAAGGTCCCGTGTCGTCGCTGTTCGAAAAGCTGGCACCGCAGCCGCTTGCCGACCGCCTTCGTCCGAAGCGGCTGGCCGATGTCGTCGGTCAGGATCATCTGCTGGGGGCGNAAGGCGCGATCCGGCGGATGATCGACGCCGGACGCATCACCTCGATGATCCTCTGGGGACCGCCCGGCACCGGCAAGACGACCATTGCCCGGTTACTGGCCGATGCCACCGACCTGCACTTCGAGCCACTCTCGGCGGTCTTCTCCGGTGTCGCCGACCTGCGCAAGGTGTTCGATGCGGCACGGCGTCGCCGCGCTGACGGCCGCGGCACGCTGCTCTTCATTGATGAGATCCATCGTTTCAATCGAGCGCAGCAGGACGGCTTTCTGCCTTGCGTCGAAGACGGCACGGTCATCCTCGTCGGTGCAACAACTGAAAATCCCTCATTCGAACTCAATGCACCGCTGCTGTCGCGTTGCCGGGTGCTGGTCCTCAACCGCCTCGACGATACAGCGCTGGAGCGCATTCTTGCGCGGGCGGAAGCCGAGCAAGGCAGGCCAGTGCCGCTCGATGCCGAGGCGCGGACCGCATTGCGGGCGATGGCCGATGGCGATGGTCGCTACCTGCTCAACCTGGTAGACCTTCTCGCCGATCTGCCGCAGGACGTCTCGCCGTTGAACGTGGCGGCGCTGGCGGACATGGTGCAACGGCGGATGCCACTCTACGACAAGGCACAGGAGGGACATTACAATCTCATCAGCGCGCTGCACAAGTCCATGCGCGGTTCAGATACCGACGCCGCCCTCTACTGGCTGGCGCGCATGCTTGAGGGTGGTGAAGACCCGCGCTTTATCGCTCGCCGGCTGGTGCGGTTCGCGGTTGAGGACGTGGGGCTGGCCGAACCACAGGCCCTGGTGCAGGCCCTGGCCGGATGGGAGACCTACGAGCGGTTGGGCTCGCCCGAGGGTGAACTGGCGCTGATCCAGGTGGTCGTTTTCCTCGCTTCGGCACCAAAGTCAAACGCTGCCTATCGGGCAGAAAAAGCATCGCGGCGCTTGGCGCGGGAGAGCGGCTCGTTGATGCCGCCGAAGCATATTCTCAACGCCCCGACGCGGCTGATGGGTGAACTGGGCTACGGCGCCGGCTACGTCTACGACCATCACACGCCGGAGGGCTTTTCCGGCCAGAACTACTTTCCGGACGAGATGCCGCGACAGACGCTCTATTCGCCGAGTGAGCGGGGGTATGAAAAGGAAATCGGCAAGCGCCTCGCTTATTGGCAGGGCTTGCGCGATCGCAAGGCGCGCGNNGTGGAGGTGGCGATGACGGGCGTTGAGGTTGTGGGCGTTGCCGCAGACGAGGATGGCCTGCGCCTTGATCGCTGGTTTCACCGCCACTATCCCGAGGTGACCCACGGCCTCTTGGAGCGATGGCTGCGTCTCGGCTGGGTGCGTATCGACGGGCGACGGGTCAAGGCCGGTGAACGGCTGAGCGCCGGTCAGCAGGTCCGCGTTCCACCGCGCGGTGAGGATACCGCCGCGGCGAAGCGACCGGTGGCGCAGCGGCCGCCGGTGGCGGAGGCCGACGCCAAAGCGCTGCGGGGGTCGATTCTGCACATGGACGATGCGGTGATCGTCATCGACAAGCCGGCCGGTTTGGCAGTGCAGGGAGGCAGCATGGTCCGCCGGCATCTGGATGCCATGCTGGAGGCGCTGTCCTTTGGCGGCCAGCGGCCGCGTCTGGTCCATCGCCTCGACAAGGATACCTCTGGCGTTCTGCTGCTGGCGCGGACGGTGAGTGCTGCGGCACAGCTTACCGCGGCCTTCCGTAACAAGCTGGTGCGCAAACTTTACTGGGCGATCGTCGTGGGGGTGCCCGAGGTTGCCAGCGGCCGTATCAGCTTACCGCTGGTGAAGCGCCGCACTGCCGATGGTGAACGGATGGTGGTGGACGAGGCGACAGGCGACGTCGCGGTAACCACCTACCGCGTGGTGGACAGAGCGGGGCGGCGGGCGGCTTGGCTGGCACTGGAACCGGTTACCGGGCGGACGCATCAGTTGCGTGTTCACTGCGCCGCATTGGATGCGCCGATCCTGGGTGATCGCAAGTACGGTGGCGACGGCGCACGTCTTGCTGGTGCCGAATTGGATACGCGGTTGCACCTCCTTGCGCGCCGGATCCAGTTTCCCCATCCCGACGGCGGCGAGGTCAGCGTTCTGGCGCCGTTGCCGCCATTTATGCGCGAAACCTGGAGCTATCTCGGTTTCGCTGCCGGGCATCCCTTGGGCGATTCCGACCTGCCGCCCACCGCCGCATCATCGAGCGGGCGAACACCCGGCAAGGGGCAGCGGCCGCGCCCGGCTGGCCAGCGGCTGTTACCGCGCCGTGCTGATACGGAGCGCAAGCGCAAGGGTTGAGCCGGTCCGTCTCGCAGGCTACATCAGATCGGCGACGATCTCGCCAGCGGTCTGGCTCGATAGCTTGTGATACGGGCCGCCACCGACGGGTCGTTCTGCCGCGCACGACAGCAGGAGGAAACCATGGTCAGGTATTCGCCGCCGACAGAGTTCTGGGTTGAGCCACTGGCCACCTTGAAGCGCATCCAGGACGAAATCAATCGCGCCTTCGGTGATGAGTACACCGCCACCGAAGGTGACTATCCGCCGATGAACATTTGGCGGGGCGAAGAGGGCATCGTTGTCACGGCGCAAATCCCAGGCGTATCGCTGGACGATCTCGATCTCTCGGTGCATCTCAACAGCTTGACGATCAAAGGGGTGCGGCATCCCACCATGCCGTCGGCCGAGGTCAGCGTCCATCGGCGGGAGCGGGTGAGCGGACCCTTCGTTCGCACCATTACCTTGCCCTCCAACGTCGATGCGGAGCGGGTGCGCGCATCGGTGGACTGCGGCATCCTGCGAATCGAGTTGCCGCGACCGGAAACGGATAAGCCACGCAAGATTCAGATCGGTACGGTTTAGGCGAGGAGACGGGTGATGAGCGACAGAATGACCGGCGCTCCGGGCGCCGAGAATACACGCACAGTGCCGGCGCTGCGGCCGGTTGCCGACATCTATGAGACGAAGGAGGCCCTCGTTGCGATTCTCGAACTGCCGNGGGTCGGCACTGACGGCCTGAACGTGACGCTGGACAAGCGTGTGCTCACCGTCAGCGGGCGAACACAGGCGTCTGTGCCCGCGGGTGCCGTGCTGACGGTAGGCGAGTATCGTGTCGGCGACTTCGAACGGTCCTTTACTCTCGCCGAGACGATCAATACCGATCAGATTGAGGCGGCGTTGAAGGACGGACTCCTGCGCCTGACCTTGCCAAAGTCGCTGCCGGCGCCGGCGAAAACAATAAAAGTGCGTGCTGGCTGACGACTCGCGACACTCAGGGGAGGATATGGCTGATGGACTTTCGCGACCTGATGCTGTGGCGGTGGCCGCCGCAGGCGGGCATGGGCGGCGACCCGGAAAGCGCGGCGCAACCGCTGCGAGCGCTGCAGGCCGACATCAACCGCGCCTTCGAATCCTTCTGGGGCAACATTCCGACGCCGAGCTTTCACGCCAACTGGGGCATGACGCTGCAGGCGATCGATATCCGCATCGATCTCGTCGAGTTGGAAAATGAGATTGAACTGACAGCGGAAATGCCTGGTCTCGAAGAGCGCGACATTGAGGTTACCCTGGGGGAGGAGTGCATAACCATCAAGGCTGAGAAGCACGCCAGCCGTGACCGCCAGGGCAATGGCTTTCGCATCAACGAACGACTGTATGGGACGTTGCAGCGGACCATTGCCCTCCCGGCGTTCGTTGACCAGGAGTCCGTCAAGGCGACCTACAAAAACGGTGTGTTGACAGTCTGGGTTGCGAAGCTGGCTGGTGCACCAAAGGATGTAAGGCTCATTCCAATCAACAAAGGCTAGGCCTGCCTCGCTCCTGTTGCCAGGATTGAACACGCCAGCACTGTGTGTCGGAGCCATCAACGTGAGTCGTCGTCATATTCTGCTTCTGCTTGTCGCTGTTTGCGCTTGTGTTGGCCCTATGGGCAGTGCTCGCGCCTCATCGATTCCGCTGGACGTTCTCAGCGGTGGCGGTGGGGTTCCGACCCTGGCGCCACTTCTCGATCGGGTCACGCCGGCGGTGGTCAACATTGCCGTCGTCTCCCGGTCGCCGGTGGCCGACAATCCGTTGCTGCGCGACCCGTTTNTTCGCCGCTTCTTCAATATCCCCGAGGGGATGCCGGAGGAGCGGACCCAGGTCAGCGCCGGTTCGGGGGTGATCGTCGACAGCAGCCATGGCTATGTGCTCACCAACCACCACGTAGTGGCGAACGGGCTTGAAATCTTCGTCACCCTGAAGGACCGGCGGCGGCTGAAGGCGCAACTGGTCGGCAGCGACGAGGCGACCGATATTGCCTTGCTGCGCATCGAGGCGGATGGCCTCAGCGAGCTTCCCTTCGGTGACTCCGAGGCGCTCAAGGTCGGCGATTTCGTCGTCGCCATCGGCAATCCCTTCGGACTTGGCCAAACGGTGACCTCCGGTATCGTCAGCGCACTTGGCCGCACCGGATTGAAGGTGGGCGGCTACGAGGATTTCATCCAGACCGATGCCTCGATCAACCCGGGTAACTCCGGCGGCGCCCTGGTGGATCTGCACGGCTCGCTGATCGGCATCAACACCGCGATCCTGTCGCCGGGAGGCGGCAACATCGGCATTGGCTTCGCCGTTCCCAGCAACATGGCCCGCGGGGTGATGGAGCAACTGGTCCGCTTCGGCGAAGTGCGTCACGGTCGGTTGGGAATCGCGGTGCAGGACGTAACCCCCGACATGGCTGAGAGCCTGGACCTCGACCGCGGTGAGGGAGCGCTTGTCACCCAGGTGGAGTCGGGTTCACCGGCCGATCGTGCCGGTATCCGCATCGGCGATGTGATTGTTGCCATTGATGGCCATCCCATTACCAATGCTGGCGACCTGCGTAACCGGGTCGGGCTGATCGCGGCGGGAAATCGTATCGATGTGAGCGTGAAGCGAAAGGGCCGTTCGCTCTCCTTGTCGGCGCAAGTGACCGGTCAGGCACGGCGGTAAGGTGGGGTGGGCAGTTTGGCGGCCAGGCCACAGAGGCGCCACCGGAGCGGTCACCGCCGCGACGTCATGGCGCGGAAGCGGCTCAGGCGACAGTTGGCGGCGGCGAGATCCTGACAGAAAGCATCGCTGGCGAAATAGGCAAACTCCTGGGCGCGGGTGGTGGTAACGGCATCCACCGCGCGCAGCGCCGCATCCACGTGGCCAGGATGGCACATGATGATCGAGTTCGCGCCGAGCCCAGCCAGGGTTCGCTGGAAGAAGTGGCGATAGTCCATGCGCGGATCAAAGTCGCGGACACCGCCAAAACCGTGGTTGGCGAGAACGCCCTGAAGGCGCGCCTGCTTCGCCAACCGCAGGGATAGGCCGGCGATGACCAGCGATCGGCGGCGAGATGTCCCACGCTTGAGGATGCGCGCGGGATGCTCCCAAGGAATGCGCAGGTAGGTGCCGGCGGCGGTCAGCGCGGCATCCTGCAGCAGCGCCAGCGTTTCGTTACGAATGGTGGGCAGGACATGGACGTGCTGGTGGCCGTCGATGAAATCGGGTTCACGTCCGAATGCGGCCATGAAGGCGTCAAGCTGCCGCCGCAATTCGGTGCCAATTTCACGGCCATTGAGCTGACCCGTAAACGCCGCTCGCATCAAACCCGGCAGCGATGGTAAGCGACCCTGCGGAGCGAGGACCGGCATCGGTCCCAAGGGCGGAAGGGTCGTCAAGGTGAGGTGTAGCCCGACGTCAATGGTGGCCGATAAGGGTTGCAACAACGCCGCTGCCCGCGGCCAGTCCGAGGCTACCGCCATGCAACTTGTGGCAGACAAACGAGCGTGTTCAACCAAGAACAAGATCGCTTCGCTCACTCCAGGTGCCAGCCCGAAATCATCGGCGCAGAGGACGACCATGCGCTCCCGCTGACTCACCGCATTCTCCCGCACATCTCTTCGTTCTTGCCGCCGCATTGCCGCGGAGGGAGCGTCATGATCCGCCTGTTGCAAATGCGCTGATTGTTGTCACAAATTCGTGTAAATTCAGCGCGCGTTGGTTCAGGGAAAAAAATATCCGCATGGTTCACCTTTATGAAGGCGAACGAACAGTGAAGAGCGGCCCGCGAGTCCAGTCGCTCTCCGGCCGTCCGCTGCTATCCATCGTCATTCCTATGCGAGACGAAGCTGCCAATCTCGACCCCATGTTTGCAAGGCTGCTGCCGGTGCTCGACCGCATTGGCATGGCCAGCGAAATCATCTGCATCGACGACGGCAGCATCGACGACACCGTCGCGCGCCTGAAGGTCTTGTACCGGCAGCACTCTCAGATCCGTATCGTCAGCTTTAGTCGCAATTTTGGCAAGGAGGTGGCGCTGGCGGCAGGGTTGCGGTACGCCCGCGGCGACGCCGTCGTCCTGATGGATGGCGACCTGCAGCATCCGCCGGAGTTGATCGAGGACTTTGTTGCCTACTGGCGCGAGGGCTATCCGGTCGTCTATGGGCAGCGTCGGCCGCAAGCGGGGCGTGGTCTGCGCCGGGTGCTCACCCGAATATTTTACCGCACCTTTGCGGTGGTGGCGCAGACCAAACTGCCGGAAGGGGCCTGTGACTTTCGCTTGATCGACCGGCGAGCCGTCGATGCGCTCAACAGCCTGACTGAGCGTACCCGGTTCACCAAGGGGCTCTATACCTGGATCGGTTTCCGGCAGATCGGAGTCCTTTTCGACGTCGAAGCGCGCAAGAACGGCAGTTCCGGTTGGAGCAATCTCGGCCTGTGGCGCTTTGCCTTGGATGCGATTACCTCGTTCAGCATGATTCCGTTGCGTATCTGGTCCTACGTCGGCGGCATCATCTCGCTGTTTGCCCTCGGCTACGGCCTTTACTGCCTGCTGCGGGAGTCGATCTACGGCACCGACGTGCCAGCGGTATCGTCGCTGATGATTGCGGTGACCTTCTTTGCCGGGGTGCAACTGCTCAGCCTGGGCGTGATCGGCGAATACCTTGGCAGAGTGTTCACCGAGGTCAAGCAGCGGCCCTTGTACCTTGTGGCCGAGGAAGTGGGGTTCGATACTGGCTTCGACGCTCACGGCGAGAGGTCGCGCAATGGCGAAAGCAGCGCCGCCGAGGCCGAAGAGGCGGTGATGCTCCATCCGAAGCATGCCCCGGCGAGAAGTAGCAGCGGCAGTCGCGAGAACACCACTGATCCCGCAGCGCGCAGCGTCGCCTGCCTCTATTAGTAGCCGCCAGTGCCGCACATACCTGCGTGCGGCGCAGCCCCTCGATGGTCTTGGAAGCGCACTCTCATCGGCCGTGGCTCTGCGCAGCCGATACACCCTGATGGCATAAGGTTGTTCAATGTAGCGGATCGCGTGGTTTCTCCCGGTAGGGTGAACCACGCGATCCTTGCCACTTATTTCGCCAACGGGCACTCGAAGGTTACCAGCGCCGAATCCTCACCCTGGTTACAAGGCTACTAGCAGCCTGTCGGACTTGCGTCTCGGGCGTCGCCGGACCTGCGTAGGGATCGGTGCGTCGGCGCCTCTGTCAGCGCCATTTTGGGCGGTGCGGTCGCGCTGGCGCGCCTGCGGAACTGGCCGCGCAGGCTAGACGGCGCGGCTGAGGGCGAACATCCGCTTCAGGTTCCATGCCATGGTCACAAGCCTCCACTCGCCACGGGCGGCATTGAGCCCGCGCAGCAGGAACTGCCGGAACCCCAGCACGGACTTGATGATGCCAAACACTGGCTCGGGCGTCTGCTTGCGCAGGGCGTAGAGCGCGCGGCCCTGCGGCGTGCGCAGCCGATACGCCATCGCCTGAACCGGGGTGGGGTCTTCGGGCGCCGGTGGCGCCGCAGCGAAGCGCTCTTGCAGGCTGAGATGATGCGCCTCGCGACCAAGTGCGATCAGCGGTTCGATCCCGCCGGCCACACAGGCCTGCACATTCGCCTCGCTGAAGTAGCCATTGTCCGCCAACAGCATGTCCGGCCTGCCGAGCACGTCCGGCAGAGTGCCGATCTTGTCCAGCATGGGTGTAAGCTGCTGCTTGTCGTTGGGCGCCTGCACCACGTCGGCGACCACCACCAGCAGACTGCCCGCCGCCACCGCCGCCTGCGCATTGTAGCACTGCTCAAAACCGCCGCCCGCCACCGCCATGATGCGGCTTTCCTCGTCGGTCAGATTGATCTGATCCGTGGGCAGCGGCGTCGCCACCGGCGGCTTCGGCTCACGGCCCGTGGGCTTCTTGCCGGTGGCCGCTGCCTTGGCGTCCCGTGCTGCGAGTTTCGCCTGATGGTCTGCCTGCTCCCGTTCGAAGCGTTCCTTCGCGCGGGCCTCGATCTTCGCCCGGGCCTCGGCGAGCCTGGACAACCGTTCCTCACGTCGCGCCAATTCGTCGGGGATCGACATGCCGTCAGCGATGTCCACCTGGTCCGCCGCTTCTGCCTTGGCCATGAGATCGGCCACTTCGGCCTGCAGTTGGGCCTCCAGCTTGCCCGCATGGTCATAGGACAGCGCGCTGTGCCGGCTGGCATTGGCGTGGACCTTGGTCCCGTCGAGCCCGACCGTTCCCAGCTTCAGCACGCCCATCTCGCGCGCGAGCACCAGCACCTGGACGAACAGCTTCTCGATCTGCGGCAGAAAGCGTCGGCGGAACGCGGCGATGGTGTCATGGTCCGGATGATCGTTCGCCGCGATGAAGCGGAACGCCACGCTGTCATAGGTCGCCCGCTCCAGCTTGCGGCTGGAGAACACCCCGGTGGCGTAGCCGTAGATCAGAATGCCCAGCAGAAGGCTGGGGTGGTAGGACGCTTCCCCAGAGCCACGGTAGCTGCCGGTCATCGGCCGCAGATCCAGCCCCGCGATCACCTCCACCACGAACCGCGCCAAGTGCCGCTGCGGAAGCCACTCGTCCACCGACGGCGGCATCAGAAATCCGCTGTCGCGGTCGATCGGGCGGAAGTTGCTCATGCCGAAGAGGTCCGGGCCGGGGGCGTGAATCCATGCCCGGATTCTATAACCCACAGCTCCGCCTCGCGTTAAGTCCGACAGGCTGCTAGGACACACGCAGCAATCGCAGCCGCATGTGTCCTGGCCGCACCTTGTGCGAATCAGACAGGGCGCTAGCGGGTATAGTAGCTTTTCACACCCTTGTAGTAGTAGCCGGAATCGCCGAAGCCGTACTGGGCGTGGCGTTTGGCGTCGACGCGCGAAAGGATGACACCACTCAGGCTGGCGCCGGTTTCGAGCAGTGTTTTCAGGCCCAACCGCACCACCTCGCGATTGGTGCGACCCCAGCGGGCGACAAAAACGGTGCTATCCACNATGGGGGCGATGATTCGCGCATCGGCAACGGCCATCAGCGGCGGCGTGTCGATAACCACGAGATCGAACTGCTGGGCGAGGGCGCTGAACATCTGGCGCACCTGCGGTGAACTGAGCACCTTCACCGGATCGACGACGAGCTTACCGGCCGGCAGCACGAAGGCTCCGGTCGCCTCGTCCTTGTGAATGACATCCTCGAGCGACGCCTCGCCGCCATAGTATTCCACAAGGCCAGGTCCCTGATGGACTCCCATCAGCTTGTGCACTGACGGCCGGCGGAGGTCTGTCTCGACGACAATCGTCTTCTTGCCGGAGATCGCGCACATCCGGGCAAGGCAGGCGGCAATCGTCGACTTGCCTTCCTTCGGCTGGGCGGAGGTAATCAGCACCGTGCGCGGTGCTGGCCGGCTATAGGAGATGAGAATACTGGTGTAGACGGAGCGTATTGCCTCGGCGAACATGGACGACGGGTTCTTGACCACATAGGCCTCGGGGCCGCCTTCGCCTCGCTTCTGACGGCGGAGAGCGGGAATCAGGCCTAGGGTACGGACCCCGGTCGCTTCTTCCACCTGATCGCCACTGCGGAAGCCCTGATCAAGGGTTTCCAGCGCAAAGGCCAACAGCACGGCCGCCGCGGTCGATAGCACCACAACCATGGCGAGGATCAGGATCTTGCGCGGTGACGTGGGCTTATCTGGAGGCGTGGCGCGGGCGATCACCCGGGCGCTGATGTCGTGCGCCGACAAATCCGACTGGGCACTGAGGTCGGAGAAACGCGACAGGAACTGCTGCAGCGTCGTCTTGTTGGCGTCGGCGTCCTGCTGCAGTGCGCGCAACTGCACTTCCGCCGCATTGGATTGCCCGAGCTTGGCTTCGAGCTGTTTGAGGCTCCCCTGCAGCGAGGATTCGCGTGCGCGAGCGATCGATGCGTCATTCTCCAGCCGCTTGATGATCTTATTGACCTCGGCGCGCATTTTCGCCTGCAGATCGGCCAGTTCGCTGCGGGCGCTGATCATCCGCGGGTGCCGATCGCCCAGATTATCCGCTAGCTCGGCGATGGCACGTTTGACCTCAGTCTCCTGGCGAACCAGGTCGACGATGATGGGCGACCCGAGCACGTCGGCAAGGGACTCGGCGCCACCCGCGGACTGGACCGCCTGCTTGACCTGTGCTAGCCGCGCTTCGGCGGCGGCGCGGTCCGCGCGTGCCGCGATCAACTGGCCATTCAGGTCGGTGACCTGTTGTGAAATCAGCGTGCTGCCGTTGATGTTCGACTGCAGCAGTCCGGCTCGCTGCCGGTAGGCTTCCACCGCGGCGTCAGATTCGGCAACCTTCTGGCGGATATCTTCCAGCTTGCTCCCCAACCATTGATTGGCGCGACGGGTAGCGTCGTACTTAGCCTCGAGGTTCGACAGTAGATAGGCGTCAGCGACCGCGTTGGCCAACTTGGCTGCCTTGAGGGGGTCTTCCGCATCAAAACTGATCTGGATGACCCGGGACTGACCCACCATGGCGACATCCAAACGGTCGAGAAACGTCTGGATCGTGCTATTTTGCTCGCTGGTCTCCTCGTCGCCGGCGTCCTTTGCCTGCGGCAGGAGGTCAGGTGGCAACAGGCCAGTGATGAAGTTGCGGACAGATTTTACCGCAATGCCAATCGCCGACGGTGGTTTAAGCGCGCTATTGAATTCCGGATCGCGAGTCAACTGATAATCGTTGACGATCTTCTCGGCCAGATTCCAGGACTGCAACACGGCAATCTCGCTCTGGATTGCCTCCTTGTCGGGTGTTGTATCGGCCAGGACCTCTTCGAGACTGGATGCGATCTTCGCTTCCTTGGTATCGATGAGAATCTGCGTCGCACCGGTATAGAGTGGCGTAATCGCGAATAATGCGCCGATCGCCATGACCATGCAGAGCACGACAAGGCCGACGATGAGGCCCCGGCGGCGCCACAGCAAGCGTAACAGATCCGTCAGGCTGAGTTCTCGGTCGCCCAAACGGGATCGCCAGTTTAGCCGGTCCGGTGCCGGGGTCGAAGGCTCAGTCACGTAGTTCACTGCCTCATCTCGCTCTTCTGTCGATGGCAAAGGATCTTGCTGCCGCGTGCGCGTTCAGTGTCGCAATTGTGGACCCAACGCGCGTACGAACGGGCTTGGCGTCCCTATGTCTGGGGTAACGCAAGAGGTGAAAAAGGACACAAATACAAAGGCATATAGGATACAGACACAGGCGGTTGTGTGGTCGCGCGAATACCCAAAACAATCCCCGTGGCGGCGCCCCCTTGGCGCTACCTTCAACCCCAGCGCGAATGCTGGATAAGTTCATAGTATCGCTGATGCCAGCCGCGGGCAAGATTTTTGCTGCGTTGCCAAATTGGTTGCCTGAGTGAGTCATCTAGCCGCTAAATTCCAGCCAAATGTCTTCGCACTAGCAGCGAACAGCTTGACACTGTGGGCACGTTTGCAGGATTGGATTTGTCGCCGTCGACCATCGGGCTGCGGGATAGTGACGCAGCCTGCCAAGAGTGGATGATACGGTTCGCAACTACAATGCAGCAGGCTTACCTGACAGTCCGGCCTGACCGGATCATATCCGGGCTAGACGATAGACTCAGTGATTAGATGCATAATTCCAAGAAGGTGATCGCAATCGACGGTCCGGCGGGGGCGGGGAAGGGGACGCTGGCGCGACGGCTGGCGACGCAGTTTGCTTTCGCCCACCTTGACACCGGCCTGCTTTATCGCGGCGTCGGCATGAAGTTGATCGTGGCTGGTCTCGATGCCACTGACGTGGTGGCGGCGAGCGCTGCCGCGCGCTCTTTGCAGCTTCAGGACCTCGATCACCCCGGCCTTCGCAGCGACGAGGCGGCGGTGGCGGCGTCGAAGGTGGCGACGATTGCCGCGGTGCGGCAGGCGTTGCTGCAATTTCAGCGCGACTTCGCCACCCGACCGCCGAATGGCGCCGCTGGCGCGGTTCTTGACGGTCGCGACATCGGCACGGTGGTCTGCCCGTGGGCGCCAATAAAACTTTTTGTCACCGCAGCGGTCGAAATCCGCGCGGCCAGACGGGTTAGGGAGTTGCGGCAGCGCGGGCTGCAAGCTATAGAAGAGCGAGTTCTGCGGGATATGCAGGATCGAGACGCGCGCGATTCCGATCGGTTGGCTTCACCACTGCAACCGGCGGCGGATGCGTTTGTGATCGACACTGGTACGCTCGATCCCGACGCCGTATTTGATGCTGCGATAATGCAGATTGCATCAAACGGTGGTTTCGGGCTCTGAGGCAGGCGCCTGCGGTCGAGGGGCGATCGGATCGGACAAGCGCTCGGAAGGCGATTCAGGGCCGCGCTCCGTACGAAGTGATCCCCAATGCAGGACAAAGCGGTTATGGAAGCGATGCCGGTGGCGGCTGGATGGTACCGCGCTTCGGGACCTACGGATCGCGTGAACAGAAACGAGGAAAGACGAGACAGATGGTAGCTACAGGATCCGAAACCTTGGTTGGCGAGGCGCAGTTCCCTCCCCGGGAGAGTTTCGAGTCGCTTCTTGAGGAATCGCTCGCTGGCGCTGCAACATTTGAGGGTCGGGTCGTCAAAGGCACCGTCGTCGCGATCGAGAACGACATGGTGATGGTCGATGTGGGCCTGAAATCGGAAGGTCGGGTCCCGTTAAAGGAGTTTTTCTCCCCCGGCCAGGACACCCAGCTGGTTCGAGGCGACGCGGTCGAGGTCTATGTCGAGCGCTTTGAGGACAAGGACGGCGCGGTCATCCTCAGCCGCGAGAAGGCGCGACGCGAAGAGGCGTGGAATCACCTGGAACGAGCGTTCAAGAGCAACGAACGTATCAACGGGGTGATCTTTGGTCGGGTCAAGGGCGGCTTTATTGTCGATCTGGCAGGTGCGGTTGCTTTTTTGCCCGGCAGTCAGGTGGATATCCGCCCAGTGCGCGACATCACACCGCTGATGAACACGCCGCAGCCGTTTCAAATCCTGAAAATGGACCGGACGCGCAATAATATTGTCGTTTCCCGCCGCGCCGTGCTCGAAGAGACGCGTGCGGAAGCCCGATCGGAGCTGATCGCCAATCTGCGCGAGGGGCAGATCCTCGAGGGTGTCGTCAAGAACATCACCGATTATGGTGCGTTCGTCGACCTGGGCGGCGTCGATGGCCTCCTGCACGTGACCGACATCTCCTGGAAACGCATCAACCATCCGACCGAAGCGCTGCAGATCGGCGAGACGGTGAAGGTGCAGGTCATCCGCTTCAATCCGGAGACGCAGCGCATCTCGCTCGGCATGAAGCAGCTCGAAGCCGACCCCTGGGAAGGCGTCGACCTCAAGTATCCGGTGGGCGCACGGTTTACCGGTCGGGTGACCAATATCACCGACTACGGTGCCTTCATCGAGCTTGAGCCGGGCGTCGAAGGCTTGGTGCACGTCTCGGAGATGAGCTGGACGAAGAAGAACGTCCATCCGGGCAAGATCGTTTCCACCAGCCAGGAGGTGGAAGTGGTCGTTCTCGATGTGGATCGCGACAAGCGTCGGATCAGCCTCGGGCTCAAGCAGTGCCTGCCCAATCCGTGGGAGGATTTCGTCGAGAAGTTCCCTGTCGGCTCGGTGGTGGATGGCGAAGTCAAGAACATCACCGACTTCGGGCTGTTCGTTGGCCTTACCGGCGAAATCGACGGCATGGTGCACCTGTCCGACCTGTCGTGGGAGCTGAGCGGCGAACAGGCTATCGCCGGTTTCAAGCGCAGCGATCAGGTGCGTGCCAAGGTTCTCGATGTGGACGTGGAGAAGGAGCGGATCAGCCTTGGTATCAAGCAGCTGATCGACGACCCCTTCGAGTCCGGCATCAACAAGCTGCGCAAAGGCGCGGTGGTCACCTGCACCGTCTCGGCTGTGCTCGATAACGCGGTGGAGGTCCGTCTCAACGACGGTATTCCTGGCGTCATCCGCAAATCGGAGCTGTCGCGCGATCGGGTCGAACAGCGGCCAGACCGTTTTGCCACCGGTGAAAAGGTCGACGCCAAGATCATCCAGATCGACCACCCTGGCCGCAAGGTTCTGCTGTCGATAAAGGCGCGTGAGCTGGATGAAGAAAAGCAGGCAGTTGCCACTTACGGCTCCTCCGACTCCGGTGCCAGCCTAGGCGAAATTCTCGGCGCAGCGATCAAGGAAAAGCGTCAGTCGGCCGAGCGTGCGGAACAGGCAAGCCGGGCGTCCGACGGTAACGACGACGACGATAACGATAACGATAACGATAACGATAACGACAAGGCCTAATCTCGGGCGTACGGCGCGCGGCCGCTAACGGACACAGGATGGCTATCGACACCGATTTCCTCGTCGACCGTCGGCGGCTGAAGCGTCATCTGACCTTCTGGCGGATAGCTGCTATCGTCCTGATGATAGCAGCAATTATCATCGGCCTGCGCCCCCTTGTGCGGCTACAGGCGGGCGATCACGTGGCGCGCCTCCTCGTCGAAGGCGTGATCGTTGACGACCGTGAGCGTGATCAGGCCCTCAGCCGCATCGCCGACGACGACCGGGTCAAAGCGCTGATTGTCCATATCGACAGTCCGGGCGGGACGGTCGTTGGAGGCGAAACCCTCTACGCCCGCCTGCGCGAAACCGCCCGACACAAGCCGGTGGTTGCGGTGATGGGCAATCTCGCCACCTCGGCAGCCTACATGACAGCGATCGGCAGCGACCGCATTTTTGCCCGTGAGGGTACGGTAACGGGGTCGATCGGGGTCATTCTGCAATCAGCCGACGTGACCGGGCTGTTGAGCCGGTTGGGAATCAAGCCCGAAGCAATTAAGAGTTCGCCACTGAAGGCTCAGCCGAACCCGCTCGAGACGTTCACCNCCGAAGCACGTGAAGCGATGCGGCTGGTCATCAGCGACATCTACAACGGCTTTGTGGCGATGGTGAGCGAACGCCGGGGGCTGACCGGGCAGCAGCTGGCGAGCGTTGCCGATGGCAGGGTGTTCAGTGGCCGGCAGGCGATCGCAAGTGGTCTGGTGGATCAACTCGGCGGCGAGGAGGAAGCGAGAGCTTGGCTGCAATCCTCCCACGGGATCAGTACACAGTTGCCGGCGATCGATCTGGAAACTGACGATACGGAGAAGACGCTGCGTGACCTCGTTGGCGGCGCCTTTGGAAAAGCGCTTNTTTCTGAAAGGCTTAGTCTTGACGGGGTGGTCTCCCTCTGGCACCCTTGAGGCCGCGTCACGGGCGAGAAGAGGCAACTCGGTTGCCTCCCCACGACCGGCGAGGATCGTTGTAAGGGAGGGAGGTTCCGCAGGTGACTAAATCGGAGTTGATCGCACGGTTGGCAGCCGCCAATCCGCACCTCTATCAGCGCGATGTGGAACGGATCGTGACAACAATCATTGAGGAGATATCCGGCGCTTTGGAGCGAGGCGATCGGGTTGAACTGCGCGGCTTCGGCGCCTTTTCAGTAAAGGAACGAGGCGCCCGGGTTGGCCGCAATCCGCGCACCGGCGAGGCCGTTGACGTCGACTCCAAATACGTTCCCTACTTCAAAACCGGCAAGCAATTGCGCGAAAAGCTGAATACGGATGAATAATCGATATTCCTTCCTTGCGAGCGAGAGGTAAGCCAGCGTGTTGAAGGTGATTTTCTGGCTTGTTGCCTTGCTGCTGATCACGTTCGTGATTGTCTTTGCGGCAACAAATCCCAACCCGGTCTCGCTGAACCTCTGGCCGTTTATTGAGCTGGACGTGCCGCTGTACGCGATCGCATTGGTCGGCGCTCTCTTTGGCTTCCTCATTGGCGCCCTTGCCGGTTGGGCACAGGGTTTCAAGGTCCGTCAGCGCAACCGCCAACTGATGCGGGAGCTTGAGCGCGCGCGTCGTGAGGCGATTGGCCTGAACGAACAGGTCGCCAAGCATGAGGCCGCCGTCGCCCAGGCAACGATTCCCTCGCCGCCGGCCGTGGCCGCGTAGCGGCAACCAGAACGGCGACCCAGGCATTGATCTGTTTGCGGCGGCACGATCGACGGCGTGGCAGATTACAGGCGCGGCGTTTGCCGGCGGTGCCGCCATTGCCGGTCGCAGCCGTTCGGAACTGAGCCATGGCGGTTGCCGTCAAGATTTGTGGGCTGAAGACCGAAGTGGCGCTCGCGGTGGCAGTGCAGGGCGGCGCAAGCTTTGTCGGCTTTGTCTTCTTCCCTGCCTCACCGCGGGCCTTGACGCCATGCGAGGCCGCAAGGTTGGTGGTAAAGGTGCCACCGGGTATCCGGCGGGTGGCCGTTGTCGTCGATGCCGATGACCTGACGCTGGAAACGATCCTGACTGCGGCGCCGTTTGATTTTGTTCAGTGCCACGGACGGGAAACGGTGGCGCGGGCACGAGCAATTCGGGAGCGATTTCGCATCGGCGTGATCAAGGCGGTACCGGTGGCCGAGGCAGCCGACCTGGACGCGGCGGCGCCTTACGAGGATGCGGTGGACTGGCTCCTCTTCGACAGCCGGGCGCCCAACCAGGCGCGCCATCCCGGTGGTAACGCCCTGGCCTTCGATTGGTCGCTGCTGCGCGGGCGTGCGTGGCGCCGGCCGTGGTTGCTTGCGGGCGGCCTGCATGCGGGCAATCTTGCCGAGGCGGTGCGCCTTAGCGGTGCGGCGGCGGTGGACGTTTCTTCCGGCATCGAAGATGTTCCGGGCGAAAAGAGCCTCGCCAAGATCGGCCAGTTCCTGGCGGTGGCGAAAGACTTGTGATGTGGTGCCGGGCGCGCCAGGCTTGGGAGACAGCAAGCAGTCGGCAGCGTCGCCGGTGGGCTTAGCCCATCCCGGTTGGATCCCCGGACCGGCACCGTCCTTTGGCGACGGTGCTTCGGGCAGAGGAGGCAAAGACGATGGAGGGTACAAACTCCCTTCGCAACGATCCCGACCAACGCGGACACTTCGGCATCTACGGTGGCCGTTTTGTCGCCGAGACGCTGATGCCGCTGATCTTGTCGGTGGAGCAGGCCTACGATGCGGCGCGGGTTGATCCGGCGTTCATCGCCGAGTTTGATTATTACATGAAGGATTACGTTGGTCGCCCCAGCCCGCTCTATCTGGCCCAGCGCCTGACCGAATACTTTGGTGGCGCGAAAATCTATTTTAAGCGCGATGAACTGAATCATACCGGCGCGCACAAAATCAACAATACACTCGGCCAAGCGCTGATAGCACGGCGCATGGGCAAGACGCGAATCATCGCCGAGACGGGCGCCGGCCAGCACGGCGTGGCGACGGCGACCGTCTGCGCCCTGTTCGGCCTTCGCTGCGAAGTCTACATGGGGGCGACCGACATCGAGCGGCAATCGCCGAACGTCTTCCGGATGAAGCTGCTCGGCGCCACCGTCCGGCCGGTGACCTCGGGCACTGGTACCTTGAAGGACGCGATGAACGAGGCGCTGCGCGACTGGGTCGCCAACGTCGACGACACCTACTACCTGATCGGGACGGTTGCCGGCCCGCATCCCTATCCGGCGATGGTTCGCGATTTTCAGGCGGTCATCGGCCAGGAAGCGCGGGAGCAGATCCTGGCGGCGGAAGGCCGTTTGCCTGACACCCTAGTTGCCTGCATTGGCGGTGGCTCCAATGCCATGGGCCTCTTCCATCCGTTCCTCGACGACGCCGCTGTCCGCATGGTCGGGGTGGAGGCAGCGGGGCGCGGCATCGATACCGGTGCCCACTGCGCCTCGCTGACGGCGGGGCAGCCGGGCGTTCTGCATGGCAACCGCACCTACCTGCTGCAGGATGACGACGGACAGATCTTCGACGGCCATTCCATCGCCGCCGGACTCGATTATCCCGGCGTCGGCCCGGAGCACGCACACCTGCGTGACTGCGGTCGGGTCGACTACGTATCGGTCACCGACGACGAGGCTCTTGCTGCCTTCCAGCTGTGTGCCAAGCTGGAGGGCATCATTCCTGCGCTCGAACCGGCGCACGCGCTGGCGCACGTGGCGCGCATTGCCCCGCAATTGCCGGCGGACCACGTGCTGGTGATGAACATGTGCGGTCGAGGCGACAAGGACGTCTTCACCGTCGGCCATCATCTCGGAATCAAGCTGTGATCAACCNAGAGTCGCATCTATCGCCGTTTCGCGACCCTGCGCGCCGAAGGCCGCGGTGGTCTCATCACCTTCCTCACCGCCGGCGATCCCGATGCCGCAACCGCGGCACAGCTGTTGGCGGCGCTACCCGGAGCCGGCGCCGACCTGATCGAACTCGGGATGCCGTTCACCGATCCCATGGCGGACGGACCGGCGATCCAGGCATCGTCGCTGCGGGCACTGCGGGCGGGACAGACTGTCCGTCGGACGCTGGCAATGGTGAGCGAGTTTCGCCGGTCGGACGATCAGACGCCGGTCATCCTCATGGGTTACTACAATCCGGTCTACGTTTATGGGGTGGAGGCGTTCGTCGCCGATGCGCGGCGTGCCGGTGTCGATGGGCTGATCATCGTCGATCTGCCACCCGAAGAGGCGGACGAGTTGCGACTTCCGGCCGAGGCGGTGGGGCTCGACTTCATCTTCCTGATCGCACCGACCACGGATGCTACGCGGATGCCGACGGTGGTCGCCCATGCGCGGGGCTTCGTCTACCATGTTTCGATCGCCGGGGTGACCGGCACCCGCTCGGCGAGCCTCGACGATGTGGAGCGATCGGTGGCCCGCATCCGCACCGCAACCGACCTGCCGATCGCCGTTGGCTTCGGCATCACCACGCCGGAGCAGGCTGCTGCGATGGCCAGGATCGGCGATGCAGCGGTGGTCGGCACGGCACTGGTTAAACGCGTCGCCGAGCACCTTGATGCGGCCAACCAGCCCATGGCAGGCTTGGTGGACGCGATCACCACCTTCGTCGCCCAATTGGCGCAAGGGGTACGCGCCGGCAGTCGTCGGGAGTCGGCGGCATGAGCTGGCTCTCCGAGGTTGTCCGCCCGAAGCTGCGTGAGCTGGTCGGTGCGCAACGCGATATCCCGGACAATTTGTGGCAGAAGTGTCCGGCCTGTGCGCAGCTGATCTTTCATCGCGACCTGGAGAAGGCGCTGCACGTCTGTCAGCACTGCGGCCATCACATGCGTATTGGGGTCGAGAAGCGGCTGGTGAGCCTGTTCGATGCTGGCGCGTACCGCATTCTCGACCTGCCCAAGGCACCGGTCGATCCGCTGCGCTTCCGCGATGTGCGCAAGTACACCGACCGACTGAAGGAAGCGCAGACGCGCACCGGCCAGCCGGAGGCGATCCGCGTTGCCATCGGTACCCTGGGTGACGTGCCGGCGGTGGTCGCCTGTCTCGATTTCGCTTTTATGGGCGGCTCCATGGGCATCGCCGTGGGCGAGGGCCTGCTCACCGCGGCGCGGGCGGCAGTGAGCGAGCAGTGCGCGCTGATCGTCGTTGCCACCTCGGGTGGGGCGAGGATGCAGGAAGGCATCCTGTCGCTGATGCAGATGGCGCGTACCACCATTGCCGTGAACGAAGTGCGCGAGGCGGGGCTGCCGTATCTCGTCGTCCTGGCCGATCCTACTACCGGCGGCGTCTCCGCATCCTTTGCCATGCTGGGCGATATCACCCTTGCCGAGCCTGGCGCGGTCATTGGCTTTGCCGGCGCGCGGGTGATCGAACAGACGATTCGCGAAAGCCTGCCGGAAGGATTTCAGAAGGCGGAGTATCTGCTGGAACACGGCATGGTGGATATGGTGGTGCCACGCCACCAGCTGGCGGAGACGCTGGCGCGAATCCTGCGGCTATTGCGGCGGCCTGCGGTCGAAGCGAAGGCAGAGGGACCTGGAACCGAAGTGGCGTTGCCGTCGCTAGCGGTGGGTGGGAGCGCTCCGCCCCCGGCATGACGTCCTTGGCATGACGTCCCTGGCATGAGCGCCTCAACCGAGCATGACCCCGGCGCCATCCTGACGCGGCTGCAGGCGTTGCATCCGCGGCTGATCGACCTGTCGCTCGACCGTGTTTATCGACTGCTGCGGCGCCTGGGCGACCCTCACCGATACCTCCCGCCGGTGGTGCACGTGGCCGGGACCAACGGCAAAGGATCGACGGTGGCGTTCCTGCGGGCCATGCTCGCCGCGCATGGGCGAACGACGCACGTCTATACCTCGCCGCACCTCGTGCGGTTCAACGAACGAATCGTTGTTGCCGATCGAATCATTGACGATCAGGCACTAACGACGCTGCTCGCCCGTTGCGAAGCGGCGAATGACGGTGCGCCGATTACCTTCTTCGAGATCACCACCGTTGCCGCGCTGCTCGCGTTCGCCGAGATGCCGGCTGATTTCACCTTGCTAGAAACCGGGCTTGGCGGCCGACTGGATGCAACGAATGTGGTCGACCGTCCGGCACTGACGGTGATCACACCGATTTCCATCGACCATCGCACCTACCTTGGTGAAACCCTGGGCGAGATCGCTTTTGAAAAGGCCGGCATCCTGAAGCCCGGTGTCGCCTGCGTGGTTGCGGCGCAGCCACCGGCGGCTGCACAGGTGATCGCCACGCGGGCGAAGGCGGTGGGGGCACCGCTGGTCCAAGAAGAGCACGAGTGGTCCGTGCGCGCCCGCGGTGACGGGATGCAGTGGCGGGCCGACGGCGTCGAAGACGCGTGGGACCTGCCGGCTCCGGCATTGCCTGGTGCGCATCAGCGGCAGAATGGCGGTGTGGCGATCGCCGCCCTGCACCGGCTGTTCGGGATTGCGGCCGAACGCGAGCGGGTGGCTGCCGGGCTGCGGACGGCCGTCTGGCCGGCACGGCTACAGCACTTGGCGAGCGGTTCGCTGGCGGCGCTGCTGCCGGCCGACTGGGAGCTCTGGCTCGATGGCGGCCACAATCCGGGGGCGGCCGAGGTCCTGGCGACCCAGTTGCGACAGTGGCAGGATCGCCCCTGCTATGGGGTGATCGGCATGCTGCAGACGAAGGACGCCGCCGGCTTCGTTGCGCCGCTGACGCCGCTCTTCGACACCATGGTCACCGTGGATATCCCCGACGAGCCGGCCAGCTTCGCGGCGGAAGCGCTCGCAACACTGATCCGCAGCTGCGGGGCGAACGCGCTGGCTTGCGACGGTATCCGCGGCGCCCTCGCCACCGTTGGCCGGCAGCGCGGGCGCGCCCGGGTACTTATCTGTGGCTCACTGTATCTCGCCGGGCACGTCCTGGCGGCGAACGCCCGCGGCTGATGGCGCCGCCGCGAGCAGGCGACGGACCGGCCGATCAGGGCCGATCAGGCCACGGACAGGACGGACTCGACCCACTCGAACAGTTTACCCTTCGGCAGTGCGCCGATCCGGGTGGCGGCAACTTGTCCATCCTTGAACAGCATCAGCGTCGGAATGCCGCGAACACCATATTTCGATGGTGTCATCGGATTTTCATCGATATTGAGTTTGGCGACGGTGACGCGGGCGCCCAACTCCTTGTCGAGATCTTCCAGTGCCGGCGCAATCTGCCTGCAGGGACCGCACCACTCGGCCCAGAAGTCGACAAGAACGGGCTTCTCGCTCTTGAGCACATCGGTGGAAAACGAGTCATCGGTAACGGGCTTCGGCATTTGGTTATCCCTGCAGCTTCATAACGCGAGCCAACCTGAGCTTGCGTCCTAGTCCCACAATCTATGGAGCGACATCGGGGGTCAAGGCGTCAACCCCGCGAGAGTCTCATCGCTAAGCTGCATTAATCGCGGCGCATCTGTCCACAAGATCAGGCATTCCACCGGGCGGTCGGGGAATACGGCGCTCAGGGCGCGGCGATAGAGCGCCATCTGCCGCAGGTAAGCGGGCGATACGCGCCCCGGATCGTCCGGTGGCGGCCGGTCGGTCTTGTAGTCGAGGACGGTGATGCGTTCGGGGCTGACCACCAGCCGATCGACGCGAGCGCTCAACAGTCGCCCGTCCACCTCGCCGGAGATCGGCACTTCCGCCAGGCTGTCCGGACCGAAGATCGATGCGAACTGCGGGTTATCGACGATCGCCAGCACCTGGCGCATCACATCCGCCTGTTCGGCAGCGGCTAGCCCACGCGCCTGACGGGCGAGCCAGTGGCGAACCGCCTCGTCGCGGCCGCTACCGGTCACNTGCGGCAGGCTTTGCAGCAAGCGGTGAATGATCTGGCCGCGCCGATAGCCACCCTCACCGCTGGCGGTCAGCGGCGGGCGGATCGGCGGATCGGCGGCATCCACCGCGCGCGAGGGCGACAAGGGCCGCGGCACCGGGCGGACCTCGGCCGGTAATGTTGTCGCCCACCCAGGCAGGTCCGGCAGCTGCACTGCCTCGCTTGCCGGCTGCGCTTGCGGCTGCACGCGTTGCGGCGACCGCAGGCGATAGACGACGGGATCGGCGTCGAACTCGTCCCGCTCCTTCGCCTCCTGCAGGAAGGGATCGTTTTCGGTGGCGACGGCGGCAGCACTGAGCCCGTCCTTGATCAACTGGTACCAGCAGCCCTCGGACGGCTTTTGTTTGCCGTGCCAGCCGCAGACGATCAGCCGATCTTCGGCGCGGGTCATCGCCACGTAGAGGAGGCGGCGATATTCCGCCCGCTGCCGCGCTTTCAGTTGCGCATGCTCCGCCTGTGTCACCACCTCGCGCGCGTCGGCGGCGGGCGGCCAGAGCGGCAGCAACGCCCCGCCGCTCAGCGCCTGCGTCCACAGAATCGGCGGCGGCCGACCAGCGGTATGTACCTGCGGTACCCTGCTGGTATCGGGCAGAAAGACGATCGGCGCCTGCAAGCCTTTGGCGCCATGCACGGTCATCACCCGCACCGCATCCCGCGTCGCCTGCTCCATGTCGCGTTTGATCTGCACCGCCGAGGTTTCCAGCCAGTGGAGGAAGCCCTCCAGGGTCGGCGGATGCGTCCGTTCGTAGCGCATCGCCAGATCGAGGAACTCGGTGATCGGCTCGTCGGCTTCGTGGCCAAGGCGGGCAAAGAAGCGCCGCCGCCCGCGTAGCGGTCCGAGCACGTGGGAGAAGAACTCGAAGGGCGGGATCTGATCGGCGATCGCCATCAGGTCGCGGAGAAACGTACGCGCTGCGGCGAACGCAGGCTCGTCCTCTGCCGCCTGTAGCGCCCGCCACAAGCTGGTCGTACGACCATGCGCAAAACGGAAAAGCTGATCGTCGTCGAGGCCGAGGAGGGGGCTTTTCAGCACGCAGGCGAGGGTCAGATCGTCCTCCGGCAGCAGGACGAAGCGGCCGAGCGCGATTAGGTCCATCACCGCAATCTGTTCGGTGAGAATCATCCGATCGACGCCGGCGACGGGAACCTGCCGATCTTTCAGTGCGCGGACCAATTGCTCGACGAAGGCGTCCCGGCGGCGCACCAGCACCATCACGTCGCCCGCTTGGATCGGCCGCCCCTGCGAGTCCAGCAGTTCGTGGTTGGCGATCATCCGGGCGATACGGGCGGCCACAAGTCGCGCCAGGCGGCTGTGCGGTGCATCCTTGTCGACGCGATCCACCGGCGGTTTCCATGGTTCCGGCTCATCTTCCTTGCGAGCCGCCAGTTCCGGCCACAGCTCCACTATGCCGCCGTCATCCTGGCGCCTCAGCGACACCTGATGGGCGATCGGCTGGCCGTCGAGGGCGACGCCGTCGCGCGCCGCATCCTGGGCGAAGACCGCATCCACCGCCGCCAGCACCGCCCGGGTGGAGCGAAAGGAGACGCTGAGATCGACGGCACGGAAACGGCTGCCGGCTTCGGTTGCCTCGCCGGCAAAGTGGCGGTGGTTGGCGATGAACTCGGCCGGCTCGGCGCCTTGAAAGCTGAAGATCGACTGCTTGACGTCGCCGACGGCGAAGACGGTGCGCGGTCGCACCGACCGCCGTTCACTGGTGAAGAATTCCGCCGTCAGCGCCCGGATCACCCGCCACTGATCCGGGTTGGTGTCCTGCGCCTCGTCGATCAGCACGTGGTCGATGCCGCCGTCGAGCTTGAACAGTACCCACGACGCGCCGCCGTCTCGTTCCAGCAGCTGGGCTGTGGCGCGGATCAGGTCATCGTAGTCGAGCAGTGCGCGCGCCTGTTTCGTCCGCGCGTAGACATCGAGCAGCGCGGTGGCGACGGTGAGCAGAGCGGCACTCGCTTCTGCGGTCACCGCCGCCCGCTGCCGCAGCAGGGTGGCAACCAGCCGCTCGGCTTCGTCATTGAGGATGGCCTCCGCCGCCGGCCAAGCCTTCAGCACCCCGCTGGTCGCCAGCGTCTTCTTCGGCTGCGGCAGGTCGGTTTCCTTATCCTTGGTTACATAGGCTTTCGCGTATTTGGCGAATCCGCTCGCCCGCGTGGTGACGTTGCCTTCGAGCCAATCGGCGATGGCGGTCGCTCGCTCTCGGTCCGTCTTGCCGCCAGCAGCCAGCGCCGCCATCGCTGCTCGCAGAGCATCGGCTTCGAAAGCACCGTCGGCGCAGGCACTGGTGACGACGGTCTCCGGCGTCTCGCCGGTCGCCAGGCCGAGGCGTGCATGGATCGCGACGATGGCCGCTTTAATCGAGCCACAGGCCTGGAGCGTCCCCTGCAACCGGCCGGCTTCGCTTGCCAGCATCTGCACCAGCGCCTGGAAGCCGGTTTCCGCCACATGGCCGGTGATCACGGCGACGGCCGCGGTCAGTCCGCCTTCTGCCTGCTCGGCACTGCTCAACACCTGTCGTGCCGCATCGGCGAGCATTTCGCCGGCATCACGTTCATCGACCACGGCGAAGTGTGGGGCGATGCCGGCTTCGAGCGGGAAGCGGCCGAGCAGTGACTGACAGAAGGCATGGATCGTCTGGATATTCATCCCGCCCGGGGTGTCGAGGACGCGGACGAACAACTGCCGGCCGAGCACCGCCTCGTCGTCGTTCGGTATCCGGCCGAGCAGGCCTTGCAGCGCCAGGGTGAGCGCCTTCGCCGGCATCGTCGCCCAATCGCTCAACTGGTCGGCGATGCGCTTGTTCATCTCCGCCGCGGCGGCACGGGTGAAGGTGAGGCAGAGGATGCGGTGCGGTGGCGTCCCCTGCAGCATCAGGCTCAGCACCCGGTCGGTGAGCACCTTGGTCTTGCCGGTGCCGGCGGAGGCACCGACCCAGACAGATGCGTTCGGATCGGCGGCCGCCT
Source organism: Defluviicoccus vanus (assembly GCF_014672695.1). GTDB lineage: Bacteria > Pseudomonadota > Alphaproteobacteria > Rhodospirillales > Defluviicoccaceae > Defluviicoccus > Defluviicoccus vanus. Next base: position 1,051,375 of record NZ_CP053923.1, on the reverse strand, counting down.
GACGCTGCAGCGCATCGGGGGTAGCATCGTGAGCAGCATTCGGGTCAGGCATCGGCGGCGAGAGGGCGTCGGTCATTCGCTGGCGTCACCGCCCCAGGCGGACCATTCCCTGATCCGCGCCAGGTGCTCGTAGTCGCTGAACCGCGGCGCGACCGAGGATCGCGGTCGGGCAGCGTAGGCGGTCTCCTCCTGATCGAACACCGCGACGAGGCGTTCCAGGCCGGCACGCGCCGTCTGTGCCAGCTCGATCGGGTCGCCGNTCGAGGTCGAGTTTTTCGCCACCCTCCTCGTTGCCGCGCAGGCGCCAGTAGGTGATCTGGGCGATGGGCGCCCTGGCGATGCTATCGAAGCCGCCGGCGAGGGCGATCGCCGCCTCCAGCGGCAGTTGCGGGGCAAAACCGGCGGCCACTTCTTTCCTGGTTGGTAATTGCCCGGTCTTGTAGTCGATGATGCCGAGCCGGCCATCGGCGAGAACATCGATCCGGTCGGCCTTCGCCGTCAGCTCGAATGGCGCGAACGGAGCTTCGAAGCGAAGGCGACCCGTTACTTCGCTGTAGCGGTAGCGAATGCTGTCGTCGCGGCGTTGCTCTTCGGCGACGAACCAGTGGGCGATCCGCTCGAACCGCGGCCACCAGAAGGCGCGCACCCCNGGCCGGTCGAGCATCGGCGCGAAGACCTGGCGGCCGATGGCGAGCAGTTGTGGCAACGCATCGCCCGGCAGACGGCGCGGATGCTGGCGGACGAAGTGTTCAAGCGCCGCATGGACGAAGGAGCCATATTCGGCCGCCCCCGGGTCCGCATCCAGCGGCTCGATCGCCCTGAGCCCGAGAATGTACTGGGCGTAGATGGCGTAAGGGTCGCGCATCCAGGTCTCGATCCGGGTGACCGACAGTTGGCGCGGCCGCGCGGCGACCGGCGGGCAGGGGGCGGGCGGATCGATGTGGTGGCGCTCATTGGCAGGTGGTTCATCGAGCAGCGCCTGCCAGTGCAGCCATGTGATGCCCGCTTCGATCGGCCGCACCGGCGTGGTGCGCAACAGTGCCTCCAGCCGCAGCAGCCAGCGCGACGGCACTGTTGGTGTGCCTTCCCGCCGGCGCGAGCGGCTCAGCCAGACTGCGGGGGCACAGAAGGCCTGGGCGAAGTCGTGGGCGGAAAGACCGATGCGCCGGTCGGGCAGCGGCAGGCCGAAGGCCTGCATCATTGGCCGGCTCATCCACGGGCTGGCTGTTGCCCGCGGTGGCCAGCTGTCCTCATTCAACCCGGCGAGGATCAACACATCGGCGTGCTGCAGGCGGGCTTCCAGCGGCCCCCAGATGGCCAGGCGCGGGTGACGTCCCCACACCGGGCGGACGACGTGGCCGGCCAGCAACGTTTCGAACAGGGCAGGATAGGCATGGCAGCCGACGCCGCTGTCGCCGCGGGCGGCGTCGGCCAGTTCGGCGATGAACTTCGCCATCGCCTCGCCAGCGTCACCCCGCCAGAGCCGGTCCGGCCCGGTCTCCACGTCGGTGGCGGCGAGCGCCTCGGCAGCGGCCACGTGCGCGGCGAGCAGGTCCGGGAGGTCTGCCGATCGCTGCTGCAGCAGGGCAACCAGTTGCCCGGTGGCGGCGGCGAGGTGGTCGATCAGGGCGTGCAGCCTGCTGTTGCTCTCGGTCTTCTCGCCCAATGCGGCGCGCAGGCTGACAAGCCCCGGTGCCGGTCGTGGCCCGCGCAGTGTCGCCACCTCCAACCGGCGGACGGTTCGGCGGAACTGCTCGACGGCAATACTGCCGCCGGCCAGCGGATGCTTCAGTGCTGCCAGCAGCGGCACCGGGGCGAAGCGCTCGGCGACCATGCGGGCGACGAGGCGAAGAAAGGCGCCCGGCTGGGTGTCCCCCAGCGGCAGACCGGCGGAATCGTCGATGGTGATGGACCAGCGCTGCAACTCGGCGGCGACCCGTCGGGCCAGCGCCCGGTCAGGCGTAACCAGGGCGGCGGTGCGCTCGGGCGCTTCCAGCGTCTGGCGCATGATCAGCGAGATGGCGCGTGCTTCCTCCTCCAGCGTCGCTGCGTCCAGCCGGGAGACATGCTGTACGGCGAGCCCGGCGGCCTTGAAGGGTTCAGGTTCGGCGCTGGCGACGGCGGGACGCAACGCCCGGTGGATCAGTCTGGCGCGCGCTTCGCTGAACCGGTCACCCGGTCGGTGCGGCCACTGCCGAACTTCGGCCCGCGTCACCTCCAGGCGCTCCAGCAGCAGCGCCATGCCGTACTGTGGATGCCAGGGCTCGGCGCGGATGGCAGCCCAGGTGGCGTCATCGGCCTCCTGGTCGAGCCCGGGAAGGATCACCGCCCCCTGCGGCAGCCGCGAGACGACTTTCAGCAGATCTGCGGTCGCCGGGATGCTGCCGGTGGAGCCGGCGGCGATGACGGGCGTCGGCGGCGGCGCCTTTGTCCACGCCAGCGCCTGTGCGGCGAGGAGGCGGTTGCGCCGGTCGGCGGGATCGCTGGCGCCTTCCTCGGCGAGGATGCGCGGCCAGTTCTCGGTGAGGATGGCGAGGAAACGCAGCGTCAGCTGCCAATGCGCCGCCATTTCGTCCGGCACCAGCGCCGCCAGATCGTGCCAATCCAGGCGCTCGGTCTGTACCTGGTCGAGCAGCCGCGCCAGCTCCTGCGCCAGCCGCGCCGCCTGATCGACGGAGGTCTCGCCGGGGCTCCGGGCGAGCACGAGGCGTGTCAGCAGCAAGATGCGACGCAACGGCGGGATGGCAGGCGCGATGAGCGCGTCCTCGCCGCCAAGCTCCGCCGCATGGTCGAGGGCGATCTCGTCCTCGTCCACGTCGCCGAGCGGCGTCATCCGCGGCAGCAACAGCGGCCGGTCGGGACGGATGCGCAGGAAGGCGGTGGCCAGCGCCCGGCAGGCGCGTCGTGTCGGCAGCAGCAGGCGCATTCTTGGCAAGGCGAGCGGATCACCCTCACCACGGCGCAGCAGTTCGCTCGCCAGGGCATCGACGAAGGAAACGCCGGGTGGAATGGTGTAGACCGCGGCTGCGGTCATTCCCCGGCCCGCCGCTCCGCTGCCGTTGCGTGGTTGCCGTCGTCGCTGTGGGTTTGCAGGAAGGCTTCGGCGACGGGTATGTCAGTCGGCGTTCCCACGTGGCACCAGGCGCCCTGGTGCAGCACACCGAACAGCCGATCGGCGGCGATCGCCCGATCGTAGAGGACGTTGAGAGAAAACGCGCCCGCCGGCAGGTCGACGAACAGCCGCGGATGCAGGATCTGCAGACCGGCAAACAGGGTGGGNGCGCTGGCGCGTGTCCCTCGCCGCTGCAGCCGGCCGTTCGGCAGCGGAAAGAAGTCACCGGGACCGCTATAGCCGCAGGCGGTGGCGGTGGGATGCAGCAGCAGCAGGCCGTCCATCCGTCCCGCGTCCCAGGCGTCTGCAAGTTGGCGCAGCGACGGCTGCGGGCCGTTGCACCAGAGCACGTCGCCGTTGACGACGAAGAACGGCTCGTGACCGAGCAGAGGCAGGGCGTTGGTAACGCCGCCACCGGTTTCGAGCAACACCGGCTCCGGCGAGATGGCGATCTGCGGCCGCGTGCGGCCCTGGAGGTGGGCTTCGATCAGTGATGCCAGGTAATGGACATTCACCACCACCTCGGTCACGTCGATGGCGGCGAGTTCGTCCAGCGCCCGGTCGAGCATCGTCCGCCCGCCAATGCGGATCAGCGGCTTCGGCAGCGTCAGCGTGATCGGCCGCATCCGTACCCCGAGGCCGGCGGCCAGCACCATCGCCCGCGTCGGCCGCTCCAGGGANGTGCGACGCCATCAACGACCGGCCTGTTGGTCGGCAACCGCGGGCATGCGGCGCAGCGCTGGCGGCAAGTGACGATCGAACCAGGCTGCCACCGGCGCCAGTGCCGGGTGCTGCAGCGCCGCCTCCAGCAAGCGCCAGACGCGGGGGATGTGGCCGAGATAGATCGGCTTGCCGTCGCGGCGGTGCAGCCGGGTGAAGATGCCGATCACCTTGGCATGCCGCTGCGCGCCCAGCACGGCAAAGGCGGCGGCGAACTGCTCTCGATCGGCCATGTCCATTGCTTGCAGGTAGCGCTGCAGCATCGCCTGCTTGACCGGAGGCGAAACGTCGCGGCGCGCGTCCTCGAGCAATGACATCAGGTCGTAGGCGGCGGGGCCGGCAACGGCGTCCTGAAAATCGAGCAGGCCGCAGGCGGCGAGGCCGTCGCGCTCATCGAGGCGCATCAGGTTGTCCACGTGGAAATCGCGCAACACCAGCGTCGGTGGAAGCTGCATCACAAGCGCCAGGGCGTCCTGCCAAGCCGCCACACAGGCATCGCGGCCGGCGATGGAGATCGGCGTGCCGGTGACCGCCGGGAGGTACCAGTCGGTCAACAGCAACGCTTCGTCGAGGAGGCGGCGCTCATCGTAGGCGGGAAGACCGGCGGGCGCGGCGACGGCAGGCGCCAAGCGGTGGAGATAGATCAGCACGTCGGTGGCGAGGCGGTAGAGATCGCGCTCGCTGGTGCCATCGGCGAGCAGCCGGGTAAAGGTGGCGTCGCCGAAGTCCTCCAGCAGCAGCAGGCCGGCCGTTTCGTCGGCGGCGAGGATGGCGGGGGCGCTGAGGCCGAGGTTGGCCAGATGACGGGCGATGCGGACGAAGGGGCGGACGTCTTCGTGGTCCGGCGGTGCATCCATCAGCACCGCGCGGCGGCCATTATCGGCCAAACGGCTATAGCGGCGGAAGGAGGCGTCACCGGCAAGCGGGCGCAGGTGTTCCGGCTGCCAGCCGGCGGCGCGGATGAAGGCGTCGATGAGGCCAGCGCGATCTGACAAGCAGCAATCAGGCAAGGAACGATCAGGCAAGGCCGGTCTCCTGCAGACGTTGCCGCCAGGCTGTCGTGCCGGCGAGCTGAATGCGACGCTGCTCCGCCGCTGTCCCCGGGCGCAGGCGCACCGAGAGCGCGTGCGCTGGCAGCAGCGGGCCGAGGCGATCTGGCCACTCGATCAGGCAGATGGCGCTGGCGAACGCGTCCTCGATGTCGAGTTCCCAGGCGTCATCCGGCGCGTCGAGCCGATAGAGGTCGAAATGGTAGATCGGGCAGGCGTCTGGCAGCGATGGCTCGTAGACCTGGAGGAGGGTAAAGGTGGGACTGGGCACGTCCTCGTCGACGCAGCCACGCGCCCGGATGAAGGCGCGGGCGAAAACGGTCTTGCCGCTGCCAAGATCACCCTCAAGGGCGAATATATCACCGCGGCGGGCGATCCTAGCCAGGCTGGCAGCGAGATGTTCGGTGGCCTGCTGGTCGGCGAGGGTTTGTTCGGCGATCGTCGGCAGCATCGCTGGCACCCCCGTTTGTGCACGGCGCAGCATACTGTTGGCACCGATGCTTGCGCGGAAGCGGCGAAGCCGCCATGGTAGGTACGACGAACATCCATCAACAGCAGATCGAAACACGGGGGCCGATTCCATGACTTCGACCTCATTCCGGACCGACGTGGCGATCATCGGGGCCGGGCCGGTGGGCCTGTTCGCCATTTTCGAGTGTGGCATGCTGGGCATGGCGTCTCATGTCATCGATGTGCTCGACGTGGCGGGAGGCCAGTGCACCGCACTTTATCCGGAAAAGCCCATTTACGACATTCCGGGCTTTCCGCAAATCCTTGGCGGAGAACTCATCGACCGGTTGCAGACGCAGGCGGCGCTCTTTCATCCCGTCTATCATCTTGGCCAGCAAGTCATTGAACTGAAACGGCTGCCGACCGACCGCTGGTTTCTGGGGACCTCGGCCGGTGTTGGCATCGATGCGGCGGTGGTCATCCTTGCGGCCGGCGTCGGTTCCTTCGGGCCGAATCGGCCGCCGCTCGCCCATATCCAGCACTTCGAACAGCAGCCGGCGGGCTCGGGAGTCCAGTATCTGGTCCGGCGGCGCGACGACTATCGCGATCGCCGGGTGGTGATCGCCGGCGGCGGTGACTCGGCGGTGGATTGGGCCGTATCGCTCGCCGAGATTGCCGCCAGCGTTGCGGTGGTGCACCGGCGTGACAAGTTCCGCGCCGCCCCTGACAGCGTGCAGAAGCTGCGGCGGCTGGCAGCTGCGGGAACGATCGAGCTTGTCGTTCCGTTCCAGCTTGCGGGTCTGGAGGGCGAGGGCAAACAGCTTACCGGCGTCGTTGTGCGTGATCTCGATGGCCAGACGCGGACGCTTGCCGCGGATGTCCTCCTGCCGTTTTTCGGCCTGTCGCAGGATTTGGGACCGATCGCGCGCTGGGGGCTCAATCTCTACCGCAACCATGTGGCCATCGATCCGTCAACCTGCTCCGCCGGATCGGCGGGGGTATTTGCCATCGGCGATATCGCCAGCTATCCCGGCAAGCTCAAGCTGATCCTGACCGGCTTTGCTGAGGCGGCGACGGCCGCACATGCTGCCCACCCGGTGGTGCATCCGGGCGAAGCGCTGCATTTCGAATACTCCACCACCAAGGGGGTGCCGGCGGCGTCCTAACGTTGCCGCAGCGCTCACCCTTCCTCGTCCCCCTCTTCGTTCTCGTCGAGGAGGATCTGGATGCGGACGGGATCGCTTTCCTTCAAAATCGTCTCTGCCATCGCCGTGGCGGCAGCCAGATCCGTGTTGACGATGCGGCGCTTGACGCGGGGAATGCTGCTCGCCGCCATCGACAACTCATGCAGGCCGAGGCCGAGCAGCAGCGGGGCGAAGCGCGGATCACCGGCGATTTCACCACAGATGCTGACCGGAATGTGGGCGCGGCGGGCGGCGTCGACGGTGAGCCGGATCAAGCGCAGCACCGCCGGGTGCAGCGGATTGTACAGGTGGGCGACACGTTCGTCGGCGCGATCGATGGCCAGTGTGTACATGGTCAGATCGTTGGAACCGATGGCGAAGAATTCGCTGATCTGGGTCAGCGCATCGGCGATGAGCACCGCCGCCGGCACCTCGATCATCGTTCCGACTGGTGGCAGCGCGGTGGGAAACTCGACGCCACGCTGGTGGAGGCGGCGCGCGGCGCGGGCAAGAATCTCGCGTGCGGCGCGGACCTCCGAGACGGAGGTGACCATCGGCAGCAGAATCCGCACCGGGCCAAAGGCGCTCGCCCGCAGCATGGCGCGAAGCTGCACTTCGAGCAATTCGGTGCGAGCGAGCGACAGGCGGATGCCGCGGACGCCAAGGGCGGAGGTGACGCTGTCACCGAACTGGTGCACGAAGCAGGCTTCCCCCTTGTCGCCGCCGAGATCGAGGGTGCGCATGGTGACCGGCTGGCCGCCGGCCCGCATGACGATGCTGCGGAGAACTTCAAACTGCTCCTCCTCATCGGGAGGAACGGTGCGATTCATGAACAGGAATTCAGTACGCAACAGGCCGATGCCACAGGCGCCGACCGCAACCACATGATCCATTTCGATGGGAAGCTCGACGTTGGCCTGCAGTCGCACCGCCACGCCGTCGCGGGTTACGGCCGGTTTGGTAGCCAGCCGCTGCAGGTTGCGTTCCTCCAGCCGGCGCTTACCACATCGTCGCCGATAGACGCTGAGTGAGCGGGCGGAGGGGTGAATCACCACTCGACCGAGATCACCATCGATCAGCAGCGGATCGCCGGTGCGGACGACGTCAAGCAGCCCTGGCGCGCCGAGCACCGCCGGAAGCCCCAGCGCCCGCGCCATGATCGCGGTGTGTCCCTGTGCTCCGCCCATCTGGGCGGCGATGCCGATGACGTGCTCGGGATCGAGCTGCGCCGTATCCGCCGGCGTCACCTCTTCGGCGACGAGGATGCATCCGGATGGAATTGTCAGCAGCAATTTACCGGGAGAGCGGGTGAGCTGCGCCAGGATGCGATTGCCCACTTCGCGAATATCATCGATGCGTGCGGCGAGATAGGGGTCCTGAATGCTGCGGAAACCTTCGCAGATGGTGCCGAGTTCCATCTGCACCGCCGCCTCGGCATTGACCTGCTCATGAATGATGCGGGACTGGGCGCCGCGCACGAGCCGTGAGTCTTTGAGGATCTGCTGGTAGGCTTCAAGGAGATAGATCAGTTCCTGGGCGGCGAGCCCGGGAGTGGTTTGAGCGCGGGCACGCGCCTTGCCACGCAACCGCCCGATCTGGCGGCGTGCCTTGAGGATCGCTCCGCGCAGCCGGCGCTGTTCAATGGCCACATCCGCGTACCGGATCCTATACTCCGGGATTCGCGGCTTGCCAGCCTCGCAGACATACGCGACGCCAACACCTATTCCGGGCGAGACGCCGAGACCTTCGACGACTCGCTCCAAGACAATGCTCTCGGTCATTTCCTCCCCTGGCGGATGTTCATCCCGCCTATACGAGTTTCTTTGTGTCTTCAGTTGGTCGACCGCCGGTTGCGACCGTGACATCGGCGGTGCGATTTCAGTCTTCGTCAAATCGAGCTTCGATGATACTCCCTAAGCTTTCGATCGCGTCTTCCGCTTCACGGCCGACGGCGGCAATTTCGATTTCCGTTCCAGGTCCGGCAGCCAGCATCATCAGGCCGAGAATTGAGCGGCCGGAAACCGTTTGGCCGCGCTTCGACACTGTAATCTCTGCGTCGAAGCCCGAAGCCAGTTTGACGAATTTGGCCGCGGCGCGGGCATGCAGGCCTCGACGGTTGGCGATAACGGCAATGCACTTAAGGATATTGCCATCGCGACTGTACTCGACCATCCGACCGCTCAATTTTCGTCTTGGGTGAGCAGCCTTGATGCAATGTTAATGTATTTCCGCCCCGCCTCCTGAGCACTTTCCGCCGCTTCTTCCAAAGATTCGGTCTGGCGCACGCTTGCAAGCTTGATCAGCATCGGCAGGTTGACCCCGGCGATGACCTCCACGTTGGCCTTGTCCATGATGGAGATGGCGAGATTAGAGGGGGTGCCCCCGAACATGTCGGTGAGCAAAATCACACCGTTGCCTTCCTCAGCCTGGGCGACGCAGTCGAGGATGTTGGCGCGGCGTTGCTCCATGTCGTCATCGGGGCCGATGCAAACGGGGGTGATGTTGACTTGGCGACCGACAACGTGCTCAAGCGCGTTGATGAGTTCCTCCGCCAGTCGACCATGGGTAACGATGACCATTCCGATCATGGTTCTTTGCTGTCCTCGTTGCCGCTCCTCGGCGTAACTTCGATGTGGTTTGCCGACGGATCCAGATCGCGATGGGTCAAATCCACGCGCAAGTTGCGCCTTTGCAGCCAAGCCGCGAGCTTCTCGGCAACAAATACCGACCGATGCCGCCCGCCGGTGCAGCCGACGCCGATGGTCAGATAGCATTTTCCTTCCGCGTCGTAGCGCGGAAGCAGCGGTTCAAGCAAGCGTGTGAGATTAGCAAAGAACAATCCGCAGTTGGGATCGGCGGCAATATGGTCGGCGACAGGCTGATCGCGCCCGGTCAACGTGCGCAGCGACGGCACGTAGAAGGGATTGGCCAGGAAGCGAACATCGAAAATCAGGTCGGCGTGCCGGGGCAGGCCGCTGCGGAAGGAAAAGGAGACCACGTGGATCATCAGGCCGGCGTGATCCGCTGAGACGAAATGGCCGGCCAGCAGCCGCTTCAGCTCTGCCGGCGAAAGGCCGGTGGTGTCGATCACCACGTTGGCGCGCTCGCGGATGGGTGCCAACAGCTCTCGTTCGCGGATGATCCCCTCCATCACCGGCCGCTCTTGCGCGAGCGGATGGCGATGCCGAGTGGCGGTGTAGCGACGGTGCAGTTCCTCGTCGTCACACTGGAGAAATAACAGCCGGGTGGGAAGCGCTTCGCTGCCGCGCAGACGATCGTAGGTGGCGAGAAAGCCGCGCACATCGAAATCGAGCGTCCGCACATCAAAGCCGATGGCGAGCGGTCCGATCGGCCGCTCGGGTTCATCATCCAGCGGCTTGAACAGGCGAGGCAAGAAGTAAAGCGGCAGGTGATCGATCGTTTCGTAACCGAGATCTTCCAGCGATTTCAGAGCAGTGGTCTTGCCGGCGCCAGACATGCCGGTCACGATCAGGACACCGTGGTGGTTTCCTCGGGCGGCGGCGTCTGCCGGTGCAGTTCGGCCTGTCGCCTCAATGTGATCGGGCNNATTGGCGAGTTCACGATCATTGCATCAGCATGATGCTGCCGCGGGCGAGGTGNNGATTATCAACCGGATGCGGGCGACAGCGGAGGCTTCCCGTGCCATCAGGCGGAACACCGGCAACGCCACGCCGAGAATCGTCTCCGAACAGGGGTGTGGCAGTCGTTCGATCTCGCTGATGTCCACCAAGTCGACCGCGGCGACGAGTGATGCGGTTGCGATCGCTGGCAGGCGGACAATGCCAAGACCGCGCACCTCAAGAAGTCCGTGCAATGGCGGCGGTGCCGACGCGAGAAGACGGCCGTCTTCCGCCAAGATATCGGTGTAATCATCGGACACGAGTTCTCCACCGGCATCGATTAGCCGCAGTGCCAAGTCGGATTTGCCGGCTTCGGGATCGCCGCGAAGCAGGATACCGTGCCCTTCCAGGGCGATACAGGTTCCGCGCAGTCTTTGCATGCGCCGGAGCCTGCTGCGCCGGGGTGCGGTTGTCAATTGCCGACCATCGAGTGAATGCAAAATCGCTCGCAACCGCTTGGGAGCAACAGGCTCATTGTGCCAACAGGCGCTTGGTTTCAGTGTCCGTCCGGGAGCTTTGCGAGCCATTGGAATCGGTTACTGGCGGGGCTTGAACTGTCGGCCTCATCTGTGACGCCATGGTCGGCGCCGATTCGCGAGGTGCCCGATGTGGACGACCGACAACCGCCACTGTTACGATCGCAGCAAGCTGCGCTACCCGAGTGAGTTGACCGACGCCGAGTGGGCGCTGATCAAGCCACTAATTCCTTTAGAAAAACGCGGCGGGTGCTGGCGCAGCGTCGATATCCGGGCAATCCTGAATGGCATCATGTACGTGTTGAGTATCGGCTGCCAGTGGCGCGCCGTGCCAAGCGACCTGCTAACCGCCATTATGCACCGCGCTGATGCTCGCACTTGACACCCGGGCAACCACTCTCCGTTAGGTTGCGTTTGGGCGTGGCGTCCCGCCGCCAGCCGGAGATGGGGACGGTATGTGGGGTGGGGCTGGTGGGTTCACGATGTGGGTGGCGTTTGGGGGCACATCGCCCCATCGGTCAGGTGACCAAGCGTGGGATCCGGCCGAGGGCGAGGCGCAGGATGTCCTGGCACGGGGTGGCGGTGGGCAAGTGGACCTTGATCATGGTCTTCATCTCGATCACCCGCGCCGCCATCTTGATCAGCCGCAGTCGGAGAGTGTCGAACTGGGCGACACGCCAGACCGAGTGCTTTGGCATCAGCCCGCGCAGGCTCCACAGCAGCCAATACGCCCCGGCATGGAGGAACAGGCGGAACTGGTTGGCGGTGGCCGCGTGGCAAGAGGTGCGGTCGGCGGCCAGGTGGGTCTTCCAGGACTTGATGTGGTTCTCGGCCTGTCTCCGCTGGCAGTAGATGCCCTGGTACAGGGAGCGGCCATCGCCGCCGGTCAGGTTGGTGACGATGAAGCGGGTGTCGGTGCCGTCTGGTCCTGCCTCGACGCAGGCGACGATGCGCTCGACCCGGCTCCAGCTTGCGGCGCCGTCGAGGAATTCCTTGAAGCGGCGGAGCTTGCCGCCGTCCGGGGTATCGTCGAACCGCTTCTGGGTGCGGGCTTCCAGGGCAAGGATATGGGCGCGGAGCGTCGGGGTCGGCGCCACGCCGAAGATGTAATCGACGCCTTCGCCCCGGCACCAGTCCAGGACCTCCGGCGCGCAGTAATGGCTGTCGGCTCGCAGCAGGACGGAGGTCTGGGGCCAGTTGGCGCGGATGGCGCGGAGCAGGCGGCGCAGAAAGGTGCGGATTTCCACGCCCTTGGGCCGCTTGGCAGGGCGCAGCACGGCGGTGACGAAGCGGCCTTCGCCGTCGAACACCACGATGGGCTGGAACCCGTATTCGTCATAATGGGCGTTGAACAGCCGAAGCTGCTGCTGGCCGCCGTGGACGGCGTCGAAGGTGTCGTCGATGTCGAGCGTGATCCGCTTCGGCACCTGCCGGAACGAGGCGCAATAGAGATCGACCATGGCCCGGCCGATGCGCAGCAGCGCCCGCTTGCCCGGCAGGTTCTCCAGCCGCGAGATGGTCGATTGCGAACACAGCGCGCGGCCCGACGGCGCCTGATCCAGCGCCATCTTGAACACCGGATCGAGCCGCAAGCCGGTGGCATCGTTGCCGTCCTCGTATCCGGCGGCGATCATCAGCAGCCGGAACCGGATGATCTCGGCCAGTCCATGGATGGTCTGCCCCGGCGCCCGTGGATCATCCAGGCAGGCGGCCAGTCGCGTCGCCACGCCAAGGCGGGCCTCGATCTCGCGCAGCGCCAGCACCCCGGCAGCCGAGGAAAGCTCGCCACCATCAAACCGGGCCACCACCGTCTTGCCGGAGACGGGTGACAGGCCGGGGAGCGGTATCGTCGGATCAACCATGGCGGGTGCGGCCTCCGGAAACGGCAGGATCAGGCTTCAGTAACAATATCCTAAATCCGTTCAACGGCTTACGCTACACCCGCCAGCCAACGTGCATTTTTCGGGTTAGGACAGTTGCGCCGATCGAGACGGCGCGAGACCTTGGTTGGTGCCCACCACCGTTAGGTCCGGGAACTGTCGCTGGCTAAAACCGCTTAATAGATGGATCGATGTGGTTCACAGACGGTCCAGATACCGTTCATCGGCGGGTCAAACCCTCCAAGCCTCTGAAATTCTTGGGCACAGACCAAGGTCTCCGCGAAATGGCCGTTATCTTACGGCCTTCGCACCGTTTCCTTACCTTTCGGCCATAAGAACAAATAAAAAACATGTAGTGCCGGCCATTTTGAGTCAAGAAATGCGGGTGCAGCGGTCATTGACCCAGTGCGCGGCGCGGGCGCGCCAATCACGCGCACTATCGATCCTCGCCCCCGGCGTCAGCCCTGGCGGGACGGACGTTTGCGCTGCCAGCCAAAACTCCTGATTGCAGGTGCCGTTACAGCTTATGCTAATGCTTTGCACAGTCGAAAGTGTGTGACGTTGATCGCCGCTGGCGTCATCCCTCGTCGGTACATCGGTGTTGGCTTGTCCCGCGGCCGGCTAGGCGCGCACCGCCTTCGTGCGCTTTCGTCAGGCGCTCGTCGCCGCCGGCCTGGACCATGCCGTGTTCGAGGCGATCACCGCTCAACTGAAGGTGAAGGCAATGCAGGTGAAGGTTGCACACTCCCCGAATTGGTGGACGCATCTGCTAAACTCTGCAAAGGGCAGGAAGGTGTTTGATGACGAAACTGCGTCGGAGTTTCGCGGACGCGTTCAAGCGGGAAGCGGTTCAATCATCACCTTGCCCGAGGAGCTGCGCCGATCGCTGACCTGGGATCAGGGAGCCGAAATGGCCCAGCATGCCCGTCTCAAGATTGATGCAGGCGTCCAAGTCTACCTCTGCGATCCGCAAAGCCCATGGCAGCGTGGCAGCAATGAGAACACCAATGGTCTTCTGCGCCAGTACCTTCCAAAAGGCACCGATCTGAGTGCCTATGGCGCAGACGCGATCGCCGCCTCATCGCCGCGGCGCGCCTCTGCGAGACTCCCCGGCGGTCGCTCGGGCGCGCCACTCGCCGCAAATTTCCGCCTTCTCCGCGGACGCTAACCCGCGCGTTGCTGGAAGCGAATGGCATCGTGCCGTCGATGCGCCGGAAGGGCAATTGCTGCGACAATGCGCCGATGGAAAGCTGGGTGCCGATGGCAAACTGGTTCCACACCCTGAAGATAGAACTGGTTCACCACATCGCCTATCCGACCGACGAGACAGCCAGACGGGACCTGTTCGCCTACATCGAAGGATACTACAATCGACAGCGGCTTCACTCCGCCCTCGGCGACCTCACACCCGAACAGGCAGAGCTTCAAGCCGCATAATCAGGCGCCCATATGTCCGGGGAAGGTCAGCCCCGCCATTAACCGATTTCAATGACTCACAAAGCTCCCGGACAGACACTGAGGATCCGTTGTGGGCATCCCCGGATAGTTCCGCAGCGCGCTCTGGACAACACCCGGCGGCGACGACACCTATTGCCACATCCGCGTCTAACGTTGGGGACTTCATCCTCTGTGATGACAGATAGATGACTTCGATCCCCCTCCGGGGCGGAGGGGCTGGGCGTCAACAATAAACCGTGGGCACGAGATGATCCCGGTACGGACAAATTTCTCCAGGAGGCTTTGATGGTACAGACGGCTACGAAGGGCGACCAAGCGCCCGAAGATGTTGCCAAGGCGATCGCGAACGGCCACGCCGCGGCCGTCGAGTTTCCGACGATGTTGTTTCCGGATGACGCACCCGTCGGATTGGTCGCCCAGCGGATGGTCGAAGGGCGGTACGACAAGGCGTTCCTCATCAGCGAAGTGAAGCGTTTCACCGGGGTGACGATCGACGTTCCTGCAAATCCCGGCAGGATCGTGGCGGTCATTCCCCAGCACGGTTACTGGAGCTCCGAGCTGACGCTCACTGATCAGGCCTTCCGCGCCGCCGGTTACGAGGTGGACTACGTAACCCTGCGTGGGGAACGGCCCTTTGTCTATGGCGTCAGTCTCGACACCAGCTTTCGTGATCAGGCGTGGAATGCCGCCCAGGTATCGCCGGGTGAAGCGGCGTTGGGCAACCGCTACAACGACCGGACGACCACTGAGGGGCTACGCTTGAATCAACCGCGTAACCTCGATACCTGGCTGCCGCCAACGCCGCGGCCGCAGCACGGCGAAGCGGCACGCGAGCCGTACCGGCAGGCGTTGCTCAAGGGACTGAGCGAGGCAACGCAGTACGCCGGCATGTTCATCGTCGGCGGCGCCGGCGCCTACATGGACTATGGTGGCAACACCTCGATCCGCCCCCTGATCAGGCTGCTGGCCGCGCTCGGGCGTCCGGTGGTGGCGATCTGTTACGGCGTGGAGGTCCTCATCCAGGCAACGGATCCAAAGACCAAGGTCCCTCTCGTCTGGGGTCGATTGGTCACCGGTCATTCCGAACAGGACGACTACACCGACGGAACCACCAACGTTCCGGTCGAAGGTGGCTACGGCCCCAACTACGGCGCGGCCACCATCACCCTCGAACAGATGATCAAGCAGTATACCGGGCCACAGGGCGGCTTCATCTCCAACAACGGCAGCCCGTACATGGCGGTCGCCGATGGCAATGTCATTACCGCCCGCACGACGCCTGACGGTTATCCGGCGGCGATGCTGGCGCTGGCGCAAATGCACGGCAACGGGCAGTTGCCGACCAAGTACGTGATCGATGGGGACGGCCTTGGGCATGTGCCGACTCTGGCCGAGGTGCGCCGCATCGCCGGGTGAGTGCTTGTCGCCACAGCGGCTGTCGGGCGTCGTCGCCACCAACGGCGACCCTGATAGCCGCGGGGGTATCGCTGCAGCCCGCCATTCCGGATGCCCGCTTGCGCCGAAGGAGGAGCGTACAATGACCCAACGCCTTGACTATGCCACGGTGGCCGCCGACGGGATGAAGGCACTGGGCGGCGTCCATGCTTACGTCGCTCAGTGCGGGCTGCCGAAGGCACTCATCGACCTGATTTACCTGCGCGTATCGCAAATCAACGGCTGCGCCTACTGCATCGACCTCCATTCGCGTGATCTGCTCAAGGATGGCGTGACGGTCGAGAAGCTCGTCCTGGTGCCGGCTTGGCACGAGGCTGGGGATCTGTTCTCGGAACAGGAGCGGGCTGCCCTGCGTTGGGCGGAGACGGTAACAGACATCGCCGCATCAGCCGTCCCGGCAACGGAGTTCAGCGCCGCGGCCGCTCAGTTCAGTGATAAGCAGCTTGCCGACCTCACCATCGCGATCGGTTTGATGAATGCCTACAACCGGATGGCCATCAGCTTTCGCGTGCCGCCGCAAGCAGCTAGACACGCCTGAGCGGTCTTGGTCGTGATGACGATGCAGATCTGACTGCCTTCGACAACTAACCCACGGCCGGGCAGCAGTGAATGTTTGGCCGCCTTTAACCAATTCAACATACACAAGGAGTTGACGGTTATGGCAAAAGTTCTCGTCTTGTACTACAGCAGCTATGGTCACGTGGAAACGATGGCGCACGCGGTCGCCGAAGGGGCGCGCGCGGCGGCTGCGGACGTGACGGTCAAACGGGTGCCGGAACTGGTTCCCGACGACATAGCCCGCCGCTCCGGGTTCAAAGTCGATCAACCGGCGCCTATCGCCACGCCGATGGAGTTGGCCGAGTATGATGCGGTGGTGTTTGGCACGCCGACCCGCTACGGCAACATGGCGTCGCAGATGAAGAACTTTCTCGACCAGACCGGGCGGCTATGGATGGAAGGCAGCCTCGTCGGCAAGGTCGGCTCGGTGTTTACGTCGACGGCGACCCAACACGGCGGCCAGGAAAGCACCATTCTGAGCTTTCATACCGTTCTTCTCCACCTCGGCTTCGTCATTGTCGGTCTGCCTTACGCCTTCAAGGGACAGTTGTCGCTCGACGAGATCACCGGCGGCAGCCCTTACGGGGCAACGACCATTGCGGCGGGCGATGGCTCGCGCCTGCCGAGCGCCAATGAACTCGACGGCGCCCGTTATCAGGGCCGTCACGTGGCGGAGATTGCCGGCAAGCTGTTCGGCTGAGGCGGTCGCAAGGCGCAAACTGGCCGGGATTTCGGCGACGCAATGGTTAGCGGGAGAGGGCGATTGCTACCGCTTCCCAGACGTGGGCGGCACTCTCGCCGCCCACGTTGATCCGCAGTTCGTCGCCGGTCCGGAATTTTCCCGTTCTGACCAGAATGGCCTGCAGTCCGGCGGCCAGTGCCCCGTTGACGTCACTCTCGACGTCGTCGCCGATCATCAGCGTTTCGCCCCGCGCGGTCCCCAGATCGGCGAGGACGAGATCGAGGAACGCGGCGGCCGGCTTGCCGAACACCGCCGCCTTGACGTTTGCCGCATATTCGAGCGCGGCGACAAAGGGGCCGGCGTCGAGGCTGAGGCCGTCAGCCTCCTTGAAATAACGGTTGGTGGCGATGGCAAGCAGTGGCGCACCGGTGAGCAGCAAGCGGAACGCCGCATTCAGCCGGTCGTAGGTGAACCGCTCGGCGGCATCGCCGACGACTACGGCGTTAGGCGTACTACCTGTCAGCGCGGCAAATTCGCCTTCGAGTGCCGGATGGACGAGGAGGTAGGGCGTCAGTTGCTGGCTATGCAGATACGCAATCACGGCCTCTGCACCGGTGAACACATCCCTTGCGGCAATATCGAAGCCAAGTTCGCGCAACTGGTCGATCACGTCGCGCTTCGGTCGGCGCGACGTATTGCTGACCAGCCGGAAGGGCACGTTGTTGCCGCGCAGCAGGGCGACGGCCTCAAGCGCTCCGGGAACAAGGGCATGGCCATCGACGAGCACGCCGGCGATATCCAGCAGCACGCCGCTGACAGTCATGGGTATGGGATGCCTCTGGCAGCGCCTTCGGACGACGGCGCGGCGGTCAGACGTTCCGTCAGCTGCACGGCGCCGCGGCAATCTTTACCGCCGCAACCGCCGTCATTACCGATGCGCGGCATTCTCATTGCCCATGGCCCCATCGCTGTCATTGCGGCACATCGTTGCGCGCGCCACGGGAGTAGTAAACGACGAGCGAGTTCGCCTTGCCAGCCGAAAGATCACAGGGGCTCCTGTGAACCGCTCCGGTGGGTCTGAGGCTCCAACTTTTGAGAGCATGGAGCGATGAGGAGCAAGACGACGAGCAAGTTTTCCCCGGAAGTGCGCGGCCGGGCGGTGCGGACCGTGGCGGTCGTTCGAAGCGGTCGAGTATGCCACGCTCGTATGGGTCGACTGGGTCAACAATCGGCGGCTCCTCGCGCCGATCGGCAGTATCCCACCGGCTGAGGCCACAGCGAGACTCGCCGGAACCGTCGAAGATAAGCGCCGGTGATTGGCATCAAACCGGGGCGCGTCGCGCCGCCCGCCTCTTGTCCGACCGATTGGCAACTGGTAAGTAGTCGCCGTACGGGCTTGGTTCAAAAAAGACGCATTCGCAGCCCCGGACCGAACACCAGTGTTCATGCATCGATCTGGGCAAGTATCAGTGGCACGATGCGTGGATTGCTGGACTACAAAGAATTGCACGGCCGACGCAGAGCGAATCGTACTTGAAATAATCGGCCGTCTTTATCCGGGCCTCCCTATGGGTTTTGCAAGATCGGGAAGGCGTGATCTTTCCGATCCGCGCGAGGATGAAGATGTATGTCCTAATAGATAATTACGACAGCTTCACCTATAATCTTTTTCATTACCTCGGCTCCTTCGGAGTCGAGGTGGTGGTCAAGCGCAACGATGCGGTGAGCGTCGACGAGGTCTTGGCGTGGAAGCCGGACGCGATCGTTATTTCTCCCGGCCCATGCGACCCGGATCGAGCCGGGATTTGCCTTGAGTTGATTCGTCAAGCTACCGGACGCGTGCCCATCCTCGGGGTTTGCCTTGGCCATCAGAGCATCGGCCAGGTTTTTGGCGGCCGGGTGGTGCGGGCGCCAAAGCCGATGCACGGCAAGATGAGTTCGATCAGCCATCACGGCAAGGGGTTGTTTGCCACCCTGCCGAGCCCATTCCGCGCCACGCGATACCATTCACTGATGGTGGAGCCGACGGCACTGCCGGAAGAGCTTGAAGTGACTGCGACCAGTGAAGACGGGGTTATTCAAGGTCTGCAGCACCGGAAGTGGCCTATATACGGCGTCCAGTTCCATCCAGAAAGTATTGAAACCGAACATGGCATGCGAATAATCGGTAATTTCTTCGATCTAGCCCGCCGTAGCAACGCTGCTANNCC